>CAVUXN010000001.1:0-14981 GCA_963745475.1 uncultured delta proteobacterium
CCCCGGCGGTCCGCGTCCGGGACTGGGTGGTCCGCCCAGTCAAAGGTCCACCCACCGAGGATGAGCGGCTCGATGACCTGGTGGAGTTGCTCGAGAAACAGCTCTCCGTCTCCACCAACGAAAAAACCATCACCATCAGCATTGACTGGCCCGACAAGCACCTCGCCCATCAGCTCGTGGAGACGGCGTTGCAGAATTTCCTCGAAGCGCGACACGCCCTGGAGGTGGGCACCATCGCCGAAGCCATTTCCATTCTCGAGCGACATGCAGCGGAAGAACAAGCCTCCGTCGACACGGCGCTGGATGACATCAAACGCCTCAACCTGGAGCACCCGCTGCGGGCATCCGACCTCGTTCCGTTGGCCGTCCCCAGGACACCCAAGAGAGACTCGAAGACACGTGAGGCCTCCGAGCTAAAAGCGATGCTCGACGGGAAACGGCGCGCCATTCGGGAGCAAGAGGAGTATGGCGCCCGCCGCATCGCCGAGCTGCAGGCCGAGCTCGGTCAACAGAAGCAAGTCTACGCCGAGGCGCACCCCACCGTGATTCGGTTGCGTCAAAGCGTGGCCGCGGTCAGTGAGGAGTCCCCCCAGCTGGCGCAACTGCGCCGTGAAGAGAGCGAGTTGGCCGCGGAGTATGCCCAGCTCGGTGGTGACGAGACCGGCCGCGACAGCGACGTGCGGGCGGCACCCCAGCGTCTCTCCGAAGCACGACGGTTTCTGGACGTGTCGAGTGAAGCGCCTGCCGCGGAATATGCGAAGGCCAGGCTTCGCTTCGCGATGAACAAGTATGACAGCCTGATGGAACGGCTGGACGCGGCTCGCATCGAGCTGGACACCGCCCGCGCCGCATTCAAGTACCGTTACACCACCATCCGCCCCGCCGAGCTGCCTAAGCACGCGGACAAGCCCAAAATCCCGTTGGTGTTGGGCCTCGGAAGCCTCGGTGCGCTCCTGGCGGCTGCCGCCGTCTCCCTGTTGGTCGACATTCGCTCGCGGAAGGTGGTCGAGGAGTGGCAACTTGAACGCCAAGTCGGCCTGCCCGTCCTGGGGATTTTGCCGGAGTCATGAGGGGGTTCTTGGCGGACGTAGGCATGTTTCACAGCCGTCATGCGCCCGGCGTCTGTGGCGTTCCATCGTGCACGAATGACTGAGGTGGCGCAGACGTTGGCCGCTCCAGCGGAGGAAGCTGGGAGCGTCCACATCGCGCGGAATGCTCTGGCTCTCGTGGCCGGCCAGCTCACCACCATGCGTGCTGGGCATCCTCTTCAGCGGGCTGCTGGGGCGGAAGCTGGGCGTGGGGGACTTCGGCCTCTACTTCCTCATCAACTCCTTTGCCACCTTCGCGTTCGTGGTGGTGGACTGGGGTCAGCAATGGTTCACCGTCCGGGAAGTGGCCAAGGCGCCCGAGCGCGTCGGTGAGTTCCTCGGCACGGGGCTCATGCTGCGCACGGTAGGAACGTTGCTGGTGAGCGTGCCGGCTGGCCTGGCGGCGTGGGCCTTGGGCTACGAGCCGAGGACCAGGTGGTTTGCTGTGGCCTTCATCGCGCTCAGCCTGCCAAATTTCCTGGCGCTGAATTTCGGCTTGGTGTTCCGGGGCCGTGACCGCATGGGCCTCGACGCGTCCGTCTCGGTGACCAACCGGGCGGTCGGCCTCATGCTGGCCATACCCGCCCTCGCCCTGGGGCTCGGGTTGGGCGGGGTGGTGGTGGCGCAGGGCATGGCCGGGGTGGTGGCACTGGCTCTGGCCTTTCGGTTGTACCGCCGGCTCGCGAGCGGTCCGTTGCGCTTCTCTCTGGCCACCTCTCGGGAACTCCTCCGCGGCGGGACGGCCCTCGCTGCGCTGAACCTGGCCGTGTACGTCCAGCCGTACATTGATCGCTGCCTCCTCTCCAAGCTCGTCCCTCCAGACGCGATGGGTTACTACGGCGCGGCCAAGACCATCATGGGGATGCTGCTCGCTCCGGCCCTCATTCTCGTAACGGCCTCTTTTCCAAGGCTGTCTCGCGCTGCCAAAGACGTCCCACTCCTGCGGACGGAATTCGCCACCGCGTTACGTCCCGCGCTCTGGCTGGGGGCCCTGGCCGGTGTTGGGACCTGGCTCTTCGCCGATGTCGCAATTGCCGTTGTCTACGGGCACCGCCGATTTGGTCCGGCCGGAACCATCCTGAAGGTGTACGGCATCGGACTCTTTCTTATTTCCGTGGACATGCTCGTCGGGATGGGACTCACCGCGGTGGGCCGTGCCTCCCTCTTTGCGGCGTTGAAGGCCGTCTCCGTGGTGGTGGGCGTGGGGTTGGAGCTGCTCTTCATCCCTTATTTCCAGCAAAGGATGGGAAACGGCGGAGTCGGCGTGACGTTGTCCACTGCACTCACCGAACTCATCCTCCTCGTCGGTGGAACGCTCCTCATGCCACGCGGAAGTCTTGGCGGAACGGTGTTCCTCGACTTCGGCCGTGCAGTGGCCTGTGCGCTAGTGACTTTCTTGCTCTTCCAGTTGCTACCGCCGCTTCCGCCCTGGGTGAGCATTCCTTTGTGCATCCTGGTGTTCACCGCCCTCTCGACCGGCCTCGGCTTGCTGCGGCGAGGGGACTTGGTGGTGGTGCGGGCCCTCCTGCGTCGGCGTGCGGTCGTGGGCGACCTTCCCGCCGCCGTGCCGTAAAGCCCGCCGAGGGGTTGCGCCGGGCCGGGCATAGACGGGTGGACCCAGGTCTCACCGGAACGCACTGCGGAAGAGTGAAGTAGCATCCAGCACGCCCGCGTGGTGTCCAAAGGGCGCCAGTCGGCGCTCGGGAAAGGACGGAGCGAATGAGGGCTGCGCTCGTTGGCGCAGGACAGATTGCCCGGCAGCACCTCGCCTGTCTGCAGGAGCTTCCCGACGTGGAAGTGCGGGCAGTCTGTGACGTCTCGGCCGCCGCGGCCGAATGTGCGGCCGAGCGTTTCCGGATTCCGAAGTGGTACACCGACTTTCGGGAGATGCTGGCCGTGGAGCGGCCCGACGTCGTCCATGTGACGACGCCTCCCTCGTCACACTTTCGGTTGGCCACCGCCGCGCTGGAGGCCGGTGCGCATGTTTTTGTGGAGAAGCCCGCGACGGAAAGCGTGGAGGAGGCCCGGGCCATCCACCAAACCGCCCGCGTCGCTGGCCGGGCGCTGGTGGAGAACCACAACTACCTCTTCAACCGGGCGACTCGAAAAATTCTAGCGGAAATCGACAGTGGGGCTGCGGGCAGGGTGCTTCACATGGAGGCGCTCATTTGCCTGGACATCCTTGGCCCGAGCGGTTTCGCCGACCCGAACCTTGCCCACCCCGCACTGCGGATGGCCGGGGGTGCCATTGCCGACTTCCTTCCGCATCTGGCTTCTCTCGCCTGGCGCTTCGTTGGACGGCACCGGAGCGCCCACGCCCTCTGGTCCAAGCGAGCGAACTCGGCTCTGCCCTTCGACGAGTTTCGCGCCCTGGTTGAGGCCGAGCGGGGAACGGCCAGCCTCGGCTTCAGTGCCAGCGCCCAGCCGGATGCGTTCTGGCTCCGCGTCTATTGCGAGCGCCTGCAGGCCACCACCAACCTCTTCGAGACGCGGCTAACGTTTGACCGCGTCCTGTCTGGGCCCAAACCGCTGCGGCCGCTCCGCAATGGACTCCAGGAGGGCAGAGACGTCCGACGGGCCTCCTGGGGAAGCCTCTGGCGAAAGCTGAGCGGCGGTCCGGGCTCGTACGACGGACTGTGGGAGCTGCTCCGCGGGACCTACGCTGCCCTTTCTCAGCACCGGGAGCTGCCGGTTGGCTTGCAGCAGGTGGAGGAGGTGGGGGAGCTGGTGGCGGCGCTGAAGCCGAGGGGGGTTGCGCAGTGAGAGTCCTGGTGACGGGGGCGAATGGCTTCCTTGGACGCCACGTCGTTGCGGCATTGCTGAACCGCGGGCACTCAGTTCGAGCGCTCGTCCGTCCGGCAGTCTCCGTCGGGCCGCTGGGGTGGCCTTCGGCAGTCGAAGTCGTCCGTGCAGATTTGCGCGGAGGAGCCCTGGAGTCGCTGTTCCCCGGCGTGGAAGCCGTCGTCCACCTCGCTGCGGCAGTGACGGGAGGAGAGGACGCCCAGTTTGCCGCAACTGTGGCTGGAACGGAGCGGCTTTTGGCGGCGATGGAAGGCTTCCCTGTCCGCCGTCTGGTGCTGGCCAGCTCCTTCTCTGTCTACGACTGGAGTCACATCCGCGGCACCCTCGACGAGGACTCTGCTCTCGAGGTGGCGCCTGACCTCTATGCGCGAGACGGCTATGCAGTGGCCAAGTCCTGGCAGGAGCGAATTACCCGCGCTGCCGGAAAGCGAAGTGCCTGGGAGCTCGTCGTACTCAGGCCAGGATGGATTTGGGGACAAGGGCTCAGCTACCTGGCCGGCCTCGGCCAGCGCTTTGGCTCTGTCCACCTCGTCATCGGCCCGGCGACCCGTCTACCGCTCACCCACGTGGACAACTGTGCTGACCTCTTCGCACTCTGCGTCGATGCGCCGGCCGCCGCGGGGGAGACGTTCAACGTCGTCGACAGCGACGAGGTCCGGATTTGGCAATACCTTTCCGACTACCTGCGCCGCAGCGGCGAGGCCAGCTGGCGGATTCCCGTTCCCTACCGGCTGGCCTATGCGACGGCCCAGCTTGCCTCAGCCATGAGTAAATGGATTTTCCATGGCAAGGGTAAGCTTCCGAGCGTGCTGGTCCCGTGTCGCTTCGAGGCGCGCTTCAAGCCCCTTCGGTTTTCGAATGCCAAGGTGCGCCGCGTGCTCGGCTGGGTTCCGCCCTTCTCGTACGAGGTTTGTTTGGAACGCACCTACGGGCGGTTGGACGTCGGGGCTCCCGAGGCCCTGGGGCGCAGCGCAACCGTCGAAGCGCTTCCTGCCGTGACTCCAGACCGAGCGCCGGCCTCCACGGAGTCCGTCGGCCGGTGAGGGCCTCGCCCGGGAACAGCCTGCGCGTCATCCTCACGCTCGCCTCGCTGCTCGCCTGCAGTGAACGGACGAGTGCGGATTCGGCCGCACCCCCAAAAGCACCGACGTTTTCCGCGCCGCCGGGCAGCATGCCGCTGTTGAGCCGGGCAGTGCCGGCTTCCTCTTCCTCCGGAAATGCGCGCTGGGCCCAGGACGCGGTGGTGGCCTCTCCCGCTGCGGACCACATGTGGAATTGCCGCGGTGACTGCTGGCTCGCGTATGACCTTTCCAGCGTGCCGGAAGGGCTGCGAAGCCGCCTCTACTTGGCGCTCTTCTTCGGGGGGAATGCGCAGTCCCAACTCAACGTGCACGCCCTACGGGGCATGGACCTTCGGGGCGTCCCCACGGGCGGCTACCGCATCGAGGGCAGCCATTCCTCCTCGGGCCCGTGGACGACACTCGTCACGGTGCCTTCGCTGGCGCAGGCCTCGCGTGTCCATGTGGTGGACTTCCAGGGTTACACCTGGGTTCGCTACGTCTCGCCGGACGCCACTCGGCTGAAAATGAATGTGTACAGCGCCGCGGAGGGGGTGGGCGAGGGCCTGGTCATCTACGGCGACTCCATTGCCAACCTATTTTTTGTAGCGCCTCCGCAATCCTGGTTTTCGAGCGCCGTGGAGGCGCAGGCGCCGGGACGCTTCCCGCCCATCGTCGGCGGGGGCATTGCCTACCTCACGTCCATGGATGGCCGGGACCTGATTGTGAAGGGGAGCGGGCCCTTCTCAACGGGCATGGGCGGCCCGCTCCTTGACGTCTATTCCCCAGTGGCCTTTCTGGGGCTCGCCTATGGAGTCAATGACGCCGCGTCGGGACCAGCTACAAACGAGCAGGCCTTCTTCGAGGCCTACCGGGACATCATTCGGGCCGCGCTTGCCAAGGGGATGAAAGTGGCCATCGCCACGCCCACCTGGTCGCCCGACTCGAACCGTCAACAAGGCCTGAAGCGGTTGCTCGGCCGGATTGGACTGCACCCGCAGGTGGTCCCCGACTGGTCGCCAAAGAGTTACCAACTCCTGGACCAGGTGTGGCGCGACGGGAAAGTGTACCGCTGCGTGCAAGCAGGGACGAGCCGGGATGGTCCGAGCGGAGTGTGGTCGTCCTATGCGGACGGAGGCTCTGCACGCTGGCAGTATGTCCCGAGCCTCCGTGAGACGTTTGCCAAGGAAGTCGGCGAACGTCGGCTGCAGGCTGGGCCGGACTTGTACTCTCTCTTTGCGGACCAGCCCTCCTGGCTCGCCGACGGCTTGCACCCGAACCGGGCGGGCTCCGTCATCTGGCAGAAGGCCTGGGTGGACTGGGCGCTCGCCAACATGTACCGCTGACCAGCTCCTTAGTCGGTCGCGCCTGCGTGTGGTGCGCTGTTCCGGCCTGGCTCAAGGAAGCGCCGCACCGCCGCGAGCACCCGTTTGCGTTCGCAGCTGACCGCTTGGTGCCCACAACGCCCGTCGAGAAGCAGAAGCTCGGCGCCACTGAGACGGGCGAGCTCGCGCGCGGGTGCGGGGTCCACGACTTCGTCGCGCTCGGAGAGGACGAGTAACAGGCGTGGTCGAAGCTCGGCCGCAAGACGCTCCAGGGAGCCTCCAGTCTTCGCGGGGAGGTCCAGGGTTTGAACCGCCTCGGCCTGGACCAGAAAATCCTCCTTGTCCATGTTGAGCTGGCGAAAGGCCTCGCGTGGAGCAAGCCGCCCCAAGGCTTGAAGAGCCCGCTGCCAAGTTCCCGTGGAGCGAACGCGTGTGCGTGCGCTCTCCCAGTAGGCCCTATCGCGCTCGGTGGAACGAGGTGAGCCGGTAATGGACACCACGACGTCGGCAAACGCGGGCTCGCCGGTGGCCCAGCCCAGCGCCTGCATGCCGCCCATGGAGGTCCCCACCACCGCATGCAGGTGGTGGATTCCCAGCACGTCGGTGAGCAGCAGCCGCTCGCTGCGTACGAGGTCTTCCATCGTCAGTCTGGGGAAGCTTGCGCCGGGCTGTAGAGGGCTATTGGAAGGCGAGGAAGAGACCCCGTTGCCGAGCGAGTCCACGGCGATGACGAAGAAGCGAGAGCTGTTGACGAGTCCCGGCCCCCCCAGTTGACGGCCCAGCTCTCCGCTCGTCCCGAGAAACCAGGGCGTCACCAGCACCGCATTCAAGCCACTGGCGTCCAGCCGCCCATACGTCCGGTACCCGAGCCGGCAGTCGCGGATGACTTCGCCCCGGCTGGTGGTGAAGTCTCCCAACTCGGCAAACTGTTGCTGTCCGCTGCAGGCCGCGCAGCCCAAAGCCACGAGCAGCGCCCGGAGGTGACGGCTGCCCGGCCAAGCGCCTGCCTGGCGCTCGCCAGCTGCGCTAGGCGGCGGCAACCTCATGAAGGCCTCGGGGTGCAGCTTCGGCTGGGCTGAAGCGCTTTCGCAGCCGCGCGAAGGGCCTTTCCACCCAGTGGTACATCGCCCAGGCGCAAACCGTGGCGAGCACGAACGCCACCAGCCCGACAGTCACCGGGTGCCAACCAGGGAAGTGGTACTGAAGCGTGTACAGAATGACGTGGTGCACCAGGTACAGCGAGTACGTCAAACCGCCGAAGAAGGCGACGCGCTTTTTATTCAGCAGCCGAAAGGGCCCCCAGCCAGGAAAACGCATGGCCGTCACGAAGACGGGAGTCAGTCCAATACCCTGAAGCGTGTAGCGGATGGACTCGCGGAACCACTCGGCCCGGTAGGCGAAGGTAAACAGGAGTAGCGCCAGGCTGGCCGGGAAGAGCCACCTCTTCCACAGCACGTCACTGCCCCGAGGTCCATCCACGACGGGGTTGAGTCCCACCGCCAGCGCACACCCGAAGAGGATGGAGTCGAAGCGGGTGTCGCTCGCCAAGTAGGTGCGGTCGGTGGGCACTCCGACGACGAGGGCGAGGTAACAGCGCCAGGCGAGGATGACGGCGCAGAGGCCCCAGAAAAACCAGGCCTGCCGCCGGCCCTGAAGCCCGATGCGGCGGGTGAGTAAAAAGAGCAGGGGGAAGAGCAGGTAAAAGTGTTCCTCCACCGCCAAGGACCAGTAGACGGGCGTGCCGGCGGGCACACCATCTGAACCATGGAAAACAAACCAGTAGTTGCCGTAATGCAGGGCGAGCGCCATGACCGGGCGGGGCTCGATGGCGCCGCCATCCGCCGGGACGACACCGAGCACAGCCAGCACAGTTGCCAGGACGAGCACAATGTAGAAGGGCGGCAGGATGCGGAAGATGCGTCGCAGGTAGAAGTGTCTCAGGCTGACGCTGCCGCTGCGGGCCTCGAGCCTCATCAGCGAGGTGATGAGGAACCCGGACAGGAAGAAGAAGGTGGTGACGCCGAAGCCGCCCGGAATTTGATGTTGCAACCCAGCGTGGGCAAAAAACACGAACAAGAAGCTCACCGCTCGGAGCCCGTCGAGCGAGGGAAAGTGAAGGGAACTGGACGACAGGACGCCGGGCGTTGACGTCAGCAGCGGAGACTGCGCTCCGCGCGCGTTTTGTGGGGACTTGGGTGATGGGTGGAGCGCATCCAATGGCGTGGGGGGCAGGGTAGCCGCTTCGCGTCAGCTCGGGCTCAAGCCAGGCCCGAAGGGGTTGCGGTAGAGGCCCAGGCGCTGAAGCGTGAGGTAATAAAGGACAGGGGGCTGATGGACGAGGTAGCGGCGCCAGCGCTGGCTGGGCTCGCTCACCAGGCGGTAGAGCCATTCGAGGCCTGCGTCAGTCAGCCAACTGGGCGGCCGCTTCAGGCTGCGGGCCTCGTAGTCCAGGGTGCCGCCGAGGGGGAGGAAGGCTTTAACCAGCGGAAGCCGGTGGCGGTTTTGGACCATGAATTTCTCCTGTCGCCCGGCGCCCAACCCCACCACCAACACGCTGGCCTTTGAGCTGTTGATGCGCTCCACCATCCGATCAATCTCGCCCGGCCTCTTGTCGTAGTCGAACGGCGGCGAGTCTGTGCCCACCACCATGGCTCGCCCCACCGTTTGGTTGATGTTCTTGCCAGCAGCCTCGGCGACGCCAGGGCCGCCACCGCAGAGAAAGATGGTCACAGCCAGGTTGTCTTTGTGCTTCCGGTAGTAGCGGGGGAAGAAATCCGAGCCCGACACCCGCCCTCGCAAGGGGGTGCCCAGGACCTTGGCTGCGGCGACGAGAATTTGGCTGTCGCAAGTAATTGGGCTGAAGTTGGGGAGGAGCTCGTAAAACTCCCGATCCTTCTGCAGCTTCACAATCATGTCGACGTGGACGGTGAGCAGCATCCCCTCCTGAAAGGAGTCCACCAACTCCTCGAGGGTAATGTCGTCGACGTCGACGTTGAGCAGCCGCACCTTTTTCGGCGAGGGCGGCATGCGGGCTACTTTCCCCAGGAGCGTTGAATCAGCTCCTGGGTTTGACGGATGTTGCCGCGCGAGGAAGCGCCGAAGACGATGGACGAGAGTCCTTCCAAGCCACACGCCCACTCGATGGCCTCCTGAGGAGGGATGGCGCCGGAGGCGAGCACGGACATGCCGATGGCCCTGCACTTTCGCGTCCGGAGCGCCTCGCGGTAAGCGTCGACGCCGCCGCTCATTCGAAAGCCAATCTTGTTGATGTTGGCGCAGACAATGGGGTTGTCCACGCCGGCCTGGTCGAGCGCGTCCAGAAGCAGGGGCAAGTTCATGGTGATGAATCCCGCCTCAGCGCCGTAACGGTCCCTGACGTACCGATCGAACTCGGCAAACACCGGGTAGAGCTTGAGCCCGAGAAGAAGGTCGGTGACCACATTCTGGACGAAGATGACCGGGGTATTGAGGCCCTGAAACCGCCGCATCTCCGCATCGACGAGCAGCCTCATCAGCGCATAAATGTCGCGAGTCAGCGTCCCCACCGCGCCCCGGATGAGGGTGCTCACCACGCCGCCGGCGGCGAAGCGCTGGATGGTTTCGATGGCCCCCACCTGGCTGACTGAGTTGGCATACTTGTGGGCGTAAGGCATGCACGGGAAGTAGATGAAGTCCTTGTAGCGTTCGGGGTGCCGGCGCATGTGGTCAGCGATTTCGCCCACGCGGTCGTAGGTGGTGCACATGAAGGTGCGAATGCCCATCTGGTAGGCCTCGTCCAGCACCTCGATGATGGCGGCGGTGTCCTTGAATCTCACGAGCTGTGCTCGCGCTTTCTCCTCCGACATGTGGTTCACACCGAAGAATTGGTTGTCGCCGAAGAGAATGCGGTCGATGGTCGCCACGTGGGAGCCTTAGCCGTTCGCCTGGAGGATGAGGTCCACCACGCGATCCGTCTCGTAGGCGCTGGCGAAGGAATTCTCGTGCGCCATGTTGCTGGTGCGAATGGCCTCGGTGAAGGCCTCGAGCTGCGCCGAATATTCCTCGCCGCGGAGGTAGAACCCCACCGGCTTTTGCAGGCTGGTGATGTAGCGAGTGTTCCAGCCCTGGACGTAGTCCTCGAATCCGGCCTCTTGGCGCAGGTAGACCTTGAGCTCTTGGCGGTCCACGACGATTTTCCCGCCAGTCCCGTGCAAGGTGACGCTGGTCGTCATTTTCCGGTAGGTCTCGTCGCTCCAGTTGGTTTCGAGAAGCCCGCTGGCGTCCTCTCCGTAGCTGAAAACTGCCGAGACGGCGTCCTCCACCCCTTGAGAAAAAATGGTTTGTAGGCTTGCCCCCTGCACCCGCGTGGGTGGCCCGACGAGAAAGTTCATCAGGTCGATGACGTGGCTCGCGTAGTCGTGCAAGCAGCCCCCGCCCTCGGACTTGCTCGCGCGCCAGGTGCGGTTTTTCTCCTTGAGCACCACCTGTCCGAAAGCGCTGCCGTGGATGTTGGATACCTTCCCCAGAGCACCGGCGCGCACCAGTCGCCGCGCCTCCTGGAAGGTCCCGATGAAGCGGTTGTGGAAGCCGACTTGGTTGACGCGGTGGCGCTCCACCGCGAGCTGAGACAGGGCGAGGCTCTGCTCCGCGGAGAGTGTGAGCGGCTTCTCGACGAAGAGGTGAGCCCCTCGCTCCAGGGCGTACTGAGCGCAGGCGAAATGGGTGGAGGTGGGGGTGGCGACGATGACTGCGTCCGGACGGGCCTCGTCCATCATTTGCTGGTAGCCGGTGAACGTCTGCACGCCGACGTACTTCTTCAGCACCGAGAGCACGTAGTGCGAGGTGTCGCACACCGCCACCACCGCCGCGCCGGGTAAGGCGTTGGCGATGGAGAAATGTGACAGACCCATCTTCCCGGCACCGACGATGCCGATTCGAATTCCCATTCGTTGCGAGGCCCCTAAAAACAGCGCGCGGACAGGGCGCGCAAGATGGCCGAAGTTACGCCGTCCCTCAATGGGTCAGCCTGCACTCGGGGGACGCGAGGGATTCCATTCTGTCTTCTGTCGCTCGTTGAGCAGTGCCGTGGCGCGGGCCTTCCCGCGCACGAGGCACGCCCACTGGTAACGGCGGAGGAAGCGTCGAAACTTCGCGTCGCCGTACCGGGGATTCCTCCGGGCCATACTCTTCAAGTAACCGTAAAGCATGGCCACCCCGCCGACGATGCGCGGTGGCCGCGTCGCTCGGTAGACGGCGCTGGCGAGCATGTACACCACCGAGGTGCCCATGAAGTATTGCCCGAAGCCATGGCGCTGACGTCCCGTCCACCAATTCTTGTGACTCGTGCCCATCGGGCGAAGGTGGATGAAGCGCAAGTCCGGCTCGTCCCAGGAGGCGGCAATCCACCCCAACTGCCGACAGCGGTGCCCATCAATGCCGTCCCACATCAGCTCGCGGGTGAAGCCCCCAATCTGCCGAAAGCACTTGGTGCGGTAGAACTTCACCATTCCCACCGAGTTCTCATCGCCGAGCATCTCGGAGACGAATCCGGCGGTGTCGGAGAGCGGCAACTGGACCGGCCCTTCATTTCCGGACCCTGGGAAGTAAGGCTTTCCGGACGCAGTTCCGAGGCGGGGTTCGGCCTCCATCCGCTCCATCAGAGTCTCGAAGTAGCGCGGCGGGAGGTCCAGGTCGAGGTCGAGCTTGCAAATGTAATCAAACCTCGCTGGGTCGATGGAGTCGTACCCCGTATAAAACGCGTCAATCACGCCGCCGCCGAGCTTGCGATCGCCGCGGTCGGCACGGACGAGGACTCGAATGAAGGGACAGCGCGACGCGTAGTCCGCCAGAATCCTCGGGGTGCTGTCCTTCGAGCCATCATCGACGATGAGCCACAAGGTTGGAGGCGCTGACTGCCGCAGCACCGACTCGAGCGTCCGCCGCGCGTACTTCGCCTCGTCGCGGCACGGAGTGATGAGGCAGTAGCTGCGTCCAGCCATCAAGAAGGCGCTCCCCGGGGACACTCCGAGGCCTCTGCTGTAACACGAGACGGTCGCTGGTCGACCCCCGCGGCAGGTGTAGAGTCCTCGAGGGGAGGCCCTCCGCGGAAAGTCGATGAAGACCAGCGGGACAGTTGGCCTGGCCGCGTTGCTCCTCTTGGCGGTGGGCGGTCTCGCCGTCGGCAAGCGTATGGGGCTGAAAGGGCGCGCCAAGCGGATGCTGCTGGGGTCCACCGCGACCGAGCAACGCCTCGCTTCACGCCAGGACGAGGCGCCCTTTGGCCTTCTCGCGGCTTCTCAGGTGGGTTACGCGCCGGAGATGGTGAAGCAGTTCAGTGCTCCCCGACATTTTGATTCCTTCCAGGTTCTCGACGAGCGGACTGGCGCCGTTGCCTTGGCCGGACGGGGGCCGGTACGGACGCTGCATGTCGAGGGGTTGGGCTCAATCACCGAGGTCTCGATTGGTGACTTCACCGGCCTCACCCGCCCCGGGCGCTACCGCCTCGTCGCCGATGGTGGGCTGAATAGCCATCCCTTCGAGGTGGGGCACGGCGTCTTTGACGGGCCCTTGCGGGCGCTGCAGCGCGTCTTCTACTTTCAGCGGGCCTTCACCGAAATCGACGCCGCCCATGCCCAGGGGCCGTGGGTCCATGCCAGCGACGCGGCGAAGGCTCCGCCCGGTGTCCGCAAGGGCTGGCACGACGCTGGGGATTTCTCCGTCTACAGCGACACGGCCAACACGGCGCTCTTTTGGATGTTGGAAGCGATGAGCGACTTTGCCCCCACCGACGACGACACGGGCATCCCCGAATCCGGCAATGGAATTCCGGACTTACTCGACGAAGCGCGCTGGGGCCTGGAGTGGCTGCTTTCGGTCCAGGAGGACTCGGGCGGCTTTCGGAACTCAACCTGCGAGGAGAGCTACGGCCCCTATGGGAGCAACTCGCCCCAGACGGCTGCGCCGTACCACGACGGAGAGGTGGGGACGCTCGCCACTGCGCGCGCCGTCGGGACTCTCGCCTACGCCTCCACCCTTTACCGGAAGTACGACGCGCAATTTGCCGGGCAGTGCCTCGAGGCGGCGCGGCGCGGCGAGGCCTACCTCCGCGCTCGCCCCCGGGAGAACAGCGACGGCCCGACGTGCCCGGTGCACCGCGCTGATGGAGACGCGCTCATCGGCCGCCACGTCCGGATGTATGCCGCGGCGGGCATGCTGCTCGCCACCAGCGAGGCGCGCTTCCGCGGCGACTTCGAGCGGAACTACATCGAGTTGGACTACGACCCGAGTTATCTCCACTTCAACGGCTTCGCCGCCCAGCTCTATCTCCGAGCCGCCGCGGGGGACAAGGCGCGTCAGCAGGCCATTCGCGAGCGGCTGGGAGCGCTTGCCGACGGCGCGCGGGCCGATGGAGCGGCGCAGCCCTTCGCCTGGGCCCCCCGCACGCACTGGGGTTCCATTGGCGCCGCCTTCACCCGAGTTGGCTCCTACAACGTCAAGCGCTGCCTTCTGGACAGAGCGGGCGCGGCCGCGGATTGCGAACAGGCGCTCACCGTCGTCCATTACCTCTTCGGGAGGAACTATTTGCACTTCTGCTACGTCAGCGGGCTGCCCGGTGTCGCCCACGGGAGGCAGTGGGCCTTTCACCAATGGTTGGCGACGCTCCATGCCGAACCCCACGACTTCCCAGGCCTGGTGGCCGGCGGGCCCAACGCCCAGCCGGAACCTGACGACGGCTCCAAACCGTGGGGCCGGCCCATTGCTGTGTGGGGCTACTTTGGCGACCCCGCTTTTCCCCGCGACGCGGACACGCCCTTCGAGGGGCGTTACACCGACAACGACAGCTGGTCCACCAACGAGCTGTCCGTCGATTGGCAATCCGCGGCGCTTTACAACCTGTACTTTGCCCGCTGGATGGCTTCAGCGCCTGCCTCCAAGTGACCGCTGGTAGTTGGCCGACCCAAGGGCGGCCCTGGGCGACACTCGAGGCGGCTCGTGACTGAGCCTGGTGTTTCGTAGTTTGGTGGCGCGCCAAACCATGTGCGGAATCGCCGGCATCCTGGGACGCCTCGACGAGGTGAACCGCGCAGCTCTCAACCGCATGAGCGAAGCCATGGTGCACCGCGGCCCCGACGACGAGGGGACGTGGGAGTCCGCTGCCGGGGCGGACGGGCTCGGCGCGCTGCTCGCATTCCGGCGGTTGGCCATCCTGGACCTCTCGCCCTCTGGCGCGCAGCCGATGGTGGACCCGCTCAGCGGGCACGTGTTGCTCTTCAACGGCGAGGTTTACAACTTCCAGGCGCTCCGGCAGCGGCTGACTTCGGCTGGCCACACCTTTCGGTCCAGCGGAGATGCGGCGGTGGTGCTCCGGGCGCTCGCCACCGAGGGCCCGGCGGCGCTTCCTTCCTTTCGAGGGATGTTTGCTTCTGGCCTTGTGGGACCCCGCCGCCCGGCCACGCTGCTGTTGGCCCGTGACCCGCTAGGAATCAAACCCCTCTACGTGGCGCGCTCGGCGGATTCCTCGGCTGGTTGGAGCGTCGCGTTCGCCTCGGAGTCCGCCGACTGTCGGCCTCCGGCCTGCTGGGCACACCACGGCTCGACCCCTCTGCGGTGGCCTCCGTGGTGTGGAACGGCTTCGTCGTGGGCCCAGGCACCATGCTTCGCGGCGTGGAGGTGCTTCCCCCGGGGCAGCTGCAGCTCTACGGCGAGCGTGGGGACGTGCGGCGCACGGC
>CAVUXN010000002.1:0-12353 GCA_963745475.1 uncultured delta proteobacterium
GTTGCAGAATTTCCTCGAAGCGCGGCACGCCGCGGAGGTGGGCACCATCGCCGAAGCCATTTCCATTCTCGAGCGACATGCGGCGGAAGAACAAACATCCGTCGACACGGCGCTGGATGACATCAAACGCCTCAACCTGGAGCATCCGCTGCGGGCATCCGACCTCGTTCCGTTGGCCCTCCCCAGGACACCCAAGAAAGACCCGAAGACACGTGAGGCCTCCGAGCTAAAAGCGATGCTTGACGGGAAACGGCGCGCCATTCGGGAGCTGGAGGAGTATGGCACCCGCCGCATTGCCGAGCTGCAGGCCGAACTCGGTCAACAGAAGCAGGTCTACGCCGAGGCGCACCCCACTGTAATTCGGTTGCGTCAAAGCGTGGCCGCGGTCAGTGAGGAATCCCCTCAGTTGGCGCAACTGCGCCGTGAAGAGGCCGAGTTGGCGGCGGAGTACGCCCAGCTCGCTGGCGACGAGGCGGGCCGCGACAGCGAGGTGCGGCCGGCACCCCAACGACTCTCCGAAGCACGACGGTTTCTGGACGCGTCGAGCGAAGCGCCTGCGGCGGAATTTGCGAAGGCCCGGCTCCGCTTTGCGATGAACAAGTATGACAGCCTGATGGAACGGCTCGATGCGGCCCGCATCGAGCTGGACACCACCCGCGCCGCGTTCAAGTACCGTTACATCACCATCCGCCCCGCTGAGCTGCCCAAGCACGCGGACAAGCCCAAAATCCCGTTGGTGCTGGCTCTCGGAAGCCTCGGTGCGCTCCTGGCGGCTGCCGCCGTCTCCGTGTTGGTCGACATCCGCTCGCGGAAGGTGGTCGAGGAGTGGCAACTTGAACGCCAAGAGAGCTCGGCCTGCCCGTTTTGGGAGTCCTGCCAGAGTCATGAGGGGTTTCGTGGCGGGACGCAGGCACCTCTCACGGCCGTCACGCGCCCGGCGTCTGAGGCGTCTCCTCGCGCGCGAATGAGTGAGGTGGCGCAGACGATGGCCGCTCCGGCGGAGGAAACGCCCGGGAGCGTCCACATCGCCCGGAATGCGCTGGCGCTCGTGGCGGGCCAGCTCACCACCATGGTGCTGGGCATCCTCTTCAGCGGGCTGCTGGGCGGAAGTTGGGCGTGGGGGACTTCGGCCTCTACTTCCTCATCAACTCCTTTGCCACCTTCGCGTTCGTGGTGGTGGACTGGGGTCAGCAATGGTTCACCGTCCGGGAAGTGGCCAAGGCGCCCGAGCGTGTCGGTGACTTCCTCGGCACCGGGCTCGTGCTGCGCACGGTTGGAACGTTGCTGGTGTGCGTGCCGGCTGGCCTGGCGGCGTGGGCCTTGGGCTACGAGCCGAGGACCAGGTGGTTTGCTGTGGCCTTCATCGCGCTCAGCCTGCCAAATTTCCTGGCGCTGAATTTCGGCTTGGTGTTCCGGGGTCGTGACCGCATGGGCCTTGACGCGTCCGTCTCGGTGACCAACCGGGCGGTCGGCCTCTTGCTGGCCATACCCGCCCTCGCCCTGGGGCTCGGGTTGGGCGGGGTGGTGGTGGCGCAGGGTACCGCCGGGGTGGTCGCACTGGCTCTGGCCTTCCGGTTGTACCGCCGGCTCGCTAGCGGTCCGTTGCGCTTCTCGCTGGCCACCTCTCGGGAACTCCTCCGCGGCGGGACGGCCCTCGCTGCGCTGAATCTGGCCGTGTACGTCCAGCCGTACATTGATGCTGTCCTCCTCTCTAAGCTCGTCCCTCCAGACGCGATGGGCTTTTACGGCGCGGCGAAGACCATCATGGGGATGCTGCTGGCTCCGGCCCTCATTCTCGTAACGGCCTCTTTCCCAAGGCTCTCCCGCGCCGCCAAAGACATTCCACTTCTGCGGACGGAATTCGCCACCGCCTTACGTCCCGCGCTCTGGCTGGGGGCTCTCGCCGGCGTTGGGACCTGGCTCTTCGCCGATGTCGCAATTGCCATTGTCTACGGGCACCGCCAATTTGGTCCGGCCGGAACCATCCTGAAGGTGTACGGCATCGGACTCTTTCTCATTTCCGTGGACATGCTCGTCGGCATGGGACTCACCGCGGTGGGCCGTGCCTCCGCCTTTGCGGCGTTGAAGGCCGTCTCCGTGGTGGTGGGTGTGGGGTTGGAGCTGCTCTTCATCCCCTATTTCCAGCAAAGGATGGGAAACGGCGGAGTCGGCGTGACGTTGTCCATTGCACTCACCGAACTCATCCTCCTCGTCGGTGGAACGCTCCTCATGCCACGCGGAAGTCTTGGCGGAACGGTATTCCTCGACTTCGGCCGTGCAGTGGTCTGTGCGTTGCTGACGTTCTTGCTCTTCCAGTTACTGCCTGCGCTTCCGCCTTGGGTGAGCATTCCTTTGTGCATTCTGGTGTTCACCGCCCTCTCCACCGGCCTCGGCCTGCTGCGGCGAGGGGACTTGCTGGTGGTGCGGGCACTCCTGCGTCGGCGTGCGGTTGTGGCCGACCTTCCCCCGCCGTGCCGTAGAGCCCAAGGGGGTTGCGCCGGACCGGGCATGGGCACAAGGACAGCGTCTCACCGAGAAGGCACTGCGCGCGAAAGAGTGAAGTAGCATCCGGCACGCCCCAATGGTGCCCAAAGGCGCCAGTCGGCGCTCGGGAAAGGACGGAGCGAATGAGGGCTGCGCTCGTTGGCGCAGGACAGATTGCCCGGCAGCACCTCGCCTGTCTGCAGGAGCTTCCCGATGTGGAAGTGACGGCTGTTTGCGACCTCTCGGCCGCCGCGGCCGAATGTGCGGCCGAGCGTTTCCGGATTCCGAAGTGGTACACCGACTTCCGGGAGATGCTCGCCGTGGAGCGGCCAGACGTCGTCCATGTGACGACGCCTCCCTCGTCACACTTTCGGTTGGCCACCGCCGCGCTGGAGGCTGGCGCGCATGTTTTTGTGGAGAAGCCGGCGACGGAAAACGTGGAGGAGGCCCGGGCCATCCACCAAACTGCGCGAAGCCGCTGGCCGGGCGCTGGTGGAGAACCACAACTACCTCTTCAACCGGGCAACTCAGAAAATTCTAGCGGAAATCGACGCTGGGACTGCGGGCAGGGTGCTTCACATGGAGGCGCTCATTTGCCTGGACATCCTTGGCCCGAGCGGATTCGCCGACCCCAACCTTGCCCACCCAGCACTGCGGATGGCTGGAGGTGCCATCGCCGACTTCCTTCCGCACTTGGCTTCCCTCGCCTGGCGCTTCGTTGGACGACACCGGAGCGCCCACACTGTCTGGTCGAGGCGGGCGGAGTCGGCTCTGCCCTTCGACGAGTTTCGCGCCCTGGTTGAGGCCGAGCGGGGAACGGCCAGCTTGGGCTTCAGGTGCCAGCGCGCAGCCGGATGCGTTCTGGCTCCGCGTCTATTGCGAGCGCCTGCAGGCCACCACCAACCTCCTTCGAGACGCGGCTCACGTTTGACCGCGTCCTTTTTGGCCCCAAACCACTGCGGCCTCTCCGCAATGGACTCCGGGAGGGCAGAGACGTCCGGCGGGCCTCCTGGGGAAGCCTGTGGCGAAAGCTGAGCGGTGGTCCGGGCTCGTACGACGGACTGTGGGAGCTGCTCCGCGGGACGTACGCTGCCCTCTCTGCAAGGAGGAGCTGCCGGTTGCGCTTGCAACAGGTGGAGGAGGTGGGGGAGCTGGTAGCGGCGCTGAAGCCGAAGGGGGTTGCGCAGTGAGAGTCCTGGTGACCGGGGCGAATGGCTTCCTTGGACGCCACGTCGTTGCGGCGTTGCTGAGTCGCGGGCACTCGGTTCGAGCACTCGTTCGTCCGGCAGTCTCCGTCGGGCCGCTGGGGTGGCCCTCGGCAGTCGAAGTCGTCCGTGCAGACTTGCGCGGAGGAGCTCTGGCGTCGCTGTTCTCCGGAGTGGAAGCCGTCGTCCACCTCGCTGCGGCGGTGACGGGGGGAGAGGACGCCCAGTTTGCCGCCACCGTGGTTGGCACGGAGCGGCTTTTGGCGGCGATGGAAGGCTTCCCTGTCCGCCGTCTGGTGCTGGCCAGCTCCTTCTCCGTCTACGACTGGAGTCGCATCCACGGCACCCTCGACGAGGACTCGGCGCTCGCGGTGGCGCCGGGCCTCTATGAGCGCGACGGTTATGCAGTGGCCAAGTCCTGGCAGGAGCGAGTTGTCCGCGCCTCAGCCAAGCAAAAAACCTGGGAGCTCGTCGTGCTCAGGCCAGGATGGATTTGGGGACAAGGGTTCGGCTACCTGGCCGGCCTCGGCCAGCGCTCTGGCTCCGTCCACCTCGTCATCGGCCCGGCGACCCGTCTGCCGCTTACCCATGTGGACAACTGCGCGGACCTCTTCGCACTCTGCATTGATGCGCCCGCCGCCGCGGCCCAGACGTTTAACGTCGTGGACAGCGATGAAGTCCGGATTTGGCAATACCTTTCCGACTACCTACGCCGCAGTGGCGAGGCCGGGTGGCGGATTCCTGTTCCCTACGCACTGGCCTATGCGACGGCCCGAGTCGCCTCAGCCACGAGCAAGTGGATTTTCAATGGCAAGGGGAAGCTTTCCAGCGTGCTCGTCCCTCGTCGTTTCGAGGCGCGCTTCAAACCCCTTCGGTTTCGAATGCCAAGGTTCGCCGCGAGCTCGGCTGGGTTCCGCCCTTCTCCTACGAGGTTTGAGTTTGGACCGCACCTACGGCCGGTTGGACGTCGTGGCTCCCGAGGCTCTCAGGCCGAGCGGAAACGTCGAAGTGCTTCCTGCAGTGACTCCGGACCGAGCGCCGGCCTCCACGGAGTCCGTCGGTCGGTGACGGCCTCTTTTGGCAATGGCGTGCATCTCATCCTCGCGCTTGCCTCGCTGCTCGCCTGCAGCGAGCGGACGAGTGCGGATTCGGCCGGGGCGGCAAAGGCGCCAACGTTTTCCGCGCCGCCGGGCAGCATGCCGCTGTTGAGCCGAGTGGTGCCTGCTTCTTCGTCCTCCGGAAATGCGCGTTGGGCTCAGGACGCGGTGGTGGCCTCGTTCGCGCCCGACCACATGTGGAGCTGCCGCGGTGACTGCTGGCTCGCCTATGACCTCTCCGGCGTGCCCGAGGGGCTGCGAAGCCGCATTTACTTGGCGCTCTACTTCGGAGGGAATGCGCAGTCCCAGCTCAACGTGCACGCCCTACGGGACATGGACCTTCGGGGCGTCCCCACGGGTGGCTACCGCATCGAGGGCGGCCATTCCTCCTCCGGCCCGTGGACCACACTCGTCACGGTGCCTTCGCTGGCGCAGGCCTCGCGTGTCCATGTGGTGGACTTCCAAGGTTACACCTGGGTTCGCTACGTCTCGCTGGACGCCACCCGGCTGAAAATGAATGTGTACAGCGCCGCGGACGGGGTGGGCGAGGGCCTCGTCATCTACGGCGACTCCATCGCCAACCTATTTTTTGCGGCGCCTCCGCAATCCTGGTTTTCGAGCGCCGTGGAGGCACAGGCGCCGGGGCGCTTCCGCCCATCGTCGGGGGCGGCATTGCCTACCTCACGTCCATGGATGGACGGGACCTCATTGTAAAGGGGAGCGGGCCCTTCTCGACGGGCATGGGCGGCCCGCTCCTGGACGTCTATTCCCCAGTGGCCTTCTTGGGGCTCACCTACGGAGTCAACGACGCCGCTTCGGGAGCAGCCACCAACGAGCAGGCCTTCTTCGAGGCTTACCGGGACATCATCCGTGCCGCGCTGGCCAAAGGGATGAAGGTGGCCATTGCCACGCCCACCTGGTCCCCCGACTTAAACCGTCAACAAGGCCTGAAGCGGTTGCTCGGCCGCATTGGACTGCACCCGCGGGCGGTGCCCGACTGGTCTCCGAAAAGCTACCAACTGCTGGAGCAGGTGTGGCGCGACGGGAAAGTGTACCGCTGCGTGCAAGCAGGGACGAGCCGGGATGGTCCGAGCGGAGTGTGGTCATCCTTGTCGGACGGAGGCTCCGCACGCTGGCAGTACGTCCCGAGCCTGCGTGAGACGTTTGCCACGGAAGTCGGCGAACGTCGGGTGCAGGCTGGGCCGACTTCTATTCCCTCTTTACGGACCAGCCCTCCTGGCTCGCCGACGGCTTGCACCCAAACCGGGCTGGTGCCGTCATCTGGCAGAAGGCCTGGGTGGACTGGGCGCTCGCCAACATGTACCGCTGAGCAACGCTTCTTGAGTGGCCGCTAAGCGGCGGCAGCCTCAGGAAGGGCTCGGGGCGCAGATTCGGCCGGGCTGAAGCGCTTGCGCAGCCGAGCGAAAGGCCTCTCCACAAAATGGTACATGGCCAAGGCGCAGCCTGTGGCGAGTGCGAACGCCACCAGCCCGACAGTCACCGGGTGCCAGCCAGGGAAGTGGAACTGAAGCGTGTAGAGGATGATGTGGTGCACCAGGTACAGCGAGTACGTGAGTCCGCCGAAGAAGGCGACGTGCTTGTTATTCAGTAGGCGAAAAGGCCCCCAGCCAGGAAAACGCATGGCCGTCACGAAGACGGGAGTCAGCCCAATGCCTTGAAGCGTGTAGCGGATGGACTCGCGGAACCACTCGGCACGGTAGACGAAGGTAAACAGAAGCAGCGCCACTCCGGCTGGGAGGAGCCACCGCTTCCAGAGGGCGTCGCTGCCCTGAGGTCCGTCCACGACGGGGTTGAGTCCCACCGCCAGCGCACACCCGAAGAGGATGGAGTCAAACCGCGTGTCACTGGCCAGGTAAGTCCGGTCCGTTGGGACTCCGACGACGAGGACGAGGTAAGAGCGCCAGGCGAGGATGGCGGCGCAGAGGGCCCAGAAAAGCCACGCCTGGCGCCGGTCCTGAAACCCCAGGCGGCGGGTGAGTAAGAAAAGCAGCGGGAAGAGCAGGTAAAAATGCTCCTCCACCGCCAAGGACCAGTAGACGGGCGTGCCGGCGGGGACGCCGTCCGAGCCGTGGAAAACAAACCAGTAGTTGCCGTAGTGCAGGGCGAGCGCCAGGAGGGGGCGGGCCTCGAGGGAGCCGCCGTCCGCCGGGACGACACCGAGGAGCGCCAGCGCGGTGGCCAGGACGAGCACAATGTAGAAGGGCGGCAAGATGCGGAAGATGCGCCGCAAATAGAAGTGTCTCAGGCTGACGCTGCCGCTACGGGCCTCGAGTCGCATCAGCGAGGTGATGAGGAATCCGGAGAGGAAGAAGAAGGTGGTGACGCCGAAGCCGCCCGGAATTTGATGTTGCAATCCGGCGTGGGCGAAAAAGACGAAGAGGAAGGCCACCGCCCGGAGTCCGTCGAGCGACGGGAAATGAAGGGAAGCGTGAGGCAGTGCCGCGGGCGGTGGAGCGAGTCGCT
Organism: uncultured delta proteobacterium; assembly: GCA_963745475.1. Classification (GTDB taxonomy): domain Bacteria; phylum Myxococcota; class Myxococcia; order Myxococcales; family Myxococcaceae; genus JADGRA01. Next base: position 7,271 of record CAVUXN010000002.1, read on the forward strand.
CACCCTGCGCTCCGTGCGCTTCGGTTGGAGGTACGGGCGATGGGTGGAGCGCATCCAATGGCGTGGGGGGGGTAGGGAGGGCCGCCGGCGTCAGCTTTGGCCTAGGCCAGAGGCGAAGGGATTTCGGTAGAGGCCCAGGCGTTGAAGCGTGAGGTAATAAAGGACAGGCGGCTGATGCACGAGGTAGCGGCGCCAGCGGTGGCTGGGCTCGCGCACCAAGCGGTAGAACCACTCCAGGCCTGCGTCCGTCACCCAACTGGGTGGCCGCTTCAGGGTGCGCGCCTCGTAGTCGAGGGTGCCTCCGAGAGGGAGGAAGGCTTTGACCAGAGGAAGCCGGTGGCGGAGTTGGACCATGAGTTTCTCCTGCCGCCCTGCGTCCAGCCCCAGCACCAACACGCTCGCCCGAGACTGGTGGATGCGCTCCACCATTCGGTCAATCTCGCCTGGCCGCCGGTCGTAGTCGAAGGGCGGCGAGTCCGTGCCCACCACCATCTCTCGCCCCACCGTTTGGTTGATGTTCTTACCTGCAGTCTCGGCAACGCCCGGACCGCCCCCGCAAAGGAAGATGGTCACAGCAGGGTTGTCTTTGTGCTTCCGGTAATAGCGCGGGAAGAAATCCGAGCCCGACACTCGCCCCCGCAAGGCGTGCCCAGAAGCTTGGCGGCGGCGACGAGAATTTGGCTGTCGCAGGTAATGGGGCTGAAGGTGGAGAGGACCTCGTAAAATGCTCGGTCCTTCTGCAGCTTCATAATCATGTCAACGTGGAGGGTGAGGAGCATCCCTTCCTGAAACGAGTCCACCAACTCCTCGAGTGTGATGTCGTCGATGTCGACGTTGAGCAACCGCACCTTTCTCGGCGAGGGCTGCATGCGGGCTACCTTCCCCAGGAGCGTTGAATCAGCTCCTGGGTTTGTCGGATGTTGCCGCGCGAGGAAGCGCCGAAGACGATGGAGCTAAGCCCTTCCAAGCCGCACGCCCACTCAATGGCTTCCTGAGGTGGGATGGCGCCGGAGGCGAGCACCGACATGGCGATGGCCCTGCACTTTCGGGTCCGGAGCACCTCGCGGTAGGCATCGACGCCGCCACTCATTCGGAAGCCAATCTTATTTATGTTGGCGCAGACAATGGGGTTGTCCACGCCGGCCTCGCCGAGCGCATCCAGAAGCAGTGGCAAGTTCATGGTGATGAATCCGGCCTCGGCACCGTACTGGTCCCGGACGTAGCGGTCGAACTCGGCGAACACCGGGTAGAGCTTGAGTCCGAGGAGAAGGTCGGTGACCACATTCTGGACAAAGATGACCGGGGTATTGAGGCCCTTAAACCGCCGCATCTCCGCGTCGACGAGCAACCTCATCAGCGCATAAATGTCGCGGGTGAGCGTTCCGACCGCGCCCCGGATGAGGGTGCTCACTACCCCGCCCGTGGCGAAACGCTGGATGGTTTCGATGGCCCCCACTTGGCTCACCGAATTGGCGTACTTGTGCGCGTAGGGCATGCACGGGAAGTAAATGAAGTCCTTGTAGCGCTCGGGGTTCCGCCGCATGTGGTCAGCGATGTCGCCCACCCTGTCGTAGGTGGTGCACATGAAGGTGCGAATGCCCATTTGGTAGGCCTCGTCCAGCACCTCGATGATGGCGGACGTGTCCTTGAACCTGACCAGCTGCGCTCGGGCCTTCTCCTCCGACATATGGTTCACGCCAAAGAATTGGTTGTCGCCAAAGAGAATGCGGTCGATGGTCGCCAATGTGGAAGCCTCAGCCCTTCGCCTGGTGCGCCTTGAGGATGAGGTCCACGACGCGGTCCGTCTCGTAGGCGCTAGCGAATGAGTTCTCGTGCGCCATGTTCCCGCTGCGAATGGCCTCGGTGAAGGCCTCGAGCTGCGCGGAATATTCCTCGCCCCGCAGGTAGAACCCCACCGGCTTCTGCAGGCTGGTGATGTAGCGGGTGTTCCACCCCTGGGCGTAGTCCTCGAATCCGGCCTCTTGGCGCAGGTAAACCTTGAGCTCTTGGCGGTCCACGACGATTTTCCCGCCCGTCCCGTGCAAGGTGACGCTGGTCGTCATTTTCCGGTAGGTCTCGTCGCTCCAGTTGGTTTCGAGAAGGCCGCTGGCGTCCTCTCCGTAGCTGAAAACTGCCGAGACGGCATCCTCCACCCCTCGAGAGAAAATGGTTTGCAGGCTCGCGCCCTGCACGCGCGTGGGCGGCCCGACGAGAAAGTTCATCAGGTCGATGACGTGGCTCGCGTAGTCGTGCAAGCAACCCCCGCCCTCGGACTTGCTCGCCCGCCAGGTGCGGTTCCTCTCCTTGACCACCACTTGTCCGAAAGCGCTGCCGTGGATGTTGGACACCTTCCCCAGAGCGCCGGCGCGCACCAGCCGCCGTGCCTCCTGGAAGGTTCCGATAAAACGGTTGTGAAAGCCGACTTGGTTGATGCGACGGTGCTCCACAGCGAGCCGAGACAGGGCGAGGCTCTGCTCCGCGGAGAGGGTGAGCGGCTTCTCGACGAAGAGGTGGGCTCCTCGCTCCAGGGCGTACTGAGCGCAGGCGTAATGGGTGGAGGTGGGGGTGGCGACGATGACCGCATCCGGACGGACCTCGTCCACCATCTGTTGGTAGCCGCTGAATGTCTGAACGCCGACATACTTCTTCAGCACCGAGAGCACGTAGTGCGAGGTGTCGCACACCGCCACCACCGCCGCGCCGGGTAAGGCGTTGGCGATGGAGAAATGTGAGAGGCCCATCTTCCCGGCACCGACGATGCCGATTCGAATTCCCATTCGTTGCGAGGCCCCTTCAAGAAGGCGCGCGAAAAACGGCGCGCAAGATGGCCGAAGTTGCGCCGTCCCTCAATGGGTCAGCCTGCACTCGGGGAGCGCGAGGGGTTCCACTGTGTTTTCTGGCGCTCATTGAGCAAGGCAGTGGCGCGGGCCTTCCCACGCAAGAGGCACGCCCACTGGTAACGGCGGAGGAAGCGTCGAAACTCCACGTCGCCGTAGCGGGGATCTGCGGGCCATACTCTTCAGGTAGCCGTAGAGCATCGCCACCCCGCCGAGGATGCGCGGTGGCCGGGTCGCTCGGTAGAGGGCGCTCGCCAGCATGTAAACCGAACCATGCGTGCCCATAAAGTATTGGCCGTACCCGTGCCTCACCCGGCCCGTCCACCAGTTTTTGTGGCTCGTCCCCATTGGTCGCAGGTGTGTAAAGCGAACACCGGATCGTCCCAGCTCACCGCGATCCACCCGAGCATCCGGCAGCGGTGACAGTCGATGCCGTCCCACATCAGCTTCGGCACGAATCCGCCAATCTGCCTGAAGCAGGTTGTGCGATAAAACTTGATCATGCCGACCGAATTCTCGTCGCCGCACTTTTCGCTGACGAGCTTGCCGTGCAGATCCATGTAAGGCTTGCCGCTGCACGTGCCAATGCGCGGGTTGGCCTCCATGCGCTTCATCAGCCTCTTCGAAGTAGACCGGCGGGATGTCCAGGTCCAGGTCGAGCTTGCAGACGTAATCGAACTCACCGGGGTTGATCGTCTTGTACCCTTCATCAAACGCCTCGATCACGCCGCCGCCCAGCTTGCGATCGCCGCGGTCGGCGCGGCGACCGGATGAAGGGGAATTTCGCGGCGTACTCCGCGAGGATTTTCGGCGTGTCGTCCTTGGAGCCATCGTCAACGATCACCCAGATCGCCGGCGGAATGGTTTGCTGCGTGACGCTGTCGAGTGTGCGGCGAGCGTATTTGGCTTCGTCGCGACACGGCGTGATGAGGGCGTAGCGGCGTCCAGTCATCAAAAAGGCGCTCCCCAGGGCCACTCCCTGGGGACCCTTCTGTAACACGAGACGGTTGCCGTTCGACCCTTGCGGCAGGTGTAGAGTCCCGCGAGGGGAGGGTCCTCCGCGGACAGTCGATGAAGACCAGCCTAGGTGCCCTGGCCGCGTTGCTCCTCCTGGCCGCGGGTGGTCTCATTCTCGGTAAGCGGCTGGGTCTAAACGCGTTCGCCAAGCGCATGCTGGGGTCAGCAGCGACCGAGCAGCGCCTCGCCTTACGCCAGGACGAGGCGCCCTTCGGCCTGCTCGCGGCGTCTCAGGTGGGTTACGCGCCGGGGATGGTGAAGCAGTTCAGCGCTCCCCGACATTTTGACTCCTTCCAGGTTCTCGACGAGCGGACTGGCGCCGTTGCCTTCGCCGGAAGTGGGCCGGTACGGACACTGCGTGTCGAGGGGTTGGGGCCAATTACCGAGGTCTCGATTGGCGACTTCACCGGGCTCACGCGCGCCGGACGCTACCGCCTCGTCGCCCAGGGTGGGCTGAGTAGCCACCCCTTCGAGGTGGGGCCCGGCGTCTTTGACGGGCCACTGCGGGCTCTGCAGCGCGTCTTTTACTTTCAGCGAGCCTTCACCGAGATTGATGCCGCCCATGCCCACGGGCCGTGGGTCCACCCCAGCGACGCGGCGAAGGCTCCGCCCGGTGTCCGCAAGGGCTGGCACGACGCTGGGGACTTCTCTCTCTACAGCGACACGGCCAACACGGCGCTCTTTTGGATGTTGGAAGCGATGAGCGACTTTGCCCCCACCGACGACGACACGGGCATCCCGGAATCCGGCAATGGAATTCCGGACTTACTCGACGAAGCGCGCTGGGGCCTGGAGTGGCTTCTTTCGGTCCAGGAGGACTCGGGCGGCTTTCGGAACACAACCTGCGAGGAGAGCTACGGCCCCTATGGGAGCAACTCGCCCCAGACGGCTGCGCCCTACCACGCCGGTGAGGTGGGGACGCTCGCCACTGCGCGCGCCGTCGGGACGCTCGCCTACGCCTCCACCCTCTACCGGAAGTATGACGCGCAATTTGCCGGACAGTGCCTCGAGGCGGCGCGGCGCGGCGAGGCCTACCTCCGCGCTCGCCCCCGGGAGAACAGCGACGGCCCGACGTGCCCGGTGCACCGCGTCGATGGAGACGCACTCATCGGCCGCCACGTCCGGATGTATGCCGCGGCGGGCATGCTGCTGGCCACCGACGAGGCGCGTTTCCGCGGCGACTTCGAGCGGAACTACGTCGAGTTGGACTACGACCCGAGTTATCTCCA
>CAVUXN010000003.1:0-39402 GCA_963745475.1 uncultured delta proteobacterium
TGCTGCGGCCGGTGTTGCCCACGGCGCCTATGAGGTCGCCTCGGTGGACGTGGTCTCCGGGGTGGACTTGCACCTTGCTCAAGTGCCCGTAGCGCGTCTTCACGCCGTAGCCGTGGTCGATGACGAGGACGTTTCCGTAGCTGCCCTCCAGGCCAGCAAAAATGACGGTGCCGTCCGCGGGCGCCGTGACTTCCTTGCCGTGGGGCGCGGCGATGTCGAGCCCCTCATGCATGACGCGCTCGGCGGTGTAGGGGTCGGTCCGTTGCCCGAAGTCGCTCGTAATCCACCCCCGAGCGGGCCAGACGCTGGGCGTCGAGGCCAACAGGCTCTTCTGCTCGAGGAAGTAGGTCTGCAGCTGCTCCAGGCTCTGCTCCTGGCGCGAGGCCTCGTTGGACAGCGTCTCCAGCTTCGCTGCGAGGTTCTTCGGGGATTCGGAGCCCGCCGGCGCGGCCGTGAATTCGGATTCGCTGCTACTCGGAGGAGCGCCCTTGGTTTCCATGGCCGTCGGACCCAGGGCCAGGTTGCGCTGGGGGTCCGAAAGCAGCGTCACCGCGCGCAGCTTCTGGTCGAAGCGCTCCACCCGCTCGAGGGTGCTGGCCATGTGCTCGACGCGCTCGCGGAAGCCCTTCAACTGCGCCTGGAGGGCCACGTTCTCATCCCGCAGCGCCCGGTTTTCCGAGGCGCGGTAGAGGAGGTGCGTGTAGTGGACGGCCGCCACGGCCAGCGTCACCACCAGCACGGCGCCGCCTGCAAGCAGTTGACGGAGCACCTTCCGGTCCACCTGGTAGCGGCGGACGGCCTGGTCGTGCTCGGGCACCACGATGAGGGTGAAACTCTTCTTGGCCAAAACCCTGGCTCCCCTGGTTGCCCCCCGACTGTCAACGACTCAGCATACCCTACGCTGCGCGTGGTGACGGAAGCGTTTCTTGACGGGTGGTGACGTGGGCGCCCGTCCTACTTGCCCCCCTTACAGTGTCAGGGTGAACGAACGACCCGGGCGGAGCGGCTCTCAGGCCTGTCATCGTGCTCGACTCGCACGGCGACGACGGTGATGTTGTCGTCCCCTCCCCGCTCGTTCGCCATCTCGATGAGTTTCGCGGGAATCTCCGCGAGCGGGAGGCTTCGGACGGTTTCGAGAATCTCCGTGTCCTCGAGCATGTTGGCCAGCCCGTCCGAGCAAAGGACGAAGGTGTCCCCCGCTTCGGCGAGCAGCCCCATGACGTCCACTTGGACTTCCTCTTCGAAGCCCACGGAGCGGGTAATAATGTTCCGGTACCGGCTGTGGCGCGCCTCTTCGGGCGTAATCATCCCCGCCTTAATCTGCTCATTGACGAGGCTGTGGTCCTCGGAGATTTGTTGGATGAGGTCACCGCGCACGAGGTAGGCGCGACTGTCCCCGACGTGCGCGAAGAAGGCGTGCGCGTCGTCCAGCATGAGGGAGATGACGGTGGTGCCCATGCCGGCGAGCTCGGGGTCCTCCTGAGCCTTGGCGAAAATGGCCAGGCAGGCTTGTTCCACGGCGCCGCGGATGGTTTCGGGGACGGCGGAGTCCTGGAGGTTGGTGGGGCTCGCCTTCTCCGCCGTGGCGGCGCGCAGGTCCCTGAGTTTCTTGTCGATGGTTTCCACGGCAATGCGGGAGGCCGTCCCGCCGCCCGCGTGCCCGCCCATGCCGTCGGCGACAACGTAGAGCTGCAGCTCGTCGTCGATGAGGAAGCTGTCCTCGTTGTGGTCACGCTTGCGGCCGACGTCCGTCAGGCCCGCAGAGGCGGCCTTCAGACGGACAGGGACTCGCTCAGCTGGGGCACCCACGCGGCGGGGATGCTACGGCACCGTTGGAAGGAGGGGCAAGGTTAACAACCGAAGAAGCCCGTCCCCGGGGTGCGGGCGGCCCCTGGCGAACGGCGCTTGCCTTGCCTTGCGCCCCGTGGAGGAGGGCTTCGGCCGCCTGTACCGCTGCTCCGCTCACTTTGACGCCAGACAGCATCCGCGCGAGCTCAGCCACCCGCGGGGCGCCGCTGGCCAGTGCCGTCACCGCGGAGGCCGCCCGTCCGCGCAGCAGGACTTTCTGCACCAAGAGGTGCGCGTCCGCATGGGCGGCCACCTGCGGAAGGTGGGTGACGCACAGGACTTGCCGGCCTTGGGCCACCTCGCGGACGAGGCGTCCCACGGCGTCGGCCACGGCGCCGCCCACCCCGGCGTCGGCCTCGTCCAGCACCACCGTCTCGCACGCGTCCCGCTCGAGAAACACACGCCGAAGCCCCAACAGGAGGCGGGAGGCCTCGCCGCCTGAGGCCACCTTCTGGAGCGGCCGCTCCGGCTCGCCTGGGTTGGCGGAGAAAAGAAACTCGACGTCATCCGCTCCCTCGGGCCCAAGCGCGTCCGAGGCCGCCACCTCCACCCGGAAGCGGGCCCCTTTGAGGGCCAGCTCCCCCAGCACCGTGCGGACGTTGCGCGAGAGCCCGGCCGCTGCGCGCTCGCGCTCCGTCCGTAAGCCACGTGCCGCCTCCCAGGCTGAGGCCTCGAGGAGGCTCCTTCGCGCGCGCAGCGCCTCCAGCGTCTCGGTGCGGCCAGCGAGGGCCTCCGCCTCGGCCTTGAGCGCGACGAGCCTTCCCAGAAGGCCCGGGACGTCCGTCCCGTGTTTTCTGGCCAGGCGCTTCAGCGCGTCGAGGCGCTCCTCTACCTGGGCCAGACGCTCTGGGTCCGCCTCGAGGCCGGCGAGGTAATGGCGAAGGCTGGACGAGGCCTCCTCCAATTCCGCAGCGGCGGCCTTCAGCGCGCAGGCAGCCTGCTCCAGCTGCCCGTCGTGCCGCGCGGCCTCGTCCACCAAGCCGCGGGCGCGCCCCGAGGAGGCCAGTGCCCCGCCCTCCTCGGTGAGGTGCATGTGCGCCTCCTGGACGGCCGTCCGCAGCCGTTCCACGGAGGAAAGCCTGCGGCGCTCCTCTTCCAGCGCCACGTCCTCGTCCACTTGGGGAGAAAGACGCTGCACCTCCTGCAGCTGGAAGCGGACAAAGTCGAGCCGGGCCTCTCCCTGGGCCGACTCCCCCAAGGCCGCGAGCTGGGTGTCCACGGCGAGGAGTGCCCCGTAGGCCGTCCGGTACGCCTCGCGGGCGAGGGCCACTTTGGCCAGCTTGTCCAAGAGCGAGCGCTGGAAGGCGGGCTGAAACAAGGCCACATGGGCGTGCTGCCCGGCAATGTCCAACAGCCCCTGGAAAAGCTGCCCGAGGGTGCCCACCGAGGCCAGCGCTCCATTCACATGGACGCGGCCCCGGCTTGTCCGGCCCACCACGCGTCGGACGGACACCTCCTCGCCAGTGTCCGGAAGGCCCAGGGCCAAGAGGCGCTTCTGGAGACTTTCTGTCTTTTGGAAGACGGCCTCCACCACGGCCTCGTCTTCCCCGGCGCGCACCGCGGTGGCGTCCGCGCGCCCTCCGAGGAGGAGGCCGAGCGCATCCACGAGAATGGACTTCCCCGCCCCCGTCTCGCCCGTCAGCACCGTTAACCCGGGGCCGAAGTCGACTTCCACCTCGTCCACCACGGTGAAGTTTTGGATGCGCAAGCCAAGCAACATGGGCGGGGACTCCTTCCAAGGAGGAGCCACCCTAGCCCTCCGACCCGACACTGAACAAGTTTTCAGTTGAAGGGTTTGCCACTTGGCAACGGCGCTCAGGCGTCGCGGAAGAGCTCTTCCACGTCGGCCTGACTCAAGGCCTTGAGCCCGCCTTGCGTGCCTTCCAGGACGCCCGCGGCGAGCTCGCGCTTGCGGCGCTGGAGCTGGAGAATTTTCTCCTCCACCGTGCCTTGGGTAATGAGCTTGTAGCTGATGACGGCGCGCGTCTGCCCAATGCGGTGGGTGCGGTCCGTGGCCTGGTCTTCCACCGCCGGATTCCACCAGGGGTCGAAGTGCAGCACGTAGTCCGCCGCGGTGAGGTTGAGGCCCGTCCCGCCGGCCTTGAGGCTGATGAAGAAGAGGGGCGGCCCGTCGGGCGCGTTGAAGGCGTCCACCCGCGCCATGCGGTCGCGGGTGCGTCCGTCCAGGGCCTGGTACTTGAGCCCCCGGGCGTCGGCTTCGGCTTTGAGGAGGTCGAGCATCTCCGTGAATTGGCTGAAGACGAGAGCCCGGTGCCCCTCGGCCACCAAGTCATCCACCAGGCCGAAGAAGCGCTCCAGCTTGGCCGAGGGGGCAGCTGCGTCCCCGGCGGCAGCTTCAAGAGGCGCGGGTCGCAGCACACCTGACGCAGCCGCATCAGCGCCGCGAGGATGCTCACCCGCGCGCGGGCGAAGCCCACCTTGTCGATGCTCTCGTGCACCTTGTTTCGGCTCTGCTCGAGCACCTCGCGGTAGAGCGCCTGTTGTCCGGCGTCCATCTCGCACCAGGCCACCACTTCCGTCTTGGCCGGGAGGTCCTTGGCCACCTCCGTCTTGAGACGGCGGAGGATGAAGGGGTGAATGCGGCGGCGGAGCCGCTCGCGGACGGCCATGTCCGCCGCCACTTGAATGGGCTGCTCGTAACGCTCCGAGAAGTCCTCCTCGCTGCCGAGAAACCCCGGCATGAGGAAGTCGAAAATGCTCCACAACTCGCCGAGCCGGTTTTCGAGCGGTGTACCGGTGAGCGCGAGCCGGTGCTCGGCCGGGAGGGCCTTGCAGGCTTGGGCCGTGGCCGAGCCGGCATTCTTGATGTTTTGCGCCTCGTCGAGGACGACGTAGCGCCACTTCGTCTTGCTGAGCTCCTCCAAGTCCCGACGGATGAGGGCGTAGGAGGTGAGGACGATGTCCACGTCAGCGAAGGTTTCCTGACGCGAGCGCCGGTCCTGCCCGTGCCACAGCACCACCTCCAGCCCCGGCGTGAAGCGTTCCGCCTCGCGCTTCCAGTTGGCGAGGACGGAGGTGGGTGCCACCACCAGGGAGGGTGCGCGCTTCTCTTCCTGTTGCGACTTGAGAAGGAGGGCCAGGGCCTGGACCGTCTTTCCGAGGCCCATGTCGTCCGCGAGGATGCCGTTGAGCCGGTGCCGGTGCAGAAACCACAGCCAGGCCAGGCCGGCCTCCTGGTAGTGGCGCAAGGTGGCCTGAAGGCCGTTGGGCGGCGGTACCGGCGCGGCCTCGTCGACGAGGCGAAGCTCGGCCATGGCGGCGCGGGCCCGCGCCTCGATGTCCGCCGCGTCCCCGAGGCTGGCCAGCGCGTCCAGCGCCATGGCCTGGTACAGCGGCACGCGGGTGGTGGCCTTCCCCGGAGCCGCCCCGGCCTCCTCGAGAAGCTCCGTCGCTCGCTGGACCTCCTCACGGTCCGCCTCGGCGAAGCTTCCATCTTGCAAAGGCACGTACTTGCGGCCCGAGGCGAGCCACAGCCGCACCGCGCCCAAGTCCACGCCCTGCCCTTCGGACTCGAAGCGCGCGTCGAGCTCAAACCAGTGCAGCCCCTCCATGCCGACGCGGACGCGCGGCTTGAGGCCAGAGCGAATTTTCACTTCCGGTAGCACCGCCGCGAAGCGCTCCCAGTCGGCAGGGAGTGCCTTGAGGCCACTCGCCCAGAAACTCACCGCCGTGTCCCCGGTGGCGACGTAGGACTCCCCGTCCCAGCGAAGCCCTTGGGCGGAGAGCAGCTTCAGTGCGGCGCGCTCCTGGGCCTCGTCGCGTCGGTACAGCCGGCGCTTGTTGCCGAGAGAGCCAATGGCGTACCCCAGCGTCCCCGGGCTGGGGGAGACGGTGACGGTGGTGCCACCGTAGCGGGCGCTGAGTTGCGCCTTCACCCGCTCGGCGCTGCCCTCCAGCGTGAGGAGGAAGTGCGGCGGGGTGGACTCGTCGACTTCCAGGCCGTCCGCCCGGAGGGAGAGGTCCAGCCGCGGCAGGTGTGCAGCGAAAAACGTGAGCGCCCTGTCCAACTGCCCGTGGGGCAGCGACATGGAGGGCTCCAGGAGCCACTTGCGCCACAGCCGCGGGGGAAGGTGGGGACGCACCGAGTACAGCGTCTGCCCACTCAAGAGGAAGCTCGTCCGCTTTCCCACCAGGAAGACGGCTTCACGCAGCCCCACCGGCTCGCCTTCCGGGAGGCGGAACTCGAGCGAGGCCTTGGCCCCGCCGTCCGTGGACTCGAGGTGGACTTGGGGAAGCGCCGGGGCCTCGGAGAGGACGAGAGGCGTCCCGCGGTACACCACCCGGGCAGTCGCCCAACACCTCGAGGAGGTCCGCCACCTCCTCGTCGCCGAGGAGGTACTTCCCGTCATAGCGGGCCTCGTACCGGCCGAGCTCCTGCAGCGCGCGCTCGTCCGTCGGGCCGAGCCGTGCCCCTTGGCCTAGAAGCCGCTTGACTTGAATGGGGCCTGCCGTCTGCGCGTCCCGCCGCCGCACGTCCACGAGCCACGCCCGGCCGCCGCTCCGGGCATGGGCCGGCATCACTCGGTAGACGAAGGCGTGGTCCGGCAAGGAAGACAGGCCGAGCCAGCTCTCCAGCTTCGCCACCGCCGGAAGGGGCACCACCTCCGCATTGGGCGCCTCGTGCGCGGCCTCGGGGGCCAGCGGGGCGGCCGGACGCTCGAGGGCCAGGTGGGCCAGCCCCACCGCCACCACGTGCTTGCAATGCGGGCCGTAGCGGTTCCACGCAGCGCAGGTGCAGCTGGAGACGAGCGGCCGGGCAGCCGTGTCCAGGGTGGCCCGGTAAGGGTTTCCCTCCGAGCCGGCGACGGCGCCGTGCAGGACGGTACCTTCCTTGTACAGGCCGGAGACGCGGCCCAAGCCGGCGTAGTCCCGCCCCTTCTTGAAGCTCGTGGGCTGCACCTCGTCGCGCAAAAGGGCGACCCAGCTCCCCTCCTCAGGGACGGCAGCGCTCTGGAGTTCGGACGGACTCAAGGCCAGTCCTCCCAAGTAACACGGGACCCTGCCTCCGCGCTGGCCTGTCGCCCACCTTTCACGCAAACGGTGGCGCAAAGCAGTGGCCCCAGGGCATAAGGGAAAGTTTCTGCATGCCTGAGCTGGCCATTTCCGTCGTCGGCCTGGTGAAGCGCTTCGAGGAGGTGACGGGCCGTGGACGGGGTGTCCTTCTCCGTCCCCGCCGGGACGTGCCTCGGGCTCCTCGGCCCCAACGGCGCGGGGAAGACGACGACGGTGGAAATTCTGGAGGGCCTCCAGGAGGCCACCGCCGGCACGGTGCGCGTCCTCGGAAAAAGCTGGGCCGAGGCCGGCGCGGCCCTCCGGGCCCGCATTGGCATCTGCCTTCAAGAGACGCGCTTCTACGAGAAAATGACTGTCCAGGAGACGGTGGCGCTCTTTCGCAGCTTTTTTCCGAGCGGCGTCGGGGTGGAGCAGGCCATCGGCTTTGTGGCCCTGGAGGAGAAGCGGGACGCCCGGGTGGGAAAGCTGTCCGGCGGCCAGCGGCAGCGTCTGGCCCTGGCGGTGGCGCTGGTGGGGGACCCCGAAGTCCTCTTCCTCGACGAGCCCACCACCGGCCTCGACCCGGCCAGCCGCCGCGGACTGTGGGACGTCATTGAGGCCCTGAAGGCCCGAGGGCGCACCGTCGTCCTCACCACCCACTACATGGAGGAGGCCGAGCGACTCTGCGACCAAGTCATCATTGTCGACCACGGGAAGGTGGTGGCCGCGGGCACCCCGGGCGAGCTCATCGCCACGTTTGGCGGAGCCCAAGTCATCGAGTTTGAAGCCCGCCCCGCCCTCTCCGAGGCGGCCTGTCGCGCCCTCCCTGGGTGCACGGACGTCCAAACCCAAAACGGCACGGTGCGACTCGGCGTGCGCGGCCTGCCCGAGGCCCTGCCGGCGTTGCTCCGCACCGCGGAGGGCGCCCACAGCACGCTCGTCCAGCTCTCCACCCACGCGCCCACGCTGGATGACGTCTTCCTCCACCTCACCGGGCGCAGTCTCCGGGACGAGGACGCCAAGCCATGAAGGGCCGCCACCCGCTGTGGCAGCTTCTCCTCATGCGGCTGCGCGCGCTGTGGCGCGAGCCCTCGGCCCTCTTCTGGATTTTCGTCTTCCCGATGCTCATCTCCATCGCCTTGGGCCTGGCCTTCCGAAACCAGTCCCTCTCCACACTCACGGTGGCGGTGGTGGACGGGACGGCTGGGGAGCGCGTCCAGAAGGCGCTGGCCGCGACGCCCGGGCTCGCGACGCAGCGGCTCGGGCTGGACGAGGCCCGGCGGGCCCTGGGCACGGGGAAAGTGGCTCTGGTGGTGGTGGCGGAGGAGCCACCCAGACTCTTGGTGGACCCCGGCGTCCCCGAAGGGCGGACGGCGCGGCTTCTGGCCGTGGACGCACTCCAGCGCATGGAGGGGCGCTCGGACGCGGTCCTCCTCGCCGAGGAGCACGTGACGAGGCCGGGCGGGCGCTACATCGACTTCCTCATTCCGGGCCTCCTCGGCTTCGGACTCATGTCCTCCTCGGTGTGGGGCATTGGTTGGGGTTTGGTGCAAATGCGCATGGGAAAGCTGCTCAAGCGGCTGGTGGCCACGCCCATGCGCCGGGTGGACCTCCTGGCCTCCTTCATCTTGAGCCGCCTGCTGTTGGCGCTGGTGGAAACCGTCTTCTTCCTCCTCTTCGCCCGCCTCCTCTTCTCGGTGCGCATCCAAGGAAGCCTGCTCAGCTTTTTTCTGGTGGCCGCCGCCGGCGCCCTGTCCTTTGGCGGCCTGGGCCTCCTCGTCGCCTCGCGCTCGCAAAACTCGGAGACGGCCAACGGCCTCATGAATTTGGTGACGCTTCCCATGACGGTGCTCTCCGGCGTCTTCTTCGCCGCCAGCCACTTCCCGGCCTGGATGCAGCCGCTGGTGAAGGCCCTTCCCCTCACCGCCGTCATTGACGCGCTGAGGAGCATTGCCCTCGACGGCGCGAGCCTTGTGTCCCTGGGAGGGCCCTTCCTCGTCCTCCTCGTCTGGGGCGCGGTCTCCTTCGTCCTCGCCTTGCGCCTCTTTCGCTGGAGTTAGCGCGCGCCCCAGTGCAGCTTCTCGCGGAGGACGGCAAAGTAGTCGAGCTTCGGGTTGGCGACGAGGAGGACGCGGTTACTGGAGCGACGCACCTCGAGCCGGTCCCCGGCCAGTAGGGCATGGCCCATCTGTCCGTCAATGGTGAGGTAGGCGTCCTGGGCCTCAGGCCCCAAATGCACACTCACCACCTGGTCTCCCGGCACCACCAGCGGCCGCTGGGTGAGGGCGTGCGGACAAATGGGGACAATGAGGGCGCAGTCGAGGCCGGGGTGGACAATGGGGCCCCCGGCTGCCAGCGCGTAGGCCGTGGAGCCGGTGGGGGTGGCGACAATCAGGCCGTCGGACTTGAAGGTGGCCACCAGCCGTCCATCAATCCGCGTCTCATGGTCGGCAATTCGGCTGAGCGCGCCACGGTTGATGACGACGTCATTGAGGACTTCGTCCTCTACCAGCGCCTCGCCTCCGCGGTAGACGCGGCAGGCCAGCTTCATTCGGGTCTGGATGCGTCCCTTGCCGGCCAGCACCTCGTCCAGGACGTCCAAGCCCTCGGCCGCCGGCACCTCCGTCATGAAGCCCAAGCTTCCGAGGTTGATGCCGAGAATGGGCACCGCCCGGCCCCCGAGAAGGCGCGCCGCGCGGATGAGTGTCCCGTCCCCTCCCAGCACCACCACCAGCTCGGCGCGGGACACCACCTCTTCCGCCGGGAAGACGGGCCAGCCCAACTCCTGGGCGAATTCCGGGTCCGCGAGAACCGTCAACGCCTGGTGACGCTGCCGCAGACGCCGTGCCAGGACGGCCGCTTCGGCGCTGCCCTGCTTGGCCACCACCGCGAGCGTCTTCACCTTGGGTTAAAGCTACTACTACAAGGCCCTTTTAAGGATGGACCTCTTCCAACAGGCCGGCGAGCGCGAGGCCGCCGCCAATGCGCCGCTCGCCGAGCGCCTCCGGCCACAGACGCTGGAGGAATTCGTCGGCCAGGAGCACCTCACCGGTGTGGGGAAGCTGCTCCGCCAGGCGCTGGCCAGAGGCAGCCTCCCGAGCCTCATTTTCTGGGGGCCTCCGGGCACCGGCAAAACCACCCTCGCCCGGCTCCTGGCCAAAAAGAGCGGCGCCGCCTTCGTCGGCATGTCCGCCGTCTCCGCCGGAGTGAAGGACGTCCGGGAGGTGGTGGCCGGCGCCCTCGAGCGAAGGCGGCTGCACGGACAAGGGACGGTGCTTTTTCTGGACGAAATCCACCGCTTCAACCGCGCGCAGCAGGACGCGCTTTTGCCCCACGTGGAGAAAGGGACACTCACCCTCCTCGGCGCCACCACGGAAAACCCCAGCTTCGAGGTGAATGCCGCGCTCCTCTCCAGGACGCGGGTGGTGACGCTGCGGCCGCTGGAGGAGGAGGAGCTCCTGGGCCTCCTCCAGCGCGCCCTCACCGCCGAGCGCGGGCTCGCCGGCAAAGTGCAGGCGGACGAGGCGGCACTCAAAGCCATTGCCCGCGGGGCGGGCGGCGACGCGCGCCGGGCGCTGACGACGTTGGAGGTGGCGGCCAGCGCGGGCACCCCCATCGACGAGGCCCGGGTGGCCGAGGCGCTCCAGCAACGGACGCTCCTCTACGACAGGGCCGGCGAGGAGCACTACAACGTCGTCTCGGCCTTCATTAAGTCCCTGCGGGGCTCGGACGCGGACGCCGCGCTGTATTGGATGGCGCGCATGCTGGAGGCCGGGGAGGAGCCGCGGTTCGTCCTCCGGCGAATGGTGATTTTTGCCTCCGAGGACATTGGCAACGCGGACCCCCAGGCCCTTCAAGTCGCGGTGGCCGCGCTGCACGCCTTCGAGCTCATGGGGCTCCCCGAGGGGACGTTGCCCATGACGCAGGCCGCGACGTACCTCGCGCTCGCCCCCAAGTCCAACGCCGTCATTGCGGCCTACGGCCGCGCCCGCGAGGCGGCGCTGGAGCAAGGGGCCCTTCCCGTCCCACTCCATTTGCGCAACGCCCCCACCCCCCTCATGAAGTCCCTGGGTTACGGCGGCGGCTACCAGTACCCGCATGACTTCGAGGGGCACGTGGTCGCCGAGGAGTACCTCCCGGACGCGCTGCGCGGCGCCTCGTTTTACAGGCCAGGGGTGGAGGGCCGGGAGAAGGAGCTCAAAGCACGCCTCGAGGCGCTCCGCGCCGCCCAGGCCAAGGGGACGAAGGGCAAGCCCGACGAGGAGGCGTGAGGCCTCCCACGTCACCTGTCCGCGTGGAGGTGCACCTCCAGCGGCCCGCGCGCCGAGGTGGCGTCCAGAAGCACCGCCTCCGTCCCTCTGTCTTCCACGGTGAAGGGCTGAGCGGCGCTGCTGCGCAGCGCGGGCGAAAGCGCCTCGGGCCGTGGCCAAGCCCCCGTCTCGGCCCGCGTTGCGTCCACCTCCGCTGCGCGCCGCAGCAAGAGGAGCTCCGCGCGCGCATGGGCCTCACTCAACGCGACGCTTCCCAAGTCCGGAAAGTCGAGTCGCCCCAGGGGCTGGAAGGCGGCTTCCTGTTGCGCACTCAGCGCGTGAAGGCGTCGGGCGGCCTCGGGCCCTGGGAGGCGCGCGGCCTCCACGGCCGCGTCGAGACGGACTTGGAGCGCGTGCCACGCACTCCCGAAGGCAACGGCCTCGGTGAGGCTTGGGCTTGCAGGGGCGGCCCGCTCGCGGGCCCAGGCCTGCACCGCCTCGGGAAGGGTGGGCAGGGCCTCTCTCAAGTAGGGGGCAAAGAGGTGCGCGCGGACGGCCGTACTCCACTCGGACAGCGTCTCGGAGAGGGGCGGCGTCCCGTCTGCAATTCTCGCGAGCGCGAGTCCCGCCTGGCGCTTGGCCTCTAGGGGCGCGGCGTCCAGGGCTGCGGCGCACGGGCCGAAGGCGACGGCAGCCACACCGAAAGCCGCAAGCCTGCCCTCGAGCGCCGTCCCCCAGCCGGTGTCTCGCGCAAGGCCAAGGACGTCCAGGCAGGTGGACAGCCCCACCTCCGCCTCGCCGCGCCCGAGCTCGAGCCGGAGCCGGAGCGCCGCCATGCGCGCCGCGTAGCCCGCCGTCACAAACGTCCGGACGTCCTCCTTCGGGGCCGGGACGTCCAGGGGCCCGAGGCCCAAGGGCGGCCCGGCAGCCTCGGCGTGTGTCGCCTGCAACAGCCGCCCGAGGGCCTCCTCGCCCATGGCCAGCTCGCGAAGGCAACTCTCTGGCGCCGCGTGCACGGCCACTTCACCCTCGCGCACCGCCCGGCAGAATTCCACGTCCCGGGAATTGCCCTGGAGTGCAGCGAGAGCCGTCCAGGCGTCCGCGGCCCAGCCGCCGAAGCGTCCGGGCAACACCGGCGGCGTCTGCACCGCCCGCGGGTACACCCCGTGGGCCAGGGCGCGAATGTCCCGGACGAGGCGCCGGCGCAACAGGGCCGTGTCCGTGCGCCAGGCGAGCCAGCCCAGCCACGCCACGCCCACCGCGAGGAGCAGGAGGAAGGCGAGCCGGGTGCGCTTGGGGCGGGGCACGTGGGGCCCCCGAGGCTAGCAGCGGGAGGGGCGGTTTCCCCTGCGGGGCCATTTCGCCTCCCCTGGAGCGGTGGAGGGCGGGAGAGGAGCCCGGCACCGGGCCGGAGCCTTCCCGCCCTCTGAGGGGGGCTTCGCATCCCCCCAGTCGGCGCTAGGCACTCATGGGCTCGGCCTTGGAGGGCTGCGTCTGGCCGTTGCCCATGGGGTTTCGTCCCACCTCGTACTGCTTGAGGAGGCGGCGGAAGTTGCTTCTGTCCACGCCCGCGGCGCGGGCCGCGGAGGAGACGTTGTTGCCGCTGCGCTCCAGCAGCGCCGAGAGGTACCGGCGCTCAAAGGCACGCATCGCCAGACGCTTGGCTTCGGCGTACGGAAGGTGCGCCAGGCTGAGCACCTCAATGTCACCACCGCCCCCGGGCGCATCGCGCAGGCCCTGGGGCAAGTCCTCCACGTCCACCACCTCGCGCGAGGTGAGCACCACCGCGCGCTCGATGACGTTTTCGAGCTCCCGGACGTTGCCCATCCACCGGTGGCAGACAAGGGCCTCCATGGCTCCGGGAGAAATGCTCGTCACCTTCTTCCCCATTTTGGCCTGGTACATGCGCAGGAAGTGCTGGGCCAACAGGGGGACGTCCTCCGGACGGTCGCGCAGCGGCGGCAGGGTGACGGTAATGACGTTGAGCCGGTAGAAGAGGTCCTCGCGGAATTTCCCCTGCTCCTTGGCGCGGGCCAAGTCGATGTTGGAGGCGGCAATGACGCGGACGTCCACCTTGGTGGTTTCGTTCGCACCCACCCGCTTCACCTCGCCCTCCTGGAGGACGCGGAGGAGTCGGACTTGGGTGGCCGGGGGGACGTCCCCAATCTCATCCAGGAAAATGGTGCCGCCGTCCGCCGCCTCGAAGAGGCCCTTCTTGTTGGCGGTGGCGCCGGTGAAGCTTCCCTTGACGTGCCCGAAGAGCTCGGACTCGAGCAGGGTGTCGGTGAGGGCCGAGCAGTTGACGGCGACGAAGGCCTTGTCCTTGCGCGGGCTCCGGTAGTGGATGGCGCGCGCCACCAGCTCCTTGCCCGTGCCGCTCTCACCCTGGATGAGGACGGTGGCTGAGCTGTAGCTCACCGTCTCCACCAGCTTGAAGACGGCCCGCATCTGGTTGGACTGGCCGATGAGGTCCTCAAATTGGCCCTTGGCGGTGAGCTGCTCCTCCAGCACCCGGGTGCGGTCCTTGAGCGCCTTGCGCTCGGCCGCCTTGGCCACGGTGAGGCTCACCTCGTCGATGTTGGCGAAGGGCTTGGTGAGGTAGTCGTAGGCGCCGGCCTTGACGGCCTCCACCGCAGTTTCCACCGTGGCGAAGGCGGTCATCATCACCACCTCCACCTCCGGACGGGCCTGCTTGATGGCCTTGAGGAGGTCCATGCCGGAGAGGTGTGGCATCCGGATGTCGAGAATCGCTACGTCGATGGACGGGTCCCGAGCAGCAGCCAGGCCTTCCACGGCGTCGTCGATGGCCACCACGTAGTAGCCCTCGCGCTGGAGAATCTCCGTGACTGCACGGAGGACAATCTTGTCATCATCAACGACAAGCACCTTAGCCATTCGCTTATTCATTGCTTTCAGTTCCTCGGGGACAACGACGTCAGGGGGATGGGGAGAAGCACGGTGAAGGCGGAGCCCCGGGAGGGCTCCGTCTTCACTTCAAAGGTGCCGCCGTGGTCCTCGACAATTCGGTAGGCAATGGCCAACCCGAGGCCGGTGCCCTGGCCAGGCGGCTTGGTGGTGAAGGACGGCTCGAAAATGTGCGGCAGGACGTCGGCGGAAATGCCGCTGCCGGTGTCGGTGACGCTGAAGTAGACGGCCATGTCCCGCCGGCCGGTGGAGACGCTGAGCGTCCCGGGGTTGCCCGCGAGGGCGTGGAGGCCATTCTGCAGCAGGTTGAGCACCACCTGGCCAAGCTGCGCCGGGTCTCCAAACACTTGGGGGAGCTCCCGCTGGATGCTCAAGTCCAGCGTCGTCGCCGGTGCCTGCTTCAGCTGGCCGCGGAAGAGGAAGCACGCGTCATCCACGCACGCCGACAAGTCAAAGGTGCGGCGGTCCTCGGCACGGCTGCGGCGGCTGAATTGGAGCAGGCTCTCCACAATTCGCTTGCAGCGAAGGGCCGACTCCTCAATGAGCTGTAAGGCTTCGGTGTCTGGCGCACTCCGTCCCGCGTCACGCTTCATCAGCTGGCTGAAGGCGAGAATGCCGCCGAGCGGGTTGTTAATTTCGTGCGCCACCCCGCCCGCGAGCTGGCCAACGGCGGCCATTTTCTCGCTCTCCACCAGGCGCCGCGTCATCTCCCGCTCCTCGGTGACGTCGCGGTAGGCGCACACCGCCTGGCCAGCCTCGGCCATGGGGTAGACGTTGAGGACGTAGGTGCGGCCCCGGTGCTCGATTTCGGCCCGGCCCTCCTCCCCGCTGCCCAGCGCCTTCTCGAGCGGACAGTGGGGACAGGGCGATTCGCGGCCGAAGAGAAACCTGTGGCAGGCAGGCGCCTGGCTGACGGACTGAACTGGCTGTCCGGCGACGCGGGCGTAGGCCACATTGGCGCGGCGGACGACATGGTCCGTTCCGCGCACCACCGCCAGCGGCAAGTCGAGCGAGTCGAAGGAGAGCTCCCACTCGCGCTTGGCCACCATGAGGAGCCGGGTGCGCTGCTCCACCCGCTCTTCCAACTCCGCGTTGAGGACGCGCAGCTCCTCGTTTTGCCGCCGGGTAATTTCCGAGAGCCGCTCGTTCTCCGCCGCCACCGCAAACTGCTCGAAGGCGCTCTGCACCGTGAGCAGGAGCTGGGAGTCGTTCCAGGGCTTGGCGATGAAGCGAAAAATTTCCGAGCGGTTGATGGCCTCCTCAATGGCCCGCTGGTCCGCGTGCCCGGTAAGCAGAATGCGCTGTGCCCTAGGCACGCGCTCCTTCACCTTGGCCAGGAATTCCGCGCCATTCATGCCCGGCAGGCGGAAGTCACTGAGCACCACTTCCGGCGTGAAGTCCGCGAGCTCCTGCAGTCCCCGCTCGGCGTCGAGCGCGGTGCGGATTTCCCACTCGCCATGACGCAGCACCCGGCGCAGAGAACGCAGAATGTTCTCCTCGTCGTCGACGACGAGGAGACGTCCCGGGGAGGCGGCGGTATGGAAGGCAGGCTGCACGGTGGGGGTCTGGACTGCACCCTCGGTTTGCAACGGCTCGGCCATACCCCTCCTCCTCCCGAAGGCATTGAAATTCCGAGAGTTCAGGCCTGTTGGAGACCCTCACCCCTGGGGTCAGTCTATACCCATTGGCCAGTTTGAAGTCACAGCTGACCCGGGCGTGTCGGGGTTTTTGAGTCGGGGAGGGTCAGTCCAAGTGTTGGGAATACTTCAGACCGACAGGCTCTCGTGTGCGCTTGGACCCGCTGGGTCCGTGAGACAGACCCGGTTCCGCCCTTCGCGCTTCGCACGGTAGAGCGCCTCATCGGCGGCACGGATGAGCTCGTCGGTGGTGTGCACGTGCGCCGCCGGGTAGCTACTGACGCCCAGGGACGCGGTGAGGAGGACGCCGTCCCCGGCGGCCAGCCGCAGCGCGGCGACTTCCCGGCGGATGCGCTCGGCGACGGTGAGGGCGCCGGCGAGGTGGGTTTGCGGAAGCACCACGGCGAATTCCTCGCCGCCCCAGCGGGCGGCAGTGTCCGTGTCGCGAATGCTGGCCTGGAAGCACCCCGCCACCTTCCGCAGGCAGGCGTCGCCCGCCACGTGGCCATCGGTGTCATTGACGGCTTTGAAGTGGTCCAAGTCCGCAAGGATGAGGGCCAGCGGGTTGTCGTAGCGCTGGGCGCGGCGAAATTCGTCCGCCAGACGCATTTGGAAGTGCCGGCGGTTGTGCATCTGCGTGAGGCCGTCCGTCAGAGCGAGCCGCTCGAGTCGCTCGCCTTGAACAAGGAGTGCGTCCGTCCTCTGCTTCAGCGTCCGGCGGCGGTTGAGCCGGGCCAGGAGCTCGGCCGGCTCCACAGGGGTGGTGAGGACGTCATCCGCTCCGAGCTCGAAGGCCTGCACCAGGGCCAGTGTGGAGGGGGTGAGTACCACCACCGGTAAGTCCACCCGGGCCTCCGAGAGTCGAAGCCGAGCCAGCACGGAAAAGGCGTCCTCCGTCCCGAGGGGGTCCTCGAGAAGCAACGCGTCGGGGGGCGCCGCGTCCAGCCGGCGCATGACGGCGGCGCCGTCGTCGAAGAGGGTACACACCCAGCCCCCCTGCTCCAGTGCAGGCACGAGGTTCCCCCGGGTGGTGGACCGGGTACTGGCGACCCAGAGCTCCATCAGCCTCCCTAACACGAGACGCTAGCACGTCACTTCCGTTGTGACTGACAGGGGCTGCGCGGCGGTTGCCCGTTGAGTGTCCCGGCCGCTCGGGCTACGACTCGCGGTGCCCGCCGTGCCCGGCACGACACCAAATCCCCGCGACGAGAGCACGGCCGCGGCCCCGCCCCCCGAAGCGCCCACCTTCCGGCAGCGCCTCACGCGCATCCTCATGGGGCGCCCGAGGAGCGTCGAGGACCCGAGCGTCTTCCACAAGGTGTCCCTGGTGACGCTGTTGGCCTGGGTGGGCCTGGGCGCAGACGGCCTCTCCTCCTCG
Source organism: uncultured delta proteobacterium (assembly GCA_963745475.1). Taxonomy (GTDB): domain Bacteria; phylum Myxococcota; class Myxococcia; order Myxococcales; family Myxococcaceae; genus JADGRA01. The sequence goes on from CAVUXN010000003.1 coordinate 17,052, forward strand.
TCCTACGGCCCGGAGGAGATGTTTCGTGCGCTGGGGAGCCACACCTCACTGGCGGTGGGCCTGGCCGTTGCGACGGCCTTTACCGTCCTCGTCATTGCGCTTTCCTACAGCAAAATCATCGAGCACTTCCCCTTTGGGGGAGGCGGCTTCATCGTCGCGACGAGGCTCTTGGGCCCGGGCGCCGGCGTCATCTCCGGCAGCGCGCTGGTGGTGGACTACGTCCTCACCATCACCACGTCCATCGCCGCCGGGACGGAGGCTGTCTTCAGCCTCCTGGACCCCTCCTGGGGCAGCGCGAAGCTGGTGGCGGAGCTGCTCGTCATCGGCCTTCTCGTCCTCCTCAACCTCCGGGGCGTCCGGGAGTCGGTCACCGTCCTCACGCCTATTTTCCTCAGCTTCCTCGTCACCCACGCCATTCTCATTTTTGGCGCCCTGGGCTCGACGCTGCAGACCTCCGGAGCCGTGGTGCACGAGGTCCACGCGAGCTTCCAGCATGACCTCACCACGCTCGGGGCCATGGGGATGCTGGCGCTCTTTCTACGCGCCTATTCCATGGGCGCCGGCACGTACACCGGCATTGAGGCGGTCTCCAACGGCCTGGCCATCATGCGCGAGCCGAAAGTGGCCACCGCCAAGCGCACCATGGCGCTCATGGCGGCCTCCCTGGCCATTACCGCGGGCGGCATCACCCTCTGTTACCTCTTTCTCCACGTGTCGCCCGAAGAGGGCCGCACGATGAATGCCGTCCTCACCGACCGCTTCGCGGGCAACTTCACGGTGGGCGGTGTCGCGGTGGGCCGCGGCTTCCTCTGGCTGACGCTCCTCTCCGAGGCCCTCCTCCTCTTCGTCGCGGCGCAGGCGGGCTTCATCGACGGCCCGCGCGTCATGGCCAACATGTCCATCGACAGCTGGCTCCCACACCGGTTTGCGCAGCTGTCCGACCGGCTCACCATGCAGAACGGCGTCGTCCTCATGGGCCTGGCCAGCGTGGGCGCCCTCGTCTACACGCGCGGCAACATCTCCACCCTGGTGACGTTGTATGCCATCAACGTCTTCCTCACTTTTTCTCTGAGTCAGGCGGCCATGTGCCGCTTCTGGCTTCGGCGCCGGGCCCGCCATGACAAGACTTGGCTCAAGGGCATCGCCGTCCACGTCGTCGGCTTCGTCCTCTGTGCTGGCATTCTCGTCATCAACCTCTACGAGAAATTCACCCAAGGAGCCTGGGTGACGGTGCTGGTGACGGGTGGCCTGATCGCCTTGTGCGTCGTCATCCGACGACACTACCGCACGGTGCAGAGGAGCCTCTTGCGGCTCGATGAGATTCTCCCTTCGGTTCCCCTCAAGCTGGAGGCCCCGCCCAAGCCGCTTGAGCCACGCGAGCCGACGGCGGTGCTTCTCGTCGGAAGCTACGCCGGGCTTGGTGTCCACTGCCTCCTCACCGTCCAGCGCCTCTTTCCTGGCTACTACAAGAATTTTATTTTCATTTCGGTGGGCGTCATCGACTCGGCCACTTTCAAGGACAGCGACGAGGTGCGTGAGGTGAAGGAGCGCACCGTCCATAGCCTGCAGCGCTACGTAGCGCTGGCCCGAGGCCTCGGGCTGGCTGCAGACATGCGCTATGCCATTGGGACGGAAGCCGTGGAAGTCGCCACCCGCGTCTGCCGCGAAGTGGGAAAGGAATTTCCGCGCTCCATGTTTTTTGCTGGAAAGCTTATTTTCCAATCCGAGCAGTGGTACCAGCGCGTCCTCCACAACGAGACGGCCTACCAGCTGCAGCGGCGGCTTCAGTTTCTCGGCCTCAACGCCATGGTGCTGCCGGTGCGCATGCTCGAAAACCAGAGCGCGCCGGCGTAAGGCACCCCTTTGTCCCGGACGAGGAGTCGCAGCGGCCTCGCCTGCCCGCCTCCCCAAGGCCGCTTTAATAGAAACGCTCGCCCTTGGCGGCCTTCTCGCGCAGGAGCGCCGCCGGCTCGAAGCGGGGCCCAAGCTTACTGGCCCAGGACTCGAGGCGGTTGGCCAGCGCAGCCGCCCCAAAGGCGTCGGCAAAGCGGAATGGGCCTCCGCGGAAGGGCGGAAAGCCGAGGCCAAACACCGCGCCGACGTCCGCGTCGCGGGGGCTTCGCACAATGCCTTCTTCCAGGCAGCGGATGGCTTCGTTGACGAGGGGGTAGACGCACCGCTCGACGACTTCCTCCTTCGTCACCGGCCGCCGCTTGGTGGAGGCGGGAAGCACCGAGTACACCGACTCGTCCACCGTCTTCCTCTTCCCGTCGTAGGTGTAGAAGCCCTTCTTCGCCTTCCGGCCCAGGCGCCCCTCCTTCACCAGGGCCGCCATGGCGTCCGGCGCACGCATGCGTTCGCCGAAGGCAGCGTGCAGCACGTGCGCCACCTTTTCCCCGACGTCGATGCCCACCTCGTCGAGAAGCTGGTAGGGCCCCACCGGGAAGCCAAAGTCCAGGAGGGCCTCGTCCACGGCCCGCACCTCGGCGCCGTCCAGGAGGAGGTGCGCCGCCTCGTTGAGGTAGGGGGCGAGGACGCGCGAGGTGAAGAAGCCCGGGCCGTCGCGCACCACAATGACGGTTTTCCCCTGTTGCTTGCCCAAGGCCACGCAGCTGGCCGTTACCCAGGGTGCGGTGCCGGGGTGCGTAATGATTTCCAACAGCGGCATTTTCTCCACCGGGCTGAAGTAGTGCATGCCGATGACTTGGGCCGGCCGGCGCGCGCCTTCGGCAATACGGGCAATGGGTAAAGAGGAGGTGTTGGAGGCGAAAATGCATTCCTCCGGCGTCGAGCCTTCCACCTCGTCTCGAAGCCTCTTCTTGAGCGCCAAGTCTTCGAAGACGGCCTCCACCACCACGTCCGCCCTGGAAAAGCCGGCCAAGTCCGTCCCCGCCGTGACGCGCGCCATGCGCGCCTCCAGCTGGCGTGGGCTGAGACGCCGTTTGTCGACTTGGCCTTGCAGCTGCGCCCGCACGTGGGCCAGCGCCCGGCCCGCGGCAGCGTCGTCCCGCTCCTTCACGCGCACCGGCAACCCGGCAGTGACGGCACTCACGTAGGCAATGCCACCGCCCATGAGGCCGCCGCCCAGCACGGCCACCTTTCGCACCGGGCGCGCCTGCGCCGCGGCGTCCGAGACGCCCCGGTCCTTCTTCAGCTGGGTGGTGGCGAAAAATATTTCGCGCAGCCGGTGGCTCACTTCACCCGTCAAGAGCTCCCCGAAGGCCTGGGCTTCGGCTTTGAGGCCGGCGTCCAGTCCCTTTTCGGTGCCGGTCCGGACGACGTCCAGCGCCTTCTCCGGCGCGGGGTAGTGGCCGCGCGTCTTCTTCCTCAGCTGCTTTCGGGCCTGGTCGAAGAGGAAGGCGCGGCCCAGGGGGTTGTCCTCGAGGGCGAGCTCCGTCCACGTCTCCTTACGGCCCAATGCACCCAGGGTGCCGGCCAGGCCCTGCACCGGGGCGCTGTGCCGCGTCCTGTCCACCTTGAGGCTCTTGTCGGCCAGCGCCCGTGCGCGCTGGAGCGCGACGTCCAGAAGAATGGGCGCTGGCACCACCTCATCCACCAGTCCCAGTTTCTTCGCCTTGGCCGCGCGCACGGATTTGCCGGTGAGGATGAGGTCCAACGCTTGTCCAATGCCAATGAGGCGCGGAAGTCGCTGCGTCCCGCCCGCTCCGGGGACGAGGCCGAGCTGCACCTCCGGAAGCCCGAGTTGCGTCTTCTGCGCGTCGCTGCACAGCCGGTAGGTGCAGGCCAGCGCCCACTCCAGCCCGCCGCCCAAGCAGGCGCCGTGAATGGCGGCCACCACCGGTTTCGGGTACGCGGCCAGGCGCGCGAAGCCTTCCTGTCCTTCTCGGGAGGCTCGCTCACCGTCCTCCTTCGTCCGCAAGCTCCCGAGCCACCGGACGTCGGCTCCGGCGACGAAGCCCTCCGGCTTCCCGGAGGTAAACACCACCGCGGTGACGCCGGTGTCCTCGAGCGCACGAGACAGCGCCCTGTCAAAGAGGAGGGCGGTGGCGGGCGACAGCGTGTTGACGGGCTCATCGGGCAAGTCGAGCGTGAGGACGGCCACGCCGTCCCGCACCTCGTAGCGGAGTGCCTCGGCCATGTCAGCTGCGCTCCAGGACGAGCGCCGCACCAAGCCCGCCCTGGGCGCAGACGGTGCAGAGCGCGGTGTTGAGGTTCTTCCGGCGAAGCGCGTGCAGGGCCTGGAGCACCACCCGCGCGCCGGTGGCGGCAAAGGGGTGCCCCAGGGCAATGGAGCCCCCATCCACGTTGAGGCGGCTTCTGTCCACCTCGCCCAGCGCCGCCTTCCGCCCCAGCCTCTTGGCGAAAGCCTCCGAGGCGAAGGCCTGGAGGTTACTGGCCAGCTGCGCCGCGAAAGCCTCGTGCATCTCGAAGAGCTCAATGTCCTTCAGCGTCATGCCGGCTCGGTCGAGCGCCACCGGCGCGGCGTAGGCTGGCCCCTGAAGCAGCTGGTCCGCCGGGTCCGTGGCGGCGTAGGCAAAGGCACGGACGTAGCCCAGTGGCTCGAGCCCCAACGCACGCGCCCGCTCCTCGCTCATGACCAGGAGGGCCGCTGCGCCGTCCGTTAAGGGCGAGGAATTGCCGGCGGTAACGGTGCCGTATTTTCTGTCGAAGACGGGCTTCAGCGCGGCGAGTGCCTCGGCGCTCGTGTCCGGGCGCACAATGTCGTCGCGCTCGACCACCTTCTCGTACCGAGGGGGAATGGCCAGGTGAAACACCTGGGCGTCAAAGTGCCCCTCCTTCCAGCCCTGGGCTGCATTCCGGTGGGAGGAGAGCGCAATGGCGTCCTGTTCGGCGCGGGAGATGTGGTTCTCCTGCGCCATCTTCTCCGCGCTCTGCCCCATGCTGAGGCCGGTGGAGTACTCGGCAATTGCCGGCGGGACAGGGACGAGGTCCGCAGCGTGGAGTCCCTCGAAGGCCCGCAGCTTCTCCGGAAGCCGCTTCGCGCGCGACACCTTCACCAGCGCCCGAGCCAAGGGGCGGCTCGCAAACACCGGGGCATCCGACATGCACTCGGTGCCGCCGGCAATGGCCACGGCGGAGAGCCCCAAGGCCATGCCCGAGGCCACGTCCGTCAAGGCCTGGAGGCTCGTGGCGCACGCCCGAGCCACGGTGTGCGTCTCAATGGTGCGCGGAAGGCCGGAGGCGAGCACCACCTCCCGGGCGATGCTCGGGGCCAGCAGTGTCGGAATGACTTGGCCGAAGACGAGTTGGTCGATGGTGCTCGGGTCGACGCCGGAGCGCTCCACCAGCTCTTGGACCACGGCCCGACCGAGGTCGAGCGCGGTGAGCGTCTGAAAGACGCCTCCCGCCTTGACGAAGGGCGTCCTTAGGCCGTGGACAATTGCTGCGCGGGTCTTTCCCGCCACACCGAGGGACGCCATGGCCCTCGGGCTTTGACCAGACGTTGACTGCCCTGTCAACGCGCAGGGAGGAGGCCGTCAGCCACCGGCAGGTCTCACCGACGAAGTCACACGCCGTTCAGCCGGCCGGTGTGGGCCCGTGCCGGCCGAAGCGGTGGACTGCGTCCACCATCGCCTTGGCCGCCTCGGGCGACGTCGGAGGCAGAATGCCGTGCCCGAGGTTGAAAATGTGCCCCACCGGGCCTGCGCGGCGGAGAATGTCCTGTACCCGCGCGTCGAGCTCAGCGGCTGGAAGAAACAGTGCCAGCGGGTCCAAGTTGCCTTGAAGCGCCACCTCGGGCCCGACGCGGGCCCGCGCCTCGTCCAGGTGAATCCGCCAGTCACAGCCAATGACGTCCGCTCCCGTCCGGACAAGTTGCGGAAGCAGTGTCGACATGGACGTCCCGAAGACAATGACTGGCACGCCGGTGGCCTTTAGGGCCGCCACCATCCGCTGGAGGTACGGCAATGCGAATGCCTCGTAGTCCTGCGGCCCGAGCTCGCCGCCCCAGGAGTCGAAGATTTGGACGAGGCGTGCGCCCGCGGCCACCTGCATCTTCAAATAAGGGATGAGCGTTTCCGTCAGCTTTTCGAAAAGGGCGTGGGCCAGCTTGGGCTGCTCGAAGAGGAGGCGCTTGATGAGGATGAAACTCTTCGAGCCGCCGCCCTCCACCATGTACGCCGCCAGGGTGAAGGGAGCGCCAGCAAAGCCAATGACCGGGACGCTGTCCGAGAGCGCCCGGCGCGTCCGCCGAATGGCTTCGGCCAGGAAGCCCGTCGCCTCTTCCGGGTCGGGTATGGCCAGGCGTTCGACGTCGGCCGAAGTCCTCAACGGCTGGGGAAAGTGTGGACCCCGGTCGCCCAGCTCGAGCTCCATCCCCATCGCCTCGACTGGGATGAGGATGTCCGAGAAGATGATGGCCGCGTCCACCCCGAGACGGGTCACGGGTTGCACGGTGACCTCGGCCGCGAGGTCCGGCGTCTTGCACAGCTCGAGGAACTGCACCTTCCCGCGGATGGCGCGGTACTCGGGCAGGTAGCGGCCCGCCTGCCGCATGAGCCAGACAGGCGTTACGTCCACGGGCTGCCGGCGTGCGGCACGGAGGATGCGGTCGTTCATCGACAGGCCTCAGCCTACAGCGTGAGCAGGAAGGGCATGCCTCCGAATGTCGACTCACCCCGCCTAACCGAAGTTGCCGACCGACGTCTCCGGTTCCGCTCAAGGCAGTCCGCACAAGTGCTGCTATGAGAAGAGGCCGTGCGTCCTTGACACTCCGGGGAATCGGCCAGTAAGAGCCCAGCCTCTATTCGGGCCGGGCGGGTAGCTCAGCGGTAGAGCATCGCCCTTACAAGGCGAGGGTCACAGGTTCGACCCCTGTCCCGCCCAAGGTTGTCGTTGTGCTGGGGAGTTAGTTCAGCTGGTTAGAACGCCGGCCTGTCACGCCGGAGGTCACGGGTTCAAGTCCCGTACTCCTCGCTTCGGAAAGCATGAACGGTGGCGACACGTTGCGCGGAAGCCTCTCGCGCGTGTGGGGGCCACTTTCAAGGCTGGGGGACCGAGTCGAGGTGAGCGGCCGTCCCCAGCGATTCCCGCGCCGATGGAGAGGGTTCCGGAGCACGCTACCAATGCGGGCGGTCCGCGACGGCGGCGAGGAGTTCCGGAATGGCCGCGCCCAACTGCTCCGCGGAGAGCCCGCCGAAACGCAGGAACAGGCCGTCGTCCGGAGCGCGGCGGATCCGGTACGAGCTGAGCAGGGCGAGGTCGAGTCCGGTTCGTGCCGCGACCTCGCGGACGAGGTCGCCCGAGGGATGCCGCAGCAGGAGATGGAACCCCGCGGGGTTGCTCGACCAGCTCCACCCGCCGTTGGAGAGAGGCTCGAACGCCTCGACGAGCCGGGACCGCTTGGCCGAGTAGATCGAACGCATGCGCCGCAGGTGCGAGGAGAAATGCCCCTCCTCCATGAAGTGGCTCGTGACCAGCTGGGAGAGCGCGGGCGAGAAGCCATCCAGCTGGGTGCGGAGGTTCGCGAGCGGCTCCACCAGGTCCTCCGGAACCACCGCATAGGCGAGCCGGAGCGAGAGGAACAACGCCTTGCTCAGCGTCCCCACGTAGAGCACATGCGAGCTCGGATCGAGCGCGTGGAGCGTCGTCAGCGGTTGGCCGAAGTAGCGGAACTCACCGTCGTAGTCGTCCTCGATGATCCAGGCGTTGCTGCGACCTGCCCACTCGAGGAGGGCGAGTCGCCGATCGAGACCGAGGCTGACTCCGGTCGGGTACTGGTGAGGCGGCGTGAGGTACACGAGTCGTGCGTCCGGCGCCCGGCGGATGCCGGCGTCGACCTGGATGCCCTGGTCGTCGACCGGGACCGGGACCACGCGGGTTCGCGCAAGCTCGAACGCCGCGCGCGCTCCGGGATAGCCTGGGTCCTCTAGCCACACCGGGTCGCCCGGATCGAGCAGGAGGGTGGCCAGGAGATAGATCGCCTGCTGGGCGCTGTTGAAGACGACGACGTTCTCCGCGCCGCACCGGATGCCGCGGAACTGCGCCAGGTGCCGGGCGATCGCCGCGCGCAGCTCCGGGACGCCACGCGGGTCGGCCAGACCCATGGCCCGCGGCCCCTCCGTGCGGCAGACCTGCGCCTGGATTCGCTGCCAGGTCCTCCAGGGGAACTCGCCCGCGTCGGCGATGCCAGAGTTGAATGCGCGGGTAACCTCGGGCTCGCGGCAGCCAGCGTGGGCGGAGATCACCACGCCTCGCCGGGACGGCGCGCGCAGGGGCTGGGGGCGGCGCGTGGCTGAGGCGGCTTTCGGGAGCGCACGCTCGAGGACGAACGTTCCACGGCCGACGCCCCTTCGAAGAAACCCCTCCTCGGTGAGCTGCGCGAAGGTCTCCTCGACCATGCCCCGGGAGACGCCGTAGTCCGCCGCGGCTTGACGACTCGACGGCAGCCGATCTCCCGGAGCGAGCACCCCACCGAGAATCGCGTTGCGGAGCACCTGGTAGAGGTCACGGCGCCTGACACGCGCCGCGGGGACCGGTGGCAGCATGACTCCGCGCGTTCGCCGCATAGATTCACCTCGGAATGGTCCATTCTACAAGCCAAAATCGGCCCTGGAAACCGGACCCAATTGAGGCCACCCTCGCGGCGTCCTCACCGGAGGTTCGAAAAATGCGCGGGCAACTCATTCTTGTCTGGCTGGCGGCCGCGACGGTCCCGGCGGCTGGCGGCACGTTGCCGTTCATCACCGATGACTTCGCGCGCGCCCAGGCGGAGGCACGTGCGCGTCACGTCCCGGTCTTCGTCGATGTCTGGGCGCCGTGGTGATACTCGTGCCGCCTGATGCGGGTCACCCTGTCTGACCCGACTCTGGTGCGGCAGGCCGGACGGTTCGTCTGGCTCGAGCTCAACTACGACGAGGTAGCGAATCAGGCCTTCCTGGAGCGCCACGGCGTCGCCTGGACGCCCGTGCTCTTCGTGCTTGATCCCTCGGACGAGCGCGTCACCGCCAGTCACGTCGGCGGGATGTCGCTGTCCGAGCTGAAGAGGTTTCTCGGGGAAGGAGAACGTGGCTTCCAGTCGGCGGAGAAGGGGAGCGCCGCGGCGGCGCTCTCGCGCGGGGACGGGGCAGCCGGGCGAGGACAGCTCGCGGCGGCGACGGAGGCGTACCGGGAAGCTCTGAAGCTCGGAGGCGTCCGGTGGACTCAGCGCGAGCGTGCGCTCGATGCGCTGGTGGGCACCCTCCAGGTGCGACGCGAGTGGCGGACATGCGCCGAGACCGCCACCGCCGATGTGCTCGGGCTCCCGCGGGACAGCATTTTCGCGCGAATCGTCCACGTCGGGCTCGGCTGTGCGAACGTCGGCGAGGACGCTCTCTGGGCCCAGGAGGCGCGGAAGACGCTGGAGCCTCTGGCCGTCCAGGCGACGGCCATCGGCGGGGTTCCGCGCGACGACCACTTTCAGCTCTTCGAGCAGCTGATGGTGGCCGCCCAGAACCGCAACGCCTCCGACGAGAACGTGAAGTGGGGAAAGCGATGGCTCCAGGAGATCGACCAGGTCGTCCCGTCGAGCGACGACGAGCGCTCGGGGTTGGACGTTGCCCGCGTCGATGCAGTGCTGCTGCTGGGCGAGCCTGCGCTGGCCCTGCAGGCTCTCGAGGTGTCGGAGCGGGCGATGCCGAAGAACTACACGGCCTCCTCGAGGCTGGCTCGGGTGGCGGAGGCCGCCGGGCGCCACGACGAGGCGTTGGCCGCTTGCGACCGGGGACTGCTGCACGTCGATGGCCCGATCGGACGGACCGGATTGCTCCTCACGAAGGCGAGCGCGCTTCGCGGCAAGGGCGAGCTGTCACGGGCAACGGAAACCGCGCACCTCGCGTTCCAGGCGGCGAGAACCATTCCGAACCCCTACAACCGCGCCAACGCCGAGAAGCGGGCATCCGACCTCATCGCCAGCCTCGCATCGAAGTGACCGGAGCCAGTGCGCTCGAGTTCGGTCTGCGCGCATGTCGAGCGGGTACCAGGTCGAAGGCGGTCGCCGCGGCATCGTGGTGACCGGGACGATCTGGGCTTCCCGACGACTCTTCCCGACGCTGAAGGCAGCGCCCTTCCTCTGGGCTGCCTTTGGTGCCGCCCTCCTGATCCTCGCGAGCTACCTTTCCTGAGAGCTCGAGCACCGTTGAACGTTCGCCAGTGCTGGAGCTCGCCGCAGTTGCAGACCCACAGCGCGAGCTCCCGGTGTGTGCCTGATGGAGCCTCGCGCTGACGCCCGCTCCCTCGGATCGGGCGTCCGCTCCGGGCGTTCCGAGCGTCGGCTCTCACCAGCGTCGATCCCGACCGGACTGGATGCATTCACCCGTCGGGGCGCCGACTGCCAAGGCGCGCGCTGGAGGCCCAAGCAAGCTCTGCTGCACGTTCGCCCACGGGGCCAGTGAGCGTGGGCGTCTGCGGCACGTTCGGTCCCCCACCCGTGAAGAACGCAAGCTCCGTCGCCTCATCCTCCGCGGAATGTGTCAACGGGAATGAGACAGCAGCGTCACTGAATTAGCGAGCGGACACCTCCTTTGGAAGGGGTTTTGCGCCCCTCGCCTTCGGGAGAAACACCGTGAGCAGGAAGACGGCCACCGCCGGAGCGGCGGATTCAATCGGCAAGAGGATGGCGTAGGCATTTGCTTGAGCTGCTGACAGCTCCCTGCGCATGGCAGGGCCAACGTCAGCGCTGTAGAAATCGTCGAATGCTCCTGCGCTCGCCCAGAGTACCGCAAGCGTTCCGGCTAACAGGGCCAGAGCCCATCTCCGGCGGCGGTCTCGAATGCGTTGCGCCCAAACCATCAGCAGGACGCAGATTCCCAGGGCGGCCGTAGCCGCGAAGAGACGGCCCGGACTCCATGGGACAGTCTCTTTGTCCATGACCTCGGCTGCGGCTGCGGTAGGCCAAGTCGAGAGTCCGAGCCCCGCTCGGGTCGTCCAGCGCAGCCATCGATTCATGTGGCCATCTCTTGCAGGCCCTGAGCCGGCGGCTTGTTAATCCAAACCTCTGTCGGCGCGATACCGGGGCTCGGAAGTCCGTGCACAAATCGCTCTGGGTGCGTCTCAAATGCCGCGGCGAGCACCATGGTGCGGTGCTGGAGCCGCATTGCAGCGCGCCCATCGTGGACGTCCGCAGGTGTCAGCAAACCCAGACTGACGTGGTGGTGTTCGCCGTTGTACCAGGCGAAGAAGTCGCCCAAGAATCCGCGCGCGTCTTCAATGCAGCCGAAGTTGTCCGGGAAATCAGGTCGGTACTTCAACGTCTTGAAGTGCGCCTCACTGAAGGGGTTGTCATTTGAGACGTGTGGCCGTGAATGCGTCTTCGTTACGCCCAAGTCTGCCAAGAGGAAAGCGACTGGCTTGCTCGTCATGGAGCTGCCCCTGTCAGCGTGCAGCGTCAACTGGCCCGGCTGAATGCCTTGGTGCTCGCACGTGTCTGCGATGAGCCGCTTGGCGAGCGCAGCCGACTCTGCGTGCGCCACCATCCACCCCACGACGTACCGGCTGTACACGTCGAGGATGGTGTACAGGTAGAAGTACGTCCACTTCGCCGGCCCGAGCAGCTTGGTGATGTCCCATGTCCACAACTGCTTGGGCGCGGTCGCCAGCAACTGGGGCGCAGCGTACTTCGGATGCCGAAGTTGGTTACGCCGCTCTCTCACCTCGCCGCGGGCATCCAGGAGCCGATACATCGTGCGCACGCTGCACAGGTACCGGCCCTCATCGAGCAACTGTGCATAGACCTCCCGTGGAGCCTGGTCTTCAAACCGGAGCTCATGCAAGACGGAGAGGACTTCGGTCTTCTCAATAACGGTGAGCGCTCTCGGTGATGACGGCCGCGAGCACAGTCGCCGTGGATTGCGCCGCCTGTAGTACGTCGCTCTGGGCAGTCCCAATGCTTCGCACGCCGTCTTTGTCCCCAGCGTCTCGCTGGCTTGAGCAACGGCTTCCATCAGGTCTTCTCTTCGGGGAGCTGGACTCCCAACAGCCGCGAGACTTTTTTTTGGACGTCGATGATGATTTCCGCCCGCTCAAGCTGAGCCTTGGTACGTGCCAACTCGTGCTCCAGCTCGCCGACCTTCTTCTCCAGCGGGTGGGGCATGTGCGCCTTGGGGCCGCGCCTCTTCGGCGACAGGGCCGCCAGCTCGCCTCTGTCGCGCGCCTTGCGCCAATCCGCCAGGTGAGACGAGAACAGCCCCTCGCGCCGGAGGAGCGCACCAACCTCACCGCGCTGCGTGCACCGTTCGGCCTGGTCCAGAATCCGCTTCTTGTATTCGGCCGTGAAACGACGCCGCTTCGCCTTCTCCGTCACCTCGGTCTCCGAGACGCGAGGCACTACCACCGCCTGACTCACCTGTGGCCGCCTTGGTCGCCCTCTACCGTAAACTACCCCCTGCGGGCTGTCTCACACGCACTGGCACAGAGGGCCGCGCAGAGGCGGGGCATTGGTGCGGTGGGCGCGTCTACGGCTACTCGACCACCAAGGTCCACCCTGAGGATGAGAAGTCACCCAAGGTGCCAATCATCAACAAGGAACAGGCCGCGGTGGTTCGGAGAATTTTCTCCGAGTACGCCGCCGGCGCTGGCTTGCGCACCATCTCTGACGGACTCAACCGAGACGCTATTCCGGCCCCATACGACAAGCCCGGCCTCGGCTACGCTCACAAAGCCGGCAAGGGATGGGGGCACACCACCGTCAACGCCATCCTGCGGAACGACCGCTACCGTGGACGCTTCGTCTGGAACGTCCGCGCCTGGATTAAGGACCTCGATACGGGCCGGAAGGTTGCCCATGCCCGCCCAGCTTCGGAGCACAAGGTCACCGAGCTCCCGAAGCTGGCGATTGTCACTGCCCGGCACTGGGACGCCGTACAGGCTCGAATCGCTCACCGAGCAGTGCGGATGGGCACGCCACACGCCACGAAGGGCTCGGTCCCCTCACCTCTCGCCACCCTCGTGAAGTGCGGCTGGTGCGGAGGGCCGATGTCCCTGTCCGGCCGAAGCGGCAATGGACGTTCGTTTGGATGCTCCACGCGCCGGTCCAAGGGAAGGCATGGGCCGTGCAACAACACCCACATGATCCAAGAGTCGCGCGTGCTGCGCTTCGTTGGTGAGACGGTGGCGCAGAGTCTCGCGGCAAAGAAGGGCGACGTCGCCTTCAAGGACTTCGACCGGTACATGCGCCAGCAACGCGAAGGCACAAAGGAGCTCGACGTCGCCGGCCTGGATGCCGCGGTGCGGAAGGCCAAGGCCACGGTGGCGAAGCAGTGGGCTACGTTGAGCGACGTCGGTGTCAGTGAGTTCGGGCGCGCCCAGCTGCGTGAGGCGGAAGCCGAGCTCGCCCGGCGCGTGGCCGACCGCGAGGCGGCAGACAACGTCGTCACCTCAGACACCTGGACGCCGAATCACCTGCGCCTCTACATCCGTACCGTGTGGCGACAGTTGAGCGCGTTCATCCAGCGTGATGACCCTCTGACGCTCGGTCCATTTTTACGCGAGCACATTGGCCGGATTGTGATGACGCCACGGGAGAAAGGCCGGCGGGGTGCAGACTTCACCAACCGGGATGGACGGGGCATCGACTGGAGCATGGAGCTCCAAGCAAAAGTGCCCGCCCCAAGCAGCGAGGCGAGCACGGAAACAGGACTAGCAACTGGATGTTGTGGGGGTGGGTTTTGTCCACTTCGCTCCCATGCCGGCGGCCCTCTCGCTGGCTATGTGACGGCCGAGGGGAAGCTGGCGCGTAGCGGCGGACGGCCCGTGCTGCGTAACGTCTCGTGGCGGGCGGCCGGCTAAGGAGTGGGAGCCCGGCGACTGCTGGCACCCGGGCGCCTCCTCACCGGAAGTGCCCGGGTGCCTGTCCTTTATGGGGACGCTTAACAGGTACCCCAACGGCGGGCTTCGAGGTCGCCGCTGAGGCGAGGCCAACTGTAACAGCACCTCATTAAATTATGCAACTGTATTACCAATAGCTCTTGAAAGCCGCTGGCCGAAATGCTTTAGCAAGTGCCAGTCGTAAAGAGTTTATGCCGCAGTCCGTGCAACCCGCAGGCATTTATAGGTAGAAAACTTATGGGCTTGCCTAACAGGGTGTTTAAAGGCTTCGACAATGCAACAACGTACTGGAGTGTCCCAACGTAGGGGCGCCGCGCGCAGCACCACCGTACCCCGCACGCTAGAAAGCGTCCTTGCCCATTTCGACGTAGCGGGTAAATTTATTAACGGCCGTGGAAAGGCGCGGTGCCTGGGCCACCCACCGGACACAAACCCCTCGCTGGCACTCTCGCTTCTGGACGCCGGCCCCGGACGCCAGCGCATCCACCCCAAGTGCTGGGCAAGCTGCACGCCCCAACGTGTTCTGGAAGCCCACGGGTTTGCCAGCGCTGAGGAGTTGACGTTTCCAAAGACGGACACCGCCAGCGTCATATGTAAACAGGCGGCCCTGTTGCCGCCGCCCACGGCCAAAGTGCTGGCCGCCCTTCAAGGGAAGTGGCCCGGACGCACGCTGCCCTCTTCCACCCCACCGGCTGGGGCATTCCCACTGCACAAAATGCACGGGCGTACCTCCGTGAGGAAAGGCGCATACCCGAGGCCGTCAGCATGGCCCACCGCCTCGGCCTGGACGACGGGTGGTTGATGTTTCCCTACTTCCGTGGCCACCAAGCGGAAGTTTTTAAATGCCGCCGCGTCTCCACCAAAGACTTTAAGCGGTACCCGGCCGGTGCGGCGCAGTACCTCTACAATGTGGAGCGCTGCGCCCGCGCGGCATCGCCTTTTTGGTGGAGGGAGAGTTGGACACCCTCACCATGGCCGCCGCTGGCTACACGGCCGTAAGCCTTCCCAATGGCGCCAACACCGCTACCGCCGCCGTGCTGGCACCACTCCAAACTCAAGCGAGAATTTATTTTGCCACCGATGCGGACGTTGAAGGCGAGAAGGCCGCTACCGCCGCAACCGCCATTCTTGGAATACGCGGTGCCGACGGCTAACACTCCCCGGCTTTAAGGACGCCAACGCGGCGTTACAAAAGTTGGGCCTAAGTAAATTTTCCCGCCTGGTGGCGAAGGCGGCGAAATGAGTCCGCGCAACGGGCATGGGCTTAGCCTTACCGCACCCACCACAGCCGAATTACACGCGACCCTGGAAGCCGAAAACATTTTCGCGCGCCAACAAGTTGGTGTTGACGGCGACAAAAGTCCGCAACCCGCCAGCGGAGAAATTTATTTTTCAACCCTTTGTCACTTGCTGCGAGGTATGCGGGTGTCACGGTGGTTGGGGCAGCTACAAGACCACGGCCATGCTGCAAATTATGCTTCTGCGCGCGGCCGGGTACACCAGCATATGGGGCTTCCCGTTACAGCCGGGCGTCAGTTGCTTCATTTCGCTGGAGGACAACGAGGGCGTCTTTCTGCGGAAGCTGCACGGCATGGCCGAATTTTACCCGGACATTTACAAAAACCTGGATGCGGTGCTCAAGCGCATTCACATCTATTCGCTGCCCAACAAGCAAGCGCATTTTGTCAGCACTGCCACCCACGAGCCCGCGCCGACTGAGAGGTACAAGCACTTCGCGGAGTTGGTGCGCAAGGACTTGCGGGTGTTCCACGTGGATTGGGTGGTGCTGGACACGGTGAGTCGCATGGTGACGGTGGAGGACAACAACACCGTGGCCATGTTGATGGGACTCATTGGAGATCCGTGCACCGAGATTGGCGCCGCTTCCACGCCGCTGCACCATGACACCAAGGCCGCTCAGGTTGCGGAACGACGGATGGACAGTCCGCACGCGGCGGTACGTACGCTAGCAACATGCGCGGGATGTTTGGCTTGGCCCCATTGCCCAACAACCCCGGCCGGCGCAAAGACGCCTTCGCCAATGTGACGGCGCGCTGCAAGGAGTTCGGCTTTCGTGTAGCTGAGGACGCAATTTTGTTTATAAAGCAGGACAAGCCTAGCCCGACGTCTGGCAGAAAAAATACGGGCGTTACTCTACTTGCTGTGCCCACTGAGGGGTACGGCGCAGTGTTGCTCAGGCCGGAGGACGTGGCCAAGAACCCCGCCGCCAAAAGGATTTTGGACAAAGAGGCCGGCGCCACGCTGCCCCGCCATGCTGAAAAAGTGGCCAAGCAAGTGGAGCGGCTCTGCTACCACATTGCGCGCCTCGACAAAGCCGGTGGACCTGTAACGATTAACCGCCTTGCGAGCGTCAAGGACAAAATTTTGGGCGGACGTAAACCCATTGCCGCTTTGCTAGAAGGCTTGACAAAAAACCATGCGGTTCAGGCCATCGCCGTGGGACGTGGAATTTCCTACCAGCTAACGGACGCTGGAGTGGAGTTTGCGGGCGAAGGAGGCCGCTCGGAATAACACCCCTGAGAAAGGGACGACTCGGGACGATAGGCCGTGAAACTTTTAACTTTAGACAGGTAAAACGTGTTTAACCAGGAACTTTCTATCGTCCCGAGGGTGGGACGACACCTACTGGTTTCCCCTCTGAAACCGATGGTCCCGTCCCCTAGGGATTCCGGGGGGAGGGACGACACCCTAGGGTCGTCCCCTCCTCCTACCCGTACCCTCATACCCTTCGCCTGTCGTCCCTGCGTGGGACGACACTGGGACGACTCGGGACGTGCGGCCACGCCGGGCCGGCGCGATCGAATCCCATCGGTTCCGAGTGCCATCGCCTTCACCGTTGCCTCCACTGTACCAACTCCTCAAACCACTTGAGGTACTGCGCCTGATCGGCGGTGACCGGCGCTGCGAGCCACGGGAGGTAGCGGCTCCGCCACCGAGTAAGTAGTTCTGCGGCTTCTGCGTGTCGTCGCAACTGCGCCGCTGCCCAACAGTAGCCCCAGAGCGCCACGGTCGCGGCGGAGCCGCACCACGGTGCTTCCAGGTCGACCCCGGGTTGGTCAAGAATCTGCAGCGCCTCGGCATAGGCGCGCATCGCTCCTTCGACGTCGCCACTTTTCGCTCGCTTCTCGGCGGCGCCGATTCTCCGCGCGGCACGCATACCAGCGATGAAAGAGCGGAACAGACCGACCTCCAGCCTAAAACGGCCACGTGCGTCGCAACGATGCCCAGAACCGGTCTCCGAAGTAGCGAGCGAGCGCTCCGCCGACCAGGCCACCGACGACGACGCAACACACGAGCACTCCGACGGAAGGGGCGCCACGGCAACCTAGCCCACCCGCTCCGACGAGAGACCCGAGCAATCGCTCCGCAGGCGAAGCGAATCCTCAGTTCAAGAGCGTCCGGCCGAATCCCGTCGTTGCCAAGGGCCATCACCTGCCCGCCTTCGAATTGTTCCGGCGGCGACGGACCGCGATTGCCCGAGTTGGGCTCTTCGTCTTCGGCTTCTCATCCTCGCGAACAGCACGCTTCAGGCGAGCTATGGCGGTGTCGATTTCCTTTCTCCTCTTAAGATGCTCCTTTAGGTAGTAGCGATTGCTATCCTTACGGTCCCGCTCTAGCTCCGCCTTGGAGTCGCTGCGCCTCGCGGTTGGAGGGTCTGCAGACTCGCGCTCTAGAACACGAACTTTTACAAGGTCCCCGGACTTCAGTGGGCGCCTCACCCAATCGAGGAACGTTCCGTAACCGGCGTAGTCGGGCCCGTTCGAATCGAGGCCACCTACACTGAGACAAAGCTCGGAACTGCCCGCGCGACCAGGTCTTGGCCTACGGTTAACCCAGTTGAGTATTGTGTTGAGCACGGCGAAGCCAGGGATACCAGCAGTAGTCAGCCGCCGTCCGTTCAGGGAGACTTCGAAGCAGATCATCGAGACAGTCTGCCAAATCATCGGCTCGTGCGTCGCTAAATGACCCTGATCGACTGACCAAGTACAATCGAATCACAGTGGACCGCGCTGAAGGTGACCCGACTGTCGAAGTGGATCTTTCGAACGCGAGCTTCGATGACTTCGTTAGGTTCTGGTTCGACCGCGTCATAGACCCTCGTGCCATTGAGCCAAGAAGGATCCGGACTTCGCTTGGTACCGGAACCTTGAGGTTCGCTGCGAGCCCCTCCATTACGCGGAGAGCTTCATCCGTCTATTCATCGCACCGGAGCCTCTCTTCGACAGGTACTCGAAGGACCAGTTGGAGGAAGGCTTCTGGGCGATGATGTCACCAATGGTCGAAGGCGGGCTCGACGCATTGGTCTGGTCCTCGCAGCTCTCGTTCGACTCACGTGAGCGCCTAGTCCGTTCGATGTACGAATTGTTCCTTCGCCTGTTCGCGCGTGGACCGCTCGGCTCAGTCAGCTACATGTGGTGGGATTCGTTGTTGGGCCGCATGGACTATGACCAATCTCCCGATGGGGCGCGGCTACGCCAGGTCATGTTCGACGTGCTCTGCCAAATCCTCAATGTCGAGGATAGATCCTGTCAGGAAGGGGCGTTGCACGGCCTGAACCATCTCGAAGACCCAGGGACTGAAGCTGTTGTGAGGGAGTGGCTCGCTCGCCATCCTGCACTGGATCGTAAACTGCTGGAGTACGCAGAATCCTGCGCCGTGTTCAAGTCGCAGTAGGGCCGCAATGGTTCGCTGAGCCCGGTCAAAGCGGACCCGGTCTGGCGCAGAACCGCTCAAACAGCCGGCTCTTCAGAGTGCTACCTTCTATACAAACGCGCTGATTTGGAGGGGACTAGACCAATGCCTTCTGCACTGACGACAATTTCCGTTTCAACGCTCTTTGCCGCGTCGTTGCTCCTGAGCGGATGCTCAGATCCGAAGAACTACGACGTCGCCAAACTTACGGACAAGCAGCGCGAGGAACTCGGGCAGAAGCTGACCGCCGACGAAGGCCGCAAATTGATGGGCTGGACGATGCGCAATGCATTCGGCGGAAAGGAAATCCCACCAGGAACAACCGTTCGACAGGCTCTAGCCGATCAGGACGAGTGGCTAGCGAAGCAGAAAGAGAAAGAAGCTGAAGCTGCCGCACTCAAAGCAAAGGTTGATGCTGAGCGCAAAGCAAAACAAGATGAGCTAGCTGCCATATTCTCGGCGGCGCTTGTCAGCAAGACGAACTCCGAAGGAGAATTTGGACAACGACATGTTAAGCTCGAGGATTGCATTTGAAAACAAGGGTAACAAGGGCATCCGTGGAATCAAGGGCAGATTGATCGTCAACGATATCTTCGGCGATAGAGTCCAAGGAGTTTTCTCTATCATACGACGATGGCATCCCTGCCAAGGGGACCGTAGTCTATAAGGGCAGTGTCCGCATGAATCAATTTATGGACAGGGACAAGAAATTTTGGAATACGGACTTCGACAAGCTCAAGAGCTCGTTCGAGGTCTCGACAATCATCTTCGATGACGGTACCGAAATTAAAGTCCCAGACTCGGATTGACCTTCGGCGCGATTCAGCTCACCGAGTGGAGACCGCTTGCGATGAAGACGGTCACCTTCTTGTGTTGACTGGGGCGCCAGTCGAGTTTCCGGCCGATTCGGTCGAGCACCCGCCCCGCCACCAAAAAACTGCACAGCCCACGCACGTTTAACCAAAATACCGCCAAGCCAAAGTGAAGCCAAAACCGCCACCGCCAGCCGTTTTTGGTAGGCCAAAACGGACGCCGCTAGGAGCCGGCCGCTCGGCCCCACGTGCTGC
Source organism: uncultured delta proteobacterium (assembly GCA_963745475.1). Taxonomy (GTDB): domain Bacteria; phylum Myxococcota; class Myxococcia; order Myxococcales; family Myxococcaceae; genus JADGRA01. The sequence continues at coordinate 36,614 of CAVUXN010000003.1, forward strand.
ACCCTGGGCGCCGCAGGACTCCGGTGGACTCCGCAGAAAGCGGCCGCACGACGGAGAAACGGCATGCCCCCAAAGTTGAGTTTGGCCGAGAAAGCCTTGCGCGGGACGCTGCGCCCAGGGCGCGAGGCCCGAGGGCGGAAAGGCGAGCGGCGCAGCAAAGCGGCGCCACTTCCACCCATTCGAGTGGCACGGGGCCCACATTCTGCCCCCGCCCGTCGGCCCTCCTCCCCCTTCCCTGCCCCGTGCAGCGGCCGCACAGTGGCGCACCCTGGCACCCCAACTCGACGCGGCCGGGCGGTGGCACCCCAGCAAAGCCACCGCCCTGGGCGCCCTGTGCCGGGCCCTGGCCAGGTTAAACGCCCCGGACTGCCCACCCAGCACGTGGCCCATGCTGTACGCCTCCACCACCAGGGCCCTGCGAGGGTTTGGCCTGGACGGTGAAGGCAGGTGCGCCCGTGGCGCGGAGTGCTGGGCCCCAGGAGGCCGAGGCGCCGAGGCCGCGCTCCGTGTTTAGCCCGGTGCCGTTTCACGTCTCGCCCGAGGCGCGCGCGGCCGCTCTGGAGTACGAGTCCAGCAAGGCGCGCCGGCGGTGACTTTAGAGGTCTTCAAGACCTCTTGAGTTGAGTTTCCGCCTAAAACCATAAGCCAACGCAGCCCCGCGCGGCGGATTGTTGCAGGTTTCTCGCTATTTGGCATGGTGAAGGTTGGAGGCCTAAACCATGCCGGCAGCAGCCACCATGCTAGTGACGCACAAGCCTTTGGGTTTGGGCTCTTTGTTGAGGGAGAGCCCGTGGCTATTGGGGTTTGTGCGGAGCGCGAGTTGGCCACCGTCGGCATGCGGTGCCTCCAGGGCCCTGGCGGGGAATCTGGCATTCTCCCTTGCCACGGGCCCGCAGTTTTTTCTTCCCCTGAAGGAGCGCCCTTGGCCAACGCCGTCCTAGACGCCACTCACGTTTTAGAAAGGGCTGAGGCCCTCCTGGCCGAGGCCATTCGCCTGGACACTGAGGCCAACGCGGCCCTCGCGAAAACAAGTCAAGGGAGGGATCCACAATTTAGATTAACGGAGCCGCCAACCCAAACAAAAACGCAATTGGCAGTTGCCCGTGCAGAGCAGGCGGCGGCCGAAGCGCGGGCCGCCTTGAAACTTTATACCGAGTGCAAGGCCGAGTTTGCCCGAGCCCAGGCGGCCGGGGCCAAGGCCACCGCGTCCGCAGAAAAACTTACCTCTGCATTTTCTGCCGCGGTGGAGGCTTTGCGCCCCCACTCGAAACGGCAAGAGCCGACGCAGACACGGCCCGCGCGGAGTTTGGAAAAATTCCTGCCAGTGCGCGTCTCGCGCTGCAATTGCTGGCGCCCACGTTTGAGTTTGACGGTTGCCCACCGGACTCCGGGGTGTTGGAGGTTGCGGAATTTCTCACCGGCCGCCTCGGACGGCGCGCACTGTTGGCGGCATTGAGTACGCCGTCCACTTGCACCCTCCAAACGAAAAGACTCCCGACGGTAAAAGAGGGCGCGTCCTTTAGCTTCCGCGAACAGCCGCACCCGGTTTAGGAGGGAGCGGCTCGAAAAGTGCGGCATCATTTCACCACCGCCGGAGAAATAAAAAATGGACGTCGCAATGGGAAAGCTTTTGGTGCTGGCCACGCAAGCAAAGTTTAGACGAAAATTCCACGCCGCTTACTTCGCGGACGCCGACACCACCTCCAAGCCGGCGCGCAAAAAGGGCGGTGGGTTTTTTGCTGCCCTCGTGCGCCACCAGGACGGCCGCATCCAGCGGGTGGGTGAGGGAAAGCCCCTTGCCAAGCGACCTACGGCCGAGGAAATGCGCGCCAAGTTTTTGGCACTCCTCAACCCAGCTTCGCGGAAGCGGGCCCACAGAAGCCGAGTCACGTCGGCGGGACAGTACGGAGACGGCGCGCGGCCGGGCCCTGTTTAAGGCCATGGGTTTCGTCTCAACGCGGACAACTACCCGTTAAAAAAATTGGACAGACGGCCCTTCACGCGTTGCAGCGAAACCGGCCGGGAACCGACGGCGTGTTTGGTTGCCACCATAGGCGCGCCAGGCGCGCCGAGTTTATTTCGGGGGCCGTGTGCCCTCTAGTCTCTCCCTCTCGGCGCAGCACGCGTGGGCCGGGGACGGAAAGGCCGAGTCCGAGGCGCGCGCGGCGGACAGAATGCGCCGCGCGGACGCCGACAGGCGGGAGTTCCTTCGCGCGGGAGTTGCGAGAATTTTCGCGGTGTAGAGTTTGCGGTGGCGCCCTTAACCCGGACAGGCTCAACGCGCGGAGTGGACTTTGCGCACGACACGCCCGGAGGTTGCCCACGCGCGAAGCGGTGGAAAACGCGGTGCTGCGCCGCGCCCAAGGACCGCACGGGTGAATCCGCGTCCGTCAAAACTACGGCGGGGTGCACACCTGGAGGAGCTTCTTCAATTTCCCAAGTTCGTAGAGGAGAGGATTTTGCCATCCTTCACCTTGCACTCATACGTGTTGACGATGAGCGCGTTGAATGCGTTACGCCCGCGGACGTTCACCCTGACGCGATAGATGCCCGTTTTCTTGTCATGGCTTTTCATCCCTCCCCCCCGCCTTCCCTCCCCCCCCGCTTCCCTTAGCCTCCCTCGCACGGGTGGGCAGCCTGGGCGAGGCTGGGAGCGGCCGAGTGGCGGGCGCGTGGCGGCAACTGCTGAGAGCGGCGGCTGGACGGAGGCGGCAGCAGCAGCAGGCTGGCGCGCGGGCTTCGGACGGCGGTTGGGAGGGTTGGCAGACGGAGGCAGCTCAGGCAGCACG
>CAVUXN010000004.1:0-1276263 GCA_963745475.1 uncultured delta proteobacterium
TGGTTTTGGCTGCGCTTCTTCAACCGCCCCGACGAGCCGGTGGGGTTTCTCAGCGAGGAGGAGTTGCACTCAAGGCAGAAGACGGAAGCCGAGGAGGCACCGCCGACGGCCGTCCAGTGCCCGCCGAGGAGACCGCCGCGTCGTCCTGACGGCCCCCCGATGGCCTGACTGCGACTTCGCATGACGCTCGGGCCGAAGGCTGCTGGGGGGGCTTCTTGTGGCCCCAAAGTCTACGGACAGGCCACGTCGTCGTAGTTGTTAAACGGCTGGCCGGCAGGAGTCTGGGTAGAAGTTGGATCGCCGCAAACGGGGACCTGCGTGAAGTCCACGCTGGAGACAATCCAGTGGTCGATGCCAACAGCCTCGTTGTCAATGTTGGCGGTCGCGTCCGCGAGGAAGTTGCAATCCGGGCAGACGCCGGTGACGCCCACGGCCGCTGGCGCGATGCCCTCGTTGGCTGCCCACACCGGAGCGAAGGCGCTGCGCGGTGGGGCAGGGTTCGCGCCTGGGTATTTGAAGGTGTCCACCGTAACGGCTTCGTCTGTCGTCGCGGTGACGACGGTGATGGCCGCTCGGCTTTCAACCGACGCCGGGGCGGCGCTGAAGGCGTAGTAGTAGCGGTTTCCGCGCTCCGGCGAGAAGCTGAGAGCATGGACGGCGGTGAGGTACTTGTCTGACTCCTGGAACTGCGCGCGCTGAATGGTAAACGCCGCCTTAAGGTTGGATTTGGCCTCGGCTTGCTTGGAGCGGGCCGCATACCGCATGAAGTTTGGGATGGCGATGGCCGAAAGAAGGCCGATGACGGCGAGGATGATCATCAGCTCGATGAGCGTGAAGCCGCGTCGAGAGTGAGGGCTGACCGTTGTCATGCGAGGTGTGGAAGCAGGCGCCTTCTAAGCCTCCCTCCCCACAGTCCTAAACCTCGGTGCATCGGTCAACGGGTCGGTCGATACCTAGCGGGTCATCTAGTCTTCACGTCCCTGGGGTGAATGCTCGGGCCCCTAGAGACCCCGTGCCGCTTCAAACCCACGGAAGCGCCGCGGTCGCGTTGACGTTCCGCGCTGGCTGAAACCGCGGTCCAGGGGGAGCAAACGAGTCTCAGGCCCACCTCGGCCGGCACCTGCAGCGCCCTAACCCATGGCGTCGATTCCGGTGATGGCACGGCCTAGCACCAGAGTGTGCACCTCGACGGCGAGGGAAGTTGGGCCGACCTGCGGCACTACCGGCTGAACCCGCCGAGCGACTTGGTGCTACGGCTTGTGAGGGTGAGCGGGGTCGGGCGCTCCGGGGTGGGGCTGCGCCGGGTCGTGGGCACCATCATGGTCGTGCTGGTCCTCGTGAGTGTGCTCGTGCGTATGCGGATGACTGTGCGTGGTCCCGGGCGGCGTGCCCGGATGGTTGTGGCCGGGGTGTGGATGCGTGTGCTCGTGTTCGTGCTCGTGCCGGTGGGTGGAGCCTGAAGAATGCTTGCCCCCCTTCGCAGGTCGCTCGCTCATTCGGAGAGTCTCCTTGGGGTTCCGACCGTACTTCAAGGCATCAGTGCGCGCGCGACTTCTGTGAAGGACGCTCTGCTCTCCAACCTGCCGCAATGAAGCGAACCAAATCCGGCATTTGGCGCGCGAATGTGGGCGTGTGGACGGCCTAGTCGAGTTCGCCGAGCTTGACGGCCTCTGCGCTCGACTCAAGTCGAAACTCCCCGGCGTAGCACGCCAGCACGATGTCGCCTTGGTAGGTGAACGACGTCATCGCGCCACCCCACCATGTTCCAGAAGGGGCTGCCGGTGGTTGCCGGAATGGACACACGGACCGAGCCTTTGTGGACTTGGTCCCCACCAGCAGCAGCTTCTCGCTCGGCACTCGGCCCGACGGGATTCGTGGGGCTCGTGCTCCTAGCTAAGATTGTCGCCCTTCAGTGCCGTGGCGCTGGCCGGACCTGAGCTGGCATCTCCTACCGGCGCCCGCAGCGTCTCAGGATTCATCGTGAGCTTCTTTTGCTAGGCCGCTTTGTCAGGATGGCGCTCGCGATAATGCGAAAAAGATGATCGGCCCGCGGCGCGAATGAGGCTTGGCCGACCGCCCAGCCAAGCGCCGACATCAGGGCGAACAGGTCCTCTCCGTCCATATCGGCGCGCGCCGTTCCCTCGGCCTGAGCACGGGCGAGTAGTCGCGCGCCCGCTGAGTGCAGCGTTGTGCTTGAAGCGTAAAGCGCGGAGTCCGGGTCCGCGTGGGCGCTCGCCATCAAGGCGCAAACGCCGCTATAGCTTTGGACGAACGCCACCCCTTCGCGAAACCAGGACATGAGCGCTTCGTCCGGTGGCTTCGACGTTTCGAGCTCGGCTGCCTTCTGCGTCAGAGCGTCCGCCTTCGTACGCAGCAACTCTTCAAACAAGGCCTCTCGCGTCGGGAAATGACGAAGCAATGTGGCCAACCCGACGTCGGCCCGACGGGCGATATCTCGCATGGACGCATCGGCACCGTGCTCGGTGACGACGTTACGCGCGACTGCGAGCAGGTGGCTGTGATTTTTCCTGGCGTCGGCTCGCATCGGTTGCCTTGACAAGTGGAGCACTGAACCGTATATCCGGATCAGTGATCCACAAGATACACGCCGAAAGGTGAACAGTCATGGGAAAGCTTGCAGGTAAAGTTGCAGTCATCACGGGTGGATCGAGCGGCATGGCGCTGGCGAGCGCCAAGCGGTTCGTTGAAGAAGGCGCCTATGTTTTCATCATGGGCCGGAGGCAGGAGGCGCTTGATGAGGCCATCAAGCTCATTGGCCGGAACGTGACCGGGGTGCGCGGTGACGCGGCAAATCTCGACGACCTCGACCGTCTGTTCGACACGGTCAAGCGGGTGAAGGGCAAGATCGACATCCTGTTCGCGAGCGCTGGCACGGGCGAAGCCGTACCACTGGGCGAAATTACCGAGCAGCACTTCGATGCGGCCTTCGGTCTGAATGCGCGCGGCACGCTGTTTGCGGTTCAGAAGGCGCTGCCGCTGTTCAACGATGGCGGATCGATCTTGATGACCGGGTCAGTTGCTTCGGTGAAAGGTTTTCCCGGTTATGGCGTGTATGCGGCGAGCAAGGCGGCGTTGCGCTCATTCGCACGCACTTGGCTTAACGAACTGAAGGCCAGGAATATCCGGGTGAATGTGCTGAGCCCGGGGCCGATCGCCACACCGATGCAGGACCAAGTTCTCACCGAGGAGGCAAAGCGGATGTTCGAATCCCTGATCCCACGGGGAAAGATGGGTCGTCCTGAGGAGATTGCAACGGTGGCGCTGTTTCTTGCTTCAGACGATTCGAGCTTCGTGAACGGGGTGGAGTTGTCCGTCGACGGCGGCTTGTCGGCCATCTGAATTCGCGCCAACGCCCGGAGGCCCCGATGTACCAGCAATCCAAGCTTTCTGAGTTGATTCGATTCGCACGAGTTGCTGCGGGCTCTATTGTGATCGATGTGTTTCCAGGCAACGGAGACTGGACCCGCCTCTTTTCTGACATCGTCGGACCCGAGGGACGGGTCTCCAGTTTCGTGCCGGCCGAGATCGCTCATTTCAAGGGCGATCCGGTCGGCCGTATGCGGGCGCTGGCGAAGGAACCGGGGCGAGAGAATGTGCAGGTTATCTCAGCGGACCTTCTGGCGCTGCCGGAGAGCTCGCAACCAGCGGATGTCGTGTGGCTGCACCTGTTCTACCACGATCTCCATACCGGCCTTATCCAAGCCAGAGGCGCAACCCCAGCCGGCTTCAATCGAGCCGTCTATGAGCGACTCAAGCCTGGTGGGTTTTACGTCATCGTTGACCACGTTGCCGCCACTGGGACCGGCACAAGTCGTGCCGAGTCGCTGCATCGGATCGAGCCTGCGGCTGTTCGTGCGGAGGTGGAAACGGCAGGCTTTGTGCTGGACGCGGAAAGCACCGCGCTGGCAAACCAGGATGATCCGCACTCCACCAAGGTATTCGATCCTTTGATCAAGGGCGAGACCGATCGCTTCGCCTATCGGTTTGTGAAGCTCTGAGAGTGAGCCATCCGCCCCACAATGAGGTCAGTCTCTCGCAAGCGTGAAGGCGTTGCCGCCTCGACACGGCGAGGCGTTGGCTGGACGCTGCTGACGGGGAGCGGGTACACATCGGCAGAGGTCACTTCCATTCTTTCTGGGTTGGACGGCGCAACAGACCTCGAAAAGGCGTTCGCAGTAGGTTGGGTGATCCCGGGCCTCAAAGGCGAAGCCTGCTGGGGCTGCATCCAGGTGATGGGGATGAGGCGAATGTCACCGTAGAGAAAGAGGAAGAATCGTGACTTTTGGTGTCTTGGTCTCCTGTTCACCCTGAAAAACCCGCAATAGCGCTCAACTGCCTCCCGCCGCAGCCCGGATGTCCGCCTGATGTGCGCAGTGCTCCGCGCGCGATTAGGGCGTAGACCGTCGCCCGAGAGATTCGGAGCAGCCTCGCTACTCCCACGGTCAGTAGCGCGCAGAAGCCGGGCTCATCGACCAGGCGAAACGGCTCTCGACGCTTCTGCATTGGAGCGTAGCTCTCACCGCTTCTGCCTCACGGCTTCTTGTCCAGGGTTACTCCCTTCGCTGAAGTCCGGATGACAGCAACGCCAAGTGCGACGGTGGCGATGATGAAGCCCCTGACCAGGTATTCAGGCTTACCGAGTGCCACCACCATCGAATAGGCGGCAATGAAACCGATAATGAGGATGGCGCCGAGGCGGCACATGAGCGGGCATCTCCTCTCCCTGCCCCAGATGTGCATCTCGCGTGCCTTGCCTTACTAGGCATGCGCTCGGACTCCTGCCGAAGCTTTTGCGCCGCTGTACCCGGAGGGCGCAGGACCTAAGGTGGAAACGAAGATTGCAGCGGCGAAAAGCCAGGAAGAGCTGCGCGTCCGCGACTTCTTCTCATCAACGGCGTGATGGCTTCCCGAAGCACCGGAGGTCTGTACGACACGTTCGTCGCGTGACTGCCACGCGGCCCAGCCCTGGGGGGTGTGAGATTTGGCCGTCTCGGACGAATCATCAGGCAGACAGTGAACCCGCGCACTCTGCGGCTCGTCCCCGGCTTTTCCATGAGCGTAACGGACCCAAAAGAACGCTTCCTGGCTCTCCTCGAGGAGCACCGCCGGCTCCTTTACAAGGTGGCTCGGGCGTACGGGCGCTCGGCCGAGGACCGCGAGGACCTGGTCCAAGAGATGGCCGTCCAGGCTTGGAAGTCCTTCCCGCGCTACGACGAGCGCTGGCGCTTCTCCACCTGGCTGTACCGGGTCGCCCTCAACGTCGCCATCTCCTTCCAGCGCAGAGAGCGCACCCGGGCGCTTTACATCGCCCCGGGCGGGGAAACCCTTCTGGAAAGCATCGGCCAGGCCGACCCCGAGCCGGCGGAGGATGTCGCGCTCCTCTACCAGTTCATCGGGCGCCTCGACCCCCTCAACTGCGCCCTGATGCTGCTGTACCTGGACGGCCAGAGCCAGGCGGAGATTGGCGAGGTGCTGGGCATTCGTCCCGGCAACGTGTCGACACGAGTGGGCCGCCTCAAGGAGCGCCTGCGCGAGGACTTTCGCAGCCTGCAATGAGAGAAGGAGACAGTGCCATGGAACTTGATGAGATGCAGAGGCAGTGGGCAGTGCAGGACCAGAAGCTGGACGAGGTACTTCGCCTCAACCGGAAGCTGCTCGAAAGTCAGCGCTTTAGCCGTGCACGTTCGACGCTGCAGCGACTGCGGGCCGGACTCGGTATTGAATTGCTCCTCAACGCGGTCGCCGTCGCCGCACTCGGCGCCTTCATCGGCAACCACTTTGGCGAGCTACGCTTCCTCCTCCCCGCCGTCGCGCTCGACATTGCCGCGGTGGCCATCCTGGCCTCGTCCGTCCGGCAGTTCCTCCTGGCGCGCACGCTGGACTTCACCGGCCCGGTGACGGGCAGCCAGCGTAGCCTCGAGGCCCTCCGCGTGGTGCGAATCCACACGACGCAGCGGGTCTTGCTGGCCTCTCCGCTCGCCTGGACGCCGCTCCTCATCGTCGCGCTGCAGGCGCTGTTCGGTGTGGATGCTTACACCACCTTGGGCATGCCCTACCTCGCCGCGAATCTCTTCTTCGGCGTGGCATTCGTCCTGCTGATGCGCTGGGCCGCACGACGGTGGGCCGACCGGCTCGAGCGTGGCGGCTGGGCCAGGCGCTGGGCGGAGGCCCTGGCCGGGACGAGTCTCACCGCAGCACAGGGCCAGCTCGCCTCCATCGCCGACTTCGAGCGCGAAAGCGAGCTGCGCGCCGCCACGGCTTGACGACACCCGACCGACCGCACAACAAGAAAGGCTTCCGTGGATGCCTTTTGACGCTTGCCACCGCTGCCTCTGCCGCTCGATTGCGGCCACTTGGGTGCCGAAATCCTGGGCTCGGCTTGAGACGCAGGTGGGCGCCGGTGAACGGCGTGCCCCATTTTCACGCCACGGAATCCGCCACGACTGGCGCAGAATGAGGCGTCATCTCGTGAACGCACGGGGAGCGGCGAGCGACTAAGAATGCAAGCAATTCCAAACCATAAATAGGTGTGCGGTCGCAGGTTACAAATTAGGGCTAGACGCTTGTCCCGTGCTCCTCGCTTCGCCGTTCACCTAGGGCCTCGAATTGGCTGTGGTTTTCAGTCACCGGACCGCGGCCCTGTGGTTGCTAGTTTCTCCGGCATTTCTCCACTCGCGGAGGCATCGGACGTTCCGTTCCTCGGAGCGGGGCACTGAGGCGCGCACTGGCTGCGCTCCCCGCCTAGGGGACTCAGAGACACGCCCAAGGTGGTCCGCAGCTCCTCTTTGGCGAGGTTCGTCGGGCCCTTGGCGCGGCGGTGAGCCTCTATATATGCGAGCGCGAAGAGGGCGAACGCGGAAATGAGGAGAGGGCTGGCAATCATCGCCGGCAGGAGGTTGTCGAGAAGCCCGTCGACAAGCCATTGGAGCACAGCTCTCACCGCTTCTGCCTCCACGGCTTCTTGTCCAAAGTTGCTCGCCTTCGCTGAAGTCCGGATGGCACCAATGCCAAGCGCGACGGTGGCGATGATGAAGAACCCCTGACCAGGTATTCAGGCTTTCCGACTGCCAACCCAATCGAATAGGCGGCGATGAGCCCGATAATGAGGATGGCGCTGAGGCGGCACATGGGCGGGTATCTCCTCTCCCTGCCCACACACGTGCATCTCGCGTGCCTTGCCTTACTAGGCATGCGCCCGGACTTCTCCCGCAAAGCTTTTGCGCCTCTGTCCCCCGAGGGCGCAGGGCAGAAGGTGGAAACGAGGATTGCAGCGGCGAAGGGGTAGGAAGAGCGGCGCGGTCGGCGGCTTTTTTCTCATCAACGGCGTGATGGCGCTTCGCGAAGCACGGGAGGCCGACGCTTGACCGGCGGCACCTCTACCCCAAAGCGTCAAGTCGGTACTCCTCGCTTCACTCTTGCTCTAGAGCCTCTGAATAGCTGCGGTTTCAGTCTGGCGAGCCCAGCTTAGGTCCTGCTTTCTCGAGTATCTGTCCGCTCGCGGAAGCACCGGCGGTTCCGTCCCGTGGGGCGGCCGCAGAGAACGCGCACTGGGCTACGTCCCTCGCCGTGCATCTGCCACCGAGTACTCGGGTCGGGCCTTTGAAGTGGTCGCTCTCCTGGGGGAGTGCAAAGATGGCTGAGGCGTACCGGGTGAAGGACACCCGGCTCGGAAGAGACTTCGCCATCATCAAGCGGATCCGCCCTCGTTTGCTGAGGATGCAGCGTTCGTCGAGATGTTCGTCAGCGAGGCTCGGCTAGTGAGCCGCCTGAAACACGCCAACATCGTTCAGATCTTCGACTTCGACCGGCATGAGGACACTTTTCTACATCACGATGGATTACGTCCGAGGAAAATCCTTGGCCCAAGCGCACCGGCGCGCGCGCGTGAGGTGAGCAAGAAGTCCATCTTCGACCAGTCCCGTCGCGACGCCGAAGGCATCTCGCGCCCCGCGCTGAGCTGACCAACACAGGGCTTCACGGCAGATTGATGCGGTCTTCCACCAGGTAGTGCGGCCTTCCCTTCACCTCATCGAAGATGGCGCCGACGTACTCTCCGACGATTCCGAGGAAAATGAGCTGAACCCCGCTGAAGAGCGAGATGAGGATTCCGTCAGCGTTGTCCACCCGGAGGGGGAGCGAGCGGTTGCGCCAGTACTCCACGAGTGTCAGCGCTGCGTTGATCAGGGCGAAGCCTGCGAGACAGGAATCCGAGCGCCACGGCTGCGTGCAAGGGGCGTTTGCTGAACGACACGACACCGTTCATTCCGAAGCGCCACAACCGCGCCAGCGAGTACTTGCTCTTTCCCGCCCGCCGTTCGTCAACCTGGAACGGGACCCCCACGCTCTTGAAGCCCACCCAGCTGAACAACCCGCGCAAGAACTGATTCCGCTCTCGAATCTGGTTGCGGAACACATCCGCGACCCTGCGCGAGATGAGTCGAAAATCCGCGGCGCTTTCGTTGACCGGAACCGTCGAGAGCCAGTTGATCACTCTGTAGAACAAGCGCGAGCTGAGCCGCTTGAAGAGTCCGATCTCTGGACGATCTTGCCGCACGGTGTAGACGATGTCGTAACCCTTCTCGAAACTCGCCAGGAGTTCGGGAAGAAGCGCCGGCGGATGCTGGAGGTCGCTGTCCATCATCAGCACCGCATCGCCCTGGGCATGATCGATCCCAGCGACGAGCGACATCTGATGGCCGAATCTGGCGCTGAGCGCCAGGACTTGGATCCGCTTGTCCGTGCTCGCCAGGCTGCGGAGGATCTCCAGCGAGTTGTCAGTAGAGCGATCGACCACGTAGAGCACCTTGGCTTCGTATCGCTGCGAAAGGCCATCCAGCACCCGAGCCAGCTCGTTGTGGAACTCGCCGATGACCTCCGACTCGTTGTAAACGGGGCAGACAACTGTGAATGTCGTCACGGACCCTCCAGTGCCCCAGCCAGGACGTCTCGGAGCATCGTCTCGAGCCCGCGAGGCGAGCCTGGCCCAACCAATTGGAGAAGACGCGCCGTGCTGCCGTAGTGCTGGGGGATGTCCACCTGCTTGACAAGCACGCTGCTGGTCCTGACCTCGACGTCGACGCCGGTAGGGGAGAGCTGGAGAAGGGCGAGCCGGACGACGTCCGCAATCTGCCGTGCGAAGGAGGCCGCGACGAGGTGGCCCGGCATTCCTGCGCCGAGGAGGTTGAAGGGCCGCGCCACGACCACGGGCGCCCTCGCCGGGCAGCCGCCAGCCCCTCGACCGTCTGTGCGAGTTTGCTGATGCCGTAGTGCCCGTATGGTCGGGCGGAAAGCGACTCGAGGATCGGGAGATCCCCACTCGCGACCTGTCCGTACTCCGCGGAGGATCCGACGAGTAGCAGCGGAGATGTAGAGTATCCGGCCTCCTCCGAGGCAGTGAGCAACGCCGCGGCGAAGCCAATGTTGACCCGGTAATAGTCGAGCGGCTCCGTCCCGTGGCTGAGCCCGGCCAGGTGGAAGATCTGGTGTGGAGCTACCCGGGTGATGATCTCCCGCAGCGCGGCGCGGTCCGTCACAGACGCGATGTGGTGATGCCCGGGGCGTTGGAGAAGACGCGTCCCCACGGTGTGGACTTCGTCCCCACACGCCTGCAGGAACGCGACCAGCCGCTGTCCGGAGAAGCCCCCTCCTCCAGTCACGAGGATTCTCATGGCTCTCCGGGCAGGAATTCCGCCCTCCGGGCCTCGAAGACCTCGACGGCACGCTGATAGTCGTCCATCCGTCCGATGTCGAGCCACTCGCACGACTCTCGGTAGCAGTAGACGTTCTCCCCGGCTCCCAGCAGCTTAAGCATGAGATCGGGGAGATCGAGGTACGCCCCCGGAGTCAGGAAGGGCCGGGCCGATGGCCTCGATGACTCCAAAGTCGACATTGACCTCACGGCGGAGAGCCCGATCGTCGCCGCCGCCGCCTTCGTGCGATGAAACTCGAACAGGCGTTGGTAGGACAGTGTGGTGAGGAGATCGCCATTCATGATCAGGAAGTCATCGTCGAGCTGGCCGAGCATTGCCCCGAGCGGGCCCGCGGTGCCGAGGGGGCGCTCCTCGAAAACGTAGGTGATCTCCAGGCCGAGCCGTTCCCCGTTCTCGAAGAAAGCTCGAAACAGCTGGCCCATGTATCCGACCGCAAGGATTACGCGGCGCACCCCCATTCCGTGGAGCTGCCGGAGAATTATCTCCAGGATCGGCCAGTCGCCGAGCGGCATCAGGGGCTTGGGAAGGACCGTCGTGTAAGGGCGGAGTCGGGTCCCTTTTCCACCTGCCAGGATGACGGCCTGCATCGTGGCCGTCACGTCGCGTAGATGGACGGTTTGAACCGGTCCAGATTGGTACGCACGAAGTCGATCGTCTCTCGAAGGCCCTCGTCGAGACCGTGACGGGGCGCCCAACCACACAGTTCCGTCGCCCGGGAGTTGTTGCAAACGAGCTGGAAGACCTCGCTGCTTTCAGGTCGGAGCCGTTCCTCCGATTGCACGATTGGCAGCTCGACGCCCATCAACCCGAGGATTCGCCGTGCGAGATCGCCAATGCTGATCCCGCTGCCGGATCCAATGTTGATCGTCTCGCCGATCGCCCGAGTCGCTCCTGCGACGCGAATGAACCCCTCCACCGTGTCCTTCACGTAAGTGAGATCCCGCACCGGATCGAGTGAGCCGAGCCGGATCTCCTTCTGCGTGAATGCCTGGGAGATGATGGTCGGGACCACGGCGCGTGCCGACTGGCGCGGGCCGTAGGTGTTGAAGGGCCGAATCGTCGCGACCGGAAGGTCGAACGAACGGTAGATAGCTTTCAGCGATCTTGTCGGCACCTATCTTCGAGGCCGAGTAGGGGGATTGCCCCTGAAGCGGATGGGCCTCGTCGATGGGGAGTGTAGATGGCTGTGCCGTAGGTCTCCGAGGTAGAGGTGTGCACGATGCATTGCACCCCCAAGTTCCGTGCCGCCTCCAGCACGTTGAGCGTGCCCTCGATGTTGGTGCGCACGTAGCTCCCCGGGGCGATGTATGAGTAGGGAATGGCGATGAGCGCGGCCAGGTGGAAGACGACCTCCTTGCCCTGCACCACTCTGTTCACGAACGCGGCGTCCTCGACAGTGCCTGCCACGACACGCAACGCCGCTTTTTTCTCCGGCGGGAGAAATTCAAGGTTACCCCAGTCACTCCGGGAGGTGTAGCGGATTCGGGCAGTGACCTGGGCGCCCATTCCGACGAGTTCTTCACAGAGGTGGCTGCCGATAAACCCCCCCGCCCCGGTCACCAGCACTCGCTTCGAGGCCCATTCCATTCTCGCTCCTCCCCCTTTCAGCGCCAATCATCCCTCCCGTCGTGCGATCACGAGTTGCGTATCGAAGAGGTCCAGGTGGACGGGAAGGTCCCAAGCGGGAGCCGGACCGCAGCGCACGCCTAACGCTCGGAAATACTCGCGCAAGGGCCGGTAATAGCCGAAGGGCCGGTGACACATGACCCGGAAGCCACGGTGCTCGAAGAACGCCTGCAACGAACGTCGGGTCGGGTAGTTCAGGTGAGTGGGCGGATGAAACTGCCTCCATCTTCGACCACGGACCCGGGCGACCAGGCTAGAGGCGTCCACAGTCGTGAAGGCCGTCAGAACGGACGGAGCGGCGGTTGCAGGAGGTCGCCGACCGTCGTCGCCGGGTTAGGGCAGGTGCTCCCAGACATCCCATCCCACGATGACGTTTGGGCTGAGCGTCGCGATCGCGCGCTGGGCTGTTTCGTCGAATGGGGGAGCACCCGAAGACCGCGCTCGGCCGCGATGCGCCGGCCGTACTCCGAGACCTCGAGACCGAGGCTGTCTCGGATGCCGGCCTCGCGCGCAACCTGGAAGAAATTCCCCGGTTGCTGCCCCGATCTCGAGCAACCGAACTCGAGCCGGTGGAGGGAGCCCGTGCGCCTGCATGATCTTGAGCTTGCGAGCGAAATTGCGACGGTGACTGGACCCGGCCCCCACGTAGGAAGAGTACTCGCCACCGTTGAAGTACTCCTCGTCGTAGAGATCTGCAACCGCCCCCGATGCCAGTTCGGCGAAATGGGACCATCCTCCACATGCCTCGCATCGGATCATGCCCGAGTGATCACCGAAGATCGGCACGACGGGCGAGAGCGCACCGCAGTTCCGGCAAGGCCTTGGAGGGTTGGCTGGTTCCACGTCTCAACGGACCTCTAGCCGGAGCGCTGGACTTTCAAAGTAGCAGTCCTGGTCCCGCGACAGAAGCCGGAGTGTCAGCACGTGCGGCCCCTCGGCAAGCGCCGAGGAGGGGATGACAGCCCGGAGGCCGCTCGGTCTTGCTGCTTCGGAGTGGAAATACGCGGAAACGTCCGAGCGCTCGAAACCGATAAAAGGTCGGAAATAGCGTCTCGTCGATCTTGATCTCGACGTCGGTTCCGGCCTCGTGGGTGCCGGGAGTGACAGCCCAGCCCCCGATGGCGAGAGCTTGGGCCCTTGGAATGACCACCGGGGCCGAACCGGCCCCGGCCCTTCCCCCGCCGAGCCGATCCAGCGACATCTCCGGAGCTTTCCCGCAAGGGCGGAGCATGGCGGAAATAGGACGATCCTGGAGGAAGTCCTCCAGCGACTGCCCGTGGGGCAGGTGAAGCGGAATGTGCCCGCCAAGGCCCACCGCGGCGTAGCGTTCGTCCTGGCGTATCAACCAGACCCCGGGAACCGTGAGTAGCTGTTGGAGCAGCGCGAGACCACCATCAGGGTACCCGTAACTGTCGATCCAGATGGCGGCGAATCCCTCTGCGACTGCCAGGGCAACGAGTGACGTCGGGTCCAGCTTCGACGCAGCCTCCTGCCATCGAAGCTGGGCGTTTGAAATGGCCGGATAGCTCCAACGCAGCGAGCGCGAGGCGAGGTACGGCCTCAGGTGCTCGTATGGCCCCATGCGACCGAATCCCTCGTCGTTCAGGTAGTGCCTGAATGGTAACTGCAAGACGGCAGACCCCGGAGGGAGGGTGCTCTCCAGACCCATCACGAACCGGGAGATGGCGTGGTACTCGGTGGCGATCCTCGGAGAGGCGCGGCGAAGTGGACCCAGCGCCTGAGTCTGATCCCAGACGCCAATGACGAGGGTCACGACGGCCAGTCCCCAACCCCACCGGCTCCGCCAGCGTGATACTGCGTCGATGGCGGACGCCACCGCGAGCAGTGCAAAGAAGGCGAGAAAGGGGGCGATTCGGTTGTAGGCCCGGATGTCGGGAAGGACGAGCAGATTGAACAGGCTCCCGAAACCGCCCACTGTCGCCAGCAGTAACCCGGCCACGGTGAGACGGGCAGCAGGGAGATTCGGCACGCCCGGACCGTCCGTGGCTCGCGATAGCAGTAGCAGAATCAGCAGACCGATGAATCCGAATCGAGGCGACCGCGCCGAGCCGGGAGATCATGTTCTCGGTCTCGATGGGAAAGGAGGCGCTGGCCTCGCGTCCCGTCCACATTCGAAAGAGCTTGAGCTGATGCTCGAAGACAGGACTCACCAGCTGCCGGATCTTGAGCCCGTGCATCTCTGCCTCCGCGGGCACCTTCTCCCTGACGAGGATGGGTGGACCTTCCTTGCGCACGGCTAGGACGGTCGGCAGAGAGTTGAGCCCCACACAGAGCCCGATCGCCACGAGCGCCGCGGCTCCGGTTCGTAGAACCTGGCAATTCCCGCGTTCGCCACCAACCAGCGATGGTGGCGAACAAGACGAAGAAACACGCAAAGAACGCGTAGTAGACGTAGTTGAAGCCGACGAGTGCGATCCCGGCCAAGAGCGGAAACCTTCGCAGAGGCGACGGATCCAGGCGCCGCCCCGAGGCCAGGAGGAGCGCGAGCGTGGCGGGATAGGGGACCAGGTACGTCACCAGGCTGAAGTGATCGATCTGCCGATAGAGGGCATATGGACTCAGCGCGAAGAGAACACCGCCCACGAAGGCCGCGTGTCGGGAGAGCTGCGAGCAGCCGAAAGCAGAACGTCGCTCCCCACGCCGCGGCGACCAGCATTGCGATCCAGGCCGCCGTGACCGCGAGGGCCGGGTCCCTCGTGAAGAGGCTGACCGCTCGAACAACCGCCTGGTCAACGTTGGTGTTGGAGGGGAAGAGCCGCGCATCGAAGCCGAGCGGCGCTCCCAGCGCTGGATTGATTCCACCACCAGCCGTTGTCGAGCGTCCCCTTGCTCTGCGCGAGAAAGACCAGGCTGTCGTCGGAGAGCGAGATCGGGACGTGGGGGTCTCTCCTGAACCCCAGGGACAGGTGGACCACGCCGACGATCAGCACTGCCTGGAGGAGGAAGACGATGACGGTTTGCCACACACCGGAGAGGCGCGGCGATTCCACGCCGGACGTCGTTCGAGTCGGCTCGCTCATCGGGTCCTCCGGGACCGTTCGCGCGGGGGACACGTGGTTTGAGCTGCTCCATATTTCATAGACAGTATGGTTGGCTCCCTTGACTCTGGAGCCTTCGCTTGATGCGCGAGGGACAAGGTCCGTACCACGGTCGGCGAGCTGGGTGGGGCAACTCCTCGGGAGCGTCCTGCCCAGCGCCGTGGACCACTGCCACCACGTCGACGCTGCGGCGGCCCCCCAGCTGTCTCGCCAGGCATACTCGCTGAGAATGGGTCGCTCGTCCGCTGCAGCATCGCCCGACCAAGTCAACACCGAGCGACCCTTCGGTCACCGCGACGAGAGGAAAGGAGTGTCTCGGTCTCATGGAAAGGCTGACGGAAACCCGGCGTCTTCCGCATACTCAGAGGAACGGTCGCCCTGCAAACTTGTGAGTGCGGACGCAGGGTTAGAAATATGCCTTAGACGCCTTCAACTCCCGTACGCCTCACTCGCTGTGTCTAGCGATTCGAATTTGGGTTCTTCGGCTGCGGCTTCGTCCCCGGGATGCCGCTCGGGTTCGCGTGCTCGTGCGTTCCCCTCGCCACGGAAAGCACGGCCTCGCTGCGCTCCCAAAGGGCCTGACCCACTTCGAGGTCGGCAGCTCGCGCGTCAACGTCCTTGGGTGCCATCTTGTGCAAGTAGAGGGCAGTACGGCCCTCCAGCGCACGGCTGCAGCTCAGGTACAGCACGGGCTCGTCGGCAACGAAAGGGTCCTGGAAGAGGAGGCGCATCACTCCCTTGAGAGGAGCGCGCAGCGGTGCTGGCAGCTCGCGGATAATGTTGGTGTGCATCGCCCCAGGGCAGAGCACGAACACCGCCACGCGAGGCGCACCTTCGACGGATAACCGCCGCGCGAGCTCCAAAGCGAAGGTCGCCAGCATCAGCTTGTAGGTCGCGTACCATCCGAGCACTCGCCGGGGAGACCCGTCGCGCGGTCGGTCGATTTGTTCGAGGGCGAGGTCTTCACTCCACCGGTGCGCCTCAGAAGCGACGACGACGACCCGCGGCACGTCGCCGTCCGGGCGGTCGCGGGGTAGCACCTCATCGAGTAGGCGCGTGACCAGGGCAAACGACGACAGGTAATTCACCACGAACATCTCGTCCAGTCCCTGGGACGTTGTCCGGGCCTCGGTGGGGACGATGGCTGCGTTGAGGACCAGTCGATCGAGACGCACGCCGCGGCGCCCGAGTATCCGTCGCAACGCGGTCGATCGAATCGAGGTCGGAGAGGTCGACATGGATTGGCTCAATGCAGTCGGAGGCCACGCCGAGTGAGAGCGCCCGGCGCCGCGCGCGCTCGAGTTCCCGGCAGTCGGCAACCAGTACCCGGGCACCTCGGCGCGCCAGATCCACCGAGGTCGCGAAACCGAGGCCCGAGGCGCCGCCAGTCACGAGCGCCACCTTTCCGTCGAGACGCTCGTCGGCAGCCAGCGCAGGAAGTCGACGCTGGACGCGGAAGCGGTCGAGGGCTCCGGTGACGACGGCGGCGATCGGGTGGCTGGAGCGTTTACCAGGGAATCGCTCAGTCTTCATCGAACTAGTCACCCGATGGGTTCATAGGGGGGCCGACGTAATCGCAGCCGGTCCACCTCTGCGTGCTGGTACCCCGGAAGAGTGCCCGTCAACCTCCCCCGCGAGTTTCGGGTCGCGGCGCAACAGCTGAGGCGACCCTCACGGCGTTAAAAACGTGGTGACCGGCACAACGGGGGCGAGCACCCCGAGCCAGAGCCCGGAACCGGCTCCGGTGTTGGGAATAGAGATGCCACCGGAACCCTCCTCGAGATAGGCACCTGTGGAGACGATGCCCACCACCAATGAGAAGCTGCTCCCGCTGGGGAGGGCTCCCGCGGGGACGGTGACTGACGTGGTAGAGATGGGTACCTCCAGGGTTTGATTTGGCATGAAACGCCAGATTCCCGCTGCTGTCGGCCATATAGACGAGGTAGTCCGCCCCGACAGTCGGGGCGCCGCCCGTCCAGGTGATGTCGTTGGCGTTCGCGGCGGTCCAATTTGTTGCCGGAGCCGGTGCGGTAACGGTGGGGGGAGTCGTGAACTGAGTCCCGCTGGCGGTGTAGACGTTCGCGCCGATAGTCACCTGAAGCGTGACGGAGGCGCCCTCGGCGATGGGGTTCGTATCGAAGTAGGCTCCTTGCGGTGCGTAGTAGGGTACGCCAGTCCCATTCACAGTCACCGTCGCGTTGGAGACGGGACTGTTGCAAGCAGGGCCGTCCGCGCAAACGGATACCAACTCTAGGTAATTGAGGTAGGGAGGAACGCCACCGCCGTCGAGGGTGAGGACGGTTGCATAAATGAATGGAGGGGCCGCGGGGACCGCATTCACTTGGGCGGAGGCCATGGACTCGCCGTTGGCGTTCACGGCCGTCACGACGTAGTAGTAGGCCGTTCCGTTGGTCAGCCCGGTTTGAATGTAAGGACTGGTTGCATCGGCAATTTTGGTGCCGCTCGCCGGTGTCACACCGGAGGTCGTGGACCAGTAGACGTTGTAGGACGTTGCACCGGTGACGGGCGACCACGAGATGGTGACTTGGGCGTTCCCAGAAGTCGCTTGGACTCCCGTCGGTGCCGACGGACCAGTGGTGTTGCCGCCCGAGCTGCCGCAGCCGCTTGCGGCGACTACGCATGCTGCGAAAAGGGCGCTGCACGACTTCGGTGTCCTCATCGGTGCTGTCCTTTCGTCGATGGGTTGGCGTGGTGGCATCTGCAGAAGCCGTGACCGCCTATCATCTTCGGGGCCGAGCAGCCGCTGCTAATTGGCCAAAAGCACGGGGCGCAGATGACCCCCGATAGACGAAGAAGGACAACGGCCAACAGCCGCTGTCACCTTCGGAGCTTGTTTTTGAGATCGCCCGTGGTGGCTTTTCTCGGGGCCATCACGTCTCCGAGTTCCCACGTGAGCCCTAGGAAGGACTCGACGCCCTGAATTGCGCGGCTGGGGATGAAGGAAGGCCGCGCCAGCTGGCCGGGCGGGTGCTGCAACTCGCCGCGCTCGCCGAAGCCAAGTCCGTCGACCTCGTTCCCGAGCTCGGCATGGAGTCCTAGTGCTGAGGCAGGGAGACCGGCGCCGGGGTGCAACCTTCCGGTCTCGCAGCGCCCGGTGCAGGGGCGGCAAAGTCACTCCGATGGTCCCCGGCCCTCTTTGCGACTTACAAGATATATGACATTTCTACCGTTAAACTGTCTAAATAGGCGGCCACCAGAAGAAAGTTGTGCCTAAATCGGATAAGTACAACTTAGCTGGAGGGAATGCCAATGGGAACGTCAGTGAGACCTTCCCTCGGGCACGCCGGTTGGGCGCTCGGCCTCGGGCTGCTCGCAGTCGCAGCCTGTAGCGAGAGCAGTGGAGTAGCGCCGGGCGAACCCGAACAACGCTCAAGCAAGTACGACGTGCCGTGCGGCGGGCCTGCGATGGCGGCGTCGTGGACGCCGGAACGCCCTGTCAGAACTCCACGCAGTTGGATGGGCAGTTCCGAGTGGCTTCGGCCCCCATCGTCGCCGAATGGGATAACGGCGGCGCGGCCACGAGCGCCTCCCCCGCGCCGTCCCGCGAGAGCTACCTCGCGGTGGGCATTGGGATGCAAGGGGCAGCCATCGACTACCCTGCTCCGCCTCCTCAGCAGCAGAAAGGCTGCCGCTGCCCCCAAGTCCAAGTCCGTTGCAACGCGCCGGACGACAAGCCGTCGGCGTGCTCCCCGGTCGAGTGCTGGATCTCGATGTCGGCAGGCGAGTGCACGACGCTCGGGTACAAGGACGGTCAGAACATCGACCAGAACACGACGACCCCGGTGGTGTTTCTCACTTACCCCGGCCCGCCTCCGCCACCGTGGCCGACCATGCCAATTGTCAAAGCCAAATGCATGCTCCGCCACGAGGGTGTCCACGCCTGTCAGCAACTGGGTGCGGGACTGTGGTGCCAGGAGAAGGACGCCTTCACTGGCGATCAGGCCTGCGTGCAGTCCGGCATGGACGCGTTGGGCTGCGGCAAAGGGCCGTGGGACGTTCCTTCTGATTGCAATGACCTGAACAACGACAAGACGAGGGACGGAATTCTGCTCGCGTACATGACGTGCCGTTGCGATGGGAAGACCCAAGACCAGTGCGTGGCCGCGTGCAAAGGGCGACGGAAAGAAGCCGGTCCGCAACGCCTACTGCGACCAGATTGCGGCCACGTACGAGCCGCAGGCGAAGGCCTTCCCGAAGACACAGACGCCGCAGTAGCGCCTGGCATCGTCTGCCGCGCCGTTGCCGGCCTTCTCGACCGGGGGCGGCGGTGGCGCGCGCGCACGCCGGGAAAAGATGCCGAGGGCTTCTGGTCGGACCAGGGTGGCGATGGTCGCCATCGCGAAGCACACGCGATTGGGCGCGCAGTGGCGCTTCGTCTGCGAGCAATTCAACTGGTCGCCTGTTCTTGATGGGCGGTCTCGTTCCACCTCCGTGATGAGCAAGCGCTCCGCAAAGCGGCCGAACGATCGCGAGATCCCGCCCTAGGCGCTTTCAGAGGCGGGTGGGTGAACGCTCGTGTGTTGCTTAAAGCCTTCGGTGAAGTCGACGATGCAGGGTCATCCTCGCGGGGTCCGATGCTCGAAATCGTCGCACAGCTCACGCTGGTCCTAGTGTCGGTGTCTCCGACGCTTCAGCCAGTGAGCAGAGGAGACCTCTGTGTGACCAAGGGTGAGATCGAGACGGGCAAAGGGCCACACCTCCGCGTCTCTGTTCCCGAGATGCGCGCCGTCGTGCGCCACAAAACGCCACCATCTGCGAGCGTAGCGTTCACCTACCGCGGGCCGAGCCACGAGACGAAGGCGCTCGGGTCCGGGGCCGTGCGTCGGCAGATTGGCCTCAAACTGCGCGCCGAGAACAGCTGCAACCTCGTCTACGCCGTCTGGCGCATCGCTCCCAAGGTCGAGCTGGTCGTCTCGGTGAAGCGCAATCCAGGGCAATCGACACATGTCCAGTGCGGGACGCGCGGCTACCGGAATGTCCGGCCGCAGACCTCGGCACCGCTTCCCCAACTCGGGCCAGGCGAAGCCCACGTGATGCGCGCCGACTTGGACGGAACACGGCTGACCGTCCGGGTAGATGGTCAACAGGTCTGGTTTGGTGATCTCGGAGAGCAGGTGTTGCAGTTCGATGGACCCATTGGCATTCGTACGGACAACGCCGCTTTCGACTTCCAACTCGAGGCCCTCGGCGGAACAGCAGCAGCCGAGACCGCGACGACCTGCCACGAGGATCCGGCCAACGAGTGAAGGGGCCGGTGAACGGCATGGGCAGCGCTGTGGGCTTCGGTGCCTGCACCTCAGCGTTGCGCCGCCTGCCCCGACGCCTTCGCCGCGTGGGTGGCGAGGACGTCCATCAACGTCGGGTTGAGGCAGTCGTAAGGCTCGAGCCTCAGTTCCTTGAGGCGGGCCCGCACCTCCCCCATCCGTGCCGGTGGAAACCCGGACTCGATGATCGAGGAGACGAAGGCGGCGAATTCCGGGGCCGACCAGCCCGCCTGTGGAGAGAGCTCGGTGTGGACGAAGGCCAGCCCGCAAAAGGCGTGCTTGGGATTTTCCACCGGCCCGTACATATGAACCCCGCAGCCGCTGCAGGCATGGCGGAGGATGGTGGCGTTCTTGTCCACGATGGAGAGCTTCTGGCCGTTGCGGGTGACCGTCAGCTTGTCGCGGGGTACCACCGCCACCACCGAGAAGAGGGCGCCCTTGGGTTTCCAGCACTTGGTGCAGCCACAGGCGTGGTTGTGCGCCGACTGGCCGCGGATGGTGACCTCCACCGGATCCTTCGAACACTTACAGACCAGAGTTCCTCCCTGGAAGTCCTTCGCAGTGGGACGGATTCCGCCGTCGACTGATGGATGAATGGAGAGCATGGTCTCCTCCTCTCGCTACTGCTGATGACACCAGTTCGGGCAGTGATTCAACTTCCATCGGTTGAAGACCCCGTTTCGAACGGTCGTCCCGGCAGATACAGTCGCGACGCCGCGCATCATGGAGGTCACCCGGGATGAAGACCCGCGCCGCCGTTGCCTTCGAGGTGGGAAAACCCCTGGTCATCGAGGAAGTCGAGCTTTCCGGCCCGCGGCCCGGCGAGGTCCTGGTGGAGCTGAAGGCGACCGGCGTCTGTCACACCGACGAGTTCACCCGCTCGGGCGCGGATCCGGAGGGACTCTTCCCTGTCATCTTCGGGCACGAGGGGGCGGGCATCGTCCGCGAGGTGGGCGCAGGCGTGACCTCGGTTAAGGAGGGCGACCACGTCATCCCGCTCTACACCCCGGAATGCCGGCAGTGTCCCTCCTGCCTCAGCCGGAAGACCAACCTCTGCACTGCCATCCGCGCCACCCAGGGCAAGGGCTTGATGCCCGACGGGACTAGCCGCTTCTCGCTCAAGGGCAAGCCGCTGTTCCACTACATGGGCTGCTCCACTTTCGCCAACCACACCGTGCTTCCGGAGATAGCAGTGGCCAAGATCCGCACCGACGCTCCCTTCGACAAGATTTGCTACGTCGGCTGCGGGGTCACCACCGGGCTGGGGGCGGTCATCTTCACCGCCAAGGTGGAACCCGGAGCGCGGGTGGTGGTCTTCGGCCTAGGGGGAATCGGCCTCAACGTGGTGCAGGGCGCCCGAATGGCCGGGGCGACCCAGATCGTGGGCGTCGACCTGAATCCGGCGCGGGAGGCGCTGGGCAAGGCCTTCGGACTGACCGACTTTGTCAACCCGGCCAGCGTTCGGGGCGATCTCGTGGCCCACCTGGTCGAGCTGACCGGCGGGGGGGCGGACTACAGCTTCGAGTGCGTGGGCAACGTGACGCTGATGCGCCAGGCGCTCGAGTGCTGCCACCGCGGCTGGGGAGTGAGCGTCATCATCGGCGTCGCCGGAGCGGGACAGGAAATTGCCACCCGCCCCTTTCAGCTGGTCACCGGACGGGTGTGGAAAGGCACGGCGTTCGGCGGGGCACGGGGCCGCACCGACGTTCCCCGCATTGTCGACTGGTACATGGACCGGAAGATCGAGATCGACCGGCTCATCACCCACAAGCTCCCGCTGGAGCGAATCAACGAAGCATTCGATCTGATGCACGCCGGAACGTCGATCCGAACCGTGGTCGAGTACTAGACGACCGACCTGACCCGCCGGAGCGACAGCGCCGCCACGGCGGCGAGCAAGGCTTCACGCCTGCTTTCTTGCGAGCTAAAGGTGCTCCGGCACGTCCAGGGCAGCGAGGAATTCGAGGTCGGCAGCTGGAGGGTGGTGGCGGCACCGGGGCCAGGCCGAGTTCCGGCAGGTCAATGAGACCGCAGCCGGGACGGTTCACAAACCGCCGTAGAATCTGCCAAACTCCCGCGCCAGCATCAGCGAGATCAAGAACGCTCCGGCCCCGACGAGTAGGATGTGTCGCCAGCGCCGCAGCACGAATGTTCCCACTTTACCCAGCAGCAGGTAGGCCACTACCGCGTTCCCGAAGCCCCAGAGGACGTTAACCAGCGCGGACGACAGGCCCTCACCCGGCGGATGCGCGAACGGGCTCTGGGTGTCCCGTGATGCCAGTCACGAAGTGAGGCACCGCGTTCGCGAGGAACGCGCCTCCAAAGAAGTAGGCAACGTAGTGGTACCAACGCATCGCGTCCTCCAGGCGCACCTCGAAAGGGGAAGCACCAAGGCAGCATAGCGTGGACGATGGGCCGCGGACCGGGGCCAATCGCCGGGGTGCATCCAAAACGTCTTCAGCTCTGGAGCGCCTGGACCGAGCCTCCTCGGCTCAAGCCCAGACAACGCTGGCCGCGGAGGCGGCTCCGAACGACGCCTGGCACCGCCCCGGACGTGGGAAGATGGGCTCACCGTGCAGGACCCCTCGAGCGAGCCCGCCGCGCTGGCGGAGCGCATACAAGCCGGCGACGCGAGCGCCGAGCGACTCTTGGTGGAGCGTTTCAGCCGAGGTGTCCGCGCGATTCTCAGGCATGCAACCCGGGAAGCAGCTGCCGTCGATGACCTCTACCAAGAGACGTTCCGCATCGCCTTAGAGCGCATCCGAAAAGGAGCCGTGCGAGAGCCCTCTCAGCTGGCCGGCTTCCTGGCAGCGCTGGCGCGGAATCTGGCTATCAAGCATTTTCGCCGGGGGCGGCACATCTCCCCGGGTAACGCCGACCTTCTGAACGAGATGGAGGCGCCGGGCCAAAGCCCGCTCGACTCCATTGCCGCACGCGAGCAAGCCGAGTGCGTCCGTCGCGTCCTTGAGGAGCTGCCCGTCCAGCGAGACCGGGAGGTGCTACGCCGCTATTACCTCACCGCTGACGACAAGGACGGCATTTGCCACGACTTTGGTCTCTCGCGCCTCCAGCTCAACCGCGTCCTGTTCCGGGCGCGCGAGCGATTCCGGGAGCACTGGCTCTCCCAGCAAGCGCCGGCAGGAAAGGGGACGCGATAACTTGCCCTCACCTCACACCCTGAAGGCCAGTATGGAACACACGGACATTGACGAGGGCGCCTGGCCCGAGCGGTACGTCACTGGCCGTCTCAACCCGGAGGAGCAGGCCCGATTCGAGGCCCACTTCGTGGACTGCGCGAGCTGCCTGGACCGACTCGAGGCGGCTGAGGGTCTCCGCACCGGCCTCCAAGTCGCGCCGACCGAGGCACGGCCCGTCCCCCACACCCGGCGCCGGCGTTGGGCAGTCCGAGCCGGCTGGGCGGCGGGCGGCGCGGCGGCAGTGGGCCTCCTGGCAGCGCTTTCCACGACATGGCAACGGGCACGCCGCGCCGAGTCAGAGCTTGCGCGGCAACACGTCCTCGTCACCGAGGGCGGCCAGCTGCTCGCCCTGGCCCGAGCTGCAGGTGAGGCAGAGCGGAATGCCCGAGAAGCGCTCGAGGCGTCGCTGCGGAACGCGCGCGCAAGCCCGCTGCACGTGCCCGTTCTGGCGCTTCTCACCACCCGAGGCGCCGAGGTGCCGGAGCTCGAGCTCCCGGCCGAGCCGGCACCCGTGGTGCTTTCCGTGGAGCGCGAGGACCCGCCCCGCTTCGAGCATTACCGGGCGACACTGCTTTCAGCGAGCGGCGAGCAGCGGTGGCAGGAGGAGGCACGTCCCGCCTCGCGCGAGGCCGTGGTGCTGGCTCTGCATTCGAGCCTGCTGCCACCGGGCTTCTATGTCCTCTTGCTGGAAGGCGCCGGCAAGGCCAACCGCTGGACGCCGGTCGCCCGCCACGCCTTCCGGGCTGTCGCCTCCAAAACCGGCCGGTAGCCCCTCGCTGGGGCAAGGCAGAGGTCCGGGCATGCACTAGAATTGCGCGTGAAACACTATGGATTCCGGGGCCTCGTTATTCGGCGGCTGGTACGGCTCAAGCACCGCGTCCACCCTCCCATGGACGGTGTAGGTCTGGCTGTTGCCTGCCGCCTGTCCCGCCTCCACCGAGCAGAAGACGAAGGTGGAAGACCCGTTAATGGCGGGGTCCGAGAAGAAGGCCGGGCCGGCAGAACTGCCCGTCACGAGGTAGCCGACCTCGGTGGTGGTGCCGGCATAGGAGGTGCCGGCGGTGGGGACGTCTGCCAGGGTGAGGTCGACGCTGATGTCGGGGGTGCCGCTCCGGCCGATGATGAAGTTGAAGGTGGGCGGCTCTGAACCCGCAGCCACCACCCACGTGGCGATGGGCGCGTCGTCGCAGTTGAAAGTCTCCTGCCCGCCCGGAACCTCCGTCGAGTCATCCCCATCGTTGTCCCCCGTCAGTTGGAAGGTGCAGGCGCTGGCGCAGCCACCGGGGTGTCCTCCGTCCGGTTGTCCCCCCGCGCTGCCGCACCCGAGGAGAGGCCCCGAGAAAACGAGGGCGGTGACACCTCCCACTGCCAGCTTCTGGAGAACTCTTGACATGGACGTCATCCCCTGGGGATTGCTGTGTTGGCTCCTCTTTCCACAGTGCAGGCCACGTCCCAGTTGTCGCACCTTGCCGGTGAGGGCCGAGCGTCCGTCCGGCCTAGCAGCCGGCGGCTTCGGTGGCGTCGGGGCACCCCGTGGGCAGCTTGACGGCCTGCAAAAAGCTGGCAAGCGTCGTGGGCAAGGCGGCTTCGTTTCCACCCACCTCCCCCAACGCCCCGGCCGCAAGGTTGCAAACGAGGCTCACCGCCAGCCCGACCTGGGCCTGCTCCCCGCTGACGCCTTCAGGCGCATCAAACATCAACGTCGCAATGGCGAAGACGCCTGCCACCGCGTCACCCAGGATGAAGAATGGGGCGAGGCCCTCCGCCCCGAGGACGGTTGCGGCCAAGCTCAGCAAGTTAAGCAGCGAGCTCGCGTCCGAGTAAGCCTGGCAGCCGGAGGAAGTGCTGCCCCCGCCCGTGCCGTCCGGCAACACGCCCAACAGCGAGCCGGTGTCCTGTTCCACGGCCCAGAAGGCTGGCGGAAAGCCCTGGGGAGGTAGGACTCGGTAGTGCGTCGGGTATTGGTTGAGCAGGTCCGCGAGCTCCTGCTGGCGCGAGGCGCTGACGAAGGTGAGCGTCTCCGGGAGTACGTCTCCTGGGGGAATGGACATGAGAGGGGAA
This sequence comes from uncultured delta proteobacterium, assembly GCA_963745475.1. Taxonomy (GTDB): domain Bacteria; phylum Myxococcota; class Myxococcia; order Myxococcales; family Myxococcaceae; genus JADGRA01. Next base: position 24,960 of record CAVUXN010000004.1, read on the forward strand.
CCGGCCAGGAGACTGGCCCCGCTCTTCACTGCTGCATGCGCCTCCACAACATCGAGTGTCGCCGTCCGGGCCACCGTCTCCTGAAAGGAGGTGGCCGCGCTTGCGCTCAGGGTGGACCAGCGAGACTGTCGAAGGACGTCTAGCCGAGTCAAAAAGCCCACGCCAAATTGCGGCCGCTGGGTGCAGGCGATGATGCGAAGCGAAGTGGGGTAGGTGAGCGAAGCGCCATCCACCGCCCCTTGAAGGGGGCTCTGCATGAGCCCGAGCACCGGCGGCACCAGGTTTCCAGCATCCTTCAGCGTGCTTTGAATGGACGTCAGGTCCTGCTTAGCCACCGCATCCCAGAGAGGCTGGATGGCGAGCTTCCCTGTCAGAAAGTCGTCCAGGCGGATGGAGAGAGAGGGCGGCCCACCCTCGACGGAAATGAAGGTAGTACCGAAGAGCATTCCTCGTACCTCGTCGAGAAGAGCCGGTGGCAGCGCGGTTCCCCGAGCCGGAGGCTGTGAGCCCGCGAAACCCGCCAGCACCCGGGTGGCTGAAACCCCGCCGACTTCGATGGTGAGGTAGAGGCCGGCCAGCGCTGCGGTCAGTGTCCGTTGTCCCAAAGGCGGGACTGCGTAGCTGTCACTTGCCGTCTGCGCGCCTACCGTCACTGTCACTGGCCGGGGGCTGGCGCCAGCCTCCGCCGCCGTGTACTCCATGACGAAGGGCTGAGCGACTTGGTGCTGCTGCAGAAAGGCGAGAACGGCTGCGACGGACGCCGCAATTCCGGCCCCTGGGAGCGCCTGGCCGCCGCTGCGCTGGACGACGTCGTTCATGGTGCCTGTGTCGAGCAAGGCGCCACCGAAATTGACGTCGCTCACCCCGACGGCGATGACGGGCGCCCCGGCGGAAACGGCCGCCTTGTCCGAGCCCAGTGGGCTGGGCCCTGGGAGAAACTCGCTTGCCATGACAATAACCGTGGGCCGTTGCTGGTTGGCCTCGGCCAGTAGGCGCCAGGTGTCATCGGTGTCGCCACTGCCAATTTCGGCCACCACCGCGTCTGGGCTTTGGAGCAAGTCGTACGTCGCCACGTCCCCACCACCCACCTGCAAGGTGGCCGCGGGGTAGGCACCGACGACGGCCGTGGTGATGGCCCGCGCCCAGTCGAGGGCGCTTTCCTGTGTGTCAAGCGCATCATCGACGTCGACGATGAGCATCACCCTGGGTGGGCCCTGCGGGGTGCTTGTTAGCTGAAAGGCTTCGGACACTCCTCCGTCCACGAGGCCGAAGTCGCCGCTGCTGAGGCCGGCCACCGTCTGCCCGGATGTGTCCAGGGCTTGCACCTGCAGGCGCACCTTGGGAAAGGCGGCCGCATTGGCCTTGACGGAGAGCGAGGCAACGCGGGCCGCAGCCGTCGGGTCCGGCGCCGAGGGCAGCGTTACCGGCACTCCGTTGAGCAGCACGCTGCCGCTCGACTCCTGCACAAGGTCACCGCCGAGCGTGACGATGGTGCCCGTCTGAAGCAGCCGAAGCCGAGTGGCGTCGTCCACGTCCGGTCCCTTAAGACTCAGGACAGGCAGGAAGGCACGGAGGTTGCGGGCAGGCGTCGTCAGCACCGTTGCCGTCGTCCCCACTGGCGCAAACTGGAGTGCCAGGCAACGCCCGACGACGTCCTCGGCACCCCAGGTGCCCTCGAGCAGCGGCAACTGTCGCGTCGGGTCTGCGGTGGTGGAGGCCGAGAGCCGCACTAAGACTGAGAGAGCCGCGTCGGCGGCAGGCGCCGGTACAGGCGAGTCGCTCGTGCCGGAGTCCCCCAGCACCGCACCGGGGATACTCGGGTTGGCGTACACCGTCTTTCCACCCACCTTCACCGCGACGAGAGGAAGGCTGTTGAGGGTGTTGAAGTCGAGAGTCGGGTCCGGCTGAGCTTGCGGCGCCAGTCCGGGCGGTAACGCCGCCCAGACGGCTGAGGTGATGGCGGCGGCTTCGGCACCGGTGGCGTCGATGAGAGGAAGCGTCGGGGTGCCAGTATTTCCCAGCGTCGCGTTGAAGGCGTCGAGTGTCGCCTGGTCGATGGCCGGGTTGAAGGGAGCCTCCGCAGTTCGGAAGTACATGGCTGTTAGCGCCGCGGTGCTGGTGTCCACCGGCGTGCCGGTTACGACTTGCGCGGTGAAGCCGGCTCGCTGGTACAGCTGGACAAGGAGCTCGGCCTTTTCTCGGGGCGTCCCCATTCCTCCGCGCAGCGTGCCGCGCACGCCCCAGCGCATCTCCGTCACGACGTTCATCGGGTTAAGGGGTGGACAGGTCGCAATCTGGTCGCGCACGAAGTCCAGCAGGGCGGACGGGTCCCGGCGCGCGACCAGCTTGTCGGCGACTGCGAGCCGATGATCCGGACTCTGTCGGAGAGCCTGCTGCAGCTGCGCCCATATAGTGAAGGGGTCCGCCGCGACGGGCGGGAAAGGTTGCGGGTGGGAGGAGCCGCAACGGAGCAGCAACGCCGAGGCCGCTCCCACCGAGAGGCCGAGAAAGCCGCGTCGAGTGAAGCCCGCGGAACTCTCTCGAATTCGCCGGGCAGGCCTCGCCATCCAACTCGGGTACATCGCCCACCTCCTGTATCCAGTGAGGTGTCGGCAACACCGTCCCTGTCGCACCCCTCGTCTGCCCCCTGCCTCCTCCCCGCGGGCAGCGTGTCTCCAGCGCCGGGCCCAGCCCGCACCGGTGGTTTGCCGCGCTGGAGGTCAGGGGTTAGCGTCGGCTCTCCCAGCGCTCATGCGGCACGTGCCATATGCGCTCCTCCTTGCGGGCGCCCTGTCTTGTGAAGCTGTGGCCTGGCCCGTGCCTTTGGGCCTTGCCGAGTCGGCGGCACCCGAGGAGCTCTCTTCTGAGGAGCGTGTTTCGCGCTCCTTAGGGCCCGGCCAGAGCCACGCCTACCGCCTAAACCTCGAGGCCGGTGAGCTGACGCACACCGAGCTCGAGCCGGAGGGCCTCCCCTTCACGCTGGCTCTGGTTGGGCCGGACGGGGGCACGCTCGTCGCGGTGGGTAACCCCCTGGGCAACGACGAGGCCCTTCCTCTCACAATGGTGGTGCCCTCGACGGGTAGCTACCTGCTGACGGTGGCTCTCGCGGCGGCGGCCCCGGGCGACGGGACGTACCGCCTACTCCGCGCGGCCCCACGGGTGGCCACGCCAGCCGATGCCACCCGCATCGCAGCTGAGCGCGCCTTCGCGGAGGCGGAACGCCTCCAGGCCGAGGGCACGGCCGAGGCATGCCGGCAGTCCACGGCACGAGCGAGGGAGGCAGCCACGCTGGCTCACCAGGCCGGAGACGCGCGTCGCGAAGCCCTTGCCCGCGAGACGGCGCTGGGGAGCCTGTACCTCACAAGCGATTTCCACGAAGCGGAGAAGGAGGGTTTGCTCGCGCTCGAGCTGTGGAAGTCGCTCGGCGACGACAGAGGCCAGTGCGACACACTCGGCAATCTCGCGGCCGTGGCCATTGGCCTAAGCGACTTCGAGCAGGCGCTCGGCCTTTACCAGCAGGCCTTGCCGCTCACCCAGAGGCCGGGAGTCGAGGCCCTAGAGGGGCCCATCGTCCACGGAATTGGTTTCGTCCACCAGGCGCTGGGCGATGACCGCGTTGCGCTCGACTACTACAGGCGGGCGCTGGCGCTGGAGACGCGGCCCGGCCACCACGAGGACACCTCTGGTACCCGAGACACCATTGGGATGGTCCTCCTCAACTTGAAGGACTACCGGGGCGCCTTGGCCAGCCTCCAGCGAGGTTTGGCCGAGCGCGAGGCGCTGAAGGACCGACGCGGGCAGGGCATAAGCCACGCGCACATCGGCTGGGTGTACGACGACGAGGGCAAACACGAGGCGGCACTGGTGCAGTACCAAACGGCTCTGGAGTTGAGTCGCGCGGCGGGCGACCGCTTCAGCGTTGCCATCGTCTTGGACACGCTAGGCACGACGCTTCGGACGCTGGGGCGAAAGGCGGAAGCGCTCAGCTGTCACCAGGAGGCCCTCGAGGTGGCTCGCTCCATTGGCGAGAAGGACGAGGAGGAGATAGCCCTCACCCACATCGGCCGTCTCCAGCGCGACTTGGGCCAGCTGGAGGAAGCGCGGGAAACACTGCTTCAGGCTTTGGAGCAGACGGAGGCCGTGCGCTCGGCGCTGGTGGCTCCGGACCACCGGGCCTCCTACCTGGCGCGCATTCGGGGGCGCTACGACTTGCTCATCGACGTCCTCGTCCGCCTACACCGCCAGAATTCGAGCCACGGTTACGACGCGCAGGCGCTGCTGGTGAGCGAGCGCGCGCGTGCGCGAGGACTCCTCGACTTCCTCGCTCAGGCCAAGGTGAATCTGCCGGCAACCGCCACTGCGCCGCAGAATTCGGCACTCGCCACGCCGCGTCTGCTGGACGTCGCGGACATCCGACGAGAAGTCATCGACGCGGACACTCTGCTCCTCGAATACGCCCTCGGGGACGAGAGGAGCGAGCTGTGGGTACTGGGAGAGGACAGCTTGGCCGTCTACGAGCTCCCGGCGCGAGCCGTCGTCGAAGCGGCGGCACGCAAACTGTACGCGCGATGGAGTTCCAACTCGCTGGACCCGGACGAGGAGCGACTTGCGCGCGCGTTGGGGGCCATGTTGCTCGGCCCGGCGCGCGAAACGCTAGGCCACAAGCGGCTGCTCATCTCGGCGGACGGCGCGCTACATTTCCTTCCCTTCGGGGCGCTCGTTTTACCGGGACAGCTCCAACGGCGGGTACTTGAGGCGCACGAGGTTGTGGCCATCCCCTCGGCCTCGACGCTGGCGGCGCTCCGCGAGCGGCGTCCCGCACCCCTTCCCGCGGGCGCGACTCTGGCCGTCTTTGCCGACCCTGTCTTCAGTGCGTCCGACGAGCGTGTGTCGCCCAACGGGAGGGCACCAGTCCCGGCGGTGGTGCCCGCTGACCTCCAACGCTCGGCCAGTGAGTCCGGTTTGCACGGTTTCCAGCGGCTCCCCGCGACGCGCCGCGAGGCGGAGTCCATCCTCGGCCTTCTCCCGGCGGGCGCGGGTCTGGCGGCGCTGGACTTCCAGGCAAACCGTTCGACGGCCATGGACGCGGAGCTCGCCCGTTACCGCATCGTCCACTTCGCCACCCACGGCCTATTCAACAGCCAGCACCCCGAGCTCTCCGGGCTCGTCCTCTCCCTGGTGGACGCGTCGGGCCAACCCGAGAATGGCTTTCTCCGGGTGCAGGACGTCTTCGGCATGACGCTGGGGGCAGACCTCGTCGTCCTGAGCGCCTGCCAGACGGCCCTGGGGAAGGACATCCGCGGGGAAGGGCTAGTTGGGTTAACGCGCGGTTTCATGTACGCCGGGGCTCCGCGGGTGGTGGCCAGCCTCTGGAAAGTAGCGGACCGGGCGACGGCAGAGCTCATGCGTCGCTTCTACAGTGCGCTGCTCCTGGAAGGGACTTCACCGGCTGCTGCTTTGCGCAATGCGGAGTTGGAGCTCAAGCACCAGCGTCCCTTTTCCTCTCCCTACGCTTGGGCGGCCTTCACCTTCCAGGGCGAGTGGCGCTGACGCGGCCTCCTCCCCGCCATTGCGAGGGTTTTTGATGGGGGGACGACGCCAGGATGGTCCATCAGCGCCAGAGCCTGACGCTCACTGTCGAGCGGGCCACCACCTGCTTGGTGTCCATGCCCGCCTTGATGACTTTAACGGCCACCTTGCGGCGTACCGGCTCGAGCTGCTCGGCGAGCCACACCTCTCCCATGCCACCTTCCCCAATGAGCTGATGGAGCCGGTAAGGGCCAATCACCTTGGGGACGTCCGCCTCGGAGGCGATGCCGGCCGTCGGGTTGGAACCGACGGCCAGCGTGTCCTCGTGTCCGGTCAGCGGCTGTTTTGAGTCTCTGGACATCCGGCTCCCCTGTGCCAGTGACAGCGAAACGGGCTACATCCTTTGGGCTGGCTTCTGTGCACCACCTCAGGACGACACTAGACGTCGGGAACCCTTACCCAGAAAGGCCACGGAGGCCATTGGAAGTTTTTCGTTTGGTGCCCCGCGGTGCATCGGGAGCCCTTCCGGACGGCTGCGCTCGTGAGCGCCCTCCGAAGTGCCAGGGCCTGGAGAAGAAGCCCGCGCGGACGGACACCACGACGGCCTCGTCGCGCTCCGGGACACTCTGCGGTACCTCCACGCTCCACTCTGCATCGCCACGGCCAGGGGCTCCCTGGTCTAGGCTTTGAGGCCCGATGGCCGCACTGAAGATTCTGCTCTTGGAGTCGATTCACCCCATCGCTGACGAGCTCCTCGAGGCGGACGGCTTCGAGGTTGAGCGCATCGACGGAGCCTTGAAGGAAGAGCAACTCTGCAAAAGACTTGCCGGTGTGCAGGTGCTCGGCATCCGGAGCAAAACCCAAGTGACGAAAAAGGTGCTCGACGCGGCTGATTCACTTCTGGCCGTCGGCGCGTTCTGCATCGGCACCAATCAGGTCGCGCTTGAGCACGCCATGCACCGCGGGGTAGCGGTGTTCAACGCTCCCTTCTCCAACACTCGGAGTGTCGCGGAGATGGTCCTAGCGGAGATTGTGATGCTCTCCCGTCGTTTGGCTGATCGATCGAAGGAGATGCACCAGGGGATATGGAAGAAGGTGGCGAGCGGCTCGCGCGAGGTGCGCGGAAAGACGCTCGGAGTCGTGGGCTACGGGCACATCGGCAGCCAAGTCTCCATCCTCGCGGAGGATTTGGGGATGCGGGTCCTTTTCTACGACATCGCTTCCAAGCTCCCGCTCGGCAACTCCCAGCCAGTGAAGGCGCTCGACCTCCTGCTCAAGCAGAGCGACTTCGTCACACTCCACGTGCCAGAGACATCGCGGACCCGGATGATGATTGGAGCCACTCAACTCTCGAAGATGAAGAAGGGCGCCTGCCTCATCAACGCGAGCCGTGGCACCGTGGTGGACCTCGACGCCCTGGCCCAAGCCCTGCGTGAGGGACATCTGGAAGGCGCGGCCGTCGACGTCTACCCGGATGAACCCGAGGCCAACAGTACCGAGGGGTTTGTCACCCCGCTGCGAGGCCTGTCCAACGTCGTCATGACACCTCACATCGGCGGCTCGACGCTTGAGGCCCAGGAAGCAATCGGCCGCGAGGTCTCGGCCACGCTGGCCCACTTCGCGCACACCGGAGCGACACTGGGGTCGGTCAACTTCCCGCCGGTCGACCTCCCACGGACTGAGGGTACCTGGCGCGTCATCAACGTGCACCAAAACGTCCCTGGGGTGCTCAGAGACCTGAATAGGATTGTCTCCGACCACGACGCCAACATCCACGCCCAGGTGCTTTCCACCAACGCCGCGATTGGCTACCTGGTGATGGACCTGGACTCGAACGTCGGGGACGCGGTGGTCAAGGACATCCTGCGTTTGCCCACGAGCATCTCCGCCCGGACGGTGTAACTGGCCAGCAAAGTCGGACCGCGCAGCGCCTACTTCTGGTAGGCCCGCTCGGAGACGACGTTGCCGTCGAGAACCACTCTCCTCTTTACCGTGAGCTCGGTGACGGCTTCGTGGTCATGCCCTGTTCCCCGTGCGGAGCTCGAGGCTTAGACTGCACGACCACCTATGGCCGAGCAACCTCCGCAAACTCCACACGACATGGGCGGCCAACCGGCTGGCGCAGTCGAGCGCACGGAGCACGACTATGCACTCTGGGAGAAGCGCGTCGACGCGCTCCTGGTGCTGCTGTCCCACAAGGACACTCACCACATGACTGTGGACGAGCTCCGTCGCAACATCGAGGGCCTGGGCTTGGGGGCTTACGAGGCGCTGAGCTATTACGAGCGCTGGATGCATTCCATCGCGCAGACGCTCATTCAACGCGGGGTCATCACCGTGGATGAGCTGGGTCGAAAGATGGCCGACGTGCAAAGGCGGGCGGAGCGCGGCGAACTGTGAGCAAGACGCCCCCAACCCCTCCCTTCAAACCCGGTGACCGAGTGAGGGTCCGGTACGCGCACCCCCCGGGCCATGTCCGCACGCCCAGCTACGTTCGAGGACGCGCGGGCGTGGTGGAGAGGCTGTGCGGCAGCTACCCCAACCCGGAAGAGTTGGCCTACGGCCGCTCCGGGCTACCGCCTCAACCTCTCTACCGCGTGCGATTCCTGCAAAATGAATTGTGGCCCGACTACCGGGGCAACCCCGCCGACAGCGTCGACGTGGAGGTTTTTCAGCACTGGCTCAGCTCCGAAGCGAGGAAGACAGATGGCACACGACGCGAGTGACGGTCATTCGCATCCCGAAGCAGAGGAGGCGGCCGGCTTGACGTACTTCCAGGCCATGGAGGTCGCCGTCCGCGAACTCCTCATCGACAAGGGCATCCTCTCTGCCGAGCAAATCCGGCGGCAGGTGGAGGACATGGACAGTCGAACGCCCGCCAGAGGAGCCAAGGTTGTTTCGGCCGCTTGGTCGAATCCGGAGTTTCGCGCGCGGTTGCTTTCCGACGGGAACGCCGCCGTCGAATCTCTGGGCCTGGACCGCGGCCCGTACAAGCTGGTGGTCGTCGAAAACACGCCGCTGGTGCACAACGTTATTGTTTGCACCCTGTGCTCCTGCTACCCGCGTTGGCTGCTTGGACTCCCACCGGACTGGTACAAGAGCCGTAATTACCGAAGCCGGATGGTGCGCGAACCTCGAGCCGTCTTGCGCGAATTCGGCCTCGAGCTCCCGGACGAAGTGGCTGTCCGGGTCCACGACTCCACCGCAGACATGCGCTACCTGGTCCTCCCCATGCGGCCCGCAGGCACGGCCGACTGGGGCGAAGAGCGGCTGGCCACGTTGGTGAGTCGCGACACCATGGTGGGAGTTGCCGTTCCGAAAGCGCCCTAGTCTTTCCAAGACGTCGGGAGGCGCTTTCCGAGGCAGTGCGCAGGTAGAGTGGACGAGGCGCTCCGGTTTCGCTGCTTTGGGGGTGAAGCGTGAAGCTGCTCCAACCCAGCCCTCCACCCTACGACCCGTTGGTTTGGGTGAAGAGGCCTCTTCAGGAGCGCGGGCGCCTGGTCTGCGAGGCATGGGCGACCCAAGGTTACGGGACGCCCTTCGGGGCGTACGCCATTCACGCCTTCAAGGCTGTCCTCTACGTTGGCGCGTGGCTTTTCTTCTGCAGCTTCACGCCCGGCCTTGGCCATCTGTCAACCCTCCCCGCGTGGTGGCTGTCCCCCATTGCGTTTCAGAAGGCCATTCTGTGGAGCATGCTCTTCGAGGGGCTTGGCCTGGGTTGCGGGAGCGGCCCGCTCACCGGCCGGTACTTCCCGCCCTTTGGGGGCGTCCTTTACTTCCTTCGGCCCGGGACGACGAAGCTGCCGCTCTTCCCCGCCCTGCCCTTACTCGGCGGGACGCGGCGCACTTGGCTCGACGTCACCCTCTACCTCGCGCTCCTGGTGGTCCTGGTCCGTGCCCTCCTTGCGTCCGAGCTCGACGCAGGGCTCCTCGTCCCCATCGTCGCGCTCGTGCCCTTGGTGGGACTCGCGGACCAGACCATCTTTCTTGCGCTTCGTGCCGAGCACTACTGGACGATGGCGGTTTGCTTCGCTTTCGCCAGCAACTGGATTGCGGGCGCAAAGGCCGTGCAGCTCGCGCTCTGGTTCTGGGCAGGCTTTTCGAAACTCAACCACCATTTCCCGAGCGTGGTTTGCGTCATGACCAGCAACAGCCCGGTGCTGCGCTTCGGGTGGCTGCGCCGGCGGATGTACCGCCACTACCCCGACGACCTCCGGCCCTCGCGCCTGGCCGAGTGGATGGCTCACGCCGGCACGGCGCTCGAGCTCACGGTGCCTGTGGTGTTGCTGCTTTCGACGGGCGGGCCGTCGCTCGTCGTCGGGATGGTGATGGTGCTGATGCTGCATGGCTACATTACGAGCAACGTCCCCATGGGAGTTCCCATCGAGTGGAATTTCGCTGTGGTTTACGGAGCCTTCGCCCTCTTCTGGGCGCACCCGGACGTGACGTTGGCGGCCATTGGGCCTCTCCCGCTCACGCTCTTTCTTGCGGTGATGCTCGTCGGGCTCCCCCTGGCTGGGAACCTCGTCCCGGACCGCGTGTCCTTTCTACTCGCGATGCGCTACTACGCCGGGAATTGGGCCTACGGGGTCTGGCTCTTCCACGGCGAGAGCTACCGGAAACTCGACAAGCTCACCAAGAGCGCCGCCTGGGTCTTCGACCAGTTGGACAGGTTCTATGACCGCTCCACGGCCGTGGGCCTCTTCGGCAAGGTGATGAGCTTCCGGCTGATGCACCTGCACGGACGCGGGTTACCAGTGCTCTTGCCGCGGGCCGTCGAGCGGCTGGAGGAGTACGAGTACGTAGACGGCGAAGTCATCGCCGGCCTCGTCTTGGGCTGGAATTTCGGCGACGGACATCTCCACCGAGAGTCGCTGTTGAAGGCCGTCCAGGAGCAGTGCGGCTTCGAGGCCGGCGAGCTGCGCTGCATCTTCGTCGAGTCGCAGCCCCTCGGGCGTTCCACCCTGCGCTATAGAATTCTCGACGCGAAGACTGGCCTCATGGAGGCTGGCGACCTCGACGTCCGCGAGCTGCGTCAGCGGCAGCCCTGGGCCGCAGTGTGAGTCAGCCCGACGTCGTCGTGATTGGTTCGGGTCCAAACGGGCTCGCAGCAGCTATTTGTCTCGCGCAAGCCGGCGCACGGGTGCTGGTGCTCGAGGCGAAGGGCACCATCGGTGGCGGCACGCGGACGGCGGCCCTCACCCTGCCCGGGTTTGCACATGACGTCTGCTCGGCGGTGCACCCGATGGGTGTGCTGTCGCCCTATTTCCGCCAGCTTCCCCTCGAGGCGCACGGGCTGCGGTGGATCCGGCCGCAAGCTTCGGTTGCGCACCCGCTCGACAATGCCTCGGCGGTTCTCTTGCGCCGTTCCTTGGAGGAGACGTCTTCCCAGTTTGGAGAGGACAAGGAGGCCTACATCCGGCTGGTGGCGCCGTTTCTGAATCGCACTCATGCCTTGTTGGAAGACGCCATGGCCCCCTTGGGCTTTCCCCACCACCCAGGTCTTCTGCTTCGCTTCGGCTTGCACGCCGTCCGTTCCGCGACGGGGCTGGCTCGGCGCTTCGGTGGTGTACCGGCACGGGCACTCCTCGCCGGGTGTGGCGCTCACTCCATCCTCCCGCTCGAGCAGCCTCTGACGGGGGCCTTGGCCCTCCTCTTCCTCATCACGGGGCACACCGAAGAGTGGCCCGTGGCCGCGGGTGGCTCCGAAGCCATTGCCCGCGCCCTGGCCAGCCTTCTTCAGTCTCTGGGGGGAAGACTCGAGACCGACACCCTTGTGCGATCGGCCGCCGACCTCCCGGCGGCGCGTGCCTACCTCTTCGACACCAGCCCGGCTCAGCTCGCCAGCATCTGCCAGGCCGTCCTTCCACCCCGCTACGTCCGAAGGTTGCGCCGCTTTCGCTACGGCCCCGGCGTCTTCAAGCTCGATTGGGCTTTGGATGGCTCCATTCCTTGGAAGGACCCGAGGTGCCTCGAGGCCTCCACCGTCCACGTGGGCGGGACGCTGGAGGAGATCTCAGCGTCGGAGGCAGCGGTGTGGCGGGGCGAGCATCCAGAGCGGCCCTTCGTCCTCTTGTGTCAGCAAAGCGAGCTCGACGCGAGCAGGGCACCCAAAGGCAAACAGACGGGCTGGGCTTACTGTCACGTCCCTTCTGCCTCGACGCAGGACATGACGCGGCAGGTGGAAGCCCAAATCGAACGGTTCGCTCCGGGCTTCACCCAGCGCATCCTCGCGCGGCACGTGACGACGCCGACGGACTTCGAGCAGTACAACCCCAACTACGTCGGCGGCGCCATCACTGGAGGCGTTGCGGACTTTGCTCAGCTCTTTAGTCGGCCTGTGGCGCGACTGGACCCCTACTCCACCCCGCACCCGCGTCTCTTCATTTGCTCTGCGTCGAGTCCCCCCGGGGGCGGCGTCCATGGTATGTGTGGCTATTACGCTGCGAAGTCCGCGCTGCGACGGCTCGAGAGGCTCCGGCCCGCAGCGCTGACTACGGCGGGCTGAGACGCGAATGAGCGAGGCGCGGCCTTTCGTTTCACAGTGCTGCGTGTTCCGCGCAGTCGAGGTGGACAGCACCTGAGACAGCGGGACAGGCGTCGACTAGCGTCCTCGCCAGGAATTCATCTCATGCCCCCGGAGCGCGTTCACCATGCGGATGGGCCTCATCTCGACTCTCTCTCTCGGTGTGGCGCTCATGGGACGAGCCGTCCTGGCGGCGCCTACGGCCCCAGAAACCCCCGCCCTCGCGGGTCTCGATGCGGTCTACCCATCCCTCGATGCCCTTTACCGCGACCTGCACCAAAACCCAGAGCTGTCGCTCCACGAGGAGAAAACTGCCGTCAAGCTGGCCGCCCAACTCCGTGCGTTGGGCTTTGACGTCACCGAGCACGTCGGTGGAACAGGCCTTGTGGGTGTCCTGCGCAACGGTAAGGGACCGACCGTCCTTGTCCGGACAGAGCTCGACGCGCTTCCGGTGAAGGAGTCCACGGGCCTTCCTTACGCGAGCACGGCCACCTTCCAGGATGAAGCGGGCGCGCTCGTCCCGGTGATGCATGCCTGCGGCCATGATGTGCACATGACTTCCTGGGTGGGCGCGGCGACGCTTCTCGCCAACTCGAAGGACACCTGGCGAGGGACACTACTCTTCGTCGGTCAGCCTGCTGAAGAATTGGGCCGTGGCGCAAAGAGCATGGTGGCGGACGGGTTTCTCAAGCGGTTCCCCCATCCGGATGTTTGCATCGCCGTCCACGACACTGGCTCTTACGCCGCTGGCCAAGTCGCGATTGTTTCCGGCTTCGCCATGGCCAACGTCGACATGGTGGACATCACCATCTACGGCCGAGGAGGCCACGGCGCGCTGCCTCAGTTGAGCATCGACCCCGTCGTCATCGCGGCGCGGACGGTGCTGGCGCTGCAGACCATCGTCTCGCGCGAGGTCAACCCACTCGACCCGGCGGTGGTGACCGTCGGTTCCATCCACGGTGGCACCAAGCACAACGTCATCCCGGACGAAGTGAAGCTGCAACTCACGGTTCGCTCCTACAAGGCCGAGGTCCAGAAGCAGCTTCTGGCGGCCATCGAACGCATTGCCAAGGCCGAGGCGGCCGCCGCCGGGGCGCCGAAGGAGCCTGCGGTCGTCGTCCTGAAGGAGCAGTCGGCGCAAGCCCTGTACAACGACCCGAAGCTGACCGAACGCCTGTTGGCAGCCCTTCGGCGCGGCCTAGGCGACGCTGCCGTCGTCGAGGGCCAGCCGATGATGGCCTCCGAGGACTTCGGCGTCTTTGGCCGGGCTGCCGGCGTTCCGTCGGTTTACATCTTCTTGGGGGCTACGGAGCCCGCAGCGCTGGCGAAGTCCAAGCAGACAGGGACGACGCTCCCCAACGTCCACTCTGCGCTCTTTGCCCCGGACCGCGTTCCCACCCTCAGGACGGGAATCGCCGCGTTGACGTTGGCTGCGCTGGACCTCCTTGGGAAGCCCGGACCTTAGGCTTCGCGAAGCCCGGCCTTCACACGTCTTTACGGGCCGTGCGCTCCACTACGCCAACAAACCCGAGGGGAGGGCTTCGTCGCCGTTACGGGCTCGCGCCTTTGACGGGCTTGGTGGAGGCCGGGAGCAGCTTGCCCGCCGCATCCCGCACCTGCGTGGGTCCGAGTCCGAGGGCCAAAAGCCGAGCCTGGAGCGACTTCATGGGGCCGACGACGACAATGGGCATGCCGTCCGGTGCGAAGTGCGCATGCGCTGCCTGGTCCGCCTCTGACTTGGTGACTGCCGTCAACTTGTCCGGAAGGTTGGCGAAGTAGTCCGGCCCGAAGCCGAGGCTCTGGGCGTTGGCGAATGCCACCGCTGTCACATCATTGGACTCGAAGCGGGCGGGGAGTCCCTGAATGGCCGCGGAACGCGCTTCGGAGAGCTCGGTCTCGGTGACGCCGCCTTTGGCCATCCCGGACAGCTCGGTGAGAAATTCCTGCACCGCCTCCGGCGTCTTGTCGGCGACGATGCCGCCAAAGGCAGCGAAAGTACCCTCCTGACGACGCTCGATGAGGAAGCTGTAGGCGCCATAGGAGTAAGCGTGCTTGGTGCGCAAGTTGGCCGTGAGCCGACCTTTCCCGCTGCCGAGGGCAATATTCGCCAGCCGGGTCGCGTAGAGGTCCGGCGAGGAGGAGCTCACCGCGAGCTGGCCCATCCACACCTGGCTTTGGGCCGCGCCGGCCTTGTCCACCAGCACCAGCGGCCGGGGCGTCGGCGTCGCCGCCCGGGGCAGCTTGGTGCTCGGCAGCTTCGCCTTGGCCCACCCGCCAAAGCGAGACTCCAGCAGGGGGACGAGCTCGGCCTCGTACACGTCGCCCACGACGATGAGGGTGGCGTTGTTCGGATGCACCCAAGTCTTGTGCCAGGCAGCGAGCGTCCGGCGGGTGACAACTTTCGTCGCGGCCAGCGTCCCCTTGGCGGGGAAGGCCCAGGGGTTCTTGTCTCCGTAGATGACGCGGGCCAGCACGTTGCGGCCGACCTGCTGTGCGTCATCCATCATCTGCTGAAGCTCGCCGAGGCGCAGTGCCCGGACGCGTTCCACGTCCGCCGCCTTGAAAGCCGGGTGGAGAATGACGTCCGCGTAAATCTCGAGCGCGTTGGAGAGACTGGCCGTGGGCACCGAGAGGGAGGCCGTCAGGGTTTCCGCATCGCTGTCGGCATGAAAGACGGCCGCCAAGTCCTCGAAAGCACCTGCTGTCGCCATGGCATCGCGGCTGGGCGTCCCCTCGTCCAGCATGGCCGCGACGAAGTTCGAGACTCCTGGCACCCCAGCGGGGTTGGTGTTGGAGCCCGCGTCCACCACCAGCACCATGGAGACCAGCGGCAAGTCGTGGCGCTCGAGCACCCACACCGCCAAGCCGTTCTTCAGGGTGAGCGTCTTGGGGACGGGCGCGCGAAACACCACGGCCGGACCGGCCGCGGGTGGCTTGGTACGAAAGTCTGCGTCGGCAGAGCTGGGCATGGCGGACACCGGCTGGGAGGCGGCAGGCGCTGCCGGCGCCGAGGCCTTGGCAGCGGGGGTGGGCTCGGGCGCCGTGGCGCAGCCGGCGAGCAGGAGGGCGGGGACGAGGAGCGTGCGCATGGTCGAGCCCTTCATGGGTTGGAGGACGTCTTTGGCGCCGGGTTGACGATGAGGGTCACACGCTCGTTCTTTGCGAAATACTTCTGGGCCACCGCCTGGACTTGCGCTGCCGTCACGGCGTCCCATTTGGCGACGATGGTGTCTATGAAGCCCGGGTCGCCCGCCCAGAACTCGCCGGACTCGAGGACGTCCGCCTTGCCGCCGAAACCCCCGACGCGCTCCAGGCGGCGCAGCACGTTGGCCACGCGGTTGCGTTTGGCCCGGTCGAGCTCGGCGCTGCTGGGCGGGCTGTCCATGAGCCGTTGCAACTGGGCGTCGAGGGAGGCTTCGGCCTTCTCTGGCGGGACACCCGGCGCCACCGTCACGTCCACTTCCGCGTAGCTGGAGAGCCGCGCCGTCTCGATGTCACAGTTGACGTCCTGGGCCACTTTTTGGGTGAAGACGAGCTCCCGGTAGAGGCGGCTCGACTTGCCCGTGGCCAGCACGTCGCAGAGGAGCTGGACGGCATAGAAGTCGTCGTTGGAATAGGCCGGCGGGATGATGACGCCGAGCATGACTTTGGAGAGCTGGACGTTGTCCGTCATCACCTCCCGCTTGGGAGAGGTGATGGGCTGCGTCTCCACCTTGGGCTTGGCGATGGCCGGTGCCGGAGGAATGCTTCCGAAGTATTTCTCCACCAGCGCCTTCACCTCGGCCGGCTTGAAGTCCCCGACGATGGCCAGCACCGCATTGTTGGGCGCGTAATACGTCCGGAAGAAGGCCTTCACGTCGTCCAGCGAGGCAGCCTGCAAGTCCTCGTGCGAGCCGATGACAGAGCCAAAATAGGGGTGGGGCTTGGGAAAGAGCAGCTCGACCATTCGGACTTCGGCGCGGCCATAGGGCCGGTTCTCCGTCGTCTGCCGCCGCTCGTTGCGGACGACGTCCCTTTGGATGTCCAGCTTCTGCTGGTCCATGGCGTCCAAGAGAAACCCCAGCCGCTCGCTCTCCAGCCACAGCCCGAGCTCGAGCTGGTTACTGGGGAGCACCTCGAAGTAATTGGTGCGGTCGAAGTTGGTGGTGCCGTTGACGCCCGTGGCCCCGGCGCCCTGGAGCATGCCGAAGAAGGCGGTCTCGTTCCCGGGGCGGTGCTTGCTCCCTTGAAACATCATGTGCTCGAAGAGGTGGGCGAAGCCGCTCTTGCCGGGCACCTCATTGGCCGCTCCCACGTGGTACCAAACCATGAGTCCCACCACTGGCGTCTTGTGGTCCTCGGAGAGGATGACGCGCAGCCCATTGGGGAGGGTGTACTTCTCAAAGGGGATGAGCGGGGGCTTGGTGGCGGTCGCGGCGAGCATGATGGAAACCAGCAATGCGTGGACCACAGGCAACTCCTTGGTAACGGCGCAAAGACGTTCGGCACGCGGGCCTTACGCTCGGTCTCGTCCCCAGCGCAAGGAAGAAAGCTCTCCACTCCCTGCTTCGGGCTTGCCCGGGGCTCCGGGACGCAGCTTCTGTAAGGTTTGCTCTCCCACAGTCACTGCCCAGCGCTCAGCTCAGGGCCCGAGCGTTTTCTGACGTCCCGCAAAAGCCGAGGGTGCACGGGCGTCGCGCTGGAGAGTTGTCGGGGTCAGGAGCTGCGGAGCGAGTCGCTGCCGCTGGTCACGACGCGTGGGCGGAGCGCCCGGTGAAAAGCCACGTCGGGCTCAGCACCAGCGCAAAGCCGCCGAGCAGCAGCAACAAGCCAAGCGCGCCAAGCTCAAGACAGCCCAGCGCTCCGGCCAGCGTTCCAACGGTGCCTGCGACGCCGAGAAACATGCGACGGCCGCTTGCCAGTGCGGTGCTTCGCCAGGCGATGAGGGCCCCGGCCGCGAGACCACCGGCCAGACAGCTGACGAGGCACAGCTGGGTGCAGTCGTGAAGCCCGCACCCCAGGCCGGCCCGCATGGCAACGGCCGGGGCAAGGAGCGGAACCACTCCGGCCACAAGCCCCGGGAGCACGGCGCGCGCGCTCGTCCGGCGCAGAAGGCCAGCCCCCAGCGCCGCGAGCACAAGGGCACCGCCCAAGACGGGCGTCAAGCCTGAGTGGGGTCTGGCCAGGGCGAAGGCCACCAAGGCAGCGGCCGCCGCGACGCCCGGAAGTGCCACCCGCAGTCGCCCCAGCTCGTAACTCACGCGGGCGCGCGCCAGCAGCTCAGTCGAGTCCATAGCGCTCCCTCCAGGCCGTCCGAAGACGGCGTGCCGCCCGCTCGAGTCGCTTTCGAAACGTCGCTCCGGGGACTGCTGGGCGCGGCTCGAGCTCGACCCACGCGAGCAACGTCTGCGTGTCCTCGGGCTTGAGCGTGCCCAGGACTTCCTCCAGAGCCTTCTTCATTTCTGCGCGGAGTAGGCCCCGCTCGGCCTCACTCTCGGTAGCGAACAAGGCCAGCGGGGCATCGGCCGTCTCGCGCAGCCGAGAACGTTTCCGGGCAACGGTGCGGCACTCCGCGGTGGCCATGGCCAAGGCCCACCCCAAGGCGTCGCCCCGGGGGTTGAAGTCGGAAACTTTGAAGAAGAGCCTCTCCAATGTCACTTGGGTGGCGTCCTCGGCATCAGCCTCATTGCGCAGCATGCGTCGGCAAAAACTGCGAACCACCGGGTGGAGCCCGTCGAAAACCGGCCGCAGCATACGGCGGTCTCCCTCCGCAAGCCGGGCCATGGCTGTTTGAAGCTGATTGCGGTCCACCCGATGGATTCGCTCGCTTTACGGACAGAAGGGACAGTGTGGGCAGAAGGGGCAGCACACCGCGTGTGCGGTGGCCGCAAACGCCATGGCTGGTAGTGCCAGCCCTAGGAGGAACGTCAACTTCGTCTTCCAGCTTCGCATGGACATCTCCTTGAGGCGGACCGTCAACGGTCCGGGGCTCAAGGTCTATGGGCGTGGGAGGGACGAAGCGTGACAGGCCCCCCCGACGGCGCCTCAGGGTTCGGGGCTGGACAGAGACGGTACCAGGCGACCGCCAGAGGGGACTTTCTCCTTGAGCGGGTCATCCGCGCGATGGTCTTTGGCGATGAGCAGGTAAATGGCCGGCACGAAGAAGAGCGTGAAAACCGTCCCCACGGCCATCCCGGTGACGAGCACCAAGCCGATGCTGTTTCGCGCCGCGGCCCCAGCGCCGGTCACGAGCGTCAGTGGAAAGTGTCCAGCCACAGTGGCCACGCTGGTCATCATGATGGGCCGAAGGCGCGTCATGGCCGCCTCCTTCACCGCTTCAATCTTCGTCTTGCCGGACTCCTGAAGCTGGTTGGCGAACTGGACGATGAGGATTCCGTTCTTGGAAATGAGTCCCACCAACGTCACCAGCCCCACCTGGGAGTAGATGTTGATTGTGGTCGTCCACCCGTCGGTGAAGAAGTGCATCTCGGGATTCGGCATCTTCAGGAAGGTCGTAATCATCGACCCGAAGAGCGCCAGCGGGACCGAGCCCGCGAGGATGACGAACGGATCGCGAAAACTGTTGAACTGTGCCGCCAGCACCAGAAAGATGAGAACAACGGCCAGGAAGAACGCCGGCAGAAATTTGTCGCCTTCCGTCCGAAGCTGACGCGACTCGCCGGTGTAGTCCAGGACATAGCCCTTGGGCAGAATCTCCTTTGCGGTGGTCTCGAGGAATTTGAGCCCGTCGTCGAGTGACGCAGCAACACCACTGAGCTTGACGGCGTTCAGCTGCTGGAACCGGTTCAGAGAACGCGGCGTAACCGTTTCCCGGATTTGCGCGATGGAGGACAGCTTCACGAGTCCCCCGCCCGGGCCGGTGACGTAAATGTCGTTGAGCTGGTCCGGATTGAGCCGGTCCGTCCGGGCGAGTTGTGGGATGACCTTGTAGCTCCGCCCGGAGATGCTGAAGCGGTTGACGAAATTCCCGCCCACCGCCGCCCCCAAGTCCTGACCTACCGTTTGCAGGTTCAAGCCAAGCTCGGCCACCTTCTCGCGGTCGATGATGACTTCGGACTGCGGCTGGTCGATTTTCACGTCGATGATGGGCGGGAAATAGAACTTCTTGCTCGCCGTCGCCTTCTCCTGAAGTTTGGTGGCGAATTCGAGCACCTCGGACGCCTCGGCCGTAGAGGCGACGACAACTTCGATGGGAAATGTCCCGCCACCCGGCAGAGCCGGCGGGAGCACGGCGAAGGTCTGGACGCCGGGAATGACCCCCACCCGACCCTGCACTTCACGGAGGATTTGCGCCGCCGTCCGCTTCCGCTTGTCCCAGGGCTTCAATCCGTCGCCCCAGAAGCCACCACCGGGGTTGGTGATTTGAAAGGTGAATTGGGTCTCCGGAATCTCCATCAACGTCCGATTGATCTCTTTGGTGGAGACCTCCAGCTGGTCGAGGGTTGAGTTCGCCGGCGTGTTGAGGATGCCGAAGATGACGCCCTGGTCCTCGGCCGGAGCCAACTCCTTGGGCGATTGCATGAACATCACCACGGCCAGAAATGTGAACACGCCCCAGGCCATGTAGATGATGCCGCGGCGGGCCAGGACGAATTCCAAGCCCCTCCCGTACGCGTTGCGCAGGCGTCCGAAACCATGGGTGATGTAGCGCGCCAGGCCGCGCTCGTCGTCTCCGGGCTTGAGGAGATAGGCCGACATCATCGGGGAGAGCGTGAGTGCCACCACGCCGGAAATGGTGACCGCACCGGCTAGGGTCAGCGCAAACTCCCGGAACAGCGAGCCGGTCAGACCTCCCTGAAACGCGATGGGTGCGTACACCGACGCCAGGGTGATGGTCATGGCGATGATGGGCGTGACCAGCTCTCGCGCACCGGTGAGCGCCGCTTGGATGGGTTTCATCCCGTCGCTGATGTGGCGCTCTACGTTTTCGACGACGACGATGGCGTCGTCGACCACCAATCCGACCGACAGGACGATGGCCAGAAGGGTGAGCAGGTTCACGGTGAAGCCAAAGACCTGCATCAGGAACACCGCTCCAATGAGCGACACCGGGATTGCAACGACCGGCACCAGCACCGAGCGCAGCGAGCCGAGGAACAGAAAGATGACGATGACGACGATGAGCAGCGTCCCGCCCAAGGTCTTGATGACCTCGTCGATGGCGCTCTGGATGTACTCCGTCGCGTCGTAAGCGACGACGGCCTTGATTTGCTCGGGGAGCTCCTTTTTGAGCTGCGTCATTTCAGTGCGGACGCGCTTGATGACGTCCAGAGAGTTGGCATTGGGCAATACCCACACCCCGACGAACACCGCGGTCTGTCCGCTGAACCCGACCGCAGTGTCGTAGTCCTCGGCCCCGAGCACCACGTCTGCCACGTCGGACAAGCGCACCAAGGCTCCACCGCTCTGGCGGATGATTAGCTGACGAAACTCGTCCACCGAGCGCAAGTCGGTGTTGGTGGTGAGGTTCACCTGGACTAGCGACCCCTTGGTCTGCCCAACCGCCGCCAGGTAGTTGTTTGTCGCGAGCGCCTGTCGGACCTGCGCCGGGCTGATGTTGAGCGCGGCCATGCGGTCGGGCTTGAGCCAGATGCGCATGGCGAAGGTGCGAGCTCCCAGAAGGTCCGCTCTCTGCACGCCCTCGACCGCGGTCAACCTCGGCTGGACGACGCGGACCAGGTAGTCGGTAATCTCGTTCTGCTTGAGAAACTCCGACGAGAAGCTCAGGTAGGCCGAGGCGAATTGACTGTCGGCGGACTCGATGTTGAGCACCGGGACCTGGGCCTCCGGCGGCAAATCACCGCGCACCTGGTCCACTTTGGAACTGATTTCGGCCAGCGCCTTTGTGGAGTCGTAGTTGAGCCGGAGGCGGGCGCGGATGATGGACACACCCTGGCTACTGGTCGACTCGATGTAGTCGATGCCGTCGGCTGCTGCGATGACGCGTTCCATTGGCGTGGTGATGAAGCCACGCACCAACTCCGCGTTGGCACCGACGTACACGGTGGTGACGGTCACCACCGCGTTCTCATTGTGGGGGAACTGCCGCACGTTCAGCGTCCGGATGGCCTGAACCCCGGCGATGACGATGATGAGATTTACGACAATGGCGATGACCGGTCGCCGGATAAAGAGGTCTGTGAACTTCATGTCGCCACTCTCCTCAGCGGTCGGCCGGTTGCGGGTCGACCTGGGCCGGCGCCGTGTCAGGTTTCACCACCACGGCCATGCCGTTCTTCACCTTGAATGCGCCATTGCTCACCACCGTCTCGTCGGGGTTGAGCCCCGAGACGATGACCGCGAAATCCCCCCGCCGTTCGCCCACCCGAACGAAGCGCTGTTTGGCGACCAGCCCGTCCTTGCCGTCCGCACCTTTCGTCTTCTCCAGCACGTAGACCGAGTCGCCATAGGGCGCGAAGATGATGCTGGTGGCCGGAACAATCAGCACGTGTTCGAGCTGGTCGGCGAAAACATCCACGTTCGCGAACATCCCCGGCGTCAGACGGCCGTCCTGGTTTTCGACCGTGGCGCGCATCCGAACGTTGCGAGTATTCGAGTCCACCTCGGGGTTGATGGTGGTGATGGTCCCGTCCCAGGTCGACCCCGGAAAGACGTCCACCTTCAGGGCGACATGCTGGCCCAGCTTGACGGTGGCCAATGCCTGCTGGGGGAGCTGGAACTCGGCGTAGATGGGAGTCACCGTCTGGAGCGAGACGATGGGGTTGCCGGGCGAGAGCATCTGGCCCAGCTCGACTTGCCGGATGGCCACCCGGCCGGCGAAGGGCGCGCGAATCACCTTCTTCGCGATGGTTGCCCGGAGGTTGTCCACCGCCGCCTTGGTCTGAACGCTTCTGGCCTCGGCGGCTTCCAGGTCGACCTGGGTGTTGACCAGGTCCTTGCGCAGCCGCTGCGCGCGCTCCAAGGTTTGCTTGGCCAGGGCCTGGTCCGCGAGCGCCCCCTCGAGCTGTGCCTCCTCGGTGGAGGTGTCCTGGCGAACCAGGAGCTGGCCCTGCTTCACTAAGGACCCGTTCTCGAAGGCAATCTCTCGGACCGCGCCAGTCAGCTCGGCAGCGAGCGTCACACTGCGCGTGGCGACCAGCGTCCCGACGGCCGAATGCACAGGGCGCCAGTCGACGGTCTTTCCCGGAGCGGCGGTGACCGACTCAGGCGGAGGAACCATGATTTTCCCCGCCTTAATCATCGAGGCGATTTGCCAGACCTTGATGCCGGCCAAGGCCAGGAAGACGAGGAGCAGGACTCCGGCCGCAATGAGCCAACGGCGGACCTTTCCGGTCCTCTTCGGCTTTTCATTCGACAGCGAGGGTTCCGGGGAGGCGTCACCCCGGGCTTCCACTTCAGCAGGACGGAACATGGTTGGGGGACCGGACGGTGAAGAGTTCGAACCTCCAATTACCCGTGTTCAGCTCCCTTGGCTCGCCAAAATGCACGGGGAGGGTCCAAGGGGGCCGGAAGGGGGCAAGGGGGGGGCCATTTCTCCCCTACGGATGGCGCGGAAAGGGCTTTCCTGGCCCGGGCGCCCCTTCCAGCGACACGAAACTCAGCAGGGGGACGGAAAACCCCCTTGTGGGCCTTCGGGGGGCGCTAGAGAGTCTCGAGCAGGCCAGACTGGCGGACTTCCGCCATCAGCATCTGCCGGTCGCTGTCGACGAGGGCCGTCCAGGAGTCGTGTAACTCGGCCAGAAGCAGCTCCACGTGTCTGAAGTCCTGCTCGTTGCGCCGGTAGGCGGCCTTCTGGGCCGAGGTACTCTTAAAACCAGCGCTGGTGCAGCGCGCAGCGTCTTCCGAGGCTTGCTGCCCGAGCTCGAGAAGTCGGTCGAGCATGGCGGTGGCTTCGACTGTCGACCGAGCGGAGACCGGGATGGCCCGGAGACTGGCCGTGCGACGCGACCTGTCCCAGTGCTTGAGAATCTCGATGGCCTTTCGGTCGACGACCACGAGCTTCTCGTGCCTGCCCGCGCACCACGCGCCGTCGAGCACCGCGGGACTGCCCGCAAAGGCAGCCGAGCAGCACAGGAGAGCGGCGAGACAAACCGAGCGCATCAGGGCTGTTCCGAAGCAAACTTCGCGCCCGCAAAAAACCCCTGACGCCATCGCCCCTTGCCCGCGACCGGGGTGGGTCACTCCTCCTTCGGAGGGCCTCGGGGCGGGGTGCTGACGACCTCGAGGTTCTCCCCCGCAAAGACGCCCCTCGGGGCCGGCAGGCCCTCACGCGAGAGTGGCGGTGGCGCCCTGCAGGAAGCGTCCCTAACTTGGCCGTAGCTTCTTAAACGCAACGGGACGACGGCAGGAGACATGCGATGAATCTACTTTGGGGCTTGGTGGTGATTCTCGTCGTGTTGTGGCTGCTCGGTTTCTCGCTTCACGTCGGGGGCGGCCTCATCCACCTGCTTCTCGTCATCGCTGTCATCGTCATTGTGGTCCGTCTCGTCACCGGACGTGGCGTCTAGCGAGGGGGGCTCGGCCCCGATGACGCTTCAGCTTGTCTCGTCGAGCACCCTGCGGGCCTGGCTCAGCGTTTCGCTGAGCGCAACTTCGGTCCCCGGAGCGGTTAGAAAACCGTTGACGAGTTCACCCAGCGCCTTTCGCAGTCGAGCGCAGCGGTCGACGAGCGCATCCCGCTCTACCTTGTAGCGCTCGGCCGTGGCGCCGGCGGCCTCGCGCTCCTGCACCACACGCGCGCTGGAATTTCGAATGTCAGTCAGGCCCTGGCGGAGCTCCATGCCCTCGCTCCAGGCGCGCCGGACCGCCGCCGCGAGGTGGCTCGCATCGAGCTGTGCGCCCACCCGGTCGACTCCTTTGGGAAGCCGCGCTTCAATCTCTTTGAGCTCAAATTCTGTCATTGGGTTTCCGTTGAAAGGCCTCGGCAACGTCCGGCTTTGGGGTTGACGCTCGCGGCCTGGGCCCCGGGCTGCGCTCACGGGGGGGCCGCAACTCGCGTCGCGTCTCCTCCATCAGCGGATGACTATGGGCGTGTGGCGGAGACCGCGCAACTCGCAGCGGGGACGAGGTCTCACCACGGGGCGTCCTTCACGGACGAGAAAAGAGTTAAACCACGGGAGGCACAAACGAGGGGTGGCGACATGAGCGAAGCGGACTTGAAGGCCGAGCTGGAGCGACTGAAAGCCGAGAACGAAGCCCTCAAAGCGCGCGGAAGCAGGGCCGTCTCGATGAAAGTCAGCGAGAAGGGCGGTCTTTCCGTTTATGGGCTGGGACGCTTCCCCGTCACCCTGTACCAGGAGCAGTGGCTCAAGCTCCTCGACCTGGCCGAGGACATCCGCGCCTTCATCCAACAGCACGAGGGCCAGCTGAAGAAGAAAGCCTAGAGCGGCCCTCGGCGTTGGCCCGGGGGTGTGCGGCATGGCATGGGAAACGGCCCCGCCTCTTCCCGAGCGGGGTGCAGGCTCGTCGGCCTACACCGCTTTTAACAGGGTGTCGGCGTCACTCACCTCGAAGCGCGGGCCGACTTCGATGTTGAGCACCTTCACCACGCCGTTCTCGACAACCATCGCGTAGCGCTGTGAGCGGACGCCCATGCCACGGGCCGACAAGTCCTGGTCGAGCCCGAGGGCCTTGGTCCAAGTTGCGCTGCCGTCGGCCATCATTCGCACCTTACCGTCGGCTTTCTGGTCCTTCCCCCAGGCGCCCATGACGAAGGCGTCGTTGACGCTGACGCACCAGATTTCATCCACACCTTTGGACTTGAAATCCTTGTAGTGAGCGACATAGCCGGGGACGTGCTTACCGGAGCACGTTGGAGTGAAGGCGCCGGGGAGGCCGAAGATGATGAGCCTTTTCCCCTTGACGAGGTCGGCGACTTGAAAGCTGTTCGGGCCGACAACACAGCCCGGCGTCTCGACTTCAATCATTTCGGTGAGCGTTCCGTCCGGAAGCGAGTCACCAACTCGGATGGCCATTTGTGCTCTCCTCGACGCGATTTTGGGTGGCAGCCCTTAGCACACTCCGGGCCGCGACTGACCGAGCTTTGGGCGCAGAGGGCCGGTGGCCAGCGAGCGAAACTCCGTCATCGCCGGGCTCGGACGTCTGCCCTTCACCTGAATCCAGGTGAGTGTTCGCCGCAGGACGAGGTCCTCGATGGCGAGCGGGACGAGCTCCCCGCGCAGCAGCTCCCCCTCCACCGCCATGCGGGACAGAATGGTGACGCCCACCCCCGCCGCGGCGAGCTGCTTGATGACTTCGTTCTCGCTAATCTCAAAGAGGCGCGTGGGCACCAGGCCCCGGTTGCGCAGCGCAGCGAGGATGATGTCCCGCGTCCCCGCGCCCTCCTCGCGGATGAGGAACAGCTCCTGAAAGACGCGCGCCGCCCTGAGCCGCCGCACCTGCGCCAGCGGGTGCCCTGGAGCCACTACCGCCACCAACTCGTCCTCCATCCACGGTGACACCTCGACCCGGGTGTGACTCACCGGGCCTTCGACAATGCCGAGCTCGATGCGGTTGGCCAAGAGCGCGTCCAAGACGCTTCGGGTGTTGAGAGCGACCAGGGTGAGCTCAATGGCCGGATGCCGGGCGTGAAACGAGCCGAGAATGCGGGGAAGGAAATAGCTGGCCACGGTGAGACTGGACCCGAGCCGCAGCGAGCCCTCGGTGAGGCCCCGGCGCGCGGCCAAGGCCTCCTCGGCCGCGCTCTCCTCGCCGAATAGCACTTGGGCGTGCCCGAGAAGCACCCGTCCCTCCTCGGTCAGCGTCACCCCCTTGGCGGTCCGCACCAACAGCTGTGCGCCGAGGTCCGCCTCGAGCTGTCGAACCGCCTTGGAAACGGCGGGCTGACTGACGCGCAGGAGTCGTCCGCCGGCGGTGAAACCGCCGCGCTCGGCGACCGCAGTGAAGAGGCGCAAGGAGTTGAGATTGATGGCCATAACCAATGGCTATTCTAACAGGCTATAGAATGTCTTGGTGATCTCCCTGCCCCCGGAGCACGTTGCCCACCAGAGCGGCGCACGAGGCCGCCCACTTCAAAGCGAGGCAACACATGTACCGGTTTGATGACAAGAGGCGGCGGCGGCTGTTGGAAGATGCCTTGGTGGCGGACCTCCTCGACGGGGCGTCCATCGACGGCTCGACGGCACAAGCGTCCGAGACCGCGGGACGCGTTTCCGCGACAACGGCGGCTGCCAACCGGGCGGGCGGCGTCCCGTCCCACAAGTCCAAGGCCTAGTCTCCGAAGGCGCGGCTCCTGCCTCCTCCGGAGCCGTAAAGGCGCTCCAAGAGGAGGCCGACGCGCCGTGCGCAAGAGGTGGCCGGTGCTGGAGATTCCCATTGCCACGCCGCCGCGGATGCTCTCTTCTGCCCAGCGTCACCAGCATTTCCCTCGGGGGAGGGCATCATGAAGACCGGGTTAGGGTGTCTGGGGTTGCTCGTCCTCGCGGCCTGCGCCAGCACGAGCTCGCAGCTCGCCTCCGGAGCGCCGCTCGCGACGGAGACGGCTCTCAACAGAGGCCGCTTCGACATGGGCTGCCCCACCGCAACCGCCGAGGTGCTGTCCAGCGACTACATCCAGCCGGTGGTGGCTGGCCCCTGGGTGGGCGAAGGCGTGACGCGACTCGAGTACACGGTGGGCGTCCTGGGCTGTAACAAAAAACAAGTGTACGTCGTCATCTGCCAGGAGGGGTCGAACAGCTGCTTTGCGACGCCCTCGCACGGCACCACGCCGCAGACGCAGTAGCCCCGGGGACTCGGAGGCTGCTGTCCACGGACACACCCTCACTTGAGAATGGCCATGCGCGTCTACGCCAGCTTTCTTGCGATGCTGATGGGAGCACCGGCGTTTGCGCAAGCGGACGCCGGGAGCGTGCCGACCCTCAGCGTCCATCTCCTTCCCCTTCTGCCTTCGGCCCCGGGGCGAATTGGAATGGACTACCTGGGGTACGAGCCAGGCACCAACCAAGTCTGGGCCCCGGGTGCAAACACCGGACGGGCATTCGTCGTCGACGGTAACAGCGAAGCCGTTCGGACGGTGGAAGGCTTTCCCACGCGTGAACAAAACGGCCGAGTGTTGGGGCCAACGTCGGTGACGTTTGGCCCGGGGCGCGCCTTCATCGGCAACCGCTCGGACAACTCGGTGTGCGAGGTGGATTTGCAAACCCTGAAGCGTGGCGCGTGCGCCACGCTCCCCGACATGCCGGATGGGTTGGCCTATGTCGCCAGCACCAGGGAGGTGTGGGCCACCACGCCGCGCTCGAAGTCGCTGGTCGTCCTGTCGACTGACAAGGGCCTCACCACCACCGCCCGCATCCCGCTCGACGGCGAGCCGGAAGGCTATGCCGTCGACGCAAGCGCCGGGCGCTTCTACACCAACCTCGAAGACAAAAACGAAACCCTGGCCATCGACGTGCGCTCCCGCACCGTGTCCGGCCGCTGGCCAACCGGGTGCAACGCGGACGGACCCCGCGGCTTAGCGCTCGACAGCCACTCGGGCGTCCTCGTGGTGGCCTGCACCGACCGCCTGGTGTCCTTCGTCCTCGCACCCAAGCCACAGCCGCGTGGCGCGCTTCTGACGGGTGTGGGCGTGGACAACATCGACCTTGCGCCGACGTCCGGCACCGTCTTCGCCGCCGCCGGCAAGGCCCAGCTGCTGACGCGCGGGCGGCTGGCACAGGACGGGACGTTGAGTCTCACTGGGCAGGCCCACATTTCCCAAGGGGTGCGGGTGGTGGTGGTGACTGCCGGCGGCAAGGCCTTCGCCGCTGACGGGGCGCAAGGCGCCCTGTGGGTCACCTCTCCGTAACCTGCGGGCGTTGCGAGGCTTCTGCTTCGGGTTGGACAGACGTATCACTTTGTGTCACAAAGTGACGCATGCCCCCTGATGCCACCCATGGACGTACCAAGAAGGAGCGCGTCATCCACACCCGCGTTCCGGCCCTCCTGGAGGAGGAGTTGAAGCGTTTCGCTGAGGACCTTCGGGTCCCGGTTTCCAACCTCATCCGCACCATCCTCGAGGACGCGCTGGCCGCGGCGGACCAAGCCGGCGAGCGCGTCGAGCGCGGCCTCAGAGCCGGGGCCGCGCGCCTCGCCCACGGACGCGACAACCTTCGGCGGACGCTCGAGGGCCGGCTTCCATCGGACGCAGTGCGTCCGGCCAGGAAGGACCGCCGCCCATGACGGCCATCCTCGCGCTCTTCGTTGCGCACTGGACGTTCTCCATCTTCGCCCAGACGTTTTTTCTGCACCGCTACGGCGCCCACCGAATGTTCACCATGAGCCCGTTTTGGGAGCGCTTCTTCTACCTCTTCGCCTTCGTCGCCCAGGGGCCCTCTTTCCTCGTGCCCCGGGCCTACGCCATTCTCCACCGCCAGCACCACACCTTCGCGGACACGGAGCAGGACCCGCACTCGCCCCGCTTCTTTTCCAACGTCGCCACCATGATGTGGCACACCAAGCACCAATACGACGTCTACGCCTACAAGCGGGGGGAGCCGGAGGCGCGCTTCCTGGGTGGAACACCGGAGTGGCCCTTCATCGACCGCCTCTCGCAGCGCTGGGCGACGCGCATCACTTTTTCGCTGCTCTTCGTCCTCTTCTACGTCCACTTCGCCCCCTCTTTGTGGTGGTTCCTGCTTTTGCCCGTCCACTGGACGATGGGCCCCATCCATGGCGCCATCGTCAACTGGTGCGGTCACAAGTATGGCTATAGGAATTTCGCCACCGACGACCAGAGCAAGAACAGCCTGCGGCTCGAATTCGTCACCTTCGGCGAGCTCTTCCAGAACAACCACCACCAGTACCCCACCCGCCCCAATTTCGCCGTCCGCTGGTTCGAGCTCGACCCGGCCTACCAGGTGATGCGACTTCTGGCCTGGCTCGGCGTCATAGACTTCGTCCGCGCTGCGCGCGACGCCGCGCCTTCCCCCGACGCGGTGCTCGCCCGGTGACACGAGACTTCCCCGCCTCGCAGCGGCCTGCCTCCCAGCTGGTCGCACGCGAGGTGGCGGCGCTGGCCCTCTTCTCGCTCCTGCACCCGTTGGGCTGGCGCGCCCAGCATCGGCGGACGCCGCGCTTGGCCGACCAGCGAACGGTGGTGCTGGTGCACGGCTACGGCGGCAATCGCACCACCTTCCTCCCCTTGCGGGCCTACCTGCGCGTCCATGGAATCCGCCAAATTCTCGCCTTTGACTACCGCGCCAGCGCGGGCATCGAGCACGCCGCCCGGGGCCTTCGGGACTACCTGCGCCGCTCGGTGCGTGGGGGCCGCGTGGACTTGGTGTGCCACAGCCTCGGGGGCCTGGTCGCTCGGGTGTACCTCGAGCAGCTCGGGGGAGCCCGCCGCGTGGACCGCTGCATCACCCTCGGGACGCCGCACCGGGGGACGTACAACGCCTACTGGCTGGCCTCCCGGGTGGGCCGAGAGTTGCGCCCGGATTCGGCGGTACTGGAACGGCTGGCAGCCTCCGGCGCCCACGCCAACCGCGTCCGCTACACCTCCATCGTCGCGGGTTCGGACAACATCGTCATTCCCCGTGTCTTCGCCGCCGAGGGCGACCTGGTACACGTCCCGGATGTGGGGCACCTGGGCATGCTTTTCTCACCGGGTGTGTTTCACGCCGTCCTCGACCGGTTACTTCCGAGTGCACCCCCGGTGACACCCGCGTTATAGCTGCACCCGGGGCTGGACGAAGCAACCCCTCTCTGGGAAGGTCCGCAGCGTGCTGCGCCACAAAGCCGACCGCCGCACCCTCGGGATTCTCACCTCCTACGCGGTGCTTTTCATCTCGGCTTGGGTGGTGAATCCGTCGGGCTGGCTCCTCGGGGCCTGGGTGGCGGTTCTGTGTGCCAACGCCTGGCTGTGCGCGGTGGTGGCGCACAACACCGTCCACTGCCCCGTCTTCACCAAGCGGTGGATGAACCGAGTGTTTCAGGTGTGGGTGAGCCTCTCCTACGGTTTCCCCATCAGCGAGTACATCCCCGGCCACAACCTCTCCCACCACCGCTACACGCAAATGCGTGAGGACGTGATGCGCACCAGCAAGGTGCGCTTCCGGTGGAACCTCCTCAACCTCCTCTTCTTTTTCCCGGCCGTAACGCCCGCCATCCTGCGGGGGAATGCCCGCTTCAAGAAACTTCGGGGGGCCAAGGCCACCGCTTGGCGCCGTCAATTCCTCGCGGAGAGCGTGGTGGTGTGGGGCGTGAAGGTGGGGCTGCTTCTCCTCGACTGGCGCCGGGCGCTCCTGTTGATGGTGGTGCCCCACCTCTTCGCCAACTTCGGCATCGTCACCATCAACCTGCTGTGGCACGACGGCTGCGATGCCACACACCCCGTCAACCACTCGCGCAACTTCGTCAGCCCGCTGCTGAATTTCCTCGGCGTCAACAACGGCTACCACGGCATGCACCACATGGAGCCGGGCTTGCACTGGAGCCTTTTGCCGCAGGCGCACGCCGAGCAGGTCCGGCCTGGTCTTCACCCAGCACTGGAGCAGCCCTCGCTGCTGGCGTACGTCTTCCGCAGCTACATCTACCCCGGGAAGCGCATTCGCTACGACGGGACGCCGCTGGTGGTGATGGACCTCGGCCCGGACCGCGACTGGGTGCAACCCAACGACGCGGACTTCTCCGGCGCGCCGTCCGAGGCGCCGGCCTGACGTCAGCCGTCGCTGTCCTGGAGCGCGACGCTGGCCGCCTCCAGCTTTTGGGCGAGCAGGCTGAGGTCGATGGGCTTTCCGAGTCGACCGATGACCAGTCGGTGGTTGGGGGCTACTTTGCCAAGCACCGGGTAGGCCGAAACGAGGATGAAGCGGAGCCGGTCCGCGTCCTCTCGAAGCGCAAGCTGGTGCAGCAGCTCCGGTCCATTCGTCCCTGGCATCATCAAATCCAGGATGACGACGAGCGGCGGTCCGAGCTGCTCGACGAGCGACTCGGCGTCCTGGGCATTTTCTGCAGTGATGACGGTGTGGCCACGGCGCGCGAGCTCGTTGCGCAGGTGAGCCCGGAAGAAGGGCTGGTCATCCACCACCAGCACGACAGGCCCCTGTGCATTTGCCGTTGCCGCCGCATGCATGCGCTGGACGTTCTGCCATTGTGTGCACCCACCCTGAAAGTGGGTGCCGCTGGACACCGCAACGCCCAAGTCAGGCGGGACGGGACCCAGAGGCGGGCCAAGGTCCATGTTTCGCAAACGCCATTCGAGCGCTCTCCCGAGGCGCACTTTCGAGGCATGCTTCGAGCGCTCGTTCGGCGGAGGGGACAGGTGGCCATTTCGCGTTGGCTGGCAGCCGTCATGGGGGGAGTCCTCGCAGCCGGCTGCGTCACGAGCTCCGCCTCAGTCGCTCCCCCGGCGGTGACGGGGACGCTGGGGACGGTGGGCGGCTTCGTCCTCGCCCCTGGAAGCCAGGTGGAGGTGACGCTGGCTGACGTCTCGCGCGCGGACGCCCCAGCGGTGGTGTTGGCCCAGGAGTCGGTGCCGATTACCGGCGCCTACTGGCTTTCCTTCTCCCTCCCCTACTCCCCGGCGGACATTCAGCCCAACCACACCTACGTGGTGTCAGCTCGGGTGAGGGACAAGGCCGGGCAGCTGCGCTACCTCAATCTCCAACCGTGCTTCGTCCTTACCCGCGGGGCGCCGAGCAACGTCCAGCTGCAGTTGGACTTGGCACAGCGGCCCTAGAGGCGTTTTCCGCGGCTGGCGCGCTAGCGAGCGCCGGGCACGAAAGGCTGTCGCCGCAGCGCCTCGGCAACACTGTCCAGCGTCAAGGCCGCCGGCGTTCCGGCAACGGGGGACGGGCCGCCAGGGGTGACGTTGTGGTGGCCCAGCACGTTGCGTAGGTCCTGCTCAAACTTCACATTCCCGGCCGCAATCTCGCGCAGCGCAGTGACGGTCGGCTTGTCGCGACCCGAAGGCACGGTACAGGTGGCCCCGGACAAAAGCTGCTTCGTCCGGCGCACGGCGAGAATGGACAGCGCGAAGCGGTTCTCCGCGTAGGGACCGCAGTCTTCGATTGTGACTCGCGCCATAGAGAATGGGAGTAACACGCCCACTCGTGGGCAGCAAACTGTGAGGCCCTGGGGGCTGGTCACCGGAGCCGGCCAAGGCCACCTCGCACGCCTTTGGTCAGCGCTTTGAAGTCCGCTCCCGGTCGCCGAGTCTCGGACCCGACGGCGCACCTTTCACAAGAACTCGACGCATGAGCCGACGGGTGCACCACAGCAGCGCCGTCAGCGCGAGAAGGACCAGGACGGTCGTGCTCAACTCGCCAAAGGTCCGGACGGTGAGCATGGCGAGAATGCTCATCCCGCTCAACATTGCTGCGTACCAGAGGAAGAAAGTCAGGGCGACAAAGACAAGTCGAGCTCCGCGACGAGCATCCGCAGGAAGCTTCTTGCCGTAGTGCACCGCCACGAGGAGCGCGAACCCAATCCACAGCGATGCGACGACGCTGACCAGAGCTGCAATCGTGCCGGAGGTGGAGATGGAGGTGTCCGCAAGCAGAGCGACTTGGCCCAGAGTGTACGCCTGCGGCGAGTTCTGGCGCAGCGGGCCGTCGGTCGCGACCCGAGCGCACGTTTTGTGGAATTCCGCCTTTTCTAACTTGCAGGCCCATCTGTCTCGCAGCCGACGGGCAGGGTCTAAAGGGTAAACTGCGCGTCCCGTCCGGTGTCTTGCTTGCTCAGCGGCCGTTCTTCGGAGCGACGGACTGCCAGCAGGAGGAGCTTCCCATGCGGCTGAATCTCGCGACCCTTGGAGCGTTGGCGCTGTTGTTGGCTTGCGGGAGCAGTGGCAGTGGGAGTGGTTCCCCGCCGACGGTGGTCTCGACCAGCCCTGCGAGCGGAGCCACCGGCGTTGCGTTAGCGGCCGTTGCGAAAGTCACTTTCAGCGCGGCAATGGACTGCTCGACGCTGACGTCGACAACCTTTGGCGAGTCTCTGAGCGGCGTCAACGTCACCGGAGGCGTCATCTGCAATGGGAGCTCTGCGACCTTCGCGCCGTCAGTTCTGTTGCAGCCCAGTGCCACCTACACCGCCACGGGGCAAGCTGGGGGCAAGGACACCAACGGCAACGCGCTGGCGGCGAGTTACAGCTGGAGCTTCACCACCGCCGCTGGCACGAGCTCGCCGCCAACTGTCGTCTCCACCAGTCCGGTGAACGGCGCCACCGGGGTTCCGTAAAGCAGAGCACCCAGAACAACCGGCCATGACGTACGTCGAGTTCTTTTCTTTAGCGGCAGAGTGCACGCTACGCCTGCGAAAAAGGGCGGTTTAACTGCTGCTGCTGACCTCCGGGCGACTCCAGAGGCCAGCAGCGCTTTCTCGACTTCGGCGCATTAGGCCCTGGACGATTCCGGAGCCGCAGCTCGCTTCAAAGTCCTTGGACGTTCCGCGGCTTCTCGTTCGGCTTGCGCCGTGGACTCCGTCGGTCCCGCGCAGCCCCCGGCCCTGCGCGGACGTGCTGCACTTGCCCGAGACATGCCCTTGAGGCTGAAGTGTATGCGCTCAGTCTAGCCACTGGCGCGTGACGGGTTTGTTAGAATGCACTTCATGCCTCCATTGGTTCTCGTTCGCGGCGCGATTGCTGCTGTGTGGCTTTACGAGGGTTTGTGGTGCAAGTTGCTGCGGCGGGCGCCGAACCAAAGGGACATCGTCGAGTCCGTGCCATTTTTTGGCCGCTCCCATGGGCGCCTTGTTCTCTCGGCCATCGGGTTGCTTGAGTGCGCACTCGCGGTCTGGGTCCTGTCTGGATGGGAGCCCGTCTGGGCTGCTGCGGTCCAGACTGGACTCCTCGTTGGGATGAATCTCAACGGGCTTTTCTTCGCACGAAGGCTCATCCACGACCCCGGGGGGATGCTGGTTAAGAATTTCGCCCTCGTCGTCCTGATGTGGGAGGCGGCCGCGCAGGGCAGTCGGTGAGCGAGGCCAAACTCGGGTCGGATACTCCCTGGGGCCGCGGCCGCTTCGACGCCCGCGCTGCTCCCCGTCGGGTTCTGTTCGGGCACGTGTACGAGGACGTGGCCATCGAACGTAAGTCGTTTGCGTCCGGAGGCCGCATTTTCTGCATTGCCTCAGCAGGTGACACCGCCATGGCGCTGGCGGAGCAGCACCCCGTGGTAGCCGTCGACATCAATCCAGTACAGCTGGCTTACGCGCGCGCTCGCATCGAAGGGGCTCCGGCGCAGAAAGGAGCCGCGGAGCGGGTGCTGGGCTTGGGACGTGCGCTGCTGCGCCTGGCGGGGTGGCGCCGCGCCACCGTCGAGGAGTTTCTTTCCTTCGACTCTACTGCGGCACAGCTTGCTTACTGGCGCGCGCACTTGGACACGCGGCGCTTCCGTGCAGGCGTGGACGCACTGCTCTCGGTAACAGGACTCCGCGCGGTCTACGCCTTGCCTTTCCTGAGCATCCTGCCGCGGGGCTTCGGCTCGGTCATGCGCTCGCGCATGGAGCGCTGCTTTACCCAACACCCCAACGCGACAAACCCCTACGCTCGCGCGCTGCTGCTAGGTGAATACCCGCCTGCCGCGGAGCCCAAGCTCCCCGTCGAGCTGCTCTGCGTCGACGCGGCCAGTTACCTTGAATCCGTTTCAAGCGCGAGCTTCGACGGTTTCGCTCTCTCCAACATCCTCGACGGCGCACCGGCGAGCTACCGCAGTCGGCTTCTGGCAGCGGCGCGGAGGGCTGGTAAGCCGCATTCTCCGGTGGTCCTGCGGAGCTTCGCAGAGCCATTGCAAGCCACTCCGACGAATGTTGCAGCCGAGGACCGCTCGATGCTCTGGGGCACGGTGCTCGTCACTGAGGCCGCCAGCCTTTGGTAGGCGCAAGGTGGGCAAGGTCCCCAGGCTCGTGCCGAAGGTTGCGGGCGGTCTCGAGCAAGGCGCTCCTGCACCCCTCTTGGGGTTAACGGCATTCGGGCCTAGCTCGCAAGGTAGGTAGGCCCGATGCTCAGTCCCCTCACTACGGCGGCAGGGCTGCCCGCATTCCTTCGAGGATGTGGCGATGTATCTGATGCGCAAAGATGCGCTCGAATGGACGCCACAGCGAGCGCGGCCGAAGGTGTCCTCGGTAATGCGTCGTCAGGAGAACCTCTGATCCGTTCTGCGCGGGAAGAATCTCGTACGAGCCCTCACCCGTTGATAGGCAGTTCTCGATGCCGAGATGCTGCTCCAGCACTTCGAAGCGGAGCAGGTGCTCCGGCTCGGCAGCGGTGATGCGTTTGACCATGTGACCGCCCTCGTACACGCAGCGGACGCTCGCGTCGACACGGGTCTTCTCCCCTTCAGAGCGGATGGGCCGGGGGAGCAAGGCGAGCAGGAAGACTCCCGGACGCTTTGTGACCTCCTCATAAAAGCGCAACGTCTTCCAGACGATGTCGGGACGGGCGTCCAACCAAGTCCTCGTGGTGACCGCTTCGCTTTCAGAGTTCGGTGCAAACAAGCGACCGAGGCTGTCTACAAGTCCGCGAAGGGTGAACTTCCATCGAGGTAAGCCCTGTTGGTTCGCGTCTCGAGATTGCACGATTCTGTTGGGTTCCACTTTCTCTCCACCACCCAGGCCTGAGCTGTCCACTCAACTTATCCAGTCTGGCTGCGTTGTGTAGCGGTCGTTTCCACGGTGGAGGCGTCGCGCATGGGCATCAGTCCGGTACGGTGCCCGTTCTCAGGCGCTGGTCGAGCAGAGAATTGCGCATCGCGCCCATCAAGAGCGCCCCGACGACCGCGGCACCAGCGATCCAGTACCCCCAGGGCCGGAGCTCGCCCAATTGGTGGGGGACGCCGTTGACCGACCACCCGCTCACCTTGAAGCCAACGCTCACCAAGGCGAGACACCAGCAGAGAGCCCGGGCAAACGAAAGAACGGTGACCAGCAGTCGTTCTCGGTGCCCGAGCACGGTTTGGTAGTGTCTGCTCAATTCCGGCAAGCGGTAGCTCACCCAGGCGAGCGACTTGTCGAAAGCGGAACGCGCGAGCAATCCCGTCGCGGCGATTGACCCAAGCCGAGTGCCGGACGAAACGTCGAGCCAAAGTTCTTTCAGCCGTCGACGACGCTCATCCTTCAAGAAGATGCTCAGCTCTGGCACCCAGTTCAGCCGAGGCGAAAGGGCAAGCATGACGGCGTCCGAAATCAAGATGGCGCGATAGAGCTGGACAACGGACACTGGAATCGAAATGCGTGCTCGCCGCATCGCGCGACAGAGTCGCTGGATGAAATACCCGCTGCTCCGGTAGCGAAGTCCAGCCGTGTTGCTGCTAACAGCGCCCACCCAGTCAGCGACGATGTCTCTAAACTCGGCCTTGAACTGCCAGAGGTCGTTTCTCGGCAACGGTTCGAGAGAGTGCAAGAGCACCTGGAAGGCCCCATCTGCATCCCCACTGGTGATGTATTCACGTAGCTGCAACTGCTGGACACGAATCTGGTCGTCCAGTGTGCCAACCATTCCGAAGTCGACCAGTCCGAGCCCGCCGCTCTTGAGTAGAAGGAGATTCGCGGGGTGCGGATCCGCGTGGAAGACCCCATGGTTGAAGAACTGCTCGAGCATCGATCGAAACACAAGGAGTGCAAGAGCATCTGGATCGAAGTGTGATGCGAGAGGTGCTGAATTCCTTTCATCGGCTGTGCCTCGAAGGGCTTTAATCAAATCACTGAGGGGAACGCCCTCGAGAAACTCCATGGTGATGACACGGGGCCCACAATATTCTTCGTACACCTCGGGAGCGCGGTGATTGATGCTGTCACGTGCCAGCGTTTCGTGTAGCAGCTGGGTGTTCCGCGCTTCTCGCTCGAAATCGAGTTCGGTCTGCACGGACGCTGCGATGACGCCAATGGCTCGTCGGAGATTCAGTTGCCGCGCGAATCCCAGGCCGTCGACGGCATAGGCGGCGAACTTCAGGGTGGCTAGATCGGTACGAATCTGTGCGTCGACGTGCGGCTTCTTGACCTTGACAACGACTTCCGTGCCGTTGGGCAGTCGAGCTCGATGGACTTGCGCAATCGAGGCTGAGCTGAGGGGAAGATCGGCGAACGTCGGAAAGACCTCAGCCAAGGGCTTCCCCAAATCGGCTTCGATGACCGCTGTAATAGTCGACAGCGGCAAATGCGCCAGGTCATCCAACAGGGCGGCGAGGCTGAGACAATATCGATCGGGAAGAAGGTCATACCGCATGGCCAGGAGCTGACCGAGCTTCACAAAACCGCCGCCGCATGCTTCCAGATAGCGCCGCAGAAGTTCGGGGCCTGCGTTCCGGTCAAAAGGTCTGCGGCAGGCAAAGGCGATTGCAAACCAGAGAGAGGTCAGTGCAAGCCAGAGCGTGCGAGCGGCAAAACGCAAGGTGAGCGGCGGCGAAGTAAGGCGGTTGTGGGGCGAGGGGACTTGCCTGGGTATTGCGCGAACCTCATCCGGTGCAGCGGCGGCGCGATTGAGGAGCTACAGCGCTCTTCTCTAGCTGCATTGGGGCGTCTGGCCTCGAACAACGAGGAGCGTGACGCACATGGCTAAGTCGTGCGGCCGGTCGGAGGAGGTCGCGCGGGAGCAGCGGTGTCCGGTTGTCCCTTCTGTTTGAGCTTCGCGGCGACCAGAGTGGCAAGGCTGTCGTAGTCGAATTCCCTTGGGGGCTGCGTTCGGTGGTCAGCGACTGATGTGCGCAGATCCTCGTACAGTCGCTGGGGAACCTTCGCGAGTTCCTCGAAGAAGCGGGCGTTCGCGGCAATCGAACCCTGGATGAAGCCGTTGTCCAGGTTCCGGACAGTGATGTTCTCGTCGGTCAGGCTTTCGTTGAAGACCTGGATTCCGGATGTAACGGCATTCGCGATCCCGGCAACGCCATTCGCTAGAGCACGGGTCAGGCCGACTGGCGTGGGCAGCGCTCGCCTACTGGCCGGGGTCTTGTAAATCTGAGGCTGTACGTTGGGAGCCTGTTCTTGACCGGCCATGATGCCTGCCTCCTCTTAGTCATACCTCGAGCATTAAGGCGATGGGAGCCTACGAACGCTACACCACTGACGCAAACGGCAGGCCTCGAGCGCCGCCGCCGTAGCTTGGCCTAGGGGTGCTGTAGTTCGCTAGAGACTTCCGGCGACAGGCCGTCCCTCGCCTCGAATGCCAGGCGCAAGTTCTCGCGGGGCCTTTTCGGGGTCTCGACGCTGGCACCGGTAACGCCGCGTAGGGTCCGCAGCCGTTTGAGGAGTCCGGCGCGCCGCAAGTAATGAGTGAAGGCCTTCAAACGCGCCGCAGAGAGCGCCCGGCCCTAGGAATGCGTGTTCGGGCTCTCGCTGTCCGTATCCTCAAACGAGCCGGTTGCCTCCAGCCAAGTGCTAGAGTGCGGATTTCGGCTGTCGCTTCCCTGGAGCGAAGCTTTGGGGCTCTTCTGGGGCATGCGCGGATGGCCGCTCCGCAGAGTCCGTCCCCCGGAATGAAGTCCTCAGCGGCATTTCCGCGGAGCGCACCGGAGTAGTCGTCTGGGCGAGGAGAAGAGGACTGGCGAACACTGCCAACACACCCACGACGTTTCTTAGAGTTTTCATCATGGCCTCCAGCGAAGACGTAATGCTCCAGAGGTATTTCGCAAGAGAGAGCCGAATGGCCGAGCGGACCCCCGCCTCTCGGTGAGCTGAGCAGCGCCAATAAGCTTTCGGGGATTCGCGTCTCGCGGCGCGTCCGCACCTGATTGGGAGCTCTTTCCGAGCGGTCTCTCAGTTTCACTGCATGTGCCAACCGTGGCTCACCACCACCGACTGCCCGGTGAGGGCTTTGCTCGGGAAAGAGGCGAGGAAGACGGCAAGCTGGGCGACGTCTTCGAGCGTCGTGAATTCTCCGTCCACGGTGTTTTTCAACATCACGTTTTTGACAACCTCCGCCTCGCTGATGCCGAGGTCCCGGGCTTGCTCAGGGATTTGCCTCTCCACGAGCGGCGTCTTGACGAAGCCCGGCGCGATGACGTTGGTGAAGATGCCGTGCGCGGCCCCTTCCTTCGCCACCGTTCGGGCAAGGCCAAGAATGCCGTGCTTGGCGGCGACGTAGGGCGCCTTGAGCGGCGAGGCCTCCAGAGAATGCACGCTTCCCATGTAGAGGAGGCAGCCACCCTTTCCCGACGCCACCATCCGCCGCAGGCAGGCGCGGGTGGTGAGGAATGCCCCATCGAGGTGAATGGCGAGCACCCGCCGCCAGGCCTCAAAGCTCAAGTCCACCACCGCCGAAATGTGTTGCACACCGGCGTTGCTCACCAGCACGTCCACTCCGCCGAATTGGCGCACCAGGGCCTCCACACCCTGTTCCACCTGCTCCTCTCGGGTGACGTCCATGGGGATGGCAATGGCGCCAGCGCTCTTTGCGGAAATGCTCTCGGCCACCCGTCCGGCACCGCCAGCGTCGACGTCTGCCACCCCCACCCGGGCACCTTCGCGGGCGAAGGCCTCGGCAATGGCGCGGCCAATGCCGCTCGCGGCCCCCGTCACTAATGCAACGCGGTTCTTCATACGCATGGCGTCATTCCCTTCTCCAACGCGGGCCCTGGGCGGAGCCAAGCTGGGTCACCGAGGCCTTTCGGGACAGCATATGGGGGACGCGGCACATCTCCGTTGACCTTCGTGAGGCCGAGGCTAAGGTCGCGCTTCCGCCGCTCGTCGCGCGATGCGTCGAAACCATGCCCGCTGCTCTCGAGGCCCGAGGTCTCAGCAAAGCCTTCCACGGTTTTACCGCGGTCGACGGCGTCGACCTCGTGATTGAGGAGGGAGAAACGCACGCCATCATCGGCCCCAACGGAGCCGGGAAGACGACGCTCTTCAACCTCCTCTCGGGGTTTCTCACCCCCAACTCGGGCCAAGTGCTCCTCTTCGGCGAGGACATCACCCGCATTGCGCCTCATAAGATTGTCCGCCTCGGGCTCTCCCGGTCATTTCAGAATCTCTTCCGTTTTTGACACGCTCAGTGTCCAAGACAACCTCCTGGTGTCCCTGCAGTCCAAATCCCCCCACCACTGGCGTTTCTGGGAGCGCCTCAGCGTCCTGCTCAAGTTTCAGCCTCGGGCCCGCGCAATTCTGGAAGTGGTGCACGAACTCGGCCTGGCGCACCGACCGGCCTCGTCGCTCTCCCACGGCGAGAAGCGCAACTTGGAGATTGGGATTTCCCTGACCCAGGAGCCGCGGGTGCTCCTTCTGGACGAGCCGACCTCGGGGATGGGCACCGACGACGTCCAACGCATGGTGGCCCTCGGCAAGAAGGTAGCGCAGGGGCGGACGTTGGTGTTGGTCGAGCACAACATGGGCGTGGTGGCCCAGCTCGCGGACAGAATCACCGTGCTGCAGCGCGGCCGGATTCTCGCCCAGGGCACGTATGACGAGGTGCGGAAAAACCCGCACGTCATCGAGGCCTACCTCGGTGAGGAGGTCGTCTAGGCCCGTGCTCGAGGTACGCGACCTTCAGGCGTACTACGGGAAGAGCCACGTGCTGCACGGTATCTCTTTGAGCGTGAAACCGGGCGAAGTGGTGAGCCTCATCGGGCGAAACGGCGCCGGAAAGAGCACCACGCTCAAGTCGGTGATGGGCGTCCTGCCCGACCGCCGCGGAACCATAACCCTCGACGGCCGCGACATTTCCCGGCTCACGTCGGACCGCATCGCGCGCATGGGCATCGCTTGGGTCCCAGAGGAGCGCGCGATTTTCTCCACCCTCACCGTGCGCGAGAACCTCGAACTCCCGCCCGTCCTCCGGCCCGGGGGCTGGACGACGGAGCGTGTCTACCAAACGTTCCCCATTCTCAAGGAGCGGGGCGCCTTGCCGGGGACGAAGCTGTCCGGCGGCGAGCAGCAGATGCTGGCGATGATGCGCGTCCTCCGGGCGGCGCCGCGCCTGTTGCTGCTCGACGAGCCATCGGAGGGCTTGGCGCCAGTCATCGTCCAGCGGATTGCCCAGATGGTGCTGGAGCTCAAAGCCCAAGGGCTGGCGGTGGTGCTGGTGGAACAGAATCTCCGGTTTGCACTCAAGGTCGCCGACCGCCACGTCCTGGTGGTCGACGGACGTTCGGTGGAAACGCTCACCACCGAGCAAGTCCGAACACGCGAAAAGGAGCTTCTCGACTACTTGAGTGTGTAGGACCCGAAAACACAGCTGATTCTCTTCGCGCACCCCAAGGGAGGCCTCGTGA
Organism: uncultured delta proteobacterium; assembly: GCA_963745475.1. Lineage (GTDB taxonomy): Bacteria > Myxococcota > Myxococcia > Myxococcales > Myxococcaceae > JADGRA01. Next base: position 66,108 of record CAVUXN010000004.1, read on the forward strand.
AAACCCCATTGCTGGCAGCACTGCTGCTCCTGGCGTCGACGGCGTCGGCGCAGCTCTCCGGAGACAAGATTAAAGTGGGCGTCCTGACCGACATGAACGGCGTCTACTCGGCGCTCGCCGGCCCGGGCTCGGTGAAGGCCGCTCAGATGGCCGCCGACGCCTTCATGAAGAAGCATCCCGAGTATGCCGGCAAGGTGGAAGTCAGTTACGCCGACCACCAAAACAAGCCCGACGTCGCCACCAACAAGGCCCTGGAGATGATTGAGCGCGACGGTGTCGACGCCATCTTCGACACGCCCAACTCCGCCTGTGCCCTGGCTGTGGCAGGGGTGGTGAAGACGCGGAATGCCATTTTCATCGTCGTGGGGGCGGGCACGAGCGAGCTCACCAACGAGCAGTGCAACATCCACACCTTCCACTACGGCTACGACAACTGGATGCTGGCCAATGGCACGGGAACGCTGGTCACCAAGCGCGGAGGGAAGACTTGGTTCATGATTTACCCGAAATACAAGTTTGGGCAGAACCTCGAGGCCCAGATGCGAAAAGCGGTCGAGGCTGCAGGGGGAAAGCTTGTTGCCCCAAGTGAGCCAACGCCTTTCCCCAACACCGACTTCTCGAGCTTTCTCCTCAAGGCGCAGTCCTTGAAACCACAGATTTTCGGCACCATGCAGGCCGGCAACGACTTGGTAAACGTTGTGAAGCAGTACAACGAGTTCGCGCTGAAGAAGGCCGGCATTGGCCTGGCCATCGGACTCCTCTTCGACACCGACGTCGACGCGCTCGGCCAGGACGCCTACGCCGGCGCCATTGTGACGCTGCCGTGGTTCTGGAATCTCGACGCTCAGAGCCGAGCCTGGAGCGCCGGCTTCGAGAAGGCCTTCGGAAAGAAGCCCTCCTGGGTCCATGGCGGCGTCTATTCGGCCGTCACCACCTACCTGGAGGCGGTGGCGCGGGCGAAGTCAGACAACGCGGACAAGGTGCGCGCTGCGCTCGAGGGCTTCCAATTCAATGACTTCTTCGCGCGCAATGCATCCATCCGCCCCCAGGACCATGTCCTGCTGCTCGATGTGCTTCAGGTGGAGGTGAAGCCGAAGAGCGAGGCAAAGGAAGAGCGCGACTACTTCAAGGTCCTCAATAAGACCCCTGCGGCCCAGGCGTTCATGCCGCTCTCCGAGTCCGTTTGCCAGATGGGCAAGTAGCTCCCACCGCAAGCCGAGGGAGGGACGAGGGCTTCTATGGCGCGCTTGCTGGTCATCCAGATTTTCAATGGGCTGGTGAACGGCGCGTTTTACGCTCTGCTTTCCCTCGGGCTAGCGGTCATCTTCGGGATGTTACGCATCGTGAACTTCGCTCACGGTGCGATGTACATGCTGGGGGCATTCACCGCTTACAGCCTCGGAGAGCGTTTCGGCCTGGGCTTTTGGCCCTGCCTGGTCATCGCTCCCCTGTTGCTCGGGCTGTTCGGCATTCTCATCGAGCGCACCATGCTCCGGCGACTGTACAACCTCGCGCCGGCCTACAACCTCTTGCTGACCTTCGGCCTGACGCTCGTCATTCAGGACGGAGTTCGGCTGGCGTACGGCATCAGCGGCGCGCCCTACGCCGGCCCGTCCCAGCTCGCGGGCGTCACCAACCTCGGCTTCGTGGTGTTTCCCACCTACCGGCTCTTCGTCATCGTCCTCTCGATGGCGGTTTGCGCCGTTACCTTCTATCTCATCGAGCGCACCCGACTCGGAGCGGTGGTGCGGGCGTGCACCGAGAACCCCACCGTGACGCGAACGTTCGGCGTCGATGTGTCGCTGTGGGTGACCGCTGTCTTCGGATTTGGCACTGCCCTGGCTGGGCTGGCGGGCGTCTTGGCGGCGCCCATTTACAGCGTCGACCCGCTGATGGGCTCCGAACTCATCGTCACCACCTTCGCGGTGGTGGTCATTGGCGGAATGGGAAGCATCCTCGGCTCGGTCATCACCGGCTTCACCGTGGGCGTTCTGGTGGCCATCGGCTCCGCGCTCTACCCGCCCATCGCCAACACCCTGGTCTTCATTCTCATGGCAGTGGTGCTCCTGGTGCGGCCCACCGGCCTCTTCGGCCTCCCGGAGGGCGGCCGATGACGGCGGCCCAGCGCAGATGGCTCACCTTCGCCGTGGCGCTGGTGGTGCTGTGCGGGCTTCCCTTCGTCATCTACCCAGTGGTGGCGCTGGACATCCTCTGCTTCGGACTCTTCGCGCTGGCCTTCGACCTTGTCTTTGGACAGGTCGGACTTTTGTCTTTCGGCCATGCCGCCTTTTGGGGGACGAGTGCCTACGTCACCGGCTACCTGTTGCTCCACGCCGGGGTGAGCGTGCCGGTGGCCATGCTCGGCGGCACGGTGGCCGCCTTTCTCATCGCCATCCCCATCGGGTTTCTGTCGATTCGCAGCGTGGGCATCTACTTCTCGATGATTACGCTCGCCTTCGGACAGATGATCGACTTCATCGCCAAGCAGTGGGAGGACGTGACGGGCGGCGAGAGCGGGATGCCCAACATCCCAAGGCCGTCCCTCCTCGGCCTCGACTTCGACAAGCCCATGCACGCCTATTGGTTTGGGCTGGTGGTGGCGGGTTTCGGCGCGCTGGTGGCTTTTCGCACCATCCACTCGCCCTTCGGAGCGGCGCTACGGGCCATACGCGACAACGACACCCGGGCGCAGAGCGTCGGTTACGCCACTTGGGCTCACAAGCTGATGGCCTTTCTGCTGTCCGCGGCCCTCTCGGGACTGGCTGGGGCACTCTTCGTGGTCGCCCACGCCGTGGTGTCCCTGGACGTACTCTCCTGGACGACCAGCGGACAAGTCGTCATGACGACGCTGCTCGGGGGTAGCGGCACCTTCCTCGGTCCCCTGGTAGGAAGCGCCGTCACTGTCCTATTGCGAGATGCGCTGTCCCGCTCCACCGCGGCCACGGGGCTGGTGACGGGACTGGTCTTCGTGGTGACAGTGCTTTTCTTCCGCCGCGGCATTGTCGGCACGCTGGCCGAACTTTGGGCACGCCGGCGCGCCCGGAGCCTGGGGAAACCCGCGGGGTGAGGCCGACCTCGCTTACCCCTTCTTCCGAGGATTCGCCTGGAGTGCCAGAAGGGCCTCCCGGCTCGAGTCGAACATCTCCGGCGGGACGTGGTGGTGGGCCAGAGAGTGGCCGAGGCTGAGGCGCAAAAAGGCGCTGCTCGTGTAGCGGGTCACCTTCTCGTAGAAACGCTCCATGAGCTGCTCCACGAGCTCGGCGTAGGGTTCCATCAACTCGGGCGCAATGTTGAAGCCGTCGTAATTCACCACCACCCGTACCCGCCGGCCCAAGGGCGAGCAGCGCTGCTCGACGGTTTCGGCGATGGAGGCGAGCTGGCTTCTCTTCTTGAGCGCGAGCCCGCTGAAGTCGATGAAGAGAATCTCGCTTGGGGCGTCGAAGCGGATGCGCTCGGCCAGGGATTTTGACTCCAGTGACGCCCTGAGGCCCATCATCTCCGGGAGAAAGAGGCGCACGTCCATGGTGGCCAGCTTCGGCGCGCGCAAGGGCTCGAAGTCCATGTTCCCCAAGACGTCGTCCAGCCCAATCCCCGGCGCCACCTCGATGAGCTCGAGCCCGTCTCGGCTGAGCCGGAACACGCAGCGCTCGGTGACGTAGAGCGCTTCGCGATTGCCCTTCAGGGACTGAGCCGCGCTGAAGCTCACCTGCTCGACGCTGCGGATGAATTTCCGGACCTTGCCCTCGCGGAGAATGTGCAGCTTTCCCCCTTTGACTTCCACCTCCAGACCACCGCAGGTGAAGGTACCGACGAAGACGACTTTGCGCGCATTCTGGCTGATGTTGATGAAGCCCCCGCACCCGGCGAAGGTGCGGCCAAAGCGGCTCACATTGACGTTCCCGGCCGCGTCGCACTGGGCCATGCCCAGACAGGCGAGGTCCAGCCCCCCGCCGTCGTAGAAGTCGAATTGCTGGTTTTGGTCGATGAGGGCCTCGGTGTTGGTAGCCGCCCCGAAGTCGAGTCCCCCTGCGGGAAGCCCTCCGATGACTCCCGGCTCGGCGGTGAGGGTGAGGAGGGGCAGAAGTCCTTCCTCTTGGGCGACACCCGCGACGCCTTCCGGCATGCCAATGCCGAGGTTGATGATGCTTCCTGGAAGGAGCTCCATCGCCGCGCGCCGGGAGACGATTTTGCGCTCGTTCAAGACGGCGGGGGGGATGGCCTCCAAGACGCCGCGCGTCTCGCCGGAGTACGCGGGATTGTACTGGGTGGCATACGTTTGCCAGTGGTGCTCGGGCCTGGCCACGGCCACGCAGTCCACCAGGGCTCCCGGAATTTTCACCGCCCGCGCCGACAGCGAACCGGCCTGAGCCACGCGTTCCACCTGGACGATGACCAGGCCGCCGCTGTTCTTCGCCGCCATGGCCATGGCCAGGTTGTCCAGCGTCAGGGACTCGCGCTCCATGGTGACGTTGCCTGCGGTGTCGGCCGTCGTCCCGCGCAAGAGCGCCACGTGAATGGGAAAAGCTTTGTAGAGGAGCCACTCCGTGCCGTGCAGCTCGAGCAGCTCCACCAAGTCCTCGTGGGTGGTGCTGTTGACCTTCCCGCCCCCGTGGCGTGGGTCGACGAAAGTACCGAGCCCCACCTTGGACAGCGTCCCCGGTTTGTGCGCGGCGATGTCCCGGTACAGCTGGGAAATGCAGCCCTGGGGCAGGTTGTAGGCTTCGATTTCTCCGGCCAGCGCGAGGGCGCCCAGCCGCGGAATGAGCCCCCAGTGTCCCCCCACCGCGCGCCGGATGAGACCGGGAAGCGCCAAGCGATTGAGGCCCCGGGTTTTGCCGTCGCCCTGGCCCGCGGCGAACACCAAGGTCAACTCCCGGGGCGTCCCCGACGCCTCGAAAGCCCTGGCCACGGCGTCGATGAGGGCGTCCGGCGTCCCATTGCCGACGAATCCCGAGGTGGCAATGGTGTCGCGCGGCCGCACCAGGGCGACCGCTTCCTCGACACTCGTCACCTTGTTGACGCCCAGCATGGCCGAGCTCCCGGCGGCCTCGTGCGGAACGCCATCCGGACCCCCCAGGGACTAGAGTCGAGCCCGCTTGGAGCCGTCAAGGCGCTCAACAGCGCAAAAAAAAGGGAGCCCCAGCTGTGGAGCTCCCACCCAGCCGCCCAAGAGCGAGGGGCCCAGACTCAAGGGCCCTCTTCTTGGCCGGGGGTCTATACCGGTCGAAGCCTAGGCCTTGTCCGGAGCAATCATCGCCGCAGTGCGGCGCGTCGCGTCGAGAAACAGCTTCCGGAATTCGGCGCTGGCCTTCTCGGTAAGGGCCAGGGACTCCTTGGCAATGCGGCCCGCCTCCTCGAAACCCGTCACGGCCTGCGCAACGGCCTTGCTCTCGAGCTTCGCCAGCTCGCCCAGGCCGGTCTCAACCCGGCTCACCTGCTCCGACACCATCCGGCTCCACTCACCGACAACTTGCTGCACCTGCGAAGACTTCGTTCCGTCTGCCATGATCATTCTCCATCGGTTCCGCTCGACGCGTCCATCGCGCCTGCAACGAGACTCTAACCGTCGACCGGAGCCTGTCAATCAAAAATGCTGCGCTGCAACAAAATCAGCTACCTGCGGCGCTTCCGGACGCTCTTTTTGAGGGCGTCCACCTCCCGCCGGAGCGCCTCCACTTCCGCGGAGACGGAAGCCGGTGGAGTCGCCAGGCCACCCCCACCCCGCTCGGCTCCGAGGAAAGCGCCAAACGCATCGGTGGGAGCAAATGCTGAGGCGAAGGGGTTGAAGGCGCTGACGGCGCCCATCCCCTGGCGCGCCTGCAGGTAGAACTCCAGGGCGCGCGTCACGTACCGGCCAAGGAAGTCTGCGAGGGCGTCGTCCCCCATCCGAATCAGCTGGTGCAAGAGGGGAATGGGGAGAAGCTGTCCGGCGTTGCGGTCTTCCAGGATGACTTGGGCCAGGGTGGGCTGGGTGAGGTCGACCCCCGTCTTCGCATCCACGACTCGCACCTCGGCTCCCTTTCTAATTTTCGTCGCAATCTCGCCCAGTGTGACGTAGCGGCTCGCCTCCGCGTCATAGAGCCGCCGGTTTCCGTACTTCTTGATGGTGACCGACATGGAGCGCTCTCCTTGAACTGGGGCTGCTCGCGAGGTGCTTACACCACCCAGGCCTGCGCCTCCACACGCCGGCTTCAATTGCAAGTGCGAAATGTAAGTGAGCATGTGCAGCATTGCGACCGACGGAGACTCTCTTTCGTCGGCCCGAGCCGTTAGGCTCCCGTCCCATGTATTTTGCCTACCAACTGCAGCGTGGACTCCAGGAGCCGCTCCACCTTTGGGCGACCATCCAGCAAGCCGTCTGGTCGCACCCCGCACTCCCGGAAACTCCCCTCACCCGGACGCTGGTGGCCATGAGCGAGCTCGTGGAACGCTCCACGCGCTTCTACGCCAAGCCTTCCTTCGGGCTCACCTCCACCACCCTCGGCGAGCGCACCGTCCCGGTGGTGGAGAAACGCGCTCAGCGCACCCCCTTTTGCGAACTCGTCCACTTCGAGCGCGAAGGGGGCGCCTCAAGCCCCAAAGTGCTCCTCGTCGCTCCCCTCTCTGGCCATCACGCCACCCTCTTGCGCGAGACGGTGCGCGAGCTGCTTGGGGACCACGACGTCTACCTCACGGACTGGGTGGACGCGCGGCGCATTCCCGTCTCGGCCGGCCCGTTTGACTTGGAGGACTATGTGGCCTTGGTCCAGGTCCTTCTTCGAGAGCTTGGCCCGGACGTCCACGTCATCTCCGTCTGCCAACCCGCGGTCGCTGTCCTGACGGCGGTGTCCCTCCTTGCCGAAGACGAGCCCGAGGCCCAGCCCCGCACCATGGCGCTCCTCGCCGGACCGGTGGACAGCCGCGTCAATCCCACCGAGGTCAACCGGCTGGCGCGCGCACAGCCGCTGGCATGGTTTGAGCGCTGGGCGGTGGACACCGTGCCAGCAACGGAGGCCGGCGCCGGGCGGCGGGTGTGCCCGGGCTTCTTCCAGCTTTCGGGTTTCGTCTCGATGAACGCCGACCGGCACTGGACCGCGCACTGCAAGCTGTTTCGCGACCTGGCGGAAGGAGACGAGGAGGGCGCCGCCACAGGCCGGCGTTTCTACGACGAGTACCTGGCGGTGATGGACTTGCCGGCGGAGTACTACCTACAGACGGTGCGTTCCGTCTTCCAAGAGGACGCTCTGGCACTGGGGACGCTGACGCTGAAGAACGGCCGACGCGTGCGGCCGGCCGCCATCACCCGGACGGCGCTCCTGACGGTGGAAGGCGAGAAGGACGACATCACCGGGCTCGGACAAACAAGGGCCGCCCACGCGCTGTGTGCGGGCATCGCCGCGGAAAAGAAGGAGCACCACCAGCAGCCTGGCGCGGGGCACTACGGCGTCTTCACCGGCCGGAGATGGCGAGAAGGGGTCGCCCCCCGGATTCGGGACTTCATTCGCCGGCACGCGTAGCCCAAGCCTACTTAGGCTTGGCACACACCCTCCTCCTTGACGGGCAAGACGGTACCGCCCTTAGCATCTCCCGCCTCGCCTGCTTCCGATGCCTGAGCCCTCCGCCGACCCCGGTGATGCTGGCCTCCACCACCAGCTGGGCTTTCTCGCCCAGCTGCTGGAGGCCGTCGAGGAGACGCCCACCGCCGGACTATGGAAGTACGGCCCGCTTCCGGACGGCAGCCGATTTGACCTCGTCGCCGGGGCAGGCCGTCTGCGCTTTGTGGCAGGCGGCTCCACCGAGGAACGGCTTGGAGCGCAGGTGGAGCGCCTCTATCCGGAAATGGCTCGTCTCATCCCGGACGCGCTGGCGCGCTCGCGCGCTGAGCGCAGGCCTCTGGGCGAGGTGCTCATCGACACCGGCGGCCCGCGCGCCGAGCTTGCCGTCCGCGGCGCGCTGAAGGCGCAGATGGTGAAGCGGCTCCTCCACCTGGCGGCGCTCACCCCGCCCGGAGTGGAGGCCCACTTCGAGGCGCTCAAAGCCTCGGTGGATTCTCGACTCTCCTTTGGCGCCTTCGAGGCCTACCTGGCCTGCGCCAAAGCCCTCACCCCGACGCCTCTGGACGTCGCCCACCGGGCCGCCGCAGACGTCGGCTCACGGGCCCGCACCAGCCTGGTGGTGCTCCACGAGAGGACCGGCGAGCCAGCAGTGGTGCTCGCCGCGAATGGACTCACGAGTGCAAGCTTCGACGGCCTGGACCGTGCGCTCCGGGACCTCTCGGCCCTGGTGCGCACCCCGGATGGGACTCCCGCGGGAGACACGCTGCAGCTCGCCGCGCTCGGTGCGACACGCCATTGGCGTGTCGCCGTGGTGGGAGCTGCGTGTGCCGCCCTTCTCGACGACGTGGACGATGAGACGTCCGCTTCGCTTCTGGCCCGAGTGTTGGAGCGCCTTCCAGCGCCGGCCGAGGGAGGCCTGCGGCCACCCACCCTGGACGCTTCGGCCCCACCGCTGGCACACACCTTGGAGGGTGCCACCGGCGATGTCCCGGGCTGCTTGGCCGCGGGCCTCGTCCACCTCCCGACGGGGGACGTCGAGAGTGGCTTTCTCGCCGAGGAGGGCGCCGGCTTACGACTCGCGAGTGGCGCAGCGGTGGCCTCCTCGCTTTTGACGGCGGAGCGGCAAGAGGGTGGCCACCGCACTCCCGACGAGGCCTGGGCGCTCACCCGCCGTGGACTCTTTTTGGCCTTCCCCCTGGGAAAGGACACTGAGCAGGCGTTGGTGCTCGCCTGCCGGCGCGCCACCAACGTCGGCGTGGCGCTGGCCCTGGGGCGGCAATGGCGCGTCCGGGTTGCGGACCACGCCCGCTGAAAAGACGGAGCCAGTCTCCGTCCTGCTTTTGTCTCTGAGGCGGCGGCCCCGGGGGCCGTGGTAAGGCCCGCGTTTCTAAGCTGCGCTACCGGTTGCCATGGACGCCCCACCCCCCACCGCCCCTGCGCCCTACCGACGCTCGCTCAGCCTGACGCTGACGTGCGCGTTGGCCTTCCTCGCCGCGCTCCAGGCTTTCGCCTTCTCTTTCGGCCCGGACTACAGAAACCTCGGCGCCTCGCTCGGCGCCCCCTGGCTTCCACGCTTCATCTTTGCCTCCTCGGCCGCGAGCATGTTTTTTCTGGTGGTCCTGTGGTGGCGGATGCTGCGCTTGGCGGTGTGGGGCTTCCTGGCGGTGGCCGCTTTGCAAAGCCTGGCCTTCGTGCACCTCGGCCAGTGGAGGCTCACCATGCTGGTGCTTCCGGCTCTGGTCGGAGGCGCGGCTGCGTGGAATTGGGCTCGGCTGCGCTAGGCAGTGGAGTCCACGACGACGACCGCCGTGCCGTAGCACAGCACCTCGGTGACGCCCTGCCCAATCTCCGTCGCGTCATAGGCCGCGCCGATGACGGCGTTGGCACCAACCGCTCGGGCATGCAGCGCCATGCGCTCGAAGGCCTCCCGGCGTGCGAGCTCGCACATCTCGCTCCACAGCGTGATGTTGCCGCCAAAGAGTGTCTGCAGCCCGGCGAAAAAACTTCCAACAATGCTGCGCGAGCGCACGACGATGCCTCGGACGATGCCTAGGTTTTTCACGATGCGGTGGCCGGGCAGCTCAAACGCGGTGGTCACCATGGCCAGTGGGACGGTGGACAGTGGACGGCTCAAGGACGAAGGGTCCATCGAGAGTTCTCCGAGGACGACGAGAGTGCGCGAGGAGGAAGACTAGAACGGCTCCTGCGGCTGGGCGAACTTCGGAGCGCGCATGGCCCGCCCCAGGGGGAGCGCTCGCCCCCAGCACCGAGTGGCACACTGCTGCCACCGACGGATACTAGGAGCGCTTGCCGCTTCGAGACGCGCGGCCGGGCGCCTCGGGGCACGCCGGCGCGGGGCGGCTGATGCGCGGAGACAGTTTTCAGCGCGCGGGGCGCGAGGACTCTTTGAAGTGTTGCGCGAAGCGCGTCGCGTTCGGACTCGTCCAAGACGCCGAGGACGTCACGCACCACGGCCAGCACTTTGGGACGCCAGCGCCGGTGCCAGCGTCGGCCACGCGGTGTCAGCGCAACCAGCCGGCACCGGCCATCCGTGGCGTCCGGGGTACGGGTGGTGAGGCCTGCTGCGTCCAACTCCGCCAGCTGTCGTGAGATACCGGCCGGATGCTGGCCGATGACGTCTGCCAAGTCGCGCTGACTGCTCGGGCCGAGACGGCTGAGCACGGCGACAAGGGCCCAGCCCAGGACGGCCTCGTCCTCGAGAGCCAGGATGCGTCCCACGCTGCTCCAGACCTTGCGTCGGGCGTGGGCGATGAGTTGGGCCAGCTCCTCGAACTCCTCTAGAGGACCCAAGACGGCTGGCGATGAAGGCTGCACGGGGGGCACGGGTGTGTAGGCCGGGATTCGTTGCTGTTGCAATTGAATTAACGCCTGAGCATTAGAGCCTGCCATGCGTCTTTCGCATCTCGTCGCTGCGTCTCTCGGATGTGGACGCCCCGCGCCGGCTCAGCGGATTCTCCGCTGGGCTCGGTCCGCGGTGTGCAGTCGCAGCCGAGTCGCCCCACCCCCGGCTCCCCGGGGCTCGGAGAACTGGAACATGCGTCTTCCCTGGTCAACTGCCGTCGTGGTGTTGGTGCTCGCCATGAATGCGTCGGCGCAGGTTCCCCTGCCGCCGCCGCCCGCTCTCCCGCTCCCGCGACTGACGACGGCCCCCGACCCAACGTTGGGGTCGCCGGCCATGGCCACCGACGGCGGCGTCGACGGCATTACTCCGGTGACGGAGTCCATCGGCTTTCAGCAGGCGGTGGACCAGGCGTTGGCCCGTAACCCCAGCACCCTCACCGCCGTCCAGGAGGTGGACCGCATCCACGGGCTGATGGAGGAAATCCGCGCCGCCTCCATCCCCACGTTGGCGGCAAACCTCAACTTCACCCACCTGGACAACGCTCGGACGGAAGTCAGCCCGGTGACCGGAACCAACGTCACCATCTATCCAAAGAACCAGTGGGCAGGAAACGTCCAACTCAACATCCCGCTCCTCGTCCCGGCGGCCTGGGCCAATGCCATCCGCGCCAATGACCAGGTGGAAGTCGCTCGCTTCAACGAGGCGGACGTCCGTCGGGTGGTGGCCACCAACACCGCGAAGACGTACATCGCCCTCGTCGCCCAGAAGCGGCAGGTCGAAGTCAACGTCCTGGCTCGCGACACGGCGGTGGCCCAGCTCGACTACGCCAAGAAGCGCCTCACCGGCGGCCTGGGGAACAAGGTGGACGCGGCACGCGCCGCCCAGACGCTGGAGAGTGCCGAGGTGGTGCTGCAGGCGAGTTACCAAAACCTGTACAGCGCCCAAGAGGCCTTGGGCGTGCTGCTCGGTCGCAGCGGTCCGGTCGACGCCTCCGCAGCACCCACCTTCCCCCAGCTCCCAGGCCTTGACGCCGCACTGGCGGAGGCGCCCAAGGAGCGCTCCGACGTGCAGCTGTACCAGGAGGAAGTCAAAGCCAGTGACCGCTCGTTGAATATGACGTGGACGGAGTACATGCCCACCCTCAACCTCTTGGGCGAGCCACTCTTTCAGAGCCCGCAGACGCCTCCCTTCCCGGAATGGGGCTGGCAAATTCAGGCTCAGCTGAGCTGGACCATTTTCGACGGCGGAGCGCGCTACGGACGGACGCACCAGCGGGAAGCCCAGCTGGCGGAGAACCGCATCACGTTAGAAGGCGCCACCCGCCAGGTGCTCTCCGACGTCCGGGTGTCTTTCGACGCGGTGAAGCGAAGCGCCCGGGCGCTGGAGAATGCGCGCCAGGCGGCGGCCTACGCCGTGGACACCTACCGGCTGGCGGACATCTCCTACCGCGCTGGCGCCAGCACCAACCTGGACTTGATTCAGGCGTTTCTGGTGGCCCGCGACGCGGCCACCCTGTCCATCATCGCCGAGGACGCGCTCCGGCAGTCGGCGCTGGACTTACTCGTCGCCGCAGGCCGATTCCCCTGACCGCTACTCGTAGCGAAGGGCGTCAATCGGGTCGAGGCGACTCGCCTTCTGCGCGGGGTAGAGGCCGAAGACCACGCCCACCAGGGCGCTGAAGATGACCGCCACCAGGATGACGTCGGCGCGAAACAGCACCGGCCAGTGAAAGAGTGACGTCATCCACCGCGCGGTGAAAACGCCCGCGGCGATGCCCAACATCCCGCCCAGCGTGGCCAGCGTCACCGCTTCGACGAGAAACTGCATGAGAATGTCGATGCCGCGCGCCCCGATGGCCATGCGGGTCCCAATCTCCCGTGTCCGCTCGGTGACGCTGACCAGCATGATGTTCATGATGCCGATGCCGCCCACCAGCAGCGACACCCCAGCCACGATGGCCAACAAAAGAGACACCGTCCGGCTCGACTCTTCCTGGGCGCTGGCCACCTCGGCCAGGTTCCGAATGAAGAAGTCGTCCTCGCCGGTCCGGACGTTGTGTCGGTCGCGCAGGAGGTTGGTGACGTCCGTCTCTGCCCGCTCGGCAGTGGTGCCGGTGATGAGAATCTGGCCGGCGACGAATTTCTGAAGGCCTCCCTGCACCTTGGCCATGTAGGTCGTGAGGGGAATGAAGACGCAGTCGTCGTAGTCCTGCCCAAACGGGCTTTGGCCCTTCTTTCCGGCCACCGCCACCACCTGGAAGGGGATGTTGCGGATGCGCACCACTTGGCCCACCGGGTTTGCGTTGGGGCCGAACAGCTTGTCGGAGACGGTGGCGCCGAGCACCACCACCTTCGCGCCCGCGTCCACGTCGGACTGGGTGAAGCGCGTGCCGACTTGCATCGGCCAGCTGCGAATCTCGAAAAAATCCGGCTCGGTGCCCTGGACCTGCGTCGTCCAGTTGGCGTCCTCGCTGATGACTTGAGAGCCGGAGCGCAGAACGGCCACCGCGTACCGCACCGAGGGGAGCTCGGTGCGGATGGCGCGCAAATCATCCCAGGTGAGCGTGGGCTGCGTCCCGCTGCCGCCGCGTGCACCGCCCGCGTTGGTCGTGCCGGGGAGCACCACCAACAGGTTGGTGCCCATCGAAGCGAAGGCTTCCTCCACGGCGGAGCGCGCGCCTTCTCCAATGGCCACGGTGGCGATGACCGCGCCGACGCCGAAAATCATCCCCAGGGTGGTGAGGAAGGAGCGGAGCTTGTTGCGCATCAGGGCGCGTAGCGCGACCCGGATGACTTCGAAGAGGTTCACTCCGCTTCCTCGGCCGGCGGAAGCACGGCCGGGGCCGGCGTCTGGCGCTTGTCGCTCTGGAGCCGCCCGTCTTTGAGGACCACCACTCGGCCGGCGAAGGTGGAGACGTCCGGCTCGTGGGTGACCAGCACCACCGTAATGCCGCTACGGCCGAGCTCCTGGAAGAGCGCCATGACTTCCACGCTGGTGCGCGAGTCCAGGTTGCCAGTGGGTTCGTCGGCAAGGATGACGCGCGGGTCGTTCACCAAAGCCCGGGCGATGGCCACCCGCTGCTGCTGGCCGCCGGAGAGTTGGCTCGGCGTGTGGTCCATGCGGTCGCCCAGCCCCACCCGCTCCAGAGACTGTCGGGCCCGCGCGTGTCGCTCGTGCCGACTCAGGCCGGCGTACAACAGCGGCAGCTCCACGTTTTCCAAAGCGGACGTCCGCGACAGGAGGTTGAAGCTCTGAAACACGAAGCCCAGGGTGCGGTTTCGAATGCCGGCCAGTTGGTCGCGCGTGAACCCGGAGACTTCCATCCCGTCCAGCCAGTAGCGCCCACGCGTCGGCCGGTCCAGGCAGCCGATAATGTTCATCGCCGTCGACTTCCCAGAGCCGGAATGCCCCATCACCGCGACGAATTCGCCCTTTTCGATGACAAGCGAGACGCCGCGCAGCGCCCGCACCTCGACGTCCCCCATTTGGTACGTCTTGGTGACGTCCTCGAGCGCGATGAGTGACGACATGTGCGTCTAGAAGAGACGCCGTGGAGGCCCGCCCGCCGTGCCTGGCGCCGGTGAGCTGGCGATGCCGGTGATGACCAGGTCCCCGGGCTTCAGCGCTCCCTCAGTCACCTCGCTCAAGGTGCCGTCGGTGACGCCGGTGGTGATGTGCACCGGCATGGGCTTCCCCTCGCGAAGGACCCACACCGTCTTCTTTCCTTCGGTCACCACGGCGGCGGCGGCCGACGGTGTGCGCGCGGGGGCTCCGCCGGCTGTTCCTCCACCTCGAGGGCCATTGGTTCCACTGGCCCCTGAAGCGCCAGGGCCGGCTCCCGCGCCGCGGCCTCCCCCGGGGCGGGCGCCGCCGAGCGCGGCCAACATCTCCGCCGGTGGGTGGAAGCGCAGCGCCGCGTTGGGCACTCGGATGGCGTCCTGGCGCTCGGCATACACGACGGTGCTGTTGGCGGTCATCCCCGGCTTGAGCTTCAAGTCCGGGTTCAAAACGTCGATGACCGCGTCGTAGGTGACGACGTTTTGCACCGTCTGCGGCGCGTTTCGAATTTGGCGGATGTGGCCAGAGAATTTCTCGTTGGGGTAGGCATCGACGAGGAAGGTGGCGTCCATCCCGTCGTGCAGCTTCCCGACGTCCGCCTCGGCCACCGAGGTGTCGACCTGCATTTTTCTCAAGTCCTGAGCGATGGTGAACAGGGTGGGCGCGGACAGGGAGGAAGCCACCGTTTGGCCGACGTCGATGCTGCGGGAGATGACGACGCCGTCGATGGGAGAATAAATGTTGGTGTACTTGAGGTTCTCCTCGGCTTGCTTGAGCGCCGCCTTGGCCTGCTCCAGCTGTCCTTTGGCCGTGCCCGTCTGCGCCACCGCAGCCCGCCAGGTGGCCTCGGCCGTGTCCAAGTCCGCCTGAGACATGAGGTCGCGTTGTTTCAGCACCACCGTTCGGTCGTATTGCCGCTTGGCATCCACGTCCTGAACGATGGCTTTGTCGACTTGGGCTTTGGCCGCCACCCAGTTGGCATGCGCCTGGTCGACACCGGCCTGGTAGAGTACCGGGTCGAGCTGGGTGATGAGCTGTCCCTTCTTCACCGGAGAATTGAAGTCGACTGTGATTTTTGTGATTTGGCCGCTCACCTGCGCGCCGACTTGGACAGTCACCAACGCCGAGAGGACACCGGTGGCGGTGATGCGCGCGATGACCGGACCTTTGTCCACCGTGGCCGTCTCATAGTTGAGCGGCGGCGGCCGCCGCAGGACCACCCATCCTCCAGCGGCGGCGATGGCGACGACGGCTCCCACCAGCGGCCAACGCCAGCGACGGAAGCGAGCAGCCACGCTGGGCGTTTCGGCAATGAGGCCAGGGAGTGTGGCCGAGGAGCTTTCTGAAGCATTCACAGAGACATCACCTTGTGTTGTGCCACCCAATAATCCACCGGAGAGAGAAAGACACCCCAGGGGCGAAACCGTTAGAATTCTGAGGTAGGCTATGGTCTATCCTCCCCATGATTCTTCGCTATCCCGCCGACCGGCGCACCATGGCCTGGGCCATGGCCATGCCCCTGGTCGCCCTTACTCCCTACGCTTGGCCGTCGCTGGCCACCTGGCTCTGGCCGGTGAGCTGTTATTTGGCTCTCGCCGCCGGCGTCGTCGCGCATAACCACAACCACTGTCAGACCTTCAAGAACCGCAGGCTGAATTCAATTTTCGGTCAGTTCCTGAGCGTCTTCTACGGCTACCCGACGTTTGCTTGGGTGCCCACCCACAACCTCAACCATCACAAATTCGTCAACCGGATTGGCGACGCCACCATTACTTGGCGCTACACGAATGCCCACCACTTCCCGATGGCATTCGCCTTCCCGTTCATCGCCAGCGTCTTTCAGGCCACGCCCACCAACGAGTACATCCGCAAGGCGAAGGCCACCAAGCCCGCGCTCTACCGGGAGATTGTTCGCCAGTACTCCAGCTTCGTCGGCATCCACGTCGGGCTCGTCCTGCTCGCCGTCGGCCTACATGGCTGGGCGGGTGGCATGCGGCTGTGGCTCCTGATGTTCGCCGTCCCGGGCGTGTTTGCGTTGTGGACCATCATGTTCTTCAACTACATCCAGCACGTCCACACCGACCCCTGGAGCGACCACGACCATTCGCGCACCTTCACCGGCCGGAGCCTCAACTTCTTCCTCTTCAACAACGGGCTCCACACCGCGCACCACGAGACACCGGGAGCCCACTGGAGCGCCCTCCCGGCTCTGCATGCCAAGCTGGCGGCGAAAATCCATCCCGAGCTCGTGCAGAGCGACTTCTGGGGATGGTGCGCCCGGAGCTACCTGCTCGCGCCCATCTTCCCCTCCTTCGGCACCCGCCAAATTGGCCGGGCGCCCTTCGATGACCCTTCGCTGGTGGACGGCTTGGTGACGGCTTCCGTCGAAGCCAGCGAGTCCGGCGTCAACGCGGCTCGGGTCTGACTCTCCGAGCTCCCCTCACCGAGCTCAGCGTTGAGGTGCGTCGCTCGCTCCTACCCGGCAGGACCTAGGCGGGCTGCGTCCGCGAGCGGAGCAGGGCGACAATCTCCGGCGAACTCTTCGGACGTACCGTGTCGAGTTCGACGTAGAAACGTGACAGCAGCCGGTACTGCCGCGTCATGAGCAGCGCCCAGATGCTGAAGTAGTCGAGCTTCCGGAAGACAATCGCTCCCTCAGCGCGGTAGCGCTCGACGTTTTCAAGAAAGTCTCCAGGCATGTCCGTCCAGTGCAGCGTGGGCTTCACATGGTGGCCAATGTGGTAGCCGTCGTTGAAGCACTTGCGGTTGTAGCTCGCGTTCACGCAAGTGATGCTGTTGCGGTACGGGTTTTCCGGAGTTGCGACCGCGATGAAGGCGTGCTGCGCCCAGTTGCCGGCCATCATCGAAACGCGGGTGAAGCAGAATGGGATGATGAACACCGAGAGCGTCGGCCAAAAGCGCCACCAGGCCAGTGCCCCGACCAAGAGGTAGAAGCTGAGCTCGCCGACCCAAAAGCGCCGGAGCAGCTTGTAGCGTTTCTTGCTCCAGTGGTAGCGCGTCAGCTCTGCCCACCCGAGGAGGAAGAAGCGCAGGAAGTAGGCAGTGAAGTGAAGGATGCTGTCGCGCCGAAAGCGAAGCGTCGAGCTTAAGTCATCGGCGAGGTTATTCTCGGCGTGGTGCATTCCCACGTGGTGGGCGAAGTACGAGTCCGGCGTCTCGCCGAAAAACGGCCCCAGCGCCCACGGGATGAAAGCATTCAGCGCGCGGAACCGTCGCTTGAAGAGGGGCCGGTGGGACGTGTTGTGCAACATGAGAACGAAGGGGCCGAGAAGCACCAGGCTGTTTAAAACGAAGTACGCCAGTGCGAGCCACCAGCGGTACACGCCCGGCAGGTAGAGGAAGACGGCGAAAGGGATGTTGAGAAGGAGAAGCTTCAGCGACAGGCGGACGAAGGGAAGGTCTCGCTCGTCATTGAGGTACGGCAAGGCGAACCTCTCCCAAGAAGAGAACGCTGCCTGGGGGCTGTAAACCGGGTCCGTCAGCTGCATGGGGACAGGAAAGATGGGGCACATACGCCGAGGCGAAGCGCAACAGTGGCCGGGCGTCTTTCTTGAAAGACATGACCTGGCCCTGACCGTTGCGGCCTTTTGTGGCGGCTCCGGTCGCGAAATGCAGGGCTTCCCCGATTGAAGCGTCCTCGCGCCTAGCGCTTCCTGGCCCAGGACAGCCGCAGGACCCGCTCCCAGCGGGCACCGCCGTGCTGCTCGGCAAGCGTGCGAGCATCGGCCAGCAGCACCTCCATTCGCGCGGCGCCCAACGCCGGCCCGAGGTAGGAGAGCGAGCGAAGCACCGCCTGGAAGGCCTCCGGTGAAAGCTCCACGGAATGGACGAGCTCGACCACCTTCAAGCTCGTCCCGCCGCTGGCGAGTGCGACCCATTGCCGAACCCGTCCGGCCGCTTGCGGACGACGCTGCGGGTTGGCCTTCCGCAACAGGGACTCCAGAGCGCGCATGAAGGGAGTGTCGGCCGGGCGCGGCTCCACCGCAGCGGCCGTGCCGCCCAGTGCCAGGAGGCGCTGGGCCTCCTTTCCCGCGGCCTCTGGGTCCACCCACTGCGCTGCGTCCGCCAGTAACACCAAGTCTGCGCAGTCTGACGGAAGGCCAGTGGACTCCGCAGGTGCATTCACCAGGGCCACCTGCAGGCCTCTTGTGCGCTCGGCACACACCGCGAGCATGGCGCTCGCCGGTTCCACGGCAACCACCTGCGCGCCCGCGCGGGCGAGAGGCTCCGAGAGGAGGCCCGTCCCGGCGCCCAAGTCGACGACGCGGGAAGAAGGCGGAACGAGGGCGAGAAGACGCGCCACCAATTCATCCGGGTAGCCGGGACGCGCGCGGTAGGCGTCGGCCAGGCGCTCAAAAACACGGGGAGGAGGGCGTCGCGTCACCTGTGGGCACTGGGGGACATAGACGAGGCGCACGGCTGAGAGCTAGATGCCCTGAGAGGTGAAAGGCCCAGGCCTCCCATGAATTTGCTGCTCCTCGACGCCTCGGACGTCCGCGAGGACGGGACGGCGGAGCTCCAAGGAAGGGCCGCTCGCCATGTCCACGAGGTCCTGCGAGCCAAGGCGGGTGATGTTTTGCGCGTGGGGAAGCTGGGCGGCGCCATGGGCTCGGCCGAAGTGCTGCGCTGCGAGCCGGCGGCGGTCCTTTTGCGCGTAACGCTCGAGTCTCCACCGCCACCGCGGCCCGGTGTGGACGTCCTCCTCGCCGTCCCGAGGCCCAAAGTGTTGCGGCGCCTCCTCGCCTCTGCCGCCGCGCTGGGCGTGGATAGACTCGTCCTCCTCAATGCAGCCCGAGTGGAGAAAAGCTACTTCTCTTCGCCGGTGCTGACTCCAGTCCGGACTGCCCGCGCCCTCACCGACGGCCTGGAGCAGGCCCAGGACACCCAAGCGCCCGTCGTCCAAATCGCCGAGCGCTTCCGTCCCTTCGTGGAGGACGCCCTGGACGGCTTTCTGGGCCCCTCCACGCGTCTTCTCCTCGACCCGTCGGAAGAGGCCTTCACGCCCGAAGTGCCCCCCAAAGGCCGTGTGGCGCTGGCCATCGGCCCCGAAGGGGGCTGGGTCCCCTTCGAGCGGGAGCTTCTCAAAGTACAAGGGTTTGTCCCGGTGTCCTTCGGGCCCCGGACGCTGAGGGTGGAAGCGGTGCTTCCCTACGCCCTCGGCTGGCTGCATGGGATTCGCCCCCGAGGCATCAGACATGGGAAAGTTTCTCCCTCGGGGGCTGTTCCCTGAAAGGTCTCCACCATGGCCCACCCACCTCCTCCACCCGCCGAACCGATGAAGGTGCCCAGCCCGGCGCCCGAGGCCCCGAAGCCCAGCACCAGCTACGACAGCGCGCCGCCCCAGGCGCTCTTGGACTTCATGGTGCAACGCTGGCGTCCCGCGTCAGGCAAGGCGCCGCGGCCGCTGCCGCACCATGCGGCTTTTGCCGCGCGACGGCGTGCGCTCTCCCGGCTCTTCCCAGGGGAGACGCTGGTCGTCCCCACCGGCCAGGAGAAGGTGCGCAGCAATGACACCGTCTACCGCTTCCGGCCGGGCAGCGACTTCTATTACCTCACCGGCAACGTCGAGCCGGACTGCGTGCTCGTCATGCAACCCGCAGACGGCGGCGGGCACCGGGACGTCCTCTTCGTCGAGCCCAACCCCGGCCGGAGCGACTCCACGTTCTTCACCGACCGGATGAAGGGTGAGCTCTGGGTGGGACCACGCCTGGGCGTCGCGCAGAGCCTCGCGCGCTACCGCGTGGACGAGTGCGCCGCTGGGCGAGCTCAAGGCCTCCCTTTCGTCTCTGCATGGCGCGGCGACGCGGCCCTGGCGCGTCATCCGCGCCATCAGCCGGACGGTGGACGCCGCCCTGCCGGACCAGGGGGCGCGCGACAAGGAGCTCGCCACGGCGCTCGCCGAGATGCGCCTCTTCAAGGACGCACAGGAGATCCGCGAGCTCTCCGCGGCCATCGCCTCCACCCACCGCGGCTTCGAGGACGTCATCCAGTCTCTGCGCGGCGCGCAGAGCGAGCGCGAGGTGGAGGGCGTCTTCAACCTGCGCGCTCGCGTCGAGGGCAACGACGTCGGCTACGGCACCATCGCCGCCTCCGGCGCCCACGCCTGCATCCTCCACTGGACGCGGAACGACGGCCCGCTGCAGAGGGGCGAGCTCCTGCTGTCTCGACGCCGGCGTCGAGGGCAACTCGCTCTACACCGCCGACATCACCCGCACGCTGCCCATCTCCGGGAGGTTTTCCCGCGAGCAGCGCCAGATCTACGAGCTCGTCCACGCCGCCCAGGCGGCGGCCTTCGCCGCGGTGCAAGCCCGGGCAACGACTTCATGGAGCCCAACCGCGCGGCCATGCGTGTCCTCGCCCGAGGCCTCGAGGAGCTCGGCATCCTCGAGGAGCGCCGACGACGCGCTCGCCGACGAGCACCAGTTCTACAAGCGCTACTCGCTCCACAACGTGAGCCACATGCTGGGCCTCGACGTCCACGACTGCGCCCAGGCGCGGCAGGAGGTCTACAAGTTCGGCAAGCTCAAGCCGGGCATGGTGCTCACCGTCGAGCCCGGCCTCTACTTCCAGGTGGACGACCTCACCGTCCCGGAGCCGTACCGCGGCATCGGCGTGCGCATCGAGGACGACGTTCTGGTGACAGCCAAGGGCATGCGCAACCTCTCCCGCGCCATTCCCAGCGAGGCCGGCGCGGTCGAGGCCTGGATGTCCAAAGTGTGGAAATCGCGCCGGTGACATGTAGGCCGAGGCCTCAGGCTTGACAGCACGAGCGGGCGCTCGTTACGGTCGTCAGCGAATGAAGTTCTCGTCCACCCGGATGTCGATGTCCTGCGAGGCCATGCTCATGCGTGGCCCGGGCATGCGCGCGTCCGTGGGCGGGTGCTGTTGCGGCTGTCGTCAGTAAGCCGCTCTCCCATCAGCGAACCGCCGCAGTCCCGGGCACCCTGATTCGAGGCGGCCCGCCTCGACGGTTCGCAACGCGGCTTTTTCAAAAAAGCGACTCGTCCTGCAGTGGGTCCCCTCGCACTTTCCCGTCGAGAGCTCTCCACCGCTGTCAGAAACCCACAAGGACGTGTCGCCATGTCAGAAGAAAAAAAGCCGAACTACCGCCCCGAGACGCTGGCCCTGCATGCCGGCTTCCAGTTCGACGCCACCACCGGCTCGCGGGCAGTCCCCATCTACCAGACCACCAGTTACCGCTTCCGCGATGCGGACCATGCGGCCGCCCTCTTCGGCT
Source organism: uncultured delta proteobacterium (assembly GCA_963745475.1). GTDB lineage: Bacteria > Myxococcota > Myxococcia > Myxococcales > Myxococcaceae > JADGRA01. Next base: position 87,322 of record CAVUXN010000004.1, read on the forward strand.
TGAAGGAGTTCGGCAACATCTACAGCCGCATCATGAACCCCACCAACGACGTGCTCGAGCAGCGCATCGCTGCGCTCGAGGGCGGCGTCGCGGCTCTGGCAGTGGCCAGTGGGCAAGCGGCGGAGACGCTGACGCTGCTCACCCTGCTCAAGTCCGGAGACGAGATTGTCTCGGCAAGCAGCCTCTACGGCGGCACCTACAACCTCTTCAAGGTGACCCTCCCCAGGCTCGGCATTCGGACAAAGTTCGTCGAAATTGGGCAACACGACGCGGTGAAGGCCGCCATCGGCCCTAAGACACGCGCGCTGTACGCGGAGACCCTGGGTAACCCGCGGCTGGACGTGGCTGACTTGGAAGCGCTGGGCAGTATCGCCAAGGCCGCCGGCATCCCCTTCGTCGTCGACAACACCGCCACCACTCCGGCGCTGGTGCAGCCGCTGAAGCACGGGGCGAACATCGTCGTCCACTCGGCAACCAAGTACATCGGTGGCCATGGCCAGGCCATCGGCGGCCTCATCGTCGACGGCGGGAATTTCCCGTGGGACAACGGAAAATTCCCGGAATTCACAGACCCCAACCCCGGCTACCACGGGCTCAAGTTGTGGGAAGCGTTCCAAAACCTCTCTTTCATTCTGAAGGCTCGGGTGGAAACGCTGCGCGACCTCGGGCCTGCGTTGAGCCCCTTCAACGCCCACGCCTTCATCAACGGCCTCGAGACGTTGCACCTGAGGGTGAAACGCCACGGTGAGAATGCCCTCCACGTCGCGCGCTGGCTACAGAAGGACAGCCGCGTGGCCTGGGTTCGCTACCCCGGCCTGGAGACGGACCCGGCGCATGCTCTGGCCCGCAAGTACTTCGACGGTGGCTTCGGTGGCCTGGTGGCCTTCGGGGTGAAGGGCGGCTTCGAAGCGGGCAAGGCGCTCATCAACCGCGTGAAACTGTGGAGCCTCCTGGCCAACATTGGCGACGCGCGCTCACTCATCATCCACCCCGCCTCCACCACCCACCAGCAGCTCACGCCCGAGGAGCAACACTCCACCGGCGTCAGCGAGGACTTGGTTCGGCTCTCGGTGGGCCTCGAGCACCCGGACGACATCCTCCAGGACTTGGACCAGGCGCTGGGCACGCGCTGAACACGCGGCCTTTGAGAGAAGCGCCAGCCATGCGCCAGCCATCCAAAGCAAGAGCCGCCAGCGCCAAGCCGCGGCTCTTCGACGTCCACCTGCCCGCCCTCGCCCTTCAACGCGGGGGGACGGTGGAGCCGCACGTGGCCCGCGGCTTCTGGTGGGGCCCGGAGGGGGACCTTCCGGGCTTGGAGGCACGCACCCATTTCCTGTCCGACGCCGCGCTGGGCGCCGCTGAGGCCCAGGAGCCCGTGCACAGGCGCGCCGCGCCTCGCTTCAGCGCGACGCGAAGCGCGCCTCCCATGGAAGAGGGCGTACCCACGGTGCTGGTGGTGCACGCCCTCACCGGAGATGCACGTGCCGGCGGGCCAGGTGGCTGGTGGGAGCCCCTCATTGGCCCGGGCCGGGCACTGGACCCGGCTGACGTCCGCGTCCTTTGCTTCAACAACCTCGGCTCCTGTTACGGGAGCTCTGGGCCGCTCGACGCGACGTTTCCCGAGGCGGCGGAACTCACTCCGTGGGATTTGGCCCGAGCGCTCCTCCTCGGGGTGGAGGCGCTGGGCATCGAGCGGCTGGCACTCGTCGGGGGTGGCTCGCTCGGCGGCATGGTGTCCTTGTGCGTCGGTTCGCTCGGAGGCGCCCGGGTGGAACGGCTTCTACCGCTGGTTACCGCCGCCACCTCTTCGGCGTGGGTGGTGGCCTGGAACCATGTGCAGCGCGCCATTCTCAAACTGGACGCGGGCTGGCCGCACGACGTCGGCCGCGGACTGGAAGTCGCTCGCCAAGTGGCGATGCTGACCTACCGGGCCGAGCCGGGTCTTGAGGCCAAGCAGGGCCGGAACACTCCGGGCGAGCCGGGTGTCCCCTTCCCTTTCCGCGTCCAGGGCTGGCTCGAGCACCAAGGCCAAAAGCTGCGTCGCCGCTTCGATGGGCGGGCCTACCTCCTACAGGCCGGCGCCATGGACCACCACGACTTGGGCAGCCCCCGCCTGGGCTAGGCGCGGGTCCCATTGTGGCCAGCAGCCTCGTGGTGGACGTGGACACCGACCAGCTTTTCACCACGGCTCAGGTGGACGCGTTGGCAGAGAGGCTCTCCGCTGACGGGGCGGCGCACGTCGAGCGGGCGACGCTGCACAGCCTGCACGGCCACGACGCTTTTCTCTTGGAGTGGGACGCACTCACCCAACTCTTCAAGCGCGCCCTGGCCCTTCCGCCCTGGCGGACGAGGCTTCTAAATGCCCTGGCACGTCTACAAATTTGGTGGCTCCTCCCTCGCTGGCCAGGGGCGGCTCCTGCGCGTGGTGCAGCTCGTCGCCTCAGCGCCCCGTCCGCTGGCGTTGGTGGTGAGCGCGCTGGGGGACACCACCGACTGGCTGCTCGCGGCAGCCGCCGCAGCGGCGGCTGGGGACGAGGCCCGCGCTGTTGCGGAGGTCGCTCGCATTCGCGCGCTGGCGGATGAGACGGCCCGGCAGGCCCTGCCGGAGTTGCCCGGCCTGGGCGAGGCGGTGGAGGGCGTCCTTGGCCCGCTGGCGCAGTTGCTTCAAGGCATCCGACTCACCGGGGAGTGCACCCCCAGCGCCCGAGACGTCGTCCTCTCGGCCGGGGAGCGCATCGCCGCGGTGGTGGTGGCTGCCGCGCTCTCCGCCCGAGGGCACCGGGCACTGGCCGTCGACGCCTCCACTTTCATCGTCACCGACGAGACAGCGGGCGCGGCCACGGTGGACGTGGAAGCCACGCGGGAACGTCTGGCCCCCCTCGCCCTCGGGTGGAATGGCGACATTCCCGTCGTCACCGGCTTCATCGGCCGTTCGCGGGAAGGCCGGGTGACGACACTGGGGCGCAATGGCTCGGACTATACCGCCACCGTCCTCGGGCAGACGCTGGGAGCACGCGAGGTGACGGTGTGGACGGATGTCCCGGGCGTCATGACGGCAGACCCCCAACTCGTCACCGAGGCCTACTCGGTGCCGCAGCTGAGTTACCACGAGGCGCTGGAGCTCGCGCATTTCGGCACGCGCATGTTTCACCCGCGGACCTTCCTGCCGCTCCTCGAGTCCGGTGCGCGCCTACGCATTCGCAACACCGCGGACCCGGAGGGTGCGGGCACGTCCATCGACGGCTCGGGAAATGCGGACCCGCGACGGCCGACATGCGTTACGAGTCTCGAGCGCCTCGCCCTATTGGGAGTCGAGTCGCGACGCTCGGCATGGCCCGAGCCCATCGCCGCCCGGGTGCTGGAGGTGCTGGAAGTGGCACGTGTCACCGTGTGGATGGCCACCCAGGCAGCCCACGGCCGCTCCGTGGCGCTGGTGGTCCCGGAAGCGGAGGCCCAGCGCGCCTACGTCGCCCTGGAGGAAACGCTGGCGCTCGAGCTCAAGCGGCAGGAGGTGGAGCTGCGTGCGCCGTTGGCGCCCGTTTCCCTGTTGACGCTCGTGGCCGAAGCCATGGGGCACCGTCCCAACGTGGCCGGGCGCTTCTTCGCAGCGCTGGGCAATGTGGGCGTCAACGTACGCGCCATCGCCCAGGGCGCGAGCAGCCGCAGCATTTCTTGCGTGGTGGACGGAGCAGACACCACCCTCGCCGTGCGCACCGTCCACGCGGCCTTCAACCTCGCGGGCACGGAGACGTCCGTCCTGCTTCTTGGCCGAGGCACGGTGGGGGGACGACTCTTGGGCCAACTCGAGACCAACGGCCCGCTCTTGCGTGAGCGCCACCACATCGACGTTCGGCTGGTGGGAATGGTGGACCGCCATGTGAGGCTCTGGGAGCCGAAAGGGCTTCACCCCGGAGGGCTGCCCCCGAGGGCCACCGGTCCGGTGCCGGACGCAGGTCCGGACGTCCTGCCCTTCTTGGACGCCTTGTCCCGCCTCCCCGTTCCCATTCTGGTGGACTGCACCGCTGCCGAGGGCATGGAGTCCTTGTACCGCGAGGCTTTCCGCCGCGGCATTCACGTGGTGGCGGCCAACAAGAAGCCGCTCGCATTGCCCTTCGCCGAGCGCGAAGCGCTCCTCAAGGAGGCACGTGCCCACCACCGGGCCTACCTCTACGAGACAACGGTCGGCGCCAGTCTCCCGGTCATCGAGACGCTCAAAAACCTCGTCCGCACCGGAGACCGGGTCGAGCGGATTGATGGAAGCCTTTCGGGCACCTTGGGCTTCCTCAGCCACGCCGTCATGTCCGGCGAGGCACTGTCGCGCGCCGTCCGTACCGCGCGGGACCGCGGCTACACCGAGCCCCACCCGAGGGATGACTTGTCCGGACTGGATGTCGCGCGTAAGGCGCTCATCCTCGCGCGGGAGCTCGGCCTGCGCGTGGAGCTGGAAGACGTCGCGGTGGAACCCTTCGTCCCCCGGGAAGCCCTCGCCGAGGATGACCCCGAGACCTTTCTGCATTCGCTCAATGCGTTGGACGCCTCCTTTGCGGAGAGCATCCAGCGCTACCGCGCCGCAGGGAAGGTGCTGCGCTACCTCGTGCAAATTGTCCCCGACGCCGAGGACGGGCGCCAAGTGCGGGTGGGGCCGGTGGCGGTGGATGCCGACCATCCCGCCACTGGCCTCAAAGGCGCGGAAGCCCTCGTGGCCTTCACCACCGAGCGCTACCGGGACTACCCCCTCATCGTCCGCGGCGCAGGGGCGGGCGGGGACGTCACCGCCGCTGGCGTCCTGGCTGACGTCCTGCGGCTCGCGCAGGACATCCGAGGCCGCTGAATGGACGTCTCACACACCTTGGGCCAGGAGGCCGTCATGACTCGCCGTCTTCCGCTTTGCTTCGGGCTTCTCATGGGGCTCGTCGTTGCTGACGCTACACGCGCTGCGGAGCCTTTTCCCGAGGCCAGGCCGGCGGAAGTCCGTCTTGACTGGGCCACCTACAACCCCAGCAGCCTCGTGCTGAAGAAATTCGGCTGGCTCGAGGAGGAGCTGGGCAAGGACGGAATTCGCGTCACCTGGCTTTACAGCGCTGGAAGCAACAAGGCCAACGAGGCACTGTCCAGCGGAAGCGCGGACCTCGCCTCCACCGCCGGAGCCGCTGCGCTCTTGGCACGCACCAACGGGGTGCCGCTGTATAGCGTGTACGTTTACTCGAAGCCGGAGTGGACGGCTCTGGTGGTGCCCAAAGGCTCGCCGCTGACCAGGGTGTCGCAGTTGAAGGGAAAGAAAATCGCCGCGACGCGCGGGACGGACCCCTTCTTCTTCCTCCTGCGGAGCCTCAAGGCAGCGGGCCTGAGCCAGTCCGAGGTGGAGATTGTCAACCTCCAGCACTCGGATGGACGGCTCGCGCTCGAGCGCGGCAACGTGGATGCGTGGGCGGGGCTGGACCCGCACATGGCAGCCGCCGAGCTCCGCGGCGGTGCGCGGCTCCTCTACCGCAACGTCGACTTCAACACCTACGGCACGCTGAATGCGCGGGAGGACTTCATCCGCAGGTACCCGGCCACCTTGAAGCGCATCTTGGCGCAGTACGAGCGCGCGAGGCTGTGGATATTGGCCCACCCCGACGAGGCTGTGGCCCTCCTCGCCGAGGCCGGGAAAATTGAAGTCGACGTCGCACGTCGACAACTTTTGGAGCGCACTGGGCTCACCACCGACGTGGGCGCTCCGGGCGAGGCGTTGCGACAGGCGCTCGAAGCGGTGGTCCCCCTCCTCATCTCCGAAAAGCTGGTGGCGTCCGACGCGCACCCGGACTTGGCGCTGAAGCAGCTCCTCGAAACGCCCCACAACCCCGTCGGCGTCTTCCAAGCCTCCCACTGATGTCGACCGGCGCCGATACGGTGCAGGCTTCAGTCGCTCGGCGACCACGCCTCGCCGTGGCAAGCCTTCGCACCGTCGGCAGGACGGTGCTCCCCTGGCTGCTTCCCTCGGCGCTCGGGTTGGCCTGGTTTTGGGCGACGGACGGCGCGCACCTCGTGCCCGCCCACCAGCTGCCCTCACCCAAAGCCGTCCTGCGGACGGCCGGGGACCTTCTCCAGGGCGGTGAGCTTGCGCGCCACGTCGGTGCCAGCGTGCAGCGCGTGCTCCTTGGCTTCTCCCTCGGCGCGGCCGTGGCGGTGTTGCTGGCCACCGGAGTGGGCCTCTCGCGCACCACCGAGCGCGCCGTGGACCCCGCCCTCCAGGCCGTCCGCAATGTCCCTTCCTTGGCCTGGGTGCCGTTCCTCCTGTTGTGGATGGGCATAGACGAGCTGCCCAAAGTGACGCTGGTGGCCATCGGCGCCTTCTCCCCCGTCTATTTGAATCTCGTCGCCGGCATCCGCCAGACGGACAGAAAGCTTGTCGAGCTGGGCCAGGTGCTGGAGTTGGGCGGGCTCCGGATGGTCCGCCACATCATCCTTCCAGCGGCGCTGCCCTCTCTGTTGACCGGCCTGCGCATCGGTCTCGGCCAAGCTTGGCTCTTCCTCGTAGCCGCAGAGCTCATCGCCTCCACCAAGGGCTTGGGTTTTCTACTCATCGACGGACAAAACAGCGCCCGCGCGGACGTCATGCTGGTGGGCATTCTCCTCCTGGCCCTTCTGGGGAAGGGCTCGGACGCGGCGCTGCGGCTGGTTGAGCGGCGACTGCTTGTGTGGACAGACGGCTTCGGTGGACGCCCGTGACGCCCGCCATCCAGGCGAAGGGTGTGTCCAAGCGCTACGCCGGTGGGCCCTGGGTGCTGCGCGCCCTGTCCCTCGAAGTGACCTCGGCCGAAATTGTCACCCTGCTTGGGCCGACGGGATGCGGAAAGTCCACCGTGCTACGCCTCTTGTCAGGCCTCGAGGGCGAGCACGAAGGGAGGCTGCTCGTCCGCGGCGTGGAAGTCCGGGGCCCGACGCGCGCCGTGGGGATGATGTTTCAGGAGCCCCGGCTTCTCCCGTGGCGCACCGTCCGCGAAAACGTCGCCTTCGGGTTGCCCAAGGACTTGGACGTGGCCACGGGCCAGCAGCGCGTGGAGCAGCTTCTCTCGGAAGTGCAGCTGCTTTCTGCCGCCGAACAGCTGCCCAAGGAGCTCTCGGGGGGAATGGCCCAGCGGGCCGCGCTGGCGCGATGCCTCGCAGGCGCGCCGGAGGTGCTCCTTCTGGATGAGCCCTTCAGTGCCGTCGACGCGCTCACCCGCATGCATCTGCAGGAGCTCCTCCTTTCCATTTGGGAGCACACCCGCCTCACCATGCTGCTCGTCACCCACGACATCGACGAGGCCCTCTTCCTCAGCGACCGGGTAGCGGTGCTGGGCGGCGCGCGGATTGAGGAAACGGTTTCCGTGGAGTTGGCCCGTCCGCGGGACCGCCGGGACACGGCGCTGGCGCCCCTCCGGGCGCACCTCCTCGAAGCGCTGAGGATGGCCGGGCGCGGCACCCCGGGGGTGGCGGCCCCGGCGCGGGCGGGCCTCATTGCTGGCTGGTGACGAGGCCGTGGTCCTCTGAGCCCACGTCCGGGTCTGCACCGACGGTGAAGCGTCGCCGGCCAATTTCTCGCCCGTCCGGCGTCACCACGCTCACCTCCCAGTCCCCGGGGCTCCAATTCTGCTTGTAGGCATAGCCGGCATACCCCTCCCGCTTGCCCCCGGTGACTTGAAGTGGCACCGCGTCGCTCGCCGCCCAGCCCGAGGGCTCGAGGTGCGCCCACCGCAGGCGCACCTCGTCGTGGAAGTTGCGGGGGGCAAAAATGTGTACGAAGCAGAAAATTCGGTCCCCCGGGCGGGCCAGGAATTCCTGCTCGTCCTTGGCCCAGAAGCGCCACCAGGGGGTGGGGTGGTGGCTCAAGGTGTACGTCGCTTGCGCCGGGTTCCGGACGACGCCGTGGTAAATGCCGATGTCCAAAAGCGACAGCGGCACCGGCGGCACCAGGTGACCGAGAAACAGCACCACCAGCACTGTCTGGACGCCCAAGGACGGAAGCAACGCTTCGCGGAAGACGCGGCGTCTGTCCTGGACGAAGCGCAGGTGGCCCCAGGCCAGCAACAACAGGGGGAAAAGCGAGGTCGCCACGGCCAACAAAAACATCCACGGACGCAGGCGGCCAAAGAGTACCGGGTAGAGGTAAGCGAAGTAGCTGGTGAGGCAAAAGCTGTAGAGCCCGAAGAGCACCACCGGGCCGAAGCGGCGGAATTGTGGAAGCTCGTTCACCAGCAGCAACAGGCAAATGGTGCCGAGGAAGAGGAACGCCGAAACCCCCGAGCCGCTCTTGAAGTAGAAAAGCGCGTAGGCGTTGAGGAGCGTCCCGAGCATGAAGTGCAAGACCGGCTGACTCCAACGCCAAACACCACGGAGAAGCCGCGGCGGTGTCACGTCTCGGTGGTCCCAGGCATTGAGGCCAAAGAGGAGCAGGCCGACAACGGCGAGGTAGGCGGCTTGCTGGATGAGGACCGGCGCATCGTCGATGCGACGCACCATGAGCGCATCGAAGGTGAACCCGGCGACAAAGAAGGCGATGTGCTCGGCGTGGGGGTGCCGACCGCGAAACGCGCCGAGCCGCTTCAGGAGCGACGGTGGAGAAGCCGGCGGGGCGGCGGCGGCTGTCTCGGAGGACGGTGTCAGCCAGCCACCATGGACTTCAATTCGCCGCGCTCCTCCAGCTCCCGGATGATGTCCGAGCCGCCGACGAAGCGTCCCCGGATGAAGACTTGGGGGATGGTGGGCCAGCGGGTGAACTCCTTGATGCCGTCACGGAGGTCAGGCTCGGCGAGCACGTCGATGCCATGCACCGGCCCGTAGGCGGACAACGTCTGGACGGCCGCCGCCGAGAAGCCGCACCGCGGAAAAAGCGGGTTGCCTTTCATGAAGACAACCACCGGATGCTTCTGAATTTCAGCTTCGATGCGGGTCTTCAGCTCGGGCGTCATCAGGCAGTCCTTGGGCGGCTCTGGTGCCGCTTCCACTGTTCAGGGGTGTAAGTCTTTAGCGCCAGCGCATGCAAGGCGCCGCTGTCCAGGACGTCTCGGAGGGGACCGTACACGGCTTGGTGCTGGTCGAGCATGGCCAGCCCTTCGAAGGCCGACGTCACCACCCGGGCCTCGAAGTGGTCGCCCGTGCCGGTGAGGTCCCGCACCTCGACGTCGGCCCCGGGCAGGGCGGCGATGATGCGCTTCTCCAGCTCCTTCGGGTCGAGCATCAGTTGGCTCCAGGTCCATTCAACCGCAACGCCGGGCTCTGCAGCATGGCAGGGTCGACCCCCATCTGCCGCAGCACCTCCTCCCAGAAGCCATCGGCGCCCCCGTGGAGCACCCGCTCCGCGCTGGCCTCGGTGAAGAGCCACGTCCCTTGGGCGAGCTCTCGCTCCAGCTGCTGCGGCCCCCAGCCGGCGTAGCCGAGAAAGAAGCGAAGCACGCCCGCGTCTACCCCCAATAACTGTTCCAGGGCGTCCACCGTTTCGGAAAGGTAGAGCCCGGGGGCGAGCTGTCGCTTCTCTACCAGGCCCACACGGTCATGAAGGACGAGCCCGCGCTGCGGCTCCACTGGGCCCCCGGCATACACCACCTGCCGGCCGAGCCTCGGCGCCACCGGCAGCGATTGCCCGCGGGCGACGTCTTCCAACGTCACCCGCGTCGGTCTGTTAAGCACGACACCCCGGGCACCTTCGGCGCCGTGCTGGAGAATGAGGACCACCGCCCGGTGGAAATTCGGGTCCCCCAGCTGAGGCATGGCAATGAGTAAACCAGAGGAGAGCCGCTCCATCGTCGTGAGGCCGGAGTCTAGACCGTGGCCGGCCGCGGGTGGAGGCTCGTCCGCTACCCAACTGTCCAAAGGAGTCCCATGCGTGCCCTGACAACTCCCCATTTTGGCGGCCCGGACGTCCTCGAAGTCCGCACCCTCCCGGACCCCGTCCCAGCTAAGGGACAGCTTCGCATCCGAGTCGCACGGGCCGGCCTCAACTTCGCGGACGTCAACGCCCGGGTGGGCTTGTACCCGGACGCTCCCAAGCCGCCCATGGTGGTGGGCTATGAGGTCTCGGGGACGGTGGATGCGCTCGGCCCCGGCGTCTCGTCGCCCGCGGTCGGGACGCCTGTCCTGGCCTTGACGGATTTCGGCGGCCAGGCCACCCATGCCCTCGCCGACGCGCGCGTCACGACTCCCATTCCGGCCGGGATGACGCTGGACCAGGCAGCCGCCCTCCCCGTCAACTACGTCACCGCGCACCACCTGCTGCACCGGGTGGGGGCGCTCCAGCCAGGGCGCTCGGTGCTGGTCCACTCGGCGGCCGGAGGCGTCGGCCTGGCCGTCATCCAGCTGGCTCGGGCGGTGGGCAACGTGACGCTGTTTGGGACGGCCTCCGCCTCCAAGCACGCCTTTCTGCGCGAGGCCGGCCTGCAGTACCCCATCGACTACCGGACGTCGGACTGGGCCGAGGAAGTGAAGAGGCTCACCCAAGGTAGAGGCGTCGACCTCATCCTCGACCCCTTGGGGGGCGAGGACACCAAGCGCGGCTACCGCTCGCTGGCTCCCGTGGGCCACCTCGTCTGTTTCGGCTTCTCCAATGTCATCTCGGGCTCCAAGCGCAGCTGGCCCCATGTGCTGTGGCAGCTCAGCAAGATGCAGCGCTACAGCCCCATGCAGCTCATGGCCGACAACCGCTCCGTGTCTGGCGTCAACCTGAAGCACCTCTTCGCCGAGGTGACGCTTCTCGGCGATGTCATGAAGGACCTCTTGAGGCTCTTTCAAACCGGCAAAATCTCTCCCCACGTGGACCGCGTCTTTCCATTGTCCGAAGGAGCTGCGGCCCATCGCTTCCTTCAGGAGCGGCGCAACGTGGGCAAAGTCCTCTTCGACTGCACGTAGCGCTCGAGCCCATCCGCTGTGGGCGCGCAAACGAACCGTTTCCGGCCCCTCCGGGCTCTCAAGAGACTGGAGACCACGCCGATGTCCATTTCCAAAGAGATTCTAGTTACCCTGCCGGGCGGCCGACGCGTCGATGCCTCCGTTGGCTCGCATGTGGTGCGAACGGACCAACCCCAGGACAGAGGCGGCGAAAACTCCGCGCCCTCGCCGTTCGACCTCTTCCTAGCCTCTCTTGGCACCTGCGCTGGCATCTTCGTCCAAGGGTTTTGTGCCGGGCGCGGCATCCGAGCGGATGACATTCGCATCCGAGAAACGGTCGAGCTGGATGGGGAGGGCAAGCTTCAGACGGTTCGCTTGGAGCTGGAGTTGCCGGCAGATTTCCCGGAGAAATACCGCGAAGCCCTCGTCCGCGCGGTGGACCAATGCTCGGTGAAGCGCGCCATCCAGGCCCAGCCCAGATTCGAAGTCCGGACCAAGGCAGCGCGGCCCAAGGGCATCGCCGTCACTGCGTGAACGGCGCTAGGCTGCCGGGCGGGATGCCCCGTACGGATGCCGAGCTTCTCCTCGCCGCCAGGAGCGGAGACGCCGGGGCCATGGACGAGGTCCTAGCCAGGCACGAGAAGCAGGTTTTCCGCTTCGGCCTGAGGATGTGCGGCTCCGAGGAAGATGCCCGTGACGTCCTTCAGGAAACGCTGATCGCCGCCTTCCGCGGGCTCCCCGAGTTTCGGGGCGAGGCGGACCTCTCCACCTGGCTCTACCAGATTGCGCGCAGCTTCTGCATCAAGGCCCGGCGTCGACAAGTCGGCGAGCCCGCGGAGACTGTCCCACTGGACGCACCCGAGGCGCAGAGCGTGCAAGGCGAGGCCCCCGTCGCGGATGCGCAGGTGCATGCGCGGGAGATTGGCGACGTGCTTCAAGCGGCAATCCTCTCGCTGCCCATCAGCCACCGCGAAGTCATTGTGCTCAAGGACGTGGAGGGTCTCAGTGCCGAGGAAGTCGCGCGGGTCCTCCACGAGGACGTGGCTGCTGTGAAAAGTCGGCTGCACCGGGCCCGCGCTGGTCTCCGTCAGGCGGTGGTTACGTTGCTCGAGCCGGAAGGCTGGGCGCAAGCCACCGAGCCCTGCCCCGAGCTCAGCGACGAATTGTCGAGCTATGCCGCAGGAGACATCGACCAGGCGACCTGCGCGCAAATTGAGGCCCACCTTGCCCACTGCGCCCGCTGCTCCGGCGCCTGCGAGATGCTGCAACGCACCGTCTCGCTGTGTCGGAGAATTCCCGGAGATTCGGTGCCTCCGGCGGTCCGCGCCGCCGTGCGAGCCGCGCTCGGGATTGGCGGAAAGTAGGGCCAGAATCAGTCGGAGGGCGCCCCAGCGTCGAATCCTTTGCGCCTGCTTCAGGCTCTGACACATCAGGAGGAGCGATGTGCCATCGAATGCTGTGTCGTCACTGCGGTAAGCCCACCTGGGCCGGATGTGGTGCCCACGTCGAGCAGGCGCTGGCGGGCGTCCCAAAACAGGCTCGGTGTCGATGCCGCGAGGAGGCCCCCAAGACGGGCTTCCGGACGCACGAGACCTCGCTAAAACCCAAGTCCCGAAAGGTCTTCGGGTTTTTCTAGAGAAGCGTCAGGGAAAACTGGCTCCGACCCTCAGGCCCGCTCCAGTGCGCGTACCAGCCGCTCGTCGGCTTCCTGGGCGATGGGCTGGAGCTGGGGGTTGTGGCCGACGCCCAGCATCGCTTGGGGCTTCACCACCTGGACGACGGACTCGCCTCGGTCGCCTTGAAACACCGTCACGTTGCAGGGGAGCAACAGGCCGACCGACAGGTCTGCGGTCAGCGCCCGATGCGCCAACCGCGGATTGCAGGCGCCGAGGATGACGTACCGTCGGAAGTCCTGGTCGAGCTTCTTCTTCAACGTCGCCGCAACGTCGATGGTGGTCAGGATTCCAAAGCCTTCCTTCTTGAGGGATTCGGTGATGCGCTCGACGGCAGCCTCGAACGAAACTCCTTCCAGCGTCCGGGTGTACCCATAGTCGGTGGCGTAGGACATGGTGTGTCGCTCCTCGAGAGCCAAACGTCTCTCGTCAAGTGAGAGCCTGGAGATAGCCGGTCGGTTCGCCGGTTGCTGAGTATTGTCCCACCTGCCCGCCGTCCCAAAGGGCGCCACACCCTTGGGAGCGCAAAGTCTGCGCGCAGGGCCTAACAGCTTGTCCCGGCGAATCCTTCTGCTGCGTGGTGGCTCTCACGCTTCGAAGGGAGCTCGCCTCGTGAAAACAAACGCGTCTGTGGTGGACCGAATTCTCCGGGTGTTGCTGGGGCTCGCTGTGGGAGTCTATTTCCTCGCAAGCCCGCACCCAGCGTGGGCACTCCTGGGCGTCCTCCCGCTCGCGACTGGCGTGGTGGGTTTCTGCCCGCTCTACCGAGTGATGGGATGGTCCACCCGGGCGGAAGGGTCAGCGTCTCAGGCCGAGACCTGAGGCTTCCCGTAGGCCCGGTCAGGGCCTGGGTTGGCTTACGGCGCTGGGGACGGCTCGCTCGGCGCAGGCAAAGGAGCCCGGAAGAAGTCCTCCGGCTTCGCCAGCGCCAGCGCTTCGCGCAGCACTTCGTCCATGAATTCCACGGCAACAATGTGCAGCTTGTCGCGCACGCGCCGAGGGATTTCCCGGAGGTCTTTCCGGTTGTCCTTGGGGATGAGCACCGTCTTCAACCCAGCTCGGTGCGCCGCGAGCACCTTCTCCTTGAGGCCGCCGATGGGGAGCACCCGCCCGCGGAGCGTAATTTCCCCGGTCATCGCCACCTCGTGACGGACGGGAATGCGCGTCAGCGCCGAGACCAGTGCCGTGCACATGGTAACGCCGGCCGATGGGCCGTCCTTGGGGATGGCGCCCTCAGGAAGGTGGATGTGGATGTCATTGGTCTCGGCGAACTTCCGGTCGATGCCGAAGCGGTCGGCGCGCGAGCGCACGTAGGAGAGCGCGGCTTGCGCCGACTCCTGCATCACCTCGCCCAGCTTCCCAGTGATGATGAGCTTGCCCTTCCCGGGCATGACCGTGGCCTCGGTGGTGAGCAGCTCCCCGCCCATTTCCGTCCAGGCCAAGCCGGTGACGATGCCCACTTGGTCCTCGCGCTCCGCTTCGCTGGCGCGGAACCGTGGAACTCCCAGGTACTTCATCGCCTGCCGACGGTCCACCCGCAGCGGGCGCTTGCCATTCTTCAGCACGTCGCGCGCGACTTTGCGCAGGACGGAGGCAATCTCTCGCTCGAGGTTTCGGACCCCGGACTCGCGCGTATAACGGTGGATGAGGGTCCGGAGCGCGCCGGCGCTGAATGAAACTTCGACGTCCGAGAGGCCGTTCGCCTCGCGCTCCTTGGGAATGAGGTAGCGGCGGGCGATGGACAGCTTCTCCATCTCCGTGTAGCCGGCGATGCGGATGACTTCCATCCGGTCCTGCAAGGGACCGGGGATGTTGTGCATGGTGTTGGCGGTGCAGATGAACATCACCTTGGACAAGTCGTAGTCACAGTCCAGGTAATGGTCGTTGAAGGTGAAATTCTGCTCCGGGTCGAGGACCTCGAGCAGCGCGCTGGAGGGGTCTCCGCGGAAGTCGGTGGACATTTTGTCCACCTCGTCGAGCAGGAAGACGGGGTTGTTGCTCCCGGCCTTCTTCAAGGACTGGATGAGTTTGCCGGGCATCGCGCCGATGTAGGTCCGGCGGTGGCCGCGAATCTCCGCCTCGTCCCGCACCCCGCCCAGCGACTGACGGACAAATTTCCGGCCGGTGGCGCGCGCGATGCTGCGGGCCAGGCTCGTCTTCCCGACGCCGGGGGGCCCGACGAAGCACAAAATCGGCCCCTTCATCTTCTGCACCAGGGACTGGACGGCCAGGTATTCGAGGATACGCTCCTTGGCCTTCTTCAAGCCGAAGTGGTCCTCGTTGAGGACGCGCTCCGCTTCGCCAATGTCCATCCGGTCCTTGGTCTCTTCGTACCAGGGAAGCGCCAGCAGCCAGTCGATGTAGTTTCGGACGACGGTGGCCTCGGCAGACATCGGGCTCATCATCCGGAGCTTCTTCAGCTCTTTGCGGACCTTGAGCGTGGCCTCCTTGCTCATCCGCTTGGTGCGGATTTTCTCCTCTATCTCCTGCACCTCGTTCTTGAATTCGTCGCGGTCACCCAGCTCCTTCTGAATGGCCTGCATCTGCTCATTCAGGTAGTACTCCTTCTGGGTCTTCTCCATCTGCTTCTTGACGCGGGTGCGGATTTTCTTCTCCACCTGGAGAATCTCAATCTCGCTCTGCATCAGCTCGTAGAGCTTCTCCAGCCGCTTCGCAGCGTCATCCATCTCCAGAAGGGCCTGGCGGTCGTTGAGCTTCAAGCTGAGCTGCACGGCGATGGTGTCCGCCAGGCGGGCCGGGTCGTCGATGCTCGCCACCTGCACCAGCATTTCCGGCGGGATGCGCTTGTTCAGCTTGACGAAGGATTCGAAGACCGAGTGCACGCTACGCACCAAGCGCCTCGAGCTCCACCGAGCGCTGCCACACCTCCTCCACCTCGTCCACCTCGGCGGTGAAGAAGGACGTCGAGTCCAGGAAGCGCCGCACCCGGCCGCGCTTCATCCCCTCCACCAGCACTTTCACCGTGCCGTCAGGCAAGGGAATGAGCTGGATGACGTGGCCCACGGTGCCGAAGTGGTAGACGTCGTCGACGCCAGGCTCGTTCGTCTTCGCCTTCTTTTGTGCGGCCAGGAAGATGAGGGCCTTGTCGTTCTCGTCGCTGGCCTTCCGGGCCATCGCCTCGTGCAGGGCGGCGATGGAGCGTTCCCGTCCCACGAAGAGGGGCACCACCTGGTGGGGGAAGACGACAATGTCCCGCAGGGGCAAGAGGGGAAGCGTCGCCGGGCGCCGGTTGGCGTCCTTCTTGTCGTCACGGCCGAAGAACATGAGTGTCGAGGCAAAAGAAGTCTACACCACCCCTCGGGAGTCGCCACGTCCTCGTCCGGCTGCTACGGAGCAGTAGGTGCCGGTACACCCAGCTGCGTGAAGAGGAAGGCCAGCAGGTCCACGGACTGGGCCACCGCTTGTTTCACCTGGTCAGAACCGCCGTGTCCGGCATTCTTCTCAATCCGAAGCAGGACCGGCAGGTGCGAGGCGGTGGCCGCCTGCACCCAGGCAGCGAACTTCCGGGCGTGCATCGGGTCGACCCGGTCGTCGTGGTCCGAGGACAACAGGAGCAAGGCGGGGTAGGCCTGGGCCGCCGCAACATGGTGGTAGGGCGAGTAGGCGTACAGCCAGCGGAAGTCTTGCTCGACCGAAGGGTCGCCATACTCCTCGGCCCAGGTGCGACCGCTCCCAAATTGGGTGTAGCGCACCATGTCCAAGAGGGGCACCGCGCACACCACCGCGCGGAACAGCTCGGGCCGCTGCACCATGGCCGCCCCCACCAAGAGTCCCCCATTGCTTCCGCCGAAAATGGCGATGCGCGCTGGGTCCGCCCACTTCTCCTGGCCCAGGGCCACCGCCCCAGCGATGAAGTCATCGAAGACGTTTTGCTTGTTTTGCAACATCCCGGCTTCATGCCACGCCTTGCCGTACTCCCCGCCGCCGCGGAGGTTGGTGAGGGCGTACACGCCGCCAGCGTCCAGCCAAGGAATGAGGGCTTTCAAAAAGCTGGGGGTCAAGCTGACGTCAAACCCGCCGTAACCGTAGAGGAGCGCCGGAGCGGTCCCATCCCGCGCCACGTCCTTCCGCTTGAGGATAAACATGGTGACGTCGGTACCGTCCTTGGACTTGTAGTGCACTTGTTCCGAGGTGTAGCGGCTCGCGTCCACCGGGACATTCACGCGCGCCCAGAGTGTCGTCGCCCCGGTGCGCACGTCCGTCCGGTACACCTCAAAGGCACGGGTGAAGGAGGTGAAGGAGTAGTAGGCCACCGGGTTGTCCTCGAGGCCGGAGAGGTTGGAAGCGGTTCCGAGCTCCGGCAGCGCCACTTCGCGGATGGGCTTTCCGAGCAACGTCACCAGCCTCACCTCCGAGGTGGCTGCCTTGAGGTACTCGAGCGAGAGCATGCCCCCGACGACGGTGCTGCTCAGGAGCGTCGCTTGGGCGTCCTCGGGAACAATCTCCTTCCAGGCGCTCCGCTGTGGCCGGTCGACGGAGACGCGAAACATCCGCTTGCGGGGGGCACCCTCGTCGGTGAGGACGTAGAGGTAGCCCTTCCAGACGTCCACCGCGTACGTGGCTTTCTGCCCCACCACCAGCGGCCGGAAGTCGCGGTCCCTGCCAAGCCGCTTGAAGTAGACGTCGTTGCGCGTCCAGCCGTGGATGACGGACACCAGCAGCACCCCGCCGTCGCGGGACAGGGACTGACTGAGGAAAGACGTGGCGTCGTGGGTCGCCCCGTGAATGAGCGTGTCCTGCGCCTGCGGACGGCCGAGGGTGTGGAAACGAATCTCGGTCAGGCCGGGCCGGTCGGCGACCGAGGTGCCCGGCGGGTTGGGAAGGTACTCGTAGTAGAAGCCGCGGCCGTCCGGCGTCCAGCTGGGTCCGGCGTATTTGGCACCTTCGAGGACATCCACCTCGGACCATTTCCCGCTCTCGACGTCCAGGACGTGCAACACCGCTTCGTCGGCGTTGTTGGGCCTCTGGCTGAAGGCGAGGCGCTTGCCGTCCCAAGACGGGACCCAGACTCCGAGAGACGTCTTCCCGCCGTCCCAGCCGTTGGGGTCGAGGAGGACTCTCTCCGGCCCGCCGCTCCCGTCCCGAAGGAAGAGCGCGGCCTTTTCTTGGTGCGTGTCCCGCTTCAAGTAAAAGAGCCGGGCACCGCGCTCCACGGGCACGCCGATGGAATCCACGTAGAAGAGCGCTTCCAGCCGCTTGAGGAGCGCTGCGCGGCCGGGGAGCACGTCGAGATAGGCACGCGCCTCCTTGTCCTGGGCCGCCATCCACGCCTGCACCTCGGCGCTCTTCTCGTCCTCGAGCCAGCGGTACGGGTCGAGCACGCGTTGGCCGAAGAGGGTGTCGACGACGGGCGAGGCTCGGGTGGCAGGCGGGTTGGCCACCGGCGCCGACGGGGGAGCCGGTGTCGGGACAGACGGCGGAGCGTCAGCTTGTTTGCTCGAAGTCACGGGCTGGGAGGGCGTGGAACAGGCGAGGAGTCCGAAGGAAGCGAAGAGCCACAGGCGCAACATGCGGATGTTTCTCCTAAGGCCGTGCCGGGAAATACAAGGCGGCGCACTCCAGCAGACCTCTTGAGTCCGAGCCAGCGTTGTTGCTCGGGTGGCAATGGCCCCCTCGGGCCGTGCGTAGTAGGAGGGGAGGCCCATGGAAATTCAGCCCGTTGACTTGACTGCTCTCATCCCGGCCACTCTGGGCGTTCTCATCGTCCTGGTCCCGGTCATTGGCTTCACCGTGCGCTTCGCCATCAAACCCATTGTCGACGCGTTGTCGAGAGGCCGAGAAACGGCGGCGCCCGGTCGAGAGGTCGAGCTTCTCGCCGCCCGCGTTCGTGAGCTTGAGGAAGAAGTCATCCGTCTGAAGAATGCCGACCCCTACCGCGTCGGCTTGCCTGCAGGGACGGACCCGCTGCGCTCCGGCCAGGGCCGCGGCTAAGCGCCGCCTGTTGCGAGCCAGGGCTTCGGTGCGCCACGAGGCCACGTTTAGGGCAAGTCGCTGACGTCCTCGTCGCTTGCCAAGCACCGCACCGCGACGTCCACCGGGACTTTCGCCTGCACGCTCGCCGTCACCAGGCGCACCAGCACCGAGCTGAGCTGCGCCTGGGCACGTTCCACGGCCTCCGGGCCGCGAGGGGTGACGAGGCTCAGCGAGAGGGCACAGGCGCACACGCCGTGAGCGGCGCGGACCAAGAGTTCCGGCGCCGCGTGGGCGCGCGCGATTTTTTCGAGCGCGAACATGCATTGGCGGACAGCCTCACCGTCCGAGAGGGCGGGCAGCTCGCGCACCGCGCGGGCGGCGGCGGCCACCCCCGCGGCCTCAAAGGCCAGCGGGAGCAGCCGGCGGACGGCGCGGTCCGAGAACCGTAACGCGTCGGCGTCGGGCGCGGCGGAGAGGCTCGACAGGGCGTGCGAGGGCAGCCACTCGCCGAGCTCCTCGAGGAGCCGACTTCGAAAGGAGAGCTCCGAGCTGCCGGTCAGGCCGATTCCTTCTGTAGCTCCTCGTCCTTGTCCGAGGCGTGGAGAATGACTGGCTCGCTCTTCTTGTAGATGACTTCCTCGGAGATGACGACTTCGCTGGCCGTCTTCATCGAGGGGATGTCGTACATGACGTCCAGCATGGCCGTCTCGAGAATGGAACGCAGTCCGCGGGCGCCCGCCTTACGCCGGATGGCCTCATGGGCGATGGCCTTGAGGGCCCCTTCGGTGAATTTGAGCGCCACGCCGTCCAAGTCGAAGAGCTTCTTGTACTGTTTCACCAGCGCATTCTTCGGCTGACTGAGGATGCTCACCAGCGCCGGCTCGTCCAGCTCCTCGAGGGCGGTGACGATGGGAAGCCGGCCGATGAATTCCGGAATCATCCCGTACTTGAGGAGGTCCTCCGGCTCGACGTGCTGCAAGAGCTCGCTGAGGTTGCGCTCCTTGCGCGTCTGGATGTCGGCGCCGAACCCCAGGTTCCGCCCCCCCAGCCGCCGCTCAATAATCTGCTCCAGGCCCCCGAACGCACCTCCGCAGATGAAGAGGATGTTGGTGGTGTCGACTTGGAGGAATTCCTGTTGGGGGTGCTTCCGGCCCCCTTTGGGGGGCACGTTGGCGATGGTGCCCTCGATGATTTTGAGAAGCGCCTGCTGCACGCCCTCCCCGGAGACGTCCCGAGTGATGGAGGGGTTCTCGCTCTTGCGGGCGATTTTATCGATTTCGTCGATGTAGACGATGCCCCGCTGAGCACGGTCGATGTCGTGGTCTGCTGCCTGGAGCAGGTTGACGATGATGTTCTCGACGTCCTCGCCCACGTAGCCCGCCTCGGTGAGGCAGGTGGCATCGGCGATGGTGAAGGGGACGTTGAGAATGCGGGCCAGGGTTTGCGCGAGCAGCGTCTTGCCGCTGCCGGTGGGGCCGAGGAGCAGGATGTTGCTCTTCTGCAGCTCCACATCGTCCATCTGGACTTTGGACTCGATGCGCTTGTAGTGGTTGTGGACGGCGACGGCGAGGACCTTCTTCGCCCGCTCCTGGCCAACGACGTACTCGTCGAGGATGGTCTTGATTTCAGACGGGCGGGGAATGCGGAGCTTGGTGTCCTTGGTCTCCTCGCGGTCAATCTCCTCGGCGATGATGTCGTTGCACAGGCCGATGCACTCGTCGCAAATGTAGACCGTGGGGCCGGCGATGAGCTTCTTCACTTCCTTCTGCGACTTTCCGCAGAAGGAGCAAGACAGCGTCTGGTTGGCCTTCTCCACGTTCTTCCCTGCCATGATGCCCTCGGGCGGTGCCTTGCCGGTCAGATGGTACGGGGGGATGGCAGCCAGGTCCACGCCCTGTCCATCCCCAATGCGAGTATTGGTCGGATAACCGCTCCCACTTCACGCCGCAGCGCGCCTAGCGGTCACGCTCCTTGGGGAGCGTCTTGCGGTTGATGGACACCACCTCGTCGATGATGCCGTAAGTCTTCGCCTCTTGGGCACCCATGAAATAGTCGCGGTCGGTGTCCTTCTCCACCCGCTCCAGGCTCTGTCCGGTATGCTTGGCGATGAGCTCGTTCAGCATCGCCCGCATGCGGAGAATCTCCCGGGCGTGAATCTCGACGTCCGAGGCTTGCCCGCGGGCTCCGCCCATGGGCTGGTGCACCATAATTCGGGCGTTGGGAAGCGCCTGGCGCTTACTCTTGGCGCCGGCGAGTAGAAGCACCGCGCCCATCGAGGCCGCCTGGCCGACGCAGATGGTGGCCACCGGCGGCCGCACGTACTGCATGGTGTCGTAAATGGCCAGACCGGCGGTCACCGAGCCGCCCGGCGAGTTGACGTAGAGGTTTATCTCCTTGTCCGGGTCCTCCGACTCGAGGAAGAGCATCTGCGCGACAATGGCATTGGCCACGTCGTCGTCTATCTCCGTCCCCAACAGAATGATGCGGTCCTTCAACAGTCGGCTGTAAATGTCGTAGGTCCGCTCGCCGCGGTGCGTTTGCTCGATGACGTAGGGGACGGGCATGTAGGGCATGGGGGGGTACCTCAGGGGTTGGATTCATCCTTCGCCCGAGACCTCAGGAATTCAACCGTCTTTTCCTCCCGGATTCGCAACTCGAGGCTTCGCCGCTGGTTGGCATCCTTAAAGGCCTTGCGGACCTGGCTAAGTGCCTGTTCGCTCTCCTTGGCCAGCGCTTCAATGCGCGCGTCCACCTCCGAGGGCTCGACCTCGACGCCCTCCTTTTCGGCGATGGCCTCCAAAAGGAGCGCCGCCCGGACCTCGTTCTCGGCCTTCGGCCGCATTTCAGCCCGCAGGGCGTCGAAGTCGAGATTGAGCTGCCTCGGGTCGACGCCGCCGCGGGCCAAGGACCTGAGCGCTCCCTCCAGCATCGCCTCCAGGCCCCGCTCCACCATGGCTTTGGGCAGGGGAAACGGGTTTCGCTCGATGAGACCCTTCACCAGTTGGTCGCGCTCGGTGCGCGCAGCCTCGGCCTTGGCCGAGGCCACAAGGTCGGTCCGCACGCGGTCCCGGAGCGCGTCCAGCGTTGCCCCCCCGCCTACCTCGCGGGCGAGCTCGTCGTCCAAGGGAGGGATGATGCGTGTCTTCAGCCCCCGCAGCGTGAAGCGAAAGGCCGCCGTCCGCCCTGCTTGGGGGTGGCCTGGAGGAAACGCGGAGGACGCCTCCCGAGTGTCGCCCACGGCCAGGCCGGCCAGCGCTTCCACGTTGCCTGACGTCACCTCGCCCTTGGCCACCTCCACGGTGACGCCCTCGCCTGAGCCGCCCTCGAAGGGCTTCCCGTCTACCGTCCCCTGGTAATCCACGACTGCAAAGTCTCCGAGCTCGGCCACCGTCCGGTTCTCCACCGGCTCGAGACGCCCCAGCCGCTGGCGCAGCTGCTCGATGCGGGCCTCCACCTGCGCCTCCTCAACCTTGGGGGTGAGGCGCTTCAGCGGCAGGCCCTGGTAGTCCTTGGGCGCGACCTCCGGACGGACTTCGACGGTGGCCTCGAACGCAAAGGGCGCGTCCAGCACCAGGCGGGCTCCCGTCACCTGGGGCTCGCCCACCGCCTCCACTCCATGCTCGGCAATGGCGCTGAGGTAGCTCTTCTCCACCAGGCGCCGCGCGACGTCGTCCTCCACCTCGCCGCGAAAGCGTTGCTCGAGAATGCGACGCGGCACTTTGCCCGGACGGAAGCCCGGGAGTCGGACGCGCTCGCCCAAGGCGTGGTAGGCGCGGCCCAACTCGGCGGCCACTTGTGCCGGTTCGACCTCAATGGAGAGCTTTCGCTCGATGGGGGACAGCGTTTCGACGTGGACCTTCATGGGGGAGCCGACGGCCTTAAGGGTGGCAGGTCACGCTGTCAACGTGAAATGGGCCGCTCGGGAAAAGCCCTCAAGCGGTACCCAGCCCCACCCGGGAAGGTGCACATGGGCCCGGAGGGACTCGAACCCTCATGCCTTGGGGGCATCGGCTCCTAAGGCCGACGTGTCTACCAGTTCCACCACAGGCCCAAGCGCCCTTCTACCTCGCCTCTGACGGGCGTCCACACAGGCGAACACGCCGGTGCCTAAGCAGGGCACGGCCACTTCCTGGGGTGCGGTTAAAGCTTACCCGACAGCTGAGGCGTGTCTGGCCATTTCGCGGCCAGCGCCCGCAGGGACTCACCTTCGAGACGGCAGGTGAGCCACTCCCGGACAACTTCCGCGCCCAGCGACTCGTAGAAGTGGATGCTCGGGGTATTCCAGTCCAGCACCTGCCAGACGAAGCGGCCACACCCGAGCCGCAGTGCCTCCGCGGCCAGGGCCTGCATCAGGCCCCGTCCCACGCCGTTCCCGCGTGCCGAGGGCCGGACAAAGAGATCCTCGAGGTACAGCGTCGGCTGGCCGCGCCAGGTCGAGTAAGCGAGGAAAAAGAAGGCGAAGCCCACTGGGACACCGTCCACCTCTGCCAGGAGCGTCCGGAAGAGTGGCGCCTCACCAAAGCCGTCGCGGAGCAAATCCGCCTCGGTGGCGACCACTGCGTCCGGTGCGCGCTCATAGGTGGCCAGCTCGCGAACGAGGCTCAGGACCAGCGGGACGTCTCGGGCCGTGCCGGGGCGCAATGTCAAACGAGGCGGTCTGGGGGCGGAAGCCATGAAGCAACACCTTCCTCAACTTTCACTTTCTACCGTTTGCCGGTCCTGGCACGCAGCTGCTCGCGGAGGCTTTCCACCTGCGCGCGGGCCGAGGCCTTCAGCGTCTCGAGGTCGGCCAGCGTCAACCCCCTCGTGGAGAGCGCCGTTCCAACCATCACCCTGGCGTCGGCCCGCTGAAAGCGCCAGCTGTGCTTGGGAAGCGCCTGGTGCGTCCCGACGACGGCGACGGGAAGGATGTCGGCCCCGGTCTCAATGGCCAACCGGAAGGCGCCGTCCTTGAAGGGCAAGAGCGCACCATCCGCACTGCGGGTGCCCTCTGGGAACATCATCACCGGGACGCCGCGAGCCAGCCAGCGCGCACAGGCGCCCATGGCTTCCTTTCCTGACGCGCTGTCGCCGCGACGGACGGGAACATCTCCGGCGAGCGCCATCATCCACCCCACCACCGGAATGCGAAACAGCGACGCTTTACCGAGCCACTTCATCTCCCAAGGCAAATGGGAAATGAGGAAAGGGTCGGCGTGGGACTCGTGGTTGCTTACCACCACCGTCCGGCCTACCCCCTTGGGCAGGGGCCCCACCACGCCGAAGTGCCAGAACGGCGTGAGCCGGGCGGCCAGGACGCCCACCAGCCGGAATGCCCGGCCCGCCACCAGGCGGCGTCTGTCGAAGGGCCAGGTGAGGAGGAAAAGCCCCGTCTGGACGACGAAGCCCAACAGGGCCACCAGGCCAATTTCAAACCACGTCCACAGGGAGAGCAGGGCATTCACGCGTTCGGGCGGCCCGCTTACCTCAACGTGCCCGCCCAGCGCTCGTTGCGCATTGCGGCAAAGCCAGGCTTCCCGAGCGACCCACTCCCCGCACTCTGCGCGTTCGGCCTAAGAAGGCCGCGGAGTCCTGGAGCTCTTCAAATGCCTACACCCTCGGACCATCGGACGCGCACCGTCGAGCCAGCCCTGTGGGTCTTTGGAGTGGCCGTCCTGGTGTTCGTCTCTCGGGCGCGTCTTCTCTGGGCAGACGGACACCACAGCTGGCTTTGGCCCTTCGGCCTGTGGGCAGCCCTCATCCTTCTCGGCGCGGTGGTGAATCGGCGGTCCGATTGACGTCCAGGGCCTAGACTCTCGTGCTTCAACTCGGACAGCTCTTCGCGGTCGCAGTCGGCTACCTGCTTCTCCTCTTCCTGGTGGCCTATGCCGCCGAACGGCGCTGGGTGCCGGCCAAGCTCGTCCGTCACCCCCTCACCTACGCCCTTTCTTTGGGAGTGTACGCCACCTCCTGGAGCTACTCCGGCAGCGTCGGCTACGCGCGCACCCAAGGCTTCAACTTCCTCGCCATCTACATCGGGGTGACGCTGTCCTGTCTCCTGGTGCCAGTGGTTTGGCAGCCCGTGTTGCGGCTGACGCGGGAGCACCAGCTGACGTCGCTGGCGGACCTCTTCGCCTTTCGCTTCCAGAGCCACAGCGCGGGCGTGCTGGTGACGCTCTTCATGCTGGCCGGCAACCTGCCGTACCTGGCGCTCCAAATTCGCGCCGTCACCCAGGGCGTGCGCGTCTTGGGGCATGCCCCGCCGGCGTCCATGGTGGGACTCGTCTTCTGCGCACTGGTGGCACTCTTTGCCCTGCTCTTCGGCGCGCGCCATGTCTCGCCCCGGGAGCGACATGCCGGGCTCGGCCTGGCCATCGCCTTCGAGTCAGTGGTGAAGCTCCTCGCCCTTTTGGCTGTGGCCGCGGTGGCCGTCACCGAGGTGTTTGGGGGAGCGGGCGGGCTCGAGCGCTGGCTTTCTGCGAATCCAGAAGCATTGGAGGCTGCCTTTCGCCCGGTGCGCGAAGGGCCGTGGGCCACCCTCCTCCTCCTCTCCTTCGCCGCGGGCTTCTTGCTTCCCCGCCAATTCCATATGGCCTTCACCGAGGCGCTCGGCAGCCGCGCCCTGCGGGTCGCGGCCTGGGGCTTTCCAGCGTTTCTCCTGCTCCTCAATGTCGCCGTGCTGCCACTGCTTTGGGCCGGCCAGGTGGCGTTGCCCGGTGTCCACCCGGACAACTACGTCCTCGGGCTTGCGCGAGGCTCGGGCGTGGGCGCGCTGGCCTTCGTCGGCGCGGTTTCCGCAGCCAGCGCCATGGTGATTGTGGACACGCTGGCCCTGGCTGCGATGTGCCTCAACCACCTCTTGCTGCCGCGACGCGACCTCACCGGCGCCGGGGACCTCTACCGGGGACTTCTCTGGGCGCGCCGCGTGCTCATTGTCGTCATCATCTTCTTCGGCTACGGCTTTTCGCGCCTTCTCGACGTCCGGGCGGGCCTGGTGGAGCTCGGCCTCATTTCTTTCGTGGCCGTCGTCCAAATGCTTCCAGGCGTCTTGGCCGTCCTCTTCTGGCGCGGGGCGACGCGGGTGGGCTTCCTCACCGGCCTGTCGGCCGGCATCGCCGTCTGGGCGGCGACGCTTTTTCTGCCGCTCCTGGCTCGGGCACACCTCTTGCCAGGAGGCTTTGATTTGGCCCACCTCTTCGACATTTTCCCTGGCGCTGAGCCTTGGAGCATCTCCACGTTTTGGTCCTTGGGCCTGAACACGGTGCTCTTCGCCGGGGTCTCCCTCGTGACCAAGGCCAGCGCACGCGAGGAGGAGGCGGCCGGTCTCTGCACCCGCGCCCCCAAATTGGTGGACCCCGTGGTGGTAGAGGCCCACAGCCCGCGCGATTTCCAGGCCAACCTGGCTCCGCTGCTCGGGCAGGACGCGGCCACCACCGAGGTGGACTTGGCCCTGGCGGACCTCAACATGGTGCAGGACGAACGGCGGCCGGCTCAGCTGCAGCGTCTCCGAGAGCGGCTGCAGCGAAACCTATCCGGTTTGGTAGGGCCGCTCCGGGCCCGCTGGCTCGTGGACCGCGGCATCCGCGTGGACCCGCGCCGTCAACCGGCGCTCTCCGAGCGGCTGCGCTTTCTCGAGGAGCAGCTGCGGGCGAGCCGGGCGCAGCTGCATGGCGCCCCAGCGGAGTTGGAGGCCTTCCGCCGCTACCTGCGGCGTGTGCTTGAGGACTTGCCCTTGGGGGTGTGTGCCCTGGGGCCGGACCGGGACGTCGTCATCTGGAACCACACCCTGGCCACGCTGTCCGGCGTCCCCTCCCAAGACGCGGTGGGGGCCCGTCTCGACCAACTTCCGGGCCCGTTTGCCGAAGCGCTGCGGGACTTCCTGGAGCAGGCCTCGCCCCACGCCGAGGTGTGCCTCACCTTGAGGGGCCACGAGCGGGTGCTCGCACTGGGGAAGAGTCAGGAGTCCACCGGGACAGTGCCCGCGGACTTGCGGGGTCCGGTGCTGCTGGTGGAGGACCTCACCGAGCGCAAGGCGCTTGCCGCGCAGGTGGCCCACCAGGACCGCCTGGCTTCGGTGGGCCGGCTGGCGGCCGGGGTGGCGCACGAAATTGGAAACCCGCTCACTGGAATCGCTTGCCTCGCGCAAAACCTGGCTCGCGAGGCCACCTCGGCGGAACAGGCCGCTCGGTTTGCCCTCATTTTGAGGGAGACACAGCGCATCGACACCATCGTCCGGGTGCTGCTCGGCTTCAGCCACGCCGGCACCATCCACGCGGTGGCGGAGCCCGAGCGTTTCGAGGTGCGGGAGGCGGTCGGAGAAGCCATCACCCTCGTGCAGCTGTCCCGCCAGGCGAAGCAGGTGACCTGTCTCAATCGCGTGCCTACAGGCTTGTTGTTGGACGGGGACCGACAACGGCTGCTCCAAGTTTTCGTCAACCTCGTCTCCAACGCCTGTGACGCCAGTCCGACGGGCGGCGAGGTGTCCGTGGAGGCTGAGGTCATCGGTGACGTCGTCCGCTTGCGCGTCATCGACCAGGGGACGGGCATCGACGACGCAGTGCGCGAACGGATGTTTGAACCTTTTTTCACGACAAAGCCGCCTGGACAGGGTACGGGACTCGGGCTCCCTCTTGCCCACAGCATCGTCCGGGAGCATTTGGGAAGCATCGACGTGGAGAGTTCCCCCGGCAGGGGAACGACGGTGGTGGTGGAATTGCCATCGACAGGCGAACCGGAGCAACCGGCCGAGGTACGCGTGGCACCACGAGGCAGGTGACTTGATGAGCCGCACCCTCATCGTCGAAGACGAGGACGTCATCCGCACCGAGCTGGCGCGGCTTCTGGCGCGTTCCGGGCATGAAGTGGCCGAGGCGAGGACGGTGAAAGAGGCTTCCGCGCTCGGGCTAGACGGCTTTGACCTCGTGGTCGCCGACCTCCGGCTCCCAGGCGGTCTGGGGACGGACTTGGTCGAGCTGTGCGGGGGGACGCCGGTCCTCATCATGACCAGCTTTGCCACGGTGCGGGCGGCGGTCGAGGCCATCCAGAAAGGCGCCGTGGACTTCATTGCCAAGCCCTTCGACCACGACGAGCTTCTCCTCGTCGTCGACCGCGTGCTTCGCCAGTCGCGTCTACGCCGCCAGAATGCCGTCCTCCGCCAGGAGCTCGAGCGCACCTACGTCGTCCAGGGCCTGGTGGGCAATTGCCCGCCCATGCGGGAAGTCTTCGACCGGGTGCGCAAGGTGGCCCACACCGACGCCACCGTCCTCATCCTCGGCGAGTCCGGCACCGGCAAGGAGCTCGTTGCCCGCGCGGTGCACGACCAGAGCCCGCGACGCGAGGCCCCCATCGTCACCGTCAACTGCACGTCCATTCCGGAAACCCTCATCGAGTCCGAGCTCTTTGGCCACGAGAAGGGCGCCTTCACCGGCGCACACAAGACAAAGGCCGGCCTGGTGGAGGCCGCTGACGGCGGGACGCTGTTTCTAGACGAGATTGGCGAGCTGCCCCTGCCAGCCCAGGCCCGGCTTTTGCGGGTGCTTCAGGAAGGAGAAGTCCGCCGCGTCGGCGCGACGGGCAACCGGCGCGTCAACGTCCGCCTCATCGCCGCCACCCACCGAGACCTCCGGCAGATGTCCTTCGACGGCCAATTCCGCAACGACCTCTACTTCCGACTCCGGGTGGTGGAGATTCACCTTCCGCCGCTGCGCGCGAGGGGGGACGACGTCCTCGAATTGGCGGACTTCCTTTTGGCCAAGGCTTGCCGGCGGTTGAACCGGCCGCCCATCACATTTTCCCCCGAGGCGCGCAACGCCATTTTCGCGCACGACTGGCCGGGCAATGTCCGCGAGTTGGAGAACGCCGTCGAGCGCGCCGTCATCCTCAGTGACACTGGGCCCATCACGCCGGACCTCCTGGCCATTGACGGGCCGCACCTCTCCGGGGCGCCGCACGAGGACGACTTGGACGGCGGGACGAGTGGCGCTCTCACTGAGTACTTTCGTCGCTTCGTCCTCGAGCACCAGGCGCAACTCTCGGAGACGGAAATCGCTCGCCGGCTCGGCATCAGCCGAAAGGCACTCTGGGAGAAGCGCGCTCGGCTGGGCATCCCGCGCAACAAGCTTCAGGCGTAAGAAGCGAGGGAAGGCTTTGCCGGTCGGTTGTTACCTTCGGTAACGGCTGTTCCGGAACGACACGACGTTGGCGCGCGTGCGGACGCTAAGCCATCGCGCCT
This sequence comes from uncultured delta proteobacterium, assembly GCA_963745475.1. Lineage (GTDB taxonomy): Bacteria > Myxococcota > Myxococcia > Myxococcales > Myxococcaceae > JADGRA01. The sequence continues at coordinate 115,984 of CAVUXN010000004.1, forward strand.
TCCGGGGCTTGCAGTCTGGCGTGACGTTTGCGTCTCCTCTTGCGTTGATGTGAGCCGCCCGTCCTTGCCCACGCCCCACCTGAGCCCCACTGAGCGTTTGGCCCAGTGTCAGCGGTTGCACACGCAGAGTCTCGCCCAGCCCGAGGACTTCTGGCGGCGGGAGGCAGAAGCCCTGGCTTGGGTCCGAGCGCCCACCGTCGGCTTTGAGGGCGAGCTCGCCGTCGGTGACGTCAGCTGGTTTGCGAATGGCCTTCTCAATGTCACCACGAGCTGCGTGGACAGACATGCAGCGAGTGCTCCGGATCGCCCGGCGCTGGTCTGGCTGAGGGCTGAAGGCGACGTGGAGATGCTGTCCTACCGTGCGCTGCGGCAGCAGATGTGCCGCACCGCCAATGTGTTGCTGGCGCAAGGCGTCCGTCCTCACGACCGGGTGGCGGTGTACCTTCCTCTGGGCGTCCCGTTGGTGGTCGCGCTGCTCGCCTGCGCCCGCATCGGCGCGGTGCACTTGAATGTGCCGGTGCATGCCGATTCGGACTGGCTTCGGCGTGCGCTTCGGGTGGCTCGGGTGCGAGTCCTCGTCACCGCCAATGAAGCCGAGGTGGCCCACGAACGGATTCCCCTGTGGGAGCGCGCCGACGCGGCACTCAACGGCCTCGGCCGGGTCGAAGGCGTCCTCGTGCACCGGCGGACCCAGGCACGCGTGCCACTGGCCTATGCCCGGGACCACGACCTCGACCGTGCCCTCGGCCTCGCGCGGCCCACCTGTGTCCCGACGCTGCTTTCGGGGGAAGAGCCTCTCCTGCTCGCAACGGCGGCCAATGACGAAGGCCCCCGGCCCGTCGTCCAGTCCGCGGCCGGCTTCGTGCTGCAGGCACTCCTCGGGCAACGGGAGGTGCTCGGCCTCGGCCCGGGGGACCGCCTCTTGTGCCGCGCGGAGCACATGGAGGGGCGCGTCGATGTCCTGTACGGAGCGCTCGCGCTGGGAGCGACGCTGGTGTTGGACGAGCTCGGAGACGCCGTTGAGCGCCTCGACGCCCTCGGTGTGACTCACTTCCTTGGGTCCGCCGGCGACACCCTCAAGGCCGCCGCCAACCGCGGGCATCGCCCGCTCCTCGTCTCCTCGTCCGGGGGAGCAAAGGCAGACGTGGAAGTGGTGTGGAGTAGTGAGGGTGGAGGAATGCTCGTCGCCCGTTGGCCGGACATCGGTTCAACACCGCTCTTTGGGGTGGACCCCGTCCTGCTTGACGCCCGAGGTAAACCGCCGTCGCCCCTCGAGGAAGCCGAGTTGTGGACGCGGAGCTCCTGGCCGGCGCAGCCACGGACGATGGAGGGCGACCACGCGCGCTTCGTAGACCAGAGGCTCCGCCGTGTGCCTGGACTGTACCGCACCGGGGAGCGCTGTCGGCACCTGAAGGACGGGTCGCTGGTTTGGTTGGGGCGGACCGTTGAGCCCGCGCTCGTCGGGCTCGCTGCGCCTGATGAAGTCCCTCTCCAGTCCGGCCCTTTGGGGTTGGCCTAGGCCTTCGCGTTACGTTTCGTAGCAGGTAGTGTTACCGCCCGCCGCATGCTGCAGCGCGTAGGTCGCGCAAGCTGCGAGGACTCCTCGTCATTCTCGTTGGCGTGGGAGTTGCCCCCTGATGAAGGAGGCTTTCCCACCGAACGCTCAGGAGGTTTCACTGTGGCTACACCTGCCAGCGCTTTTGCCGCGCCGCTTGAGGTCCCTGAAGAACGACGCGTCATTTTTGCGTCTTCTCTCGGTACCGTATTCGAGTGGTACGACTTCTACATTTACGCGATTCTGACGCCCTTCCTGGCGCCTGTGTTTTTCCCGTCGGTCAACCCCACGGCAGCGGTGTTGGGAGCCTTCGGGGCCTACGCCGCTGGCTTTTTGGTGCGACCTTTCGGCGCGCTCGTCTTCGGCCGAGTCGGCGACATCATCGGCCGCAAATACACCTTCTTGGTCACCATCATCATCATGGGCCTCTCCACCGCTTTGGTTGGGCTTTTGCCGACCTACGCCCAGGTGGGGATGTTAGCCCCGGGGTTGCTCATCATCCTGCGACTGGCCCAGGGCCTGGCACTCGGTGGCGAGTACGGCGGAGCGGCAACCTATGTGGCCGAGCACTCTCCGGACTCAAAGCGCGGCTACAACACGAGTTTCATCCAAACCACGGCCACCTTGGGCCTACTGCTCGCGTTGGTGGTCATTTACGCCTGCCGAAAAGGAATCTCGGCCGACGAGTTCAAGTCCATCGGTTGGCGCATCCCCTTCCTCTGCTCCATCGTCTTGTTGGTCATCTCGGTCTACATCCGGCTTCGCCTGCAGGAATCGCCGGTTTTCATGAAGATGAAGTCCGAAGGAAAGGGCTCGAAAGCGCCTCTCAGCGAGAGCTTCGCGCGGTGGGGGAATGCGAAAATCGTCCTTCTCGCGCTTTTCGGAGCGACCGCGGGCCAAGGGGTCGTCTGGTACACCGGACAGTTCTACGCGCTCTTCTTCCTCGGCGCGACGCTGAAGGTCGAGTGGAGCACGGTGTACTTCCTCATTGCGCTCTCGCTCATCATCGCCACCCCCTTCTTTCTCGTCTTTGGGTGGCTCTCGGACCGAATCGGTAGGAAATGGATCATGATGGCGGGCTGCTTCCTCGCCGTCTTCACCTACATACCCATCTTTCATGGGCTGACCCACTATGCCAATCCGGCGCTCGAGCGCTTCAACGAACGGACGACCATTACCCTCACCGCAAGCGACTGTCAGATACACCTCTTGCCGCTGCCAAACACCGTCTACAGCCCTTGCGACAAGGTGCGGAGCCAGCTGACGAGTCGAAGCCTGACCTACACCAACATCGAAGGCACGCCGGGTGCCGCTCCGATTCTTAAAATTAACGACCAGGAGATTGTGGGCGTGGACGAGGCGAAGCTGAAAACCATTCTCGCTGGTCTCCAATACCCGACGTCGGCCAACGCCGCCGAGATTAACTTCGGGATGGTCTTGCTCCTCCTCGTCATCCTCGTCATCTACGTCACCATGGTCTATGGCCCCATCGCGGCATTCTTGGTGGAGCTGTTCCCCACGCGCATCCGCTACACGTCGATGTCCTTGCCGTACCACATCGGCAACGGCTGGTTTGGAGGCATGCTCCCACTCACCGCGACGGCGTTGGTCGCCGCTAAGGGCCACATCTACTATGGCCTTTGGTACCCAATCATCGTCGCCGCAATGACGTTCGTCATCGGGTCACTCTTCATTAAAGAGACGAAGGACCACAAGATTTCCACTGTCTAAAGGCTCCGCGGCCAAGGCGGCCGCTGGGCTGGAGCGTTTTCGAGGGGCTCGTCCGTTTTGGCGAGCCCTTCGTGCTTTTGGGGACAACGCTCGGAAGCTGCGGCTGTACGGGCCTTTGGCAAATGGAGGGCAGTCTCGCAAGTTTCTCATGGTCAAGGCGCTCATTACGGTTCTCGCAGTTCTGTGCCTCTTGCCAAGCCTCCCGGTGGTTGGCTGGCACGCCGTGCCGACCTGGAGTTCGCTGCTCGCCGGCGTTGCGGTGACGCTCCTCTTTGGAAACCCCTGGGCGTCGAGGACGAAGGGACTCACGCCGCAGCTTTTGTCGACGTCCGTCATGGGCCTTGGAGCGGCGATGAACCTGCGGACGGTGGCGCTGGTGGGCCTTCAGGGCTTGGGCTACACGCTGGTGGGGATTTCGGCCACGCTGGGCGTGGGGGCGCTCCTCGGCGGGTTTCTCCGTGTCCGTCGTGCGACTGGGACGCTGGTCAGCGTCGGAACGGCCATCTGCGGCGGGAGCGCCATCGCCGCCGCGGCACCGGTAATTGGCGCCGACGCGGAGGAGACAAGCGCGGCGCTGGGGATTGTTTTCCTCCTCAACGCAACCGCCCTCCTCCTCTTCCCGGCCATTGGCCACCATTTTTCCCTCACCCAGCACGCTTTCGGGCTGTGGGCCGCACTTGCCATCCACGACACCTCTAGCGTCGTCGGCGCCGCCGCGACGTATGGGCCGGACGCTCTGGTGGTGGCCACCACCACCAAGCTCGTCCGCGCCCTGTGGATTGTGCCGGTGACGCTGGCACTCGGGGCGTGGGTGGCGCGCCCGGCGGTCGAGTCGACGGAAAAGCCTAAGGCCAAGCGGCCCTGGTTCATCCTCGGCTTTCTGGCCGCAGCGGCGCTCGTCAGCTTCGTCCCAGCGCTCCAGCCTGCCGGCAAGTTTGTCGCTGCGCTCGCCCAGCGTTTGCTCGTCCTCACCCTCTTTTTGCTTGGACTCGGGCTGTCGCGCACCGCGCTGGCCCGCGTGGGCGCTCGCCCTTTCCTCATGGGCGTCGTCCTCTGGGTGCTCGTGGCGAGCGGGACGCTGGCCGCGCTCCTCCTCGGGTGGATTCGCTGACGCGGGGCGCGTCTCTTCAGGCGTCTTGTTTTCACAGACTGCAGGACGCGTCCGTTTGGTCCGGCCCAGCGTCCTGCTGCTAAGCTGCCGCTTGAAGCGTGATGGTCCTCGACTCGGGCGAAGACGAGTACACAAGGAAGCGCTTCGCGTTCCACGCGGCTCCGGTGGTGCTCGCCGCCTTGCTGGCGCTGGCCGCATTTTTCTGGCTTTCGCTGGCGCTCGCGCAAGTGCCGAACCGGCAAGCCTTCAACTGGGATTCGGCCCGCCGCGCCATGCTCGACGTCGGGGCGGCGGACACGCTGCGTGCCTGGAACGCCTGGGGCTTCCTGGGCTTTGTCGCGGGTCCAGAGACGTGGCCCACATTTCGCCTTCTCCTCGCGGCCCCGTTGCACGTTCTCGGTGGGCCGGCGAATGCACTCGCCGTCGAGACCGGGCTTTCCCTCGCCTTCACCGCCTGCCTCTTCCTCTTCCTGGGCTTTGCCTCCCGGCGAATGGCTCCGCGAGCGCTGCAGCCGCTGCTCGTCCTCGGCATCTCTTCGGCAGCGTTGATGGGAGCGCGCGCACTCTACGTCCATGCCGCCAACGGGATGCTCGAAGTCCCGTCCGCTCTCCTGACGCTGGGCGCCACCACCGCCTGGCTGGCGGCCAGGGAGGAGCGCCTGAAGCGGCCGTGGGGGCTGGCCCTGTTGGGAAACCTGCTGTTTCACGTGCGGTGGCAGCACGGCCTTATTTTTGCCGCCGCCGTTCTTCTGACTGAAGTCGGGGGCCAGCACGCCGTAGGCTGCGCGCGGAGTGTTTCCCTGGCGTTGCTGCGAGGCGCACGCAGCCGGACGGGGATGGCGCTTCTCGGTGTGGCGGCGTTCCTCGGGGTCCTCTGCCTCTGGGTTCAGGCAACGGGCGGCGGCACGGTGCTTGACGGCCGGCTCAGCGTGCGGAGCGTGGATGGGCCGCTGGCCATGGCCTGCCTTTCGTTGTTTGGCTATTGCGAGCTCGCGCTGTGGCGAGGGCGCTTCGAGCTGGCGCAGCTGCCACAGCGCGTGAGGTTCCTCTGGGCGTGGCTGTTGAGCCCCATGATGCTGTGGCTGCTCATCCCCTTCACTTGGCGTCTGCGGACGCTGGGCCGAATCAGCGCCTATGACATGCGGCCGCCGCCCGAGGGCGTCGTGGCGCGGCTCCGCTTTTACCCGCAGGCCGCCTGGGAGAGCTGGTTTCCTACCAGCACGCGCTGGCTCCTCGCACTCCTGCTGGTGGCGACGCTCGTCGCGGCCTGGCGCTCGAGGGAGGTGCGTCAAAGGCTACTTCCCATCGGCGCGGTGTGCGGACTGGAGCTTCTGGCGTTGCTGTTGCTCAGCCGGCGCAACTACCAGGAGCGCTTTCTTCTCAACCTCCTTCCTCTCGTCGCACTCAGCGCGGCGGCGTGGGTGCCGGCGGTCCACCCTGGCGCGCTTCGGGGTGCACTGGCGTGCAGCGCCACACTTCTCCTCGCGCTCGCCGTCGGCCCCTCTTGGTCCAGGCCAGCGCTGGCCACAACGCTCTCCGAGGGCTTCGTGGACGCTGAGACTGGAGACGCCTGCCGGGCGCTGGCGCAAGCGCTTCCCATCAACAGCGGCGTGCTTCTCAACGAGACGTCGCTCAGCCGGCGGCAAGCCTGTGCGATGTGGGTGACGTTTGTGGCACGCGAGCGGGGAGCGGACGTCGACGTCCGCGCGGTGCGGCCGCGCGCCCAGTGGAAGGAGGCGCTCTTGCTGACGGAGCGCTGCGAGGCGCTCCAGGCGCCGGAGGGCCTTCTCGCAGAGGGGCCCCCGGTGTGGGCGGGCCCCCTGTGCGGTCAGCGCTTTCGCCTGAAGGAGAGGCCCTGAGCGGGGACGGGCCCCCGCGCGTCAGGAGACGTCGAGGACGCGGAGGCTGTCCAACTGCCGAATGGACCGCGCCGGCTCACCGTCCGTGAGGACCACCAAGCGCAAGGGGCCCACCTCCGGGCCCAGCGGCTTTCCGTCCACCTGCCAGACGACGAACGCAGCCGTAGTCCCCATCCCTTCCATCACCTCGGCGCAGCTGAAGACGGCCTGGAAACCGTCCCGCGCGGTGGCCACCAGGACTTCTCGGTAGCCCTTCACCTTGTCCTTGACTGGGACGTCCTTGCCCATAGGCCCAGGGGTAAAGCCCGCGTGCAGCAGGACTTTATCCAGCCGGACGCCGGTGACTCGGTGGGTTTGCCCGTGGCTCATCCAGCCAACGGTGGTCGACCCGAGCTTCTCCAGCTCTACCTGGCTCAGCGTCCCCGGCTGCGGCAGGGCGCCTTCGACGCGAAGCGTGGACGCCGGCGCCGCGGCCCAGGCCAACGCCGGAGAGAAGGTCAGGAGGACGCCCAACGAAAGCCGTGCCCCCCGGTGCTTATTTTGCAACGAGAACCTCGCTCGCTTTGATGACCACCGTTACTGCGTCCCCGGTTTTGAGGCCCAGCTTTTCAGCCGACCCGCGGGTGATGGTGGAAACGAGCTCGTGGCCGCCGATGTCCACCGTCACTTCGGCCATCAGCCCGTCGGTCTTGACCGACTTCACTTTGCCTTTGAGTTGGTTGCGCGCGCTGAGTTGCATCTTCGACCTCCTAGGTTTGGGTTTGTGGCCGCCACCCACTTGAGCCTCGCTGTAACAACCCGCGCCGCTAGAAATTCAAGATGTAGTTGAGTCGGTAGACCACCGAGTAAGAGGGATTGGTCGTCAGAGGAAAGTCGATGCCGAAGGTGACTGAGTTCTTCGGGAGAAACCAAAACCGGATTCCTGGGGTGATGCTGATGGTCGTTCCCGAAGCGGAGCCGTCGAGGTTGGTCACGCCAGCAAACTCTAGAAACGTCGTGAAGTTTCCGAGGACCGGCGTCTTCATCGGCGTCCAGGACTTGGCGAAGGACAGGACGTAGCTGATGTCGTTCAGCGTCGCGGTTGCTTTATGCGGCCCGAGGAGGTTCTCATACTGGAAGGAGTAGTAGAGGCCGAACTGCGTCAGCGCAGGAATCCACGCGGTGACGTCTTGCCATCCGGCGAGGACATACTGCATCGAGGTCGTCGTTTGGCCGATTCCTTTGTTGGGGGCAGAGACGCGGTACTGGAAGGCATAGGAGGCGGTCCGGGTATCAACCAGTTGAAAACGAAGCACGCCGGCCATCCCGGCGCCATTGGCGGTCGGGTACCCGGAGGGCGGCACATTCCATTGGTAGTTGCCGATGACCTCGACCATCAGGCGACGGTCGAGGCCATAGGCGATGAGGCTATTGAGCAGTTGGGAGTCAAGGACTTTGGGGTTGTTGTTGACGGCGGTGAAGACGTAGTCGAGCCGGAACTCGCGTTCGAGAAAGTTGGTGGTGACCCGAAGCAGTGACATGTCCGGCGTTTCGCGGTGGCGGTGCGCCCAGGCTTGGTCCCACCCTTCCGTGAAAAAGTTGAGAATCGTCAGGTCCGAAAGCTGGCGACGCTCCTCGCAGCTGTCGTGACATTCCGCGTAGGCCTCAGCATTGAGCGCCGCTGGAGGAGCCGAGGCGTGCCCGTCCGCAACCGCGGGCGGCGGAGATTCCTGGGCTGCAGCTGCAAAGGCCAGCAGCAACCACGAGCTAGCCAATGAACGAAACAGCGTTTCGTGCGCAGATGGCATCCTCCCTCCCGGAGAAACGAAATTCGCAGGCTCAGTTCCGAGACCTGCCTGGGTCCTTTGATGACTAATGTTCCCTATAGCATCCTTAATGTAGAACTAAAGGTCCTTATGAGGCTCATGGTTGCGGCCCACATGGAGACGAGGTGAAGCGCTCCCGAGGCCCGACTTCGGCGGGTGGCGCGGCCGCCCGTGCTGCATCTGAGGAGGAGACGCGCCAAGTCTCGGGGCTCCTCACCACCGCCGAGGTAGCGGACGTGCTCCGCGTGCACCCCAAACACGTCTACCGTCTGTTGAAGAAGGGCCTTCCAGCGCGGCGGGTGGGGGCCGAATGGCGCTTCGACCGCGAGGACGTTCTCGTCTGGTCGGGGGGGAGTCCGGCCAGGCGAGGCGCACTCGGCCCGGTAACGCCCTCAAGTTCGGCCCCGCCGGCTTTCATCGCCGGCAACGGAGACCTCGCACTCATGTGTCTGCTTCGACTGAGTGCTGAGCGCGGACCGCCGCTCCTCGGCTTTGTTCAGGCAGACCGCGGTTCGAGCATCGAGCTACTGGCTCAAGGAGCCGTCATCGCGGCCGGGGCGCACGCCGGAGGCTTTCCCAGCCACGTCGGAACGGAGCGGGCGGCGCGAATTCATCTCGTCAAACGTGAAATCGGACTGCTCCATAGGAAAGGGGTACAGCCTGTGCGCCTTGAGAACCTTTCCGGCAAGGCGCTGGCCTCCCGCCCACTCTCGGCGGGGGTGCGCGTACACCTCGACGCGGCTCTCCGTGCGGCACGGGTCGACCCTGAGCTCGCTCACCAAGGTGCGCTGCTTTTGCCTTCCCATCTCGAGGTCGTTTTGGCTGTCGTTTCGGGTCGGGCCGAGGTTGGTCTCGCATCCCGCGCTTGGGGCGAACGCGCCGGTCTTGCCTTTCAACCGTTGGCGATAGAGTCCTACGGGCTCATCGTCAAGGCATCCGACCTGGGCGACGTTCACGTTGTGCGCATGTGCGAGCTCGCCCAAGGCGATGCCTTTCGAGCCGAGGTCGGTGGGATTCCAGGTTATGACGTGCGCGGCGCTGGAGACATCCGTTACGACGGTTAGCTCTTGGTGACCGGAGGGCAGCCACGGGTGCTGCTCAGAAGACGGTTTTACGTACTCCAGAGCCGCGCGACTTCCAATGCAGCCTCGGCAACGCCCAAAGAACGGGCGGAACCAGCGCCGGTAGCCGGAATGACGGATGCACGAAGTGGCTACGGCTGGTTCGTCGAGGAGTGCTGTGGCGCGGAGAGCAAAACCGGCGTCGACCCAGCACCGGACCCAAGAACGACCGTTTTGGCGTTACCCGACGCCGCGAGTTTTTCCAGCTGAAGAATGCGCTCGAATTCCAGGATGGGGGGCGTGAGGCTCTTTGCAACCGTGCGGTTGTAGTCCGCGATTCCCTCGGCCTCCACCCGCCGTTGGTCGGCGGTGGCCTTCGCAATCTTCAACTCGTACTCCATCTTCAGGACTTCCTGCTCCGCGGCCAGCTTCTGGTCGATGGCGGTGCGAATGGCCGGCGGCAACTCGACGTTGCGGATGAGGACGGCCTCAATGATGAGGTGCTTGCCGGCCGTTCTGCTCACCAGCTGTTCTCGGATTTCGCGCTCCACGACGTCCCGTTTCGTCGAGTAAATCTCCTCGGGAGAGTAACGGCCCACCACGCGGCGCGCGTCCGAGCGCAACAGGGGCTCGAGAATGACGTTGTAGTAGTCCGGACCAATCTCCTCTTGAAGGGCCACCACCTGGTCCGGCGCAATGCGGTAGCGAACCGTGGCCGCTAGGTTGAGGGACAGCCCGTTGGCGGCGATGACGTTGAGCGTCTCGTCGTTGCTCATCACGCGCATGTCGTAGACGTACATGTGGTTGGCAAACCAGACGGAGTACTGCCCCTCCCCGTAACTGTTGGGCTGCGTGCCCCCGTTGGCCTTCCAAAGCACACCGGCCGAGCCCGGCCCGACGGTGACACAGCTCGACAGTAACAAGAGGGCAACGACGAGAGCGAAGCGACTCATGGTGACACCTCCAAGACCGCGGGCGCACCGGCGGCCTCGACGACAACGGACGATGAAGGGGCTCGCAGCAATCCATCCCAGGCCCGACGCCGTCGGTCCTCGAGCGTCTGCGGCGACAGCGAGGGAGCGATGGCCTCGAGTTGGTCGGCCAGGCCGCGCGCCTCTTCCAGCCGCGCGTCGGCTTTCTTGTGGGCAATTTCGAGGTCGCGGGGGGCAGTCAATAGCTTCTGCTCGAGCACCAGTGCGCGTCCAACCTGCATCTGCGCGAGCGGGGCCACCACCTGCAGCGTGCGCAGGTCCACCGACTCGAGAAGAACGTGGTAGGGCCGCAGCCGTGCCGCCGCGCGGCGCGTAATCTCCGCCTGCGCAATGAGGATGTGGTCCGAATCGAGCTCGTCGGCCGGGAGTCCGCCGACCACCAGCCGCACCGCAGCCTCGGCCTCAGGCCGGACAAGGACTTGGCCATAGTCCGGGCCTGTCTCGCGGGCCAAGGCCACCAACTCCTCCGGGACAATTCGGTAGGTCACCACCGAGGCCGACGCCTTCACCAGGCCCCCGTCGGACGTCAACGCGTTGAAGCGGACGGTGAGCTGCTGTTGGCGAAGGTCATACAACGTCACTGCGCCGAACCATGGGATGGAGGACACGCCTTCGGTCAGCGGTTCCGGCCGAACACCCGAGGGGCCGAGGACGACCGCGCCGTGTCCGGGAGGGACGGTCGCGCAACCCAAGGCGGCGACCGTCAACAGCTGCGCCAGCCCCCGCGGAGAGACCCGTCCGGCCCACGAGTGAAACGAGCTCCAGCGAAAAACGCAAAGCAGCACGACCAACCTCTCAAGCGTGGCGCGGCACCACTGAACTGGCAGCGGACGGGACGTCCTCCTCGGCCGGGGCTTCCCTTCGCGCCAAAAGCATGAACATGACGGGGACCAAGAAGAGTGACAGCAGCGTGGAGGAGGTCAGCCCGCCGCAGACCGCCAACGCCAAGGGTTGGTTGGATTCGGTCCCCGCTTCCAGGCCCAGCGCGGTGGGCACGAGCCCGATGACCGTCGCCAGGCTGGTCATCGCAATCGGGACGAAGCGCGACCTCGCTGCCGCAACGACAGCCTCCAGCTTCTCCGCGCCTTCGCTCGAGTACCGCCGGTTGGCATCGTCGACCAGGAGGATGCCGTTGGACACGGCTATTCCCACCACCATCAGCACCCCCATCAACGCCGTAATCGAAAAGCCCTGCCCTGCGGCCAACAGCGCCATGACAATTCCCACCAGCGACACTGGAATGGTGAAGAGCATGACGAAGGGAAGACGCAGGGACTTGAATTGCGCGGCCATAATCATGAAGACCACCATCACCGCGAGCGTGATGGCCATCCCCAGCCCGGAGAAGGTTTTCCGCATCAGCTGGACCTGGCCGACGTAGCTGAAGTCGAGACTCCGCGTCTTGACGTCCTGATGCAGCCTCTGCTCCAGCTCGGCCGCGACAGTCCCGATGTCCCGCCCTTCGGTTTGCATCAGGATGTGCGCGGCGCGCTGCAGCTGGTTCCGCTCGATGGCCACCGGTCCTACGGAGCGGCGGATGGTGCCGTACGTCCCGAGCGTCACCGGGGTCCCGTCCGGGCTAATGCGCACCGGGACTTGGGCCAGTGCGTTCGGGTCCGGGACGTCGCTACCCGCGTAATAGGTGACCACGTAGTAGGACTGGCCATTGTTGGGGTCAATCCATACGCTCGGAGTGTTGATGTTGCCCAGGGTCGCCTCGAGTGTCGTTTGCGCCATGGCACGCGCGCTGACACCGACCATCCCCGCCTCGTCGCGCTTCGTCTCGACGCGGACCTCGGGGTAGTCGTTCTGAAGACTGACTCGGACGTCTCGAACGCCGGACACCGTCTGCGCCACCCTCGCGACTTCCTTGGCATCGCTCTCCAGCTGGGCCAGGTTGTCGCCTCGGACCTCGACCACCAATGGCGCGATGTAGCCGTTGGCGAAGACCGAGGCCACCAGGCCTCCTGGCCACTGAAGGAACTCCACGCCGGGGAAGTGCTTGACCAGAATCGCTCGCATCCGGTCGGAAATCTCACGCTGCGACAGCGAGCGCTTCTCGGCGTCCACCAGCGCCAAGCGAATAAACCCCATGTGCGGCCCGTTGTTGGGACTGGTCATGGCGCTTCGGGCGTTGTTCGGCGAGCCCACGTTGGTGAGCACCAGTTCCACATTTCCCTTGGGAAGCTCCTCGGAGAGCACCTTTCCCATGGAGGCAATCCTGGCCGAGGCATCTTCAAGCGAGGTGCCAGGGGCAAGCCTCACGTAGACGCGCTCCATGGACTCGTCGATTTCTGGAAAGAAGGTGCTTGGGAGTCTCAGCGCGGCCCAGACCGCGCCGAGGGTGAGCACCGCGCAGACGGCGATGACCGTCCCGCGAAATGGCAGCACCCGGCGCAAGAAGTGCGAGTAGCCATTCGCCACGCGGTCAATCATCGCGCCCACCCGGCGAGCGAAGCCGCGGCTCTCGGTGTGGCCGAGGAAATACCGACAGGCGACCGGGGTGACACAGACGCTCACGAAATACGAGGCGCTCATGGCCATGGCCACTGTCAGCGCGAGGGGTGCAAAAAGTTTCTGGGCGAGCCCGCTCAGCAGAAGCACCGGCAACAGCACCGCCATGGTGGTCAGCGTCGAGGCCAGCACCGGGAGCGCGACGGCGTTGGTGCCCTCCAGGGCAGCGCGGTAGGCGCTCTTCCCCATTCGTTGGTGACGGTGGATGGATTCGAGGACCACGACGGCGTCGTCCACCAGGCGCCCCATCGCCAGCGTGAGCCCCCCCAGCGTGAAAGCATTGAGCGTCTGTCCGGACGCGTAGAGGACGATGAGCGTGATGGCGAAGGAGAGCGGAATCGCCACCGAGACGATGAGGGTGCCGCGAAAACTCTGCAGAAAGAGGAGAATGACCAGTGCGACCAGCACCAGGGCCTGCACCACTTCCTGCTTCAGCCCGTGGTACGTCGTCCGGACGAAGGTCGACTGGTCAAAAACTGCCTTCACCTCGACACCTTGGGGGAGGTCGCGCAGACCGGCCACCGCCTTTTTCACCGAGTCGACGATGTTCAGGGTGTTGCCGCCCGGGACGCGCAGGACGTTGAGGTAAACTGCGTTCTGTCCATTCACCGACACCGACTGCGTCTCCGGGCTTCCTCCGTCTTCCACTTTGGCCACGTCCCGGATGAACACCGGTTTGCCATTGACCAGCTTCACCAAGGCTTTGCCGATGGTGTCCACCCGCTCCGGAACCGCGTTGGTGTAAACGTTGGAGTCGAAGTGCGGGGAAACGAAGACTCCCGACGGGAGCAAGGCATTTGCTTGCGCCACTGCTGCCGCAATGTCGCTCGAAGTGACACCGCGGGCCTGCGCCGCCGCCAGGTTGACGATGATGTTGATTTGACGCTGTCGCCCGCCGTTGATGGAGGCGCTGGCCACGCCGGGAATGCCTTCCAGGACGGGTTCAATGTTGTTCAGCGCGTAGTCGTAGAGCTGCGGCCCGGTTAGTCCCCCGCCGGCGACGCTCACCTGAACGACAGGGGCGTTGGACGGGTCGTACTGCAGGACGAAGGGGGGGAGGACGCCCAAGCTTTTGGGAACCGCGGCCATCGCGAACGCCGTCTGCTGTTGAACCAGCGTCTGCGCCCCATTGAGGTCGGTTCCCCACTTGAGCCAGACGAAGACAATGCTCAAGTTGTTTCGGGAAATGCTTTCTACGTGGTCAACGCCCGGCGTCGCACTGACGTATTTCTCAATGCGCCAGGTGAGCGTCTTCTCGACGTCCTTGGGACCGAGCCCCGGCGCGAGCGTGCCCACCACCAGAACCGGTGGCGTCAGTTCGGGGAAGGTGTCGATGCTCATCCTCGGCGTCGTGACCGCGGCGAACACCATCACGGCAATGCAAACCATCAGGATGGCGATGGGATTGCTGAGCGCGAGCCGCGTCATGGCGGTGACTCCACGCCGGTGCCTTGCACCTCGGAATGCGGGGGCGAGACGGGGACAGTCGGGGCACCGGGCTCAACGGCGCCAACGCTTACCTTGTCACCATCCTGAAGCAAGGCCCGTCCTTCGAGCACCACCGCCGTCCCTGGCTTGAGAGACGGGTCCAGGTAAAGCCGTCCCTCGCGTTCTCCGAGGAGCGTGAACGTCTTAAGGTGGGCAACGTCCTCGTTGACAACGAAGACCGAAGCCTTGGTCGTCCGGACGGTCGCCGCCGCCAATGGAATGGCCGAGGCAGGCTGCGGCTGACCAACTTCAATGGTCAGCTCCGCCGTCGTCCCGACCGGCAAGGTGCGCGTGGTGTCGGGCACGTCGATTTCGAAATGGATGGTCCGCGTCCCGAGGTCCGCTGCCGGAGACCGGCGGGCGATGACGCCCTCGAGGTCCTGGTTCGTCGCCAGAAGGTGCAGGTGCACCTTGCTGCCCGGCGCCACCACGGCGAAGTCCACCTCCGGCGCATCGGCGGTGACGCGGACGATGGACCGGTCCACCACTGAGAGGAGCGAGGTGCCCGGGCGGACGAAAGCACCCGGGTCGATGTCTCGCGTCGCCACTTCGCCGTCGAAAGGAGCGCGCAGGACGCAGTCACTCACCTCGAGTGAGCTCCGCGCGAGCTGGGCCTTTCCTGCCTCGAGTTGCGCGGCCTCCGCGGCGCTCTGGGCGCTGATTTGCTCGGCCTCGTTGGTGGAGACAAAGCCTCCGTCCAACAGGCCCTGGGTTCGAGCAGACTGGTCGGCCAAGGCTTTCTGCCGCGCGTCGATGGCGCTGGCCTGCATGGCCACCGCCCGGGTGGCAGCGGTGGCGTGCCGGCAATCGAGCGTCGCCAGGATGTCCCCCTTCTGGACCGAAGCGCCCGGCCTGACCAGCACGGACGAGACGAAGGCCGAAATGAGCTGCGGACCGACTTTGGCGGACTCCCAGGGCTCGAGCGTCCCGATGTAGGTGCGAAACGGGCGGAAGTCGACGCCCAACGCCTTCACCACGGTCACTGGCTTGGCGGTGCTTGCCAGGGCGATGCGGTTTACCCGCGACTCAGCCCGCCACAGCAACAGGCCTCCCAGCATCAGGACGACCACCATCCCCCCGAAGAGAAAGAGCCGGAGCCGCCCGGTTGCCTGGGGGCGTCCCGTATGCGTCACCGCAGAGCGGGTTTCTCCAACCGTTGCCGTTTCCGAACCGTTGTCCGCAGCGCTCACAGTGACTCCGCGATGGCTCGGCCGAACGCCGCACGTGCCCTGGCCAAGTCGAATTCGCCGACGGCGAAAGCGGTTTGCGCGTCGACCCACAGGGAGGCCGCATCGGCCAGCTCGGTGGGAGTGCCGAGACCGGCTCGAAAACGAGCCTCAGCTTGCGCGTAGTTGGCGCGCGCGGCGTCAACCGCCGCCTGAATCCTCGGAAGCGCTTCCCGCGCCACGACAACGGAAACATAGGCATTGTCCACTTGGGCGACCACTTGCTGTCGAACCAGAGCCGCCTCCTCGCGGCGGACAACTTCCAGCTGCTCCGAGGAATGGCCGCGCGCCCAGAGAGTCCCGTCGAAAATCGGCCAAGTGAGGACCAGCGCCAATTGCCAGTTGGGAACGCTGGGAAGCCAACCGCCGCCGGTGGGAATGGGGGCTGAGCCTGAAGGCTGCGAGCCGCCAGCGCGCGAGTTCAGCGTGCCAGCGAAGAGCAGTTCCGGACGGAGCTCGGCGTAGGCAGCGCGTGTTTGGTCTTCCTGCGCCTTGATGCGCGCCAAAGCGGCCTGGAGCTGCGGCTCCTTCTGAAGGGCGTGCTGTACCGCAGCGTCGAGGGCGGGCAAATCCGACGGCGTCGGCGCCTGATCGGCGATGTCCAGAACCGGATCGGGGCTTCCCACGGCGGCGGCGAACAGCGTCTGGGCGATGCGGACCGTGCCACGGTTGCGAATCCGTAGGATGTCGAAGCGGGCCAGCTCCGCCTGAATGCGGGTTTGGTCGATGGGCGGTCGTAGCCCCGACGCCACGCCGGCTTTTGCCAATTCAAAGTTGAGACGGGCCCGGTCGTAACCCTCGTCGGTGGCCACAACGACGGCTTTGGCGCTGTAGACCGCAAAGTAGGCCTCCTCGACGCCCAAGCGAATGTCGAGCGTCTGTGCCTCGGCGCTCTGCTGCTCGGCGGTGACCAGGGAGTCCGCGGCCGCGACTTCCGCCGTGATGCGGCCGAAGTCGAAAAGCTCTTGTGTCAGCCCAAGCCCCGCGAAGGTCGATGGCTCCGGGGCCCAGGTGGCACCGGCGCTGTCCACCGATGTAGTCCCTCCGACGCGTGGTGTGGGAACAAAGGGCGCCCCCAAGTAGGAGGCGGTGGTGTTGTTGGCCGTCCCAACCAGGACTTGGGCCGTCAGCCCAACCGATGGGAGCCAGCGGCCCCGCGGGATGCCCACGTCGGCCTGTCGTGCGGACACCCGAGCCAAGGCAGCCCTGACCGCTGGCTGGTTTTTCAGTGCGTAGTCGAGGGCAGCGCTCAGCGTCATCTTCGGGAGCGAGACCTCCTTTCCAAAGAGGTTTGGGTCCACCGTCGACGTGACAGGCGTCGGAACGGGCGGCGCCGCAGCGCCAGCCGCCTGTTGCTCAGCCATGGCAGCCGTCGACGCCATCAACAGGAGCAAGCTGGTAAGCGAGCAACCCCGGACAAGGTGAAGACCTGGCATCGTCGTGGGCTCCCTGAGCAAGGTTTGGGCCAGCGGAGGATACTGCGTAGAAGCTCGAGCGAAGCGCCTCCTGCGCTTCTCCAAGAGGAGAATCTCCCGGTCGAAGAGGAAGGAATCCCTCTCCGCCCGCGTCCGCGGCAGGTTTGAACGGCAAATTGGCCCTTTGTTGTCATGGCATCCGCCTTGCTCACTTCGTCCCATCCATGTTGGCTGCTGCCACGGTCGTCGCCGCGTCGGGGATGCTTAAGCCGCAACGCCGGGCGCTCGAGTCCGGGAGTCAGGCGGCGATGAAGCGCACCCGCCTCGTGGTGGCCATGGCACTGACCCTGGCTTGCGTCCTGGCCGTTGCTGTCTGGGACGAGCGGCGGGAAGCGCGTGCGGCGCTGGATGACTTCGCCGCCGAACAGACGGCGGTGGCTCGGACCGCGGCTGCAGCCCTGGTGGTGCGGGTGGGCGCCCCGGGTTGCAGCGTCGCAGGAAGTGCCTGTCTCGCCGAAGCCCTAGGCGACATTCGCCGCTCAACGGAACAACCCGGCGCAGTCCGTGTGCTGGTGGGAGCCCCGGGGCAGCCCTTACGCGTGGACAGCTCGGAGCTGGCCGGGACGACGCCGGCGCTGCAGGCCGCTCTCGACGCTGGACGCCCCTGGGTACAACTCACGCGTGAGGAGGCGGCGGCGCTGGGCCTTCCACGTCGAATGGCCGTGGCCGGCTTCGCCACCGTTGCCGACGCGACGCGAGGCAGTTGGGCAGTCGCCGTCGTCGCGACCGCCCAGCGGGTGCGGGACCGCGAATCCCGGGCGCTCTGGCGACTCCTCTTGGGAACCATTCTGGCGGCGCTCCTCGTCGGCAGCTTTGGAGGGGTCGCGCTTCGCGAGCAGCGACGTGAGCTTGAGCTGAGACATGTTCTCGCCATGCGAAAGGCGGTTCAGGCGAGGGACCGCCGGCTCGTCGAGGCTGACAAGCTGGCCACGCTGGGAGCTCTGGCAACGGGTGTCGCCCACGAAGTCTCTACACCGTTGGGCATCATCGTCGGCCGGGCCGAACAGCTTCTTCCGCGCTTGGAGCCAGCCTCCCGTTCACATCGCGCCGCCTCGACCATCCTCGAGCAGGCACAGCGCATCTCGCGCATCATCCGGGCCTTCCTCACGTTGGCCCGCGGCGGGGCCCCTTCGCTCAGTCAAGTCCCGCCCGAGGCCTTGGCTCGGGCGGCTTTGGACCTGGTGGAACACCGTTTCGCAGAGGCGAATGTCTCGCTCCTGCACCGCTTGGAGCCCGACCTCCCGCGCGTGGCCTGCGAATCGGCGCTGTTCGAGCAGGTTCTCGTCAACCTGCTCCTCAACGCCTGTGATGCGTGCGCGCCTGGCGGCACCGTGGAATTGCGGGTAGAGCATCAGGACGGGACGGGTTTCTTTTCTCGTGGACGACGACGGAACGGGCATTTCGCCCGAGGCCGCGGAACGGTGTCTCGAGCCCCTGTTCACCACCAAGCCGCCCGGCAAAGGCACGGGACTCGGCCTGACCATTGCTAGCGAGATTGTGAAGCACCACCATGGCAGCCTGTCATTTGAGCCACGTGTTGGCGTGAAGGGCACCCGCGTCCGGGTGGAGATAGCCGCAGTCTCCGAGGAGCGTCGTGGCGCCACTGGATAGCTCGACGGACGCTCGGGTCCGGGTCCTGGTGGTGGACGACGACCTCGCGCTCGCCGAGACGCTGGCCGACGGCCTGGAGGAGCGCGGCTACCATTCCTTCCCCGAGGGTTCCAGTGTCGCCGCGAGCCGGAGGCTGGAACAGGGGGACATTGATGCACTGGTCACCGACTTGCGGATGCCGGGACTGGACGGCCTTGAGCTACTGGCACTGTCACGCCGCTTGAATCCTGCCCGGCCAGTCATCGTGGCTACGGCCTTTAGCGATGTGGCGTCGGCAATCGAATGCATCCGACAGGGCGCGTACCACTACCTCACCAAGCCCTTCACCGTGGACGAGCTGGCGCTCTTCCTCCGGCGGGCGCTGGAAGAGGCGCGGCTTCGCAGCGAGGCAGTTCTCCTACGTCGGGCGCTGAGAGACCGCTTTGCTTTGGCCAACCTCGTCGGCGAGAGCCCGGCCATGCGGGCCTTGTTTGACCTCATCGAGCGCGTCGCCGACGCCGAAGTGCCCATCCTGCTCTCGGGCGAAACCGGTACCGGGAAAGGGCTCGTGGCTCGGGCGCTTCACGCGCTCAGCCGGCGGGCCGCTGGCCCCTTCGTCACCGTGAATTGCGCTGCGCTGCCCGAGAACCTGCTCGAATCCGAGCTCTTCGGACACGTCAAGGGCGCATTCACTGGCGCCGTTTCGCAGCGCAGCGGACTCTTCGAGGAGGCCCAGGGCGGCACGCTCTTCCTGGACGAGCTCGGAGAGGTGGACATCAGCCTTCAGGCCAAGCTTTTGGACGTTCTCGAGAGTGGCCAGGTGCGCGCCGTTGGCTCCAACAAGCTCCGGCCCGTTGACGTTCGCGTCGTCGCGGCCAGCAACCGTAACCTTCGCGAGATGGTGGCCGCCCATCGCTTCCGCGAGGACTTGCTCTTCCGGCTGGACGTTGTCCGACTGGAGCTCCCGGCGCTGAGAGACAGGCTCGGAGACCTCCCAATTCTGGTGGCGCATTTCCTGAAGGCTGCCAAGGCTCGCCATCCCCAGTCTCCCGTGGAACGCTTTTCCCCCGAGGCGCATGCGCGCCTGGCTCGACACCGGTGGCCGGGAAATGTGCGAGAGCTTGAAAACCTCGTAGAGCGCGCCGTGCTCCTCGGGCGCGGCACCGAGATTCAAGCGCAGGAGCTGCAACTGGATGCCAGTCTAGGGAGTGAGGAGGGAGCCATCGAGTTTCGAGGGCCCATCCTTCCGCTGCGCCAGCTCCAGCGCCGGTACGCGACTTGGGCGCTCCAGCGAGAAGGCGGTCGCCGGCTGGCGACGGCGGAGTCGCTCGGCGTCGACCGGAAGACGCTGGCCAAGTTGCTCGACGCGGCCGAGGACGAGAGTGAATAAAAATGGGGCGAGGTTCCGTGGAGGAAACCTCGCCCCTTAAGCTAGTCCAGTCTGGCCTTCAGACGGGCGCTAGATTCTCCACTGGAACTCGATGGTTCCCGCCCACTGGTTTCCGTTGATCGCCTCGCCCCCGCTCACATTCGTGACGTTGCCCGCGTTGGTCTTGTTCTGGAAGGCCATGTCCAAGTTGATCATGAAATTGTTCCCAGGCGGCGGACTGATGAGGAACTTCAGGCCACCGTGGTAGGTCTGCACCGTCCCCACTCGACCCGCAGCCGGAAGCCAGCCGTTCCCGAATTGCATGAAGGTGGACTGGACATAGTCGTTGCTGAGGTTGGAGATGTAATCCTCCATGGCGAAGTACGGGTAAATCGGGCCGAAACGGATACCGACACTTCCGTAGAAGCCATTGCCCGCGTTGTTGATGAGGGCCAGCCCCGAGGTGCCGCTGATGGGCGACCCATTGCCGGAGTACACGGTGCGTACCCAGCCGGCCTCGACGACCAACTCCGAGTCGCCAAAGTTCACGTCCAAGTGCAAGTCAGCGAAGTACCCCTGGTAGCTCGCCCCCGACGCTCCACGCGCCGGAGCTGCGACGGCCCTCGGCTGGATGTTCGCGCCACCGCCGATGCTGAAGTACGACTTGCCGTTGTTGGCGAGACCACCAGGGAAGAAGTAGCCAGGCTCTCTTCCGATGATGTTGATGCGGATGACTCCATCGTAGCTCGGCGCGTCGCCTGGGTTCACACCGGTGTAGGCAGGGTAGTTCACGGCCACGTTGGTGGGACCCGTCACCAGCCCGCTGGCGGTCACCGTCGACTTGCCGGCGATGCTCTGTACGCCGTTGAAGACACCGATGCGGTAGTTGATGAAGGCAAGGTCTCCGGTGACGACCACACCCATGTCTCGGTCACGGCCGAAGTAGCCGCCGGGGCGACCACGCTCAGTGACGTCGGCTTGCTCGTCCAAGGAGGCGAACCGCGTAATGTCCGTCAGGGACTCGTGGACCCACGGAAGCAGCTGGAGGCCAACGTAGAAGTTTAACTCGTCGCAGGCCTTGTAGTAGCCCACTGCTTCATTGAGGACGATGGTAGGCGAGGCGAAGCGGACCGAGTTCTGCACCGTGACTGGGTTCGTGATGACGTCGGCCGCGGCCGCTCCAGCCTGCGTGTAGCTCACGTCCGTGTCGGAGATGACGCCAATGTGCTCGTTAATCGCCCCGTTGATGTAGAGCCGCATGCGCCGAAGGTAAATGTCGGTCGACACACCCGTATGCGACGCATTGCCGTTGTCCGTAAAGCGAACCCACGTTTGAAGGACAACCGCAGGGTCGACGTAGGCACCGTTATCTCCAATTGGAATTTTCATGGCGCTTGCCGGTGCGGCCAGCACCACGCACATCAAACCGAGAAACGTCACCCCTGATTTGAGCTTCATTCAATTCCCCTCTCCACGTGGACGCTGCAGCAATAGCCGTCAGCGGGAATCTCTCCGGCAGAGCGCCGCTTTGGCGCCCCTGTACGCAAGGCACGTTCCACTAGAGACGGGCGCGGACGTCAAGGGCTTAAAGTGACGATGGAAGTGAAGGCCGTGGCGATGCGTAACAGGCCGTTACCATCGGTAACGCCCCGCAACGCCCTGACAATGAAGCCGTCACCCGGCGTGATGTCGAGGGCCGCGACACCGCACCGCGGCGTAGTTGTTTCTCGCGCGTCACTGCCGCAGTGCGGCAAAATCCCTGCGCCATGCCTGTAGCTGGAGGGGCGGGAGGTTCCCCTCGAGTCCCCGCGCGGCGACCCCGCCGTGCAGCGAGGGGTGTGCGGCCTGCAGCTAGAGCTCTTTCTGGCGAAAGGGGACCGGCGGCACGCTCTTGTCTTTAGGAAAAGAAAGAACGGTGCCGCCGGTGAGTGAGAGCGGAGGGAATCGAACCCACAACCTATGGATTAAGAGTCCATTGCTCTGCCAATTGAGCTACGCTCCCTCGCTTGCGCGAGGCGCGGGCTTGTACTGGCCCCCCCCTTGGAAGTCAACGCCGCCTCCCCTGCCTTTTTCCCCCTGTCCGAGTAGCATTGGGCAGTCCGTCCAGGACGTGGGACTGCCTCCGAGGGGACGGCGCCCACGAGTGGAGGTTGTCATGGCCCTGCGCTACTTCGCGCGTGCTCCCGTCGCTCGGGGCGGCCCTTGCTGCTCACGCTCGTCTCAGGCTGCGCGACTGCCGCCCCCGCGCTCACCTCCAACCGCGTGTCGACGGACCTTCCGGCCTGGCTCCGCGAGGGCATTGCCCAAGGCCTCCCCATGGAGGACCCCCTTCAGCTGAGCGAGGCCACCAAGAGGCGCCTCCGCCTCGAAGCCTCGGAACCGGGAATTGAGCGAACTCAGATGAAGAAGCTGGTCCGCTTTCTCATCGACAATGACGGGCTGGCTTTCCAGTACCGCCCCACCCGCACCCTCAACGCCGAAGCCGCCTTCCAAGCGAGGGAAGGCGACTGCATGAGTTACGCCGTCCTGTACGTGGCGGCCGCGCGGAGCCTAGGCATCGACGTGCATTTCGTCAGGATTACGCAGCTCCCTGTCTTCTGGGAGGACGGCGGGCGCTTCTTTACGTCCTCACACATCGCGGTGGCCTATGGCCGAAACACCTGGCTGGAGAACGCAATGGTGGTGGACTTCTCTGCCACCCACACCTCCGAATGGCGCTTCTCGCTCTATGACCCCATCGACGACGACACCGCCTTCGTCCTCTTCCACAGTAACCGCGCCGTGGAATACCTCCTCCGCGACGACTACGTACAGGCCGAGCGCATTCTGCGCTTTCTGCTCGACTACGCGCCGGCGGCACCGGAGGTCTACAACAACTTGGGCATTGTCCTCATGCGCCTCAAGCGCGCCCAGGAGGCCACCGACCTCTATACCCAAGCCATCGAGCGCTTCCCGCGCTTCGTCCCGCTGTACACCAACGCCGTCTCCTCGGCGGCGGCCAGCGGCCACCCGGACCTGGTGAGACAATGGAGCCTCGCTGGCCGTAAGGTGGCTGAGGCCGACCCGGCCTGGGCTTTCGGCGAGGGAATGGTCGCCTTTCGGCAAGGCGACTACGCCCTCGCCGCACAGCGGTTTTCCCACGCGCTCGAAGTGCAGCCGGACGACCTCACGCTCTTGGCCTGGACCGCCCGGGCCCACCTCTCTGCTGGCGAAGTGAGCAATGGGCTACGCGACGTGGAGCACATCCAGCGCCAGAAACCATCCGCCGAACAGCGCGCGCTGCTCAACGCCCTGAAGAAGGAGTTTCCCAAAGCGGGCATCGAGCTGCGAGTCCAGCCCCCGGACCCACCGCCCACCCCGGCGCCGTCATGAGGATTTAGCCCGCTCCGGCGCGCACTCCGGCGGGCGCGACGAGCGCGCGAACACGCGCCGCGAGCCCTTCCAGGGTGAACGGTTTTTGGAGGAACCGGCCGGACAGCTCCCGACGAAGCGTCGCGTCGAGCATGGCCTCGCTGTAGCCGCTCACCAACAGGACTGGCGTTCCCGGCCAACGCTCCAAAACTCCCCGGTAGGTGTCCAAGGCGGAAAGGCCGGGGAGCACCGCGTCGAGAAGCACCAGGTCCGCCGGGGCCTGTTCCAGCATGCCCAGCGCCGTGTCTCCGTCCGGTGCAGCCAAGACCCGGTACCCCGCGTGCTCCAGCATGCGCACCATGCCCTGCCGGACGCTCGGGTCGTCCTCGACCACGAGCAGCGTCCCCGAGCCGGGCTGCGCCGGGGCACCGATGCTGACCGGAGCCGCAACTGCATCCGCCTCCACCGCCGGCAAGAGGACGGAAAAGGTGCTGCCTGCGCCCGGGGCGCTGTCCACCTCGATGAGGCCGTCGTGCTGGCGGACAATGCCGTGCACCACCGCCAGCCCTAGGCCGGTGCCGCGGCCCGGAGCCTTGGTGGTGAAGAAGGGCTCGAAGATGCGCTCCAGCGTCCGGGAGGAAATGCCCATTCCGGTGTCTTGGACGGTGAGGACGACGTAGCGCTTCCCCGGTACGGTGCGCCCCCTCGCCGCGAGCTCCGAGCTGGCGGTGAGGTTTGCCGTACGGACCGTGAGGCGGCCTCCCTCCGGCATCGCGTCGCGGGCGTTGATGCAGAGGTTCATCATCACCTGTTCCAGCTGCGCGCTGTCACCGCTGACGTTCCAAACATCCGGCTGGAGCTCGACGGCAAAGCGGACGTTTTCTCCGATGACTCGGCGCAACAGGCTCTCCACGTCCAGCACCACCTCGTTGACGCTCAAGGTGCGGCGGGCCAGGGGCTGCTTCCGGGCGAAGGCCAACAGCTGGCGGACGAGCGTCGCCGCGCGCTGGCATTGGCGCTCGATTTCGGCGAGGTCCCCTTCGGCTGCGTGGTCTCTGGGAAGTTCCAGACGAGCCATGGCTGCTGCGCTCTGGATGCCGGTGAGCACATTGTTGAAGTCGTGCGCCACGCCGCCAGCGAGCATGCCCACGGTGTCCATCTTCTGCGTCCTTTGCACCTCGGCCTCGAGGCGCCGGCGGTCGGTGACGTCTCGCACCGTCACCACCAGGCTCGGCTCGGTGTCCGGCACCGCGGCCACCGCCACCTCGAGTTGAAGCAAGGAGCCGTCCGCGCGGCGTGCCTCACATTCGAGAGAAGGCTGACCGACCGACGAGGCGAACCCCGGGGGCAGAAAGTCCTCCGCCGGCCGGCCGAGCACTTCGTGGGCCTGCACCCCAAAAATCTGCTCGGCAGCCGGGTTCATCGACGCCAGAGCGCCTGCCGGAGAAACGGTGAGTAACCCATCCGGCACGTGCGCCATCACCGCCCGGAGTTCCGCCTCGCTGCGCCGGAGCGCGGCGTCCGCCCGACGCCGAGCCGCACGCTGCGCCGCCTCACCGCATTCGCGCTGCACCGCGGGCCCGAGGCGGGCCAGGTTGTCCTTCATCAGGTAGTCGTTGGCTCCGGCCTTCATCGCCGCAACGGCGTCGTGCTCGCTGATGGCACCGCTGACAATGAGAAAGGGAATGTCTCGCCCCGAGTGCTGAAGGATGCGCAGCGCCCCCACCGCCGAGAAGCGCGGCATTCGGTGGTCGGAGACAATGACGTCCCAGGGCACGCCGGGCAGAGCGGCTGAGAAGCCCTCGGGCGTGTCCACACGCTCGGAGCGAATGAGCCGTCCTTCCGAGGACAGGGCATGCACGATGAGCGCGGCATCTGCCTCGGAATCCTCGACAAGGAGCACGCGAAGCACCTCAAGCGTCCCCGTCGTCCGCACCAGCTCGCGTTCGCCCATCACGTCAGAGACGACATCAGACACGAAGCGAAGGGCCGATGGCGAGGTGACGCCAACCCCTGGACATGGTGTCGGTGTACCCGCAGGAAGGGCTCTGTGGGCGCGCCACCCCCGTTGTGGCCTAGAGTCCCCCCGCTCCGCACGCTTGAGGAGAGCCGTCGATGGTCCAACAGAAACGCAAGCCGAAAGCAGCCAGCAAGAAAACCCAACGCACGCCTCGCCGGAAGCCTCCGCCGAAGGGCCAAAAGAAGGCCGCCTCCAGGGCCTCGCCTTCACCTGGCCCCACAGGCGCAAAGAAGAAACAAGCGGCCCGCGTTTTTCGTGCCGAACCGGGGGCGCGGGAGAAGCCACCGGGGCGCCCGGAACAACGCCAGGCCTTCTTCGCCGACGCGCGCCATGCCACCGACGCGCTGGCCGAGGAGCTCGGCGAAGGCTTCGTCCTCAACGCGACTTCAGGCGAAGACACCGAGGAGTACTACGAGCGGGAGCGCGAAGAGGAAGAGGGGGGGCCTTTCCTCGAGACCAGCGCTCGCACCGAATTCGCCTACGGCATCGACGAGAGCAACCCCGAGGATGCCGAACCCGCGCCCTGGCCGGCGGTGTCCCCTGGCCAGCCGCCGCCTCACCGCCCGGGAGGGCCGAGGTAGCCGAAGCAGCGCCACACCCGGAATGAACGGACTGGCCGTCCCCGGAAGCTCAAGCGGATGGTGGACTCGGCTCGCACCTCTCGGAATGTGCGCAGCAGCCGGAGGGGGACCGGCCCAGGGGGCTCCTGGCCCTCGGGGTCCATGGGCGCAGAGTCGATGAAGAGCCCGTCTCGGCCAAGCAGCCGGACGGGGTCGAAGCCGGCGTAGTCATACTGGAGTGCGCGCTCACCCAGCACGTTGCGGCCATACACCTCGAGGTCCGAGTAGAAGAGCAGCTCGGCGGTGGTTTTGTAGTCATCCGCGGAGAAGACGAAGTCGCCTGGACCGGCGCGCGCCTGCACCTCCTGGGCAAGCGCCCGCCACCCCACCCAGGTGTCGTCCGTCCTGAGGGCCACCGGGTAAAAGAGAAGTTCGAGGATGAAGAGGACGTGAAGCAGCGCGCTGCAAGCGAGATTCCACGTCAACAGTCGCCTCCCGGTGTGGCGCGCCACCCAGAGGACGCCACTCACGTAGGCGGGCAGAAGCCAGTTGGGCTTCACCAGCACAACGGCGCTGAGGAAGAGCCCGGCGCCCAGGACGGGCAGGGAAAAGGCCAGGAGGAAAAGCTCCTCCGAGGCGAGCCCTCGACGCACCAGTGCCTTGAGGCCCCGGGCGGCCACAAGGACGAGTGCGCACAACAGCGGCGGCAGAAGAAGCACCGCTTGGGAACCCAAGAGCCCAAGGAGGTTGCGCAGGCCCAAGCCTGAGGCCGTCTGGGCGCGACCGGCCGTCTGGAAGAGGAAAGACACCCAGCCGTGCTGGGCGTTCCAGACGTAAACGGGAAGCGCCACCAGCTGCGCCACACCGAGCGCCAACCAGGGGCCCGCCGTCCGAAGCAGCCGTCGGTGTTGGGGGGAGACGAGAAGGAAGAGGATGAGCCCGAGCCAGAGCGCGGCGCCGGTGTACTTGGCGTCAAAGGCGAGTCCCATGAAGAGGCCCGCGAGCGGCCACGCCCAGCGCTTCGCGTCGAAGAGGGCCAGGGCGAGCGACACCAGGGCCAGGGCCCAGGTGCACAACAGCGGGGCATCCGGCAGCGCCACCAAGGAGAGCAGGGTCACTGCTCCGGTGGTGGAGAAGAGGAGCGCTGCTCGCCCGACGCCCTCGGGAACGAAGCGCCGCGCGAGCAAGACGAAGCCTGCCTGAGTCAGGAGCGTCAGGAGGAAGGGGACGGCGCGCACCGCCAGCGAATGGTGTCCAAACAGTCCCAGGGCGGCTGCCAGAAGCCACGCCAGAAGCGGCGGATGGTCGAAGTAGGAAAGCGCAGGCTGGCGCGCATAGAAGGCGTAGTAGGCCTCCTGAGGAACGAGCTCAAAGCTGGGCAAGAGAAGCGCCCGCCCCGCGGCAAGCGCCAAAAGGCCCCAGCCCCACGGGGGAAGGCGCAACCAGCCTCGTGCGGCCTGCGTTTCAGTCATGCCTCGCCCATTCCCTCACGGCTTACCCAATGCTGGGGGAATGTCACGGCCCACGGGGCAGCCGCTTCTTGGGCTAGCGGCGAACCAACGCCACCAGGTAGCGACATTTCCCCGGCCCAGCATTGGCGTAAGTGCATTCGCTCGGGGCACCGAGCTCCAGGCAGTCCCCGGGACGGAGTACGTGCTCGACCGCGCCCTCCTGGAAGCGAAGTGTTCCCGAGAGCACCAGAATCTGGTGGTAGGTGAAGGCATAGGCCGAGGCCGGGTAGCGGACACGTGCGCCCGCTGGGAGCTCGACATCCACCAACTCCAGGGGGCCTCCTGTCCTCGGTGAGAGGGCACGCCGGAGGTAGCCCGTCGCCGGGTCGGTCCAGTGCTCCTGGTGGGCTGCTCGCGAGAGGCGGTCTCCAGAGGACTCGGCGCGCGCCAAGAGTGTGGAGAGCGTGAGCCCAAAGGCTCCGGAGAGACGCCCGAGGAGGGCTGCGGTGGGACTCGCCTCCCCGCGTTCCACCTTACTAATCATCGCGCGCGACACGCCCGAGCGGTTCGCCAGCTCGGCGATGGACCAGGACCTGTGCGCGCGTTCGTGCTTGAGGCGCGCGGCCAGGAGGCGCGTGTCCTGCGCCGCCTCAGCCGAATGCCGGGCTCGCCCGATGTTGGCCATCTTGTATAGTGGACGCAATTCTCCTATAGGAGCAAGCGCATTTCGGAAAGGCGCCCCCGATGCCGCTCATCTCCGACGCCGCGCTGGAGGACCTGCCCGGGGTCCTGGCCATCTTCAACGACGTCATCGCCCACACCACCGCCGTTTACCGCGAGCAGCCCGTGACCCTCGAGGAGCGGACGTCGTGGCGCAAGTCGCGCCTGGAGCAGGGGTTTCCGGTGCTGGTGGCCAAAGACGACAGCGGCGTGCTGGGCTTCGCCTCCTTCGGTGAGTTCCGCGCCTGGCCCTGCTACCGCAACACCGTCGAGCACACGGTGCACGTCCGAGCCGACGCCCGCGGTCAGGGCATTGGCCGGAGTCTGGTGGAGGCCCTTCTTCCTTTGGCCCAGCACCTCGGCAAACACGTCATGGTGGCCGGCATCGACGCGGACAACGCCGTGTCGCGGCGGCTTCACGAGCAGCTCGGCTTTCAGGAGGTGGGGCGATTCCGCGAAGTCGGCCGGAAATTCGACCGGTGGCTGGACCTCGTCTTCCTGCAGCGTCTCCTCGAGCGTCCCTAGCACCTGCTCGGAGGCGGCGGAGGTGGGTCGACACCATTCTTCTCATCTCGTTGCACCGGCATGACGCTGAGCGTCGAAAGTAATTCAGGCCCCGCCGAGCGCCACGCCGGCGTGGACTCTCGCGGGAGGCCTCCCTAGGATGCCGCGGCGGTCACGCTTCGAGGCGCCTGGAGCGTCGCGGTGCCGCAGGGACAAACGGCGGATGAGCGGTCCACTCGACACCTTTCCGCGCCTGCTTTTGGACCATGCCACCCATCGCGGCACCCGGCCGGCGATGCGAGAGAAGGACCTCGGCATTTGGCAGACGTACAGCTGGAAAGAAGTCTCGGACCAGGTGCGTGCGCTCTCCTGCGGGCTCGCCGCGCTCGGCTTCCGCCGCGGCGAGCACCTGGCCATCATCGGCGACAACCGCCCCCGCCTGTACTGGGCCATGGCGGCCGCGCAGAGCCTGGGAGGCATCCCGGTGCCGCTCTACCAGGACGCCGTCGCCGAAGAGATGGGCTTCGTCCTCAGGGACGCCGACGTGCGCTTTGTGGTGGCCGAGGACCAAGAGCAGGTGGACAAGCTGCTCGAGCTGCGCGCGAAGCTGCCGGCGTTGAAGGCTGTCATCTACGACGACCCGCGCGGCCTCAGAAATTACCCAGAAGAGCTGCTCCGTCACTACGACGCCCTCCAGGCCGAAGGCCGGGCCTATGACGCCGCCCACCCGGACTTCTTCTCCAAAGCGGTGGCCGAAGGCCGGGCGAGCGACGTGGCCATCATGCTTTACACCTCCGGGACCACCGGTCAGCCCAAGGGCGTGATGCTCACCCACGACAACCTCATCCGGACGGGACGGGGGGGAAACGAGCGCGAGCACCTCACCGCGGATGAGGAAGTGCTGGCCTACCTCCCCATGGCTTGGGTGGGGGACAACCTCTTTAGCTACACCCAGGGGCAAATCGCCGGCTTCTGCATGAGCTGCCCGGAGAGCGCGGACACCGTCCCCACCGACATGCGGGAGATTGGGCCCACCTATTTCTTTGCGCCGCCCCGCGTTTACGAGAACCTCCTCACCCAGGTTTCCATCCGCATGGAGGACGCCGGGCGATTCAAGCGCTGGCTGTACGCCCGCTTCATGAATGTCGCCCGCCGGGTGGGGACGAAGCTTCTCGACCGACAGCCGGTCTCTTTCCTTGACCGGATGCTCTACGCGCTGGGAGACGTCGTCATTTACGCGCCCCTGCGCAACACCCTGGGCCTGAGCCGCATCCGCGTGGCCTACACCGCCGGCGAAGCCATCGGGCCTGACTTGTTTCGGTTTTACCGGTCGCTCGGCGTGAATCTGAAGCAGCTCTACGGAAGCACCGAGACGTCTGTTTTTGTCTGCATCCAGCCAGACGGAGAGGTGAAGCCGGACACGGTTGGAACGCGGGCCAAGGATGTTGAGATACGCATCTCCGAGCAAGGAGAGGTGCTCGTCCGGAGCCCGGGAGTGTTTCACAGCTATTACAAGAATCCCGCGGCCACCCGCGAGGCGAAGACCGAGGACGGCTGGTTCCACACCGGGGACGCTGGCTATTTGGACAACGACGGCCACCTCAAAATCATCGACCGCGCCAACGACGTCGGGCGGCTCGAGGATGGGACGCTGTTCGCTCCCAAATACCTGGAGAACAAGTTGAAGTTTTTCCCTTGGATTCGAGAGGCGGTGGCCTTCGGCGACGGCCGGCCCTACGCCACCGCGTTCGTCAACATCGACCTGCAGGCCGTCGGCAACTGGGCCGAGCGGCGGGGCCTGGCCTATTCCGGCTACACCGACTTGTCCGGCCGGGAAGAGGTGCAGGCGTTGGTGCTGGAGTGTGTGAACGCGGTGAACCGAGACTTGGCCACCGACGCCAAGCTGGCGGGCTCGCAAATCCGCCGCTTCCTCGTCCTCCACAAGGAGTTGGATGCGGACGACGGCGAGCTCACCCGAACCCGGAAGGTGCGCCGCCGCTTCATCGCCGAGCGCTACGCCCCGCTGATTGATGCGCTCTATTCCGACCTCCACAGCGTCCCAGTGGAAGCCAAGGTGAAATTCGAGGACGGACGGACCGGGACCATTCGCGCGGAGGTGAAGATTCGCGAAGCCTCCGTCTCCACCCCGGAAGCCGCGCGACGGGCGGCCTGACCTGAAACATGGCTCATCCGCGCCAGCTCATCGGCGATGTCCTGCTCGATGTGAGCGAGGTGAGCCTCGCCTTCGGCGGGGTGAAGGCGCTGCACCAAGTGAGCTTCCAAGTCCGCGAACGGGAAGTCTGCGCCATCATCGGACCCAACGGCGCCGGCAAGAGTAGCCTGTTGAACATCATCAACGGCGTCTACCAGCCCAGCGCCGGCACCATCACTTTCGGTGGCACGCGGCAACGGGTGATGGCTCCCCGGAGCGCCGCCCGGGGCGGCATCGCCCGCACCTTTCAAAACATCGCGCTCTTCAAGGGCATGACTGTCCTCGACAACATCATGACCGGACGGGACTTGAAGATGCGCTCGTCGCTTCTGGCGCAGGCGCTCTATTGGGGACCGGCGCAACGGGAGGAAATCCAAAACCGCCGGGTGGTCGAAAAGCTCATCGACTTCCTCCAGATTGAAGCCGTCCGAAAAACGCCGGTGGGACGCCTCCCCTATGGCTTGCAAAAGCGGGTAGAGCTCGCCCGAGCGTTGGCCGCTGAGCCACGGCTGCTGTTGCTGGACGAGCCGATGGCCGGGATGAACGTCGAGGAGAAGCAGGACATGTGCCGCTTCATCCTCGATGTGAACGACGAGCTGGGGGTCACGGTGGTTCTCATCGAGCACGACATGGCGGTGGTGATGGACTTGGCCGACCGGGTGGTGGTGCTCGACTACGGACGGAAGATTGCGGACGGCACGCCAGCCGAGGTGCGGCAGGACCCCGAGGTGATTGCCGCCTACCTCGGCGTGGCCACCGAAGCGGACCGCCGCGCGGTTGGCGCGGAGGCTGGCTAGCCCGTGCAATTCTTCTTCGAGGTGCTCATCGGTGGGCTGTTGGCCGGCGTCATGTACTCGCTGGTGGCGCTGGGTTTCGTCCTCATCTTCAAGGCCAGCGGCGTCTTCAACTTCGCCCAGGGCGCGATGGTGCTCTTCGCCGCGCTGACCTTCGTCTCCCTCGAAGAACGGGGCCTGCCGCGGTGGGCGGCGCTGGTGGCAACGTTGGTGGTCATGCTGCTGCTCGCCCTGGTCATCGAGCGAGTGGTCCTTCGTCCGCTGGTGAACCAGCCGGCGATTAGCCTCCTCATGGCCACCATCGGGCTGACCTTCTGCATCGAAGGCCTGGCCCAGGGCGCGTGGGGGAGCTCGGTGCGGGGCCTCGAGCTGGGGATTCCGGACACGCCCTTCGAGGTGAAGGGCGTGCTCATCAGCCAGTTTGACCTCTTCGCCGCCGTTGTCGCCGGTGTCCTGGTGGCCGTCCTCGCACTCTTCTTTCAATACACCCGCGTCGGGCGGGCGCTGCGGGCCGTGGCCGACGACCACCAGGCGGCGCTGAGTGTGGGCATTCCCCTGCAGTACATCTGGGCGGTGGTCTGGGCGGCCGCCGGCGCGGTGGCCCTCGTCGCCGGGCTCTTGTGGGGCAGCCGCCTCGGCGTGCAATTCGCGCTTTCCGTCATCACTCTGAAGGCGCTGCCGGTCATTATTCTCGGAGGCTTCACCTCCATCGCCGGCGCCATTGTCGGCGGACTCATCATCGGCGCCACCGAAAAGCTGGCCGAGGTGTACTTAGGGCCGGTGCTGGGCGGGGGCATCGAGAACTGGTTTCCTTACGTCTTCGCCTTGCTCTTCCTTCTCATCCGACCCGAAGGCCTCTTCGGCGAAAAGCGCATCGAGCGAGTCTAAGGCCCATGTTCTACCGCGAGGCAGGCCAGTTCCGGACAAGCTATCGCGCCGACCAGCGCATCTTCCCCATTGTCCAGGACCGGGTGGCCATGGGGGCGCTGCTGCTGGTGGCCTTCGTCGCCGTCCCCCTCTTCGGCAGTGAATACCTACTGAGCGCCTTGCTCATCCCCTGGCTGATTCTGTCCCTGGCGACGCTGGGGCTGAACATCCTCACCGGCTACGCGGGTCAACTCAGCCTGGGGACGGCGGGCTTCATGGCCGTCGGCGCCTTCTCTGCCTACAACTTCCAGCTCCGGGTTCCGCAGCTGCCGCTGTTGGTGGCCTTCATCCTCGCGGGTCTCTGCGCCGCGGTGG
This sequence comes from uncultured delta proteobacterium, assembly GCA_963745475.1. Taxonomy (GTDB): domain Bacteria; phylum Myxococcota; class Myxococcia; order Myxococcales; family Myxococcaceae; genus JADGRA01. Next base: position 148,614 of record CAVUXN010000004.1, read on the forward strand.
TGGGCGCAGCCTTCGGGCTTCCCTCCTTGCGCATCAAGGGGCTGTACCTGGCGGTGGCCACCTTGGCCTCGCAATTCTTCATCGAGTGGCTCTTCACTCGGGTTGGCTGGTTCAGCAACAACAGCCCGAGCGGGGTCATCAACGCCCAGGCCATGGTCATCGGGGGCGTCCCCTTCACCAGCCCGGCGCGCCGTTACCTCCTGGTGCTGAGTGTCGTCTGCGTCCTGGCCCTGGCCGCAAAAAACCTCGCCCGAAGCCGCGCCGGACGGGCCTGGATGGCGGTCCGGGACATGGACGTTGCGGCGGAAGTCATCGGCATCCCAATGCTGAGGACGAAGCTCTCCGCCTTCGCCGTGAGCTCCTTCTACTGCGGGGTGGCCGGTGCCCTGTGGGCCTTCGCTCACCTCCGTTCGGTCGAGCCCCAGGAATTCGACCTCAGCCGCTCCTTTCAGATTCTGACCATGGTCATTTTGGGAGGCATGGGAAGCGTGCTGGGGAGCTTTCTCGGCGCCGGCTTCATCATCCTCTTGCCCCTCTTCCTACAAAGCGCGATGCAGGGGGCCTTCGGGAGCTCCTTGCGCCCGGGACTCGAGCCGAACATCGAACAATTCGTGTTCGGCTCGCTCATCATCTTCTTTCTCATCGTCGAGCCGCAGGGCTTGGCGCGACTGTGGCAAATCACTAAGGAAAAGCTGCGGCTGTGGCCGTTTCCCCATTGAGCTTCGAAAGAAGGAGAGGTCCGCACATGCAACGTCTCATCCAGACGGCAACCGGTGCCGCCATCGCGCTGGCTGTGGCCTTCGCCGCACCAGCGAGCGCCCAGGGTACGCCAGTGCCCAACGAGCAGTTCATCCCCATCGTCAGCTACCGGGTGGGTCCCTACGCCGCCGCCGGAACCAGCGTCTTCGGCGGGTTCATCGACTACCTGAATTTGGTGAACACCCGGGACGGGGGCATCAACGGCGTCAAGATTACTTGGGAAGAGTGCGAGAGCAGCTACACCGTGGACAAGGGCGTGCCCTGCTACGAGAAGCTCAAGGGCCACCCGCCGACCGGCGCGTCGATGTTTACCTTCTACAGCACCGCCATCACCTATGCGGTGCTGGACCGGGCCGGCGCGGACAAGGTGCCGCTGGTGTCCATCGTCCACGGCCGTACCGACGCCTCCGATGGGCGCGTCTTTCCCTATGTCTTCCCGCTGGTCACCAACTACTGGAGCCAGGACACGGACATCATCAAGTTCATCGGCATGCGCCTCGGCGGCATGGACAAGCTGAAGGGGAAGAAAATTGTCCACCTCTACCTGGACGTGGCCTACGGCAAGGAGCCGAACGAGATTTTCATGAAGCAGGCCGCCATGTACGGCTTCGAGGGAAAGCTGGTTCCGGTTCCGCCGCCGGGAACGGACCAACAGTCGCAGTGGCTCGAGATTCGCCAGTTTGCGCCAGACTACGTCGTGGTCACCGGCTACGGGGTCATGAATCCCGCGATGCTCAAAGCCGCCGCCCGGGCGAACTACCCCCGCGACCACATCATCGGTAATTTCTGGACTGGCTCCGAGGAAGACACCATCCCCGCCGGTGAGGCCGCGGTGAACTACATTTCGGCGCTGGTCAATCCGGCCGGGACCGACTTCAAAGTCGTCCAGGAAATCGAGAAGTACGTCTACGCCAAGGGCCTGGGGAACATGACCGACAAGAGCCGGATTGGCAGCGTTCTGTACAACCGCGGAATCATGACGGGCATCATCAGCGTCGAGGCCATTCGAACGGCGCAAGGCAAGTATGGAAAGAAGCCGCTGACCGGCGAGCAAATCCGCTGGGGCCTCGAGAACCTCAACCTGGACGACAAGCGCATCGCCGAGCTCGGAGCCACTGGGCTCATCCAGCCCCTGAAAGTCACCTGCTCCGACCATGAGGGCGGCGGTGCCGTCAAGTTCCAGCAGTGGGATGGTCAGAAATGGAAGGTCATCAGCGACTGGATTCAGCCCGACCGGAAGCTGGTGCGGGAGATGGTCGAGGACTCCGCCGCGAAGTACGCCAAGGAGAAAGGCATCACCCCCCGCGACTGCACCAAAGGCGGGTGACGGAGGTGGCCCCGGGCCTGAGCGCCGCCCTGTCACCCGCGCCCGGGGCTCCTCTGCTCAGCGTCAACAACATCGAAGTCATCTATGACCATGTCATCCTAGTCCTCAAAGGGGTGTCGCTGGACGTGCCCAAGGGCGGAATTGTCGCCCTCCTAGGCGCGAATGGGGCTGGGAAAACCACCACCCTCAAGGCCATTTCCAACCTCTTGCGTTCCGAGCGCGGTGAGGTGACGAAAGGAGCCATCACGCTCGACGGCCAGCAGGTGGACGGGCTCGACGCCTCTGAGCTGGTGCGCAGAGGCGTCATCCAGGTGATGGAGGGGCGGCACTGTTTCGCCCACCTCACGGTGGAGGAAAACCTACTCACCGGGGCCTACACCCAGCGGCTGGGCCGTTCCAGGCTTCGCTCGGACTTGGACCGGGTTTATGGCTACTTTCCAAGACTGAAGGACAAGCGAAAGACGCTCGCCGGCTACGCCTCGGGAGGAGAGCAGCAGATGACGGCCGTCGGCCGGGCGCTCATGGCCAAGCCGCGGATGATTTTGCTCGACGAGCCCTCCATGGGACTTGCGCCGCAGATGGCGGAGGAGATTCTGACGATTGTTCGCCGCCTCAACCAAGAGGAGTCGGTGAGCTTCCTCCTCGCCGAGCAGAATGCCGCCGCCGCTTTGCGCTTCGCCCACCGTGGCTACATTCTGGAAAACGGCCGGGTGGTGATGGAGGGCAACGCCACAGAGCTGGCCGACAACGAGGACGTCAAGGAGTTTTACCTCGGCCTCGGAAGCAGTGGCCGCAAAAGCTTCCGCGAAGCGAAGCACTACCGGCGACGCAAGCGCTGGCTGGCCTGAAGGCCAAGGAGCGAGGCGTGCCCTTCCACGACACACTGGAAACGCGGAGCCCCGAGGAGCGAGAGCGCGATTTGTTTCGCGCCCTTCCTTCGTTGCTCACCCGCGCCCGCGCCTCGGTGCCCGCGTTCCGCACGGTTTACGGCGATGTGGAACCCTCCGCGGTCAACTCCCGCCAAGCCTTGGCCGCGCTCCCGGTGTTTCGAAAAACCGGACTCGCCGCGCTGCAGAAGCACTCTCCGCCCTTTGGGGGACTGGCGGCGGAAGGCGCTCAGCTGGCTCGACTCTTCACCTCGCCGGGGGCGATTTACGAGCCCGAAGGACGTCGCCCGGACTACTGGCGCATTGCCCGGGCACTGTTCGCCGCCGGCATCCGGGCCGAGGACGTCGTCCACTGCAGCTTCAGCTACCACCTCACGCCGGCAGGCTCGATGGTGGAAACGGCGGCGCACGCCCTGGGCTGTGCCGTCATTCCCGGCGGCACGGCTCCCGTCGAGCACCAGCTCGCAGCAATGGCGCACTTCGGGGCCACCGCCTACGGCGGGACGCCGTCCTTCCTCAAAGTGCTTCTGGAGAAGGCGGCCGAAGGCGGCGTCGACGTCTCGCGGCTGAAGCGGGCCTCCGTGTCCGCCGAGCCCTTCCCCGCCTCGCTGCGGACGCTTTTCGCTGAACGCGGAGTGCTCGGCCTGCAGTGGTACGCCACCGCCGACGTGGGTCTCATCGCTTACGAATCCGAGCGCGGCGAAGGACTCATTCTCGACGAGTCCGTCATTGTGGAGATTGTGCGCCCGGGGACGAATACGCCTCTCCCAGACACTGAGGTGGGGGAGGTGGTGGTGACGGTGCTCAACCCGGACTACCCCTTGGTTCGCTTCGGGACGGGAGACCTCTCGGCCGTCCTCCCCGGGGCGAGCCCCTGCGGACGGACGAATGTCCGGCTGCGCGGCTGGCTTGGACGCGCGGACCAGCGCACCAAGGTGAAGGGCCTCTTCGTCGACCCAAGCCAGGTGGCGGACGTCTGCCAGCGCCACCCGGAGGTGAAGCGGGCGCGGCTGGTGGTGACACGGGGCGACGAGCTCGACCGCATGACGTTGCGTTGCGAGGTGGAGTCCGGGGGGGCGGCTGGCCTCGCGGAGGCCATTACTCGGACGCTGCGAGAGGTGACGCAGCTCAAAGGCGTGGTGGAGCTCGTTGCCCCAAGCACCCTTCCCAACGATGGGAAGGTGGTGGAGGACACACGCACGTACAGCTAGCTGCGCCGCGAGCCCCCCGAGGCTTCAGCCCGCCTCCGGACGCTGTCGCGTCTTCTGCCAGGCGAAGTAGCTCCATACCGCCGGCCCCAGCGTCGCCAGAAGCGTCACTGCAACAGCCACTCGGAGGGCCCGTGGGGCCGGCAGAAGCAGCGCCAACGGCAGGAGGAGGAAACCCCCACCCACCATGAGGCTGGCCGCGAGCCGGTGGGTGCGACGCCACACCTCGTCCGAGGCCAGCGTCCACGGCGTCCGGATGCCGACAAACCAATTTGGCCGGAGCCGCCCCATGAAGTTGCCGGGCAGAAGCAGAAGGAGCGCCAGGCCAAGGGCGATGACGCGGTCCGGCCCGCTGACGACACCTGAGGCGGCGAGGAGAATGGCTGCGTGCAGGAGCACCAGGGCCACCAGGACGAGATGGATGACCGTCCAGTACGAGCCCTCGGCGTCGCCCGGGCCTGCGTCCGGCAGCTCGCTCCGGGGGCGTTCCGCGCGCCGCGGGTCGATGCGCGAGAGGACGAGGAGGAGTGCCCAAATGGCCGCGATGCCCAAAGGCCCGAAGAGGACGAGCTCGAGCTGGCTGCCTTGGCGGTCCACGTGCCCAGCGAGGTTCCAGTGGACGGGCACGCGCTCCGGGAGCAGCCGGTACACCACTGCCGAGAGGACGGCATCCGCTGCGAGCGCGAGGGCGGCCAGTGTCCGCGTTGCCTTCATGGCGACTTCCTCCCATGCACGAGGCCCAGCAGCGTCCGCACGACGTCCTGCATGACGGTGGTGTCCAGCCCGTAGACGACGTTTTGCCCATCCCGACGCGCCGTCACCAGGCCCGCGCTGCGCAAGACGGCCAGATGCCGGGAGATGGAGGGCTGAGACATGGCGAAGTTGTCGACAATCTCCCCGACGGACATGTCGCGGCGCCCGAGGAGCCGGAGAATTTCGCGGCGGGTGGGGTCAGAGAGCGCCTTGAAGGCCGGGTCGCTCACTTAGAGCCCGAGCACCGGGAAGACGGTGTGGAGCCAGAGGTCCGTGCTCCCGTGAGCCAACATGGCGGACTCGAGACCGCGGCGCCGGAAGAGCCAACCAAAGACGAGGCCCACCAGGCCGTTGCCGACGAGGAGGTAGGCCACCCCCACGAAGTTGGGATGCATTCCCAGGGCGAACGCCGCCGGAAGGTGGAGCAGCCCGAAGCCGAGCGCGGCGGCGACATTCGCTACCCAGAAACCCGTCGGTCGGCTCACCCCCAGTCTGTCGAGGAGGTAGGCGAAGACGGCGAGGAGTCCCCAGCGACAGAGAATTTCCTCCACCAGGGCCCCGTAGGCAGCCGCGGTAGCTGTCGTCCAGGGACTCATCCCGGGGAACTCTCCCACCCCGGACGGGAGCCGAGACTTCAAGGCCACAGAAAGGAGAAGGACGCAGGCCGCAGAAAGCGTCCCAGCGAGCACCGCGTCCGGCACCCGGCGAAAGAGCCGTCCGGCCACCTGTGCTCCGCCCAACCGCGCGCGGACGAGCGGTGCGTCAAGCCCCACCCGGGGCGCCGTCCAAACGCCCGCCGCGGCGGCCAGGCCGGCCAGGATGAGCACTTGGACGTCCTGCAGAAGGAGCACGACGCCGAGCGGCAGAGGAACGTGCCGCCCGCCAAGCATCTCTTGCAAGACGCGCAGCAGAAAAGGGGTGGAGACGAGAAGGCCCAGCGTCGCCAGGCCGACGAGTGCCGCCCACATCCGCAGAGGCGAGACTCTGCCGTCGGGCGCGGCCGACTCTCCGGGAAGCGAAGGAAAAGCCATGACGCTTGTCATGACATGTGCATATAGCTACTTAGCTATATGACGTCAAGCCATGCCAGCGACTACGGCTCGAAGGCCTCGGCTCCAGCGGGTTCGACCTCCTCCACCGAACTGGCCGTCTCGCCGCAGCGGTCGAGCGCCGCTTTGAAGAGGACGGGCCCCACCATCTCGTTCATCGCCACCGTGGCCACGGCCAGGGCTCCCAGCCCGGCACCGAAGGCCGGAAACTCCACCTGGACGTTGCTGGCGATGCCCAGGGCGAGCCCCGCCTGGGACACCAAGCCCGCCCACCCCCAGCGGCGAAGCGCGGGCGGGTCCTCCGCGAAATGGCTGGCGACGTGGCCTGCCACAAATGACGTCACGGCCCGGGCCCCCATGAAGAGCAAGGCCACCGGCCACAGCACCTTCAGGATGGGGAGGTCGAGGTGGGCCCCGGCGACGCCAAAGAAGACCACATAGACCACCTCCCCCATGGACTCGATGGAGGTGACGAACGTCTCACCCTGCTTCGAGAAATTCTGCACCACGAAGCCGGCCGTCATGAAAATGAGCAGCCAATCGAAGGCGAGGTAGTCGAAGAGCTGGGTGAACACCAGCCCCAGAGCGATGAGCAGGATGCCCAAGCCCTTGGCGCCCACCAGCCGCAAGTACACGCTCAGGACCAACCCGAGCGTCGTCCCAACGGAGACACTGCCCAAAAGCTCGACGCCCAGTTCGTGAAAAGCGGCGAGAGAGAATTCGGCCCCCGGAATGATGAGCGGACGCGCGAACGTCATCACCACCGCCAGAAGCACCACCACCACCACATCCGACGTCATGACGAAATTGAGGGTGAAGCCCGCCAGCGGTCCTTTGGCCCGCGTCTGGGAGAGAATTCCCAGTGTCGCCGACGGGCTACGGGTGACAGCGATGACGCCCCACAGAAGCCCCACCCCCACCACTCCCATAAGCGGCATCCCCTTGAGAAAGGGGAGCAGCGGCCTCGCCAGGACGAAGACGACCGCCAGCACCACCATCACCAGGAGGTTTTGCCAGAGCGTCGCCCAGGCGAGACTTCGAAAGCCGCTCTTCAAGGCGGACATTCTGAGTTCGGCCCCGCCGGCGAGGGCGATGAGCGACAGCGCCAGCTGGTTCACCGGGAGCAAGTCCTCCACCGCGTTGTGGCTGACGAGTCCCAGGACGTAAGGGCCGGTCGCCACACCCGCCAAGAGGTAGCCCGTGAGGTGCGGAAGGCCCACCAACTCCAGGAGGTTGGCCAGCACCGTCCCGCCCATGAGGAGAATGCCCACCGAAGCGATGGTCCCCGCACCCGTCTGGAGGACGGGGAACAGTTTGCGCCCCACCACCAGCAACGCCAAAAGGACGAGCACCACCAGGGCCTCGAGGAGGCGGTCTCCGAGCGGCCGTGGCGAGGCGCCTTCGCTCATGCGGAAGCTCCGACGACCTCACCACTTGGGGGCTCGGGGACGACCTCCCGCACCTCCCCGGCCTTCTGCAGCGCCCGGCGAAGGCTGGCGGGCCCCATGAGCTCACCCACCACCACGCTCAGCGTCGACGCGGCGAGAACCGACAGACCCACCAGGCCTGGGAAGCGAAGCGCAAAAGACAGCCCCACGCAGATGCTCAGCGTCCCGGAAGAGACGAGCCCTGCACCGAGCCATGGACCGGCCGGACGAGCCTCCGGCCAGACGGCCCACAGCCCAATCCCGGCCAGCGTCTTCATGACGAGGCGGGCTGTCACCGCCACCGCCGCCAGCCATGGCACCACGCCGCCGGTGGGCGTCATGGCCCCGGCCAGAAAGAGAATGGGGAGAAGGACAAATTGCTCAGAGAGGGCCGCTCGACGCACCCGGGCCCGGTGGCGGGACACGGACGCGAGCCCGAGTCCCAGCGCGAACGGCAGCGCCAGGAGAGAAAGACCGAGGCGCACGGAAAAACCAATCGCCACCAGCGTTACGCCGAGCAGGACGCCGCGAAAGACATTGAGGCGGAAGGTCCTGCCAATCATCATCGCCGCCGCCGCACCCAACACCCAACCCACCACCAGCTGTGCCGCGGCACCCCCGGACACGGGCAACGGTCCCCACACGGAAGGCACCGGCTGTAGCGCCACGGCCACCGCGGCCAATAGGACGGGAACCAAGTCGTCGCCCGCGGCGAGGTCGGCCAGCCTGTCGAAAAGCGGGCCCTTGGCGTTGCATCGCCGGGCGGCCCAACGGAAGACGGAGCGCGTCGTCTCGCCGAGCGCGGCGCCGGTGCCGAGCACCAGCACCCAGCGTTGGGTTCCGGTCAGGCTCAGCGCGGACAGCCGAGGCACCCACGTCAGGCCGGCGAGGACGGCTCCCGACACCCCAGCCGCGCAAAACAGCGCAATACCAATCCCCCACAGTGCGCTGGCCGGCCTCATCCGCCGTCCGAGGACTCGGCCGAAGACGAGTCCCGCGTCCATGGCCAGCCAGCCCACGCCCACCTGGGCCAATGGAATGAAGAGGTCCAAGCTGTCGCGGCTGACAAGGCCCAGGACGGACGGGCCGACGACGAAGCCGAGCAACACCGTGCCCGCGCCCGATGCCAGCCCGCGGGCCCGCGCCTTCTGGCCCCCGATGACGAAGCCTCCGAGGTAGGAGGCAACCAGCAACAGGCCCAAAAACCCGAGCGCCGTCATCGGCCCTGGGCCGCCTCTCCCAACGCGGCGAGCTGAATTCCCGCGTCCTTGAGGGCCGTCGCCACCCGGACCCCGACGTCCTCGTAGCCGGAGACGACGCGGTAGAGCGCCCCGCGGGCGTCGAGCGCGCGGAGCTCCACGCGGGCGCCGGAGGCGTGTGAGCCCGCGGCGTCAGCCAGGAGTGCCTTCACCCGGGTCTGGTCCTCGCTCCCAGCCACGGTGACGTCCAGAAGGACGAGCACCGAGGGCCCCAGAATGCGCATGGGCTGAAAGAGCGACACCAGGTGCGGCACGCGCACCGGCCGTCCCTCGGCGTCCTCAAGCACCACCGACAGGAGGTCGACTTCCTTCACCAGCCCCACCTGCTGTCCTATTTCCGCCACGTCCCCCACCCGCAGACCGCGGCCGTACACGAGGGGGAGGCCGGCCACCACCGCGGCGAAGAGGGGTGCACAGGCGATGGCCAGGGCAATGAGAAGGGCCTGCGCCAGCCCCTGGAATGGGCCCGAACCGCCGCCGCTGATGATGGGACCGGCGAAGACGACTGCCAGGATGAGCAGCGCCGCTTGCAGCAGCGTGCCAGTGGGCCGGGCCAAGTCCGCCGGCACCCACGCGAGGTGTGTCTCCCCCCGCGCCACGCTGCCGAAAAAGAGCTGGACGCTGCGGAGAACGAGAAAGAGAAGCAAGCCCAGGACTGCGAGGGCCAGAATCTGCGGGATGGCGCCGAAGACCCGGGCCAGCACCCGGCCGATGGGCTCCAGCAACATCCCCAGGATTCGACGGCCGGCGTCGCTGGTGGCTTCGAAGGAACCCAAGACGACGAAGAACCAGGTCAGCGCCAGGAGGACCTGCAGCGCCCGCTCGCTGAAGCGCAGCGCGACATGCACCCCCCCACGCACGGCACGCTCACTGGCCAGCTCGACGTTCCCCAGCCGGACCGCCGGAGCCCCGTCGGGTCGACTCTTGAGCCAGCGCTCGACAGCCCCTTCCAGGTCGCTCAGCTTCCGGATGAGGACGAACGTCACCAGGCCCAAGAGCACCGAGAAGCAAATGCGCAGGAAGAGGTTTTGCAGCGCCAGCCGGCGTATTTCGGCGCGGACGGCGTCCTCGATGTTTGTCTTCGCCTTCGAGGCGTGGACGCTGAGGGTCGCGTCGCCGGCCGCCGCCGCGTCCTCCGCCCACAGCTGGAGCACCGGCGCCGCGTCCACGTAGATGGTGGCGGATTCCCCCTGCTCCTTCACCTCGACGCGCTTCGGGCCGGTGCCATTCAGCGCATTACCGAGCGCCTGCGAGGCATCTCGCGCCCGTGACTCGGGCGACTGGGTCCCGTGGGCCACATGGAGCGAGAAGACCCGGTGGTCATGGAGGCGGACGTACGCCTCCTCGGGACGAGGTGCGTTTTCGCCCGGCGGCTCGGCGGCGCCGCCCGCGCCCGAGAGCAGCAGGAGACAACCGGTAAGGGCCAGGGGCACGCCCAGGTCGCGACTTAGGCGCATGTGGCCGGCGAGCGTCGTCCTGCGCGCCGGCGAAGGTCAAGGCGAGCTTTCGGGCCGATGGGTGAATTCCCCAGGAGCGGGCTCTAGTGCTTGGCCACGAAGATGCTCTTGGGCACCATGCAGTGGACGCCCTTGCGGACGTCGACCACTTGGCTCACTCGGCAGTCCGCGACGAGCGCGGTCAGAGAATAGGCCTCATACGGGTCAAGCCCCTTCTGCTTCACCAGGAAGTCCACCGTTTCTCCGACGGCGAGGACCATCGCCTTGTCCAAACTCTCGTCGAAGCCCACCTGGATGTAGTGGGTGGGTGTCTCGATGCGAGGCCAGGTGAGCTTCATGTCCTTGCGGACGATGGCTTGGATTTCGATGTTGTCGAACGAGCACTCCAAGGCTGTCAGGTTGACTTCACCGTTTCCTTGCGCGCAGTGCGAATCCCCGGTCCAGATGAGTCCTCCCTTGAGGAAGACGGGGATGAAGATGGTGGTCCCGGCGGTCAGCTCGTTGATGTCCATGTTCGAGCCATTCTTCCACGGGCGCAGCGTGCTCACCGGAGCCAACGGGTCCTTCGAGCCGCCCTTTCTCGGGGAGGGGTCGTCGGGGTCGATGCCGACGGCCAGCGTCCCGGGGAAGGGCTTGAGCGGAATCACAATTCCCGGCTTGAAGACGGTCTGCTTCTTCGCCCAGTCGAGGTCGAAGTACTGGACGTGCCCCTCGGGGAACTGGGAGGCCAGTGCGCCGATGGTGGGAAAGTCCTTCCCCGGCAAGTTGAAGTTGGTCCCCACTTTCTTGGGGACAATCTTCAGAATTCTAATCTCCAGGACGTCCCCGGGTTCTGCGCCCTCCACATAGATGGGGCCAGTCAACGAGTGGGGCCCACCGCCGGGGTTCGCCTTGCGCAAGGCGACGATTTCCTCCATCGACGTACCCTTCTGAATCTTGTCCTTGGCGTGCATTAGCGTCTCAATGGAGACGATGTCGCCCGAAGCAATGGTGAGTTGCGGAGGCTCCTTGGGGTCCAACCATCCCCATTGCACCGTCTCCGGCGTCGCTTTGAGCACGTGGTGCTTGGGCGCCGTGGGGACTGAAGGCTTCGGTGCGGCTCCGTCCTGGGCTACCGCCGGAGCCACGTCCAACAGGCAGGAAACGACGACCACCCACCCCATCTTGCGCTCCATCACTCCCCTCCTCCGCATGTCCGGCGGCCCCACGACCGGAAGCCCTCGAGTGAGCCTCGCCTTATCTGCTCCGAGCGCGTGAGCCCAGGGCATTAGCGTCTCCGTCGGGAGGCATCAGCCCTCCATGGACTTGGCAGCGCCCGGGACATTGGGGTGCTGGAGGAGGGCCGTCCGCAGTTGAGGCTGGTGCTTCACCACGGCCTGTTTGAGGAGGTGCGCCAGGACGCTGGGCGGTGTTGCGCCCCAGCGCGCGAGGTTTTGTACCAAAAGTCCCGAACTGACGGTCCGCCCGCATAGAAGCGCGGCGGTTTTCTGGTCGAGCGGGAGGCCGGCCAGCTGGACCAGCACCCGGCCCTCGGTATGGAAGAGAAGCTCCACCTTCTCCTCGGGCGCCGCGGTGTTGGCGAATTTCTGTCGCAACGTCTCGCGCGTCGCACGATGGTTTTTCTCCGGGAGGTCGCGGCTGATGCTGAGCCGGAACAAGTCCAGCAGGCGCCTGGGTGCGAGCAGCCGCTGCAGCAAGCTCGCCGGAAGCTGCACGTTACGCAGCAGCAGCCGCTGCACCTCGGCGTCGCGCAGAAAGGCTTCGCGCACCGCGAGCGCTTGCAGCGCCGACGGGTGCGGGTGGTGGGCGGCGAGGAGGCGCGCCTGGTGCAGCCCGAAACGCGGATTGTTCAGCAGCTGCGAAGCCACCGAGGGCAACGGGTCGAAACACAGCGCGGACAACACCGGTTCTTCGGCAGTGAGAGCGAATGCGGCCCGGCTCTCGGCCGCAAGTCCATGCAGCTTTCGCTCGAACAGCTGACGAAGCCGCAACGTCTCCGCGTCCTGTGACAACGCCTCGTCCATGGCTCGCCCGTAAAGCGGTGCCCTGAATGCTACCCCAGTCGCCCATGACCCGCTAACGCACTGCGGCACGGCGACCCGACAATTCGCCCTGAAGTTGCAATTCCCGGTGAATCTCCCGCATCCCGCCCCGTCGGTTGCGTGTTCGAAGCGCTAGGCGCTCCCCCGGAGGATGACACATGAGGACGGTGGTGCTTTCAGTGACGAGGCCCAGGGCGCTAGGTGAGTCGGTGCGCCTGGCGTGTCCGTTGGCGCTCGCGTTGGCCGTGGCCTGCAGCAGCTCCTCGACACCGCCGCCCGCCGGGAGCGCGCTCTCGCCGGACGCAGTGCGATTTCTGGAACAGAGTACCTTTGGGCCCACCGAGGCGCTGGCGGCGTCGCTGCAGGACGGGGGCTTCTCCGGGTTTGTCGACGCGCAGTTCGCAGCGTCGGCGAGCAGTCTCGGCAGCTACCCGGTGGTGCTGCAGCCCCCGGCGGTGGTGTGCCCGCTCAGCGCACCTTCCAACTGCTACCGCGACAACTTCACCGCTTTTCAACCGGCGGTGCAGTTCTTTCACAATGCGCTCGTGGGAGAGGACCAACTCCGGCAGCGGGTGGCCTTCGCGCTCAGTCAAATCTTCGTGGTGAGCGACGGAGAGGTGAACAGCACCTACGGAATGGCCGACTACGAGCAGCTCTTGTCAAACGATGCGTTCTCCAACTTCCGGCAGATTCTCCAGGACGTCACGCTCAGTCCTGCCATGGGCCGGTACCTCAACATGGTGAACAACGACAAGGCCAACCCCACCGCCGGGACCCACCCCAACGAGAACTACGCGCGGGAGCTCCTTCAACTCTTCTCCATCGGGCTGGTCAAGCTGAACGCCGATGGGACGGTGGTGACCGACAGCAACGGGCAGCCGCTGCCGACCTATGACCAGAGCGTGGTCGACGGCTTCGCGGCCGTTTTCACCGGCTGGACCTACCCCACCGTCCCCGGTGCCACCCAGAAGCCGCACAATCCCACCAACTACCGCGGGGTGATGGAGGCCGTGCAGAGCAATCACGACGTGACGCTGAAGACCCTCCTCGACGGCGCAACCCTTCCGGCGGGCCAGTCGGCCGCTCAGGACCTGGAAGGCGCTCTCGACCTTCTCTTCAACCATCCCAACGTCGGCCCCTTCATTGGAAAGCAGCTCATCCAGTTTCTTGTCACCAGTAACCCGAGCGCAGGCTACGTCTCCCGAGTGAGTGCGGCCTTCGCCGACAATGGCTCGGGCGTCCGCGGAGACCTGAAGGCGGTGGTGAAGGCCATCCTCCTCGACTCCGAGGCGCGCGGCCCCGTCCAGTCCGGAACGGGCTACGGGAAGCTTCGCGAGCCGGCGCTCCTGGCCGCCAACCTGGCCCGGGCGTTGGAAGTCCAGAGCGACGGCGTGTACCTCCGGAACGCAAGCTCCGCCCTGGAGCAGCCCGTTTACGAGGCCGGCAGCGTCTTCAACTTTTACCCACCCAACTACCCGCTCAACGGGACGACACTGGTCAGCCCACCTTCGACCCTCCTGGATACGGCCAGCGTCCTCGTCCGGTCGAATTTCATCTACGCCCTGCTCTTCGATGCCATCGCCCCGGACCCCACCATCCCCGGCGCGACCGGCACCAGCGCTCCGTTGACGAGCCTGATGACGTCGGCCGGTGACGCAGGCGCCCTGGCCGACAGGCTCAACGCACTGCTCATGCACGGCACCATGTCCTCGGGAATGCGCCAAGCGGTGCTGGATGCAGTCAACGCGGTTGCTGCCTCGGACCCGCTCGACCGGGTACGGGCAGCGGTCTACGTCGTCGGGACCTCGGCCCAATACCAAGTGGAGCAGTGACCATGCGCATCTCTCGTCGAAGCTTTTTGGAAGCCCTGGGAGCCGTGGGCGTGGCCGCCTCCTTCTCACGCTTCGGCGAGGGAAGGGCTTGGGCCCAAACCGCGGATGACTACCGCGCGCTGGTCTGCGTCTTCCTCTTCGGGGGAAACGACGGCAACAACATGGTGGTGCCGGTGGATAGCGCCGGTTACGCAGCCTACGCCGCGGCCCGCGGCACCGGGACCGGCGGTCTGGCTCTCCCGCTGGCCTCGCTCTTGCCGCTGGCACCAGCGACGGGCTCGGCGGCTTACGGACTTCACCCCAACCTTCCCGACCTCCCGACGCTTTGGAACGACGGCGTTCTGGGTGTCGTCTTCAACGTCGGGACGCTGCTGGCCCCGACGACGAAGCAGACTTTCCTCGCAAATAGCGTGCCCCTCCCCATCAGTCTGCTGTCCCACCAGGACCAGCAGCACCAGTGGCAGACGGCCCTCTCGGACCAGTACTCGCGCACTGGCTGGGGCGGCCGCATCGCAGATGGTTTGGGGTCCGGCCCTCTCCCCTCCGTTATTTCCATCAGCGGGAACCAGCTCTTCACCGTGGGCACCTCGTCCAGCCCCTTGGCCCTGCCGCCGGCGGGGGGAGGCTTTGGACTCTCGGGCTTCAACGGCTCGGCAGCGGCCAACGCCCGGCTGCAGGCCCTGGACGACGTGCGGATGTTGCAGGAGCAAAATCTCATCGTCCAAGCGACGCAGTCCGAGGCGTCGCTGGCCTTGTCCGCGAGCAAGCTGGTGGCTCCAGTGCTGGCGGGGACGGGTTCTACGGTGGACGGGCTCTTCACCGGCCTCACCTCGAGCATCGCTCTTCAGCTGAAGCAGGTGGCGCGCCTCATCGAGGCCCGGTCGACGCTGGGCGTTGGCCGGCAGATTTTTTTCGTCAGCCAGAGCACTTACGACACGCACAATACCCAGCTCGAGCGGCAGAGCAGCCTCTTCAGCGACCTTTCGCCCGCGCTGATGGCCTTCTACCAGGCCACTGTCCAACTCGGCGTCGCGTCGCAAGTCACCTCCTTCACGCTCTCTGACTTCGGCCGGACGCTGCAGCCTGCCTCCGGCGATGGCTCGGACCATGCGTGGGGAAACCACCAACTGGTCATCGGAGGAGCGGTCAAGGGGCGCCAGACGTATGGCACCTTCCCGACGCTTCAATTGGGGGGGCCCGATGACTTCACCAGCCAGGGGCGGTGGGTGCCGACCACTGCTGTGGACCAATACGCGGCCACCCTGGCCACGTGGTTTGGAGTGAGCCCAGCAGATTTAACCACCGTGTTGCCCTACGTCGGTCGCTACCCGACCGCCAACTTGGGCTTCCTCGGCTAACGCTCGGCGCGCCGCACGTGCACCGGGACGCCGCTGAAGGCGGCTCCCCCGGTGAGAGCGTCGATGGCCAGGTCATCCGTGAGGTCGTTGATGCTCGCACCGGCGTGCGCCTGGGCGATGGTGGCTTTCACGCCCGCCCGGCCGTGGCCCCAGCCGTGCGGAATGCTCACCGTCCCGGGCATCATCTCCTCGCTCACTTCGAGCGGAAGCGGAATCGCCCCCACCCGGGACTCCACCACCACGGACTCTCCGTGGGCGAGTCCGCGGGCCGTCGCGTCTTCCGGGTGCATGAGCAGCGTGCAGCGTACCGGCCCCTTCACCAAACGAAGGCTGTTGTGCATCCAGGAGTTGTTGCTCCGAAGCTGACGTCGGCCCACCAACTGGAGCGCCCCAGTCGGAGTGGCCGCTCCGGCAAGCCAGCGCGTCCGCAGTCGCTCGACGTCCGCCACCAACTGCGCCGGGGCAAGGCGGATGCGCTTCCCCTTTGTGAAAAGCCGGTCCGGGAAGCAAGGTTGGAGCGGACCGAGGTCGACGCCGTGCGGTGCGGCCTCCAGCACCCGCAGCGAAAGGCGCTGGGGTGAGCGCCATCCGTACGGCCCCAGACGGAGCCCGAGGTCCAACAGCCGCCGAGGCGTGGCCTGGTGCAGGACGAGCCCTCTGGCCTGCTGTCGTAGCCAGCCGAGCGGCCGACGGCGGGCGAGACGCGCCGTGAGCCCGTGGAAAATCTCCCAGTCTTCCAGGGCTCCCCGCTCGGGCGCGAAGAGCCGTGGTGAGTACTTCGCCGTGTTACGCACTGCGAGCAGGTGGAAAACTGCGTCGTAGTGGTCGTGCTCCAGCGGTGAGGGAGGCGGCAGAATGAGGTGCGCGTGGCGGGTGGTCTCGTTGACGTAGAAATCCACCGACACCAGGAAGTCCAACGAGGCGAGCGCGCGGTCGAGCTGGGTGCCGTTGGGCGTAGAGAGCACCGGGTTTCCGGCGACGGTGACGAGTCCCGAGATGCGACCCGGGCCCGGGGTGAGCATCTCCTCGGCCAGCGTGGCTGCCGGAAACTCTCCGCCGAATTCCGGGAGTCCCCGCACGCGAGAACGGCGGCGGGCAAAGTGGCCCGGGCTCGAGCCTCGTCCGATGACATCCAGCGCGGGGAGCGTAAACATCGCCCCGCCGGGGCGGTCGAGGTTGCCGGTGAGGGTGTTGAGGACGTTGAGCAGCCACTGCGCCAGGCCACCAAACTCCTGCGTGGACAGGCCCACGCGGCCGTAGGCTACGGCCGACGTCGCGTCGGCAAAGTCACGGGCCAGGGCGCGGATGGTTTCTGCTCGGATTCCGGTCGGAACCGCCGCCACTTCCGGGGGAAACGCCAGCACCAGACGCTCGACGACGTCGATGCCCTCGACGAGCGGCGCCAAGCGCCCAAGGTGGACGCGCTTCTCCGCAAAGAGCGTGTGCAGCAGCGCGAGCAAGAGCAACGCATCCGTCCCGGGGCGAATGAAGTGGTGAGCGTCGGCCACCTCGGCCGTCTCGGTGCGACGCGGGTCAACCACCACCAGGCGCCCGCCTCGCGCCTGGAGCGCTTTGAGACGCAGCGGCATCCCCGGCGCGCTCATCAAGCTTCCGTTGGACACCGCTGGATTGGCTCCCAGGACGAGCAGGAACATGGTGCGGTCGACGTCCGGGATGGGGAGCAGCAGTTGGTGACCGAACATCAACAGTGCAGCCAAGTGGTGCGGAAGCTGGTCGACACTCGTCGCCGAGTACCGGTTGTGGGTGCCCAAGGCCTTGACGAAGGCGACACCGGAAAGCAGCGTCCCTAGGTTGTGGACGGTGGGGTTGCCCAAATAGACGCCCACCGCGTCTCGCCCTTGCTTCTCCTGGATGGTCAGGAGCCGGTCCGCCGTCTCGTCGAGCGCCTCCTTCCAGGACAGGCGCTGCCAGCCGTTCGCGGTGCGCCGCACCGGAGCACGCAGACGGTCTGGGTCCTCGTGGACGTCCTTGAGAGCCGTGGCCTTTGGACACAAATAGCCGCGGCTGAACGGGTCGCCCTTGTCTCCGCGGATGGAGAGGACGCGTCCCCCTTCAACCTCGAGACTCAGCCCGCACATGGCCTCGCAAAGGGAGCAGGTGCGGTGGTGAAGCGCCATCATCCCCCGGGGAGGCTACTTCTCCGGCACGTACTGGGCGATGCCATTCCCGAAAGACCAGTCCTCGCGACCGGCTTCCACCAGGCTCACCACGAGCTCGTTGGGAGGTACCCCGGCCGCCTCGATGAGCTCGGCCATCCGCCGGTAAAGGGCCTGCTTCTGTTCCGTCGTTCGGCCGCGGCTGAGCGTCACCTGCACCAGCACCGGGTCCTGGTGGGGGATGCTGAGGTAGCTTGGGGCGAACACGAGCTCGCCGGGCGGATGGGCGGTCACCACCTGGAAGCGGTCATCGACAGGGACGGCGATGGCCTCCACCAGTGCGCGGTGGACGGCCTCGGCAATGCGCGACCGCACTTCGGGGCCGCGCAACGTGGATAGGTCAATTCGCTGGAGGGGCATGCCGGCCGGGCTAACCGCCCCGGGGCGTTTGTGCAGAAGGAGTTAGAGCCTCGGCGTACCCACCCAAACCCCCTGGACCAGGCGAGCTATGCCGCAGAGCGGCATAACTTAGGAGCGGCCCCCGTCGTCAGTCCGGAGCTGGTTTTTCACGCGGGCAGTGGCGATGGGCAGCCGACGGACGCCTTCTTCCTGAAGTCCTGGAACGCCTTGTGTTCAAAAGTACCACCCTCCTATGTTTGGGTCTCTTTGTGGCCATGCGGAGGCAGTGTGAAATGAAGTCATCCGGAATGGTTAGCCGGACCCTAAAGCTCGCTCCCTTGCTTCTGCTCGGTGCAGCGCCTCCTGAACCGGTGTCCACTTGGCACGTCCAGCGCACAGAGGAGGGCGGGACGGTGAAGTGCCGCATCGAGTCGGAAAAGGCTCCCATTAACGACGGGTACCAAAAGGTGACAGCGCAGCTCATCGTGAACGCCGACAACAGCGTTCAAATCGTCAGTCTCTCCACCTTCGATGGGGGCTCCGGGGACATCGGCATCCAGGTGGACAAGAACGCTTTCGTAAAATTCGAGAAGCTCAGCAATGACAAGACGGTGGCCTTTGATGCGGCCAGCGTGGCGATGCTCATCCCGCAATTCAAGGCTGGGCTCCGAGCGCGCGTCCAGCTCCGCTTCTGGCCGACCTGGCCCGTAACCGGGACGCATGATGCAGACATCAGCCTCATCGGGTTCACCAAGGCTTACGAAGAGATGGTCGGGAACTGCCACTAGAGGGAGTGCACCATGGGGCTGCGTCTCAAATTCAATCTGGTGCTCATCGCTGTCTTTGCCATCGGCATCGCTTGCTCGGCCTGGATTTCCAAACGCATCCTCGACAGGAACGCTCAGGACGAGGTGGCGCGAAATGCTGATTTGATGATGGAGGCAGCGCTCGCCGTCCGCAGCTACACCAACACACAGGTGAAGCCCAACCTGGAGCTACAGCTGATGCGGGTTTTCCTCCCACAGTCGGTGCCAGCGTACGCGGCCACTGAGGTCTTCAATAACCTCCGTCAGAAATATCCCGAGTACACTTACAAGGAAGCAACGCTCAATCCGACCAATCCACGGGACAAGACTGTGGAATGGGAGGCCGACCTGGTCACCCAGTTCCGAAACAATGCCGATCTGACCGAAATGGGCGGAACCCGTGAGACTCCAAGTGGGCCTTCCCTCTATCGAGCGCGACCATTGAAAATCACCAATGAAAAATGTCTGGTGTGCCATGACACCGTCGCCCGTGCGCCCCCGTCGATGATTTCTCTGTACGGCCCGGCCAACGGCTTCGGCTGGAAGCACAACGAGATTGTCGGGGCGCAAATCATCTCGGTCCCGATGGCCGTGCCCCTCGCCAAGGCCGACGCTGCCTTCCGTACGTTCTTGACGTCGCTCGTCGCCGTGTTCTTGCTCGCCTTCGTCGTGCTCAACATCACCCTTTCGGTCATGGTGATTCGTCCCATCGTCCGCATGTCGCGTGCGGCGGATGAGATCAGTACTGGCAATCTGCAAATCCCGGAGTTCTCCGTCACCAGCAAGGACGAGATTGGTGTACTCGCTACGTCCTTTAATCGCCTCCGCCGAAGCCTAGAGAAGGCGATGAAGCTGCTCGAATGAACTGCTCGGGAGGCGACGCGAGAACGCTTTGATGAAGACCCAAGGGAACAGGACCTTCATGGGCACGGTCGTGTTCCTGGACTTGGGGGAGGCGGCAAGTGCCTCCCCCGCGCCCGACCTTCAGCAGCGCGTGCGCGACGTCGTCTCTCGCACGGTGGGGCATTTGCCTGCCACCGACCGCATTCTGTTGGACACAGGCAACGGTGCAGTCGTTTGCTTTCCGGGAGACCCCGAGGACGCGGTCTTCGTCGCCATCGGAATCCGCGACAGCCTGCAGCAGGAGACGGCGAGTTTCCCCGACCTTCAGGTCCGGCTGGGCGTCAACCTCGGCCCCGTAAAGGTGCTGGAGGAAGGGCCGGGGCACACCCAATTGCTCGGCGAGGGGATGCACGGTGCCGAGGCTCTGCTGAGCTTTGCCGCTCCGTCGCAAATCCTCGCCTCGCGGTCCTTCTTCGAGCTGGTGTCGAGCCTTTCCGACGAATACCGGGAGCTCTTCCACCACCACGGAGCGAGTCATTTGCCGGGGGCGCGCGACGTAGACCTCTACGAGCTTGCGCCGGTCGGCGGGGCCCGGGCGATGGTCGATGCAACGTGGCCGGCGGGCAGTACGCCCCGGCCTCCCCCCGTGGGGGCCCCAGCCTTCCCGGCCGCCCCAGTCGGCGGAGCACCGGCCGCCCCCGCGCAAGGCCCGGCGGCGCCGGTGTTACCCACCCCGAGTGCCGGCTGGCGGCCGGAAGCCCTCAGCGAGCTGTCGGCCGCGCTCGCCAAGGCCATGGGACCGCTCGCGCCGATGCTGGTGAAGCGCTCCGCGCAACAAACGCAAGACCCGCGCACCCTCTGTGACCTCCTCGCAGACGCCCTCACCGATGAGGATGACCGGACCGCCTTCCTCGTCTTCGCCCGCAAGTGGATTTCCGCCTCCCGCAAGAGCGGGCCCCCGACGCAGGCAGTCCCAGTGGCCGTCCTTCCCGCGCGAGTCGAGGGCCGGCTTAACCCGGAGGAGCGCGCCAAGTTGGAGGCCGCGCTCGCTCCACATGTCGGCCCCATCGCGCGCGTTCTGGTCGACCGGGTGGCGCACGAAGCGCCCAATCTCGACGCCGCCTCGCATACGCTCGCCAACTCCCTTCCCGATGGGGAAATCCGCCGCACGTTTCTCAAGACCCTGACGCTAGTGAAGCCCGCCGCGGCGCATCACCCCGCTCCGCGCACTGCGGCTGCTCCGTCTCCGCGCACTGCGGCTGCTCCGTCTCCGCGCACCCAAGCGGCGCCCGCACCGCGGACACCGCCCGTTCCAGCTCAGGCCCCCGCTTCGGCGCCACGGACAGCGGCACAGCGGGCTCCGGCTCGACCCGCCGAGGGTATGGGCGCGACACAGCCGCTTCTGGGCACCCTCTACCTCGGAGAGGACGTGCTCCGCCGGGCAGAGCAGAGTCTGGCCCGTGCGTTGGGGCCCGTGGCCCGGGCACTCGTCCGCCGAGCGGCGAAGAGCGCTCGCAATGCGACCGAGCTCTATGACGCGCTTGCCGAGGAACTCACCGAAGGCCCCGAGCGAGACCGTTTCCTCGCCTCCCGCGACCAAAACTGACACCTCGAGCGAGCGGTCAGGTTGCGGCGGGAACCGGAGCTGGAGTGGCACTGAGTCTCGCCCGCAGCTCCGTACCGGCACGAGTCGCCAGTTCTTGCAGCTCGCCAACCGTGCCTTTCTCCGACCAGACAGCGATGACTTCGCCGGAGGAGGTGTCCTGGACGCGGATGGCCAGCCGAAGCGCGCTGGACGATGCGTGACCCAAGCAGAGGTAGGAGCCGAGGACTGCCAGCTGCGCCCCGCTGCTGTCGCGAAGGCGCTCCAGCGTCTCGCGAGGAAGCGTGTCCTGGGCGCCGAGCGCGAGCGCTCGCTGGGCGCGCGCCACTTCCTCGGCGGGCAACGTCCGAAGCGTCTGACTGGCCTCCTGAAATTCCCGGGTGAGCATCTCGACCAGTGCCATGGAGAGCCAGGCGCCATCGGGTCGACCCGCGAGGTTGCGAAACCCGAGGACAGCCACCGCTTTCCGTGGGTCGAGCGTCTGTTGGCCGACAGCCCGGACGACATCCAGGACAGAGCGGAAACGCTTCTGCGGCTCCCGTTCGAGACACCGGAGGATGGTGACATCCCAGCGTGGGTCGAGGTTCTTCACCAGCGCCGAAGGAACGGGCGGCGCTTGGTGAAGCCTCTTCATCGCGGCCTCAAGCGCCGTTTCTCCGGAGAAGGGCACGCTGCCTGTCAGCGCCTCGTAGAGGACAACGCCCAGCGCATAGATGTCTGTCGCTGGTGACGGCGTCCCGCCGGTGAGCTGCTCTGGCGCCATGTAGGCCGGCGTTCCGATGAAGCCCACGCGACTCGTCACCGATGCGTCCTGATCATGGCGGCCGTTGCTGTGGAGCGCCCGGGCGATGCCGAAGTCGGTGATGACGGCACGCAGCGAGGCGTTGCCCTGGTGCCCCGGAGCGTCCGGCACCCGCTGCATGAGAAACACGTTGGCCGGCTTGAAGTCTCGGTGGATGACGTCCTGGATGTGCATCGCCTCCAGACCATCCGCCATTTGGCGGAGAAGGACGAAGAGCTCATAGCTGGCCATGGGACCAGTCCGGGTGAGCCGCTGGGCCAGCGTCTCGCCCAAGAGCAACTCCATCGTGAGGAAATGGAGACGTTCTCCGCGCGCGTCCACGGCCTCGTAGAGCTCGAACATCCGGCAGATGTTCAAGTGCGTGACGCGCCGAGCGAGCAGTACTTCGCGTCGGAAGCGTTCCATCGCCGTCGGATCGGCGGCGAACTCCGGGAGGATGGTTTTCACGGCCACTCGGGTCCGCAGCACCGTGTCCTCCGCCTCGTACACCGCGCCCATGCCACCGCGGGCGATGAAGCGGAGGATGGCGAAGCGGTTCGCGAGCCGCTCGCCGACCTCCAAGGTCGGCCCACCTGGAACGGGCGGCTGAGTGACCGCTGACGTCAAGGGAATGGGTTCGGTCGAGGCCGAAATTGGCGTGGGCGTGCGTGGCGTCTGCCCTGGACGCGCGCCTTCCTTGGAGGCACCCGGCCGCCCGGCCTGCTTATCCCAGTCTGCAGCCATGCACGCACTGCTCCCACCCGACTCAGGCGACGCCGGCCTCCAGTTACAAACAGTCGAGTTTGCAACGCTTTGAAGCAGACAGGCAAGGGTGGGTTCGGCGTAGCATCCGGGCGTCGTCCGTTCTCTGCTGGACATCGGCTGGAGTGAGCCATGACCTGTCCTCATCTCAAGGACATCAAAACTGTACGCCCGAGCGCCAAAGGCTGTGAGGAGTGTCTGCGCATGGGAGACACCTGGGTGCATCTCCGGCTGTGCTTGACCTGTGGGCACGTCGGCTGTTGCGACTCGTCGAAGAACAAGCATGCCACAAAGCATTTTCATGCCAGCAAGCACCCCCTGTTGCGTTCTTGGGAGCCAGGAGAAACGTGGGGGTGGTGCTATGTGGATGAGCTGATGTTCGACCCTATGGCCAGCGCGGGGCAGTGAGGTGCGAGGCACCTGCCCCAACGGGCGAGGTCAAGGCTTTCCGGATTCCATTTGCTGCTTCGCGGTCTGGCGATCGAGAGCCTGCTCGGTAATCAGCTGATAGGCGATGTAGTACTTAAAAATGTTGGAGACGTAAGTGACTGTCTCCTGTCCCACTTTTTCCGCGACGACATACTCCACATTGCGGAACCAGCGATTCGGGTCGTAGCCCTTGCGCGCCGCTTCCTTGCGTAGTTCCTGGATGCGGTTGGGCCCGGCGTTGTAGGCGGCAAACGCGAAGAGGGCCTTCACCAGGGGGTCGGTGGGTGAGTCGGCGAAATAGGTGTCCTCGATGAACTTGAGGTACTTCACGCCGGCGTGGATGTTGGGCTCGAGTTGGGTGATGTCGCCGACCGCCATCTGCTTGCCCGTCTCTGGCATCAGCTGCATGACACCGACTGCGCCAACTGTGCTCTTGGCTTGCTGCTCGAGACGGGATTCCTGGTAGCCCTGCGCCATCATCAGCAGGTAGTCGATGTCGTACTTGCCGGCATATTTTCGAAAAAGGTCGACCGTCTGCTGGAACTTGCCAATCTCCGCGTCGGAGGTGGCCTCTTTCACGTAATGGGCGTTCTTGAAATACCGCTGCGCAAGGATGTTTCCAAACTCCGTGCCCCGTTTGTGTGTTCGGACGAAATCGTCAACCAAGGCTTTGAGTTGCGGGCTGCCCTTGCGAAGCATCCACCCAATCGAGTCCCCGGTGCTGATAGCGACCTCAGGGTCGAAGTTCAGTTTCGGGAAAATCTGCTTCCAAAAAACCGCTTTGAAGCGGTCGACGACGACGATGGGAATGAGTCCGGCATTCACCATCTCCAGCAGGTCCTCGTCCTCGAGCTCCTCGGAAGCGGGCACGAGCTTTATCGGTGCCTTGCCCTGAGCAACGAGTTGCTTGTTCAGCCCTTCGAGGTGCTCCCAGTAGCTCGAGGACTTCCGGACGTGAATCTTTTGTCCTGAGAGTTCATTGGCACTCGCGATGCTGGGACCCCTCGGTCCGGTGACGACTATCTCCGAGACCTCCGTCGAGAAGGGCTCGGAGAAATCAACCTCCTTCTCCCGGTCCGGCGTGATGGTCAGGCTCGCCGCCGCTAGGTCACCCTTCCCTGCTTTCAACCATGGGATGACTTGGTCGCGTGCGACAGGAATGAAGACCACGCTGAACTTGATGTCCTTCGTGTGGAGCTTCTGGTTGATGTCCTGTTCAAACGCCTTGAGCATCTCGTACGTGGCACCGCGTTGCGTTCCTCGGTCCACGAAGTAGAAGGTCTTGCTGTAAACCACCAGCGCCCGAAGCGCACCGCGGGGGCGGATGGCGTCCCAGTCGCCGATGAATGGCTGCATCAGCGTGGGGAGGTCCTTCTGCAGACCGCTCGCTGAGTCGTTCGCCACAGCGGCGGGTTGTCCATGGACGGGAAACGCCAGCAGCAGGTTTGCTGCGAGGAAGACGGAGGAGGTTCGCATCGTTGTTAAAAAGCTAGCAGAGCCTGCTCTTCTCTGTGTGTGGGGTTGACGGATTCGTCGGGCGGACGGAACCTCCGCAGCTCCCTCCAGGAGGTCCTCCCATGACGAAAGTCTCCGCGATTCCATCTGGCATGCACTCCGTTACCCCGGCGCTCATCATGGACGGCGCTGCCGACGCCATCGCATTCTATTCGCGCGCTTTCGGTGCAGAGGAAGTTAATCGCGCCATGGACCCAAGCGGTAAGAAAGTGTGGCACTCGATGCTGCGCATCGGAGACTCCACCGTCTTCGTCAGTGACGCTGCGCCGGAGATGGGAACGGCTCCGATGCCGTCCAAAATTTGGATTTACGGCGACGGAGTTGATGCCGCATTCAAGCGTGCCACCAACGCTGGTGCCACCGCGAGCTTGCCGCCCACGGATATGTTTTGGGGCGACCGAATCGCGCAGGTCTCGGACCGCTGGGGCAACATCTGGATGCTCGCGCAGCACACAAAGGATATGACTCCTGAGGAAATGAAGAAGGCGCAGGATGCCTTCGTCGCGAGCATGAAGAAGAAGTAACGGGAAGGCTGCGAGTGGGCCTGAGTGCGGCGGAAGCCCGCCCCACCGGTCGCGTTGATGCGAGGCCCAAGAAGGTCCATCCGCCAAGGGGGAACGGCGCGGCGGCCACGCCCGCGTCCCGGCGATGGACGCCACTCAAGCGCCGTCGGTGGGCACCAGCCAGCCTGCGGCGCGCACATACCGCAGGAGTTCACCCATCGGTGGAGGAGGAAGGAGGTGCTCAACCGTGACCGGTCCACTCGTTGGCAATGCAAACATCGTCGCCAGACCGCCGTCCAAATCGGCCCTAAAGGCTTCCACCGGCATGGGTGAAACATAGAGGCGTACGTTCTCCGTCAAGAGCCTTCCTAGCCTCTCCAACAGACTCCCAGGGAGGGCTCGGTTGGTGTCCTCGACGAAAAGCTTCGCCAGCGTCAATACCCCCACCGCCAGCCGAATGGGTTCGGCTGTAAAGCGGTGAAGGAATTCCACCAAGCGGTAGGCCTGAGCGAAATCTGTCACTGCGACTGCCGCCACCTCGACCAGCCGGTCCACCCGTTTGACCAACTCGGTATCCGGAGTCTCGGCTTCGATGGCGTCGTCGACCACCATGGCAACGAGTGTCGTGGGCGGCGCCTTCAGCGAGGGGAACTCCCTCCCCATCTGTCGCTGGGCCGATTTCAGCAGCTCCACTTGAAATGGTGCGGCAGCCTCGAAACGACCGCTCTCGACGATGAGCGGCCGCTTTCTAAGCACCGTGGAGGGCTCGACGGGCCGTCCGTCTCGGTCGAACACCACGACGTGGCACATCCGCTGCCGCAGAGCGCGAACACACCAGGCGCGAGCATCGACTCCATCGAAGGTCGGGCCGCTCAACCCGATGACATCGACCTCGAGGTTCTTGCGGGAAAGCCCTTGGAAGAGGGACCCAAGAAACTCAGTAGACGAACCACGGTGGTGGAACGCTGCATCGATGAGGTTTACGCCCAGAATCCCGAGCGACTCGCTCTGCTGGGCGGCCGTCGGGTCCCGCAACTCCACATGGAGCAAGATGTCGTTGGGCGCACTCCTTGGGTCGGCCTCAAAGCGAATCCCGACCCAACCGTGTTGGTGGTTGTCGCCTTTGAAGTTTCTTCCAGCCACAGTGTCAGCAAACGAAAAGAAGCGTGTGGTGCCGCCCCGCGTCTCGCCAAGCTCGTGGCTGACGAGCGTGTGCTCGCGCTCCAGCATGGCGAGGAGCCGTTCTCGCGAAACGTACCGCGTGCCCTTCCCGTAGCGGTCGTCGCTAAAGGCCTTGTCGTAGGCGCAGATGGTCTGCGCCACGGTCCCCGAGGCAGCGCCGACCCGCAGAAACCATTGGGCTACTTCTTGCCCCGCTCCAATCTCGGCAAAAGTTCCGTAGATGGACGCGTCGAGGTTGAGGGCCAATGCCTTCGCGTGGGCGTTTGAAGCAGTCGCTTTCTCGTCTCCTTCCATGGGGCCCTCATCCAATGTCGAGCGATTCCGGGTTTCGAAGCTGGAAGGCGCAGGATTATGCTCTTTTCGTTCAGCCCCGCGGCGCACTCCCATGTCCCATCTCCCTTTTCACCACGCGTTCGCCGTCAAGGACCTCACTTCGACAAGGAGGTTTTACCGTGAGTTGCTCGGTTGTCGAGAGGGCCGTTCGACAGACACTTGGGTGGACTTCGACTTCTACGGAAACCAGCTCTCCGCTCACCTCGGTAGCCCCATGGGCCCGGCGGCGATGGGGCATGTCGACAGTATCGAAGTTCCCATCCCCCATTTTGGCGCGCTACTCGAATGGGGGGAATTCCAGAGCGTCGCTGAACGCCTTACCGCAGCCGGCATCACATTTCTCATTCGACCCTCGGTGCGCTACGTGGGACTCCCCGCCGAGCAAGCGACGATGTTCTTCCTGGACCCGAGCGGGAATGCCATCGAGCTGAAGGCACTGCGGGACCCAGCAGCAGCCTTCGCGCGATGAAGGCGGACGTGGTTGTTATTGGCGGTGGGGTCATGGGCTGGAGCATCGCCTACCACCTCGCCCGAGCAGGCGGGCACAGCGTGACCATCGTCGACCGAGGCGGGGGCAGCACCGAGCGGGCCACCGGCGGCTTCCGAGCCCAGTTCGCCACTTCGGTCAACGTGAGGCTGTCACTTCTTTCTCTCGAGAAGCTCCTCCGCTTCGAAGATGAAACAGGGGTCGCCCCGGGCTACCGGCCCTCCGGCTACCTCTTCGTCGCTTCCGCCGCCGACCAACTTGAGCGCCTGCGTGAGGCGCTCGCCGTGCAACAAGCAGCCGGCTACACCGCAGCGCGCGAACTTTCGGCCAGCGCGGTGCTGGAGCACAATCCGCACCTCGCTTCCAAAGGCATCCTCGGCGGAACCTTTTCTCAGGTGGACGGCTTCCTGTGGCCCACCGAGATTCAGCGCGGCTACCGCGAAGCGGCGCTCCGCCTCGGGGTAGGCTTTCTGCAGTCGACTGTGCGTCAAATGAAAACCCTCGGGCGCCGCGTCGTCGAGGTCAGCACGAGGACGGAGAGCGTTGCCTGTGGGGCGGTCGTCAATGCCGCCGGCCCCTGGGCTGGGGAAGTCGCGCGGCTGGCAACAATCGACTTGCCAGTGACAGCCTTGCGCCGCCAGGTGGCGGTCACCGTTCCAACGGCCGCGCTGCCAGAGGGAATGCCGATGACAATCTTCGCCGATGGTTTCCACTGCCGGGTCCGGGACCAGCGCGTCCTTTTGCTTCGTCCCAGCGTCCCCGCCATCGAAGCATTCGACACTTCGGTAGACCCACTCTGGGTGGACAGCGTTTTGGAATGCGGTCGCGCCCGGGTGCCAGCGCTTCATGGGATTCCGGTCGCCTCGGCCTACGCGGGCCTCTACGAGATGTCCCCGGATGAACACGCCATCGTCGGCTTCGCGGAAAGCGTCGAGAACTTTCTACTGGTCAATGGGTCATCCGGCCATGGCGTCATGCATTCGCCTGCTCTCGGGCAGCTCGCCTCAGAGTTCCTGACGCTGGGCGCCGCACGGAGCCTCGACATCCATGAGCTGCGCCCGAGCCGATTTCGAGAGGGAGAGCCCAACCCCATTCGCAATCTGCTCTGAGCTTTCAGTGACTGCACCTGCACCAATTCCAGCAGCTCTAAAAAGGTTCCCCTGAATTGCTTTGGACGCGGCAGCGGCTTTGCGCGTCGACCTCACACGCCGACGACGCCCTTGTCCAACTCGTGGTGCCAGGGTGCTTTCCGCGACATTTCGGTCAGGCCGAAGTCGCATTTCGTCGAGGTGGAGTGGGCCTTTTCAAAACTTCAAGCGAGCGTCTGAATGCCAGCCGAGGCCACTCCCTTCTGAGCGCACGCAAGTCGAAGGTTCCTCTAGAGCTTGGTAGTCGGGAAATATTGGTATTCCCGGAGAGTTTTCAGGGAACGAAAACGCGATTTTCTCGCATTCTTTGGTTCCGACCTGCTATTGGAGCCAGGAACCTCTAAGGAGAAACATGACCGTTCTTGATCTTTTGAAGGACTTGCTCCACCAGATGGAGGCCTTGGTTGAGAGCAATCACATGCTTGAGCGACGACTCGGCGCCTTCGGCGGCGCGCCTTCCAAGGCGAAGCGTGGTCCAGGACGCCCCCGTGGCTCGGGAAAGAAGACAAAGGGCACCGGCAAAAAGCGTGGCCGCAAGAGTCGTTTCACCGCCGAAATGATTTCCGAAATCAAGAAGGCGCGGTCAAGCGGGACTTCTGTCGCTGAGCTAGCCAAGCTCCACAAGGCAAGTGGGCCGACGATCTACGCTTTGCTTCGGAAGTAGCTCCTTGCTTCGGGTTAACCGCGCCGGCACTTGCCTGCCAGCGCCTCGAGACCGCGCACGGGCCGCGGTTTTGCGCTGGAGCTTTGAGTCGTTGGGCTTTGTGACTTGGCAACGTAGCGAGCTCGTCCAACGTCATTTGAGCTCTACCATGACGGCTCGGGCGTCTCCCGCGACCAGCTCCTCGTAGTGCACACGGCCGCGTGGACTGAACTTCGTGAACCCAAAGGAATGTGGGTTTAGGACGCTCTTCCCGTCAGGCGTGGTGGACTTGAGAACACCGTCCGCCAAATAAACGACCACCACATCCCGCGAGTGAAAGTGCAGAGGCGTCTGCCTCCCCCGCTCCCACGTGTATCGCCACGCTGTTACTTCGTCGTTGTCAAAGGCCTTCTCGATTCCTGGACGATCAAAAGCATCGCGAAGGCCCGTCGGGTTTGGGAGTGCTGGCGGCGAGTGTCCTTCGAGTTGAATGACGACGGCGCGAAGACTCTCCTTGGAGACGTTACGGCGGCTTGCAGACTCCTGGGAGACGAATTCAACATCCCCCGGTTGATGCAAAAGAACGTGAAGACGGCCGTCTGTGCCGGCCATCTCGATGCTGCCTGCCGTCAGAAAAACCAGCACCGCATCGCGGGGCCAGTTCGGAATGCTCTGCCCCTGAGCCCACGTCGCCTCCCAGACCGTGACCTGTTCGTTCTGGACAGTGGGTTTCGCATGCTCAGTCGGTGCGAGAAAAAGGGTCAGCGCGACGAAACTCGTCATGTTCATTGAGTCATCTCAGCGGCGTCTCGTTCGGGAAGGAGTGGTCGAGGAGAACCCAAACTGCGCGCCCGGAGGGAATCGAACCCCCGACCTTCGGATTCGAAGTCCGACGCTCTATCCGATTGAGCTACGGGCGCGGCGTCGTTTCCCATAGCACGCCTGGATGATAAACGCGGTGCGTCAATCCGGTTCGCGCAATTGCCTAGCGGTCCGGTCAGCCCCAGTGATGGGAGCCAACATCGCCTGGCGACGTTGCCACCAATGACTACTGTCGCTTTGGCCTCGGGGCGACTGCCCCCCTCCGTCCCGAGCCCCCGCTGAGCGCCCGGCCCGCCCATTTGGGGGGCCGCGGCGGCGGGCATCGCGAGCTCTTGGTCTTTCGCCCAGGCGAGCGTCCCGAAGACGGCTCAACATCCGGACTTCATGCAACGTTTGGTTTGGCCTCTGTCCTTCAGAAAGGACATGCGTGCGCCAGGAAGAGTTTGGCCCGGGGAAGGCAGACCGGAAACCATTCGCCTCGAAGTGACCCCGCCGGAGATCTCCGACCTCCGTGAACAAGTGGAGGCGCTCCTCGCGTGGGCGGAGACTTCGCCCCCCGGCTTGTGGGAGGTCACTGAGGACCACCAGGCGTTCGTTGCCTCCGTCTCTGAGCTCTTGGGCGTTTCCCTCCCCTTGGGCACCTTTCGCTCGCCGGCGCGTGCGGCAAGTTTTCTTCGCGTCGTAGCCCTGGCGCTTCAAGGCAGCGAAAAGGGCCTGTCGAGTTGAAGCCGCAGTCGGGTCCTCACTCGGCTGGGGCCACGCATTTGGACGGACCAGCCGACGCTCGACTGAGCTGTCACGACGTCCGCGATTGAGATTTTACAGCTCGCGGGCGCATGCCGAATCAGCGACGGTTTCGATCGCGATTGCGATCAACGCCGCACAGTAGTCGAGGTCAATGTTCTCCATCGTGTCCTGGGTGTCGTGATAGCCCTTGCGGCTGATGTCGTAGTTCTCCATGAAGAGCACTACCGGAATTCCTAAATCAGAAAAGATTTGACCATCGGTGTTGAAAAGCGCCGAGCGCGGCTCCCATTCAACGCGCACCTCCCCCTGCAAAGGCAAATGGGCGAACGGCGCAGGCGGTACGTATGACGCGGCCTTGTGCACGCGCTGGGCGCGACCCGCGCGCGCGCGCTCGGGCGAGCGGTTGGCCGACTTCGCGAAGCGATTCCAGCGCAGGTTGGCATCATGGGCACGACGCGCGAGGCGCGCCGACGCTGCGCCCTCGCCCGATGCAATCTGAAACACGTCGCGATCGCGATCAGCATTGTGGCCAATCATATCGAGCACAAAGGCGCCTACGACACGAACCTCGGAAACATCGCGCGTTCGGCCATCCTCAGAGGTGAAGGCGAGCCGCCGTTCAACGAGCGCTTGGCCTAACGCCCTCGCACCCATGCAGTCTGAGGGGAATTCCTCTCCCGTCAAATGGACTAACCACACATCACGCAAGAGCTTACCGGCTCGCGCCAGCGGCAGGAGCTGGTCTGCGGCTAGCAGGAGCGCAGTGGTCGCCGAGTGGTTGTCATCAGCTCCGCACGCAGGAGCGCGCAAGGAATCGCCACCGCTGGCCGCGTAAAACACGTCTTCCATGTATGCGGTGTCGTAGTGGTCCCCCATCACCAGCGATTCTTGCCGGTTGGCACCCGGAATCATCAGAACGATGTTCCGTTCGTTCGGCGCCTGCTGGTTCCTCGCCCAGCCCTCCATCCACGCGAACTCAAAATCGGTTTCCCAGCGGAACACGTGATCCACGACTTCGGCACGCCCAACCATCTCGTGTTTCGCAATCAGCTCGCGGTAGCGGGCGTGGAGATGGTCGCCTAGCACTTCGAGATCGCGCCGTTCGTAGCATTGCACGTGCGCGCGTTCCGCTGCCGCGCCGCCGCTCTTCCCCTGGTTGACGCGAATCCCATCCGCATCATTCTTCTGCCGAAACTCGCCATGCGCGAGTCCGGCAATCGAGGACCAGATTTGCTCCTCAATGGCGCGAGTGCCCAAGCGATCGAGAACCAGCGGTTCACCGGGCTCCTCGTCCGGTGCCAGGCACGCGCGCAAGGTCGAGACGAGGGCCGTCGCTGCCTTCTTATCCGACGCCCGCTCCGCCAGTTCTTCAAGCCACCCATCGATTGAGACATCCTTGGGGATATGGACAAGGGCGCGCGCCAACGAGCCTGGTACCGGCCCACGAAAATGCTCATGCGCCTCGAGGAGCTTGCGGATGTTTTGGCTCGTGGTGTAGCGCGATTGCTCCACATCGCGCTCGAACAGCCGCGCTGCCGCGAGGTGAGCCGGACGAGCAAGCAGACGCGGAGCGAGTCGCAGCGGCCGAACACCCTCGGCCTCTGCGGTGGCGTAGCCGAGCGGCCCCTCGAGGAAACGACCCGCGCCGTCGCGCGCAACGAGAGGAAGGTGCCAAAACACGTCTCGCGCGCCCGCCCGCATCGGCGGATAATAGAGGCGATAGCCGAACCGTCCCCCGGCGTCGACAACCCCCGCCGCGCGGGCAATGGCCTTGCGATTCGCTCGCGGCCCGTCCAGCAAGAGGTGGTAGTCCTCGGTCCACACTTGTGAGTTTCGTGCGATTGGCTTGTCGTAGAGGTCAATTGCCTCGGGCTCGGTCGAGAACAACGCGACCGAGACCTTGTCCGTGTACGCCCCATCGCCGTGGATACCGACATCCCGCGCCACGCGTTGCCAGCGATGGGTACGTGCGACGTGCGATACGACGCGATGTCCGTGCGGACGGCGTCCGGTCGTTGGATCTGATTCGTCGAGCCAGCCTGACTGAGGAATGCGAATCGCACAGCTGCCTTCGACGCGCGGAAACAGGTGCAGGAGCGGAATTTGGATTGCGTGGGGCAGCTCACGCGCAAGCGCGCGGTACCTCGGGTGCTCGAAAAATACCAGACTTGCAGGGGACGGTATGAGTACGAGCTTCCCTGAAAGGTATGCCGACCTCACCTCCGCAGGCAGCTGGGCGAAGGGCTTGAAGGTCACGAGGGTCCGCACATTGGAGAGCGAAGTACCTCGGAGGATGCGCGCGTGCAGCGCCGTCGAGAGTTCGGCCTGCTCAGCGAGAATCCGCCAGGAGCCATCGAGCTTCGCCCAGGCGATGAGAGCGGCCAGGCGAGTCTCGTCGAGTCCGTGCCAAAACGGGGCTGCGGGATGCTCGTGGCTTGCGCCAAAGAGCGTCCACCGATTGTTGCCCTTGTCGTCTTGCGTCCGCGACAGTGCGAGGGGGCAGACTAAAATCAGTGGATCATGCCGGAGCTTTCCGGCTTTTGCGGCCTCGGCCAGTTCCGGCGACCACGCGGGATTGTCCTCGAGTAGCGTGCTCGAAAGGCTGTGCGGTCTGCCGCTAACAAGCTTGCCCAGCTTGGAGAGGATGTGACTCGCAATCCGATCCAACCCTGGCTCGAGATCGTGCGCTTGCTCGTATTCGTCCACCTCGAGGGCGTCGCCGGCGCCGACCGGGAAGGACGTCGGCGCGTCCGCGCGGCTCGGGGCATATGGCTTGATGCCCACATACGGCGGCGGCATGAACTCAGAGTAGGCACGCAGCTGGAACCGGCCAGCTCCGTGGAAAGCCTCTTTCGCTTCGGCCTCGATTTGCCCCCAGACGTCGCTCACAGCCCGAGTCTACGCTAGCTTCTGCGCGTGTGACGGCTACACCCGGGGTCCGTATTGAGTGGACGACCGACGTCGGCGAACTCGTGGCAGCGGAGCCTCAGCTCAGCGAGGTCACTGCGCATGCCGGGGAACTCGCCGCCGGCTACAATGAGCCGGACAACGCGCGACTCATGGGGCATGTCGAGCCATTCTCCGAGGCCGACGTCGTGGACCACTACGAATCGATGTGGAGGGAGGGCGCACGGGCCTTCCTCCTCTACCTTGGAGGCAAACTAGTCGGCGACGCTGACCTGCGCGGGATGCGCGGTGGCGCTGCGGAGTTCGCGTTTATGATTGCCGCGCGCGATCAACAGGGCAAGGGACTCGGGACAAGGTTTGCCCTGATGGTGAACGCGTACGCGTTCAGCGCCCTCAGGCTCGACCGCGTCTACGCGTCGATTGCTCCGAACAATCGCGCGTCGCGTCGTGTCTTCGAAAAGCTTGGTTACGTGCTGGATTCGAGCGCCGAAGCGCGGGGCTTCGCCGATGAAGCCGGCGATGAAACGATGGTAATTGCTCGGCCGGCGTTCGAGCGCACGCATGCCGCGGCGCTGACGCAGCTGCGGATTACCCAATAAGGCCATCCACGGCTTTGGTCATCATCGCCGGTTCTCGGCTCTGTCAGCAGGCGGGACGACTCGGCCGCTCCACCGTGAGCCCGGCTGGTGTGAACCGCGCCGACTAGGTCGTCGACAGAGGCACTCGGAGTGTCGCCGAGCCGAGCCTCGAAGTTTTCTCGGTCGGAGCACGCCAGGGAGCCGGGAAGGCGACCTAAGGACGCCTAGGACTTCCCGCCGTCAGCAGGCCCAGCTCCCCCTCCAGGGTTCGGAGGAGTGCGAGGCGGCGGGATAGAGGACGGCGGATTACCCGGCATGGCTGGCGGGGTCCCCGGTGTCGTACCGGGGCTAGTCCCAGGAGCTACGGGCGTATTGCTGGGGCTGGTCCCGGGCGTGGGTATTGGTGCGGGTTGGCCACCGGCAGGGCTGGTCTGGGAGAGCAGTAAAGAGGCTGCCAGGCAGAGCGGGAGTAGCATTCGGTCCTCAAGGGCATGGTGAGTCCCCGAAACTAGGCACATAGCTTTGACGAGGAAGCCCAGGTCCAAGCATTGGCGCTGGAAAATTCGCGGCAGCACGCCCCGCGTGGAGCGAAGGCGGCAACGGATGATTACCCTTCGTGCGACGCTGGGCTCGGGACCCCCTCCTGGCACGCGTCACTCGTCGTCCGGCCCCCCCTGGGGGGCCGTGACGGCGAGCTCTGGGTTTGTCAGTGACTCTCTGGGTTTGTCAGTGACTAAAGTCTAAGGCCAATGGCCAACCACCCGAGAGGCAATCCAACACGTTCAGGCGCAGGCGGATTCGTCGGCGCCGAAGTGACCGACCTCATGGGCGAGGTTATGGGGAGGGTTACTAAAGAAAGCCCGGCCTGGTTCCTCGTTGAGGGCAGTGGCCAGAAGACTGTCGTTATGAACAACGAAGTGGCCTCGGTAGGGCGGGGATGGATTCGCCTCCGGTTTGCCCGAACGGATATGGAAATCCGCAAGGACCGACCCCAAGTTTCTGAGGTTGAGGGGGAATAGCGCACTGCCGCAATGCACCCTGATGCCTACCTTGCCTCCGAGGAGGGCATCAGAATGATGACGACGACAGGCGTGACTCTGCTGGCGATTGTCGCTGCAGCAGTAGTCTTCTTCTCCATCAAGAATCGACAAGGCTAAATGCCGGGAAGCGCGAGAGCAGCCGTGAGCCAAGAGTCACGTGCCCCTCAGGCTAAGCGTTAGCCGCGTCCGCTCTCGCTTCCCGACCCCAACAAGGTGGGACCCGACCACCGCAAGCGCAAGCTCTAGATGCATCGCCGGTACCCGTGACTACTGTGTGCGATAGGGCCATGGACGACGGAAAGCGGATACCCGACACGCCCGAGGTCACTTGCCCGGGGGTCGGTCAGGCGCGCGCGTCGGAGAATTGGGACGACCCGGAACAGAGAAGTCCTGACCGTGCTGCCGATGTTGACTTGGCCGACCTTCTTGAGAGGCGAACAGAGGCGCACGCCTCTGGAATGGATGCCATTTTACTCTTGGCTATCCGGACTGCGATCGCGAGGTTGAGGCGACTGAGATGACGGCGCAAATGCTGGGTGCAGCCAAGCGCATCGCTGTCGGACACAAGCAGGGCGGAGCCATCTGAGTATGTGGCCGCGTCGGTTTGGAATTATCCGGGTCCTCCATCATCTGCCCGCTGTTTCTTCGCTCCCGAGCCCTGCGCACCATCGCCATCGTGGAGCTTCAGGAGCGTCTCAGCCCTCACCGCCGTCACTTCTAGCGCTAAAATGAGTGTGGGCAGATCGTGCGCGAGAAACTGGAGAGCCGCTGTCCGCCCCTGCGGCAGGGGGCTCAACTCTTCACCCTGAATCATCAGGAGGTCACGGACCGTTTGAAGCGCATTGCACGTGAGCTCTACGTGTAGGTTCGAGGGAGCGGCGGTGCTTTGGGCAAGTTGAAGACTTCCTAGCGCCTCAACAGCCCGGAGGCGCGCGTGTTCCAGCGGCATTTGACCCTGAGGCTTGCGTTGAACGCCGAGCCTCCGGCCGCGAGCGGCGCGCAACATAGTCACGAAACGCGCTTTCGCAGGGCTGCTCGAACTTCATTCCGCGATTCCAGAACGCAGGAATATTGCGGCGAGGGGCCCTGCGGGCATCGAGCCCTCTCGCACGGGATTCGACATCGTGACCATTGGAGTCGTTCCGTTTGACAAGGACACTGAGGGGACAGTCTCAAGCGCTCAAGTGCGAGGACGGCACCGTCGACCTGGCGACGGTACTGGGCGTTCTGGGTCTCCACGGCGCGGGCGGCGAGGGGGGGGTGGAGGGTCAGGTCTCCTGGTCAAGATGTTGGCCCATGGAGAAAAAACCCTCGGATGACTGGTTCCGTTCCTTCGCCCGGAGCGCCTCAAATGCCGCCGGCCGGCCCTCCGCATTCGTGCTGTCCGTCGCTGTGGTCCTGGTGTGGGGACTGAGCGGGCCACTGTTTCACTTCTCGGACACCTGGCAGCTCGTCATCAACACCGGCACGACCGTGGTGACGTTTTGGATGGTCTTCGTCATTCAATCCTCACAAAACAATGACACCCACGCACTACAGCTAAAGCTGGACGAGCTCATTCGAGTCACCGAGGCCGCGCGAAATGTCTTCCTAGGGTGCGAGGGGCTGTCCGACGAGGAGTTGTCTGCGTTTCAGAGCGAGTTCAATGCGCTCCAGAAGCGCGCGCAAGAGCGGGCGGCCGCAAGGCGCCCCCGGCCGCGCTAGCTGGGGGCTGCAGGCCCACGGTGTCGTTACCGTGTCCGGCCCAGGCTGACAAACGAGCCCCGGAGACGATGGCGAAACAGCGACCCAGCGCCGGAGAGAGGGCTAGGTCTTGCGGAGAACGGGAGCGAGCAGGGCCCCGCCGCGAGCCTGGGCCGAACCGCCAATGGAAGGCGACTCTTCTTGTTGGCCTATGGGCCGCCTGGTCGCACGGCGCAAGGCTGTTTTGTAGCCGAGCCCATGAGCAGGTTGAGCAGCTCAAGGAGATGTTCCCATGCGGAAATTGATGCTCGCCGGTTGTGTCGCAGCGGCTCTTGGATGCTCGACGACGAAGGAGGTGGCAGCGCCTGCCCCGGCGGCCCAGCCGGTGGTCGTTACGCCGACGGCTCAGCCATCGACGGTAGTTGTTACCCCCGAGACCCCTCCTGCCAAGGTCATCGTGGTCCCGAGTAGTAACTAGCTGGCCAACTCACGCCCACCGCTGTTCGATTCCGACACGCCTGCCCATGAGTGCCTCCCAAGTCCGGGGGGTGGTCCTAGGGGTCCGTGAGAAGACGGCTTTGCCTTCCTCAATGACTACTTTGGAATGACTACTTTGGCGTCGGGCATTGGCCATTCCTCTGGTTCCATGCCCTCGCTGGTCCACGGTCAGTAGTGGGAAGCCCATGGACTGGCGGGGTTGGCTAAGGGGAAAGGCAGGAGGTGCGCCATGAAGGAATTTCGAACCCTCGGCGCTGGACCTTTGCTGAGTATGGCGCTGCTGCTGTGGGGATGTGCTGACGCATCCCAGCACCGGCAGCTCGATACAAGCCTGCATCAACAGCCGTTGGTGAACTGTACAAGCACCCGGGCGGGGGATT
This sequence comes from uncultured delta proteobacterium, assembly GCA_963745475.1. Classification (GTDB taxonomy): domain Bacteria; phylum Myxococcota; class Myxococcia; order Myxococcales; family Myxococcaceae; genus JADGRA01. The sequence continues at coordinate 186,178 of CAVUXN010000004.1, forward strand.
TCGTTCAGGTTATTTGCTCGGATGGCTCGTCGTGCTCCTACCAGTACAGCGGCACCGAAACCAACTCGAGTTGCTCCGGAGGTTCCGCGCCGGGTGCCGCTCCGCCACAACCGATGCAAGCCACTTGCACCAGCACGAGGATGGGCGAAGTTGTTCAGGTGCAGTGTTCAGACGGCTCGTCCTGCACACAGGAATTTCATGGGGCCCAGACGTACACAAGTTGCCGCTGACCATTCCGCCTCCGGGTTTTTTTCGAGGCGACCCGGTGGCGTCGCCGAGCCGTGTGCGGCGCCGGATCATGGCGCATTCTGAAGAAGGGGAGGATGCTACTCAACCTATATGCCACTTGAGCACGCACGCCTGCGGGCGATTGAAGCGTTCAGAGTCCTACGGCTAGCGCAGAGCTCCGCCGCTCCAGAAAACCTTAAGGTCGAGCTCATCTGTAACGCCCTGCAGACGGTCCGCGACCTACTCATGGTTTATGGCGACCATTTCGAAACGACGCCAGAACAAAAGGCCGCTGTCGAGGCGCTCCAATTTCTCGCTCATGACATGCCCACCCTTGTCCTTGCGCTGGAGGTGACGAACGTCCGGGCGGAGGCGCTGCTGAAGTTACACGGCGAGAAGGGCGCGCCCGAAGAGGGCAGCGGGACAGGATGAGTCGGGCGGGTGTCGCGGGATGAGCGCCCGTCCGGGCGAGGAGTGCCGGCCGGCGTAGCACTGGTTCCGCCAAGTGTATCCCGCCACGCGACGCTGGGGCCCAGTGCACCCTGCGGCCATCCGGGTTCGATGCATCGTCCAAAGCAATTCGGCCCGGTGACGGTGGCCACCCATGGTCGGTTGCAACGTCCTGGCCTGTGACTGCCTTGTGCTACGGAGGCGCCTGCAGAAGAAGATGCGTTGGGCCCGCCGCCAACCGCGGCTCGCCAGCCGGCCCGGGGCCGCGGTGAACTTAAGGCTTGGCCGGCGGCGCCGGAATCACCACCGGCTCCCCATCTTGATTCGCCCTCTGCTCGGCCAACTTCTGCTTTTTGAAGACCGGGGCCGCGTGACCCCCAGTGCCGTCATTGGCCTGCTTGCCATCCTTTGCCGACTCACTCCAGCTCGCCCCCGGCTTGCCATCTTTCTCCGACGCGGTGCCCGGTCCCTCAGCCGAGGGCGTGATTATTGGGGGTGGGGTCTGGCCCCAAACGACAGTGGAGAGAAGGACGGCGGCAGCCAGGGGGACTCTCATACGAGTCGAAGGTAGGCACCCGTGTGGGACTGCGCAGGCGGCCGGCGTCGGCGCCGGCCGATGGCCTATTCTTCGAGTCGACGTCACCCTTCCCTGGTTCACGACTGCGCCGGTCTACGTGGACTCAGGGGGCGACCCATAAGCCGGCCTTCTTTTCCGTCTGCCGCAAGCTCGTGGTTCTGTCTCTGGTCGAGGCGCTATCGGCTGCCCGTGGGCATCAGCGGAGTGGCGCTCCGCGGCCCCGCTTGCGACGAGGAGTCGCAGGTCCCGGCGAGACTTGACAGGTGGGCGGGGGTCTTTACCTTCCGCCCCCAACCTAGACCCCGGAGGCTTCTATGCCCGACCTTCCCGGCCTACGTGAGCAAGCCCAGTGCCTTCTCCAGAGGGCGGAGTTGACCCCCGCCGGCGCCTGGCAAGTCACCGCCGAGGAGCACTCGACGATGATTTCGCTTGCCGAGACCTTCAGTCTCCAGCTCCCCCTAGCGGCGTTCAAATCGGCGACGGGCGCCGCGCACTTCCTTCGCCTGGTGCTCTTGGCCATGCGCGAGTAGGCCGAGGGCGCCGGTCGCAGCACCCTTTGTGCTTGCCACGGATGGCCGCTGCTAGAGGAACCGGACACCCGTCGAGGCGGTGGCCGCTCACGAGGCGGTGACTACTCTTCCATGCGGATGAGCATCCCTCTCTTGGTCGTGGCGCTGGTGTTCCTTTCGACCGCGCTGGCTAAGGCCGGCCGGCGCTTCTACCGGGGCCGCAGGCCGCCGGCCGCCGTCTAGGAGATGCAGGACGACTCATCGGGGCGATGATGGCCGGGACGGACAGTGTCCGCGGGCAGACTCTTTCACGCCGCGTCAATGCCGAAGAAAGAACACAGGCTCTTTCAGAGCCCAGGGAGAGGCAGAGTAGGCAGAAGGCAACCCCAGTGGCGGCGAAAAGGCAGTGCGGCCGAGTTCGACCACGGCGTCAGATCTTGAAGAGGCCAGGTACTCCCAAGTTATCCAGCCGGCGCCTTGCACTTCGGTGTCATGGCTCGAATTTACGCCGCGCCGGCCGGCATCAGCGCCCGAGACGCTTGGGCCACCAGACGGCTCAGCTCGCCCATGTCCACGGGCTTCTGCATGCGTCCCGCTACCAAGGGGTGGCCGGCTGCGAGCCCCTCGACCCTTTGGTGCGCTGAGACCAGCACGAAGCGAGTGCTCACCGCCTGTGGCCCCTGCGCCACCTCCCGGAGGAGGGCCTCGCCGGTCACGCGGGGAAGCATCAGGTCGAGTAGTACGACGACTGGCTTCTTCCAGCTCCGGATGAAGGCCATCGCTCCGAAAGCATCCGCCGCGACGGCCACTGAATAGCCAAGCTCCTCAAATTTTTCCTTGAGATAAGTGGCGAAGAGGGTCTCATCATCCACAACCAGCAGCTGCGTGGGCTCGGTCACGTTGAGGAAGTGTCGCACACTTTCGCTCGGCGATGGGGCCTGTCACTTCCGCCGCAATCTCGCGACAGCCCCTCGAATCGCCGCCCACACCGTCAAGTCCAAGTTACCGTGTGCCTCAAGCTGCTTTACCCGGCCACCGATGACGACCCCTCTCCTTAGTCAGGCCGCGGGGACGCCTTTCTCGCAACAATGCGGCCACGTCCACCGGTTCGCCATTTCCTGCTGCGAAGATGGCCTACAGGTGCCTACCGCAGAAGCGGCGACACTGAGGTTCGGCTCAGTTTCCGTTTCCAGCCAAGCTGCCATCGGTTGCCCGTGCGGAGTAGCACTCCTCTGCCCCGCCGGCGACGACCCTTACGTAGACCCAGCTGGTGCTGCTGTCCCCGTCCCGCTCCTGACCCCAGCCTGGCCCGCTGCGGTTGATTTCACTTGAAGCGTCGGGTGCACCTGCGTCGAGACTGGCTGCTCTGAGCGAGACTTGAGGGGAAGCAGCTTCGAGCCGTAGCTACTCCAGGAAGTCGACCCCATCGAGAAGTCGGCGACTGCCGAGGGGGGGACCAGGCGAGCATCCCCGTCCGTTCTGGCACTGGTGATTGTGCTCCGGCGTATTAGCCAAGGCCAGCCGACGCTGCTACGTGAACGCCGGGTAGGCAGGCCGGCACCACTTGGCCAGTCGCATAGGCGTCCCTACGCTTAAGGAATGGAGAGAGGCGTTGTTGTGGGCGGTTTAGTTCTCGGCGGGATTTGCGGCGCGGCGGTCGGCCTTCTGCTTGCCCCAACTCGGGGGCCACTGCTTCCAAGAAAAGCCTGGCACCGGGTAGACGAGGCCAAGAACTCTTTGCTCGAGGCAGTCAGGGCACGTCCTGGCACCCACTTCTCCGGAGTCGCAGCTGTCCAGCTTGATGCCGCTGCTGGCGAGACCTGACGGGAGAATTAGAGCCGGATGCACTGGCAGACGCGTGCGTCGGCCCTATCTCCTTGGACATGGCAACCAACGGCAACTCATTGGCCCGTAAGACTCGAGCGGATGAGGTTCACAGAGTCATCCGGCAACGTATTCGTCAGTACCCATACTTGGCGATTGCAACTGGAGCGGGCGTCGCTTGGGTGCTCGCTGGCGGTCTGACGGCCCGGAAGACGCGTCGTGTTCTCGGTGCCATCGGCAGCCTTGCACTTTTCTCTCCAATCCTCAGTCGCCTCATCGGAATGGGTGCGACGGTGCTCGACCCTCGACGTACGTAAGGAGCAACAGATGGCAGACATCAATGCGGATAAGATTCTCGGAGCGCTTGGTCTTCAGCGGCAAGATTCGTCAGACATGGTGGCGCCTTTGGTTGGGGCTTTCATCGTCGGTGGCCTCATTGGCGCAGGGTTAGGGCTGCTCTTCGCTCCCAAGGCTGGCAAAGAACTGCGGCGGGACTTGGGACAGCGCATCGACGAGGCACTCGAGAGCAAGGAAGACCTGGTGGCTGAGTACAAGAACCCAGGAAAGAGCGAGCTCCGTCCGCCGCAAACCGGCGCACCAATTTCCCGTCCGTCTGGCTTTTAAAGGAGCAGGGGTGGTTCCTAATCTCCGAGTGCCGGGGCTGATCTGGCGGTCGGGCGCGCTGAGGGACGGCCCCACGTCCGCACGGTAGCGAGGCGAGTCGTCTGCGACAGACCAGCGGCTGTGCCGCCCCACCCCCAAGGCGGAGCGGCACAGCGCTGATCACCTAAACGGATCGCAGCAGTAGAAGTATTTGGACCCCGTCGCTGGCCTCCCCAGACGCCGAGTTCATCCATACCCGGGAGGCTACGGCCGGGGCTTGACGCCGGCCCCATCCTTTAGCTGGCCAACGCGGTCGGACTTACCCGCAAGCTTGCTCGAAACTACTCTTTCCGGGTGAACCTCTTCGGCGGCTGGGCAGAGCAAAGTGTGTTGGCTAGGACGGGTACCGTCTTTGCGGCGCTCCTGGTTCTTGGCGGCCTCCTGGCCCTTGCCGGAGCGGTTTGGAGCGGCTGGCGCGCCTGGCTCCGCATGCTGATGGCTCGCTGACCGGTTAGGGCGCTTGGTCACGCGGCGCAAGACTTGTCTTGAAGCGGCGGGAGTGACCACCGTCAAGTCAAAGGAGAACACCATGCGCATGTTGATGCTCTGCGGCTTTGTCTTGGCTGCTCTCGGGTGCTCGACGACGACCAAGGAGGTGGTGGAGCCTCGCCCGGCGGCCCAGCCGGTGGTCGTTACGCCCGCGCCGGCTCAGCCGGCACCGGTGGTTGTGACCCCCGAAGCCCCTCCTGCGAAGGTCATCGTAGTCCCCAGCAACTAGCGGAAAGGCCCCGAGGGTTCTAGTGGAGGGCCATCTGGAGGTTCACCTCCGGCTGATACGCACGCGTCGAATGAGGGGTCGGGCCCGTTTGGGTCCTGCCGGGTCGTGGACACCACCAGCGGCACTCGGGTGACGAGCGAGCTCGGGTGAGCAGGTGCGAAGGTGAGATTCGCTGGGAGGGTGGACGACGGTGGAAGTAGGGGCCGACTCGTGCAGCCAACCGCGGCGTCGAGCTCCGCTTACCGCATCCGTTCCGGCTGCGCTGGGCCATCGCGCCCCCCTTGGCTCAGCCACCCCGACGGCCGGCCTGCCTGTGCCGGAGGCCGTCCGCGGGGTTGGCGGCGGCTTCCGCGGCTAGAAGCCAGCTGGTCTAACGGTTGGTGCGCCGCTTTGCGTCGGACGCGAGGTGCCCTGACGCTCGTTGTTGCCCAGCTTCTTGTCGTCAGCGACCTGCTCTTCCTTGCTGCCAAGCGCCTCATCGACGCGTTTGCCGATGTCGCGCCGCAGTTCTTCACCGGCCTTGGGCGCGAAGAGGAGCGCTATCCCGGCCCCGATGAGCCCGCCGACGACGAAAGCGCCAACGAGGGGCGCCACCACGTCAGATGAACCCTGCCGCTGAAGACCAAGCGCTTCGAGAACCTTGTCCGCACTGATGTCTGCCATTTCCAGCTCCTTAGATTGTCGAGATCGAATACCGATGAAGCAACTCTGGGCAGCGGCTTGGTGCAAGCGTCGCGCCGGAGCCCTCAACGGGGAGGTGCGCGTGTTCCGATGGAGCGCTTTTGTCGCAGAGCGAGGCGCCCTGCCGCACCCAGCGCCTAAGGAGCCGCCGGTCCCGAGCCTGGCTCACCGTCCGTTCCATGTAACTTGAGCAGGCACTCGGCTCTAACGGCCGTCACCTCGAGCGCCAAAATTAATGTCGGCATCAGGGGAGTGCGCGACTCAGGAAGCCTTGGCCAGCCCCGCTGCGGTGGCACGATGTTTTTCCAAGGTCGGCAGCAGCGCATTGAGTAGCGCAGTCACGTCGGGATTCGTGGAATGGCCTTGTGCCTCCTTAACCATCGCGATGGCCTTCTCGTGGTCCTGAACCATCATGTTAGTGAAGGATGTGTCGAAGGCGGTTCCCTTCAGGCCGCCAAGCGCCGCTAAGGAAGCGTCCTTCGGCGGTGTGGAAAGCTTCACGCCGAGCTTCTTGGCCACAGCCGTGACCTGCTTATCGGCAGCCGTGTGGTCGCTCACGAGCTGGGCGCCGTAGGCCCTGATTTCCTGAGTCGTTCCCTTGCTCTTTGCCAACTTGCCGGCCGCAATTTCCATCAGATTGGCAGCGTGAAGATTTTGGAGCGTCTCCGTCTGGAACGCCGAATCAGACTTGGCCGGAGCCTGCGCCAGTGCCACGAGCGGTGCGAGGAACACGACCACGGATAGAACGCGGTGAATAGCAGAGCCCATAGTGTAAAAAGAGCTAGTGACGCGCTCGGCGCTCGGCAACCAGCGGGTCAACGAGCACAATGCTGGGCCTTATGGAGCAGGGCTCGCGGCCGTTGGAGGAACGGAGTCTGCGGCGGAGGCGGTAGACTGCCGCCGTCGCTGGGCTCGATTCCCCCCCGACGGCTCAGCGACCCCGGCGGCCGGCTCGCCAGTGACGGGGGCCGTGGCCGCGGGCATCTAGCTCCCAGCATCCAGAGCGGGGCACGTCTCGACGACGGTCACTGGCGCACTCGCGCAACCGACGGTCAGGACCAGCAGGAGCTTCCAAATGCGCTGGACTATACCGCCGGGGAGCCGTGGTGGAGGGCATGGCCTGGACTGGGAATGCGGCTTTGGCTAGCCCCAGCCAGTGACCGTGGCTGTAGTGGGCTCCATTGGTCCGGAAACGCTGGGCAGACGCCGGACTCAGGGACCGGTGGCGGCGGTCTGTGACTGGTTTGGCAGCTCGTCTCAGGATTCGGCGCAGATTGGCAGTAGCAACGGCAATCATCGCCGAGAGGACAAACGCATCCGGCGTCTGCTCGGCGACTTGGTGGAACATTTTCACAAGCAGCCTCGTGCACCTCGACGACAACACCCTCCATGCCGCCATCGGCCATTGAGGCAACGAGGGACAGGAGGAAGGCGAGAACTCGGACGCTCAAGGGCTAGCCCTTAGCCTGGCGATGGGCCCGCGAATCGCCGGCCTCATCGTCAGGTGCAGCTCCCCGTGCGCCGCGAGATTGCTTCTCCAGGAGGCTGGCCAATCCGGCGTCATCCATCAGCTCGACGACCGCGTCCTGCTCCTCGTCCTGCCGCCGGGTCACGCAAGAAGGCTTAATCCTGGTGCCAGATGTATCCCTGGATGCGTGGGCGGCCCGTGGTCCAGAGAGGCTAGACTGTGAACGTGGACACCTACGAGGCCGCGTGGCGCCGGTACCGCAAGTGGCGCGTTTGGTCTGCGGCTCTCCAGGTCAGCCTCGTCCTGGTGATGTTGACCCTCTATGAGGCCTGGAGGGGGCGCCTCGCCGTTGCATGGGCCGTCGGTGTCTTGCTGGCGTTCATCGTCGCGGCCGTAATAGTCGGTGACTGGCACTGCCCCGGATGTGACAAGAGCTTCTTCGGCCCGTTCTGGTGGTACCGGTACGTCGCCCGACGCTGTTACTACTGTGGCCTGCCGGAGTACTCAGCGGGGCCATGACGCCCGTGGACCCCGACGACAAGGCTTCCGTGCGGTCTGACTACCCGAGGGCCTAGCGCGGCCTCCTGTGGCGTTCCTCGTTGGTGGTGTTCGTATGGTTGGGCGGCTTCATCGTTGTGGCTGTTCTTTCGCCGCCGCTTGCTCGCCGAGACAAGATGGCCATCTGGAAGGGCGTTGGGTGGATTTCCCTCTTCTTACTCTCGGCAATTCCCGCGGCGCTGTGGCGGTGCCCTCGGTGCGGTGGGCAGTGGACAGGAAGGAGTCCCTGGGGTCGGTGTCGAAAGTGCGGGTTGCGTTTGTTGGCGTGACGGGTATCCAGCCGCCGGGCCGAGGCGCGGCGGCCCATGGGCGTGACTACAACCAGCGTACAGCCAAAGGGCCATCCAATAGGCACCCGGCAAGAAGCACGCCAGAACCGGTGCTGTTCAAATGGTCAGGCGAAATTTATAGTTAAACTCCGATGACCACTCGACAAAAACGCTGGGCGACCAACCGGGGTCGAACCGGTAACCCCCGGAGCCACAGTCCGGTGCTCTGCCAGTTGAGCTATGGTCGCCGTGGAGCGTGACTGCCTAGCGGAAACGCTGCTTGGCTTCAAGCTGCGTTGACTTGAAGTTATTGCCCTCTGGGCGGCCCAGCGACGGGTTGCGGCGCCGCTGGTCTTGGAAGGACAGCTGCGGACTCCGCCAACGCATACGTTACCCAAGCGACGGCAGCCGACGTCCGCGAAAACGCGTCGGGGTCCACTTTGTCCAAGGTATCCGCCGCAGAGTGGTGAACGTCAAAGTAGTGGGTGGTGTCCTGGACGACTGTGACTAGGGGCACGCGCGCACCGGCCAGCGGCGTGAGGTCAGCGCCACCGGCGGACTCGGAAAGCAGCGTCCCGGCGCCCAATGGGACGAGCGCTGGAAGCCATTTCTCTACGAGCGACGAGGCGCCGGGACCTGCCGTGAGTGCGAGACCAAGCGGGCGTCCCGCGCCGGCATCCAATTCCATCGCCGCGACATGAAGCGCAAGCTCCGACCCATGGGCCAGTGCGTACGTCTTTCCGCCACGCAAACCATTCTCCTCATTCATGAAGAGCACGAATCGCACCGTCCGGCGCGGTCGTTCGGCCAAGCCGGAGAGCAAGCGCGCTGTCTCGACCACCAGAGCGACGCCGGCCCCATCATCTTGGGCGCCGACCGCCAAATCCCAGCTGTCTAAATGCGCTCCCAAAAGCACTATCTCGTCCGGGCGCTCGCGCCCCCGCAAATCCGCGACGACGTTGGCGGAGAGCCTGTCGGGCAGAGTTCGACACCCCAGAGTAATGCGCACTCGCACTGCTCCGCCGGCCAAGAGTCGATGGAGCAGCTCCGCGTCCTCCACGGAGAGCGCGGCCGACGGAATGGGCTCGCCCTCTTTGAAAAGCGTCGCTCCGGTATGAGGTGAGCGCATGGACGCGGTCGCAAGCGAACGTACCAATGCCCCAACAGCTCCTTGCGTCGAGGCCTGGGCCGGCCCCTTGGTGCGAAGCTCACCGAAGCGGCGGTAATCACCCGGCACGGACATGTTGTGGTTGAAGAACACAATTTTCCCACGAACCGCGGAGCCTCGAGCTTGAAGCTCCGTGAGCGAAGAGACCTCGACGACGTCTCCTTCCAATCCGTCCGGGCGGGTACCCGGGCTCCCGCCCAAAGCGGTGAGCGCCAGCGGTTCGGCGCGTCGCCCTGGAGCAGCCAATATCTCTCCGCGCTCGACCCCGCGAACCCAAACCGGGACCAGAACTGGCTCCTTTTGAACGACTAACCCGAGAGCCGAAAGAGCCTCTCCAGCCCAGACAACGGCCGCATCGGCGCCATTCGAACCTGACAGGCGCGAACCGACGTGGTCCACGAGGTCAGTGAGAATTCCGACGGCCCCCTGTGACTCCTGTGCCCTGGAAATGAGCGCCCGAGCGACAACCCAGTCCCCGTCCGGAGGCGGCGTGGCCTGAAGGCCGAGGGCCAGGACGAAGGCGCCGCTAAGCATGGGGTTGGGAGCTCCGGACGAGAGAGGACACCTCTCTAGCACGACTCACGTCAGCGCTCGACGGGGCGATGTCCGGTCGAGGGCCCGCCTCCTTGCCCGGCGCCCGGTTGTACCGTGGGGCGGGGAGTCTTCCGAATGCAAGGGCGGTCGCAGTGCCCCGAGCAAGCGCCTTCGACACCTACAGCGCGGGGAGCCCAGCGTCCCATCTAACTTTCGTCAACGGCTGATGGACCGACTAGGGTCCAGCCAGCTTGCTCAGGCTTCGCGCATCCGTCGCCGGCATCCTCCTGCTCGCGGCACCGTCGGCGTGGAGCGGCGAACCGGCAGCTTCCAGCAACTTCACCGCCCCATGGTTTGGACCCGAGTCTGCCGTCCTCTACGGCGGCTTCTACGGATTGCGTGGACCGCACAAATGGGACGACGGTTTCACCGGCTTGGAAATTCGCGGAGGCCCATTCTGGTGGCAGCTTCGCCTGATGCTCGGCGAATTGGCTGCCTCAGACGGCAACTTCTTTGCCTATGCAGGCGTGCTCGCAGACGTACCCGCGTGGAATTTCCTTCACTTCATTTTGAGCTTCGCCCCCGGCTATTCGGTATCGGGGACCGACCACTACTTAGGCTACCCACTCATTTTCCGCTCGACCGCGGAAATTTCCTTCCGCATCACCGAGGGGGCACGTTTAGGCATTAGCTTCAGCCACATGTCCAACGGGAAGCTTGCTGCTCCGAATCCAGGCGTCGAGACGCTGTCGCTGACTCTCACCTTGCTGGCACCGCCCTACTGAAAGGCAAGTGCCAGCATGTCGGAAACTACTTCTTGTCGGTTTCCGTCTCAGCCTTGGTGACCGTGCCGTCTGCGTTCTTCTCAACAGTCGTCTTGGTATGCGTCTTGTGTGTCGGCTGCGCTGACGCTTTTTGCGTCGCCGACTTCTCGATCACCGTGGAGCTACTCCCGTCGGTCTTCTGCTTGACCGTCCTTTCAGTCGTCACCTGTGTCTTGGTTGACGGAGTGGTCGTCGTCGACTCGACTTTGGTCTCCGATGACATCTTCGTTGCTTGCGCGAGAGCCAGCGACGGAACAACCAAAGCAGCCATGAGCAATTGCCTTCGCATCGGGTTCATTCTCCTTGGGAATGCCAAGAAAGCTAGGGAGCCCACAGCGCTGCCGCAATCGCCTCGGCAGTTTGGCTCAGAAGTTGCTCCGTACGCGCACTGACGGAGGCGGAGCCCTTATGCGTGTCCTTTCGGTCATACTCGCTGCAGCAGTGTGGCTTCCTGCCACAGTGGCCGCGTTCGAGACCAAAGAGAGTCGCGAGAGCCTCATCGAGACCAAGATGGCCGTCGTCGCAGCCGCCCAAGCGGTCCGCTCGGCACGGCACGACTGGCAGGAAGCGCAGGAGCTGCTCCAGCATGCTCAGCTCAGTGTCGAGGTAGCCGAGCTCGAGTTGGAGAACGCAAACGCACCCGCGCTGGCGGCCGCACGTACGCTTTCCTCCGCCCGAGAGGACTGGAAGCGAGCGCTGCGCCACCTCGAAGAGAAAGCCTCTCGGCTGGGGCGAGCGGAGCATCTCTTAAGAGATGCCGAGGATGCGCTGAACCAGACCCAGCTCGCCCAGTCCAGCGAGGCCAAGTGAGACCGACACCCCAGAGGGTAGGGCTCGCACCTTGTTGACCTGGGAGGGCTGGCCCTTACCAGCGCTGTCTGGTACGGCCGAGGGTGTATGCCACCTGACGCGCTGGGTATGACGGCTGGACACATCCTCGTCGTCGACGACGACCGAGAGACGTGCGAACTCCTCAAGGAAGTGCTCGAACATGAGGGCTTCAAAGTCACCGCACTGACCTCGGCCACCGCTGCGCTCGCCCTCGTCGTTGACGAGGACTTCGACGCCGTTCTCACCGACCTCGGGATGGCAGAGATGGATGGCATCACCCTCTGTCAGCGCATTCTCGATGCGCGACCGGACCTTCCAGTGCTGGTCGGAACTGGCCAGGGCAGTATGGAGACCGCCATTGCTGCGATGCGAGTCGGGGCCTATGACTTTGTCACCAAGCCCTTCGACCCCAAGTTGCTCGCACTCAGCGTGGGGCGGGGCGTCCAGCACCATCGACTCCGGAGCGAGCTGAAGAGGCTGCGGCAGAACATCGCCTCACTCGCCACCCCAGGTTTCATCGGTCGCTCAATGGCCATTCGCCGCGTGAGCGAGCTTGTGGCCCGCGTCGCCGACTCGGACGCGTCGGTGCTCATCCAAGGTGAGACCGGCACCGGCAAGGAGCTGGTCGCGCGGTTAATCCATTCGAACGCAAAGCGTAGGTCCGGCCCCTTCGTCGCCATCAACTGCGCTGCCGTCCCTCACGCTCTCATTGAAAGCGAGCTCTTTGGCCACGCACGAGGAGCCTTCACTGACGCACGCAATGAACGCACCGGCCTCTTCCTCGAAGCAAACGGGGGTACGCTGTTCCTCGACGAGGTCGGTGAGCTGCCGCTCGAGACGCAGCCCAAGCTCTTGCGCGCCCTCCAGGAGCGAAAAGTCCGCCCCGTCGGTTCCAACAGCGAACAGCGCTTCGACGTCCGGATTGTCGCGGCGACCAATCGGGACTTGGAATACGAAGTCTTCGAAAAGCGCTTTCGCGAGGACCTCTACTACCGAATCAATGTGGTGACGATTGAGCTTCCCCCCTTACGCAACCGTGGAGGGGATGTGCTGGAAATCGCCCAATACCTCCTGTCGCGATTCGCGGAACGAGCAGGCAAGCCTCCGCTGGTCCTGTCCGCCGGCGCTGCAGAAAAGCTGGTGGCCTACGCCTGGCCCGGAAATGTCCGAGAACTCGAGAATTGCCTCGAGCGCGGCATCGCTCTCGCGCGGTTTGACCAGCTCACCGCGGAGGACCTCCCGGAGAAAATCCGTAACTACCGCGCAGAGAAGTTCATGGTCGCCGCTGACGACCCGACGCAGGTTGTGACACTCGAGAGTCTCGAAAAAAGTTACATCCTTCGCGTGCTTTCGCTTGTGGGTGGCAACAAGTCACAGGCAGCGCAGATGCTCGGCGTCGACCGACGAACCCTCTACCGGAAGCTCGCGCGGTACGACAACCCCGCGTCCGAAGAGGCCACCAGCGAGAGCGAATAACCGGCCGGCCGCTTCGCAGCAAGCGGGCGTGACGGAATGTCCCGGTGGGGCGAGAACGTCGCGTCGTCCAGGCCAAGTAGCCTTTGCTACTAGGCGTCGCTGCTGGCCTCGATGTTGCTCTCTGCTTCGACGAACCCAAGTAACTGGAGGCCCAAATGAATTGGTCCCAAGTCGAAGGTCAGTGGAAACAGGTCAAGGCGCAAGTGAAGTCAAAGTGGGCAAAGCTCAACGATGACGACTTGCAAAATCTCTCCGCGAAGAAGGATGACCTCGTGGGGAAGATTCAAGAGCGCTATGGCTTGCTCAAGGATGAGGCAGAGAGGCAGGTTGACGCCTTCGTTGAATCGCTCGCGCCGGACCGTGCGAACCCCGGGAAACCACAAACCCGGACTAACGCTCGCAACCCGAAGTAGCTCCGCCGTAGAAGTGGCTTCGCCCGAAAGGCGACACGGACGCGGCGCCGCGGCTGCTGTGGTTTCGGTTCACGCGAGCTGAAGCCAGAATCGCACAATCGCTCCGCCGCTGGCACTGTTTCCAACGCGGATTTCTCCTCCGTGGGCGTCCACGATGCCTTTGGCAATGAAGAGCCCTAGGCCTGCGCCATCCCGCGTCGCGTTTGAGCCTTTCCAATAGCGTTCAAACAAATGGTCCAAGTTCTCAGCCGGAATTCCCGGACCGTTATCCCCTACGGAAAAGCGGGCCCGGGCCGCGTCCAATGCCACGGAGACGGTGATCGCCCCACCCTCTTTGGGTACAAACTTCAGGGAGTTCCCGATGAGGTTGGAGAGCACCTGAAGAATCCGGTCCCGGTCGGCACGGACGACCAGCGTCGTGTCCAAGCCGTCGGCCTGCAGCTGAGTCTTCTGCGCCTCTGCAAGTGGCAACGCCCCTTCGATGGCGTCGGTCACCAGGACGGATGCTTTCTCCGGCCGAAGTTGAACGGACAGTTTCCTGGTGTCGACGCGCGAGGCGTCCAGCAGGTCGTCGATGAGACGGTTCATGCGCGTCACATTGCGTTCGATGCGTTGAACGAGAGGTACGCACTTTGGAGCCGGTGCACTCGGTGACTCATCGAGCGTGTTCCTGAGGAGCGCAGCACTCATGCCCACGACATTGAGCGGATTGCGCAGGTCATGCGAAACGATGGCCAGCACCTCATCACGGGTAGCGGCTGCGTCTTGCGCCGCCTTGTAAAGACGCGCGTTATCCAACGCCACCGACGCAGTCTGGGCGAGCTGGATGAGCATCGCCTCGTCACCGGCGTCGAAGTCTCCTTGCAATCGGTCGGTCAGCTGAAGGCTGCCCAGTGGCTTGCCGTCTTGTCCGACCAAGGGCGCAGCAAGCAGGCCACGCACAGCGAGGCCGCTGAAGCGTTTGGCGCACGAAGCTTTCCAAGCGCTGTTCGTCTCCAGCTCATCGTTCGTGAAGCGCAAGCTCTTCCGTGTTTCCTGGACCAGCGTCGCCCAACGCAAGTCGTTGGCGTCAACGGGCGCAGGGGCAAGTCCGGTGTACTTCTCTGAGAGCGACCGCCGCTCGACAGCACCGGCCCCGTCGACACCGTCAACTTGCGCGACCGCGACGTTGGCCCCAATGAGCTCGCGTGCCGTTTTGCTGATGAAGTCCAATGCCGCATCGAGTGACTGCGCGCCATGGATACCAACGCTGGCATTGGCTAGGCGTTGAAGCTGCTCCGCTTGCCGCTCGATGGCGCGGTGGGCTTCGTGCGTCCTTCGGTCCGCATCCCGTAGCCGCAGGACTTGCCTCAGGCTCTGCGCCAGCCGCTCGGTGGTGAGCAGGCCCTTGGCCAGGTAATCCGAGGCGCCGGCTTTCATCAACTGGACAGCGAGCGCTTCGTCCCCCTGGCCGGTGAGAACGATGACCGGCGTGTCCATTCCACCGGACCTGGCTTCGCGGAGGAGCTCCAGTCCGTCGCCTCCGGGGAGCCCGAAGTCGAGAAGCACGACGTCGAACTCCCCGCTTCCGAGGAGCGCGGACCTCGCCGAGGCGAAGTCAGTCGCCTCGGTGATGTCGGCCTCGATGCCGCCACGACGCAGAGCCCTGCGGACCGCCGACCGGTCCACCTCGTCGTCGTCCACGAGTAGCACCCGCAACTGACCGGCGGCGGTCACAGCAACTCCACTTGAGTCCAGTAGCGGTCCAGTGTGGCCATCAAGTCGACGAAACTCCCGAACGTCACCGGCTTGAGCAAGTAGCCAGCGACGTGGAGGTCGAATGCATCCAGTTTGTCCTGTTCGTCGTCGGAGGTGGTGAGGACAACCACCGGTGTTCGCCGCAGTTGCGCATCCGCTCTCAGCTCACGGAGAAACTCGATGCCATTCATTCGCGGAAGGTTCAGGTCGAGCAGCACCAGACGACGCTCCAAGGGCGTGGAGGGGGCTCGTAGGATGTCGAGCGCCTCGACGCCATCTGCGGCTCGAAAAAATGGCCGAGGGATGTTGGCCCGCTCGAAGGCGCGCTGGACGTTCATCACATCGACGTCATCGTCCTCAACCAGCACGATGTTGAGCGGCCTGGCAGTCATGAACGCGCCCCCACCTTCGGCCAGGTAAACCGAAATGTCGCTCCTTGCCCAACGTCCGATTCGACCCAGACCCGACCCCCTTCACTCTCGACGAGCTTTTTCACCGTGGCCAGGCCGATGCCAGTGCCTTCCAACTTGTCCCGTGCAGCGAGCGTCTGAAAAATTCCGAAGACGCGTTGATGGTATTGCGGGGCAATCCCTGGACCGTTGTCAGCGACCGCGAATTCCCATGCGGTTTGGCGGTCGACGGCCCGCACGCTAATTGCTGCCCCTTCTCGGCGAGCGTGCTTGAAGGCATTGCCCAGGAGATTCATCCAGACCTGCTGGAAAGGCGCTCGGACAGCACTCACCCGGGGCAGGTCGGGGGCGACAGTGACTGCAACCGACCCGCTGGGCGGGGAGACGAGCTCCAGGACTTCCTGGACCAGCTGTCCGACGTCGACATCCTCGCGGTGGCCCTCACCACGGCCCGCCTTGGCATAGGCGAGGATTCCATCAATCAGGGATTCCATCCGTCGGACGCGGCTCAGGAGCACACGGATGTGTTCGCGCGCACCGGCAGTCATCGCCTCACCGAGGTCCTCCTCCACC
Source organism: uncultured delta proteobacterium (assembly GCA_963745475.1). Taxonomy (GTDB): domain Bacteria; phylum Myxococcota; class Myxococcia; order Myxococcales; family Myxococcaceae; genus JADGRA01. The sequence continues at coordinate 202,089 of CAVUXN010000004.1, forward strand.
CATTGCGCGAGATTGCCGATTCCGCGAAGCGGCGCTTTGAGGTCATGCGAGGCAACGTAAGCGAATTGATTCAATTCGCGGTTACTGCGCTCGAGTGCGGCGCTGGCCACGTTTCGCTCGGCGAGCGCCATTTCCGTGGCCGCGTTGGCCGCCGCCAGCCGGTCGCTGAGGTTGCGCTCGGCCTCGAGCTGACGGGCCAGGGCGCGCTCACTGGCCTCCAAACTGTTCCGTTGGCTTTCCAAGCGGGCGGCCTGCTCACCCAAGAGGTCTTGGTTCTTCCGCTGGAGGGCGAGGTCGTGGCGGATGGCAACATTGACCGCCACGGCGAGCAGCGCCGCAAAGAGGCTGCCGGCGGCAATGACCCAGTTGGTGAACTCGATTTCACGCTCACGCTTGTCGGTTCGCTGTTGGAGGAGGGCTCGCTCCGCCGCAATCATGTCGTGGATGATGCCCCTGGCCAGCTGCGTGTTGATGTCGGCGTCCACCGTGGACAGACTTTCTCGTGCACCCGACGGCCCGCGGGCTTTAAAAGCATCCAACTCCTTCGACAGCTCGACGAGCGTTGCTTCCGCCTGCCGGCCAACCTCTGAGGCTCGGCCGGACTCCGCGGGGTTATCGCGAACCAGTGTGGAGAGCTGCGCAAGCAGCGTGCGCACCTGAGCAGCTGCCTGCGTGTACCGGTCCAGGTAGGTCGGAGCCTGGGTCAAGAGAAACGCCCGCTGCTCGGTACCTGCTTCTACCAGCGCCAGCTCCGTCTGCCGAAGCGTGTCATTCACGTCGCGGGTGTGCGTCACCCATTGCTGCGACTCGCGCATGCGCTGGATGCCGAGAAAGGCGAGGGCGGCCACGAGAATGACAACCACCGGGGACAACAGCGCCGCAAGTACCTTGCGTTCTATTGGCCGTGCCAGAGAACGGCTCAACGCGACCAGAGTGTTCGCGGCCGTCCTTCCAAAGTCGTTCCCCTGCTCCATCTCTTCCTTCCAGCCAGGCGGTCCCGACTTCGAGGGTACTCCGGCGCAAGAGTAACCATGGAGAATAGCGAAGGGACCCCCTCCTTCGGGCCTACATGCCACAACCGGGGCAATCTGCCCCACTGGGTGGCCTGGAACTGCTCCCAACCCCGCGTGTCCTCGGCCCGGCACGCATTTGGCAGTGGTCCGCCGGGAACCTGCCAGCAAGGGAGCGGATGATGAAACGCGAGCCAAGCGATGGTGCCGATACCGCGGGCGCTGAGGACCGCCTCCTTCGGCAGTATTTCTCCGAAGTCGGCAAGCACCGGCTGTTGACGGTCGACGAAGAGCGCGAGCTGGGCCGGCGGTACCGCGCTGGGGACCAAGTCGCCGGCAAAACATTGGTGGCCGCGAATCTCCGTTTTGCCATCAAAGTTGCTCGCTCCTACCGGGCTCCGGGACTTCCCATGACGGACCTCATCCAAGAGGCCTCGCTTGGTCTGATGAAGGGTGTGGAGCGTTTCGACCCTGAGCGGGGAATCAGGCTCATCTCCTTCGCCGTGTGGTGGATTCGAGCTCAACTGCAAAGCTACGTGCTGCGGAACTGGTCACTGGTCAAGGTTGGGACGACGCAGGCCCAGCGGCGCGTTTTCTTCGGTCTGAGCAAAGCCCTGCGCGAGTCTCAGGCGCAAGACGCCGACGCTGACGCCCAGACTGAGGAATTGGCGAAACTGCTGCAGGTCGACCCGGCCGAGCTCGCCGAGACGCGCCAGCGGATGGTGTCGCGTGACGTGTCGCTCGATGCGCCCGCCAATGACAGCTCCCCCACTCCCCGCGGTGCGGCCTTCGCCTCCACGGCCCCGCAACCCGACGAGCTGGTGGCAGAACGCGAATGGGTGGCCCAAGTGCGGAGCGCGGTCGACAAGGCCCTGCGGATTCTCGACCCCCGCGAGCGCTTCATTGCAGAACGGCGACTTCTGCACGACGACCCACCGACGCTGGTGTCCCTGGCTGCGCAGTTCGGCTTTTCGCGGGAACGGGCTCGCCAGCTCGAGTTGCGCGCCCAAGCCAAACTGAGGACCGTCCTCGCGCCGCTCGTCGCCGCCTAACCCACTACCGTTTCACCCACGAAAGTCAGGAGGAGTCAGATGCTCTACTGGGCCGCAGTCTTCTTCGTCATCGCCTTGGTTGCTGGCGTGTTCGGCTTCGCGGGCGTGGCTGCCAGCGCAGCCGGCGTTGCAAAAATTCTCTTCGTCATCTTCCTCATCTTTGCCGTCGTTTCGCTCGTCCTCGGACGGAGACCGTCCACGTGAAACTGCGAGAAGGCCCCCGGTTGCCAACCCCGCAACCGGAGGCCATCTCTCGCGCCATGGAAACCAATTCAAAGTGGCAGTGGGTGCAGGGCCACTGGGAGGCTTTCCGGCCGAAACTCGCTGCCTACTGGCCCCGGTTGCCCGAGGCGGACGTGGAGCTACTGTCTGGCGACCGGCCGTCGCTCGTTCAACTCGTGAAGCGGCACTATGCGCTTCAACAGAGTGGGGCCGAGGCACAGGTGGACGCGTGGTTGGCCGGCCTGTCGACTGAATCCCTGCTTCGAGGGCAAGCCCCCGATGGGGAGCAAGTCGCGGGCGAGGGAATGGAGCCCGAGCCGGGTACCGGGAGGGCGGGGAGGGGCTGACCAGCGCGCTTCTTCACGCCTCGGGCTGCCTCCTCTATTAGAGTCGCCCACGGCGCGGCGTCGCTCCAAGAGAGCCGCGCCATACCTCATGCGTGGGCGCGCGACATACCCGGTGCGACACCGGAGCGGTCGAGCCGGCTGGCTCCGCGCCGCGGTACTCGGGTCTGACGACGGCATTGTTTCTACGTCGAGCTTGATGATTGGGGTGGCATCCGCCGCCGGCTCAAGACAAGCCATTCTCGTCGCTGGCGTCGCAGGCCTTGTTGCTGGAGCCATGTCCATGGCCGCCGGTGAGTATGTCTCGGTGAGCTCGCAGCGCGACGCGGAGGACGCCGACATCGAACTCGAGAAATGGGAGCTGGCCGAGCGACCCCGGACCGAGCTTCATGAGCTGGCTTCCATCTACGTTCGGCGGGGGTTGGACAAAGAGCTGGCGTTGAAGGTCGCCGAGCAACTCAGCACGCACGACCGTCTGGCGGCGCACCTCAAGGATGAGCTGGGCATCGAAGGAGCGACCCGCGCCCGGCCCCTCCAGGCGGCATGGATTTCCGCATCGAGCTTTGCCTCCTTCGCATTGGTGCCCATTGTCGCCATGCTCGCCGTCCCCCCGGCGTGGAGAATGCCAGCCATTGCGCTGTCCTCGCTTCTGAGCCTCGGCGTGCTTGGGGCCTTTGGAAGCCATCTCGGCGGCGCACCCCTGGTGCGGGGTGCCCTTCGGGTGATGTTGGGTGGCGGGGTGGCGATGGCCGTCACCGCAGGCATCGGCCGCCTGCTTGGCGTCTCGGTGGGCTAAGGGACCCGCTCGCTGGGGACGCCTCAGAGTTCGAGGACGGCGAGAGCGACCCCGGCGTGACTCGAACACGCAACCGTCGGCTTAGAAGGCCGATGCTCTATCCAGTTGAGCTACGGGGTCCTGCCTCAAGGGAGACTTCTACAGCGGGCCGTGGGCGGCATCCACCCCGCGACCTGGGGCTTCCTTTCACTGATGGCGCGGATGAGGCACGGCGGGGAGGGAGAAGGCTTAGGAGCCCTTTCTTCTTGCCCCCTTTGGGTGGCAAGGGTCTCATGCACTCACGTTCCGGGTGAACGAGCCAGGCTTCACGCTCACCGAAGAGGAGTCGTCCTGGCGAGCCCCCGCGACCAGTCGAGGCGTTTGAGGAGAAGTCGCATGCCGACGGTACCAGCGCTGAGCAAGGAACGGGGCCTCGCCGGGACGGAGCCGTTCCTCAGTACCACGGTTGGCAAGAAGCTGGTGATGGCGGTGACTGGGCTGATGCTTTTCGGCTTCGTCATCGCTCACATGCTCGGTAACCTTCAGGTGTACGTCGGGGCCGAGGCCATCAACGCCTATGGGCTGGGACTACACACCTTTCTGCACGGTGCCGGAATCTGGCTGGTCCGCGTCGGACTGCTGGCCGCGGTGCTGCTTCACATCTGGGCGATGACAGCGCTCACGCTTGTGAACCGTCGGGCGCGGGACGTGGGGTACCGGACGTGGAAAGCGCGCGAATCGACCTATGCGTCGCGGACCATGCGCTGGAGCGGCGTTTTTCTGCTGGTATTCATCATCTTCCACCTCTTGCACTTCACGACGGGGGACGTTCACCCAGATTTCGTCCCTGGAGACGTCTACCACAACGTCATTTCGGGCTTTCAGGTGGTGCCGGTGGCCATCTTGTACATTCTGGCCACGCTCGCGCTGGCGTTGCACCTCTTCCACGGTTCGTGGAGCATGCTTCAAACGCTGGGGTTGAGCCATCCCCGCTACAACCGCTTCCGGTACGTCGTCTGCGTCGGACTGACAGCGCTGGTGGTCCTCGGCAACCTCTCGTTTCCGGTGGCAGTGATGACCGGGTTCCTTCGCTGATGGACCTCCGCTCACAGGTTCCCGACGGACCGCTTGAGAAGAAGTGGGACCGGCATCGCTTCGAAATGAAGTTGGTGAATCCCGCCAACAAACGAAAATTCACCGTCATCGTCGTCGGAAGCGGTCTCGCCGGGGCCGGTGCCGCCGCTTCAATGGGCGAACTTGGCTACAACGTGAAGTCCTTCTGCTACCAGGACAGTCCACGGCGCGCTCACTCAATTGCCGCCCAGGGTGGCATCAACGCGGCGAAGAACTATCGCAACGACGGCGACAGCGTGTACCGGTTGTTTTACGACACCGTGAAGGGCGGTGATTTCCGCTCTCGGGAAGCCAACGTCTACCGGCTGGCGCAGGTCTCTGGAAACATCATCGACCAGTGTGTGGCGATTGGCGTCCCCTTCGCGCGCGAATACGGCGGTCTTTTGGACAACCGCTCCTTTGGCGGAGCCCAAGTCTCCCGGACATTTTATGCCCGCGGGCAAACCGGGCAGCAGCTGCTCCTCGGTGCCTACCAGGCATTGGAACGCCAGGTGGCCACGGGCAAGGTGGAGATGTTTACCCGACATGAGATGCAGGACATCATCGTGGTCGACGGTCACGCCCGCGGCATCGTCACCCGAGACTTGGTGACGGGTGAAGTTCGATCCCACCTCGGAGACGCGGTTTGCCTGGCCACCGGTGGCTACGGCAACGTTTTCTACCTCGCCACCTACGCCAAAGGCTGCAACACCACCGCCATCTGGCGCGCCTACAAAAAGGGCGCTGCCTTCGGGAACCCCTGCTTCACACAAATTCACCCCACCTGCATCCCGGTGACGGGCGACTACCAGTCCAAGCTCACACTGATGAGTGAAAGCTTGCGCAACGATGGGCGCATCTGGGTGCCGAAGAAGATGGCGGACACCCGGGCGGCGGCGGACATCCCCGACGCAGAGCGGGACTACTACCTGGAGCGGATGTACCCCAGCTTTGGAAACCTCGCCCCGCGTGACATCGCCTCTCGGGCCGCCAAGCGTGTCTGCGACGAGGGCCGCGGCGTTGGCCCGGGCGGCAAGGGCGTCTACCTCGACTTTGCCGACGCCATCCAGCGGCTGGGAAGAAAGTCCATCCAGGAGAAGTACGGAAACCTCTTCGAGATGTACAACCGCATCACCGACGAAGACCCGTACAGCGTGCCGATGCGCATCTACCCCGCCAGCCACTACACGATGGGAGGCCTCTGGGTGGACTACAACCTCATGTCCACGCTCCCCGGTCTCCACGTCCTCGGCGAGGCCAACTTCAGCGACCACGGTGCCAACCGCCTCGGCGCCAGCGCCCTGATGCAGGGTCTAGCCGACGGATACTTCATCATCCCCTACACCATCGGGAACTACCTGGCGGCCAACAAGCAGGAGGCCATTTCTCCCGAGAACCCGGCCGTGAAGGACGCGGAACGGGCGGTTGCCGCGCGCGCGCAGAAGCTGCTTGCGATTCAAGGCACCCAGAGCCCCACGCACTTCTACCGGGAGCTTGGAAGAATCATGTGGGAGCACTGCGGCATGGCCCGCACCGAGGCCGGACTGAAGGAAGCGCTGCAGCTCATTCCCGAACTGCGCGCGGCCTTTTGGAGAGACGTGCGAGTCGTGGGGAGCGGCGAGTCGCTCAATCAGTCCCTGGAGCTCGCCGGCCGCGTCGCGGATTTCCTCGAACTTGGCGAGTTGATGTGCCTCGACGCATTGGAGCGTCGTGAGTCGTGCGGTGCTCATTTTCGCGAGGAGTTTCAGACGCCCGATGGCGAGGCGCTGCGCGACGACAAGGACTTCTGCCATGTGGCCGCCTGGGAATACGCCGGGGATGGCACCAAGCCCCGCCGGAACATGGAACCTCTCAACTTTGAAAACGTGCACCCCTCGGTGAGGAGCTACAAGTGAACCTCACCCTCAACGTCTGGCGACAGAAGGACGCTCAGGCCCCAGGCCGGTTCGTCACCTACCCGGCGACCGACATCAGCTCCGAGATGTCGTTCCTGGAGATGCTCGACGTGGTGAACGAGCGCCTCATTGCCAAGGGCGAGGAACCCATCGCCTTTGACCACGATTGCCGGGAGGGCATCTGTGGCCAGTGCGGCGTGGTGATTAACGGGAGCCCGCACGGGCCACGGCTGCGCACCACGTCGTGCCAGCTGCACATGCGGAGCTTCAAGGACGGAGACACGCTCACCATCGAGCCTTTCCGGGCGACGGCATTCCCGGTGGTGAAGGACCTCATCGTCGACCGGTCGGCCCTCGACCGCATCATCGCCGCGGGAGGTTTCATTTCGGCAGCCATCGGGGGCGCCCAGGACGCAAACGACACTCCGGTCGCCAAGGAAAACTCCGACTTGGCCATGGACGCTGCCGCCTGTATTGGTTGCGGCGCGTGCGTCGCAGCGTGTCCAAACGCGTCCGCGATGCTTTTCACCGCGGCGAAGATTTCCCAACTCGCGCTTCTTCCACAGGGGCAGCCGGAGCGCTACGAGCGCGTCCGAAAATTGGTGGCGCAAATGGACAGCGAGGGATTCGGAAGCTGCACCAACCACGGCGAATGCGAAGCCGTTTGTCCGAAGGGCATTAGCCTCGGCAACATTGCCCGTCTCAACCGAGACTTCCTGCGTGCGAGCCTTACCTGGGGTCGCCGTCCGCTGGACGCCGGCGGTGGCGGACCAGGTTAGCCGGCAGTCCTCCGCCCAACGCGGCTACTGCTGCGGCGTCGAAACGCACGCTGTGACGTCCATGGTGTTCACAACGTCATAGCCCACGAGAAAGGTGGCGCCGCCGTCAACGCTCAGCTGGTAGGCGCCTCCGGAAGGCGTCCCGGCGACGATGGGGATGCTGGGCGGGCTTCCGTCGGCGTTGCCGTAAACGACTGTCCCCGCAATGACCGTCTGCGGGGGCCCACCGTCGGCCGGCGGGCTGCTCATCTGGAAATTGATGCCATGGAAGAGGTAGCCGTTTCCGCTGAGGTCAGTGTGCGTGTACTGAGTTCCGTCGAGGACGAAACCAGTGAAGTCGCTGAGCTGCTGGTAGGTCAGCGTCGTATCCGGGGTGAAGACGCTGTCGACGCTAATGGTGACGCTTCCCTCGAGGACACCGTTGAAGGTGGCCGCAGTCGTGTACTGGATGATGGCGGGACCGTTGAAGCCCAGAATGCGAGTTTCCGAGCTGAGGGCGGTGAGTTGGTAGACGCGCATCAGACAATCAGCCTGGTCCTGATTGGTGGCCTGCAGATTGGCCAATGCCGAGGTGAATGAGACGAAGCTCCCAAGCGGGGGCGTTCCAGTGAGGGTGAGAATGCCGCCGTCGAGGCTGGTGGCGTACGTCGCCCCGGCGTCAACGTTGTACCGCATCGCACCGTCGCGCGAAGTAACTGGCAGGTTGTACTGGTTATTGAGGACATACTTCAGCGCGCTCTGCATGGTGATGCTGGTGGCCGTCGCCGAGTAGGTGCCCGCGAGGATGACCACCGACTGGTTACGAGCGATGGTGGTGAGGGTGAACGGCGCTGTAACGCCGCCATCGGCCGAAGCGAAGACGATGAGCGTCGTTTGCTCCGGCGTGGCCTGAATCCACGTGGGTTGGTTGCCGAGCGAAACGGTGGGGTCGAGCTCCTGGCCGATGATTTGGTAAGGCCCGAGGCAGGCGGCCAAACCCCCGAGGAGCAGCAGCAAGGCGGCGCCGGCGCGCTTCTTCACAAGTCGACTCCCACCACTGCGCCCGTGGTGACGCCAAAGCCGACGGACAGGTCGCCTCCGTGCAGGAGGTCCAGGAAGTCGACCGAAGTACTGCCGAAGGCGCCAACGCTGACCGGGCCACTGCCCACCCTCCACCGGAGGACAGCATTGAGGCCGACCCCGAGCGTGAAGCTGTTGAAGTCGGAGAAGCCGTTATGGCCGGTGCGCTCGCCCTTCATCACCACCCCATTGAAGTGCGGCCCCAGCCCCAGGTCGAGCTGAATTCCCGCCTGGAAGCACAGACGGCGCGCGGCGGCGAAGATGACGTCGATGCCCCAGGCGCTGCTGTAGGTGCTGGAGATGTCGACATGAGTTTGGTTTTGGTAAGCGGACACTGGGAAGAAAATCGTGAATGTTGTTTGAAAGCCCCACGCTGTCCCCAGCGTGGCGGCGTAGGTAATGCCCGGCGACTGGAGCACCGACTCGTTGCCTTGCTTGGAGTTGATGATGGTGAGCTGGTAGCTGGGCCCAAGCGTCTGCTGCGACTCAGCCTCGGCGCGGATGCTTGCGGCCCAAAAGAGAACGGCGGCAGCGAGAGCCCAGTGCTTCTTCACGAGGCCACCGCGCCATCGACGAAGCTCCGGCGCCCTCGGGTTGCTCGAGGTGGCGGCGGAGTGGGCAGGGCTCGAAGAGCGCTCACGGAGAGTAAAAAGAGGAGTCGGGGCGAGAGGATTTGAACCTCCGACCCCCTGCGCCCAAGGCAGGTGCGCTACCAGGCTGCGCTACGCCCCGAGTCGGCAGGCAGTGAACACGAGGGGTTGGGCGGGGTCAAGTAGAGAGACAGGGCTTGCGTGCACTGATGGCATTCACCCCGGGGGGAAAACCGCACCCTGGGGACGACACTCCTTTGGTCGGTGCCGAGTTTGGGGCCCACACCCGAGCCCTCTGACCCAAACGGGCAACGCGTTGAGGAAGCCGCGAGCGCTCACTGCTCAACCCTTCGGCGCCTGCCCTACCGGGGCTGAGGCAGAGTGCCCCAGCGTCTTGCGCCACCGCGACAGTTTGCTCCATTCCCGGTTCGCTAACCCCTTGGGACGGGACCGGCATGGGAAATGCTCCCCCCTTCACTCCATGACCACGACAACGCGCAGAGAAAAGCGGCGAAGCCGGAAACTGAAGACGCTCACCAAGGTTCGGACGACGCTTGGCGACCTCATCGCCGCAGCGTTCGACACCGTCGGAAACCAGCTCAGCGTGGCTCGGCTGCTCACCTCGCGTGAACTCTCACGGGCGGCCCACGCTCGGTTCGTGCTGCAGTAGGACTTGGGCCCCCGGGGGCTTTCTGACAACACCCGCCCTTTCCGGACAGCCTTCCCGGCAGGTGGCCTGGAAGGCCGTTCACTGTTTTCCGGGTTGCTTTCGCTCGGCTTCGGCGACGGCCCGGAAGTCATAGGTTGGGTAGAACTCGGTGCGAAACGCTCCCCAAGCGCTTTGCTCAATGGCGAGGTTGACCTCGCGCAGCCTCTCCGCAGGAAAGCGAAGCGTCACCACCTGGCCGATACCCATCATCACGTACCACGAGACGACCTCGACGCCCGGCGGCGGAAACTTCTGCGCAAAGCCGGTCGCCTGAAGCTCCTGCTGAATTTGGGCCAGCGTCTTGGACTGGTCGTGCTTGAGGAAGATGGTGAGCATCACCTTCCCCTTGTCCTGGGGCGACACCGCGGCGGGGCTCGAGGGCTGGGAGAGCCCAACCGCAGCCACCAGAAATGCGAGCGGACAAACCACCAGCGAGACGCGAAGGAAACGCTTCATCTGGGGTTCCTTTGAGCGCAGCGGACGGCCTCGGAACCTATAGCCCAACTCCGCCGGAGCTTCCTGGCTGCGCCGCCGACGCTCGAAGGTGGAAAGGGACGTCAGGCCAGACGGAGTCCGGAACTGTTGCCGGCGTCCATCCGCCAGCCGATGCGCGGGGCGGGTACCAGGAGTCGCTCCCAGCGGTTGTCGTCCAGCCTTCGAGCGCGAATGCGACGAAGCCACTCGAAAGTGCGAGCGACGAGGTAGGTCTCGACTTCGATGTCGAAGCGCTGGGCGAGCACCGTTGAAACGCGAAGCGAGCCCGGGTCGACCATCAGGCAAAGTCGAACGAGTTGGTTGTCGTCGACGAAGGGCCGCTGCCAGCGGGGAAGCACCGTCTCGTCGGGGTTGACTGCCCCTGCCCACGAGACGAGTCGCGACACGGTGACTTCGAGAAGGCGCGCGCCGTGGACGAGCACACGAATCTCAGCGGGAAGCAGGCGCACCTGCAGGGGGACGTCGCTGGCGGAGACGGCCTCACCCGGCAGAAACACCCGGCCAGCGCCCAGCCCCGACAGGTCCAAGTCTTCGGTGGTGGTGCGACTCATCCCGCTTCTGCCCCAGGTGTAATGCTACGTGCGAGGGCAGCCTACACGGAGGTCCGAGCCCGAGGCTAGGCGGGAGAGAAACCCAAGTTATTTCAAGAGGAAAGCTGGTTACCAGGCTGCTCCGCGAGCCCTCGAAAAACGCTTCGCTTTCCAAAGAAGGTTTCCCCTTCCGCCACGAGAAGGCCAGCCGCGGCCATCATCCCGGGAAGGACCTGGGCGAGGTGGTAGAGGAAGATGAAGGCAAGCGCCTTTTCCGGCGCCACGCCGAGCCAGCCGAGCGCGAGCGTCCCACTGGCCTCGAAGGAGCCCGCATTCCCCGGGCTGGGGATGACGGTGCCCATGTTCCACGCCGTCAGGGCGCCGAAGGCCTGCATCGGCGTGAGTCCCAAGTCCAGCGCCCGGCTGGCGACGACGATGACGAAGGTCTCCCAGAGCCAAGGGAGGGGGGCGAGCACTGTCTCCACCACCAGGAGCCGTCTCCAGCTCGCCGCGGAAAAGCCGTCGCGGAGGTTGGCCAACCACAGGGGGCCTCGCGGTCGCCCGTCCGGATGGTGACGCCAGCGGGGGCTGGCCATGAAGAGCAACACCGTGCCGCTGGCCGTCACCAGGCAAGCGAAGCCGGCCAGAGCGCGGAAGAGCCAGACCGGCGGCAGCTCGTGTTGCGGAAGGAGCAAGCTCAAAAGGCAGACGACGGGGAACGCCGCCACCCAGCCCCACTTGTCGCTGGTGAAGTCCACCACCTCGGTCCCGAGCAGCTTCGCGCGACTGACGCCAGTCCGTCGGCCCAGGTACTGGACTCGGAGGAGGTCTCCGCCGCGCATCGGCAGAAGCGCGTTGAAGAAGAAGCCCACCAGCATGGCCTTGTAGGCCTGGACGTAGCCCAGCCCGGGGAGTATCGGGCGCATCACCGTCCACCAGCGCAGCGACTGAAGCCCCAGGAGGACGAAGCCGCCGAACACTGCAAACACCAGGGGGCCAGAATGTGCCGTCAGCACATCCTCGATGAAGCGCTGGCGGGAGATGTGGAGGTAGACGAAGGCCAGGACCGCCACCAGCAGGCCCGCCCCTGCGCCGAGCAACGCCCGCAGCAGGACGTGTCGCCTCCCCGTCCGGTCGTCCCCTTCCGTGCCGTTCCTCAAATGAGGCCCGCGAGCTCGGCGACGCGCCGCGGGGTGAGTGGGGCCTGAGGTTCGGCGCGACAGGCGTCAAAGCACTTACCGCACGCCTTGCCGTGGTTTTCGAACTTGTACTCCTTGAAATGCGAAACAGCCGGGAGCTCGGCGCAGGGCTGGACCATCCCCTTGGGCGAGACATGAATCATCGTCTTCCCCGCGGTGCACCCGGCGATGTGCCGCTTCTCGTAGAAGGTGGGCAGGGTGTCGAAGAAAAAGTCGCTGGTCATGACGTTTCCCAGCTCGCGCTTCAACCGCTTGATGCGTTCGCACACCCTCCGGAACTCCTCCATCTTGTCCCGGTCGACGAAGTGCGACTGATTGCCATTCTTGAGGTCGTTGTAGCCCGAGAAGGCAATGTTGATTCCCCATGAATGCGCGAGCCGGATGAGCGGCTCGGCCTCATGCATGTTGTCCACCATCAGCATCGACGCGAAGGTGAAGACGTTGGTGCCCTCTTTCACCATTTTCGGGACCGTCTTCTCCAGACGCGCGAAGAGTCCCGGAATGTTGCGTTCCTTGTCCTGCCGCGCGTCCGGGTAGTTCATCGAGATGTTGATTTGATTTGCTCCCGCGCTCACCAGCTCCTTCACCTTGTCCTCACTGAGGAATCCACCGTGGGTCAGGACGGTGATGTAGCGGAAGCCCGGCAGTTCCCGGATGGAACGGACAATGGAAGCAATGTCTCGGCGCAGCATCGGCTCGCCGCCGGTGAGAACCACCACCAGCGGGTCAAACTGCTTCACCACCTCGGTGAAGTCGGACATGTCGTCCCGGTCGGTGATTTTCCAGTAGTCGCAGAAGTCGCAACGCGCGTTGCAGCGCTTGGTGACCTCGATGGACACCGACAGCGGCCGCCCCTGGACTCGGCCCCCGAGGTACTTTCCCATGGCGCGGAGCTTGTCGCCTGGGCTGAGAGCGATTTTCATGCGTGAGCCCCTAACATCCGGTGCCGCCGGATGGCAATCCAGCGGTTGGGAGGCTCCTGGGGAGCTCTTCGCTGAGAATGACTCGCAATCTTTAGGGCCACTTCCCGGCCGCATAGGCCAAGAGCCAAGGGGTCATCCTGGCGAAAGCCTGGGCTCGGTGGGAGAAGCGGGCCTTTTCATCCAGTGAGACGTCGGCCAGCGTCCGCCCCAGCTCCGGCACGAAAATCACGGGGTCATACCCAAAGCCACCTCTCCCCTGGGGCTTCATGGTGACGGTGCCCTGGCAGCGGCCCACTTCGACGACCGCCTCCCCGGAGGGCGTGGCCAGGCAGAGCGCGCACCGGAAGGCGGCCGTCCGGAGTGCCGGCGCGACGCCCTCCAGCTCAGCGAGAAGGCGCTGCACCCGGGCCCTGTCGTCTCCGGGGGCATAACGCGCGGAGTGGACGCCCGGCCGCCCGTCGAGAGCGTCCACGAAGAGGCCCGAGTCGTCAGCCAGCGTCACCAGGGAGGAGGCTCGAGCCCAACGGAGGGCCTTCTTTCGTGCGTTGCCTTCCAGCGTGGGCTCCGTCTCCTCGACGTCGGGAAGCGCTGCCACGTCCTGCGGAGAAACGACCTGCAGCCCCGTCGCCAGGGCACGGAGCTCACGGAGCTTGCCCGGATTGCTGGTGGCAAAGAGCAGCGGCGCCGTCACCCTAGGGCCTGCCGCTGCAACGTCACCAGTTGAGCCACCCCGGCCAAACCAGCATCCACCATGGCGTCGAGCTGGGCCCGGGGGAATGCCCCGTGCTCGGCTGTCCCCTGGACCTCCACCAGATGGCCTTCCGCAGTGGCCACAATGTTCATGTCCACCTCGGCGCTGGAGTCCTCCTCGTAGTCAAGGTCCAGCACCACCGCGCCACCCACCACGCCGACGGAGACGGCGGCGACCGGCATGACGGGGGGGAGTTGGCTGAAGACGCCTTTTTTCTGCAGCGTCTGCAGGGCTTGCACCAACGCCACGTAGGCCCCGGTGATGGACGCGCAGCGGGTGCCGCCGTCTGCCTCGAGGACGTCGCAGTCCAGGGTGAAGGTGCGGGGCCCGAGCTTGGCCAGGTCCACCGAGGCGCGCAGCGCGCGACCGATGAGGCGCTGGATTTCCTGTGTCCGCCCCGTCTGCTTGCCCTTGGCGGCCTCGCGGGCACTGCGAGAATGGGTGGCGCGCGGCAGCATTCCATACTCCGCCGTCACCCAGCCCGAGTTCTTCCCAACCAGGTGCGGCGGAACGCGCTCCTCGACGGAGCAAGTGACGCGCACCAGTGTATGGCCCACGTGCACTTCGGCCGAGCCCTCGGCGTAGCGCGCGACACCCGCTGAGAGCTGCACCGGACGGAGCTCCAGGGGACCCCGGTTGAACGACCGCATGCCAGTTCCTCGTGTGTGAAGTGAAGGCTGCCGGAGCGCCCCTCTAACAGACTTCAGCGACTGGCGGAGGCCGACGCCGGCGAGCGGTCTCGGGTGTCCCGCTCTGCGAGGAAGGCGCGAATGCCCTCCCCCAGCGCGGCCACCAGGCGTCGGCGGTAGGCGGCGTCGCCGAGTCGCCGGCCCTCGCTGGGGTGGGAGATGAAACCCACCTCCACCAGCACCGCCGGAGCCTCGACACCCATGAGGACGTAGAAGGGAGCCTGCTGCACCCCCAAGTCCACCGCACCGGTGCTCGTCACCAGCCGTCGGTGAAGCGCATAGGCAAGCCGAGCGCTGTCCGCATGCGCCTCGCCGCGCTGCAAGTCGGCGAGGATGAAGGCCAGGGTGTCCCGCTGCGCCGGGAGCGCACTGGAGGTTCCGGCTCCGGCATTCTCCTGGCTAGCCGTCCGGAGCGCGTCCTCGCCCGAGGCGCTTGCAGAGAGAAAGAAGGTTTGGATGCCCTCCACCCGAGCGCGAAGTTTCCGGGTGGGCATGGAGTTCGCGTGGAGCGAGACGAAGAGGTCCGGCCGAGCGTGATTGGCGAAGCTCACCCTCTCCGCCAGCGGCAGGAGCACGTCCTGTTCCCGGGTGAGAAGCACCTCGGCTCCAGTCCGCTCGAGCTCGGCCTTGAGCTGCAGCGCGAGGTCCAGGGCCAGGGCCTTTTCAAAGAGGCCCTCCGGTCCCAGCGCACCCTCTTGCGCGCCGCCGTGTCCTGCGTCCACCACAATGCGTGGCGGGTGTTCGGCTGAACCAAGCGAGCCGGATGGCGCAGCGGAGAGGAGGAGCGCGGCGAGCGCAAGAGGCCCGGTCATCGAGGAGAGGAATGCTACGCCGACGCCGGGGCACTGCCCAGTTGTGCGCTATTCGACGACGTCGATACCGGGCCGGCCTGGCACGAGCTCGCCGATGACCGCCCCATCCACCCCGGCCCGGGCCAGGGCACGCTGCGCCCTGGCCACGAAACGCCGGGGGATGGCGGCCAACAGCCCGCCATTGGTCTGCGCATCCGCCAACACCATCTTTATGTCGCTCGGCAAGCCTGGGGGGAAGCGCACCTTGGCCCCGAAGTGCTCGAGGTTGGAAGCCGAGCCTGCGGGCACGACACCCTGTGCGGCCAGGGCCGGCACGCCCTCGAGAATCGGGATGTGGGAGAGGTGGAGCCGTGCACGCACCCGGGCGCCTAAGGCGAGCTCGGAGAGGTGGCCCAAAAGCCCAAACCCGGTGACGTCGGTCAGTGCATGCACCGGAAAGCGTCGCGAGGCGAAGACTTCGCCTGCGCGCTGGTTGAGCTCTGCCATCAAAGCAATGACGCGCCGAGTGAGCTGTGGGCTGGCCAGACCGCGCTTGATGGCGGTGGTGGCGATGCCAGAACCCAGAGGCTTGGTGAGCAGGACCACGTCCCCTGGGCGCCCGCCGCTGTTGGTGAGAATGCGCCTCGGGTGGACGAGCCCGGTGACGGCCATCCCGTATTTCGGCTCCGGGTCGTCGATGGAATGGCCTCCGAGCACGGGGATGCCAGCCTCGTCGGCCTTGCTTTGGCCGCCCTTCAAAATGGCCTCGAGCACAGAGAGGCCCAAGGCCTTACTGGGGAAGGCCACCAGGTTGAGAGCGAACAGGGGCCGGGCGCCCATGGCCCAGACGTCGGAGAGCGCGTTGGCGGCGGCGATTTGACCGAAGGCGAAGGGGTCGTCCACCACCGGGGGAAAGAAGTCCACCGTGGAGACTACGGCTTGGTGGGCCGACAGTTTGTACACCGCGGCGTCGTCGTGCGTGGCGTACCCCACCAGCGCACGCGAGTCCTTTTTCGTCTTCAAGTGGCGCAGGACCTGCGCCAGATCCGCCGGTCGGAGCTTGGCGGCTCAACCAGCGCAGTGGCTGAACTCAGTCAGCCGCCGCGGCCTCGGCACGTCATGCATGCTTCGTCCCCTTAGCTTCCTCGGATGTAGTCCTTCCGGACCAGGTCCAGTACGCCCTGCGCAATCTCCACGTCATCGATGAGGGAGTGATCGCACATCTCCTGGAGGGTACCGTGGTTGTAGACCAATTGCAGGATGTCCAGCTCCTTGGGCGTGAGTTCCCGGAGGGGCTTCGTCAGGGGCTGGCACAACACGAGGTGAGCGTCCGATGCCGGAAGGTCCCGGGCGATGCGCTTGTACTCGTCCATGAGCCGGAGCGCATCCATGAGCAGCGCTTCTGTGGAATGGTCGAGCTCGACCATGAACTCGTCCGACTCCGCCGGCCGGAGCTCGAAGTCGCCCTCGTCCCAGGTGATGATGCGGTTGAAGCTCTTCTGCGGCCCGAGCTCGTGCCGGCCCCCGATGACTGCGTAGTACACCCGACCCTGCCGCAAGTAGATGCGCGCCTCGTGTGCCCCGGTCACCACCAAAACGCCGTTCTTCTTGGAGGTGTGGAAGAGCTGAAGCAGGTCGGGGAGCGGAATGTCCTCAATCTTCCCGCTCATGGACGAGGTCTTGGTCTTCGCCGCTTGGGCCTGGGCCGCCGCTTCCAGGTTGTGCTTCACCGCCGCGTCGCTGAGCGCTGAGGTCTCGGCCCCAGCCACCACCAGCTTGAGGATGGAGGTGCCGATGAGGATTCGGTCACCCTCCTTCAAACGGGCGGTCCGCACCTTTTCCCCGTTGACGAAGGTGCCGTTCGTACTACCCAAGTCCTCGATGCTGATTTTCGCGCCCTGGACCGCAATCTTCGCGTGCTTGCGCGACACCATGTCCTCGACCAGAACCATGTCGAGCTCGCTGGAGCGGCCGATGACAACCTGTTTGTTCGGCTTGAGCGGGAACTCGCCGCCCTGGTACTTGCCGGAGATGAACTTCAGGGCGTAGGCCACGTCACCGGTCCCGGGTCCACTCACGGCGCCGCGACCCTTCGAAGCATTTACAAGACCTTACAGCAGCGACCCGGCGAAAACGAATTCCAAAGCCCCCAAACTCTTGGGGACGAGCCGCAGCCGGTGCAGACGCACCGGCTGTCCCTCCTCCTCGGTGACCGTGATTTCCCCGGCCTCGAACCGCAAGTACCAGGCCTGAATCGGCCCGTTGCGCGCGGGGTGGGCGAGCGCCGCCTGCAGCGTCGGGTCGCCCAGGGCCCGCTCCCGGTCCTCGGCTCGGACGAGCCCCGCCAGCGCCGCGGCATTGGCCGCCTCGAGTCCCAGGCGACGGGCGGAGAGCGCGGACACCGCGGCCACCAGTGTCGGCGCGAGGTCTCCCTCCAGCTCCCAGCCGGCGGCGCGTCGCTGGAAGTGCGTGCTCTCCCGGCCCAGGGAGGAGACCCGGATTGAGCCGAAGGTACCCTCGAAGTCCAGGGTGGACACGGCGCGGGCCCGGACCGCGCTCACCTCGGTGACGGTGACCCGCTGGAAGTCGAGCGCCCGGCCCAAGAGAGGCGTGTCACTTCCGGGCACTCGGAGCACCACCGGTGGACGGGCATCCTGGGCGAGGACGCTGGCCACCTCTGGGGCCGCGCCGCCGGCGAGGCCGAGCAGCGCCGGGAGAAGCCAGAAGAGGAACGCCGCACCGAGCGCTACGGCGCCCAAGAGCGCGAAGGTGGCGAGGCGTCCGCGCGTCAGGGGAGACCTTCAGCCGCCGAGCATGGACTGGGCGCGCGCGGCGGCGGGTGTCCCCGGCAGTCGAGTGACAATGCGCTCCAGCGCGTCGCGGGCGTGCACCGGGTCACTGAGCTTCAAATAGAGGTCATGCAGGCGAAAGAGAATGGAGGCCTCGTCCTGCCCGGGGTACTTGTTAACCAGCGTCTCCAGACGCCCCGCCGCACCGGCCAGGTGCCCACGCTTCTCGTAGAAGTCGGCCACGTACATCTCATGCGCGGCGAGCCTCTTTCGCGCCACCTCGACGCTCGTCTTGGCTTCCTCGACGTAGATGGAGGAGGGGTACGTCTTCACGAAGGCCGTCAGGCCGTCAAACGCGCCTCGGACATTCGTCTGTTCCCGCTCCGAATCCGGCGGCAAGAGGAAGAAGGCGCTGGGCATGTCCCGGTAAAAGGTCATTGCCGCATGGAAGGCTGCGTAGTCCACCCGGAAATAGGAGGGGTGGAGTTTGACGAAGACGGTGTAGCGGTCGCGCGCCTCGGTCCACAGCTCGCGCTCATAGCTGACGTCAGCCAGGCGGAGCTCGGCCTCGCGCGAGGCGTCGATGAAGGGGTACTTCGTCTTCACGTACTCGAAGTACCGCTCGGCGAGGGTGTACTGCTTATCCGCCAGAGCCTCGTTGCCCAGCTTCATGTTGGCCGCGGCGGCCGTGGCGTACGTCGGCGTCGGTCCCCCCGAGTTCACCGTGCCGCAGGCGGCGACGAGCGCGACGAGAGAACAGAGGGAGAGGAGGCGGCCCATTCGGACGCGCGAACCTAATACCGGGGAAGCCTGGTTTCCAGCCTGTGGAGGGGGTTCTCAGGCGCCGCTCGCCGAGCGGCCGCTCGAGGGGCGACGGCCCCGCTAGAAGCGCTCGATTTGAAAGTCGTCGTCCGCTCCAGTGGCCGCCTGGGGCTGCGGAGTGGCCGTGCGCGGCGGCTGGGTGGGCGGGACTGAGGAGCGGGGCGGCGTGGGCAACGGCTGCGGCGGCGGGCGGGGCACGGCGGCTGCCGGCCGCGCCGGACCTGGGGCAGCCGGGCCTGGAGCGCCGCGCTGGGCGTAAGCCAGCGAACCCGGCGCGCTCGCGCCGTCATTTCGTCCCTCGAAGTCGTCCCACTTGCTGTCGCCGGTTGCGCTAATGCCGCTGAAGCGAAGCGCGAAGTCGTCCGGATTGGTGGCCTGGCGGTAGGCCTCGTCGTAGGTGATGAGGCCCTGTCGGACGAGCGCCATCAAGGATTGGTCGAACGTCTGTGTGCCGTAGGTCTGGTGCCCCTGGGCGATGGCGTCCGGAATTTCCTTGGTGCGGTCTTTGTCCTCGATGAGCTCCCTCACCCGGGCGGTGGCCTTGAGGACTTCCACCGCAGCCACCCGTCCCTTGCCGTCGGCTCGCGGGACCAGCCGCTGGGAGACCACAGCCTTGAGGACGGAGCCCAGCTGGAGCCGGACCTGCTTCTGCTGGTAGGGCGGAAAGACGGACACAATCCGGTTGATGGTCTCGGTCGCGTCCAGGGTGTGCAGGGTGGACATCACCAAGTGGCCGGTCTCGGCCGCGGTGAGCGCGGTCTCGATGGTTTCCAGGTCGCGCATTTCGCCCACCAGAATGACGTCCGGGTCCTGGCGCAGGGCGCTCTTCAGAGCCTGGCTGAACGACATGGTATCCACACCGACCTCGCGCTGATTGACGATGGAGCGCTTGTCCCGAATGAGGAACTCAATCGGGTCCTCGATGGTCATGATGTGGTTCGTCTCGTTGGCGTTGATGTGGTCAATCATCGCCGCCAGCGTGGTGCTCTTCCCGGAGCCCGTGGTGCCCGTCACCAGCACCAACCCGCGCTCGTCCAGGGCAATCTTCTCCAGCACCGGAGGAAGCATGAGGTCGCGGATGGTCATCACCTTGAAAGGGATGACTCGGAGCACCGCACCCACCGTCCCGCGCTGCTGGAAGACGTTGACCCGGAAACGCCCCAGCCCGGGGACGCCATAGGCGAGGTCCACTTCGTTGCTCGCCTTAAAGCGTTCGCGCTGGTACTCGTTCATGATGCCGAACGCCATGCGGGCCACCTCTTCGGGCGGTAACCGCTTGCCGTCCTTGAGGGGCACCAGGGAGCCATCCACCCGAAACATCGGCGGCAGGCCCGCCTTGAGGTGGATGTCCGAGGCACCACCCCGCAACGCAATCTGAAGAATCTCGTTGAGTTCCATCGGGCGGAGCCACCAGCCTACCACCCGAGCTGGGGAAGGTCAGGCAAGCGGCCTGGGGAATCAACCCTGGGGAGCTGGTGGGAGGACTGCGGTGGATCAGCGCTTGCTGAACTGGAACCGGCGGCGCGCGCCCGGCTGTCCGTACTTCTTGCGCTCCACGACGCGGGCGTCGCGGGTCAGGAATCCGGCCTTCTTGAGCGGGGCGCGGAACTCCGGGTTGAACTCGCACAGGGCGCGGGCCAGTCCATGGCGGATGGCACCGGCTTGGCCGGAGAGGCCGCCCCCGCGGACGTTGACCGTGATGTCTACCTTCCCGAGCTGCTCGAGAACTTGCAGCGGCTGGTGAAGAATCATCTTCGAGGTTTCCCGGCCGAAGTACTCGTCGATGGGCCGGTCGTTGATGATGACGACTCCGGTCCCTTCCTTGAGCCACACCCGGGCAGTGGACTCCTTGCGGCGTCCGGTGGCGTAGAAACCTTTGTCTTGGTGAATGGGCATCTTCAGGCCTCGACCTGGCGGGGCTCTGGCTTCTGGGCCGCGTGCGGGTGGGTGTCGCCCGCGTAAACGCGGAGCTTGGTCATCATCTGTCGCCCGAGCGCGTTGCGCGGGAGCATCCGGCGGACGGCGTTGAGGACGATGTCTTCGGGGTGCCGCGCCCTGAGCGCAGCGAGGTTGGTGGTCTTCAAGGCGCCCGGAAATCCGGCCCTCGGGTGACGGTAGTAGAGCTTCTTGCTCTCCTTGGTGCCGGTGACTTTCACTCGTGCCGCGTTGATGACGATGACGTGGTCCCCGGTGTCCAGGGAGGGCGTGTAGATGGCCTTGTGCTTGCCCTTGAGGAGGGTGGCGATTTGGCTCGCCGCGCGACCGAGCACTTTGTCGGCCACGTCCACCACGTGCCAGGCCCGCTTCACGTCGACGGGGCGAGCGCTGTAAGTCCTGTGCGACATCGAACGACACTCCGGGGGCAACCCCGCGAAAGCGCGGGAAAAAGGGTGCCCATCTAGAGGGAGCGGCCCCGTAAGTCAAGCGGACCGCGGCTCGCCGGGCCCAGCGCCCTCTGCGGCACGGAACTGCTCACGCAGCCGGGCGAAGACGGACGGCTCGCCGGGGCCCATTTTCGGGGGGCTGGGAACGGTGAGGTCCAAGACCTCAACCGCCTCCGCGGGAAGGTGTTCCAGGAAGCGAGAGGGCGTGCGTAGCACCTCGCGACCGCGCCGAATGCGCACCGCCGCGCGGGTGAGGATGAGCTCGTCCCGGGCGCGCGTGAAGCCCACGTAGGCAAGCCGGCGCTCCTCGTCCAGGTTGGGCGGCTCGCCCTGCATGCCGGAATGGGGCAGCAGGCCTTCCTCCATCCCCACGAGGAAGACCACCTGGAATTCCAGGCCCTTTGCGGCGTGGAGGGTCATCAAGCTGACGCGGCCAAGCGCCGGAGCGAGCTCCTCCTCACGGACGTCCAGGGAGAGCCGGTTGAGCCAGGAAACGAGGTCCGCCCGGACGCCCTCGCGCGCCTGGTAGGCCTCGAGCGAGGCCAGCACGCCTTCCACGCTTTGCATGCGGGCCTGGGCAACGGCCCCGTCCCGGGCGCCGGCCCGGGTCTCCTCGGCGAAGCCGATTTCACTGAGCAGCGAACGCGCCACCTGTCCCATGGGCTCCTGCTGGAGGCGCTTCCGCATGCGCGCCAGCAGCCCGGAGAAGCCCTCCACCCGCGCCGCCGCTCCCGGCGCGAGCCCGTCCACCGCTCCGGCCACGTCGAGCGCCGCTTGGACGCCGAGGCCGTGGGCCCGCGCGTGCGCCAGCAGCCGCTCCATGGTGGCGTCTCCAATGCCACGCGCCGGCACGTTGACGATGCGCAAGAGCGAGACTTCGTCACGCGGGTTGGCCAACACCTTGAGGTAGGCCACGACATCCCTCACCTCGCGCTGATGGAAGAATTCGGTTCCCCCCAGCACCTCGAAGGGCAGGGCCCGGGCGCGGAAGGACTCCTCGAAGGGCCTCGACTGCCCGTTGGTCCGGTAGAGCACCGCCACTTCCTCAGGCCGGACACCCTCGCGAAGCCGCCGCTCCACGCCGCGCGCCACCCACTCCGCCTCGTCCTCCTCAGAGGGGAGCACCACCACCTGCACCGGTACCCCGTGGGGACGCTGGGCCTTGAGCTGCTTGGGCCGGCGGTGACTCAACAGTCCAATCACCGCGCTGGCCGCCGCCAGTACCGGCGCGGTGGAGCGGTAATTCCGCTCCAGTACCACCTCGCGCGTGCCGGGAAACGCGAGATGAAACTCGAGGATGTTGCGCACCTCGGCGCCCCGCCAGGAATAGATGCACTGGTCGTCGTCGCCGACGACACACAGGTCCTGACGCTTTCCGGCCAGAAGTCGAACGAAGTCGAACTGCGGTGGATTGGTGTCCTGGAACTCGTCCACGAGGAGCGTCGTGAAGCGTTTCCGCCAGCGCGCGAGCACCTCGGGGTATTCGCGAAACAGCTGGAGAGGCAAGAGGATGAGGTCGTCGAAGTCCACTGCGCCTTGCGCACGCAGCGCCCGCTGGTAGAGCGGGAACACCTCAGCGGCGATGACGTCGTAGTCATCCTCTTGGGCGTCCGGCCTGGAAGTTGGCAGGCCGCCCGCATTTTTCGCGCGGGAAATGGCGGCGACCACCCGGCGTGCGTCCAGCGCGCGTCCGTCGACTCGCACCGACCGCAGGAGCCGACGCACCAACGCCATCTGGTCCCCCGCGTCCGCCACGGCGAAACGCTTCGGCCACCCCAGCCGAAACAGCTCCTGGCGTGCCACCTCGGCCCCGAGCGCATGGAAGGTGGACACCCACACCTCACTCGCAGCACGCCCTGCCAGCCGAAGGAGGCGCGCCCTCATTTCTCCGGCGGCCTTGTTGGTGAAGGTGACCGCACAGAGCGAGGCCGGCCGGGCGCCGTGCGCAAGAAGCCAGGCAAGGCGGTGGACAATGACACGCGTTTTTCCGCTCCCCGCGCCGGCCAGCACGAGGAGCGGCCCTCGGGGGAGGGTGACGGCTTCGCGCTGCTCCGGGTTGAGGCGAGAGAGGTCCATCCGTTGGGGGACGGACGCATAGCGCGAAGCGGTGACTTCGCGTTGGACGGTGCTAACCTCAACAGCCGTGCGCACCGACTCCCGGGCTCGCCCCGCCCCGCCCACGCAGGACGAGGCCGCGTTGGCACGGGCTTCCATCTCTGCCCTTAACCGGCGCGACTTCCTAGAGCGACTGGCTGGACTCGTCCGCGCCGCGGGCACCGATGCGGCCAACCCCGGTTCCTACGGCTGTAGCGACTGCGAGCGCTGCGCGGACTGCATGTTCTGCAAGGCCTGCGACGCCTGTCACCAGTGCACACACTGCACCCGCTGCCAGCTGTGCAACAACTGTAGCCACTGCGTGGACTGCAAGAATTGTCACGCTTGCGCCTACTGTTTGAAGAGCGAGAACTGCAGCGCGAGCGCTTACCTCGTGATGTGCAGAAACCTGGCGGACTGCACCTACTGCTTTGGCTGCGTGGGGATGTCACGGAAGGACTTCCACATCCTCAATGTGGCCTTTGGGCGGACGGAATACTTCGAGATTACCAAGCGCCTGAAGGAGGAGCTGGACCTGTCGCGCTGACGCCGACTCAGCCGGGCGCTCTTGCGCGCCGCCACTCGACCTCGGAATGCGCCCCGAGAAGACGCCGCAGTTCGGCCTCCTCCCGCTGGGCGAGCTGGCGCTCCTCAGGCCCAAAAGCGCCCAGGTTCTCCTCCAGGAGCTGCGCCTCGCCAAGCAGTCGCGCCGCCTCCTCGTGCCGTCCAGCGATGCGCCGAGCCCTGGCGACTTCCAGAAGGGCGATGGCCGTGCCCCACGCGTGGTGCACATTGCGAAACCGTTCCAGCGCTTCTTCGGCGTGGGCTGCCGCACCCTGGGCGTCGGCCGTCAGTCGCGCTGAGCGGGCACAGACGAGCTCCAGGTAGCCCTGGGAGCGCTCGTCGTCGAGCGCGCGGGCCAGCGGCATGGCCCTGCGGGCGGCGGCCTGCGCCTCTTCATCGTCGGCCGCCAGGGAGGCCAAGAGGGCGCTGCTCACCTGCCCGTGCAGCCGCGTCACGGAGAGGGCTGGGACCAGTCCGAGGAGCCAGCGGAGTTGCTGCCGCCCCTCAGCGAGCTCCCCGGAGAGTGCCCAGTAACGCCAAAGCGCCGACGCCAGGGCGAGCCCGCGCTCTGGGTCGTTCTCCGCCGCCCAGTCGAGGCTCTCGCCAAGACGGACGCCGAGTGCGCGGATGCGTCCCGCGGCCTCGGCGTGCGCCGGGCCCAAGAGCTCCTCCTCTGCCCACGCGGCCAAGCGCAGCACCTCGTCGACGCTGGGGGGGGCACGGGACACAGTCCTTAGGCTCCCCAGGAGTGGGCCGGCTGAGGCGGGGGGCTGCAGACGCCGCCCCGCTGGCCGTCCGGACGGGGCATGCACTGCAGCGGCGACGGACAGCTGCCGTTGCAGGCGAGCTCACAAGTGGCCGTCTCCCGCGCGTCCTCCCCTCCCACGCAGCTCAGCGGCTCTGCGCACTGCCCGTCGGCGGGACAGGGCGCGTGGAGCTGGAGCTCGGCCGTGGAGCCTGGGGGGACGGGCGGTGTGACGGCACACCCCAGGAGGGCCGTGGCCAGCCCGAGGCCGACAACGCCTTTGTAGCTGCACGCCATAGCCAAACCTCCACCCAGGGCTTCCCCGGCCCGGGGGGCCCGCCTTCTACAGCGCCCTGAGAAAGAAAACCTTGAGGTACTCCGTCTCCGGTAGGCCCCCCAGGGCTGGATGGTCCGGCCCCGGGCCTCGACGGGCGAGAATTTGGACTGGGCGCCGCACGTCCTCGGCGGCGCCCAGCAGCATCTCCTCGAAAGCGCTGGCCGAGACTTTGCCCGAACAGGAGCAGGTGACGAGCAGCCCGTCAGGCCGAAGCAGCCGCAGAGCACGCACGTTGAGCTCTCGGTAGGCGCGCATGGCTGCGTCCGGGCCCTTCGTCCGTTTGGCCAAGCCGGGCGGGTCGAGCACCACGGTGTCGAAGCGCTCCGCCGTCCGGTCGAACTCGTGCAGGACGTCAAAGGCATTCGCCGTCTGCACCCGCACTTGGCCGCGACCGTTGCGGGCGGCGTTCTCACGAAGCCGCTCAGCCGCCGCTGCGTCTTGCTCCACCGCCAGCACCTCCTCGCAGTGCAAGGCGAGCGCGAGCGCAAACCCCCCGTGGTAGCTGAAGCAGTCCAGCGCCCTGCCCCGCCCGAGCTGCCCGGCCAGAAGGTGATTGTCCGCCTGGTCGAGGAAGCTTCCGGTCTTCATGTCCTGGAGCACGTCCACACGGAAGGTGTTTTCTCCCTCGCGAAAGTCCGCGGTGTTACCGACGCCGTGCAGCGAGCGGACTTCCCTCGGAAGGCCTTCGAAGTCCCGCCCGCTTCCGTCGTCGCGCGCCACCACCCGCGTGGCGCCGGTGAGCTCGACCAGGAGCCGCGACAGGAGCCCCTCTCTTGCGTCCATGCCCTCACTGAGAGACTGCAGGACGAGTGTGCCCGCGTAGCGGTCCACCACCAGCCCCGGCAGCAAGTCCGACTCGGCGTGGACGAGGCGCAGGGCGTCCCGGGGGCCGAGCACCAGGCGCCGCCTGAGGGAGGCTTCGAGACGGCGGCGAAAGAAGGCATCGTCGATGGGCTCCTCGTCCGCGCTCCGCCGGGTGAGGAGCCGCAGCGCCAGCGGTGAGGTGCGCGCATAGAGGGCCTGGCCGACTGCGTTCCCGCCCGGGTCGACGACGCTCACCACAGGCCCGGGGGTGTTGCCAGTCGGCGACTCGAGGACGTCCGTCCTCCAGCACCATGGACGCAGGTGCCTCAGCGCCCGAGCAGCTTTGGCCGAGACGACGACTCTATTCGAGCCCACGCGCGGCGAGCTCCATGTCGTCCTCGCCCCGGAGGTGCCCCACCTCGTGGAGCAGCGTGACTCGAATTTGCTCCAGCAGCTCGTCTTGAGAGGTGACGGCCCGAGCCAGGTTTCGCCGGTAGAGCACCACTGAGCGGCAGGGGCCCTTTTCGTCCGCCGGACAGGGCTCGTTGAGCGGCGGCCCGCGAAACAGCCCGAGGATGGTGGGCGAGAGCGGCGGCTCGCCGTCACGCAAGTCCTCGTCCTTGGGGATTTCCGCCGTCGTCACCGGGACTCCGCGCAAGTCCTTCTGCATGTCCTTGGGAAGTGCCCTCACCGCCCGCGCCACCGCCTCTCGGAAGTCGCCCTCGGAGAGCAGTACCGGCGGCGGGAAGTCCTCAGGCGAGAGCTCGCGTGCCTTCTTGAAGCTGGCCTCGGCTTCCGGCCATTTCTGTTCCCGCTCGAGAAGGAGCCCGAGGTGCTGGAAGGCGTGGGCACCGTGTTCCGAATCCGAGCGCAGCGCGAGGAACGCCTTCCGGGCCTCGTCGAAGCGGCAGAGCTCGAAGAGGGCCACGGCGCGCTCATAAGCCACGTCGGTGTCGCCTTCGAGCGTACGACCAGCTTCCTCAGCGCGTTCGAGCGCCAACGTCGCCTCGCCCAAGTCATTGGCGGCCATGGCCGAAAGCAGTGCGAACTCGGCCGTCAACTCCTCGTCGTCCCCTTCGGCGGCGAGCTGCCGGCCACGCTCTGCGTAGAGAAAGGCCAGCTCGTCGCTCTCCCTGGTGGAGGGCAGACTGACGCCGTAGAGGTGCGCCGCCCCGAGGAGGGCGTCGAGGTGCTCGGGGTCCAAGGCCAGCGCTCGGGCGTACGCCAGCCGGGCCTCGTCGAAGCGGCCCAGTGCGGAGAGCGCGGCGGCGCGCTCGCTGTGGGCCGCCGGGTCGTCCGGGCTTCGCGCGGCCGCCTCCGCCGCGCACGACAGTGCCCGCTTCCAGTCCTCGGCCTCGTAGGCGGCGCGCGCGGCGTCAAGCGGCGCCACGCCACGCGCATCGCACACCGCCAGAGGCTCCACGGGCACGGGGCGGGAGGGGTGGTGCACCGGCGCAGTGGGCGTGCCGGGGTTCGGCGCCGCCACCTGTGGCGCTTGCGTCTTCTTGCAACCGAAGAGGACGAGGACGGACAGAAGGGGGACGAGGAGGCGCATGAGGGCTGGAAGCTGTCAGTGCAGTCTAGCAGCCGGAGCATCCGGCCCGCCGCTGTTAGACGACGCTCGGCGGCGGCCATTTCTTCACCTCTCGGTCGCCTCGGCCGGCAGGGAGACGGACGTGCTGCTGGCTTGGAAGGCTGCTTACAGCCGCCCACAGCGTTAAAAGTCAGCGGCGCGCGTCCCCGGCGGCCAGCGCCAAGGGCACCAGGAGCACGAAGGCGCCAATGCCAAGCAGCAAGACGCCGTGCACCGAGCCCGGCCTTCGGCGCTTGGCGGGTGCGAAAGTCAGTGCCAGCACCCTTCAGGCACTCGCGTCCTCCGGCCTCCCCGCGTGAGGTTTCACCTCACGCGCGCCGTAACCGTTGACGACAGGGTCCTTGGAGTCTCCGGTCGAGGTCGCTGGAAATGGAAACTCTGTAATATGGGCGCGCTATGTCAAGCGCGGTTGATGCCGGACAGCGCACGCGTGCGGAACGCTTTCGCGCGCTTCACCGGCCAGGCGCGCCCTTCGTGCTCGGCAATGCCTGGGACGTGGCCTCGGCGCTGGTGCTCGAGGAGGCGGGCTTCGAGGCGGTAGGGACGAGCAGCGCCGGACTCGCCGCTTCGCTTGGGCGTCTGGACGCCGAGGCGGTGACGCTGGAGGAGTTGGTCGAGGTGGTGGGCCGCATCAGTCGTGCGCTGGCGGTACCCTTGAGCGCTGACGTCGAGTCCGGCTTCGGCCCACGCCCCGCGGACGTGGCGGCGTGCGTGGAGCAGGTGCTGGGCGCGGGCGCGGTGGGCGTCAACCTGGAGGACGTGCGACCTGGCTCCGCCGAGCTGCTACCTCTCGAGGAGGCAGCGGAGCGCATCGCCGCCGCCCGGGCGGCAGCGGAACGCGCGGGAATCCCGGCGGTCATCAACGCCCGCACCGACGTCTTCTGGCGAAAAGTGGGGCCCGAGGAGCAGCGGGTGGAGGAAGCGCTGCGGCGGCTCCGGGCCTACGTCCAAGCCGGAGCCGACGCCGTCTTTGTCCCTGGCGCGCAACGGAAGAGCGACATCGCCCAGCTGGCGGCGCGGGCCGGGGCCCCCCTCAACCTTCTCGCCACCCGAGACTTGCCCCCCCTCTCCGAGCTCGGGCGCCTTGACGTGGCACGGCTCAGCCTGGGTTCGGCTCCCATGCGGGCCGCCCTCACCACGCTGCGCCGCGTGGCGGAGGAGCTCCGCGGGCCGGGCACCTACAAGACGCTCACCGAGGACGTCCTCAGTTACGCGGAGCTCCAGGCGCTGTTGGGCAAGGGGTAGCCTCTCTTGCGCCCCCTTCTCCTCGCCTCCACCTCCCCTTCGCGGCAGAAGCTGCTGGCCGCACTGGGGCTCCCCTTTCAAACGGTGGCGCCGGATGTCGAGGAGTCCGTCGCTGTGGGGACGACGGTGGAGCTCGCGGTGCGCACCTTGGCGCAGAGGAAGGCGCGGGCGGTGGCGGCGCTCTACCCCGAGGCGCTGGTGTTGGGGGCGGACCAACTCGGGGAGTTGGAAGGGCTGGTGCTGGGCAAACCCGCCACGCGCGAGGCGGCCCGCGTCCAGCTTCGGACACTCTCCGGACGCACCCACCGCCTCCTCACCGCGGTGTGCCTTCTGGAGAATGGACGAGAAGAAACCGTCGTCGACGAAGCGCGCCTCACGCTCTACCCCTTGAGTGATGAGGAACTCGAAGCGTACCTGGACACCGGTGAATGGAAGGGCTGCGCCGGCAGCTACCGGGTGGAGGGCCGCGGGCAGGCGCTTTTCGAGCGCATTGAAGGGGACAGGACGTCCATTGAGGGGCTTCCCATGCAGGTGGTGGTGCGCCTTCTCCGGGGACGGGGCGTGCCGCTCCTGAAGCCCGCAGCGGAGTAAGACGGCTCTCCATTGGGGTTGGAGGCAGGGATGGCGAGTCCGCAGCCTGACGGTGGGAGTCGTCCTTCCGCTTGGCCGACGGCCCTGGTCTCCATGGCGGTGGGCGCTGCTTTCCTCGCGCTCTGGTTCTGGCTTCTTCCACCCTGGCTGGGCTTTCACTCCGGGCCGCCCTTGGAGCGGTGGCGTTGGCTGGGGACGGTGCCGGCTTTGCTGGGCTTCGCCGTGGCGCTCCTGTGCGTGTGGGATTTTGGCTGGACGGGAGGCGGCACGCCGGCGCCTTTGACTCCGCCGAGGCGGCTGGTGGTCGTCGGGCCTTACCAGTACGTGCGCAACCCCATGTACCTGGGCTTCTTCGTCGGTTGGACGGGGCTGTGGGTCCTCTTCGGGGAGGCCAGCGCCTCCGCCGCCGCGGTGGCGGCCGTGGCGCTGCTGGGCACTGCCCTCTTTGTCCGCTTCTACGAGGAGCCCACGCTGCGCGAGAGATTTGGACAGGACTACTTGGACTACTGCACCCACGTCCGCCGGTGGGTCCCGCGCCTGCGGGCCTGGCAGAGGCCGGGCAGGCGTTAGGCGCGCAGCTCGGCCATTATTTCCGCGGCGGCGGCCCGGGCCCGCGCCACTTCCTCGGGGCGAAAGCTCATCGCCGCTACCACCGAGTGCCCGCCACCTCCGTAGCGCTGAGCGATGGCGGAGAGGTCATGCCGGCGCAACTCCGGGCGCCAGGGGTTACTGCCGATGGAGACTTTGGTGCGCTGACTGCTTTTCCCGACCCAGACGACGTAGCGCGCATCCGGGAACAAGTCGTAGGCGATGAATTTGTTGATGCCGTCCAGGTTTTCGTCGGCCACGTCGAAAAAGACGATGTCCTCTTCCAGACGGGCCTTCTTCCGCACCAACTCCACATGCGCGCGGTGGCGGGCAAAGAGCGGCCGAAAGGGCTCCTGGACGAGCGGGAGCGCCGCCACCTCCGAGAGCGACGCCTCTTGCAAGCGGAGGATGACGCTTGGGATGAGCGTCGGGTCGCGGTTGGACTCCAGCACCGTCATCAGCTGCAGCGCCGGCTCGCGCAGTCCGACCGCCATCCCCGGGCTCGGAAACTGGGCACCGTCGATGAGCTCCGCCCAGTCGATGAGCTCGCCCAGCCCCCGTGCGGAAAAGCCGAAGTGGGTGCGCGTCACGTCAGCGATGAATTTGGTACAGCTCTTGCGGCTTGGGTCGTGAAACTTCCGGCCGCTCACGTCCGCTCGAAAATGGGCCTCGTCGCCGGCGTCCTGAAAGCCCGAGGCGTGGTGGTCAAACCACCAGGTGAGCCGAGGCGACTGGCTGTAGCGGAAGTCGACAATGGCGTTTTGCTCGCCCTGGAAGACGGACTCTGAGATGGACGTCCCACCGGCCTGGTGGGCGAGCCCGTGGTAGCTGAACTCGGCCTTGGGCTGCACGCACTCGCGAAAAAACCGCGAGAAGACGGCGGCGCTGGCCGCTCCGTCGAAGCAGTTGTCATGAAACAGGACGTGCATCTGTACCAGGCTAGTCATCCGCATATACCGCACGCAGCCGACCCTCGGGGCAGACGTCGACGCAGGGGGGGCGGCCTCCGGGCGCTGGCTAACCCCCCGGGCAGGCATGGGTTTTGTAACGGCCTGCAGCCCTGGGAACTCTTTTTGCCGAGTTTGCGAAAACCCTACGGGAAAAGGCGCAACGCAGGGCGAGCTCAGGCGTCGAAGCAAAAAAAGCGTTTTGTCCTTCAAGGAGAGAGTCATGAGGCCAAGGGCACGAAACACACTGCGGCGCTTGCGACGAAGGGCCGTCGCCGGAAGCCTTCGGGTGCAAACCAACCTCGGCGACCTCGTGGCCGCCGCCTTTGACACCGTGGGCAATGAGGTGAAGGACGTCGCGCGGCTCCTGGCGTCGCCCGAGCTGGGACGGGTGGCGCACGGGCGCATCGTCCTGGTGCAGTAAGCTGCGCCGGGGGCCGCAAGGCCCCCCCGGTGTGATTGACTCCCATTGCCACCTCGACGTGCCCCGGTTCGACGAGGACCGCCCGCTGGCCCTCGAGCGCGCCTGGCAGGCAGGCCTGTTGGGCCTCGTCATTCCAGCCATTGGCCCTGAGGCGTGGGAGCCGCTCCTCCTCTGGCCCCGCCGCGACGACCGCGTCCAGGTGGCCTTGGGCATTCACCCGCAGGTGCTACCGGAGCTCCCCGAGGCCTTGGACGACGTCCACCTCGAGCGGCTCGATGCCCTCCTCGGCCGGGGGGTGGCCTGCGCCGTGGGCGAGTGCGGGTTGGACGGTGCGGCCGCGGCCGGGGCACCCCTTGAGCGGCAGCTGCGGCTGTTGAATGGACAGCTGCGGCTCGCGCACAAGCACCAACTGCCGCTGCTGTTGCATTGCCAAAAGGCCCACCCAGCCTTGGAGGCCTGGATGGAGCGTGTCCAACTGCCCCCCGCGGGAGCCGTCCTGCACAGCTACAGCGGCGGCGCAGAGCGGGTGCGCAATTACCGGGCGCGCGGGTGCTGGTTTAGCTTCGCCGGCCCCGTCACCTGGCCCGAGGCGCGCCGCCCTCTGGAGGCCCTCCGGGCGGTGCCCACGGACTGCCTTCTGGCCGAGACGGATGCGCCAGACCAGTCCCCCGTCCCCCACCGCGGCCAGCGCTGCGAGCCCGCCTTCCTCGTCCAGGTGGTGGAGGCCATGGCTCAGCACCGGGGGGAGGACGCGGCGGAGCTCGCCCAGCGCGTGGCGGCCAATGCCCGTCGCTTTTTTGGCCGACCCTTCGCGCCGGCCCCCGGCCTCCGTTAAGAGGGTCCTGCCATGGACATCCGTCCCCAGCCCCCTTCCACCGACCCTGCGCCTCCCCAGGCCCCCGCCCCCAACTTCCGGCTCTCGCGGCGCTTCGACCGCACCGGGCGACTGCTCGGCGACGAGGGCATGGAGCGGCTCGCCCGGGCGCGCGTCATTGTCTTCGGCCTCGGGGGCGTGGGCAGCTATGCCGTGGAGGGCCTGGCCCGCAGCGGGGTGGGCCACCTCACCTTGGTGGACTTTGACGAGGTGTGCGTCACCAACCTCAACCGGCAACTGCACGCCACGGTGCGCACGGTGGGAAAGCCGAAGGCGGAACTCATGGCGCAGCGCTGCCGGGAGGTGAACCCGGAGGCCCAGGTGGAGGCCGTCCAGGACTTCTACCGGGCCGAGCGCGCCGAGGCGTTGCTTGGGCCGGGGTGGGACTACGTCGTCGACGCCATCGACAACGTGAAGGCCAAGCTGCACCTGCTCCACCGCGCCCGAAGCCTTAGGCTCCCGGTGGTTAGCAGCATGGGTGCCGCGGGCAGGCTCGACCCCACCGCCATTCGCGTGGAGGACTTGTGCCAGACGCACATGGACCCTTTCGCCAAGGACGTGCGCAAGTTGCTGAAGCGCAAGTACGGGGTGGACACCGAGCGGCCCACGGGAATTACTGCGGTGTACAGCATCGAGACGACGCGGACGCCGGTCCCGCTCTCCTACGACGCCAAGACGGACGGCTTTTTGTGCGTCTGCCCCTCGCGGGAGAATGACTTCCACACCTGCGACCACCGGACGGTGGTGAATGGAAGCGCCGTCTTCGTCACGTCCGTCTTCGGAATGGCCATGGCGGGCGTGGTGGTGCGCCGCATCGCCCAGGGACGTTAGCGTCGCCGGTTAGGCCGCGCTGGCGGTGAGCTGCTCGGAGGCCGATGGCCGGGCCCCCTCGCCTTGCGCCTCGAGGGAGGCGAAGGTCACATGCTGGCGTCCGCAGGCGCGCCGGAAGGCGCACCGGGCGCACTCCTTCAAGTCGTCCGTCTTCGGAAACTCGGCCGCGTCCACGGGCACGTTTTGCGCGGCGTTTTGCAGCAGGGCCTGCATGGAGCGGACGCTCTCCTCGAAGAGGAGGTGGTAGCGCTTCAGGGTGGCCCCATCGACGCTGACTTCGACCTCTTCCCCCTGGTTGACGAAGACCAAGAGGCAGCGCACGGACTCCGGCGTCACCCGGTAGCGGTGGGCGAGGTAGAGGGCGTAGCCCACCACCTGGTCTTGGTAGCCGTCCCGCATTTGGCCCGTCTTCCAGTCCACCACGGTGATGCGGCCGGCGTCGTCGCGAAAGACGAAGTCCGGAATGGCGAACACCTTCACGCCTTCCATGTCGAAGTTGCTCTTCTGCGCGCCCTCGTCCACCTCCAGCCACTGGTGGGGCTGGAGCGCGCGCGCCCGCACAATCCACGGCGAGTCGAGAAACCAGCGCAGCCCTAGCTCGACTGTCTGCCAGTTGCGCCGCCACTCCTCGGCCGCCACTGGCTCGTCGTACTCATGCTCCACCAGGCCGGTGAAGTCCGGCCGGCGCTTCCCCTCCTCCCAGTAGGACTTGCTGCGCGAGTAGAGCCAGTCGCGCTGCATGAGCACGTGGGCCCGCCGAAGGACGGTCTCGCCGTCCACGGCGCGCTCGGCCTGGATGTTGCGCAGGACGTCTCGAATCTGCGCGTGCACCACGTTGCCCGCCCAGTTGAAGCGGTTGGCCAGCCGCTTGAGGGTGAAGAGCTGGCGAGCCTCGTCCGAGGCGCCATTCTCCCAGCCGCCCCAGCTGCCGTAGTAGTGGAGAAAGTAGGCCCGGCGGCAACCGGAGAATTTCTCGTGCCGGCTCTTGGACCAGCTGAAGTCGTTGGTGATGACGTTTGGACTCATGACGATGCGCTCTTTTGCAAGCCACCTTAACCCTTCTGTCTGTCAGGCCGAGCGCTAGGGTAGCCCTCCGGACGTGACCCCCACACTCGCCAGCCACACGCTCCGGGCAGTGGCTGTTGACACCGAAGCGGCCTTACTCCGGCGGGCGTTGCTCGCTTGGTACGACAGTCAGGCACGCGACCTCCCCTGGCGACACACCCGTGACGCGTACGCCATCTGGGTGAGCGAAGTCATGCTGCAGCAGACGCAGGTGTCCGTGGTCCTCAAGTACTGGGCGCCCTTTCTCGTCCGCTTCCCCACGCTTTTCTCGCTGGCCGAAGCGCCGCTGGACGCGGTGCTGTCCGCCTGGAGCGGCCTCGGCTACTACGCGCGGGCGCGCAACCTCCACCGCGCCGCCCAAGCGGTGGTGAGGGTTCACCAAGGCCGTCTGCCAGCATCGGCCGAGGCCTTGGCCGCCCTCCCCGGCTTCGGCCGCTACACCGTCGGCGCAGTGGCCAGCATCGCCTACGGGCTTCCGGAGCCAGTGGTGGACGGCAATGTGGCCCGGGTGCTGTCGCGGCTGTATGCCGTGGAGGGCCGCCCGGGGGCGCCTTCGCGCGAACGGACGCTGTGGGCCCACGCGAGCCGCCTCGTCCAGGGGGAGCGCCCCGGGGACTTCAACCAAGCGCTGATGGAGCTCGGCGCAACGGTGTGCCGACTCGTCCAGCCTTCCTGCCTCCTCTGCCCGTGGCGCTCGCACTGCCGGGCCCTCCTGGAGGGAAGGGTGGACGTCCTTCCTCCGCCGCGGGCCGCGCCGCGCAAGAAGGCCCTGCGGCTGGCGGTGGCCGTCGCCCGTCGGCGGGGACGCCTCCTCCTCGGCCGGCGCGCGGCGAAGGGACTCTTCGGCGGGCTGTGGGAGCTGCCGAGTGTGGAGCTGGCCGAGGGAGCCGCGCTGCCTCAGGCCAAGAAGGCCCTGGCAGGGCTGCTCGGCAAAGGTACGCGCGTGGCGGGGGCGCTGGCGGAAGTGCACCGCGTCCTCACCCACCGCGCGCTCCGGCTCTCGTTGTTTCTCGTGGAGGCGCCGTCCCAGCCCCGGCAAGGAGACTACGTCCAGCTCCGCTGGGTGACGGCGGCACAAGCGGAAGGCCTCGGCATCAGCGCCGCCATGCAGGCAGCCCTCCGCGCCGCGGCGGAAGGGGCCCCGCGCCCGCGGGGCCCGGGCCGCGCGGTCCGGACGAGGCCCACGCGCGTGCGCCATCGGTAGAAGCATTGGACGGCCCCCCGGAGCGAGGGGCACACTCGGGGCCTGGCGCTGTCCGTCAGGACTTGGCACGAGGGGAGTCTTTCTTTTGCGTCCCGGGGAGCCGTCGCCTGTCAGTGAGCGCGCCGCGGCGCTGCTGCTCTCCGCCTGGGGTCCCCAGGGGACGCCGCTCGTCGCTTGGGGGGAGGGCCTTCGTCCGCGCTCCTTCGAGGAGGCGTACGCCATCCAGGACGCTGTGACGCGGGCGCGCGGCGCCTGGGGCGGCTGGAAGGTGGGTGCGCCCTCTGTGGAGGCGACGCCGTTGTGCGCTCCCATGTACCGCGCGGGCCTCGTCCTGAGCCCGGCCCAGCTGAAGGACGTGGAGTACCGCGCGCGCGGGGTGGAGGCGGAGGTGGCCTTCACGTTTGTGCGGGCGCTCCCGCCCCGGAGCGCGCCCTACGGCCGCGACGAGGTGCTCTCGGCGGTTGGCACCGCGCACCCGGGCCTGGAGGTGGTGGAGTCGCGCTATGCCAACCCAGGGAAGCTGGACGCCTTCAGCGCCGCGGCGGACAGCCAGGGACACCGAGGCTACGTCCTCGGGCCTCCTGTCCTCGACTGGCGCCGGCTCGAGCTCACGACGCTGCCCGTCTCGCTGCTCGTCAACGGCCAGCCGGTGGTGGAGCGGGCCGGGGGCAACACCTCCGGAGACGTCTTCCGTCTCCTCGTCTGGCTGGCCAACACCGGCAGCGTCCGTCTGGGCGGCATCCGCGCCGGAGACGTCGTCACCACCGGCAGCACCACCGGGCTGACGGAGGTGCCTGCGTACGCCCAGGTGGTGGCCCGCTTTGCAGCCCTGGGCGAGGCCACCCTCAGCTTTGCGCGTTGACGGGAACGCGGTGCCTACAGAGTGGAATTGAGGGTCCTTCCCCGTTAAGCCATGGCGCATGTCCCTCTTTGGAAACAGCCCCAAGTCCAGGCTTCCGACGGCGGCCGACGCCCTCCCCGGCCGGGCCGAGCACATGGCGGTCCCGTCCAAGCATTTCGTCAACGGCGCGCCGCTGCTTCCACCCTTTCCAGTGGGCACTGAGCTGGCCACCTTCGGCATGGGGTGCTTCTGGGGGGCGGAGAAGAAATTCTGGGAGTTGCCCGGCGTCGTTTCCACCATGGTGGGCTACGCGGGCGGGCTCACCCCCAACCCCACCTACCGCGAGGTGTGCTCCGGGCGGACGGGGCACGCCGAAGTGGTGCAGGTGGTGTTCGACCCGAAGCAGCTGTCGTACGGGCAGCTGCTTCAAGTCTTCTGGGAAAACCACGACCCAACGCAAGGCATGCGTCAGGGCAATGACGCAGGCACGCAGTACCGCAGCGCGCTCTACACCCACTCCGACGCGCAGGCCCAGGCGGCGGTGGCCTCCCGCGACGCGTACCAGCGCGTCCTGGAGAAGGCCGGCTACGGCCCCATCACCACCGAAATCCGTCCGGCCCCGGACTTCTATTACGCCGAGGAGTACCACCAGCAGTACCTGGCCAAGAATCCGGACGGGTACTGCGGCATCGGCGGCACCGGGGTGAGCTGCCCAGTGGGCGT
Organism: uncultured delta proteobacterium; assembly: GCA_963745475.1. GTDB lineage: Bacteria > Myxococcota > Myxococcia > Myxococcales > Myxococcaceae > JADGRA01. The sequence continues at coordinate 238,481 of CAVUXN010000004.1, forward strand.
CGCCCGGGTCAGCTGAAGCGTGAAACGAGGAAGGCGACGAGGGGCCAACCGGATGGGCAGCCCATCCAGCTGGGAACAACCCTCTGGAGCTCACACCTAGTGCCGCGCGCAGGGCGTGACGACGACCACCGTGACGCGGCGATTCTTTCGGCGAATTTCCTCGAGCGACGCGGGCGACATCATCTTCGCGGCGACAGCCTTGGCGTCCGGCTCGGGGACGGCGTTGTCCGTGGCGCCGACGCCCGAGACGCCGTGAATTTTTTTCGCGGTGACGCCCTTGCCCAGAAGCCACTGCTTGACGGCTTTGGCGCGGTCCACGCTGAGCTTCTGGTTGACGGCCACCGTCCCCTCGTTGGAGGTGTGGCCGATGAGGTCCACCACCAGCTCCGGACAGGTGTTGACGAAACCCAACAGCTTGTCGAGCGTGGCTTGGGTGTTGGGGCGGTCAAAGAGGAAGTCCGCCTTGCCCGGCTTGAAGTCGATGTCGTCGAAGTCCGTCTTCGAGCCCGAGGTGCTGACGCGGGCGGCCTCCGCCGCCAGGGCTGCGTCGTGCGCCTTGCGCTGGTTGAACAGCGCGAGCAACCCCGTTCCTGAGGTGGCCACCTTGGCCACCGCAGCGTCGTAGGCCGCCTTGGCGTCGTCGATGGCCTTCTGGATGTTGGCCACCTTTCCCGTCTTCATGGCTTCGCCCACCGAGGCGGTGGCGCTGGAGATGCTCGAGTCCACGCCGGTCAGGAGCCCCGAGTGGGCGCTAAGCGCGGCCGTCAGCTTGGACGTCATGGATTGGCCGACGGTGTCCGTGGCCGAGACGGGAGGAAGCGCCTTCACGGCAGCGGCCCAGCTCTCGTACTGCCTTCTCAGCTCGGCGGCCTTGGCCGTCATGTTGCCCTGCAACTGAGTCCAGGTGGCGGTGATGGAAGTCAAGTCCTCGGAACAGCCCACCACGGCGAGCACGGAAAGCAGAGCGGCTGCGCGCGCCGCGCGCAAAAGAATGCGTTGCATGTGCATTTCTCCCCTCCAGTGAAATGGCTTGCGAGGGCGTCTTCCCGCCAGAACGGTGAGAAAAGCAAGCCCGTGCTTCGCGGTCGCGCTGCGGCAAGCCCCCAGGGCGACGGCGTGACAGGTGTGAGGCAACCCGAAAAAGCCCCCGCGGGGGGTGCCACACCCGCGGGGGCCTGCTTCCAAGCTTCTCTGCCTTCGTCCGGCGTTAGCCCTTCTCTTCCGGCGTCCGCAGCATCCGGCCGATGAGGCACCGAGGCCAAACCGCCTGAGGCGCCGTCGCCGCTCACCGCGACATCCGGGGAAAGAAATTCTCCTCTCCCACCTCCCCCGGCGCTTCCTGGACTCAACCCTCGGGCCCAGGGGCCCCGAAGTGTTGGACGGCCCGGCCGTCGAGCGCGCCGTCCTCCAGGGAAACTTCAACCTCCGCCGCGCGGTCGAGCGTCTGGAGCGACTCGCGGTGAAGGCAGCGCTCGGGCGCACTGGGGGAAACGTCACCGCCGCCGCCCGGCTGTTGGGCGAGGTGGGCCGGGGCACAGCCAGGGACCCGGGCGGGACACTCCGGGCGATGGTGCACAGGCTCGGGCCGAAGGCCGCCCGGCGCCGTGCGCCGAAGCGCTGAGCGACAGAGGGCGCGCGTGTTGCCCTAACCCCAGGGCTACAGGCCCAAGTACGCCTCGCGAATGCCGCGGTCCTGGGAGAGCGCCGAGGCGGTGCCTTCGGTGACGAGCTTTCCGTTTTCGATGACGTAGCCGCGGTCAGCAATTTCTAAACCTTCCATCACTTTTTGCTCCACCATCAGCACCGTCACCACCTTGGCCAGCTCGCGCACCGCGGCCAGCGTCTGCTCGGTGAGCTTCGGGGAGAGCCCGAGCGAGGGCTCGTCGAGGAGCAGCAGCTTGGGCTCGGACATCATCCCCCGGGCGATGGCCACCATCTGCTGCTCTCCCCCGGAGAGCGTCCCGGCCACCTGACGGCGCCGCTCGGCCAGCCGCGGGAAGAGGGCGTACATGCGCTCCAGGTTCTCGCCGCGCCGCCGGCGGGCCCGCGGGAGGTAGGAGCCGAGGTAGAGGTTTTCCTCGACGCTCATCTCCGGGAAGAGCTGCCGCCCCTCCGGGACATGGGCAATGCCCAAGTCCACAATGTGCGCCGGGGCGAGCCCCGTCACGTCTTGCCCGTTGAAGCGCACCCTGCCGGACCGCGGGCGCAAGAGTCCGGAGATGACTCGGAGGCACGTCGTCTTCCCAGCGCCGTTGCCGCCGAGGAGCGCCACCACCTCGGTGGCGCGCACTTGGAAGGAGAGGCCGAAGAGGGCCTGAAAGTCGCCGTAGAAGGCGACCAGGCTGTCCACCTCCAAGAGGGGCTCGCCGCTCACGGCTTGGCCCCGCTCTGGACGTACTTGCTTCCGAGGTAGGCCTCCACCACCCGTGGGTCATGCACCACCGTCTGGGGCGACCCCTCGGCCAACTTGGCTCCCTGGTCCATCACCACCACCCGCGTGGCGAGCGCCATCACCACCCGCATGATGTGCTCCACCCCTCCCACCGCAGTCACTCCGAAGTCCTTGAGCCTCCGTAACAGCACCACCACCTCGGCCGACTCGCTGGGGTTGAGGCCCGCCATCACCTCGTCCAGGAGGAGAAGCTTGGCGCCGGTGGCCAGGGCCCGCGCCACCTCCAAGAGCTTGCGCTGGGCGAGCGGCAGCCCGGAGGCGAGCTGATCGGCGCGCTTGGCGAGTCCCAAGAAGTCCATCACCTCGTCTGCCTTTTTGCCCGCCTCGGCTCGGCTGGCATGGTGCAGAAAGGAGCCGAGCATGACGTTCTCGCGCATGGTGAGGCTGGGGAGCGGCTTCACAATTTGAAAGGTCCGGCCGATGCCCAGCCGCGTCGTCTGGTAGGGCTTCATCCCCACCACGTCTTTGCCCTGGTAGAGAATCTCGCCCGAGTCCGCGGTGATGTAGCCGCTGATGAGGTTGAAGAGCGTCGTCTTCCCGGCGCCGTTGGGCCCGATGATGAAGACGACTTCCCCCTCGTTGACGTCGAAGCTGACGTCGTTGGTGGCCACCAGGCCTCCGAAGCGTTTCACCACATGCTTCAGCTGAAGGAACGGGGCCACCGTCGCGTTCTCCTCTATGCCGCCTGGGGGCGGCCCTCGGTCCGGCGAAGCCAGCGGCTCTTGGCGATGGACACCAGACCCCCGGGAAGGAAAAGCACCACCACCACCAGAAGCAGCCCGTAGAAGAAGAGGTGGGCCCGTTCTAGGTAGGCCTTCAGTCCCTCGGCAGCCACGGTGAGCACCACCGCGCCCAAAATCGGCCCCCACACCGTGGCTGCGCCTCCGAGCATGGCAATGAGCGCCATCTGTACCGAGAGGTCGATGGCCAAGACGCTGTCCGGCCCGATGAATTGAAAGACGCCGGCATAGAGTGCGCCGGCGGCCGCCACCAGCGCCGCGCTGAAGAGCAGCGCCTTCAGCTTCTGCACCGCGGGGTTGATGCCCACCGCCTGGGCCGTGTCCTCGTTTTCGCGGATGGCGCGGAGGTAGTAGCCAAAGCGACTCTGGTGCGTCCACGTGGCCAGGGCGAAGGCCGCGAGCAGGAGCGGTAGGGTGGCGTAGTACGTCTTTCGGTCGCCGTTGGGCTCGTCGAAGAAGCCCGGGGCAATCATCCCGATGGCGCCGTGAGTAAAGGAGAGGTTGAGGGCCAGGAGCCGAAGAATCTCCGCAGCGGCGATGGTGGACAGGGCGAAGTACGGGCCCCGAAGCCGGAAGGTCAGGCTTCCAATCAGCAGCGCGGCGAGACAGGCCAGCACCACGCCGGCCAGTAGCCCCAGCCAGGGGTTGAGATTGAAGTGCTCGTGGAAGAGCGCCACGCTGTAGGCGCCAATCCCGAAGTACGCCACGTGGCCCAGGGAGAGCTGGCCGGCATAGCCGCCGACCAGGTTCCAGGCCATGCCCAGGATGGCAAAAATCACGACGCGAAACACAATCTGCTGCAGGTAGGCGTCCTTGAGCCACACCGGAAGGCTCAACAGAAAAACGAAGAAGACGACGGCCGGAAGCCAGCGGCGGCTCATGGCGCCTTCTTTCCGAGCAGCCCCTGGGGCCGCAGCAGCAGCACCGCGAGGAAGAGGACGAAGTCCACCACTTGGGTGTAGCTGTCCGACCAGTAATAGGCGGTGAGACCCTCGGTGACGCCAAGGATGAGGCCGCCCAGGGCGGCGCCCTCGACGCTTCCCATGCCTCCGAGCACCACAATGACGAAGGACTTGAGAGTGTAGGGCCCACCGATGGTGGGGTTGACGTAGAAAATGGGAAGCAAGAGGGCACCCGCCGCTCCGGCACAAGCGCAGCCAAAGGCGAAGGAGATGCCCGAAATCCACTGCACCCGGATGCCCATCAACGGCGCCACGCCCTGGTTCTGCGCCACCCCGCGGATGGCGCGGCCCATCTCGGTGTACTTCATGTAGAGGTACATGGACGTCACCGCCAGGACGGCGATGACGAAGGACACCACGTACGCGACGTTGAAGTTGAGGGCACCGAGGTTGGCCGTCTTGTCAGCCAAGGGAAGGCTGATGGACCGGTAGTCCCCAGTGAAGAGAAGCTGAGCTCCGCCCACCAGGCACAAGGCAATGCCTTCGGTGAGGAGAATCTGCAGGAAGTCCGACTCTCCCATCACCCGCCGAATGAGGAGCCAGTAGACGGCCATCCCCAGAAGGAAGAGTCCAGCGCCCACCAGTCCGAAGCCCCAGTAGGGGTTGAGCTTGAAGAGCGTGTACCCGAAGTAGGCGACGTACATGCCCACCATGAGGAAGGCGCCGTGGGCGAAGTTAACCAGCCGCATGACGCCGAACACCAGCGCCATTCCCATGGCAATCAGCGCGTAGATGCCCCCCACGAGGACGCCGTTGAGGATGGCCTGGAGCCCGGCCACGTGGTTAGGGCCGCGACGACCACGGTGGCGTGGGAAGGATGGGCTTGGCGGTGGCCTGGTCCGGCGGGGCGACGACTTGGAAGGCGCCCTGTTGCACTTGGGTGATGAGCACCGGGTGCTGGTTCTGCTGGTTGACGAACTTGATGGGCCCGAAAATGCTCATCATCTCCGTCTTGGCGATGGCGTCGCGGATGGCCGCCGGGTCCCACTTCCCCGCGCGCTTTAGGGCGTCGGCGACAATCTTGAGACTCACGTAGGCCTGCACCGCGTGGTAGCTCGGGTACTCGCCCCAGCGCGCCTTCACCGTGTCGGCGAACTTCTGGCTGCCCGGCCACTTGGACTCCCGCATCCACTGCTGTCCGCTGACGGTGTACTCGGCGTCCTTGCCCGCGCCGGTGAGAAAGGCCGGAAGGGCAAAACCCGTCCCGGCCGAGGTGAAGACTTTGGGACTCAAGTTCACCTGGCGCGCCTGCTTAATGAGCTGGGTGGCGTCGAGAAGGTAACTGGCGAAGTAGATGGCCTCCGGGCTCTTCTCCTTCACCTTCTGCAGCATGGCCGTGTAGGAGGGGCTACCGGCGTTGTACCCCTCGTCGGCCACCACCGGGATGCCGAAATTCTTGGCCCAGGTGCGCATCGCTCCGCCGTTGGCCTGCCCGAAGTTGGTGTTCTCGTACACAATGGCCATGCTCTTCGGCAGTCCGGTGGCCTTGAGGAATTCCACGGTGGCGTGGGCCAAGTCGTCCGCGCCAGAACACACCCGGAAGACCCAGGGGCTTTTGCTGGCGAGCACGTTGTCCGCGGTGGCGGTGGGGATGACGAGTGGTACCTGGCGCTTGATGACGGCCGGCACCAGGGCCAAGGTGGACTGGCTCGCGTAGGCGCCAATCACCACCGGCACCTTGTCCTGGTCGACGAGCTTGCTCACGCCCTGCACCGCCACGTCGGCCTTGCTCTGGTCGTCGTATTTGATGATTTCCAGGGGTTTTCCCAGGACACCCCCGGAGGCATTAATTTCCTCGAGCGCCAGGGTGTAGCCGCGCTCGTGCTGCGTGCCGAAGGCCTGCTCCGAACCGGTGAGCGAGCTGATGATGCCGACCTTCTGGCTGTACTGGGCCGAGACAGGCAGGCCGACGAGGAGGAGGCCAGCGAGGAGCGTCCGCGTGAGCATGGTCTTAAACCCTCCAACGTGACTTCCGGGCATCGCCGAGCGCTCCGGAAAAGAAGCGCGCCGTCTGCAAAAGCCCCGGAGTACTCTCAGGAGCCCAACTCCCTAGTTCACTCTGGGGAGAGCCAGCAACGCCTAAAAGCGGGGCGCACCGCGTCAGCTGCTCGGGCGGCCCGGGCCGTCCACGCCGTTGCTGCCCTTGGCCCGTCCCAACTCCGACTGGGCCACACGGAGCTCCTCCATGGTGCGCTCGGCGTCCACGACGCTCCGCAGCGCCAGGCCACAGGCCGGCGTCAGCACCGAGCGTTGCAGCACCGCTTTGGCGCGCGTCTGTCCCAAAAGCGACTCGAGCGACGTCTCGGCGGCGGAGGCGAGCTCCGCGACGTCCGCCTCCTCGCCCAGGTTGGTGGGCACAATGCCCAAAGACAGCGCTCCGCCACCCGCGAGAAAGGCTTCCAGGGGCCCGGGCACGTCCAGCAGCGCGTCGAGGGAGAGCCGGACGTCGAAGGAGAGGAGGTCCAGCCCCAGGGTGAGGAGCGCCTCCCAACGGGTGTTGCCGCAGCAGTGCAGCCCCACCAGGGCCCCCTCCCGCTGCAGCGCCACCACCAGAAGCCGGAGCTCCTGCAGCATGAGGAGGTGCCGGCCGTCGGTGGTGTCCAGGGCGTACAGCCCTGGCTCGTCCAAATAGAAGAGCGGCGTTGCTCCGGCGGCCCGGAGGGCCTTCACCATGGAGAGGCAGCGGGCCAAGAGAAGCCGAAACACCTGTCTGTCCACCGCAGCGTCGTCCACCACGGCGCCGCCCGTGGAGAGCTGCGTCCCCCAGCGCACGGTGGCCGGCCCGGCCAGCTGGGCCTTGGCCAGCGCGAGCTTCCGGTTCCGCACCTCCCAGAGGAAGGGAAGCCACGCCCAGCGCGCGGAAGGCGAGGGCTCAAAGGAGGAGACGTTGCCCGAGGCCAGCGCGGCGTCGAGGCGGGCCCCGAAGACACCCGCGTCGGCGGCAAAGGCGCGCCTGTCCACGGTGCACATGCCCTGGGCGTCGAAGCTGAGCCCGGGGAACCCCTCCAACGCCGAAGCCATCATGAATTCTCCCGGGTTGGCTTGGGGGAATTCCGGGAGGAAAGGCACGTCCAGCTGCAGCGCGAGCTGGAGCCCGAGCTCGCCTTGGGTGTGCGGCAAACTCCCGATGGCCGTGGTGGCCAATGGCGGGAGCAGGCTGAGCGCGGGGCGCGGCACGGGGCGGGGACTGGCCTCTTCCTTGGAAAGACGGTGCTCCGGGGGAGAAACGCTTCTCCTCAGGCCACCGAGAAGTAGAACGCGTCCGGGTGGTGGAATACCAGCGCCGAGACGCTGGCCTCGGGCTCCATCATGCAGCCGTCGGTGAGCTCGACGCCGAGCTCCTCGGGCCGCAGCACGGAGAAGAGCTGCTGCTGGTCCTCGAGCCTGGGGCAGGCCGGGTACCCGAAGGAGTACCGCTTGCCCTGGTACTCGGCCCGGAAGCGCTCCAGCATGCTGAGGCCGGGCGAATCCGGAAACCCCCACATGCTGCGCAGCCGCGAATGGAGGAGCTCGGCGTAGGCCTCGGCCGTCTCCAGCGCCAGGGCCTGGACGGCATGCATTTTCAAGAATTGCCCTTCGGCCTTGAAGCGTTCGCTGAGCTCGCGGATGCCGCGCCCGGCGGTCACCACGAAGAGGCAGACGTTGTCCTTGGGCGCGCCCTGTTGAAGCGGCGCCGCAAAGTCGGCCAGGCAGAGTCCACCCTCGCGCGCTTGGCGGGGAAAGGTGAAGCGCGTCACCTCCTTCTGCCCCTGGCGGTCAAAGAGGAGCAGGGAGTTGCCCTCCGAGCCGGCCGGGAAGAATTGAAAAACGGCCTTGGGGTGGAGCTGCCCACCTCGGAGCAGCGCCTTGAGCTCGTCGAGGACGCCCTTGACTTGCAAGGCCTTCCGCCCCTCCTCGGTGTCCCGGAGCGCGCCCTCCTGAGGCGTCCCCAGAGCGCGCGCCACCGAGCCCTTCACCCCCAGGTGGCGTCCATACAGCATGACGGGGTTGACGAAGCGCCAGATGTCGTCGAGCGGCGTCGTGGCCAGCACATGCCGCTCGGTGTCCGGCGGCTGGGGGAAGGCGTCGAGGGCGCGCACCTCGCGCGAGCGCGCCGCCGGGGCCACCACCGGGGGCGGCCGCGCGGCGGCCTCCGCCTTGAGCGCCGCCCGCCGAGCCTTGAGCTCGCCCTGGAGCACCCCCAACTCGGTGGGGTGGACGATGCGCTTGGCCAGCTCCAGGCCGCTCATGGCGTCCTGGGCGTAGGCCACCGTGCCGGCGTAGGCCGGGGCGATGGACTTGTCGACGAAGTTGCGGCTCAGGGCCGCCCCGCCGACCAGCATCGGCAAGTGCACGCCGGCCCGGGAGAGGTCCTCGGCGGTGGTCACCATTTGGTGGGCGCTCTTCACCAGCAGGCCCGACAGCCCGAGAATGTCCGGCCGGTGCTCTTTCACCGCGGCCACCAGCTGCTCGGGCGGGATTTTGATTCCGAGGTTCACCACCTGAAAGCCGTTGTTGGCGAGAATGATTTCCACGAGGTTTTTCCCAATGTCGTGGACGTCGCCTTTCACCGTGGCCAGCACCACCTTCCCGCGCACTGCGGTGGTGGTTTTGTCCATCTTCGGCTCGAGGTAGTTGACGGCCGCCTTCATCACCTCGGCGCTCTGCAGCACCTCGGCCACAATCAGCTCATTGGCGCCGAAGAGCCGGCCCACCTCGTCCATCCCCTTCATCAGGGGGCCGTTGATGACTTGGAGCGGCGTCTGGGTGGCCAGGGCGGCCTCAATGTCCACAACGAGGCCGTCCCGCGTCCCCTCCACCACGTACCGCGCCAGCCGCTCCTCCAAGGGGAGCTCGGCCACCTTTTTGCGCGGCGGACGGGCCTCGCGGAATTGCGCGGCAAACGGCGTCACCGGGTCCGGCCCCCGGTTGTAGAGCAAGTCCTCGGCCAGCTTTCGGTCCACGTCCGCGAGGGTGGCGTAGCGCTCCAACTTCTCGGCATTCACCAGCGCCATGTCCAGGCCGGCCAGGGTGCAGTGGTAGAGGAAGACAGAGTTGAGGACTTCGCGCCCCGCGGTGGGGAGGCCAAAGGAGACGTTGGAGATGCCGAGCACCGTCTTGCACGCCGGCAGCCGCTGCTTCACCAGCCGCACGCCTTCGATGGTCTCCACGCCGCTGCCGGTGTACTGGGCGTCGCCCGAGGCGCAGGGGAAGACGAGCGGGTCGAAGTAGATGTCCTCCGCCTCCACGCCGTATTTCTGGGTGAGCAGCTCGAAGCTGCGCACGGCCACGGCCAGCTTGCGCTCGCGCGTCACCGCCATGCCCACCTCGTCGATGCAGCCCACCACCAGCGCCGCACCGAATTTCCGAGCCAGCGGCACCACCTTCTCGAAGCGCTCCTCGCCGTCCTCGAGGTTGATGGAGTTGATGATGGCTTTGCCCTGACAGTAGGTGAGCGCCTCGGCGATGCAGCCGGCGTCGGTGCTGTCAATCATCAGCGGGACGCGCACCTTCTTCACCACCACGTCCAAGAAGCGGCGCAAGTCCTGCTTCTCCTCGCGGTCCGGGTTGGCCAGGCACACGTCCAGCACCTGGGCCCCGCGCTTCACCTGGGCGCGGGCCACCTCGCCCGCGTCCTCGAAGGCCTCGGCCACAATGAGCTCTTTGAATTTGCGAGAGCCAATGACGTTGGTGCGCTCCCCCACAATGACCGGCCGCACGTCCTCGCCGACTTCGAGGTAGTCCACGCCCGAGAGCCGGGAGCGCTTGGGGGGCGTGGCCTGGCGCGGGGCGAGCCCGCGCACCGCCTCGGCAATGGCGCGCACGTGCGCCGCCGTCGTCCCACAGCAGCCGCCGACGACGTTGAGCCAGCCCTCCGCGGCGAAGCGCCGCAGCACCCGGGCCAGCATTTCCGGAGACTCGAGGTAGTGGCCGTTCTCGTCGGGAAGCCCGGCATTGGGGACACACCCCACCCGGAAGCGGCTCACCGCCGCCAGCGAGCGGATGTGGTCGGTCATGAATTCCGGCCCGGTGGCGCAGTTGAGGCCGAGGTAGAGGAGCGGCGCATGCTCCAGCGACGCGGCCAGCGCCTCCACCGACTGGCCGGCGAGCATGGTGCCCGTGGCCTCGATGGTGCCACTCACCGCCACCGGGAGGCGCTGCTGCAGCTTCTCGAAGGCCCGCTCGCAGCCGAGGAGGGCCGCCTTGACGTTGCGCGTGTCCTGGGACGTCTCGATGAGGAGGTAGTCCGCACCGCCCAACACCAAACCCTCGGCCTGGACGGAAAACGTCTCCACCAGCGCCTCAAACGTCACCCCGCCGGTGACGCTGATGGCCTTGGTGGTGGGGCCGATGCTGCCCGCCACCCAGCGGGGCCGCCCGTCCTCGACTTCCGCCGCCCGAGCGGCCTCGCGCGCCAGCTCTGCGGCCCGGGCGTTAATTTCCCGGGCCTTGGCCTCGAGCCCGTATTCGGCCAGCACCAGCGGCGTCGCCCCGAAGGTGTCCGTCTCGGCGACGTCCGCGCCGGCGGCGTAGTAGGCGGCGTGGATGTCCCGGATGACGGCCGGCCGGGTGAGGACGAGGTTCTCGTTGCAGCCCTCGAGCTCCGCCCCGCCGAAGTCCACCGCTTTGAGGTTTTTCGACTGGATGAGCGTCCCCATGGCCCCGTCCAGGACGAGGATGCGGCTCTGAAGCGCGTCTTGCAGAGCGGCGATGCGTGCACTCTGGCTCTGCTCGCTCATTGCTTTTCCCCGGTGAGGAGGAAGACGCGGAAGGGCGACGTCGCCTCCCGGGCGTGAAGCTCCTTGCCTAAGGAGGCGAAGCCGGCGCGCCGCAGGCTCGCCTCCAGCTTCGGCGGCGAGAAGCCCAAGTGGCGGTGGCCGAGCCGCTCCCGCACCCACGTCTCGCCGTGCACCATGAGCTCGAGCACCACCAGCTTGCCCTTGGGGCGGAGCATCCGCGCCGCCTCGCGCAGCACCGCCTCCGGCTCCTCCACGTGGTGCAGGCTTTGTGACAGCACCACCAAGTCCAGCGCCCCCTCGGGCAAGGTGAGGGCCTGGAGGTCCTCCCGGACGAAGGTGATGTTGCGCAGCCCCTCGGCCCGGGCCCGGGCCCGCGCTTGGGCCAGGGCCTCCGGGTTTTGGTCGATGGCCAGCACCCGCCGTGCCCAGCGGGCCAAGGAGACACTGAGGACGCCCGAGCCACAGCCGAAGTCGGCGACGTCCAGCGCCGGCAAGAGAGAAGCCAGCGCCGAGCTCCAGAGGAACCAGGACTGCCCCGGCTCGAGGAGCCGCTCATTGAGGGCCGTCCGGTCGAGCCTCTGCCGCAGCAAGTCCGTGAGGCGGGCCTGGTCCCCACTGTCGTCCTCGGCCTCACAGGCCAGCCGAATGAGGGGCCAATGCAAGTCCTCGGCGTCCACCCCCAGCGAGTAGTAGGTGAAGCCCGCCGCGCGCTCCTCGCGCACCAGCCCCAGCTGCCGAAGCTTGCTCAGGTGGTGGCTGACACTCGACTGCGCCACCCCCACCACCGAGACGAGCTCGCTCACGTTGAGGGGCGCCGCCGCGAGCAGGCGCAACAGCCGCAGCCGAGTCGGGTCCCCGAGGGCACGGAAGGACTGGGAGAGGGCCTCCATATCGACGAATGGTCATATGTCGATTGGGAGGCGTCCACAACCCAAACGCTGCCAAACTCCACCCCACTCCCATGGGCCCGCGGGTGAGGCACGCAAAGCCCCCGGCCACCGGGGGGAAGCACACGCTGGCGGAGGCGCTGGCCGGCCGCCGGGTGGGCCTCGTCCTCTCGGCGGGCTTCTTCGGTTTTTACGGGCATGCGGGCTTCCTCTCAGGCCTCGTCCAGGGCGGCGTCCGGCCCACAGCCTTCGCCGGGACTTCGGCCGGGGGGCTGGTGTCCGCGTATGCCGCCGCCGGCCTCTCGCCGGAGGCCCTTTTGTCCCTCCTCCTCGGACTGCGCCGCGAGCGCTTCTGGGACCCGGACGTCCTCCGCGGGCTGGCCGACGCCGCCCGGGGTGGCCCAGGGGCCATGGGGCTTCTCGCGGGCCAGCGCTTCCGCGCGCTGCTCGAGTCCACGCTGCCGGTGCAGCACTTCGAGGAGTGCGCCGCGCCGCTGCTTCTCGTCGCCGCGGACGTCCGCCACGCCGCCGCCGTTTCTCTCACCTCGGGCCCGCTGGCCCCGGCCGTCCACGCCACCTGCGCCTACCCCGGCCTCTTTCGCCCGGTGGAGTTGGACGGTGCCCTCCTCTGGGACGGTGGCCTCGTGGACAAGGCGCCGGCCCTGGCGCTGAGCCGGCATTGCCCCGGCGCCCTGGACGCCCTCCTGGTGCACTTTCTGCCCTCCCGCGGCAGGGCTGCGCTGGGCGGCCCCTTGGCCTATGCGCGGGGCATGGCGGCGGCCGTGGCCGCACTGCGGCGCGCGCACACCGAGTTGCAACTCGCGCTTCTGGCCAACCAGGGCCTGGACGTCTACCTCGTGGTGTCCGAGCTCCCGGCCGTCTCCCCGCGGCGGTTGGCCGACGGCGCGCAAGCGGCCGAGGCGGGCCGGGAGGCCGCGCAGCGAGCCCTCGCCGCCGAGGCGGCCACGCTACAGGTGCCGGCCAAGGCCTCAGGTTGAGGGCACAGGCAGCGCCTCCCTTTGGGGGGCGCTGGCCTTTTCAGCCGCCGACGTGACGGCGGTGTTCCACCATGAGGCACTTGTCCTGCACGACGTCGATGCCGGCCGCGGCCAGCTTCGCCGCCACCGCGTCGTTGCGGATGCCCAGCTGCAGCCAGACGGCCTTGGGCTTCTTGGCCAGAATGTCCTCGAGGTGCTGCTCGAGGTCCGTCGGCCGGCGGAAAACGTCCACCAAGTCAATGTCCCCCGGAATGTCCTGGAGCCGTCGGTACACCTTCTTCCCGAGAATTTCCTTCGCCTCCGGGTAGTAGACGGGCACCGGCACCACCTCCAGGCCGGCGCGGGCGAGGTACTGAGGCACGTCAAAAGACGGTTGGCCGGCTTGCGCCTCGGTTTTGATGCCCAGGACCGCCACACGCCGTGTGCGCTTGAGGAGCTCGGCAATGGCGGCGTCCGTCTCGAGAAGATGGGGTGAAGACGTACCCATGGTGACCTCCAGTCCCTCCTTACATAGCGGCGGTAACGCCTCGGAGCGCACTCATTTCTAGGGGGGACGGGCCCCTGTCCGACGTCACTCCGAGTCCGGGGCCGGGCGATGGGCTTGCAAGCGAGGCGCGAGCCCAGCATGAGCAGAGTCGTGAAGACGTTGCACATGAGTCACGCGCGCGCCCGCGAGCTCCTCACCCGGGGGCTCCGGGCCACTCCGCCGAGACTCGACTGGTCTGCCTGCTCCGTCGCCTCGCTCGTGGACGACGACTTCGCCGTGGAGGAGGTGGAGGCAGCGCTCGACGCTTTGGGAGAGCGCGTCCAGGTGGCCCTGCCCCCAGGGGCGGACGCTCTGGCCCAGCTCTCCTCCTTGCGCCGGGTGCTGGTGGAGGAAGAGGGCTTCAGCGGCGGAAGCGCGGTGGATGATGCTCCTGTCAACAGCGCGCTGCACCACGTCCTGGCGCGCAAGACGGGACTCCCCATCGCCTTGTCCGTGGTGTACCTCGAGGTCGCCCGGCGGGCCGGGCTGTCCCTCGTCGGCGTCTCCTTTCCTGCCCATTTCCTCGTGGCCACGCCCGGGCCCGGGGAGCGCCACGTGCTCGACCCCTTCGACGGGGGCCGGCTCCTCACCGGGGATGGGTGCGAGGAGCTTCTGGCCCGGGTGGCCCCTGCGGTGCGCTTCTCCCCGCGTCTACTCTCGGCGGCGTCGGTGCAAACCATCGCCACCCGGATGCTCAGCAATTTGAAGCGCAGCTACCTCGCACGGGGCGACGGGGAGCGCGCCCTCAACGTCGTGGACTTGCTTCTGCTTCTGGCGCCGGACCACCCGGGCGAGCTGCGGGTGCGCGCTGGAATTCTCTCCGCGCTGGGCGCCTACCAGGCCGCGCTGGCCGACGTGGAGCGCTGTCTCGAGCTGTCCCCGGATGCACCGGACCAGCGGCATTTACGGCTCGCCGCCCGCACGCTGAAGCAACGCGTGGACTACCTCAACTGAAGTTTGAGAAGAGGGTGGTGCCCGATGTCACCGCCCCGAACCTTGGCCACGCTTGAGAAAGGGTGAGGAGCTGGACCTCACCATCCTCCGCATCCGTGAGGACACCTACCAGGACCCGCGCGACGGGAGCCCTCACGCGCGCGTCATCCTCACCGCGCCGGACTGGGCCAACGTGGTGGCCCTCACCGACGCCGGGGAGGCCGTCCTCGTCCGCCAGTTCCGCTTCGGCGTCCAAGCCAACTCGCTCGAGATTCCAGGAGGCATGCTGGACGCTGGCGAGGAGCCGGCCCAGGGTGCTGCCCGCGAGCTCCTCGAGGAGACGGGCTACCGGGCCCGCGAGCTCGTCTTTCTAGGCGCGGTGCACCCCAACCCTGCCCTTCAAACCAACCGTTGCCACAGCTACCTCGCCCTGGGGGCGGAGCGCGTCCGGGCGCCGGACCAGGACAGAGGTGAGGACATCGAGGTGGTGCTCGTCCCGGCGAGCAGCGTTGCAGCGTCTGGTGCGCGAGGGCGTTATTACCCATGCCTTGGTGGTGGCGGCCGTCTACTTTGCCGAGCTCGCCGGGGCGCTGTGAGGGCCCCGTCCTCCGCTTGGCAGGGCGAAACCAGGAGGGCCAGTCGTGCGTAGAAGCGGCATGAAGCCCCTCAGCGTCGTCGTCGTGTTTTGCCTCGTCGCCGCCGTCTTTCTCGCGGCCAACCTTTCCGCCCAGGAGCACAAGGTGGTGCCTTTGAATGTCGGCACAAACCCCGGAGGCGTCGGACACGGGACGCCGCTGCACCCACAGCCGGGGAATGCCCTGGCCATTTTCTCGCAAGGCTGCTTCTGGGGCGTCGAGTACCGCTTTCGCCAAGTCCCGGGCGTGGTGGCCACGGCCGTGGGCTACACCGGGGGCCAAACCGCAAACCCCACCTACGAGACGGTGAGCTCGCACGGAACGGGCCACGCCGAGTCCGTGCTCGTGGAATTCGACCCGAAGAAAGTCTCCTACCCGCAGCTGTTGGCCCTCTTCTGGGCCTCGCATGACTCCACCAGCGGAGACCGCCAAGGACCGGACCGCGGCTCTCAATACCGCTCGGCCATTTTCACCTTCTCTGACGAGCAGCTGGCGCAGGCCCTGGCCAGCCGGGACCTGGAGCAGAAGCAACTCTTGGCCCCCATCACCACCGAGGTGAAGCCGGCCGGTCCCTTCTATGTGGCCGAGCCAGAGCACCAGCAGTGGGATGAGCGCCACGGCTACGAGTCCTGTCCGCTGCCGCGGCACGCGGCGAAAAAGCCCGCCTCCTAAAGCGGCTGCCGCGCCGCTTCGGCGCTCGACGCAGAGGTTGGCTTGATGCGACGCTCCTGCGCCAGGGAATGAGCGGGAAAGCAGACGAGCCCAAACAAGGGCAGGACCCGGCCGAAGTCGCGGCCACGTTTCAGCGCTCGGGGGGCTCGACGTCCGACCTCGGCTCGGTGCGAGGCGCCGGTGGAGGCCGGCCCCGAGGAGCTTCCGCGTCTGGCTCCTGGAGACTCGCTGGCCGGCCGCTTCACCGTCCTGCGCTTCATTGCCCGCGGCGGCATGGGAGCCGTCTACGAGGCCAACGACGTGCTGCTCCGCACCCGGGTGGCGCTGAAGGTGCTTCAGGGCCGCATCGCGGAGAATGCGGAAACCATGGAGCGCTTCCGCCGGGAGGTGCTTCTGGCCCGTCGGGTGAGCCACCCCAACGTGTGCCGCGTCTACGAGCTCTACCAGGCGACGACGGGCACCGGCATGCCCGTCCATTTCCTCACCATGGAGTTTCTCGACGGCGAGACGCTGTCCGCGCGCCTTCTGGACAAGGGGCGCATGACGACAGCCGAAGCGCTTCCTCTGGCCCAGCAGATGTGCGCCGGCCTCGCGGCCGCGCACGCCGAGGGCGTCATCCACCGGGACTTCAAGAGTAGCAACGTCCTGCTCGTCTCGAGGAGCGGAATGCCCCCGCAGACTTTCGGAGAGGGCACGCGCGTCGCCATCACCGACTTCGGCATCGCCCGAGCGCTGGTGCAGGAGGAACTGGAGAATGCCAACGGGCTCACCGGAGACGCGGGCATTGTCGGGACGCCCGAATACATGGCCCCGGAGCAGGTCACGGGCGGGGAAGTCTCTCAAGCCACCGACGTCTACGCCCTCGGTATTGTCCTCTACGAGATGGTGACGGGCCGGCTTCCCTTCACCGCCTCCACGCCGCTGGCCACCGCCTCGCGGCGGCTCAACGAGCCGCCGCCCAGGCCAGAGGCCGCTGTCCCCGGGCTCGACCCGCGCTGGAGCCGGGCCATCCTCCGTTGCCTAGAGCGCGACCCGCGCCAGCGCTTCGGCTCGGCCCAAGACGTCGCCACCGCGCTCACCGGCCAGCCGCCCGCGCGCCGCTGGCCGCTGGCCTTGGCCGCAGCGGGATTCCTCGCCCTCCTGCTCGGCGCGGGACTTTTCGCCCGCCAGCGTTGGGCGCCTGGGGCAGCGCCGAAAGCGGAGAACCCTGCCGCGGCAGCACCGTCCATCGCGGTGCTGCCCTTCGTGGACCTGAGCCCGCAGCACGACCAGGGGTATTTTTCGGACGGCGTGGCCGAGGAGATTATTAACGCCTTGGCGCAAGTGTCTGGGCTGCACGTCGCCGCGCGCTCCTCGTCCTTCACCTTCAAGGGGACGAACCAGGACCTGCGCACCATGGCCCAGAAGCTCGGCGTGGCGAACGTGCTGGAAGGGAGTGTCCGGAAGTCTGGGAACCGGCTCCGTGTCACCGCGCAGCTGGTGAGTGCCCAGGACGGCTACCAGCTCTGGTCGCAAAGCTTCGACAGCGAGCTGGCCGACGTCTTCGCCGTGCAGGACCAAATTGCCGGTGCCGTCGTTGCCGCCTTGAAGATGAAGGTCCTCCCGGCCACGACTTCTCTGCCAAATGCGCGAAAGCCCACCAACCCCGAGGCCTACACGCATTACCTGCGCGGACTCGAGTTTCAAAACTCGGGCTCTGTGACGGGCTACAAAGCCGCCATCGAGGAATACGAGAAAGCCGTGGCCCTGGACCCGGAGTACGCGCCGGCGCACGCGGCCATCGCCACCACAGCGGTCTTGTATGGGAACTCCACGGCCGACGCCTTCGAAACTCGCGAATGGAACCGCCGGGCCCTGGCGGAGGGTGACCGCGCGGTGGAGCTCGACCCCAACGGCGTGGAGAGCCTGGTGGCGCGAGGGCGGCTGCGCACCATCATCGCCTGGGACTGGCCCGGCGCTCGTGCCGATTTGGAGCGGGCCGTGGCGCTGGGCCCAGGGTTTGCCAGTGCGCAGATGGGGCTGGCGGGACTTCTTTCCACGTTGGGACAACTCCCGTCCGCCCTCGAGGCGTCCAAGAAGGCCTATGAGCTCGACCCGGTGAGCTCGCTCTCTGCCTACCAGTTGGCCGCGCTCTACAACTCCACCGGGCAATACGCGCTCGCCCGGAAAGTCTTGAAGAAGTCTCTGGAAACCGCTCCCGACGCGGAGTTCTCCATTCGCGAGCTGGGCTTCACCGAATTGTTGGACGGGCACCCCGCCGAGGCGCTCGCCATTTTCAAGACCCATTCCGTGGATTGGATGCAGGACTTGGGAATAGGACTCGCCGAGCACAGTCTCGGAAACGAGGTTGCTTCCAAGACAGCGTTGGACCGGCTCGCGTCCAAGTTTGGAACGACGGCCGCCTACCAAGTGGCCCAGGTCCACGCTTGGCGCGGAGAACGCGATGGGGCGTTTGAGTGGCTGGAAAAGTCGCGCCAGTCCGGGGACGCCGGGCTTCGCTACATCAAACACGACCCCCTGCTAAAAAACCTGCGCGACGACCCGCGCTACGCCGCCATGCTGACCAAGCTCAAGCTTCCGCTGGACTAGAGCGGCTCGTGGAATCCCCTCGCTTCTGGTGAAGCCAGCGCCGCTGTCCGCGTTGTAGGCTCGCGGGCGGCGTGCCGGACTCCCCCAAAAAGCCAAATGAGGCGATGGCCGAGGCCCCGGAGGTGCCGGAGACGCTGCGCCGGTTGGGGCGCCCGACGGCTGCCGTCGACGCTGAGTACACGCCCGCCGACGAAATCTCGGACGACTTGCCCCGCCTGGCCCCGGGCGAGCAGCTGGCAGGCCGCTTCACCGTCCTCCGCTTCATTGCTCGCGGAGGCATGGGGGCCGTCTACGAGGCCAACGACGCCATCCTTCGGACGCAGGTGGCCCTCAAGGTGCTCCAGGGGCGGATTGTTGCCAACGCCGAGGCCATGGAGCGCTTCCGTCGCGAGGTGCTGCTCGCCCGGCGTGTGAGCCACCCCAACGTCTGCCGCGTGTATGAGCTCTACCAGTCCGTCACCGCCTCCGGCGCGCCCTGTCACTTTCTCACCATGGAGTTTCTGGAGGGAGAGACGCTGGCTTCGCGCATTGCCCGCCATGGCCGCCTGTCGACGGCGGAGGCGCTCCCGCTCGCGCGACAGATGTGCCGTGGCCTCGAGGCTGCCCACGCCGAAGGCGTCATCCACCGCGACTTCAAGAGCAGCAACGTCATGCTCGTCCAGCGGAGTGCGGAGTCCCCGCGGGCCTCGGGCGAAGGGCTGCGGGTAGCCATCACGGATTTCGGTATTGCCCGCGCCGTGGCCCAAGAAAGCTCGGTGGGTGCCAATGCGCTCACTGGAGATGCCGGCGTGGTGGGAACGCCGGAATACATGGCGCCCGAACAAGTCACCGGTGGCGAAGTCACCGAAGCCACGGACGTCTATGCCTTGGGCGTCGTGCTTTACGAGATGGTCACGGGCCGACTTCCCTTCTCGGCCGACACTCCGCTGGCCACCGCAGCGAGGCGCCTCAATGAAGCGCCTCCGAAGCCGGAGCTGACAGTGCCCGGGCTCGACCCACACTGGAGCAGAACCATCCTCCGCTGTCTGGACCGCGACCCCCGTCGGCGCTTTCAGTCGGCGCTGGACGTGGCCACGGCACTCTCCCGTCCTGCCCGCGCAAGGCGCTGGCCCCTGGCACTTGGCGCCGCAGTCGCACTCGTCCTGCTCCTGAGCAGCGCGGCCCTCCTGTGGCACGGCCGCACGGCGGCCATTGTCTCCAAAGCCAGTCCGGCGGTCCCGCCGTCCATCGCTGTCCTTCCCTTCGTGGACATGAGCGCCCAACACGACCAGGGGTATTTTTCAGACGGACTGGCGCAGGAGATTATTAACGCACTGGCGCAAGTCCCCGGGCTTCACGTCGCGGCGCGCTCCAGTTCCTTCCATTTCAAGGGGACGAATGAGGACCTGCGCACGGTGGCGCAGAGTCTGAATGTGGCCAATGTGCTGGAGGGTAGCGTCCGGAAGTCCGGAAACCGCCTCCGCGTCACGGCGCAGCTGGTGAGTGCCCAGGACGGCTACCAGCTCTGGTCTCAAAGCTTCGACACGGAGTTGGCCGACGTCTTCGCCATCCAAGACCAAATCTCTGGTGCCGTGGTGACGGCACTGAAACTCAAAGTGCTCCCCAACAGCTCGCCGTCGGGGAGCGGGCGGAAGACCACCACCCCCGAGGCCTACAGCCACTTTTTGCAAGGGCGCGCCCTTGAAAACAGCGGCTCGACACCCGGCATGCGCCAGGCGATTGAGGAGTACGAAAAGACGCTCGAACTGGACCCCAATTTCGCTCCCGCCCATGCGGCACTCGCCCTTGCGGCGGCAACGTATGGCAATACGCGTGACGACGAATTCGAGACACGCACTTGGTCGCGCCGCGCGGTCCGGGAGGCCGACCGGGCGGTCGAGCTGGACCCGAACGGTGTCGACGAGCTGGTCGCGCGAGGGACGCTGCGGACCGCCCTTACCTGGGACTGGTCGGGGGCAAGCGCGGACTTTGAGCGGGCCCTGTTGTTGGGGCCAGGGGCCGCCGGTCCCCGGCTGGGGCGCGCCCAACTCCGGGGAGTCCTCGGACAGCTCTCGCTCGCCATCGAGGACGCCAAAGCAGCCCTCGAGCTCGACCCCCTGTCGTCGGACGCGCGCCACTGGCTGGGCAGCTTCTACAACGCCACCGGCCAGTACGCGCTCGCCCGGCAAGTCCTCAAGAAGGCCTTGGAAATTGCCCCCCAGCACACGCTGGCCCTGCGCGAGCTGGCCTTCACCGAATTACTCGAGGGCCACCCCGGGGAGGCCCTGGCCCTCTTTAAGACGCACCCGGAGGGTTGGGTTCGAGACTTCGGCACCACGCTGATTGAGTACACCCAAGGAAACAAAGCGGCCGCCAGGGCGGCCCTGGAGAAGTTTACTGCGGCGTATGGCGCAACGGCCGGGTACCAGGTTGCACAGACGTACGCCTTCTGGGGAGAGCCGGACAGGGCCTTCGAATGGTTGGAGCGCGCCCGGCTGGCGAACGACACCGGGGTCCGCTACGTCAAATACGACCCGCTGTTGCGAAGCTTGCGCAGTGACCCGCGCTACGCGGCCTTCCTCACCCGGATGAAGCTGCCCTTGGACTAGCCAGGGAAGGCTACTTCCGCGGCTTCTTCTTGCGCTGCCAGGTGCCCGTCCGGCCGCCGGACTTGTGCTCGAGCTGCAGCGACTCCACCACCATGCCCCGGTCGACGCTCTTGCACATGTCGTAGACGGTGAGGGCCGCGGCCGCCGCCGCGGTGAGGGCCTCCATCTCCACCCCGGTGCGGTCCACCGTCTTCACCTCGGTGCGCACGTCCACCCCGGCGCCGCGCGTCCACACCTCCACCTCCACCCCGGACAGCGCAATGGGGTGGCAGAGAGGGATGACGTCCGGCGTCCGTTTGGCGGCCATGACGCCGGCCAGCTGCGCCGCGGCCAGGACGTCCCCCTTCTCCACCTTCCCCTGGACGATGCGCCGCACCGTGCCCGGCTTCATGCGCACGCGGGCGGTGGCCACCGCCACGCGCTCCGTCTTGGGTTTTCCTCCGACGTCCACCATCCTCATGGGCTGGCCACCGCCTGGAGCAAGTCCTGGGCAATGTCCTCGGCGTCCTCCAGCCCCACCGAGACGCGCACCAGGTTTTCCGTAATACCGGCGGTGGCGCGCTCCTCGGCCGTCATTCTCCGCGCCGCCGCGCTGGCCGGGTGCATGACGAGGGTGGCCACGTCTCCCAGCGTGGGCGCGGGGCGAGCGAGCTTCACCCGCTCGAGGAAGCGAAACACCTCGGCCCGGCCCCCGCCCGTAATTTCAAACGCCACCATGCCCCCGTAGCCGTGGGGAAGCAGACGCTTGGCCACGGCGTGCTCCGGGTGGTTGGGAAGGCCCGGGTAGAGGACGCGCCGCACTCGGCGGTCCTTCGACAGGCGCTCGGCCACCGCCAGGGCATTCTCGCAGTGGGCCCGCATGCGGAGTGGCAGCGTGCGCAGCCCCCGCAGCGTCAGCCAGGCCTCGAAGGGTCCGAGGATGGCGCCGTCCAGCACCCGGGCAGACTGCAATGGCCGGATGCGCTCCGCGCTGCCGGACACCGTGCCACCGGTGGCGTCGGAGTGGCCGTTAATCCACTTGGTGCTGGACTGGAGCGCGTAGTCCGCGCCTTGTTCCAGCGCCCGCTGCAGGACGGGCGAGCTGAAGGTGCCGTCCACGGCGAAGGCCGCCCCCACCGCGTGCGCCGCCTCGGCCAAGGCGGGCAAGTCCGGCACGGAGAGGAGCGGGTTGGTGACGGACTCGGCCAGGACGAAGCGCGGCCGCAGCGCGCGGAGGCGCTCCGCGGCATCCCTGGCGCTCAACAGAAGGGCGTGCAGGGTGACGCCGGTGCGCGCCGCCAAGGCCTTGTAGAGGGCGCGCGTGGCGCCATACCCGTCCGCCCCCATGACGACGCTGTCCCCGGCCTTGAGGCCCTGGGCGTCCCAGAGCGCGCGCAAGGCGGCCATGCCACTGCCAAAGGCACACGCCAGCTCTGCGCCTTCCAGCGCCGCCACCGCCTCCTCGAGGAGGACAACATTCTGTCCGCGGATGCGGGTGTAGACGAAATCCTTCCCGTCGAGCGAGGCGTCGAGCTCCTCGGCGGACTCGAAGTAGCCCACCGCGCTCAGATGCAAGGGGGCGACGAGGTCCACCGTCTTCGAGCCGGAGAGCCGCGAGCCGGCGTGGATGGCCAGTGTCTTGGGCTTCACCGGCCGTGCTCCACCAGGAAGCGCTCGGCGTCGATGGCGGCCATGCAGCCCGTGCCGGCGGCGGTCACCGCCTGGCGGTACACCGGGTCCTGGACGTCACCGCAGACGAAGACGCCCTCCACCTCGGTGCGCGTCGTCCCGGGCACCGTCTTGATGTAGCCGGTGTCCGTCGTCTCGAGCCAATCCTCGAAGAGCTCGGAGTTGGGTTTGTGGCCGATGGCGATGAAGAGGCCATTGGCGCTGAGCGCGGTGACTTCTCCCGTCTTGAGGTTTTTCACCTTGGCGCCAGTCATCGACTTGCTGTCCCCCAGTACTTCCTCCACCGCGGTGTCCCACACCACGGAGATTTTGGGGTTCTTCAGCACCCGGTGTTGCATGATTTTGGAGGCCCGGAAGTTGTCGCGCCGGTGGAGCAGCGTCACCTTGGAGGCCAGCTTGGCCAGGTAGCTCGCCTCCTCCATCGCCGTGTCCCCGCCTCCCACCACCAGGACTTCGAGTCCCTTGAAGAAGGCCCCGTCGCAGGTGGCGCAGGCGGAGACGCCCCGGTTCCGGTACATCAGCTCGCCCGGGACTTCGAGCCACTTGGCGGTGGCACCGGTGGCCACAATGACCGTCTCGGTGAGGACGTCTTTTTCGCTTTCGGTGGTGAGCCGGTAGGGCCGCTCGGACAAGTCGACCGCGGTGACGTTTTCCATGTGCACCACGGTGCCGAAGCGCTCGGCCTGCTTTTGGAAGCGCTCGATGAGGTCCGGGCCGCTCACCATCTCCGGGAAGCCCGGATAGTTTTCGACGTCCGTCGTAATCATCAGCTGTCCGCCGGGGACGCGTGAGGCGTCGTGCTCCACCGGGCCGCCGGCGTACAGCACCGGCTCGAGGTTGGCGCGGGCGGCGTAGATGGCGGCGGTGTAACCGGCGGGGCCGGAGCCGAGGATGGTCACCTTGTGGATGGGCTTCGAGGTGGGGGGCATGAGGTGTTTCTTAAAGAGGAGGAGTCGCTATTGCGAGGCGGGGGTTAGGACGCCCCGGGGCGAGGGAGGTTTCTTTCGCCCCGGCCACCGTAGCAGAGGCCAGGAGGGGGCCAAGGCCGTCGTGTTATGACTTCTCCGGCCCAGGGACACCTTGGCCCGTTGGGAGGTAAGGATGGACGTCGCCCCGCTCGCGCAGGTGGCCCTCTTCCGAGGCCTGAATCACACCCAGCTGCGGAAGGTGGCCGCCATCTGCGAGGAACAGAAGGTGGACGCCGGGGCGCTCATTTTCCGGGAGGGCGAGCCGGCGCAGTCCATGTACCTGCTCGTCTCTGGGAAGGTGCGCATCTCCCGTCGGGTGCCGGGCATGGGGGAAGAGGCGTTGGCCATCCTCGACGCAGGCCAGTACTTCGGTGAAATGGGCGTGGTGGAGGAGTCCGTCCGCAGCGCGGACGCCTACGCGCACCAGCCGTCGACGCTGTGGCGAATCGACCGAGGAAAATTCGACCAGCTCCTCTTCACGGACAAGGAGCTGGCCTACGCAGTGCTCTGGACGCTGGTCCGGACGCTCTCCGGGCGACTGCGCGAGACGAATGAGAAGATGAAGGCCTTCTTCGCCATGTCCAAGTTCTAGCGCGCGGCGTCCGGCGCTTCTGGGGCTGTCCCGCCTGCCCTGCGGCGCGTGTTGGGGGGCGCACGCCCTTGCCCCCGGCGCAACAGGTGAGGCCCGCGAGTTGCTGAAGCCGCTACAGCACCGGCCGCAGTTTCTCGCGAAATGCCTGGTTTCACCGAGCTTCTCGGTTGGTCCCGGAAGTGCATTCACCAGCCGCTGTCCCGTGCGAATTTCCGCCCGGGCGAACAGGCAGTTCGCCTCATGGTCACACCGTCCAACTCACTCTTCACCTCCCGCCCTCGCGCGAAGGCACTCGGCGTGCTGGTTGCCGGCGGGATTCTCTTCGCCATTGGCTTCGGGGGCCCGGGCGCCCTGTGGGGCGCCTCCACCGGCGCTACCGCCGAGGTGACGTCGAGCAGCTGAACGGGGCGGCCCTGAGTCGAGTGGCTCACAGGGAGTCCCCCATGCTGAAGACAACTGGTTTCGCATTCGTCGTTGCCCTGGCACTTTCAGGCTGTGGCGGTGGAGACGTGCGCCCGGCGGCGACGGGTGCCGACGCACCCGCAGGGTCGACTGAAGCGTCCGCCGACCTCTGGGCGGTGCAGGCTTACGGCATCTACGGCCTCGACGCCGTCGAGAGGTGCCTGGCCGCCTTCCACGAGGAATTCAACAAGAACAACGGCGCCGCGAGCGCCTACCGTTCGGACGTAGCCGCCTTTCTGTGCTCCTGCGCAAAGGGCGACTCTCCGCTGCCCTGCCCCTAGCCGTAGCGCACCCAAGGGGCCCGGGGGGACGCCTGGCCTCTGGCCGCCGCGCGGCTGGCGCCAAAAAAGACACGGGCACCAGCTGACGCTTGACTGAACGCACGCCGCAGGCCCAAAGCCCGCGACGAGCGGATGGTAAGCTTCATCCCAGATGACTCGGGCGGAGCCAAACGCGGAGGGCGAGACAGGCACGGCACTCCAGCGACACTTCGGCCTGAAGGGCTTCCGGACGGGCCAGGCAGAAGTCATCGCCAGTGTGCTTGCCGGCCGGAACACGGTGGTGGTGATGCCCACCGGCGCAGGGAAGAGCCTCTGCTACCAGCTGCCCTCCGTCATGCTGCCAGGCGTGACGGTGGTGGTGTCCCCGCTCATCGCCCTCATGAAGGACCAGGTGGAGCAGCTGACCGCGCGCGGCATTTCCGCCACCCTCATCAACTCCACCGTCTCCGAGGTGGAGCGCGCCGAGCGGATGCGCCACATGCGCGCGGGTGCCTACCGCTGCGTGTACGTCGCCCCGGAGCGCTTTCGCAGCAACGCCTTCGTCGAGGCGCTGCAGGCCAGTGGCGTGGCGCTTCTGGCCATCGACGAGGCGCACTGCATCAGCCAGTGGGGCCACGACTTCCGGCCGGACTATGCCCTTTTGGGCCAGGTGCGAAAGAAGCTGCGCCCGCCGCGCACGGTGGCTCTCACCGCCACCGCCACTCCGGAGGTGCGCGAGGACATCGTCCGCTCGCTCCTCCTCAAGGACCCGGCAGTCTTCGTCGCTGGTTTTGACCGTCCCAACCTCTTCCTCGAGGTCTGTCCGGTGACGGGCGATGACGACAAGCGCGCCGCCTGCGCCGCCCGGGTGGCCGAGGGCGGCTCGGGCCTCATCTACTGCGCCACCCGCAAAGCGGCGGAGTCCCTGCACGCCGCCCTGCGGCTGCGCGGACACGAGCCCGTCCTCTACCACGCCGGAATGGAGGAGGATGACCGGCGGCGTGCCCAGGACCGCTTCATGTCCTCCCAGGACGCGGTGGCCATCGCCACCAACGCCTTTGGCATGGGCATCGACAAGGCGGACATCCGCTTCGTCATCCACGCCAACATTCCCCGCGCGGTGGAGGCCTACTACCAGGAGATTGGGCGCGCCGGCCGCGACGGCCAGCCGGCGCACGCCCTGCTCCTCTTCAACCACGCCGACGTCTTCACCCAAGAGCGGATGATTGAGGGGAACCACCCTTCGGAGTCCGTCATCTCCGACGTCTGGAACGCGCTGGTGGCGGCCGGGGGCTTCGAGCGCGGACTGCACGCCCTGGCCCAGGGCGTGGGGGCGAGTGAATTCGAGGTGTCCGCCGCGCTGCGCATTCTCGAGCGCGAGCAGCTCCTCGAGCGCCGGGACGCCAGCGAGGCCGCCTGGAAGCTGCGCCTGTTGGAAGTGGCCTCGCCTCCGCCCAAGCTGAGTAAGCCCGCGCGCGGCGTTCTCGAGGCCGTGACGGCGCTGGCCCATGCCTCTGGGACAGCGGCCGTGCGCCTCGCAGCGCTGGCCCACAGCACCGGCCTGGAAACCGACGCCGTCCGCCGCGCCCTGGCCGCCCTGGACAAGGCGCGCCTCTTGGAGGTGCGCCGGCCACCCATGGCCCGCAGCATTCGCCCGCTGCAGCGGGTGCCCTTTCACACCTTGGGGCTGTCCCTGGCCCGGGTGCGCGCCCAGGAGCAGCGCTCGCTTCTCCTCCTCAAGCGCATGACGGACTACGCCTACAGCCGCCAGTGCCGACGCACCTTCCTCTTGCGCTACTTCGGCGAGGAGATGGGTGAGAACACCTGCTCCGGCTGCGACGTGTGTCACGGGCGGCGCACGACGCTGGCCCCGGCGCGCGCCAAGCCGGCGGAGAAAAACAGCGTCTACAAGCGTGGGGTGGCGCCCAAGGCGGGCGAGTACTCTGAGCGCGCGGCGCTCGCCCTGCGCCGCTTCCGCCGCGAGCTCTCACGGGACTTGGAGGTGCCGCCGTTTATTGTCTTCAACGACAAGACGCTGCACGCGCTGGCCACGGCGCTCCCGCAGACGCGCGAGGACTTCCTCGCGGTGAAAGGCACGGGCCCCACCAGCTGGGAGCGCTTCGGCCCCAAGGTGGTGGAGATTTGTCTCGGGGCCAAGGGCACCGTCGACTAGACGCGTCTGGCAACCCCCGCTCGGAGAAGGACGGGCGAAGGGCTGGAGCAGGCCGAGCAAACGCTCTGCCGTGTTGTACCAGCGCAGCAGCGGCCTGCGAGCGCACGCCGCACTAACGTTGGCGACGTTAGCGGGTTTGGTGTCAGTGACAGTGAAGGCGCCCTGGCCGCAGCTCGCTCTCTGGCGGACCGCGTTCGGCTCTCTGTTTCTCGGGCTGGGCTGTACCCACGTGGCCTCCAGCGCAGTCATGACTTCCGCGCCCCTTCCGCCTTATGTCTCGGCAGTCAGGCTTAGCGCCACCCAAGACCCAGTCCATGGAGTGGAACTCGGCATCGTGGAGGCCCATGGACGGCGCCCGCCGGCGACACTCAGCGCCGTGGCAGCCGAATTCTCGTCCCGCGTGGGAAAGCTCGGCGGCGACTACGGGCGCATCGATTCTTTCGCCACACACTTCGAAATTGTTACCGACACCTACGCCTACGAGTGCGGGTACGTGCAAACGGTGGGCGCCAACGCCGATGGTACGCCCCTCACGTCCTACATTTCCCAGACCTGTACCGGCTACCAGAACGTCGAGGTCGGCACCTTGACACTCACCGGGCGCGCATTTCGGACCCAACTGGGCACACCAAAACCATGAGACTTCTCTTTGCCCTCCTTCTCGCGGTCGCTGGGATGTCCTGCTCTCCCTTGAACTCCGAATACGTTCTCACTGGAGCGCAGCGACCACCGTACAATGGGCCAGTGCGGCTCGTACTCGAGGGAGCACCCTTCGAGGGAACAGTCACCGAGGTCGCCATGGTGACAGCAACTGGCGGCGGAACGAATGCCAATTTGCCGGCGGTCATGGGCCAACTTCAGACGCAGGCGGCGGCGCTCGGTTGCAATGCCGTCATCCGGATTCACTTCGACCAGGGCACAAGTACCGCGTCCGCGACCGGGGTGGCCGTGTGGCTGGACACCCCCGCTCAGAAGTGAGCGAGTCCCGGTGGGGGCCGCCTGGCCGTTAGAAAGTCCTGGCGGCGGTGAGGGAAGGCTTTGCGCCCTAGCGACTTCCTGGCGGCGAGGTGAGGCCGTCGAAACCTCTCAGAAAAAAAACGGGGGACGAGACGTCCCGATGACGCCTCGCCCCCCGCCGCTTTTCCCGAAATTACGACGCTGGAGAAGATGCACTGCCGACCGGTCGGCTGTCATTCACCAAATGAGCTTTTGCAGCGAATTGCCGCCCGCACCAACGCCCCGAAGACTCCCAGCACCGTGGCCAGTAGAAAAATGACGGCCAATGCCGTCCCGCCGAAAATGGCCCGCAGTCCGGCCTCGCTGAGCTTTCCTTGCAGGTACGCCTCCCGCAGCGGCTCGAGGAGCCCGCAAACCGAGAGAACTTGGGCGGGAAGCGCGTCCAGGGCGAAGGACAGGGTGAGGACGTTGCGGGAGGGGTAGACGCGGCGAATGCTTTCCACGAGGACGCCAACCCCGAGGTAGCAAGCGGCCAGGGTGAGGGCATTCCCCACCACCAACTTTAGGAGGGGGCGCGACGTGACCTCGGCGCTCACTTGCCTCCCGCGGCCTTCTTCTTGAGGGCCGGCAACAGCTTCTTCACCCGGGCGACGTCCGGGCCTTTGGGGGCGAGCCGCAAGTAGGTGCCGTACTCCGTCACCGCCCGCGCGACTTCCGCGTCCGAGCCGCCCACCAAGGCGTCGGCCAGCCACAGCCGGAAGGTGGCGTCACCCGGGTCAAGCTGCACCGCGCGGGCGAGCTCCTCGCGCGCCTTGGCGTCCTCGTGCGCTTTGCGCAGGACGAGGCCCAGGGCCGCGTGGGCATCCGCCAAGAGCGGCCCTTGCGTCACCGCCTGCTCGGCAGCGTGCCTGGCCTCCTTGAGCGCGCCCGCGGCCAGGAGCGCCCGGGCCAGCACGGCCGAGGCGTTGGCCCTGTCCCAAATGCGCGGCGCCTTCTCGGACAGCGTCGCCAGCGTGGCGCGTGTTTTTGGGGGGATGCCGACGGGCTTCACCGCCACCTGACCCACCCGGCCGCAGACGCTGTCCGGGTCCTCCCGCACCGCGGCCTGGTACGCCTTGCTCGCCTGGGCGGCATTCACCTCACGCAAAAAACCGCGGCCCACGGCACAAAATGTCTCCGCGTCCTTGGGGTTGAGGCGGTTGGCCTTCTCCAGCGCCTGCATGCCGCCGCGGACATCTCCTTTGGAGAAGAGGAGCTGCGCCTTCAGCCGTTGCGCGTCGACGTCCGAGCCCTCCTTCTGCAGCGCGCGGGCCAGGTGTCCCTCGGCGTCCTTCATCCGCCCGAGTTGCACCTCGGCGAAGGCCACGTCGCGCGAAGCGGCCGCACTGGCCGGGTTGTCCGCAAGCCAAGCCTCGGCCTGGCGCAGCCCGTCCTCGTTGCGGCCGAGGGAAAGCAGGGCGCGGCTGAAGGCGTGGCGGGACTCGCCGTGGCTCCCGTTGCGCTGCACGGAAATGCTGAGCGGCTCGAGCGCCTTGTCCGGAGCGCCCTTGGACAGAAGGAGGCGACCCAGGGCGCAAGCGCCCTCCCAGTCCCGGACGTCCTTCATGGCTTGCTCGAATTGGGCCCGGGCCTGGTCCAGCACACCCCGCTGCCAATACAGCTTCCCCAGAGCCACGGACACCTCGGCGCGCGGCCGCTTGGTGCTGGCTTGGGTGCGCTCCAGCACGGAAACCGCCTTGTCCGCCTCGCCCTCGGCGGCGTCCACCAACGCCAAGAGGGCCACGGCCTCTACCGGGACGCGGCCCCCCACTTGCGTTTTCTGGAGCTCCGCCCGGGCGCGCTTCCAGTCCTTGAGGTGCACCGCGGCCTCGCCGCGGACGAGGGCCATTTTCCGGCTCTCGTCGGCCGAGAAGCGCTGCAGCACCTCGCGCTCCCTGTCCCGGGCAAGCAGCACCCGGGCCAGCCCCTCGCGCGCCTCCTCGCTTTTGGGGCGCGCCTTCATCGCCGCCTCAAAGGCGTCCTGGGCCGCCGGCATGTCCCCGCCGGCGCGGAGCGCGTCACCCAGGGCCAGTTGGAAGTCAAAGGCGCGGTCCGGAAACGCCTTGGCGCCCTCGCCGAGGGCTTGCACGGCCAAGGTGTGCGCGCCGGTGGCCGCGTACAACCGTCCCAGCACCAGCGCCCGGCGCGCCTTCTCGAGCGGCGTGAGGCTGTCCTTGGGTGCGGGCAGCTTCTCCACCTGGGAGACGTTGCCCTGGACGTCCATGCCCAGGGCCAAGAGGCTCTCCGCCTCGCCGAGGACGCGGTCCGGGTGCGTGGCGGAGAGCTGTCCGGCACTCGCATAAAAGGTGAGGGCGTTGGCGTCGTCCTGCGCCTCCCGGTAGTAGTCGGCCAGGGCCACGAGAGCTCGGACGTTGGCGCCTTGGAGCTCGAGCGCGCGCTTGAAGCGCAGGACGGCGGTTTTGGCGTCCCCGGACTCGAGGAGGACTCGGCCCGCGAGCTCGTGCACCTCGGTGAGGTCGAGCGCGCTGCCCACCACCTGCGGCTTGAGCTGCGCGCGCCCCGCCGCGTCGGCCAGGAGGTACTTGGTTACCAGGACAGCGCCTGGCGCGTGCTCGGCCACCCCGGGGTGCGACAGTGCCTGCTCCGCCAGAGCCTTCTCCTGCGGCCCGCCGCCGTGCTCCGCGTACTGCCGCGCGTGCCCCAGGGCCGTCAGGGCCCAGGCCTCTTCGCTGCGGGCGTCCATGGAGACGGCCTGGGCCAAGGACTCGAGGCCCTGGGCGTAGCCCGCAGCGGTGTCCAGGGCGAAGGCCTTCCGCGCAGAGGCGAGTGCGTCCTTCAAGTCCCGGCCCTGATTGACGCTTCGCGTGTGCAGGAAGGCCCACGTCCCGGTGACCAGGGCGATGGCCACCACAGAGAAGAGGCCGAGCTTTGCCCAGTGCCGTTGGGTGAGGCTCTTCTTCTCGTGCGCCTCCTGCACCTTGGCCCGGAGGTCCTGCTCGTACTGCTTGGCAATGGCCTCGGTGGCTTGGGTGGAGAGGCCGGCCCGGGGCAGCGCCGGCATGGTGGAGCCCTCGGAGAGCTCGGGAATTTCCGCGAGCACCCCGCCCTGGCCGTCGACGTCCGGGTGCGCCGCCCCGACGTTGGCCCCATCGCGGGCGCTGCCCTCCCAGAGGAGCGGCACCGGAATAATGTCGCGGGTGGTGGAGGGCGAGGGCTTCTCCATTTCGTTGAAGGTGGCCAGCGCCGGGGAGAGCCCACTGGGGGAGTTGCGGGGGACGGGCGTCGCCGGTGCAGCCACCGAGGGCGCCGTGTCCTTGGGCACCTCTTTGAGGACGGGCGGTGGAGGACGGCCAGGGTCCGTGCGCTCCATGGTTTCGGCCAGCGTGCGGCTGCTCGGCTTGATGGTGGGGGGCGGGCCGCCGGAGAGCGCGGCTTGCGTCTGCTCGAGCCAGGTGTGCAGCTCCTCGTCGTCCGGTGCCAGTCCGCTCGCCTTTCGAAGCAAGGGCAGCGCCGAACGGTAGAGGCCCTTGCTGAGAAGAACTTCGCAGATGAGGTGGTAGGCGAACGCGTCATCGCGGTTGACGGCCACCGCGCGGTCGAACTGCTCCATGGCTTCGGCCGGGCGCCCTAAATTAATGAGCGCCTTGCCCCACATGACGCGGCCGGCGACGCTGCTTTGGTTGTGGAGCACCCCTTGTTGACACACGGCCACCGCGCGCGCGTTGTCGCCTTGCTCGACCAGCGAGTTTGCGAGTTCGACGAAGAGGTGGGAGGTGGGGTCCTGGGCGAGGATCTCCTCGTACCGCTCCACCAGCGACTTGGCCATCGGAGGCCATCGACGCTACCACGGTAATGCCCGCAGCCCGTCGCCGGAGAGCCGCCGGCGACTGCAGGAAGGAATGGTAGGCTTGGGCCGCACCGGTGAGCCCTACTCGCACCTTCAGTGTCGCTCTTCTTCTGCTCGTGCTTCCGGCGTGCGCGCACAGCGTCTTCGAGGCGAGCGCGGCCCAGCTGAAGACGGACTCCTCGGACTTCGAGAAGTCCTTACGTTTCCAAGACTACGGCGGCGCGGCGCAGCTGGTGACGCCCACCAAACGCCAGGCCTTCCTCGCCGCGCGACGTCGAGACGGAAACGACTTGACCATTACCGACATGGAAGTCGTCGACGTGCAGATGTCCCAGGACGCCAAGCAAGCCGTGGTGGTGAGCCGGATGCGCTGGGTGAGGCTCCCCTCGGCCAGCGAAGTGACTGCGGAAGTGCACGAGAATTGGGTGGCCTCGGGCAGCACCTGGCTGTTGGTGAGCCTCGCCGGCGGCCCCTTCCCCGAACTCGAACCCTAAAAAAAGAAACACCCACCGCCTCGGGGCCGGCCGAAGCGGTGGGCGCCGGGCGTCCCCCCATGGGACGTCCTGACCTAGACTCAGGCACTTCCTGAGCAAGGGGGATGCCGCGGCGCCCGGCTTATGAAAATACTAAGTGACTTTAATAGGTTACGAGTTGACTAGGACTAAGAGTGAATATGGGACGCGACCAAAACCGCGACAGCCGTGTCAGGCCGAGGCCACCGGCACGCGCAGCAGTGCGGACTCGCCGTCCACGCTGCGGATGGTTTCCCGCATGGTGAAGCGCGGCACCCAGTGCACATCCCGCACCCAGGCCGAGCCGTCCACATTGCAGAGGAATTGGATGTGGTCGAGCTCCGGGGGCGGAAACTCCGCCAGCCGGTAGCGAAACAGCACGCTCAACAGTGGCCGGGCGATGACATGCGGAATGGGAATGGGCGTCCGGCCGAGCTCGCGAAACACGCTGGAGAGCGGCACTTCCCCCGGGCCGACGACGTTGTAGACGCCCCGGAGCCCCGGCGTCAGCGCCGCCACCATGGCCCGGGCGGCGTCCTCCTGGTGGATGAGCTGCACCATGGGGTCGAAACCGGCCAGCACCCAGGGGTGGCGCAGCCGGAGGTAATTGGAAGGGGCGTTCTTGATGGTGGGCCCGAGAATGTGCACCGGCCGGAGGATGACGGTCTCCAGGGTGGGATGGCGCCAGAAGAAGCCGTGCGCCAGCATGTCCACCTCGATGAGGTCTCGCACTTCGGAGAAGCGCGAGGCCGCCATGAGCGGGGCGTCCTCGGTGAGGAAGTTGGAGTTGTCCGGAGAGGGGCCGTAGACGTTGGCCGAGCTCAGCACCACCACCTTCTTCACGCCCTGACGTGCGCAGGCGTCGAGAATTCTCGTCGTCCCCACCACGTTGAAGGCGTGGTGCTCCTCTTGGCTCATGCGCGGGTCATGCATGATGCCCATGTGGATGACGGCCTTCACCGGGAAGCGCCGGAAGACGTCCTCCGCCTTCTTCTTCCGCAAGTCGATTTGAAAGACTTCCACGTCCTTCGGCGCACCGAGGAAGGGACGCCGGTCGATGCCCACAATCCGCTCCGTGCGGTGGAGCAGCTTGGTGAGCGTCCGCCCGAGGTTTCCGCTGATGCCGGTCACCAGCACCACCGGCCAGTCCTTGCGCTTCTCGGCGCTCACCAGAACACGTTCTTTCGCTCTTCCAGGCCCTGCTGGAGCAACGTCTGGATGGCGGACTTCACCACCCGCACCTTCTTGTCCAGCTCCACGTCCTCGTCGTCGGGCGGCCCGGTGAAGTGCAGCGGGTCTCCGAAGTAGATGCGGTACTTGGTGGGAAGCGGGAGCGGGGTGATGGTGAGCGGAAGCGCCGGAAAGCCGATGAGTTTTCCGAGCGGCTTGAGGCTGAGGATGGCCGGCGCCTGCTCCTCGGCGCCGATGACGGCCACGGGGACCACCGGGGTGTTGGTCTCCAGCGCCAGCCGCATGAAGCCCAGGCCGAAGTCCTGCAGCTGGTAGCGCTGCGGCCAAAGCTTGCTGATGCCGCGCACCCCCTCCGGAAACACCATCACCGCCTCGTCACTCTCCAAGAGCCGGCGGCAATTCTCGGGCGTGCCGACAATCTGCCCGCTCCGGGCGAAGACGGTGGAGATGAAGGGCAGCGTCGCGGCCCACTTCTCCGTCATGCTGCGCACCGCCCGCGGTGGGTTGGCCTCGAGCAACAGGGCCACCCCCACCATGGCCCCGTCGATGGGGATTTGCCCACCATGGTTGGCCACCAGGAGGACGCGCCCCGGCGGCACCTTCTCGATGCCGTGAGTCTCCACCCGGAAGTAATTCTTGTAGAGCCAGATGAGCGGTGCCGCGGCCGCCAACAGGTAGTCCACATCGAAGCCGTAGCGGTCGACGCCGAACTCATTCGAGGGCCGCCCGAGACTCCGCAGCGCCTCGGCGCGGTCCCCGGCCAGCGCGTCCGTCCACGAGCGTAAGGACCGCTTCAGGTCATCGGCGAGCGTTTCGAGCATTGCTTTCCTAAAGCCCCGCATTAACACGCAAGGCCCTTGCCCAGTGCTAGGAAGGGCGCCCATGCGCGCCACGTTTCGGGGAGCCTTCCTTCTCTTCACTCTTTCGGCACAAGGCGCGCTGGCCAAGCCCGAGCCGGTGGTGGCCATCACCGGCGGCACCCTCTACCCCTCCCCGACCGCTGCGCCCATTCCCGGTGGCGTCGTCCTTTTACAAGGCGGAAAAATTCTCGCCGTCGGGACGGCCAAGGACGTCCCGGTGCCGGCCTCGGCCACGCTCGTCGACGCCAAGGGCCTGGGGGTGGCGGCCGGCTTTTGGAATTTCCACGTGCACTTCAGCGCTGCGGAATGGAACGCAGCCGCCACCGCCGAGGCCGCAGCGCTGGCCGCCTCGCTCGAAAAAATGCTCACCCGCTACGGCTTCACCACCGTGGTGGACGCGGGCTCTGACCTCGCCAACACCGTCGCGCTGCGCGCCCGAATCGAGAAGGGGGACATCCCGGGCCCGCGCATTCTCACCGCCGGAAACCCTCTCTTCCCCAAGGACGGCATCCCCATTTACTTGAGGACGAGTCTCCCGCCGGAGGTTCTGGCCCAGCTCGCCCAGCCCGCCACGCCAGCCGAGGCCCGGGCGGACGTGGCCCGAAACCTCGCCGCCGGGGCGGACGCCACCAAGGTGTTTGCCGGAAGCTGGCTCGGCGGCGGGAAGACGCTGGAGATGGCACCGGACATTCTCCGGGCGGCGGCCGACGCCACCCACGCAGCGAAGAAGCCCGTCCTCTCCCACCCCCAGACGCTGGAGGGTGTCCGCCGCTCGCTGGCCTGCGGCGTGGACGTCCTCATGCACACCACCCCCAACACCGGCCCCTGGCCGCCGGAGCTCGTCACCGCGTTGGTGGCGGCCCACCTGGGCCTCGTCCCGACGCTGACGCTGTGGCGCTCGGTGGGAAGGCAGAGCGGACAGACGCCCGATCAGGTGGAGGCCTACGTCCAAGGCGGCGTCGCCCAGCTGGGCGCCTTTGCCAAAGCCGGCGGGCAAGTCCTCTTCGGCACCGACGTCGGCTTCACCAGTGACACGGACACCGGCGAGGAGCTTGTGCGCATGGCCCAGGCGGGCCTCACCTGGCGCGCCACCCTGGCCTCCCTCACCACCGCCCCCGCCTCCCGCTTCCCCGGCTTGGGAAAGGGCACCCTGGCCGTGGGCGAGCCCGCGGACGTGGTGCTCTTTCGCGGCAACCCTCAGCGGGGCCCACGCGCCTACAGCCGCGTCGTCCAAAGCTTCCGCGCGGGTAAGCTCCTCTACCGCACGCCGACGGGGAAGTAGCCCTGGGCGACTAGTGTCTCGTCCGGAGCTCCGGCCCGAGCGCCTGGGCCGCCTCCTCCAGCGTGGTGAGTTGGAAGTCCCGCGCGAGCCACTCCAGCACACTGGCCAGCCGGCGCTCTTTCTCCGCACGCGCCACCCGGACGTCTCGCTGGAGCCGGGCCAGCGACTGCGGAATGCCGTCCTCCACCTCGAGGACGTCCAGGGCGTGGAGCTCCAAGGAGAGGAAGCGCTCGCTCCTCAGCGCGCGGTACGCCGCCTCCACCACGCCCCAGGGCGCAGTGGTGAGGAGCGTCCCAAAAAACGGCACGCGCAACAGCGGCGTCACCGCCATGGGCAACTCGACGAGAGGCGCCGCCCCTGGCTTGTAGGGCCTCTGCACGTCCGGCCGGTAAGGCACCCGAGGCGCGAGGAGGACGCTTGGAGAGTCCAACCGGCTGGCCGAGGGCCGCCCGACGAGGGCCATGGAGGCCAGCACCGCCGCCTTGGCGAGGTAATACGGCGCCGCGGGAAAGACGGACGCGTCGTAGAGGTACTGCCGTCGCGAGAGCGCCACCAGCATGGCCCGGGAGAGGCTGTAGCCCGGGGCCCGGAAGCCCACAGGCTTCCGTCCGGCGACGGAGGCCAGAGCCTCCTCAGCGTGGGCGAGCTCGTCCTCCACGGCTTCTGCCGAGGCTTGGGCCAAAGCGTAGGGGTGGGTGTGGCTGTGGCTGGCGAGCTCGTGTCCCGCCTGGACGGCCTTCCGCAGCACCTCCGCGCCCTCTTGGGCCACGTCCTCTCCCACGACGAAGAGCGTGGCCTTGAGCTCCAGTCGCTGGAAGAGGGCCAGCAGCCGTGGCAACGCCACCGTCAAGTGCAGGCTTCGCGCCTTGGCGTCGAGGAGAGACTCCTTGAGGCCGTGAATGCGGGCGTAGTGGTGCAGCCCGTCGAGGTCGACGGAGACGGCCGCGCGCCTCATGCCCCGCCCTTGAGACGCACCACCCACAACAGCTTGGCCACGTTTTTCAGGACGTTGGGGACGCGCTTGTAAAGGTCCACGGTGGGTTTTCTCTTCTCCCGGAGCTCGATGGGAATTTCCAGGACGCGCAAACCGGCGCGCCAAGTGCGGATGACGAGCTCGCTGGCGAAGACGTCCCTGTCCACCACGCAGGCCTGCACCACCGGCAACAGACGCTCCCGGCGGAAGGCCTTCAGCCCGTGGGTGTCCGTGCCTTTGAAGTCCAAGAGGAGTCGGAGAATGCCGTTGTGCACGCGGGTGGCCACCCTCCGCACCAACGGACGTCTGTCCACGGCGCCCTTGGCGGCCTTGCTGCCCACCACCAAGTCCACCGCGGCGTCCTTCAGCACCTCCAGCGCGGCGTCGTAGAAGCGCAAGTCCCCGAGGTCAATCTCGTCGCACACCACCAACTCACCGCGGGCCGCGAGAATGCCCGCCTTCAGCGCCGCCCCGTAGTTGGGCTGCCCCACGTGGAGGGAGCGCACCCGGGCGTCCCTGGCCGTGAGGCCCTGGAGAATGGCCGGCGTCTCGTCGCGCGAGCCATTTTCCGCGAGCACCATCTCCCAGGAGAGGCCGCGCTCGTCCAAGGCCTGGCTGAGCTCCGCCACCGCCGAGGCCACAATGGCCGCCTCGTTGTAGACGGGAATGACGATGCTCAGCCGCGGGGCGGGACTCGGGGTGGCCATGGGGAAGAGAAAGGGCGCAGGGGGACTAGCACGCGCCACCGCGTCCGGGCGAGCACCACCCGGGGGGCGCACACGCCATTCCCCAGAAAGCGCCCGGGGCCGCTTGTTCCCCGGGGTGGAGCGGCCTAACCCGCGTTGAGGCGCTCCGCCGTCGCGCGGCCGCTGAGGAGCGCGTCCTCCATGGAGGAGTACTCCCACTGCCCGTAGCGGCCGGCGAGGTGGATGCCGGCCCCGCCGAGAAAGTCCACCACCGTCTTCTTCGCCGGGCCGTAGGCGTCGTCGTAAATGACGTAGGCGTGTGGAATCTCCGCCGCCTCGGCGAAGAGGACGTCTTCGCGGGCATGCACCATGCGCGCCTGGACGAGGTCCTTCACCGCATCCTCCTCGCACTGCGCCCGGGTGCGCTCTCCGTGGTGGCTGTACTCGACGTAGAAGGACGACGTCCCCTCGGGCGCGAGC
Organism: uncultured delta proteobacterium; assembly: GCA_963745475.1. Lineage (GTDB taxonomy): Bacteria > Myxococcota > Myxococcia > Myxococcales > Myxococcaceae > JADGRA01. The sequence continues at coordinate 276,093 of CAVUXN010000004.1, forward strand.
GGCGCGTACACTGCCGAGGGCGAGCCAATGCGGTACGTCCCGAATTCCGGCTCGGGCAGGTACACCCAGTGCCAGGGCTGGCGGTTGGGCCCTTGGACGCCCACCCGGACGTAGGTGACGGTGAAGGAGCGCAGCCGCAGCGCCGCGTCACGCACCTCGTCCGGGACGCCCGCCGGGCCTTGGCTGAGCAGCGTCACCAGCTGGGGGAGCTCGATGGTGGACACCAGCGCCGCATAACGCACCCGTTCGCCGGTGGAGAGGGTGGCGGTGCGCGTCCGCCAGTCGAGCTCCGTCGGCTTCGTCCCGACGAGGACGCGGCCCCCCTTGGCGTCGGCCAGCATGGCGCGGGGGAGCGCTTCAATGCCCCCGCGCGCCGGGTAGAGAAAGGTGGCGTTGTAGCCCAGCTGGTCCCCTCCGAGGCCGAGGGCCCCGTCCACCACTTCTTGGAGGCTGGGCTTGGGGACGAAGCGCCCGCACCAAGCGGCGGACAGCTCCCGCGGCGGCACCGTCCACAGCTTTTGGTTGTAGGGCACCATGAAGTTTTTGGCGAAGCCCTCGCCGACGTACCGGAGGATGAATTCCTCGAAGTTTTGGGGCTCGCGCTCGCGCAGCGTCCGGCCCTTCTCCCCCAACGTCGCGTCGATGAAGCCGACGAGGTTTTCCGCCACCACCTCCGGCGGAAGGCCGTAGGTATTCACCTGGTAAGGGAAGCGGGTGAAGACGCCGCGGGAGAAGACGGCCGCGCGCCGGGAAATGCTCACCAGGCCGCCGGGGAGCCAGCGCTCGGTGACGAAGGCCTGCATGTCCTTGTCGCGCAAGTGGAGCCAATGCCCAGTGGGGTCGAAGTGAAAGCCACCGTGGAGGACGTCGGTGCGCGTCTTCCCACCCACCCGCACCTCGCGCTCCACGAGGAGCCAGGGGCGCTGGAGGAAGACGGCGGTGGAGAGGCCGGCGAGCCCGCCGCCGAGGATGAGCACCGGGTCCATACCGAGCACAGAGTTACCTAGCACGCTCCGACCTCGGCTTCAGGTTCTGGTAGCCTCTTGGTCCTTTGATGAGAGTGACGTGCCCCTCCTGCCAGGCGACTTACAACCTCGACGAGCGGCGCATTCCGCCCGGCGGGGCGAAGCTGAAGTGCACCAAGTGCCAAAACATCTTCCCCATTCAGCCGACTCCAGCGGGCGCCGTCCCGCTGCCGTCGAGCAGCCCTCAGCCGCCGGCGCCCCGCCGCCCCGCTGACGGCGCCGTCCCGCTCCCGGCGCAGACGCCCGGCGGCTCGCGCGCCATGGCCGTCCCACCCATCTCGATGACGACGGGGGTAATTCCCTTGCCCTCGCTCGGCCTCTCCCATGAGGCACCCATCCCCAAGCTGACGCCCCAGCAGCCGCACGCGCAGGACAAGAGTTTGGAGGGCCTCTCCATGACCACGGGCGTCATCCCCCTACCGGCGATGGCCCCGCTGCCTCCGGACTCGACGCACTCCCCTCCGCCCGGCGCACCCAAAGCCGCGGCCGACAGGACGGTGGCGTTTCCCAGCCCACCCACGCCGGCCCCCCCGAGCCTGCCCACCGTCCCACTGCCCAGGCCCGGCACCTCGGGCGCCGCCGGCGCCGCCAGCAGCAGGCCTCCCGGCCCGCCACCCCTGCCTCCGGCCCCCGTCGCGCCGCGTCCCGCTGCGGCACCACAGCCGCCGCCTCCTGTGAGTGCCCCCCTCCTCACCACGCCCGCGTTTTCGGAGGAGGCCAAAATTCCAGAGCTGGACGCGCTGGCCGCGGCCTCCCAACCCCCTCCGCCGGCGGCAGACAAGGAGGACTTCGCAGACGCCTGGGCGGCCCAACCGGGCGGGGCGCCGGCCACGGCCGCCACTGGCTCCTTTGGGGAGGTGGAGCTCGAAGGCGGAAACGCCAACGCCACGGACTTTCCCTTCCCGCAGGACTTTGAGCCAGCGCAGCCGGGCGGTTTCGCCTGGGACGCGCCGGCCTTCCCCCCGCCCTCGACGACGCCGCCGGTGCCCACGGCACCACCAAGCCCCAAAGAGAAGGCCACGTCCCAGGGCACGCCGGCGGTGGACCCCCTCGAGTTCGACCCCTCGGCCCCCACCGAGGAGGACTTGGAGGCGGACTTGTCCGCGCCTTTGCCGCAAACTCCGCTGAAGGAGCCCGAGCCCGTGGATGGCCTGGAGATGCTGGGCTTTCTCGAGGAGGCGGCCAAGGACACCAAAGGCAAGCGCAGCAAAACGGCGCGCTTCCACGTCCGGCGGCGGAGCGGGAAAATTTTCGGGCCCTTCGACGAGGGCGTCATCGCCAAAATGATGGGCGACGGACAGCTCCTCGGAAACGAGGACGTCTCCACGGACCAGGAGACGTGGACGCCGCTCGGCAGTGTGCCGGCATTCGCCCAAGTGATGCAGAAGCTCGTCACCCAGAAGGAGGCGCCCGCCGGCGCCGCGCCGACCCCGCCCATGGTGACGGAGACGGCCCCCGCGGACTTGGACAGGCTGCGACAAGTCTACGAGGGGCGGATGGCGGTGGTGAGCTCCATGGTGGACAGCGACGCTAGCCGCGTCCGTCGCCAGGCGCTGCTCAAGCTGGGCGCGGTGGCCGGGGCCCTTCTCCTCGTCCTCGGCGCCGGGGCCAGCCTCGCCCTCACCCGCTACGGGGCCTTCGGCTTCAACTACTTTTTCCCCCCGCGCGTCCACGCCGGCACGCCCGAGGCCAAGGAGCTCGAGTCGGCCCGCACCGCCCTCAGCCAGGACAGCTACGGCGCCCTCAAGTCCGCCAAGGCCGCGCTCGAGGCACAGCTCGCCGCCCGCGAAGTGCCGGAGGTGCGCGCGGTTTGGGTGCAGCTCACCTCCCGACTCGAGCGCCAGTACGGCAGCGCCCAGCCGGGAGACGCCGCCAGGGTGGCCGCGGCGCTGGAGGGCTCGCTCGCCCAGCTGGGAAGGCACGACTTGGACCGCGTTAAGGCAGCCGCCGGCGCCGCACTGGCCAGCCACCAGCCAGACCAGGCGCTCCAGGAGTTGGGCCAGGCCAAAAGCAGCGACACGGACGTCGTACTGCTGCGCGCCGAGGCGGCCGCGCTCAAGAGCCAGCCCAAGGCTGCAGTGGACCTCCTCGAGCCGCTTTCGCGCACCGCGCCCAGCGCCCGGGTGTTTCACGCCCTGGCGCTGGCTCGCCTTCAAGCCGGAGACAAGGCCGGGGCGGACACGGCGCTGGCCAAGGCGCTGGAGCTCGACCCCAAACACTATTCGAGCGCACTGGAGCGCGCCTCGCTGGTGCTCTCTCAGAAGGACGACGGCAAGGCGGCGCTGGCGTTGCTGGCCCCCGTCGTCGAGCCCAAGGCGTTCGCCACGCTGGCTCCCACCGAGCAGTCCCGGGCCCTCACGGTGCAGGGCCTAGCGCTCCTCGCCGAGGGCGACACGGACCAGGGCTTGGAAGTCCTCGAGCGGGCGGCCAAGGCCGGCGGCGGGAGCTCCGGCGTCGCCCGAGCGGCGTTGGCGCGCGCCTACCTGGCCAAGCACCAATTGGACAAGGCGGTGCCGCTTCTCACCGACGCCGTGCAGAAAGACCCCCAGAATGCGGCGCTGGCCGAGGCGCTGGTGTCCGCCCTGTTGGCGGTGGGACGTCCCCAGGAGGCGCAGACGGCGGTGACGGCAGCGCTCCTCAAAAACCCCAAGGACGCACGGCTTCTCCTCCTCTCCGGACGGGTGAATGAGTCCCTGGACAGGATTGGAGAGGCCGAGGCCCTTTACACCGCGGCGCTGGCCGCGGACCCGGACAACCCCGAGCCTGCTCTTGCGCTGGGGCGGTTCTTCCTCCGCTTCCGCCGCACCGGCGAGGCCCGGGCCCAATTCGACGCCCTGGCCAAACGGCTTCCGGACGACCCACGGGTGTTGGTGGGCCTCGGGGACTTGGCCATGGCCGACGGGGACGTCGCCCGCGCTCGGGCGGAGTATGAGAAGGCCACCGCCGTGGACGCCAAGTCCGCGCCCGCTTGGCTCGGCCAAAGCCGCGTGGCCGTCGAGCAGCAACGGTGGACCGACGCGCGCGCGGACGCCGAGCGCGCGCTCGCCTTGGACGCCAACGTCCCGGACGGCCACCTGCAGCTCGGCCTCGCGCTCTGGAGACTGAAGGACCTCCCGGGGGCCCTCAAGGAGATGGAGGCCGCCCGCACCAGCTCCGGGAATTTGAAGGTGAATGTCGCCGTGGGGGCCGTGTTGCTCGAGCAGGGGGACTTGAGCGGCGCCGACACCACCCTCAACCAGGCGCTCAAAGTGGAACCGAGCAACCCCGAGGGCAACTTCTACATGGCCCGCGTGCACGCCGCGCGGCAGGAGTGGACGGCCGCCATTGAGAGCATGCGGGCGGCGCTGGACCGCGTCCCCGGCCGCGCCAGCTACCACTACGAGCTGGGGCGAATTTACAAGGACGCCAAGAAGGTGCCCGAGGCCATCGACGAGTGGAAGGTGGCGGTGAAGCTCGACCCCAAATACGCCGACGCCTGGGCAGCCATCGGCGAGGCGGAGCAGGAGGGGCAGCGCTGCGAGGAAGCCATTCCGGCCTATGAGTCCGCGCTCGCCGCCGACCCCTCGCGCACGCAGCTGCTGGTGGCGGTGGGCGACTGTGAGGCACAAACCAACCACTGGGCGAATGCGCTGTCTCGCTACAACCAAGCGCTGAAAGCGGACCCCAAGCTCCCCGGGCTCTACTACCGCATTGCCCGCGCCTATGCAGAACAAGGGGACGAGACGCGGGCCATCCCCTTCTACGTGAAGGCCACCGTGGCCGAGCCCTCCAACCCGCTCGCTTTCTACCACCTCGGCTATGCCTACAAGGAGAAGGGAAAAAAGCGCGAGGCCATCGCCGCCTTCCGCGCCTTCCTGCAGAAGAGTCCCAAGGCCAAGGAGCGCCAGGAAGTGGAGGACGAGATTCTCGACCTGCAGGGCGGCCGGTAAGTGCTCGACTTGCGTGCCGTGGCGGCGGCCCCTGACGCGGTGGTGGAGCGGCTGCGCACCCGCGGGGGCGCGCTGGACTTGGGGCCCTTCCAGGCCCTCATCCAGGAGCGCCGGGCGCTCAACGTCTCGCTCGAGTCGCTCCACCTGCGCCGCAATGCGGCCAACGAGGCCATGAAGCAGGTGGCCAAAGCCGCCCCTCAAGAGCTTGAGGCCTCCCGGGCGCAAATGCGCGAGGTGAGTCAAACCATCAAAGAGCAGGAGAAGCGCCTCGGCCTGGTGGAAGAGGAGCTGCAACGCATTCTCCTGGACGTCCCCAACCTGCCCGATGCCTCGGTGCCCGTGGGCCAGGGCCCGGAGGACAACGTCGAAATCCGCCGCTGGGGGCAGCCGCCGCGCTTCCTCTTCACCCCCAGGCAGCACTTCGAGCTCGGCGAGGGCTTGGGGATGCTCGACTTCGAGCGCGCGGCGAAAGTGTCCGGCGCGCGCTTCGTCTTCTACCGGGGGGCGCTGGCTCGGCTGGAGCGGGCACTGGTGGCCTTCATGGTGGATGTGGCCACCGAGCGCGGCTACACCGAGCTCTTGCCCCCCTACCTCGTCCTCCGCTCGGCGCTGCAGGCGACGGGGCAGCTTCCAAAATTCGAGCAGGACCTCTTCCGGGTGTCCGGCGAGCCGGAGCGCTTCCTCATCCCCACCGCCGAGGTGCCCGTCACCAACTACCATGCGGATGAAATCCTCGACGGCGAGCGGCTGCCGCTGCGCTACGTGGCCTTCAGTCCCTGCTTTCGCGCCGAAGCCGGCGCCGCCGGACGGGACACCCGCGGCCTCATCCGCCAGCACCAATTCCACAAGGTGGAGCTCGTCAACTTTGTTCGCCCCGAGGACAGCATGCCGGCGCTGGAGGCCATGGTGGACGGGGCCACCGAGGTGCTGCGGCGGCTCGGGCTCCACCACCGGGTGGTGCTCCTGTGCACCGGGGACATGGGCTTCAGCTCCGCCAAGACGTACGACGTGGAGGTATGGCTCCCGGGGCAAAACACCTTCCGGGAGGTGTCCTCCTGCTCCAACTGCGGCGACTTCCAGGCGCGCCGGGCGAGAATTCGCTTTCGCCCCGAGCCGGGAAGCAAGCCGCAGCTGCTCCACACCCTCAATGGCTCGGCCCTCGCCGTGGGCCGGACGCTGGTGGCGCTCTTGGAGAATGGCCAGCGCGAGGACGGGACGGTGGCGCTGCCCGAGGTGCTTTGGCCCTACCTCGGAGGCGTGAGGGAATTGAAGCCCTGAAGGGGCGGCCCCGGCCCGTGGAGGGGGCCCCGAGGTGGCAATGGCCCTCGAGTACGCTAAAGAAGCCACCCTCTCTTCGGACGTCCAAAGCGCTTCGCTCTGGAGGAATGGCCGAGCGGCTGAAGGCAGCGGTCTTGAAAACCGCCAAGGGTGAAAGCCCTTCGTAGGTTCGAATCCTACTTCCTCCGTTTGCTGCTCGTGGACAGGGGCAGCGGTTGGTTCTGCCTGAGACCTCTCAATTTCGGCGTCAGCCGCGCGAGGGGAATGGAGACGCGATGGTTTTCGAAACAGTCACCACCGGCGGTTGCCGCTCCTACCTCATTGGCTGCGAGGAGACGTGCGCCGCCGCACTCATTGACCCGGAACTGAGCCAAGTCGACCGCTACCAATCTCTGGTTGCGCGCGATGGCCTCCGGCTTCACTACCTCATTGACACCCATACCCACGCCGACCATTTCTCGGCCACCCAGCAACTTGCACGACAGCTCAAGGTGTCGGTGGTGATGCACAGCGACAGCCCGGCGCCCTTCGTCGACCTTCGTCTGCGCGGTGGGGAACTTCTGGCCGTCGGCAAGCTCCGGCTCCATGCCCTGCACACGCCCGGGCACACGGCAGACTCCATGTGTCTTTGCGTCGAGGACCGAGTCTTCACCGGTGACACGCTGCTCATGGGGGCGACCGGGCGCACCGACCTGCCCAGCGGGGATGCCGAGGCCCTCTATGAGAGCCTCTTTGGGACCCTCCTCAAGCTCGATCCCGCGCTCAAAGTCTTTCCTGCGCATGAGTACAAAGGGCGCACGCACTCGACCATTGGTCAGGAGTTGCTCGAGAACCCACGACTGCAGAAGCGCGAGCGGGCCGCGTTTGTCGAGATGATGCAAAACCTGAATCTCACCATGCCCACCCACGTCACCGAGGCGCTGCGCACCAACATGAGTGGCGGCAAGACGGTGGCCCAGATGCTTTCGGAAGCCGCAGCGGTCGTCCCTTTCATGTCGCTCGGCGAACTCAATCTGCGCCTGGCCTCCGGGACGAAGGACCTGGTCCTGCTCGACGTACGGGAGCGCGATGCCTTCGAGGAAGGCCACATTCCCGGGGCGCGCCTGCTGCCGCGCGGCCAGCTGGAGCTGCGGGTCAACCAGGAGCTCACCGACCCGACGCGGAGAATCCTCACCTACTGCGAGCTTGGCCGCATTTCGACGCTGGCCGCGGCTACCCTGCGCCAGATGGGCTTCCAGGGCGCGGTGGCATTGGACGGCGGCATGAAGGCGTGGCGTGAAGCCGGCTTTCCGGTGCGGGCCGGAAAAGAGTGAGCGCCGCTGGCGAGCCGGGGGTGCCGCTTTCGCCCCAACGCGCCTTCGTTGGCCATGTCGCTCTCCGGTGGCCGGTAGCCAATTTGGAGGCAAGTCCTGGGGGAGGTGCCTTGACCCAACCGCGAGCTGTGACCTAAAGGCCTCGGCTCCCTTTTGGGCAGTCAGTTTCGAGGTCGCTGCTCTTTGACATTGGTAGGTGTTGGTTCCTGTGGAGAGATGGCCGAGAGGCTGAAGGCACAGGTTTGCTAAACCTGCATACTCGAAAGGGTATCGAGGGTTCGAATCCCTCTCTCTCCGACACGTTTCAAAACGCGCCCTTAGCTCAGTTGGATAGAGCGTCGGACTACGAATCCGAAGGCCAGAGGTTCAAATCCTCTAGGGCGCGCCATTTTTCTTTTTCCCCGCTTCACCGTTCCTCGACGCCCTTGCCCTCCTCCGACACGGACGTTCACTTCATGCACCAGGCGCTCGCTCTGGCCGAGGAAGCCGCAGCCGAGGGAGAGGTGCCGGTGGGTGCAGTGGCCGTCGCTGAGGGTGTGGCCATCGGACGCGGCCGAAACCGTCGAGAGACGCGGCGAGACCCGTTTGCCCACGCCGAGATGGAGGCGCTCTCGGAGGCCGTCCGCACCGTGGGCCGGTGGCGACTCTCTGACGTCACCCTCTACGTCACGCTCGAGCCGTGCACCATGTGCGTCGGCGCCATGCTGGCTGCCCGCATCGACCGCCTGGTGTGGGGCGCACCGAGTCCCAAAGCCGGCGCACTGGGCGGACTGCTCGACGTCACGCAGGCCTCCCACAACCACCGCTTCGCCCAGACGCCAGGCGTTGAGGAGGAGGCTTGTGCGGCGCTCTTGAGCCGCTTCTTCGCCGAGCTCCGAAAGCCGGAGTCCTAGGGGCTAGCCGCACGTCCCCAGGGCCCGGCCTGTCCGAGGGCGGCGCTCCCCGGGACGGTGCAAGGACGTGGCGAAACCGAGGGGACTAGGGCAGAAACGCAAAGAGAACTTGAGCTTGGAGAGCTGGCCGAGTGGTCGAAGGCACCTGACTCGAAATCAGGCGTACCGGCAACGGTACCGTAGGTTCGAATCCTACGCTCTCCGTCGCAGCAAAGAGGGACGCCCCTCGAGGGAGAAAGCGCCAGTGTTGGCTCTCTTTCCGACAAGGGCTCCTTGGAGAGGTGGCCGAGCGGCTGAAGGCGCACGCCTGGAACGCGTGTATACCTGAAAGGGTATCGAGGGTTCGAATCCCTCCCTCTCCGTCTGCTAGAGACGGGTTTCGCCTTTTTGTGTGGCCGGGACGACGCGGGGACGTGAACCCCGCCAGGTCCGGAAGGAAGCAACGGTAGCGCACCACCGCGTGTGTCCCGGCCGTTCCAAAGTGGAAGCACGAGACAGGAAGCGCCCCGCCGGCATGTCGCTCCCCTCCGACGCCAGCCGCCCCGCCGGCCGGCTGGCCGAGGTGGCGCTGGTATTTCTTCGCCTGGGCGCCACCGCCTTCGGCGGCCCACTCGTGCACTTGAGCCTCATGCGCGAGCAGCTCGTGGAAAAAAGGGCGTGGGTGAAGGAAGCCACCTTCGTCGACTTTCTCTCGCTGGCCAACCTCCTGCCCGGCCCCACCTCCACCGAGACAGCCATGCTGCTGGGCAAGGCGCGGGCCGGTGCCGCCGGGCTCTTGGTGGCGGGAGTGTGCTTCATCCTCCCCTCGGCGGTATTGGTGGCCGCGCTCGCGGCCCTCTACCTCCGCTACGGGCTCCGGCCCGACGCGCGGCTCCTTCTCCAAACCGTCCAGCCGGTGGTGGTGGTGCTTGTCGCGACGGCCATCCTCCCGCTCGCGCGCACCACCCTGCGCACGCCGGGCGCCTGGGCCCTCTTCCTGGCGGCGTTCGCCCTCCTGCTGGCCGGGTTGAATCCGCTCGCCGTGCTTGCCGCCTGCGGCGTTGGGGGCGCGCTTCTGGCCTCGCGCCGTCCGGGGCAGGCCGCCTTTCTCCTTCCGGCGGGCGCCTGGGTGGGCGCACCCGCGGCGGTGGGGCTGTGGCCCCTCTTTTTTACCTTCCTCAAGCTGGGGGCGGTGGTGTGGGGCAGCGGCTACGTCCTCGTGGCCTTCCTTCAGGCGGACTTGGTGGAGCGGCTCCACTGGCTGACTTCCGCCCAGCTGTTGGACGCGGTGGCCGTGGGACAGCTCACCCCAGGCCCCGTCTTCACCACCGCCACCTTCGTCGGCTGGCTCCTCCACGGCGCCTCCGGGGCGGCGGTGGCCACCCTGGCCGTCTTTCTCCCAGCCTTCCTCGGCGTCTTTTTGGGCGGTGCCCTCTTCGAGTGGCTGCGCGGGGACAGCCGGGCCCGGGCCTTCCTGGACGGCGTCAACGCGGCCTCGTTGGCCCTCATGGCGGAGGTGACAGGAGTGCTGGGGCGCGCCGCCCTGGTGGACGTCCCCTCGGTGTCTCTCGCCCTCGTCGCCTTCCTCCTCCTCGTCGCCTTCAAGGCCAACGGCAGCTGGGTGGTGCTGGGCGCGGTGGGCGTTGGCGCCCTCCGCGCCTGGTTGGGCTGAGGAAAGAGAGCGGCTAGCGCTCGAGCAACGTCTCTCGGCCCACCTGGCCCGTCACCCGGAAGCCGCCGGCCGAAAGTGCCTCCAGCGCACGGCCCTCAAACGTCACCGCACGGTTGAAGCGGGCGTCCTGCATGGCGGCGCGGAAGGCCCCGTCGCTGGGCCAGTCGCACGTCAGCCAGGGAATGTGCTTTCCCAAGTAGAAGAAGCCCCCCGAGCCCCACAGCCCCTCATTCACAATAAGCAGTCCCGTCGTCCCCGGGGTGCGCGCGCTCCGCACCAGCGCGCGAAACTCGTCCCCCCGCGCGTCCAGGGTGCTGCCTTGGGCGAGGAGGCTACTGGCCAGCGCCAGGGCCCCCAAGAGGAGGCCGGCCGGGCGCGGCAACGCGTCCAAGAGGCGTCCCAAGGCCAGCCCGGCCTCGAGGACGAGAAGCACCACCACCGGGTAGAGAAAGCGCTCCTCCTTGTGCGCTGTCAGCAGCAACGCCAACAGCGCAACTGCGGCCATGGCCAGGGCCACGCCCACCCGCGGCCGCCCGGGCGCAGGACGCCACAGCCCATAGGCCAACAGCGGCCACACCCACCCCGGGACGAAGGCCAGAAGCAGCGGCCGGTAGAAGCTCGCCGGCGCTGCGCCGAAGGCACGCACCGCCCCCTCCGAGAGGACGTTGAAGCGCGTCCAGGCCAGGAGAGAGTGGAAGGGCGCCCCCCAGCTCCAGGCGTCCAGCGCCCCCAGCAGCGCCGCCGCCGCCGCACCGCCCGCTACACAGAGGAGGAGCGCGCGCCACCTTCGCGTGGCGGCGAGCCAAAGGAGTGCCCCGAGGACGGCGGGCGCCGAGCCGTAGCGGGCCACCACCGCAAGCCCGAGCGCGAGCCCACCCCACAACGGCGCACGCGAGCGCGCCCCTGGCCTCGACAGCGCCTCAGCCGCCAGGACGAGGAAGTCCGCCGAGAGGGGCTCGCTGAGGGTACGGCCGGCGTAGGCCCACGCCAGCGGAAGCAGCCCCAGGGCCAACAAGGCCGTCCAGCCGGCAAGTCGGGACTCGCGTCTCCCGAGCCGGAAGGCCGCCAGCAGCGCCGCGGCGTGGAGGAGGGCCAGGGGCACACCCACCAGTCCCCGCAGCGTCCACGGGTCAAAAAGCCCGACAGCTCCCGCGAGGCGAAAGAGGCCGGACAAAAAGAGGGGCACCGCCCAATTCCTCAGGCCCTGGCGCCATTCCCAGGCCAGCACGCCGTAGCCGTGGAGGCGGTAAAAGGCCGGCTCGAGCGTCTGGTACACCTCGTCCGGGTGCAGGCGGCCGAGTTCGGCCACCGCCAGCACGGCCGGAAGCGCGCCCAGGAGGAGCGCCGCCCACCGCGGCCCCCAGAGGTGGAGCCATTCCCTGGTGGAGGCGCGGGCAGGAGAGGAGAGCACTGGCCTCACGGCACTCTAGCCTCGAGCGGCCAGGACACCAGGGAGGCTGTTATGGTGGCCGGCGCTCATGAGTTACCTCGTCCTCGCCCGCAAGTGGCGCCCCCAAACCTTTGAGGACATGACGGGCCAGGAGCACGTCGTGAAGACGCTGGCCAACGCCATTGCCCAGGACAGGGTGGCCCACGCCTACCTCTTCTGCGGGCCCCGGGGCGTGGGGAAGACGACGGCCGCGCGACTTCTGGCCAAGTGCCTCAACTGCGAGAAGGGGCCCACCGCCAGGCCCTGCGGGACGTGCCCGGCGTGCGTGGAGATTGCGGCCGGCACCAGCGTCGATGTGGCCGAAATCGACGGTGCCTCCAACAACGGCGTGGAGAACGTGCGGGAAATTCGGGAGAACGCCAAATACCTCCCCCAGCGAGACCGCAACAAAATCTACATCATCGACGAAGTGCACATGCTCAGCGGCGCGGCCTTCAATGCGCTCCTGAAGACGCTGGAGGAGCCGCCCCCGCATGTGAAGTTTATTTTCGCCACCACCGAGCCCCACAAGCTGCCGGAAACCATTCTCTCCCGCTGCCAGCGCCACAATTTCCGGCGCATTCCCGCGCCGCGCATGCTGGCGCGCCTCAAGCAAATCGCCGGCGTGGAGAAGGCCGCCCTCTCGGACAGCGCGCTGGCGCTCATTGTGCGCCAAGCGGAGGGGGGCATGCGCGACGCGCTTTCGTTGCTCGACCAGGTGCTGTCCGCCGCCGGCCCCGGTGCCTCGGACGCCGAGGTGGCCGAGGCACTGGGCACCATCGACACCACCGTGGTGCAGGGCTTCGCCGAAGCCCTGGTGCGCAGGGACGCGCCCACGCTGCTCCACCTGGTGGAGGACAGCTTCGTCAAAGGCGTGGACTTGAAGCGTTTGGCCGAGGAGGTGGCGCTGCAGCTTCGCCATGTCCTCGTCACCCTGGCCACGGGCACCCCGCCTGCGGAGCTGGCGGACGCCGAGCAGCAGGCGGTGACGGCGCTTGCTGCCGAGGCAGACGCGGCACAGCTGGCCCGCCTCTTCGACGTCGTCCACGGCGCGGTGTGGGATGTGGGCCGAGCCGCACAGCCGCGGCTGGCCCTGGAAATGGCGCTCCTCAAGGCGGTGCAGCTCGCCCCGGCAGCGTCCATCCCGGAGCTCATCGCCCGGGTGGAGAAACTCGCCGGCGCCGGGGGCCTCGAGCCCGCGCGCAAGGCCGCCGGAGCGCCTGGAGGTCGCTCCGCCCCCGCACCCTTTCGCGTCTAACGCCCCCACTCCGCCAAAAGCCCCGTCGGCTCCTGTCGCGACGGCCGCGACGCGCACCGCGCCAACGGGCGCCGCGACACCGTCCGCACCCCCCACCGCGGCTCGCGCACCCAACCCGCCGCGGCCCACCCCGGCGGTGGCCGCCAAGGCGGAGCCAGTGTCCCGTCCCGCCCGCGACGCGGCCACCTCGCCGCCGCCCGCGTCGGACACCCGCCTCTTCCAAGCGGAGGCCTCACCCTCTGGCTGTGCCTCGGGCGAGTGTCTCCCAGAGGCGAAGGACGCTGCCCCCGCCCCAGTCCTCGCGGCGCCCCCCACGGAAGGGGTGTGGCGCGCGGCGGTGGAGGCAGTGCGGGCCGCCTCGGCGCGCCACGCCGCCTCCCTCGCGCAAGGGCGCCTGGTGGCTCTCCGGGAGGGCGAGGTGGTGCTGGCCTACCGGCCGGAGGCGAGCTTCCACCGCACCACCGTCACCGGCCAGAGTGGACGGGCCGCGGTGGAGCGACTGTTGAGCGAGCACTTCGGCCGGCCCACCCGCATTGTCTTGGACGACGCCGCGGCAGCGACGGCCCCCAAGAGTCTGGCCGAGCAGGACGCTGAGGCACGCGCCGCGCACGAGGTGTCCACCGACCAGTCGGTGCGCGGTCACCCCGCCATCCGCGCCGCGCTGAGAATTCTCGGCGGGGAGCTCGAGCACATCCAGGTGCTGGAGCGTCAACGCACTGGAGCCCCCGGCTCGGACGTCATCGACGAGCCCCCGGGCTGACCGGCCCGGTTGTCCCCTTCCGCTTAGAAAACGAGACTGCACATGCCCGGAGTCGACCTTAATTACTTCATGCGGCAGGCCAACAAGCTGACGGAGAAAATCGAGCAGCGGAAGAAGGAGCTGGCGGAGGAGACGCTGGAAGGCGTGGCCGGTGACGGCCGCGTCAAAGTGGTGGTGAATGGACTTCAGGAGGTGCGCAGCATTCAGTTGGCGAAGGACGTGGTGGACCCTTCGGACGTGGCCATGCTTGAGGACTTGGTGACGGCGGCAGTCAATGCCGCCCTCTCCGCGAGCCGCGCGCACATGCAGAAGGAGCTCTCCAAGGTGAGCGGCGGCATCAGCCTTCCGGGGCTCACTCCATGACGCCGGACCCCCTCAACCGCCTGGTGGCGGCGCTGGCCAAGCTTCCTGGCATTGGCGAAAAAACCGCACAGCGGTTGGCCTTCCACATTCTGCGCGCGCCGCCGGAGCTCGCCGCGGAGCTGGGCCAAGCCCTGGAAGAGGTGAAGACGAAGGTGCGCCTCTGCACCCGCTGTTTCGCGCTCACCGAAGGCGAGCTCTGCCGCTTCTGCACCGACGAGCGGCGGGAGGACAGAGTCCTGTGCGTGGTGGAGGGCATTGCGGACTTGATGGCCGTCGAGCGGACGCGAGAATTCAAAGGCCGCTACCACGTCCTGCACGGGGTGCTGTCGCCCCTGGACGGCACGGGCCCGGACCAGCTGCGCATCCGAGAGCTCGTGCAACGCCTCGAAGACGGCAAGGTGGAGGAGCTCATTGTGGCCACCAACCCGGACGTCGAAGGCGAGGCCACCGCGCTCTACCTCCAACGGCTTCTCAAGCCGACGGGCATTCGCATCACTCGGCTCGCCCAGGGCCTCCCCATGGGGGGAGACCTCGAATTCGCGGACCAAGCGACGCTGGCGCGGGCGCTGGCTGGGCGTCGGGAGCTGTAGAACTCACGGTCGACCATGGCCTGAATGCACCTTTTCAGCCCTGACTCCTAAGCTGACCCCGTGCCACAGCTCAACCGAGAGCAAATTCTCCAGGCGCTCGATGCGCTTGCGACGGAACTCGCCGCCGCCAACCAGAACTGCGAGCTTTTCCTCGTCGGCGGCGCGGCCCTGGTGCTCCTTTACGGTGCGCGAGAGACAACCAAGGACGTGGACGCCTTTGCGAGCTCGGCGTCTATGAATCAGCCGTTGAGAGCCGCAGCTGCGAGCGTCGCTGCGAGCCAGGGGCTTCCAGCGGATTGGCTGAACGACGCAGCGAAGGGATTCGTCCATGGCTTGGCGCCCGGCGCAGTCGTTGTAGACAGGCCTGGATTGCGTGCTCGAACGCTTGCCCCCCAACAACTTCTGGCAATGAAGCTCTCGGCTTGGCGGGATGACGTTGACATCGACGACGCGCGGTTGCTCCTGGAGCACCTGACGGGGACGCGTCAGGAGGTGTGGACGCAACTGAGTCCACACCTTGTCCCCGGTCGAGAGTTAAAGGCTCAGTACGCGTTTGATGACCTTTGGGAGGAAGGACATGGACCTCATTGAATTGGTCCGCGCGCTACGGGGCCACGAGACCCTGGCCGCACGCCAGTGGGTCGCAGATGCTCTGCGCACCGGAGTCCAACTCCACACTCTCGAGAGGCCACGAGATGTGGACTCCGTGGACCTTGCGATTGCGGCGGGGGTCATCGAGCTTCTCGCAAGCCGTTGGGGGCAGCCTGCGCCCGACTGGACGCGGAGTGTTCCGGCCCTCCCCGAGCCGTTCTTTCTGGTCAAAGCCGCCGCTTGTCTCCCACGGCTTCGCAAAACCTGCATGGACGAGGGGCCCGAGCCGCTTCGGCGTCGCCGATTGCTCGCTCCTCCAGACTTTCTCACCGCAGCATGAGCCAAGGCGGAAACCCGCCGTGGACTGACGGGCGAGAGACCGGGTACTTGGAGAGAAGCTCAAGAGCTGTGTGACGTCACCCGACTCGACGTCATGCCGGTAAGGGTCGCCCCAAGTCCTTGAGGACGCGCATGGCGGCGTTGTGGCCCGCCGCGCCCATGACGCTGCCCGCGGGGTGACAACCGGCGCTGGCGGCGTAGAGGCCGTCCACCGGAGTGCGGTAGGGCACCCGGTCCGTAAACCCGAAGGCATTGTCCACGTGGTGGATGTGGCCGCGGGTAATGCCGAAGTGCTGCTCAATTTTCTGGGGGTGGAGGGCAAAGGTGTCCACCACGAGGTCGCTCGTCCCCGGCGCAAAGCGGTCGCACAACGAGAGGAGGTGGCGGACGTAACGCGCTTCTTCCTTCTCCCACGTCGTGCCCTTGAGCTCGTACGGCACCCATTGCACGAAGAGGGCGGCGTTGTGGTTTCCGGCGGCGTCCCTCAGCGAGGGGTCGACGGTGGTGTGCACGTACCACTCGATGGTGGGGAAGTCCGGGAGCCTTCCCGCCTGGACGTCGGCGAAGCTCTGGGTGAGAGAGGCCATCACTTCGGACTCGTCGGGCAGCAAGTGCATGGTGCTTCCGAATTGCCCCTTGTCCTCAGGGAGGCAGCTGAATTTCGGGAGCGCGCGCAGGGCGAGGTTGACCTTGAAGGTGGTGCCGTCCTTTTTGAGCCCGTCCAGCTTCTGGTTAAAGGCCTTGGGGAGGGCGTCCTCGCCCACCAGCTCCTGCATGCGGAAGACGTCGGCGCCCACCACCACGCAGGACGTCTTCACCGTCCGTCCGTCGGCCAGGGCCACGCCGGTGACTGCGCCGGCCGAGGTTTCAATGCGGGCCACCTTGGCCGAGGTTTCAAAGCGCGCCCCGGCGGCGCGGCCGAGCTCGGCCAGGCCCTGCGTCACGCTGCCCATGCCGCCCTTTACAATCATCCACGTCCCGTCGCTTCCCGGCAGGCGGCACATGTTGTGGACGAGAAAATTCATTCCCGTCCCCGGCGTGTCCCAGGTGCCGTTGGCGCCGCTGAAGCCGTCGGTGACGGCGTACATGGCCCGAAGCAAGTCGCTCTTGAAGCCGAAGCGGTCCAGGTACTGGCCCACCGGCTTTCGGCACAGCGAGACGAAGGTGTCCCGGAGCTCGGGCCGCACGTAGCGCTGCGCCGTCTCCTCCAGAGGGTGTGGCTCTTCGAGAAACGTGGGGGCAATGTCGTCGCGGAGCTGCCCAATTTCCTCCTGCAGCAGGCAGTGGGCTTTCCAGTCGGCCGCGGAGAAAAACGCCTCGAATTGGGCTTGGGTGGCTGCCCTGTCGCTGCCGAAGAGGAGGTAGCGCCTCCCGGTGGTGGGGAGGAAGTAGTGGGGGTCCCGGCGCAGCAGCGTCAGCTTGAGGCCAAGCTTGGCGATGAGCTCCGGGGGCATGACGCCCAGGAGGTAGGCGCCGGTGGAGGTGCCGAGCTGGGGCGCCTTCTGGAAGGGGCGCTCGGTTTTCGCCGCGCCGCCCACCTCGGCCTTCTCCTCGAGGACGAGGACACGCAAGCCCGCGCGGGCGAGGAGAGTCGCCGCCACGAGGCCGTTGTGGCCCGCGCCCACCACCACCACCTCGGCTGTGTCGGCCATGGTTAGCGTCCCTATAGCCGCTCTTGCCTCCTGCGTGGGAGGCCTTCTCCAGCACCGGACAGGAGCCGGGACCGCCGCCCGGGCCGGCGGCTTCCGCTAGTGCCTCACCGGGGCGGGTGGGCCGAGCAGCGTCTCTTGGAGGAAGAGGAGCACCGTGGCCGAGACGAGGAGGCGGTGCTCCTTCGTCCAGGCGCCGCGCCCCTCCTCCAGCGCCAGCAGGTACCAGCCGTCCTTGCCCCGCGCCCGGACGAGTTGCTCGGCTTGGGCGCGCGGGACGCGCGTGTCCTTCTTCCCCTGCACCACCAAGAGAGAAGCCTTCATTCTGTCCGCGGCGTTGAGGGGGGACAGGCGCTCCAACACCGCGCGCACCTCCGGCAGCCGCTCGTCGCCGTACTCGGCCCGCAGCCTGTCGCGGCTGTAGGGCGGGGCCGTCTCGAGAAAGGTGGGCAGGTGGGCCATGCCCTCCACGTCCACAGCGGCCCTCACGTCCCCTGGGTAAAACACCGCCGCGGCCAGCGCCAGGTAGCCCCCGTAGCCCGTGCCGAGGGCCGCGACGTGGGAGGCGTCGAGGTCCGGCTGTCGCGCGAGCCAGCGGAGGGTGGCTTGAATGTCGAGCAGCACCTCTTCTCGCTTCACCCCGTCGTCCGAGGCGCTACTGGCCTTGCCGGCGCCGGACGAGCCACGGACGTTGGGGGCGAGGACGGCCATGCCTTGCTCGAGGAGCAACTGGTACTCCGGGTGGAATGAGGCGCGCTCTTCGGACTCCGGGCCGTCGTGAAAGGCCACCACCACCGGGAGGCGCCGCCCCTTGGGGACGTCGCGCGGCTTGTAGAGGAGGGCCTGGAGGGGGCGTCCGTCCATTGCCTGGTAATGGACGGACTCCGGGGCGACGAAGCTGCGCGCGTCCAGGCCCCCCACCTCACTCTTCGTCCAGCGGGTGAGTTTCTTCGTCTTGAGAGAGAGCGCCCAGACGTCCATGGGCGAGGTGGGGCTCTCGAGTGCGAGGAAGAGGACGTCCGAGCGGTCACGGGCAAAGCGCAGCGCCGAGACGACGCCGGTTGGAAGCGAGAGCGGCTCGAGGTGCTTGGCGCGAAACACATAGACGTGTGAGACCCCGGCCTCGTCGGTGGAAAAGGCCACGCTGCCGTCCTGGGCCACCGCCAGTCGCTCCACGTCTTGGGCCCTGTCCGGAAGCAGGGGCTCCGGCGCCGCGTCCGGCTGACCGAGCTCCACCCGGAAGAGGGTGGTGGTGTCCCGGCTGCGGTTACTGAGGAAGTAGACGGCCTTCCCGTCCGCGCTGAAGAGGGCCTCTCGCACCGAGGCCTTGCCGTGGGTGCGTGCCTCCGGCGTCAGCAGGTGCCGCGCGCCACTGCGCGTGTCGAGAAGGGACAGCTCGGCGTCGTCCGGGCCGCGCTCCTCCTTCACCAGGAGGCTCATGCCGTCCGGGGAAAAGGCCAACGGGAGAAGTGTCCCCTCGCGTTCCGTGAGGCGTCGAGCCATTTGGGCGTTGGCCACCTCGGCCAAGTAGACGTCTGCGTCCTTCCCGTTTCGGGCGGTGCCACTGTAGGCAATCCACCTCCCATCTGGACTGAGGACGAAAGTTTCATGGCGACTCTTCCCGTCCGTGAGGAGCTCGACCCGGGCGGTGCGGAGGTCCAGACGCTGCAGCTGGGTGCCCTCGCCTCCCCGGGGCGCCTGGAGGAAAAAGAGGGTGAGCGGGTCGCCGGGGAGAAAGGCCGCCTTGGCCACCGGCTCCTGGAAGAAGGTGAGCTGCTCTCGGGCCCCGAGCGCCTCGGAAACCTGGTGGAGTTGCTCGGAGTTGCAGAAGTTGGTGCCAATCAACACCCGGTGGCCGTCCTCGGAGACGTCGCGCAGCGACGCCGAGCGCACCTCGGCATACGTCTGCACGCGCTCCGCCAGGGCCTTGGGAAGGGGTGGGACGTGGGCGGCCACCACGTCGTCGACGCCTGCTACAGGCTGTAGCTCGAGCGTTCCTTGAGCAGGAGCCGCCCCTTGGGCGAGTGCGACGGCGAGCACCTTCCACACGAGGGCCACTGTGACGACTCCTGGAACCGGAACGTCCGGTGTGGTTAAGTCTCTAACCCTCCGAGTTCACTCCGAAAACCAGGGCGGCGCGGAGCGACCCAGCAGGACGCGAAAGACAGCGAAGGGGACTGGTTCACGTCAATGGGCACGCAACTGGTGATGTATGACGAGGAGTACAATCGCATCAATGCCGTTTGCGATCGCCTCACCAAGGACGCCAACGCGAAAGTGGTGTTCCTGGTGGACAAGAATGGGCAGCTCATCTCCGCCTCCGGCCAAACACAAAACATCGACACCACCTCTCTTGCCTCGTTGACGGCGGGCAATGTGGCCGCGATGGGTGGGCTCGCGAAGCTCATCGGCGAGAACGAATTCCCCAACCAGATTCACGAGGGAGCGCACGAGTCGCTCTACATGACCATTGTCGGGAGTCGAGTGGTCCTGGTCGTTATTTTCGAAACCAGCACCTCCCTCGGGCTGGTCCGGCTGAGGGTGAAAAAAGCCTCTGACGAGTTGGCGAAAATCTTCGAGGCGCTGCTGAAGAAGACGGAGAGCCCCGGCGGGATGGGGTCGCCATTCGCCGAAATTTCCGACGAAGACATCGACAACCTGTTCAGCGAATAAAACGAAGAAAGCCAATGTCCTTCATCAACTACTCATCCCGCGAGATTAACTGCAAGATTGTGTATTACGGGCCGGGGCTCTGCGGGAAGACCACGAATCTGCAGTACATCTACAACAAGACGAATCCCGAGACGAAGGGCAAGCTCATTTCCTTGTCCACCGAGACGGACCGTACCCTCTTCTTCGACTTCCTCCCGTTGTCCTTGGGCGAGATTCGCGGCTTCAAGACGCGCTTTCACCTCTATACCGTCCCCGGCCAAGTCTTCTACGACGCCAGCCGGAAGCTCATCCTCAAGGGCGTGGACGGCGTGGTCTTCGTCGCCGACAGCCAGGTGGAGCGGATGGAGGCCAACATGGAGTCCTACGAGAATTTGAAGACCAACCTCGCCGAGCAGGGGTACGACCTGGCGAAGGTGCCCTCCGTCGTCCAGTACAACAAGCGGGACCTCCCCAATGCCGTCGCGGTGGAGGAACTCCGCGGCTTCCTCAACGCCCGGGGCGTCCCGGAATACCAGGCGGTGGCCCCCACCGGTGTCGGTGTCTTCGACACCTTGAAGGCGGTAGCCAAGCTCGTGCTGACGGAGTTGAAAAAGGGCGGCTGAGCTGGACGGCGCTAGACCGGCGGTCCACTGTTGCCCGTGGTATGTCTGGCTCGGAAGAAGAAGCCGCGTCCTCCTCTTAGGGGTCCTCTCTCCAGGAGCCGTTCCGTGCGCCGCACCCCCGTCTTCGCCCTAACCGCCGCGGTCCTCTTCAGCGGGTCTGCCGTCCTGGCGCAGTCGGCCACGAAGACGACCCTCCAGGCGCCCCCCGGCGCTCCGGACAACCCACCTGCGCCCCCGCCTCCAAGAACCGGGGCCCAAGACGCGGCCCCAGCCACGGACGTCGTGCCGGCGCCGCCTCCGGCGGATGCCAAGGCCCCGGACACCGGCGCGCCCTCCACCGCCAATGACGCCTTCAACACGCGGGTGAAGACGTTGGAGGAGCAAGTGGTGGACTTGAAGGAGAAAATCTACCGCACCAAGGCTCGGCTCCTTTTGCTTCAGGAGACGGTGCTCGGCGGGGACCTCTCCAGCGGAGCGCGGGCCGTCATCTCCTCCAAAAACGACATGGGCGGCACCTTCGTCCTGGAGTCGGTGGCCTACGCCTTGGACGGCGCGCCCATCTTCACCAAGGCGGACAAGAATGGAGACCTCGCCAACCGCCCGGAGCTGGAGATTTTCAACGGGCGCATTGTCCCCGGGCAGCACCAGATTGCCGTCCGCCTCGTCTACAAGGGGCGCGGCTACGGCGTCTTCAGCTACCTCGAGGGCTACAAATTCACCGTCACCAGCAGCTACACCTTCAACGCCGAGCCGGGCAAAGTCACCAACGTCAAAGTGGTGGGTTACGAGAAGGGCGGCCTGACCACGGACCTCAAGGACCGGCCCGCCGTCCGCTATGACGTGGAAATTACAAAGGACGCCGGGGTCAAGTCCGCGCAGCAAGCCGAAGGGACGAAGCCGGCTGCGCCGGCTGGACAGACGGGGCAGAAATAATGCTCGGACGGGCGTGGGTGGCTGTCCTGCCAGGGTTGTTTGCCGGCATGGCGGCGGCCCAGGCCCCGACCACCGTCCAGCTGTCGGCGCAGCTCGAGCAGGTGGCGGCCCAGGCGAAGAACGCCGAGGACAACCTCAAGGTGGTGGAGACGCAGTACGTGGGGCAGACCGAGCCCACGGGCGAGGAGGCGCTCCTGCGCCGCTTCAGTGACGGGGAGATTCAGTACCTCCTCGGCGACTGGGCCACCGCCTCCGTCCTCTTCTACGACTTGGTGGGGGACAAGGCCTTCCAGAAGAACCCCAAGTACCCGGACGCGCTGTACTACCTCGGTGACGCGCTCTACCAGCAGGGGAACTGGGGCTCGGCGCGCGTCTACTTGCGCGAGCTGCTCACCCTGGACACCCCTCGCTACCGGGAGGCGCTGGCGGAGTACCTCGACGCCACCAGCCGGCTCAACGACTTCTCCAACATCGAGCCCTACATCCAGAGGGCCCGGGGGCCGGACGGTCAGCTGCCGCCGGAGCTGGCCTACATCTACGGCAAGTGGCTCTTCAAGCGGACGGACATCCCCCGCGAGCAGCGGGTGGCCCAGGCGGCGGAAGTCTTCGAGAAGCTGGCAGCGCAGCCGGACGGCCACTACCGCCTGCAGGCCCTCTACTTCCTCGGGGTGGGCGAGGTGGAGCGGGGCAACTACGACGCCGCGCTGGCCCGTTTCGTCGAGGTTTCCAAGAGCAAGCCCAAGGACGCCAAGGAGGAGAAGGTGGTGGAGCTGGCCAACCTCTCCCGCGGCCGGGTGCTGGTGGAGCAGGGCAAATTTACCGAGGCCATCGACGCCTACCAGGAGGTGCCGCGGCAGAGCGACGCCTTCCCGGAGAGCATCTACGAGATGGCCTGGGCCAAGGTGCGCGCCGGAGACTACCAGGGAGCGAAGAATGCCACCGACATCCTGCTGATCGTCGCGCCGGACTCCACCCTCGCCCCGGACGCCCAAATTCTCCAGGGCCACCTGCTGTTGAAGTTGAAGCGGTACGGCGACGCCACCGAGACATACAACGGCGTCATCAACACCTATGCCCCGGTGCGCGACGAGCTGGACGCCCTGCTCAACGTCAACCGGGACCCGGTGGCCTACTTCGACAACCTCCTGCTGCGCAACGAGCGCAACCTGGACGTCAACGCGCTGCTTCCGCCG
Organism: uncultured delta proteobacterium; assembly: GCA_963745475.1. Classification (GTDB taxonomy): domain Bacteria; phylum Myxococcota; class Myxococcia; order Myxococcales; family Myxococcaceae; genus JADGRA01. The sequence goes on from CAVUXN010000004.1 coordinate 298,562, forward strand.
GTAGCGCTCAAGTGGGCCACCACGCAGTCCGAGGTGCGCGACGCGCTCACGGTGGTGAAAGCCATGGAGGACGGACGGCGGGGCGTCAACGAGGGGCAAACCCTCGCCGACCGCATCCTCAAAACCTTGGGCGAGCGCGGCCTGGAGGCCTTCCCCGCCCTCCAGGAGGGCTACACCCGCGCCGACGCCGTCTCCAACGCGCTGGTGAGCGCCGAGGGAAGCCTCACCTCCATCGAGTCTCAGCTGGTGGCCCCGGTGCTGACGGAGGAGGAGAAGGCGCAACTGGCCGCCCTCCGGGCCGGCGACGCGACGGCAAAGTCGCAGCTCGCGTCCTTGCCCACGGACAACGCGGCGGTGGAGAAGCGGCGGCGGGCGATGCAGGAGAAAGTCGACCTCCTCGACAAGGAGGCCTTCCAGCTTGGCTACGAGCTCCAGAGCATGAATGCCGTGTTGGCTGCGGTGCAGAAGTGGGTGGTGGACACCCGCGGCCAGCGCAAGAGCACCGCCGCCGACGAGAAGGCCTTCCAGGAGCGGGTGCGCACCGAGCAGCAGTCCGCGCGGGCGCTGGAGAAGGAAATCGCCTCCGTGCGCGCGGAGCTGGCCGACGCCCGAGCCAAGGTGGACACCGCGGTGGCCGGCGAGGAGCAGCTGCGGGCCGAAGTCATCTCCGTCGAGTCCCAGGCCCACCAAATTATTGCCCAGGCCGAGCCGCGCCTGACGGACGCCACCGCGCTGGCCCTCATCGCCCGGGCCCATGCCACGCGGGTGCAGCTGGACGCCATCGCCAGGCGCAACGAGGCGGCCAAGGCGGCGCTTCTGGCACGGGTGCGGAAGAAGGGGGATGAAATCCGCGACAAGGTGCTGGCCGAGCAACTGTTACTGCAGCAGTACAACGGCGACGTGACGCGGGCCTCGGGCGAAGCCGGGCAGCTGGTGGGCCGCATCGCCTTCGACAGCTTCCGCCGCGTCCGGGGGCAATTCTACGACTTGGTGCTGAAGGCGGACGTGGGGGTGGTGGACGTCGCCTTCACCCGAAAGCGCGACAAAACCTCGGACATCCAGAAGACGGCCGCAGCGAAGGACCACGAGCTGAAGGCCCTGGACGAGGAATTTAAGGAAGTCCTGAAGGAAGCCGACTAGCCGCCATGGCCCTCCTTCCCCTCCTCTTGGTGTTGGCGACGTCGCAGGCCCCGGCTCCGGCCGCGGGCCAGAAGAAGGCCACGCCCAAGCCGGCAGCGGCCCCGGCGGCGCCCGTCACCCCGGCGCCGTCCGGTGGCGACGCGGACAAGGCCGACGTCGCCCCGGAGGCGGTGCCCAAGGCCAACCCGCTGCACGGCCTCGGACGGACGCCCGAGGAGCAGAAGCAGCTGGATGACATGGGCCGGGCCATGGACAGCTATGAGACGGAGGCTGCGGAGTTCCGACACGACGTCCAGCTGTTGGTGCAAAAGAAGTACGAGGAGAAGCGGAGCGCGCTCGGGGCTTCCTACGAGAAGGCCATCCGGGACTTGGAGGTGCTGGAGCGCAAGGAGCGCCTGGACGCCATCGCCCAATTCGAGGAATTCCTCCAGCGCTACCCGGATGACCCGCGCTACACGCCGGACGTCATGTTCCGGCTGGCGGAGCTCTATTACGAGCGCTCCAGCGATGACCATCTGCTCGCCATGCGCGAGTACGAGGACAAGCTGAAGGCCACGGAGTCCAACCCCAACGCCGAGCCGCCGCCCGAGCCGCTCCCGGACTTTCGGCCCTCCATCGCCATCTACCAGCAACTCATTACCCGCTTCCCGGCCTACAAGCTCAACGACGCGGCCTACTACCTCTTGGGCTACTGCCTGGAGAAGCAGAACGACTTCGACAACGGGCAGGTGGCCTACAAGACGCTCATCGCCCGCTACCCCAAGAGCAAATTCGTCACCGAGGCCTGGGTGCGCATCGGCGAGTACTACTTCGACGCCTACAATGACCCGAGCGCGCTGGCCAAGGCGGCGGCAGCCTACGAGGCCGCGGTGAAGGACAAGGACGGCCCGCTCTACGACAAGGCGCTCTACAAGCTGGGGTGGACGTATTACAAAATGGACCGCTTCGAGGAGGCGGTGGCCCGCTTTTTGGCCCTGGCCGACTACTACGAGGCGCAGAAACGGGAGCAGGGCGCCGAGGCCGGCGGAGACCTCCGCAACGAGGCCCTGCAGTACGCGGCCATCAGCCTGGCCGACGAGAAGTGGGGCTCGCTCGACCGAGCCAAGGCCACCTTCGCCAAGCTTGGGCCGCGGCCCTACGAGGCGGACGTGTACCGGAAAATGGGCGACGTCTTCTTCGACCAGACGCGCCACACCGAGGCGGTGGGCGCCTACCGGCTGGCGCTGGCGAAAAACCCCACCATGGACGATGCGCCCTTCCTCCAGCAGCGCATCGTCGAGGCCTACGAGCGCGACCGGAAGCTGGACGAGGCCTTCAAGGAGTCGGAGAAGCTGGCCACGGCTTACGGCCCGGGGACGCCTTGGTACGAGAAGCACAAGCGAGACCCGGACTTCATCAACCAGGTGCAAAGCCTGGCCGAGAAGAGCCTTTACGGAAGCGCCGTCTACCACCACCAGCAGGCGCTGCAGCTGAAGCAGCAGGGAAAGCTCGACGAGGCCAAGTCGGCCTTTGAGATTGCAGCCAAGGCCTACACCGCTTACCTGCAGCGCTACCCGCGGACCAAAAACGCCTACGAGGTGCAATTCTTCGCCGCCGAGTGCCAGTACAACTCGCTGCAGTTTGCCGAAGCGGCGAAGAATTACGACGCCATCCGCGACTCCACCGCGGACACCCGCTACACCAAGGATGCCGCCTTCGACGCGGTGCTCGCTTGGCAGAAGCTGCTCGAGCAGCTGCAACGCGACAAGAAGCTGGCCACCTACCCGGTGCTGCGCAGCAAGGACCGTCCGGAGGGCGAGGTGGTGAAGCCCATCCCCCTGGCCGAGGTGGAGAAGCGCTTCATCGCCGCCTCGGACGCCTACCTCGCCGCCTATGGCAAGGCGGACGCTGCGCCGGGCGTCGCCTACAAGGCCGCCGAGCTCTACTACGCGCACAACGACTTCCCCGAGGCCCGGAAGCGCTTCGAGCAAATCATTCAAACCTACCCGCGCAACGAGGTGGCCAAGTTCGCTACCAACCTCATTGTCGAGAGCTACATCGTCGACAAGGACTGGAAAAGCGTCGAGGAGATCTCCGGCCGATTGGCACAAAACACCAGCGTCATCGACCCCAAGAGTGACCTCTACAAGGACCTCAACAAATTCAAACTCGCCGGGCGCTTCAAGCTGGCCGACGAATTGATGGCCAAGGGGGAATTCGACGCCGCCGCGAAGAAGTACATCGCGCTGGTCGACGAGGACCCGAAGAACGAATTCGCGGACAAGGCGTTGAATAACGCCGCGGTCTGCTACGAGAACACCCGCCGCTTCGAGTCGGCGCTCAAGCTGTACGAGCGCATTTTCCGCGAATACCCCAACAGCAAGCTGGCCGACGCCGCCCTCTTCCGGGTGGCCGTCAACGCCGAGAACAGCTACGACTTCGACAAGGCGGTGGACAATTACCAGCGCCTGGTGAAGGAGTACCCCGCAAGCAAGAACCGCGAGGCGGCGCTTTTCAACGCCGGCAGGCTCTTGGAAGGCCAGCAGCGCTACCGCGAGGCGGCCCAGGCCTTTACCCGGTACGTGGAGCTCTTCCCCACGGCCGAGGACGCGCCGAAAAACCAGTACCGCGTCGCCCTCCTCTACGAGAAGCAGGGCGACCCGAAGGGGGAAATTGCCGCGCTGCAGGCCTTCGTGAAGAAGTTTTCCAGCAAGCCCCAGCAGGCGGAGCTGGTGGTGGATGCCGAGAAGCGCATCGGCGAGGCCTACCAGAAGCTGGGGGATGACCGCGCGGCTCGCAAAGCCTACGAGGAGGCGGCGCGCGAATTCGACCGCCGGGGGCTCAAGCCCGAGGCCGCGCCACTGGCCGCCGAGGCCGCGGCCCAGGCCCGCTTCCAGCTGGCAGAGTACGAATTCAAAGAGTTCGACAAGCTCAAAATTGGCGGCCGCGGCAAGGCGCTGGAAAAAAGCTTCACCGTGAAGCGCGCGGCGGTGAAGAAGGTGAATGACGCCTACAACGAAGTCTTCAAATACAAGCGACTCGAGTGGACGCTGGCCTCGCTGTACCGGAAGGGCTTCGCGCTGGAGCGCTTCGGGCAAACCATCCTCGAGACGCCGACACCCCCCGAGGTGAAGCGCCTCGGGGACGAGGCGGTGGCCTCCTACCAGGACCAACTCCAGCAGCAGACGGCCGCCCTGGAGGACAAGGCGGTGGAGAGCTACGTCGCCACCCTCACCGAGGCGCGGAAAAACCGCATTAACGACGAGTGGACGAAGCGCACCCTGGAGGCCCTCAACCGCTACCGCCCCAAGGAGTACCCCGTCCTCAAGGACCCGAAGTCGAGCTTCGCCGTAGACGTCACCCACCCGGACGGCATGGTGGTGACGTTGGAGGGCCGGCCGCCGCCCTCCGCCTCGGCCCCGGCACAGAAGCTGCCCACGGGAGGCGACAAGTGACGCCCCGTCTTCTTCTGGCCGCGGCCGCACTGGGCGCGTTGGGCGTGGGGTGCTCCTCCGGGCCGAAACCCGTCCCCAACGCCACGGCCGGGGCGCCCGCGGCCTCGGCACCGCAGGGCCAGCCCACCGGGCTTCCACCCCCCAAGGTGACGCCGCCCGCCACCACCGACACGCGCACCCGGGACACCTTCGCCCAGGCGGTGAAGCTGGCCCAGGCCGGGGACGTGGCCGGCGCCGAGCGCGCCCTGGGCGACGTCCTCAGTCGAGACCCGTCGCTGGACCACGCCTGGACGGACTTGGGCGTGCTGGCCGAGCGCAAGGGGGACTTGGCCGCCGCGGAGAAGGACTACCGCCAGGCGCTGGCCCTGGCTCCGGACCAGGAGGCGGCCTGGGACTTCCTCTCCCGTCTTTTGTGCCGGCAGGGCCGGGCCCAGGAGGCGCAACAGCTGGCGGCGGCCCGGTGCGCCGTCGCGCGCACGGCGTCCGGGCCGCGCAACGCGCTGGCTTTCGCCCTCCTCCAACTCAACCAGCCCGCGGACGCCGAGGCGGAAGCCAAGAAGGTGCTGAGGGAGGACGAACGCAACATCCGCGCCATGCAGCTTCTCTCCCAGGCCTACTTCCGTGAGGGGAAGTACGAGCTCAGCAAACTCGTTCTGGAGAATGCGCGCGCCGTGGACGGCAGCGACGCCGCCACCCACAACCTCCTCGGGGCGACGCTGCTTCGCCTGAAGCAGAAGCCGCTGGCGCTGGAGGAGTTTCGCGCCGCGGCCCAGGCCCGGCCGGACTTCGCCGAGGCCCGCAATAACTACGGCGTGATGCTGGTGGAGGCCGGGGACTTCGACGGGGCGGTGCGCGAGCTCGAGGCGGCGGTGGCGCTGGCCCCGGACTTCATCCCGGCACGTCTCAACCTCGGCAACGCCTACCGGGGGAAGCTCGAGCTCCAGCGGGCCGAGGCCCAGTACCAGAAGGTGGTGCAGCTGCAGCCCGCGCTGGCGGACACCTACTTCAACCTGGCCATCCTCAACCTGGACTCGGACCTCCCCGGGGTGGACACCGTGGAGCGGATGAATCGCGCCATCGCCTACTTCAAGGCCTACAAGGACAAGGGCGGGACGGACGACCGGGTGGACCAGTACCTCAAGGACGCCGCCAAGGGCATCGACCGCGAGCAGCGCCGCCGGGAGCGCGAGAAGAAGGACCAGCTGCGGAAGGTGGACAAGGACAAGGAGGCGGCCGCGGCGGGCAGTAAGCCGGCGGCGAAGCTGTCGGACAGTCCCGCACCGGCAGCCAAGTCCAGTAAGCCCGCCTCCAGGGTGTCCGACACCCCGCCTCCGCAAGCCCCTGCTAAGCTTGGCACGGACGACAAATGAAGCGAGTCCCCCCTCCTCTTTTCCTGCTCGTCTGCCTCTGTGCATCGGCTTCAGCGCTGGCCCAGGACGCGGCCGGCAGCACCGCTCCGTCGCCCACCGTGCCCGCGCCAAAGGTGTCCAAGGAGGCGCGCACCAAAGGCGGCCGCAAAGTCATCAAGCTGGAGGCCATCACCGTCGAGGGTCACATCCAAAAGCCTCAGGCCTTTTACATTCTCCAACGCCAAAACCTGAATTTCGACGAGCTAAATCGCACCGAGAGCTTTCTCAACAAGGTGCTGAAGAGCGTCGAGCACGACCCCTTCTAGGGCCCAATGACCCGCACTTCGGCCGGCACCAAAATCCTCCGCGTGGCAATCGTCCAAGGGGGAAAAATCACCGAGGAGCGCCACGTCCGGCGTCCGGACAGCGTCTCCGTGGGCCAGGACGCGAAAAATACCTTCGTCATCCCGGCCAGTAACCTCCCGCCGAGTTTCCCCGTCTTCGACTTTCGCGGCACACACTATTACCTCCTCTTCACCGAGCGGATGGACGGCCGCGTCCGCATCGGCGCCAAGGACTTGGACTTCGCCGCTTTGCGCAGCCAGAAGCTGGCGCAGAAGCGGGGCAGCGTCTACGCCCTGCAGCTCGATGACTCGGCCAAGGGCAAGGTGTCCCTCGGGGAGGTCACCCTCCTCTTCCAATTCGTCCCGCCGCCGCCCGCCCCGACGCGCATGGCGCTCCCTCCGGAGTTTCGGGGGACGCTGTGGACGTCCCTGGACCACGTCTTCTTCGCCATTCTCGCCGCCTCGGTGCTGCTCAACTTCAGTGGCGCAGCCTGCATCGCGCTGAGCGCCAAGCCCCCGGACGCGGACGTGACATTGGACGAGCTCCCGGACCGGTTCGCCAAGCTGCTCGTCCCGCCGCCCGTCGAGGCGGAGAAGCCCAAGGAGGAGGCGAAGAGCGAGGAAAAAGTCGAGAAGAAAGAGGTGAAGAAGAAGGAGAAGCCTGCCTCGGACGAGGCCCGCAAGGCGGCCATCGCCCAGAAGGTGCAGAGCAAAGGCATTCTCAAAATCCTCGGCTCCTCCGGCGGCCAGGGCGCCCTCAAGGACTTGCTCGGCGAAGGCACCGGGACGCAAGACGTGGCCTCGGCCCTCAAGGGTGCCCAGGGCGGCGTGGTGGTGGCGACCACCGGTGGGGTGGGCGGTCCGCGGGGCGGCGGCGCTGGCTCCGCGGCCGGGATTGGCGACGTCGGCACCGCCGGCGGGGGCAACGTCTCGCTCGGCAACAAGGGTGACGCGCGGGTGAGTGGCCGGGTGTCCGCGGCCTCGCCCGAGGTGGACAGCGCGGACGTCGACCGGGAGGCACTGGCCCGCTACATCAAAGCCCGCCTCACCGCCATCCGCGGCTGTTACGAGAAGGAGCTCAAGCGCAACCCGACGCTGAAGGGCAAGGTGGTGGTGCGCTTCAACATTACGCCCGCCGGGCGCGCCGGAGACATCCGCATCGAGGAAAACTCGGTGGGGAGCGCGGAGGTGGGCGAGTGCATTGCGAGCCTCATGCGCTCCTGGGTTTTCCCCTTCAAACCCCCGGACGAGGTGGCCGTCCAGTACCCCTTCCTCTTCACCGCCTCTCAGTAGCTACGGACGCTTGGAAGCGTCCGTTAGGCCTACACGGGGGTTTGACACCTCGGGCAGCCGTCCCTAACGTTGTCCACACTTGCCATGGCCCTGCGCTTCAAACTTCTGCTCCCCGGCTTGTTGCTTGCGCCCCTGGCGCTGGGACAGACGCCTCCCCCGGCCTCGGGCCAGCCGGCGCCCCTGCCCGTGGATTTGCTCGATGTCCACCGGGTGGATGAGAAGGCGTCCAACGTCCCGGACGCGACGAAAATCAGCCGCAGCGCGGCCGACGTGGCCCAAATGCGAGCCACCCTCAAAAGCGTCCTGGGGAAGCTGGAAGAGGCTCGCAACACCAAGGACGTGGTGAAGCTTAACTGCGTCAACGAGAAGCTCACGCAGGTGAAGGGCCTGCTGCGCATCTCCGAGCAGTCGGACGTCGCGCTTCAGGAGGCGGTCGCGAAAAAGGACGAGACCTCCGCGGACCACGAGTACACCAAGGTCACCATCGCCTCGGCCAAGGTAGAACAGCTCAAAGGTGAGGCCGAGCAGTGCATCGGCGCCCTAGCCTTTCGGACCGACGAGAACATGAGTGTCGAAGTGGTGACACCGGACCTCCCGGGCGGAGACCCCACCAATCCCCCGCCCCCGACGCCGGCCACTGTCAGCCCGCCTCCAGCCAGTCCCGTCAAATAGACGGCTGTAAGGCTTCACCCGGGCTGGACTGACGGTTGGGAAACGTTCCACCCAATTGTTGGAATGCCCGCCAGACTGCGTGCTATGTCCCTCCTACGCGCTGCGCCGTAGCGTGTACGCGGGGACGGACTCAACCTATGAGCCCAAGGGGTTCGCGGGAGGCATGAGGCGTCCGCACCAAATTGCCGCTGGGGTTCTCGCCGCCTGCGCGCTGCTGCTGGTTCCGTCTCGAGCTCGAGCACAGGACACGACGGACACCTCGTCCAGCGGAAGCCCGGACGCGCTCGCCGGCGAGAAGCCTCAGGAGAATGGCTTCAAAATTGGCCCCGGGCGCCTTCACCTCTTCCTCACCGAGGGCCTGGTTTACAACTCACAGGCGGTGGCGGTTCCGGTCAGTCCGGGAAGCAGCACCTACACCCTCGGGGGGGCCTTCATCCTGCACACCCGGCCGGGCCTCAACCTCAACATCGACGGGGACAACAACACCTTCGGGCTCAACGGCTACATCGACTACCTCTACTACACGAATTGGATTACGGCCGGAGCCAGCGAGGCCAGCACCCTCAACGCCGCGGCCGGCCTCAACGGGGACTTCAACCGGAATGGGGCGGTGGGCTTCACCATCTCGGACACCTTTAGCCGGAGCGCCAACACCTACACGCCCTCGGTGGCGGTGGGTGTCATCTCCCTCTACAACCAAGTCTCGGTGGGCGTGCCCATCCGTCCAGGCGGCAGAGCTCTGGAAATTGTGCCCCACGGCGCCTACGGGGTGGAGGCCTTCACCCAGTACTCCGGCGCGCCAACGAATGGCAGCTGCAACGCCCCCAACTCTCCCTGCAACCCGGCCACGCTGGAGCAGTACAACTACCAAGACTTTGAAGGCGGTGTGGACGTCCGGCTCAAGTTTCTTCCGGAGACGGCGGCCATCTTCACCAGCAACTACGACGCGCGCATTTACAGCAACACCACCGTCAATCCCAACGCCTCGGAGCTCAAGCTACAAATCGGCCTGGCCGGTCTCATCACCACCAAGCTTTCGGCCATTCTCAAGGCCGGTTGGGCGCAGGGGTTTGGAACGGGCGAAATCTCCACCGTCATCGGCCAGGCCGAGGTGTCGTGGCTCGCCACCGAGCTCGCCACCCTCACGGCGGGGTTTCTACGCGACGTGTACCCGGTGAGCGGTTACGGCAGCTACATCGACGACCGGCCCTACCTGTCGGGCAAAATCTTTCTCGGTGGCCGGCTGCAATTGAGTCTGACCGCCGCCTACGACTTCTACGACTTCGCCAGCTCGCCGCAAAACCCCAACGGGCGAAATGACAGCCAGCTGTCCTTCAACGCGGCGGCCACCTACCAAGTGTTCCGCTGGTTCATCGTGGGCGGTGGCCTGCTGTTCACCTACCATACGAGCAGCCTCGACGTGAATTCGACGAATTACACGCAGTGGGAGCCTTACGTGGAAGTGACCTTCACGTACTAGAGTGCGGCTCCGCGTGACGTACCGTTTCGTTCTCCTCGTGCTGTCGCTCGTGCTTCCGGGCATGGCCTGTGTTGGGCCCAAGGGCGGCGGCGTCCCCACGACGGACGCGGCCGACTTGCCTTCGACGCCGGCCGTGCAGCCGAGCTCGAGCACGCTGGGCGCGGGGGACCTTCTCGAGGTGCGTGTCTTCGAGGAAGCGGACCTCTCGGGCCCCTACCGGGTGAGCCCCGGCGGCACCATCGACTTCCCTTTGTGCGGGAAGGTGAAGGTGGAGGGCCTCAACGGGAGCAGCGCGGCGGACCTGCTCACCAAGTGTCTTGGCGAGAAGTACCTGAAACGGCCCCAGGTTTCCGTTTTGGTGCGCGAGTACAACAGCAAGAAAATCTTTGTCTTCGGCGAGGTGCAGAAGCCAGGCACCTTCGCCTACGACGAGGAGATGTCCGTCATCCAGGCCATCACCGTCGCCGGTGGCTTCAGCAAGCTCGCGAGCAAGAATGACGTCGCAGTCACGCGCCTGGTGAACGGCAAGGAGACGAAAATCCGCGTCCGGGTGGCGGACATTGGGACGGGTCGCGAGAAGAATCTCAAGCTCCTCCCCGGGGACATCGTCTTTGTCCCGGAGAGCCTTTTCTGAGATTCCCCTGACTAAAGCTTCTGGTGCCCAGCCTGACCGGGCAGTAGCGTGCGTGCCGCGTTCTCTCTTCACAGGGTGGATTGTGCGCCGTCTTCCGCGGGCTTGGGCCCATCTCTTGTTTCTTTGCGCGGCAGCCTTCGCGCTGACTGCCGACGCCCAAACACAGCCGCAAAAATCAGACGCCGGCCAAGAGCGGCCGGAGAAATCAGCGGACGGCCTCCTCAAACCGGACCAACTGGAGGCCCTCGTCGCCCCCATCGCGCTCTACCCGGACCCCCTCCTGGCGCAGGTGTTGATGGCCTGCACCTACCCGCTCGAGGTGGTCCAGGCCGCACGGTGGTCCAAGGCCAACCCCAAGGTCACGGGAAAGGAGTTGGAGGACGCGATGCTGAAGCAGCCGTGGGACCCGAGCGTCAAGTCCATGTGCTCAATCCCCGACACACTGGCGATGATGAACGAGCACCTGGAGTGGACACAGGACCTCGGGGACGCGTTTCTGGCTCAACAAGGGGACGTGATGGACGCCGTGCAGGCCCTTCGGGCCAAAGCGGTCGCCGCTGGAAACCTCAAGTCCTCGAAGGAGTTGACCGTCACCACCGAGAAGCCGGAAGCGCCGCCGGCCGACGCGGGAGTGGTGGTGCAGCCGGCCGCGCAGCAACAGCAGGTCATCGTCATCCAGCCGGCCAACCCTCAGGTGGTGTACGTCCCCCAGTACAACCCAGTCGTCGTCTACGGGGCCTGGCCCTACCCCGCCTATCCGCCTTACCCCGTGTACCCGCCAGGCTACGTCGCCGCGACGGCCGCCATTTCCTTCGGAGTGGGGCTGGCCATCGGTGCAGCCATGTGGGGGAACTGCAGCTGGGGGTACCACGGCCACAGTAACGTCAACATCAACGTCAACAACTACAACCGCGTCAACCACACCAACATCAGCAACAACGGCAACCGGAACGCAAACTGGAACCACGCCAGCCAGCACCGGCAGGGCGTTGGCTACAAGGACTCGGCATCTCAGAAGAAATATGGCGGCGGCAACTCTCCGAGTGCCGGTACGCGCGACGCCTACCGCGGCCACGGGGGCGCAGGCAGTGGCGGACCCTCGGCGGCGCAGCGGCCCGCTGGCGGAGCCGGTGGCCCGAGTGCCGCACAACGGCCCGCTGGCGGTGCCGGTGGCCCGAGTGCAGCGCAACGGCCCGCTGGCGGAGCCGGTGGCCCGAGTGCAGCGCAACGGCCCGCTGGTGGAGCGGGTGGCCCGAGTGCAGCACAAAGACCCGCGACTGGAGGGAGCTCCAGCAACCGGGGGGGCGGTAGCGCCTTCCAGGGGATGAACAACGGCAGTCAAGCTCGGGCCGCCAGTAGCCGAGGCAACGCGAGTATGGGCGGCGGCGGACGCGGGGGCGGTGGGGGACGGCGCCGCTAGGCGAGGAAACGAATGCCTTCCCTACGACAGACAGCACGCAGCGCGGCGCTGGCGGCGGCACTGGCCACTGGCGTGGCACACGCTGGGCCGCCGCAATACTTCCCCACGCCGGACGCGGCGGTGCAAGCGCTGGTGGAGGCTGCCAAGAGCGGCGAGGACGCCAAGGTGCTGGCGGTGATGGGGAGCGGCGCCAAACGGCTGGTGGAATCAGGGGACGCGGTGGCCGACCGCAACGTTCATGAGCGCTTCGTGACGCTGTACGACGAGGCGCACGCACTCGTTCCCGAATCCGGCGACCGGCGCGTGCTTCAGGTCGGCACGACCGGATGGCCCTTTCCAATCCCTCTGGTGAAGGGGAAGACCGGCTGGTACTTCGACACTGCGGACGGCCTCAAGGAGGTCCTTGCGCGCCGAGTCGGCCAAAACGAGCTCGACGCGATACAGGTCTGCCTGGCCATCGCCGACGCGCAACACGACTACGTCAACCTCAACCCCGAGCACGCCACACCCGCGCACTACGCCGCTAGGTTCTTAAGCTCGCCCGGAAAGCGCGACGGGCTGTATTGGCCAACGGCCGAGGGGGAGCCACTGAGCCCTCTTGGCGCCGAGGCCGCTCATGCGTCCGCCGCCGGCTACGAGTTTGAGCACGGAAAGGCGACCCCCTACCACGGTTACTACTACCGCCTTCTCAGTGCCCAGGGCTCGCACGCTGAGGGAGGGGCCATCGACTACAAGGTGAAGGGTGAGCTGTACGGTGGATTCGCCCTCGTCGCCTACCCTGCCGAATACGGAAACTCTGGGGTGATGACCTTCATCACCAACTACGCTGGCGTCGTCTTCCAAAAGGACCTGGGTAAGGACACAGCCACTCGAGCCAAGGCGATGAAGACGTTCGATCCCGACCCGTCTTGGACCAAGGCCCCCACCTCGCCCGAAGCGTCTGACAACGCGGCCTCGCCGCGGACACCGTAGGCGGGTCCGCAGACTCTTGTAGCCAACCCCTGTCGGATTGCAGAAGCTCCGCACGGCTTGGGGGATGTCTTTCCTGAGGAGCCGTGTATGCAACTCCGTCCTCGAAACTTCGCCTGTTTCGCTTCGGCGCTGGTGGCCGGAATGCTCGGCTGTGGCGAGAAGAAGCCGCCGCCACTTCCACCTCCAACCGTCCTCGTCGCGCCCGTGGTGAAAGAGGACGTGTCCGTCTATACGGAATTTGTTGGAACTGTGAACGGGTACGTCAACGTCGAGATTCGCGCCCGCGTCGCAGGCTTTCTCGCCACCCAGGACTACAAGGATGGGGCGTACGTGAAGGCCGGGACGCTGCTCTTCACCATCGACCCTCGCCAGTACCAAGCCCAACTCGCCCAAAGCCAAGGTGACCTTGCACAGGCGCAGGCGTTGCTGACGCGCGCCAACATTACCGTGCAGCGCTACCGCCCCCTCGCTGCGAAGCAGGCCATCAGTCAGCAGGACCTCGACAACGCCATCGCCGCGCAGGAATCCGCGGTCGGGCAAGTGCAGGCCGGCAAGGGGGCCGTGGAGCAGGCGAAGCTCAACCTCTCCTATACGAGCATCTATTCGCCGGTGGACGGCATTGTCGGGACAGCGCAGGTCAATATTGGAAGTCTCGTCGGGCAGGGCGTGCCGACACTGCTGACGACGGTCTCTCAGGTCGAGCCGACGAAAGTCATCTTCAACATCTCCGAGGGCGAATACCTCCGGTATGCGAGCCGCCTCAGTCAGCTCGAGCTTCAAGACACGGCTCAGATGAATGCCCGGCTCGCTGACATGCGGGATGGAGGTACGGAGGGACTCCAGCTCATCCTCGCCAACGACAAGGTCTACCCCTACCGCGGCTTCATCATCTCCGTGCAGCGCCAGGTGCAGACCACCACCGGTACCATTCAGGTCGAGGCCGTCTTTCCCAACCCCACCGCCTTGCTGCGCCCCGGCCAGTACGCACGCGTCCGAGGAGCGCTCCCTGGCGAGGGCCAAAATACGCTGCTCATCCCGCAAGCCGCGGTGAGTCAGCTTCAGGGCAATTTCACCGTGGGTGTCGTGACTCCAGAGAACAAGGTGCAAATTCGGAAAATCGACGTTGGGCCGCTGCACGGGACACAGTGGGCGGTCACCAATGGCCTCAGCCAGGGGGAGAGAGTCATTGTCGAGGGACTCCAGAAGGTCACCGACGGGTCGGAAGTGAAGCCCGAGCCCGCTCCCGCTCCACCCACGAAGCCTACCGGTTCCGCTCCTTAAGTCCGGGGCACGAGGGAGACACGAGCCATGTCCGCGTTCTTCATTCGGCGGCCGATTGTGGCGATTGTCATCGCCATCATCACAGTCATCGCCGGAGTGGTCGCGGTCACCCGGCTGCCGATTGCCCTCTTTCCTCCCATTGTCCCGCCGCAGATTCAGCTGACCACGACCTACACCGGGGCGGATGCCATCACGGTGGAGCAGTCGGTGGCGACGCCCATCGAGCAGCAGATGAACGGCGTGCAGAACATGTTGTACTTGCAGTCGACGAACGGCAGCGACGGGACGATGACCATGGTCGTCACCTTCGCCGTCGAGTCGAACATCGACACCGACAACGTGCTGGCGCAGAACCGGTACTCGCAAGCCCAAGCCAGCTTGCCGCAGCCGGTGCTCAATTACGGCGTCACCATCCAGCCGTCCTATTCGTTCCCGCTCATCATCGTTTCGCTCTTCTCGCCGGACAACCGCTACGACGCGACGTTCCTCGGAAACTACGCCACCATCAACGTCGTCGATGCGCTGAAGCGAATTCCGGGTGTGGGGAATGTTGTCCTCTACGGCTCAGCGAACTACGCGATGCGCATCTGGGTGAACCCGGACTTGCTCACCCGCCTTGGCCTCACCGTCAGTGACCTCAGCGAGGCGGTAAAAAAGCAAAACGTGGTCAACCCGGCCGGGCAGATTGGCGCCGAACCGGCACCTCCGGGACAACAGTTCACGTACACCGTGCGGGCCCAAGGACGGCTGTCGACGGCCGAGGACTTCGGAAATGTCATCGTCCGTCTCAACCCGGACGGCTCCGTGGTGCGCATGAAGGACGTTGCGCGCATTGAGCTCGGGGCCCTCACCTATACGCAGGAGGGCCGTTACAACGGGCAGCCGGCGGGTGTCATCGCGGTCCAGCAAGCGCCGGGGTCCAACGCCCTGGATGTCGTGGCCGGGGTCAAAAAGACGTTCGCCGAGCTGCAGCCGAAGTTCCCGCCAGGAATGACTTACGACGTCTCCCTCGACACGACACTTCAAATCAGCGAGGGCATGCGGGACATCGTCAAGACGCTCATCGAAGCGATGGTGCTGGTCATCATCGTGGTTTTCATCTTCCTGCAGTCCTGGCGCGCCACCCTCATCCCGATGATTGCCGTTCCAGTCTCGCTCATCGGGACTTTCGCCGTGTTCCCCATCCTTGGCTTCACGGTGAACACCCTGTCCCTCCTCGGACTGGTCCTGGCCATCGGCCTGGTGGTGGATGACGCCATTGTCGTGGTGGAGGCGGTGGAGCACCACATTGAAAAGGGCCTGACGCCGAGGGATGCGGCCTTCAAGGCGATGGAGGAAGTGCAGGCGCCCGTCATCGGCATCGCGCTCATCCTAGCGGCAGTCTTCATTCCCACTGTGTTTCTCTCCGGCATCACTGGGCGCCTCTACCAGCAGTTCGCGGTCACCATTGCCGTCTCGGTGCTCATCTCGGCCTTCAACGCACTCACGCTCAGCCCTGCTCTGAGCGCCATGATGCTTCGTCGCAAGAGCGAGCATCGCGGCTTCGTCGGGCGCCTGGGAGACAAATTCAATGCCTGGTTTGGGCGCGTCACCAACCACTACGGCAACATCAGCGGCAGCCTCATTCGAAAAGCGCTCATCCCGCTCGTGCTCCTGGTTGGGGTGTCCGTTCTCGACGGGTTCATCGGCAAGGGGCTGCCGGGGGGCTTCGTTCCCGCAGGAGGACCAGGGGTATTGCGTCGTCGCCTTCCAGCTCCCCAACGCCGCGTCCCTGCAACGAACGCGCGAGGTGGGAAAAAAGCTCGAAGAGATTCTGGCGAAGACGCCCGGCGTCCGCAGCTACAACGTGATCAATGGTCTCAACCTGCTCTCCGCCAATTCGGCGAGCTACGTTGGCACGGCCTTCGTCTCCTTCCATAACTGGGAGGAGCGAAAGACGGCTGAGGAGCGCGTCAACGGCATCATTCGCCACCTCAACGTCGCGTTTGCCGCCATTCCGGAGGCGCGCCTGGTGGCTTTCCCGCCTCCAGCCATCCCGGGCATCGGGACTGCGGGCGGTTTCGACGTGATGGTGCAGGACCGAAGCGGCGGATCTGAGCAATTCCTCACCGAAAACGTCCTGAAGCTGATTCAAGCACTCGGCAAGCGGCCCGAGGTGGCGGGCGTCCTTCCCAACTTTGCTCCCGCCGTGCCGCAGCTCTTCGTCAAGGTGGACAAGGACAAAGTGCTCAAGCAGGGCATTCAGCTCAGCAGCGTCTACGACACGCTCCAGGCATTTCTGGGCGGTACCTACATCAACCAGTTCAACCGCTTCGGACGCACGTGGAACGTTTACCTTCAAGCCGAGTCCCAGTACCGACTCACACCCGATGACATCAGCGGCTTCTATGTCCGCAATGACACGGGGGAAATGGTGCCGCTCTCGACGCTCGTCTCCATCGACAACATCAGCGGGCCTCAATTCACGGTCCGCTTCAACCTCTTCCGCTCCGCCGAGCTCCTTGGGAGCGCCAAACCCGGTTTCAGCTCGGGCCAAGTGATGAAGGTCGTCGAGGAGACGGCCAAGGAAGTCCTCCCCGAAGGGATGGGCATTGCCTGGACGAACATGTCCTACCAGGAGAAAGCCGCCGAGGGCGGGACGGCCAAAGTCTTCGTTCTGAGCCTGGTTTTCGTCTTCCTCATTCTCGCCGCGCTCTACGAGAGCTGGACCCTCCCCTTCAGCGTCTTACTCTCCACCCCCATCGCCATCCTGGGGGCTTTTGGCGGCCTCCTCCTGAGGAGCTTCGACTTCGACGTCTACGGGCAAATCGGCCTCATCATGCTCATTGGCCTCGCAGCCAAGAACGCCATCCTCATCGTCGAGTTCGCCAAGGCCGAGCTCGACAAGGGTCGACCCATTGTCGATGCCGCCTTAGAGGGCGCGAAGCTCCGGCTTCGCCCCATTCTCATGACCTCCTTCGCCTTCATCCTCGGCTGCGTCCCGCTGTGGCTGGCGGCCGGCGCCGGAGGAAACTCACGCAAAATCCTGGGGACGGTGGTCATCATGGGAATGCTGGCAGCCACCGGCATCGCCATCTTCATCGTCCCGGTGCTCTTCGTCGTCATCGAGCGCTTGGGCGGACACAAGGACGGGGTGAAAAAAACCTCGGGCGCTTCGCCTGTGGCGCCGCCGGAGGGAGCGGGAGGGCACCCATGAGCCGGCTTGGGGCCCGAGTCCTCCTCACCTCTCTGGCGCTCGCCATGGGCTGCACCGTCGGGCCGGACTACCAGCGTCCCCAGGTGAAGATGACCGACGCCTTCCGGGACCAGGTGAAGCCTCAGGACGCGCGGTCCTTCGCGGATTTGTCCTGGTGGGAAGTCTTCCAGGACGACGTTTTGGAGGGCCTCATTGTCGAGGCGCTCCAGAACAACTACGACATGCGGATAGCCGCGGCGCGCGTCGAGCAGGCGCGGGCGCAAGCAGGCATCAGTGCGGCGCAAGCCTACCCAGCCATCGGAGCCGGCCTTGGGGCCAACTACAGTCGAGGTAATTTTCTCCCCGGGCAAACCCTGCCGCCGTACGGCTCGCTGACACCGCAACCGCGCGGCGCCCAATTCAACATCAGCGCCTCCTTCAGCTGGGAGATAGACTTTTGGGGAAAATTCCGCCGGGGGACAGAGGCCGCGGTGGCCCAATTCCTGGCCAGCGAGGATGGACGGCGCGGCGTCATCGTCACCCTCATCGCCAACGTGGCGGCCTCCTACGTCATCCTCCGCCAGCTCGACGCGCAGCTCGAAATCGCCAACGCCACCAGCAAGAATTACGAGAAGACGCTCGAGCTCTACACGGCACGCCTTGAAGGAGGGACCGGGTCGAAGCTCGAAGTGGCCACCGGGCAGGCCCAGGTCGATGACGCGCGCGCCACTGCCTTGGACCTGCAGCGACAAATTACCGACCAGGAGAACCAGATTTCGTACCTCCTCGGCCGTCCCCCGGGCCCGATTCCGCGCGGGAAGACGCTCACCGAGTTCTCCTACCCACCGGAAATCCCCCCGGGACTGCCGTCGACGCTGCTCGAGCGACGGCCTGACGTCCACCAGGCGGAGGAGCAACTCATCGCCGCCAATGCCCTCATCGGGGTCGCCAAGGCCAACTTCTTTCCCTCCATCAGCCTCACCGGCATCCTTGGCCTGGCCACGCCGGACCTCACGAAAATCTTCACCGGGCCCTCCTTCGTCTGGTCCGGAGGCGGCGCTGCGAGTTGGCTTGCACCCATACTCCAGGGTGCACAGTTGAAGGGCCAGTACGACGCCGCGTGGGCAAGCTGGGCACAAGCGGAGGCCACCTACGAGCAGAGCGTCCTCAACGCCTTTCAGGAAGTGGCCAGTTCGCTCAACGACACGGCGTCGTTGAAGCCCGTGCTGGTGCAACGCGAGTCGCAGGTGAATAGCCTACAGCAAGCAGTCGACCTCGCCATTGACCGGTACGAGGGCGGCGTTTCGAGCTACCTGGAAGTCACGACCAACCAGAACAGCCTTTTCCCGGCCCAGCTCAACCTCGCGGCCGTGCGTGCCCAGCGCTACCTCGCGCTCATCAGCCTCTACCGTGCGCTCGGAGGTGGCTGGCAAGTCCGCAACACGGACGCCCCACCCGCGCCAGCAAACGCTTCCTCTCCGGCTCCAGCGAAGTAGCGCTCCCCCACGTTTCCAAGCCGCGAGCGCTCCGCGGCCGTCTGTGGCCGACGAGATGCGCTCCCCTGTCGACCCAGGACCGTGCGACGCTTCCGTGTCCGTGGCAGCACGACTCAAATTGGAAGGCAGCGCCTTCGGAGTGGGTTTCGCTGTCCAGGCGGACACGCCGGGACTTCTCGAAGAAGCCCGCCTCCGGGTGCCACCCACGTGGCGGCCCAGCCGCGCCGGACGGCCCCGCCGCGAATATGTGCTGGCGCATGCAGCGGACGGTGTCCGGGTCGAAACCGACGGAACGACTCTTGCCCAGAGGCTGTCCCACAGCGGAGCACTCGACGTGCTCGAGAGCGACCTCCAACTCTTCGTCGCGCAGCACTCGCCCGCGTTTGTCTTCATCCACGCCGGTGTGGTGGGCGTGGGTGAAAGAGCGCTCGTGTTTCCTGGAGCGTCGGGCGCTGGAAAAACGACGTTGGTGCGGGCGCTCCTCAAGGCCGGCGCGACGTATTACTCGGACGAATATGCGCTACTCGACACTCGAGGCAGGGTCCATCCTTACGCTCGCGCACTCTCCATCAGACTCAAAGACGGTGCGAAACAACGGGTCCCGGTCGGCCGCTCATTGGCTCCAACGGGCGGAAAACCGCTTGCTTTAGGGGTTGTCCTCCTGACGGAATTTTCCAAGGGGGGTCGCTGGCACCCAGTACCCCTGAGCAAGGGAGAACTCGTGCTGTCTCTCCTTGCGAACGCAGTCGCTGTAAGAGACAGGCCCGCCCAAGTGATGGCGACCTTGGCTCGTGCCGTTACCGGGGCCGAAGGGTACCGGTCTCCGCGCGGGGACGCCTCGAGGATGGCCAGGGCAGTCCTACGTCTGGCCGCAGGAAGGCTGGGGGGTGCTAAGCTTACGGCCCATGTCCACGGCGCGCGCCTTCGTCCCGCGGCCCCTTCGCCGCGGCCTCGTCTCTCAAGAAGTCGACGGTGAGTTGTTGTTGTACGTCGAGGCGACGCATCAGGCCTCCTCTCTCAACGCCTCCGCGAGTCGAATTTGGGCGTTGTGCGATGGGTCTCGACCCATCGACGCTCTCGCCGCCGAAACGGAGCTCGCGACGGAAGTTGTAGCCAGGGCAATTCGGCAGTTCGCGGAGGCGGGGCTTCTGGAAAATGGTGGGGAACTCCCAACTGCAAACCTATTTCGGCGCCGCGTCCTTGTTGGCGTGGGATTGGCCGCGCCCGTCATCATGGTGATTCTCGCTCCGAAGGCGGCCGCCGCCGCGAGCAGTTGCATCGCGTCCGGAATGTTCTGCATCGGTGCAAGCCAGCAGTGTTGCAGTAATCCGGGAGTGGCATGCCCGAATACAGGGGAAATATGCCCCTGATGTTCGGTTGACGGCTCGTTCGGACCTCTCCGCTCGCGAGCTGCGCTACAGCCGCGCAACCTTCAAGGAGCAGTCACGAAGGACTGCATTGCGCTCACGCCCTCGTTGAGATCAATCGTGATGCTGTTGAACCCACCGGGCGCTGCAAGGAGGTCGACGCTGGCGACAGGGGCAAGCGCCACAACAAACCATGAGAAGTCCGTAGTCGAGGGTAGGGGCAACCCATAGGCACTGAGGTCCGGAAGCGTTGCCGTCGTTGACGCCGTTAGGATGTAAAAGGTCAGACCACCGCTGCTCCGGTTCGGAACTCATAGACCGCACTTGGGTAGGTGGTCCAAGTGAATGGAGTCGTCAAAGTGACGCCCGTTCCCGCATCGGGTGGGGCGGTCAGCACCGGAGCGGCTGGAATCGTGAACGTCAGGCCAGACGCGTTTGCCGACTGGCCAGCCTTAATAACCGCACTGAACTCTCCTAGAGCGCTGCTGGCCGCCGCAGTAACGGTGAGCGTCGTATTCGAGACCGCAGGCGTCACATAACCGAATGTCCCGTTCGCGGTTGGGTCGAAAAGGACGTTCAAACTGAGATTCGACGCCACCTGCAAGTCAATCGACTTATAAAGAATGGAATAACCAGGGGGCGCAGTTGCGGACCCCGACAATGCTCCCGCCGTCACGGCGTTCAGCGCGACGTTCTGGCCACCAACGCTGCTCGTATCCGTGAGCGTGACGCCACTCCGCATGCCAAATCCTGGGTAGTCTGCCGGAACCCCACCGTCTGTGTGGACCTGCAGTGCGTAAAGTGTTCCGGTCGTTGTGCTCGCTCCTGGCCATTTTATCGTTGCTGAGTAGCTTCCTGATGTTGGGTCTCCAAGGCCATGCACGGTTTGTGGTGAATCGAAGATGAGCGTCGTGTTGTACCCGGGCGGCTCGGGAAACGTCCCACCAGTGAAGGTTCCTGAAAGTCCCGCGCTCCGGTTATCGGAGACAAAAAAGAACGCGGTCAATGTCGGGTCTCCACGAGTGAGGCCCACGTATTCCGTAGCGATGCTCGCCTGGATGATGGTCGCGTTATAGGGCGTCGGTACGGCGGGCACGGTAAAAGCACCGTTCACATCTGTCGTTACCATCTGGCTAAACGTAGTCCCTGAGGTGATGAGCACCGTCTGCCCAGAGGCAGGCTGCCCATTGATGTCGACGACCGTGCCATTCACCGTCGGGTTCATGACCGGTGGAGGAACAGTGACTGTGACAGAAGCTGTGACACACCCGGCGCTGTCGCACGCGGTCAATGTGAAGGTCGTGGTTACGGCGACCTGCTTCGTCTTGTTGCCAATGGTGACCGGAAAACCCGTCCCGACGCCATTATCGATTTCGAGCGTCGTAGCGCCGGTTACATTCCACGAGAACACGACCGAACCGCCTCCAGCGGTCGTCGTCGATGGAGTGGCAATGAAGCTGTTGATGACCGGTTGTTGAGTCACGGTCACGGGGCAGGTGGCGGTGGTCGTTCCGTTCAAACCCGTCGCTGTGAGCGTAAAGGTGGTAGTGGCAGACACCTCAACCGTCGCGCTCCCATTGTTCACCGGGCTCACCGCGCCCACCAGCGGATCGATGTTGAGGCTAATCGCACCGCTCACGGCCCAAGTGAACGTCACGTGGCCAGGGCCGCCGGGAAGGATGTTCGGGAGACACGTGAAGGTGCTGATAACTGGCTTGGGATTGCCCTCGTTGGTGCAACCGGCGAATAGAAGCGCTCCGAACAACGCCAGGGCCACGCTTCGCGTCAGGACCGTTTGCATTACGTCACAATACCCGAAAGCCCAAAAGCCTCCCACTCGAGTCCCCTTTCCAGTCTCTCGGCGTGGCAGAGGCGTGAGCACCCCTCCAAAGCGGCAGAGAAGAGGCACCCGGTTCTCCCGGAGCGAAAATATCTTGTGTGAGTCCGACACCGGGGACACCGGAAGTTGAATAGACGCTGGGAAGCCCCCTTACCGGGGGCGCCGGTAGGCGGTGCAAACCCCCGGTGAGGCTTTACCCAGGGTGCCTGATGCGGAGCGTCTAGGACGTTCCGACGCCCGAGACAGAGGCGTCCTCCCGCCACGCGAGGCCAAGAGCAGCCTCGGTCTGGTTCTGACAGCGGACTCCGTATTCTCCCGGCCCGACGACTCCTGTGCGGCGGGCTAGGCTTCTGACCCTGCGATGAAAGCTCCTGTCCACGGACGACTTTCACTTGGCCTCACCATTTCCGACGTTTTGCGGAGCAGTTGGCGCGAGAAACCGGAGCCCGTCTCAGACTCGCGCGAGCTCGACTCAGCGTACGAGACACTTCTGGGTACGGGCTGCGGGGCGCTCGCGTGGTGGCGGCTCCGCAGCTCATCGCTGTCAAAACAGAACAAGGCGGCAGCGCTGCAGGAGGCCTTTCGCCTCCACACGATTCAAGCAGCAGTCCACGCCAAGAATTTCGAGCACGTGCTTCACCACTTCAACTCAGCGGGCCTCTCGCCGCTGGTCTTCAAAGGCTGGACGCTGGCGCGGTTGTACGCGAGGCCCGGCCTTCGGCCCTATGGGGATGTGGACCTTCTGGTCAACGAGCAGGACGAGGCTTGCGCGCGCGAGGTCATCAACGGCCTTGCACCGGACCTCCGCGGATTGATTGACCTCGACATGCGAGTCCTGAATCGCTTCCTTCCCGACAAGAGCTTCGCGGAATTGGCCGCCCGCAGTTCAAAAGAGACCCTCGGGGGCGCTACGTTCCGCGTCCTCGCGGCCGAGGACCATCTCCGGCTGATTTGCTTGCATCAGCTCGACCACGGCGGCTGGCGGCCGCTCTGGCTCTGTGACGTTGCAGCCTTTGTTGAGGCGCTACCCTCGGGCTTCCGCTGGGAGGCGGTGCTGGCCGGAAACTCCCACCTCAGCGACGCCGTCGTTGCCCTCCTTGGCCTCGCCGAGGAGATGCTCGGAGCCCACCTCCCTCCAGGGGCGCCTCGGGCTCCGGTGCCGGCCTGGTTTCGGAAGGCCGTGCTTCGCGCCTGGGGCGGCGGCTTCCAAGCCCCACCTGATTCGCTGCTCGAGCTGCACCGCCTCGACGTGCGCCGGGCGACCGCCGCAATTCGCGCGCGATGGCCGGACCCCCTCACCTCGACTTTGCACCTCCGAGCACCACTCACCGGCATTCCAAGACCTCTCCTCCAAGTCGCCGAGTGCGGACGGCGGGCGCTCCTCTTTGCACGGAGGGCCTGGCGCTCAGGCGCCGCCAATTCGGAGTCAGCGCGCGTCGCCGCAAAGGAAGGCGTTCACCCCTGAGGACGGCCGGGGTTGGGTTCTCGCCGCGCTGAGAGCTATCCGCGCTGCGCCCTCTGCAATTCACCCGAAAGCCGTCCCGTCAGCGCCGACCACCACATTTTGAAGTCCGCGGCGAACGACCAGAGGGGGTAGCGGAAGGTGGCTGGGCGGTTGTGCTCGACGAAGAAATGCCCCACCCAGGCAAACGCGTAGCCACAGACAAGCGCCGCAACGAGCAAGAACCACCGCCCCGTCACCACGGCAGCAACCGCCAGACAAAGGGAGAGCGAGGTTCCAATGAGGTGCAACGTGCGCGTCCCCTGCCGGCTGTGCTCACCGAGGTAGTAGGGCCAGAATTCAGTGAAGTTACGGATGGGCTCGGACATGGCGCGTGCCTCCTCAACCCCACGCACCCTACCGCAACGCCCGCGACCCCGGGGAGAACGCGTCTAGCGGCCGGAACCACCGGCGCGAGGCACGTACCCGAGTTCCCTCAGGAAATTCCGGCACTCCGCCACCAGCGGGCCTTCGAGTCCCGGCGCGCAGGCCAGGACGTCCCCCACGGCGAGGTCCAGCGGCGCACCGTCAATGCGACGGCATACCCCGCCAGCCTCTGTCACCAGCAGCGCCCCGGCGGCGATGTCCCAGGGCTTGAGTCCAAACTCGAAGTACCCGTCGAAACGGCCCGCGGCCACCCACGCGAGCTCGAGGGCCGCGCTGCCCATCCGGCGGATGCCTTGGGCCTTTCGAATGAAGCGCTGCAGAAGGCCCATCGGGCCCTCGGGATGCTCGTGCACGTTGTAGGGGAAGCCTGTGCAGAGGAGGGAGCGGTTGAGCTCCGTCGCGTCTGAGGCACGGAGTGCTGTGCCATTGCAGACAGCGCCACGTCCGCGGGCCGCAGAGAAGAGCTCGTCCTTGAGCGGGTCGTACACCGCTCCGGCCAGGAGCCCGCCTGGGCCTTCCACCGCCACCGAGACGCAAAAGTGTGGGAGCTGGTGGGCGTAGTTGGTGGTGCCGTCGAGGGGGTCGACAATCCACCGGTACTCACCGGCTCCGGAGGCGCCGCTCTCCTCGGCAAGGATGGAATGCCCAGGGTGCCGGACACGCAAGAAGCCGAGGACGGCCGCTTCGCTGGCCTTGTCCGCGTCCGTGACAAGGTCAATGCCGCCCTTGTAGCTGATGGTGCGCGCGCGCCCGAAGACTTCGCGGAGGACATTGCCACCGAGCCGTGCCGCGGCCTCCGCCGACGCAAGCAATGCGTCCGGCGGCTCGGAGACGGAAGTCACGGCTTGGCGGACTGGGCCAGCATCGCGTTGACGGTCTCTGGGACACGCCCCAGGCTTCCTTCCTCGCTCAGGACGAGGTGCCCTTCCTTGTCGAACACCCACGTGGTGGGCATGTTCTTGAGCCCCAGCGTCTGTGTCAGTACGCCGGCGCCGGGGTCGAGAAGAATTGGCAAACCAATGTTGTACGTCGTGAGAAACGGCTGCACCGTCCCACCGCTCGTGTCGATGTTGACGGCGTAGACGCGGACCCCTTGGGGTGCCCACTGCTTGGCCAAGGTGTCCAGTTGGGGGAGCTCCGTCTTGCACGGCGCACACCAGCTTGCCCAGGCGTCGAGGACGACAATGTAGCCTCTGTCATCGGCAAAGGAGTGCTGCTCCGCCGTCGGCCAAATGGGGAGGGAAAAAGTAATGGGTGCGCCGGGAGGTGGCTTCGGCGCAGGAGGCGTGCTGGCGCAAGCCACGAGGACTGCAAACACGGTGAGTCCTAGCAGTTGCTTCACGTTCCACCTCCCACGAGTGCGCGAAGCTTGTCCGAGAGCGCCGCGGCAATGTTGTTGTCCCAACCTTCTTGGACCCAGGCGACTCTACCGTCTCCAGACAATGTCCCGAGAAGGCCGGAGCAGCCAAGGGCGCAAAGAAAGGCGAGGACGGCCCAGCCCACCCCTCATTGCATTTCAGCGCTGCGCGCACGGAGTTTGGCGATGAGGGCTTCATGGAAGCCCCCGAAACTGCCGTTGGACATCACGAGAATGACGTCTCCGGGACGCGCCTCTGTCGCCACCTGCTCCACGAGCGCCGGGACGTCCCGCTCTGCATCCGCCTGGAGGCCGCGGCCGCGAAGCGCTCCTACCAACTGGGGGACGTCCAGCTCCTCGCCTTCCGGGACGCGGTCATGCCGCTCCGGGATGCGGAGACTCACTCGGGTTGCGCCTTCGAAGGCAGAAACATACGCCGCCTGGTGAAGCTTGCGGCGGGAGGTGTTGCTTCGAGGCTCGAAGACGGCCCACAGACGACGCCCCGGGAAACGCCCCAACAGGGCCTGCACCGTCTCGCGCACCGCCGTGGGATGATGGGCGAAGTCGTCGATGACGGCCACCCCAGCGACTTCCGCCCGGAGCTCCTGCCGACGACGGACACCGGCGAAGCTGGCAAAGCCGGCCTGGGCCTCGGGAAAAGACAGCCCAAGTGCGGAGACGACGGCCCATGCTCCCACCGCGTTCTCCACATTGTGGAGGCCTGGGACGAGGAGCTCGACGTGGCCCAGGGGCTTGCTTTGCTCGACGAGGGTGAAGCGTGTCCCCGCCGGGCCCTGTTGGACGTCCTCGGCCCATACCCCGGCGCCGGGATGGGGACCGCGGGCGTACAGGACGCGGCGGCAGCGGGCGTGGCTCGCGACGTCCAGGGCTCGCGGCCAGTGGGCGCTGACGGCCAAGAAGCCGTCGTTCGGCAAAAGCTTTACGAAGCTTTCGAAGGCCGACTGGTAGTGCGCCTCGTCGCGGTAAATGTCCGCGTGGTCCAGCTCGACGCTGGTGAGCATCGCCGTCCGCGGCCGGTAGTGCAGGAATTTGGGCCCCTTGTCGAAATAGGCGGTGTCGTATTCATCGCCCTCGACGACGACGTGCGGCCCATGCCCGAGCCGGAAGCTGGTGCCTCCGTTTTGAGCGACGCCGCCCACGAGAAACGAGGGGTCCAAGCCCGCGGTGACCAAAAGGTGGGACAGGAGGGCCGACGTCGTCGTCTTTCCGTGCGTTCCCGTCACCACCACCGGGTGGCGGCCGGCGAGAAACAGGGAGCCGAACGCCGCCGGGAAACTCATTTGTGGCAGCCCGCGCTCGCGTGCCGCTGTCGCCTCTGGGTTGACACGGCGGATGACGTTGCCCACCACCACCAAGTCGGGCTTCGCCGCGTCGAGGTTTTCTGCACGGTAGGGCGTCAGGACCTCGATGCCCCACGCCCGGAGCATCTCGCTCATGGGCGGGTAGACGTCGTTGTCACTCCCGCTGACGACGTAGCCCTTGGCCTTCAGGAGCCCGGCGAAGCTTCCCATGCCCGTGCCCGCGACGCCGAGGAGATGAACACGCCGGATGGAGTCCGGAGCGACGTCCTGCAACACATTTCCATCTTCGGCGGTGGCCACCTGACGGGCTTCCTTATTCGAGCCCGAGCGCCACGACCACCCGGTCATGAAAGCGTGGGCGGAAGGACTGGATGCCCACGTTCTCGCGGCCCCGCGCCGTGCGGTTGGTCACCAGGGCCACCACCAAGTCCCGACCGCGGTCCACCCAGAGGCTCGTCCCGGTGAAGCCGAGGTGTCCGAAGGCTCCGGGCGGACTGTTTCCGAGGTGGGTCCCGGCAGAAGACGCGTACGGGGATGGCGTGTCGAAGCCCAGCCCATGGACGCCGCCGGGCACCGGGGACACGGCGCGCTCCCAAAGCCGAGCGGGGGCAATGCGACCCGCCCCGCCGAGTTCCTCCAAGGCCAGCTGCCCGAAGCGCGCGACATCCTCAGCGCTTCCGAAGAGGCCGGCATGCCCAGCGACGCCGTCTAGAACCCACGCATTGTCGTCGTCCACCTCGCCGGGGCCGGAAGGAACGGGCTCGATGCCAGCCCAGTCATAGCCCTGTCCGGGCGCTGGTGGACGAGGCCGCACTCGACCTGTGGGTGGAAGCCCGTCCCAGTTGCCAGCGCAGACGTCTCGCGTGTCATGGCCCTTTCCAGACAGACGGTGAAAATGGGCGCCGAGTTCCAGCGGCTCGCGCACACGGGCCGTGTACAGGGCGTCCAGAGGCTTTCCGGACAGCTCCGCGAGGAGCTCCCCGAGGAAGAGAAAGCCCAAGTCACCGTACGTCTGCGGGCCGTCTGGCTGTGTGACAAGCGTTGTCCGCGCGGCAGTGTCCACCACCTGTGCCCGGACGGCGAAGCGGGTCGCGGCCGTGCAGTCCGGCGAGAGCAAGTCCGGCAGACGCTGGATGGGCTCGGAGAAGAGTGGGAGCCAGCTCGGAAGCCCAGAGGTGTGGGTGAGGAGTTGGCCCAGCGTGACACCGGCCTCTGCTGCCGGCGTGCCGGGGCGGAAGCGAGCCACTGGCGTCTCGGGGTTGACGGCCCCATCCGTCCAGGCGCGGAGAAACAAGGGCACGGTGCAGATGGCCTTGGTGAGGCTGGCCAAGTCGAAGGGTGTGTCCCGCGCGACGCCGCCGCTCGCGCCGCGAAAGACGGGCTGGCCCTTATGCCAGACCGATGCCTGGGCCGCTGGGAAGCTACCCTCACTAACGCCTGCGTCGAGCAACGCCTGGAGCGGGTCCGTCACTCGGTGGCCGCCTCCAGCGGCGTGAGGCTGCCCGCATCGGCGTCCAGGCGGACGCGGGTCCCCAAACTGAGAGGCATGTTGACGGGCCCATGGCCGACAGGAAAGCCCACCGCGCAGGGAAGGCCAGTCTCTTCGGCGAGTGTGCGCAGGACGTCCCGGACGGAGAAGTTGGCGCCCGGGCGCTCGCAGTTGGTGAAGTCCCCCAAGGCAATGCCGGCCAGGCCAGCGAAGATGCCGGCGTTTCGCAGGTGCGTCCACAGACGGTCCAGACGGTACGGTTGCTCACCGTCATCCTCGAGGAGAAGGACGGCCCCTCTCGTGTCTGGAAGCCAGGAGGTGCCCAGGAGAGTCGCCAGCACGGCTAGGTTTCCGCCGAGAAGTGGACCTTCCGCAATGCCTCCCACGAGCGGCGCTGCCCCGGTGAGAGGCGGCGGCAGGCCGCCTTCGAGGAGTTGAAAGAGCCGGTCCAGGACGAACTGAGGTTGGTCCGCTACTTGTGTCACCACCGGTCCGTGGACGCTCGAGAGCCCATGCGACTGCAGGGCCGCGTGCAGGACGGTAACGTCAGAGCAGCCGAGCAAGAGCTTCGGAGGTTGGCCGATGCCGTCCAAGAGTGGGAGCAGCCGTCCAGCGCCACTCCCTCCCCGGGCGCAGAAGACGGCGCGGATGTCCGAGTCCTTCAGTGCTGCCGCCAGCGCGTCGGCGCGTACCGCGTCCGCACCCGCCAGGTACCGCTGAGCGTCGAAGACGTGCTTGTCGAGAACGGGGGTATAGCGCTCCGCGAGACGCGCAACGCCGAGCCCGAGAAGTTCAGGGTCGACGGGACTCGACGGACTGACAATGGCGATGCGGTCTCCGGGCCGGAGCGGCGGGGGTCGAAGCATCCGGCGGACGAGGCTAGCACCGGCCAGCGGGCGAGCCAGGGAACGTCCAGCCCTCCCAAGGAGCGGAACAAGCAATTCCCGGAAGTGTCAGGGACTCGCCGGGCTGCAATTACGAGCATGGGCACTCTGGCGGTCCCTCCCCTGAGGGACGCGCTCACTTCGTGACTTTGACCTTGGGGTGCGCCCAGAGAAAGTCGAGGACAGCCTCCGGCCAGGCCGGGAGCGCGAAGTTCGGAACGTGGCCAATGCCTTCCAGCTGCCAATGCTCGACCCCAATGCCTGCCGGACAGCCCGCGTAGGAGACGTCAGTAGTCTCTGCCGTGGTGCTGTTGCACGTGAGGTGGAGGGGCTTGCCTGGCGTCTTGGC
Source organism: uncultured delta proteobacterium (assembly GCA_963745475.1). GTDB lineage: Bacteria > Myxococcota > Myxococcia > Myxococcales > Myxococcaceae > JADGRA01. Next base: position 327,748 of record CAVUXN010000004.1, read on the forward strand.
TCCGGTGCACCCATTGGCCCTCGCCCAGAAGGCCAAAGTCGCCTCGGCGGATATGTAGGTGCCGAGAAAACCGGAGGAGCCGCCTCCATATTGGACCAGGGGATCTGCCGTGCCGTGCACCGTAAGCACAGAAACGCGCTGGGCTGGATGGCAGGTGGCGGGGTCGACCGCCCCGGCGAGGCTGACAACAGCCGCGATTTGCTCACTGCGCTCGCACGCCAGTCGGTTGGCCATGAAGGCACCGTTGGAGTGTCCGACGACGAAGATGCGGTTCCCGTCCGCGCCGAACGCTGTGACGACATCCGTCAAGACAGCCGTGAGGTAAGCCAAATCATCCGGGGCCTTGGGGGACAGGTGTCGACCGGCATTCCAATATCGGCGCCCGCCGGGGTCTTTCGTCCCGTTGGGCTTAACCAGAATGAATCCCCGACGCTCCACCGCGGAATCCAGATCGAAGTAGCGGGCCTGGTTCTCCCCGTTGCTCGTGTAACCGTGAAGCAGCAGCACCACGGGCAGTCCCGCTCTCGGGGCAGCTGGGACGTGGACGCAGTAGCTCCGACCCATGACCGTTCGCTCCCCTCCGAGGCAGGGGGGCGTCTCACCACGGCGGAGTCCGTTGAAGGCACAGGGCCGTTCCGTCGTTTGAGCCCGGGGCGCCTGCGACAAAATGAGAGCTGCCACAAAAAGCCACCGCACCGAACCAGCAGTCATGTGCATACCCGTCCCTGGACGGGGATGCTACACGCCAAGGTGGTGAGACCGGTGGAGGGAACGCTTCCGCACGTGGACGTCGGCTCGGGGAGTCCCGTCGTCCTTCTGCACGGCTTCGGGCTGGACGCCCGGATGTGGAGCGAGCAAGTCACAGCGTTGAAACGCTGTCACCGAGTGCTGGCGCCCGACTTACCGGGTTTCGGTCCGACGGGAGCCGAGGCCGGCGTCACTGGCCCGGCGGCAGCGCTGCACGAGCTCATCTCGGCCAAGCGCCTTGAGCCGGTGCACTTGGTGGGGCTTTCCTACGGCGGGGCGGTGGCGATGCATTTTGCCCTGGCACACCCCGACAAAGTGCGAACCCTGGCACTGGTAGACGCGCTTCTGCTGGGAGACGAGCCGAGGTCCCGTCTAAAGGAGGTCCAATGCCCAGTGCTGGTGCTTGTCGGCGAGCGGGACTCGCCGAATTTTAGGGCCATGGCCCAGACGTACCAGCAACCGCTTCCACACGCGCGGCTGCTGGAAATGGCCGGCGTCGGCCACATGGGGCCGATGGAAGACCCGGAGCGCCTCAACCAACTCCTCTTCGACTTCCTCGAGACGGATGAGCCGGGGGCGCTTTGCCTTCCCAGCTCGCCTCGCCTCACCTTCGGGACGTGGCGGCCTGACAACACCGCCTTGGCAACACAGCTGTGGGGCGACGCTCGCGTCACATCATTTATTACGGCGCAGCCCTTTACCGCGACCCAGGTGGAAGAGCGCGTCCGCCGAGAGATGACCGGCCAGGCAATGTTTGGAGTGCAGTACGGGCCCATGTTTCTGCGCGCCAATGCAGCCTTGGTTGGCTGCTGCGGCTTTCGGCCGCGTCCTTCGGAGTCGGGCGTCCTAGAGCTCGGCTTCCTTCTCCGGCAGGAGTACTGGGGCCAAGGTTTGGCGACGGAAGCCGCCCGGGCCGCAGTCCAGCATGCCTTCGACGTGCTCGGCATCAAGGCCATCTTCGCCGGGCACCACCCGGAGAATTCGGCGTCGCAACGCGTCCTCCAAAAGCTCGGCTTTCAGAGAACGCACGCCGAGCACTACCCACCGACGGGCCTCCAACACCCCTGCTACCTGCTGAGCCGGGCGGCCTTTCTGTCAGCCGGTGACTTTTCCTAGAAGCCAACACAGGGCCTGACTGCCCCTCGACGGCCGGCTCGAGAGCCAGCTTGACCGTCAACCGCTCCGTCGAAGGACGGCTGCGTAAAAACCGTCCATCCCACTGCGGTGGGGCAACGTCCAAAGCTCGCCGTCGGCTGTGCGCAGCTCCACCGGAAGCGGAGCAGGCTCTTGAACAAATTCGGGGTGCGCGGCCAGGAAGCGCCGCACGACGTCCTGGTTCTCGTGAGCGCGAATGGTGCAAGTTGCATAGACCAGGCGGCCGCCGGGCGACGTGTGCGCCGCGCCGGTGTTGAGTAGGTTGTCCTGGAGTCTCGGAAATGCAGCGACGGCCTCCGGAGACATCCGCCAGCGCACGTCCGGCCCCCGGCGAAGTGTTCCAAGAGCGGAGCACGGCGCGTCGACGAGGACACGTGTCGCACGAACCTCCGTCGGAAGCGACGGGAGGACACGCAGCGAGTCCCGAAGGCCAGCACGGATGGCACGGTGCGCGAGCCGCTCGAGCGCAGCTGAGTCAACGTCATAGGCGTAAAGGTGCCCCCGGTCTCTGAGGGCTGCTCCCAGAAGCAGCGTCTTCCCACCGGAGCCGGCGCAGAGGTCGAGCACGCTGTCGCCGGGCTCCACTCCCAGGCACGCGCCCACGAGCTGCGAGCCCTCGTCCTGGACCTCGAAGAGGCCCTCTTGGTGACTCGCGAGACCCAGAATGTTCGGTCGCCCGGAGAGAATGAGTCCGTCAGGCGCGTAGGAGGTGGGCCTGGCCTCGACGCCCTCAGCCGTCAGTCGCTGCCCGAGTGCTTCGCGGTCAACCCTGAGGCGGTTCGCCCGAACGACAATGGGGCCAGGAAGATTCGACGCCGCGGCGAAGGCTTCCGCCTCGACTCCCAATGCCTCAGAGAACTCGGAGGCGAGCCAGTCAGGGAAGGAAAGGCGCGTCGGCCATTCTTCCAGCAACGGCTCACTTTGCGCACCGGGCCCACGAACGAGCACCTCCAGCAACGCCTCGGGCGATGCATCGCGGGAATGAAATTGAAGGCGTCTGCGCCAGAGCGACACGCCAAAGAGGGCTTCGGCAGCAATGTTTCGCTCCGAAGCCGTCCAGGTGGGATGTCGTCGGAGCAGGTGCGTCAGCGCTCGAGCTGCTTCGGCGCCCGCGAGGACAGGGCCGAGTGCGTCGACGAGGTCAGCACGAATTGCTCCGAGCGGTGCCCAGTCGATGGCACGAAGCCTCTCCTCAGCTGGCCAAGGCGTTGACATCCCTCGACTCCCACCCTAAAGACCGCCCCTCTTATTCCCCGATAGCTCAGCTGGTAGAGCGGGTGACTGTTAATCACCATGTCCGAGGTTCGAGTCCTGGTCGGGGAGCTTCGGAAGGGCTGATTCTCGATTGCCTTACCGTTGCATCGCAGAGCTGCCAACTTCGCGCGGCCTCCACCACCCTTCGACTACCTTGCGGAGCAGAACGCGCGGGAGCTTGGCCTGTGACGCCGCTGCCCGGGATGCCGCGCTAGCGTAGCCGCACTTGGACAGCGCGTCCGGTGCTCGTGCACGGCGCGTGAGTGCTGCTCACCGCGGCAAGCGCACGTCCTGCGCGGAGGAGACGTGCCCCGCACGCGTTGCGCGGCTACCGAACCCCGCTCGTTTCACTAACCGAGCAATGAAGGGAGCCTCCTGGCGTTCGCTGGTGCCCAGTCGGAAGGTGGTTACGGTTTCGTTGTGTTTGAGCGCAAGGCTCATCGCTGGAGGCATCTGTACTAGGTCAGACGCTTTCGATTCGTGAACGCCTAGTCGACCGGAGGACGCACATGAATCGCATGCTGGTGGTGGTTTTCGACAAAGAGGCCAAAGCCTACGAGGGCAAACAGGCGTTGGTAGGGCTTGACCTCGAGGGAAGCATCTCCCTCTACGCTTCTGCAGTAGTCGCAAAGAACTCTGACGGCACAGCAACGGTGAAACAGGGGAATGAGTCGGCGCCGTTTGGAACGCTCGTGGGCACGACCCTCGGAAGCCTCATCGGGCTACTCGGAGGCCCGACAGGTGTGGCAATTGGCGCTGTGGCCGGCATGACCGTGGGTGCCGCTTCCGACGTGGACAACGCCCGTATCGCCGACGACTTCCTCGACGACGTCATGAAGGCGCTTACGCCGGGCAAGGCTGCAGTGGTTGCCGACATCGAGGAGGAGTGGACGACCCCGGTGGATACGCGCATGGAGAAGCTGGGCGGGGCCGTGTATCGCCGTGCTGTGTCGGCCGTGCGAGACATCGCCAACGATGAGGATACTGCTGCCATCAAGGCGGACATCGCAGAGATGAAGGCCGAGCTTGCCCAAGCGCACGCCGAGCGCAAGGCAAAGCTGCTGGAACGCCTCAACCAGCTGGATTCCAAACTGCAGGCGCGGCTGCAGAAAGCAAAGGAGCAGCGCCAGCGCGCCGAAGGCGCATCCCAGGCAAAGGTTGCATTCCTCAAGGCGAAGGCGACCGCCGCCAGAGCGAAGTCTCCCTGAGATGCCGAACGGCCGTCCGGTCTTTCGGAATTCAAACAACTAACGCAGGAGGAAGGGCTATGACACCAGGCACGACAATCCTTGATGAAGTCAGGAAGCACTCGGCATGGAGCATCTTCATGGGAGTGCTAACGGCAGCCTTGGGCATCTTGCTCATTGTCTATCCGTTCGCCACGGGAATGCTCACCACGGCCTTTCTCGGGACAACGCTCATCGTGGTGGGTGTGATGGGGATTTTTCTCGCATTCAGCTCGCAGACCGCCGGGAGCTTCTTTGGGCACATCCTCCTCGCAGCGCTCTATGGGCTGGCAGGCATCGTCCTCCTCGTCTTCCCGTTTCAGGGCGTGGCGAGTTTAACGCTCGTCCTCGGCGCGATGCTGGTAGTCCGCGGCATTTCTGCAATCGTTACAGCAATCCGCGTCCGGCCGATCGACGGTTGGGGGTGGCTCCTCGCTGACGGCCTGTTCGGCGCCGCCGCCGGCGTGCTCGTCCTCGTCAATTGGCCGGCCAGCACCGTATGGGCCGTGGGTACTCTCGTCGGTGCGTCCGTGTTGGTGACGGGAATCTCGCGGATTGTACTGGCCGCGCGCATCCACGGCGGAGTTGACCGGCTCTCGCCACGCGCGGCATGAAGCTGCTCAGTAGTGTAGGGCCATGGTGATGAAGACCATGGCCCTTGCAGCGGTACTGACCTTTGGAGCCTAGCCGGTGTGTGCCTGGGCAACTGAGCCCGCTGCGGACGCAGGGCAACCAGATGTCGAATTGCAGCTGGGCCAGGAGGTCTTCCACGCGTTGAAGGCGAAAGGGAGAAATCATCGCGACTTCCTTGCTTTATGGCGTGACCCCATCGCGTCCGATGGATTGGCCCCGCCGGACCCTCCAGCCGTCAGCTGAACGCTTAAGCGCCACCAGGCGCTATTTGCGAAACGAGCGCATTGGTCATGTACGAGCCTCGATGAAGAATTCCCGGGGCACAGCTGCGGCGCTAATGCTCTCGCAATACTCCGCCAGCGATGCAGAGGGGAAGAAGACCGGGCGGATTGCGCGTCGAGACTTTCGCGAATAGGAAGCACGGACGCTGCGCTTCACGCTGGTGGACAGAGCAACCACTGATGCTGCGAATCGCTCACGTCTCCGACACCCACGTCCTCTCGACCCGAGGTGTGGAGTGGCACAACTTGCTCTTCAACAAGCGACTCACCGGCCAGGCCAACCTCCTCCTGCACCGCGGACGCGTGTTCCGCCGGGACTATCTCCTCGCTGTACTTGAGGCCGCCGCTGCTTCCGCGGACCACGTCGTCGTCACCGGCGACATCACCAACCTTGCCCTCGAGAGCGAGTATGAGGAGGCGCTCAGACTGCTCGACGGCGTCGCACGCTCGGTTGAGGTCACCGTCGTCCCAGGCAACCACGACATCTACCTTCCATCCGTCCAACACGAACGGCGGTTTCCGCATTACTTCCGTCGGTTCCTGAAGAGCGATCTCCCGGACTTGGCGCTCGATCTTCCGGCCGGCCCATATCCCTGCGTCAAGCTGCGGGGACCGACGGCGATCATCGCCCTGTCGAGCGGGGTGCCCCGCCCCCCGTTCGTCGCCTCCGGCTTTCTCGGCGATGAACAGCGCGTGGCCCTGGCACGAGCGCTCGCCCATCCCGAAGTGGCGAAGCGCGTGCCGCTGATCCTGGTGCACCATCCGCCGGTCGACGCCCGGAACTGCCTCGCCCGGCTGCGCGATGGGCTGGTAGACGCCGCGCAGCTCCGAGACACTCTCGCACCTCTCGCGCGTGGACTCGTGCTTTTTGGTCACCTGCACGTGCGGGTGCGCTGCGTGCTCCGCACCGCCACAGGCGCACTAAACGTCATCTGCGCGAGCGGGGCTGCGCTCGACCATCCGAATTCCGCGGTCCGCGCCGGTTTCAACCGCTACGAGATTGGCGACGATGGACAAGTGGTAACCATCGAGGCGCACGTCCTCGACGCATCAGGCACCACCATGCGGCAAACTGCCATCCTCGAACGTCCGAGCTGCGTATGAACTACCGCCGCGTGCTCTTCATCACCGAGCTCGGGAAAGATGCCCGGGCAGCCGTGGCGGTCATCCGCCGCATCGCGCCTGCCGCCGAGCTGCTGGTCGTCGTCGCTCGCTTGCCGGAGCACCAGATTGCCTGGCTTGCCGACGAGGCGCCGGGCGACCTGAACCAGGCCGCGCTGGCGGCGCTCAACGCCCTGCGCGAGTTGGCTGCCGGCGCTGCAGCGCGGGGGGAAGTGAAGCTGGCTTCCGGGCTCGCCATCGACGAGCTGGCGCAGCTCGCGAAAGCGTCGGGCATCGACCTGCTCGCCGCGAGCCCGCTACCGCTGACGGGTATTGCTGTCCTCGCCGAGTTGCGCAAGCACCAGTCTCTTGCTGTGCTTTGGACCGCGGGCGCCGTGCCCGGCGATGGCCCGCTCAATGAGCTCAGGTGCTTGGCGGTGGGCGCGCGCGGACGCGCCGACGTCGCTTCGTTTCTGCGCGATCACGGGACTCCGGCGATGCATGCTGTTGTCCTCTGTCGCAAGCGCTTTCCCCTCGGCAAGCTCTCGGATGCGCTGGACATGGCAGGCATCACGGCAAGGGTGGAGCTCGTGCCGTTCTCCGGAGGGTTACGGTCGTGGCTTGGCGCTGAGACGAGTGAGGCTCCCACCGACCTGCTGGTGTTGCCGCGGTTTCCTGGTGACTTGCTGCTCGCGGCTAGCTGGCCCGCACCGGTCCTATTCCTACCCCAACTGGAGACGGTCGCGCCCGTCTTGACGCGCGCGCTCGACGTGCCCGATCTCGTGGAAGAAGCCGGCGTCACTCGGGTACGCCTTGCGATTGCGTCCGGGGTGGGACGCCGCGACCCCATCCCCGATCAACAGGTCGCATTCATTTCCGGTGGCCGCGTCGTAGCCGCCTTCACAACCACCCACGGCGAGGGCGAGTTGCCTGCCGGCCTCGACGCGGTTTCCCTCGGCGTCTACCGAGTCGGGGAGACCCTGGCTCCCAATCCGCTTGCTCAGATTGAGGAGCAGGTCACGGTCATCCGGACCGGCTCCCGGCCGTTGCTCCTCTTCGACGCCGGCCTCGCCGACGAAGACCTGTCTCTGCTGGCCAGACTTCAGGAATCCGCCGAACTTTTGGCGGTCCGCCTCCGGGCCACCCGGAGCTGCAAAAGCATCCGCTTGCGGTTGGCTGCCGTCGGGTTCCGACCAGTCGTCGCCGATGCCAGCACTATCCTCGACGAGGGCGAAGCCCTCGACGTGGCGAAGGTGGTCGATGCCGTCCGTCTCGCGCGGGTGGGCATGCGAATGCGCTGGGCTGGCTTCCCTGTGGTGGGCATCGTTCACGATGGCTCGCACTCGCCGCGCACCATCGGGTTTGAAGCCGTGACCGCGCCTGAAGCCGCCACGAGACCATGGCGCATTGAGGCTCCCGTCACGGGGTCCCAGTCCATTGGCAGCCGCCTCCAGGCGACGACAGGGGCTTCACTCATCACCGGCAACCGGGTGGAGCTCGAGTTCGACAACGCGAAGGCGCGTCACTGGCTGCTCGACGCCATCGCGGCCAGCCGCGAGCGGTTTCACTTCCAAGTTTACATGGGGCTGGACGATGACGTCGGCAACGCGGTCGAGGCGGCGTTGGCCGCGGCCGGCGCCCGTGGCGTCGCCGTGCGCGTGCTCGTCGATTCGCTGCACGGTTTTCAAGGTTCGTACGGCATTCGCAATCCGGTGTTCGACCGTCTCAGCAAACGTCCCGGGGTCGAGCTCCGCGTGTTGCGGCCGCTGACCGGCGTGCCCTCGCTCGAGGACCTCAAGCGGCGGGACCATCGCAAAATGGCCATCGTCGACGGCGCCGTCGGACTGATCGGTGGGCGCAATCTCTCGCACGAGTACTACACCGGGTTCGATGAGGTGCAGCTCACGTCCGCGACGCCGTGGCGCCAGGTGCCGTGGCTCGACGGGGGCGCCCGGGTCGAGGGCCCCGTCGTCAGCGCGCTTGACCGCGCCTTTCTGGAGTCCTGGACCGAGACGGGAGGTGAGACGTTCGACATTGCCGAGCGTCCGCCAGCTGGGGGCACGCAGGCCCGTCTCGGCATCCACCACGGGCTGGAGGACGCGTCCACGCTGGAGGCTTACCTCGCGCTCATCGACACTGCGCAGTCACATGTCTACGCGGTGAATGGCTTCCCACTGATCCTCGAAATCCAGCATGCCCTGCTGCGTGCGCTCCGTCGCGGCGTCCGAGTGCGCACCCTCTTCGGACACCTCACACCCACCCACGGCGGCACGCCCTTCAAGGGCCCCTGGGCCACGGCACGCATCGCCGCAACGGAAATGGTCCACTCGCGCATCGACGCGCTCGTCGCCGCAGGCGGCGAGGGCTACCAGTTCGCCGTGGCCCGCAGCAGCCCGGATGGGCACCCGGCCTCGGTGCCGTGCACTCGCACGTCCACGCGAAGGTGATGAGCGTGGACGGACGCGTCTGCGCGGTCGGTAGCGCCTGAACCTCGACTTCACCGCCGGCTATTGGGAGAGCGAGCTGGTGCTCCTCGTGGAGGACGCGACGGTCGCCGCAGCGCTCGAGGCGCGGATCGAGGCGCTCATCGCGGGCTCGGACCGCGTCAACCGCAATGACCCCGCGTGGCGGGAAGCCGCGGAGCATCGCCAATGGATGGAGCACTGGCCGGGCGGACTGTCGGTCTGACTCCGGCGCCAGCGGAACCGCTAAGTCAGCGGTCGCCGAATTCGGTCACCTTGCCCCTGGGCCGAAGTGCGGCAATGTAGTTGTGCGGCCCGTGCTCGGCGAGAGTGTAGCGGGACGAGTCGCGGAGCTTGGCGGCGGAGAGAAGCGCCAGGACGGAGCGAGGCACCTGTCGCATGTTGGTGAGCGGCGCGGTGGGAATCTCCGAGCGCTGCCACTCGCCCTCCGAGAGGCGATACTCCTGCCCGAAGTGCGCGAATTTCCCCCACGTTGTCGCCGGCAGAGCGGGGATGATGTCGCGGGTGGTAATGTGGCGGAACAGCTTCCGTCCCACCGTCAGCGCAAGCTTGGGCAGCGGTTCGACGAGGACCATAGGTTGGCCAAACGTGTAGACGGCCCGCAGTTTCTCGGCGATGGCCGGATTACTCGCGGCGCTCCCGGCCACTGACAGTGCAAGCAGCGCCGCCATGGCGCCGCCCAGGCTATGCCCCGTGACGTACAGTGCCTCGAGTGGATGGTCCACGTTGGTCGTTGGATTTAGCAGCGAGCGGCGCTCCAGGGCGTGCTGCAACTCGTTCGTGACGGCCAGTCGCGTCGCACGCACGTTTCGGTGGAAGCCGGCATGCACCCTCGCCGATTCAGCGTCGAGGCCCATTGGCTCCGATTCGGTATCGGCATCGCCGAGCCAATTGAAGAGATTCCCTGGCTCAGTGCCCCGGTAACACAAGATCACGATGCGACCGCAGCGGCTCTGCACCAGGTAAACGGTTGAGAAGACGAACATCGCGTCCACCGTTTGCGACACACGGACGCAGGCGTTGTCGCCTAGACCGAGTCGGGCCATGACCATAGCCACCGTCCCAGTGTCCGCGTAGGCATAGCCGGCGCAAGTCCCCAGCACATGAGCCACCACGGCGTCGCGGCCCGAGTCGTCCCGGGCATGCGCCACGAGGAGGCTTGCCACCGGATCGTCATAGACGGGAAACGGGTCCGCAGCTTTTGCGCCCTTCACTCGCTCGATCTCCATCGCGGTCCTCACTTCTCATGGCGCAGAAGCGCCCACCCGGTCAGAAGCCTACTTGAGGCGACCGCTCCCAACAGCTCGATTGCTAAGCCAACCCTCGCGGTCCTCCGCACTCTGCATTAGGGCCGGCAGTAGGCAACGCGAAACAGGCTCGATGACTGCAGCGTCCATCCTGGGGACGAAGAACGTGCCGGCGGCCTTCCAGATCTCTGGCACCCAGCATGGGGCCCAGCACTAAGTCGGGGACGAGGAGTGACGGCCGCCGCCCATGGTAACTCTATTGGAACTGGTTACGGCCACCCACGGGCACGGAAGGCCATTCCCCCTCAGTGATTTCTGACAACCGCAGTGCCCATCGGTGACTGTTAATCACCATGTCCCAGGTTCGAGTCCTGCTCGGGGAGCCATTTCACACCGCCCGACGAACCAACTCGTGATCGCCGGACGAACCGAGCTGCGAGCGTGCGCTCGCACCGGTCATTCGGTGGACCGCATTGGGTTGACTTCAGGCACAGCCGGTAGCGATACCGAGAGCGAGACACACTTTTCTCATTTGCTGCTCACCGAGGATACCAACGAAGCGCCTGAGACGCGCCTTGTCCACGCTCTGCATGTTATCGAGCTTGACCGCCGAAGGGTGCTTGAGACCCTCTTCCACGCCGACCTGAACTTCGGTGGGCAGGTCGCGAATCGTGGAGGTCACGGGGGCAACCAAGACCGTATTCGAGACTTCGATCGTCGCGTTTCGCATTAGGACGAGGACCGGTCGCAGCTTGTCGAGCTTGCGAAACTCGTAGGTCCAGATTTCTCCACGACTCACTCGCTGGGCCATGTTCCCTCTTGCTCCCAGCCCTCAAGCTCAGGATCGACCGGAGTCTTTCCGTAGGCGCGACGAATCCGATCGTCCAGTTCGGCGCTGTTACGTCGAGCGAGGTACTGCGCCAATGCGCGTCGGATCACCGCGGAGCGCCCGTCCCGCTTCGCCTCGGCGTTCGCATCCAAGGATTTCAGGAGTCGTTCATCCACAGTGACTTGTATGGCTTTCATATACAGATCAGTATACATAACGTCTATCTGAAACACGAGGCGTTGGCCATGCCCGGTCCTCGCCAGGGGCGAGGCGCGGCCGCGAGACTTTCCTCTACGGGACGGAGAGCTGAACAACTGGAATGACCGAACGTTGCTCCGTCATCGGCTTCCGGTTGCGTGAGACGCGACTGTTATTCTTCGTCGAGCGCTACTGGGGCTACATCTTTCGCAGGCGGCGGCTCCGGCGAGTACCGAGTCCAGCAGGGTGGTAAAGGCTGTCGAACTGGCGCGTGGTCTCACGGTCCGCGGAAGGGCGTGCAGGCAGACGCTGCGCCTTTGTGTGGGCTTCTCGCTGCACGGCGACACCTGGGATTCCACGAGAAGCGACTTCAAGACGTCGCCCTGAGAGCCTAGTGGCCTGCCAGGAAAGAGGTGTGTACAGTCGCTGCGACCATCGCCGAGCGGGCCTTGAGGTTGCTCGGTAGAGGAAAGGGAAATGGAGCAGAGGCCTTCGAATCCACCCCTTCAGGCGGCGACGCCGCGAGGGGTCCGAAGCTTCCAGCGCTGCCGTCACTCAACCGCCGTCAGCTGCTCAAGCTGACGATGGTCGGCGGGGCCGGGCTTGCCCTTGGACGGGCTTTTCGACATCTCCGCCGCTCACGCCGCTACCAAGGATCTCAAGCTCTCGGAGGTGACAGAGTTCACCACCTCCTGCAACTTCTGCTCGTGCGGCTGCGGAATGATCGCCACCGTTCGCGGCGGTGAGCTCATTACCCTCGAGGGCGACTACGACCACCCGGTGAACCGCGGGTCGCTCTGCGTCAAGGGCATCTCGATGTTCGCGACGCACGCCTCACCGCAGCGACTCCGCACGCCGCGCTACCGTGCACCGGGCAGCGACCACTTCGTCGACATCACCTGGGGAGATGCGGTGGAGCGCATCGCCCAGAAGATTCGCAAGACACGCGACGCGACCTGGGTCGCGACCCAGAAGAACGGCGACGTCGAGGTGCCGGTGAACCGGACCGACGCCATCGCTTTCATGGGCGGAGCTCAGAACACCAACGAGGAGTGCTACCTCTTCCAGAAGGCGGCCCGGTTGCTCGGGATGCCCTTCGTCGAACATCAAGCAAGACTTTGACACAGCCCCACGGTCCCCGGTCTGGGGGCCTCCTTCGGACGCGGGGCGATGACCAACCACTGGGTAGACATGCAGCATTCGAAGGCGATCCTCGTCGAGGGGAGCAACGTCGCCGAGAACCACCCGATGGCCTTCAAGTGGATCCGCAAGGCCCAGGAGAACGGGGCGGTCATCATCCACGTCGACCCCCGGTTCACCCGGACCTCGGCGACCGCTGACGAGTACGCGCGCATCCGGCCGGGCACCGATGCGGCCCTCCTCAACACGATGATCAACCACATCCTCGTCAACAAGCTCTACGACGAGGATTTCGTGCTCACCCACACCAACGCCCGGTTCCTCGGCCAGGCAAGCTTCGACTTCAAGGACGGGCTGTTCAGCGGATTCGACGAGGCGAAGCACACGTACCACACCGAGAGCTGGGGGTATCAGCTCGACGGCAAGGGAAAGCCCCAGGTGGCGGCCAGCCTCGACGACCCTCAATGCGTCTTCAGCCGGCTGCGCCAGTTCGTCGCGCGCTACACGCTGAAGATGGGGGAACAGGTCACCGGCATCCCGGCGGCGCAAATCCAGCGCATCGCGGAGACGATGGCCAAGCACCGGCCGGGAACCATCCTCTATGCCTTGGGGATGACCCAGCACACCACCGGAGTGCAGGGCATCCGGGCCTTCACCATCCTCCAGCTCCTCCTGGGCAACATCGGCAAGCCAGGCAGCGGGGTGAACGCGCTCCGCGGGGAGCCCAACGTGCAGGGCGCCTGCGACATGGGGGTGCTCAACAACTACTTGCCGGGTTACCTCAACTACCCGGCCCACACCGAGCCCACCCTAGCGGACTGGACGCGAGAGAACGGGACGTTGCGGCGGAAATTCCTCATCAACACCCTCAAGGCGATGTACGGCAAGGCGGCCACCGCGGAGAATGACTTCGGCTACGCCTGGTTGCCGAAGCGAGATGCGGCCAAGGACTACAGCAGCTTCGGCATCTTCGAGAGCGCGCTGGCGGGGACGCTGAAGATGCTGTGGATCGTCGGTCAGAACCCGGCGGTCACCACGCCTAACCTCAAGGTGACGTTCGACGGAATGGCCAAGCTGGACATGCTGGTGGTCCAGGAGATCTGGGAAACCGAAACTGCGACCTTCTGGAACCGGCCCGGCGTCGATCCCAAGTCGATCTCCACCGAAGTTATCCTTCTCCCCGCGTCGTTCTTCATGGAGAAGAACGGGACTATCAGCAACTCCGGAGCGATGGTGCAGTGGCGCCACGCCGCGGTGAAGCCGCCCGGAATGGGCAGGCCCGATGGGGAGATCGTCGACTACGTCTTCCGCCGGGTGCGCGACCTGGTCCACGACTCGACCGAACCGAGGGACGAGGCGCTCCAGCAGGCCTTCTGGACCTACACCACGGCCGAGGACGTGCTGCGGGAGATCAACGGGCGCGCCATCCGCGACGTCCCGGCCGCCGGACTGAAGGCCGGTGATCTCCTCGGGAAGGTGGCCGACCTCCAGGCCGACGGGTCGACCTCGTGTGGCGCCTGGATCTACGCCGGCGTCTTCAGCGGGGGCGAGAACCTCTCCAAGCGCCGCGACTCGCACACTGACCCGGGTGGACTGGGGCTGTATCCGAACTTCGGTTGGACGTGGCCCAACAACATGCGGGTCCTCTACAACCGAGCCTCCTGCGACCGGGACGGCAAGCCGTACCCGGGCTCGAAGCCCATCGTCTGGTGGGACGAGGCGGCCGGACGGTGGGCTGGTTACGATGTGCCGGACGTCCCGGTCCTGACCGACGGACCGTCCACGCCCAATGGCCAGCGCGCCTTTCACCTGAACGCCGAGGGCGTGGGGCGGCTCTTTGCCGCGGTGTATGACGATCCGGATCCCAAGAATCCCGGCATCCCTCGGGATTCGAGCTACGTCCCCAAGGACGGACCGCTGCCCGAGATGTACGAGCCGGTCGAGACCCCGGTCCCGAATCTCCTTCACCCGATGACATCGTCCAACCCGACGCTCAAGTATCCGCGGGTCGCCAGCTATCAGCCCATCGGAAAGGTGCAAGACTTTCCCTACGTCCTGATGACCTCGACCGTCGCGGAGCACTGGTGCGCCGGCTCCACCACCCGAAACATCCCCTGGCTCAACGAGCTGGTCCCGGAGCCTTTGGTGGAGATCCCCGAGAGCCTCGGCCAGAAGCTCTCGGTCAAGTCCGGAGATCTGGTGCGGGTCACCTCGGCGCGCGGCGAGCTCACGGTGAAGGCGCTGGTCACTCCCCGGATGAAGACCCTGAGGGTGGCGGACCGCGATGTGACCGTCGTCTGGATGCCCTACAACTGGGGCTACCGGGGACTCTCCACCGGCGTGAGCGTGAACCACCTCACCATCGACGCCGGCGATCCGGGAGCGGGAACGCAGGAGACGAAGGCCTGCCTGGTCAATTTGGTGAAGGCCGGCCCCGGATCGGGCACCGGAGGGAGGACGGTATGAGCGCGCCGGCCGAGAACCAGACCCCGATCAAGGCGACCCTGGTCGACGTCGCGAACTGCATCGGATGCCGGGCGTGCCAGGTTGCCTGTAAGCAGTGGAACGATCTCGAAGGAGAGGAGACCGTGACGCTGGTTCAGCTCGGATTCCAGAATCCGGCCGTCCTCGACGCCAACACCTACACCTTGATCTCCTCCGCCGAGATCCCCGACGAGAAGGCGCCGGGCGGTCTGCACTACACCTTCACCATGCGGCGGTGTTTTCACTGCCTCGAGCCGGCCTGCGTCTCGGCCTGCCCGACCACCGCCCTCGTCCGCCAGCCCGACGGGCCGGTGACCTATGACGCCGCCAAGTGCATCGGGTGCCGCTACTGCATGCTCGCCTGTCCCTGGGACGTTCCGACTGCGGAGTGGAACAGCCTGGCGCCGAAGATCTCCAAGTGCACCCACTGCGCTGACCGGTCCGCGCAGCCAGCTCCCACCTCCCGGAACGGGCAGGCCCTGTCGCCGACGGAGAAAAAGTCGTGGCTCGACACAATCTCCGTCCCGGCGTGTGTCAAGGCCTGCCCGGCGGACGCACTTCGCTTCGGAGAACGGGAGGAGATGCTCACCGAGGCGCGCCGGCGCATCGCCGCTCGTCCCCACAAATACGTGGACCACGTCTACGGGGAGAAGGAGGCGGGCGGCACCAGCGTCCTCTACCTCTCACCGGTCCCGTTCGCGAAGCTGGGATTCCCGGACGTCGGCAACAAGTCGTACCCAGGCTTTTCCAAGACGGCGATGGGCGCGGTCCCGCCCGCGGTGATGGCGGTCGGGGCGATGCTGGGAGTCGCTTACGCCGGGTTCAGGAAGCGAGTCCAGGCGGTGGCAGGAGCCGGCTCCGCGGAGGCAGGGCACCACGTCGACTTCGAGCGGCTCCCGGGCAAGCTGATGACCCCGCTTAACAAAATCTTGCTGCTCCTCATCGCCTTCTGCGGCCTGTCTCTGGTGGCGCGCTTCGCTCTGGGACTTGGCGGGAGCACGCACCTCTCCGACACCTACCCCTGGGGGCTGTGGATCGTCTTCGATCTCGTATGGATCGCGGTGGCCGCCGGCGCCTTCGCGATGGCCGGAGCGATCT
The DNA here is from genome assembly GCA_963745475.1 of uncultured delta proteobacterium. Taxonomy (GTDB): domain Bacteria; phylum Myxococcota; class Myxococcia; order Myxococcales; family Myxococcaceae; genus JADGRA01. The sequence continues at coordinate 343,624 of CAVUXN010000004.1, forward strand.
ACGTCTTTCAGCGAAAGGACCTCTACGGCCTCGGGCGGACGGCGGTACTCATGGGTCTGCTGAGCTACTCGTTTGTAACGGTCACCCTGATTGCCGACCTGGGCTTGCCGTGGCACTTCTACCAGCTCGGCCTCCAGGCTCCGGAGCACTCGGCGATGTTCGAGGTGTCCTGGTGCGTCAGCCTCTACGTCACGATCCTGGCTCTTGAGTTCATGCCGGTTGCCCTCGAGCAATGGGGATACACCCGAGCTCTGGGGATCTGGCGGCGATGGTCGGGCGTCTACGTGGCTCTCGCGATGACGCTCTTCGTCTACCTGCTCTCTCGGAGTCCAGTCTACGCGTTGGCGACTGCAGCAATCTTCGGGACGCTCGCCTGGGTGTTCCGCGCTAGGGACAACAGCGCTGAGCCGATCATGCTCGCCATCGCCGCGGTCACGCTGTCCACCATGCACCAGAGCTCGCTCGGCTCGCTCTATCTCCTGATGCCGAACATGCTCGCCCCGCAGTGGTGGTCGTCAGTGATGCCAGTCTCCTTCTTCCTCTCCTCCATCGTGGCCGGAACGGCACTGGTTATTCTCGTCAACATGTGGATCGCCAAGGGCTGGCATCGCCCGCTGGAGATGAAGCCGCTGGCCGCGCTGGGACAGATCACCTTCTGGTCGCTGCTGGTCTATCTCGTGTTTCGGCTGGGGGACATGGCCATCCGAGACCAGCTGGCCAGCGCCTTCTCTGGAAGGCTAGGGCTGGCCTTCGCCGCCGAGATCGGGATCGGCGGCGCGCTACCTTTGGTTCTGCTCGCTCGCAGGTCGCTCCGGATGCGGCCCCCGGTGCTCCTCGTCGCGGCGCTGCTCGCGGTTTTCGGCGTGGTCTACAACCGAATGAACGTCGTCCTCTTCGCGATGGACTTCCGGGGTCGCATGCCTTGGGTTGCGCCCCACGGTTACGCACCGTCGCTCTTCGAGTGGGGCGTGTCGATTGGTTTGGTCGCGGCGACCATCTTCCTATTCGGCCTCGGAGCACGGCTGGTGCCGGTGCTTCCCAGGCCCGAGGCGCGCGAGAGGCATTGAGCCCGTTGACACGGGACGACTGGCTGGAAGCGCACCCTTATCTCCGACCCATCGGAGAATTCTCTGCGCGGGTCGAGCGTGCAACGTCGGAGCTGGTGCCTGAAAACGCGTCCATCCCCAACTGGAACGACTATCGCGACGAGTATTTGGCTGGGGTTCCGCTCCTACAGAGCGCCGAGGTTCCGATTGACCTCGAGCCCGCAGGCAGCTCCGTGGAGTCACTCGTTCAATGGATGGCGTCCGATGCGGCGGCAGGGAAAAGGGCAGAGGAGGCGGCGGCCCTGGACACCGAGCTCCGACGCGTGACCGATTCTCCGCACCGCATCGTCTCCTGGCTGTTGGGCGACGACGCGTGGGCGCCCCCATCTTCGGGCCTCCTTCGGTATTTAGGCTGGACCGCCTTGTCGCGGTTCCTTCGTCCCCTGGTCGATGCCTTCGGTCGCTGGCGTGACGAAGAGCGTTGGCTTCGCAACTACTGCCCGACCTGCGGATCGGGCCCAGCCATGGCCCAAATGGTTGGCAAGGATGCGGCCCGTAGACGCTTGCTCGTCTGCGGACGCTGCGCCACCGGCTGGGCATTCAAGCGAACTCAGTGTCCGTTTTGCGGGATCGACTCGGATCGTGTGGCGATCGTCGCGATCGAAGGAGAGGCAGGTCTGCGCATCGACCATTGTGCGTCCTGCCGGGGCTATCTCAAGACCTACGACGGGCAGCAGGACCAGGGCCTGCTCCTGTCGGACTGGAGTTCCCTTCATTTGGATTTAATCGCTCGGGACCGTGGGATGTCGCGCTTGGCCGTGTCGCTCTATGCACTCGACGGCGAGACTGCTGTTCGAGGATGAAGTGGCGCAGAGCATTCGGTGGCCTCTTGCGAGAACCTTCGGAGCTCGGCGTCTGGACGTACACTTCGCAGCGCTGACCTATGGCTCGCGCGGATAGGCCAAGTGTACGGAATACAACGAAGTAATGTTGTGCACTGCATCCACGGCGAACACCGCGCCCTGTCCGTGGCAGAGATCGCAGGTCTCGATGGGTTGACCACTTGTTGCCGTGGAAGTGTTCACCGCGGCGTGAGCAAAGTCGGCGGCCGTGTCATGGCAAGTGATGCAGGCTCGAGTGGTCGGTGCGAGCCAGGCTACGTTGGTGCAGGTGCCAGCCGAGCTGCACGTCTGTCCGAAGGCACAAGGCATCGTTGCCGAGCACGTGGCATTGCTGTCGGCATGGCAGTTGGTGCATGCGCGGACGTCCACGGGTGAGAGCACCTGTTGGAAGCTGCTCAGGCCATTGTTGAAGCCCAGGTAATTGAGCGTCGCCGGAGGTATGGGAACGGGTGTCGCCCACGGCTCGCCGAGGTTCCCTTGCTCGGCGTAACCGCCCCTCAGCCTTGCAAAGTGAATGTTGTGCACGAGCTTCTGGAAGTCGATTTCAACGTTAGGCGTCGGATCGACAATAACCGTGCAGATTTGGCCACCGTCTGTGACGCCTGGGTTTGGCTCACACGCCTCCCAACTCGCCGCCGGGTTCGCGGAGTCGTAGCCGCCGCACTGCACATTGGAGGTGCACACCACTCCGGTTGAGCCGAGGCCCTTGTCTTGCGCATATTGGCTATGGCACGTATTGCAGGTCTCGGCGTTCTTCCGCTGGCCTCCGTGTTCAGCCAAGTGCGGGAAGAACAGGCCACCGTCTGTGGATGCACCGTGACACGCGGCGCATGCCATCTGGGTCACAACCTGTCGCCCCGACACCGGTTGCTGGTTCGCTCCGAAGGCGACTACAGACTGGGCATCGACAGCGTCTCTTTCACCGTTGGTCGTCTTCGCCCAGTAGAACCACACCGTGTAGCTTCCAGAGGGAGCGGGCTCGGGCGTGAGACCACTGTTGATTGGCGCGAGGGCGTTCGTTGGCCAAGTGGTGGGCGGCGTGTAAGTCCACGTCCGATTGCTCGAGTTGTAGGTTGAGCTCGCCATCGAAAGGCCGCCCGATGCACTGCCGTAGACGCGCTGCGGGTTGGACGACGGGCCTGCGACAATAAATGTCCCCGACCACCCGGAGCCCGCGGTGGTGAGGTTCGTTACCGGAGCACCTGTGTTGTCGAACAGCTGGAAGCTCAGCTGTGGCGTGTCGCCCACGGTGAAACTGCCGCCGGGGCCGCTGCCGCCCGTAACAGTCACATTCTGAAAGACGTAGCCGTCCAGGGTAATGGGTGGCGACCAAGTGCTGATGGTGTGCACCGTGTCCACCGGAGCAATGAATCCAGGAATGGTTGAGGTCGAGGGAGCATGGCAGCTGCCGCATTCGACATCCGGATTGACACTGGCAGGAATGGGGTGAGTGGTGAGAATACAATTTCCATACGTCGGCGAAGCGCTCGACAAGTCGCAAGTTGCGGTCGAATAACTGGGGTTACCCCCCGCTGGGAACGCACTGCAGTCCTGGTTGGTTGCGCACGGGCCAGTCGAGGGCTGACCGAAAACGGTAGGCGGCACCACGTTCGGCCCCTTTGGGTCGACACCCCCGTCAGGAAGGGGTGCGCCCGCGAAGAAGACGTTGTCGTGGCAGGTCCCGCATGCGGCCCGCGACAGCTGCGTTTCCCAGACGTCGCTGACATGACAAGCAAGGCAATTCTTTTCCATCGCCACATCAGCCCTCAGTGCCTCGAAAAACGGTCCGCCGACGGGCATCATCGGGAAGCCCACATTGAGGTAAGCGGCGAGGGATGAGTCTGTTCCCTCGCCGTACTCCGGGTGGGCTACGCCCGGCGCCAGTTGGTGTTCTCCTCGATGAACGGCGTGGGCCTTCCGCAGGAGGGTGTTTGGGCTGTAGCCAGCGTTGTTATGGCAGGCCTTGCACGAAGCGATGGGAAGCGAGTCTTGCGCGTAGTCGCCGTCGGGCGAGCGCGAGTCGGGCGCGATATGCGCCATGTAGGTTTTCCCGTTCGGCGCGAAATTCTGGTGACAGGCAAAGCAGCTGGAGTTGTGGTCGGTGGCCGAAACCTGGCCGCCGTCCGCTGGGCCGGTCGCGTAAGCCTCGACCGCCGCTGTGCCAATCTGGAAGTCAACCAGCGCAAAATCCTGGTCGAGTTGATTCGCACCAGTGGCGAGGACTCCAGCGCTGTACGTCCCCGGGACTTCCTGTGTGTAGGTCGCGCCTCCACTCTGGCTAAAGGTGGTGCCATTCAGATTGGAGATGGGGTTAAGCGTGTAGCTGATGACGCCGTCCTGGTTCACCCGGAGGTTTGGAGGTCCACCATCCGCGTATCCCTGCAGGTTCGCATAGGCATTGAAAGTAACCACGGGCGAACCCAGGAGCAGGTCCATGTTGGTGACCGTCTTAAGCGGGTCGCGCGGGCCATAAACCATGAGCTCCGCCGTCGTGAGCTGTGCGGGCTCAATCAGCTGCCCGCAGGACGTGTTGACGAAATAGATGGTGAGGACGGGCTGGTCACCTTCCACGAAGAACTGACCGTTACTCGGACTTGAGACCGAGAGGCTCGCCCGCACACCAGGTGTTTGGCCTGGAGCGAGGGCTGGACAACCAGTCCCAGGAGGGCCGACAGGCCCAGGAGGCCCTGGCGGGCCAGTGCTGCAGGCGAAGGCAGAGAGAGCAAGCAGGGCGAAGGCTTGGCGGACCATGAATGCATCTAGTTCCACGACTGGGTGCACACCCATCCACCTGCCAAGTCCAGGCCCCTCCTGCCTACTCCATTGGAGGCGTTACGCCAAGGCGGGCGTGGAGCCTACGGGCTGCCTGAGGTGCTGTGCCGCACCGCACAATCTGCAGTCCGATGGCGATTCGGGAGCATGTCGTCAACGGTGTCGCTGCCGGACGCCAGCCCTCACCGTAGCGGAGCAGGGAAGCTCATTAGAGCCACGCGCCGCCGCTCTGCCTCGATGGCAGTTGGGCATGTGTTAACTCCCCAGATGGCCCCATGGGTCGACGGGGACGAAGGCGCCCCGCTTGGGACTGCCGAAAGCGGTTTGAAGATCATCTGCTCCGTTCCCCATACGAGCTGAGGCGAGCGAGCAGACGAACCTCTCTGAAGTTTCTTGCGTCTTCTGCACCCATGCGTTACGCCCGACCGCTACTGGAGGTCAAACATGAAGAGCGTCCGGCCCATGGCTTTGATTGTAGGTGGTTCGCTTGTCCTCAGCGCGTTGGCCTTCGCGGAGGTGGACAAGAAGAGCGAACGTCTGTGGAAAGCGAAGTGCTCCTCCTGCCACGGTCAGACGGGGGCGGGAGACACGGACAAGGGAAAGCAGATGAAGGTTGAGGACATGACCACCGCCGCGTATCAGGCGAAGAGCGATGCTGTATTCAAGGCGGCCATCCTGAACGGTGTCCACACAGAAAAGAACGGCGTGAAGCAGGACATGCCCGGATTTAAGAGCGAGTTGACGCCAGACCAGGTGGACGGAGTGGTCGCCTACATCCGCACGTTCAAGAAGTAGTCGAGTACAAGCGAAGCGCACCCAGCAACGAGATTCTGCTCAGGGCGCTAGTAGAACGGCTGTCATTCCCCCCCATACGTGCGTGTCGAGACCCGTCTGGCACCCGAAGGGGGCACCTAGTTTCTTGAGCCATCGCCCATTCGGGCCGAAGGCGCCAAGGGCGGCCAAGAGCGACGCGGCCCCCCCCTCGTCTACGGGTAGAGCACGTCCAGCACCTCGGGCTTCTCTTCGTCCGTGGCCACGGTGTCGTGGCAGGCGCCGCTGCACCTTTGTGCCACGACGTCTCCCTTTGCATTGGCATGTTTCTCGTCATGACAGCGGTAGCAGCCGTCGTGCCCGAGGTAAGTCACGTACGTTCCCCAGGTGACGTTCATGTCTGGGAAGTTATTGCGTGCCCATTCAGTGGCTAGCAGCTTCCCGGCTACGTCGACCTTGGCTTTTCCGTCGGCATCCAGGTTGGGAATCAACTTGCTGTAGGAAGCCATGAGTGCCGCCGGCACTCCCTTGGTTGCATCGTCGCGAGAAGGGTAACTCGCCTTGAGTACTGCTATCGCCTCGCGTCCGATGAACGGAAGGTCTTTGGAAATCACTCCGCGAGACAGTGCGCTGTTGACGACCGCCTCTGGTGTGGAAAAGCGATGTGCCGGCCGATTGTGACAGTCGGTGCAGCCCATCTCGAACCACTGGGCACCTGCTGGAGCCTTGGTGTCCTTTGCGACAAACTTGTCGGTGCTTCCATCCGGCCGTGTCGTCTCGATTTCGGTGATGGTCGTGCGCTTGGCGTCGGCAAGGTAGCGAATCTTCATTCCGTTGTGTTGGTGGATGCCGTGCCACTTCCCATCCCGAAAGCCACCGACCCGCATCAAGTAGACGGTTGATTTTTCGATGGCCTTTTCCTCCACGCCGTACTTGCGAAGGACGTGCAGAACATCCTCACTGAAGCGTTCGGCTGCATGGCACCGAGTACAGATGGCCGTACGAACCGGGGTGGGCTGGGGCACCGGTCGCGAGTAGCTCCCCGCCCAGAACTCGAACATTTGCCCCACGCCGCGCAGCTTGGCCTTGACAAAATGGGAGGCGCTTCACCGATGTGGCAGTCGACGCAGTACACGTCGGAGTGCGCTGCGGCGGTATCGCTCTTGGCGGACGTCGAGTGAGCGACGGCTTCTGGTTGCATCACGTTGTGGCACGTGGTTCCGCAAAAGGTGTCGGAGTGCATCACCTCGAGGCCTTTAAACGTCGCCACCGAAATAATCATCAGGTTCAGGACCGTCACCCCGAGAATGACGAGTGCGGTAGTCCGAAGGCGGGGATCGTTAAAGTTGAGAACCGGGAACCCTGGGGCCTCGCCAGCCAGCTCCCTCTTGTGGAGCAAGCGCAACCCGATGGGGATGAGGACCAGCCCCACCCCGAAGATTGCTGGCAGAACGAGGTAGCTGAAGATGCCGATGTAGTTTCCGGTCTCCAGACCACTGATCTCGAGTGCAAGCGTCACCAGAAATGAGATCGCGGCGATGGTGGTAAGAGCGACTCCGATTGCGGAAATCCATTGACGAGTCGCGCGCCAGAAGAAGTCTCGCAGTGCCGAGTAAACCCTGTTGAGGAAATTCAAGAGAGGTTGGCCCCCAAGGCGCGAGGGGCGCCTCCGTGCGGGTTAATGCGTGCTGTTTCGGGAAGAAGAAAAACAGCGACTCCAGCAATGCGGCACTGCCCAGAAGCAGCTCGTCGACCCGGGCGACGCCGCACGTCAGAGTCGTAGCCCAATGACTGGTGTACCAGACGACGGTCGTGACTCGGGGTGTCCGCGGACGGCAAAACCCCAACTGTGCGCGCGGCGCCGCGCATGCTTGCCATGTGGCGACGCTTTAGTGACATGTGAGGCACATCGGGTTCCGGTTGATTTCGCTCGGTGGGTGCTTGGAAGTGAAACCCGCCGGGTGCGGATCGCCGCCGACTCCACCGACACGGTGACAGGTCACGCAATTGGAATGCGCTCCTTGGTCGTGGCAACTGGCGCAGCTGACGATGTCATTCCGGGCTGCCGTGCCGTGGAAGCCAGGACTGCCAGGGGTAAGCCAGCCCGCCGGGTGCGGATTGTTCGGGTTGGTCGAAGTTGTTGTCAGACCTTGGGCGGTGTGACAGTTCGAGCAGAAGCTGGTCACATGGCAGGTCTGGCAGCGCGACTCGTCTGAGCGCGCGTCAATCGAATGGCGTGTCAGGTAGTCGCCCCAGTGGATGAGGTTCCGGTTCACCTGCTCCGGATTCTTTTGCGAAGGCGTCATCGGTTGGTTGGAGTGACAGTCGGAGCAAAAGCGTTGCTCGTGGCATACGACGCAGGCGGCGCTCGTCGACCGAGCGATTGGCGCATGGCCGGCGGTGAAGTTTCCCTGATGGCTGAAGAAGGTGATCGGCTTGAGTGGATGGCGCTTCAAGTCGACGTGGCACACGCTGCACTGGCCGTTCTTGAATTGCACGTCGTGGTTGTGACACCCAAGGCAGGTGCTCATCGGCGGAACGGGCTTCTTGAGCTGGCCAGCCGCGGGAAGAGTCAGGTGGCAGACCTCGCACTTGTCATCCTTCTCGAGGTGTTTTGCGTGGTTGATGACGAGGTCCGGCTCGTGGATGACGTATGGACCGGGTTTGTCCGGGCGGGAATGACACATCCCGCACTTGCCAGCATCCTTCTCCTTTTTATGGCACTCGAGGCACTTGGCCTCCTTGGGAAAGACGTCGCGCTGCCCGAGCGCTGTCTCATCAAAAATTGATTCATGGCAGGTGAGGCAGTCCACCTTCGCTTTGACGTGCCCGGCATGGTTGGCATTGATTTGGTCGGGAGGGTTCAGCTGCGCAAGCACTCCCGCTCCAACGAGAAGGCATACCGCCAACACCCCACCCCGCGTGCCGAACCGCCACTTCATTGGGGTGCCTTCGCGCCGCCCAGCATGGAATAAAAGTCATAGCCCACCTTCCCAGTCACCGTGAATTCCGGCTGGTTGAGGGGCGTCGACCCCACGGTGCTGCTGAGCATCAAGCTCCACCCAGAGCCGACTGCCCAGGTCGCGCTCAACGTGCCGAGCAGAGAGGTCTGCTGCGTAGCCGCTGGTGGCACGACCGGATTCTGGAGCAACACCCAGTCCAGATCGGCACTCAAGCGGATGTGCTCCGTCAAGGAGTGAAGTGCCCAGAAACGCAAATCCGTGTACCCGTTGGATGGCTCGAACAACAGGTGGCAGTTGAATCCGACGGTCGACTTTCGGGCGATTTTGTAAGTGACGCCGAGCTCCACGTCATTGCCAGTCCCGCCGTCTACCCACAGGAACTCGTAGTTGCCAAAGAAGGACAGACGCTGCAGCGCTTGCCAGAAGACGCCTCCTCCGACCCCGGTTCGCTCAGTGTTCGCGAAGACGGTGAAGATGGAGGTCAACGGTAGGTACAGGTCCGGCTGAGATTGCTGTGCTTTCACCGACAGTTCGACCGTCGGTAGGACGTGCCAGGAGACGGTGAGCTCGGCATCGACGAAACGGTCCGCCGCCAGACTGAAGTCCGCGGAGGCAGTGGCCGACAGAGTGGGGAGGATGACGACCCGCGCGTCCACCCCCAAGTTCTGTCGCGCAATGGCGCCCTGGTTGAGCACTTCGATGAACGAGACCCCCACTTCGGTGCCATAGGTCGGCCTCCAAAAGGCCCTTGCCCCAAACGCGAAGTCTCCGATGGGGTACGTCAGTTTGTAGGCGGTGGGAGCGCCCACGTAGGCGGAAAGTCCGAAACCCCCGTTGCTAACCACGGTCAGATTGAGCCCATCCAGCGGGAATACCTTAGCTGCCCCTCCGACAACGAGCTGCCGACCGATGGTAAACGTGAGGTGACGGTCCAATACCGACCCCTGCAGGTACCACAGGTCGATGTCGCCCATTGCCCCGTCGGAAGTCGTCACGGCCTGTCCCCAAGCGGACAGTTGCAATTGCAGGTCCTGCACTCCTGGGATGTCGAAGGGGCGCAACGAAAGGGTCACATACTCGGTCGCCCAAAAACTGTTATTCTTATCCCCCGCCGACCAGTCGGGCTGAAGGCGCAAGACTGTCGTCGAGCTCGCCTCCGTCACCTGCCCGTGGGCGACTGACGCCCAGAGCATCAACCCTAGCCCGAGAACCGCCGCGCAACTGACGCCACCGCCAGGCTGCCCATGGGTGCACCAAGGCCATTGCAACCGACGCCCAGCGACACGCCGGAACGCACGCTGGCCGACCGGCGTTCGGCGCCGCTCATTGCGTCGATTCCCCTCATCTTCCATCGCGGGCCCCTCGTTCCCCCGCTGGTAGGGCAGCACGGACGGCGAGCCGATGTTGTGCACAACACCGCCGGTCGTTCAAGACGTTGACAATCGCTTGCCTCAATTCGGCGAGTCGCTTTCTCGCCTTCGGCGCTGGTCTCGGCCCCAGTCCGTGCCGTTTCGATGAAACGCGGTTCCGTCGCTGCAACTCCATCATCGCGTGACTGGTGCTGAGAGTTCGCCACCTGGCTCTTTGCCAATGGGGCTCTCGACCTTTTCCCGCCCTGCCATCCCGCAGAGGCGCTTGGAAAATTCACGGGCAGCCTCGCCAGTGTTGTGCCCTGAGCTAAGGGCGCAGGCGCGAAACCAAGGGCAAATCAGCCGCAACTGCCCGCGTCCGCAGTTCCAAGCTCACGGTTCCCGCAGGCTACAGTCACGCCCTCACGCTGCGCTAAGGAGCCTCACGCCTTGTCCCAGGCAGCCGTCGCCGCTGGTAGGGAAATCGAGCGCGGAGGAGCAGCGGGCAGGCGAAAAGGGTCGCTTCCCTTGGCGCGCTTCCGGTCCGGCGCATAAAACGGCCCGCCGAAGGCGGAACTCTGTCACGCTCTACGTGCACAAGCACCTATGGCTTTGTCGAGGCGTCTCTTTCATCTTTGCCAAAGCAGGCGTGCTTAGGCGCGCCGATTCGTCAACAACAGGAGCTGAGCTCCATGTCAAAACTCCCTCGCAAGGAATATGAAGAAAATCTCCGCAAGCTCCAAATCGAGCTTTGCCACCTCCAGACCTGGATCAAGCACAAGGGCCTTCGTGTCGTCATCGTCTTCGAGGGACGAGACGGAGCTGGAAAGGGCGGGACGATTAGAGCCATCACCGAACGGGTCAGCCCGCGTGTCTTTCGAGTTGTCGCGTTACCGGCTCCCTCCGACCGTGAGAAGAGCCAGATGTACATGCAGCGTTACCTGCCGCACTTCCCCGCCGCTGGTGAAGTCATCATCTTCGACCGCAGCTGGTACAACCGGGCAGGCGTCGAACACGTACTAGGGTTTTGCACGCCCCAGGAGCACCGCCGGTTCCTTGAACTTGCTCCCCTCTTCGAAAAGGAGGTTGTCGAGGGTGGGGTGAAACTCATCAAGTACTGGCTCGAAGTGAGCAACGAAGAGCAAGCTCGGCGATTCGAAGCCCGGATTCGAGATCCGCTCCGGCAATGGAAGCTGAGCCCGGTCGACCTCCCATCCCGGGAACGGTGGTACGCCTACTCACGAGCGCGTGATGAGATGTTTGAGGCGACCGACACAAAATATGCGCCTTGGAACATCGTCCGCTCGGACGACAAGAAACGCGCGCGCCTCAACTGCATCACCCATCTACTCGATCAGATTAACTACAAGCAGTTGCGTCCGGAGAAGTTCGAGCTTCCGGCGCGCTCGAAGAAGGGCGCTTACGACGATTCGGCTTCACTCAAGGGAAGGAACTTTATTCCCGAAGTCTATTCATCGACCTGAGCTCCACGAGAATGGCGCTGGCCACTCGACTGACTCGCAGGCTACGTGCGGAGGAGCTTTCACCTTCGCGTTTTCAATGAACCGTATGGCGCACTTGCGGTCCGCGCGTTCGCTTGAGGCGAGGTGAGTCATTACGAGCGTCGTTCGTCTGCTTCTGACGCTGGCCACTGCTGCCCAAGCGGGACCACAGCCCGAGGAGCCATCCACCCCACGGCCAAGCGCTGAGGCTGAAGACCTCTGGGACTTCTCCTTCTCAGCCTATGGGTATTTCTATCCAGACGGGAGCGCCTACCTTGAGCCGATCGCGGCCGTTGACCACGGTTGGCTGCACCTGGAAGGTCGGTACAACGACGAGGCACTCCAGACAGCGTCCTTGTGGCTGGGCTGGAACTTCGCGTGGGGAGAAAAACTCAAGTTCTCGATGACGCCGATGGTTGGCGCCGTTTTCGGGAAACTGAATGGCGTCGCACCTGGTCTCGAGTGGGCACTCGCCTGGGGTCCTCTCGAGCTCTACTCTGATAGCGAAGTCGTCATCGACTTTACCGACGTGGAGCAGAGCTACTTCTACGCCTGGTCTGAGCTCAGCATCCGGCCCTTGGAGTGGCTGCGCGCGGGACTTGCCCTCCAGCGCACGAGGGTCCACGCCGAACCCCGAGCAGTCTCTTGGGGCCCTGTCATCGGCTTTTCGGTATGGAAGGTCGAGGTAGACACGTATTGGTTCAACCCTGGCCAAACCGACGCCCAGTACTGGGCGGTCTCCGTTAGCCTGAAGCTTTGATGGTCTCGCGTAAAGAGTCCGACAGTGATGGAGCCAAGCCGGCCATGGCGCCGTCGCGCCGAGGGCAAGAGCGCATCCTCAGTCCAGTAGAACGGATGTCTGAAGTCGTTTTTGGGCTCATTATGACGCTCTCGATTACGGGAGCGATCAGCGTCGCTGAATCCGGCAAGAGCGACCTCCGCACGATGCTCATCGGCGCACTTGGATGTAACGTGGCTTGGGGCCTCGTCGATGCCTTGATGTACCTGGTTGCAGTCGTCACCGAGCGGGCCCGCGCCCTCGCTTTGTTGCATGCCGTCCGGGCCGAGAAGGACACCGACATCGCCCATCGGATGATCGCTGACCGCCTTCCTCCGTTGATCGCGGCCTCCATCCAGCCGACCGCACTCGAGCAGCTACGCCGGCATTTCGCGGAAATGACGGCGATACCAACTGCTGGACTGACCCGGCGCGACCTGCTCGGTGCCCTCGGCGTGTTTTTGCTCGTCTTCCTGACGACCATTCCAGTCGTATTGCCATTCCTGTTACCGGTCGAGCCGCTGCGGGCACTGCGCCTCTCGAACGCAGTGGCCGTGGCGATGCTCTTCGCGCTGGGGTACCGGCTTGGCAAGTACGTCAGCCGCCACCCCTTTGTCGTCGGGCTCTCCGCCGTCTTGGTCGGTGCAGCGCTCGTCGTAATCACCATCGCATTGGGAGGTTGATGACTAGGCCAGGTTCACGGGTGTGACTGAGGAACCTCGAGGACCCAAGCAGGCAGAAAACGCGGGCAGGCCAGAAGAGGTGGGCAGCACTCTATGTCCTTGCCTAGCGGGTGCTCACCCTCAGCCCGGCGCAGCGGGTGCACCGTCCGGGTGGTGCGCTGAGCGCAGCGGCTTCTTCGAAAACCTGGCCCGCATGGTCTGAGGCTCACGACGCTGGCTGACACCAACCCGGACCCGGCTTCGACGGATTGGTGGCGACTGTGACCCTTGACTCGCCGGATGATGTGGCACACTTTGCGATGCCTCGACCCGGCGGTGGGAGGGCGCTCAACTATTGCGCTCGACTGCGCTGGACCGGGTGCTTGTTTCCCAAGAGCGAAAGCGACTCGCGTGCTCGACCGCTTATCCCTGCAGGATCTCCCGCGCATCACTCTGGCCGTACTCGCTATCGCGGTGCTGGCTGCCGCCACGGTCTGGCTCCTGTGGCCATTTGCGCTGGCCATGGTCTGGGCAACGACACTGGTGATTGCCACCTGGCCTTTGTTGCTTTTGGTCCAAGCGTGGCTCGGCGGCCGGCGTGGTCCCGCAGTTGCGGTGATGATCATCACCCTGCTCATTCTGCTCGTCATCCCTATTTCGCTCGCCGTCTCGACGCTTGCCGACGGCGTCGAACGGCTTATCGCCCTGGCACAGTCGTTTAGGACGGAGGGGCTTCCACCACCACCCGAGTGGGTGAGGGGTGTCCCACTCGTGGGCCACAGGCTTGCGGCGGCCTGGTCGCGTCTGGCCGGGAACGCGGCTGCGCTCACTGCCCAGCTTGAGCCACAGCTGGGCCAAGCTACCCGTTGGCTCGCGTCGCGGGCTGGTAGTTTGGGCGCGGCGGTGGTCCAGATAATCCTCACCGTCGCAATCTCGGGCGTTCTCTACGCTAAGGGAGAGACGGCTGCGCGCGGGGTCGAGCGTTTCCTTCGCCGATTGGCTGGCGGGGCCGGACGAGATGTCGCCCACCTGGCGGCCAAGGCGGTGCGGGCTGTAGCGCTCGGCATCGTGGTCACTGCCGTCGCTCAGACCGTGCTCTCAGCTATCGGTCTCCTCGCCTCCGGCGTGCCCCATGCCGGAGCACTCACCGCGGTCGTCTTCTTCCTGTGCATCGCGCAACTTGGACCGTTGCTTGTGCTCGGCCCGGCGACGATTTGGCTCTACACTTCCGGCTCACCTGGACGGGGTACAGTGCTGCTCGTCTTCACTGTCGTGACTGCGGCGCTCGACAACGTCCTCCGACCGGTGCTCATCAAACGTGGCGCCGACCTTCCCTTACTCCTCGTTTTCGCCGGCGTCATCGGTGGGCTCATTAGCTTTGGCATCGTCGGGCTATTCATCGGCCCGGTGGTTCTCGCTGTGAGTTGGAAGCTTCTCGAGTCCTGGGTGAGCGAGCTCGATGGCCATTCGACTCCGGCCGGCCCGAAGTAGCCGAGCTGGAACGACGTGTGAGTGGGAGAAGACGACTGCTCGAGAGTGAATTGAAGCTCGGTGGAGGCCCTCAGAGACGCCAAACCGTCGAGGTGAACCCAGGCGTCCAAGGCCAATCGCTACTTGCACAGGATTTGCCAGCCGGATGGGCTAGCTTGCGCGAAGCGGTAGAGCGGACGCGAGGGCGGCCTCCTCAGCGTGGCCTGGGGCCTTCTCGCACCAGAAGGGACGAGACCGATGACCTCGCTCACGCGGGCCTTCCCGGTGGCGGCATGGCTGCGAGGGTACGAGTTGAGATGGCTTCGGCTGGACCTCGTGGCGGGTGTCACGCTCGCCGCGTACGCGATCCCGGTCTCGCTCGCTTACGCCGGACTGGCTGGGCTCCCGCCGCAGGTTGGCATTTATGGCTATCTGCTCGGAGGCGTGGGCTACGCGCTCTTTGGCAGCTCGCGCCAACTCGCGGTGGGCCCGACGTCGGCAATCTCCCTCACGGTGGGCGTGACGCTTGCGGAACTCGCCGCCGACAACCCCGCCCGCGCGCTCCAGATTGCGGCGCTAGCCGCATTCACCGTCGCGGGGCTCAGCATTATCGCGTGGCTGCTCCGCCTGAGCACGCTCACCAATTTTATCAGCGAGACCATTTTGCTCGGCTTCAAGGCGGGCGCCGGCCTGAGCATCGCATCGACACAGCTCGCATCTTTCCTCGGCATTTCTTCAGGTGGCGATGATTTTTTCTCGCGAATGGCGCACGTGGTCCGCCACCTGAGCGAGATCCAGCCAACCACCTTGCTGGTTGGCGCCGCCGCGCTCGCGCTGATCTTGCTTGGGGAGCGCTTCCTCCCTGGACGGCCGGTTGCGTTGATGGTCGTGGTACTCGCGACAGCGGCCGTCGCGCTCACACCACTCGGGACGGCCGGCCTGACGCTTGTGGGCGCAGTCCCCCGCGGGCTCCCAGTCTTCGGGATGCCGGCGCTACGCCTTCGCGACGTTGACGGAATCATCCCTCTCGCGTTCGCTTGCGTTCTGCTCGCCTACATCGAGGGGGTCTCCGCTGCGCGCACCTTCGCTGCGCGACACAACTATCCACTCGACGTTCGACGAGAGCTGCTCGCGCTCGGAAGCGCGAACCTGCTCGTTGCACTCGGAGGTGGGTATCCGGTGGCCGGAGGGCTCTCCCAAACCGCAGTCAACGACAAGGCGGGAGCAAAAACGCCGCTCGCGCTCATCTTCGCATCAGCCGCGCTCGCGCTTTGCTTACTCTTCCTCACGGCTCTTATTGCCACACTGCCTAAAGTCGTCCTCGCTGCGATTGTGCTCGTCGCGGTTACGGGACTCATTGACCTGCGCGCGATAGCGCGCCTCAGGCGCGTGAGTCGCTTTGAGTTTCGCGTGGCAATGGTGGCGCTAGCCTCTGTGCTGAGCTTCGGAATTCTCAACGGCGTACTGATCGCAGCGGCCGCGTCAATCCTAGTTCTGCTGCGTCGCGCCGCGTTCCCGAGGGTCGCTTTCCTCGGCCGCATCCCCGAGACGCGGCGCTTCTCCGACCTCGCGGTGAACCCGGACAACGAACGCGTTCCTGGAGTGCTGGCCTTCCGCGTGGAGGCTGGCCTGTTCTATTTCAATGCAGAGCACGTGCGCGCCACCGTGCTCGACCGCGTTTCGGCCGAGCGCACCCCGATTCGGCTTGTGCTCTGCGACCTCTCGACTTCCGCGAATGTTGACCTGTCCAGTGTGCGAATGCTCGGCGAGCTCGCCAAGGACCTCGTGGCGCGAGGCATCTCGTTCCAGCTTGTTGAGGCGCATTCGTCTGTGCGGGAGATTCTCCGCGCGAGCGGTTTCGAGGAGACGCTGGGCAAGGTAGAACGACAAACCTCGCTGGCTGATGCGGTCGACGCCGCTCTCCTGAAGGGTTGAGGCGAAGGCGAACCTAGGGAATAGCTTGCAATGGGGTGCCACGCGGAGGTCTGCTAAGTGTAGTGGGCGAAACTACGCACGCTAGGCCGCTGCCGCGCAAGCCGCTCCGTTGCTGCCTGCTCGCGCTCGCGCTGGTAGCGGCACTCGTGCCCGGGCGCGCCGCCGCGTGGCTCTATCCGGAGCACCGGGACATCATGGCCGAAGCGCTGAAAAGCCTGCCTCAGGATGAACAGCAGTTCTTCGCCGCCCTTTGGACCGAGGCGCGCTCCGGCCACGAATCCCGCTATTGCCAAGACATGGTCACCGGTGACGGCCGCTCGGCTCCGGTCTGCCTGGACTTGGCCGCCTGGCCGGCGATCGCCGGAGACCACTCCTGCTCTCCGGACCAGCTCGTTACCGTAACGCTACCGAGTGACTGGATTCTTCCCGTCGGCGGGGTCGCGGCGAAAACGAAGGTAGAGCTGGAAAACGCGAAGACGCGGGATGCCACCCTCAACGCGTGGGCGGTTTCTAACCTCCGCTTGACCTATGTCGACCCCGAATACGTGTCTCGGGCATCTTCCAACGTCGGCCACTTCCTCCTCCCGCGTGCCACCGACCACATGGACGAGTATGTGGCGAGCACCCTCGCTGAAGGGGCGGAGCCGAACGCTATTGGGCTCTACCTCTACTACCATCTCGGCGCGCTGGCCCTCGCGCGGCAATGGGGCGCAGCCACTGACTCGACGGCGCGTGCCGCGCTCGCACGCCAGGTTCTAGCAACCGAGGCCTTCGCTATCCACTTCCTCGAGGACAGCTTCTCGGCTGGCCACGTCGCAGGGAGCTGGGGGAGCGTCGCGGAACGCAAGGGAACGCACGACTACTATTGCGAGTACGGCCTGGACAGCACGTCCTGGTCGGGTACGCCCATGGTCATTCTCGGTGATGCCCATATGCGCCCCCAGGACCTCAAGCGTACGGCCGGGGTGGTTGCCATCAGCCTCGGCCAGATCTTCCAGTCCACACGCGCGGGATCGCCAAGCGCGGCGGCGGCGGGCTCGATTGATGCCGCAGACGCGCGGGGAGCCGCGGCCTATGACTCATGCGCCGCCAAGGTCCAGGCCACGGCGACGGTCACCGCAAAGACCCTGCCCATCGCTGAGCCGCTCATTCAGAAAACGCCAATTCCCTCTCGGGGGAAAGATGATGTCCACGTCCCACATTTCCGGCAGGAAATCGGGCCCTTTGTCGGCTTCTCAGGCGATCTCACCGGAGGACTGGCATTCGGCGGATACCAATCGGGAAATGCTGACGCACGGGTGTACGGAGGCGCAGAAATTGAGTTCCGCATCGGCGTGGGCCTCGAGGCGCTGACTGGGTCCACCGGCGCCGGCCAAGCCTTTCTTGGATTGGGCTATTCTTACATGACGCCGCAAGATGGGCCCTCTGGCTCGGACTTCGCCGCCGCCGGTGTACCGATTGTCCCGGCGCGGCGAGGCATCACCGTGCGGCTTCGGGTGCCCTTTTACATCATCCCCTTCGACCTCATCCTCGTCGCTCCGGTGCTCGTTTGGGCTTCGCCGAGTACGCTGACCAACATGGGGATCTGGGCGGCGAGCGGCGGAATACTGCGGTACGAACGTGCCTTCAACACTCCCATCGGGGCCTTCCAGTTGCTCCTCGGCCGCGAGGTAGCGGCAACCTTTTACGGCTATGCCGGCGACCGGGTTGAGAACATTGGAGTCGCGGCGCCAGGGGCGACCGTGCCGTACGCCAGTGACCTCGTCTTTCTCTCTTACCGAGTGCTGACCCTGGACTTTCCGACATTCGAGTGGCGTCCGCTCCGGGAATATTCAACCAATCAGGCGCTAACGTTCGCAGTTCAGCTCGGCTGGGGCGTCGAATTTCCGAATCAAGTTCGCTACGTTTCCAAACTCACCCTTCCGGCAGCGAGCGGACCCACCCCAACCCTCGAGCCATCCTGGATGATTTATCTGCGCATCCATTTCGACGCGCGGTACTACTTCTGAGCGACAGCGCCGCAATACGTCGCCAAGGAGTAGTCAGTAGGCCCGGAATCCAAAGCTCGGCGCAAAAAGCGGCTGTCGAGAACGGGCGCCGTCGGCTGCGCTCGCAGTTGGAAACCAACTGGTCAAGCGAGCTCGCTTTCACCAGCCTCTCTGACACACCGAGATGGGCGGCGCAGTCTGCGGCGACACTACTGAAAGAAAAAATCTGAAGCGCTTCCTTGTAGGCAGGTGTCAGTTGCATCAGCAGGCTCGGTCGACGTTGGTGTCGCACACTGGAGTGGCCTCACGCACCTCCCAACTTGTTTCTCAAACAGAGGGCCAGCGAGCGGTACTGTGCGGGACGCTTTTTGTGGCCTCCACTTGTTGTCCTACAAAAGGAAAACCCTCGATGAAGAAGGTGCTCATGTCGCTGGCCTTGGCTGTCGGGCTTTTTGTCTCCTCGCTTCCGGCCACGGCGCACGCCGAAACGACCGCGGAGGAGCGGGCTGCGCATCCCCGCATCGCTCAGGCCATCGACGACCTGGAAGCGGCCGTTCAGTATATGGAGGCTGCACCGCACGACTTCGGCGGGCATCGGGTCGCCGCCATTCAGGCGAGCAAGAACGCACTTTCCCAGCTGCACCAGGCGCTCAAATACCGCGCCGCAGTGGATACCAAGCACGGCAAGTAGCCGACGCGCGGCCTGAAGAGGGTTGCGATGGCGCTCGGAACGCCGTCGCAACCCAACGGACGCCATTGCTCTCGGACGGCACAGACTTCACGACCGGTTGCCGAGGCCCTCGTTGCTCACAATTTGTTGGCTATTTTGCTTTCTTCGCCCCGCCCGTCGCCAGTTGCCGGATGTAAGCCACGACGCTCTGAACATCGGACTTCGAGAGCTTCGGGAAGGCCGGCATCGATTCGGAAAGGTTCTTCGCGACTCCGCCTTTTGCAATCACCGTGGCGAGAAATTCATCGCTTCGCTTCTGAAGAATCCCGGTCGTGAAATCCTGCGGTTGAGGCGAGAGGTAAGTCGCCGTCTCCCCATCGCCCTTCCCTGCTGGGCCGTGGCAGGTGGCGCACTCGCGGTCGTAGATGCGCTGACCCGAAGTCACTTTCTCCGCGGCCGAGAGCGGTCCACCCATCAGCAACAACGTCAAGACGGAAGAAAGACGTGCAGCGTTTCGCAGGAGCAGCATCAACCCTCCCAGCGGTAGTTTCTCGACTTCCTACGGGGAGCGGGACCCAGCTGCAAGCCCCGCTCGGCCCAGGTCTGGCCCTCCCCAGGGCGGCCGGTGCTTTGGGCCTGCCCATCCAGGCCGAATTTCGTCCGGGCGGCTAGGGCCTTCCTGCATCTTTTCAGAGCGCCGACTCTGGCTCGAAGCTGCTCCCGCGTGGCTGTTGACGCAGGGCAGCGCTGCCGGCACCCTCAGCATGGAGCATCTGAGGGCCGGCCCGGCATTTTGTGGGCGAGCGAAGTGGAGCGCCGACGACTAGACTCCTCTGCCATGGCAGCCGCGCCCGACGTCCTCAAGCAGCGCAGTGACCAGATGTTTCCTCGCCTGACCGAGGCGCAGATTGCGCGCTTGCTTCCGCTCGGAAAGCGCCGCGCGGTTGCAAACGGTGAAATCCTTTTCGAACAAGGCTCCCTGGACGCGCAGTTCTACGTTGTTCTTCGCGGAAGCCTGGAAGTCGTCCGGCCTTTCCTCGACCACGATGAATTCGTCGTACGGCACCGCGTCGGCGAGTTCACCGGCGAGATCAACATGCTCAGCGGGCGGGGAACCCTGGTTCGCTGCAGCGCTGCCCAGGAAGGCGAAGTTCTAGAACTGCACCGCGACGTGTTGAAAACGTTGGTCCTCACGGACTCAGAGCTGAGCGACCTCGTGATGCGTGCATTCATTCTGCGGCGCGTCGCTCTGTTGGACCGAGGCTTTGGCGACGTTGTCGTCATCGGATCCCTCCACTCGAGCGATACCCTGCGTCTCCGGGAATTCCTCACAAGGAACGCGCACCCGCACACCTACATGGACGTCGACCTCAACTCGGACGTGCAGGTGCTGCTCGATCGCTTCGCCGTCAAGGTTGAGGAAATTCCAATCTTAATCTGTCGAGGAGAGCTGGTTCTTCGCAACCCGAGCAACCAGGCCCTGGCCGATTGTCTCGGCTTCAATGCCGACATCGACGTCGCTGCTGTCCGAGACTTGCTGGTGGTGGGAGGTGGACCAGCGGGACTGGCGGCTGCTGTTTACGCCGCCTCCGAGGGCTTGGACGTGCTCGTCGTCGAGTCCTACGCCCCGGGCGGCCAGGCCGCCTCCAGCTCGAAAATCGAGAACTATTTGGGGTTTCCGACTGGAATCTCCGGCCAAGCGCTCGCCGGGCGCGCCTTTACCCAGGCTGAGAAGTTCGGAGCTCAGGTGGCCATCGCTCGGACAGCGTCCAAACTGCTCTGTGAACGAAGGCCGTATGCCGTTGCGCTCTCGAACGGAGACACCGTCCGAGCACGAGCCATCGTCGTCGCCTCGGGGGCCCGGTACCGGAAGCTCGCCCTACCGAATCTCTCGCAGTTCGAGGGCGCTGGCATTTATTACGCCGCAACGCAGATGGAAGCGAACGTGTGTGAAAAGCAGGAGGTCGTCGTCGTGGGCGGAGGCAACTCGGCCGGCCAGGCGGCGGTCTTTCTCTCGCAATCGATGGAACACGTGCACATGCTGGTGCGTTCCGAGAACCTCGCATCCACCATGTCCCGCTACCTCATCCGGAGGATTCGAAGAGAGCCCGAAGATTACGCTCCGGACCCGGACAGAAATCATCGGCCTGGAGGGCGAAAAGCACCTGGAACGCATCTCGTGGAAGAACACAGCCACGGGTGAAGTCGAGACCCGGGGAATTCGACACATCTTTTCGATGACCGGGGCCGACCCCTCCACCGAGTGGCTCGACCGTTGTTTGGCCCTCGACGAGAAAGGCTTCGTGAAGACGGGCAGCGATGTCAGCGCGGAGGAGCGAGAAGCTTCGGGTTGGACGCGGCCGCGGACCCCCTTCCTGCTCGAAACGAGCCTCGCCGGCATCTTCGCCGTCGGCGACGTGCGCTCCAGTAGCGTGAAGCGCGTCGCCTCCGCGGTGGGCGAAGGCTCCATCTGCGTTCAGCTGGTGCACAAGGTGCTGGCCGAGTGAAGGCGTTGCCGACAATGGCGGCTCACACGCAGACGCCCTTACCCGAGGCTCGAGCGAGGGAGAAGCCCATGGCGCACTCCCAAGCGGCACAGTTCGAGAATGCGCCGGCGAGCTGATGATTCGCGCGGTCCGCTCATTCTCTCGGCAAGTTCAACAGGCTTTTTCAGTCCTCACGCGCGGGGCGCGGCTGGCGCTTCGCAAGTACTTGCCGAACGAAGCGCAGCATCTCTTTGGACTCACGCTTGCAGTCGGCGTCGTCTGTGGGCTGGTCGCCGTTGCCTTTCACATCGCCATTCAAGGCGCGGAACACCTCCTCATTGACCGTGCGATGACAGCTCCTGGTCGGAGCTGGATGGCCTGGACGATTGTTTCTCCCGCGGTGGGAGGTCTGCTGGCTGGGGCGCTCCTCACCTGGGTCGTCCCCAACGCTCGGGGCTCCGGGATTCCGCAGGTGAAGCAGGCTTTCGCCATCGAGGGCGGGCGGATTCGCTTTCGCGACGCGGTCGGAAAGTTCTTCGCTGCTGTGCTCAACATCGGCTCCGGCGCGTCGCTTGGCCGCGAGGGACCGACGGTCCAGATTTGCGCCGGTGCCACCAGCCTGTTGGCTCGGGCAACATCTCTCCCACCCAAAAGTGCGCGCCGTCTCATGCCGGTGGCGGCAGCGGCTGGAATCGCTGCGGCGTTCAACGCACCGATTGCTGCGGTGACGTTCACCATCGAAGAGGTTGTCGGCGCGCTCGACCAGACGGTGTTGTCGGGCGTGGTCATTGCCGCTGCGCTGGCCGCAGTCATCGAGCGCGGCGTCCTCGGTGTGCATCCCGTCATCGAGGTCAACCAGCCCTACGCCCTCGACCATCCATCCTCGCTCGCGTTCTACGCGCTCTTGGGACTGGCCGCAGCAGTCGTCTCGACGGCGTTCACCGATGGCCTGTTGGGGCTGCGCTTGTGGTTCCGCCGGCTCCGGGTGGTGCCGAGCTGGATGCATCCTGGCATCGGCGGTCTGGTCACCGGCGTACTCGCCGTGGGTGCGCTGCACTTCCTCGGCGTCCGCGGTGTCACGGGCGGCGGTTATGGAACGCTGGGCCAGGCGCTGGCTGGCCAGCTCGCGCTCAAGGTATTGCTCGCCCTGTGCATCATCAAGGGCGTCGCTACGCTCTTCTCTTACTCCAGTGGTGGCGCGGGCGGCATCTTCGCTCCAGCGCTCTTCATCGGAGCGATGCTCGGCGGCGCCGTGGGCTTCCTCGACGTCGCTGCTCTGCACCATGAAGAACGCCAGCTCGGCGCATTTGCGCTCGTCGGAATGGGTGCCGTATTCGCCGGAGTCATTCGCGCGCCCATTACCTCGGTCCTCATTATTTTCGAAATGACGGGTGGCTACGGCCTCGTTCTTCCTCTGATGCTGGCCAACATGACGTCCTACGTTTTGACGCGTCACTGGCGCCCGGTTCCGGTCTACGACGCACTTCTCGAGCAGGACGGAGTCGTTCTGCCCCACGGCGCCCCGCGCGCCCACCCGCTGGACCAGTTGGCAGTCGCTGACGCGATGAGTTCCCCAGCGGTGAGCGTGCGAGTCGACCAGACTGTGCAGGACGCGCTCACGGCTCTGCGTGACAGGAATTTCGCGCTGCTTCCCGTGACGAATGACGTAGGAGCGCTCGCTGGAGTTGTCCGCATCGCGCGGCTCCGCACGGCGGCGGCCGCCGGCGAGGGGGCGGCACCTCTCTCCGCGATGTTGGAGCCGGCGCACACTGTCCGAGCTGACGCGTCCCTCGTCCGGTCCGTCGTGCAGATGAACGACGCCGGCGTCCGTCAATTCGTCGTCGTGGACAATGCGTCTGCCTCCCAGGTCGTGGGTGTCATCGCCGTCAGTGATTTCGTGCGGGCACATGCGCGCACCGTTCCGGCCGCGGGAGAACCCCCGCCCGGCACGCGCTCTCTCAAGCCACCCTCCTCAAGACGGGCGCGACAGTTGATGGTTCCGGTGGAGGTGGTGCCCGGGGCGACTCGCCTCGAGGTGCTCCTCGAGCGACTCCTCGCATCCACCGCCAAGGCGCTCCTTGTCGAGAGCCCGGAGGGAGAATTCGGAGTGGTCCTCCTCGAATATGTGCACGAGCTGAGCCGCGAGGACGAGTTACAGAGCGTTCTTATCGCGGCGGACGTTGCCCGGCGGGTACCCACCGTCGCTCAATCGGCCGAGCTTGCCGAAGTCGTCCGCGCGTTCTCGGTGGGGAGCCCAGATGCGGTCCTCATCACCGAAGCGCCCGCCAACAAACCCGTTGGACTCGTGACGCGGGCTTCGCTCGCAGAGGTGCTCATCGAGTGGTACACAGCCCAGCTCAAGGCAGGCTCTGAGCGAAGTACCGCCCCCGGCTCCTGAGGAGGGGCCGGGCTTCAGTGGCGCTTATCGGGACGCTGGAGCGGGCGCCTTTGCCACCAACTCGGCGTCGATTTGCAGTTTGACCTCGTCGCCGACGAGAACACCGCCGGTCTCGAGGGCCGCATTCCAGCCCAGGCCCCAGTCCTTGCGGTTGAGTTTTCCCACTGCTGAGACGCCACGGACCAGCCGGCCGTACGGGTCCTTCATCGGTGGAGACAGCGACTCAACCATGAGCGTCACCTGACGGGACACGCCGTGCATGCTGAGGTCGCCGGTCACAACGAATTCGTCTCCCTTGGCTTCAATCCGCGTCGACTGGAAGGTGAGCGTTGGGTATTTCTCCACGTCGAAGAAGTCGGCCGAGCGGAGATGGGCGTCGCGCTTGGGCTCTCCCGTCTCCAGGGAGGCAGCATCAATCCCGACGTCGATTCGCGAGCGCGTGAGCTGGGCCTCGTCGAGCCACACCCGCCCCGTCACCTTGCGAAACTGGCCTCGGACGGTCGACACCATGAGATGCTTCACGCTGAAATGTGCCGCGGTGTGGGCTGAGTCGAGTTCCCATTCCGTCGTATGCGCACCGCTAACCGCTGCAGAAGTTGCCATGGTGGTTCTCCCTGGTGAGCGCCGAATTTGCTGGCTCGGCGCTCCGTTCGCCACCCTCGTTGCGGAACCACTCTTTTCCCGTGGCGGAACGATAGGCGCCGCCCCGTCCGGCCCTGTCAGGCCAACGCTGCTCAGGGAGCTGCTTCTGCTACGACTTTTTTCGGTGGCATCGGCTTCGGGAGGGCTTTTCTCGGAATGGGCTCCGGGCGCGTCGCCGCCTCGTAGACGAACCAGGCCAGAATGGCCGACGCCTGCATCAGGTCGCCAGCCTGCAAGTGGTCGTAGGTGTCGAGGCTCGAGTGGTGCGTGCGGGTCGAATAATCGAGCGGGTCCTGAATGAACTGAAAGCCGGGGATGCCAATGCCGTCGAAAGACTGGTGGTCAGTGCCTCCAGTGTTTCGGATGGTGACCGTCTTCGCGCCCTGGTCATGAAATGGATTGAACCATTGCTCAAAGATGGGCCGCGCCATGTCGTTTCCTTGGAGATAAATGCCTCGAATCTTCCCCGTTCCATTGTCCATGTTGAAGTATGCAGACACCTTGGACTGCTCGGGCTTGAGGGCCATGGTCACTGTGTCGCCGAAATGGCCTTTCACATAGCCCTCGGAGCCGAGGAGGCCCTGCTCCTCGCCGCTCCAAAGCGCAAGACGCACCGTGCGGTCCATCGGCAAATTGAGTGCCTTGAGAATGCGGAATGCTTCGAGCACCACGGCCGACCCGGCCGCATTGTCCGTAGCACCGGTTCCGGCATGCCACGAGTCGAGGTGGCCGCCGAGCATCACCACCTCGTCCTTCTTTCTTCCTCCCGGAATCTCGGCGATGACGTTGAAGCCGTCGAGAGTGTCTTCGTAATAGCGCACCTGGAGCTCCACCTGAACTTTGACCGGTGTCTTCCGCTCGACAAGCCGGGCCATTCGGCCGTAGGCCTCCGGTGCGACGACGATGACGGGAGGCGGAGAGGGAGTCTTCGGCACCCACCCATTCACGCTCTCCGCGAAGAGAAGCCCTCCGTCCCCACGCCGGTCCGTCATGAAGACCGCGGCTACGCCTTCTGACCGGAAGAACGCCCAGAGCGCGTTGTAAGCCGCGTTTCGTCGCTCGAAATAATCATCCTCGGCTGGCAGCGGCAAGCTGGCGAAAAATTCCCGAATCTTCGCGGGGTCCGACGGAATCTTCATCACCGGCCATTCCAGTGGTGGTGTCGACACCGGCTCTGGAGCTGCCACCAGAGCGGCCAGCTTCGCATCGTCGTAGCGCGAGCTCGGCACTTCTGAGGGGAGCTCGAGTTCTCGTGCCTTTTCGAGGAGGACGACTTTCCCCCGGAATTGCCCTTTGTGCTCCTCGGTGTACTTCCGAATCCGGGCGCTGACTTTGGTGAGGTCAAACATTTCCGCGCGCTCGCTGGGGAGAAAAAGCGGCGCCAGGACGACATCGGCCGTCACCGGTCCGTCCGTTCCGCCGGACCAAGCCTTGGGGATTGCTTCCAAGGGAGAATAGGTCGGCGCAAGCATGCTGGCCGAGAAACGGGACATGGACCATCCACGCCCGAAGGTTCCCCACTTTTCGAGGTGCGGATTTGCTGCTCCCCACCCCTGAAGGGTCCGCAGCGCCCACTCCTGCGCTGAGCGAAGACCGGGAGAGCCGGTGAGGCGAGGGCCATTGGCGTCCGTCAGCCAAAAGAGGTCGTCCATCACCTTCGAGTTCTGGAAGGCTTCGGACTTGATGTGATTGACAACCGTCAGGTCGACGCGCTCCTCAGCCGACACGGGTGCCGCGGCCAGGGCGGCCAGGACCGCAAGACCAACCGTTTGCTTCTGTACTCGGATGCCAATTCGCCGCGCGCCGCTGTCCATGTGCCTCCCGAAAAGTTGGGTTCGGAAGCGACCATGGGACTCCCTGGCCGTCAAGGCTCAAACATGGTGCGGACGCCCTTCCCGTCGCCTCGGAACCCAGCGCCGTTTTTGGCCGAGGCAACCGGGCTGGTCGAGAGGGCAAACCACGACCGCGATTTCTTTGGCGCCGACGCTGCTGAGCAAGGACATTCGGCCCGTGTCGAAGAAATTGCGCTCCACGTCCTCCTGAGAGGCTCATGGGCCTCGGCCGGCGCGTCAGTGCGCTCCCATTGGGGTTTGTCCGGGCCGGTTCTTCTTCAGCACAAGCAAGATGATGGGGATGAGAAAAAGCGTCAGCCAGGCGAAGTCTCGAATGATGTCCACATAGGAGAGCATCTGCGCCTGCTGGACGATGGTTTGGTACAGCTGCGCGTAGGCGTGCTGCAGACCTTGGAGCGAGCCCGCCGTATCGCCGGCCGCGCTTTGCAACCCGTCGAGCCGTTCCTTGAGAAGGGGGCTGGAGGCATAGGTATTGTCCACCAGGTAGTTCTGGTGGGCTTGCGCACGACGCACAATCATCGTCGTCACGAAGGAGATGCCTACGCTCCCGCCGATATTGCGGGCCAGGTTGAGAAGCCCGGACACCTGGTTGTTCTGGTTCTGAGGCACGCCCAGGTAGGCCACGGTGTTGATGGGGACGAAGAGAAACGCGAGCGAGAGCGCCTGGAAGACGCGGTAACGGGTCGCCGTCGGCATGTCGATGCCGAGGTTGATGCTCGTCATGTGAAAGAGCGCGGCCGAGAGTCCGGCGAAGCCGAACGCAATGAGGTATTTGGCCGGGACGCGGCTCACCAGAAAGCCCACCAGCGGCATCATGAGCATGGTGGCAAAGCCCCCTGGGCTGAGCACCTCGCCTGCCCTTTCCGCGGTGTAGCCCATCAGCGTTTGGAGAAACTGCGGCAACAGAACGGTGGTGCCATAAAGGACTGCCCCCAGCACAAACATCAGCGTCGTGGAAACCGCGAAGTTCGAATTGCGCAACAGACGCACGTTGACGATGGGGTTGGCATGCTCGCTCTCCCAAATGACCGTAGAGATGAGACAGATGACGCTGGCCAGCCCAAAGAGGACGATGAGGGGCGAGGACAACCAGTCGTCTTGCTGGCCCTTGTCCAGGACGACCTGCAGTGAGCCGAACGCCACCGTCACCAGCAAGAGCCCAACCCAGTCCACTCGGATGCCCCGCGACCGAATGCGCTCGGCCTGCAGAAAGGGCGGGTCCTCGACCATGATGCCGCTGAGAATGAGGGACAACAGTCCGACCGGGACATTGATGTAAAAAATCCATCGCCAGCTCGCGTGGTCGACGATGAAGCCCCCTAAGGTGGGGCCGATGGCGGGTGCAAACACCACCGCCAGCCCGTACATGGCAAATGCCATACCCCGCTTGGCCGGTGGGAAGGTGTCCGCCAGAATGGCCTGTTCACTCGGCGCGAGCCCCCCGCCGCCCACGCCTTGCAACACGCGGAAGAAGATGAGCCAGGGGAGCGAGGGAGCAAAACCGCAGAGGAAGCTGCTGGCGGTGAAGAGCGCCACGCAGGACATGTAAAAGCGCTTGCGGCCCACCCGGGTGGCGAGCCAGGCGCTGATGGGCAGCACCACCGCATTCGACACCAAATAGGACGTCAGAACCCAGGTCGCCTCGTCCTGGCTCGCCGAGAGGCCGCCGGAAATGTGCGGCAAAGCGACGTTGGCGATGCTCGTGTCCAGCACCTCCATAAACGTCGCCAGGGTGACGGTGATGGCAATCGCCCACGGGTTGCGGCGCGGCCGCCAAAGGGCGGGAGCCACTGCGCCTGACGCCGTGCCACCTTCTGCCATTGCCGGGCTCCGTTGGCTCTCGCTTCAGTTCGTCGCTGCGGTCGCTCGGTCCAGGGCCACGCGCGCCACCGCCCGTTCGTACCTCGCCCGAGCAAGGTTGAGGCGGGCCGTCGTCAACGCGGATTGGGCGTCGAGCAAGTCCGTCGTCGTTCCGATGCCGGCCCGGACCTGAGCTGCCGTCACCCGGTAGGCTTCCTCAGCGCTCTTGATGGCCGTCTCGGCGACGTCGACAGCCACGAATTGGGCCTTCAGCTGCACGTAGCGGCTGGAGACTTCAAACGCTGACTGCCGTCGCGCGTCCTGCGAGAGAGCCTCGGCCGCGTCGGCTTGTTGCTCGGCGCTCTTGGCCGCGTAGTAGTTGGCACCCCAGTTCCAGAACGGCCAGTTCACGAAGATGCCGATGAAGGCGCTGTTTTCCGGGAAGAAAAGCTGCCCGCGCGTCCACTGGTAGGCGGCCTGAACGTTGACCTCGGGGAGAAGCGCGGTGAATTGCGCTTTGTCATTGTCCCGAGCGGCCAGCGCTTGTGCTTCGGCCCGGTGCACTTCGGGGCGCTCCGCCAGTGAGCGGTTGATGAGAGCATCCACCGCCTGGGAGACGGGCTCAGCCGAGTGTCGCTCGAGGTCCTCCGGCTCGACGAACTCGATGGTCGCATCCTCTGGGTTCCGAGCCAGGTAGGTGAGGAGAGTCTGTCGGTCCACCAGGGCTTCGGTTTGGGCTTGAATCAGCTGCTGCTGCGCATTCGCCGCCGCGGTCTCAAAGCGCAGGAGGTCGGCGTTGGTGATGGTGCCAGCGCGGTAGCGCGACTGGGCGTCCTGCACTTGCTGCTGGAGCTCCTGGACGCTGGCCTGAGCGATGCCCTTCTGGGCCAGCGCCTCAAAAAGCCGCAGGTACGTCGTCCGGACTTGCTCGCCCAGAGAGGCCTGGGTGGCGTCCGCTTCGGAATGACTCGCATCGGCCGAGTGGTTGGCCGAGGCGAGGCTGAATCCGAGGTGCACCAGCCCCAGCACCGGCTGGTTGGCCGCGAGCGCGAGGGTATTGGTGTTGATGTTGCGCGCGGTGATGCCTTGCCCAGGCGCCCCACTGAGGTTGATGACGAAGGGGCTGTCGTAGTGTTGCCACTGCTCGGTCGCGCTCAGCGCTGGCAGCAGCTGCCCGCGCGTGCTGCGCGACGTGTCATCGGCGGCCGCAGCGCGGGCGCGCGCGGCGCGCAGTTGGTCGTTGACTCGGTAAGCTTCCTGGACGGCCTGCTCTACGGTGAGCCGTGTCACCTCTTGAGCATGCCCAACGCTCGCGGATAGAGCGGTTACGGCCCAGACGAGCAGTCGTGGCGAAAGGCGCATGAGCTTACTCGCTGACGTGAACGGTGACTTCAACTGACTGGCCCGCACGGAGCACCAGTCCTGAGGGGACGGAGTCGAGGGCAATTCGTACCGGAATTCGCTGGGTAATCTTCACGAAATTCCCGGTCGCGTTGTCGGGCGGCAGCAAAGAGAAACGGGCGCCAGTCCCGCCTGCGAGACTCTCGATTTTTCCGCCAAGCGTCTTACCAGTTCCATCCACGCTGACGTCCGCCCGTTGGCCTGGGTGCATCTTGGCGACTTGCGTCTCCTTGAAGTTGGCGGTCACGTACTTCTTGTCCGGTACGAAGCTGGCCACCGTCTGCCCGGCCCCGACGATGGCTCCCGGGTGCGCGGTGAGACGGCTCACCACCCCGTCGCCCGGCGAGATGAGGCGCGTCCAGGTAAGGTTGAGGTTGGCCAGTGTCAGCGTGGCCTCGGCGCTCTTCACCCGCGCGTGTTGGTAGCTGGCGTTCGCTCGCGCGGCAGCAATCAGTGCGTCCACTGGGCGGCTGACCACCACACGCCCTTCCGCCTCCGTGACCTGCGACTGGCTCCGAAGCAGCTGCTCCTCTGCGGCGGTAACGGCTGCTTGCGCCGCTTCGACGCCGGCCTTGGCCGAGTCATAGGTGGCGAAGTACTGGTCCGCCTGCTGCTGGGGAATGGCGTTGTCCTTGAGGAGGCTCCGGGCCCGTTCTACGTTGGTTTCGGCAAGCTTGAAGTCCGCCTTCCGGCTGACGAGCGTTGCCCGGGCCTGCTCCACTTGGGCTCTGGAATTGGACACCGAACGGCCGGTACCTGTGAGATTGGCCTCGGCCTGAGAGAGTCCGCCTTTGGCTCCGGCCTCGGCCACGGCGGCCTGCGCGTCGGCAGCGTCCGCTTGCGCCCGGGCGCTGTCCAACTCGGCTTGGGCCTGCAGCACGCGGGCTTGGTAGTCCGCGTCGTCGATTTGAAGGATGAGGTCACCCTTCTTGACCGACTGGTTCTCCGCTACGGCCACCGACACCACCTGCCCGCCGACACGCGGGGCCAGGGAGACGACGTCGGCGTCGACTTGCGCGTCGTCCGTCGACTCCTTGCCTAGGCCCAAGAGAAAAACCACCAGCGCTCCGAGAAGGACCGCGCCAGCGACCATGCCAATCAGCACTGGCGGCTTGATTCTGCGTTTCTCGGGCGGCGGGACGTCTGCAGCCTGCTTCGGCTGAACCAGCGCGGCTTCGGCCATGCGCGTCTCTCCCTCTGAAGACGACCGGTGCTTTAATCAACGTGGTTTAGGTGTCAACCAATTCTGCGTGAAAAATTGTTAGCCCGCCCGTGCCCGCTTCGGCCGGCCTCCGGTTTGAGACAACGCCAGACAGGGCAGGGCTGCATAGAGCTTTCGCAACGTCACCGCGAGCACGCGCCTTTCTGTCGCACTCAGGGCGGACATGTACCTGGTGATGCGTCCAATATGGCCAGGCAGCGCGCTAGCGACGAGCTTTCGTCCACGCGGGAGCAGCACTACAAAGTACTTTCGACGGTCCGTCGGGTGCGCGACGCGACGGACGAGGCCCGCCCGCTCTGCGCCTCGCAGCAGGCCGGAGATGGCTCCTCGGGTGACGAGCAGCTTCTTGGCGAGGGCCGAAGGAAGCAGGCGCCCCGACGGCTCGGCGTAAAGCTGTACCAGGAGCGCCCACTTGGCATCGGTGAGCCCGAAGCTTTCGAGGTAAGCCTCGAGTGCGGCATACGCATCTCGAGCCACGCGGAGCAACGCGAGCAGCGTCAGCAGCGCATCCGCGTCCGTCCGGCTCCCAAGCAGCTTCTCCACCCGGGATGGCTCCGGCAATTCTCGAAGCAGAAGTGGCACGGCGGGCAATGGCCGGGGGGTGCGCGGC
Source organism: uncultured delta proteobacterium (assembly GCA_963745475.1). Lineage (GTDB taxonomy): Bacteria > Myxococcota > Myxococcia > Myxococcales > Myxococcaceae > JADGRA01. The sequence goes on from CAVUXN010000004.1 coordinate 374,844, forward strand.
GAAGGCACCGCCCGGCCGAATCCTCTCAGCACACGTCAGGCTTGGGGTGCGGTGTGCTCGCGGAGACTGCTTAACAACTGCCCCCACCAGAGGCCAAGCTGACGGCTGTGGTCAGTTCCTGTCAGTCCGTGCCGCGCGGGGTGATCCGGACGCAGGGTCGCCCATCCGCGATGCTCGACGGTCACATACGTTCCGCCAGAGAAGCCCTCGAAGCGGACCTCGACTTCTGTGCTTTCGGCGGGGGCGAAATTGAGATTTCGCCAAGTGAAAACGAGGCGCGAGGGCGGCTCCCATACCGTGATCCGACCCGCTTCATGCACCCGAGGCGCGGCGCCTTCACCGAAGGCCTCGAAGAGTCGGCCACCGACACCGAGCTCGAAATGCAGGGTGCCTGGGCTTCGACCGCCGAAGCGAAAGCGCGGGCCCCGCTTCCACCATAAGTCAATCTCGGTGGTGAAGACTTCGAACGCGCGCTCTTGGGGGACGGCCACCAGGACGGTGACCTTGGCCCGGTCGCCCTTGGCGTTGGTCGCATTCACGGCTTCTGCTTCACGCTGCGCCGCTCAACGTGCTCTTTGAAGGCTTCGAGTTCGGCCGCCCACGACGCCTCCACTTCCTCCACCCACTGGCGAAGCCCGGAGAACCGCTCCGGCCTCAGCCGGTAGACGCGGACCCGTGCGTCCTCCTCCAAGCCGTCCTCGGTCACAAGTCCGCTCTTGCGGAGGACACGCAGGTGGCGGCTCATCGCTGCCGGGCTCATGGAAAGCGCGGCGGCCAGTTCACCGGCCCGACGGGGACGCCTTCGCAAGAGGTCAATGGTGCCCCGTCGGGTGCGGTCGGCGAGCGCCAACAGGGTTTCATCGAGAGCGCTCACGGCTTGGGAGAACGCAGCCGCTGCATGAAGTACCAGTGGTGGCCTTCGAGGTCCTCCACCTCATACCCGCGGTCCTCCCAGTAGTCCTCACCGTAGTCCGTGGTCTTCGGCTCGGTGACAACCTTGGCTCCCGCGGCACGCGCTCGGGCGCAATGGGCCTCGACGTCGTCGATGTATGCCATCAGGCTCTGGGTGTTCGCGCCGTCGAGCCCGCGTGGGCTTCGACGGTAGGGGGCTCTCTTCTTCGAATCGGCGACCATCACCACCCCCTCACCTAGCAGGAGCTCGGAGTGCTCGATGCTTCCGTCCTCGCCTTCGACTTTGAGCCGAACCTCGAAGCCAAAGGCACGACACAGCCAGTCGATGGCCCGGGCCGGCTCATCATAAAAGAGCGCCGAGGAGATTCGCGGCCAGCCAGAAGGAGAAGCGCGCATGGGGGTTGCTCCTGTCGCCACTAGGTCGAGCAACATTGTTAACGATTCAGTTGAATATTGTCAATACGGGAGACTACCCCGAAGCGCGGCAGCTTCGGATGCCGACCCTTCAGGCCGAAGACACGCGCCGAGAAAGAGGCCGGCGGCCTCCATGATGCAGGCGTCCTGAACGTCAGCGGTTGCGGCGGACGGGGCGGCTCACCACACCCGACAGGCGAGCGCGCGCACCATGGGCTGGCCGGCCGTACAGGCGAAGGCCTTCTGGAACTCGGGCATGTTCGACACCACGTTGTTCACCCGGTACTTGGGCAGCGAGTGCGGGTTGGTGAGCACCACATTTCGCTCAAACTCTGGACGAATGTTGGCGCACCAAGAGAAGCCGTAGGCAATGAAGAATTGTTGGCGGTACGTCACGCCGCCAGGGCCAACGTCATCCACCGACTTGCCCTGAGTCTGGAGCGTGTTTTGGAGCGCCTGGAGGGCGATGCGAAGTCCGCCGTTGTCTGCGGTGTCCTCGCCCTGGGTGAGGTGGCCATCCTGCTTAACCCCAATCCCTGGAATCTCTTGGGTGTACTGCTGGACGATGCATTGACCGCGAACGTCGTACTGTTTTGCGTCCTCGGGCGTCCACCAGTCGCGCAAATTCCCCTGCCCGTCGAATTTCCGTCCCTCGTCGTCAAAGCCGTGGACAATTTCGTGGCCGATGACCATCCCGATGGCGCCGTAGTTGGCGGCCTCGTCCTGGTTGGCGTCGAAAAACGGGGGCTGGAGGATGCCGGCCGGGAAGTTGATGGTGTTGAGTTGGGGGTCGTAATAGGCGTTGATGGTCGGCGGCGTCATCGTCCATTCGACACGGTTGACCGGCTTGCCAATCTTCTGAAGCTGTCGCTGGAATTCGAAGGCGGTGGCAGCGTGGACGTTCTGGTCGAAGCCGTCGCGCCGGATGTTGACCGCGCTGTAGTCGCGCCAGGTGTTGGGATAGCCAATCTTCTCCTCGATGGCTTGAAGCTTGACCTGGGCCGCTTTCTTTGTCGCCGCGCTCATCCAGTCGAGCTGCGCGATGTCCTCGGAGAGCGCATGCTCGACGGCCTTCACCAGAGCATCCGAGCGTGCCTTGCTCTCGGGCGAGAACGCCCGAGCGACGTAGGCCTGGCCGAGAGCGTCACCAAGGTCGCGATCGGCGTCGGCCACGCAGCGCCGCCAACGGGGCTGGAGCTTCTCTACACCGAAGAGCGTGGTCCCGTAGAAGGCGAAGCTTTCGTCGACGAAAGCCTTGCTGAGGAATGTCGCGTTGCCGTGCAACGTCCACCAGCGCAAGTACGCCTTCCAAGCGTCAAGAGACTCGGTCCGGAGCAAGTGTTCCACGGCCGGCAAGAAGGCCGGCGTGGCCACCAGGTAGTGTTTCGGATCAGGCGCACCGACGGCCTTCAAATACGCCGCCCAGTCAAACGAGGGCGCTAGGGCCTTGACTTGCGCCAGGGTGCGGACGTTGTTGACCTTGGCCGGGTCGCGCCGCGCCACCGCATCCATCGCCGCCCGGGCCAGCGCCGTCTCGATGCGCAGCACGGCAGAAGCGTCGGACTGTGCCTTTTTTGGGCTTTCGCCCGACAGCACGAAGAGCCGAGCCATATGGGCGAGGTACTTCTGTCGGATGTCTTGCATCTTCGCGTCGGTGGCCAGGTAGTAGTCCCGACCGGGGAGTGCCATGCCGCCCTGGTCGATGGCCGCCACGACCACGGTCGCGTTTGCAAAATCCTGCGTCGGGCCGAAGCCGAAGAGCACCGCTGGGGTGTGGTTGTCGTAGCTGTTGAATCCACCGGTCGCGCCGGGAACGCTCTCGTGCAAGCGGGCAACTTCCGTCGCCACCTGCGCCTTGCTTTTCATCGCCGAGATGCGGCCCAGGTCCGCCTGGAGGGGGGAAAGCCCAACCCGCTCGAGGTTCGCCTCATCCATGCAGGCTTGCCAGTAGTCGCCCAGCTGTTGCTGCTGACGAGAACGCTTCGGGTCGGGCTGCGCGAGCTGCTCCATGGTGTCGCGGAGCACGGTCTCATTCCAAATTTGGAGATTCGACCCCGTCGACCACGCCACTTGGTCGGCGGGGATGGGATTGCTCGCCATCCACGTGGAGCAGCTGTACCGGTAGAAGTCCGAGCAGGGGTTGACTTGCTTGTCCACGACGCTCAGGTCGAAGCGGCTCAGCGGGACTCCGCCGTCCGCCGCTTTGGTCGACCCACCCCACAGCCCCACCCCACCTAGAAGACACACCGCCAGCGCGCTCTTCGCCCGAGTCATGGTCACCCTACGCCAGCCTTTCCATCAAATTGCAGGAACTCCCTGCTTTTTTCAGGCTTTCTCGAGGCCGCTAGCCCCGCGCCTCAAGCCAGCTTGAGCGGAAGGGAGCGGAGCCGCTGGCCGGTCAGCGCGAAGAGGGCGTTGGCCACCGCGGCGTTGATGGGAGCCGTCGCTGGCTCGCCGATGCCCCCCATCTTCCCTTTGCTCGGGACAATGTGGACTTCCACTTTAGGCATCTCGTTGAGACGCAAAACGACGTAGTTATTGAAGTTGCCCTCCTGGACTTGGCCCTCTTTAAGCGTCAAAGCGCTGTGCAAGGTTGGGCCGAGCCCGTACGCGATGCTTCCTTGCACTTGCGCTTCCAGTGAGAGTGGATTGACGGCCAGCCCGCAGTCCACAGCGCACACCACGCGCGTCACGCGGACGTTTTTGTCCTTGTCCACCGAAACCTCGGCGACTTGGGCGACGATGCTGCCGAACGAGGCGTGCATCGCCAGTCCGCGAGCCGTTCCAGCAGCGGGTGGCTTGCCCCACCCCGCTTTTTGCGCCGCCAGCTTCAGGACCGCCAGGTGCCGCGGCTGTCCCTTCAGCATTTCCGAGCGGTAGGCCAGCGGGTCCATGCGCGCCTGGTGCGCCAGCTCATCCACCATGCTTTCCATGGCGAACGCGGTGTGGGTATTGCCCACTGACCGCCACCACAGCACGGGCACGGCGTTTCGCGGCGAATGCAAGGTGATGAGCTTGGCTCGGACGGCCTCGAGATAGGGCGAGTCCGCGACGCCTTCCACCGAGGACTCGTCGATGCCGTTCTTCACCATGGCTTCGAAGGGCGTTCCGGCCAAGAGCGACTGCCCCACCACGGTGTGCTTCCAGGCGACGGGAAAGCCCTGGGAATTCACCCCCACCTGGACGCGGTGCAGAAACATCGGCCGGTAATAGCCGCCGTGCATGTCGTCCTCGCGCGTCCAGAGGACTTTGACTGGGACACCGCTGGCTTTGGCGACGTACACCGCCTCTGAAACAAAATCCGAAGTGGGATTGGCGCGACGCCCGAAGCCCCCGCCCAGAAACGTGGTGTGGATGTACACCTTGTCCGTCGACAGGCCGCTGATTTTCGCCGCCACCGCCTGGTCGTTGGTCTGAAACTGCGTGCCCACCCAGACGTCGCATCGGTCCTTCTCCAGACGGACGGTGCAATTGAGCGGCTCCATGGCCGCATGCGCCAGGTAGGGGACGTCATATTCCGCGAGCAGCTGGTGGGCCGCCGAAGCGAGCAAGGCGTCGCAGTCTCCCTTCTTCAACACCTGCGCCCCTGGCGTCTGAGCCATGGTCCGGTAGCTCAAGAGCAGCTGCGTCGTGTCCACCTCGCGACCGGGCCCCAAGTCCCACTGGACGTCCAACTCGTCTCGGCCGGAGCGGGCCGCCCAGAAATTGCTGGCCACCACCGCCACGCCGGACGGCACCTGCACCACCATTTCCACACCGGGCACGGCTTTGGCCTTGGTGGCGTCGAAGGATTTGACCTTTGCGCCGAAGACCGGCCCCCGCAAAACCACGGCTGTACGTAGGCCGGGGAACTGGACGTCGATTCCGAATTGGGCCTTCCCGGAGATTTTCTGCGGCGTGTCCAGCCGGGGCGTCGGCTTTCCGATGAGCTTCCACTGGGTGGAGGGTTTGAGCGCAACAGCCGTGGGCGGTGTCAGGGCCTGTGCAGCTTCGGCCAGCTCTCCGAAGGACAGTCGTTCCGTCCCCTTCACCACGAAGCCGTTGTCGACGCTGAGTTGTTTGGGGTCGACTTTCCAGCGCGCGGCGGCGGCGCGGACCAGCATCTCGCGCGCCATGGCTCCCACGGTGCGGTAGCGGTCGAATTCGGACCAGGTGCTGCTGGAGCCTCCCGTCATCTGCATTCCAAAACCGGTGTGGAAATAGGCTGGGGCTGCGGGTGCGGTCTCCACGCGTATTTTCGCCCAGTCACATTCCAGCTCCTCGGCCAACAGCATGGGCAGCGTCGTCCAGATGCTTTGCCCCATCTCCGAGTGGGACAGCTGCACGGTCACCAGGCCGTCCGGGGATATTTTGAGAAAGGCGTTGGGCGCGGGCAACGGGCGCTTGGGCCCGGCGGCGAGCAGGAGCGCTTCTGCCTTGCGCGGGATGTGGAAGGCAATCACCAGCGAGGCGCCGGAGAGGGCCGAGGAGGTGAGAAAGGTCCGTCGAGAGATGGCATTCATCGCGATGCCCTCAGAGCGGCGGCGCGGTGGACCGCTTCGCGGATGCGCTGGTAGGCCCCGCAGCGGCAGAGGTTTCCGGCCATGGCCTCGTCGATGTCGGCGTCGGTGGGGTTCGGGTTTTGAGCCAAGAGTGCGGCGGCGGCCATGATTTGGCCGGACTGGCAATAGCCGCACTGGACGACGTCCACCTCGGCCCAGGCACGCTGGACGGGATGGGTGGCATCCGCGGAGAGGCCTTCGATGGTCGTCACCTTTCGGGTTCCAACCGCGGCGGCAGGCGTGATGCAGGACCGCACCGCCTTCCCGTCCAGGTGCACGGTGCAGGCGCCACACTGCGAGACGCCGCAGCCAAACTTGGTGCCGGTGTAGCCCAGCAAATCCCGAAGGACCCACAGAAGAGGCATGTCGTCCGGCGGGGTGACGTCCACTTCCTTCTCGTTCACAACCAGCTTCATCGGAGACCCCCTGCGTGGCCTACCCTGGGGCTACACCCTAAAGGGTTCCCCCCTTTCGGCGCCAGTCTCTCTGGGGAGATGATGTGGCCGTGGAGCCCTCGTCCCAGCTTTCGCCGGTGCTGCGGGTGTCTCACGTTGTTTTTGACTGGCTCCACACCCGCTGGGAGAGCCGGCGAGTCCAAAGGGCTTTGGCCACTGGACTGGTTTCGCTGTTCGTCATCGCCTTGGCGCTCATCGAAGCCCGGCGCAGAGGATGGCTACCTGCCTCGGTGGCCGGCTGGGTACCCACCAACCACTTTGATGCGGTTCAGCTCGCCTTTACTTTGCTGCTGGCCATCGAGGTCATCGGCCTGGTGTTCGGGCTCTCGGGGAGCACCGGCAACACCATGGGAAAGCAGTTTGAGATTCTCTCCCTCATCCTGCTCCGTCAGTCCTTGAAAGAGTTGGTGAACTTTCCTGAGCCCATTTACTGGGACGCCGTCCGGGACGCGGTTCCCCGCATGGTGGCCGACGCCTCGGCAGCGGTCCTGGTGTTCGCCTTGGTGGGGGTCTTCTACCGCCTGCAGCGCGGCACCGAATCCCAGCTCTCGGAGTCCGAGCGCGCCAACTTCACGGCTTCCAAAGAGGTGGTGGCCCTCGTCCTCCTGGCCGTCTTCGCTGATTTGGCACTGGAGGCGGTGGGCATGGTGCCCGGCCAACCAAAGTCGGCGCCCTCGCTCCGCGCGGAGTACTTCTTCGAGGAGTTCTACACCGTCCTCATTTTTGCCGACATCCTGGTGGTGCTGCTCGCGTTGCGGCAGAGCTTTGCCTACGACTTGGTGCTACGGAACTCGGGCTTTGCAGCAGCCACGGTGCTCATCCGACTCGCACTGACTGCGCCCCCCTTCGTCAACGGCATTCTCGGCGTGGGTGCGACGCTGCTCGGCATCGGGCTGACTTGGGCCTACAACCGCAACGTCCCGGTTCCGCGGCCGCCCGACCGGCTCGAGCCCGCCGTGGCCCAGGCTCGGGCGGACTGACAACCCATGACAAGCTCATTGGCCATCATCGGCATCCGCGGGCTCGGCCGGGAAATTGCGCTGCACTTTGCGCAGCAAGGCTGGCGCGTCCTGTGCGCTGCGCGCACGAAAGCGGACGTGGAACGACTTGCGGCCGACGTTGGCGCAGCAGGCGGCACGGGCGTCCCCGTGGTGTGCGACATCACCGCTCCGGCGACACTGGAGCGGTTTCGTCGGGAAGTCGTCGACTTGGTGGTGGTGGCCCAGACCTCCGGAGGGCGGTTCGGCACCAGGCCTCTCTTGGACATTTCCGACGAGGAGCTCTCTTTGGGCTTTCAGGCGTACCCCGGCGGAACCTGGAACCTCCTCAAGGCTTTCGGCCCGGGCCTGCTCGCCCGCGGTCAGGGAACCTTTCTTCAGATGGGAACCTCCTCCGGCATCCGCACCAAGGAAGGTTTCGCTGCCCTCGGTGCCGCGCAGCAGGCGCTACGGGCACTGGTGCAAGTCGCCGCCCGAGAATGGCGGTCTGGTGGTGTTCATGTGGCCTACGTCCCCATCGACGGCCCCATCGGTAGCGAAGGGGGACGGTTTCCGCCCGGCCGGTTCATCACGCCCAGCGCCATTGCCCAAGCGTGCGCCTACTTACACACGCAGCCGCCGAACGCCTGGACGCATGAGCTCGTGCTCAGGCCGGCGGCCGGCGAATGGACGGCGCCCACGTAAGAGGCCCCGCCGGAGTCGGCATGGTGCTGGTCGGCGTTCCGAAGAAGCCGACCCCGCTCCCGGCCTTCGCACTCATCCCGCGCCGCCGCTTCGTGAGAAACCAAGAGAGGCTCGACTTCTAGGCAGCGCAGGGCATCACCGCAGACGCGAAACTATCCCGGCCACAGGACGTCGACCGTGCCTACGAGCGGATGCTGAAGGGCGACGTCCGCTACCCGCTTCGTCATCGACACGGCGAGCTTGAACGGGACCTGATTCGGACTGCCGACGCCTGGGGATGCACTCCCCACCGCGCTCGAGACGCTGGGGAGCACGTCCCCAGCTGAAGCGTGCAAGTCCCCGAAACTTCAAGGTGGCACGCGGGGTGCGTCACTCCCAGCATCCAGCGGCACATGGTGTGCCGGCATGCTGAAACCACGGGAGAATGTACCCATGAAGAACCTCATCGCAGTGCTTGCTTTCGCGACCTCCGCCGCAGCGTTTGCTCAGGCCCCTGCCGCTCCGTCGAAGGCGGACAACGCCATGCAGAAGGCCTCCGACACCAAGGCCTCGGCTGGCGACACTGCAGCCAAGGCGAACGACACCAAGGCGGCGGCCAGCGACACGGCCTCCAAGGCCGACGAAGCTTCGAAGGCGGCGGCGAGCGGCGACATGAAGGGCGCGCAGGAGAAGTCTAGCGCTGCGGCCGCCTCCGCGAAGAGCACCTCGAGCAAGGCAAGCTCCACCAAGAGCTCGGCGAAGACCACCAGCAAGAACGCCTCGGACACCAAGGACGCCGTGAAAGACGCAACGAAGTAAATCGTCCCCAACGTCCGGAGAGGCTGCGCGCCTCGGCCCGGACTTGTCTGTACAGCGGCACCTCCCCCCGGGCGGAAATACGCCCCGGGGGAGGTGCTTTTGTTTTGGCCTCGAATTCGGGACCCTCGGGGCGTCCAGGAGAGAACAACGGTGTGTTGCGGCTCCGGCAACTGGCCGAGGCACCGACGAAGGTTAGTTTGAGGGCATGAGTCAGCTTCGTCCCGTCAGTCGTGTCGTCACCGCCCACCGCCAAACGGAGGGCGGAGGCTTCGTCGTCCGCCGTCCCTACCCCAGTGAGGGGTTGGCGCTGGTCGACCCCTTTCTGCTTCTCGACGAGATGGGGCCCGTCGACTACGGCCCGGGAGAGGCGGTGGGGGCGCCAGACCATCCCCACCGGGGTTTCGAGACGGTGACCTACCTTCTCGACGGTGAAATGGAGCACGAGGACTCTGCCGGGCACGCGGGGGCCCTCCGCCCGGGGGACGTGCAGTGGATGACGGCGGGCTCGGGCGTCGTGCACTCCGAGCTTCCCTCGCGCGCAATCCGCGAGAAGGGTGGACGCGTCCACGGCTTCCAAGTGTGGGTGAACTTGCCGCGTCGCGACAAGCTGATGGAGCGGCGCTACCAGGAGATTCCGGCGGCGCGGATTCCGGTGGGCCGTTCCGAGGACGGCCTCGCGGAAGTCCGTGTGGTGGCTGGCGAGGCGCTCGGTGCGCGGGCCGTCATCGAGACTCGGACTCCGATTTTTTTTCAGGACTGGACGCTTCGCCCGGGAGCCAGCGTTACCCTGCCGCTCCCCAAGGAGCACCAAGCGTCGGCCTACGTGTTTTCAGGCGAAGCGCTGGTGGGGGGCGTGCGCGTGGCAGACGGGCAGCTCGCACTCCTCGGCCCAGGCGACGCGGTGGAGCTCGGCGCATCTACGACGGCGTCCGCACCGGCTCGGCTCCTCCTCCTGTCCGGCGTACCGCTCCGTGAGCCTGTGGCGCGCTACGGCCCTTTCGTCATGAATACGCCCGAGGAGATTCACCAGGCCATCGTCGACTTCCAGGCCGGGCGCATGGGCGAAATTCGCCGGTAGGAACGGAAACGCTGGACCGGTTCCCGGCCCGCTCAGGGCTTTGTCACCCCGAGGTGGCCACCCCGGCGGCGGGCGCGCTCTTGACCGCCAGCCCCTCGCGTAGAAAGGCCACCGACGCCCGCACAACGCGCGCGTCCGACAGTGGACGGGTGTGTCCAAGGCCTTCCAAGGGGACGAGGCGCGCCTTGGGCCACGCCTCAGCGATGGCCCGGCCTTGGGCGAAGGGCACCTCTCTGTCCTGGACGTCGTGGAAAATCAGGGCCGGCTGACGCAGCCACCCGGCGAAGGTGCGGACATCGAGCGCCTCAAGCGACGCACCGACGTTGCGCTGAACTTGAGCCAGCATCCCCTCGGTGCGGGCTGGGGACAGGCCGAGGGCTGCCGCCAGCCGCCGGGCGAAGTGCGGTGCCGCCGCCGGCGGAGCCAACAGGACGGCCCGAGCGGCCGGGAGATGGTCAAAGAGCGCAAGCGACGTCGCTGTGCCGCCCAGCGAGTGCGCCACCACGCCGTGGAGTGGCCCAACGGCGCGGGCGACGGCCTGGAGGGCCTCGGCCATTTGCGGCACCATGGCCCGCCGGCCCTCGGAGTGGCCATGCGCCGGCTGGTCAAACGCCACGACACGGAAGCCCGACTCCACCAAGGGCCGGATGAAGCTCGACAGCTGGGAGGCGCTCCCATTCCAGCCATGGGCCAGCACCACCGGAGGGCCGTCCCCGAAGCTCCAGGCGGCCAGGGCGAGGCCTCCGCTTTGGACGCGGAAGCGCTCAGCAACCAGGCCCGGGGTCCCCGGCTCCGGCGGAGTGCGCCGGCGTCTGGGCGTCCGGAAGAGGTCCGCGGCCGTTCGGTCCGAGAGTGCCGGCGCGAAGCGGCCGAGGAGCCGAAAAGCCCTCTGGAGGAGCCCTCGATAGAAGCGACCGTTCGTGCTTTTTTTGATTAAAGGGACAGCAGCGGGTGTGGTCATGGTGTTCTCCTTCTTTCACTTACGAGGGGTTGGCGGCGTCGGAGAGGAGCCGCTCGAAGCCCGACCGCAGCGCGGCCTCGGCGCGCGGGTCGCGAAGCAAGCGCTTGGCGTGGTGGTAGCCCAACAGCAACGCGTAGAGCTCGAAGGCAAACTGGCGGCAGTCGACGTCCTTGCGGAAGTGGCCCGCTTCAATGGCCATTTGCGCGGACTTGGCGATGGCCTCCAAAATTTGCTTCTGTGCGCTCACCAAGAAGTCGCGTGGGCGTCCGGCCTTGTCGTCGAATTCGATGGACGCGGTGACGAAGAGGCATCCGCCGGCCGCGTCCGGGGAGTTGGCCCAGCGAACCCAGTTCTCGAGAAGGTGGCGAATTCTCGGTGTCCCGCGCGGGGCACGAAAGGCCGGACGCACCACGCCGTCCTCGAAGCGCCGGGCGGCAGCGCGAAGGACCTCCAGCTGGAGCTCCTCTTTGGAGCCGAAGTGGGCAAACAGCCCGCTCTTGGACAGCGCCAGTGCACTGGCCAGCCCGCCGATGCTCAACCCCTCGAGGCCGTCTCGGCTGGCCATCCGGAAGGCTCGGTCGAGGATGCGCTCGCGTGTTTCATCGCCCTTGGACACGGCGCAATTAATACGAACGTTCGTATCTATTGTCAAGGGCCCCACCTCGGCGCAAGCGAGGGAGGCCGGCGGGGCCCCCTGGCGCCTTCGTGGCTGGCATGCTTTGGGGGCGCCTTCCCCCCTCAGGAGCGAGGCACCCCATGCGCATTTTCGTCACCGGAGGGACGGGCTACATCGGCACCGCCGTCGTCCGCACCCTGGTGGGAGCGGGGCACGTGGTGACGGGTCTCGTGCGCTCGGCCGAGCGAGCCGAGCGCCTCGAGGCCCTGGGGGCGCGCGGCGTGGTGGGGACGCTTCGGACGCCGGAGCGGTATGCAGCGGTCGCCGCTGCGCAGGATGCCTCGGTGCACCTCGGCTTTGAGTCTGGGCCGGAGGCGGCGAGGGCGGACCGAAGCGCGGTGGACACACTTCTCTCAGCGGCGCGGGCCTCGGGTCAGCCGTACGTCGTCGTCTACACCTCTGGGTGTCTCGTCCTTGGGCCTGCCGGACCTGGGCCAGCCTACGAGGACGCTTCCACGGCGCACCCCCTCTTCAACACCTGGCGGCCTGCCCACGAGCGCCTGGTGTTGGACGCCAACACGCACCCGGTGGCCACCGTCGTCATCCGCCCCGGCTGGGTGTACGGCGGCGAGGGCGGGCTCGCGGCGGACTACTTCGAGAGCGCTGTGAAGGACGGTGCCGCCGCCTTCATCGGCGACGGCCAAAACCGGATGCCACTCGTCGAGCGCGAGGACGTCGCGGCATTGTACCTCCTGGCCCTGGAGCGTCGGGCCACCGGCATCCTCCATGCCTTCGAGGAAGGCGGGGGGCGCGTTAAAGACTACGCCGCTGCGGCGAGCCGCGCCGCAGGCGCACGGGGCGCGGTGCGCAGCATCCCGCTCGAGGAGGCGAAACGGACCGTCGGCCCCTTTGCCGAGGCCATGTGTGTCGACCAGTGGGTAGGCTCCAAGCGGGCGCAGGCCTATGGCTTCAAGCCCAAGGCGCCTTTCCTCGAGCGCGCATCGGAGGCCTTTGTGGACTGGCAGCGGGCGCGTAGCGCGCGCTGAGGCTCCTGGAGCCAGCAAACATTCACTTGCAGCTGGGCGGCGTGCTAACTGAGCCCGCCTGGCCACAGGGGAGGGAGTTCGCCAACATGCTCAGGAAAATCCTCATCGCCATCGCCGCGCTGCTGGTGGTGCTGCTCATCGTCATCGCCACGCGCCCATCCACCTACCGGGTGTCGCGCGCCATCACCATCGCCGCGCCACCCTCGGTCGTCTATGCCCAAATCGTCGACTTCCACCGCTGGGATGCTTGGTCTCCCTGGGCGCACATCGACCCGTCGATGAAGACGACGTTCAGCGGTCCGGCTTCGGGACCCGGCGCGGCCTATGGCTGGACGGGCGACGACAAAGTCGGGGAGGGCAAGATGCTCATCACCGGCGCCAAGCCCAACCAGGAAGTCAACATCAAGCTCGACTTCATCAAGCCCTTCGAGGCCTCGAGCCTCGTGGGGTTCTTGCTCGACCCAACCTCCGGAGGCACCACTGTCACTTGGAACATGTCCGGCGAAAACAACTTCGTGATGAAGGGCTTTTCCTTGGTCCATGACATGGACACCGACATCGGTAAGGAATTCGACCAGGGCCTTGCCAAGTTGAAGGCGGTTTCCGAGGCCGAGGCCAAGCGGCAGGCCGACGAAATGGCGAAGAAGGCCGCGGCTGACGCTGCGGCGGCTCAGGCCGCCGCTGACGCTGCGGCCACTCAGGCGGCGGCGGCGGCCGCGGCCGCCCCGGCCAAACACAAGGGTCACCGGTAGGCCCCGGGGTCCGGGATGACGCTCGTCCCACTGCAGACCGGCACTTCCCCGTCCCCGCGGAGCGAGGATGTCCCCGAGGTGCTGGTGGACTGCCACCAGCGCATGCGGCAATTCACAGCCTTGGCGGCGGCGCTTGCCGCCCGGCCGGCGGCGACCGCCGACGAAGTCCGTGAGGTGGCAACCAAGGTGCACCGCTACTTCACCGTCGCGCTGCCCCTTCACGAAGAGGACGAAGAAGCCTCGGTGTTTCCGCGGCTGCTCGTGCATGCTCCGCAACTCGGGCCTTGCATCGCTTCTCTCCGGGAGGACCACGCAGCCCACGCTCAACACGTGGCTCGGCTTCTGGCCGTCTGCGAGCAGCTCCGGGCTGCGCCGGAGCGTGCCGGCGCGCTGCGCGAGTCGCTCGGACAGGCGGCCACGGCGCTCGCGGATGCCTGGCGCGTCCACCTGGCCGCCGAAGAAGAGAACGTATTCCCAGCGGTGCGCACCGCGTTGACTGCGGAGGACCGCACGTCCATTCGCGAGGAAATGAAAGAGCGCCGCGCGCGGCTCCCGCGATGAGCTCGCTGCGCCGTCTCGTCTTCGCCGTGGTGTGCCTGCTGTGGGCCGGCATCCTCGTCGGCGTCTCCCTCGCCGAAACGGTGAAGTTCCGCGTGCCGACGTTGAGCCGGACCGCGGCCTTCGACGTCGGGCGCACCGTCTTCCACGTTTCGCAGACGCTGCAACTCCTCCCCTTGGGGATGGCCCTCGCCTCGGGAACAGTGGGACGCATCTCCCGTGTGGCTTGGGCCTGCCTGGCGGCGGCGGTGTTGGCGCTCCTCGTCCAGACGGTGTGGTTGTTCCCCGTCTTGGACGCTCGGGCCCAGGTACTCATCGACGGCGGCGTGCCAGTGGGCCCTTCGCCCCATGCGGCCTACGCGACGCTGGAAGTCTTGAAGGTGCTGGCACTCATCGCGGCTGCGGTCTTTGCGCTCAAAACCGCGAGCCCCACCGAGGGCTAGCCCCTCGGAACGCCTACCGGACGCTGCGCGGCTTTCGCTTCGGCGCCCGACGGGCCTTGCCGGGAGCGCGCCGCTTCACCGGAGAGGCCTTGCGCTTCGGCCTGTGCGAGGCCGCCGCGGCCTTGGACGGCCGCGGACGCCGGGTGGCCTGGAAGTACTTCTTCATCGGACGGAAATAGAAGGCCGACCAACCGGCCTGGTAGTCCGTTTCCTGCCCGGGGGGTATTTGGGCGTGGACGACGGTGAGCAGCGTCCCGCCGCGCGTGGGCTCAAGCAGCACCTCCACCCGCGAATCGGGAGCGGCCGGGGGGAAGTCGGTGGTGCGCCAGGCGTGGACGATGCGCTCGCCAGGCTCGAGCGCGAGGTAGGTGCCGCGGATGTAGCCTTCCCAAGCGGTGAAGGCGCCGCCAATCCGTGGGGCGGAGGTGGCCACACCACCGCCGGTGAAGGCGGCATGCATCCGGGCGTCGAGCCAGGCTCGGTAAATCGCCCCGGGCTCGGCCGGCAGGACGGTGGACATCTTAAAGCCGTTGGACATCCCCCACCCTCCTCTTCACGTGCCGAGGCTGGACTCTCGTGTGGAAGGCCCGCGCAAGTCCAGCACTGGGCCCGCCCCTTGGGTCGACGCCCTAGGCTACGATGTTCGGCCGATGACGACGGAGCCGATTCGCACCGAGCGCTTGGTCCTTCGCGACCCGGAAGAGGCGGACCTGCCGAGTCTGGTGACCATTCTGCGCGAGCCGGACGTGGCGCGCTGGTGGCCGGGCTTCGACGAAACCGAGGCCCGCCTCGCCTTTCTGGGACGCGAGGACATTACCGTGCTGACCATCGAACACCAGGGGCGCCCCATCGGCGCTATTCAGTTTCATGAGCAGGACGACCCGAGCTACCGCCACGCCGATGTGGATCTCTTCGTCGCCACCGCGTGGCAAGGCAAGGGCCTCGGTAGCGAGGCCGTGAAGGGTTTGGCCAATCACCTCTTCCACAGACGCGGCCACCATCGCGTGGTCATCGACCCGGCCGCTTCCAACTTACGCGCCATCCGGGCCTACGAGCGGGTGGGGTTTCGCAAGGTGGGCGTCATGCGCCAGTACGAGCGCGGGCCCGACGGCCAATGGCACGACGGGGTGATGATGGAACTCCTCAAGGACGATGTGCCCTGACGGCTGGGCGGCGTCAGGGCGGCGCGGCCACTGGCTCCAGTGCCGTCGCTGCCCCCCGAGCCCGCTGCATCCGCCGATGGGCAAGCACCAGGAGCGCCGGCTGCAGAAGCCGGGGCACCACGGCGAGAATGAGGGCGCCGCCGATGACGACGATGGCCAAGGGGCGCTGCGTCTCCGAGCCGATGCCGTGGGAGAGGGCCGCCGGCAAAAGTCCGAGCATGGCCACCGAGGTGGTCATGAGGACAGGCCGCAACCGCCGCTCGGCAGCCAGGAGCGCCCCCTCTGCGACGCTGTGCCCTTCGGCCCACAGCCGTTGGGCGTAGGTGACGACAATCAACGCGTCCTGTACGGCGATGCCGAAAATGGAGATGAAACCCATCGCCGCTGAGATGGAGAAGTTGGTGCCGGTGAGGAGCAGCGCCAGAACGCCTCCGCTGATGGCCACTGGCAATCCGCCCAGGACGATGAGCGTATCGACCCAGTTTTTCACCGACGTGTAGACCAGGAAGGCGATGAGAAGAACGGTGAGCGGGACGATGACCACCAGTCGGGCATTGGTTTCCTTCAGCTCGTTGATTTCGCCTGCCCACTCGAGGTGGGTGTCGTACGGAAGCCGCACGCTCCGCTCGATGGCGGCACGCGTTTCCTCAATGGTCGACGCCAGGTCACGGCCGCGGACGGAGAACTTCACCGGGACGTAGCGCTGCTGGTCTTCGCGGTAGATGAGGCTCGGCCCCTCCTCCTCGGTGACTTGGGCCACCGTCCCCAAGGGGACGGTGGTGCCGTCCGGCGTGGGGACGGGGATGTCTCGGATGGTGGCCAGGTCCTTGCGGTCTTCGGGGCGCCAGCGAACGGTGAGGTCGAAGTGTCGCTCGCCCTCGTACACCTGGGTCACTGCCTGTCCGCCGATGGCCGCTTGGACGACCGCGCCCACGTCCCCGGCGTTGATGCCGTAACGTCCGCAGGCGGCACGGTCCGGCGTGATGCGGACGTTGGGTTGGCCGAGGGACCGAAAGATGCCCAAGTCCTCCACCCCGCGGACGCCGCGCATCACTCGGAAAATCTCCTGTGCCTTCTGCTCGTCGACCTTGATGTCCGGGCCCACGACCTTGATGGTGTTTTCACCCTTCACGCCGCTCATCGCCTCCTCCACGTTGTCGGCGATGACTTGGCTAAAGTTGAAGACAACCCCGGGAAAGGCTGCACGGAGCGCGCTCGCCATTTCTTCGGTGAGCTTCTCCTTCGTCATTCCCCGCCGCCATTTCGCCGGCGGCGCGAGTGGCGCAAATAGCTCGATGTTGTAGTAGCCCACGGGGTCGGTGCCATCGTCCGGCCGGCCCATCTGTGAGACCACGGTCACGATTTCCGGCCGGCGCTGACGCTCCTGGGTGCAGAGTTCGTCGTTGGTGCACCCGAGCACCAGGCGCCGCATTGTCCCCACCGCCCGCGACGACTCTTCCAAGGAGACCGACACCGGGAGCGACGCGCGAATCCAGAAATTGCCCTCCTCCAGCTTGGGCATGAACTCTCGCCCGAGGATGGGACTGAGCGCTGCCGCCAACACCACCGGGACGACGGCCAACGCCACCGCCCAGCCCTTCCGGCGGATGGCGAAGGCAAAGAGCGGATGGTAGAGGCGGTCAAAAAAACGCATCAGCCAATTCGAATGCGCTTCCTCTTCGGAGAGGTGCTTCATCGGCGCGATGCGCAAGAAGCGCATGGCCAGCACTGGAGTGAGCGTCAGCGCCAAACACAGCGCGCCACCGATGGCGAAGGCATAGGTGTGGGCCATCGGCGCGAAAATGACACCCGCCACGCCGTTGAGCGTGAAGAGCGGGACGAAGGCCACGGCGATGATGAGCGTCGAGAAGAAGAGCGGAGCGCTGATTTCGCCGGCGGCGGCAGCGATGTTCCCCGCTCGGTCCAGCCCGGCGATGGGCTGGGACAGGCGGCGGAAAATATTCTCGACCATGATGACGGTCGAGTCGACGACGATTCCGAAATCCACGGCTCCGAGCGAGATGAGGTTGGCCGGAGTTCCGCTGGCCACCATGCCGATGAACGCCACCAGCAGCGCGAGCGGGATGTTGATGGCGGTGATGAGCGCCGCGCGCACGTGGCCGAGGAAGGCCCACAGGACGAGGCTCACCAGGAACATCCCGATGAGAAGGTTCTCCAGGACGGTATGGGTCGTGATTTGCACCAGGTGGGTGCGGTCGTAATAGGTGACAATCTCCATTCCCGGCGGCAAGAGGTGGAGCGCCCGGATGCGCTCTACCCGCTCGTGAATCCCTTTGAGCGTGGAAAGCGACTCGCCGCCATAGCGCATCAGCACCGTCCCTTGGACGATGTCCGGTTGGTCGTCCCGGCCGACGACGCCCAAGCGCGGCGCAGCGCCGATGTGCACCCGGGCCAGGTCCCCCACCCGCACCGGAGTGCCGTTCTTCTCTGAGACTGTAATCTCCTGAATGTCGCGCAGGCTCCGGATGAGCCCCGTGCCTCGCACGTTGAAGGCCTGTGAGCCGACGGTCAGCGTCCCGCCCCCGACGTTCTGGTTGGCGTTGCCGATGGCGTTGATGACTTGGGTGAGCGTGACGCCCTCTCCCTTGAGCCGAAAGGGGTCGAGCTCCACTTGGTATTGACGGGTGAGGCCACCAAAGCCGACGACGTCGATGACGCCAGGGACCTGGCGCCACTGCTTCCCCAGAATCCAGTCCTGGGCCGCCTTCAGCTCCTCGAGCGAGTAGCCAGGACCGACCAACTGGTAGCGGTACAGCTCGCCGATGGCGTTCCAGGGCGAAAGTTGCGGCGTGAGGTTGCCGGGAAGGCTGACGAAACTGAGGCGATTGAGCACCCGCTGCTGGGCGGTGTAGTAGTCCGGCGTCCAGTTGAAATACACCTTCACGTCGGACAGGCCGAAGAGTGACTGCGAACGGATGTGGTCGAGGTCGACGATGCCGCTGAGTCCGACCTCCAGCGGAACGGTGACGTAGCGTTCGACTTCCTCGGCGCTGAGCCCGAAGGGTTGGGTGATGACCTCCACCATGGGCGCGACGGGGTTGGGATAGGCCTCCACGTCGAGACGGCGGTAGGCCAGAAGTCCCAGCACCACCAGCGCCACGGCGAGTACGCCGATGATGGTTGAGAGCCGCAGCGAGGCGGCAACGAGCTTCTGAATCACCGAAGCGCCCTCAACTCACGCCGGAGAGCAGAAGCGCCCCGTCGACAACCACGGTTTCGCCGGCGTTGAGGCCGCCGAGCACCGGATACAACTCCCCCGAGACGTCCTCTTGCACCTGCACACGCCGGCGCTCAAAGCGCAGCCTCCGGTCGGGGGACTCTCCCAAAGCGACGAAGACCACCGTTTGGTCTCCGAGGTGCAGCAAGGCTCCCCGGGGCAGCGCCACCGAGGGCGGAAGGGTCAGCGGGATGGAGACGGTGGCATACATCTCTGCTTTGAGGAGGCGTTCGGGGTTGGCGACGCGGATGCGGACTTTCGCAGTGTGGGTCGTGGGGTCGAGCGAAGGGGACACCCAGTCCACCCTCCCCTGGAGCACCTTGTCCGGGGCGCTCACCACCCGGACCTCGACATTCGCGCCAGGCTTCACCGCGGACATCTCCTGCTCGTGCAAGTCCCCCATCACAAGCACCTGGTCCAACTCTCCGACGGTGAAGAGCTCCACCGCCGTCCCGCCGCCATATTGCCCCTGGACCTCCATGCCCGGGTTGGCGTTGCGCGCCACCACCTCACCGTCAATCGGGGCCCGCAGGACATAGTCCTCGCCGCCGAGGTCCGGACCGGTGCGCAACAGGCGCGCTTTGGACTCGGCGCGCTCCAACTCGGCCTTGGCCTTCTTGTAGGCGTTCTCGGCAGCCTCCAAATCGCGCAGCGGGCCGGCGTGCGCCTCGTAGAGCTCCTTCTGGCGCTGGTACTCTCGCTGGCTCGCATCGAGGTCGGCGCGGGCCTTCACCACGTCCGACCAGGCGGAGCCGACGTCAGGCGAGGAAATGAGCGCCAGCGGCGCTCCCTTCTGCAGCCGGTCCCCCGGGCCGGCAAGAAGCTTCACCACGCGCCCGGTGACGGGCGAGAAGACGTGGCTGATGCGTAAGTCGTCGAAGGTGACGCGACCTCCGACACGCAGCGTGTCCGGCACGTCCTGGTTTCGGATGACCGCCAGGCGGAGGCCACTGGCCTGCTCGGGCGGAAGCCAGACCTGGTTTTCCGGAGGCTGCAAGGCAGGTGCGTCGGTGACCGGGTGTCGACAGGCTGAAACGGCCAGGCCGAGGAGTCCTGCGACGAGAGGTGTCCAGGTGCGATTCATTGCAGCGTCCTTCCAACGGCCTGTTCCAGCCGAAACACTGAGGTCCAGTAGTCGGCCAGGTTCGACCGAGCTTCGAAGGCAATGGCCCGAAACGTCCGCTGGGCGTCGAGCAACTCCAGGAGTGAGGCGGCGCCCTTTTGGTACTGAATTCCCACCAAATCGCGGGCGCGTCGGGCGCGGGCGAGCATGCCGGCGTCGCCCTCCATGCGCTGCGCGCGCTGGAGCGCGGCGCGGTAAGCGGCGAAGGCCGTCTCCACCTCGGACACCACCTGAGCCAGCGCTTTGGCCTGGCTGAGCTCCTGGGCGTGGGCGTCGGCTTCCGCGCGGCGGATTTCCCCCTGCTGCTGGTAAAAAATGGGCAGCGAGAGCGTCAGCCCAACGGTGACGGTAGGCGGCGTGATGGAGACCACGGTCGTGCCCTGCTGCGCGTAATTCAAGGACAGCGCGATGTCCGGGAAGACGAGGCGCTTGGCCAACCGGACGGCAGCGTCGGCGCGATGGACTTGCGCCTGGGAGGCCAGGAGGTCCGGCCTGGCGTCGAGTGCCTCGGACAAGAGGCGCTCGGGAGAGGCCCGCTCCAGCTCCGGCGGGACGACGGCCGTCAAGAGCTCTGGGGCCTCCACGCGAAACTCCGGCACCACCGAGCGGATGCCCAGCAGGAAGGCCAGGGACAGCTGCGCCGTCCGCAGCTGGAGCTGCGCCGTGGCCACCGACTGCAGCGCCTCGAGCGCGTCGGTTTCCACCCGGGCCAGGTCGGCCTCGGAGACGGCGCCGCTCTTGTAGCGGACGTTCATCAAGTCCTTCAGCTTCTCGGAATCGCGGGCCGTCTCCTCAGCAGTGGTGACGCTTTCTTGGGCGATGAGCGCCTGGACGAATTGCTGCTTCACCAGCGCCACGCCAGTCCGCTCCGCGTCCACCCGGCCCAGGCGGGCCGCTTGCAATGCGGCGCGCGCTACCTCCAACCGCAGCCCACGCTTCCCGGACAGCGAATCCTCGATGGCGTTCTGGTCGCTTAGGCCAACACTGAACGCGGGATTGGGAAGGAAGTTGCAGCCGTCGGTACACACGAAGGACTTGCCGAAGGTGCCGCTGAGCGCCGGGTTCGGGACTGCTCCGGCCGTGCTGACGTCGCCCTCGGCACCCTCCACCGTCGCCTCAGCAAGGAGGACGTCCAGCCCGTCGCGCTTGAAGAGCCTCAGCGCCTCGGACAAGGACAGCACCGGAGGCAAGCCGGCCGGCACCGACTCGGGCTCCGCCGCGCTGGCCAGGCTCCCGAGAAAGAGGAAGACAACAGGTAGGAGAAGGTGCCTCTGAAGGTGACTGGGCATGCGGAAATGACCAGTTGCAGCAATTCCAGCGCCAGTGCTCTTTGAAGTCTGAAACCGCTTGAAATTCAGCCACCTAGAGAATGGGTACGCTTTCGAATGAAAGGAACTGCAAGCGCGCTTTGCATTGGGCTACCTGGGCTCGTTGCCAAAGGCGGGGGCCGGGGAGTTTCCCTTGACCGTTGCATGCCAGCGCGCAAGCGTGCCGCGGGGTTTTCCGTCTTCAAAATTCCAGAGGGGGTCGCTCGCAATGTCCATCAGCAACCGTGCTGCGGCGGAGTTTGTGGGGACCTTCTGGCTGGTCCTCGGCGGGTGCGGAACGGCCGTCCTGGCCGCCGCTGTGCCATTCGGCGTCGGCCATCTCGGTGTCGCGCTGGCCTTCGGACTGACCGTCATCACCGGCGTCTATGCGCTGAGCCACATCTCCGGAGCGCATTTTAACCCGGCCATCTCGGTGGGCTTGTTCGTCGGAAAACGCTTTCCGGCGAAAGACCTGCTTCCCTACATTCTCGCCCAGGTGGCTGGCGCGGTGACCGCGGCCGCGGTGCTGTACGTCATCGCCAGCGGCATCCCCACCTTCAGCACCTCGGCCGGCTTCGCCTCCAACGGCTATGCCGAGCACAGCCCAAGCGGCTACAGCCTCGTGTCCGCACTCGTTTGCGAAGTGGTGATGACGTTCATGTTCCTGATGGTGATTCTCGGCGTCAGCGACGCCCGCGCCCCTCAAGTCAAAGGCTTCGCTGGTTTGGCCGTCGGCTTGGCCCTCACCCTGATTCACCTCATCAGCATTCCGGTGACCAACACCTCGGTCAACCCGGCACGGAGTACAGGCCCCGCGCTCTTCGCTGGTGGCTGGGCGCTTTCCCAGCTGTGGCTCTTCTGGGTGGCCCCCATCGTTGGAGCGGCGCTGGCCGGGTTCTTGTACCCCTTCATCACCGGTGAAGAGCGCAAAGCCAGCTTCCCCCCGTTGAAGTAAATCTGCCTCTTGGGCCGCCGAGGCGGCCGCCTTCGGACGCGTTCCCGGCGGCCTTGGCTGCGCCGCAGCCGAAGCCCCTGCTTGTGTTAACGTCATAACTGGCCCGGGGCCGTGCGTCGGAGAGTCCTCGGGGTGGTTCTCCAAAGGCATCCCTGAGAATGGTGCTTGACGCTCGTTCCATCTTCCTCGCGCTCGCGCTGACGGGTTGTGCCTCGACGCCGACCGCTCCCGAGAACGCTTCTGCTCCCCCCACCACCGCGGCCGCCAAGGGACCGGGTGGGCCAAGCCTCTACCAGCGGCTCGGCGGCCGCGACGTCATCGACGCTTTCGTCGCTACATTCGTGGTCAACGTCGGCCGGGACTCCCGCATCCAGCTGCGATTTCTCTTCACGGACTTGGACAGCCTGCGGGGACACCTCTCGGCGCAAATCTGCGAGGCGGCCGGTGGCCCCTGCAAGTACACCGGAAAGCCGATGACGTCCGGCCACGCTGGGATGCACATCCGCAACGCGGAATTCGACGCCATGGCCGAGGACCTAGTGGCCGCGCTCAACGCCCACGGCATCGGAGCGACGGAACAGAAAGAGCTCCTGGCCGTCATCAGCTCGCTGCGTCCTGAAATCGTCGAATCGGGCGCACCGTGAACGCCACCATCCCTCCCACCGTCGCAACTCCGGTGAAGCTGACCGACGAGGTCGACGCAGGAGCTTTGCCGCCGGGCTCGATGCTCAAGCACTTTCGGGTGGACACCCGCCTCGCCGCGGGCGGCATGGGCGAGGTGTACACGGGCTTCGACACCTCCCTCAATCGCCCGGTGGCGCTGAAGACCATTCGCCCGGCGCTGGCTCGAGACCGGGCCTTCCTCGTCCGGTTTGTGCGTGAGGCCCAGGCGCAAGCCAACGTCGTGCATCCCCACGTCGTCCAAATCTACTTCGTGGGCGAGGACCGGGGGCTGTGGTTCATGGCCATGCAACTCGTGGACGGAGGCTCGCTCCAGGACGAGGTGGAAGGCGGAAAGACGCTCGAGTGGCAGCGGGTGGCCACCCACTTCGTGGGCCTGGCCGACGGGATGGCCGAAGCCGCACGGCTCAACATCATTCACCGCGACATCAAGCCGGCCAACATCCTCGTCGACCGCTACGGCATCGCCCACATGGCGGACTTCGGATTGGCCACCGCTCCCGGAGCCTCGAAGGAGCCCTCGGGGACGCACGTACGTGGCGCGCTCGACGGCACCGAGAGCGTCACCCACGTCGGCATGGTGGTGGGGACCCTGCCGTACATGGCCCCGGAGCAGCTGCGCGGCGAGGCCTTGGACCAGCGCGCAGACGTCTACGGCCTGGGCGCCACCATGTACCACTTGCTCAGTGGACGACCGCCGCTCCAGGCCCGGACGCCGGCCGAAGCGCTGCAGTTGGTCTCTGCGGGCCTCACACCCATCCGCACGCGCGCTCCGGCGACGCCGCGCGGCCTGGCCCGCATCATCGACAAATGCCTGGCCCAAGACGCCAGCGCCCGCTTCAACAGCCATGCTGAATTGGTACGTGCACTTCGTGGCGTCGCGCCCCAGCCAGAAGTGCGCCCAGTGTTTCTGTTGCGAGCTCTGGCGGCGGTGTTTGACCTCTTGCCCTTCGCTGTCGTCCTGCGCTTCACCTACGCCTGGGCGCCCTGGGTGGCCCCCTGCGGCCTGTTTCTCTCGCTTGCGCTGGGCCACTTCTTGCTTGGCGCTTCGCCCGGCCAGTGGCTGATGCGGCTGCGGGTGCGCACCGCGAAAGACGGGGACGTGACGCTGGCTCGCGCCGCAGCCCGAGCGTTTCTTCAGTACGGTGCCTTTTTCCCCCTGGCCTTCACCCTGTCCGCGCTCTACAGCCGAGGAGACACGGTGGTGAATGCACTCGGCCTTCTCACTGCGGTGTGGGGCGGGCTCGTGCTGCTCGGCACCTTGCCGGCCCTGGCGAGAGGCCCGACGCTGGTCGACCGGCTCACCGGGACGCGGGTGCTGGTGGACGTGCGATGAAAGCGCTCTTGGCCTTCACACTTCTGCTCGCGCTGGGCGCCGCAGGCGAACCGCGCGTCTGGACACTGCAGAAGCCCTCAGCCCGCGCCCGCTTCACGGTGGAAGCGCCCCTGGACGCCATCCACGGCACCTCGACGGGCGTGAGCGGGACTCTCACCTTTTCCGAGGAGGCCTGGGCAAGCGGCGTCGGGCGCATCCGCATCGACCTCACCAGCTTCACCACTGGCCTTTCGCTCCGGGACGAGGACCTGAGGGACCAGTTCTTCCAGGTGGACAAGTTTCCCGAGGCGACCCTCATCCTCACCGGCATCGAGCGGGTGACCTCCGCCGCGTTAACGCTGGACACCGACGCGCAGGCGGACGCGGTCGGCACCCTCTCGCTTCACGGGCAGACCCATCCGGTGCGCCTTCCCATTACTGTCCGGCTCAGCGAGGTGAGCGGGCTGCGCGCCCTCCTGGTACGGGGAAGTTTCGACGTCACCATGGCGGACTACGGCATCTCCCGGCCTGCCCGCCTCTTCCTCAAACTGGGGACGGTGGCCCAAGTCAGTTTCGAGGGCAGTTTCCAGGCCGCGGCCGCTTCCTCCGTGTCCAAGGCGGTGGCCGCGGGGGCGCCCGAGCCGAGCAAGGCTGGGTCCAAATCTGCAGCCCTTTCGCCTATCTCCTTGAACGTGGTGGTGGCGCGGCGGACGAAGCCCGCCGCCCGCGCCCCGGCCTGGGATTTCGCCCTCACCTCACCGGAGGGACGAGGGGAGCGGCTGTTTCGAGACCCGAGCGTGGGCAGCGAGCTCAACGCCAACAGCTGCTCGTCCTGTCACAGCGTCCGGGATGAGCGCACCGGTCTTTTCGATGCGGCGGGCCACGTGAAGTCCAATGCCAGTCTCTGGGACAGTGCGAGGCGGGCGATGTACTGGCGTGGCTTCGCGGAAACGCTCGACCAGGGCATCGACATCTGCGTCCGGAAATTCATGCTCAAGCCGACCGGAGCGGCCAAGGACCAGCTGGCCGACCTGGCCGCCTACCTGCGTCGAATCTCACCCGACGTCCAGCCCGCCCTGGACTACTCGGGCCTGGTGCTGGGGCGAAAGACAGCCATCGACCGGCCCACCGGAGGCAATGCAGAGCGCGGCGCGGTCCTCACGGAGCGCTACTGCAACTATTGCCACGCCGAGGGCGCGCTGCGGCCGCCTCTCACCCCCGGACTCTACGAGGCTGACTACCTGGTAAAGCGCGTTCGGTGGATTCCTGGCCACGACGCCAAGCAGATGCCGCCGATGTCCATGGAGCGGCTCAGGGACAGCGAGCTACGCGACATCGTCACCTATTTGGTGGGCGACGACGCCACACGCATCTTTCACCGGAAGCCAAAGCCTGCCGTGGCTCCGCGCACCGAGGCGCCCCACCCAGTAGCGCCCATCGCCTCGGGCTGAGCCCTTTTCCTGGGGGGCCGCTCCCACAGTCAATTTGTGTCGGTTGGGGGGTGCAGCCCCCCTGTGTCGGCAAGGCAGACGCCCAACTGTGCATTGCCGCTCGCTTCCAGCTGGGTTCAACAACTTCTTCAGTCTTCGGACATTCCCCGGGGGCTGGCCGGAACGTCGGCGCGATCATATATGCCGACAGCACCGGAGACCTACCGGACGCCCGAGGAGCCGCCGATGTCGCTGGACATCTCCATCACCCGGTCCAAGCACCTGCGTCCGAAGCCGCCGGCGAGCGACCTCGGGTTCGGCCGCTTCTTCACCGACCACATGTTTCTGGCGGACTACGACGGGACGGCTTGGACGAACGGCCGCGTGGTGCCCTACGGGCCGCTCTCGCTCGACCCGGCAGCGGCGGCGCTGCACTACGGGCAGACGCTCTTCGAGGGGATGAAGGCCTACCGCTCGAAGAAGGGCCGCCCGCTGGTTTTCCGGCCCGGGCTGCACGCGGCCCGCCTCAACGCCAGCGCTCAGCGACTGTGCATGCCCAGCCTTCCAGAGGCGGATTTCCATGCCGCACTTCGCGCCTTCCTGGACGTCGACGTGGGCTGGATTCCAACTGCTCCGGGCACCGCGCTTTACATTCGGCCAGCGATGATTGCTTCGGAGGCCTTTCTCGGCGTCCGGCCGTCGCGTCGTTACACCTTCTTCATCATCGCCTCTCCGGTGGGCAACTACTGGGGTCCGAAGCCCTCAGCGCTCCGACTGTGGGTGGAAACCGAAGCGGTGCGCGCGGCGAAGGGTGGCGTGGGGGCGGCCAAGACCGGAGCCAACTACGTGGCCAGTCTGTTGACGGCGGAGCAGGCCAAGGCGCAGGGCTACAGCCAGGTGCTGTGGCTGGACTCGACGCACACGCATGTCGAGGAAGTGGGCACGATGAACGTCTTCTTCCGCTTCGGCGATACCGTCGTGACTCCCCCACTGGACGGCTCATTCCTGGCCGGCATCACGCGCGACTCGGTGCTTGAGCTCCTACGCCGCTGGAAGGTTCCCGTCGAGGAGCGGCCGGTGGCCATGGCTGAAGTGGCGGAGGCCTTTGACAGAGGACAGCTCAAGGAAGTCTTCGGCACCGGCACGGCGGCGGTCATCTCCCCCGTCTGTGAGCTCACCTGGGGCAAGCACTCCCTGAAACTCAACGACCAGCGTGGCCTGGTGGCCGAGCGTGCCTTTCGGGCCATGACCGAGCTCACGCAGAGCGGCGAACCTGACGCCGAAGGCTGGCTGGTCGAGATGTGACGCCTCGGTACACCTTCGACGTGGCCATCGTCGGAGGGGGTGCGAGCGGGACATTGCTCGCCATTCAGCTTTTGAGAAAAGCCCCTCCCGGTTGGAGACGTCTTCTGCTGGTGGACCGCACTGGAGACTTCGCCCGTGGCCTGGCCTACAGGACTCGAGAGGAGAGCCACGTCCTGAATGTCCCGGCGGCACGGATGAGCGCCCTGCCGGACGACGAGGGCCACTTTCTTGAGTGGCTAAAGAGACGCCACCCGGGCTCGGGGCCAGACACCTATGCCGTCCGGCGCCTGTATGGGGACTACCTGGCCGAGCTCTTGGCGGAGGCGGAGCGCGTCGCTCCCAGCCTCAAACTCGTGCGGCGCAAAGCCGAGGTGCGGGCGCTGGAGGAGACGGACGCGGGAATTCGCCTTCGTTTCAAGAAAGGGCCGGACGCCGTCGGCCGCTTCGCTGTGCTCGCCCTCGGAAACCCGCAGCCGGCGCGGCTGCCCGTCTCCCGTGCCGCCAGCGCTCGCGTCCGGCAGTTGCCCTGGCCCCAGGGCGCGGCTTGGCCCGCGAAGCGGGCCAGTGTGCTTCTCGTGGGGGCGGGTCTGACGGCCGTGGACTGGGTGATGGCCTTGGACGCCCGGGGCCACGTGGGCCCGGTGCACGTGCTCTCCCGGCATGGACTTCTGCCCAATGCACATCCGCCGGTTTCGGTTCGGCCGCTCAAACTCGAGCACCTTCCTCTGGGCCAAATTCGGCCGCTGGTGCATGCCTTGCGCGTCGCAGCCGAAGGGCTGGATTGGCGAGCCGCCGTCGACGGGCTGCGGCCTTTGGCCGAGAAAGTCTGGCACGCCCTGGGAGAGGCCGAGCGGCTGCGCTTCGGACGCCATGTGCGCACGCGCTGGGAAGTCCTTCGACACCGTCTGGCCCCGGACGTGGCGGCACGCGTGCAAGGGCTTCGCGCCTCGGGCCAGCTTCACCTCCATGCCGGCCACCTTTTGGCCATCGGCAAGCGGGGCCGAGGGTTGGAGGCGCGTTACCGACCGCGCGGAGAGAGGGAGGTGAGACGCCTCGGTGTGGACTTCGTTGTCAACTGCACCGGCCCGGCGGGGCACACCACTCAACCGGACAAGCTGGTGAGTACACTTCTCCGGGAGGGACGGGGCCGTCCAGGACCTTTGGGTTTGGGACTGGCCACCAGCGCCGCCGGGGCCCTGCTGGACGCGCGAGGGCGGGCCAGCGAGCGACTCTGGACGCTCGGTCCCGTGCGGCGCGGAGATGCCTGGGAGTCCACCGCTGTACCCGACATTCGACTGCAGGTCGCCGCGCTGGTGGAGCAGCTGGCACGCACGCCGCGCTGAGGCCGCGCGGAAGCGAGCTTCAGTGCGCCAGGGGGTTGTTGCTGTCTGGTGCGTCCGAGTCCACGGGGCCGACGTCTTTGGCGTCCGCAGAGCGGACGGCATGGACGGGAGCACGTCGGACAGTGCCCGGAAGCGCACGGACGACATTCCACGCTAGCGCCGTGCTGAGTGCGTCAAACGCCAGCGCCAAGACCAGCGCCACCAGCGTCAGCCGCAACAGGGACGGGCTCGTCCGGGAGCCCGAGTCCGCTTGAATGGTCCGTGCGTGCGCCATGGAAAGGTACCGCCTACTGAGGTGGAGACGTGCGAGGACGTCTCCTATTTACTGTCCACCACTGAAGTTGGTCGCAAGCCCTAGGCCAACTCCCACGAGGCTAGTAACCCTGGGGGCTTGGCAAGGTTGCGACTGGCAAAGCATTGAAAACCCTTTCATTCTCTCTGGCGAATAACCTGCCGCGCCGCGCCGTGCCATGCCACGAGGCCGGAAACGTCCATGGGTGTGGCAGGAGGCGTTAGCGCACAAGGGTCGCCGTGGACTCGGAAGCCCCGCAAAATTTCTCCGAGGGGCGCGGCCAGAGCCCCCTTCGCGAAGGTGTTTGGCAGGGCTCGGGCGCGGCCGAGGCCGGTGCACAAGTCCCGTCAAACGCGCGGGGAGCGTCCAACGTTGGCGGCCGGACGGGCTAGTCTTCGACCGAAACCGCTGCGTTGCGAATTGCAATGCCTGCGTCAGCATTCTCGAGCGACTGCCTCTGGCACGGCACGTGCGATGCTCCCGGAAGCCGAAGCTGCTCTTTCGCCCTTCCGCCCATGGCGCCAACCCCGCTGCTCATGCTGCTGTTGTGCGCAGGCGCTGAGGTGCCCGACGCAGGCACAACAGCCGGGACGGTGACGCCCAACCTCGTGCCGGCGGACGCGGGCGCCTCCGCCGCAAAGGACGACGGCTTTTTCCAGCGCTTTGCTAACGCCTATTGGGAAGATTGGACGGGCACGCTCCCGAGCCAGCCCGAGCCGGCGTCTCGGGGCTTTCCTCCGCCCGCCGCGAACCCGCCCTTTCCCTTCGACTATTGGCCCTACGGGGGCTCGCCCACCATCGGGGCGCCCAATGCGGCCTGGTCGCCGCTCATGGCTGCCATTTATGGCGGCTCCAACGGAGACGCCTGGAAGGCCAGCGGCGTCCGAATTTATGGATGGCTCAACGCCGGCTTCAACATCAGCTCCTCGCGCCAAAGCGGTTTCGCCAACGCTCCGGCTGCCTACTACGCCATCTCCAACGCCTGGCAGCTGGAACAGTTTACCCTCTACGTGGAGCGCAAGCCGGACACCGTGCAGACCGAGCACTTCGACTGGGGCTTTCGTCTCGCCCAGCTCGTCGGCTTCGACTACCGCTACACGACGATGAAGGGGATTTTCAGTCAGCAGCTTCTGAGCGACAACAACCGCCTCGGCTACGACCCGGTGATGTTTTACGTGGACTTGTACTGGCCGCTCCTCGCCGGCTTCAACGTCCGCATTGGCCGGTACATCTCGCTCCCGGACATCGAAGCCCAGCTCGCTCCGGACAACTACACCTACAGCCACTCGCTGCTTTACACCTATGACGCCTATACGCAGCTGGGTGTGATGTTGACACTGAAAGTCAACGACGCTTGGTTGTTCCAGCTCGGCATCTCCTCGGGCAATGACATCGCCTTCTGGGTCCAGGGCGAAGGTGCACAACCCACGCTGACGGCCTGCGCCTCGTACAGCTGGACCGAGGGACGGGACAACGTCTACCTCTGCGCGAACTCCATCAACAACGGCCAGTACGGGTACAACAACGTCCAGGCGTACTACGCCACCTGGTACCACAAGTTTGGAGGCGGTCCGTTCCACATCGCCACCGAAGCTTGGTTTCAGTACGAGGAAAATGTCCCCAGCATTTTCGTTCCCAACAACCCGGCGCTGATTCCTGGAGCAAATGGCGCCTGGTGCCCCACCGGGCAAACCAAGTGCTTCGCCCCCGAATGGGCCATCGTCAACTACGTCGAGCTTCGGGTGTCTGGCTCCGACGCCCTCACCTTGCGAAACGAGTACATGAACGACATCAAGGGCCAACGCACGGGCTACCAGACGCAGTACTTCGAGACGTTGCTCTCCTGGGCGCACTGGATTGGAAGCACCATTATCCTCCGGCCCGAAGTGCGGTTTGAGCGTGCCTTCGACCGGCCGGCGTATGACAACGGCACCCAACACAACCAATTCGTCTTCGCCACGGACGTCATCTTCAAGTATTGAGCCGCCTCAGATGCGAACCATGAAAGCCACGTTGATTCGGTTTTCGAAGTTGACCAAGTCCGGCTGAAAGCCGGGAACCGTGCTTCCCGGGGGGCCCGTATTTCCGCCCGGCGGGGTGATGCCCCCCGGACCCGCGAAGTACGGCACGTTTGCCTGCCGGTGGATGTATTCCACGCGCAGGGTGGTGAATTGGGTGGGCATGAAGTCGAACGTCACCGAGCTGTCCCAAGCCTTGAAGGTGTTCCCTGGGTTTTCCGTGAAGTATGGCGTCCCGGAGGAGGCGGTCGCCCCGTTGATGGGAGGGAGCAGCACCAGGTAGCGGCCGGGGTTGTTGATGGCGCCCGCCCCCACGGTGAGGGCGAAGATGTCGTGCCAAAACCAGAAGCGGTTGTAGAACATGAAGCCCAAGAAGAATTGGGATGGCGCTGCCGCATTGCCTCCCACGCAGGAAACGCCGGCGCCCGACTCGCAGCCGGCGTCGATGGTGAGGGAAAACGCGGCCTTGCTGAGAAACGAAGCCGGTTGGTCGAGGTACTTCACTTGGCCGCTGGTGTCGGTGTGGAAGCGCCAACGGTTGGGAGTGTTGAGCGTATCCGTCCCGAAGTATTCGTTGGTCACGAAGGAAAACCACCCGACGGGCCGCCAGAGAATCTGCCAACCCATGCCCGGTACCTCGTTGAATTTCCCGTAGGATTGCCAGCCGTTGATGAGCCAGAGCTCGACCTTCAGTTTGTCCGAGGGAAACATCTGGACGCGCACGCCATTGAAGAACCACGGGGTGTTCGCCGAGACGTAGGACATCTGGTACACCCAGTTCTCGTAATTGTAGTAGCTGCACAGTCCGACGTAGGACATGAAGATTCCAACGTCGACGTTGATGCCGTTCCAGACGTCGAAGTGGTAGCCGCCGTACATCTCCGAGACGTAGCGAAAGGCGTCCGCCAGGCTCCACTGTCCGCGCGATGGGCTCGCGTCATTGCGTGGAGTCATCGTGGAGTAGAGGCCAAACTGGGTCAGCAGCCGACCTCGGACGTTTTTCCAGTGAAAGTCACCACCCAGCCCGAAGTCCTCGACTTGGAACTCCCCGGTGCGGCCGGAGTTGGTCGAGCCGATGAGGCTGTCGTCGTGGGGGTGTGCGAAGTCGACAATGTAGTTGGCGTCGAACGAAAACTCGCCAGTGAAGACGGAAGTCGTCATCGGAAACTCCGTCTGACGGCTCTGCCCGTTGAGCCAGGTGAAGTCGGCATAGGCAAATGGCTCGGGTTTTGCCTCCGCGTTAACGACGACCGCGGCCGGAGCTGCCGGCGGCGCGGGCGCCACCAGCTGGGCGGCCGGAGAGGTTTCCTGGGCCAAGCAGACGGAGCTGCTGAGCACCGCTGCAAGTGTCATCGTTCGAAGTCGCATAGAGGCTGGCCCTAGCAAACCGGGCGCCACCTCCTTCGTGACTAAGAGAAGCCCCGCTCCGCCAACGCCGTTCGTGCTGACTGCAAGACGCGGGGCCCGGCGGATTGCACTTCGCAACGCGCGTGACGGGCACCCGCAGCCAACTCCGGTCAGGCACCGTGAATGCAAACGATGGCGCGACCCGTGCAACGTCCCGGGTGCCGCCTCTTCCTGGAGGGTTTTCCATGCTCGACTTGGTTTTCATCGTGGCCACCCTCGGTTTTTTCGCCGCGGCCTTCGCCTACGCGCAGGCGTGTGACCGGGTGTGAGGACCGCGCGATGACCCTCGACTACTGGGTGGGCGGCGCGGTCTCGGTGCTGCTCGCCGCTTACCTTCTCTACGCGTTGCTCCGTCCGGAGCGCTTCTAGGAATTGCGATGACGCTCGTGGGCTGGATTGAAATTGTCGTCTTTGCGCTCGCCATCCTGGCGATGACGAAGCCCCTCGGGGCCTACCTCTACCGAGTCTTTGAGGGAGCCCGACAGCCGCTCCCACGTCTCTTCGCGCCATTGGAGCGGGGCCTCTTCCGGCTGTGCGGCGTCGACCCCCGGCGCGAGCAGACTTGGACGGAGTACGCCTTCGCCCTGCTGGCCTTCAGCGCCGTGAGCTTACTGGTGACCTACGGGATTGAGCGGCTCCAGGCCTTCCTGCCGCTCAATCCGCAGCACTTCCCCGCCGTGCCGCCGGACTTGGCCCTCAACACCGCGGTGAGCTTCACCACCAACACCAATTGGCAGTCCTACGGTGGCGAATCCACCATGAGTTACCTGACCCAGATGGCGGGTCTGGCGTGGCACAACTTCACCTCGGCGGCAGC
Source organism: uncultured delta proteobacterium (assembly GCA_963745475.1). GTDB lineage: Bacteria > Myxococcota > Myxococcia > Myxococcales > Myxococcaceae > JADGRA01. Next base: position 407,494 of record CAVUXN010000004.1, read on the forward strand.
GGGCATCGCCGTCGCCATCGCCTTGGCGCGTGGCCTGACGCGACGGCTCGGGGCTGGCGCGCCCAAGGTCCTCGGCAACTTCTGGGTCGACTTGTGGCGAAGCATTCTCTACGTGCTCCTCCCCTTGAGCGTCGTCGCAGCCCTCGTCTTGGTGAGCCAGGGCGTCATCCAAAACCTCGACCCCTACCGTTCCGTGTCCACCCTGGAGGGGGGAAAGCAGGTGGTGGCGCTCGGGCCCGTCGCTTCCCAGGAGGCCATCAAGGAGCTCGGGACCAACGGCGGCGGATTCTTCAATGCCAACAGCGCGCATCCCTTCGAGAACCCCACGCCTTTCACCAACTTCCTGGAAATGGTGCTCATTTTCGCCATCCCGGCGGCACTCACCTACACCTATGGGCGGATGGCGCGAAGCCAGCGCCAGGGCTGGGCCATCCTGGCCGCCATGGGGTTCCTCTTCCTGGCCGGTGTCACCGCCGCCTACTGGGCCGAGTCCCGGCCCAACCCCGGGCTTTCCGGCCTGGGACTGTCTCAGGGCAGCGGAAACCTAGAGGGCAAAGAGCTGCGCTTCGGCGTCGCCGGTTCGACGCTCTTTGCGACCGTCACCACCGACGCCTCGTGCGGCGCGGTCAACGCCATGCACGACAGCTTCAACCCGCTGGGTGGGCTCGTGCCGTTGGTGAACATCGAGCTCGGCGAAGTCATCTTCGGAGGCGTCGGCGCCGGGCTCTACGGAATGTTGGTGTTCGTCATCCTCAGCGTTTTCATCGCCGGGCTGATGGTGGGTCGGACCCCGGAGTACCTGGGAAAGAAGATTGAAGCCCGGGAGATGAAGCTGGCCATGCTGTATGTGCTGGTCTTCCCGCTGGTTATTCTTCTCTTCTCGGGGTGGGCGGTGGTCTCGCCCTTGGGCCTCGCTGCGCTGAACAACGCCGGGCCCCACGGCCTGAGCGAGATTCTCTATGCCTTCAGCAGCGGCGCCGGCAACAACGGCTCGGCTTTCGCTGGCCTCAACTCCAATACGCCCTTTTGGAACCTCAGCCTGGCGGTGGTGATGTTGGTCGGGCGTTTCTTCATGCTTATCCCGGCGCTGGCCATCGCCGGCTCCATGGTGGGCAAGAAGGTGGTGCCCGCCGGGCCGGGGACCTTCCCCACCGACGGCACGCTCTTCACCGGCCTCTTGATTTCAGTCGTCATCATCGTCGGCGCGCTTACCTTTTTCCCGGCCTTGAGCTTGGGTCCCATCGTCGAGCATTTCCTCGCTGCCGCCGGCAAGGTTTTCTAAATGTCCTCGCCCAACGCCAAATCCCTGTCGCTCTTCGATCCCAGCATCCTCGGCCCAGCAGTGAAGGAGAGTTTCCTTAAGCTAGCCCCCCACCTGGTGGCAAAGAATCCGGTCATGTTCGTGGTGGAAGTGGGCTCGGTGCTCACCACCCTCCTCTGGGCCCGCGACCTGTTTTCCTCTCAGCGGGCCGCGCCTCTCTGGTTCACCGGCCTGACGTGCCTCTGGCTGTGGTTCACCGTGCTCTTCGCAAATTTCGCCGAAGCCATTGCCGAAGGCCGGGGCAAGGCGCAGGCGGACGCGTTGCGCCGCATGCGGAAAGACACCACGGCCCGCCGGCTGGTAGACGGCAAAGAACAGCAGGTGCCCGCGTCCTCGCTCAGGAAGGGCGACATGGTGGTGGTGGAGGCGGGGCAATTCATTCCCGGCGACGGCGAGGTCACCGAGGGAATCGCCTCGGTCGATGAGAGTGCCATCACCGGTGAATCCGCGCCCGTGATCCGCGAGAGCGGCGGGGACCGCTCGGCGGTCACCGGTGGCACCAAGGTACTTTCCGACCGCATTGTGGTCCGCATCTCCGCCAACCCCGGCGAGTCCTTTCTCGACCGGATGATTGCCTTGGTGGAAGGCGCCGCCCGTCAGAAGACACCCAACGAGATTGCACTCCACATCCTTCTCGTCGGGTTAACGCTCATTTTCCTGTTCGCCTGCGTAACGCTGGTGCCGTTCGGGCTCTACAGCGGGGTCGCGCTCTCGGCGACCACCATCGTGGCTCTTTTGGTGTGCCTCATCCCCACCACCATTGGTGGACTGCTCTCCGCCATCGGCATCGCCGGGATGGACCGGCTCCTCCGGAAGAATGTCATCGCCATGAGCGGGCGCGCAGTCGAGGCCGCCGGCGACGTCGACACGCTTCTCCTAGACAAGACGGGGACCATCACCCTTGGAAACCGGATGGCCACTGAGTTTCTCCCGCTGGCTGGAGTGCGGGTGGAGGACTTGGCCGACGCCGCCCAGCTGAGCAGCCTCGCCGACGAGACGCCGGAAGGCCGAAGCATCGTGGTGCTGGCCAAAGAGCGCTACCGGCTACGCGGCCGCGAGGTGGCCGAGCCGGGTACGCACTTCATCCCCTTCAGCGCTCAAACGCGCATGAGCGGCTGCGACATTGGAGGACGCACCATCCGCAAGGGTGCCGTAGACGCCGTCTCCGCTTTCGTGCTGGCCCAAGGTGGGATGGTGCCCGCGGAATTGGAAGCCATCGCCGGGCGCATCGGTGACACCGGCGGCACGCCGCTGGCCGTCGCGGACGGTGCACGGGTCCTCGGCATCATCCATCTCAAGGACGTGGTGAAGGGGGGCATCAAGGAGCGCTTCGACCGCTTTCGGGCGATGGGCATCCGGACTGTCATGATTACGGGTGACAACCCCCGCACCGCGTCGGCCATCGCCCGGGAAGCCGGCGTAGATGACTTCCTTGCCGAGGCGACGCCCGAGGCGAAGCTTCGCCTCATTCAGGACGAGCAGGGGAAAGGAAAGCTGGTGGCCATGACCGGGGACGGTACCAACGACGCCCCGGCGCTGGCGCAGGCCGATGTCGGGGTGGCGATGAACACCGGGACCCAGGCGGCCAAGGAAGCGGGAAACATGGTCGACCTGGACTCCAATCCCACCAAGCTGCTCGAGGTGGTGGAGGTCGGAAAGCAGCTGTTGATGACGCGGGGGACGCTCACCACCTTCTCTATCGCCAACGACGTGGCCAAGTACTTCGCCATTCTTCCGGCGATGTTTGTCGGCGTCTTTCCGGAGATTGCGCCGCTGAACGTCATGCACCTCGCCTCCCCGCAGTCAGCCATCCTTTCGGCCGTCATCTTCAATGCCCTCATCATCGTCGCCCTCATCCCGCTGGCGCTGCGCGGCGTTCGCTATCGCGCCATCGGCGCAGCCGCGCTTCTCCGTCGTTCCCTCCTCATCTACGGCGGCGGCGGCGTGCTCGTCCCCTTCATCGGCATCAAGGCCATCGACCTCATGCTTCAGGCGGTGGGCCTCGTCTGAGGCACCTCTCTCATGCGCTCTCTGCTCAACATTGCCCTTCGCACCACCCTCTTCACCCTGTTGGTGACGGGACTTCTCTACCCGCTGGCCGTCACCGGCCTCGCCCTGGTGCTGTTTCCCGGCCGGGCCCACGGGAGCTGGGTGCAGGACGAGCGAGGCCAGGTGGTTGGCTCCGAGCTCCTCGCGCAGGGCTTCTCCTGGCCTGGCTACTTTCAACCTCGGCCTTCGGCGGCGGGAAGCAACGGCTTCGACGCCGCGGCGTCGGGGGCTAGCAATCTCGGCCCCACCAGCAAGAAGCTACGGGACGGCGCCGCCGCCGCGCTCAAGCAGCTCGAAGCAGACAATCTCCAAGCGCTGCAGCCGGTGCCCTCGGAGCTGGTGACGGCGTCCGCAAGCGGGCTGGACCCGCACCTCTCGCCGGAAGCGGCGGAATGGCAGGTGAAGCGGGTGGCCGCCGCCCGGAGGCTCGCCGAGGAGCGCGTCCGCGCGGTGGTGGGCACGTACACCGAGGAGCGGACGTTGGGCTTTCTCGGTGAACGCCGCGTCAACGTGCTGCTGCTCAACCTGGCGCTGGACCGGCAATTCGGGCGCCCGACGCCCCCGCCCGTCAAGGCTTCTGACGCTGCGCCTGCAGCCCATTGAGCTAGCCTCCGGAGTACCTTGGGACTCCCTCCGGCACGCCTCGGCCAGCTCCGCCCGCGCGCGGAGGACTTCCTCACCCTCCTGGAGCGAGGCAAGCGGGGCCGTCTGAAGCTTTACATTGGCTTCGCCGCCGGCGTGGGGAAAACGTACCGCATGTTGGAGGAGGCGCACGACCTTCTCGCCCGCGGCATCGACGTGGTGGTGGGCTACGTGGAGACCCACGGTCGTGAAGAGACGGCTGCCCTGGTGGAGGGGCTCCCGGTCATCCCGAGACGCAGCGTCACCTACCGTGGCGTCACCGTCGAGGAGATGGACTTGGACGCCATCCTCGCGCGCAAGCCAGAGGTGGCGGTGGTGGACGAGCTGGCTCACACCAACCTGCCGGTCTGCCGAAACCGAAAGCGCTATCAGGACGTCCAGGAGCTCCTCAGCGCCGGCATCAGCGTCATCGGCGCCTTCAACGTCCAGCACCTCGAGTCGCTGAATGATGTCGTCGAGCGCGCCACCGGCGTCGAGGTGCGAGAGACGCTCCCGGACGCATTTCTCCAGCAGGCCGACCAGGTGGTGAACCTGGACTTGGCGGTGGAGGACTTACAGGAACGGCTCCGTGCCGGGAAAATCTACCAGCCGGACAAAGTCCCGCAGGCGCTGGAGCGCTTCTTTCAAAACGACAACCTGGTGACGCTGCGGGAGCTGGCGTTGCGCGAGGTGGCGGAAAGCCTGGAGCGGACGGCGGCCGGCCGCCCCGCCGCCGAGTCGGCCGCACACCCGGCCGCGGGACGGGTGATGGTGTGTCTCTCGTCGTTTCCTCCGCACGCCGCCGCCCTCTTACGCCGCGGCTCACGGGCGGCGGGCCGCCTCAACACCGACTGGTTCGTGGTGTACGTGGAGACGCCCTCGGAGGCGCCGAACCTCATCGACGCCGAGGCCCAGCGGCACCTGTTGGCCAACATCGAGAAGGCCCGCGCCGCGGGGGCGGAGGTGGTGCGACTCCGGGCGAAGGACCCCGTCCCCGCTTTGCTCGACTTCGCGCACAGCCACGGGGTGGCCCTCCTCCTCGTCGGGCGCTCAGAGGGGAAGGGCTGGCGCAACTGGCTTGGGCTCACCACCGACTTGCGCCTCGTCCGGCAGGCCAATGACTTGGACGTCCAGGTGGTGGCGTTTCCGGAGCAGCGCGGATGACGCTGCGTACCCGCCTGCTCCTCGCCCAGGGGCCCTTGGCTCTGGCCCTGGCGCTGGTGGGCGTGCTGGCGGTGGCCACCTTGGCGGACTTGGGCAAGAGCGGCCAGCGCATCCTCGCCGACAACTACCGGAGCGTCCTCGCGGCCCAGAGGATGAAGGAGGCCATCGAGCGCATCGACAGCGCGGCGCTCTTTCTGGTCATCGGCGAGGACGCGCGCGGCCTCCGTCAAGCGGCCGAGAACCGGCCGCGCTTCGAGTCCGAGCTCCGGGTGGAGGAGGAGAACATCACCGAGCCGGGCGAGAAGGAGGCGGCGGAGGCGCTGCGTCGAAACTGGACGGACTACCAGCGTGCCTTCGACGCCTACGTCCAGCTGCCTGACACCGCTCAGCGGCGCGCCCGGTACTTGGGCGTCCTTTCCCCGGCCTTTGTCCATGTGAAGGACAGCGCCGACAGCATTCTGGCCATCAACCAGGACGCGATGGTGGAAAAGGGCGAGCAGGTGCGCAGAAAGAGCGAATTCGCGAAGACATTGACGCTGGTGGCAGTCCTGGTGGCGCTCCTCTCAGGGCTGCTCGCCTCGGGGGCGTTGGTGGCCCGCGCTCTGCGCCCGGTGGCGGTACTCGGGCAAGCGGTGCGGCGCGTGGGGCAGGGGGACCTCGACGCCCGGGTGCGAGTGGCGGACACCGGGGAGATTGGCCAGTTGGCGCGAGACTTCAACGCCATGGCGGACAGCCTGCGCAGCTACCGCCAAAGCAGCCTCGGGGAGCTGCTCCAGGCCCAAGCCAGCGCCCAAGCGGCCATCGACAGCCTACCCGACCCGGTGCTCGTCTTTGGCGCGGATGGCGCTCTTTTGAACGCCAACCGCATCGCCGAAGCCTTACTCGGCGTGCGGCTGGACGCCGACGCGCCGCTCGCCCCCATGCCCCCTGAAGTCCGAGCGGTGGTGGACACCGTCCGCACTCATGTCCTCGCCGGCGAGGGCCCCTATGTCCCCCGCGGCTTTGACGAGGCGGTGCTGGTGTCCTCGACGGAAGGCGCCCTGGCGCTGCTTCCCCGCGCCTCACCCGTCCTCGGCGAGGGCGGCGGCGTCCTCGGCGTCACCGTCGTCCTCCAGGACGTGACGCGACTGCGCCGCTTTGACGAGTTGAAGAACGACTTGGTGGCCACGGTGGCGCACGAGTTTCGTACCCCGCTCACCAGCTTGCGGATGGCCATCCACCTCTGCGTCGAGGGCGCGGTGGGCCCGGTGACGGAACAGCAGCTCGACCTCTTGTCTGCGGCCCGGGATGACTGTGAGCGGCTGCAGCGCATTGTGGACGACTTGCTCGACTTGGCCCGCATCCGCGCCGGCTTGCTGGAGCTCAGCCCGGGGCCACTCGACGTCTCAACACTGCTGGAGCAGGCGTTGGGCGACGTGCGAGGTGCCGCGGAGCAAGCCGGCGTGAAGCTTGCAGCGCAGGTGGGCCCTGGAAGCGAGACACTCGTGGCAGACAAGGAGCGGTTGGCCCTGGCCCTTCAAAACCTCCTCTCGAACGCCATCCGTCACACCGCGAACGGGGGCACGGTGACGCTGAGGGCGGCCGAGGACGAGGAGGGCATGCGCTTCAGCGTGAAGGACACAGGGCAAGGCATCGCCCCCGAGTACTTGCCCCGTCTCTTCGACCGCTTCTTTCGCGTACCGGGAGCGACGGGGGGAAGCGCCGGGCTCGGGCTGTCCATCGTCAAGGACGTGGCCGAGGCCCACGGCGGTCGGGTGGGCGTGGAAAGCGTCCCCGGGCAAGGGAGCACCTTTTGGCTCACCGTCCCCTCGGCAGGGCCTGCGGCGAGCCGGCCGCCGGCGAAGCTGGGCTAGTGGCCCTCGTACTTCTTCCGCCGGCGCCAGAGTGTGGAGGCGTCAATGCCCAGAATGCGCGCCGCCTCCTCCAAGGTGGGCGTGGCGGCAAGCACCCTCAGGGTGTGCGCGCGCTCGATGGCCTCCAGGGTAAAAGGGCCGCCCAACGCCAGGGTGCGGCTGGTGGCTGCCGTAATCCGGTCGGAGAGGGCGGCGGGCTCAATCCTTTGCGCGGGCCAGACGATGAGGGCGCGCTCCACCGCATTGCGCAGCTCGCGGATGTTGCCCGGCCAGGCGTAGGCCTGAAGCACGGCCTCTGTTTCCGGGGCGAAGGCGACGCCGGGGCGTTTGGCATTGAAGGCCAGCGCCTCGAGCAGCCGGCGCGCCAAGGGGAGAATGTCCTCTGGCCTCTCCCGCAGCGGCGGTAGGAGAATCTCCACCACGTTGAGGCGGTACAGCAGGTCCTCGCGAAAGCGCCCGGAGCGGACGTCGGCCTCCAAGTCACGGTTGGTGGCGGCCACCATGCGCACGTCCGCCACCCGAGTGCGGCCCTCTCCGAGTCGCTCGAACCGCTTTTCCTGGAGAAACCGGAGCAACTGCACCTGGACGCTGGGGCCGAGTTCGCCAATCTCGTCCAGAAACAGGGTGCCACCTTCGGCTGCCTCCACCCGGCCGGGCTGGTCCCGCACCGCTCCGGTGAAGGCTCCGCGCGCGTGGCCGAAGAGCTCGCTCGCGAGGAGCTGCTCGGAGAGGGTGGGACAATTCACGGTGATGAAGGGCCTCGCGGCGCGCGGCGACAACGCGTGCAGCGCCCGGGCGAGGACGCTTTTCCCGGTGCCGCTCTCGCCGCGCAGAAGCACCGACGCCTCGGAAGGTGCCGCCCGACGCACAAGCCCCAGCGCGGCCTGCATGGCAGAAGAGGCCGTCTCCAGCGAAGCCTCGGGCGCCGTCTCGGCGAGCCTCCCCTCGAGCTCCCTCAGACGGGCGCGCAGCGTTCTGTGCTCGGCGAGCCGGCCGGCCACGGCGCGAATCTGCGCCGGGGTGAAGGGTTTGGGCAGGTAGTCGCGAGCGCCGCGCTGGATGGCCTCCACCGCGGTGTCGAAGGTGGCGTAGGCCGTCACCATCACCACGTCCAGCCCCGCGTCTTCAGCCAACAGCTGGGGCAGCAATTCGAGCCCGCTGGAGATGCCGAGGCGCAAGTCCACGAAGGCGAGGTCGAAGGGCCGTTGGGCAAGCGCGGCCAGGGCCGCCTCCGGTGTCGCGGCCTCGACGACGTCCGCCCCAGCTTGCTCCAAACAGACACGTAGCGCGGAGCGAATGTTGCGCTCGTCGTCCACCACGAGAATTCTCAGGCCCTCCAGTTCCGCTGCCATCCGCTGGGGGCATACACCCGGACGGGTAAGGCCGCCGCAGAAGCTGAGCTTTCAGGTACTTGCAGAAGCCTGCGGGGCCTGGGCTTCGTCACAAATCTGTCACTTGCGGACCGAAGCCACGTGGATAGTTCTTCGGAGCCTAAAGCCTGCGTTGGAGGCTTTCTTCGCCTCCGCGAATTGTCTCTTTTCAGACTCCCCAGGAGCGGACCATGTCGAGGCGGACGACCAATCGTCTTGCGGTTCCAGTCGGCCCTGAGGACCACATTCTCGGAAGCCCCCACGCCAAGCTCACGCTGGTGGAGTACGGGGATTACGCCTGTCCCTACAGCCGGCATGCCTTCAGCACCATGGCGGTCATCCAGCGCCGGTTGGGGTCGCAGTTGCGCTTCGTCTTCCGGCACTTCCCAGTGGTGGACCGAGACCCATTGGCGCAGGAGGCCGCCGAGGCCGCCGAGGCCGCCGGGGCCCAGGGCCGTTTTTGGGAAGCGCACGAGCGGCTCTTCCTCGGCGACCTCGAACGCTTGCTTGGCGACCCGGCGGCCCTGGCCAAGGAGCTTGGGCTGGACGTGGCGCGCTTCACCGCTGACTTGCGCGGCGGGACATTCCGCGCCCGGGTGGCCGAGGAGGCCGACGGCGGAGTGCGCAGCGGCATCCACGGGACTCCCACCTTCTTCATCAACGGCGCGCGCTTCGCCGGCAGCTGGGAGCTCCACAGTCTTTTGCATGCCCTGCGGGTCCGCCTGCGCACGCTGCCCGGAGAGCGGGCCGCCCAGAGTGCAGCGACGTTGTAGAGTCGCCGCCGGTGCGCATCGTCCAGTTCGACCGCTTCGGCGAACCCAAAGACGTCCTCCAAGTTGTGGACGCGCCGGTGCCGGAGCCTGGTCCGGGCGAGGTGCGTGTCCGCGTCACCGCACGCGCCATCCACCCCTCGGACTTGCAAAACGTCCGCGGCCGCTACGGACGACAGCCACCGCTTCCGGCAACTCCGGGCAATGACGCTGCCGGTGTGGTGGAAGCACTCGGCGAAAAAGTCAGCACACCCGCAGTCGGGACCCGGGTGACGCTGCTCCTGGGAGCGAGCGCGGGCCGGGGGACGTGGCGCGAGCAAGTCTCGGTTCCAGCGCAGCTGGTGGTTCCAACGCCGCCGGTGCTGAGTGACGCGCAGGCGGGCGCACTGTGGGTCAACTACCTCAGCATCGCGGCCATGGTGGATGACGTCCTTCACCTCAAGCCGCAGGACGTCCTCATCCAGACGGCCGCGGGCAGTCAGCTCGGGCGGGCGATGGTGGAGTTCGCCAAAGTCCGTGGCCTGGTGCTGGTCAACGTCGTCCGCCGCGCGGCGCAGGCCGAGGAGCTCAAGGCCGCAGGCATCTCCCATGTGGTGGTGGTGCCCGGCGAGGACCTCGCGGCGCGCGTCCGCGAGTGGACGGACGGCAAGGGTGCCACCGCGGCCATCGACTCGGTGGGCGGCCAGGCCGGCACCGAAGTGCTGGCGGCGCTTCGCCCCGGGGGGACTTCTCTTCTCTTCGGCGCTCTCGACGAGAAGCCGGTGGTGGTGGAACCCGGACCCTTTCTCTTTCGGGAGCTCGTGCTCCAGGGCTTTTGGCTGACGCGCTGGCTGCAGCGCGTGCCTCCAGAAAAGGTGCGGGAGGCGGTGGGCGGCATCCTCGCCGGAGCGCGCCAGGGCGACTTCCGCCCGGCGGTGGACTCGACGTTCCCCCTCGCGGACGTCCGCGCGGCCGTGGTGCGAGCCGAGACGCCCGGACGGACGGGCGCGGTGGTGCTGCTTTCACCGTGAGGAGAACGCGCAACTGGCTTCTCGGGGTCGCCCTCCTCCTTGGAGCGCTGAGCCTTCTCCTCGTGAGTGCGCGCGTCCCAGACATTCCTGTGGCCGAGCTGGTTCCGGTGTACGCCAACGGCGCGTCCAAATTCATCGACGTCGACGGAATGTCCGTGCATTACCGCGACGAGGGCACCGGGCCGCCGCTCGTCCTCCTCCACGGCACCGCCTCCTCGCTTCACACCTGGAATGCGTGGACGGCGGCACTCTCGGCACACCACCGCATCCTCCGGATGGATTTGCCGGGTTTTGGCCTCACTGGCCCCAACCACAGCGGGGATTACTCCATCGGCAGCTATGTCGCCTTCCTCGAGGCTTTCCGACAGGCGCTTGGGCTCACCCGCTTTGCGCTCGCCGGCAACTCCTTGGGAGGCCAAATCGCCTGGAGCTACGCGGTGGCACACCCAGAGCGTGTGACCGAGCTCATCCTCGTGGATTCGGCCGGGTTTCCGATTGAGAAACCGGCCCTCGCCTTCACCTTGGCCCGCGTGCCCGGGCTGTCCGCGCTTCTCGCCGGAATGGACCCCCGCCACATGGTGCGCAAAACGCTTCGGGAAGCCTACGGGGACCCGAGCCGGGTGACGCCGGAGCTGGTGGAACGCTACCGCCTGCTGACGCTGCGAGAAGGCAACCGCGGGGCCTTCGTGGCACGCGCCAACGCGGCCCGGACGGACAGGAGCGCGGACCTTTCTTCGCTTCGCGTCCCCACCCTGGTGCTGTGGGGGCAGGAGGACCGCCTCATCCCGGTGAGTCACGCGTCTCGCTTTGTGGAGGCCATTCCCGGCGCGGAGCTCGTCCTCTACGAGAAGGTGGGGCACGTCCCCATGGAGGAAATCGGTGAGCGCTCGGCCGCCGACGTGGAGCGCTTTCTCTCCAGGCACGCGCCGGCGCTGCCAGACGGCCCCCCCGACGCCGGCACCCACAATGGCCGTTGACGCAAATGGCGCCCAGCAGGCAGCGTCCGCTTTCCATGAAGGCTTTTGCCCGCGCGCTGTCGCTTGCCTGCTCCCTGGCCACGGCCGCGGGCTGCGCGCATGCCGGAGCGGGCACGGAGTCGGACGAGGAAGCAGCCGTTGCCGCTGGCGTGAAGGCGGCGCTTCGCCTGTACACGCCTGACAACGAGGACGTGCGCGGGCCCTATTGCGTCGAGGTGGAGGGGGGAGCGGACTTCGAGCAAGGCGTGGTCGCGGCGTTAGGCACGACAGGAATTCTCGCGGTGGCTATGCCGGACTGTGCAAGCCGGGGTCGAGACGCAATGTTGTGGGTGAAGGTTGCTTCCTACGAGTGGATGGACGTCGTGACGCACGGAACGCTGGACGTGCGCGGGACGGTGGAGACTCGGCCCGACGAGCGGAGCAACTACCGGCTCTCCTGGTGGCGCGCGAGCTTTCACGCGAGCCTCGGTTTCCGTCAGGGCCAGTGGCTCACCCTGGCGGCCGATGACCTGGGGCGCCTCTAGAAAACAGCAGGGGCTCGCCCGAGTTTCCAGCTAGGGTTTTCCTCCAGCCAGCGCAAAGAAAAGGGGAGTCCCATGGGCCGCCTCGACGGCAAAGTCGCGCTCATCACCGGTGCCAGCTCGGGCCTGGGTCGGGCGACGGCGTCGCGCTTCGTCCGCGAAGGCGCGCGCGTCCTTTTGGGGGACGTCGACGCACGCGGGGGAAGCGAGGCGCTGGCCGAGCTCCCTCCGGAGCTACGCGCCAATGCCTTCTTTCAGCCGCTGGACGTAACGCGGGAAGAGGACTGCCAAGCGGCCGTGGACGCTGCCCTCGAGCGGTGGGGGCAGCTGGACATTGCCCTGGCCAACGCCGGCATCGGCGCGCCGGGCTTCCTGGCGACGCTGTCCCGCGCCGACTGGGAACGGGTGCTGGCGGTCAATCTCACCGGCGTCTTTCTCACCACGCGGTGCGCTTTTCGGGCCATGCGGGCCAACGGGGGCTGCCTGCTCATCATGTCCAGCGTCGCCGGGCTGGAGGGCACCCCCAGCCTCGGCGCGTACGGCGCCGCCAAAGCCGGCGTGTTGCAGCTGATGAAGACGCTTGCCCTGGAGGGGGCACGCTTCGGCATTCGCGCCAACGCCATCTGCCCCATTTGGACGGACACGCCCATGGTGGAGGCTTTTGTGAAAAGCATGGGCCTTTCGGCACAAGCGGGCCGCGAGCGGCTGGTGCGCGACATTCCGCTGGGACGGCTGGCAGCGCCCGGCGACGTGGCCAATGCCTGTCTGTACCTCGCCTCCGACGAGGCGGCCTTCCTCACCGGAGTGACGCTCCCTGTCGACGGGGGGCACTCCGCCGGACGGACGCCGTCGTCAGCCTGAAATCCTGGAGCCCCCGGTTCGTCTCGGCATGCTATCTCCCCATTTCACGATGCGTGCCCTGACAGGCGTCCTCGTCTCCGTGGTTGCGCTCGCTGGCTGCGCCACCACCCACGGAATGAGCCCGGAGGCCGCCCACGCCGCCTTCACCCAGCTGGTCGACGACTTCTTCGCTCAGGAGTTCACCTTCAACCCGGTGGACGCCACCAACGCGGGGCTTCACCAGTACGACGGCCAGCTCGAGGCCTGGACGGAGCCACGCATTCAAGCGCGCATCGCCGAGCTCGAGGCGCTCTTGAATCGCACCACGGCGCTGTGGACGGAACGCACCGCGCTCAACGCCGATGACGCCATTGACCTCGAGGCGCTCGACGGCCACATCCGCGCCGAGCTTCTGGACTGGAACATCCTGCGCTTCACCGCCCGAAACCCGATGACGTATGCCGGCCGCCCCGGTCAGGCCATCGACCCCCTGCTGAAGCGGACCTTCGCCTCACCCAAGGAACGGCTGAAGTCCATTGTTGCGCGACTGGAGAAGGTCCCGGCGTTTTATGCCGCCGGCCGGGGCAACGTCACCGACCCGCCCAAGGAGTGGACCGAGCTGGCCATCGGCCAGGCCCGCGGGACGGAAAGCTACTTGCAGGACACGCTGGCCACCTGGGCCAAAGAGGCTGCCGGCAACGACCCCATTCTGTGGGCGGACTTCCAACGCGCCAACATCACCGCCATCGCCGCGACGCAAGACCTCCAGCATTGGCTCTTGAAGACGGTTCTCCCAAAAAGCACCGGCACCTGGGCCATCGGCCCTCGGGCCTACGTGACGCTGCTCAAGCATGCGGAGTTCATCACCACATCGCTCGAGGAGCTCTTGGCCCAAGGCGAAGCACAGCTGCAGAAGGACCGGCTGCTTTTCCTGGAGACCGCCAAGGAAATCGACTCCACCCGCACCGCGGAACAGGTCTTCGCGAGCCTGGCCGATGAGCACCCCTCGGCGCGGGAGCTCCTTCCCTACGCCCGGCAGACGCTGGAGCAGGTCCGGGCATTCGTCGTCGGCAAGGACTTGGTCACCTTTCCGTCCGAAGTCCGGCCCCAGGTCCAGGAGACGCCCGTCTTTCTGCGCATCGGGGTGTACGCCTCGATGGACACCCCCGGCCCCTACGAGACGCGCGGGAAGGAGGCCTTCTATTACATCACCCCGCCCGAGCTGAATTGGGACTCCAAGCACCTCGAGGAGCACCTGCGCGAATTCAACACCTCAATGCTGCCCCTCATCCACGTCCACGAGGCCTACCCGGGGCACTTCGTCCAATTCCTCTGGGCGCCAAAAATCCCCACCAAGGTACGGAAGCTCTTGGCCACCGCCTCCAACGTCGAGGGCTGGGCGCACTACGTCGAGGAGATGGTCATCGAGGAGGGGTTTGCCGATGAAAACCCCAAATACCGGCTGGCCCAGCTCGAGGAGGCGCTCCTGCGCGACTGCCGGTATGTGGTGGCCATCGGCCTGCACACCACCACCATGAGTGTGGCGCAGGGAGCGGCCCGCTTCGTCAAGGAATGCTTTCAGAACCCGAGCGTCGCTTACGACGAGGCTCGGCGTGGCACCTACGACCCGACGTACCTCTATTACACCGCCGGGAAGTTGATGATTCTCGACCTGCGCAAGGACTACCTGTCGCAGAACGGGGGTACCCTGAAGCAATTCCACGACGCCTTCTTGTCCAAGGGACCCCTTCCCGTTCCGCTCGTCCGAAAACTCATGTTCCGCGAGCGCTAGAAGCGAGGCCTGGCCATGCCGCTGCCTGACTCCCCCCATTTCTCTCTATGGTTGATGCAGGCCTTGGTCTCGCTTTTCTTGGCCATCCTTTTTCTCCAATCTGGAATGGACAAGGTGATGGATTGGCGGGGCAACCTCGGCTACCTCCAGCCACATTTTGCGAAAAGCCCGCTGGCCTCGGTGGTGCCGGCCATCCTGCTCGTCATCACCATTCTGGAGGTTTCAGCCGGGACGGTGAATGGCGTGGGGTTCTTGGAGCTGCTCGTTTTGGGAAGGGCGCAAATCGCGTTCTGGGGGGCGGCACTCTCCGCCTTGGCCATCACCGCGCTCTTCTTCGGCCAAAGGATGGCCAAGGACTACGTCGGAGCGGCCGTCTTGGTGCCGTATTTTTTGCTCACGCTGGTCGGTCTCTGGCTCACCCAGCGCCAGCGGTGACTTCCCCCACCCTCACGCTGGAGCTGCTTCCGGGACAGCTGGCGGTGTGCCGCCTCGGCGCGGACGCGCCGGCGCCGTGGTGGGCGGCGGGAGCAATCACCTCCATCACCCGCACTCCAGACGAGCTCTCGGTGGTGTGTGCCGAAGACTCGGTGCCGGCCGACGTCCGGGCCGAGCGAGGCTTTCTCTGCTTCGGCGTCGTCGGGCCACTGGATTTCTCGGCCACCGGCATTCTTGCGGCTCTCGCCGCGCCGCTGGCTGACGCTGGTGTGAGCATCTTCGTGGTGTCCACCTTCGAGACCGACTTACTCCTCGTCCGCAACACGCTACTCTCCCAAACGGTGGACGTGCTCCGCGCCGCGGGTCACCGCATTACCGGGGTCCTTCCAAAAACGTCATGAACTTCCTCTTGACCGCCCTGCTGTTCTCCTCGGCAACAACCAGCGCGCCAGTGCGCACCCTGCGTGTCGACTTTTTCCATACGGGTGACGCAAGTCACGAGCTCTTCAGCCTGGAGCGGCTGGTGGTGGAACCCACCCCCTGGCCCGGGAACCCCCAGCGGCCCTTCGACGACACGGGCTTGGGGAACTACTTCTTCGACGTCCGCAGCGTCACCACCGGCAAACTCCTCTACTCGCGGGGCTACTCGAGCATTTACGGAGAGTGGGAGGACACGGCGGCGGCGAAGGAGCGCGTCCGGACGTTTTCCGAGTCCCTCCGCTTCCCGCTCCCGGAGGACACCGTCGAGGTCACCCTCAAGAAGCGAGCCGACGGAAAGCCCTTTGCGACGGTGTGGACATTTAAGGTTGACCCCCATTCGCAGGACATCGACGACACCGTCCCCCCCTCGCCCGGGCCGTTGATGCGGTTGATGGTGAACGGACCGCCGGCGACGAAGGTCGACCTGCTGCTTCTCTGCGACGGGTACACGGCGGCGCAGCGCGGAGACTTCGAGCGCGATGCCCGCCGCCTCTTGGCGGTGCTCTTCGCCACCTCGCCCTTCAAGGAGCGGCGGGAAGACTTCAACGTCTGGGGCCTGTGTGCACCCTCCATCGTCTCCGGCATCTCCCGCCCCTCGACGGGCATTCACCGCCGTTCCCGGGTGGGCAGCACCTACGACGCCTTCGGCAGCGAGCGCTACATCCTCACCTTCGACAACCACTCCTTCCGGGAAGTGGCCTCCTTCGCCCCCTACGAATTCGTGGAGATTCTGGCCAATGGGCAAACCTACGGAGGCGGCGGCATCTTCGGCCTCTATGCCACCGTCGCTGCCAAGAGCCTCTGGGCCCCGTACGTTTTCGTCCACGAATTCGGCCACCACTTCGCCGGCCTCGCGGACGAGTACTTCACCAGTGAGAGTGCGCTCCTCCCACAGCAGGGCCGTCCCGAGCCCTGGGAACCCAACGTCACCGCAGCCAATGAGCTCGGGAAACTCAAATGGAAGGCCCTGGTCGCCGCGGGAACGCCGGTGCCCACGCCGTGGAAGAAGGAGCAATTCGAGTCGCGCGACCGTGAACTGCAGGCCCTGCGCAAGCAAATTCGTGCTCAGAAGCGCCCGGAGTCGGAGATGGACGTGCTCTTCCTTCAGACGAAGCGGGAGATGACGGCGCTCCTCGACCACGACCGCTACAGCGGCAAGGTGGGGGCCTTCGAGGGAGCGATGTACGAGTCCACCGGGTACTACCGCCCCGAGGAGGACTGCATCATGTTCTCCCGAAACGACGTCCCCTTCTGCCAGGTGTGTCAGGGCGCCATTTCCCAAGTCGTCGACTTGTACGTCAAGGCTCCCATCCCGCGGGCCCCCATCGACCAATGAAGATGCTGGCCACGCGCTACCTCCTCGTCGCCGCAGGCGGGGCGCTCGGCTCCATGGCTCGCTACTGGGTGGGCGGCTTGGGTCCGCGACTCTTCGGAGAGGGATTCCCCTATGGGACGTTGGTGGTGAACGTGGTTGGCTCCTTCCTCATTTCGGTGGTGATGGGGGTGTCGCTGAACAGCACCCTCATCCCGGTGAATGAGCGCATTTTTCTCGCCACCGGAGTCATCGGCGGTTTCACCACCTACTCGGCCTTCAACTACGAGACGCTGCTCTTGCTCCAGCAGCGACTGTGGCTGACGGGGGGATTGAATGTTGCCGCTACTCTCCTGGGCTGCCTCGTGAGTGGCCTCTTGGGCTTCGTCCTGGCGAGGCTTTTGCTGGGGGCCTGAGTCGTCGGCTCCCCGTCTGGGCACCTCGCAAAACTTGCGAGCGGCTTCCTCCGGGAGGCGCGCTAGGCTTTCCCAGGAGGTCACGGAAGTGGCCTCTTGACGGAATGTAGGAGTACGCACCCTGCGGCGCCGAGCGACCGGAGCTTGCATGCCTGACGCTTCCCCTCAACTCATCCGCGCCGTCCTCGCGGCCCTCACCAAAGCCTGGCGCACGGGTAGGACGCAGGACATTGCTGCGCTGTTGCACCCAGCGGTGGTTTTCGTGTTGCCCGACTTCAAGGGGCGTGCCGAGGGCCCGAAGGCCTGCGTCGCCACCTTCGAGGAGTTTCTCTCCTCAGCGCTGGTGCTGCGCTACGAGGAGGAGGCGCCCACGGTGGATGTCTTCAGCGACACCGCTGTCGCCACCTTCCGCTGGGAAATGGACTGGGAAATGGGCGGGCAGCGTTCCGAGGACACGGGACGCGACATCTACGTGCTGGTGCACACCGAGGGCCGCTGGCTCATCGCCTGGCGGACGCTGGTGGCCGCCTCGGCCAGTTGACAGCGCAGTGAGGCGACGGGCCTACAGCTGGGCGGCCTCGGCCAGCGCCCGGTAGGTTTCCACTTGTCGCTTTTCCCAGGAGGCGTCCCGCCCGAGCTCACGGCCGAGAAGTCGCGCCACCAGCGGGGCGCAGTCCGCGGAGGCACGAGCGTCCAAAAGCAAGGCCCGGGTACGCCGCGCCAGCACATCCTCCACCGTCCGGGCCATCTCGTGCCGTGCCGACCACACCACCTCTGCCTTGAGGTAGGGCAGGGCTGGGTGAAGCAGTCCGGCCAGCTCGGCATCTGTCGCCGCCAGCGCGCGGACGGCGGGCCCGTCCGTGCCGTAACTGGCCAGCGGCCCACTGGGCACCCCGTCCTCCGAGGTGGCCGCATTGTCCGGCGCGCCATGCAGCCGCAACTCCGTGGTGGGCGAGGGCATGGCCTCCAAACCAGCCACTTCCGCCGCGCGTGTCATGACGTCCTCGGCCATTTTTCGGTAGGTGGTCCACTTTCCTCCGACGATGGTGACGAGGCCGCTCGGCGAGGTGAAGACGTGGTGGTCACGCGACAGACTCGCCGTCCGCTCGCCCTCCTCGTCCGGAGGCCGGACGAGGGGCCGCAGCCCGGCGTACACCGAGAGCACGTCGGCTCGGGTGGGGTCCTTCACCAAGTAGCGCGCCGCATGGTCGAGGAGGAAGGCGACTTCCTCGGGCAGGGGCTTCGGTTCCTCCACGGCTTCGGCCACCTCCGTATCCGTCGTGCCCACCACCGTCCGGCCGTGCCAGGGAATGACGAAGAGGACGCGCCCATCGTCCGTCTTGGGCACCACCAGGGCGTGGGTACCGGGCAGAAACGACTCGGGAAGGACGAGGTGAATGCCCTGTGAGGGAGTGACGGTGGTCGCGGCTTCAGGGTTGTCCAGGTGACGGAGTTTGTCCGCGAAGACGCCGGTGGCGTTCACCACCACCCGGGCTCGCACCGAATGCTCGCGACCGGACTCCCCATCCGTCACCACCACGCCCCTGAGCCGTCCCTCCTGCTTCAGCAGCCCGGTCACCTGCGCCTGGTTGACGAGGGTGGCGCCGAGGTCGGTGGCGGTGAGGGCCAGCGTCACCGCCAAGCGTGCGTCGTCGAACTGCCCATCCACGTAAAGGATGCCACCTTTGAGCTGCTCCGGCTCGAGGGTGGGCAGTGCTTGGAGAACGGCCTCTCGGTCCAAGGAGCGGCTACTCCCGAGCCGGAAGCGACCGGCGAGCAAGTCGTACAGCTTGAGCCCGACGCCGTAGTAGGGGCCGGACCACCAGGCGTAGGCCGGGACGATGAAGCGCAAGTCCCCCACCAGGTGCGGCGCATTTCGACGCAGCCGGCCGCGCTCCCGCAGCGCCTCTCGGACGAGGCCCACGTTTCCCTGCGCCAAATAGCGCACCCCCCCGTGGACAAGCTTGGTGGAACGACTGGAGGTGCCCTTGGCGAAGTCGTGGGCTTCGAAGAGAACGGTGCGGTAGCCGCGCGCAGCGCTCTCCACCGCCGCCCCGAGGCCCGTGGCTCCGCCCCCAACAATCGCCACGTCGAAGGGTTCTGCCAACCGGTCGAGGCTCTGGGCGCGGTCCATCAAGGAATGGGGGACTCTACCCTCTTCCCAATCCCCCTCGACCTGTCGCAGAGTCCCTCCTCAAAGGACATGAACATCCCTCCCCCGCCGCCCTTCCGCTTGCCCGCCGACCGCAAGCGCATCACCCAGGAGCCGGACGAGCTCGGGGACTGGACGCCCAAGTTTCCGGACATGATGGGACACCAGCAATTCGGCGGGGGCGAGGTGCCCAAGAGCTTCACCTGGCCTTCCAACCCCAAGGAATGGCAGGAAGAGTTGAGCAACGCGGAGCTGGAGCGGGAGGCCGCGGCCAACGGCGCAGCCGGCGAAAAGGCGGACCTCCCAGCGCTCATTTCAGCCGCGTTGCTTCCCGCCTTACCGCCGGGGCCACCGGAAGACCGCTGAGCTCACCGTCCATGCCGTACGCTGGGGCCCGTTTCTGGCTTCAGGGCGCGCGTTTTCTAGCGGATGAGCGTCGCCGCTCCGGTGATGAGGCCGACCGCCACGACCACCCAGCGGACGGCATTCTGTCCAATGCGCTGAGCCAGCCGAGCCCCTCCCCAGCCTCCGAGGATGGAGCCCGCCGCCATCAACGCTGCGAGGCGCCAAAAGACGAGACCCGCGACGATGAAGGTGATGGCCGCGGCAAGGTTGATGAAGGCGGCACCGAAATTCTTGAGCCCATTCATCTGGTGGAGGTTGGTGAGTCCGATGAAGCCGAGCTCGGCCAACATCAGGATGCCCATGCCGGCGCCGAAGAAGCCGCCATACACCGAGACGAAAAAATGCACCGCCGCCAGTCCCCACAGACTGCCCTCTCCGAGCGCGGGCTGGACTTGGCCCACGGCACTCCTGGCCTCGCGCCAGCGACGCAGAGGCTCCTGGAGGATGAAGAGGACGGTCGAGCCGAAGATGAGCCACGGCACGAGCTTTCGAAACAGCGCGTCGCCAGCGAGCTCCACCAGCCGGGCTCCAACGAAGGCTCCGAGGACGCTGGAGGCGACGAGATACACCAGAAGCCTCGGCCCGTACTCTCCCAAGTCACGGCGGAAGGTGAAACCCGAGGTGAACGAGCCCGGGACGAGCGCCACGGCGTTGGTGGCATTGGCCACCACCGGCGAGACGCCGGCGGCCAAGAGTGAAGGGAACGTCAGCAGCGTCCCTCCCCCGGCCATGGCATTCATGAGCCCCGCTCCGACGGCAGAGGCGAAGAGCAACCCAAGGCCCAAGGGAGAGAAGTGTTGCATGCGAAGCAATGGGCCGGCCCACGCCGGCGCGCTCTCCAGGGAGGCTCAAGTCACCGGGTTACGCAGAGCCAACGCGTTGTAGGTCGCGTATTTGTACGTCTCGGAGAGCGTCGGGTAGTTGTAGCAAGTCTCGATGAAGAGCTGCGCCGTCCCGCCGAGAAGGATGGCGGTCAGGCCGATGTGCACCAGCTCCGAGGCCGACTCGCCGAGGACGTGCACGCCGAGCAGCTTCATGTCGTCGCGACGGAAGATGAGCTTCAAAAGACCGCCGCCGTCTCCAATAATCTGTCCCCGCGCGTTGGTGGCATAGGAGGCCCGGCCCACCACGTAAGGAACGCCTGCCTTTTTGAGCGACTCCTCGGTTTCGCCGGCCATGGAGAGCTCGGGAATGGTGTACAGGCCGTAGGGCAACGTCGGCGCCAGTGCGTCCTTGGGGTAGAGGGCGAAGGCGTGAGCCGCGGCCACGCGCGCTTGTTCCATGGCCGTGGAGGCCAGCGCGGGGAAGCCGATGACGTCGCCGGCAGCGTAGATGTGGGGCACGGAAGTCTGAAAGTGTTGATTGACCAGGATGCGGTCCCGGTCCCCGAAGGCCACTCCCGCCTCCTCCAACCCCAAATTCCGGCTGTTGGCAGCCCGGCCCATGGCCACCAGCACCGCCGCCGACTGTAGCGACGTCCCACTCTTGAGGCCCAGCGTGATGCGTCCGTCTTCCACTTCCACGCTCTCCACGGCGTCGGGCATGGTGAATCGCACGCCCAAGTTCGTCATGCGGTCCTGCAGCAGCTGCGACATTTCACCGTCGAGGAAGTTGAGGAGTGGGGAGCGTGGCTCCACCAACGTCACCGGGATGCCGAGCGCGGCGAAAGTGCAGGCGTATTCGCAGCCGATGACGCCGCCCCCCACCACCACCAACGAGTGCGGCACCTCTTCCATCTGAAGGATGGTGTCCGAGTCGTAGATGCCCTGCGCCCCAAAGGGGAACAGCGGCGGGTGCAAAGGCCGGGAGCCCGTGGCCACAAGGACGACGTCCGCCGTCAGCTTCTCCTCGTGGCCTGGCCGACGAACGACCAGCGTATGCGGGTCAACGAGCCGGCCCTTCCCCTGGAAAACGTCCACGGAGTGGGAGGCCATGTTCTGCAGCACACGGACGCTCTCCTCGTGCGAGACGGCGCGCTCTCGGAAGAGCAGGTCTCGGACACCCGCTCGGTGAGAGAGGTTCATCTCGACCCCGAAGAGCCCGCGCTGACGAAACCCGGAGAGGTAGAGCGCCGTCTCGCGGAGCGTCTTGCTGGGGAGCGTTCCGGTATTGGCTCCCGCACCCCCCAACACCGGGCGCCATTCGACCAGGGCTACCTTCTTCTTGAAGTACGCCGCCTGAGCGGCACCCTTCTCTCCGGCCGGGCCCGAGCCGATGACCACCAAGTCGTAGTGCGCCATTCTGGGAGCGCCACGCTAAGCGAGCCAAGGACGGTACTCAACGGAGACGGGGCGCCACCCAAGTGACGGATTCAAGACGCTCCACCCCAGGGGGTGTCCTTCCACTCCGAGGGGCGGCGATGGGGTGCACCGGCCACTGCAGAGGAGTATGACCGGCTCTAGAGGCGGTCAAGGAGTGGACTGGATGGCCTTTCCCCCGCTCGCCGATGCACTCAGTGAGGCGCTCGGGAACCTCGAGCAGGGGTTGGTGCGTCTTTCCGAGCAGCGCCCGGGCCTTCAACCCGGTCGTCACCCAGTGCATGTGCTGTACGGCGGTGCACACCTCTTCCAGACGCGCACCCTGGCCAAGATTCGGGAAGTCGCCCAGGCCGCACTCAACACCTACGCACCGGATGGAACGACGTTCGCTTGGGCGCTCGGCCTGTCTCTCGCGCCCGACACCGCCACCCAGCTGCGAAACCGCGTGCTGGAGAAGCTGGTGCGCGAGCCAGTGGAGGACTACCGGGTGGACTTCGAGGACGGCTACGGGGTCCGCCCCGACGCCGAGGAGGACACCCACGCCGACGCCGTGGGCGCAGCGCTCGCCGAGGCCGGCCGAGAAGGGGTGCTTCCTCCATTCGTGGGCATCCGCATCAAGTCGTTGAGCTCGGCCGTTTCGGCGCGGCGCTCACTCCGGACACTGGAGCGCGTCTGTCAGGCGGCTGCCCCGGGCGGCTGCCCGCCGGGGTTTGCCGTGACGCTGCCCAAGGTGGCGCTCCCGGAGCAGGTGGCGCTGCTGGTGCAGGCTCTGACGGCTGTGGAGAAGCGCTGCGGCTGGCCCGAGGGCGCGGTGGCGCTGGAGCTCATGGTGGAAACCCCGCAGGCCCTCGTCTCACCAGACGGGACGCTGGGCGTCCCGCGCCTTTTGGCCGCTGCCGGTGCGCGCTGCCGCTCGCTGCACTTGGGGCCGTATGACTTGAGCGCTTCGCTGGGCATCACCGGGGCACGCACCACCTTGGCCCACCCAGCACTGGACCTCGCCCGACGGCTCCTCGTCCTGGCGACGTCCGGGACGGCGGTTTCCGTCTCGGACGGGCCCACCACCGTCCTTCCCGTCGCTCCCAACCGGGGCGAGAACCTCAGCCGAGAGCAGCAAGCCGAGAACCGGCGCGCGGTGCACGCCGGCTGGCGCCGGACGGCGGAGGACGTCAAGCGAGCCCTGGAGGATGGCGTCTTCCAAGGCTGGGACCTGCACCCGGCCCAGCTGCCGGCCCGCTTCGGCGCGCTCTTCGCCTTCTTTGCGGCCGAGCTCGAGCCGGCTGGGGTGCGGCTGAGGGCTTTCTTGGACCGAGCCGCTCAGGCCAACCGGCTGGGAGTCATGTTCGACGACGCCGCCACCGCCCAAGTGCTGCTCAACACCTTTCGCCGCGCACTGGCCTGCGCCGCGGTGACGCCGGCGGAAGTCGAACACGCGACGGGGCTCTCGGTGGAGGAGCTGGCACGAATGCGCGTCCGCTGAAGGCCTAGGCCTTCTTCCGCGCGCCGATGACGTCCGTGAGCATCTCCACCACCAGCGCCGTCCAGCCCGTCTGATGCGCGGCGCCCAGGCCCTGGCCAGTCTCGGCGTGGAAGAACTCGTAGAAGGTGACCAGCTTTCGGAAGTACTCGTCCGTCTGGTAGCGCGGCTCGTCGCCGTGGGCTGGGCGCCGCCCGTTGGCGTCCGGGAGAAAGAGGGTGCACAACCTTTCCGCGATGAGGTGGGCCACCTCCCGCAAGCTGTAGTTTTTCCCCGAGCGCGCCGGGAACTCAATTTGGAATTCGTCACCGTAGAAGTGGTGGTAGCGCTCGAGCACTTCCACCAGCAGAAAGTTGGGGGGGAACCACACCGGACCGCGCCAATTGGAGTTTCCGCCGAACATTCCGCTCTCGGATTCTCCGGGCTCGTAGCGAACTTCCGCCTCCGCCCCGTGGGAGCGCAGCATGTAGGGGTTGTCCCGGTACGTCTTGGAGAGAGAGCGGATGCCGTAGGGGGAGAGGAATTCCGCCTCGTCCACCAGGTAGCGCAGGATGCGCTCCATCCGCTCCCGTGGCGCGACGCACAACAGGTGACGCCCGCTCGGATGGCCGGGGTTGGGAGGACGGTAGAAAATGTGGCTGGCCAACTCCGGTCGGTTTTCCAGAAACCAGTGCATGCGCTTGGCAAAGCCGGGGAGCTTCTGCAGGTAACGGTCCTCGAGGATTTCCGCGGCGAAGAGGGGGATGAGCCCCACCATGGAGCGCAGCCTCAGGGGAAGCATCTCCCCCTCGGGGGTGATGATTTTGTCGTAGTAAAAGCCATCCTGCTCATCCCACAGGCCGCCAACGCCGGAGTTCATCGCGTCGACGATGCTCACGAAGTGCTCGAAGAATTTGCTGGCGATGTCTTCGTAAGCCGGGTCCTCGATGGCCAGCTCCAGCGAGATGGAGAGCATGGTGGTGCAGTAGAAGGCCATCCACGCGGTGCCGTCTGCCTGGGCCAGCTGCAGCCCGTCTGGCAGCGGTCGATTCCGGTCAAACACGCCCACGTTGTCGAGCCCGAGAAAGCCGCCGCCGAACAGGTGCCTTCCGGCGACGTCTTTGCGGTTCACCCACCAGGTGAAGTTGAGGAGGAGCTTGGGAAACACCCGGCGCAGGAAAACCGTGTCACGGGCACCGCGCGGCGCCGTCTTCTTGTAGACCCGCCAACAAGCCCAGGCGTGCACCGGCGGATTGACGTCCTCGAAGGCCCACTCGTAGGCCGGAAGCTGCCCGCTGGGGTGCATGTACCATTCACGCAAGAAGAGCTGGAGTTGGTCTTTGGCGAAGGACGCATCCACCTCCGAGAAGGGCACCATGTGAAAGGCGAGGTCCCAGGCGGCGAACCAGGGGTACTCCCACTTGTCCGGCATGGAGATGACGTCGCGGTTGTAGAGGTGCTTCCAGTCGTGGTTCCGGCCTTCCGCCCGAGCCGGAGAAGGCGGCGGCGAAACCGGGTCCCCCTCGAGCCAGGCCTTCACCGAGTAGCCGTAGAATTGCTTGTTCCAAATGAGCCCGGCATAAGCCGCTCGCGCGACGTCCCGCTGCTCAGCGGTGGCCGCTTCTGGAATCCGGCGGGCGTAGAAGGCATCGGCTTCGTTGATGCGCTGGGAAAACACCGTGTCAAAGGTCTTCCCGAAGTCGGCCAGCGCGCCGAGGTCGATGTCGCTCAGTCGCAGACGGACTTGCACCGTCTCGCCGGGGTCGAGCTGAAGGGCGTAGTGCGCGCCGGCCTTCGTTCCCGAAAGGCTCGGTTTGACCGCGTCGTGCCGTCCCTCGACGAGGTAGCCGTGAAAGCTGTCCTTGGGCCACCGGCTGCGCCCGGGGGTGCGGTAGAGCCGCTCGGTGTTGGTCTCGTTGTCGCAGAAAATGTAGCTCGGCGCATGCGCCTCGACGGGAGCCGCCTCGAAGCGCCACAGTCCCAGGGAGGGGTGCTGGATGTGGAGGGACCCATCGCGCGGCTGGATGCGACCGGCTGACCAGTAAGCTTCACCGGTCCGGCCCCAGGCCCAGGTGTTGCGGAGCCAAACGGTGGGAAGCATGTGCAACGGTGCGCGCACCGGCCCGCGGTTGGTGGCCGTCAGGCGGATGTAGATGTCGTCAGGCGACGCTTTGGCGTATTCGACGAGCACGTCGAAATAGCGGTTGTCATCAAAAATGCCACTGTCCAGCGGGTCGTATTCCGGAAGGGCCCGTCCGCGGCGGCGGTTCTCCGCGACGAACTCCTCATAGGGGAACGCCGCCTGAGGGTATTTGTAGAGCGCTTTGAGGTAGCTCGCGGTAGGCGTCGCATCGAGGTACCAGTACAGCTCCTTGACGTCCTCGCCGTGGTTGCCTTCGGAGTTGGTCAGCCCGAAGAAGCGCTCCTTGAGGATGGGGTCCTTCTCGTTCCAGAGCGCAGGGGAGAAACAGATGCGGCATTCTCGGTCGGTGAGGCCGAGAAGCCCGTCTTCTCCCCAGCGGTAGGCGCGGGAGCGCGCATGGTCATGGGGGAAGTACTCCCAGGCCGTAGCGTTGGCCGAGTAATCCTCCCGAACAGTGCCCCACTGACGCTCGGAGAGATAGGCGCCCCACCGCTTCCAATTCTTGTGACGCCTCGCATCCTCCGCCAGACGTTCGGTCTCCGCGTCGCTCACGAGGGGTGGGGTCATGGACGCGGGAGACAAGCACCGACGGTGGTCGGCGGCAATTGCCATCATCAGACGCCGGACGCTGCCGCCCCGGGCGCCGTCGAGCAGTACAGAGTCCCCTGCTCAGAAGCGAACAGCTGTCCGTCGAGTGGAAGCGGGGGGCTTGAGCCGCTATGGGGCCGCGTGCAGGAGCGCTCCCTCCTGCGCCGGCTGAGCGTTGGAGCGCAAGAAACGGGAGGCCAGGTGGAGTCCGCAAGGCGCATCGTCGAGCCAACTCACGCCCCTGCGGGTGGACCCACCATGTCTGCGTCACCTTCCTCACCGCCGACGTCACGGTGGGGCGTCGCCTTCGCGCTCTTCCTGCTCTACGTGGTGTGGGGGTCGACTTACCTCGCGATGCGTGTCGCGCTGGAGGGGTTTCCGCCCTTCCGAATGGGCGCATTGCGCTTCCTGGCCGCGGGCACCGCGCTCTTTCTCTTCGCCTGGGCGCGCGGCGCACGCCTTCCCAGCCGACTCGAGTGGCGGAACTCCGTCGCCATCGGCACACTGCTGTTGGCCATCGGCAACGGCGGTGTGGCCTACGCCGAGCTCACCGTCAGCTCTGGCCTCTCGGCGCTGGTGGTCTCGGCCATGCCACTGTGGATGGCCTTCTTCTCAGGCGTCTTCGGGAAGTGGCCGTCGGCCGCCGACTGGGCAGCGCTCGCGTTGGGAGCCCTCGGCATCATCCTCTTGAATTTTGGCAGCGAGCTCCATGCTCAGCCAGCGGGCATGTTTGCCCTGTTGCTCGGCTCTGCTTCCTGGGCCTTTGGCTCCCTCTGGAGCCGCCGACTCAAGCTCCCCCACGGAAGCATGGCCGCGGCCACCCAAATGCTGGGCGGCGGTGCCGTCCTCTACATGGCGAGCCTGCTCCGGGGCGAGCACTTCACCGCGCTCCCCTCCCTGCGCCCGGTGGCGGCGCTGGTGTACCTGGCCGCCTTCGGCTCGCTGGTGGCCTTCAGCGCCTACCTCTACCTCCTGGCCCGTGTGCGGCCCACCGTCGCCAGCAGCTATGCCTACGTCAACCCGGTGGTGGCCATGCTGCTTGGCGCCGCGCTGGCTGGAGAGACGGTCCCTCCCCTCGCCTTTGTCGCCACCCCGCTCATTTTGGCCAGCGTTGCAGTGGTGCTGCGACCGCGCCGCGCCCAGGCCGCGCTCCCCACAGCGGCCACCGCGGGCGCCGCCGTCCGTCGCTGAGTTACAGTCAGCCTTCTCACCTTCGCAGCCACACAGGTGCCGGCCCCTGGGAACCCCGACGTCTCGCCTTTTGGCAGTCGCTGCCGCGCTTGAGTTGGGTGCCACCGCCGCGCCCGCGGCGGAGGGGGATGCGCCCCGGCCGGTGTGCGTGGCGGCTGACACCTGCACCCTCGTCCGGCCGCTCTCCACGGCGGGGGGCGTCGACACCGTGAGCCTCCTGGAGCACGGGACGTCCCACGCAACTGCGACGACGGCCTACGCCGGATGGATGGCCTGGCCACACGCACCCGCTGGTTTGCGGAAACAAGTCTTACAAGGCGGCTCGGTGCACATGGAGCGCCCAACGGAGGCCGGCACCTTCCTGCTTCGGGCGGTTCCTCGCGTCACCGTCGCCGACGAGCCGGAGTCGCTGCTCGTCCTCGTTACCTTCGACCCGCTTCGTCCCGGCACCTCGGCGGTGCTGCCCGAGGCCATCGCCATTGCCCACGAGCGCAAGCTGCTCACCCCCGAACAGGAAGCCAAAACGGCACGCGAGAGCCAGGCCCAGCGGGGTCGCACCAAAGCCCTGCTGGAGGCCTGGGCCGCCTTCGTCCGTGCTCCGACGGAGCGCGCAGCCCGAAACCGCCTGGTGACTGCCCTCGGCCAAGACAGCTCCGGGCTCGACCCGGACAGCTTTCTCACCTCCGAGCAACGGGCCGAGCTACGCCGGGCGGGCCTGGCGCTCGAAGGCCGCATTGTGTTGGAGGACGCTCCAACCTCGGGAATTGCTTACCGGCTGCGCGTCGAGGCGGTGCCCCTGGAGCAAATCGCCCGAGAGTGGAACGCCGGTTTGCGCGCTCTGGTCAACCCGTTGGAGCGCGTGCCACGCCCTCAATTGCTGGTGGCCCCCGGCCACCGCTACCAGGAGGTGAGCTTCATTCTGGACGTGAAGGCCGGAGACGAGGACCGGATGTCGCAGGTGGTGCGCCGCCTCCTTGCCGTGCCCGGGCTGTCCACGGACGGCAAGCAGCTGCCCGCGCCCGCTCTGTAAAGGTTCCAGAAGTTCCTTTGCAGCGCCCCCGAGAAGGGGCAATCTCGCCCGTTCTTCTTCGGCCCTCCCAATGCTCAACACCTCCTTCGTCCTCTTTGCGCTTCTCTCCGCCACGCCCGCGCCGGCGCGCTTCGATGCGCAAGGGAAAGCCATCGGCGCACCACTCAGTGAGCGCATCGCCTCCTACGTCATCGACGCCAAGTTGGACCCGGACGCGCGCAAGCTGACCGGACGCGAGACGGTGACGTGGGTGAACAAGAGCGCGGAGCCGCAGGCGACGCTCTGGTTCCACGCTTATTGGAACGCCTTCAAGAATGCCAAGTCGACTTTTTACAAGGATTCGGCGGCCCAGGAGGGGTTTCGTGACGAGGAGCCTGGTCGGTCCGGGCGCTACCCCAAACGAAAGCCGGAGGAGTGGGGTTGGATGCGGGTGACGCGCGCGGCGCTCCCCGACGGGACGGACCTTCTCGGCTCGCTGCGCTGGCAGCACCCCGATGATGACAACGCCGACGACCAAACGGTTTTCACCCTAACGCTCCCGCAGCCCGTGCCTCCCGGGGGCACCGTCACCTTCGAGCTGAGCTGGGAGTCGCGCGTCCCGCGCGCGGTGGCCCGCTCCGGCTACGCCGGCGACTACTACCTCATGGGCCAATGGTTCCCGAAGCTGGCGGTCCTCGAGGTGCCACCCACCCGCGGCGCCACCCAAGCACGGTGGAATGCGCACCAGTACCATGCCAACAGCGAATTCTACGCGGACTTCGGAACGTACGACGTCACCCTCACCGTGCCCGCCCGCTTCGTGGTGGGTGCGGCCGGCGTGCGCACGGGCCGAACCGAGAACGCCGACGGCACCGTCACCCACCGCTTCCACCAGGACGACGTCCAGGAGTTCGCCTGGACGGCCAACCCCAAATTCATCGAAGTGACGGACGTCTTTCGTGAAGAGGGGCTTCCGGAGGTGAAGCTGTCCGTCTTCGTCGAGCCTCCGTACCGGGCCACGGCTGACCAGCTGCTGGCGTCCCTCAAAGCCTCTCTCAGCCACTATGGGCGGTGGTGGTACCCCTACCCGTACCCCCACGTCACGGTGGTGGCTCCGCCCAACACCGAGCACGCCCTGTCCACCGGCGGCATGGAGTACCCGACGTTCTTCACCGCTTTGAGCCGTCAGGACCCGGCCCCCGGCAAGGACCCGCTTCTGTGGGAAGTGACCGTGCACGAGTTCGGCCACAACTACTGGATGGGCCTCGTCGCTTCCAACGAGTTCGAGGAAGCGTGGATGGACGAGGGCGTGAACAGCTACGGCACGGCGAAGGTGATGGACGTCGAGAATGCCATCTACGACTTCTCCTCGTTGTTCGGCGAGCCGTTGCGCACACTGGTTGGCCCGCTGCTGACCACCCACCTCATCAGCTGGCAGATGGCTCACCGGGCGGCCAGGCTTCGCTACGACTCGCCCATCGTCCGCGAGGCATGGAAGTACCGGACCAATTCCGACTACGGACTAAACTCCTACGACCGCACCGAGCTCGCGCTGCGGCAGCTGGAGCTCACCCTAGGGCCGGAGGTGTTCGCCAAAGTCATGCGCACCTACGTCGAGCGCTGGGCCTTCAAGCATCCCGCCACCGCCGATTTTTTCGCCGTGGCTCGTGAAGTCTCGGGACGGGACCTCTCGGGCTTCGAGCAACTCTTCTTCCATGGCACCGAAGGGCTGGACCTCGCGGTCTCTGACATTTCCTGTCGGTCCGAGGCGGCGACGGTTGCCGGCGCATTCGACGATGCCAAAGGAACTCCCGTGACCGAGGCCTGGAAGGAGCCCGCTTCGGAGGACTCGGCACCGGTACGCTGCACCGTGACTGTGGAACGGCGGGCCCCCGTGCAGCTCCCGACGACTGTCCGCGTGACGTTCGAGGACGGCACGGTGGTGGACGAGGCGTGGGATGGCAAGGACACCTGGCAGCGCTACAGCTACCTCCGCACCGGAAAGTCGGGGCGGGTGCGGGAAGTGTCCGTCGACCCAGGTCGCGTCAACTTGCTCGACGCCGCGCCAGTCAATGACGCTCGCTCGACGCGCGTGACGGGCCACCCCCCGACCGCGCTGGCCGGCTTCCTGCTGTACGTCAGCCAACTCTCCACCACGCTGCTCGCCGTGTTTCTCTAAGAGATGGAGGCCTCTTCCGCCGTGCGGACACTCCGCGCCATTCCCGCAAGTGTGGTCAAGGGCTTTTCCGAGTGGCAGACGCTGCTCGTCCTGCTCTGCCTCTCGCTGTTCTGCGCCGCGATTGCCGTCGTCCCGGACCTTGGGCTGCTCTTCCAATATTACGGCCACGCTCCTTTGGCGGACGGCAAGCCCTTGCTTTCGCCGGAGCTGCTTCTGGGCATCTCCCAGGCTTACCCACCGAGAGCGACGCCTCTCCGAGGCCTGGGCATTGCCTTGCTGCTGGCGCTACCGATGACGCTCTTCGTTACCGGCGGCGTCGTGTGGCGTGCGTGGACTGTCGACCGCTTCCGGCTCACGGAATTCATCACCGAGTGCGCGCGCAGCTTCGGCCGAATGCTACGGACACTGCTCTGGAGCCTTCTGCTTCTGGCGGTGTGCGCCGGCGTGGTGGCGGGAACGTCCGCCGGCCTCCACGCCCTGCACCGGGAGACGGTTTTCAGCACGCCTTGGACTTGGTGGGTGACGGACCGCCCCCTCAGCGGTTGGGCGGTGCTCCACCTCTTACTGACGGTGGCCCTGTGGGCGCTTTGGCGGCTGACGCTGGACACCGCCCGCGTCCTGGTCCTGGTGGAGGAGCTCCGCAAGACGCGCAAGGCCATGTGGCGCAGTTTTCGCCTGGTGCTGCGCTCTCCCGGGGCTTGGGCCGGCTATGCGCTACTGGGCTTCGTCGAGGCGGTGGCCGTCCTGGTGATGGTGCGCATCCACGCCGCACTCCCCGAGGGCAACACCGGGCTGGCCTGGCTGGCCATTCTCGTGGCCCAGCTGGTGGTGCTGGTGCGCTCGGGCTTCCAGGTGTCCACCACTGCCTTTGCCGCCGAGCTCGTCCGCTCGACACGTGACGCCACCGTGGCGCCGGTGGGCTTCGCCGCCTCGGCCAAAGAGCCCGCCCCGGCGCCCGCGGCGGCCGCCGCCGTTGCAGCCGAAGCCGCGTCTACGGAAGGCGAGCCCTTCGAGCTGCTGAGCTCGAAGCAGCCAGCGCGCACGGGTTCCACCTCGGAGATGCCGCTCGTGGACGCTGACTTGGTCGAGGAAGACCCGCGCAGCGGAGGCTCCGGCAAGCGCTGAAGAACTCTTGCGGTGCTTACCGCTAGACGAGCAGCGGCAGCTTCCCGGTGAGGTAGTCCCGCGCCACCACGCCGAGGTGCACCTCGTCCGGCCCATCGGCGAGGCGCGCTGCCCGGGCGCTGCGGTACCACAGCGCGAAGGGCACGTCCTCGCTGTAGCCGAGGGCACCGTGCATTTGGATGGCGTTGTCGAGAACGTCGCACAGGGTGCGGGCGACATGCGTCTTGGCGATGGAAGCGTACGGCCGAGCCTCCTTGGTCCGTCCTTGCGCCAAGAGCCAAGCGCAGTGCCAGGTCATGAGGTTTCCGGCGTGGATGGCGGTGGCCGCGTCGAAGACCATGGTCTGCATGGCCTGGTGCTGAGCGAGCAGCTTCCCGAAGCTGACGCGGGTGGTGAGGTAGGCCTTGCACAACTCCAGCGTCCGGTCGGCGAGGCCCAGCCAGCGCATGCAGTGGGTGAGGCGAGCCGGAATGAGCCGGGCCTGAGCCAGGAGAAAGCCCGCTCCCACGTTGCCCAGGATGGCCTCGTCCTTCACCCGCACGCCGTCGAAGCGAAACTCCGCCTCGCGGTGCGCGAGTAAGTCGGGCGCCAGGGTGCGGATGTCGCGCACGTGGGTGACTCCTGGGGCGGCCCGGTCGACGATGAAGAGCGTCGCTCCGGTGCGCGCGTCCTCCGAGGTGCGGGCCATCACGATGAGAAACGAGGCGCGCCCGCCGCCGGTGGAGTACCACTTGTGTCCGTCGATGCGCCACCCGTCCCCCTCGCGGACGGCGCGCGTTCGAAGGTTGGACGGGTCCGCGCCGGCTCCGGGCGCGGGCTCGGTCATACAAAAGGCGGACGTCATCTCTCCCTTGGCCAGGGGACGCAACCAGCGCTCCCGGAGCGCGGGACTGGCCTGGTGGAGCAGCAGGTCCATGTTCCCCTGGTCGGGAGCGTCGCAGTTGAAAACGCGCGCCCCCACCGGGGAACGGCCCATCTCACGGAAGAGCGTGCACATGCCGAGGATGCCCAGGCCGCGGCCTCCGTATTCGGCAGGCAAGTGCGGCACGAAGAGGCCTGCGTCGCGCGCCAGCTGCTGCAAGCCCTTGAGTACGGCGTCCTCGCCTTGGGCATCCTCGCGGATAATGTCGTTCTCCCTTGGAAAGACGCGGGTCTCTAGGAAGGAGCGGATTTCCTCACGGAGCGCGGCGAGCTCGGCGGAGAGTGCGAAGTCCATTTCAGTCCTCGATGTTGGGGGAAGTGTCGAAGCGCGGACTAAAGACGGACAGGGCGTCGGCCAGCGTCGAACGTAAATGGTGACGCACCCCAGCGTCGTCCTGGAGGGGGTCCGCCTGTTTGAGTCGGTCCACCAGCGCCGCGTTGAGGTCGCGCAGCGCAACGCGCGCGTCGGAGGACACGGGAACGTCCGGCAACAACGCGGCGAGCCGAAGCAGCTCGGCCTTCGCATGCAACGGCCGCACCTCGAGCTCCGCCGCCACCGTGGAGGCGAGGTGAGCTGCAATGAGGACACGGAAAGCGAGCCGCTTGTCCGAGACCGCCGGCTGCAGCTCCTCCAAGAGAAAGCGCGCCAACGCTTCCAACACGGCACGCGGCTCGGGCCGTTCCTGCATGGTTAGCCTCCCTGTTCCACGAGGCGGAGCGCCTCCCATTCCATCTCCGGCGCTCGGCGGGCGATGGCGACATATTCCAAGTCCGACTCTTCGCCGGAGAGGTAACGCTCCCCCTGGTGGACGCTCCCCGCGGCCCAGCGGACGTTTCCCATGACTTCCCACCAGTGGAGCTCGCCCAGGGAAACCTCCGCGCCGCCCGCGGCCCGGTAGGCTTCGAGAAACGCCTGGCGTGAGGCCAACCCGCCAGCGGGAAGCGCATTCTGGCCAAAGCGCCAGTCCCGCACGCAGAGCCAACCAATGTCCTCGGCAGGCGTCCCCCACCGCGCAAATTCCCAGTCGAGAATGGCGGCCAGTCCGGCGGCCGTCACGAGGAAGTTGCCGGTGCGAAAATCCCCGTGCAGGAGCACCGTCTTTCCGTCCGGCGGCGGATGGGCGACCAACCACCGAAAGGCATACTCCAGGGCGGGGTGTGGCTCAGAAAGGCCGTCCAGCATTCCGCGGACGAAGGCCAGCCCACCCTGCACCGGCCCCTGCGGCACCCTCCGCGCAAAGAGGCGCGGGTGGGCGGAAGGCGTGACGGTGTGCACCCGGGCCAGCGCTTGGGCCAATTGGCCGGGTAGCTGCGCGCGCGCTCCGGCCAGCTCCGGGGCGCGTACCACCCGGCGGCCCAGCGCCTCCCCCTCCACCCAGTCCATGAAGTAGGCCCAGGCGCCGGGCCGGACGAGCCCTGGGGTGAGGTGATGGACGGCCGGCGTCGGGACACCGGCCGCTCGCGCGGCCTCCACCACCGCGAATTCCTCGCGCCGGCCGAGGCTCGCGGGGAGCGAGCTGCGAGCGTCGCTTCGCAAGACGAGCCGCACTGGCCCAGCCCGAGTGGCGAGCTCCAGACGGTGCATGTCCTGGCAGGCCCCTCCCGCCAACGGCGCCATGGCCAGAAGCTGGACGTCCTCGCCGCGGACGCTCTTCAAGAACGTCTCGACACGGCCGGCGAGCACCGCGTCGTGGAACGAAGGGGCCACGGCCCTGCTCTCTAGCCTGGTCTGGCCGACACCTGCACCTGCCCAGAAGGAAGTTTCCCCACCCGGGCCGGCTCGAGCTTCCCGAAGGGGCCGTCCCCTTCGGCCTTCTGGGCTTAGCGAGAGACGGTGAAGCCCACCCGCGCTCCGCCCGCTGAACGGTTTTCAGCGAAGGCCCGTCCTCCATGCACTTCTGCGATGCGCCTCACGAGCGCGAGCCCCAACCCCAAACCGCCCTCCTCCCCCTCCTTCGAGCCCGTTCCCCTTTGGAAGGGCTGAAAAAGCTTCGGCGGCGCGCCGGGCGCGAAGCCCGGACCTGCGTCTTCGACGGAGAAGACGAGCGCCTGGGGCTCCTCCGTCACCCTGAGCGACGTCACCCCCCCAGCATGCCGGGTCGCATTCTCCAGAAGGTTGGCCAGCGCCCGTCCAAGCAGTGTCGGGTCGCCTTGGAAGTTTCGCTGTTGGGCCTCCACGTCCAGCAGAGCGGCCGGAAGACCCGCGCGCTCCAGCGCCCGCGCTGCGACGTCTCGCGAATCCAAGCTGACGCGGCTCACGGCCGAGAAGTCCATTCGCGCACCCGCGAGGAGCTCGCCCACCAGTCGGTCCATCTCCACCACCTCGCTCTCTACCTCGTCCAGGGTGCGGGGAATCTCCGCGCCGCTTCTGCCGAGCTCGAGCAAGAGACGGACCCGGGAGAGCGGCGTGCGAAGCTCATGTGACACGCCCGCGAGGAGCTCCCGCTGGTCGCCCAGCTGGCGCTCAATGCGGCCCGCCATCTCATTCATCACGGTGGCCAACTCACGGACTTCGCCCTTTCCGTGGACTTCGGCGCGCGCCGAAAGCTGGCCTTCCCCCAGCGCTCGCGCCACCCGCGTCAACTCGGCCAGTGGCCAGGCAATCCGCCGTGCAATCCGTCCGGCAGCGCCCCACAACGTGCCGAAGAGGAGGAGCAGGACGGCCGGCACCGCCCACCACTCGCCGTGGCGCGTGGGACTGGTGTCCACGCGCACGTAGCCGACGAGTGCCCCCTCGACGCGCACCGGGACGAGGAGGTGGCTGTGGAGAAGCGGCGGCCCGTAGTGGGCCAGGCTTTCATGGTTGGCGTCCTCGAGCTGAAGCGTCCAGCCCAGCGCTTGGGCCAGGTGCGCGGCCCAGGCCTCCCGGGCCTCCGGACGGCTCCACACCTGGGCGGCCTGCCAGGACACGAGCTCCGCCCCTCCCTGCCACCTCGGGCGGCCCGTTCCTTCGAGCCTACCGAGGCCAGCGAAGGCCAAAGACACCACCAGCCCGGTTGCAAAAATGGAGGCGCCGAACCAGAGGAAAAGCCTCCGCTGGAGCTGCATCCGTCCGCGCCATGCCTGGAGGCGCGCGTTCCCTGGCCAGCGGTGGTGGTAACGGTGGTGGGGGTGCACGTGCTGTCGGCCCTCAGGCTTCCTTGGCGAGCACGTAGCCCACGCCGCGGACAGTCTTGATGCGTCTCGGGGCCTTTGGGTCGTCGCCGAGCTTGGCGCGCAAATGGGAGATGTGGACGTCCACCGTGCGTTCACCCACCACCACGTCCGAACGTCCGGCCTCGGAGAGAAGCGCATCCCGGGGCACAACCCGGCCTGGGCGGCGCATGAGCGCGATGAGGATGTCGAACTCGATGCCCGTGAGCTCAACCGCTGCCCCGGCGACTCGGACTTCGCGGGTGCCCACGTCCGCCAGCACGTCGCCCACCGTCAGGCGCTCGGCCAGAGATTCGGGCTTGCTGCGTCTGAGGACAGCCCGAAGCCGGGCCAGCAGCTCGCGCGGGCTGAAGGGCTTGGCCACGTAGTCATCGGCCCCAATCTCCAGTCCCACCACTCGGTCGGTCTCGTCCCCGCGGGCGGTGAGCATGAGCACCGGAACCGTGCTCTTGGCGCGAATGCGGCGAACAACCTCCAGGCCGTCGATGCCAGGCATCATCACGTCCAGGAGAACGGCGTCGAACGTTCCCGCGTTGAGCAACTGCAGCCCGGCGGCCCCGTCCGGCGCCCCGACGACGGCAACGCCGTTTTGCTCGAGAAAAGTCTTCAAGAGCTCCTGGAGGCGGCGGTCGTCGTCGATGAGCAGCACCCGGACGGACATGCCGCCCCAGCCTACCAGCCGGGGCCGGCTGCGGGCCCTCGGCCAGGTCCAGCAGGCGGGACCTGCCCGCTTCGCGCCGCGTCGACGCAAAGCTCGGCGACGTGTCGTTCGAATGCGGCGCGCTGGGCCCAACGGTGCCAGCGCAGCTGATGGAGGCCGGAGCCAAAGCCCAACAGCACCCCAAACCCCAAGAGAAGAATGAGAAAAGGTCGTCTCATGGCAGCTCCTTAAGCATTCCAGCGGCCGCGGCCGGCGGCGCGCTCGAGGAAGTCGGCGAGTGCCGCCCGCTGGCGTGGGTCGAGCACTTCATGGACTCGCGCCCCTTGGGTGCTGAGCACCTCGCGCAGCCCCCGGATGCGCTCGTCATGACGACGGAAGGCGCTCGTCAAGGCGTCGACGTCAAACACGTCCGAACGCAGGGCGCGGGCGAGGTCCGCGCGCGACTGCGCCCATTCCCCACGGAAGCCCTCAGCGGCGCTGGCCACGGCCTCGGCCGCGTCGGCGAGCACCGTCTCTTGCGCAGGCGAAGTTCCAAGTCGCTCGTAGACCCAGCGCAGCATCCGCCGCGCGCGGCCCGGCTCACCAAAACCACGACCTGGCCCCCGGCCGCCCCAGTCCTCACCACCCTGCCACCCGTGCTGGCCCCGGCCTCCATGCCAGCCCCGGTACCAGCCGCCATGGTGGCCGTAGGCATACGGGCGTCTCAGCACGTACACCATTCCCACAAGACACATCGCTCCGAAAAAAAAGCCAAACATCTTCGCTGCTCCTTGCAAGGACGACTGACCGGACCATCCGGTCGAAGCACCGTCCTTCTGACAGCAGGAGACGTAAGAGGACTCTGTGAAGGCCCCACCCGAGCTGGGGTGAAGAAGTGCAAAGCCCCTCCCCCTATGGACTGGCCCGTCAGGGAAGCTCCAGCGCCCGCCACAGGTACCAGCTGGCGACGCTGCGGAAGGGGCGCCACCGCCACCCGCGCCGCTGCAGCTCTCGCGCCGACGGCAGTCGCCCCCGGGTGAAGGTGCGCGCGTAGCCCTTTTGGATGCCGAGGTCCCCCAGCGGAAGCACGTCCGGCCTTCCCAGCCGGAAGAGCAGCAACATTTCCACCGTCCAGCGGCCGACGCCGTGGATTTCGGTCAATGTGGAGAGAATGCGCTCGTTTGGCCAGCGGCGGAGCACCGCCCAGGAGGGCACATCCCCGGCGAGGGCATGCGAGGCAAGGTCCCGGAACGCACGCGCCTTCCCGCCGGACAGCCCCGCGGCACGAAGCTGAGCATCCGTCGCCTTGCGAATTCGCGCCGGCGGCGGGACGCCGGGCGTACCAAAGCGCGAGGCCAGTCGCGCGAGAATGGCCTGGGCCGCACGGCCGGTAATTTGCTGGCCAACAATCGAGCGCGCCAGCGCCTCGTAGGGGGAATGCTCTCCCCGGAGCTTCAGCTGAAAGGGCCCGACGCGCGCGATGAGTTCCCCCAAAGCGGGGTCTCGTCTCCGTAGGTACGCCAGCGCCTCCTCGACGCGGGGGCCGGCCGGTGCCCCGTCTGGCCCATGGAGGGGCGGGTGGGCCATGGTCTCCAGAGACAGGAGCCTCTCGTGGAGAACCTCTCCGCCACCCCAACCTCCAAGAAGGCCGTCGGGTCCGAGGACGCGGTGGCCGGGTAGCAGAAAGGGCACAGGGTTTCGGGCCAAGAGTCGCCGCAGCCGCACCGCACCGCCCCGGAGGGCCAGCCGAGCGGCAAGCGCCTCCGCCTCAATGGTGGCTCCGGCCGGCGTGTCTCTCAGGGCGAGTGCCAAGTCGCGGAGGGCATGCGGGGCTCGGGCGAGGTCCAGGGGCACCACGCCCAAGTCCTGAGGCCTTCCGGAGAGGTGCAGCTTCAAGCGCGCCACCGCCTCCCGGACGAAGGCTGGGGGCCGGCGTCGCTCGAGAACGCCTCGGGCTCGAAACTCCTCGCGCAGCGCCTCGGCCGTGCGCCCGAGCACGAGCCTGGTGAGGCCGACGTCGCTCCACTCCACGGCGCAGGGGCCAAGCCGAGTCTGGAGCAGGGCGAAGGCCATCGACCGGGCGCTACTGCGGGGAAACCACCCGCTCGGCGTCGCGAACGAGGCCCTCGGCTCGGCCCACCACCCGCATCCAGCCGATGGAGTGCTCGCTTCGCGCAAACCAGCCATTCTGCGCACGCGCCAACTCGACAAAGCCGAGCGGTTGGTTTCCACGGAGGAAGTCGACGCGCAACTCGACTTTGGGCTCGCCCTCGGGTGGGACTTCCCCGCGGCCGAGCACGTCACTGGGAACCGTCTTGTTGAGCCGGTCCAACCAGGGCTGGGCGTAGGCGTCCGGAGTGTCGGAGTGGGCGTCGGGGAAAAGCTTCGTCGTTCCCCCAACCCGACGTTGGACGAAGGTTTTGGACTCTGCGCCCAGGCGGACAACCACGCGGTCTGCGTCCTCGGGGCGCATGGCGTGTACGCGACGGTCAACCAGCCGGCTTCCCGCCGAGCTGAGGTCCTGCATGAGCGTCCCGCCGAGGACGAAGACGCGCCCGTCCTCGGTGCGGAGGTAGGAGGCACCGGTGCCGACTGGAGATGACACGGCGAAGTTGAGGTGACTGTTGTCGGTATAGACGTCGAGCCGGCGCAGGCCGCCCTCGAGGCCAAGTTCGCGAAGCTTCGCGCCGTCGGGGCTTCCCAGCGCGCGTGCCGCGGTAAAGGGTGAGAATTGCTCGAGCACCTTTTCGGCGGCCTCGTTGCCTCGGAGCTCGCGGTCCGGTGCCGGGGGCGCAATGTCGGCGGGGAGTAGGCCGCCATCGCGGGTGCCTCCGTCCGGCAACCGCGCCGAGCCCGCGTCGGACAGCCGCGGCTGGCCGCCGTCGGCCGCCCGGGAAACCCCGCCGTCCAGCCCACGCGTGCCGGCGTCCACCCCGGCATCGGGCGGCAAGAGCCAGGGGCTTCTGGCAATGCGCACCCGCACGCCGGGCTCCCCCGGGTGCACCCGTTCCACCTCGACGCGGTGGCTACCGTCGTCCCACACCACCCGCTGGACGGAGCCCGCCGGAACGTCGGCAATGTCCACGCCACCCGGGGCGGCCGTTTCCGGGCCTCGCAGCCACGTCGCCGCGGCCAGCGCCAACGCACCGAGGGCAATGGCCCCTTGCCAGGCTGCGCTCCGAGCCTTCACCGCTTTCCCCCCGCCGCCGGGTGAGGACAACGCCCACCGCCAACGCCAAGGCCGGCGCGACAAACAGGGTGGCGTAAAACCAGAGGACGTCCTGGCCGTGGGTGTGCTGCATCGGTACGTCCGCCTCGCTGGTGGGCGCCCCGATGGCGTCCTCTCCAAGCAGCCAGCGCACCGAGTCCAGGGCGAAGGTGCGGTTTCCGATGTTGCCCTCCATGGCCACGTCGGTGAGCACGTCCGCGTCCGCAACCACCACCGCCCGGCCGTCGGTCGCCCCTTTACGTCGCAGCGTCACCGCCGCCGCGAGCTCCCAGGCGCGCCGCTTTCCAGCCCGTTGCTCGAAGGTGAAGGTGCCCTGGTAATCCCGGAAGGTGTCCGGAAGCGCGAGGACGGTGAAGTCCACAGCCGTATCCGCTGGCTTCTGCTTCAGCACTTCCAGCGAGCCGGCAGTAATGAAAAGCATGGGCGCCGCGACGCCGAGGCGCGCCAGCGTGGCCACGGAGGGATGAAAAGAATAGGTGGCGGTCACCAGCAACGCGCGGTCACTCGGCTGATGCGAACGCGGGACGAAGACTCGGTCATTGGCCAGGAGGGTGGGGACAAAGCGCACGCCCAACGGCTGCAGCAGCGCATCGAAGGCCTCCCCCACCTCCGGGTCGAGGGCAATGAGCATCCGGCCACCGCCGCGGACGTAGCGGTTGAGAGCCTGTATCTCCTCTGGAAGAAAGGCCGACGTCGGCCCGAGGACGAGCACGGCTCCGGCATCCTTCGGCACCTCTGAGGCCAGCCCCTCCGCCAGCCCCAACGGGCGGAGCTCGTCGTTTTGGGCCCGCAGGAGCTCCCGGAAAATGCGCACCGTGCCGCGAGCATCCAGCGCGTCCGGGTTCTGTTCCACGCGCTCCCCATGGCCACTGGTGAGGTAGACAATCTGCCGAGCCCGGGCGACCGCGGCCAGGCGCTTGGAGATTTCTGCATCCATCGCTCGCAGCTCTCCGCGCGCTTGCTCCATCTCCAGACCCGGAACGTAGACTTCCTTGCGCACGGCGCGGCTCACCACCACCGAGCCGTTGGCGGTCACGCCCAGCTCACGCGCTCGTGCCAAGTCGACGGCCTGGTCGTAGCGGCGAATCTCCAGACGAGGGTTTTCGCGAGCCAGCTCCTGTGCGTAGTCCGCCACCGCCGCGCCGACGTCATTCCCTGGCGGGAAGAAGAGCGTCAAGGTGACGGGTTCGGTCAGGCTGCGCACGATGGCCCGCGTGGCCTCGCTGGGCCGCGCCGGACGGAAGTAGGAGAGGTCCACCTTCGTGTCGCGCGCATCCGCCACCCAGCCCAGCGCCAACGCCGAGACCAGGACCGCTGCCAGGCCGAGGCCGGAGAGGACAGCATCCTGCACGCGGGTCTCCTCCACCTTGGGGGCCCGGGCCATGGAGGAAAAGGCAAGCTCGCCCAGTGCCAGGGGGAGGAGCGAAGCGACGACCAAGACTGCGCACAAGGCGCGGAAGGCGACGGTCAGCCGTGGTGCGACTTGCGCGAGGTCGGGGCCGCCCAAAATCGGCAGCAAATCCGACTGGAGAAAATACGCGAGGAGCGCCAAGAGGCCGACGGCCTGGAGCGCGGCGAAGCTTCTCTCCACCGATGCCCGCGGATCGTCCTCCTCGAAACTCGAGCGTCCCAGGCGCCAGGCGAAGGCCCCCAGCGCCACCAGGACACCCAACGTCGTGCACACCGTCCGGCCCAGCCCAGC
Organism: uncultured delta proteobacterium; assembly: GCA_963745475.1. GTDB lineage: Bacteria > Myxococcota > Myxococcia > Myxococcales > Myxococcaceae > JADGRA01. Next base: position 448,576 of record CAVUXN010000004.1, read on the forward strand.
GCCGAGCAGCCGCTCGCCAACGAAGACGAGCAAGAGTCCGGCGGCGAACGCGGCCGACAACCATGCGCTCCGGGCGCTCATCGCCAGCGGCGCGCCTCCACCACGCGGGTCGCGGCAAAGAGCAACACCCAGGTCAAGAGTAGGTAGTAGGCCACGTCGCGCAGGTGAATGACCCCCGACTCGAAGGGGACGAAGTGGAGGTTGTGGAGCGCGAGCGCAGCAAAGAGTCCGGCGAAGGGCGGCTCGGCAACGCGCGACAGCTGCCAGGTGACGAGGAGCGCGACGAGCAGCGCTCCGCCGAGGATGCCGGCCACAATCTGCGTTCGCGCCAGGGCCGAGGCGAAGGTCCCTACCGCCACGCAGGCCGACGCCAACAGAAAGAGACCGAAATACCCGGCGGCGAGGTGTCCCAGCGAAACCTTGCCGTGCACCAGAATGAGTAGCGGCATGTATGCGGTGAGCAGCGTCAAGCTGCAGAGGAAGGCCAAGCCGGCCGCGAACTTGCCGAGGACAATCTCCACGTCCTGCACTGGAGACGCGTAGAGGAGGGGCAACGTGCCCGCCTGGCGCTCTTCGGCGAGCAGTCGCATGGAGACGAAAATGGCAGCCACCATCGTCGTCCCGCTGGAGAAGTAGAAGAAGCGCGTCAACACGTCGGCCGAGCGTCGAATCCCCTCCAGCGCGTAGGCGTTGAAGAGCAGCCCATCCACGGCCAGCACCGCGGCCAGGATGACCCAACCGGTCATCGTGCCAACCATCGCCATCAGCTCGCGACGTGCAATGAGGAAAACGTTCCGCGCGATGCTCAAGCCTCCGTCCCTCCTGTGAGCCGGAGGAAGAGGGATTCGAGTCGTTCCTGGCCCAAATCAAGCCGGAGTAAGTCGAGACCGGCGCCGAGCAATGCCCGAGCGATGGCCGGCCGCAGCTCCTCAGGGGCGTCGGCGCGGAGTTCGATGCGGTCTTCGTCGCCGGACACCACCGTTACCCCCTGGACGCCGGGCACCGCTCGCAGCGCGGCCTCGGCGGCGGCGGCGGTACCGCGCACTTCCACCACCACCGTGCCACTGCCGCCCAGACGCTGCTCGAGCTCGTGCTCTGTCCCCTGGGCGACGAGCTCTCCGTCGCGGACAACGAGCAGTCGGTCACAGGTTTGGGCAATCTCCGGCAGGATGTGGCTGCTCACCAGAACGGTGTGCGTGCTGCGCAGCCCCCTCAACAGGGACCGCATCTCAATCGTCTGGGCCGGGTCGAGTCCTTTGCTGGGCTCGTCAAGCAGCAGGATGGAGGGTCCGTGGACAAGCGCTTGGGCCACACCCACGCGTTGCCGGTAGCCATGGCTCAGGCTTCCCAAGAGCTCCCGGTGCACGCTTCGTAAGTCGGTGCGCTCCTCCACCGCCTCTACCGCATTCGGAGCTCGGGCGGCCGGAACGCCATGCAGCTCGGCTGCGAAGCGAAGGTAGCCGCCCACCGTCATCTCGTCGTACAGCGGCGGTTCTTCCGGCAAATAACCGATGCGCTGCTTGAGGGCGAGTGGCGCGCGGGCAACGTCCAGTCCGTCGATGCTCACCGTGCCTGAAGACGGCAGCAGGACGGCGGCGAGTATTTTCAGGGTAGTGGTTTTCCCGGCGCCGTTGAGCCCGAGAAAGCCCACCACCTCGCCGGAGGAAATCCGGAAGCTGAGGTCACGGATGGCGGCGCGCGCTCCGTAGTACTTGGTGAGACCGTCCACCTGGATCATCGGCGGCACCCTCTTTTCAGACGCCTTGCGCAGCGTCAAGGCTTGAACCCCCCAGAAGCCGGGCCGAAGCGCTTTTCCTTCAGGAGGCGTTTGGGGGTGGCGCGGACGCCCGCTCGCTCATCGCGCGCTGGGAAGTCGGTCGACGCCCAAGCAAAAGCGGAGGGCTTCGCGCAACCCGGGCCAGCGAAACGTAAAGCCCGAATCCAGCAACACCCGGGGTGTCACCTGCGCTGAGGCAAGGACCGTCTCCACCCCCATTTCGCCGAAGAGTGCCCGGACGGCGGCCGCGGGCACCGAAGCCAGCGTCGGCCGATGGAGCACCTCGCCGAGCGCCTCGGTGAAGGCCCCGTTGGTCGCGGCCTCGGGTGCGGTGAGGTTGATGGGTCCCTTCAGGCTGGGAGTCCGGAGCGCGTAGTGGATGGCCCCCACCGCGTCCTCGAGGGCAATCCAGCTGTACACCTGGGTACCTGGACCCACCCGGCCGCCGAGTGCCGCGCGAAACAGCGGCGAAAGTTTTGCCAGTGCCCCACCGTTCGGGCTCAGGACCAGCCCGGTCCGCAGCAGCACCACACGGGTGCCGAAAGTCTCCGCCTCGCGCGCCGCTGATTCCCAAACCTGACAGACGTCGGCCAAGAAGCCCGTCCCGGGCGACGACGTCTCGTCGAGCCCCTCGCTCCCTCGGTCGCCGTAAAAGCCAATGGCCGAACCGGACACCAACACCGGAGGCGGACGGGCGCACCGCCGCATGGCCTCCACTAAATGGCGCGTGCCCTCCACGCGGCTCCGACGGATTTCCTCCTTGCGAGCAGCACTCCATCGCCCTGCTGCAATGGCGGAACCGGCGAGATTCACCACGGCGTCCAAACCTTCCAACAGGGCTGGGGTGACGTCCGCGCGTGGCAGCGGCACCACCTGGTGGCCACCGGTGGTGAGGAAGTGGCCCAGGGCGGTCCCGATGAAGCCATGGGAGCCGCTGATGCCCACTCGCAAGGGCGTCCCGGGAAGGACTCGGTGCCGCGTCAAATCTGCAGCGAGCAGTGTGTGGCGGTAGGCGAAAAGCGCCTCCAGCTTAGCCCGCGTCAGCCGACGGCCTGCCAACCCGCCCAGAGCACCGAGCGGAAGCTGGTAGCGGACTTCATCCTCGAGGAGAGAACGCTCCGGGCCCGCGGCCACCATGCGGTGCGTCTGCTCCCAGAGCGTGAAGGGGCCGGACTCTTGCTGGTCACTGAAGCAGACGCCGTCTTCCAGGGCGGTATGGACCGCCACCCACTTCAAGGAAAGCGGGCCCAGGCGCACCCGCAGCACGGCTCGGGTGCCGACGGCAAGGCTTGCCGAGTGCTGGAGGATGTCCACCGGGTCGAAGGGAGGGTTGAGACGCTCGAAGGCGCCGGGGCGGGTGTGCCAGTCGAAGACGGCACGCGCACTGGCGGGCATGGGGCTCCGCGCGAGGTACAGCTCCGTCCGCGACATACAGAGTACAACCTCCCTAAGAAAAGCCAGCGGCGGAAGGGCCGACGTTTGTCCATCGCCCGGGCAGCGTGCTTACTAGCGCCCCCAGACGGCGGATTCACTCTTTGCTGACCCCTTGCGAGCCACCCACCGAGGAAGCGCTGCACCGCGCGGTGGACGTGTTGCGCGGCGGCGGGCTGGTGGGCCTTCCCACCGAAACCGTCTACGGGCTCGCGGCGGACGCGGAAAACGAGCTCGCGGTACGTCGCATTTTTGCTGTCAAAGGGCGACCCTCCACCCACCCCCTCATTGTCCACCTGGCCTCGGCCGAGGCGGTACGGGGTTGGGTTAGCCGCCTTCCGCCCGAGGCCGAGCTGTTGGCATCGGCCTTCTGGCCCGGCCCCCTGACGCTCGTCCTGCCCCGCTCCACGCGGGCCTCGGACGCCGTCACCGGGGGCCAGGGGACGGTGGCCGTCCGCGTCCCGGCACACCCGGTGGCGCACGCAGTCCTCCAGGCGTTCGGCGGCGGTCTGGCGGCGCCGAGCGCAAACCGCTTCGGCCGGGTTTCTCCGACGCGTGCCGCGCACGTGTTGGCGGACTTGGGTGGCGAGGTGGACTTCATCCTCGACGGTGGGCCGTGCAGTGTCGGCGTCGAGTCCACCATCGTTGACTTGAGTGGCCCGGAGCCAGTGTTGCTGCGGCCAGGCGGCGTGGGCCTGGAGGCCCTGCAGGGCGTCCTGGGACGGCCGCTTTCGCAAACCGTCGTCGGGGACGTGCGTGCTCCAGGAATGCTTCCCTCGCATTACGCCCCTCGGGCGGGGTTGGTGTTGGCGCAGCGAGGCGAGGCCCCGCGGCTGGCCGCCGAGCTCCAGCGCACCGGCCGGCGCGTGGCGCTGTGCAGCCCAGAGGAGGCGGTGCTCGAGGGCGTGGTGCACTTGAGCGTCCCGGACGACGTCGCGGAGCTCGCGCGCGCTCTGTATGCACTCCTGCGCGACGTGGATGCGGCCGGCGTGGACGTCGCGGTGGTGGTGGTGCCGGAAAAGGCTGGGCTGGGACTGGCCGTCCTGGACAGGCTTCGGCGCGCGGCGGCGCCCCGCGCGCCCTAGGCTAGGCCGCGGCCTCGTCCGTGGAGGACCGCGTCTCGACTTCCCGGACGAGTTGGACGAGGGCCCGGACGAATGCCGGGTGGGCGTTGAGGCTCGGGACCAGCGTCAGGGCCTCGCCCCCGGCTCGCAAAAAGTCAGCGCGGGCGCGAATCCCAATCTCCTCCAGCGTCTCGAGGCAGTCGGCGACGAAGGCTGGGCAAAGCACGGCGAGGCGCCGGACACCCTTGGCGGCGAGCTCGCCCAGGAGCAAATCCGTGTACGGTTTGAGCCACGGCGTCCGCCCTAGCCGGGACTGAAAGGAGACGGTGGTTTGCGCCCGGGGGAGGCCGAGACGTTCCGTGAGGGCGCGTGCGGTGCGGAAACACTGGGCGCGGTAGCACCAGCGGTTCTCCACCACCTCCACGTCGCAGCACGTCGCGGACTGCAGGCAATGCGTTCCCGAGCCATCGCTCTTGAGAATGTGCCGTTCCGGCAAGCCATGGAAGCTGAAGAGGATGTGGTCGGCTCGCGCTTCCGCCAGCGCCGGCCGCGCCACCTCCACCCACGCCTCGAGAAACGCCGGGTGGTCAAAAAAGGGGGGCACCACGCGCAGGGACGGGACGTTCCACGCTTGACCGGCCAAAGCGAAGACGCGCTCCAGCGTGGAGCCGGTGGAGCTCGACGCGTATTGTGGGTAGAGCGGCAGCACCGTGATGGTGCGCATGCCCGCGCCCGAGAGCTTCTCGAGCGCCGACGCCAGAGAGGGTTTGCCGTAGCGCATTCCCAGCGCCACCACCCATTTCTGTCCAAGCGCCTCCTCGAGGCGCGCGGCCAGCCTCTGGCCATGGACGAGGAGCGGCGAGCCCTCGTCAGTCCAAACCTTGCGGTAGGCCTCGGCGGAGCGCGCCGGGCGGGTGGGGAGAATGAGGAGCTCGAGGAGGGCCCAGCGCGCCGGGGCCGGAATGTCCAACACGCGCGGGTCGGAGAGGAATTCTCGCAGGTAGCGGCGGACGGCGGCGGTCTCCGGCGCGTCGGGCGTGCCGAGATTGACCAAGAGCAGGCCTTGCTGCTCTTTCATCAGTGCAACGCGTGCGGCTGGGTGAGCGCGAATTCGCTGATGACTGCGTCGAAGCGCTTTCCGTTCGGACGTTCCATCTGGTAGCTGCCGCGCATGGTTCCGAAGGGTGTCCGGAGCATCGCCCAGCTGGCGTACTCGAAGCGCTCCCCGGGGTTGAGATGGGGCTGCTTCCCCACCACGCCCTCACCGCGCACCTCCTGCACGTTGCCGTTGGCGTCGGTGATGACCCAATGCCGGGTCCGCAGGTGTGCCGGCTCATTGCCCAGATTGACGATTTCCACTTTGTAGTTGAAGGCAAATTGCCCAGCCTCCGGTGAGCTGCGCTCCGGCCAGAACGCTGGCTTCACCGTCACTCGGATGCCGTCGGTGGTGGTGCTGGACATGGGGGACCGGCCAGGGAGAATCCCAGGGACGTCGCGCGGCCGCAACCACTCGTTCTGGGGGGAAAGCCCGTCAGCTTGCCGGGCGCTGAACTCGAGGCACCGACGCCAGGATGGCACCGCCCAGAATGGCGGCGATGACCAGCAGCGAGACCCAGATGGGCAGGTGAAGCCAGGGCTCGGCCACCATCTTCGCACCGACGAAGGCCAACACCACGGCCAGCGCCGGCTTGAAGTAGGCGAGCCGTCCCATCAGCGCCTCGAGTACGAAGAAAAGGGACCGGAGCCCAAGGATGGCACAGACGTTGCTCGAGTAGAGGATGAAGGGGTCCTGACTCATCCCCAACACCGCGGGGATGGAGTCGATGGCGAAGAGGAGGTCGGTGGTCTCGACCATCACCAGCACCAGGAAGAGGGGTGTGAAGCGAAGGCGGCCGCGCTCTTTCACGACAAGCGCAAAGCCCTCCGCCGGCTCCTCGGACAGGGGCAGGAAGCGCCGCGCCAGGCGCACCAGGACGTTTTCCCGTGGCGCGAGGTCTGGACCTCCCGGCTTCCACACCAGCTTCAGCGCGGTGAGCAAGAGGAGGCCGCCAAAGGGCATCAGGAGCCACTCGTAGCGGCGGACGAGGCCGGCGCCGAGGAGGAGGAGCGTGGCCCGCAGCACCACCGCGCCGAGGACGCCCCACAACAGGAGACGACGACGGTGCTCAGGTTCGACGCGGAAGGCCTCGAACAGGACGAGAAAGACGAAGAGGTTGTCGACGCTGAGCGCGTACTCGATGAGGTAGCTGCTCAGAAACTGCAGCCCAGCCGTGCTGCCGCGCGTCCTCCACAGCGCGGCGCACAAGCCCAAGCTGAGCGCCGCCCAGAGAAGCACCCAGCGCGTGGCCTCTCTCGGGGAGAGCGCACGTCCCCTGCGGCCAGTGAGGCCGAGGTCGATGAGCAGCACCAGAAGCACGCCTAGGTTGAAGCCCACCCAGGCCAGGGCACCGGTCATCTCTCGCCTCCGCCCGAGAAACCCATGGCGAGGCCCTCATGTTCCGTGCGGAACGGCTCGGCGCAACACCACCAGCGCTCGCTCGGGGACGCTCACCGTCTCGCCCGCGGGGTAGTCCCGACGACCGGCGGCGTGGCCGTCGCTGGTATCAAGCCACCATTCCCAGTCGCGACCCCACTCCACGGCCGGAAGCGTGAAGGGCACCGGCACCTCCCCGGCGTTGAGGAGGATGAGCAAGGTGTCTCCCACCACCTTTCGACCGGTCTCGTCCATCTCGCTAATGGCGTCTCCCCCCAAGAGGAAGCCGAGAGAGCGCAGCACCGGCTTTTGCCAGTCCTGCTTCTGCATCTCTGTGCCGTCCGGCCGAAACCAGGCCACGTCTTTCAGCTGCGAGTCGAAAATGGCGTGACCCTGGAAGAAGCCCTTTCGCATCAGCACCGGCTGCGAGAGACGGCCGTGAATTAAACTTCGCGTGAAGGACAGCAGCCGCTGGCGCTGCTCGTCGAGATTCCAGTCAATCCACGAGACGTCGTTGTCCTGACAGTAGGCGTTGTTGTTTCCGCGCTGGGTATGACCGAGCTCGTCTCCGGCCAACAACATCGGCACTCCCTGGCTCAGAAAGAGAGTCGCCAGAAAGTTGCGGACCATCTGGTCCCGCAGCGCATTCACCGCCGGGTCGGCGGTTTCGCCCTCCAGGCCACAATTCCAGGCGTTGTTGCTGTCGCTGCCGTCCCGGTTGTCCTCGCCGTTGGCTTGGTTGCGCTTCGACTCGTACGTCACCAAGTCGCGCAGCGTGAAGCCGTCGTGGGCGGTGATGAAGTTGATGGACGCGGTCGGTCCGCGCCCGGAGAGCTGGTAAAGGTCTGAGGACCCCGTCAACCGGTAGCCAATCTCGGCCGCCAGGTTGTCGTCGCCCTTCCAATACTTCCGGAACGCGTCACGGTACCTGTCGTTCCATTCACTGAAGTCCGGGGGAAAGCTTCCCGACCGGTAGCCGCCGGGGCCCAAGTCCCAAGGCTCGGCGATGAGCTTCACCCGGGCCAGGACGGGGTCCTGGTGCACCGCCATAAAGAAGGGAGCGTTGCGCGAGAACGTCCCCCCGTACCGTCCCAGCGCCGACGCCAGGTCGAAGCGGAAGCCATCGACGTGCATTTCCTGCACCCAGTAGCGCAAAGAGTCCATCACCAGCGCCAAGGTCTGCGGATGGTCCAGATTCAGCGTGTTGCCTGTGCCGGCCACATCGACATAGGTGCGCGGCGCCCCGGGCGTCAGCCGGTAGTAGGCTGGATTGTCGAGCCCGCGAAAGCTGAGCGTCGGCCCATGCTGATTCCCCTCGGCGCTGTGGTTGTAGACAACGTCGAGGATGACCTCGATGCCGGCGCGGTGCAGCGCCTTCACCATGCCTTTGAATTCGTTGACGACGTTGCGCGGCCCGCTGCAGGCGTGGGCGACATCGGGCGCAAAGAAGCCGATGGTGTTGTAGCCCCAGTAGTTGACCAATCCCCGCTTGTTGAGGAACCCCTCGTCCACGGCCTGCTGAACGGGAAGCAGCTCCACCGCCGTCACCCCAAGTGAGTTGAGGTGCGAGATGGCGACCGGGTGAGCGAATCCTCCGTACGTCCCGCGAAGCTCGGGAGGCACACCGGGGTGCAGCTTGGTGAAGCCGCGCACGTGGACCTCGTAGAGAATGGTCCGCGTCCAGGGAATTTTCGGCGGCCGGTCTCCGGCCCAGTCAAAAGCGCCGTCCACCACCATGCAGCGGGGCATGGCCACGGCGCTGTCGCTCGGGTCCAGCAGGGCGTCATCCACCACCTGCAACGCCGGGTCCGAGAGGTCCGGACGTCCGGTGAGGGTACGGGCGTACGGGTCGAGTAGAAGCTTCTGGGAGTTGAAGCGCAGGCCTCGCTCGGGGGCCCAAGGCCCGTGCGCCCGAAAACCATACAGCGTGCCAGGGGAGAGGCCCGGCACATAGCCGTGCCGAACGGCCAGTGTCCGCGCCGGCAGCGCGAAGCGGTGCGTTTCCCGCAAGGGGGCCTCTCGGTCGAAGAGGCAGACCTCCACGCGCTCGGCTCCCTCGGAGGCCACCGCGAAGTTGGTACCCCGGCCGTCCCAAGTCGCACCCAGCGGGTACGGCACGCCAGGCCAGACCTCCACCACCTCTTCGGTCATTCCTCCCTCGCCGGCGTCGGTTGTAGCCCGACGTGGCGACGGCCTGCGGATAGAATTGGAAAAGCCGAGAGATGACGCCCTGCGCCGCATCCCGCGCACATCCACCGAGGTGGCGTGTCCTCAGCCCCGAGCGGAGTTGACGCCCCTGCGCACGCCTTGAGAGACGCCCCTCCCCTCACGAGGGACACCGCGTCAAGCGTCGGCTACGGCGCCGCCGAAGGCACTTGCTCCGGCAGAGCGCTTGTCCACCGGCCCAAAAGCAGCCTGTCCAAGGAAACGGCGCCCGCGCCAGCCACCACCAGCCACACAAAGCAGGCAAAGTAGGTGAACTCGTTGAAGGCGAAGAAGGTGGCAACACCGTCGACCTCGCCCAGCTTGGCGGTGAGGATGGCCACCAGCATGGAGCAGGCCATGGGAAGGGCGGCGAAGCGGGTGAAGAGACCCAGGAGGATGAGAATGCCGCCAAAAAACTCGACGCACGACACCAGGCCGGCATTGAAGCCTGGCATCGGAATTCCAAGCTCGGTGAAGAAGCCAGTCACCTTGGGCAGGTTATGCAGCTTGCCCCATCCGGTGACGATGAAGACGGAGGCGAGCGAAATGCGGACCAGCAACGGACCGAGCCATTGCAGCTTGTCCAGGATGGAAAGCGCACGGGAGAGCAGCGACTTGAGCGGGAGTGACATGGGGGAGAGCCTCGGGGAGGGGGTGCCTTCGCGTCACGGGAGACGGTTGGAGCCCCGCGGGGGTTACAGGGCGGCGGGCGAAGCTGACGCGTCCACAGCCTGCCACGGTGCCGCCGCGGCGCGGTGGACTTGAGCGGACATGTGTCCCGACGCCGGCAGCCCGCGCCGCGGCGCCTCCCCACTCTCCGTCGGCCGCGACACGTGCCGCGACTACGCCCAGTCCTCCCACCTCGAATGGCTGGAAGCCAACGGCACCGGGGGCTTCGCCATGGGCACCGTCGCGGGCTCCAACACCCGCCGCTACCATGGCCTTTTGGTGGCCTCGCTCCATCCGCCGGTGGAACGCGTGGTGACGCTCGCACGGCTGGAGGAGACGGTCGTCGATGCGGCCGGCGACGCACCGCTTTCGACTAACCAATACCCGGGCGCTCTGTACCCTAAAGGCTTTCAGAGACTTCTGTCGTTCGAGCTCAACTCCTGCCCCACCTGGACGTTTGAGGTGGGAGAAGCCCACATTGAAAAGCGCCTCTTCCTCGTGCGCGGAGGGCAAACCGTCGTCGTTCTCTACCGGGCCACCCGGGCCGTCCGGTTGAAACTGGAGCCGCTGCTCTGCTTTCGCGACTACCACGGCCTGGTCCGAGAGGCCGACGGCGTGGACACACGACTCCAGGAGGAGCTCCGCGGGGACGTCCGGCGCCTCACCTTTCATCCCCGGCCTGCGCTTCCACCTCTGTTTCTTCACCACCCGGGGGAGGCCTTCAGCGCTGCCCCGTCGTGGCACGACAACGTTGAGTACCTGGTTGAGCTCGACCGGGGGCTCGAGTTTCGCGAGGACCTCTTCCTGCCGGGAAGCTTCCTCATGGACGTCGGCCCGAACAAGCCCGGCTGGGTGGTGGCCACCCTCGACGCGCAGGCGCACTTGGATTGGCCGGCCGTGCAAACGCTCGAGTCCGCCCGCGACGCACGCGCTCGCCCGGCCCGCGACGCCGTCGATGCCCTCCTTCTCCGGGCGGCGGACCAGTTCCTCGTGCGGCGCATGGATGGCTCGCCCACCCTTCTCGCCGGCTACCCATGGTTCACGGACTGGGGACGGGACACGATGATTGCCCTTCCCGGCCTTCTGCTCACCACCGGCCACCTCGCCGAGGCGCAGCACGTCCTCGAGGGATTTCTCGCCCACCTCAAAGGCGGGCTGGTGCCAAACCATTTCCCCGACCAGTTCGGCCCAGCGGAATACAACACCGCGGATGCCACGCTGTGGATGTTTCAGACGGTCCAGGCCTTCCTCCTGGCCGGGGGTTCCCGGGCCTTTCTCGCCGACGTCTTCTACCCGGCGGCCCGAAGCATTGTGGAGGCGCACCTCTACGGGACGCTGAATGGCATTGGGGTGGACGACACGGACGGGTTGCTGGTCGCCGGCGGCCCGGGAAGCAACCTCACCTGGATGGATGCCCGGGTGGACGGCCAAGGCGTCACTCCGCGGCATGGCAAACCCGTCGAAGTGAACGCGCTTTATTACAATGCGCTCCGGTTGATGGAGCGTTGGGCCGGTGTGCTGCAGGACGGCCCTTCAAAAGGCCGCTACCGGGCGCTCGCAGACCGGACGGCGGCGGCCTTCGACAGTGCTTTCTGGAACCCAGAAAAAAACTGCCTCTATGACGTCCTGCTTCCCGAAGGGCCTGACGGCCGCCTCAGGCCCAATCAGTTGCTGGCGCTTTCCCTCTCCTTCCCCCTCCTCAACGTCAAGCGGCGCCTTTCGGTGTTGGAGCGCGTGGAGGCCGAGCTCCTCACCCCCGTCGGGCTTCGCACCCTCGCGCCCTCTGAGCCCGGCTACCGGCCCTGGTACCGAGGCGGTCCGGCAGAGCGGGACGCGGCCTACCACCAGGGGCTGGTGTGGCCGTGGCTTCTGGGGCCCTTCATCGACACGTGCTTGAGCCTTCGCGGAAACACCGAAGCGACGCGTCGGCAGTGCTGGGGGCTGCTGCAACGCCTCGAGGCGCACCTCGTCGAGGCCGGCTGCCTCGGTTCCATTTCCGAGTGCTTCGAGGCCGAGGCGCCCTTCCGGCCCGTGGGTGCGCCGGCGCAAGCCTGGAGCGTCGGGGAGGTCTTCCGAGTGCGCGCCCGGCTCCTGGGTGCATGCTGAGGAGCACGTTTTCGAAGCGTCGGCTAAAGCCTCTGCGGCGCGTCCCCCGTTTTGCGGGAGACGCCCCGTCGTGAGGACTCGCGCGCCGTCCTCCACTGGAGGCCGGTCGCGTGCGCCAAGCGCACAGAGGCTCGCCCTCGGGAACCGCTTCCGGCGAGCCTCGTCGGTTTTGCTGCTGAGCGACTCTTGGCCGAAGCCAAGAGAGGTCAGCTGAGGTGCTTGCTCACCAGCTTCGTCATCTCGAACATCGAGACCTGCTTCTTGCCGCCGAAGACAACTCTCAGTTTGTCGTCAGCGTTAATCATCCGCCTCTCCTTAGCGTCCTGGAGGTTGTTCTTGCGGATGTAGGCCCACAGCTTCTTGACCACCTCGGTGCGCGGAACCGGCTTGCTGCCGATCACCTCGGCCAGGTCCTTGGAAGGGGTCATCTCCTTCATGAAGGCGGCGTTCGGCTTGCGCTTGGTACCAGCCTTCTTCGCGCTCTTCTTGGCGGGCTTCTTAGCGGCCATTCGTTCGCAGTCTCCTCCCCGCTCGGGGGACGTTAGGGCTTCGTGCCCGAAGCCAGCGGCGGTGACTATCAGGTTTCAGAGGGGAAAACACGGGTTACAGAGGTAATTTCCCAGCTGGGGCGAGGGAGGCGGCCCCATTGCCATGCACGCGCTGATTACCGGAGCCAGCGGTTTCGTCGGGGGAGCCCTCCTGCGCCGCCTTCAAGACGCCGGCCATCGGGTCCGCGGACTCGTGCACAAAGCACCCCCGTCCTCCCCGGAGGGCGCCGTGGAGTGGGTCCAAGGCGACGTCACCGAGCCCGCCTCCCTCGGAAGAGCCGTGGCCAATGTCGATGTCGTGTTTCACCTCGCCGGAATCCGTCGCGCGCCCATTCGCAGCACCTTTTTCCAGGTGAACGCTGAAGGGACGCGAAACGTCTGTGACGCATCGTGGCGCTGCGGCGTCCGCCGCCTGGTGCTGGCCGGCTCCCTAGCGGCGGTGGGACCCTCCCAGCCGGACCGGCCACACGTCGAGTCCGATCCGTTCGCACCCGAGGAGTGGTACGGGGAGAGCAAGGCCGAGGCGGAGCGCATCGCCCAGGAGCCGCGCGGCCAACTGGAGGTCACCGTCGTCCGGCCGCCGCGCATCCTCGGGCCTGCGGACCGCGAAAACCTGGTCTTTTTTAAGCTCATTCGTCGGGGGATTCGCCTGGTCATTGGCGGAGGCCCGCGACCGCTCTCGGTGGTGGACGTGGACGACGTGGTGGACTTTCTCATGCTGCTCGCCGAGCGCCCGGAAGCCCGAGGCGAGGCCTTCTTTTGTCCCGGTCCCAGCACCACCACCCTCGAGGACATCCAAGACCAGGGCGCTCAGGTGCTGGGGCTTCGCCCCCGAACGCTTCATGTGTCACCCTCCATGCTCCGAGGGCTGGCTTCCGCGGCCGACGTGGTGAGCCGCACCACGGGCCGGCATTTGCCGCTCAACCGAAAGCTGGCACGGCAGCTCCTGGCCCCGGCTTGGACGTGCAGCGGGGAGAAGGCGGCCATCCGTCTCGGCTGGCGTCCCCGCGTCAGCCTCGCCGAGTCGATTGGCCGAAGCGCCGCGTGGTATCAGGCCGAGGGTTGGCTATGACCGCAAAGGCTGCGTTCTACGACGTGGACGGAACGCTGGTGAAGACGAATATTGTCCACACCTATGCCTACTACGCGATGAACAGAGGCTCGCTGTCGGGCATCGCGGGCCGGACGCTGGCCGCGGCCGCCCAGGTGCCACTCTATGCCGCGCTGGACCTCGTCAACCGCAAGGGCTTCAACGAGTACTTCTACCGGGCCTACGCCGGGTTGAGCGAGGACCGCCTGGTGGTGCTCGGACAGGAGATGCTCGAGGAGGTGCTCAAGCCGGCCGTCTTCCCCAAGGCCCAGGACCTCATCGACGAGGCGCGCCGCGCCGGCTGCCGAATTGTCTTCATCACCGGGGCGCTGGATTTCACCGTGGCCCCGCTGGCGCGAGCTACCTCGGAGCCGACGACGTCATCGCCAACAAGATGCAGTTCGTGGGAGGCATCGCGACCGGCAAAGTCATTCCCCCCATCATCGAAGGCGCGAACAAGGCCCACGCCATCCGCGACTACTGCGTGAAGCACGCTCTGGCGCTCGACCAGAGCTTCGCCTACTCGGACAGCTTCTCGGACTACGCGATGCTGGCCATGGTGGGACGGCCCACCGCGGTGAATCCCGACATGCGGCTGCGGTCCATCGCCCGCGCCTACCACTGGCCTGTGCTCGACTTGAGGTGACATGCGTCCGCTGAAGACATTGAAGCGGCTCTACGACGAGACCAACCAGGTGGTGGTGACGGAGAAGGGCAGCCCTCCCCGGGTCATCTTCCACGGCGAGGACTTTCTGTTGGAGGACCTCCCGCTTGGCACCCGGGTCGTTTTCGCCAGAGCTCCCCTGCAGGGCGTGCCCAACCCGAAGGCGGCCATCCGCTGGGCGCTCAATCATCCCGAAGGGATGGACCCGCTCCACGCCCTTCTGGAGCCGGGGATGAAGGTCACCATCGCCCTGGACGACATCTCGCTGCCGCTGCCACCGATGGTGACCCCCGACGCGCGGCAGACGGTGCTGGAGATTGTGCTCGAGCTCCTCGCTGACTCCGGCGTGGACGACGTCCACCTCATCATCGCCAATGCGCTGCACCGACGAATGACGGAGGCGGAGATGAAGCGGATGGTCGGCGAGAAAATCTTCAACGCCTTCCACCCGGACCGCTACTACAACCACGACGCCGAGGATCCCGACGGGATGGTGGAGCTCGAGCGCACCGCCCAAGGCGAGGTGGTGGCCATCAACCGCCGCGCCGCGGAGAGCGACCTCCTCATCTACGTCAACATCAACCTCGTCCCCATGGACGGCGGCCACAAGTCGGTCGGCACCGGCCTCGCCAACTACGCCTCGCTGCGGGCGCACCACAACCCCAAGACCATCCGCGACTCAGAGAGCTACATGGAGCCGAGCAAGAGCGCGCTCCACCGCAGCACCGAGCGCATCGGCCGGGTCATCGACAAGCACCTCAAGGTGTTCCACATCGAGACGGTGCTCAACAACCGGATGTTTGATGGACCCACCGGCTTCCTCGGCAAGACGGGAGGAGGACTTCAGCGAAGTCGACCGGCTCAAGCTCCAGGCCCTCACGCTACACGCTCTCCAAGCTGCCCCGCGGTGGCCAAGCGCAAGCTGTTCGATGTCCATGCCTGCGCCCTACGACGTCATCGGCGTGTAACGCCGGGCGCCACCGAGCCCTGCCACGAGAAGACGCTGGAGCGTGCTGGAAGCCAGTACAGCGGTGCCGGTGGAGGGCCAGAGCGACATCGTCATCTTCGGCGTGCCCTACATCTCGCCCTACAACGTCAACTCCATCCTCAACCCGCTGCTGGTGCAGGTGATGGGGCTCGGCTACCTCTTCAACCTCAACCGCGGCATCCCGCTGGTCAAGAAGGGCGGCGTGGTCATCCTCTGCCACCCGGCCTACGACGAGTTCGACCCGGAGCACCACCCGAGCTACATCGAGTTCTTCAACCGGCTGCTTGCCGGAGACCCGTGACGCCATGGTGCTGGAGCACAAGTACGAGAAGGAGTTCGCCGACGAACCCCTCTTACGTCCACCTCTACCGCAAGGGGAACGCCTACCACGGCGCCCACCCCTTCTACATGTGGTACTGGGGCGAGAACGGCCGCCAGCACGTGGGCAAGGTCATCGTCGCCGGCGCCGAGAACAACCACGTGCCGGAGCTCCTTGGATGGGAGCGCACCGACACACTGGCCGAGGCCATCGACCTGGCCCGGGGGGCCACTGGGCGCAGCGCGTCTATCACCCTGGTGAAATCCGCCCCGATTCTCCAGACTGACGTCCGCCTCTAGACTCGTTTCTGACGGGAAGCACATGGCCGAACCCGCCTCGCTCGACGTCACCCAGGCCCTCTCCGGCAAGCATCTCGTGTTCGCTGGTAGCACGGGCTTCGTCGGCAAGGTGACCCTGTCGATGTTGCTTCAGCGGTATGGACGCGCGTTGTCCCGGGTGTCGGTGGTGGTGCGGCGCGGCTCTTCGGTGTCCGCCGAGTCGCGCTTCTTCGACCGTCTCTTTCCGGGCGAGGCCTTCCGGCCGCTGCGCGAGGAACTCGGCGAGGGCGGGGCCGAGGCCTTCGTCCGCTCCAAAGTCCAGGTGCTGGAGGGAGACGTCACCGAGGCCTCCTTCGGCCTCTCCGAGGAGACGCTCTCCCGCCTGCGGGGCTCGGTGGGGGCGGTTCTCAATTGTGCCGGCCTGGTCTCCTTCAACCCCTCCTTAGAGGTGGGTCTCAAGGTCAACACCCAGGGCGTGCGGAATGCGGTGGACCTCGCGCTTCGGCTCGACGTCCCCCTGGTGCACGTCTCCACGGCTTTCGTGGCCGGCAACCGCTCGGGCCTCGTCTTCGAGGACGAAGAGATTGTCGGCTACTTCCCGAAGCGCGACGAGCTCGACGGTCGCGACTTCTCGTTGCAGCGCGAGCTCCAGGACTGCCGCGACGAGGTGGCCCGACTCAGGAGCAAAGCGGACGACGCTGCGCTCACCGCGGTGTTTCGCAAGCGCGCCATCGAGCGGCTGGAGCAAGAGGGACGCGACCCGCGGGAGGAAAAGTCGCTGCGCCTGGCGGTGGGCCGGGAGCGCAAGCTGTGGCTCACGCAGAAACTGGTGGACGCGGGCATGGAGCGCGCCCGCCACTGGGGCTGGCCCAACACCTACACTTACACCAAGGCGCTCGGCGAGCAGGTGATGGCCAGCACGCCGGACCTCCGCTACGCCATTGTCCGGCCGAGCATCGTCGAGAGCGCGCTCCGCTACCCCTTCCCGGGCTGGAACGAAGGCTTCACCACCTCGGCTCCTCTGGCGTACGCCGGGCTCAAAGGACAGCGCGCCCTTCCCACCGGCGAGCGCACCATCCTCGACATCGTGCCGGTCGACCTGGTGGCGGCCTCGCTCATCGCCATCACCGCCCACACCCTCAACACCCGCGAGCGACGCGTCTACCACCAGGCCTCGGGCGACGTGAATCCGCTCTACGCCGCTCGCTCCTCGGAGCTGGTGGGCCTCTACCGACGCCGCTTCTTCAAGAACAAGACGACGGGCAGCAAGCTGTGGAACGAAGTGCAGAGCCGCCTCGAGCCGAACGCCGTCAGTAAGCGTGCCTTTCAGCTCCGGAGCACCCCCCTCTTCGCCACCGGCGCCAAGCTGCTTCGGGAGGCGCTCGACCAGGTCCAGCCCAGCTGGGGCGCGCCGCGCGTCTCGGCCATGCTGGAGCGCGCCCAGGACCGGTTGGAGGACGTGGAGGAGCAGGCCCGTTCCTTCTCCAGTCTGGTGGAGCTGTTTCTCCCCTTCATTTGGGACAACCACTACGTCTTTCGCTGCGACAACACGCGCTCCATCTTCGCCCGCCTCACGCCGCAAGATGCGGCCCGGCTCCCCTGGGACCCGGAGTCCATCGACTGGCGGCACTACTTTCTCGAAGTCCACCTGCCCGGCCTCGAGAAATGGGTCTTCCCCGCGCTCGAGGAGGAGCGCGAGCGGCGGACGGCCATCCACGCCCACCGGGACTTGCTCGAGCTCTTCGACGCCAGCGTACGCGCCTACCGCCACCGGGTGGCCTTCCGGCTGGTCGAAGGAGACCGGACGGAGCGCTTCACCTACGGCGAAATGGCCCGCTGGACGGCGCGGGTGGGAAGCTTTCTGGTCCGCTCGGGCGTTGCCCCGGGTGCCCGGGTGCTGCTGGTGAGCGAGAACCGGCCAGAGTGGGCCTTCGCTTATTTCGGCATTCTCAAGGCCGGGGCCACGGTGGTGCCGGTGGATGCCGAGAGCAGCGCCGCGGAAGTCGTCAACATCGCCCGGCGGGCGGAGGCCCGGGCGGTGTTGCTCTCCGAGGAGGCGGCGCGGGAGCTGGCCGGCCTGTGGAGAGCCCTGGCCGACAGTGGGCTGCAGACGCAAGTCTTCACCTTGGCGCAAGCCATGGAAGGGGACGACACGGCGCCGGACCGCATTGCCCCGCTTCCCAAGTCCATCGTCCCCGACGACGTCGCTTCTCTTATTTTCACCAGTGGCACCACTGGGCAGCCCAAAGGGGTGATGCTCACCCACCGGAATTTCGCCTCGCTTGTCCCGAAGCTGGCCGGTTCCTTCGACTTCGGCGTGGGAGACGGCTTGCTTTCCGTGCTTCCACTGCACCACACCTTCGAGTTCTCCGCTGGCCTCCTCACCCCACTCAGTCGCGGGGCGGAGATTACCTACCTCGACGAGCTCACCAGCGACCGGCTGGGAGAAGTCTTCGAGACGGGGAGAATCACGGCCATGGTGGGCGTCCCGGCCCTGTGGTCCTTGCTCCACCGAAAAATTACCCAGGAATTCGCGGCCCAGCCGGCGTTGGTGGAGCAGGCGCTTCGAGGGCTGATGAGCGCGCACGCCGAGCTCCGCAACCGGCGCAACATCAATCTCGGAAAGCTACTCTTCTGGCCCATCCACCGGCGCTTTGGCGGCCGAATCAAATTCTTGGTGAGCGGCGGGTCGGCGCTTCCAGACGAGGTGCACCAGGCCTTCCATGCCTTCGGCTTCGACTTGGCGGAAGGGTACGGGCTCACCGAAGCCTCGCCGGTGCTCACCGTCGCCGCGGCCGGCAATCGGCGGCAGCCGGGGACGGTGGGCAAGGCGTTGCCGGGCATCGAGCTGCGCATTCACCAAGCCGACGCCGAGGGCGTGGGGGAGGTGTGGGCCCGGGGGCCAAGCGTCATGGCCGGCTACTTCGGGGACCGCGAGGCCACCGAGGCGGCGCTCGTCGACGGCTGGCTGCGAACCGGCGACATGGGCCGTCTCGAGAGCGACGGAAGCCTCGTCCTCTTGGGCCGAAAGAAGGACGTCATCATCGACGCCAGCGGGAAAAACGTTTACCCGGACGAGTTGGAGGACCTCTACGGCGCCCATCCCCAGGTGAAGGAGCTGTCCATCGTCGGCCTTCCCGACGACAGCGGCGGGGAGCGGGTGGCGTGTCTGTGTGTGCCGGAATTGAAGGAGCGACGACGCGAGGAAGTGCGGGCCGAGCTCGAGGAGCACTTCCGCACCGTCTCCGCGGACCTCCCTTTCTACCGAAGGGTGAAGGTGCTGCGCTTTTGGGAGGGAGAGCTCCCGCGCACCAGCACCCGGAAAGTGAAGCGGGCTGAAGTCCTCAGCGAGCTCCAGCGTCTGGAGAAGCTCGCCAGTAGCGGCGAGCGGGCGCGCGCCACTCCTGGCGCCACGGGCTGGCTGGAAGTCCTGGTGGCCGAGGTGGTGGGTCGGCCGGCCGCGGAAGTCACCGGACGCTCGCGGCTGGTGGCCGACCTGGGCTTCGATTCGCTCCTCCTCACCGAGCTGTCCGTGGCGCTGGAGACAGCCGGGGTCCCGGTCCGAGAGGTGCATGACCTCACCGGGCTCCAAACGGTAGACGACTTGCGGCGGCTGGTGGCGAGCTCTGGGCGCTGGGTGCGCGAGCGCGAGGCCGCGGAAGCGTCGGGCGAGACGGAGGCCTCTCGCGAGCGGGAGATTCCGGTGCCGGGCGCAGTGGCCTCTCTCGGCCGCAGCTTGCTCTCCTTCGGCCAAAAGGTGCTCTACGGCGGCGTCTTTGACGTCAAAGTCACGGGCCAGGCCTTCATCCCGCAGAACCGCAACGTCCTGGTCATCGCCAACCACACCAGCCACCTGGACATGGGGCTGGTGAAAACTGTCCTCGGGGAACAGGGCGAGCGGCTCGCGGCTCTGGCGGCGCGGGACTATTTCTTCGACACTCCCATCAAGCGCGCCTACTTCGAAAACTTCACCAACCTCATCCCCATGGACCGACACGGCAGCCTGCGCGAGTCCCTCCGCCTGGCGGGGGAGGCGCTGCACCAGGGCTACCATTTGCTGCTCTTTCCAGAGGGCACGCGCTCGGTGAATGGCGTCCTGCAGGAATTCAAGCCCACGCTGGGCTACCTCGCCCTCACCTATGGCGTGGACATCCTCCCGCTCTACATTGAGGGCACCCACGCCGCGCTGCCCAAAGGGGCCATGCTTCCCCGCCGCAAGCCGCTGGCGGTGCGCATCGGCCCGCCGCTGGCGGTCACCGAGCTCCGGCGCCGTGCCCAAGGGCTGGCGCGTAGCGAGAGCTACCGGTTGGTGACTCGCGCTGCCGAGCAGGCGGTGCGCGCCTTGCAACAGCACACCCACTTCGACCTCGAGGCCAACGCGGAGTTGCTGCCCGCCCCTGCCCCGCGGCGCTCGAGCGGCGGGGGCTCCGAGCCGTGAATGTCCTGGTGACCGGCGCCACCGGCTTTCTCGGCGCCGCCGTCGTGGAAAGGCTGGCCGAGGCCGGGCACCGGGTCCGGATGGTGGGACGCAAGAGGCCCGGCGAAGCGCTCTTGGGCTTCGGGGAATTCCGAGAGCTGGACTTGCAAATGCCCTCGGCCATCCGGCCGGCGTTGGCGGGCATGGACGCGTTGCTCCATCTGGCCGGCCGCGTCTCGTTCGACGCCCGAGACGGCCGGAGCATGTACCAGCTCCACGTGGACGCCACGCGGGCGCTCCTCGAGGAAATCCGCGCCAACGGCGGCATCGGCCGGATGGTGCTCGCTTCCACCAGTGGCACCACCGCCGTCTCCAAGACGGAGCGCACCGCCACCGAGGAGGACACGGCGCCGTTGGACGTCATCGGCCGCTGGCCCTACTACCTCTCCAAAGTCTATGAGGAGCGGCTCACCGTCGACTTCTGCCGCAAGCACGCCCTCCCACTCGTGGTGTGTAACCCCAGTCTTCTCCTCGGGCCGGGGGACACGCGCCTGTCGTCCACGTGGACGGTGGTGAAGTTTCTCCAGCGGGACCTCCCGGCCATGCCCAACGGGGGAATGAGCTTCGTGGACGTCCGGGACGCGGCCCAGGCCTTCGTCGCTGCGCTGACGCGGGGCGAGCTCTACGGCAAGCACCTCATGGGGGTAAACCTCTCCATGGCGGAATTCTTCCAGCGGCTGGAGCGCCTTTCGGGCGTCCCGGCTCCGAGGCTCAGGCTGCCTTCCAAGCTGAATGTACTCGGGGCGCAGCTGCTCGAGCGCTGGGCCAAGTCGCGAGGGCGCGAGCCGGCGGTGGACGCAGCCAGCGTGGAGATTGCCGAGCACTGGTTTTGGGTGGACAGCCGCAAGGCGGAGCAGCATTTGGGCTTTCGGGCCCGGGACCCGCAGCAGACGTTGCTCGACACCGTGACGGACATTCTTCAGCGCATGCCGGAGAAGTCCTGGCCCGGGACGAAGGGACGGCTCAGAGAGCTGCGCCAGGCGTGAAGGTGGCTGGGACGGTAGCCCCGGGCCGAACGGCGGCCGGGCTGGCCCTCGTCATCGCCACCGCCGTCCTCGTCGCCCCCTGGGGCGGGCATGTGGACGACACAGACGCCCAGCTCTACCAGGTGGTGGCGCGGCACATGGTGCAGGACGGACGGTGGCTCGACTTGCGCTACCTCTCCCATGCGCACGCGCAATTCCGCGAGCATCTGCCCTTTGGGCTGTGGCCCTGGGCGGTCACCATTCGCCTCCTCGGCGAGTGGGCGCTGGCGCCGCTGGCAGGACTCTTCACCTTCTGCACGCTGCTGCTGGTGGGCTTTCTCGGAAGACGCCTCGGCGGCTGGAGCATGGCCGCCGTCGCACTTCTCGTGCTGGGGACGACGGAGTCCTTCATCATCTACGGAGGCCGCCCGCGCCTGGACCCACTGCTGCTTCTCTTCGTCGTGGCCTCGCTGGTGCCGGTGCTGGGCTTTCCACCCTCGGCCAGGCGCTGGCTTTGGGCGGCCCTCTTCACGGCCCTGGCGGCGCTGGTGAAGGGGCCTTTCGGGCTTCTGCCCTTCCTCGCCGCCGCCCTCGCTGTCTCCTGGGAGGCCCGCAGCCTGCGCTGGGCGGGCGCTGCCGTCTTACTCACCGCCCTGGCGGCGGTGCCGGTGGCGGCCTTCCTCCTCGCTGACAAAGTCTTTAGCCAAGGCACCTGGTGGAGGGGCTACCTGGACGTCCAGCTCCTCGCCTCGGCCATAGGCGAGCGCGGAGACGGGCTTGAGCCGCCGTGGTTTCCCTTGGCCACTGTGGCCAGGCGCTTCTGGCCGGGGCTTCCGTTGGTGGCCTTGGGACTCCTTCGGGCGGCCGGCTGGCCCAAGCAGGTGGACGCAAGCCTTCCGCCCACGCCGCGCGTCGCGCGGAGGCTGGCCCTCACCGCCCTCCTCCTCCTCCTCGGCTTGGCCATTCCCGAGCGCAAGGTTTGGCACCACGCGCTGGTGGCCTACCCGGTGCTGGCGCTTCTCGCCGGGGCCGGCGCGGCACCCCTTCTCAAGCGGTGGCTGGCGACACCCGGACGACAGCGCGCCGCCTTGGCGGCACTCGCGGTGCTGGCGGCCCTCGTGGTGGGTTTTGTTTTCCTGGGCGGCGGCGCCCGCGTGTGGAAGCCCTGCGTCCTGGCCGGAGAATTCCGGGGAGCCTTGGACGGGCTTCGGCCCGGAGACAGTGTCCTCGTGGTGTCGGACCCCACGCACTGGCGCCTGCTCGCGGGCCTCGCCGCGGAACGACAGCTCGAGCCGTTTCTGGAAAAGCGCCTGGTGGAGGGGGCGGACCACGACGCCCCCTTCGCCCTCGTGGAAAAGCACCTCCTGCCGCCGGGGGCCCTCGTCCCACCCTGGCAGGAGGTGGGAGAGGCGCGGGGCTGGGTTTTGCTCCGCCGCCACTAGCCGGCGCGCCGGGGTTTGTCTTTTCGGTGGCCTACCGGGCCCCGGCTGCCCCCAGCCCTCAGTCCCGGCGCTTGGGTGGGAGTGCGTCGCCGCCAGCCGCCTCAACAGGGTGAGTCCCTGTCACCGCACCACCCGGTGACAACGGCGCATTCAAGAGGCCTTCGTGGCCTCGGACTCGGCGCTGAGGAGCTGCTGCTTCCTCTCGACGCCCCAGCGGTAGCCGCCGAGGGCGCCTCCCTTGCGGACGACGCGGTGGCAGGGCACCAGCACCGCCGTCGGGTTACTGGCACACGCCTGGGCCACGGCGCGCACTGCGCGCGGGGCAGCAATGGCCCGGGCCACCTCGGCGTAGCTGGCCGTCTTCCCCGCGGGGATGGCTTGCAGCGCCTTCCACACCCGCTGCTGGAAGGCCGTGCCGTGGAGGTCGAGCGGGACAGCGGCGGACTTCCACGGCGCGTCCACGGCCCGCACCACCGCCTGGACAACCTGCACCTCCTCGGGGCCGGCCACCACGAGCTCCGCCTTCGGGAATTCGGCCCGAAGCTCTCGGAGGAGGGTGCTGTCCGTGGCCCCGAAGGCCACGCGGCACACCCCGCGCGCTGTGGTGGCCACCAACGTCCGTCCGAGTGAGCTCTCGGCAAACGCGTAGGCCACCCGTTGCCCCGCCCCGCCCTTCTTGTAAGCCGAGGGCGTCATCCCCAGACGCTCGCGCGTCCTCTCGTAGGCCCGGCTTGGCGCCTGGTAGCCGGCGGCGTAAATGGCCGCGCTGACGCCGCCTTCCGTGCGCAGTGCCTCCTTCAGCGCTTGGAATTGACGCGCGTCGGAGTAGGCCTTGGGAGACAGGCCGGTGTGCTGCTTGAAGAGGCGCTGCAGGTAGCTCGGGCTTAAGGACAGTCTCCGTCCGAGCTCGGCTAGCGTGACGGGCGCCTCCGCCCCGTGCAGCACCGCGCGGACGCGCTCCACCACCGCCTCGGTGGGCCCGAGCGTCTCTTGAGGCCGGCAGCGGCGACAGGCCCGGTAGCCCTGGCGCTCGGCCGCTGCCGCCGAGGGGAGGAAGCGGACGTTTTTCCGCAGCGGCCGCCGGGAGGGGCAGGAGGGCCGGCAATAAATGGTGGTGGTGTCCACCGCGTAGACGAAGCGCCCGTCTTGGCGTCGGTCGCGCTCCACCACCGCGCGCCAACAGCGTTCCGCCTCGAGGTCCACGGGACTCACCAACGCTTGTGCTTTCAGCGACGCTTGCATGTCAGGCCACCTCCTGCTCGCCGGGCAAGTACCCGGCGGCGTTTGGCGGGTAGGGGAATACCTCGTCCAGGTAGCCGGGCTGGCTCCGCACGCGGGCGAGCCAGTCCACCACCTGTGGGTAGGCTTCCAGCATGAAGCCCCCCTCGTGCGCCAGGTGGGTGTAGGCGTAGAGGGCCATGTCCGCGATGGAATAACCCGCGCCCGCGAAGAAGGGCTGCCCAGCGAGGTGTCCATTCATGGTGGCGAGGACGGCGTGGCCGAGCCGCCGCTTGGGCTCGACGAGGCTGGGGTAGCGGGACAGCTTCCCAGTCAGCGTCCAGTGCCGAAGGGTGGCCACGCTGGGCTGGTGGGACTCTTGCTCGAAAAACATCCAGCGCAGTGCCTGCGCCTGCTGGAGCGTGTCCGCGGGCCAGTACGGCGTCCCTTGGGCCAGGTAATAGAGAATGGCGTTGGACTCTGGGAGGAAGGTGCCCGGGCGGACTTCCAGCACCGGGACTTGGCCGCTGGGGTTCATCCGGAGAAAGGCCGCCGTGCCCGCCTCCCCGGCGAAAATGTCCACCCACTCCGTCTCGAGGCGAAGCCCGAGCTGGGACAGAAGCAACCGCACTTTGTAGCCATTCAGCGAGGGGGCATAGTCGTAGAGGCGCATGGGCATTCTCCTGTGCCAGGCCACGGGGGGAGGCCGTCCTCCCGTCCGCTTCCAAGCAACCCCTTTTTGCCCTCCCCCGTGCGCCCGGGCCCCCCGCTTGTTGCAGTCGAATTCACTTCCCCCCAAGGGGATGAGCGGAGCGTGGCGCGGGGGAAGTAGTGCGCGAGAATGGTTTGGTAACTCTCCCCTTGGGCTGCGCGCCGCGCCGCCCCCGCCTGGCACAGCCCGAGCCCGTGCCCCAGGCCCGCGCCCCTGACGCGGACGGTGTCGCCCTCGAGGCGAAAGCTGAAGCGGCTGCTCCGCACCGCGCCCCACCCCAGGGCCTTGTCCAGTGCGCGGGCCACCGCGTCCCCGCGGGCGCTCCCTCCGTCCTCGGGCCTCACCACGCGGAGGACGTAGCCGCCCTTTCCCGTGAGGAGCTCCAACTCCGCAGGGGCGACGAGCCTCGCCGCAGGCGAAAGCAGCGGGCCGAGGGCTTGCCGGAAGCGCCCCAGCGGCACCACCGCCTCCCAGGCCTTGGGGGGACAGCCCGTGTCCTCCACCGCGGACGCCCCAGTGGCGGTGCTTCCGAAAACCTCCTCCGGGTCCCCGGTGTGGCCGCCGCACGCGGCGTGAAAGGGCGTCTCGGCGACGGCCCCCGAGGGCAGCACCAACACCCGTCCGCGTGTCGCCCCGGCGGCGGCCTGCGCCGCGGCGTGGTGCGCCTGGCCGAGGCTGCTCCCAAGCAGCACCTGGCAGTGCGCCAAGTCGCAGACGTCCGCGTCCTTGTGGCGCGGCCCTTGGGCCAGAAGGAAGCTGCGCACCACCACCGCCTGCGCCCGCAGCGCCTCCTCGGGCGTCCCAGGGAGTGTCTCCGAGGCCACCACCTCGGCCACGTAGCGCTCAAGCGGTAGCACCAGCACCACCGCCACCTCGTCGCCCACCGCACGCACCAAAAGGGAGCCGCGGTAGCGGCGCGGGGCCTCGTCCGGAAGCTGCAGCTGCCAGCTGGCGTCTGGCGCCTCCCACGGTTGCGCAACCGGGATGCCGTCGACTTGGAGTGCGGAGCCACTGGCCTCGAGCCAGTGGCGGACGGGGCCCAAAAGTTTGAAGGCCCGCGGGTGCAGCTTCTCCAGGACGTGGACGCGCACCGTCCGTCCGCCGTCGGCGGGCGGCGCCGAAAGCAGAAAGGCCACGAGTACCGCGGTGGCACCACTCACCGTTGGCCACCTTCCACTTGGTACTCGGCACTGGCCAGTGCGGCCGTTCCGTCCGGGGCCCAGAGCTCCACCCGGTGCCGGCCCGCCCGGGCTGGGAGTCGTCCGGTAAAAGGCGGGGCGAGGGGCCACACCCGGCCGTCCTCCGTCCGGAGCTCGAGACGCGCCACCCCGGCGGGCGGACGGACGCGGACGGGAATGGACTGGGCGGAGAGGGGCACTCCGGCCTCCAGGAGGTACGCGTCGCCGTCCTCGGGACTGAGAAGCTGTCCGCCATGGCCTTGCGGCTGTCCCTCGTCGGGCCAGGGGCCCGCCTCCAGGCCCTGCGTCCGGGCCCAGGCGTAGAAGTCCGGGCCGACGTCCAGCACCTCGTGGCGCGCCTCGGCGGGGCCGCTCTCGCGGTGCATGGCGCAGTCCTCTTTTGGCGCCGTCCCGCTGAGGAAGACTTCCTCCACCGCGGAGGGGCAATGCGCGCCCGCGCGCTGTCCGGAGAGGGCACACACCCGGAGGTGCTGGAAGCGGCTTCTGTCCACAAGCGGCGCCGGGCGAATGCCCCGCATGGCCAGCGCCATGACGTGGGCAAAAATGGGCCCCGCCCCGGAAATGCCGGACACCTTGTGCATCGGCACCCCGTCGAAGTTGCCGGCCCACACCGCCACTGTCCGCTCGGCGGTGAAGCCCACCGTCCAATTGTCCACGTAAGCCCGGGAGGTGCCCGTCTTTGCAGCCACCGGGAATGGCAACCGCAGCGCATTGTCCAGCCCGAAGGCCGGCGCCCGGGCCGTCTCGTCCGAGAGGACGTCGGTGAGGAGGGCCACGGCGTCCTTCGGCAGAAACCGCCGCGGCTCGAGCTCGCGCGGCACGCGCAACGGAGCCCCACTGGCGTCCCGGGCCGACAGCACCGTCCGCAGCGGGCCGAGGAGGCCTCCGCGGGCCAGGCCCCGGTAAGCCCGCGCCAGCTCCCAGAGGGTAACGTCGCCGTTGCCGAGGACGAGGCCCACGCCGTAGTGCGCCGCGTCCTCCGAGAGTGAGGCGAAGCCGGCGGCGCGCAGGAGCTCCAGCACCCGCTCCGTCCCCAGCGCGTCAGCCAGCCGCACCGCGGGGACATTGTAGCTGTTGGCCAGCGCCGCCCGGAGGCGCACCGGCCCGTGGACGTGCCGGTCATAGTTGCGCGGCACGTACTCCCCGCTCGGCGTCGCCAGGTGCCACTCGACGTCACTGAGGAGGCTGGCGGCCGTCCAGCCGCGGGAGAGGGCCAGCCCGTAGACGAAGGGCTTCAGCGCGCTGCCCGGCTGCCGGAGGGCACGGACGCCGTCGTTTTGTCCCTCGCGTGCGACGTCCTGGAAGTCCGCGCTCCCGGCGTAAGCGAGGACGTCTCCGGTGGCGTTGTCCACCACCAGCGCCGCCGCCTGGCCAATGCGTCCATCGGAGGCGAGCTCGGTGCGCAGCGCCTCCTCCACGGCGTGTTGAAGCGAAGCGTCGAGCGTCGTCACCACCTCCGCGGCCCGAGCCAGGCCGAGCTCGGCCCGGCGCTGCAGGAGGTCCGTCACCAAGTGGGGGGCTCCAAAGGGCCGGGACGTCGGCACCAGGTCCCACGGCGCCGCGGCCGCAAGGCGCGCCTCCTCCTCACTCACCGCGCCGCTGCGCTGCATGGCGGCCAGCACCAGGCGGGTGCGCCGCTGCGCAGCTTCCGGGTAGAGGCTCGGGTCTCCACTCTCCGGCGCGCGTGCCAACCCGGCGAGGAGTGCAGCCTGCCCCAGGGACAGCGCCCGCGCCGGCCGGCCGAAGTACGCCTGGGCCGCGGCTTCGACGCCGCGCAAGTCCCTCCCCAGCGCCACGCGGTCGAGGTAGCTGCGGAGAATGGTTTCCTTGGAGAGGTGGACGGTGAGGCGCACCGCCCACAGGGCCTCCTGCAGCTTGCCCAACAGCGAGCGCTTCCGGGGGACAAGTTGACGGGCCAGCTGCTGGGTGAGGGTGGAGGCGCCGCTGACCACCCGGCCGGCGCGCAGGTTGTCCCGCACGGCGCGGGCCACGGCCAGGACGTCCACGCCCGGGTGAGTCTCGAAGCGCCTGTCCTCGGCGGCGAGGAAGGCCTGCACCACCCGCGGGGGAAGGGGCTCCTCCTTGGGGAGGGCGAGGTTTCGCCCGTCGTGGCTCGGCACCTCGCGCAGGACGCCAAAGGAGCTGTCCAGGACGCGCAGCGAGGCGAGGGCGCTCGTGTCCAAAAGCCCCGGCGGAAGCGGCCACGAGAGCCACAGAAGGCAAGCACCGAGGCCAAGGGAAAACCCTCCCGTCGCTGCGCGCAAGGCCTTGCGCCTCCACACCCCACCCACCGGCTGCGCTGGGGCCTCGGCCCTCACTTCTCCGCCAAGGGGCTGCCTTCCACCACCCGGAAGGTGGCGCCGTCGGAGCGGCCAAACACTTCGGGCGCATACATCTCCTCGGCGTGGGCAGGCACGAGGAGGAAGTCTCCGGGGGTGGTGGCCCGGGCGATGACGGTGGTGAGGGTAACTCCCGGCGGCAGATGGTTGGCAAACAGCACCACGCGGTCATCTCGTCGTTCGGTGTGGTTGAAGGGCGTCCAGAAGTAATAACCCGTGTAATAACGAGCCCAAGCCGGCTCCTCGTCCTCTGCGTCGTCGCCCTCGTCCTCCGTCCTCTGGCGTTGGGGTTGGCCTTCGGCCACCGGGGGCAGCCCGGCGGTGGAGTCCAGGCTCGTGTCCACCGCTTCCAACCCGGAGGGAAGCGGCACTTCCAGAGCGACGTTGTCGCGCTCCATGGACGTCGCCAGGCGCACTTGTATTTTGACGAGCTCGCCGGCCTGCACCGCCTTCAGCTGGCCACCGCCGGCATAGGGCTCTACCCAGCGCTGCACGACAATGCCTCTGTCCAGAGCGGTGGTGGGCATGCTGGCCGGCGCATAGCGAAGGAGCGCGCCGTAGTAGAGGACGCCGGCTGTCCCGTCTCGACGGAAGTCCAGGCCGAGCGGCTCGGTGGCCTTGGGCAGTGCCTGCAGCGGCACTCGGGCTTTTTGCACCTCCAGCGAGCGTCCGTGGAAGCTGGAGGCGGCGAGCTCCTTCTTGTCCAGCGTCACCCGCCCCACGAAGTTCGGGACGTCCTTCTCCTTTACCCGTGTCACCTCGGTGAGGGCCATGAGGGCGAAGGACGCCTCCTGCGTGGTGCGGTAGCGCCCGTTGGAGCCGCGCACCGCGGTGAGGTAGTGCGCCAGCTTGGCGACGTAGGGGTGGTCCGGCGCGACGTCGGTGAGGGTGAGCAGGACGAGGGCGGTGGTACGGACGTCACTCGACCAGCGCGAGGCATAGGTGGCGGCGTCCATCTCTTCGAAATGCAGTCCGGCGGTGGACTCCTTGGCCCGGTCCATGACCTCGGTCAGCACCGTGCGCGCTTGGGCGCGGTCCCCACCTCCGACAAACATGGCATCGGCGAGCATGGCCTTCGCGAAGAGGGGCAGCCGCTCCCGACGGCCGTAGAGCTCGCCGTAGTAGGAGGCCTTGGGTGCGCCGGTGCGGGCCAGCGTCCACACCGCGAAGACGCGCGTCGTGTCGTCGAGAATGGGCCACCACAAGCTTCGGCAACGCACCCCCACGCCCGTGGCCACCACCTTGGCCAGAAATTCTTGTCCGCGCTTCAGCGCGGCCCTGTCCACCGGGTAGCCCACATCCGCAGCCCGTCCCAGGGCCAGCACCGCGTAGGCCGAGGCCCATTCGGCCGAGCAGCCGTCGCTTGCCCAGTACCTGTAGCCGCCGTCCACATTCTGCAACCGCTCGATGGTGTTCACCGTCTGGCGGATGAGGGCGTCCGGGTCCTTGGCCCCCTGCTCGGCGAGAGCCTCCGAGCTCACCCAGGCCGTCGCCGTGTCCGGCTTCCAGGGGACGTTGAAGCGGCCACTCAACTCCCGGAGTGCAACAAACGGGACGAGCCGCGAGGACAGCTGCTCCAGGCACCCGTAGGGGTAGTCCACGAGCTGCCGCATGGCCTCACCGAAGCCGCCCAGCGCCGTCGAGGCCAGCGTCACCTCGAGGCCGCCCACGTCCGCGCGCATGCCCTGCGGCGGAAGGAGGGCCTCGCGGCGGACGTCGGTGGTGTCCCCGGCCACGGCCACCGCCTCCAGCGAGGTGGGGAGCTCCACCGGAATGCGTTGCTCGAGGCCGTCGTGCTCAGTGCCCCCGGAGATGCTGAAGCGGAAGACCGCCGTGCCGGCCGCCAGCGCCCGGTAGCGAAAGCGCACCTCATGCGGGCGGCCGTCCGGAAGAGAAACCTTCTTGAGGGCCGGCCCTTCCAGGGTGAGGCCCTGGACGTCGGCCTTCACCTCGGCCTCCTTCACCTTGCCGCCAGGGGAATGCACCACCACGCCCGCCTCCACGACGTCCCCCACGCGGAGGAAACGCGGAAGGGAGGGCAACGCGAGAAGGGGCTTACTGACGGTGACTTGGGACTGGCCATTGCCCAGCTTGTCCGCGCGGGTGAGGGCCACCGCCATGAGGCGGTAGGTGGTGAGGTTGTCCGGCAGGGTGAAGTCCACGTGCGCCCGCCCCTCGGCGTCGGTGAGGACGGCCGGGGCGAAGAGCACCGTCGTCTTGAATTCGCTGCGGAAGCCGGTGCCTGTGCCGTCGCCGCCGCCACCTCCCCCGCCGCCGAGCCCTTTTTCGCCGTACAGCTTTCGCTGTACGAGGTGAATGAGGGGCTCGCCGAGCCGGACACTCAGTCCGCGCAATGGGTGGATGGCTTCCACTGGGTCCGGCACCTGGTAGCCCGTGAGGCGCAGGACGCCCTCGTCCACCGCCCACACCGTCACCTCGGCCAAGACGCCCTTCCCTTGAGAATCCGTGACGTGCACTGCGACGTCCACCTTCTCCCGGGGCCGTTTTTCCTTCGCGTCCGGAGTCAGCTCCACGGCGAGCCGCTTGCTCTTCTTCTCCACCTTCAGCTGCACGTAGCCCACCCGCACCGTGGGACGTCCTGGGTCGTCCCGGAGGTCCGTCCCCGCTGGCTCCTGGACTCGCCCTCGGACGAGCACCACCGAGACGAAGACGTTGGGGATGTCCCCCTCGCCCAGCGGGACGTCGAGGGCCGTGGCGGCTCCGGACAGCTTCACGCGCCGGGCCGTGAGGACGCCCTCGCGCTCCACGGTGAGGAGCGCCTCGCAGTCCGGGAAGGGACTCTTCACCAGCACCCGCGCCGTCTCGCCCACGTCATACAGCGTTTTGTCCGCCACCAAGTCAATGCGGTCGGTGTCATTGCGCTGCCAGGACACCCAGCCACTTCCCAGCACGTAGAGGCCATAGGTGGAGCTCTGCGCCCGTCCAGAGGCGTCGTGGACGAGGGCCTTGGCCACGTAGAAGCCGCCCTCCTTGGGGGTAAAGGTGCAGTCCACCGGGGTGGCGAGTGTCTTGACGGTGCAGGCCCCAGCCAGCTCCTCCACCGGCTCGGTGACGGTTGTCCAGCGGTCGCCGGCACCCTTTTTCCGGATGAATTTCCAGTCCCTCCGAATGACGGAAACCGCCACCTCCGCCCCGGGCTGCCGGGCGCCCTCGGGGCTGACGGCCACCACCTCCAGCGCCACCGGCTTGCCGGCTTCGGAGAAGCCGGTATTGCGGACTCGGAGCCCGGCGTAGAGAGCGGCCGGGTGGACGGTCAGCGCCACCCGGTTGGCCTGCCTCTGCCGGCTGACGTCCGTCACCTCAGCTTCCAGCGTGTAGAGGGTGGTGCGTCCGCCTGGGGCTTCGGCCTTGCCGGCCTCTAGGGAAAGGACGCCCAGGGAATCCGTCTTCCCCTCCCCTGCGGCGAAGACGTCGGACATGCGTTGGGGCGCCTCCTCGTCCCAAGCCGCCACCTCCTGGCCGAAGCTGAACCCCTCGTTGCCTGGCGGGGCAAAGTCGGAGCTGCTTCGCGTCACCGTCCAGCGCACCTCGGCGCCGGCCATGGCACCGCCGAAGAGGTAGCGCGCCAGCACCTGCGCCGAGAGCGCGTCGCCAGCGGCGACGTTACGCGCCGGGCTGGTGACGTCCACCTTGAATTGTGGCGCCCGGTACTCCTCGACACGGAAGGAGCCCTCGTACTGGACGGGCTTGCCGCCCACCTCGGTGGTGGCCCTCACCCCAAAGGTGCCCAAGGGGACGTCCTTGTCCAGCACCACCTCCGCGGAGAAGGCGCCAAAGTCATCCAGGGCCAGCGCGCGGGTGGCCACCTCCTTGCCGCGCGAGGAGAGGAGGCGGAGCTGCACCTTCGTCCCTTTGGGCGCGCTGAGAATTTTACCGAGCGCTCGGTAGCGGGCCAACCCTTTGAGGAAGACGGTGTCCCCTGGGCGGTAAACGCCCCGGTCGGCGAAGACGAGACCCAGGCTTTTGGGGATGCGCCCGTCCCAGTCGGTGGGCAAGTCAAAGGCCCAGGGCCCGAAGCCGCCCATCCAGTTGGAGAGCGTGACGCCGGTGTCCGAGTCGAGGCTGGCCGCCACCAGGGCGAAGGGCGGCTGCCAGCTGTCCGCACCGTCCACCGCGGGAAACACCTCGGCCAGGCCCGGGAGCCGCGCCAGCCCGTCCACGTCACTCTGGCCACGCCAGCGCACGGCGCCCTGCCTGTCGTAGAGCTCCAATGAAGCGCCTGGCACGGGCTTTCCGTCCGAGAGCCGCGTCACCCACACGGCGCTCGAGGCCGGCCCGAGCTTGGCGTGGACGACGAGGTCAGTCACTTGTCCGGTGACTCGCCGGACGCGGTTCCACCGCTCGGTGAGCTCCGGCGCAGTGAGCTCGGCGACGAAGAGGGTGGCCTTGCCACCCAGCAAGTCCCGCACCCGCACGGGGCGCGTCTGCAACAGGTTGTGGCTGCCGGACGTGTCCAGGGTGGAGACCACCGGCGTCCCTGGGGGGACAGGCGTCCGTTCCGGGTGGCGGGTACCGAGGAAGCGAGCCATCTCCGCCGGCGAGAGGGCCCACAGGCGGGCCTCCAGCTTGGAGAGGTTTGTCACCTCCACCGGCAGCGCGCCGTCGCCCTTGGCCTCGAGCAACGCCACGTCTGGCCCGGGGTCGAAGCCAGGCGGGAGGTCCGTGGTGCGAAACTCTCTTTTGGCTGCCGGGGCGGCTTGGCCGAATTCGTCGCGTACCCCTTCGGCCACGGTGAGTTGGTACGTCGTCCCCGGACGGAAGCGGCCGGGGAGGACGACGCGGGGGCCATCCTCCGTCCCCGGGTCGACTTCGGCCGCCTCCCAGTCGAGCGCCACCGCCGGCTGGACACGGAGTCTCTCCTTCAGCGTGGCCAGCACCGCGGGGTTACTCGTGTAGAGGAGGAGTGGCCCGTAGGGGCACCGATGGGCCCGCGGGTGACACCCGACGGCGGCCGTCACCGCCATCGGCCCGTAGGTGCGGAAAGCCCGGCTGAAGTCTCCTCCCAGGGTGAGCGGCCCCTCGGCGCCGCGCAGCGTCCCCGAGAGGGTGAGGGTGAGTGGCGTGTCCTTCGGGAGCGGCCGACTCGGCACCACCGTGTAACGGGTTTGCCGGCTCTTCACGAGCGTCCGCAGTCTCCCCGGTACCTCTTGCCCCTTGTCCACCGCCTCCACCTTGGTGACGCTGAAGGGCCACTCCCTCTTCTCCGCGCCGACGAGAAGGTGCAGCGCCTTGTCGAGGTCCAGCACCGGCTGGTTGAGCAGCAGGAGGAAGTGTTGCTCGGGCGTCACCCACTGCCAACCCGCCGGGGGCTCCGTCGCCTGCACCGCGGGCGGGGGCGTGTTGAAGGTGAAGGTGTAGGGCTGCGCCAGCACCGAGCCGTCGACGGACTTGAGCCCTGCGGGCACGGTGACGCTGAAGCGTGTCGCAAAGGGAAGCGGCTCCTGGGGCACAAACTCCACGCTGGCCGAGCCAAGCCAGCGCCACACCCCGGGGACGGGAGGTTGCAGCTGCGCCGCTGGCGGCGTCCCGGCTTGGGCCTCCACCGTGCTCAGCGCCTGGACGGGCCGGGAAAACGTCAACGTGGGCCGGACGTCGCTTCCAGCCACGCCCTGCGGCCGCGCGGCCACGACGGCCAGAGCCCCATTGGCTGAAAGAGGCGCCTCGGGCGCAATTTGAAGCACCGGGGCCGCGGGGACGGGCTCCAGCGTGAGGCCGGGGGACACTGGGGGGCTTGGCTTGCCGCACGCCAAGAGGAGGCCCAACGCTACGGGCCAGGTGGGCCTTCTCTGCACTCGTCGTACGGGCCCCATGTGGCTTTCTCGACTCCCTGCCGGGGGGTTTTCTTTAGCGTGCGGCGCGTGCCCCTCCCCCAAGGCGGGACGCATCTCCCGACTTGGGGGCCTGGCGTGTCAACGGTGCCGCAAACGGCCCTGGCCCACGCGGGCCAGTGCACTGCGCGCGCCATGGGGCCGGCAAGGGCGTCCGTGGCACCTGGGCGACGCTTTTGAAAAGGACTCGGGGAGAAAGAGGCCAGGTGCCTGGTGGCCCCCCCGAGGGGTGTTGCCAAGCCCTGGGGTGCGGCGCCCGGAGGCTTGGAGGTAGTGTATGCGCGGTATGGCCATGCGCGAGCGCGGGGGTGAGGAGGCGCCCGGCGTCGAGGAGACGGACACCGACGCGTCCACCACGACGGCCGTCAACCGGACGCCCACCGTGGGGCTCGACCGCGGGCCGGGCCATGCCGTCAGCAGCGTGCGCCGGTTTCGGCTGCGCATTGTGGACGGCGGCGAGGTGGGCCATGTCTTCGAGTCCACCCGGGACCGCGTCCAGCTCGGAAGCCACCCGCTGAATGACTTGCTTCTCGACGA
This sequence comes from uncultured delta proteobacterium, assembly GCA_963745475.1. Lineage (GTDB taxonomy): Bacteria > Myxococcota > Myxococcia > Myxococcales > Myxococcaceae > JADGRA01. Next base: position 482,926 of record CAVUXN010000004.1, read on the forward strand.
GCGCACGGTGTCGCGCTTCCACTGTGAGGTGTTTGTCGACGAGAAGGGCAACCCTTGGGTGAAGGACTTGGGGAGCCGCAACGGGACGGTGGTGGACGGCGTCCCGGTGAAGGAGGCCGCGCTCCGCAGCGGCAGCCTCTTGCAGCTGGGGCGGGTGTCCCTGCGCTTCGAGCTCTCCGGCGAGAAAAACCGCATCGCCGTCTCCGAGCAGAAGAGTTTTGGCTCGTTGGTGGGCACCTCCATCGCCGCTCGGTCGAGCTTCGCCCTCATGGAGCGCGCCGCCGCCTCGGACGTCACCGTCCTTCTCGAGGGCGAGACGGGGACGGGGAAGAGTCAGGGGGCCGAGTCCATCCACAGCATGAGTGCCCGCAGGGCCCATCCCTTCCGGGTGGTGGACTGTGGGGCCATCCCGGCCAACCTGCTCGAGTCCGAGCTTTTCGGCCACGAGAAGGGCGCCTTCACCGGAGCCACCACCCGCCGGGTGGGCGTCTTCGAGGAGGCGCGCGGGGGCACCGTCTTCCTGGACGAAATTGGGGAGCTACCGACGGAGCTTCAGCCGAAGCTGCTCCGCGTCCTCGAGGCCCGCGAAATCCGCCGGCTGGGCACCAACGCCTATGTGCCGGTGGACGTCCGACTCATCGCCGCCACCAACCGGGACCTCCGCGCCGAGGTGAATGCCGGCCGTTTCCGCCCGGACCTCTATTTTCGACTGGCGGTGGTGAAAATTACGGTCCCTCCCCTGCGCCAGCGCCCGGAGGACATCCCCGTCATCGCCGAGAAAATGCTGGGCGCCCTGGGCGTCGACCCGCGCGTCCGAGAGTCCCTCAAGGACCCCATCTTCCTCGCTCAGCTGCAGCGCGCGGCCTGGCCGGGCAACATGCGCGAGCTCCGAAACCACCTCGAGCGCTGCGTGGTGATGCAGGAGACGCTCGAGCCGGGCCTCGAGTCCGAGGGCACGCCGTCCGAGTCCCCGGTGGCCGTGGACCCACGCGTGCCCTACCCCGAAGCCCGACGCCGGGCCCTCGAGGCGTTTGAGCATGCCTACGTGAAGGCCCTCCTCGAGCTCCACAAGGGCAAAGTGGCCCTGGCGGCGGAGTCGGCTGACATCGACCGCGTCCACCTCTACCGCCTCATTAAACGGCACCACGTGAAGGACTGAAGGGGCTCCAAAGGCCACCCTCGCCCGTCGCGCCCGAGGCGCCCCCCCTGCCCCCCAGGGCTTTGACGCCCTGCGGCACACCCCGCCCCGAGCGTCCGTAGCAGCGCGCGCCACAGCAAAGCCTGTAGGTGTTGCGTCCGGGGCTACGGCGCGGGGGTGAATCCGGCGTCAACCTCTTGCTCGGACAGGGGTTTCCTCTTGGCACCCGCGCTGCAATCTCCGCAGAGCGTGGCAGGCAACGACGCCCGCCAGGTTCGAAGGAGACTTTCAAATGAACGCCACCGAAACGAAGTCCCTCTTCAGCAGCGTCCGCAAAAACCGTGGCCGGGGAGTCGCCGTGGCCGGTGCGCTACTCATCGCCGGCTACGTGGGTGTCGCCAGCGTCCTCATCGACAACTACCAGCGTCCGGACGCGTCCGTCATCGTCGCCGGCGGGTAAGGAAACGCGCACGTGAAATTCGAGCTCTCCATCCCTGATGCGCTGGCCGCCGCCGCGCATCGGGCCGCGACGGAACGGGGCATGTCCCGCAGCGAGTTGTTTGCGCGCGCCGTCGCCGCCTTCCTCCACTCGGACGACGTGGTGCACACCGAGGCCTCTGGCCCGCACCAGCCACAACCGGTGTGGACCCAAGGCTGGGAGCCGCCTTCGGGCTGAGGTTTGGTTTTGGACTCCGGGCCGGGTGGGGGGAAGCCCTTTTCTGGGGCGGCACCGAACCCCTCCCCACGGGAAAGCGCACTCGGCTCGGAGTCCTGTTGTTTCTCCTCGCCCCAAGAGGCATCCGAGGCCCCCGTGCTGGGGCCTTTTTCGTTTTGCCCCTAGGCCACGGAGGCGGCCACGTCAGCCGAGCGCAGCCGGGCAATGCCCCAAATGCTTTCCTGAGGGTTGACGCCGAGGGACGTCGGGAAGACTGAGCCGTCCACGACGAAGAGGTTGTCGAGGCCGTGGTAGCGCAGCGAGCTGTCCACCACCGAGTGCTCGGGCTCCTTCCCCATGCAGCAGCCGCCCATCTGGTGAGCCGTCGCCACCCGCACCCGGCCTGGCTCCCACCGGGCTGCCTGGAGGAGGCGCTCCACGTCGTCCCCGGGTTTGAGCCGCACCGGTGAGGCGTGGAGCGAAAAAACTTCGCGCGCTCCGCCGGCAAACTGCACCCGCGCCATCACCGCGCAGGCGTCCCGGAAGGCCTCCCACTGCCAGGGCCGGATGGGGTAGTCGATGTGCACCCGCCGCTCGGTGGGGTGGTTGAGGCGCACCGTCCCGCCGACGTCCCCCGGAAGGAAGCCATCCGTGGTGAGGGCAATGGTGACTTGGGTGTGGGGAAGCTTGGCCATGAGCTCCTGGTGCGGCGCGCCGAAGCCGGGGAGGACGGTGGCCGCAATCATCGGGTAGAGGGGTGGCACCTCGAGGAAGTACCCGGTACGGCCCGGGCCGCGGTCGATGAAGTGGTGGGAGTAGGCCCCCTGGGGCGCGCCAGACCACGCCTCCACCGGCTCTTCCAGCGTCGCGACCATGATGACCACCGGATGCAGAAAGAGGCGCTTTCCGACGTTGCCCTGCCCGGTGAGGCCCGAGCGCAGCAAGAGCGCAGGCGAGTTGATGGCCCCTCCGCACACCGCCACCGTCTTGGCGCGCACCGTCAGCGTCACCCCGGTGGGCGCATCCCGGGAGGGCTCGAGGAGTTGGGCCTCGACGCCTTGCACGCGTCGTCCCTCGACCAGGAGCCGACGCGCCGAGGCGTTGGCGTAGACGTCCATCCCCCGCTCCACCGCATCCGGGATGAGGGTCACCAGCATGGACTGCTTGGCGTCGATGGGGCACCCCAACCCGCAGGCGCCGAGGTCCGCGCAATGGTTGACGTTGCGACGGATGAGCCCGCGGCTGAAGCCCAGCTTCCCGCAGCCGTCCCACAACACCCGGTTGTTGCGATTCATGGCCTCCAGCGGCCACTCCCGGACATGCAAGCGCTCCTCGAGCGCTTCCCAATGCGGTGTCAGGGCCGCTTCAGAGAAGCCGTGGACGCCGTACTCGGAAGCCCACAAGTCCAACACGCGGCGCGGCGTCCTGAAGCAGGTGCACCAGTTGACGGTGGTGCCACCGCCCACGCTGCGCCCCTGAAGAATGAGCACGGACTGGTCATCCGTCGCCCGGTTGCCCATCTCCTGGTACAGCGCCGGGTAGGCCCAGGACTCGCGCATGTTGAACTCGTTGCGCGTGTGGTAGCCGCCTTCCTCGAGCATCACCACCTGCAGCCCCTTGGCCACCAGCCGCTCAGCGAGGACCCCGCCCCCCGCTCCGGAACCGACGACACAGACGTCCGCGGATACCGTGGTGTCCCGCGTCACGTCCTTGGAGGTGAAAATTCTCCCGCTCATCTGGGGTGAAAGACGCCGTTGCCCTCGGGCCGCGGGCTCGAGCCGCCAAACCACACCGGGGCGTCGGGCTGGTAGAAGTCCTCGTCGGGTCCGGGGTAGCCGATGGGCTTCCAGGTGAGCGGCGACTGGTAATAGCCGGCCAGCAAAAGTGTCCGCAGGGCGTTGTAGCCGGTGCGGCGGAGTGCGACGCGGCTGTCCCGCCACTCCTCCAGCACTCGGTCCTGGGCGGCAGCGTCCAGCGCGGTGAAGGGCTCCGTTCGGCCGCCGAAGACGAAGCCGGCCAGCGAATTGTCGAAGAGTCCGAGCAACTGCTTGAGCTCGGCCTGCGCCGAGGGCTCCAGGCGCTCGGCAATCCGGTCGACGGCTCGGGCGACACCCACCGCTTCCACCGTCGGCCAACCGGCGAGGGGGGCCACCAGCCGGTGAGCCAGGGCGTCCAGGACGGAAAACTCCTGCTCGGAAAAGACATGCAGCCCGTCGGGCGGCGGCGGCACCCGCTTTCCGCCCCGGAGCGCGAGAAAACCCGCGCCCCCGGCGGCGAGCAGCGCACCGCCCAAGACGCCCCGCTTGAGAAACGAGCGACGGCTGGGCACGCGCGGGCCTCCGGAAGCCATGGGAGGCCGGCTACCTTACGCCCCACCGGCAGGAGCCGTCACTGAAAGCCGGTGGCAGCGTCCTTTGCCCGAAGAGGCGAAAAAAGCACGCTACCGCTTTCGTCCCCGGGCGGAGGACACTCTGGCCCCACTCTCCCTTGACTCCCCCAGGGACGGGCGGCGTGGCGGCTCGGGGAATCCGGAGCTTTGGACGCCTCCTGGGGAGTCGTGCCTAGATGGAGCCCACCCATGGCCAAGACGCTCGCGATGATTCTCGCCGGCGGAGCCGGAACCCGCCTCGAGCCCTTGACGCGCGAGCGCGCCAAGCCGGCGGTGCCGTTTGGCGGGCGCTACCGCATCATCGACTTCGTCCTCTCCAACTTCGCCAACTCCGGCTTGTACAAGGTGAAAGTCCTCACCCAGTACAAGTCCGACTCGCTCAACAAACACCTCTCGCGCACCTGGCGGATGACGGCCTTTCTCGGACACTACGTGGAGGCCGTGCCGGCGCAGATGCGCACCGGGTTGGACTGGTACAAGGGCAGCGCTGACGCCATCTACCAAAACCTGAATCTCATTTCGGACGAGGAGCCGGAACAAGTCTTCGTCTTCGGAGCGGACCACGTCTACCGGATGGACGTGCGACAGATGCTCGACTTCCACCTCGAGCACCGCGCCGACTGCACCGTGGCCGCCATTCCGGTGCCCATCGAGCAGGGAAAGGACTTCGGCATCATCGACGTCGGCCCGGACGGTGAGATGCGGGGCTTCGTCGAGAAGCCGAAGCACCCGCCGCCCATGCCCGGAAACCCCGCCATGTGCCTGGCCTCGATGGGCAACTACCTCTTCGCCACCGAGACCCTCGTGCAGGAAGTCGTCCGCGACGCCGCACGGGAGAACAGTGCGCACGACTTCGGCAAGTCCATCCTCGGCGAGCTCCACCAACGGGCCCGAGTTTTCGTCTACGACTTCGCCAAAAACGAAGTCCCGGGCATGGAGCCCAAGGAGCGTGGGTATTGGCGAGACGTGGGGGACATTGACAGCTACTTCGAGGCCAACATGGGGCTGGTGGACGTGGACCCGGTCTTCAACCTCTACAACTTCCGCTGGCCGCTCTTCACCCAGGTGCAGCACTACCCGCCGGCAAAATTCGTCTTTGCCGACCAGGCCACCGGACGCGTCGGCTACGCCACTGACAGCCTGGTTTCCGAAGGCTGCATCGTCTCCGGCGGTCACGTGCACCACTCGGTGCTTTCGCCCAAGGTGCGGGTGAATTCCTACTCCACTGTCGAGCAATGCATCCTCTTCGAGAATGTGCAGATTGGCCGCCATTGCAAAATCAAGAAGGCCATCATCGACAAGAACGTGGAGATCCCGGCGGGGACCACCATCGGCTTCGAGCCGGCGGAGGACCGCCGCCGCTTCCACGTCACCTCGCAGGGCGTGGTGGTCATCCCCAAGGGAATGAAAGTCGGTTGAGGACGGCCCTGTGCGCCCGGTGGCTTCTGTCGCTTCTGTGCGCCGGCTGCACGGCTCCACTCGAACACCTCTTCACCAGCTCCGGAGATGCCCCGAGCCGCTCCGGACTGGCCGTCCTCGGCGAAGGCGCGGTGTTTGGCAACGAGGCCGGGCGCGTCCTGCGGCTAGGGCCGCAGGGCGAAATTCTCTGGACGGCTGAGCTGCCGCACGAGGTGCGCCTGACGCCCGCGGTGGTGGGAGACACCGTGGTGGCCACCACCACCGGCACGGACGCGGCCGGCTTTGACGCCGAGACCGGCGCTCGCCGCTGGCGCCTGGAGCTTCCCCGGCCGGCCGCCGCCCTGTTGGGGCTGGGGAAGACGGCCTACGTCCTTTCCGAGGACGGAGAGCTCCTCGCCCTCGACGCGCGGACCGGCGCGCTCCAGAGCCGGACGGCGCTGGCCACCGCACTCGGGCTTCACCCCCCAGCCCCGGCCCGTCTCTCTCTGGGGGTGGCGCCCGGCGAACGGCTTCTGCTCTCGGGGCCGGGCGCCATTCTCCTCCTCGGAGCGGACACCGCCCGGCGCTGGCGCGTCACGGTGCAAGGCGCCTTGGGACTCCTCGTCCAGGACGGGCTTCTCTTCACCGTGGACCAGAGCGGCCAGGTGCTGGGGCTCGACCTCGAGACGGGCGAGGCGCGTTGGCGCCGAGCGCTGGGGACCAGGCCCACGTCGCCGCCCGCCTTCGCCCTGGACCGGCTGTGGGTGGGCTTGGAGAACCTGACGCTGGTGGGCTTTCACCCCCAGGAGAGTGACCCGCTGTGGAGCGTCCACGTGCCGGGCCCCGTCCTCGCCCCCGTCGTCGAATTCCACGGGCGGCTGCTCGTCCCCACCAGCGCCCGGGAGGGGCTCCTGTTGGCGCTGGAGGTGGGCGCCCCCGGAAACCCCTCCTCGGCGCGGCTGGACAGCCCGCTTCGCACCGCACCCCTGGTACGCGGCGACGCCTTCTGGGTGCTGGCCCAGGACGGCCGGGTGGTGGGGTTTCGCCTCAGGTCGGTTGCAGGAAGCGCGCGATGATGCGCTTCAGTCCGACGCGCGGAAAGGCGACGGTGAGCTTGGCGTTGGGGCCGGAGCCATCGCAGGCCACCACCTCGCCTTCGCCGAATTGGGCATGTCGCACGCGCAAGCCCACCACCGACTCGCCATCAAAGCCCGCCTCCGTCTGCTGGCCGTAGCTGCGGTCGATGCGCGGTCCGTCGTCGTCGTAGGGCCGGCGCCGGGACGGGGTGAAACTCGAAGCGGCCGGAGTCGCCTCCGGAAGCTGGCGCTTCAAGTCGAAAAGCTCCGGGGGCACGTCCTTCAGGAAGCGGGAGGGCGGGTTGAAGCGCAGCTCGCCGAAGAGGCTCCGGGCCTGAGCCAGAGAGAGAAAGAGGCGCTTTCGGGCGCGGGTGAAGCCGACGTAGCACAGCCGTCGCTCCTCGCTCATCTCCTCGGCGTCGCCGAATTCCTCGAGCGCGCGGTTGTGGGGGAAGACGCCGTCCTCCATGCCCGGCAGGAAGACGGCGTCGAATTCGAGCCCCTTGGCGGCATGCAGCGTCATGAGGGAGACCCGGCCCTCCTGGGCCTCTCCGTCGGCTTCGCCCACCAGCGAAATCTGCTCCAGAAACGCCTGCAGCGCTGGGACGTCGGCGGCCAGTTGCTCCGCAGAGGGCGGCGGGCGGGCTGCGCGCTCCAAGTCAAACTCCTGCGCCGCGCCGAGGAATTCTCGCAGGTTCTCGGCCCGGGTTTCGGACTCCATCGACCCCTCGGCCAAGAGCGACTCCACCAGCTTCGTCTCCTTCAGCATGAGCTCCACCGCCGAGGCGGCGTTGGGCGCCTCCTGGGCGTAGGACACCAGGACGTCAAGGAGCTCGCGAAAGCCGCGCAGCCGCTTCTGTGCCGTCGCATTCAGCGTCTGGACGTCTTCCACCTCGGCCAAGGCCTCGAAGAGGCTCATCTCGCGCTCTGCTGCCCAGGCCTGGAGCCGGTCCTGGGTGGTATCTCCGATGGCGCGGGCCGGAGTGTTGATGACCCGCAGCAGGTCGGCATCGGACTTAGGGTTGGCCATGAGGCGTAAGTAAGAGGCCGCGTCCTTCACCTCCGCCCGCTCGTAAAAGCTGCGCCCGCTCACCAGCGTGTACGGGACGCGCGCCAGGCGCAGGGCCTCCTCCAGCACGCGGCTCTGGGCGTTCACCCGGAAGAAGACGGCCACGTCGGCGTAGGTGCAGGTGCCCTCGCGGACGAGGGCGTGGATGCGTCGCGCCAGCTCGTGCGCCTCCTCCCGCTCGTCTCGGCTGATGACCAGCGCCAAGGGCTCCCCCCGCTGGCGCTCCGTCCACAGCCGCTTCGGCATCCGGTGGGGATTTTTCGAAATGACGGCGTTGGCGGCGTCGAGAATGATTTGGTCACTGCGGTAGTTTTGCTCGAGCTTGACGATGGTCGCGCCGGTGTACTCCTCTGGAAAGCGGAGGATGTTGCCGACGTCGGCGCCCCGCCAGCGGTAGATGGACTGGTCGTCGTCACCCACCACCACCAGGTTGGCCGACGGCGGGGGAGCCAGCTGATGCAACAGCTCCATCTGCACCGCGTTGGTGTCCTGAAACTCATCCACCAGGACGTGCTGAAACCGTCCGGCGTAATGGGCGCGCGTCTCCTCGTTCTCCCGGAAGAGCTGCACCAAGAGGAGAAGCAAGTCCCCGAAGTCCACGGCGTTGGCCGCCCTCAAGAGACGTTGGTAGGCACGGTAAGCACGCTGCACCGCCAGCCCCCGGTAATCCGCAGGGTCCACCGCGTCCACCGCCGGCAGGCGCCCGGCATTCTTCTCCACGTCAATGCGGTGGAGCACCTCGCGGGGGTTGATGACCGGGTCGATGCGCTCCTCGCGCATGGCGCGCTTCACGAGCGAGAGCTGGTCGGCGTCGTCGTAGATGACGAAGGAGCGCGTCAACCCGACTTTCTCCGCCTCGCGACGGAGGATGGCTGCGGCCGAGGCATGGAAGGTGGACACCGTCAGGTCCGAGGCCCAGGGGCCTAAAAGTCCGAAGAGCCGCTCCCGCATTTCCCGGGCGGCCTTGTTGGTGAAGGTGACAGCGAGGATGCGCCACGGCTGGACGCGACGGGCGAGGACGAGGTGCGCCACCCGCCGGGTGATGACGCGCGTCTTGCCCGAGCCGGCGCCGGCCAGGACGAGCAGCGGACCCTCAGGCGCCAGCACCGCTTCGCGCTGCGGCGGGTTCAAGTCACTGAGCAGCTCGTCGGGCGAGGAAACCGGGGACGTCACGGAAGCACTGTCTCATGTGCACGTCGGGCGAGGCAGCGCAACCTGAGGGTAGAGTCCGCCCCCATGACTGGTCCCTCGCTGGAGGAGCTCGCCCGAGTGGCCGAACTCTTTAACCAAAGCACTCCGTTGGCCCATGCCGGCTTTCGACTCTCCTTTCCCTCCACGGACACCGTGGTGGCCGAGGTTCCAGAGGTGCGGCCCGAGCACCGGGGAGGGCTGGGGACGAGCGCGGTCAATGGCGGGGTGCTGTCCGCGCTCTTCGACTTGGTGACGGGGTGCACGGCGCTGCTGGTGGGCGTCGGGCGACGCAGCGCGACGGTGCAGCTCTCCATGAGCTTCGAGCGCCCCGTCTTGGGCAACGCGGTCCGTGCCGAGGCCCGCATTACCAGCCAGGGGCGCCGGACACTCTTTGCCCGGGCACGCATCCTGGATGAGAAGGGCCAGCCGTGCGCACACTGCCAGGCGGTGGTGGCGGTGGCCCGTCCGGGCGCGGCCCCGGTGGCCCCTTAGAGAGGGAAAGACGTCTTGAGCCGGCAGCTCGCGCTGGGAGGTCAGCCGGTGCTGGTCGCCCACTGGGCCGAGGCACGCGCCGTGGCGGAGGAGCACCCAGTCAACCGGCTCCTTCTCATCGACGCGCGGCCCGAGGCACCGGAGCTGTTGGGCCTCGTGCAAGCCGCTGCCGGGCGTGGGTGCACGCTGGTGGTGTGCCTCGGCCCCCAGGCGGAGCTCGTCCACAAGACAGTGGACGCCGCTTGCGAGGCGCTGGGCCAAGTGGTGGCCACCTCTTGGCATGACTCCGAGGGGGACGCAGAGGCCGCTCTGGATGCCTTCTTTCTCTTCACCCACTGGGTGGGGGGTGCGCCCGGCGTCCCCCTCCTCATCACCGAGGACACGGGGTTGGACGCCATCCTCGACGCCGCGCGCGTTCTTCATGGACGGGCCCCTCCAAAGTCCGGCTGACGGCTGGTGACGCGCGCACCCGTCCTCCCGAGCGGCTAGTTTCAGCCGCCGTGAGGGTCAGCCTTCGCCCAGCCGAGCCCGCGGACGGACGTGCGGTGTGGGCTATTTTCTCGGCCATCCTCGCCGAGGGGACGACGTATGCGCCCGACGAGGGCACCAGCGAGGTGGACTTCCTGCGCGACTTTTTCGGGCGGGGCGGCGAGCAGTGGCTGGCGGAGTCCGACGGCCGGGTGGTGGGGGCCTACACCCTTCGGCCCAACCAGCCGGGGCGCGGCTCCCATGTTGCCACCGCCTCCTACGGCGTTGAGAGCGCGGCCCGGGGGCTGGGCGTGGGGCGGGCGATGGGAAGCCATTCCGTCGAGCGCGCGCGGGCCGCGGGCTACCGGGCCATCCAATTCAACTTCGTGGTGAGCACCAACGCAGCAGCCGTCCGCCTCTGGAAAGACTTGGGCTTCGAGGTACTGGCCACGCTGCCGGGTGCCTACCAGCACCGGCAGCTCGGGCCAGTGGATGCCTACCTCATGTGGCTTTCCCTATAGGCTTTGCAACGCCGGGACTGGCGGTTATGGCTCTGGGGCTCAATGCGCAAAGGCACCCGGGCTCCCCTGCATTACGGCTGGATTGTTGCCGGGACGACGTTCGTCACCCTCCTGTGCGCGGCGGCCGTCCGGGCCACGCCCAGCATTCTCATCGTCCCCTTGGAGGAGGCCTTTGGCTGGTCGCGGGCCACCATCTCCTTGGCCATCAGCATCAACCTTCTCCTGTACGGACTCATGGGGCCCTTTGCCGCGGCCCTCATGGACCGGTTCGGCATCCGCCGGGTGGTGCTGGTGTCGCTGAGCGTCATCTGCCTCGGGGTGGCCCTCACCACGCAGATGACACAGCCCTGGCAGCTCATCCTCAGTTGGGGCGTGCTGGTGGGGCTCGGGACGGGCACCACCGCCACCGTCCTGGGTGCGACGGTGGTGAACCGCTGGTTCCACGAGCGGCGCGGCCTGGTGATGGGCGTCCTCACCGCGGCCACCGCCACCGGGCAGCTTATTTTCCTGCCCATTCTTGCCACGCTGGTGCAGCGGCGCGGCTGGCAGGCCGTCCCCACCACGGTGGCCGTGGTGCTGGCTTGTGTCATCCCACTGGTGGCCATTTTCATCCGCGACCGGCCCTCGGACTTGGGGCTGCGGCCCTTCGGAGCGCAGCCGGGAAGCGGAGAGCCTCCGCGCTCGACTCGCTCGCCTCTGGTCCACGCCTTTGCCGTCCTGCGCAAAGGCGTGCACTCGCGCGACTTCTGGTTGCTCTTCGCGAGCTTCTTCGTCTGCGGCGCCACCACCAACGGGCTGGTGGGTACGCACCTCGTCCCGGCGTGCATGGACCACGGCATCCCCGAGGTTCGCGCCGCCGGCCTTTTGGCGATGATGGGCGTCTTCGACCTGGTGGGCACCACCGCCTCCGGCTGGCTCTCAGACCGACGCGACAGCCGCTGGCTCCTCTTCTGGTACTACGGCCTGCGCGGCCTCTCGCTGTTGTTTCTGCCCTACGCCTTCCAGCTTTCGGAAGGGGCGCTCGCCGTCTTCGCCATCTTCTACGGCCTGGACTGGATTGCCACCGTGCCGCCCACCATGAAGCTCACCACCGACGTCTTTGGGCGGCAGGACGCGCCGGTGGCCTTCGGGTGGATTTTTGCGGGCCACCAGATTGGGGCCAGCTTCGGAGCGCTCGGGGCGGGCATCATCCGCACCTCCACCGCGACGTACACGCTGGCCTGGCTGTCGGCGGGCACGTTCTGCCTCGTGGCCTCCGTCCTCGTGCTGCGCATCGGCCGTTTCAAGTCGGCCGTCCGCCCCGCGGCTCCCGCCGCCGTCTCCTAAAGGGGCCTGACACCGGCGGCCGCTAGAGTCGCCGGCCGTGGCGCGCGTCATTCCCCTGGGAGGCCTGGGCGAAATCGGCCTCAACGCCATGGTGTTCGAGCTCGGGGGAGAGCGGCTCCTGGTAGACGCGGGGTTGATGTTTCCGGGGCCGGAATTTCCGGGCGTCGACATCCTGGTGCCGGACTTCTCCTACCTCTTCGCGGGCAGCACGCCGTTAACCGGGCTCGTCCTCACCCACGCGCACGAGGACCACATCGGCGCAGTGTCCCACCTCTTGCGGCAGCGAAATGTGCCCGTGTACGGGACACGCCTCACGTTGGGAATGCTGGCCCAACGCCTCGAGGAGCTCGGGCTCCAGGCCGAGCTGCGCGAAATACTCCCCGGGGAGCGCTTCCGCGTGGGCCGAGCCTTCGACGTCGAGGCCTTCCGTGTGGCCCATTCCCTGCCGGACGCGGTGGGGCTCGCCGTGCACACCCCGGAAGGGGCGCTGGTGCATACCGGGGACTTCAAGCTCGACGACGTCCCCCTCGACGGCCGCCCCACGGACTTGCACCGCTTGGGCGAACTCGGAGACAGCGGCGTGCTTTGCCTCTTCAGCGACTCCACCAACGCGGAGGTGGAGGGGGAGACGCCTCCCGAGCGGCTGGTGGCCGAGACATTCGCACGGCTCCTCCCGGCCGCGCCGGGGCGGGTGCTGGTGGCCATGTTTGCCTCGCAGCTGCACCGCGTCCAGCACCTGCTCGAGCTCTGCGAGAAGACGGGACGCCGGGTGGTGGTGGCCGGGCGGGCCATGGCACGCAACGTCGAGCTCGCGGCGCGCCTCGGGTACTTGCGCATTCCCCAAGGGCTCCTGGCCGAGCCCGAGCAAGGCGCCTCTCTGCCGCCGGCCAAGGTGTGCATCCTCACCACCGGTGCGCAAGGTGAACCCTTGGCCGCGCTCAGCCAAATGCTGCAACCGGAGGCAGAGCCGTTGCGCGTCCGGGCGGGGGACACCGTTCTCGTCTCAGCGCGCACCATTCCCGGAAATGAGCGACCGGTGAGCGCCCTCCTCGACGCCCTGGTGTCCGCGGGCGCGGTGGTGGTGCACGCCGGGACGGAGCCCGGCATTCACGTCTCCGGGCACGCCGCCCGAGCGCAGCAGCGGCGGATGCTGGACACGGTACGCCCCCGCGCCTTCGTCCCCATCCACGGACACCTCCGCCAGCTCGCAGCCCACCTCGAGCTCGCGCGCATGGCGCAGGTGCCGGCGGACCAGCGACTTCTGGTTCGTGACGGGGACGTCCTGGACTTTTCCTCGGGGCAGGGGCGCCTGGTGGGGACGGTGCCTGTCGGACGGCTTCCCCAAAACAGGGCTGGCACTGGGGAGGTGTCCCCCGAGGCGCTGGCCGACCGCCGGCGCCTCGGCCAAAACGGCGTCGTCGCCGCTGCCGTGGTGCTGGCGGCGGATGGGCGCTCCTTCGCCGGCCCTCCCCGCCTCTCGGGCCGGGGGCTGACTCAGGCCGAAGAGAGCGTCCTGCAGAGCGGCCTCGAGGACGTCCAGGCGCTCCTGGAGGAGGTGAGCCCCTCCTTACGGGCGGATGACGCATGGCTCCGGGAGGAGCTCGTCCGGGTGGTACGCCGGGTTTTCCGGGAAAGGACGGGCCGCCGGCCCCCGGTGGTGCCCCTCCTCTTCAAGCTCTGATAGAAGCCCTCGGGCCCCAGGGGCCTCTCTTAGAAACCCCCTGAATTCTTAGCACTTCATGCTTTCCTACCCCTCCGCGTGGCTTGTCGCGATGCTCGCGCTCGCGCCCGTCCCCCAGCCCCCGGCCCCTGCTCCGCCGAAGGAGGAGCCGTGCGTCAAGAAGGTGGCCGAGCTGCCTCGACGCCCCCGCGTGGACGGTGACTTGAAGGACTTGCTGGGAGCGACGCCGGTGCTCACCCGCCCGCCGAGTAACCGTGCGCCGGGCTTCAGCGCGCGCGCGGCGGTTTTCGGAGACACGCTGTACCTCGGCATTGACGTGACGGACGGCAGCCCGGAGGGCGCGGCGCTCCTCACCCTGGGTCTTCATGCGCCGGACGCCGGCGTCGCCGCTCCGGGCCACGTCTTCTACGTCGGCCCGGACGGCAAGCGGCCTTCCCCGCTCGAGGAGGCCCCGGGCTACGCCCAAGCGGCACTGGAAGTCGCGGTGGTGCGCACGCCGCATGGCCTCGGCGTCGAAGCGGCCTTGCCGCCAGTGGCGCTCCCGCGATTGCCGGCGCACGGGCCTCTCCTGTTGGAGTTGTGCCTCGGCGCCGGCCCGACGGACGGCGAAGGCGCACCTGCTCAGAGGCTCTCTTCCTGCCCACCAGGCTCGCCGCCGCCGGTGCGCTTGGAGTTGCCGGAGTCCATGCTCTCCGCCGCACGTCAGCGCGCGCCGCCGGAGGTGCTGGCGCTGGAGGCGCGACCGGGCGGCTGGGTAGGGTTTGGTGAGCGCGTCGAGCCGCGGTGGATACTGGCCGACAAGCCGCTGACGCTGGCCAGCCTCCGTGCCCTCGTCAGCGAGACGTCGCTCGACCCGAGCGCGCTCCGGCTGTACATCCCAGACCGAATGACATTGCCCGACGGCGGTGCGGTGCTGGCCGTCCTCACTGGGCAGGACCCCTTCGACGCCCAGGACACCTGCTCCCCGGACCGCGAGGTGCGCTTTCTCCTCTACCGGGTGAGGGGACGCATCGCCGAGCGCGTCCTGGACTGGCCAGCGCGCAGCTGTGCGCTGGGACGGGCGCTCTCGGTGTCGCTCGACCCGAGCGGGGAGTTGACGGTGGGCTACTCGAGCGGCGCCACAGAGCGCTTCATCTGGAGCCGCGACCATTTCGAACGAACGGAGTACGGAAACCAGTGAAGCGAGAAGACCGGTCGCTCTACATGATGACGCTCGGGTGCCCGAAGAACCGGGTCGACTCCGAGGTGATGCTCGGCACTCTGAACCAGAGAGGTTACCGGCTCGTCGATGACCCGGCCGCGGCCGAAGTCATCGTCATCAACACCTGCGCCTTCATCGGACCGGCGAAGCAGGAGTCCATCGACTCCATCCTGGAGCTCGCCCAGTACAAGAAGACGGGCCAATGCGGCACCCTGGTGGTGACGGGTTGCCTCTCCCAGCGCTACGCGCCGGACCTCGCTCGGGAGATGCCCGAAGTCGACCACTTTCTCGGGACGTCGGCCTACGTGCAATTGGGCGACTTGCTCGCCGCGGAGAATGCCCCGCGCCAAGTGATTCCGGACCCGGACTACATCCACGACGCCCGGACGCCGAAAGTCAACAGTAGCCCCAAGTACACCGCCTACCTGAAAATCTCCGAGGGCTGCGACAACGCTTGCGCCTTCTGCATCATCCCCACGCTCCGCGGCGCCCAGCGCTCACGCCCGGTGGCGGACATTCTCGAGGAAGCCCACGCCCTGTCCGCCTCCGGCGTGCGCGAGCTCAACCTCGTCGCCCAGGACCTCACCGCCTACGGCCACGACCTCCCCCAGAAGCCGAAGCTGTACGAGCTTTTGCGCGCGCTGTGCGCGGTGGACGTCCGATGGATTCGGCTGCACTACGCCTACCCCCGCGTCTTCCCGGACGAGCTGATTGACGTCATGGCCAACGAGCCAAAAATCGCCAAGTACCTGGACATGCCGCTGCAGCACGCCACGGACCGCCTGTTGAAGTCCATGAAGCGCGGGCGCGACCGCGCCTTTCTGGAGGCGCTGGTGGCCAAAATCCGTGCCCGGGTACCCGGCCTCACCTTCCGCACCTCGCTCATCGCCGGACTGCCTGGAGAGACGGCCGAGGACTTCGAGGAGTTGAAGGCCTTCGTGCGCACCATGCGCTTCGAGCGCATGGGGTGCTTCAAGTACTCGGACGAGGAGGGCACGGCTGCCTTCCACCTCCCGGACAAGGTGGCCGGGCCGGTCATCGAGCGCCGCTGGCGCGAGGTCATGGCGCTCCAGAAGCGCATCAACCGGGAGCAAAACCAGAAGCTCCTCGGGCGGCGCCTCACGGTTTTGGTGGAGGGGCCGAGCCCGGAGACGGAGCACCTCCTCGTCGGGCGGCACGAGGGCCAGGCCCCGGAGATTGATGGGCAGGTCTACATCAACGACGGCTTTGCCTACCCCGGTGAATTCGTCACCGTCGAAGTCACCGAGGCCCACGACTATGACCTCGTGGGGCGGATTGTGGAGCGCCCCGAGGGACGCCGTCCGGTGCTGCCCCGTTCCACCGTCGCCGCCTAGGGCGCGCACCCCTCAGCGGCGTGGAGGCCTGGCCGGGTCGGAGGGCTCCGGAGCCGAGGGCGCGGCCTCGGGTGCGCGCGGGGGTGGCGGCGTGCGGACGACGGACGGCCTCCCCGAGCACTGGCAGACAGTCCTTCCGGCGGGCAGCTCCTGGGCGTAGACGCACGTGCCGCTGCACGGCCGAGAGGCCGCGTTGACGTCGAGCTCTCCCGTCCAGGCTGGGACAGAGGCCACCTCCTGGGCGCAGGCCGGCATCTCCTTCTCCAGGCCCGGCCAGGGGAGGGAAACCTCGAAGCTCGCGCCCGGGTCTTCCGGCCCAAGGGTGAGTCCCAAGCGACAGGACCTGAGCTCCACGTAGCCTGGCTCGAGCGAGAGGTGTCCGCCCGCGTCGAGCGTCTGCCAGGAGACGAGGCGCAACAGGCTTCCCTTGGGCGTCGACTCCGAGGAGAGGCTCGTCCAGGACTCCGGTCCGGGCCCTCCTTCCACCGGCGGTGGCCTTCGGTTGAGCACCAGGTGCTGGCCGCGCAAGTCGATGAGGACGCGGTAGTGCCCCCAGGCGTCCGCGCCCAGCACGCCGGACAGGCCAGGCGCGGGCTGCTCCTCCGCGCCAGAGGGCCCAGCCGCTCCGTCCGCCGCGGCCTCCACCGAGACGCTGACGTGGTGGAGCGCCCACCCGGGCGAGAGGGAGAGCGACTTGGGGAACAGGCTCGTACCGCTGACGCCATTTCCGGCCAGGGCCCGTCCGGCCTCGGCCGAAACCCGCACCCGGCTGTCCGCCGTCGCAAGCACCATGGGCAGCGTCAACGGACTTCCTGAGGCGTCGAGCTGCACCGCCAAGGACGGACGGTCCGTCCGCGGGTCGAGCGTGAGCTCGAGCACCACGGACTCCTCGGTGCGGTACACCGGAACGGTGGGCATCTCGGCGTGGAACGTCACCGTCCGCCCGCCGGGATTGACCTCCAGGACAAAACCGATGAGCACCTCGGAGCCCAGCGTCAGCTCGCAGGTGGTGCCCCCGTCTCGAAGTGCGACAACGTCGCCCAGGACGCGGCTTCCCAACTGGACGTTGTTCGCCACCACCTGCTCTTGAAAGCGACGCCTCGACGGAGTGCCCGCGTCTGTGAGGGCGCCTCCGGTGTCCACGCGGGCCACCGACTCGGGCGTGGACTCGAAGCAGCCCTCTGTCACTCGGCTCAACGGCTCCTCCACCGCGAGATGGATGACGGCTGGACGTCCGGCGACGCTCCCGTCCACCGCCAGCGCCATGGACCAGCCGGGCCGCAGGGAGAGGGTTTGGCCACTCAGGGCTCGGGGGCTGAAGGGCGTGAGGTGGGTGCACGCCGCTACGCCGAGGAGGAGCCCGAGCGGAAAGACTCTCATTTTAACGCTGGCGGGTTGACGTCCAGCACCGGGATGCCTGCCGGCACGTCCAGGATGAAGCGCTCCTTGCTGAGGCCGGTGTTGGTTTTGAGGTCGGTAAAGAGGATGGTGTTTTCGCTGCCGTCCGGGTCCACCACCACCGACTTGCGCACTTGAGCCGTCTTCGGCTCGAGCTCGAGCCGCAGCTCGCGGAAGCGTGTCTCGGACTTTTTGGGCCTCAGGACGAGGAGCACGCCCTGACAGTCCGGGCAGGGCGCTTTGGAGATGGTGAATTCGTCCAAGAGATGGCCCTTCCCCCAGAGAAAGGTGACGGAGCTCGACAACTCGCTGGTGGGAAGCGCAGCCCGGGTAAGCGTCTGCGCCTGCGGGTCCCAGGCGTAGACGCGCTCTCCGGTGAGGACGAAGGAGCGAGGGGCGGGGCTCAGGTAGTCCCACCGCATCTGCGCCGGCTTCTTGAAGGCCACCGTCCCGGTGGAGGTGGTGGTGCGCCCGAAGCTCTTGTAGAGGTACGTCTGCCGGAAGTTGGCGGTGAAGTCCTCGGTGCGCTCGTAGAAGGCCTGCATCCGCTCGACGAGCGCTTTGACTTCGGCGGTGGGTTCCGTGGGTGGCGCTCCCGCACCGCCCGCATCCGGCGGCGACGCGCAGAGCAACACCAGGAGCGCCAGTGCGTTCATGGTTCGACACCTGACACGGCAAAGGCTTCGACGTCCAGCGTCAACGGCGCCTTCCGTAGTTTGGGCAGTGGCAGGAGTGCCCAAGTTTGTTATTCCCCCGCGCCATGGCCCCTCGCTCCTTGCTCGCGTTGTGTGTCCTCTTCAGCGCCTCGTTGGCCTCTGCCCAAGACGAGGACTTCTCCAAAGTGGAGGTCAAGACGGTGCCCCTCGCCGGCTCGGTTTCGATGCTCATGGGCTCGGGTGGAAACATTGGCGTCCTGGTGGGCGCGGACGGCGTGCTGCTGGTGGACGACGAGTTCGCCCCGCTCGTCCCGAAAATCCTCGCCGCCGTGAAACAGCTGAGCCCGAAGCCCGTACGTTTCGTCGTCAATACCCATTTTCACAGCGACCACACCGGCGGAAACGCACCGCTCGGGACGGATGGAGCCGTCATCGTCGCACAGGACAATGTCTTCAAGCGGTTGAGCACCGAGCAGTACAGCGCGCGCCTGAAGAAAAACATACCGCCTGCTCCAGCGGCAGCACTGCCGGTGGTGTCGTTTGCTGAGGGCCTCACCTTTCACTTCGACGGCGAGCAGGTGGACGTCTTCCACGTCGTCTCGGCCCACACCGACGGGGACTCCGTCCTCTGGTTCCGGAAAGCCAACGTGGTGCACATGGGCGACGTCTTCTTCAACGGCATGTACCCTCTCATCGACACCGGCTCGGGTGGCTCCATCGACGGCGTGGTGACGGCGCTGGACGCGGTGCTTGCGCGCATCGACGACGGGACGAAAGTCATCCCTGGGCATGGGCCGGTAGGCACCAAGGCGGACTTGAAGCGTTTCCGCGACATGCTGGCCACCGTGCGCGACCGCATCCGGAAAGCCATCCAGCAGGGCAAGACGCAGGACGAGGTGGTGGCGGCAAAGCCGACGGCCGAGTTCGACGCCGTCTTTGGGAATGGCTTCTTCAAACCCGATGCTTTCGTCGCGATGACGTATGCCGGGATGAAGAAGTAGTCCCCTCCACCTTGAGACGTCAGGGGGTCGAGAGCGCGCGGAGCGCGAGGCCCTCATAGAGGAGGGCCGCGGCCAGGTGGCAGGTGATGTCGGCGTGGTCCAACGCCGGACACACCTCCACCAGGTCCATGCCCACCAGACGCAGGCCCTTCAGCCCGCGGAGGAATACCAGCGCCTCGCGAGCGCTGAGTCCTCCGGGGACGGGGGTTCCCGTTCCCGGAGCAAACGCCGGGTCAATGGCGTCCACGTCAAAGGTGACGTAGAGGGGCCGGTTTCCGACGCCGAGGCGAATGGCGGCCACCAGCTCGGAGAGGCTGTGGCGCTCCAGGGCCTCCATCCCCACCTGTCGCGCTCCGTAGGCCGCCGCAAAGGCCCCCTCCTCCGGATGCCCCCAGGAGGCACGCAGGCCCACCTGCCACAGCTGTCCTCGCTCGATGAGGTCCTCCGTCAGCGCGTGACGCAGCGGCGTGCCGTGGTGGTAGGCGTCGCCCCAGACTTCGGGCCCGCTGGTGTCCAGGTGGGCGTCCACGTGCACCACCGCCAGCGGCCCGTGGGTGGCGGCCACGGCGCGCATGGCCGGAAGCGCCACGGTGTGGTCTCCCCCCACGACGAAGGGGGCAGCGCCAGCCTCCACCACCTGCGCCACCTCACGCTGGATGACGGTACGCACCAGCGACGCGTCGAAGGGCGGCAGGGCGACATTCCCGCCGTCCAGCGCCGAGAGTTTCCGGAAGACGTCCACCTGGTGGGTGGGGTGGTAGGACTGCACCAGGGCGCTCACCCGGCGGATGGCGTAGGGCGCAAGCCGGGCGCCGGGCTGGTAGGTGGTGCCGCCGTCGTAGGGGACGCCCAGCAGCACCGCGCCGGCGCCGGCGTAGGGCGCGGCGGCATGCAAGTCCGCCATGGGAAGCCGGAAGAAGGGCGTCTGGCCGTGGCGGAGGTACTCGGCTGCCGGCTGTTGGCTCAAGCCGCCTTCCTCCCCAGAAGCGCCAGCACCTGGGCCCGCGCGGCCTCGGCGCAGGCCTCGGCGGTGGCGAAGTCCCGCGGCTGCAAGGGACGCCCAAAGTGCACCGTGGCCTCCACCACGCCGCCGCGCTGCCAGTGCCGGCGGTAGTGCGGCAGGAAGGCCTCACCGCCAAGCCAGCACGCCTCCCTCGCGAGTCGCAAGCCCACCGGCACCACGTCGACGCCCGCGCGGGAAGCCATTCCAAAAGCACCGCGGCGGAAGGGCAGCACCTGGCTTCCGTCCGTGGTGGTGCCCTCGGGGAAATTGAGAAGGTGGACGCCGGCGGAGAGGCGCCGCAGCCCCTGTCGCAGCACGCGCGCCCCGTGGTGGACGTCTCCCCGCCGCACATAGAGTGTCCCCAGCGCCTGTCCGCATTTGCCCAATGCCGGCCAGCCGGAGAGCTCGGACTTGGCGATGGCCACCAGGGGGAGCAGGGCACCCAGCAGCACCGCGTCCCAGTAGCCGAGATGGTTGGAGACGAGGAGGCTGGGAGCGCAGGGCAGCGGCCCCTCCACCCGCAGGCGGAGCCCGTTGAGCTCCGCCAGCCGCTTCGCCAGCTGGTGGGCACGAGACGCCTGGGCGCGAAACCGCGCGTCCTCGGACGGGACGGACTCCGCCCGCGCCCGTGCGCCGGCGTCCAGGACGGCGGCCAGGGTGCCCGTCACCCGGTGCAGCACCCGCAGTTGAGGAGGCGGGACGGGGCCGTGCACCTGGAAGGGAGGCAACAGGGTGGAGCTAAAGAGGCTACTCACGCGGCGCCTCGAAGCTCGGTTTGCTCTGGACTGAGGAGACCGAGTCGCTCGTAGCGGGCCCGAAGCGCGGCGAGGCCATCGCGGTCAATGCGAGAGACAATTCTGTCCGCGCCAGGGCCATAGAAGCCCGTGCGGACCCCGGTGTCCCGGGCGCCGAGGGCCTTGTGCAGGGCCCGCGCGGCGACGTTGTTTTCCTCCACCGTGAACCAGCAGCTGTCCGCCCGGGGGAGCAGGTGCTGCACCAGTGCCCGGAGGAGCTCCACCACCACCCGCGTCCGTTGGTACTGCGGAAGCACCGCCAGCGTGGTGCAGTACGCCTCACGCCCTTTGAGGAAGCAGAGGAGGTAGCCGGCCGGAAGCTCTCCGTCGAGCGCGAGAAAGCAGCTCTCCTGGAAGAAGTCGCAGCACAGACGGACGTAGTAGGGGCCGAGAAGCGACTCTCCGCTTCGTCCAAAAACCTCCTCCTCGAGACGCAGAAGCGTCTCGAAGTCCGCCGAGCCGAGGGGCCGAATGCTGTACCGCGCCATGGGGCTCCTTCCCGAAGCTGTTTGGGGAAAGAGTCTCTCGCACGCGAGTCACAGCACGGGCGCCAGGGGGCGACACGAGGGCGACGTTGTCGGAACGCTCCCTCAACACGGCGACGTCCGGGTGAAGGGACGGCAAAGGAAGGGTGACGCCCCGTCAGCCTACATTCACCGCTTTCCCGGCCTCCAGATGCGGCCGCGCTGCTTCACTGAGAGGGCATGAAAGCGCTCGCGCAAGGCACGCGCTTCCTCGGAGGAGAGCGCGCCTGCCTCATTTCCCGGCTGGGCGCGCCAGTCCAGGGCCCGGCCCAAGGTGGCCGCCACCGCCGCGGAGACGTTGAGGCTCCGGGTGAAGCCGCGCATGGGAATCCAGAATGTCCCGTCGGCCAAGGCCAGCGCCTCGTCCGAGACGCCGTGGCGCTCGTTTCCAAACACCAGCGCGCGCTTGCCGGGAAAGCTGAGCTGCCAAAGAGAGGTGGCACCGGGCTGCGCGGCGGAGACCCAGACTTCAAAACCGCGCCCGTGAAGCGCCTCCCGGGCGGCAGCGAAGCTTTCCCAGCGGTGCAACTCGAGCCACTTGTCGCAGCCTTGCGTCACCCGCTCGTTGGGCGAAAACCGCACCTCCGGGTGCTCCACCACGTGGACTTCCTGGATGCCGAAGGCCTCGCAGGTGCGCAGGACGGCCGCCATGTTGAAGGGGTCTTCTATGCGGTCCAGCACCACCACCAGACTGCGCGTCCGGTGGCGCACCACCTCCTCGATTTTTTTCCGGCGCGGCCCAAGCACCAGCGTCTCGGCCACCGGCGCGCCGACGGGGCGAGGCCCGGCGCGTTTGGGGGCCCGTGCCATGTTTCAGCGCTTCCGACGCACGGCGCTGCGCCGCGCCCGGGGCCGTTGTCGCTGCGCCGCCTTGGGTTTGGCCGCGGTGCGGGGGCGGGACCGCGGCTTCGGGAGGGCGGGGGGAGCTCCTCCAAACACCACCGTGGCCACTGCATCCAGGAGTCGAGAGACGCCCTCTCCGGTGGCTGCCGAGATGGGGAAGACGGGGATGCCGCGACGACGGAGTGCGGCAGTCAACCGGACGAGACGCGCACGCGCCTCGGGCAAGTCCACCTTGTTGGCGGCGACGATTTGCGGCTTGGAGGCGAGCTTCGGGCTGAAGCGCCCGAGCTCGCGGTTGAGGACGTCCAAGTCATGCAAGGGCGAGCGGCCCGGGCCCTCTGCGGACAAGTCCACCAGGTGGATGAGCACCCGGCAGCGCTCGACGTGGCGCAGAAACTGAAGGCCCAGGCCCGCGCCCTCCGCCGCCCCTTCAATGAGGCCGGGAATGTCGGCCATGACGAAGGACAGGCCGTCTTTGTAGGCCACCATGCCCAGGTTGGGCACCAGGGTGGTGAAGGGGTAGTCGGCCACCTTGGGCCGCGCCTTGGAGACGCGGGCGATGAGTGAGCTCTTCCCGGCATTGGGAAAGCCCAGGAGGCCCACATCGGCCAGCAGCTTGAGCTCCAGGACGAGGTCCCGCTCCTCGCCTGGGGTGCCCTCCTGCGCAAAGCGCGGCGCCTGGCGGGTGGAGGTGGCGAAATTCATATTGCCCAGCCCGCCTCGGCCCCCCTTGGCGGCCACCAGCTCGGCACCGGGGGTGGAGAGGTCTGCCAACAGCTCGCCGGTTTGGGAATCCTTCACCAGAGTGCCCGCCGGGACGCGAAGCACCAAGTCCTCGGCGGAACGCCCGTTACAGTCACTGCCCATGCCGTGCTGCCCGCCGGACGCGTGCTGAAGCGGCTGGTAGCGGTAGTCGAGCAACGTGGTGAGCTGCGGGTCGGCGACGAGGCGAACCGAGCCGCCGTTGCCTCCGTCTCCACCGGACGGGCCGCCGTGCTCGATGAATTTCTCGCGCCGGAAGGCGACTGCGCCGTTTCCGCCGTCGCCGGCCTTCACGTGAATGCTGACTTGGTCGACGAATTTCATCCCGCGCGCGCCTCCTGGGAGGAGCTCCCGGGCAACAAAACCAAAAGTCTAGGCGCTGGCGACGGGGTCGACGGAAACCTTCTTCCGGTCGCGCCCGACGCGCTCGTACTTCACGACGCCGGTGGCGGTGGCGTAGAGGGTGAAGTCGCGGCCCAGCCGGACGTTGCGGCCCGGGTGAATGACGGTGCCCAACTGGCGGACGAGAATGCTGCCGGAGGGAACCACTTCCCCGCCGTACACCTTGACGCCCCGGTGCTGGCCCGGCGAGTCACGGCCGTTCCGCGAGCTGCCCTGTCCTTTTTTGTGAGCCATGGACCTGTCGTTCCTTCAGCCGGCGACCTGTGTGACTTTGACTTCAGTGAAGGGCTGCCGATGACCGCGCCGACGGGTCCAGCCTTCCTTCTCTTTGCGGAAATGCAGCACGCGGGCGTGCTTGTCCTGGGCAGTAATGGTGCCCAGCACCTTGGCGCCCGGCACCAGCGGCTTTCCGATGCGCGGAGCCGCGTCGCCACCGACGAGAAGGACCTCCTCAAAGGTGATGGTGGCCCCCACTTCGCCCGGGACCTTCTCGATGCGGACGACGTCACCCGCGGCGACGCGGTACTGCTTTCCGCCCGTCCTAATGACCGCATACATCGGTGGTAAACCCCTGTTCTGAAAGGGGAAGCCATGTAGTCGGCCCTCCTTGGGATGTCAAGCTATGGGCCCAGTGCCGAGCCCGCTCCGGAGGCGGCCCCGGGGCCATGCCCTCACCGGCGCTTTCCCACGGGACGCGGGGGGAAAATTGCTCAGGATTCTTTCGACCGTCTTGACGTCCAATGGGGAGCTGTCCATGCAATTCATGATCATCGAGCATTTTCGCAACCACGACCCGAGGCCCATTTACCGCCGTGTCCGCGAGAAGGGGCGCCTTTTGCCCCAGGGCCTCAAATACGTCGCCAGCTGGATTGAGCCCAATTTCGACCGCTGCTTCCAAGTCATGGAGTGCGATGACTTGCGGCCGCTCCAACAGTGGGTGCTCCAGTGGAGTGACTTGCAGGAGTGCGAAATTGTCCCCGTCCTGGCTTCGGCGGAGACACGCGCCAATGTCGAGGCGCTGCTGTAACTACGAATCGACAGCCTGACCTTCGGCGGACAGTCCTGCGGCGCTCGAACCGACGACCGTCCGGACGTAGTTGTACACATCGCCAATGGTTCGCATTCCGTGGGCAACTTCTTCCGGGATGCGAAGGTGAAGTGCCTTTTCGATTGCGACAATCAAGTCGACTGCGTCCAAGCTGTCCAAGCCGAGGTCCTCACGCATGCGAGCGTCGGGAACGATGGCACCCGGGGCGAGCTCAAACTCGTTCACGAGCGTCTCATTGACCATCCGGATGGCCCTTGTCACCAAGACGGAGTCAGCCATTTCGGAGGTCATGTTCCAACACCCTTGAAATCAGGTCAAAGTCGCTTAGCCAGACTTCGCGCCATTAGCGAGATGAGACTTAGTGCCTCGAGAGCTCATTTGGGGGTGTTGCCATGTGGGGTAGTCGTAAGCATCTCTACTGCACACGTCCCGTGCGAGTCTTCGCTTGAAGCAGGTCTTCATTACTGGAGCCAGCCGAGGAATCGGAGCCGCTGCCGCCCTCGCCATGGGTAGAGCGGGTTATCGGGTTTGGCTGCACTACCGTCGGCAGGAAGTCGCGGCACGTGACGTCGCCGCCGCCATCGTTCGGGAGGGCGGCCCGGAACCGCATTTGGTGTCCTTCGACGTGGCGGACCGCCAAGCGGCAGATGCGGCGACCACGGGTCTGCTCGAAGCGTTCGGAGTTCCAGATGCGGTCGTGCTCAACGCGGGGATTACCTGCAACACACTTTTCGCGCTGACCGCTGACGCCCAATGGGACGAAGTCATTGCCACCAACTTGGGCAGTCTTCTTTCGATTGGCCGCCCGATGGTGAAGGGCATGCTCCGTGAGAGAACGGGCCGCATCGTCCTTCTTTCCTCCGTCGCCGCTGAGCGAGGAAGCCCTGGGCAAGTGGCCTACGCTGCGAGCAAAGGTGCCCTCATCTCAGCCGCGCGATCCCTGGCGCTCGAGCTTTCTCCTCGAGGCATCACGGTCAATGTCGTCTCGCCGGGCCTCATCGAAACGGAGATGCTGAAGGGAGCTCCGGTCCCAGCGCTTCTGCCACTCGTTCCGGTCGGTCGAGTCGGTCAGCCCCGTGAGGTAGCGCACGTCATTCGCTACCTCTGCTCCGAGGAAGCGGGATACGTCACCGGGCAGGTGTTTGGCGTGAATGGCGGGATGTGGATGGCGTAGCGAGTGCGACGAAAGTGGAGACACTGCCTTGAAACGCGTCGTCATCACTGGGATTGGAGTCATCTCCAGCATTGGAATCCGGCTGGACGACATTGCGCGCTCCCTGCGAGAGGGGCGGTCGGGAGTTGGACTCGACCCCTCACGGAAGGAGCGAGGGTTTCGCTCGTCTCTGACGGGTCTCATCAAGGGGTTCGATCCGGCCGACCGCTTCGACCGAAAGAGCCGCCGGACGATGGGTGAGGCGGCCGCCTACGGATGCGCCGCGGCGCTTGATGCCATTTCGGACGCGCGTCTCGAACTCGCTTCGCTTGCCCGACCGGAGGTCGGCGCAGTCTTTGGCAACGACTCGACCTGCGACGCAGCAGAAGCAGTCTTCGCCGAGCTCAAAGCCACGGGACGAACGAGTGCCTTGGGGACGGGACACATCATCCGAGTCATGAATTCCTCGGTCAGCATGAATCTGGCCACGCTGGTCAGGATGCAGGGCGCCTGTTGGTCTCTCTCAGCGGCTTGTGCCAGCGGACTTCATGCGTTGGGTCAGGCCGCGATGCTCATCGCTTCGGATCAGCAGGAAATCGTCATCTGTGGCGGCGCGCAGGAAACCTCCTGGCAGGGAATGGCCGCCTTCGACGCTCTGGGAGCGCTTTCGACGAACGAGACGGACCCAGCCAGGGCCTCGCGTCCCTTTGACCAAGCACGAGACGGACTCGTTCCGTCTGGCGGAGGTGCAGCCTTGGTGGTCGAGTCGTTGGACTCGGCGCGCGCCCGGGGCGCAGCAATTTACGCAGAGGTGGTCGGGTATGCCTTCAGCTGCGACGGAACGCACCTCACCCAGCCCACTGGACTCGGCGCAGAGCAGTCCATGAAGGGAGCTCTCCGACGCGCCAGCGTTCATCCTTCGGAGGTGGACTACGTCAATGCGCACGCGACGTCCACGCCGGCCGGAGATTCAGTGGAAGCCGCCGCCATCCAGCACGTTTTCTCGCAAAGCCCTGTGCCCGTTTCGTCGACGAAGGCACTCACTGGACACGAGTGCTGGATGTCCGGCGCGAGTGAGGTGGCCTATTGCCTGCTCATGATGCGGGACGGGTTTATCGCCGGGAATCCCCATCTGGAGGTTCCGGATGTGGTCTCGGCAGCGCTCGAGCTGCCAGTGAGCTCAGTGCCCATTCGTCCACGGACCATCCTGAAAAACTCCTTCGGGTTTGGTGGCACCAACGCCACGGTGGTCTTGCGAGCACTGGACTAGCTGCGAGAAGGTTTTTGTCGCCGGCGTCCGAGTGATGGTTGAAAAGCGCAGAGTTGCCGAGGCGACCCTCTCGCCAGTCAATCGCTCGACGCTGACGTCCGGACCCTGAGGGCCGCATCCGAAACTGGAAATCCCGGCTCATAGCCAGTCACGTTGAGCTCGAGGCTGAAGCCGCGGCCGTCAGTGAGCAGGACGCTTCGGGCCAGCCAGGTGCCCTGGACGAGTTCCAGCTTGTCATAGTCAACCTGGACCACCTGGCGGCCGCCTTTGAAGTAGCGCTTCCGTCGGAGCGCGAGCGTCTCGCCGTCGAGCCAGTCTTCAACGGTGTCGATTTCCTCTTCGCCGTGAATGGGGGAGCGAGCCACCCATCGTCCGGCGTCTGTCCTGAGTGGTCCCGTCGCCGGCAAGAAGTAAATGCGCTCGACGGAGCGGCCCACGTTGGTCGCATCGAGCCGTTCGGCAAGCGGCTGGAGGTACACCTGAGACTCCCAGCGTCCATCGACTTTGGAAACGTCGAACAGCTTTGGCCCGACGGACGCCGAGGCCGACACACGAAAGGACCCGTCCTTGCGGCCAAGCATGTATCCGGACATGAGGTAGCTCTGGCCTTGGTACTTGGCCACCACCTGGTGAAGCATCTTGAAGGATGAGGGTGCTCGATCCTTCAAGGTCGCTCTGGCGGCCTCAGCAGCCTCGACCGACAGCTGCGGCGCGAGCACCGCAGGAGGTACTGAGGTCGGCGCCATACACCCGAGCAGCTGCGTCAGAAGCAGGCCGGACAGCGCTCTTCTCTTGAAACTTCGAGGTCGCCGGAAGCCAGCCACCCCAAACCCATGCGAGACCAGATGGGCGACTCGGCTCGTCAATTGCTTCATGCTGCTCCTTGGGGTTTGCCAGCTCGCGGGCCGAGTGCGCTGTAGAGCCCCGGTAAGAGAAAAAGGGCTGAAAGGGCACTGAGGATGATGCCCAGGCCGACCGCCGAACCGAGGAATTGCAGTGCCCGGTAAGATGCCAGAACAAGGGTTCCAAATCCGGCAAGGGCGGTAAGCGAGGTCAACAGCACCCCCATCGACTCCATGCCCGAAAAGGGTGAGGGGGATGTCTGGCCCTGCAGTGCAAAAATGCCGTAGTCGACACCACATCCGAGGATGAGGACGAGCGCGCTCGCAGAAACGAGGTTGAGGGGCACATGGATGGCCGCCAGAATGGCAATGGTTCCTGCCAATCCCAGACAGCCAGGCAGGCAGGCGATGAGGGCGAGCCTTGCAGACCGATAGGCGAATGCGAGCAACGCCACATTGAGGAGAAGGACGAAGCACGAGAGCAAAGCCAGCTGACGCGGGATTCTGGCCACCGTGTTCTCTGCAAGGGCCTGCGCATTCAAAAGAGCGGCACCCGACGGGAGCGCTCGAGCAAGAGAAGCGACCTGAGTGGGATCGCGAAGGTGGAACGAGGTGACGACCAGGCAGCCCTGAGCCCCGCAGCGAAGCATCCGCTTGAGAAGGGGTTCAAGCGGTGTCTTCTCGAAGTCACCCGGGGTCAGCGGGCCAAGCTGTCCAGTTCGAACGGTGGCCACTTCCTCCCAGAAAGCGTCAAACGCTGTCGGTAAGAATCCCGCCTCGACGGCCGCCTCCGAAAGGCGCGTCTTGGCATGGAGGACGTCCATCGCGGAAAGACGTTTGGCTCTCTCCTGCTGCGTCGTAACCGCGGGCAAAAAGGAGGCAACGCCCACCACTCCAGACACAGTGCCGGCGGCCGTCAGCTGACTCATGACGCTGCCGACGGCGTCGTTGATGGCGAGGACCTCCTGAACGGTGCCACCTCGCGCTGCCACGAGCGAGTCCGCCTCACCGAGCCCAAACCGTTCCAGGACGTGGTCGAACTCCGCGAGCGTCTCGGGACGCTGCGCATCCAGGTGACGGAGCTCGCCGTCGAAACGAAGCGTCGGGGCCAAGGCGATAGAGACCGTCAGCACCGCGAACGAAACGGCGCAAGCCATCCAGGGCGCGACGACCCGTCGCCGGAGCGAGGGCATCCATCGAGGGGGCTCTGGCCACCGCTTGGGGCCCCAGATTGCACACAGCGGCACCAACAGCGTCAGCGTGGCGCCAAAGGCGGTCACGATCCCTCCGCCGGCAAACAGTGCCAGCTCCCGCAAGCCTGGAAACTGCGAGAGCGACATCATGACGAAGGCAATCAGCGTCGTAGAAAATCCGAGCCAAAGTGAACGCCAAGTACTTTCGAGACCCGCCCTCATCCTTTCCAGCTGTGTTCCGCGTTGAACCGAAACTGCATTGAGGAGGTAGAGGGGGTAGTCGATGGCGATGCCAACCAACACCGAGCCAAAGGCGAAGGTCAGCGCATGAATGTGCCCCTGGACGAGCACCACGGTCGTCAGGCCGCCCACGACGCCAAGTCCAATCGGCACGAAAGCCAGCAGCAAGAGCCGCAGGTTCCGGAAGCGAATCAAGAAGAGAAAAACCAGCGCCACAAGCGACGTCAAGAACGTGACGACGACATCCTTGCGGACGGCACGGACGCTCTCCGCGGCAAACCTCGGCCCGCCGACAGCAGTAACAACTGCAGGCCCCGATGGGCCGGGGGGCAGCCGTGCCGCTTCGGCTGCCACTGAGGTGAGAAGTGCCGCGGACGCCTTCGTGTCGAGCGCCGAGCCGATGGGAGTTGTCACCAGAAGTAGATGGTGTCCATCGCGAGAGAGCAATTGGCCGTGCGAAGGACGCACGTCCCCGGCGAGGTGAGCCAAACCGGCCAGGACGACCGCATTCAGACCGAGGGGGTCTCCAAGAAGTTCCCGCTTCGTCATCAAGGCCTGAGGCGAGCCGAGCTGGTCTTTCAGCGTCTCGAGCTCGACCTTGAGGCGCGGGCGCTCCAGTCGACGTTCAATTTCTCCAGCGGGGTCCTCCAGAAGCAGAAGGCGATGTGGAAGGAGCATCTGTCCCACCGCCATCGCGTCCTGGACGGACGGGCCCGTATAAACTTCGAGAAACCGACCAGAGTTGCGGAGCGCCTGCGCTAGGAGACGCCCTTCCTCGGCGAGCTGCTCCTCCGACGAGCCTGGAAGCTCCAAGTCCACGAGCAAGGCGTTGAGTGTTCCAAAGTCGCTCAGGAGGCGGGCGGCCTCTCTTGGAGAGCCTGGACCACCGGGAAGCATTGCGCCCACGTCCTGCTCGGTGGTCGCACGCCGAGAGAGGCCCAGGCCGAGGACGAGCAGGACTGCGGAGACGACGAGAGTGATGGCGGGATGGGCCACCATCCAGACGTGTGCTCTGTTTAGAGCCAGCCGCATGGTCAGTGCGGCGATGTCTGAACGACCTGGTCGTGGAAGAGGATGTCGGTCGCATCCCCGTCCGGCTCTTCCAGGCGCACGTGAACGAGCCGCAGCTGATGGTCGAAGTCGAGTTGAATTCGCCGAAGCGTCCGACCGAGCTGGTCGGTTCGAGGGGTCAAGGAAAGACGCAGCGGCTTTTTGCGCCGGATGCTCACCGTGAAGAGGGCGCGGAGATGGTCGAGATCCGCTTGGAGCACGGCGCGGATGGTCTCGAACACTTTCCCCATGCCAGGCTGAGAGGAGAAGTCGATGTCTTGGACGCCGCCCATGCCCGGGTACCGGATGGTCACGTGCTGCCCATCGAGTACCAATTCGCTCTCGGCTGGGGGCAACGTGCGCCAGACGAGTCGGCCACCGTTTTGGTATTCCAAGGTGCCTTCGGTTGTCATGGCATCATGTAGCGCGGCAAGGTGTCGCGTTTGGGTAAATTTTGCCGACACTTTCATCGTTCGTTGAAGAGACTCGCGCAGGGCAACCAGTTCCGGAGGAAGTGTCTGTGCATCGGTGGGAGTCAACTGCAGAGCGAGCAGCGCGCTCATCGCGAGAAGGGTCGACACGGTGACTGAGGATATACCAACCGACCTCCGCCGAACGGGTCCGCCCAGTCAGGCGATGCACGAACCGGAAGGCGGTGCGGGACGAACCCTCCTCTCACTTCTGTTCTGGCTTTGGATAGGAGTCTTGGGAGTTTCGCTGTCCCTGTTGGGGCTTCTGCTCTTTTTGCCCTTCAACCCTTGGGTGGACCCGCGGCGAAGGGTCATGGGGTTCGTCGCGAGCCTGTGGGGCAAGGGCATCGTCCTGGCCGCGCCACGAATCCATTTCCAAGTCGACGGTCGCCGCCGGCTCGCCGCTTTACAAGGACCGGTGGTGTTCTGCCCCAATCACCAATCCCTGGCTGACATCCCGTTGTTGCTCGCCTTCCTACCGCTCGCCAAATTCCTGGTTCGTGCGAACCTGTTCTCCGTTCCGGTCTTGGGCCTTCAATTGCGGCTCTCTGGCTACGTCCCCGTCCCCACCAGAACGGAAGAGACCATCGAGGACCCGCTCGTCCGAGCCGAGTTTTGGCTTCGCCACAATTGCAACGTCCTCATCTTCCCCGAGGGAACGCGCTCGCCGGACGCCCACCGCGTGTTGCGTTTTCGGCGCGGTGCGTTTGACCTCGCGCAGCGGATGAGCGTCCCACTCGTCCCGGTCGCAATCCAGGGCACTGGACGTGTGCTTGGAAAGGGAAGCTTCCGGTTCCGTTTCCGGGGAAGGATTCGTGTACAGGTGCTAGACCCAGTCTCGGTGACGGGGGATGGGCGAGCGGTGGCCGCCCAGGTACGCTCGAAAATCCAGCAGGCAATCGACCAACCTGCGTAAAAGGCCAACTTCGATGTCCGTGGTCATCACGTCAATGGGAGTGGTGACCGGCTTCGGGTTGGGATTGGAACGGACGGTCTTCGCTCTGCTCGACGGGCGGTCTGCCATTCGGACCGTCACCCGCTTTCCGACGGCTGGCTTGTGCAGCTCCCTCGCGTCCGAGGCCCCTCAAGACGACGCCCTTGTCTCTGCGAGCTCAGCATATTCTCAGTTTCCGGCTCCGGACCGCGCTTCACGGCTGCTGCTGGCGGCACTCGCCGACGCCCTCGGGGTACGAACTCTCGATTCCTCGCCACGAAGGGGCGTGGTGGTGGGTACCACCAAGGGGGCCCTGGAACGGGCAGTTCCGGATTGGGAGCGCGGTATCCTCTCGACAGAGGACTTTCTCGGCAGCCCGGCGCGCGCTCTCGCCGCGGCGACGACGTCTCACGGACCGGTCTTCACTGTGGGGGCAGCGTGCGCTTCCAGCGCCGTCGCGCTGGGCGAGGCGATGACACTCATCGAGGACGGCCTCTGCGACGAAGTCCTCGTGGGTGGCACCGAGGCACTTCATCCCTTCTTGTACGAGGGTTTCCATGCGCTGAAGGCGCTTTCCGCGAGACCCACCGCACCCTTCGACGCCGAGCGTAACGGTCTGTCCTTGGGCGAAGGCGCCGTCGTCCTGCTCGTCGAGTCGCTCGCCCATTCGCGTCGCTGTGGCCGGCAGCCACTCGCGTTGGTCGAGGGTTTTGGCGCGGCCGTGCTGGGTGTGGACCAAACCACGCCAGACCCGTCTGGCCTGGGACTCCTCGCCGCATGCCGACGCGCCCTGACGCACGCGGCTTTAACGGCCGAAGAAATCGACCGCTACCACGCGCACGGCACCGGAACCCTTCAGAACGACTCCATGGAGGCCGCTGTCCATCGGTCCTTGTTTGGGAGCCGTCTGGTGCCCGTCTGCGCCATCAAGGGTGCCATCGGACATGCCTTGGGAGCCTCAGCGGCCCTGGACATTGCTCTGTGTGTCGAAACACTCGGCCGACATGTCCTACCGCCCGTCGTCAATTTGCGGACCCTTGACGCAGCGGCGAGCGTCCCAGCGGTGATGAGGGCTCGCCGTTCTGATGGAAGGCTTGCTCTCGTTGCCAGCGCAGGTTTCGGTGGAATCAACACGGCAGTCGTCCTGCGACGACCGGAGACGTCTTGAAAGCTGAGGTCGCAGCCAGCGCCTTTGCGGTTTGGACGCCAGGCGGGGTGTGGGTCAACGCGTCGCCCCCCTTAACGCCCGTGGAGGGTCCCTTGGCGACCTGGCCCGACGCTCCGCGGCTGGCGACCATCCATAGACGGGCGCGGCAACCCCACCGACAGGCCGTAGTGCTCGTCCAATTGGCCCATGTGCTCCTTTCGGCGCGCGCGACCTTCGCGAGAAATGCGCCTTCCTCGCCCCAACCCTCGGACACGGACCTCCTCATTGGTACGGCCCTCGGTTCAGCAGAAGCGGACGCTGATTTCGTCCATGGCCTGGCGAACCGAGGTAGCGGATTCGGCTCCCCGTCCACGTTTGTCTACACGCTTCCCACGGCAGCGCCCGCGGAGGCGGCGCTCGCGCTTGGCCTACGCGGAGCACTCGCGACATTCGCGGCCGGAAGCATCAGCGGGCTGTTCGCCATTGCCAGAGCAGTGAGCCACGTCGGCCAAGGACGCTCCCACGCCTGCATCGCCGGGGGCATCGAGTTGGGCGGAACGCAACGCGGTGCCGTCTCGCAGGGTGAAGGCGAAGTGGCCGCGTTGTTCTTGCTCGAACCTGCGGCTCCCGGCGCCCCCTGGGCGCACCTCAGCGACGCGGCCTTTGGTTTTGACCCCCAGGCATCCGCCCTGGGGGACCAGCCGTTGGCCTCCCCGATGCGCACGCTGCTCGCGCTGGCAGGGGCTTGCGGCGACACCATGAAGCAGGCTCCGGTTGACATCGCGGCCCATTCCCAAGAAGGGTATTGGGCGCGGGTGCGCATCAGCGGAAACTACAGACCGTGACGGAGACACCTCGCCGAGCACTCGTCACTGGCGGGACCAAAGGTCTCGGTTTGGCCATCGTGCGCAGGCTCGCCCGCGAAGGTCATTCCGTCATCGCCGTTGACGACACTGACCAGGTAGTCCACGAGGAAGCGGCACAAGAATTTGCAGCGGCGCGACTCGAAGTCCGATTCGAGCGGACCGACTTGCGCCATCCAGAGCAAGTGGAGACGCTTTTCAGTCGACTGGAGAGGGAGGGCCGCTCGCCCGAGCTGCTCGTCAATGCCAGGGTGTCCTGGCCTGACACTCCACTTGCGCTGCTGGACGTGACGCTTGACCAGGTCGTGGACATCAACCTCCGAGCAACGTTCCTAACCTGCCAGCAAGCGGTTAAGGCGATGGCGCACAGGCGCTTTGGCCGAATCGTCAATCTCGCTTCGCCGACAGGGATTCCAAGTCAACCCACGACGACGGACGCGACGGCGGATTTCGGCATCCGAGGTTACACCCGGGCGCTCGCGAGACAGGTTGCGCCCCAAGGCATTACTGCGAATGTAGTCGCCCCGGGACTCATCCGAAGGGACTTGAATGACCCCCTCGACGGGACGCCAATTCGCACGGCACCGTCGCGACGGGTCGGGACCACCGATGAGGTCGCCGGACTGGTGAACATGCTCTGCGGCGAGGACGCCGGCTACATCACGGGCCAGTGCCTGTCCATCGACGGAGGTTTGAGCTAGGTAATTACCGGTCATGGAGGACGGACAGCAGGAACTTCGCCACCAGCTCAAGGAGCTGCTTGTCAGCACCCTGCGGCTGGAGGGAGTCAAGCCCGAAGACGTGGACGAGGTCGCTCCTCTCTTTGCGCCGAACAACCCGCTTGGGCTGGACTCGCTCTGCGCCCTGGAGTTGCTGTCGGCCATCGAATTCACGTTCAATATTCGCTTTGCCAACGACGGCAGCGCACGGAAACATTTCGAGTCCATCACGACACTGGCTGCCTTCATCGCATCCGCGAGGACTTAGCCGATGCGGGGTGTGGCCATCACCGGGCTTGGCATTGTCTCGGGATTGGGGCTTGGGCCCGCCGCACACCTGGCGAGCCTTCGCACAGCTCGCTCCGGCCTCCGTCCCTTGGGCCTCTTTTCCCTTCCGGGGCTGCCGACTCTCCCCGTTGGCGAAGTCGAAGAGGCGCTGCTCCACAACGTGCACCCAGCCCGCAGTGTTGCTCTCGCGCTCATCGCCGCCCGACAAGCGGTCGCCCATCCGACACCCTCCGGTCAGGGCGTCATTGCTGTGGGGACGACCACCGGAGGGATTCACGAATCCGAACAACACTACCTTCGCCACCGGGGCGAGGACGGGACGCCCGACCGCGAGCTGTTGAGGTACCATCCCGCGGGTGCAATTGCCGACGTCGTCGCCGCCGAGCTCAACCTTGCCGGTGAGCGCCAGACTTTCTCTACGGCTTGCTCCTCGAGTGCCAACGCCATCGGCTACGGCGCAGCACGGGTGCAACAGGGCGCTGAGTGGGCGCTGGTGGGTGGGGCGGACTCGCTTTGTAGAATGACGTACGCGGGGTTTCACGCCCTCAAGCTTCTCTCGCCTGAAGGGTGTCGCCCCTTCGACCGCGCGCGACAAGGCTTGTCCTTGGGAGAAGGAGCCGCCTTCCTTCTGCTCGAGGACGCGCGACGCGCGCGTGTTCGCGGTGCCGTCATCCTCGGCTTCGTGGACGGATGGGGTTGCTCGGCAGACGCGTACCACATGACGGCGCCCCATCCAGAGGGCCAAGGCGCCCAGGCGGCAATGGCAGCGGCTCTCTCCGATGCCAAGGTCAATCCCGCGGACGTGGACTACGTCAATGCGCACGGCACGGCCACGCCGGCGAATGACAGGTCTGAAGCTCTCGCGCTCGCCGCCGTGTTCGCGGCCCCCGGGCCGTGGGTGAGTTCCACGAAGGGGTCCACCGGCCACACCTTGGGAGCGGCAGGTGCGATGGAGGCAGTCTTCTGCGTTCTCGCACTGGGCGCCGGCTTCGCGCCTGGAACAACTGGCCTCCGGGAGCCGGACCCGGCCCTGCCCCTTCTGCGCCACGTCCCCGGTGGCGGCGTGGCGGCTCCGTTGAAGGTGGCGTTGTCGAACTCCTTCGGATTCGGAGGTAACAACGCCTCCCTGCTCTTCACCCGAGCGCCGCCATGAGGGTCGCCATTTTGGGGCTTGGCCTAGTCGCCCCCGGCGTGGACGACGCGTTTCGGGTGCGCAACCTCCCTCCGTCGGAAGACCCCCGGACGAAGCGACTGCCCAGGCTCGAACGCATGGTCCTACAAGCCGCCCGCCAGGCCCTGCCTGCCGAGATGGAGACCCGAGACCTCGCCGTCGTCTTTGGAACTGGCTACGGCGGGCTCAGCGCAACGAGGGACCTCCTCGAAGGCGTAGCGTCGCGAGGCGCGGAGTTCGGGAGTCCCATCGCCTTCCAACAATCGGTCCATCATTCCCCAGCGGGACAGATTTCCATCCTCCTCGGAGCGCACGGCCCGGCGCTTACCACAAGCGCCCGGGAGCTCTCCGGAGAGGCGGCTCTGCAGGTCGCCATGACCCTGCTCCAGGGAGGACGGGCAGAGCAGGTATTGGTGGTGGCGGCCGACGAATGGACGCCGACTCTGGAGGCAGGATTTCGAGCCTTCACAGACGGCGACCGGCAGTCGCAACGAGTTTTTCGCCTGGGTGAAGGAGCGGCTGCCGTCCTTCTCGGCGAAGGCCCGGCCCCGCTTGACCTGGAGTGCACCCTCACCGCCCACGCCTGCTCAGCCCTTCGCTTTCCCACACTGGAGCAACTTCGGCCGCTGCTTCTCGAGAGCGCTACGCTGAGAGGCGGGGCCTTCTCCGTCTCGCTCGCAGCACCCAATGGGGCGGTGCTGGAAATGGAACTCGCGGCGCTTTCGGGTTTGGTTCCGCCTCCGGTGTGCTGGGTGGACACGGACACATTTGGCTTTCACGCCTCAGCCGGGCTGCTCCGCGTCGTGGCCGCCGCGAGGCGTGTCGAAGCGGCACCCCTGGGCGCCAGTTGCGCCATTCATGGTCTCGCCATGGGCGGCGGTCAGTCCCTGACTGTGGTGCGCCATGTCGGGGCCTGAACCGAGCCTTCTTCGTGCGACAGCCGAGGGGGTTGCCCTGGCGACTGGCGTCCTTACGGCCGGCGTCGCACTGGTAGCGTTTCATCCGCGGGCAAGCGTCTTTGGTCCGACCATCTGGCGGGGACCCGCGACTCGCGCAGCCGTGGCTCTTACTTTCGACGACGGGCCCCACCCGCAGCACACGTCCCGCATCGCGCGCATTCTGGACGCCCACCAAGCCAAGGCGACGTTTTTCTGCATCGGCAAGCGAATCGAGCAGCACCACGCAACAGCCAAGGCGCTCCATGAAGCCGGCCACGAACTACAAAACCACACCTACAGTCACGGAATTGGCCGCGACCTCTTCAGCGCCTCGCACCTGCAAATCGACCTCGAACGTTGCCAAGACGTGCTCCGGGCGCTGACTGGAAGAACTTCGCACTACTACCGTCCGGCGATTGGCATTCGAAACCCGCCCGTGCATGCCGCTGCTCGGGCACTCGGTTTGACGATTGTGACCTGGACATTCGCCGCTCGGGATGGCGTTTTCCCATTCACTCCTCGACGCGCGTTGTCGCTCGCCAAACGCGCCGCGGCGGGAAGCATTCTTGCTCTCCACGATGGTGACTTCCACGCCAGCTCGTCCCTACGAGAGCAAACGGTGCGAAACCTCCCGTTGCTCTTGACCCGGCTCCGTGAGCGCGGCCTTGCCTTCCAAACCCTGACCGAGCTCTTGGGAGTTTAGTAGGCGGTCGCGCGAGCCAGCGCCCTTATCCCAACTTCAAAAGCGCACCCAGGGCCCGCTCCGGCTCGCGCACGAAGGGGTTTTCGTTGTCGAGTACATAGCCCCCGAGAATGGCGGTCATCGACCTCTTGATGGCGTCGGTTTTGTCGGGTCGCATCAACACGGGCTGAAGCTCGCCTTTGTACC
This sequence comes from uncultured delta proteobacterium, assembly GCA_963745475.1. Lineage (GTDB taxonomy): Bacteria > Myxococcota > Myxococcia > Myxococcales > Myxococcaceae > JADGRA01. Next base: position 520,484 of record CAVUXN010000004.1, read on the forward strand.
AGGAGCGAACGAAGGCCTTAAAGACACCCACCGCCTTGAGAACCACCCCGTCGTAGTCGACATCCCAATCCACGCTCTCCCCGCCCAAGAAGCGGTGGACGAGGCCAGCGGCCCGACTCGCGGATTCGAGCGCCAACGTCACTCCGGAAGAGAACACCGGGTCGAGAAACTCTGCTGCGTTCCCGGTCAGCGCCCAGCGATGGCCATGGAGCTTTTCCACGGCGCTCGACCATGCTTGCAGCTTGGCCGTCTTGAGCACCGGAACGGCGCGGCGGAAGCGCTCCTTGATGTTGCCATCCTCCAGTAGGAGCTGAAACAGGCGGTCACGGTCGCAGCCCGAAACGCTTTCGTACACCTCCGGCTCCATCACCAGCCCCACTGAGGTCCGGCCAGTGGAGAAGGGAATAATCCATCCCCACGCCCCGCGCGGATGGATGCAAATCCAAATGTCGCCTTCCTCGTCCCCCGCGGGCCGCTCGTCTCCTTCGACCCACGTAAAGAGTGCGACGCGAGGTGTCAGAACCGAAGGCCGCTCGAGTTGCAGCAGACGTGGGAGGACTCGACCATACCCGCTGCAATCCACGACGAAGCCAGCACGGATGTGTGTGGTCTCCTGGCTCTCGACGTCGGTGGCGCTCACCAGCGCCCCTGCCTCGTCAAACTCGACCGCATCGACGCGCTGATTGAACCGGACATCCACCCCATAGCCCCGAGCCGCCGTGGCGAGCGTCTGGTCGAAGTCGTGCCGGGGCACCTGGAAAGTCTGTGTCCGCTGCCCGGGAAACACGTCCGCAAAGCAAAACCGCTCGCGCGCCCGACCCTGAAGGAAAAGTGCGGCATTCTTGGCTTGGTAGCGGCGGGCAATGACCGCATCGAGCAAGCCCGCCTCGGCCAGAATGTCATTGCACCGCGGAAGCAACGACTCGCCTATTTGGAAGCGCGGGAAGGTTCCCGCTTCCAGTGTCACCACAGAGTGCTGATGTCGCGCCAAAATGGACCCAACCACGCTTCCAGCCGGTCCGGCCCCGATGACCAGAACGTCAGCCTCCATGCGAGGGCGGCGGCCTGCGAGCGATGGTGAGGGTGTTGTCACGGAAGAGCCCAACTCCTGCTGGTCGGCGTACCACCGTCAGGCCGAGATGGGTCAATTCCTGAGCAAGTTCGGACGACGGACGAGGGTAGACGGCCTTATCTGGCTTCCACTTCATTCGGACCGAAATCCTCTCCAGCCAGCGAGCGACTGCAAAGCGGCCGGGTGCCAACTCCCGGATGAGGAGCACGCCACCGGGCGCGAGCGCCTGGGCACATGCGTCTAGCCAGCGCCGAGCATCTGCGACGGGGCTGTAGTGGCGGATGTCGAGCATGGCAATGGCATTCGGCGACCCGAGTGGATGGGTGCGCGCATCCGCCTCTTCGACGCTCGCGGAGGCAAGACCGCTCAGCACCTGCCGCGCCATGCGCGCCTTACGGGCGTCCCTCTCCACCCCTCGGACCCGAAGTGCAGGCCGCAATAGACCGAGCAGAAGAGGGAGCAATCCGATTCCTGTACCGAGGTCCAGAAGCTCTCCCTCCCAGGGAAGCTCGGCGAGCGCCAGCAGGTAGACCGGGTCCAAACGCAGCTTCGAGTAGGCATAGGAGCGAGAGGATTTCGGAAGCCGCTGTAACCGTGCTTGCAGCTCGGCCCATTGCTCAGGCGGAAAGGCCTTGGCCAGGGACCTCATCCCTCTGAACCACCAGAGTCCAAGAGCGCTCAAACCTCCTAGAAGAATGGCCAGTCCGGCCCCCACGAGAGCTCCTCCCACGAGCATGTCGAGAAAGAGGCTGGCCAAGATGGCGGTCGCCGCCTCTCCCCGAAAGGCGGCCAGGCGCAGCGGAAGCCAGTGGCCGTGCAACAGGAGCGCTCCGACTTGTGCGGTTGCGAAGAGGACGAGCGGCGTGAGCGGTGGGACAGAAATCTGTAGGCCGACGAGAATGGCGAGTCGGTTAAGGCGGAAGAGCCGACCGGCAGCCAGTCCAATGAGGGTTTGGACCCCCACGAATGGGCTACAGCCCAAGAGGACGCCCAACCCCACGGCGACGCCGAGCCGGCTCGCACTGGCGTGCTCTCGCACGAGCAAGTCGAGTTGAACGCGAAGGCGACGCAACGCCCTCGTCAGTGTTTCGCTCTTCCACACCACTTAGCGGCCCAGCAATGCGCGCGGGACGATGGGAGGCGAAAGCATCGAGCCGGGCCCGTCCAAGCCAGAGGCGGCGGGCCCAGGAGGTGGGGGCACTCGCTCGACTGTGGTGCGTTTGCTCACGTTGACAACTGTGGCACGAGGGAGGCAAGCCATCGAGGCATGTCGGAGCCCTCTCCCACCGCCAAGAGCTGCGACCTCGCCCAGGCCTGCGTCGTCGTCGCAGTCTACAACCACTCCGGGACAGTCGGAGCGGTCGTGCGGGGGGCGCTGGAACACGCCTCGACCGTCATCGTCTGCGACGACGGTTCCGATGATGGCTCGGCAGACGCGGCCCAGGCCGCGGGCGCGACCGTCCTTCGCCACCCAAGGAACCTTGGCAAGGGAGCAGCGCTGCGGCTTCTCTTGGCAACAGCCAAGGAGCGCGGTTTCCGGTACGCCATCTCGATGGACGCCGATGGGCAGCACCTCCCGGCGGACTTGCCTATTCTGAGTGAGGCCACGCTCGTGCATCCGGGCGCCTTGGTGGTGGGAACAAGAAGCCTGGTTGCAGCCGGCGCCCCACCGTCGAGCGAGTTTGGCCGAAAATTCTCTAACTTCTGGGTCTGGTTCGAGTCTGGCGTGCGCGTGCCCGACAGTCAGTCCGGATTTCGCGCCTACCCGCTTCCGGAGACTGTCGAGCTCAAAGCTTGGGGCACGCGGTATGAGTTTGAGTGCGACGTTCTGCTTCGAGCGGGGTGGGCTGGCATCACTGTTCGGAGCGTCCCCATCCGCGTCCTTTATCCCCCAAACCGCGTCACGCATTTTCGCCTCTTCATCGACAACGTCCGCATCACCGCTCTCAACGTGGTGACTTGTCTTCGGTTGCCTCTGCCCTTGCCACTGGGCCCTCGTCTGGAATGGATTCCCCATCGACCAGGCCTTTCCCTGTTCAGCCTCCGGCGCTGGGCGTGGCTCGGCGGAGAAGGTGCTGCTTGGCGGATGGCGGCCGGCGCCGCTGGAGTCGCATCCAGCTTCAGTGGAGTCCAGCCCTGGGAGCGAATGACGCTCCTCGTGGCCTGCTTTCTCGGTGGATGGGGCGCGTTTCCAGCGTGGGTCTCCGCTCTTGGCTTCACGGCGCTGCACCGGTGGGGCTTTCATCCCATCTTGGCTGGCGGACTCGTCGTGGGGGCTTTGGCCGCCTTCGGCGGACTGGAGGCCATGCGGCTGCCCGCCAAGTCGCGGCCGCGTCGATGGACGGGACAGAGTCGCGGCGGCGTATTCGGGCACTGGTTCTTCTTTCAGCTCACGCGATTCTTCGGCATCCGGATGGCCTATTGGATTGTTTACCCGGTGAGCCTTTATTTTCTCTTCGCTGCTCGGCCTGCGCGGCAGGCGTCCATGCAATTCCTCGAGCGCGCACTCGGGCCGGCCACATTGCTTGCGCGGTTTGGCCGTACCTACCTCCACTTTTTGAGTTTTTCGCGAACACTCGTGGACCGAGCGCTCTTTGCCACACGCGGCAAGGAAGTGTTCCGCTACCAAGCGAGAGGACTCGACTACATCGAATCGGCCGCATCCGAGGGACGAGGTGCCGTCCTTTTGACCGCGCACCTCGGCAATTGGCCAATTGCAGCTGGCCTACTGGGGGAAGCTGGCAAGAAACTGGCCATCGTCGCTTACCGGGGCGAGCACCAGAACCTGTCTCGCTATTTGGAGAAGGCCCAGGGGCCTCGGCCACGAATCATCGACGTGGGGTCGGATTCGCTCGCCTCGTTGGAGATGGTTCGCGCTCTTCGCGAAGGCAACCTGCTGGCACTTCAGGGGGACCGTCGCATGGACCATCACGTTGTCAAAGTCCCCTTCCTGGGGCACGAGGCGCCATTCCCCGTCGGGCCCTTCATGCTGGCAGCAATTAGCGGAGTGCCTTTGATTGCGACCTTTTCCATCCAAGTGGCGCCGGCGAGCTACCGCTTCTTTGCGAAACCGCCGTTACAGCTCGCCTTCAGGGGAGGCCCAAGCCGCGAAGAACAGCTCAAAGCCTGGGTCGAGCCGTACGTTTCGGAGCTCGAGGCTGTCGTGCGCCAATTCCCCTACCAGTGGTTCAATTTCTACGACTTTTGGGACTCCGCGCCACCGGCAAGGCTCACCTAGACTCCGGCTCCGAGCTTTGCCGCACGTGCAGCGTCTGGCCCAGGCGCTGAACGTCCTCCGCCAGGGGCCGGTCCGGGTCGACCGGTGCCACGCACGCGCTGAGCCTCTCCAAGAGCGCACGACCAGCCGGAGAGGTGGGGGCCGGCGCCCCCAGATGGGCAGCCTGCCTGAGCCCCAACGCCAGCGAGGCTTGCACCAGGACGAGCCGCTCGCTCTGTCTGTAGGCCTCGAGCGCCGCCTGCGTTCCGAAGGGAACCACGTCCTGATTCTGTCCGTTGGTGGGAAGACTCTGGATGCTGGCTGGCGTTGCGCTGCGGCGCATTAAGGCGACGATTGCAGTGGCCGCGAGGTTGACGCCTGCAAGGCCAGATTGGGCTCCCGGCTTCGCCGAAAGCAGCGGCGGGAGGCCCCCGTTACGGTTCGGGTCCAAGAGGAGGTCGAGCTGACGTTCGGCGAGGTTCGCCAGTTGCGTGAGCGTCAAGTTGAGGGCATCCGCCGCGAAGGCAACCTGCTGTCCGAAGAAATTCCCCCCATGAATGACTCTTCCGTCCTCCGGGAAGAACACCGGATTGTCGCTCACTCCGTTGAGGTCGGCGACAATGACCTGTTCAACGTGGGCAACGGTTTCTTCCGCAGCCCCGACGAGCTGCGGCGCACACCGCAAGCTGTAAGCCTCTTGAAGTGGTCGGCCTGGCTTCACGGTGGAACCGCTGAGCAGCTCCTGTAGCTGCGTGGCGACACGATGGGCGGATGGGTGTCCGGAAAGCGCCAGCAGCGCTGGTGACGTGAAGTCCGCGGCAGCACCGAGGGTTTCAGCCAACAACGCAGAGAGTCCGAGTGCGACAGCGACGGCGCGCCGGGCAGTGGAAACAGCGAGCGCGGCCGCTGCGGCCGTCAGCGAAGTGCCATTGACGAGCGCCAGCGCGTCGCGGCCCTGGAGCTTGACGGGGCGCAACCCCACCCGCCGAAGTGCTTCAACCGCCGACAGGCGTTCATGCCCGAGGAAGGCGTCCCCTTCGCCGCAGAGCGCGCTCGCGGCATGCGCCATGGGAGTGAGATCGCCGCTTGCTCCGACCGAGCCCAGTTCCGGGACGGCGGGCGACCAGGGGACGGCTAGAACTGCGGCCAGTGCCTCCAGAACCTCCACACTGGCCCCGGAGTGCCCTTGCGCCAAAGACCAAACGCGAGCCAAGAGCATTGCCCGCGTGACTGCGGGCGCCAGGAGTTCGCCTTGGCCTGCACGCAGGTGGTTGAGCAGTCCGGCCCCTTGCGCGTTTGCGTCCGACGATGCCTTGAACGACAGGAGTGGGCCGAAGCCCGTGGACAGGCCATAGATGGCATTGCCCTGGGCTTGGTACTCCCCGACGAACTGGGCACATCGCGCGACCCGCGTGCGTGCGGCCGGCGAGAAAGCGAGCGCCAACGGCTCCTCGACGTCCTCGAGGTCCAAGGGCTTCAAGCGTCGTTGCCCGTCAAAGAGCAAATGGCGCGGCGCTTTTCCGGTGGAAGAGCTCATTCTTGGTAAAAGAGCGCTTGGGCACGGCGACGGGAAACCTTGCCGGTCACCGTCGTGCAGGCAGCCCAGAAAGCTTCCGGCATGAGTTTGGGCGGAAGATGGGGGACAGAGAGCGTGAATTTGGTCGGCATCTGTTCTCGCGCTAACGGCTGCACGGCCTCACGCCCCTCCCCAATCAAGAGAATCCGGCCACCGTAGGGAAGCTCGAGCGGGACAGGGTTGACCATCCGACCGTTGTCCAATTTGAAAAGCTCATCCTTGCGCCCTTGAAAGACGAAACCATCACCTGATGGGGTCGCCAAGTCCCCAGTCGCGCGCCACCCGTCCTCGCCGACGACGGGAACGAGGAGCTCGCCAGACACGTAGCCCAGGGCGAGATTCTCACCGCGCACCAGGAGTTCCCCCGTGGCATCCGCCGGCGCAGGGCGCAAAGCGACTTCACAGCCGAGTGGATGGCCCAGGAAGTCATCACATTCCCATTCCCCGGCCTCGCCCAAAGTGACTCCCGGAGCGCATTCCGTCTGTCCATAGCCAACGCGGAGCCGAGTGCCCTGGAGGTGCCGACGTGCGTCGCCACGGACGGGTGCTCCTCCCACGATGCCTCCCTGCACGCGTTTGAGAGACGCGGAACCAAGTCGCTCAACCATTCGGGGAACCGCAAACAGGTAGTCACAGCGCGAACTTGAAAACGCCTGAGGGAACGTAGCGGGAGGAAGGGACCAAAGAGTTCCACCGTGGAGCAGCGCCATGAGGAGCTCGAGCGTGAAGCCAAAGGCGTGACTCCAAGGAAGAAAGCCCATCACGGCAGCGCCTGGGCCATAGCCCAGCGCTTGATGGTGCGTGTCCGCGACATGCAGCAGAGCGGCTTCGGAAAGCGCGACCGGCTTCGCATCGCCCGCGCTGCCGCTCGTAAACAGGAGGACCGCCGGGAGGCAGTTGGACACAGCAAGTGCAGGCTCCCCGGCCGTCGCCGGACTGAGGCCCGCTTCCACGTTCCAAATGCCCGTCACTGACGCCGCTCGACACCTGCGCCGGAGCTCGTCACTCGGCATGAGGGGACTGAGGGGCACGAAGGTGATTTCCAGTTCAAGGCAGGCCAAGAACAGAGCAACGAATTCCGGCCCGTTGGAAAGGACCGCCGCGAGTCGACCCCCTTTCCCCAGCCCCGCGCGCGTCAACTCTCGCGCCATCACGTCGGCGCGCAGCCGTGGGTCCGGAGCGCAAACGCCTGCTGCGCTCATGACACGCAGCTCTCCTACGTTGGCGAGTCGGTGACAAAGCGTCAGCGTGGGTTCCATCGACCTACGGAGCTGCCCCGGGAGGCCCAAGCGTGCATCTTGCGGCGCCCAACGGCAACGCCCGGGCAGCGTTCGGAGACGGGTTGGGGTCGCCGCACACCCCGAGCTGGACGGCTGCAACTTCAGGCGCCCAGCCGAGCCTTGAGCAACGCATTCACTTGGGCGGGGTTTCCTTTGCCCTTCATGGCCTTCATGACTTGGCCGACGAGGAAGCCCAACACCTGCGTTTTCCCGCCCCGGTACTTGGCCACCTCGTCCGCATTGGCCAAGAGGACGGCTTCCACGGCGGCCTCGGTGGCACCGGCGTCCTTTTCCAGTCCCAGGCCCCGCTCTTCGACAATGCCTCCCGGTGCTTTCCCAGTGCGAAACATCTCCGCGAAAACGTCCTTTGCAGAGTTGGCGGAGACTTCGCCACCGTCCACGAGCTTGAGCAACTCGGCGAAGTGCTGAGGGGAGAATTTCAATGCCGAGAGCGTGGTGCTCTCCTCCCTGAGAAGCCGCTGCAGCTCCCCGGTGAACCAGTTGGCCAGCTTCTTGGCGTTTCCGCCGTAGTGCTTCCACACCGACTCGAAGAAATCGGCCAGCGCCCGCTCGGCGACGAGGATTTTGGCGTCGTAGGCGGGAAGCGCGAAGTCGACCTGGAAGCGCAAGAGTTTTTCGCGCGGCAGCTCCGGGAGCTCAGCGCGCACCCGCTCCACCAGCCCCTCCGGCACGAGCAACGGCGGGAGGTCCGGCTCCGGAAAATAGCGGTAGTCGTGTGCTTCTTCCTTGCTCCGCATGCCTCGGGTTTCACCCTTCTGCGGGTCCCACAGCCGCGTCTCTTGGAGGACTCTGCCGCCCGACTCCAGCACCGCCACTTGCCGCGCAATCTCGAAGTCGATGGCCTGCCGCACAAAGCGGAAGGAGTTGATGTTCTTGAGCTCGGCTCGCGTCCCGAGCTCGGACGCGCCCCGCCGCATCACCGAGACATTGGCATCACAGCGGAAGCTTCCCTCCTCGAGGTTCCCGTCGTTGACGCCCAGGTACACCAGCACGTCGCGGAGGGCCTTGAGGTACTCGGCCGCTTCCTCGGCGCTGCGCAAGTCCGGCTCGCTCACAATCTCGGTGAGCGGGACACCAGCGCGATTCAAGTCCACCAGGCTCTCCCCGCCGCCCGCGTCGTGGACGTTTTTCCCCGCGTCCTCCTCGAGGTGAATGCGGCGAATGCCTACCCGCTTCTCGACCCCGTCCACGTCAAACACCAGCGCACCGTGCTCGCACAACGGCTGGTCGTACTGGCTGATTTGGTAGCCCTTGGGGAGGTCGGGATAGAAGTAATTTTTCCGTGACCAGATGCTGCGGGTATTGATGCGGCAGCCCAAGGCCACACCGGCCCGCACCGCGAATTCCACCACCTTCGCGTTGAGGACGGGCAGCGAGCCCGGCATCCCCAGGCACACCGGGCAGGTGTTGGAGTTGGGTTCCGCGCCAAAGCGCGTGGAGCAGCCACAGAAGATTTTGCTCTTGGTCAGCAGCTGCCCATGCACCTCGAGTCCAATGACGGGCTGAAAGTCTGAGATGGCCATGTCTCCCTAGCCCTCCAGGGGTGGCGCGCGGACGAAGTCGTGGGCCCGCTCGAAGGCTTGGCCCACGCGCAGCACGGTGGCCTCGTCGAAGGGCTTTCCCAGAAGCTGGAGCCCGATGGGTAACCCGCTCTTGCTGAAGCCGCAGGGCAGGCTCATGCCCGGAAGGCCGGCCAGGTTGCAGGGCAGTGTGAAGACGTCGTTGGCGTACATGGCCAAGGGGTCGTCCACCTTCTCACCCAGCCGGAAGGCGAGGGTGGGGGCGGTGGGCGAGAGAATGGCATCCACCTTCTGCCAGGCCGCGGTGAAGTCCTCCCGAATGAGGGTCCTCACCTTTTGGGCCTTGAGGTAGTAGGCGTCGTAGTAGCCAGCCGAGAGCGCGTAAGTGCCGAGCATGATGCGGCGCTTGACCTCCGCTCCGAAGCCCTGCCCACGCGTCTTGAGGTACATCTCCTTGAGGCTGCTGGCCTTGACGCGCAGGCCGTAGCGGACGCCGTCGTAGCGGGCCAGATTGCTCGAGGCCTCAGCGGGCGCCACCAGGTAGTAGGTGGCGAGCGCGAATTTGGTGTGCGGCAATGAGAGGGGCACCAGCGACGCGCCCAGCTTCTGGTAGGCGCTGGCCGCCGCCTCCACCGCCGAGCGCACCTCGGAGTCGAGCCCGTCGAGCTCGAAGTACTCGCGCGGCACGCCGAGCTTGAGGCCTTGGACGCCTCGGTCGAGGAGGCCCAAGTAGTCCGGCGCTGGTGTCGTCGCCGAGGTGGAGTCGCGAGCGTCGTGCACCGCGAGCACCTGCAAGAGGGCGGCTGCGTCGGCGACGGTGCGGGTGATGGGCCCCACCTGGTCGAGGCTGCTGGCAAAGGCCACCACGCCGTAGCGCGAGACACGGCCGTAGGTGGGCTTGAGCCCCACCGTTCCGGTGAGGGCGGCCGGCTGGCGGATGGAGCCACCGGTGTCGGTGCCCAGTGCGCCGAAGGCCAAACGGGCGGCCACCGCCGCGGCCGAGCCACCCGAGCTTCCGCCCGGCGAGCGCGACACATCCCACGGGTTGCGAGACGGGAAATAGGCCGAATTCTCGGTGGAGCTGCCCATGGCGAATTCGTCCATGTTGAGCTTTCCGAGGATGGGGAGCCCGGCCTGCTTCAGCAGCTGGACGACGGTTGCGTCGAAGGGCGGGACGAAGCCCTCGAGAATGCGGGAGCCGGCGGTGGTGGGCAGCCCCTCGGTGCAAAAGAGGTCCTTCAGCCCCACCGGGACTCCGTCCAGGGCGCCCCTTGGGCTACCACTGCGGCGACGCCCGTCCGAGGCCTCGGCCGCGGCGAGCGCGCCCTTGGCGTCGACGCAGAGGAAGGCCTTCACCTTCTCGTTCAGCCGCTCAACCCTGGAAAGCGAGGCGCGCACTGCCTCCACGGAGGACGTTTCCCCCGAAGCCAGCTTGCGGCTGAGCTCCAGCATCGAGAGGTCAGTGAGCTCCACGGCCCTCACTCGAGAATGCGGGGCACGGCGAAGCTTGTCCCCACCCGAACCGGGGCATTGGCCAGCGCCTTTTCGACTGGAAGCGAGGGCTCCACCACGTCCTCGCGCCAGCTGGCGGCCGTGGCCGACGCGTGCGACGTCGGTTCTACCGAGGAGGTGTCGAGCTCGCGCAGCGTCTCCACCGCCTCGAGGATGGCGGAGAGCTGCTCCTGCATCTTCGCCTCCTCCTCCGGGGAGAGGGCGAGGTGGGCGAGCGCCGCCACGTGGTGGACCTGCTCACGGGAGAGCTTCATGGCCGTTAGTCGCGCTTGAAGAGGTCGAGGATGGCGCTCACCAGTGGCACCTTGCGGTGCTCCTGGGCGGCTTCTGCCTTCACCTTCTCGAGGTCAGCAGCCTCCAAGAAGACGCCCTTGCAATTGAAGCAGCTGTCCAGGTGGACGGTGCCCGCATCCAGCGCGTGCAAGTCGAAGCCGCACTTCGGGCACTTCATGTAGTGCAGCTTCTTCAGGGCTTCCCGCTCCTGCTCCGCCAGCACCTGCCCCTGGTGGAAGGCCAGCTTGCGCTTGGCCTCCACTTCCTCGGCGGCGAAGTAGTCATCCTCTGGCTTCGACGGCTTTTCCCGCGACATACCTTCCTCACTCCTTCAAGCTCTCCAGCGCCGCACGTGCGGCGGTGGCCTCGGGGCCACCCGGCCAGCCCTCGAGGTAGCGCTGGTAGGCCCGGCGTGCCTCGTCGGTACGGCCGAGCGAGCGGTACGTCTCCGCCAGCCCCAGCACTGCTACTCCATCCCGAGGGTCGAGTTCCAGCGCCCTCTGGAACTCCACCAACGCTTCCGGCCGGCGGCCCAAGTCGAGGAGGGCGAGCCCCCGTCCGGCGTGGGCGTCGGAGCGCTGCGGCTTGAGCGCCAGCGCTCTGTCATACGCAGCCAGGGCAGAGGAAGCCCGTTCGTGGGTGCGCCGGCGGTCGGCCTCCGCCATCCAGTCCTCGAAGGTTTGCGGACTGCCCGGGAGCAACAGGGGAGCCGCCGGTGCGGCGCCAGAGGCTTCGGCGTCAGGCGCGGCGCGGGGCGAAGGCGGCTTGTTGGGCCCGGTGGCCAGGGTGGGCGAGGGCACACGGGCCTCGGCAGGAGCCGGCCCGGCAGGTGCGGAAGCAGGTGGGGCCAGCGGCTCCAGCGCGCCGCGCGGGGAGGCCCCGGCGTCTGGTGCCGGCGTGCCCGCGTCGCGCCCCTGGGCGGCGGCGAGGGACTGAAGCAATTCCTCCTTGGCCCGTTGCTCGGCGGCCTTTAGGCGGGCCTCGCGTTCGGCCTGGTCGCGCTCCAGCTGGCTGTTGCGTGCTTGCTGCTCGCGCGCCCGCACCCGTTCCGGCAGCCAGACGTAGAAGTAGGCCGCCGTCCCCGTGCTTGCGAGCACGAGGAGGAGGAGCACCCCCACCACCCAGGCCCCGAGGCCGCGGCTGAGTTTCGGAGGCTCCCAGTCATCCGCCGGTGGAATGCCGAGGCCGGCCGCCGTCCGGGTGAAGGCGGGCTCGCTCGCCAATGGGCCTTCTGCGGAGGGCGAAGCCCGCGCCATGGGCGAAAGCGCAGGGTTTAACCGGGGGATGGCCACCGGGGCCGGGGGGACGGTGGACAGCGTCCGGGGGCGCGGACGGGCTTCCTCCGTCGGCACTGACGGTGCAGCCGGAGCGGAAGCGGCCGTCTCCGGCCGCGGCTGTGCCCTCAAGCGGGCCAGCTCCTGCTCGAGGACGGCCACCTGGGCCCGCGCGTCCGCGGCGGCGAAGAAGGGCCCTAAGTCCGGAATGGTGCCAAGGACGCGCCACGTCTCGCCATCCAGGCCAATCTCGTCCTCGCGGCCGAGTGTCCCCTCCACAATCCACCGCTGCAGCGTGGTGAGCTCTCGGAGGACGGACACGGAGCCGTCCCGACGCCGGACGCGCCACTCTCGCCTGACGGACTCTCCTAAGGAGGCGCGGCCTTGCGCCGCGGTGGTGGAAGCCGCCTTGGGCACGAGAAAGACGTGTCCGCACCGCGCGCAGCGAACACGCGCCCCATCCTCTCCGACGCGCGACTCGTCAAACGAGTAGCTCGTTCCGCAGCGCTCGCAGTGGACTTCCACGACCAATTCGATTCCCACAAAAGACCCAGGCTGTCGAATTGCCCGGTGGGGCCGTCGCCCGTCGGATGGCCCGGCGAAAAATTGACCGCCCCCCCGCCCCCCCTACACTCGGTCGACGCTCCAGAGTGGTTGCGAGCTGTAACAACGAGGTGTGTCTTAGCCATGGCGGCGCGGAAGGTCAGACCCGAAAAGGCCGTCTTGTCCAGGCAGGACATTGCTTCACGGCGGCGCGCCCTGGAGGCCAAGAAGGAACAGTCCTCGGGAGGCGGCTGGCGCCCCTTCGGTGGACTGGCGCTCCTGGCCTTTTCAGTACTCTCCCTTGTGGCCCTGTCCACCGACGGCGTTGGGGCGAAGCCCACCAATGCCGCCGGGCCGGTGGGGCATGCGCTGGCAGCGCTGTTGTCCGGATGGCTCGGCGTTTGCGCAGTGGCCTTCCCGCTCGCTGGCTTCTACAGCGCCGGGGCCCTGTTGGTGGGGGCCCGCGGGCGTCGCCGGTGGGCCCAAGCTGGCTCAGCCGTCGTGCTTCTCCTCTGCGCGGCGGTGCTGGCCGAGCTCATCGGCGGACATCCAAAGAGCGCCCACCCCCCAGGAGGCGCGGTCGGCGTTGCACTGTCCGGGGCGTTGACGGACTGGTTTTCGGTGGTGGGCACCGTCATTGTCCTCGCGGCGGTGGGCTGCGCGGCGCTGCTGGTGGCCACCCGGCTGGCCGCCCTTCGCTGGCTGGCGAGCGCTGGCCGGGGCCTTCGGGCCCTCTTCGGCAAGGCCCAGGAGGGCTTCGCCGCGCTGCTGGCGGCCAAGACACGGGCCCTCGAAGCGCGGCGCGTGTCCCGGGCCGAGGCCAAACTGGAGGAGGCGGCCTTCCTCGCACAACTCGAGGCCGACGACGAGGAGCTCGCCGACGCCGAACGCGAAGCAGGCGAGGCGGAGGCGGTGGCGGAGGAGGCCATGCGCCTCCACCGCGCGGCCGAAGCCGAGCAGCTTCGGGCGGCCCCGGAGTCTGCGTCCAGCCCCACCGACCCGGCCTGGGCCAGCTCGCTCGCCTCCGGCCTCACTGTCCCGCAGGAGGAGCCGGGAAAACGCCGCCGTCGCGCCGACGCGCTTCCGGCCGAGGCCGCGCCTGGCGCCCTGCCCTGCGTCGAGGAGACGCCCTCCCCGGCGGTGCCGGCCCGCACCCCCCTCATTGTCGAGCCCAAGGCTCCGCCCAAGCCCAGCGCCCGCAAGGAGAAGGAGCAGGAGCAATTCGCCTTCGTCGGTGGCCGCACGCGCTTCACGCTGCCGCCGCTGGACGTGTTGACCGCTGACCGCAAGGAGCGGAGCGCGCTCGACAAAGAGGCCTTCATCAGCACCGCCGAGAAGCTGCGGGCCAAGCTCGCGGACTTCGGCATCGACGGAGAGGTGGTGGAGATTCGGCCGGGGCCGGTGGTCACCATGTACGAATTCCTCCCCGGCCCGGGCATCAAGGTTTCGAAAATCGCCTCCCTGGCCGATGACTTGGCCATGGCCATGGAGGCCATGCGCGTCCGCATCGTGGCCCCCATCCCCGGCAAGGGCGTGGTGGGCATCGAAGTCCCCAACCGCGACCGGGAAACCGTCTACCTCCGGGAAATTGTGGAGCAGGACGTGTTTCAGCGGTCGGCCTCCAAGCTGACCATGGCGCTGGGCAAGGACATCGAAGGCATGCCGTACGTCTTCGACCTGGCCAAGGCGCCGCATTTGCTCATCGCCGGCACCACCGGCTCGGGAAAGTCCGTCGCGGTGAACGCGATGATTATGAGCATCTTGCTCAAGGCCACACCGGAAGAAGTCCGCTTCCTGATGGTGGACCCCAAGATGCTCGAGCTCTCGGTGTACGAGGGCATTCCACACCTGTTGTTGCCGGTGGTGACCGACCCCAAGAAGGCTGCGCTCGCACTCCGCTGGGCGGTGGAGGAGATGGAGCGGCGTTACGCGCTGCTCGCCGAGGCGGGCGTCCGCAACATCGCCGGCTTCAACAAGTTGGTGGAAGGCGCAGGCGGGGACGCCCGCGCCCTTCTGGCGGCGAGGGAGACGGAGGCCCAGGCCAAGAAGGCCCTGCGTCCGGCCTCGACACTCATTGTGGACGTGGCGGACGGCGAGTCCGAGGAGGAGGCGCTCTCCCGCGCGCGCGCCGAGTCCCTGGGGGTGCCCATCCCGCGGGAGTCCCCGGAGGACTTGCGCACGAGCCTCGAGGTGGAGCGTGCGGCCGGGGAGGCCACGCCGGTCGAGGGGACGGTGCCCAAAGCGGAGGGCCACGAGCTGCGGAAGCTGCCCTACCTGGTGGTCATCATCGACGAGCTGGCGGATTTGATGATGGTGGCCAGTCGCGAGGTGGAGACCTCCATCGCTCGACTCGCGCAGATGGCCCGCGCCGCCGGCATCCACCTCATGGTGGCCACCCAGCGGCCGTCCACGGACGTGGTGACGGGCGTCATCAAAGCCAACTTCCCGACCCGGATTACCTTCATGCTGCGCACCAAGCCGGACTCGATGACCATCCTCGGGACCACCGGCGCCGAGGCGCTCTTGGGCATGGGCGACATGCTGCTCATGCCCCCCACCAGCTCCCATTTGACACGGGTGCACGGGGCCTTCGTCTCCGAGCCTGAAATTAAGGCCGCCGTGGACCATCTCAAAGCCCAAGGCAAGCCGGTGTACGACGAGTCCATCCTCCGGGCCCGGGAGGAGGATGCGACCGACGGAGGCCTGGAGGACGAGCTCTCCGACGAGCTCTATGACCAGGCGCTGGCGACGGTGAGCGACATGCGCCAGGTGAGCATCAGCATGCTGCAGAGGAAGATGCGCATCGGCTACAACCGCGCCGCACGGATGATTGAGCGGATGGAACGCGACGGTGTGGTGGGCCCGGCGGATGGGGCCAAGCCGCGCGAAGTGTACCTCCGCCCGCTGGGCGAGATGCCTGGCGCCGACGCTCCCTAGGACGCCAACCTCCGGATGTTATTGAGGTTCGGGCTCGGCCTGCCGGAGGCTGAGAACCGTTGGCGTTGGGGACACAATCGCGAGAGGTTCGGGCCGTACACCGAGGCACGGCACACCGCCCTCGACGCCATCGCCTCGCCCCCAAAAAGGGAACGCCCGCATGCAGGAGCTCGCCGCCGTCGCTCTGGACACCGCCCGCTCGAAGGGGGCCTCCTACGCCGACATCCGCATCAACCGCTACCGCCAGCAGTCGCTCTTTGCGCGCGAGGACCATCTGCAGAATGCAGCCACCCAGGAGCGCTACGGCTTTGGGGTCCGCGTCCTCGTTGAGGGGGTGTGGGGCTTTGCCGCGTCCTCCCGAGTGAGCAAGGAGGACGTGGCGCGGGTGGCCAATGAGGCGGTGGCCATCGCCCGCGCCAACCGCGCGTCGATGCGAGACCCGGTGGAGCTGGTACCCGTCCCACAAGCCGTCGGCACCTGGAAGACGCCCATCGTCAAGGACCCCTTCGCGGTCTCGATTCAAACCAAGGCCGACCTCCTCTTGGCCATCAACGCCTCTGCGCAGAAGGCCGGGGCAAGCTTCATCACCTCTGGCATCTTCTGCAACGAGGAGGACAAGAGCTTCGCCTCCACCGACGGGTGTGACGTGAGCCAGCTGCTCACCCGGGTGTGGCCACTCTTTCAAATTACGGTGGTGGACAAGGCCACCGGGCGCTTCGACACCCGCAACGGGCTGTGTAGCCCCATGGGCACGGGTTGGGAGTACGTGGAGGGCTACCCGCTGGTGGAGGAGGCCGCCGTCGCTGCACAGCAATGCCGCCAGAAGCTGTCGGCCAAGAGCGTCGCGCCCGGGAAGAAGGACCTCATCCTCTCCCCGGAGAACCTGTGGCTCACCATTCACGAGTCCATTGGCCACCCCACCGAGCTCGACCGGGCGCTGGGTTACGAGGCCAACTTCGCCGGGACCTCCTTCGTCACCACCGACCAGCTGGGGAAGCTGCAGTACGGCGCGGCGAAGTGGATGAACATTGTCGCTGACAAGACGCAGAAGGACGGACTGGCCACCTGCGGCTACGACGATGACGGGGTGAAGACGACCGAGTTCGACATCATCAAAGATGGCCGCTTCGTGGGCTACCAAACCATCCGCGAGCAGGTGGCTCGCTACGGGAAGTTGCTCGGAGACACCAAGCTGAAGGCCTGCTGCTACGCGGACGACTTCGCCTCCATCCCCTTTCAACGCATGCCCAACGTCTCGCTCAAGCCCCATGACTGGGGCGGCAAGAAGGTGGGCTGGGAGCAGCTCGCGGCCGACGTCAAGGACGGCATCCTCATCGAGGGCGCCGGCAGCTTCTCCATCGACCAGCAGCGCTACAACTTCCAATTCGGCGGCCAGGTCTTCTGGGAGATTAAGAACGGCAAGAAGACGCGGATGCTGCGCGATGTCGCCTACCAGAGTCGGACGCCACAATTCTGGGGCAGCCTGGACATGGTGGGCTCCTCCCATTTCTACAAGCTCGGCGGCTCCTACTTCGACGGGAAGGGCCAGCCCATCCAATCCAACTCCGTCTCCCACGGGGCGACCTGGAGCCGCTTCCGCAACGTCAACGTCCTCAATACCGGGAGAAGGATTTGAGCTTCCTCAGTGACGCCGATGCCAAGCGCATCACCGAGAAACTGCTGGCGGCTGCCACCGCGCCGGAAACCCACGTCTACCTCAACCCAGCGCGCAGCGGAAACACCCGCTTCGCCCTCAACGAGGTCACCACCAGCGGCTTCTCCGAGACCTGCATCGTCCAGGTGACCTCCTACTACGGGCTGCGCCGCGGCTCGGCGCAAACCAACCAGCTCGATGACCACGCCCTCACCGACGTCGTCCGCCGCGCCGAAGAAATCGCCAAGCTGGCGCCAGAAGACCCAGAAACCATGCCGGTGCTGGGGCCACAGACTTACGTCGCCAGCCCGGGCCTGTTTTCTGCCGACGCCGACCAGCTCACCCCGGAGTACCGCGGAACCATTGTTGCCGAGGCGCTGACCGCGGCCCGCGCCAAAAACCTCCAAGCCGCCGGCTTTGTCCGGAATTACTCCGACGCCGACGCCATGGCGACCTCCAAGGGACTCTTCGCCTACCGACGCACCACCGGCGTCGTCTACAATCTCACCGCTCGGTCGACGGACGGCGGAAGCGGCTGGGCGGGCGGGGTGAGCAACAGCGTCGCGGGCTTCGACCCCTCGGCCATGACGGCGCGGGCCATCGACGTCGCGCTCCGCAGCGCGAAGCCCGTCGCGCTCGAGCCGGGCAACTACACCGTCGTCCTCCCGGCGGAGTGCGTGGCCGACTTGGCCGTCAACCTCCTCTTTGGCTTCGACCAGCGCTCCATCGACGAGGGACGAAGCTTCCTCTCCCAATTCAAGAAGCAACTGGCGGCCGGAGAGAAGCTCTTCAGCGAGAAGGTGAACCTCATCAGCGACCCGGCCTCGCTGGAGGCACCGAGCAACAACTTCGACGGCGAGGGTTTTCCGCTGCGCCGCACGGAGTGGATTACCCAGGGCGCAGTCAAGTCCATCGGCTGCTCGCGCTACTGGGCGAAGAAGACGGGCCGCGAGCCCCTTCCCGGGCCGGAGAACCTGGTCATGGCCGGGGGAAGCACCAGCGTCGACGAGATGGTGGCCTCCACCCAGCGGGGCCTCTTGCTGACGCGCTTCTGGTACGTGCGGCCGGTGGACCCGATGACCGCCCTCTTCACTGGCCTCACCCGGGACGGCTGCTTCCTCATCGAGAACGGCAAAGTCACCAGGCCGGTGAAGAACTTCCGCTGGAACGAGACGCCCGTGAAGATGCTCCGCAACATCGAGGCCATGGGCCCCACCCGCCGCGTCATCACCAGCGAGCAGGACATCGGTTCGGCCCTGGCGTTCCCCTCGCTCAAAGTCACCGACTTCACCTTCTCCTCGCTCTCGGACGCCATCTAACCCCATGAACCGCCCGCTCAGCCGTCGCACCGTGCTTAAGGCCGCCGGCGCCCTCGCCGCCACGCCGCTCTTGGGTGCCTACGCCGGCCCGAGCCGCTTCACCTTCGCTCGGCTCCGCTACCAGTCCGGCGACTGGGACGTGGACCCACAGATGCCGGCCAACCTGCTCAACTCCCTGGTGGAGTACACCCGCGTCCTGGTGGACCCTCGAGAACAGGTGGTGGCCCTGGACAGCACCGACGTCTCGGCCTTCCCCTTCGTCTACCTCACCGGGCACGGGCTGGTGCGCTTCACCAGGGCGGAGAAGGAGAACTTCGGGCGCTACGTGCAGGACGGCGGCTTCGTCTTCGTCGACGACTGCAACCACGACGTCACCGGGCTGTTCGCCCAGAGCTTCGAGCGCGAGATGGCGGACCTCTTTCCGGGCCAGCTCCGCTCGCTCCCCAACACCCATCCCCTCTACTCCGCGGCCTTCCTCTTCCCGGACGGGCCACCGGCCACCCACCACGAGCTCAACGGCTGGGGAGACAACCTCGTCCACGAGCACCTCCAAGCGGTGAGCGTGGCCGGGAAGGTGGGCGTCCTGTACTCCAACAAGGACTATGGCTGCGAGTGGGACTACGACTTGAGCAGCAAACAGTACCTGGCCGAGGACAACACCAAGTTCGGCATCAACATCATCACCCACGCCCTCGTCCGATGACCTCCTCGGAGGGGGCGGTGGACGCGCTCCTCGCTCGAGCGCACGCGCTGGAAGCACAAATTCAGCGCCGCATTCTGGGCCAGCCCACCGTCGTCCGCGAGCTCCTGGTGACGTTGCTCGCCGGTGGCCACGCTCTCGTCCGCGGCGTCCCCGGGCTGGCCAAGACGCTCCTCGCCCGCTCTCTGGCTGAGGCCACCCACCTCTCCTTCAAGCGGGTGCAATTCACACCGGACCTCCTGCCTTCGGACATTACCGGCAGCGAGGTGCTGGACGAGGTGGAGGGCCGCCGCACCCTGCGCTTTCTGCCCGGGCCGGTCTTCGTCCACCTCTTGCTGGCGGACGAGATTAACCGCACCGCCCCCAAAACCCAGGCCGCCCTCCTGGAGGCCATGGGCGAGCACCAGGTGACGGTGGGCGGCACCTCCTACCGGCTGCCCGAGCCCTTCTGCGTCGTCGCCACGCAAAACCCCATTGAGCAGGAGGGCACCTACCCCTTGCCCGAGGCACAGCTCGACCGCTTCCTCTTGTGCATTCGCGTCGACTACCCGGCGGAGCCAGACGAGGTGCGCGTCCTCCAGGCCACCACCGGCACTCCCGCCAAGAAGCTCGAGCCGGTGCTTGAGGCGGAGGACCTCCTCGAGCTGCAGCGGCTGGTACGCGAGGTGGCGGTGGCCGACTCCCTGGTGGCCTCCGTCGCCCGACTGGTGCGCTCGAGCCGCCCGGCCACCCCGGGCGCAAGCCCGGCCACGGCGGCGGTGGCCTGGGGCGCCGGCCCCCGCGGCGGACAGGCGCTCCTCTTGGCGGCCAAGGCCCGGGCACTCTTGGAGGGACGCTTCGCCGCCTCGGGGGAGGACATCCGGGCGCTGGCCCTGCCCGTCCTCCGGCACCGCCTGGTGCTCTCCTGGACTGCGGCGGGCGAAGGAGTGGATGCCGATGCAGTCGTCCAAAAACTCCTCGACGGCTCCGACTTCTAGAGAGGCCCCGTTGCTGGACGCCTCGCTGCGCGCGGCGCTGCTCGGCCTCAGCCTGCCTGTCCACCGGATGGTGGGGGCGTTGCCCGGCGTCCACCCGGGCTCGGGCCCGGGCCCGGGCGAGGACTTTTTCCAGCACCGCCCCTATGGCCCGGGCGAGGACGTCCGCGCGGTGGATTGGCGCGCCAGTGCTCGACTGGGCCACTTGTTGGTGAAGGAGCGCCACCGCCCGCTGCGACAGCCGTTGGTGCTGCTGTTGGACTCGAGCGACTCCATGGCCTTTCCCGTGGGCGGGCCCAGCAAGCACTACCGCGCGCGCCAGCTCGCCGCCGCCTTGGCGCTCCTGGCGCTGGGACGGGGCGACCCCGTCCGCCTGGACGTCCTCGGGCCACGAGGCTTTGCCCCGGCCGGCAGGGCGCTTCCGGTGGGGAGCGCGGCCAGCGCCGCCGAGGCCCTGCTTCGCCACCGCCCCCTCACCGGGCGCGCCGAGGTGGGAAGCGCCCTTCTGTCCCTCTCCGCGGACGCACTGGCCGGCAAGCACGCCGTCCTCCTCAGTGACTGCTATGGGGACACAGAAGCCCTTCTCCGCGGGCTTACGCGCCTCGTCCGTACCGGCGCCGCGGTGACGGTGCTGCACGTGCTGGGACAGAGTGACGTGCACCTCGGCAGCGGGGCGCAGACGCTCCGAGACGTGGAGACACAGCAAGCGCGTGCCGTCGCGCCGGAGGAGGCCCGGACGCTGGGCATGAGGGTGGAGGCATGGCAAGCCGCCCTCCGCGCGGGCGTCACCCACGCCGGCGCGGAATGGGTAGCCGTCGACGCCGCGGCGCTGCCTGGGGCAACCCTCCGGCGGTGGCTGGGGGGGAAGGGGTGACGTCTCTCCTCCTCGGAAGCGCACTGGCCGGCGTCCTCGCCCTCACCTGGCTGCACCTCCGTCCCTCGGGCGTCCGTACTGCCCAACCGGTGCCCTCCCTGCAGCACCTGCGCGGCCCGAGCCCGAAAAGGCGGCGGGCCCTCCCACTCGAGGAGCCCCTACCCTTTGGCCTGCGCGCCGCCGCCCTGGTGTGCGCCCTGGGCGGGACGTGGGCCTCCCGGGCCGGCTGCGCGGCCGACGTCCGGCCCGTGGCGGTGGTGGACGCGGCCGCCTCCAGCCAGGCCTGGGTGGAGGCCCGGGCCCTCGCCCCGACGCGCCTGGGCTTTGCGGGGGAGAAGCCGGTGGCGGAAGGAGACGGGGCCGGCCTTCTCTTCTCGGTGTTGCGCGCCTGCAGCGACACGCGCGCGGCGTGCCTTCTCCGCGCGGCGGACCGCTCTGGCCGTCCCCTCCTGTTGGTGGGCGACTTGGCCGGAGACGAGTGGCGGCTCGCGCTGGCGCGCCGTGCGCAAGCGTTTTCCTTCCTCCGCACCGCGGGCGAAGCGCCGCCTCCGCCGGCGCAGAGTGTGGCCTCCCAAGCGTTGGCCGAGGTGCACTTGGAGGGCACCTCCGCCGCGGCGCGCCTCTGGGCCGCAGCGCTGGCCGCGGCCACCTCTCCTCCTGCGCCTCCGGCCGGGGGCGCGGGCCCGCGCGGACTCCCGGAGGTGGTGGTGGTGGACGCGCGTCCGTCACCGGCGCGGGCGCCCCCGACAAAGGCCACCCTCACCGTCTTCGCCGTGGACGGCCCCGGGCCTACCCAACCGGAGGTGCCCGCCGTCCGGACGCAAGAGAGGACGGGCCTTCTCTTGCCGGACCCACTGGACTTGGCCGCGGGCACGGCCGGCCTCGGCCTCGTCTCCTCGCTGTCCCTCGAGGCGGACGAGCGTTTCCTCCCGGTGCTGGCTTTCGCCGCGCGCTCCACCTCCAAGGCCGAGCTCGCCCTGGCCGCGACGGGGGAGGAGCTCGCGGAGTGGGCACACCAGGGCAACCTCCTGCCGCTGGCCCGGGCCCTCTTGGCCTCGGGCCTGGAAGGGCCCACGGAGGTGGGCAGCGCGCCCGCCGGCGGCGGACTCGGGTGGACGGACACCGAGGGCCGCGCCGCGCCGGTGGGACTCTTGGACGTGGCCCCGGGCCAATACCTCCGCGCGGACGGGCGCGTGCGTTTGCAGCTGGCGCGCGCGCAGGTGCCGGGGGTGCAACCACTCGACGAGAAGGGCCTCACCTCCCTCGGAGGCCGGCCGTGGGCGGACACCCCCGCCGCCCGAGTGCCGCTACCCACCCTCCTCTTCTCCTTGGCCCTCGCCCTCTTTCTCGCGGGCGCCTCCCTCACCCGCGGAGTGCGCCGCGCCTGGCTTCCGGGCGCGGCCGTGGCCCTGGCCCTCGCCCTCCTCCTGGCGGACGTGCGGTGGCAACGTGAGGCCACGGCCCCCTACACCGCCGTCCTCGCCGTCCCGCCCGGGGCCACAGCCCGCGCCCTCACCGCCCTGGCCCGGGAGGCGTCCGTTACCCCGAAAGACGGCCGGGACGCGGCCGCGGCAACATGCGCAGCCCCTTCGGCGGAGGTGCCCTGTACGCCCCTGGCCACTGTGGCGTCAGCCGCCCTGCCGGCCCCCGGGGCGGACACCCTCCTCTTTGACACCGAGAAGCCCCGCGTGGACATCCTCGCCGTGGAAGCGCCCAAGGAGGTAGCCCTCGGCACCGCGGCCGAGGTGTGGGTGACGCTGCGGGTGCGCCGGGCACCTGGGCGGCAACTCACCCTCGCCGCCCGCTGCACCGCCGCGGCCCCCGCTTCCGTCCACTGGGACGTGGAGGGCACGGACGCGGTGCGCACGCTGCGCCTCGTCCTCTCCCCGCTGCAGGCGGGCGTGGCGTTTGTCGCCGTGGAGGCGAGGGTGCAGGGGGAGGCCCAAGCCGAGGACGGGCGACTCTTCGCGCTGTCCACCCGTCTCCGGGAAGAAAGGCGCCTGGTGCTGGCCGCCGCCCCCGGCTGGGAAGCGCGTGCCGCGGCGTCGGCGCTGCAGGCGCGCGGGGCGCGGGTGGACGTCCTCAGCCTCCTCGGGAGACAGGCCGTGGTGGCCAGAGGGCGGACGGCGCAACCACCGCGCGACGTCCTCCGGGACGCCAAGGGCCTCGAGGGCGTCGGCCTTCTGGCGCTGGTGGGCTTTGGGCCGCGGGAGTTGGACGCCGCCGCGGCCGCGGGCTTGCGCCGTTACGTCGAGTCCGGCGGCGCCGCGCTGGTGCTGGATGCGCCAGGCGCCGCAGAGGCCTTGGGCGTCGAGGTGCCCAAAACCGCGGAGACGGCCCCCCTCCAGCCCCTCCTCGGACAGCTGGCCCCGCTGGACGCGCTTCCCTTCCGGGGGTACGCCGCCCCGCCCGGCTTGACGACGGCGCCCGGGTTGGCCGTCCTCGGGCGGCTCGGGCTGGCCGGACAGACGGAAACACGCCCCTGGGTGGTGGGGCGGGCCCTGGGCCAGGGCCGGGTGGCGGTGGTGACGGCACCGGACGTGTGGCGCCTCTCTCCTCCCGGAGAGGGGCGTGACGCCTACCAGCGCGTGCTGGCGCACCTCGTGGGGTGGCTCGAGGCCCCGGTGGCCTCCCGCCACGGCGCCGTCCTCTCCGAGGACTGGGCCTCCTTGCGTCTGGAGGAAGGGCCGGGGACGGCGCGACTGTTTCCGCTTCCTCCGCCCGACGCAGTGGACGGCCTTCCCGTGGACGCGCTGGACGTCGCCACCCTCAACCACTCGCCGCGGGCGGCCCTGCGCGCGCTGGCCGCCGGCGCGCGCCACCCCTTTCTGGAAGTGGAGGGGACACAAGGCCTGGCCTCGGCCTGGGGACGGCTGTCCGCCCCTCCGCGCGTGGTGAGGGACGTCCGAGTGCGCGCCAGCGCAGGCGCCTTCGCCGCACTGGCAGCCCTCCTCGTCCTCGAGGCCGTCGCCCGGCGCCGCTACGGGGGAAGCGGCGGAAGCGGCAGCCGGGCCAACAACGCCGCCTCCCCCGAGGAGACGGGGGGGATGACTTCCGGCGAGGGCAACAACCAGCGGGCCAGCGAGAGGGCAGCGTCCCCCGCGGCCGCGCGCAGCGCGGCCCCGTCCGTCCCGGCGTAGAGAGGCGCGGCCAGCGCTGCCACCGGAATGCCACTGTCCGTGGGAAGCGCCCACAGCGCGTCCGCCAGCGCCCGCGCCGCCTGGGGGGTGACGTCCTGTTGGGAGGCCAAAAGGAGGCCTCTGGCCAGCACCTCCACCCGGTGGCTGTCACGGCCGGTTGAGGCCTGTGCCGTCGAGGGCTTGGGGCGCAGCCCGACTTGCGGCCCGGAAAGGCGCTTGGCCTCGTCGACGGGTTTGTCCGGTGGCCGCAGCGCCCGGAGGGCGAGCCGCTCGTGGCCGAAGGCCTCGTCCAAGGCCTTCACCGCCGCGCGCTCCGGAGCCAGCGCGCCCTTTGGGTTTCCGACGTCCAGCTCCGCCTCAGCGGCCCACATTTCCGAGACGGCCTGGGCCAAAAACTTCCGGGCGCGCAAGTCTCCGCTTTCGGCCACCTCCGCCGCGTCCACGTCGAGCTCCGGCCCGGTGCGGCTCTCCATTTGGAGGAAGAAGGCGAAGGACTCCCGAATGCGACGCTGCACCTCCCCCAACTCGCCCGAGCGCGCGCGGCGCACCTCGGCCCTTAGCCCGGCCTTCACCAGGCGCTCCGTCCGCGCCAGGAGCTCGCGCTCACTCAGCTGGGCGGAGGGCGGCGGCAGGTGCGCACCGCTGGCCGTGCCGGTGAAGTCCACCACCGCCTCCTCCCAGCGGAGGAGGCGCACGTCCGAGCGCCCGAGGCCAGGGCCGTCGAGGGTGTTGGTGTCCCTGGCCTCGGCCCACACCACCAGCGTGCTGCCGGGCTTCAGGCCCAGCGCGACGGGGTCCACCTGCGCTGTCCCCTCGGCCGTCTTTCCGGAAAGAGTGGTGCGGCCAGCCAGCGCACCGCTGCGAAAGCGCATGCCCTCCCCTTGCCCCTCGGCCAACGTCCAGTGGAAGCCAAGCGCCGCCACGCCCACGTCGTCGCTGGCCGAGGCCCGAAGCTGCAGCGTACCCGGCCGAGTGGTGACTGTCCTGTCCGCCGCCGGGGCCTCCAAGGTGACGTGCGGAGCCTCGTCCGGGACGGCGTCGAGCTCCAGCAGCAGCACCGGCCCGCCCGCCTCCGAGGCCAGGCGCAGGCTACGGCTTCTGTCGAGGGGAAGGGAGAGACTGGCCCGTCCCTCCACCGGGACGAGCTCCTGCGGCAGGCCACCCTTCTCCGCCCAGAGGAGTCTCGCCGCGGTGGTTTGGACAAAGAGGTGCACCACCGAGTGGCGGAGTCCCGAAATGCGCGGGGGCTCTGCCGGGACGGCAGGCAGGCCGGTGTAGCCCGGGGGCTCGACGCGCGCGGTGACGGAGAGGACACTGAGGCCACCGGAAAGCGGCTTGTTGGGGAGGGCTCCAGGCGCGCGGGTTGGCAGCGCAAGCGAAAGTGCCGCCAGCGCTACCGCCAGGGCCAGAGTGGCCACCCCGCGCGGTAGCCAACTGGGCGCGGTGCGCTGGGCCAGCCACCCCTCGAGTCTCCCGCGCAACCTTCCGCCTTTGCCCTCGAGGTAGGCCTCCAAGGCCGTGCCCAGGACGGGGCGGCTGCGTTGAAGGACGCGGGCCGTGAAGAGGGACGTCCAGCGGGTGGCGCGGAGGCCGCCGGCGGCCGCCCCGAGGGCCGCCCCCAGTCCACCGTGCCCGAGGGCATGGCCCACGGCGAAGCCAGCCAGCGTCCCCGCCGCCACGTCCAAAAGCACGCCCTCGACGCGCGTCCACAGGAGGGCCTGGGCCACCGGCGGAGAAAGCTTCACCACCCGCCACGGACTAGCATGGCCGCACCTCGCCCGCCCATGCCCCCCCGTCTTCCCCTCTTCGCCACCGCCGCCCGCGGGACAGAAGCGCTGCTGGCCGATGAGCTCCAGGAGTTGGGAGCGGTGCACATTCGCCGGGACAAAGGGGGGGTGCGCTTTCAAGCCAACCTCCTGGAGGCGCTTCGGGTGTGCCTCTGGACGCGCCTCGCCATGCGCGTCCTGTGGCCGGTGGGCGAGGGGGAGGCCCACGGCGCCGAAGGCCTGTACGCGGTGGCCGAGGCCATTGCCTGGGAGGACTTCCTCACCCCGGCCACCACCTTTGCCGTGGAGGCGACACTCACCAAGTCCGAGCACGCCCATTCCGGCTTTGTGGCCCTCAAGCTGAAGGACGCCATTGTGGACAGGATGCGCGCGCGCACAGGCCAGCGTCCGGACGTCGACAGCCGCTCGCCGGACGTGCGCATTTTGGCCCACCTCGCAGGGACGCGGCTCCAGCTGTCGCTGGACCTCGCCGGCGAGCCGCTCAACCGCCGCGGCTACCGCGTCCGCCAGACGACGGCGCCCCTCAAGGAGACGCTGGCCGCGGCCATGCTGCGCGCCGCTCGCTTCACCGGCGAGGAGCCCGTGCTCGACCCCATGTGCGGCTCGGCGACGCTGTTGATTGAAGCGGCCTGGGTGGCCGCCCGGCGCGCGCCCTCCCTCTTGCGCAGCTTCGCCGTGGAACGCTGGCCGGAGCTCGGCCCAAAGGCCCGTCCCCTTCTGGCGGAGCTTCGGGCCGAGGCCCAGGCCGCTCAGCGGCCGGTGGCGGTGCCGCTGTGGGGCTTTGACCGGGACGAGGAGGCCCTCGGCGCCGCGCGGGCCAACGTCCGCGCCGCAGGGCTGACGGGCCCCATCCAGCTGAAGGAGGCCGACGCGACGCGCGAGCTGCCGCTTCCAACGGACGCGCGAGGGCTTCTCCTCACCAACCCGCCCTACGGAGACAGGCTGGGCACAGGCGGCCAGAAGGGAATGAAGGCCTTCTACTTCCAGCTCGGCGAGCGCTTCGACGCGCTCGGCCACTTCCGCGCTTGCATTCTCTCCGGAAACCCGGCCTTCGAGAGCGCCTTCCACCACAAGCCGTCTGAACGGCGGGAGCTCTTCAACGGCCCCATTCCCTGCACCCTCCTCAGCTACCCCGCGCCTGATGCGGCCCGTGCCTCGGCAGGCCCACCCACGCGCCGGAGAGACAGGCACGCGCCTTAGCGCCTAAGTGGCCTCCCTAGAGACGCCCTTCGCTGTGCCCCAAGAGGCGGCGGATGTTGCCCCGGTGGGTGAAGAGAATGAGGGCAAAGAGGACGGAGGTGAGCCCAACCGCGAGGCGCGTGCCGGGCCAGACGGCGGACGCCGCCACCGCGGCCGGCCCAGCGACGAGGGAGCCGAGGCTACTGATGCGAGACACCCCAAACACCAGCGCATAGGCCAGCACCCCGGCCAGGGCCGCCGCCGGGACGAGGAGAGAAAGGACGCCCAAGGCCGTGGCCACCCCTTTGCCTCCGCGAAACCCGAGGGAGAAGGGGAAGACGTGGCCCAGGACGGCGGCGAGGCCAGAGAGGGCGTGGACAACGGGTGCGCCGGGAAGGAGGGCCCGGGCCAACAGGACGGCCAAAGCGCCCTTGGTTGCGTCCAGGCCAAGGACGAGGAGGCCCGGGCCGACTCCCGCGACGCGGGCGACGTTGGTGGCGCCAATGTTGCCGCTGCCCGAGGCGCGGACGTCCACGCCGCGCAGCGCCCGCGCGACGAGGACGCCAAAGGGGATGCTGCCCAAGAGGTACCCGGCCAGCACCAGCGCCAGGGCACTCAAGCCCGGGCTCACGGCCAGCCCAGAAAGCGCACCCGCACCACCACCACTGCGTAATTGACGGCCACTGCCGAGAGAAGGGCCACCCGGGTGGCGCGGGCCTCGCGCGCATTGAGGGTGACGAGGGGGACGGGCAATGCGAAGAGAAGCTGCAGGACGGCCAGGACGGCACAGGCTGCGAAGCCAAGCGCCGCCAGCGTGCCCAGGGGGTTGGCGTCGAAGGCTCCGGCCACGTCTCCGTGCGCCACCCGCACCGCCACCCGCGTCAGTCCGCAGCCTGGACACGGCCAGCCGGTGTGCTCTCTAAAGGCGCAGCGAAAGACGGGCAGACGCTCCAGGGGAAGGAAGCGGGCGGCGAGAAGGCCGAGCAGCCCGGCAAGCCCCAGGGCTTGAAGAAAGCCGAAGGCGCGCGCCCGTGGAGCCCAGCGCACCCTCATGGCAGCGCGCGCCTCACGTTTGCGTGTGGGAGAGCGCCGCAAGCAAGCCGGCGCCGAGGAGTGAGAACCCCAAGCCCACGCAGCAGCAGAAGAAGAGAATGGGCCCGAGAACCGCTGCCGTGGCACGGCCGAGGCTCGTCTCCTGCACCGAGGAAAGCCCGAGGATGGAGAGAACCAGGACGTACAGGCCACAGAGTATGGAAATGCATGGAAGGCCGCTGAAGACGGCGGGCGCCGCGGAGTAGGCCAGCACACGCAAGGTGGCGAAGTAGCCGTGCTTGGCCGCGCCGAAGAGCATGCAGAAGAGGTGGGTGATGGCGGCGCCAATAATGAGGAAGAGCGGGTAGACGGCGAGCGAGAGCACCTTCCACACGGCTCCGCCCGTCATGGCGTTGCGGAGGCCCGTCCGGACCTCGGGTGGCAGCTGCTGCACCTGGTCCAAGGCGGACTGCAGGCTCCCCACCCCAACCGCGCCGAAGGGCAGCGAGATGAGGAGGCCCACGGCAGCCAGAATCCACGCGTAGAGGACGGCGTCCGTCCAGGAGCCATTGGGCTTCACCGAGGCCCAGAAGGCCTGCGGGCCAAACAGCGTCCGTTTCCAGGTTTCAAAGAGGCCAGTCGCCCAGCCGACGGTGGCGCGCCTCTCCCAGGGCGTGTCCTCCCGGATGGCCGGCCCGGGGCCGAAGCTTCCCGGGCCCCCCGGCCCACTCGGGCCACCCCAGCCTGCCCCCGACTCCGGGGGGGCGCCCGGGAAGGAGGGCACGTCCACCTGTTGCCCGCAGTTGGGGCAAAACTGAAGCCCGCTCCGGTCGGTGGAGAAGATGGAAGCGCAGCGTGGACACCGGGCTTGCATGAAAGGCCTCCCCTCGACAGCCTTTTGCAAGACTAGGGGCGGCAAAGAAGCAGGGGCAAGGCTTTGTCGCGCGGCGGAGGCGCATGGTGTGCTTGTGTTGTCCCTACGGGAAATGGCACGCGGCTACACCATGCAGTCCGTTCGCGGGGCCGCGGACCGCGCCGTCTCCGTGGCCCGCGCCTACTTGCGGGCCCAGGAGACGCACGCGGAGATTCACGACGTCCAAGCGGACCCCCGCTTCCAGGCCCGAGGCATTGACTTCCTCTGGGCGACGCGGAATGGCGAGCTCTTGGGCGTGGAGGTGAAGGGAGACCGCCAGGCGGCGCGCCGAGGGACGTACTTCTTCGAGCTGGTGAGCAACCTCGAGAAGAATACGCCGGGCTGCTTTCTCTACTCGACGGCCAACCTCCTCTTGTACGTCTTCCTCCAGCGGCTGGAAGTCCATGTGCTTCCCATGCCAGAGACGCGGAGCTGGTTTCTCGCCCACGCCACGGACTACCCGTTGCGACACACCTCGACGCGCCTGGGGACGGAGGGCTACACCACCGTCGGGGCGCTGGTGCCCGTCCGCGACGTGCTCCGGGGCGTCCCGGGCGCGCGCCGCATTCCGCGTTCGGCCTTTACCGACGCGCTCGCACCCTCCGCGTCGGGCTAGGAGGCAGAGAGTCCGCCGGCGCTGACGGGCTGCGCGGCTTCCACAACAGGCCAGCGCGTCGGGTGACGGCGGCCGTCTTCCACGCGCGCTGCGAGAAAGGGCGTGCACCCGCGCTCGGCGAAGGCATGGCGGAAGGCGGCGAAGCTGCCCCCGGCCTTCCAGGCGTCCAGGGCCGCCAGCCCGGCCTCGGGGCCGCACTGGGCCAGCATGTACTCCACCCAGGCCCAGCGGGCAGACGTCGGGCGCACCGTGGCCCGGCCCTTGAGGCCGTCCCGCAGCCGAGCCAGCCGCGACTCCACCGTCTTGATGCCGGCGAAGGGCGCGCCGTCCAAGGGCGTGTGGCGCTTGGAGACGAAGGGCGCCACGCCGAGGGCCACGGGGAGAATGGCGGAGAGCTCGCGGGTGAAGCGCACCAGCTCGTCGACATCCGCGTCCTCCTCCAGAGGCAGGCCCACCATGCTGTACACCTTGAGCCGCTCAAAACCGGCGTGGGCCGCATACCGCGCCGCCTTGAGAATTTGCTCCTCGGAGTGCTTCCGGTCCACGAGGTCCCGCATCTCTGGCTCGCACCGTCCGAGGCCACGGTGAGGGTGCGGGCGCCCCCGCGGCGCAGGGTGTCCACGAGCTCCTGGGAGAGCCGGTCCGCTCGCAGCGAGGAGACACCCACCTCGCGGCCCGAGTCCACCAGCGTCCGGAGGAGCTCGCCCACCCGTGGATGGTCGGTGACGGCAGCCCCCACCAACCCCACCCGCTTGGCCTCGGCGGGGACGAGACTCAGCACCCGTTCCGGAGGCACGGTGCGCATGCCGCCGTTGGTGGTGCGGCGCATGACGCAGTAGTGACAGCCCCGGCTGCACCCGCGCTCTGGCTCGATGAGAAACATGCTCCTGAGCTCGGTGTGCGGCGTGAGGATTTGCGAGCGCGCCGGAAGCCGCGCGTCCTCGGCCCGGGCGACGAAGAGTGGGTCACCGCCGCGGCCGGGGACTCGAAAGCCCGGGCTGCGCGCGAGGTGGGACAGAAGCGCGTCCCGCTCGGGGAAGGCCTGGACGGCTGCCAGAAGCGCGTGCACCGTCTCCTCTGCCTCTCCCTGCAAAAGGACGTCCACGAAGGGCTCGAGCGGCGTCGGGTTGGAGAAGGTGAGTGGCCCTCCGGCCACCACCAGCGGGTGCCGCTCGGAGCGTTCTTCGCTGAGGAGGGGAAGCCCAGCGAGAAAAAGCATGCTCAGAAGGCCGGTGAGCTCGAGCTCATACGCCACCGAGAAGGCCAGGACGGGGAAGGTGGCCACCGGCGTTTGAGACTCGAGGGTGAAGAGCGGCGTCCGACTCGCGTGGAAGGCGTCCACCTCCTCTGGGAGAAAGGCGCGCTCGGCCGCGGCTTCGGGGTGGGCGTGAATCTCCCGGTAGATGGTTTGAAAGCCGAGGCTGCTCATCCCGACGTGGTACGGGCTCGGGTACAGGAGCGCGACGCGCAAAGGCGCCACTTTGAAAAGCGTCCCTTCCTCGGCGGCGAGAAGGCCTTTGGCACGCTCGAGAAACTGGCGGGAACTGGACATGGAGGAGGCCCCCCGGTGGAGGCCGCACTCCCCAAGTACCCCTTCCAGCGGCCGTTCGCACCCTGGAGGGGTTTCCTCAGAAAAGACGACGGCCCCGCTCGGAACGAAGTCCGGGCGGGGCCGAGGTGCTTTGGAGCGGTGGGTGAACGCCTACTGCGTCACGTAGGGGAACTGCGTCGCGCTGGGGCTGGCGAAGAAGCAGATCGAGGTTCCGCCCGTTCCGTTGTTGTCCTTCGCACCGCCGCCACAACCGAGAGTGAGTGGGAGGAAGGGCTGCGCCGTCACCCCATCGCCACAACCCCAGTCGTTGGCCAGCACATCGCCGGGCACGCTGACGAAGTCCTGCCCCACCAGTCCCGCGTTGCACGTGTAGGGGATGCCCGGCAGCAGGCCAGACCCGATGGGACGCGGAGGCGTGATGCTGGGCTGCGGGTTGGGATTGCAGTCATTGTCGACGTTGCAGAGAATGACCGGCCAGAGACCAATGCCCGTGTAGTCCCGGACGCAGGACGGCGTTCCGGGCGTCTGAGAGGCCCGGACGATGGTGACATCGGCCTGAATCTGCGTTCCTTCGCCGGCAGCCGCATTCGTGTACACGAGTGTCTTCGTGTAGCTGTAGGTGACCAGGACGTTGCCGATGAGCTGCGTGCCGGCGTCCGTCTGCAGGACGGTGCAGGTGTTGGCGCTGTCCTCGGTGTCGGTCGTGAAATTGCCGTAGCTAATCGGGTCATGGGTGCAGGGCGTCGCGTAGAGCACGTTGTTGAGGGGAGTGCACTCCACATAGTCCTGGAGCCCATTGGCGTTGAGGTCCGGGTAGGAGTTGGTGTAGCCGAACTCCTCTGGGACCCAGCCCACCAACTTGTTGACGGCAGTCACCGGCCCGTACGCCTCGCTCCACACGCCGCCGACGAAGTTGCCGGTGGGCCATGCTGCGTAGGCGGGGTCGGTGCAGCCAGCAGTCTCGTCCTTGAAGTAATACTGCACCACGTACGGGAAGCCAGGGGTTGTACCTTCGATGGCGCTCGCGAAAGCTCGAGCGACGACGCACGGACCTGGGGGCTGAGCGGGGCATCCGCTAAACAGGAGTGCCGCGCCCGCCGAGATGAGCGAAAGAGCAATGACTTTTCGTGTTCTCATGATGGGTCGGGTTTCCATTTAGAAGGTGAACCGGGCGAGGAGCCGGAAGTTACGCGGGGTTTGGTACTGAGTCGCGTGACCGAAGTTGGGGTTCAGAACGTTGGGTGGACTGGTCCCGGCTTGGCACGGCGTGGCCGTACACAGTTGGTTCCCGTTCGGGTCTTTAAGGTTTTGGAGACTCGCGACACTGCCGTTGACGTTAGGCGCGACGGCGGTGTTGGTTGGGAAGACCCACGACTGGTCGATGGCAGTGACCTGTTGACTGCCGATGATGTTGAAGACGTCGGCGCCAATTTGAAGGCGCATGTCCTGGCCAAGACTGATGTCCACGGTGGCGTGGAGGTCAAGCTGGTGGACCCACGGTAGCCGCCCATAGGAACCGCGCGGGATGATGAACACCACGTCGCCGCCGTACAGAGGGTCGCCACCGAGGGCCGAAATGGGCGCTCCGGAGTGCCCGTTGTAGGCCGCGCCGATGGTGAGACCGATGGTTGGACTGAAGATGAACTGGTAGGACCCGTAGGCCTTGATGCGGTTTTGCGTGTCTGCCGCCAAGGGCCCGAAACCGTTCACCAAGAATTGCGGGAGGTCATAGGTGGCGTTGATGTTCGGGTCCAGCTGTCCCTGCCCCGGTGTGTACAGACCATCCACGTTTCCGTTGAGGGTGATGTACGTGTAGCTCACCTGCGCCTGCCAGTGGTCGGCGAAGGCCTTGGTGAAGGCGATGGTGTACCCGTTGTAGATGCGCGCCGGATTCACGAAGTTGGTGGCGACGCCCTGGCCCGGGTTACCGAGGACGTAGCTGGCTGCGGAGTTGTTGCTGAAGTCCTCAATGAGCCGCGACAGGCCGCGGTGGGTGTAGTTCACGCCCAGCCGTCCGTTGGGGAAGATTTCGTACTCGGCGCCGACCTGCACTTCGTCCGTCTTCTGCGGACCGATGTTCGGGTCGATGAGCTCTTTGTCTGCACCGATGGCGCCCCAGTACTGGTTAGGGCCACCGCCGCCGCCAGCAAGATTTGCCGGAGAGTTGCTGCACAGCTTCCCGGTGACGGACGGGTTGGTGCAGCCGAAGTGCAGGGCGCTGATGAACTCGTTTCCGATGAGCGACCGGTCGGCCAAGTCGAGCGGCACCGCCTCGTAATAGAAGGCGTAGCTTGCGTAGATTTTCGACTTACCTTGGTAGGTCGGGTCCCAGATGAGGCCGATGCGGGGGGCCCATTGGTTGTTGAGGGCGAGGGCGAGCGCTCCGGTCTGGTTGTACATGTATTCGGCGTCGAACCGGACGCCGATGTTCAACGTGACCTTGTCCATGATGTTCCAGCTGTCCTGCAGGAACGCTCCCGGGAGAAGCGCAGTCGGCTTCTGGTCCTGGAATGAGAGCAACGTTGGGTTGTCCGGAGTGCCGAGGTAGCCGATGGTGCGGAAGTCCAGGTACGCACCGTTGGGGCCGGTCACCGGACCGACGCCGAGGTAGCCGTCCTTGCCCGCGTAACCAATCTTGTTCTCGTAACTGATGTACTCGATGTCGGCGCCGGCCTTCCAGGTCTGGTGCCCCAAGGCGTTCAGGAAGTAGGTGAGGACCGCCTTGCCCTGAAACCGGTCCTCGGTGACATTCCGAAGGAGCTGCCCCGTGCCGCCTTGCGTATAGGCGCGGTCGCGGCAGGCTGAGGCTCCAGTCACCGGTACGTCGCAGATGGCCTGCAGGTTCGGGTCGTTGGCCGAAGGATCCTCGGGATAGTTATTGAGATTCGTTGTGGCCAATTGCGTAATCGTCGGAGTCCCCGCTTGACCGCCCTGGTCGAAACTCGTTCCGTCGTAGGCCGTCACGTTGTTCGACTGGTGGTGCCAGCCGGCCGTGAGGTCCATGAGCAGCTTCTTCTCCATGAAGGACGAATTGAGACGGAGAATCATGTCGATGGTGTTGTCGTTGCCGGCCCAACTCTGGGAGGACAAGTCGCCGTTGGACCCCACAAACCCGTACGGGGTGGTGTAGCTGTCCGGGGTGCCTGCGACCGTCAGGCTGAGGCGGTTGTCGGAGTTGATGAGGAACGTCAACTTGCCGATGTAGCTGTAGTTCGTCTGCGTCTGGAAGTAGTTGCGGGTGGCCGTGGGGACGTTCTGCGTCTCATAGCCGTTGCCCATGGGGATGCGAGCCCCGGTGTCATCGAGAACGTAGGGATTCACCGTCCGGATGACTTCCGTCTTGTACTGCGAGGGGTTGAAGCCGACGAAGAACCACAGTTTGTCCTTGATGATGTAGCCGCCCAACGTGAAGCCGATGTCGCCCGCGTTGTAGAGCTTGGCCGACGAGCCGATGATGCTCGTGTTGCTGATGATGGCTTGACCGGTCTGGGCAAGGAAGCCCGGCGTCCACGTCAAGAAGACTGACCCGTGGAATTCGTTACCACCGCTCTTGGTGGTGACGGAGAGCACGCCACCGGTGGTGCGTCCGTATTCCGGCATGTAGCCGCCGGTGATGATGTTCATCTGGTCGACGAATTCCACCGAGAAGTCGCTGCCGGCCGTGCCGCCCGTCCCCTGGAAGCCTTGCTTGTTGTTCACGCCGAAGCCGGTGTCCGAAAAGCTCAAGCCGTCGATGAGGTAGGAGTTCTCAGGTGACGTTGTGCCTGCGACGGAAATACCGAAGAGGTCGTTCGACACCTGGGGAGCTGCCAGCGCCAAGCCGGAGAAGCTCCGGATACCACCGTTGCCTGCCGCGGCCGGCGAGATGGGGACATTCTGGGTGAACGTCTGGTTAACGGTAAGTCCCGTCTGCGTCGTACCGACGTCGATGACCGGCGCCTTGCCGACGACCACGACTTCTTGGCCGGTCAGGGTCACGTTTTCCGGGAGGAGGTCGACGTTGAGTCGGAGCACCCGGTCCACGTCCAGCGCGATGGCTCCGCGCGAGTACGGCTTGTAGGTCTCCTTCTCGAACCGCAGCGAGTAGGTACCTGGTGGCAACTGCGGGATCCGGTAGCTGCCCGACGAGTCACTGACGGCGACCTGTTCACCTTGCAGTTGTGGTGAAGTCGCAGTGACGACCACGTCAGCGACGGGCGCGTGCGTCGAAGCGTCGACCACGGTACCGATCAATGTGCCGGTACCTGCTCCTTGCGCGCGGACCTGACCGGCCACGAGCAATCCGAGAAGCGCAAGCGCATAGCCTACGCTTCTCCCAACAAACTCCCTTTTTGGACTCACCGAACCCCTCCAAGTGTGGTCGAAAGCGGGAAAGCGAAGGGTGAGGATTGTCGGTGCTCTGGGTGCCTGTCAATAGAAGTTTTCTATCCGCCTGTGATTCCTGCCTCCCAAACGCCTTTCTTCTGGCACCTTGTTGTTTGGCTGCACGTTCAGGGGGGCTGGACGGAAGATCTTGTGCGCGGCCGGCTTTCTGAGGTAGCCGGGTGGCAGTCGCACCTTCTGACATTCGGATCAGAAGGACCGCTGGGAGAACCCGGTCGATGTTCGATTCCGTCTTAGGTCACGGCACAGTTCCGAAGTCCCGGTTTGGCACGGGTGCGGTTGTTTCCGTGCTGCTGCACATCGGTGTGCTCGCCCTGGCCATCTACCTGAGCACGCAAAAGGCCCGCAGCCAGGAGAAGGACATCGCCGTCGTCCTCAAAGTGGCGGCCGCTCCGCCCCCGCCTCCGCCTCCGCCGGCTTCGAGCTCCCACAAGGAAAAAAAGACGCCCAAGAAGAACCAGCTCGTCCAGCCCAAGGAGATTCCCAAGGAAAAACCGCCCGAGGCGGAACCCGACAAGAAGGACGAGGAAGATGCCGTCGAGGGGGGCGTCGAAGGTGGCGTCAAAGGCGGTGTGGTGGGGGGCGTGGTGGGCGGCACCCTGGGCGGAACCGGCACCGGAACCCTCGCTTTCGGCGAAGGGATGACGCGCCCCGTGCTGATTTCAGGTCCTGGCGGGACGCAGACCCCTCAATACACCGCCGAGGCACGGGCGGCTGAGATCGAGGGCATCATGATTGTGAAGTGCGTGATCGCCGCCGATGGCAGCGTCAACAACTGCCAAATCCTCAAACCGCTCCCCCACATGGATGCCGCTGTGCTGCAGTGGCTGGCCGGCGCGAAATACGCGCCGGTGACTTTCCAAGGCCACCCTCAAGCCGTCAGCTACGTCTTCAACTTTAGGTTCAAGCTCGCACAATAACGGACCGCTTTGCGGTCCTACGGAAGACAAAACGGTTCTCCATTCCGCGCAGACGGAGGCGCGTTTCCAAAACCATGCAATTCACAATCACCGACCTCTATGCCCACATGGGCCTCTTCGCCCGGCTCATCGTCTTCGTCTTGGCGATCATGTCCGTGCTCTCGCTGGTGGTGATGGCCGAGCGGTTGGTGGTCTTCAACCGCTCGCGCAGCGAATCCCGCAATTTCGCTGAGCGGATGGCCAGCGTGCTCGCCAAAGGCGACTTGATGGCCGCCGCCAACGCCAAGATGGGCGACAAGGTGGGTCACCTGGGTCGCGTCATCGGCGCCGGGCTGAACGCCCTCAAGTTCGCGCCCGGTTCGGACAAGGACCTCCTGGTGGAGTCCGTCGCCCGCGCCCTGGAA
Source organism: uncultured delta proteobacterium (assembly GCA_963745475.1). GTDB lineage: Bacteria > Myxococcota > Myxococcia > Myxococcales > Myxococcaceae > JADGRA01. The sequence continues at coordinate 557,156 of CAVUXN010000004.1, forward strand.
CGGCAGGCTCAGCGCGAGGTGCAGAGCCTCAAGCGCGGGCTCGGCCTCTTGGCCACCGTCGGTTCCACCGCTCCCTTCGTCGGCCTCCTCGGAACGGTGATGGGGATTGTGTCCGCATTCCAGTCCATGGCCATCACCGGGTCCGGCGGCTTGGGCACCGTCTCCGCAGGCATCGCCGAGGCCCTCATCACCACCGCCTTCGGCCTCCTCGTCGCCATCCCCGCGGTCATGGCCTACAACTACCTGCAGGGCTGGGTGGATGCGCGCGCGGTGGACATCAGTGAGTCCTCCAACGAGTTCCTCGACGTGGTGGCCAAGCAGCTCGGCGGCCATGCCTACGTTCCGGGTTCTCCTGCAATAGCGGTACCTCTGCAGTCAGTTCGAGGTGACACGCCATGGCGATGGCAGCAGGCGGTGGACGAGGCAAAGTCAAATCCGACATCAACGTCACGCCGCTGGTGGACGTGGTGTTGGTGCTGCTCATCATCTTCATGGTGGTGACGCCAATGCTTCAACGGGGCAAGGACGTGAAACTTCCCCAGGCCTCGAAGCAGAAGGAAGACGACACCAAGAGTGACCCGATGATCATCTCGGTGACCGCGGACAAGAAGATTTTCCTGGAGAAGGACCCCTTCGACGAGGAGGGACTTCGACTGGCGATGACCAGCAAGCTCCAGTCGGAGCCGTTCAAGCCCATCCTGCTCAAGGGTGACAGCACCCTCACCTTTGAGGACGTCCGCAAAGTGCTGAGCGTGATGCAGAAGTCGGGGGCAAAAACGGTCAAGCTCGGTGTCCAGGAGAAACAGTGAGCCTCGGACTCGGAAAACACCTCGCCAAGAAGCGGAAGTTCTCCATCAGCGAGGGCCGACCGAACTCGGACATCAACGTCACGCCCTTGGTGGACGTGGTGCTGGTGCTGCTCATCATTTTCATGGTGGTGACGCCGCTTCTGGAGAAGGACATCCAGGTTCGGGTGCCGGACGAGGACACCGAGGTCATCCCCGAACCTGACCCGAACCAGATTGTGGTCAGCGTCGAGGAGTCGGGCTCCATCAAGCTCAACTCCGAGCTCGTCGACGACGCCTCGTACATCGAACGGATGAAGCGCGTGCTGGCCGCCAAACCTCCCGAGGAGCGGCTGGTGTTCTTCCTCCCCGAGGAGAAGGCCAATTACGGGCGCTTCGTCTTCGCCCTCGACGGCGCCCGTACCGCGGGCGCGAAAATCCTCGGCGTCATCACCGAGCCGGTGACGGGCGTCGTCACCCCGGGCGACGCCGCGCCGGGGGCTGCCCCGGGCGCGCCCCCCAACGGAGCTGCACCGGCCCCTCCGGCTCCAGAGCCGCCGAAGTAGCCCCGGCCCTCAGAAGGCGTGGCCATGCTTGTCAGTGCGGGGGCGCGGGCGGCGGGCTCGGCGGTGCGGAGGCCTGCGCCACGCTGCACGTCGTCTGAAACGCATTCAGCCGCCCGGTGTACTCGGCACGGCGCGCGGGCGTTGTCCGTTCAGGGAGCAAGTCGATGGCGCGCGTCTGGACGGCCAGCGCCTCCGAGCAACGACCGACCGCGGCCAGCACACCGGCCAGCGTGTCGAGCATGGAGGAGTCCCAAGGTGCCATGCGCACCGCGGAGAGGGCCAAGGGCAACGCCTCCTGCGCGCGCCCTTTCTCGAGGTACATCCACGCCAGGTTGTTGAAGGCCGTTGGGTTGTCCGGCAACAGCTGCATGGCCTTTTGGTAGGCCTGCGCCTGCTCGTCCCAGCTCCCGGGGACGCCATGCAGCGTCTCGCCGAGCAGGAGCCAGGCGACGCCGTCCTCGGGGTGCCTCTCGGCGGCGCGCCGCCCGAGCGCCACGCGCTCCTCGGGCGTTACCAGGCCGAGCTGCATTTGGAGCGCACGGACGTTGCCTGGGTCGTCGGCGAGTGCAGCCGTCAACTCGGCCCGCACGTCCGCCAACTGCCTCTTGCCATCCACCAAGTTGAGGCCGCCGGCCAAGTCGGCCGAGGCGCGCAGGGCGTGGACGTCAGCCGAGGTGAGGGCTCGCTCTTCCGTCATCGGCTCCAACGCTGGAATGGTGACGATGAAGTAGTGGTAGTCGCCGTGGTCCGCATACGCGTGCAGCTCGGTGTCGAGGTCGCCGAAGGTGAGGCTTGGAAACACCGCCTTCCACGCTTTGTCCGGGTCGATGCCCTTGGCCAGCAGCGTCTGGTAGCGGGCGAATTCGTCGGGATGGGTGTTGCTGAGCCAGTGCACGAGGAGCCAGCTCGTCCCGTAGAGGCCGAGGGTTTTCGTCGCATCCTGGGCATCGAATTTCCCCCCCCAGGAGAGCACCTCGGCGACGCTGACGTGGTAGCGCTTGTAGTACGTCAGGGCCTGGAGATTGACCTCCCCGAGCACAGCCGTCTTCCCGTCCTCGGCGAAGCGGAGCGTCTCCAGGTACTGGGCCAGCCCTTCGGCGAACCACCGCGGCTCCCGCCGGTAGATGAAGGCGGCCAGGTGGTGCACGAGCTCGTGCTTGAGGACGGAGGTGGTTTCCTCAAGGGCCAGGGTGGCCCGGTGCTCCCACTTGTCCGGCGCGCCGTAGAGAAAGACCATTGGCGGGTAGGAGCCGTGGATGAAGAGGCCACCAATGTTGGGGCCGAAGTAGCGAAGAAATTCCGGCTGACTGGCGAAGACCACCACTTCGATGCGTTCGGGCTGGAGCTTCGCACCAGCCCAAGCCGCGGCCAGGAGTCCAGCACGCGTGCGCTCCACGGCCATGGCCGCACGCCGCGCCTCCTCGGCGTTGAGGTCCGTCTTGAGGGTGACGTGCGCGCTCTTCACCTCTGTCCAGCCGGTGGGAGCCGGGGTAGCAAGCGCGCCGGTGGCCAGCAGGAGGACAGCGAAGGCGACCCAAGGAGCCCGAGTGTCCATGTCCAGTGGGGTGACGGTATGGAAATTCGAGCCTCCCGGCGACGGCTTTCTTTGAAAGGGGCTTCCCGGGGCTTTCCGCGCCGGGAGCCTTACCAGCTCCACTGCGTACGACAGGCGCCCCGGGGGGGAGAAGGCACCGCTCAGCTCGACATGGGCGTCACGGTGGCCTCGGCGCCTCACGGCAGCTGTCCTCAATCTCCACGAGGCGCGAGGCATACTCGGTGCGCTTGGCGCTGACACCTTTGGCGACGGCCAAGTCGGCGGCGTGCTCCTCGGTGGCGGCGGCTTCGCGGCACCGTCCCACCGCGGCCAGCGCCGCGGCCAAGGTGTCCAGCATCGAGGCGTCCCACGGAGCCTTCTCCGCCGCCTTCCGGTAGGCGTCGATGCGGTCCTCCGCAGTCCCACCTGTGTCGCGCAGCGCATCCCCGAGCATCAGCCAGGCCAGTGGGTCTTCGGGATGGGCCGCGGTGGCCGTCCGCGCCAGCACCACCCGTTCCGGCGGAGGGACGAAGGCCATCTTGAGCCGCAGCGCGGTGACATTGCCCGGGTCCTCGGCCAGCGCGGCCGAGAGCTCGGCCTTGGCGTCCGTTGTCTGTTCGACGGCCAGCGCCGCCTCGGCGCGGAGGCTGTGCACTTCGCCGGAGCTCAACCTGCGCGGGGACTCCAGAGCGAAAACTGCCGGGGGGATGGGCATTTTGGCCAGGCCCTCGAAGCCATAGCGGGCAAAGCTGTTCAGCTCCTGGTCGAGCTGTCGGGGCGTGAGCTTCGGAAACGTCACCTCCCAGGCCTTGCGTGGCTCGAGGCCGGTGACGAGCAACTTCTGGAAGCGGACGAATTCCGGTTGGTGGGTGTTGAAGAGCCATTGCACCATGAGCCAGCTCAGGCCCCGGAGCCCGAGCAGCGTTCCCTGGTCGGTGGGGTTGACGCTCACGCCCCACCCCAGCGCGTCCTCGACAGTAATGGTTCGGTAGAAGCGGTACAGACTCAGGGCCGCGAGGTTGACGGCCCCGAGCACCACCGTCTTCCCGTCCTCGGAGATGCGCACCGTCTCCAGGAATTCAGCGAGGCCCACCGAAAACCAGCGCGGCCGCCGCCGGTAGAAATACGTCTCCAGGTGCTCCACCAGCGCTTCCTTGAGCGCCGAGGTCGTCCCCTCCTCGTCCAACACCAGTCGCTTCTCCCAGCGGTCCGGAGGCCCGTAGAGAAACACCAGGTGCTGGTGGTCCTCGAGCACCAACTTGGCCGAGTAGCCGCCAAAGTAGCGCTGGAAGTCCTGGTGGTTGGCAAAGACGATGAGCTCAATGCGGTCCGGCTCCAGTTGCGAGCCCGGCCAAGCCGCGGCCAGCAATGCGGCGCGCGTCTGTTCTGTCAGGGTGGCGGCTCGGCGCGCGTCGGCTGGGCTCAAATCCGTCTTCACCGTCGCGTGCGTCGACTTCACTTCCGTCCAGCCGCTGCTGGCACAGCCGGAGGAGGCCACCGCCAAGAGGACAAGCAGGCCGAAACGCCGAAGGTGCATAAAACGGCCGAAGTCGCCCTGGAAGGATGGCCCGGCGCCAGGAAGCCTACTCCGCGCCCCGAGGAGCGGCGCCGTGGCCAGCGCCCTTTTGGGGGAAATTCAGGGTTTGGGAGCGGCGGGCGTCGGAGCCGCGGGCTGGGGCTCTGCCGCCGGGGCCTCGGTGCACGTCCTCTGAATCTCCGCGAGGCGTGAGGCGTACTCGGCACGCTTCGCCGCGCCGCCCTTCTCGGAGGCCATGTCGACAGCGCGCGCTTGCGTCGCGGCCGCTTCGCCGCAATGCCCGAGGGCGGCGAGCGCCGAAGCCAGGGTGCCCAGCATGGCGCTGTCCCAGGGGGCCATCCGCACGGCCGCCTGGGCCTGGGGCAGGGCTTGCGCCGGCTGCCCCTTCTGGAGGTCCAAGCTGGCCAGCGCTTCGAAGGCCGCCGGATGGTCCGGGAGAAGCTCGGTGGCCTTCTTGTAGGCCTGCGCCATTTCCTCCGGGGTACCGCCGGTTGCTCGCAACGCGTCCCCGAGCATGACCCAGGCCAGGCCGTCCTCGGGGTGAGCCGCGGTGGCCCGTCGCGCCAACGCCAGCCGCTCCGAGGGCTTCAAGAGTGGCATCTGCCGACGCAACGCGGCGACGTTGGTTGGCTCATCGGCCAGCGCCGCCGAGAGCTCGGCTTGCGCGTCCTTGCCATGGTCCGCCGCCAGCGCCGCCTCGGCGCGCAGGGCATGGACGTCGGCCGAGCTCAACAACCGCTCGCTGTCCAATGTCGCCTCCTCCCCCTCGGGGAGAGTCACCGAGACGACGCCCTGGGTCCCGTAGTGAAGGTACTGGTGAAGCTCGGTGTCCAAGTCCCCGGGGCTCAGGTTCGGAAAAACCACCTTCCACGCCTTGGCCGGGTCGAGGCCAGTGACGAGTAGCTTCTGGAAGCGGACGAATTCTGGAAGATGGGTGTTGACCATCCACTGCACCATGAGCCAGCTCACGCCGCGAAGGCCGACCAGCATCCCTTCGTCCGTCGGGTTGAGCGTCGTCCCCCAGGCCAGCGCGTCGGCCACACCGACGCTGCGGTGGGTGCTGGCCTCATTCATGGCTTGAAGGTTGGGCATGCCAAGAATGGCCGTGCGTCCATCCTCGGCAATCCGCAGCGTCTCGAGAAACTCGGCTAAGCCGATGGAAAACCACCGCGGCTGCCGCCGGTAAAAGAAAGTCGAGAGGTGCTGCGCCAGCGCCTCCTTCAACACCGAGACGGTGGCCTCCTCTTCAAGGGTGACACGCCTCTCCCAGCGCTCGGGGGCGCCAAAGAGGAAGACCGTGGGCGGGTAGTCCCCCAGCACCACCTTGTCGATGGCGAAGTCCCCGAAGTAGCGCTCGAAGTCCTGGTGGTTGGAGAAGACGACGAGCTCGATGCGGTCCTGGTCCAGCCGCGAGCCGGTCCAGGCGGCCGCCAGCAGGGCGCCCCGCGTCTGTTCGGCCAGGACGGCCGCCTTCACCGCGTCCTTCCGGCTCAAGTCCGTCTTCACCCTCACGTGCTTCGTCTTGACTTCCATCCAGCCCGTTTTTGCGTCGGCCGCCAAAACGCGAGGCGTCAGGACGAGGAGGCCGAGCGCCGCCAGGCGCAAGAGTGGCGAGTGGTGAGTCACGGTGTTGGTTTTCCTTCGAGAGTGAGGGTGCTGGCCCGGCCAAGCACACGCTTCCCCTTTTGGCAGCAGAAGCCGGCAGCGTAATACGAGACCCAGTGTGACAGGCGCGTCAGAAGAGGCGCACCAGCGCGGCACCCACCACAATGAGCACGACACCCAAAATCCGGATGGCACTCACCGGGTGGCGCACCGTGCCAAGCCACCCGAAGTGCTCGAGCACGAGCGCTGCGGACATTTGCCCCATCACCACCAGCGCCAGCAAGGGCCCCGGGCCGATGCGGGGCGCGATGAGCACCGCCCCCAGCACATAGAGCGCTCCCATCAGCCCGCCGAACCACGTCCACCACGGGGCCTGGGCGAGCTCGCGGCCGGGCCAAGGCGCGCGCGCCACGGCGAGCACGCTGGCCAACGCCAGCGCCCCGACGACAAAGGACAGGAGGGCCGCACCATACGGCCCCGAGGCGAAGGCCCGCATGCGGGTGTTCATCGCGATTTGAAGGGTGAGTCCCGTCCCAAGCACCACCGAGCCGAGCAAGAGAAGAGCGGTCAGACGTCCTCCGAGCTCTGGAACGAGCTTGCGCTTTGCTGGCTCGTCCGAATGTGCCCTCAGCAAATCTCCACCGGCTCCGCGCACCCCGACACCACGCGTGCCTTTGGGTACGTACCCGACGGCTTGGGGTGAAGACAATCTCGGCAGCGTTTCTTCCAAAAGACAGGGCCTGCGCACGGCGCCAGAGGACAAACGCGGCTCGCGGTGTCCGCCGGGGCGTCGTCAGGGGAGGGCGATGGCGCAACGCACCAGCACGCTCGTCACGTCGGCATTCCCCACCGTGCCGACACCCCCGTTGGTGATGACGCAGTTGCAAAAGCCTCCGCCGCAGTCCGAGCGCGTCGGTTGCGCAAAGACAGTCACGTCGTACGCCGTCCCGCTCGGCACCGACGTGGCAAAGGCAAAGGGCGGCTCATATGGCGCCAGGATGGTGAGGTTCGGTTCCCCGGGGGGTGGCCAGGACGAGCCCGTTGGCCACGGCCGTCTGGATGAGGCCGCCAATGGAGCAGAGCGTTCCCCCCGCGCCGCCGTCAGGCGTGGAGGTGCTCGTCCCGCAATACAGGCTGGCGAAAGTGGCGAGCAGCGCGAGGCAAAGCCTCATGTCATTTCCCCTGACCCCGTTGATGGGGACGGCATGCGGGCGGGGGGCACTCCGTGGCCCTTAGCCAGCGGCGTCCCACCTGCTAGCAAAAGCCGCTCGCAGGCCCGCAGAGTGTAGTCAGTGCAGTGGGCCACAGCACTCTCGCAAACCAGACACTCCAGCAGCGCCTTCACTTCACTCGCTGTTGCACTTGGAGCGGTCTCCTCGGGTCGCCTGGCTGGAGCGGGTGGCAGAGGCGTGAAGGGATCGCGACCTCGCCTGCAGCGGCAACATCTTCGTCCCGGACGCGACGGCCTCAGTCCGGCGGAGGAGCAAATGTCAGGTTAACGGTGACTTCTGAGTAGGCGTACGGCGGGTAGGTGGCCAGGGTAACCGTGAGGGACCCACTCGGGTATGGCCAGTAATTGTCGTACAGCGGCCGCCCGTAGTCTGGGTATGCCGCTCCGGGCGAAGTGATGTTGAACACAAACGTGGTCCCCACTTCCCAATCCTGAAATGACGTCTCCGTGGCGAAATACGCCCTGCAACCGTTCGGCCTGATGGGGACCGTGAAGCTGCCTGTCACCAGCGATGAGCCTGGCAGCGAACCCGAACAAGAGAAATTCGGATTGGCATCCCCAGGAGGGACAATCTCGAAGCCCAGGTCCGAGCCTCCGTCCGAAGACACGGAGAAGCCCGCTCCGAACACAATGACGGAGACCGTGCCGGTGTTCGCGCCACTCAGGGTTGCGGTGCCTACGGACGTACCACCGTCATAGCTGGGGCCCGCGCTTGCGCTGCTGCATCCGGCCAAAAAGGCGCACGCGACAGCGCACAACGCACAACGCATAACAGCGCGCATACCCGTCCCCCCTCCGGTGCCGTTGCTGCCGGCGACCGGTGGAACAACACCGCCGTCCTAGCACTTCTTGCGCCCTCGGGTGGGCTCGCCGCGGGCTTGGAATACACCGCAGAACCTGGGTTCGCAGCCTTCGGGACAGCTCGACCTCCGGCAGCCTGCCACGTTGGTTGGAGTGACTCGCCTTCCGCGCAACGCTTCAGCGTTGGGCTCAGCCTTAAACCGTCCGGCTTTGAGCCCAACTTCGGGTGTTCTTCAGCTGTTGCTCTTGTATTTCACCGAGCAGCCGTACGGCTGGCTGGTGGTGACGGGCACGGGCTTCCCCGCCTCCAAGGCGTCCACGGCCTGACGGACGTAGTTGACGGCCGAGGCATTGCGGCCGCGCGGGTCATCATCGATGGCGCCCGCATAGCGAAGGACGCCTTGCGTGTCGATGACGTACATTTCCGGCGTCGTTTTCGCCCCGTAGGCATGTCCCACGGCGCCGCTCGCGTCCTGCAGCACTGGGGGCGTGAAGCCTTGCTCCTTCTTCCAGGCCGCGGATTTGGCCGGGGTGTTGGTTTGGCTCGAGTCCACGACGAGCCACACCACCGGCTTTCCGGCGTAGGCGGCGAGCGTCTTCTGCATGGTTTTGTCCGCGTAGTGGCGTTGGACGAAGGGGCATTCGGGGTTTGTCCACTCCAGCACCACCACCTTGCCGCGGTACTGCGAGAGGGCGTGTTTGGCGCCAGTCTCGTCTTGCAAGCTGAAGTCCGGAGCCAGCTGGCCCACCTCGGCGCCGCGGGCTGCAGGGACAACGAGGGTGAGTGCGAGGACGCTGACACAGCCGACGAGACGGTGCTTCATGGGACGTGACGCTCCTTCGCTTGTTGGGCCCCGGGGGCGGAAAGCTCCGCTGACAGGGGACTCCGAGCGCGCTCCACAGCCTCCACCACCCGGGACGCGGTGAGCAACTCCGGAAGCACCTCCGGAGACTCCGGACGGTAGGGGCTAAACACCAAGTACATGGGGACGCCGGCGCGCTGCCGGGCGGTGAGCTCGGCCGAAATGCGAGCGTCCGGGCGCGTCCAGTCGGCCACCAGCAGCTGGGTACTGCTGGAGGCCAGCGCCCGCTGCACCCGGGGCGAGTTGAGGACGGTGCGCTCGTTGAATTTGCAGGTAAGGCACCAGTCCGCGGTGAAGTCGACGAGGACGGGGCGGCCGGCACTCAACGCTTTGGCCACCGCCTCTGTGGACCAGGCCTCGCCGCGCGCCACCGGTAGCACCACCGGGAAGTGCAGGGTGGCTGCGCCAGCGGCCACGAGGAGCGCCGCGGCCGCCCCCCAAGCCAGTCCGCCGCGCCGACGCTGCTGAAAGCTGCCCACCAGCCACGCCGCGCCGGCCACGGCGAGGAGGAAGGCGAGGAGCCGCACGAGGCCGTCCACGCCCGAGAGGCCGCCCACCACCGAGGCGAGCCAGAGGGCCGTGCCGAGGAGGGCAAAGCCGAGAAGCTGGCGGGCGCGCTCCATCCACGGCCCGGGGCGGGGGAGTCGCCGCGAGAGGCCGGGCACGGTGACGAGGAGGCAAAAAGGAAGCGCGAGGCCGAGGCCGACGAGGGCAAACACGCACCCCACCACCCACGCCGGCGCGGCCAAGGCGAAGCCGACGGCCGTCCCCAGAAGCGGCGCGGTGCAGGGCGTGGCCAGCACCACCGCCAGGACGCCCTCGCCGGCGCTGCGCCAAGCCCCGTGGGCGCCGTCCACGGCGGTGGCCAGCCCGTCCGCGCCGAGGCCCACGCGGTACACGCCGAAGAGGTTGAGGGCGAAGGCTAAAAGGAGGCCGGCGAGGCCGGCGACGAAGAGGGGCTCCTGGAATTGAAAGCCCCACCCCACGGCGTGCCCGGCGGCACGCAGGGCCACCACGCCGGAGGCCAGAAGCAGCAGTGTCGCGAGAATGCCCGAGGTGTAGGCCAGCGCATGTCCCGCAGCCCGCCCGCCGCCTTGCTGCACCGTGCGGACGAAGCCATACGCTTTCAGGGCGAGGACGGGGAAGACGCACGGCATGAGGTTGAGGAGCACGCCCCCGAGGAAGGCGAACAGCAGCACCCAGCCCAGGCCCAAGCCGGGGACGGCCTCGGGGCGCACGGTGGCCGCTGGAATGTCTCCCAGCTGGACGGCGGCCTCCACGGCGCGCGCGCCGCCTTCCAGACGAAGGACGCCGCCGAGGAGGAGCGGCCCGCCTCGGGCCTCCGGGACAAGCCTGCCGGAAACCGCGAGCCGGCCGGGGCTGCCACGGACACTGTCCACCCGGAGGGAGGTGACGCCCAAGAGGCTGTCCGGAATAAACGCGTCCACCTCGGCGAGCGCGACGGGCTGCCCGTCCCGGGCCACGAGGGACAGCTGGCCCGAAAACGGCTGCCCGCCTCGAAGGCGAAACGGGGCACTCACGGACAGCGTCAGGCCAGCCTGTTGCGCGGACAAAGGCACGCTGGCGGCTGCGGCCTCGAGGAGTGGTGCCTCCTCCCTGTCCCGCACGGCCCTGGGGCCGACGCCGAGCTCGCGCGACAGCGAAAGCTTGGCCGGAATGCACTCCTGGGCGCAGACGAGGACGTCCGCCAGCGCGGAGAGGTGCACCCTGCCGTGGAGCGAGGTGGCCGGCTGCACCCCTGCCGTCCACACCACCTCCTGGGAATAGCCGTAGGTGACGATGGAGCCGTCCGGACTCAACAGCGTGGCTGGCGCGGGCCACTGCAAGGGGCCGAAGGCGAGGCCCGAGCCCTCGAAGGTGACTTCGCTGGCCATGCCCGCCTCGCCGGGGTTGCGCCAGTAGACGTGCCAGCCTGGGGCCAGCGCGAGGCGCACCCCCACCCGGAAGCTGCGGCCCGCTTCTACCGTCTGCACCTCGGACAGGAGGGTGGCCTCCACGTGCGCCACGCCGGCCTGCTCAGCGCCCGTGGCCGTCGGGCCGGCCGACGCCGCGACAGACGACTCGGCCGTCAACACCAAGCCAAGAAAGAAGAGACGGAGGGAGGGGGCAAGCACGTGCGGTTGAAGGTGGCCTCTGTAAAACACCTCAACACTTAGCAAGCGCGTGGCGTTCCCCGGCCCCCAAGTAGCGGCGCTACTCGGAGAGCGCGGCTTTGGGCAGCGGGACGCTGCAGACGCGCCTTTGGAAGGAGGAGGCAAACCCCCTCCTTCGACTCCTCCAACAGTGCCCCCAGGGACACCTGCGCTTGCCTCGAGAAGCGCGCTTTGGCCCGGCCCCCTTTGACGCGCGCCGTGAGGACACCGTCCGGGCCGAGGGCCAAGGTGCTGGGCTCGAGGGCCTCTCCCGTCTTGTCGCTGAGTCTCAAAAAGACGCGCGTCTCGCCCGCGTCCAGGCCCGTCACCCGGTAGGCCGCGTCCTCCACGGTGACGTAGGCCCAGTCGGTGCCAATGCGGAGTTGAAAGCGGCCGTCCTCGGTGGGGGCGAGACTCTCGTTAAAGAGTTCCACAATTCTCGGGTGCAGCACGGGCTCGCCGTCGTGAAACCAGTGCAGCTCCCGGTCCAAGAGAAGCCCGCTGTCCTCGCGGGTGTGCCAGCGCTTGCCGGGGGCGGCCTCGTCCATGCGCAGGGGGGGTATTAAGGAGGCCCGAGGCGACGGACAAGCTCCGTGTAGCCGCGAAAGGCCACCGCCCCCCAGAAGTTGACGAGGACGCCCAAGCCCAAGAGGAGCTGCACGCCGCGCGCGCGGAAGGACCAGCCGCCCACCGCCAAGAGGAGGACGAGGTAGGGCGTCCAGTCGAGGCTGAAGCGGAAGCCAAACTGCACGTAGCCGGTGTTTTGGTAGAGGAAGCCCGGAAGCGCGGTGGCCGCCACCGTCAGCCACAGCGGCCAGTGGAGCCGCGGGCGCAGGCGCGGGAAGAAGAGCAGCACCAGAAAGGGCATGGTGAGGAAGAGCGACAGCCCGTTGGGGTCATAGGAGAGCCGGAAGGGGTGCAGCTGGACGTCGGGCAGCTTGAGGAACGCCGCCTCGAGGTTTCTCGGGAGGTAGTGGAAGCTGAAGAGGCCGTAGGCGTCGATGTCCGGGTTGACGCGGTTGTTGTAGAGGAAGCGGTGGCCGAAGTCCGTGGGCGAGCCAAAGCGCACGGTGTTGTAGAGCGCGGCGAGCAGGCCCAAGGGCGCCGCCCCGGCGGCAAAAGGCCAGAGTCGCCGCAGCGCCGGAGCCGGGGCGCGCAGCGCCGCCTTCAGCTGCGCGAGCCGGTCTGGCCCCGGGCACACCGCCTCCAAGAGGAAGAAGAGGGCGGTGAAGAAGAGCGGCGTCCTGGTGAGGGTGGCCATCGACCAGAAGACGCCGGCCCACAGCGGGCGGCAGGCGCGAAGCGCCGCGTGGAGGTAGAGGACGGTGAGCAGGACGCCCAGCACCTCGGCGAAGAACCACACCTCTCCGCGAATGGCGCAGCTGAAAAACAGCGTCCCGAAGCCCAGCGTCAACGCCAGCACCACGTCCTCACCCGAGGTGCGCGCCGACTCGCCCAGGGCGCCGAGGCGCCGGCACAGGGCGTAGAAGAGCGCCAGCGCCGCGGCACCGATGAAGACGCCGAAGCTGGTGTCGTTGAATTGCCAGCCGTGCAGGGCGATGAAGGGCAGCATCACCACCACCGGGAAGCTGGGGAAGCTGACGTACCAGGTGTCTGTGGGGCGGGGCGGCCCTTCGCAGCGCACCTTCTGGCCGCCGCTGACTCGGACGCAGGCCCAGTCCTCGAGGTTGGGCAAGTCCGCCGGGTCCACGTCCAGCCGCCCGTCGAGCCAAGCCTTCCCGGCGTAGATGAAATGCGGCGCCGCGCTCTGGCGAAGAAAGCGCGGGCCGCTGAAGCACGCCAGGACGACGGCGCAGACGACGAAGAGGGTGAGCTCCACCCGGTAGGCGGCGGCGAAGACGCGCAACGCCCCCCACAGGGGCTGCACGGGCTGGGGGGCCTCGCCCCCGGGCGCCGTCACGCCGAGGGCTCCAACAGCGAAAGCCGCAGCATTTCCAGCGCCGCCGCGGCGGAGAAGGTGCGCACCTGCTCGCGGTCTCCCGGCAGACGGTGCTTCTGGGCGCGCGTCCCTCGGGGGCCGGCGAGTGCGGTGAAGACGGTGCCCACCGGCTTCTCGGGCGTCCCTCCGGTGGGGCCGGCGACGCCGGTGACGCTGAGGCCCCAGGTGGCCTGGGCCGCGGCTCGGACGCCTTCGGCCATTTCCCGGGCCACCTCCTCGGACACCGCGCCATGGGCAAGCAGTGTCTGCCTCTGCACGCCCACCCAGGCCTCCTTCATGGCGTTGGCGTACACCACCGCGGCTCCTGGAAACCAGGCGCTCGCGCCGGAGACGGAGGTGAGGAGGTCCGAAATTCGCCCGCCGGTGCAGCTCTCGGCCACGGCCACCGTCTCCCCGCGTCCCAGAAGAAGCGCCCCCACCACCTCCGGGTACCGCTCTTCGTCCTGGCCGAAGACGTACGTCCCCAGCACCGCTCGGCTGGCCTTCTCCGCCGCCGCCAGGGCCAAGTCCGCCTCCTGTTGCGTGCGGCCTTTGGCCATGAGCTTCAGGTGGTTTTCCGGCGCCTGGGTGCGAAAGCCGAAGGCGACGTCTCGGTACTGGGCCGCCACCGCCGCCACCTTGGCGTCGAGATGGGACTCGGGGAGCCCCACGGTGCGCAAAAGCCGGAAGGCGAGGAAGCTTGAGTCCGGCCGCTCTCCGCGCAGTCGCTTCAAGCGAGGAAGCACCTCAGTGTCCACCAGGGAGCGGTACTCGCGGGGGACGCCGGGGAGAAAGAAGAGCGTCGCCCGGTTCAACCGGAGGACAAACATCGGCGCGCTGCCGTTGGGGTTGAGCACCACCTCCGCGCCGCGCGGTACCTGCGCCTGGCGGCGGTTGTTGGGGGTGACGAGAATGCCGCGGCGGGCGAAGCGCGCCTCCAGGGCGGCCAGCGCCTCCGCGCTTTCCACCAGCGGCACCCCCGCGGCCTCGGCCGCGCATCCGGCAGTCAAGTCATCCGCGGTGGGGCCGAGCCCGCCGCTCACCAGCACCGCGTCCGCCCGGGCGCTCAGCGTCTGCAGCGCTTCGAGAATTTCCTCCCGGACGTCGCCGACGACGGTGGTGCGCACCACCTGCTCGCCCAAGGCCAACAGCCGCTCCATGAAGTAGGGGCTGTTGGTGTCCACGGTGAGCCCGGTGAGGAGCTCATCGCCGGTGCAGAGGACTTCGACGCGCATGGCCTTCTCCTCGTTGGAAAAGGCGGAGCGCTAGAGAAAGTCCTGCTCGTCTTCAGCTTCGTCCACGTCCTCGTCCTCGAGGACGCCCACCGCCGGCTGGGCGTGGCGCGTCTGGAGATGACGGCCGAGCCACAGCCCGGACTCGACAAACCCGAGCGCGAGGTAGGCACAGAAGTACGTCACCAGGACGTAGGCCGGGTGCAGGCGCGTGGCGATGAGGATGCCCGTCACGCAGATGGCCAAGAAGACGCCCAGGGAGGCGAAATTGAGGCGCAAGTCTTTGAAGGTGCGGTAGCGCAGCGTCGACACCATGAGCAAGGACAGCACCGTCACCACCACCAGGTAGGGCACCCGCGCCCCGGTGCCCAGCTCGCGGCCCCGGGTGAGGTGGTGGGCGATGACGACGCTGACGATGACACCCGCGGCCAAGGGGATGGGGAGCCCGACGAAGAAGCGCGAGCTGTCCTCGCGCTGGGAGAGGACGTTGAAGCGCGCCAGCCGCAGCGCCCCGCAGGCGGTGTAGAGGAAGGCGACGAAGAGGCCGATGAAGCCCAACGGGGCGAGCGCCCACTTGTACACCAGCATGGCCGGCGCCACACCGAAGGAGATGACGTCCGCTAGGCTGTCTAGCTCCACCCCAAACTGGCTCTGGGTGCGGGTGAGGCGCGCCACGCGGCCGTCGAAGCCGTCGAAAAACATGGCGAAGAAGATGGCCAGCGCGGCCTGGTAAAGCTGGGCCGGGGACGCCTCTCCTGCGCACAGGGTGAGCGCATAGAACCCGCAGAAGATGGAGGTGCAGGTGAAGAGATTGGGGAGGACGAACTTGAGCTTTTCGAGCTTCATCGAGCTTCCGTCAGCGGCGCTGCGGGAGACGGGTGGGTGGCCTCTGCCGGCGGGAAACGGCAAAAGACTATAGCCCATGGGCCTTCTGACCGCTCTCGGGATTGTCTCTGCCCTCACCTTTGCGGCCGTGGTGTACCTCCGCGCCGTCCGCCGTACCTACCGCCTCAAAGGAGAGCCCGCACGGCGGCTGTATGCCACCACCCGGGACGGCTGGTCCATCGCCGTGCACCAGCGCTCGCCCACCGTCCGTCGCTTCTCGGAGCCTGTCCTCTTGTGCCACGGACTGGCCACCAACCACCTCAACCTCGACTTCGAGCCGCCCTATTCCCTGGCCCAGGCCTTCGCCGCGGCCGGCTTCGAGGTGTTCTCCTTGGACTGGCGCGGGGCCGGGGACTCGCAACCGCCCGCGGGCCGAGGACGCTTTGACTTCGACGCAGATGACCTCATCCAAGAGGACGCGCCGGCGGTGATGGAGCTCCTCCTTCAAACGACAAATGCCGAGCACCTCTTCTGGGTCGGGCACTCGCTGGGGGGACTGGTGGGCTACGCCGTCCTCGGCGAGCCGGGCGGCAGCCGGGTGCGCGGGCTTTGCTCCTTGGGCGCGCCGGTGTACTTCCACTACCCGAGGTGGCTCTCCCGCATCCTACGGCTGTGTCTCCTCTTGGCCTGGCCGGTGGCCTTCCGGCAACGGCTGCTCAGCCTCTTCTGCGCGCCCTTTGTCGGGCGCCTCACCCTGCCCCTCTCCGACGTGCTGGTGAATCCCAAAGCCATCGCCCCCACCGTCCTGCGCAGCATTTACGCCAACCTCATTGACTCCATGGGCTACAAACTGTTGCGCCAGCTCGACGACTGGACACGGCACGACCGCTTCTGCAGCCGCGACGGCGCGCGGGACTACCGCGGACGCCTGCAGGCCGTCGCCCAGCCCGTCCTGGTGCTGGGCGGGACCAAGGACGGGCTCGCGCCGCCCACCGCCATCCACGGCCAGGCGGAGCTCCTCGGCTCGAAGGACAAGACGGTGATGCTCTTCGGCAAGGAAAACGGCGACGCGCTGGAGTACGGGCACGGCGACCTCCTCTTTGGCCTGGGGGCGCCGACGGAGGTGTACCCGCGCATTGTGGCCTGGGTGGCCGAGCGCGCGACGCGGGTGGAGGCCGAGGCCAGGCCCCGGGCGCTGCCGTGACGCTGCGTCAGCGGCGGGCCACCCTGGCCGACGTCCCGGGGCTTCGCCCGATGATGACGGACTTCAACCGCCTGGAGGCCATTGAGTGGACTTTCGAGCGCGGTGAGGCCGCCCTGCGGCAGCTCCTCGCCACCTCGGAGCTCGGTTACGTCGGACTCGCCCTGGTGGAAGAGGCGCTGTGCGGCTACTTCGTCCTCACCTTCGGGTACGACTTGGAGTGGAACGGACGGGACGCCTTTCTCACCGAGCTCTACCTCGTGGAAACGGCCCGCGGGTGCGGCTACGGCCGGCGCCTCCTCGCCGAGGCGGAGGCGCAAGCCCAAGCGCGCGGAGCCCGCGCGTTGCACTTGGTGGTGCGGCCTGAAAACACGCCCGCCTTGGGCCTCTACCTCGGGACGGGCTTCCGCGAAACGGAGCGACGGCTCCTCACCAAGCCCCTCCCCGGGCCACCCTGAGCGCGCCTCCCCAACGCCGGCCCCGACGCTGGGGAAGCGGGACGAGACATTAGGGTGCGGCCGGCGCCGGCAGTGGCTCCACACAAGGCAGCGTCGGCAAAACGCCCGCCACCTCCAGCGTGCGCACCTGCGCGCCATTGGCGCACTCGGCCCACACCACGCCGTCTGTGGCCACCGCCCGGAAGTCGCGCAGGACGAGCTCCCCGTCCGAGGTGGCCACCGCCCCGGGCCCTTGCGAGGACTGGACGCTGACGGCCGACGTCCAGAGGCGGGCGGCTGTCTCCACCGCGAGCCCCGCGGTGTGGCAGCGCTCCAAGGTGGCGTGGCTGAGGAAGACGTCGGCGCCCTCCGCCGCCACGAGGCAGGCGCCGGACGCGTCCTGGACGCTGAGGTGACTCAGCACGGCGCGGCCGCCCCGCAGCTGGACGCCGTCGCCGCCCGAGCCATCCGGCTCGCGGGTGCGGGCGATGCTGCCGTCCTCCAGCCGCAGGCTTCCCCCGCGGGTGGAGACGCCCAAGCCCCGGACGTCCGTGACGCGGAGGCCCTCCACACTGACGTCAGCGGAGACGCACTGGAGCCCTCCCAAGGTGCCGGCCGAGGCAATCCTCAGTCGCACGAAATGGGCCTTGGCCTGCACCACGCCCACGCCGGCGCGGTCCGCGCCCGTGGAGCTCAAGTCCAGGGCCTCCACCACGGCGTGAGCCCCGGTGAGGAGGGCGTACTCGTGGCCCCGCACCTCCACCCGTTGCACCCCCAGCGTGCCGCCGGCGACATACAGCGCCGGCCCTCTCCCCTCGGAAATGGTGACGTCCGCGATGTCCGCGCGGCCCCCGGACAGCTGCAGCGCCGTCACCGCGCCGCGAATGCTGGACTGGGCGACACTGAGGCTGGCCGGCTCCCGGGCCTCGAGGGCCCGTTGCCAGGGCCCCTCGAAGGTGCAGCCCTGGAGTTGGGCTTGGGTGTGCGGCTCCAAGAGAAGTCCCACCCCGCCGGAGACGGACGCCTCGAAGAGGGTGCCCGTGGCCGTGAGGCTTCCGCCTTCCTCGAGGTGGAGGCCCACCGTGCGCTGGCCGCTGAAGCCGACGGCCTCCAAGCGCACCACGCCCGTCGCGCGGAGCCCCACGGTGCCCCCCTGGAGGAGGAGGCGCGTCAGGCGCACCGCCCCGCGGGCCTCCAACACCGTCTGCCCCGCCGGGGCCGTCAACACCGCCGCGGTGCCCCCGAGGAGCTCCGTCCCGTCCTCGGCGACAAAGGGCCCGGAGTACAGCCCCGGGGCCAGGTGCAGCAGGCGCTTGGGGGCGCTCAGCTCCAACGCCGCCGCGAGACGACGGAAGGGCCGGGCTTGCGTGCCGTCCCCGCCCTCCGCGCTTTGGGCGTCCACCCAGAGCTCGAGCGTCGGGGCAGAGGCGGTTTGAGGAGGCGGCGGGCCCGCGGCGGGCCCTGTCCGGGCGCAAGCGAGGGCGAGAAGCACGGGCAGAAGCGGACAACTCCACCGCACTCCGGCGAATGGACGCTCGCTCACGGGCCCCAGGGCGAGGGAGTCTAGCCCGTCCTGCTGGCCCTAGGCGCCGGGCTCCTCGGCGTGGCCTTCCTTGCCCTTCTTGGCGTGGGTGCGCTGCGGCGCGAGGATGACGACTTTGGGCGTGGGCTTGCCCACCAGCTTGAGGAAGTCCTTCAGCGGGTCCCTCGGCACGCCCCCCCGGACAAACTCGAAGTGCAGGTGCACGCCGGTGGCGGTACCCGTCCGCCCGGCCAGGCCGAGCGCGTCGCCGGAGTGCACCGGCGTCCCCTCCAGGACGAGGGTGGAGGCCAGGTGGCTGTAGCGCGTCAGGAGGCCGTCCGAGTGCTGGATTTCCACCTCATACCCATAGCCGGACGTCCAACCGGCGCGCACCACCATGCCCGCGCCTGCGGACAGCACCGGCTCGTTGGGGTCCGCCGCCAAGTCCACACCGGAGTGCAGCTTCCAGCGCCGCTGGATGGGGTGGAAGCGCTTGCCGAAGCGACTCGTCACCCGCACCGAGGAGAGCGGCCAGCGAAAGCCCCCGGGGCGAATGGTGCCCGGGCTCGCGAGCCGGAAGCGCACCTCCAGCTCCGCAAGCCGCGTTTCGAGGCCACTGAGGAGGGGCTCGGGCACGTCCTGGTAGGCCCGGACGTCCAGCTCGAGCACCGCCTGGAGGAGGGCCCGCACTGCGGAGAGGTCATCCGCCGTCGTCTCCAGGGAGAGGAAGCGCTCCACGTCCGTCTGCACGGACTCCCACCGCGCCAGCTGCACGCTGGACATGGCGTCCCCCGGCAGGGCGGCCGCGCGCTCGGCTTGCGCATCCGAGACGAAACGCACGAGGCGCTGTCGCAGGGCCTCGCCACTCACGCGCTCCGGCGGAAGCGGCGCCACCTCGGGGGGCGGCGGCGGCTCGCGCATGTCCGGCAGCGACTCCTCGGCCAGCCGGGAAGCCGGGGTGGGTAGCGGGGCCACCCCCTCGGGCGTCGCGCACGCGGACAGCGTCAGGGCCAGCAGGGCGGCAAGCGAGCGGACAGGCATTGGGGGGGAGGCGGAGGGCGACTTCTACCCACCTCCCTGGGGCGAGGGAAAGCTGAAAAGCATCCCTCTGGCCGAAGGGGAGGGTTAGCGGGAAGCGAGGCGAGCGGCGGCCTCGAGGGCCCGACGGACGTCCTTCTCTCCGACGTCCAAGTGGCAGACGAAGCGCAACGTCCTCGGGCCCACCGCGTGGCCGAGGACGCCCGCGGCGCGCAGCGCGGCAACAGCCTCCTCGGCGGGCCCGGGAAAGTCCGCGTACACCATGTTGCTTTCCACGCGGGCGACGTCCACGGTGACGCCCGGGAGCGCCGCCAGGCCTTCGGCCAGCAAGCGGGCATGGCGATGGTCTTCCACGAGGCGGGCCATGTGGTGCTCGAGCGCGTAGAGCGCCCCCGCGGCGAGGATGCCCGCTTGCCGCATGCCTCCCCCGAGGCGCTTGCGAAGCCGCCTGGCGTCGGTGACGAAGGACTTGCTTCCCACCAGCACCGAGCCCGCCGGCGCGCCCAGGCCCTTGCTGAAGCACACCGTGGCCGAGTCGCACAGCGCCGACCAGCTGCGCACCGGTAAGCCGGTAGCCGCCTCGGCATTCCACAGCCGCGCCCCGTCCAGGTGGACGGCCAACCCCCGCTGGTGGGCCAGCCCCACCGTGCTCTGGAAGACGTCCACGGGCCACACCGCGCCGCCGCCGCGGTTGTGGGTATTCTCCACCACCAACAAGCGGGTGCGGGGCGCATGGCTCGTCCTGCGGCCGGATGGCGGAGGCCACCTGGGCGGCCGTCAAAATTCCCTTCGTCGAGGCGAGGGTGAAGAGCTGCGCCCCCCACAGTCCAGCGGCGCCTCCGGCCTCGTAGTGGACGGTGTGCGCGTTGGCCTCCACCACCACCTCGTCGCCCGGACGGCAGAAGACGCCAATGGCAATTTGGTTCCCTTGCGTCCCGGAGGTGACGAAGACGCCGGCCTCGTGGCCCAGCCGCGCCGCGGTGACTTCCTCCAGCCGCCGGACGGTGGGGTCCTCCCCATAGACGTCGTCACCCACCTCGGCGCCGGCCATACAAGCCCGCATGGCCGCGGTGGGACGGGTGACGGTGTCGGAGCGAAAGTCGGAGACGGCGTCGGGCATGCGGGAGCTCGGGGGGTTGCGGTTATAAGGCGCAAACCCCATGCCCCGCGAGAGCCAACTCGAGCGGTCCGCCCGCGCGCTGCGCGTCTTGGACGCGCTGGAACGAGCGATGCCCGAGGCCCACATCGAGCTCGACTACCGGACGCCCTTTGAGTTGTTGGTGGCTGTCATTCTCGCCGCGCAGTGCACGGACAAGCGCGTCAACCTGGTGACGCCGGCCCTCTTCACCCGCTTTCCCGACGCCGCTGCCATGGCCCAGGCCCCCACCCCTGCGCTCGAGGCCTTGGTGAAGAGTTGCGGCTTCTTTCGCGCCAAGTCCCGCGCCTTGAAGGCTGTCTCCTCGGCGCTTCTCAGTAGCCACCGAGGGGAGGTGCCCAAGGACAGGGCGCTCCTGGCGGCATTGCCCGGCGTGGGCAACAAAACCGCGGGCGTGGTGAGCATCCACATTGGCGGGGAGCCGGCCTTCCCGGTGGACACCCACGTCCGGCGCCTCTCGCGGCGCCTCGGCTTCACCCGGGCCCTCGAGCCAGACCGCATTGAGCTGGACTTAAAGGCGCTGCTACCCCCCGGGCGCTGGGCCAAGGGCCACCAACTCCTCGTCTGGCACGGGCGAAGGACGTGCTTCGCGCGCAAGCCGGCCTGTGACCGCTGTGTGGTGGCCGCGGAGTGCCCGAAGGTGGGCGTCCCCAAGGCCCGTCCGTTGCGCCCGCTGCGAAAGCGGTTGAAGGCCAAGGGCTGGGCCACCGCCCCGCGCGCCCGGCGTTGAGGCCAGGGCCCGCCCGAGGGACGCAAAAAAAGCCCTGCTTACAACTCGTCGCCCAGGGCCACTGGGGCCCGGGGGGTGGCGCGCTCGCGCTTCCTCTGCCGCATTCGCTTCCGGATGAGGATGCGGGTGAGGGGCGGCAGGCGGTCCGGGTACACCGTCCCCAGAAGATGGTCCGTCTCGTGCTGCACGGCGATGGCCAGAAGGCCCTCGCACAGAAGCCGCTGCGGCTCGCCAGCCTCGTCGAGGTAGGCCACGGTGACGCGCTCGGCGCGCTCCACCTCCTCGGCCTCACCGGGGATGGAGAGACAGCCCTCGCGGTACCGGGTGGTGCCGACGCGCTCGAGAATTTGGGGATTCACCATGGCGTAGGGCCGGGAGTCCGGCTGCCTCGCCCGCGTGTCCAGCACCACCACGGCGCGCAGCACGCCCACCTGCGGGGCCGCCAGCCCGACGCCGGGGGCGGCGTACATGGTGTCAAAGAGGTCGCGGATGAGGGCCTGCACGGCCGCGTCCACCGCGTCCACCGGAGCAGCTTTTTGGGCCAGCACCGGGTCCGGCCAGAGGAGGATGTCGCGCACCATGCCCGGCATTAGTTAGCACGGGAGCCACCCTCGCCGTCCACGAGGGAGCGCACGTAGGCTTGGCGCAGCCGCTCGTCGCCGAGGGCCTGGGCCGCCTCGTCCAGCAGCGTGAGAAGCCGCGTGGCGCGCGCCGGCACCTCCGGGTCCGGGTGTCCGGCGTACCGCAGCGGGTCAAACTCCGCCGCCAGACGGGCATGCGCCCTCTGCACCTCCTCGGTGCCCGCGGTGCGCGGCAGCCCGAGGACGCTGAAGTAGTCCGCCTCCTCGGTGGCCGCCCACTTTTTCTCGAGGCGCTCGAGCTCCACCTCCGGGGCCACCTCGCTGGGCGCAGGCGACTCCGGGGGAAGGACGTCCAGAAGGCCCAACGCCTGGGCCACCGCCAGCGCCCGAAGCCCAGCGTCCTGGCGAAGGCCTGCGCGGCGCAGAAGCTCCAGCGCCGTGCGCTCCCCGTCCACCGCTTCCAACAACCGCCGCTCCCCCGCGGCGAAGCCGTAGGGCTCGAGCGCCGTGCGGACGAGCCGCCGGGGGACGCCCCGCGTGGCGTGGGTGCGCGCCTCCACCTCCTCCTGGGGTAAGGCGCGCCTCAGCGCTTCGGCCAGCACCGACAACAGGGGCCGCTCCGGCGCGCAGCCACCGGCGGGAGGGGACGCGTCCGCCGCCAGCCGGTAGGTGGTGTCCCGCTCGGAGAGGGCCTCCAGGGCCCGGGCCAGCGTGCAGCGCTGCAGCAAGGGCAGCACCTCCGCCTCGCGGAGGGCGCCGCGCTCCACCAACTCCTGTGCCAGCGCCTCGTCCGGAAGCCGCAGCGCCCGGGCCTCAGCGGCGGCGGCCTCGTCCAAGAGGCCGTCGGCCACGCCCTGAGAAAGCAGGGACTCGGCGGGGTGGGTGGAGGCGGCTCCGGCGAGCTCCCCTTGGGCCAGCCAGAGAATGCGCAGCGTCTCCTGCGCCCGGAGCTCGAGCCGGGCCGTGGCCTGTACCTCGTGCAGCCGAAGGACGAGGGCCGCCAGCTGCTCGAGACTCACCTGGCCGCCGTCCGCTGCCCCCCACTCCAGGCGCGTGGCCGCGGAGGCTGGCCCAAGCCCCGGCCTCGGCGCCGAGGACTCGAGGGACGGCCGAGGCCCTACCCGGCGCACCACCGACGGCTCCGGGGGCGGCGGCCGTGCCCGGGGCTCGGCCGTGGGCACGGCCTCCGGGGAGGGGGCGCTGTGGGCGCGCGCCGCGGCCAACTCTCCGCGCAGCGCCTCGCCGGTGGCGCGCTCGCGGCGCAGCGCCTCCTCGGCACGCCCGAGGGCTTCCAGCGCGGCGCGCTCCCCGTGGGCCAGTCGTTCCGCCAAGTGGGCCGCCTCCACCTCCAGCGCCTGGGCCTGGGCCTGGGCGCGCTCCGCGTGGACGAGGGCCTGGCGCTCCCGCGCCGCCCAGTCCTCCGCCTCGGCGCGGGCCCGACGCGCGGCCGCGTCGCGCTCCTGCACCTCCTTGGCGAGGCGGGTGACTTCCTCCGCCGCCCGGGCCTCGGCCGCCTGCTGAGCCCGGGCCGCGGTCTCCTCGCGGGCGCGCACCTCGGCGGCAAGCCGCGCCATTTCCGTCGCCGCGCGGGCCTCGGCTTCGGCGCGGCCCTGCGCCTCGCGCTCCGCGCGGGCCTCCGCCTCCGCGCGGAGCCGCTCCTGGACGGCGAGCTCGCTCGTCCGCCGCGCGGCCTCCTCCCGCAGCGCGGCCGCGAGGAGCTCCGCCTCGGCGGTGCCTTGGGCCTGCGCGGCCCGGAGGGCGACGTGGGCCTCCTCGGCTCGGGCCCGCGCCTCCTCCACCTGCGCCCTGGCGGTGCGCGCCTCGGCGTCCAACCGCTTCGCCTCCTCGGCCTCGGCCAGCACCCGCGCCTCGGCCTCGGTGCGCCGGGCGCGTTCCTCCGCCCCGGCGCGTTGGTAGCTCCGCAGCGCCTCCTCGGCCGTGGCCCGCGCCGCCTCCGCTTCGGCGCGGCCGCTTTCGGCCGCCGCGGCTCGGGCGCGGGCCTCGTTCGCCTCCTCCCAAGCCGCATGCGTCAGCGCCTCGGCCTCGGCCACCTCCTGCGCCGCCTCGGGCGGGCGACGGCGCTCCGGGAGTCCGGCGAAGGCTTCGGCCTCGAGGTCCGCCTCGGCCTCGGCCAGCGCCGCGTCCACCAGCGGCGGGAGCTCCTCCATGTGCCCCGCGTCGAGGAGGGGCAAGTCCTCGGCGTCCGGCCCCCGCAGCGCGGACTCCACCGCTTCCAGAAGTGCCGAGGCCTCAATGGGCGTGGGGACAAGGGCCAAGTCCATGCCTTCCACCGGCTGGCCCAAGAGGACGACGGGCATGCTGGCGCCGGCGGCCCGGGCGCGGAGCTCCGCCAACAGCTGCGTCCCCCGGCCGCCCTCCACCGTGGGCGCGAGGAGAATGGCCGAAGGGGACAGGTGCTCAAAGGCGCTGAGGGCGTCGGCGGTGGAGGTGGCCAGGTGCACCGAGTGCCCAGCACGCGTCAGCACCCGTCGCACGGAGGCAATGGTGGCGAGGTCGTCGTGGACCAACAAGAGGGGCGGGGGCATGCCTTTAGGCGTCCGGCGGCTCCAACTCGACGTGAGGCACTCTACAGCATGGCGCCCGGGTCCACGTCGAGGACACCCCGCACGCCGCGCGGCAGCGCGAGGAGGGCACGCTCGACGGCGTCCAGCACCGGGCGCAGCACCCGGTGCTGGGGGGCCTTGAGGAGGAGCTGCCAGCGGGAGTAGCCGCGCAGCCGGGACAGCGGCGCCGGCGCCGGGCCCAAAAGCCGCACGCCGGAGGCCGCCGGCGGCAGGCTTGCCTCCACGGTGCGCGAAAGGGCGCGCGCGCTGGCCGCCGTCTGGCCGGCGTCCCGCCCCTCGAGGTGAATGGCCGCCAGGCGGGCGTAGGGCGGGTAGGCCAGCGCGCGACGCCAGGCGAGCTCCTTCTGCGCGAAGCCGACAAAGTCATGCGCCGCGGCCCGGGCCACCGGCTCCGCCTCGGGGTTGTAGGTTTGCACCAGCACCCGGCCCGCCTCCCGGCCGCGGCCGGCCCGCCCGGCCACCTGGGTGAGGAGTTGGAAGGTGCGCTCCGCGGCGCGGAAGTCCGGCAGCAGCAGGCCGGTGTCCGCGGACACCACGCACACCAACGTCACCCCGGGAAAGTCATGGCCCTTGGCCACCATTTGCGTGCCCACCAGCACGTCGAGCTCCCCCCGGGCAAAGCGGCTGAGGCGCTCGGTGAGTCTCTCGCCGGTGCCCACGCTGTCCCTGTCCAGCCGGGCCACCTTGGCCGTCGGACAGCGTGCCATCACCTCGGCCTCTACCCGCTCGGTGCCGGTGCCCAGCCGGACAAGCGCCCCCTGGCAAGCGGGGCACGCCTGGGGCACGCGCTGGCTTGCACCGCAGTAGTGGCACTGGAGGCCAGCCGGCTGCAGGTGGAGGGTGAGGGCGACGGCGCACTGCTGGCAGGCGACGGCCTGGCCGCAGGCCTCGCACAACAGCGTCGTGCTGTGGCCCCGGCGGTTGAGGAAGAGAATGGCCTGCTGCCCTTTGGCCAACGTCTCCAGGAGGGCCTCGGCGCTGGGCGCGGCGAGTACCGGCGGGACGTCCAAGGGGGTGCGCGGGCGGCGGCGCAAGTCCACGAGTTCCACCGTCGGCAGCGGCCTGTCGTCCACCCTGTTGGGGAGCTCCAGCACCTCGTATTTCCCCCGCCGCGCATTCTCATACGTCTCCAGCGAGGGCGTGGCCGAGCCCAGCACCACCACCGCGCTGACGTCCTTGGCCCGCACCACCGCCAAGTCCCGCGCCTGGTAGCGCAGCTTCTCGTCCTGCTTGAAGGACGGGTCGTGCTCCTCGTCCACCACCAACAGGCCCAAGTCCGCCACCGGGGCAAACACCGCCGAGCGCACGCCCACCGCGAGGCGCACCCGGCCGCTGCGCAGCGCCTGCCAGTAGCCGCGTCGCTCGCGCTCCTTGAGGCCGCTGTGCAACACCGCCACTTGCGCCCCGAAGCGGCTGCGAAAGCGGCCCACCAGCTGCGGGGTGAGGGCAATTTCCGGCACCAGCACCAGCGCCCCCTTCCCGGTGGAGAGGGTGTGCTCTGCGGCACGCAAGTACACCTCCGTCTTCCCGCTTCCCGTCACCCCCTGAAGCAGAAAGGGCCGGAAGCGGCCCGCGTCCAGCGCGCGGACGAGGGTTTGGACTGCCAGCTGTTGCCCCTCGGTGAGGTGCTCCGGCCGGCCCTGGGCGAAGCTGGTAGAGAAGGCGGGCTGGGCACGGGTTGTCTCCAGGCGGACGAGGCCCCGCGCCACCAGGCGCCGAATGGCCTCCCGCGCTTTGGGCACGGCGTGGGCCAACTCGCCCAACTCCACGCGTCCGCCGACGGCGAGGAGGTAGGCCAGCGTCGCCGCCTGCGAGGGCGCGCGGGCCAGCGAGGCCGAGGCGGCGGCCTCGGTGGCCACCGCCGTCTGCACCACCTCCTCGGCAACGGGACTGTCCTCCACGGCGCGGGTGAGGCCCGGCGGGAGTGCCGCCCTCAGGGCCTCTCCCAAGGGGTAGCGGTAGTGGGCCGCGGCAAACCCAATGAGGCGGAAGACGTCCGGGGGGAGCGCCGGCTCGGCCTCCAGCACCTGGGAAATGGGTTTGAGGACGGCGCCCGCGGGGGGCTCCGCCCGGCCGAGGTAGAAGCCGAGCGCGCGGCCCCGGCCAAAGGGCACCAGGAGCCGCTGTCCCGGAAACTTCGGCGCCTCCTGGCCCTGTGGCAGGGCGTAGGTGAAGGGCCCGGCGACAGGCCGGCCAACGGCTACCAATGCGCAGGGGCCTGTGTCCGACACGGAGAAAGTCCTTGGGTGCTACCCCCGACTGCCGACATGGGCCCCGGGCGACTCCCCTCTAGGGACTCCTCGGAAGCGGCCCGGGAAGGACAGCGCCTTGGGCGCGCCTCAAAACAATTTCTCCGGGACAGTGGCGTGGCTGTCGCCCCGCACTGTGGTGAAGCGCACCTGCACCTCGCCACCGCGCGACACCTCCAGCTGGCGGGGAAACCACGTCCCGGTGGCCGGAGAGGCGAAGTCCACGAAGCGCACCTCCCAGGCGGTGCCGCGCTCGTCGGTGAAGCGCACCCGCGCCGGAAGGAAGCTGTCCTTGAAGACCCACAGCTGTCCGTCATTCGGCTTCGCGCCGCCGAGGACGTAGGCCACCTGCCCGTTGAGGCGGCCAAGCGAGGTGTCGTGGGTGTCCACTCTCAAGGCGCGCAGGTGCTGTTCCAGCGCCGAGCGCGCGTCGGCCTCGGAGCTCGAGCGCAGCGCCAACAAGGCGCATACCTCCTGGACGGCATAGACGAGCGCAGTTACCGCCGGCCCCTCGGCGCGGTGCTTGCCTTGGGACTCCACCACCGCCAGGGGCTTGCCGTCCGGGGTGGTGGCATCGAGGCGGCAGCGGCCCGGCACACGCAAGAGGAAGGTGGCGTCGGTGCGGTACTCCGGCAGCTCCGTGGCGAGCTCGGCCATCGCTCGGCCGGAGAAAGAGAGCGTCCCTTCGACTTTGGCTCCGCTCAAGTGGAGCTCCTCGCGCGCCTCCACCAAGCGGCGAAGGATGGCCCCGCCGGGCAGGACGTAGGCGGCGGCCGTGCCGGCCAGCCCGAGGAGGCAGACCAAGAGGAGCCGTTTCATCCGGGGGACCATGGACCATAGCAGCCGGCACCCTCTCCGGGTTACACCTAGTCGCCCAAAGATGCCGGCCATTACCTTCTTCGTCGCGTTGTTGCTGCTCGCCGTGGGCCTGGGCGGCTTCGTCGCCTCCGGGGCCCAGGCGCCGACGGCACTCATTCCCGCAGCACTGGGCGTCCTTCTGGCGGTGTGCGCCGCCGTGGCCCGCAACCCCAAAGCGCGGATGCACGCCATGCACGCCGCGGTGCTGCTGGCGCTGCTTGGCCTCGTCGGCTCGCTCCGCGGCGCCTTGCAACTTCCCGCCTACCTCTCCGGCGAGCCGGTGGTACGCCCGCTGGCGGTGGTGGCCAAGTCCGCCACCGCGGTGTTGTGCTTGGCCTACGTGGTGGTGGCCGTCCGCTCCTTTATTCAGGCCCGCCGCGCGCGCCTCGGCAGTCAGGCCTAATGCCCGCCGTCGGCTTGCGGTCCACCTCCTCGGTGTTTTAGGCCCCGCAGCCTCTGTCGTCGGAGGACACGCACATGACGCTAGCCATCCGCATTCACAAGCTGGGCGGTCCGGAGGTGTTGCAGGCCGATGACGTGGTGGTGGGAGAACCCGGGCCGGGGCAAGCGAAGCTTCGGCAGGGTGCCGTCGGCCTCAACTTCATCGACGTCTATTACCGAAACGGCCACTACAACACCCCCTTGCCCTCTGGGCTGGGCATGGAAGCCGCCGGGGTGGTGAGTGAAGTGGGCTCGGGCGTGGAGGGCCTCAAAGTCGGAGCACGCGTGGCGTACGCCGGCGGGCCGCTCGGGGCGTACGCCGAGGAGCGCCTCTTCCCGGCGGACCGCCTGGTGCCGGTGCCGGAGGGCGTCACGGACCGGCAGGCCGCCGCCGTCCTTCTCAAGGGCCTCACCGCCCACTACCTCATTCGCCGCACCCATGCCGTCCAACCCGGCGAGACGGTGGTGGTACACGCCGCGGCGGGAGGCGTCGGCCTGTTGTTGTGCCAGTGGCTCCGGCACCTGGGCGCCATCGTCATCGGGAGCGTGGGCACGCCCGAGAAAGCGGAGCTCGCTCGGGCCAACGGCTGCCAGCACCCGCTGGTGCTGGACGGCACGAGCCGGGAGGACTTCGTGAAAAAAGTGGTGGAGCTCACCGGGGGCAAGAAGGTGCCGGTGGTGTACGACTCCATCGGCAAGGACACCTTCATGCTGTCCTTGGACTGCCTCGCCCCTCTTGGCCTCCTGGCGGTGTTTGGAGCCTCCTCTGGGCCGCCCGCTCCTTTAGACCTCGGCGTGTTGGCCTCCAAGGGCTCGCTCTACGTGACGCGTCCCACGCTGGCCACCTACACCGCCAAGCGGGAGGACCTCCTGGCTGGGGCGGCGGAGGTGTTTGACCTCGTCCGCCGAGGCATCTTGAAGGCCAACATCAACCAGGAATACCCACTCAAAGCCGCAGCTCAGGCGCACCGCGACCTCGAGGCGCGGCGCACCACCGGCTCCTCCGTCCTCACCGTGGGCTGAAAAGGCGCCGGCCCGAGCGCTGTGGGGCAGGATGTCATCCCGCTTCATGCTTCGCCCTGCCCTCTTCCTCGCGCCGCTGGTACTCGCCGCCACGGCGTGGGCCCAGCCTGTCAACTTCGACCAGGCCCTCGAAGCGCGAGAGGTGGCCATGGGCGGTGCCTACCGCGCCCTGGGCACCACCGCGGTGGGCGTCGACGGAAACCCGGCCGCCTTGGCGCTCTTCAAAGCCTTCCAAATCGACGCCGGAGGCGCGTGGGACCCGGGCAACAAGACGTGGTACCTGGCGAGCTTCGTCCGCGACAGCCAGTCCTCGCCTCTGTCCGCGGGCTACAGCTTCACGTTTCTCTCCCAGCAGGTGACGACGCCCGCGGGCACGACGACGGAGAGTGGGTTTCAGCAAGTCTTCGCCTTCGCCCTGCCGCTCGCGGACTACATGACGGCCGGCGTCAGCAGCCATTGGATTACCAACAGCGACTTGCACATCAACGCCGCGAGCCTGGACGCCGGGGTGGCTTTCAAGATTGCCACCGTGGCCACCCTGGGCTTCGCCGGCCACAACCTCATCAACACCAACCACCCGGTGGAACTCGGGCGCTACTTCGACTTGAGCACCGGACTGCACTTCGGCCCGGTGCAACTCGCGGTGGACGCGCTCAGTAACTTCGGCCCCAACCAATTCCACCCCAAGCTTCTCTTCGGGACGGAGGTGAGTTTGGGCAAGGGCTTTCAAATCCGCGCCGGCTTCGACTTCTACACCCGCACCAACCTCCTCGCGCCCCAGTGGTACCTCACCGCCGGCGTCGGCTTCACCATTGACAAGGGGGGCTTCGACCTCGGCTACCGGCAGTCCCTCACCGGCGTGGGTAACCTCATGGTGGCCACCCTCCGCATTGTCCTCTAGCGCCCGGGGGCCCCCCAGGAGTCTCCCGGGCTACCCCTCAAACAGAGGCCCGCGCGGTGCCTCGACGCCGGCCTCGAGGAAGAGGCCAGCCAAGTCCTCGGGCAGCGGCGCCACCAACGTGAGGCGGGCGCCCGACGCCGGGTGCGGAAGCACCAGCAGTTGGGCGTGCAGCGCGGGACGCTGCAGGCGCGCGTCGCGGACGCCGCCGTAGAGGGTGTCCGACAGCAACGGGGCCCCCAGCGAGGCCAGGTGCGCCCGCAGCTGGTGCGTCCTCCCGGTGAGAGGCCACAGCACCGCCAGCGCAAAGTCCGGCCCCTGGCCGAGTCGGCGGTACGCCGTGAGGGCCTGAAGCCCGTGGGCCCGGGACGAGGCCCGCCAGCGGCCCGGCCGGCTCGGGTCCCGCGAGAGGGGGAGCGCCACGGTACCAGCCTCGGGAAGCAAAGCAGAGGTGGCGGCGAGGTACTGCTTGCGCACCTGGCCCGTCCGGAAGGCACGGGCCAGCGCCGACGTCGCCTCGGGGGTGACGCCGAAGAGGGTGACGCCCGTCGTCCCCTTGTCCAGCCGGTGGACGAGGCCGGCCGGATGCCCGAGGTGGGCCGTCGCCAGTGCGGCCAGGTTGTGGGCCCCCCCCGGCGTGGCTTGAGCCGGAAGGCCAGCCGGCTTGTCCACCGCCAAGAGGTGGCCGTCCTGGAAGAGGACGCGCAAGGCCAGCGTCGCCTCGGGCAGAAGCACCGAGCGCCCGGACTCCTCCAGCACCACCAGCACCTTGTCCCCGGCCAAAAGCTGCGCGCCCGAGGCGCCCACCCGTTTGCCGGAGAGGTACACCGCGCCCCGCCGCACAAGCGCCGCGGCGTCGGCCGCAGAGACGCCCAGCCGGGCCACCAGGAGAGGCACGAGGGGCCCGGCTTCAGAGGGCGCAACTTCGAGGAGTCGACGCTTCACAAAAGAAGGGCTTTCCCCCTGCGGGAGGGAGGGCGGACGAGACGCCACCTAACACAAAGGCACTCCGAGGCTGTGGGCCCCAGACGTCCCAGGGGCCCGGGGGTTTAGAGTGCGGCCCCCGCCACCGAGGGCACCACCCAGGACGAGGGGCTCCCCTGGGGAGGGCCGCTCTCCAGCCCTCCGCACCCGCCCCCCGGAGGGGGAGAGAGAAAAGACGCATGGCCTCGCTTCAAGCGCTCGAGGAGGAGGTGGAGGCCTTCTGCCACGAGGGCGCACAGCGGGCTGCAGACGCTGCGGCCGGCCGCACGGCCCAGCCGGACATGGGCGCCCTGGAGCGCGCCCACCCGGAGGTGGTTTCTCCGGAGACGGTGGCCGCGCTCGAGGCGGCGCTGGCGAGCCCCCGCACGCTGGACGCGCAGAGGCCCAGGCTTCTGTCCCTGCTTCCCTTCCTCCGCCGCGCCGCCGTCGAGGCGAAGGCGCGTCCCGCCCTCGAGGCGCTCGAGCGCGCACGGCGGGCCAGCACCCTCCACGCCGCGGGGACGGTGCGCCCCCTCCTCGGCGCCTGGACGGCGGTGGAGGAGGAGGGCAACACGGAGCGCCGGGCGGCGCTGACGCGGGCCGCGGCCGAGGCGGAGTGGGCCCTCCTCGGTGCCGTGCAGCGCCGCTGGGAGGCGGTGCACTCGGCCGGGGCCCTCCTCGAGGAGGCGGCGCGCCCCACCCTCGAGGCCGAGGCCATGGACTTCCTCGCAAAGACGGAGGACGCCTTCAGGGACGTCCTCGGCTTCGCCTTGAAGCGGCTGGACGTCACGTTGCGTCCCCTTCCCCATGGCGACGCGGGGCTACAGGAGTTGCTGCGCCTGGGGCACACCCCGCACCCGGGCGCCTTTCCCCAAAGGGAGCGCCTCGCCGTCCTACGCCGCTGGCTGTTGGAGACGGGCCTCACCCTCGAGGCCGAGGGGAGGCTTCGCGTGGAGGAGGCGAGTGAGGCGGCGCTTTGGCAGCCGGCGTGCTTCCCGGTGCAGGTGCCGGAGCGCGTCCTCCTCGTGCTGCCGCCCCAGGGGCGGGGGGCTTTCCCGGCGGTGTTGGACGCCGTGGGACGGGCCCGCGCCGCCGCAGCCCTCGCTGCGTCCGCCCCATTGGCGGCGCGGAGACTGGGGGACGCCGCGGTGCGGGCCTCGGCCGGGCGCCTCTTCCAAGGCGTGTTGACGTCCCCCGGCTGGCTTCGCCGCTTTCTCGGGCTGGGCCGGGCCGACGCCAGGGAGGTGGCACGGCTGTCCGCGCTGGTGCGGCTGGGGGAGCTGCGCCTGCTGGCGGCGCGCCTCCCGCTTTTGCAGACGGGCTTCCACCTCGGGCCCTCGGAGGCCCTGGTGCGGACGACGGCCAGCGCGCTCTCCGAGGCGCTGTTTCTCCGAGTCCCGGAGGGGGCGGTGCTGCCGGCGTTTGTGGGCTGGCCCACGGAGGCCCAAGCGCTTCGGGCCGCCGCGCTGGCGGACGTCCTCCAAGCGCACGCGGACGAGCGCTTCGACGCCGAGGCGTTTCGAAACCCAAGCGCCGCCCGGTGGCTCTCGGGCCTGTGGGCGCGCGGCGCGGACGTCGACGCGGACGCCCTGGCCGCGCAGCTTGGACAGCCCCTCTCCCTCCTCAACGTCGGGCGCCGACTGGAAGCGGTGCTGGGGGCCTAGCGGCTTTCCCCCTCAAGGGAGGCCGGGGGGCGGAGGGAGGGCCCTTCTCAGCGCTTTTTGCGCAGGGCGCGCACAATTTTACTCTTCGTCGCGGGGTCCGCTGTCCCGCGCGCCGCCGCAGCCGAGGAGGCGCGCGCACGCACCGCGCGAAGCAGCTGAAGCTCGAGCACCAGGAGCTCGTCCCCCAGCTGAGAGTCCAGCGGCGCCACCCGTCCCAACGGAGCCTGGGGGTCCACCGAGACGCCGTGGCGAAGCCGAAGGACGCGCTCCTCCTGCACGGTGAGGGCCGGTGCCCGGCCCAGCCGCTCTCGGACTTCCTCCTTCACCACCGTGCTCGACTCGGCCTTCCGCTCCGTCATGACGCCGCCACCTCGTACCTGAACATCCGCTCAGAAGCACCGCGGAAGACCCGCGGCGTTCCAGCAACTTACGGGGCACCCAATGGGGGTCAACTTTTTGAAAGGACAGACCGGTAGAAGCCTGTCGCGAAGGGCGTTTACCCGTCGTCGTCGTCCGTCTCGACGCCGGCGTCGGCCTTGCCGCCCCGGGGGATGCCGAAGCGGTCCAGGGCATCGGCAA
This sequence comes from uncultured delta proteobacterium, assembly GCA_963745475.1. Taxonomy (GTDB): domain Bacteria; phylum Myxococcota; class Myxococcia; order Myxococcales; family Myxococcaceae; genus JADGRA01. Next base: position 590,152 of record CAVUXN010000004.1, read on the forward strand.
TGCCCGGCGGCTTGTCCACGTCCGGGAGCGCGCCCGGCGGGACCTTCAGCTGCACCGGCTGGCCAATGCGCGTCACCTTCTCGTCCAGCGTCACCCGCAGGGCCGCCGGCCGGGCGTTGCCCTGTCCAGGGACTTCCAGCCGGCCGTCCAGGGACGCGCGAAGCACCACCGAGGTGGCTTGGTCGACGAGGACTTCGCCCTTCAAGGAGCGCGGACTCTTGGCCGCGAGGAAGGCCAAGCGCCGGCGCGTCGTCTCGTCGGCGCCGCCTCTGGGGGGCAGCGGCGGAGGCAACTGTGGGGGCGGCACCTTGGGAGCGGCTGTCGCCAGCGTCACCTCGTAACGCAGCACCGGGCGGCCCTCGTACGTCACCGTCCCCTGGGGGACGAGTTTCATCCGCCGGTCGAAGAGGGCGTCCAGCTCGCTCAACGGCGCGACGACGTCCTCCCGAGTGCGCTCGGCCATGCCGCGGTCACGGCGGCGAAGCCGAAACTTGCCGAAGCGGTTTCTGGCGTACACCGCGCCCTCGACGCGGATGACTTCCAGCCCGAGGTCCTCGCTGTTGTCCACCTTGGCGTGGAAGTCCCCGTTGACGCCCCGGGCGTCCGCCTCGAGGAGGCGTGTCTCGGTGAGCTTCACCGGCGCCGCCGAGGGCGTACTCCAGTCGAAGGACACCTGGGCGTTGAAGCGGTGGGCGCCGAGGCGCTCCGCCATCTCCGCCGCACCCATGCCGAGGACGCGCTCGGCGAGCCGCGGCTCGTCGCCCAGCTGCTCCGGGGGAAGCTTCTCCTGGGCCGAGGCCACCACCTTGGGAGGGTCCTCCGGCGAGAAAATGCGCTGCTTGGCCGCCCGCTCCCGCGGGTCGTGACAGCCCGCAACCAGGGCCAGGAGGGCCAAGGCACCGAGGCGCGTGCGCCCGGCAGACAGCTCGGTGGAAACCTTCCGCACGTCCGAAGGCCCGGCACCTTAGGGTGCCTCACCCAAGTCGCACAACTGCCTGTCCCTTCGCGCTTCTTTCTTGGGCTTGCCTCGGCACCGCCGCTTCTTTTATGCGGTGCCGTTGCGGTGGACGGGCCCTTGTCTCTTTAAAGCTTCCCTCAGGCCCCGGGCCCCTTCCACCCCACCGCCAATGCAAAACCTTCGCGACAAACTTCTCAAGGCGGGCCTGGTGTCGGTGGAGCAAGCCGCCGACGCGGCGGCGGCTCCCGAGGCTGCGCCCGCGCCCCCACCCAGCGGCCCGCCGCGGGCACCTGCGCGGAAGGAGGCCTCCCGGGCCACCGGGCCCCTCATCGCCGTCCGGCGCGAGCCCCTTCCGCCGGCCGTCCCCAAGCTTCCGCCGCTTGCTGGAAGTCGGGAGGCCCAACGGCTCGAGTCGCGCAAGCAGCTGGAGCAGGACCGCACCTTGCGCGAGCGCGTCAGCGCCGCGCAGGTACCGCTGTCCCTGGGCGAGCGCGCCTTCTACTTCGTCACTCGGAAAAACAGACTGCGGCGCCTGGAGCTCTCCTTGGAGCAGGCCCAGGCGCTGGAGTCCGGAGCGCTGGCGGTGGTGGAAAGGCCCGAGCCCGGCCAAATCGAGCACGCCCTCGTCCCGGCGGACGCCGCCGAGGCCCTGTTGCGCGACTTCCCCAAAGCGGTGCGCTTCTTCAACAAGCAGGGCGAGCCGGTGGGCTTTCTCTCCGAGGACGAGCTCAAGTCGCGCCAGCACAGCGAGTCCCAGGAGGCGAGCGCAGCGGAGGCCGCGGCCGAGGTGCCCTAGCGCAGCCCTTAGCGCAGCCCTAGCGCGCCCGAGGGCCATCCCCGGGCCCCAACGTCCGGGGGCGCCCTTTTGTGCCCCCCGTTTGCTTTCAGCCGAAGGCGTCGAGGCCGGTAATGGCTTTGCCCAGCACCAGGGTGTGCACCTCGTGCGTCCCTTCGTAGGTGAAGACGGACTCGAGGTTGAGGAGGTGGCGAATGGGAGGCGCGTCGTCGGTGATGCCGCTGGCCCCGTAAATGCTGCGCGCCTCACGCGCCGTCTCCAGTGCGGCGCGGACGTTGGCGCGCTTGGCCAGGGAGACGAGTGTCGGGGAGGCCTTGCCCTCGTCCTTGAGACGGAGCAGGTGCAGCCCCAGTCCCTGGGCGAGCACAATCCGCTCCAGCATGTCCGCCAGCTTGGCTTGGGTGAGTTGGAAGGCGGCGAGGGGACGGTTGAATTGGCGGCGGGCCAGCGCGTGCGCCCGGGCGCCCTCGAAGCACGCAATGGCGGCTCCGGTGACGCTGAAGGCAATGCCACTCCGCGCTTGGTTGAGGCAGGAGAGCGGCCCCTTTAACCCCACCACCTCCGGCAGTACGTTCGCCTCCGGCACCCGGACGTCCAGGAGCGAGAGCTCGGCTGTCGAGGAGGCGCGCAGCGAGAATTTCCCCTCAATCTCCCGGGCGGTGAAGCCCGGCGTCCCCGCCTCCACCAGGAAGCCGCGGACGGACTCCGGGCCGCCCTCCCCCGTCTTGGCCCAGACGAGGGCCACGTCGGCAATGGCGCCGTTGGTAATCCACGCCTTGCCGCCGTTGAGTACCCAGGCACTTCCATCCCGCACCGCGCGGGTGCGCAGGCTGGCTGGGTCCGAGCCCGCTTCGGGCTCCGTCAGTCCGAAGCAGCCAATGGCTTCCCCCTTGGCCAGCCGCGGCAGCCAGCGCTGCCTCTGCGCCTCGGAGCCAAAGCGGTGAATGGGCCACATGACGAGCGAGCTCTGCACCGAGGCAAAGCTGCGCAGCCCCGAGTCCCCGCGCTCGAGCTCCTGGAGGGCGAGCCCGTAGGCCACCTGGGAGCTCCCGGCGCACCCGTAGCCGTGCAGGCTGGCCCCGAGCACGCCCAACTCGCCGAGGCGCGGCACCAGCCCTCGGGGAAATGTCGAGGCGCGAAAATGTGCGGCAATGGTGGGAAGCACCTCGGTGTCCACCAGCCGAGCCACCACGTCGCGGGCGGCGCGCTCGGGCTCGCTCAGCCGGTCGTCCAGCCGGTACAGCTCGCTCACCTCGCTGGCCATGGCCCTTCTTTCGTTGTCCTCTCGCACCCGCGCGCCCTCCCCCCCCGGGGCGCCCTCTTGTCTCAGCACCACGCCGCTTCCAGCCCCACCCTACAGCTGCAGGACGCCCTCCACCTTGGACATGAGGCCCACCCGCCGCTGGGTGACGGGGCTCGTGCCGTCGAGGAGGCGCTCAGTCTCCTCCAGCACCGCCTGGAGCGCGAAGCGCTTCACCGAGGCATCCGAGGTGGTGACGCCGCCAGGCGAGGGGGACTGCCAGGCCACCATCTCGTCGGTGGCCCCCTCGAGGAGGGCGGTGGTGGCGGCGAAGGCCAGCCGGGCGGCCACCATGCGGTCCAGAAACGAGGGGTTTCCCCCGCGGACGAGGTGGCCCAGCACCACGCCTCGCACGACGAGTTCCGGGAGGCTGGGCTTCACCGCCTGCTCCACGAGTTTCACCAACTCCAGGGTGGGCGTCTCCACCCCTTCCGCCTTGAGAATGAGGACGCGCCGCTTGCCGCGCTCGGAGAAGCCCCGGCGGATGACGTCGGCCAACGCCTGGACGAGGGCCGAGGGGTCGCGGTGCTGCTCCGGAAACACCACCGCGTCGGCCCCCACCGCCACCGCGCTGGCCATGGCCAGGTACCCGGACTGCCGCCCCATGACTTCCACCACGAAGGCGCGACGGTGGGAGCGCGCGGTGTCCGAAATGCGGTCGCACGCTTCCACAATGGTGTTGAGGGCCGTGTCCACGCCAATGCAGGTGGCGGTGCACCCAATGTCGTTGTCGATGGAGCCGGGGATGCCCACCACCTGGACGCCCGTCTCCACCGCCAGCGCGTGGGCGCCGGTGAGCGAGCCGTTTCCGCCCACCACCAGAAGCCCGGAGACACCCCTCCTTTGGAGTTGCGCTGCGGCCCGGGCTCGACCCTCGGGGCTCCGAAAGCGCTCGCTGCGGGCCGTCCCGAGGATGGTGCCGCCCTGCCGTGCGACGAAGTCCAGGGCGTTGGTGTCATAGGCCTCGCCGTCGGCGGCGCTCCGGCCGAGGGCGACGAAGCGCCCGTCCATGAGGCCCTCGTACCCGTCGAGGACGCCGAGCACCGTCGCGCCGCGTGCGCAGGCCGTCTTGGCCGCGGCCCGAAGGGCCGCATTCATCCCGGGGCCGTCCCCTCCCGAGGTGAGCAGTGCGACGGTAGAAGCCACGTTGGCCAGGGCCCTCTTCCCCGAGCGGGGTAGACGCCCCCGGTGGTGGGGCGCCATAAAAGAGGAGCCTGCCCCAAGTCCGTCCCTCTGGGCGAGCACCACCCCTTGCCTCCTTTCCGAGACAAGCGGCCACCCTTCGTCGAGGACACCCTCGTGACTGACTCCTCCTTTGCTTCTCGCGGCGCGGTGGTGACGGGAAGCAACCGGGGCATCGGCCGGGCGGTGGCGCTCGGTTTTCTCAAAGCGGGCTTTCGCGTGGTGGCGGTGGCGCGGACGCAAGCCTCCCTCGACGCGCTCGTCGAGGAGGCCGGCCCGCTGGCCTCGGCGCTCGAGCGCTGGGCCTGCGACGTCGCGGACCCGGCTGCCCTGGCCGCCACCGCCGCCGCGCTCCAGGCCCGGGCGCCCGTCCCGGCCGTCCTCGTCAACAACGCCGGCGTCTCGCTCTCGGCCCCGGCGGAGAAGACGGGGCGGGCGGAACTCGAGCGGGTGCTGTCCATTAACGCCGTGGCGCCCTACCTCCTCTGTGCGGCGCTGCTCCCAGGCATGGCCCGGGCCGGGGGCGGGCGCATCATCAACATCGCCTCCATCGCCGGGCTGCGGGGGCTGCGCTACACCTCCGCCTACTGCGCGAGTAAGCACGCCCTGGTGGGCCTCACCCGCGCCCTGGCGGTGGAGTGGGCGGACCGCGGCGTCACCGTCAACGCGGTGTGCCCGGGCTGGACGGACACGGACATGCTGCACACCGCGGTGCGCACCGTCTCCGGCAAAACGGGCCGCAGCGAGGAGGCCTCCCGGGCCGCCATTCTCGCCCACAACCCACTGGGGCGTGCGGTGCGGCCAGAGGAGGTGGCGGCCCTGGTGCTGCACCTGGCCTCGCCTTTGGCCGCGTCCCTCACCGGGGCCGCGTTGCCTGTGGACGGGGGCGAGTCCACGTGAGTCGCCCTCCCCAGGGCGTCCCCCTGCGTTCCCGTTGAAGTTGCCTCAAATTGCGCTAATACAAAGGGGATGCTCGAGGAGGACTCCTAATGCAGCTCGAGTCGCTGAAAATGTTTTGCGACGTGGTGGAAACCGGCTCCTTCTCGCGTGCGGCGCAGCTCAACCACGTCACCCAGTCCGCGGTGAGCCAGCAAATTCGGGCCCTGGAAACCCGCTACCGTCAGAAGCTGCTCAGCCGGAGCGCGCGCCAGGTGACGCCCACGCCCGCCGGGGAGCGCCTCTTCCGGGGGAGCAAGGAAATCCTCACCCGCTTTGGTGAGGTGGAGATGGAAATCCGCGAGCAATCCGCGGACGTGGTGGGCACCGTCAACGTCTCCACCATTTACTCGGTAGGGCTGCACGAGCTGCAGGAGCTCCAGAAGGGACTCTTGCGCACCCACCCCAAAGTCAACATGCGGCTGCTCTACCGCCGGGCGGACCAGGTGTACGACGACGTCATCCTCGGCCAAGCGGAAATCGGCGTGGTGGCCTACCCCTTGGCCCGGGCCGGGGTGGACGTCCTCGCCTTCCGCGACGACCGCTTGGGGGTGGTGTGCTCGCCCACGCACCCCTTCGCCGCCAAGGCAAAAGTCTCCGTCCAGGCGCTGGCCGGGACACCCTTCATCTCCTTTGACCGCGAGTCGCCCACGCGCAAGGCGCTGGAGCGCATGTTTCGAGAGAAGGGCGTGGTGGTGGAGCCGGCCATGGAGATTGACAACGTGGAGACCATCAAGCGGGCGGTGGAGCTGGGCCTCGGCGCGGCGGTGCTGCCGTTGGCGTGCGTCCAGCACGAAATCTCCAACGGCACGCTGGTGGCCCGGCCCTTCGCCGAGGGCACCCTCAGCCGTCCCATCGGCATCCTCATCCGAAAAGGGAAATACCTGGACCGCGCCGCGCAGTCGGTGCTGGACGCCTTCAAAGCCGCCTCGGCCAACACCGAGTAGCGGCTTGGGGGGGGCGAGCAGGAAGCCTTAGTCGAGCGGGCCCTTGGCCTCGTGGTACCCCGCGGGGATGGCGAAGTCCGCGTCCGGCAGGTGCTTGGGCTCGACTTTGGTGGCCTCGACGGTGGTGGCTTTGCTGCCCGGGGCGGTGGCGCGAAACACCATCTTCAACGGGAGGCCCAAGACGCCCGCCGAGCGCAGGGCAGCCCACCAGTCATCGCCCCCGTCGCGCTCGAAGGCCGAGACGAAGCGAGCGGGCGGCACGAGGGAGGTGTCTATCCACAGCTCCTCCTCCTTTCCCTTGGAGGCGGAGGTGAGCAGGACGTGCTCCACCGTCCGGCCGAGCACCTTCTCCGTGCCCAGCCGCTTCACGGTGGGCGGGGGGCCGTCGCCCCCAGGCGCGGCCGCGTTGTCGAACTTCTGGTACGTCTTGTTGGCCTCGTCCAGGGTGTAGGTGATGCCTGGCTCGCTGGCTCGGACGAGGGACACCATCTGGAAGGGCTTCTGGGCGGTCTGCGCCACCACCTCGGAGCGCATCCCGGACTTACCCACCAGAATGCGCAGCGTCCCCCCCGTCCAACCGCCCTGGGTGCTTGGGTCCGGAATAATTCTCATCTCCAGCACGCCTTCGAATTCCGCGGCCGCGCTGGGAGCGGAGAGGAGGGCGAGCAGGACGAGTAGCGAGGGTGACATGGCTTCTCAAGGTAACCCCGGGAGCCCGAGGCATTCCCCGGGGAAAGCCGGGGGCCGGCGCGCGGCGGAGCCTGTCTACTGGGACGCCTTCTTCATCGCCTCTTCCAGCTTGGCGCGCTGCTCGGGCGTCATGGCATTCATCTTCGCCTTCAGCTGCGCCTGCTGCTCGGCGGGCAGCATGTCGAGGGCACTCTTCGCCTCGGTGTAGCCGGCCGGAATCTGAAACAGCGACGCGGAGAGGCTCTTCTTCTCGACGCTGGTGGCCTCCCAGCCCGACTTCCCGTCGGCGTCCATGTCCTTCAGCGGGATGCCGTTGATGCCGGCCTTCTCCAACGCCTTCCAGGGGCTGTTCTGCGCGCCGCGCTCCTGGCCGAAGAGGGCCAGCGCCGACGCTGGAAAGTGCAGCGAGGTGTCCACCCACAGCTCCTGGGTACGTCCTTGGGCGAAGGTCACTCTCGCCCGCTGGACGGTGTGGCCGAGAAACGTCGTCGACCCAAGCTTCTCCACCTTCGGGCCCTCCGCCGCTCCGGCGGCGGCCTGCGCCTTGGAGATGTCGTGCTTGAGGTACGTCTTGTTGGCCGGGTTGAGGAGGTAGAAGTTGTTGGGGTCGCTGGCCTGCCACACCATGGTGAGGGCGAAGCCTGCACCGCCCGGAGTGGACTTCTGTCCAAGTCCGCTGGCCTCCATCCGCACCCCGCTGGAGGAGAGGTACATCTTCATCGACTGGACTTGCTCATTCGGGCCGATGGGGTGGCCGGAAATAATCCCTTCGAAGTCCGCCGCGCTGGCCTGGGTGGCGGCGAGGGTGAGGCAAAAGAGAACCAGTCGCATGCTTGGGAGGCTCCTGTTGTTTCGCAAAACCGCGGCGAAGGGCTTCAGGGAGTTTGCCCCCGGCAGGGCGACAAAGGACAGACCAAACGCCCTACCCCCCGGGGGGGCGGGGGAAAGGGCCTCTCTCCCTCAGCGCCGCCTGAGCCGCGCCGCAAAAAAGCCGTCGCGGCCCTCCTTCCCAGGCAGCGTCCAAAGGCAGCCGTCCAGAAGGGGACACTCCTCGGCCACCGCCCCCTGGGGCGGCTCCAAGGCGAAGTCCGGCGAGGCCGCGAGGAAGCGCTGAAGCTGCTCTCGGCCCTCCTCCTTCTCCGTGGAGCACACCGCGTAGACGAGCAGCCCGCCCGCGGGCACCGCGGACTTCGCGCGCTCCAGAAGCTGCGCCTGCAGCGCCGCCAGCCGGGAAATGTCCGCCTCCGTGCGCCGGTAACGGAGCTCCGGGTTTCTGCGCAGAGTACCCAGCCCGCTGCAAGGCGCGTCGAGGAGGACGGCCTGGAAGGCACCGAGGTCCGCCGGGAGCGCGTGGGTGGCGTCGTGCGCGCGCACCGTGACGCGGGACAGAAGCCCGAGCCGCGCCGCCTCGGCGCGTACCCCCTCCAGCTTCCGGGCGTGGAGGTCCAAGGCCACCACCTCCCCGCGCTCGGCGAGCTGGCAGGTTTTCCCGCCAGGCGCTGCGCAGAGGTCGAGTACCCGGGCACCGGTAGGCAGCTGGGCGTAGTGCACCACCAGCTGCGCCGCCTCGTCCTGGACTTGCCACAGGCCCTCCTGGAAGCCGAGGAGGGCGTCCACCCGGCCGCGGGCGGTGAGGGCCACACCCGAGGGCGAGGCTCGGGTGGGCTCGGGCTCGAGCCCGGCCTCCGTGAGGAGGGCCAGCAGCGCCTCCCGGGTGGTGCGGGTGGAGTTGGCGCGCAGCACCAGTGGCGGCGGCTGGTTGTCCGCGGCCAGCATGACGTCCGTCTGCTGGGGGCCAAACGCCCGGAGCCAGCGCTCCACCAGCCACAGCGGGTGGCTCTCCTTCACCGAGAGGTAGGGTGCGAGCGGCTCCTTGGGCGGCAGCGGCTGGGCCGTGAGGGCGGCCAGCTTTCTCAGCACCGCATTGACGAAGCCCGCGGCGCGCTCCAGGCCGAGCTCCTTAATGGCCTCCACCGTGTCCGCCACCGCCGCCCGGGCCGGCATTCGCCCGTAGAAGAGTTGGTAGACGCCCACCCGCAGCGCCGCCAGCACCCTATCCTCCAGGGTGCCCAGGCGCCGGTCCGAGACGCCGGCCAAGGCGAAGTCCAGCGCCAGCCGGCGGCGGGTGGCGCCGTAGCAGAGCTCGGTGGCCAGGGCCGCGTCCCGGCTGTCCCTGAGTGGAGACTCGGAGAGGCGCGCGTCCAGGACGGGCGTCAGCCAAGCGTCGGTGGCCTCCATGCGCGCCAGCACCTCAATGGCCAGCGCCCGGGCCGTCATCCGTCGAGCGCCGCCATGAGCTCCACCAGCTGCTCTTCGGTGAGTCTGGACGGCTTCTCCAGGCCGAGAAGCAGCTGCTGCAGCGTCTCCTCCAAGAGCTCCCGCTGGCCGCTTTCGGCCGGAGCTCCGCGCTGGAGCTCGAGCCACTCCGCCCGCGCCCAGGTGGAGAGCCCCGCCGGCGTCAGCCGTCCGGAGAGGCGCTCCGCAATGCGGGCCCGCACTTTGGCCCGGCTGAGGCCGTGGCCGTCCCGTGCGCCCAAGGAGAGGCCGGGCCGCGTGCCGGCCGCGCTGTGGACGCGGCGGCCGAGCGTCTTCCCCCCGGGCTTGGGCGCCTCGGGCCCCGGCCTGGCCGCCGCGGCCGGGGGCGCCGAGGCCCGGGGTGCCGGCGGCCGTACGGCGCGCCCGAGAGACTGCTTCTGGACGTCCTTGGGCCGCGCGGCCGGAGAGGAGCCACCCAACCCCACCAGACGCTCGAGCGCCCGCAGGTAGCCGTCCGGGCCCTCGCCCACCACGCGGGCGACGCAGACGTCTTTCAAGAGGGAGTGCCTGCGGACAGAAGCCTTCCCCGAGGCGTCCTCCAGGTGCACCTCCACCACCTTCAGCCCGCACTGGGCCACCGCCTCGTGCAGCACCTGGGAGGTGAGGGCCAGCCTCCCCGGTGAAAGCACCACCGCGTCCGCCCACCCGCCGGGGTTTCTCAGCGCGTCGAGGAGGGCGCCCTCGTGGTTGGTTTGAAGGGCGCGCACCGAGAGGCCCAGTCGCCGGGCGCGCTCGGCAATGCGCCGGTCGAGGGCGGGGAGACTCAACGAGGTGTCGTCTCCCGGGCGGCGCCCGAGCAAGTCGAGGTTCGGCCCATGCAGGACGAGGACATTCATGGCGGGGCCCCTTGGGGTGAAGGGCCGAAGGGACGGCTTCCCGGCGCAAGGCGGTGGCCGAGGAGAAAGTCTTTTACCCCCATCCGCCGCCTGCCCTCCGGCTGCACCTCGAGAATGCGCAGCGAGCCCTCAGCGCAGGCGACGTCCAGCCCGGCCTCCGTCGACAGGACGGTGCCCGGCGCCCCTTCGCGCGTGCCCACCTCGACGCGGTGCACTTTGAGGAGGTGGCCCGCAAGCACCGTCCACGCGCCCGGCCAAGGGGTGAAGGCCCGCAGCCGGCGCTCCAGCACCGGGGCGGCCTTCTGGAAGTCGAGCCACCCGTCCTCCTTCGTCAGAAGCCGGGCCAGGGTGACGCCCTCCACAGGCTGAGGCACCGCCTTGAGCTCCCCTTGGAAAAAGCGGGGCAACGCCTCCCGGAGCAGCTGCCCGGCGAGGACGGCCAGGCGGCCCCCCAACGTCTCGGCCGTGTCCTTTGCAAGGATGGCCTCCCGCCGCACGTCCAGGACGGGGCCGGTGTCCAGGCCCGCCTCCATGCGCATGAGGCACACGCCCGTCTCTGTGTCCCCCTCGGCGAGGGCCCACTGGATGGGGGCTGCGCCGCGCCAGCGTGGAAGCAGTGAGGCGTGGACGTTGAGGCTGCCCTGCACCGGTGCGGCCAGGACGTCCGGAGGCAAAAGGCGGCCGTAGGCCGTCACCACCGCCACCTCTGGCCGGAGGGCGGACAGCGTCCTTGCGAAGTCCGTCCCCTTGAGGCGCGGCGGCTGCAGCACACGGAGGCCTTCGGCCTCGGCGGCCCGCTTCACGGCGGAGGCCTGCACCGCTCGGCCGCGGTCCTTGGGGCGGTCGGGCTGGGTCACCACGGCCACCACCTCACCCACCGCCTGGCAGGCTTGCAGCGACGGGACGGCCAAAAGCGGCGTCCCCATGAAGACAATGCGCGGACGTTGCATGGGAGACCCCTGGAGCCTCTCGTATGCCAGGGCACGGGGCGGAGGGAAGGGCGGGGTCGGTCAACGTCGCACCCGTGAGCGAGAATTGACCGACGCGGGGGCCTCGTCTATGCCCTCCACTACCCCGGGGGGTCCGCTGGAGGGGAAAATGCAACGGCGTACGCTCGTCTGCTTCCTCTTGAGCCTCTCGGCGCTGCCAGCGTGCAGCAAGGACCCGGCGACGCCCGAGTACTGGGCCCAGCAGCTCGACGCCGCCAAGCGCTCGAGCGAGCGGGTGCGCGTGGTGGACAACCTCCGCAGCTCGGGGAAGTTGAATAAGTCCTTCCTCCCCATGCTGGAGGCGGAGCTGGCGAAGGAGAAAAACCCCGAGGAGAAGGGTGCGCTGGCGCGCGCCTTGGGTGACTTGAAGGACCCCGCCGCTGTCCCCGCGCTCTCCGACGCGCTCGACTTGTCCGCCTCGGACGGGGCGACGAGCCGGATGAATTCCGCCATTGCCCAGGCGCTGGGCGCCATCCAGGACCCGCGCGCCGTGCCGGCCCTGTTGAAGCTGCTCAAGTCCAAGGACGACTACGTCCGCATGGACGCCATTCAAGCCCTGGGGGCGTTGAAGGCCACCGAGGCCGTCCCGCCGTTGATGGAGCTCGCCCTCGACGACGCGAGCTCTCCGCAAGTCAACCGCCGCTCGGTGGCTGCCCTGGGAGACATTGGCGACGCGCGGGCGGTGCCGGTGCTGCTCAAAGCCCTCTACAAACAGCGCGGGAACCAAACCTTCGCCAGCGAGGCCAGCTTCTCGCTCTACCAAATAGGAAAGCCCTCGGTGGCGGCGCTGTTGAAAGTCGTCCAGGGGGAGGACGCGGACCTCATTGGCTGGGCCCGGCGGCGCGACGTGGACGCGGCAGTCCTCATGGTGCAGGCCACCGACGTCCTCAAGGACTTCGCCGCCCCGGAGGCCGAGCCGGCCTTTCTCAAGAAGCTCACCTTCCAAAACCCGGACGTGCAGATGCAGTGGTACGGGCGGATGTTTGCCGCCAACGGCCTGGGGCGGCTGCGCGCCCAGGCCGCCGTCCAGCCTCTCATGGGCATGGTGGGCGAGAACGAGCCCGCGCCGCGCGCAGAATTCGCCCGAGACTTGGTGCTCATTGGAAACCGGGAGGCCCTCCCGGCCCTGTTGAAGGCCGCCACCCGGGGGACTTGGAATGCGCGCCAATTCGCCGTGGCCGCGGTGAGCATGCTGGGGGACGACCGCGAACGGACGGCCTTCGACAAGCTGGCCGCCGCCGAGCCGGCGCTGGCGGCCAGCGAGTGCAAGCAGTACGGCTGCGCCACTTCGGCCCCCGAGGTGGCCCAACAGCGGGCCAAAGTCTTCGCCGTCTTCCGCGCCCCGCTGGAAGCGGCGTCCACCTGCAAGCAGGACCTCACCTGCTGGGCGGGAAAGCTGAAGGACAGCTCGCCCCCTGTCCGCCAGCGGGCCGCGCTGGAGATTGGCCGCTCCGGCCACGCCGAATTCGCCACCACCCTCGCTCAGTCGGTGGACGAGGCGGACGCCGAGACGCGGATTGCCGTCATCCAGGGGCTTTCCTGGTTGGTGAAGGCCGGCACCGCGGCGGCCATGGCCCTCAAGGACACCGTGCCGAAACTCGAGCAGCGCCTGGCCGACGACAAGGGGAAGCAGGACTACCTGGCGGCCAGTGAAGCACTGCGCCGCCTGGTGGTGGACATCCGCCGGCGCGGCCTCTGACAAAAAGCCCCGCTGAAGGCGCCCGTGGGCTTTAGCTGGCGCGCTTTCGGGGCGTGTCTGGCCCGGGCGCTTCGGGCTCCTGGAAGGCGGCCGGCAGAAAGCTTGGCGGAAGCACTTTGACCAGCGCTGCCAAGAGCAGCATGCCACCGGGCGCGGCGAAAATGGCCACCGCCGGGAGGGCCTTCGCCAAGTCCAAGAGCTGCGCGCGGAGACGCCGTCGCTCGGAAGCACTCAACGGCTGAGCGCGGGCGAGCTGCCGCAACAGCGAGGAGAGCTCCCCCATTTGCTGCGCCTCGGCGAGCAACACGTGCACGCTTCTGTCCACCGTCCCCAGCATGGAGTCCACCAACTCCTCGCCGAGGAGAGCGGCGTTGTCCTGCACGGTGAAGACGTCCACCACCGAGCGGTGGTGGGCATAAAACTCGGCCACCTCTGCCTCCACCTCCCGCAGGGCCGCGGCGGAGAAGCCTAAGGCCGCCGCCAGGCCTTGGACGAAGGCCAACTCCTTGGCCGAGCGCCGGCCCTCCACCAGCGAGGCCAGCACCGTCTGCTCCAGGACGAAGCGCCGCATTTCCCGGCTCCGCACCGGGGCCACCAGGGCGACAAAGTCGCAGGGCTTCTGGAAGGCCTGCCGCAGCCGCCCACGCAGCTGCCGCTCCAGCTTGCGCGGCAAGGCCAAGTCCTCCACCTGGCGCAGAATGGCGCGACGTTCGGTGGGAGACGGCGGACGCTCGGCGCCGGCCAGCCCGGTGAGGACTTCCACGAGAAGCGCCTTCTGCCGGGCGGCCACCCCCAAAAGTCGCCGCAGGCTGGAGCCATCCAGCGCGCGGCCGCTCCACACGTCGAGGCTCAGGTGGGCGAAAAGCTGCGCGTCCACATAGGTGGCTCCGTTGTGGAGGAGAAGCCCGTAGAGACGGTCCGAGGAGATGGAGAGCGAGCGCTTGCTGAGCGCCGTCTCCACGCGAGCCAAGAGGCGCCGCGAGAGGTGCGGCCCCTGTTTCAGCTGCGCACGGATGGCGTCGGCCAGCTTGAGCTCGCCCGTCCAGAGGGCAAACATGTGCACCAGCTGCAGAGCGCGCGGCCCGGGTGGGGCGCCGAAGAGGACGGCCGTGTCCAGGGCGAATTGGGCCAGGGTGCGCAGCACCGCCAGAAACAATGTCTCTTCCGGCGCACCGTCCCGCCGGGCGTCCTCGGGCAGCTCCGGCGTGCCGTAGACGAGGCCCGAGTCTCGAAGCGCGCGGTGGAGGTAGGCACGGGCCCGGGCTTTGGGCGGGCCCAGAGGCGGCGCCTCGGGCTCCGGGGCCCGGGCGTGCCGGGCCACGACGTCCTCGAGCAACGCCATCAGCCAGCCAGACTTTCCGAGGTCAATCACGCTTTCTTGCCGAGACCCCGGGGCTCTAACCTTGCCGAGACGGCGACTGCAAGCGAGGAGGAGCCCCTTCCCCCCGGGGGGAGCGGCTGTACCGCTTACTTCACGGCTTTGACGCGCGGAGTTCGCCGTTCCTCTTCCGGCTCGTCCGGGACCGCCGCCACCGGCGTCAGGCGGATGACGCCGTACTTCTCCAGGACTTTCAGCTCCACCGCCCGGGCCACCTCGGGATGGTCTCGGAGGTAGTCCTTGGCGTTCTCCCGGCCTTGGCCAATGCGCTCGCCGTCGTAGGCGTACCAGGCGCCGCTCTTCTCAATGATGGCGTCTTGTGAGGCGAGGTCCAAAAGGTCCCCCTCCCGGGAGATGCCAGCGCCGTACATGATGTCGAACTCCACCTCTTTGAAGGGGGGCGCCATTTTGTTCTTCACCACCTTCACCCGGGTGCGGTTGCCCACCACCGCGTCGCCATTTTTGATGGCCCCCACCCGGCGAATGTCGAGCCGCTGGCTGGCGTAGAATTTCAAGGCGTTGCCGCCGGTGGTGGTCTCCGGGTTTCCGAACATGACGCCAATCTTCATCCGAATCTGGTTGATGAAGATGACGCAAGTCTGGCTCTTGGAGATGGTGCCGGTGAGCTTGCGCAGCGCCTGGCTCATGAGCCGCGCCTGAAGGCCCATGTGCGCATCTCCCATCTCCCCTTCCAGCTCGGCCTTGGGGACAAGGGCGGCCACCGAGTCCACCACCAGGACGTCGATGGCGCCGGAGCGCACCAGCATTTCCGCAATCTCCAGCCCCTGCTCCCCGGTGTCCGGCTGAGAGAGGAGCAAGTCATCGGTGCGCACGCCGAGCTTTCGTGCATAGCCGACGTCCATGGCGTGCTCGGCGTCGATGTAACCGCAGATGCCGCCCTTCTTCTGGGCTTCGGCGATGACGTGGAGCGAGAGGGTGGTTTTCCCCGAGGACTCCGGGCCGTAGATTTCGACAATCCGGCCCCGCGGGACGCCTCCGATGCCGAGCGCGATGTCCAGAGAGAGGGCTCCGGTGGAGATGACCTGGATGTCGCGCACCAGCGGTTCGTCCTTCCCCAGCCGCATGATGGAGCCCTTGCCGAATTGCCGCTCCACCGCGCCCATGGCCAGCTCAATGGCCTTTTCCTTCTCTGGATTCACCGACATGTCGCCGTTCCTTCCTCTCGACAGACCTGAACGTCTGTTCCTGTAGCCCAACTCCGAGTCGTAGTCGAGCCCTCTGACAGCCCCCCAAGGGGCCGGAGCGGAGGCTTTGCTCGGAGGCTGGCGGCGGGAAGTTTGGCCGGGGCCTCCCCGGGGCCCATCCTCCCCGGCGTAGGACCTCTCGCATTTTCTGCCCCCAGGGCGCCCCGCAACTCACCCGGGCCCAGGGTGTTGAAAGGACTCTGTGGACGTGGACGCAGATGCGGAGCTGATGCTCCGAGTCGCCGGCGGTGACCGGCGCGCCTTTGCGTCCCTGTTCGACCGGCACCAGCGCGGCGTGGCGCAGTTTGCCTTTCGCTTCGTCGGGGACCGAGCACGTGCGCAGGAGTTGACACAGGACATCTTCGTCAAGCTGTACCGGAATGCGCGTCGCTACCGGCCCAGCGCGAAATTCAAGACGTTTCTCTTTCGGGTGGCGGCCAACCACTGCCTCAACGAGGTGCGCCGCGGGGAGTACCGGGTGAAGCACGTGTCCCAAGGACCGGAGGAAGGCGAGCCGCTGGAGACGGCGGCGCCCGACGCCGACCGCCCGGACCAAGCCCTCGCCGGACGAGAGCTCGAGTCGACGGTCGGCGCCGCGCTGGCCGCGCTCTCCGAGCGGGAACGCACCGCCTTCACCCTGTGCCGCTTCGAGGGCATGGCCTACCGGGACATCGCCGAGGTGCTGCAGGCGAGCGAGGCGGCGGTGAAGAGCCTCATCCACCGGGCGACGCTGGCGGTGGCGCGCAAAATTCAAGTCTTTCAATCCGGGGAAGATGTTCCCCTGCGGAGTCGGGCATGAGCTGCAACCTGGAAATGGAGTTGACGGCCTACGTGGACGGGGAGCTCGGGCCCACCGAGGCCTCGGCGGTGCGCGCGCACCTCGTGGGGTGTGCCGACTGTCGGTCCACCGAGGCGCTCCTGCGCCAGACGGTGCAGACGCTGGCGACGCTCCCCGACTTCGAGCCGTCGCTTGGACTGCGGCGCTCGGTGCTGACGGAGGTGGAGGCCACCCCGGCTCCCTTGGGCGTCGGGCTCTCCCGCTGGCTCCGCCCGGCGGTGCTCGTCCCTTCCGGCGTCCTTTTGGCCTCCGCCCTCGCGTTTGTCCTCACCACGCACGGCGGCCGGCCGGGTCTGCCCACAGAGCTCCAGGACGGCGCGGCCCTGGACGTGGCCATGAATTACGACGTGGTGGCCAACTATGACGTCCTCGGCCTCGACGCGCCGGACGACGTCGAGGTGGTGGCCCACCTCCAGGAGCTGGAGGGACGGCCATGACGTCCCCTGTGGCGAGGCGCCTGGCCACCTTGGGCTGCGGCGTCCTCCTCTTGCTTCCGGGCCGCGCCTTCCCCCAGGTTTCCCCGGAGGCGGCGGCCCGTTTCCAAGCCCTCACCGAGGAGCAGAAAGAGGCGCTCCGGGAGAGGCTGCGCCAATTCAAGGCCCTGCCGCCCGAGGAGCAGGCCCGCATCCGCGACAACCTGAAGCGCTGGCAGTCCCTGCCCCCCAAGGAGCAGGCCGTCGTCGTGCAAAACCTCCGCGCCTTTCAGCAGCTCCCTCCGGACGCGAAGGAGGAGCTCCGGGCCGCCGCCCGTCGGTTTCACCAGTTGCCCCCGGAGCGGCAGGCCGAGGTCCGCCAACGGCTTCAGGACTACTTGAAGGCAAATCCTGACCAGCGGCAGCAGCTGATGGACAATCTCAAGCAGTGGCGGCGAATGACGCGCGAGCAGCGGGAGGAGTTGCGCGAGCGGCTGCGGGAGCGGCGCCACAAGTGAGCGCCCGCCGCTCCTGGGCGGCGCTCCTCACCCTGTGCAGTGTCCTGGTGCTGGCGGCCGCCTCGGCTTCCGAGCCGCCGGTGCCGGCCCCAGCCCTCCGGGCGGACGCCGGCGCACCCGCCCGCGCCCGCGACGCCGGGCCGCCCCTCGGCGACGGGGGCCCGAGCGCAGCGCAACGGCACCTGGAGGACGTGGAGGTGCTGGAAAACCTCGAGCTCCTCGAGCACCTTCCGGAAAGCGCCGTCCTGGAGCTGTTACTGCCGGCAACCGACGAGTAGCCCGCCTTGGCCTTCGTTTCAAAACGTGGCTCGCTTTCCGCCCTGGGGGTGGGCGAGAAAGGGCCCCCCGGGGGGAAAGTTGGGGAAGGTACAAACCGCTGCTTGAGGGAGGGAGGACATTGGGATGACGCACCCCGCAGGGGCTTCCCAGGAGGAGGAATGGGCCGAGCAGCGGCAGTCCGTCTGGCTCTACCAGCGGCTCGCCCAGAGCGAGCCGGACGCCCGGTTGCGCGAGCTGTTTCTGTCCCTGGCCGAGGCCTCGGAGCGTCAGGCGGGCCTCGCGCTGGCGGCCCTGCCCCGGCCGCCTGAGCCCTGGCGTCCCCCCTTCCGCGCGCGCCTGGTGGCCGCACTGTCGCGGCGCATTGGAGTGGCGCGAGCGCGCCCCATGCTGGTGGCCCTGCGTCTGCGCGGCATGTCCGCGGTGACGCTAGCCAGCGCGCCGCCCAGTCACCCCATGCCCACCTCGGTGACGGACGTGGGCGCGCGCCACCGGCGCCTCGCCGGGGGCAACCTCCGGGCCGCCGTCTTCGGCGTCAGCGACGGCCTCGTCTCCAACACCAGCCTCATTCTGGCCGTCTCCGGCGCCGGCGCGGCCTCGGGCCAGGTGCTGTTGGCCGGCATCGCCGGCCTTCTGGCCGGTGCTTTCTCCATGGGCGCGGGCGAGTACATCTCCATGCGTTCGCAGCGCGAGCTCTTCGAGCGGCAAATGGCCGAGGAGCGCGCCGAGCTGGAGCGCTTCCCGGACGAGGAGGCCGAGGAGCTGGCCCTCATTTACGCCGCCCGGGGGGTGCCGCTGGCGCAAGCCCGGGCCATGACGGCCACCCTGGTGAAGGACCCGGAGAAGGCGCTGGACACCCTCGCCCGGGAGGAGCTGGGCCTGAACCCGGACGAGCTCGGCTCGCCCTGGGGCGCGGCCGCGTCCTCGTTTCTGGCGTTTGCCAGTGGCGCGCTCGTACCGCTGTTGCCCTTCCTCTTTGCAAGCCGTCATCCGGGCCTGGGCCTCCCCTTGGCGCTGTCCGGCCTGGGCCTGTTTGCGGTGGGCGCGGCCTTGAGTCTCTTCTCCGGGAAGAATGCCGTCCTCAGCGGGCTCCGCCTTCTCCTCGTCGGTGCCTTGGCCGGCGGCACCACCTTCCTCATCGGCCGGCTGCTGGGGGTGAGCCTCAGCTAACGCGCTTGCCAAGCGGGCGCGTCCCTCAGCGGCGGCGGGCGCTGGCCCGCATTCCTTCCTAGTCAGGTGCGGTGTCGCGCATCTAAGGTGTCGGCGCATGAGTGATGCTGCCGCGGCGCGCCGTTTCGGCCAGACGGTGCGCCGAGACGCCTGGTGGGCATGGCCCTCCATCGTCTTCTGTCTGCTTTTGGGCTTCCTCGTCTACGCCACCTGGGCGGCGTTTCAGAATGCCCACTACACCTTTGGGCCCTACCTCTCGCCCTTCTACTCGCCGGAGCTTTTCGGGAGCTCGCCACACGCCTGGTTTGGCCCGAAGCCCGAAGCCTGGCCGAGCTGGCTGCCCTTCTCGCCGGCGCTCCTCATCCTCGGCATCCCCGCCGGCTTCCGCTTCACCTGCTATTACTACCGGGGCGCCTACTACAAAGCCGTCTGGGCGGACCCGCCGGCGTGCGCGGTGGGGGAGCCGAGAAAGGGCTACCGGGGCGAGCAGTCCTTTCCGCTCATCCTCCAAAACATCCACCGCTACTTCCTCTACCTGGCGCTCGTCTTCCTCCTCATCCTCTTGCATGACGTGTGGAAGGCGCTGTGGTTCACGGACGGCAGCGGGGCGGTGCACTTTGGCGTGGGCGTGGGGACGCTGGTCATGGCCGGCAACGTGGTGCTCCTCGCGGGCTACACCTTGGGCTGTCACTCCCTGCGCCATTTGCTGGGGGGCCGGGTGGACCGCCTCAGCGAACACCCCTTCCGGATGAAGAGTTACGCCTGCGTGAGTTGCCTCAACCACCGCCACATGCGCTGGGCCTGGCCCAGCCTCTTCAGCGTGGCCTTCACCGACCTCTACATCCGCCTGTGCTCCATGGGCGTGTGGACGGACTTGAGGCTCTTTTAAATGCCCGAGTACCAAACCTTCGAGCACGACGTCCTCGTCATCGGCGCCGGCGGCGCCGGGCTGCGCGCGGCCATCGAGGCCGCCAGCAGCGGCGTCAGCGTCGGCGTGGTGTGCAAGTCACTCCTGGGCAAGGCCCACACCGTCATGGCCGAGGGGGGCATCGCCGCGGCGCTGGCCAACGTCGATGACCGCGACGACTGGAAGGTGCACTTCGCGGACACCATGCGCGGAGGCCAGTACGTCAACAACTGGCGCATGGCCGAGCTCCACGCGCGGGAGGCCCCGGAGCGGGTGAAAGAGCTCGAGGCCTGGGGGGCACTCTTCGACCGGACTCCGGACGGCCGCATCCTCCAGCGCAATTTCGGGGGCCACCGCTACCCGCGGCTGGCGCACGTCGGAGACCGCACCGGGCTGGAGATGATTCGGACGCTGCAGGACCACGGCATCCACCAGGGCATCGACGTGCACATGGAGTGCACGCTGCTCAGCCTCCTCAAGGACGGCGACCGGGTGGTGGGGGCCTTCGGGTACGACCGAGAAAAGGGACGCTTTCGCGTCTTCTCCGCCAAGGCGGTAGTGATGGCCACCGGCGGCATCGGCCGCGCCTACCGCATCACCAGCAACTCCTGGGAATACACCGGGGACGGGCAGGCGCTCGCCTACCACGCCGGTGCGGACTTGATGGACATGGAATTCGTCCAGTTCCACCCCACGGGCATGGTGTGGCCGCCTTCGGTGCGCGGCATCCTGGTCACCGAAGGCGTGCGCGGCGAGGGCGGCGTCCTGCGCAACAAGGAGGGCAAGCGCTTCATGTTCTCGGACATCCCGGAGAACTACAAAAGCCAAACCGCGGACAGCGAGGACGAGGGCTTTCGCTACACCCAAGGCGACAAGAATGCCCGGCGCCCGCCGGAGCTCCTCACCCGGGACCACGTCGCCCGGTGCATCGTCCGCGAAGTGCGCGAGGGCCGCGGGAGCCCGCACGGCGGTGTCTTCCTCGACATTAGCTGGATTAAGGAGCGGCTTCCCAACGCGGCCGAGCTCATCCGGAAGAAGCTTCCCTCCATGTACCACCAATTCAAGCAGCTGGCGGACATCGACATCACCACCACGCCCATGGAAGTCGGGCCCACCACCCACTACGTGATGGGCGGCATCCGCGTGGACGGCGACACGCAGATGTCCACCGCGCCGGGTCTGTTTGCCGCCGGCGAGTGCGCCGCCGGGCTGCACGGCGCAAACCGCCTCGGAGGAAACTCGCTCTCCGACCTCCTCGTCTTCGGGAAGCGGGCCGGGGAATACGCCGCGAAATTCGCGCGCCAGCACGGCCCAGGCCGGATTGACAAGGACGCCGTGGAGACGGTGGCCCGGGCGGCGGTGGCCCCCTTCGAGCGCACCGCCACCCCAGGCGAGGGCCCCTACCAGGTCCAGCACGACTTGCAGGGGATGATGCAGGAGAAGGTCGGCATCGTCCGCAAGGAAGCGGAGATGAAAGAGGCGCTCCAGGCGCTCGAGCCCTTGTGGCAACGGGCCCGGGCGGTGGCCGTGGCCAGTAACCGCGAGTACAACCCGGGTTGGCACACTGCGCTCGACCTCCAGAACCTCCTCACCGTCTCGGAGGCCGTCACCCGCGCAGCGTTGGAGCGGAAGGAGAGCCGGGGCGGACACTTCCGGGAAGACTTTCCGGACAAGGACCCGGTGTTGGGCGGGGTCAACATCCTCGTCCGCAAAGGCAAGGACGGACAAATGCAGGTCTCGCGGCAGCCGGTGCCGCCGATGCCGGCGGAGTTGAAGAAAGTCGTCGAGGACATGAAGTAGCCCACCTCTCAGGAGAAAGCGCGTCCATGGCCACCACCACCTTCCGCATCTTCCGCGGCGATGCCCGGGGCGGAAAGCTCGAGGACTTCACCACCGAGGTGACCGAGGGCATGGTGGTGCTCGACGCCGTGCACCAGATTCAGGCGGAGCACGCCAATGACTTGGCGGTGCGCTGGAATTGCAAGGCCGGCAAGTGCGGCTCTTGCTCGGCCGAGGTAAATGGCATGCCGCGGCTCATGTGCATGACGCGGATGAGCGAGGTGCCGACCGACCGGCCGGTGACCGTGGAGCCGATGCGGGCCTTCCCCTTGGTCAAGGACTTGGTGACCGACGTCTCCTGGAATTACCGCGTCAAGAAGACCATCAAACCCTTCAAGCCCCGGCCACCGGACGCCAAGGACGGCACCTGGCGCATGGCCCAGGCGGACGTGGACCGGGTGCAGGAATTCCGAAAGTGCATCGAGTGCTTCTTGTGCCAGGACGTGTGCCACGTCATCCGCGAGCACCACAAAGAGGAGCAATTCATCGGCCCGCGCTTCTTGGTGTACGCCGCAGCCTTGGAGATGCACCCCTTGGACGTCGAGGACCGCGTTCAGGACTTGAAACAGGCCCACGGAATTGGGTACTGCAACATCACCAAGTGCTGTACCAAAGTGTGCCCGGAGAGCATCACCATCACCGACAACGCCATTATTCCCTTGAAGGAGCGCGTGGTGGACGAAGCCTATGACCCGCTCCGCTGGCTCCTTCGCCTCTTCAAGAAGTGAGGCCTCCCATGCCTCGGCTGAAGCCGATTTCCAAAGAAGCTCTTCCGGCGGCGCTGCAAAAGGCAGAGCGCTACCGACTGATTAACGAGAGCTGGGCGGCGGAGAGCATCTGCCTGGACGCGTTGGAGGTGGAGCCCACCAACCAAGAGTTCCTCGTCACCCTGCTTCTGGCCTTGACCGACCAATTTGCAGAGCGCGGCGGAGCCGACGTCGACCGCGCGCGGAAGCTGCTCCCCAGGCTGAAAGACGTCTACAAGCAGGCCTACTACGCCGGCATCATTTCCGAGCGCCGGGCCAAGGCCCAGCTCGACCACGGCGGTCCGGGCGCAAGCGGCATCGCCTACCACGCGCTGCACGAAGCCATGGACTACTACGAGAAGGCCGAGGCGCACCGCCCTCCGGGGGATGACGAGGCGCTCCTCCGCTACAACACCTGCGTCCGGCTCCTCGAGCGCTACCCGCAGCTGCAGCCCGCGCCGGACGAGGGCCCGGCGCCCAACCTCGGCGAATAGTCCCGTTGCAGCTCCGGCCGGAGAGGCCCCCCGCCGCGAACGGCGGGGGCGCTTGTGGAGGCGCGCCAATGGGTGGAGCACCAGCAACGTTGAGTGGACCTGACTTCACGAAAGGCTTTGCACTCGCCGATGTCCCGGAAGGTGGGATGGTGCTCGGAAACGCGCACGGTGAGGCAGTCCTGGTCGTTCGCCACGGAGGCAAGGCATTCGCCCTCGGCGCGACGTGCACCCACTACGGAGCCCCGCTCGTCGAGGGATTGGTGAGGGATGGCCAGCTGCACTGTCCCTGGCACCACGCCTGCTTCGACGTCGCCACCGGCGAAGCGGCGTGTCCGCCCGCCCTGAATGCCTTGCCGCGGTGGCGGGTCGAGCAGCAGGGCGGGCAATTTTTTGTGAGAGAGCCCCTGGCTCCATCCACCGAGCGGCGCCCCCGGCGGACGCCAGAGAGCATTCTCATCGTCGGAGCTGGAGCAGCGGGGAACGCCGCCGCCGAAACCCTGCGGCGTGAGGGTTACGTCGGCCCGGTGACGCTCATCGGCGGGGAGAACACCGGGCCCGTCGACCGGCCCAACCTGTCCAAGGACTACCTCGCCGGGAGCGCTCCCGAGGAGTGGCTGCCACTTCGAGGCGAGGACTTCTACGCCGCGCAAGAGATTGAGCTCCTGCTGGAAAGCCGCGTTGTGAAGCTCGACCCCAGGGCCAAGGCTGTCGAGCTATTCAACGGGACACGTCGAAGCTACGGCGCGCTGCTGCTCGCGACCGGAGCCGAGCCCGTCAAGCTCGCGGTGCCAGGCAGCGAAATGCCCCACGTCCACTATTTGCGCTCGCTCGCCGACAGCCGGGCGATTATTGCACGCGCCGCCGGAGCCACCCAGGCCGTCGTTGTCGGAGCTAGCTTTATTGGCCTCGAAGTTGCTGCGGCATTACGCGCGCGGGGCCTCGAGGTCCACGTCGTGGCCCCGGGGGAGAGGCCGCTCGAACGGGTCCTGGGACCCGAGCTGGGCGCGCTCATCCAACGTTTGCATGAAGCGCAGGGCGTCCAATTCCATTTGAAACGCACGCCGCAGGCCATCGAGACCCATTCCGTCGTCCTGGACAACGGGCTGACGCTCAAGGCCGACTTGGTTGTGGTCGGCATCGGCGTTCAACCCGCGGTAGGCTTGGCGGAGCAGGCCGGACTTCGGTTGGACCGCGGCATCGCCGTGGACGAGTATTTGGAGTCGAGCGTCCCCGGCATCTTTGCTGCCGGCGACATCGCGCGCTGGCCCAGTCCGCAAGCGGGAAGGCCCATCCGGGTCGAACACTGGGTGGTTGCGGAGCGGCAGGGGCAAACGGCAGCGCGAAACATGCTCGGCGACCGTCAGCCGTTTAGGGCAATTCCGTTTTTCTGGAGCCAGCACTACGACTTGCGAATCTCCTACGTGGGGCACGCCGAGCACTTCGACTCCACGCAGGTGGCCGGAGACCTTGCTCAGCGAAATTGTATGGTGGCTTTTCGAGCGGACGGGAAAATCGTCGCCGTTGCCACCTTGCAGCGCGACACAGAGAGTCTGCAAGCGGAGGCCCTGCTGCAACGAGGAGACCAAGCCGGGCTGGAGGCGCTGCTCGCCAGGCAGCGCTAAAGCGCGCTAAAGCCCCTCCGCTTTTCCCCAAGGCAGTCAGTCGGCACCGGCCGAGTGCACCGCACCCGTCCGAGGCCGGAGCAGTTGCAGCGTGATGAGGACGGCGGGGACGAGGTACCCCACCGTCACCACACACCACATGAGCGCCCCGGCGAGCGCCTGGTCCGCCAGGGCCGAGACATGGCCGTCCGTGGCCGTCCCCAGGTAGTAGGGGTAAATGACACGGCCCGAAAAGGCGAGGAAGGCCGAGAGGACGTCACAGGGTAACGTCGCCAGGAAGAGGTAGAGCGGCATGGCCCAACGTGGCCAAACCGCAACCGCCGGCCAGGGCAGCACCACCGGCCAGAAGAAGAGAAGCCCGGCGAGCAGGAAGCTTCCGTGCTGTACCGCGTGCCAGAAAGGCGAGTGCAGCGTCAGCGCGAGGACGGCGGGGACGTGCCATCCCACCACCACCGCTGCGGCAAACAGCCAAGTAAAGCCCGGGTGGGTGAGAAGCCGGCCAGTGCGCGACTGCAGGGCTCTGGTCAGTCCAGAAAAAACGCCGCGCGGCACAACGCGGGCCAGGATGACGAAGGGTGCACCGAGGAGGAGGAGCGGTGCACAGACATTCATCAGCAAGAGGTGCTGCACCATGTGAAAGGTGAGTCGGCGGTGGTCCAAGGAGGACAGCGGCGAGGCCACCGCCACCCACAGCACCGCCACGCCCAGGAGAAACGACACCAGCCGCCAGCTCGAGAGCACCCGAGGACCGGGCCGGCCGAGCCGCTCCCAGCCCAGCAGGTACCCGAGCGTGAGCGTCCCTACGCCGAGCGCGACGAGGACCGACCACAGCTGCGGACCCGGCAGGTTTTCCAAGGCCTAGGGGTGGGCGGCGCCGAGCACCGCAGCACGACTCGCGTCGTGGGCCCGAGGCTGTCCGGCCGGGTGCAGGGTGAGGAGGAAGCTCACCAGGGCCGTCGTCTCGGCGGGGCTCAAGTTGTTGCCATAGGCCGGCATGTTGCCGCCGCCTTGAATGACTTGGCGGATGAGTTGGTCCTGCGTCAGCCGCAGCGCGACGTCGTCCAACGCCGGGCCGCGCTGGCCACCCTTCCCGTCCAGGGCGTGGCAGTTGTGGCACTGCTTCAGCTGGAAGACGAGGGCCCCCTGCTTCTCGACCGCCGTCCTCTGGGCGAGGTACTTGGGCGGAATGGGTTCGCCGCTCCAAGCGTCCATGACGGGACTCCACGGCGTGTGCTCGGCGAGGTGGGTGAGCGCGCTCAAAGCCACCGCGACCAGCAGCACGCTGAGGACGGCGATGGGACGGCGCCTCCAACTCTTCTCCCCTTCCCCGGCGACAAACGGAAGCAGGAAGAGGACGAGGAGCACCACCACCGGGCCAATGAGAAGAATGGGCGTCTCGGCGGCGGGCGGAAGGAAGGAGAGGAGCGCGTACAGCCAGAGGAAGAAGTAGTCCGGGCGTGGCGCCGTCTGGATGATGGTGGGGTCCGGTGCGCCGCTCGGTCCGAAGGGCCCGAGCAGCGCCGCGCACGCCACCAGGGCCAACAGCACGCAGCCCGAGAAGACGACGTCCTTCCACACCGCGTCCGGGACAAAGGGCACGCCGTCGTGGGTGAGCGCGTTGTACTCCTTGAGGTACGTGGCCCGGCGCACCAGGCGTCCCGGCATGGGCCACTCGCTGATGCCCACTTTGAGGACGAGCAGCAGGTGCAAGCCCACCAGCCCGAAGAGAAGCCCAGGAATGACAAAGACGTGGAGCGCGAAAAAGCGCGCCAGCGTCGCCCCAGCAATAATCGGTCCTCCCAGAAGGACGTTGACGATGGCCGGGCCGAGGATGGGGACGCGGCTGGCGATGGACGCGCCAATGCCGAGGCCCCAGTAGGCGTCCTGGTCAAAGCGCAGCACCTGTCCGGTGAAGGCCATGCCCAGCGTCATGAGCAACAGGCACACCCCGACAATCCACGTCAGCTCTCGGGGAAACTTGTAGGCCCCGAAGAGAAACACCTGCACCATGTGCACCAGCACGATGGCCACCATGAAGTTGGAGCCCCAGCCGTGCAGGGCGCGGATGAACCAGCCCGCCGCCACCTGGTGGTTGAGGACTTGGAGCACCCCCCACGCCTCTCCAGCCGAGGGCACGTAGAGGAGCGCCAGGAGGATGCCCGTCACCACCTGGCCCATAAAGACGGTGAGCGCCGCGCTCCCGAAGACATAAAACCAGCTCGCGCTCCTGCGGGGGACGGGGTGGGCGAGGGTTTTCTCCAGCGGCTCGGCCAGCTGCAGCCGCGCGTCCAGCCACGCCCCGAGACGTTTCATCACGCGCACCGCGAGCTCCGGACAACCAGGCTGGCCAGCCCGCGTCCGCCCGGCGTCGGGAGCTCGCCGGCCTCGATGAGCAGCTCTCCCGCTTGTACCTTCCAGCGGTACTCGAAGAGGCCGCGCTCGGGCGGGCCCGAGGCGCGCGAGCCGTCGGCGTAATAGACGCCGCCGTGGCAGGGACACATGAAGAGGCTCGACTGCGGAAACCACCGCACCGGGCAACCGAGGTGGGCGCAGTTGATGGCGAATACCTGGAACTGCTCCCCGGCCGTGTGCCGCACCCAGCAGGGAAGCTCCGCCGTCTCCCCGTCCGAGGGCCGGGCCACCGGGTTTTGGTAGGTGGCGAGACGCGTCTGCCCGGCCGGGAAGCGCGCCAGCGGCCCGAGCGACACCCAGGCCTCGTCGGTGGGGCCGCGTGCCCGCAGCACTGGGGAGAGGAGGTAGCGCACCACCGGCACGGCCACCGCCAGCGCCACCAGGCCGTTGAAGAGGAGGCCCAGCTTGACGAAGACGCCCCGCCGCGACACGCCACCAGGCTCGCTCATTTCCGCTCTCCCGCGCCGGCACGTGCGCTTGGGTAGGGTTGGCCGAGGAAGGCCGGCCGCTGCCGACTCAACCAGGCCACCACGTCCGAGACGTCCTCGGCCGTCATGGGCCGCCCCGGGACGTCGGAGCGCCAGTCCGGCATGGCCCAGTCCGGCCGCCCGACGAGGACGGTGGTGCGCAAGTGCTGGGGACTCACCAGCGCGAGGTACGTCCCGTCCACAATGGCGCTGGCCTTGCTCCCCCCGCGCCCCAATGGCCCGTGGCAGCTCGCGCAGAAGGTGGCGTAGGCCTGCGCACCCCGGCCGGCGTCCCCCTCCAGGGTGGCCGCATAGGGAGGAGGCTCCGCGCCGCGGAGGACGTCCGGCTTTCCCCAGCGACTCCGCATTCCGTGGACGAGGGCCTGCACCTGCGCGTCCGTCAGCATGCCGCCCGCGCTTTGCGCAAAGGCCGGCATGGCCGTCCCTGGGACGCCGTTGGCCGTCGCCCGGGTGAGGACAGCGTCGTCGGCGAAGGCCAGGTAGACGGGGTCCCCCAGCGGCACCGAGGCGCCGCCAAGGCCCTGGGGGCCATGGCAGCCCGCGCAGTTGCTTCCGTAGAGGACAGAGAAGTCGAGCTGCTGGTCCGGATGCAAAGGCTCGGTGACTGCGGCCGGACGCCCGGGAAGCCTTCCGTCACAGGCCGGCGCGAGGAAGAGGGCGCAGAGGAGAGCGGTGGGGACTCTCATGGCTTTGGCTTTCTCTCGCCGCGTCGTTCGGCCATGAGGCCGGGAGAGGCAACGCCCGCGCGCAAGGCGAAGGACATGCCCTGCAAGGTGGGAATGCGCTGCTGCCGAGACACCACCAGGCCCGCCACCAGCCCGAAACCCACCTGGGAGAGGACAAACCACGGCCAGTCGACGTGGGCGTCGAGGACGGGGTTGATGATGCCAAGAATTCCATGGAGGAGCCCGGACCACACCAACGGGGCGATGACACCGCCCAGGAGAATGGGCCGCCGCGACAGCATGGGCAGCATGGCGCCGTAGAGAAGCCCCACCACCACCGACGTCACGAGGTGAATGCCGCTGGCGATGACAAAGGGTGCGAGCTGGAAGGCCTCCATCCGCGCCGTGTCCCCGGTGAGAGAGGCGGGAAAGAAGCCAGCGGACAAAAGGTTGATGGGGTACCAGATGCCGTGGTGGCTCAGCACCCCGTACAGCATCGCCAGGAGCGCCATGGCCACACTTCCGGCCAGCCCGCCCTTGATGCCGGCGGACACGGGGTACGTCTCCAGCGGGAGCCACGCCCGCTGCACGTCCGGCGCCAGCGGCAGCCGCTCCACCGCCGGACGGGAAGTCGCCACCGCCGGCACCGCCGCCTCCACCGGCACCGCCTCATGGGACTCGTGCGGGTAGACGTCTCGGAACCAACCTCCCACCCCCACCAGGGCTAAAACGGCGCCGAGGACGCTGACGTAGGGACTGGTGGCCATGCCCGCCGCCAACAGGCCGAGCCCGAAGGCGAACACCAGGGGCCAGGCGGTGGGCGTCGGCAGCTCAATCTCACGGGGTGTTTCGGGCGCCATGGCTTCTCCTCAACGCCCGATGACGTAGACGACGGTGAACACCACCACCCACACCGCGTCCACGAAGTGCCAGTAGAGAGACAGGACGTCCACCTTCCCAGCGTGCTCCTGTTGCACCTTCTTCAAGAGGGCGAAGAGGGCCACGGCCCCGAGGAGCAACAGCCCCACGGTGACGTGGAGGGCGTGCAGCCCCACCAGCGAGTAATAGGTGGTGCCGAAGAGGTTGGTGTCGATGCGGAGCCCTTCCTCGTAGATGAGGTGGCGCCACTCGCGCGCCGTCCCGCCAAGAAAAATGGCCCCCAGCACGAGGGTGAGCACCCACCAGCCGAAGAAGGCCTGCAGCTTGCCGCCCCGCAGCGCCGCAACGGCGAAGTGGATGCTGAGGCTACTGCTCAAGAGGCAGACGCTGATGAACACCGGCAGCGAGAGGATGACTGGCGTCGGGCCGGAGATGCTCTTGCCGACGTAGAAGAGGTAGGCGACGACGAGGATGACGAAGATGGCGGCCTCGGCCGCAATCAAGCTGTACATGCCCACGCGCCCGCGCGAGGGAAGCTCCCAGGGGAGACTGTTGTCCGAAGTGGCCACGCTCGATGCCATCGCTTCTCCTCTACTCGTACTTCCAGTCAGGGTCCTCGGGATGCTTGAGGTCCCAGAGCGGCCTGCGGCTCTTCACCACCGGAAGGACCGCGTAGTTGTAGTCCGGCGGTGGCGAAGTCGTGGACCACTCCAGCGTCCAGGCGTCCCACGGGTCGCTTCCAGCCAGAGGCCCGCGGAGGAAGGACAGGACGAGGTTGGCCACGAAGACCAGCACCGCCGCCGCTTGAAAGAAGACGCCCACCGTGACGAGGAGGTTCCAAATGTCCCATCCCCGGCCCGGCTCGTAGGTGTAGATGCGCCGGGGCATGCCCAGGAGCCCCGGGATGTGCATCAAGTCGAAGGTGAGGTGAAAGCCGATGAAGAAGAGCCAGAAATGCAGCTTCCCCAACGGCTCGCTGTACATGCGGCCGGACACCTTGGGGAACCAGTAATAGAAGGCGGCGAAGAGGCAGAAGAGGATGGCACCCACAATCACGTAGTGAAAGTGCGCGACGACGAAGTAGGAGCCGGCCAGCTGCCAGTTGAGCGGTGCCGAGCTGAGCATCACCCCCGTCAGCCCGGCGACGAGGAATTGAAAGAGGAACGCCGTGCAAAACAGCATCGGCGTCCGGTAGGACACCTTCCCGCCCCACATGGTGGCCAGCCAGTTGAAAATTTTAATCCCCGTGGGCACGGCGATGGCCATGGTGGAGAGGACAAAGAAGGTGTTCGCCTTGGAGCTCATCCCCACGGTGAACATGTGGTGGGCCCACACGCTCATGCTGATGAAGCCAATGGCCAGCGTGGCGGCCACCATCACCGGGTAGCCGAAAATCGCCTTGCGCGAAAACACCGGAATAATTTCCGAGGCAAACGCAAAGGCGGGAACGACCAGGACGTAGACTTCCGGATGCCCGAAGACCCAGAAGAAGTGCATCCACAGGACGGCCGAGCCCCCGGCTTGGGTGTCAAAGAAGTGGCCGCCCAAGTAGCGGTCCACCATCAGCATTCCTTGCGCGGCGGTGAGCGGGCTGACGGCCAACAGCACCAGGCCGGCCATCACCAGGTTGAGCCACACCAAGAGCGGCATCTTCCCCAGCGTCATCCCCGGGCAACGGAGACAGAGAATGGTGGCGATGAGGTTGACTGCCGTCCCGATGCTCCCCACGCCCGAGACCAGGAGGGACAGCGTCCAGAAGTCCGTGCTGTGGCCCGGGGAAAAGGTTTGCGCCGTCAGCGGGGCGTAGGCGAACCAGCCCACGTCGGGCGCGGTGCCCGCGCCATACAGTCCATAGCCTCCCACGACGCTGAAATAGAGGAGGACGCCCCCGAAGGCCGTCATCCAGAAGCTGAAGGCATTCAGCCGCGGGAAGGCCATGTCCCGGGCGCCGACCATGAGCGGCACCAGGTAGTTGGCGAAGCCAAACACCATCGGCATGGCGACGAAAAAAATCATCGTCGTCCCGTGCATGGTGAAGAGCTGGTTGAAGGTTTCTGGAGAGAGGAAGTGGCTGTGCGGACGAATGAGCTGGATGCGCATCAGCGTCGCTTGGATGCCGCCCACCACCAGAAAGACGAGCGCGTAGAGGACGTACAGAATGCCGAGCCGCTTGTGGTCGACGGTGATGACCCATCCGTGAAGCTGCTCGACCAGAGGCCGAGCCGCGTCCCGCGGGGGCGCCCATCCCATGGACTCGGTCGACATCAGCCCCTCTCCTGGTAGCGTCGCCTCATCGCAGCGTCACCAAGTACGCGGTGACTTCGTCCGCCTGGCTCTGGTCCAAGCCCATGGCCGGCATCTTCGAGCCTGGCTTGATGGCGTCCGGGTTCTCAATCCAGCGCCGGAGCTCTTCCTTCGTGTTGGGCGCTACCCCCGAGGCGATGGTGTCGCGGCTCATGAGGTGGGTGAGGTCCGGCCCGAAGCGCCCGTCGGCAGCAGTCCCCTGGACGGCGTGGCAGTTGATGCACGCCGTGCGCTCGAAGATGGCCCGCCCCCGGGCCACCGCCTCGGACACCTGCGCCGGCTGTTGCTGGGTGCGCACCCAGCGCTCGAAGTCCTGGCGACTGTCAACGTAAACGCGGAGCAGCATTTTCGCGTGCTGCGTCCCGCAGTACTGGGCGCACTGGCCCTCGTAGAGGCCGGTGGTGTGCGGGTCAATCCACATGGTGTTGGGGAAGTTGGGGATGAGGTCCGTCTTTCCTGCAAGGCGCGGCACCCAGAAGCTGTGGTCGGTGTCCGCTGAGAGAAGCTTGAGGACGGTGGGCGTGGGGTGCTGGGGGTCGCTCACCGGGACGTGGAGCTCGTTGGCGGTGACGACGTTGAGGCCGGGGTAGCGGTACTCCCACCAGAATTGGTGGCCGATGACGGTGACTTCCAGCGTGTCGGCCGGGTGGACGGCGTCCTGCACGCTGAAAATGACGCGGGCTGAGGTGAGGAAAAGCACCAGCACCACCAGCACCGGGATGATGGTCCAGGCGAGCTCAATCTGCGTGCTCCCGTACACCTGCGCCGGCTCGCGACCGTCGTCGTCCTTCCGCTTCCGAAAACGCACCGAGGCGTAAGCCAAAAGGCAGAAGACGACGAGAAAAATGGCAGCCGCGGTAGCCCAGATGAAGACGGACAGCTCGAAAATGGACTGGGCCGGCGTGGACGCAGGGGCGAAAATGTCCGTCGGGCTGAGCGGCGCGTGTCCTGGCACGAGGCCGGCAGCCAGCGGCGCGAAACCGAGGCCACCCGGCTTGACGCACGGCGCCTTCCTCGGCGCCCTCTCACTCCGCTCCGGCGCGTCAGCGCGCGCCCACATGCCCTTCATCAAAACCCCCCTCCCCGCGCGCCAACGTCCCTCAGGAGCCCGCGTCTGACAAGCACCGAGTTGCCGCGACGCCCGGTGTACAAGTGCGCTTGGCCTGCTGAGGGGAAGGCCGGTGTGCGGTTTGGCACAGAGGCGAAATGCTTCCGCCATTTCCCTTTTGAATAAAATGACGTCTTCTACGTGAGCCTCGCCCTCGTCGCGTGCGCTCCGGGGTCACGCCCGCCCCGGTGTACCGGCTCGGGGCGCGGGGGTTAGGCTGAAGCCACACCCCAGGGAATTGTTTTCCCCCTCCCTTCCTGGCCCGACGCCGTGCCCACTTCGCTCCGCTCGTCCCTCCTCCCGCTTCTGTTCGCCTTCTCGGCTTCGGCACACCCGCCCGCGCCCGCCCCTGGGCCGCAGCTGCGCGGCGTCCTCGGACAGCCGGACCTCGCCACACCGGTGACTGTCTTCGAAGTCACCTTCCTCGACGGCGGCGAAACCCTTCTCGCCCTGGACGCGAGCGGCACCGCCCAGCTGTGGGACGTGGCGCGCGCCGAGCGGCGAGGCCTCGTCTTCGGCCCGGTGGTGCGCACGCCGGTGGGGCTCAAGTCCGCCCCGCCCGGCCGCGGGTGTGTGCTGCAGGGCCCCCTCGTCACGCTGTCGGACGGCCGCCTCGGCCGGGCCACCCAAGGCGTGCTGCGACTGTGCGACCTCTCCGGGCAAAAGCCCGAAACGGCCCTCGAAGCGCCGGCCCTCTCCGAGGACGGTACGGCCCTTGCCCTCTCACCGGACGGCACGGTGGTGGCCCAGGGCTCGGCCTTCGGCGAGGTGGTGCGCTTCCAACTCCCCAAAGGCGAGCCCTCCCGGGTGGCGGCCCATGACGGCCGGGTGCTGGCCCTGCACGTGGACAGTAGCGGCCAGCTCCTCACCGCCGGGGTGGACGGCACGGTGCGCACCTTCGACGCGCAGGGCCGCCGGCTCCGCTCGGTGGAGTGGCTCTCGGCCGCCAAGCGCTCCCGCGGCGAAGGTTGCGAAGGCGAGACGCCCGAGGTGGCGGCCTTCGCCCAGGACGGCTCCGCCGTCCTGCTCGGCACCGTGGCTGGGGACGAGCGCGACGGGTGCCCGGACGCCGCCGTTCCCGCGCGGCTTCGCCTCGTCGAGCTTCCCTCCGGCAAGGTGCGCTGGGAGTTGAAGGGCGTGCAAGCCAGCGCGGCGGCTTTTTCGGGCCACACGGAGCTCGCCGTGGCCGTGGCCTTGCGTCCGGGAGAGGCGGGCGACAACAACCCCTCCACCGTGGTGCGGCTTGACGTCAAGACGGGCGCGCCTCTGGACAAGGCAAAAGGCCACCGGGCGCCGCTCACCGTCTTGCGTTTCTCGGCTGACGGCACGGCCCTCTTCTCAGGAGACGCGTCCGGCACTTGGAAGCGCTGGGCGCTGGACACGGGGAAGGAAACCCTCAGCGCCGCCGGCCCAGGCGGCGCCATCCTCGACCTCCGCCTCACCGCGGACGAGCACGTCCTCACCCAGCACGAGGACGACGGCGTCCGGAATTGGCGCTCCGACGGCAAGCTCCTCTCCCTCCTCGTCGCGCCGCCGAAGTCCGAAACCACCTCTCTCTCCCCGGCCTGCCGCGCGGAGGAGGAGGCGACGCGCTCGGCGCTCGCTTCCATGAAGGCCCGCCCCTCGCCCTTGGCCCTACGGGACCCGGGACGCTACGCCGGTGTCACCCTCCTGCCCGAGCTCGCGCTCTCCGCCGACGGGGAGTCGGTGCTGGCGCCGGTGGCGGAGGAGTCCTGCGTCAGCTTTTCGAGAAATGGCTGTCCCTCGGGCTGCCACCGCAACTACCACCTGGAGCGCGTCTCGTTGCACACCGGGAAGACGCTTCAACTCCTCCCCGTGGACGAGGAGCTCCTCGGCGGGTGCGTGCCCCCGTCCGGCGCCTTCGTGACGCGGGATGACAGGGCGGGCATGAATTTGTGGGCCGCCTCCGGCACGTTGAGCGGCCAAATTGGTGTGGTGCTGGGGAAAGTCACCGGGTGCGAGGCCACGCCGGACGGCAGAAAAATGCTGGTGGCCACCGCGCGCTCGCTCTCGGTGTGGGACGCGGCGGCCTTCGCCCGGCCGGTGGAAGCCGTCCCCCGACGCGCCCAGGCGCCCGGGCCGGTGGCCTTCTCACCGCACGGAGACTTGAGCGTCGACGTGGACGGCGGCCAACTGCTGCTGCGTCGGTGGCCCAAAGGCACCTTCGTCGCGCGGCTGATCCTCGGCCCGCATGACGATGCGCCCACCGCCCTGGCCTTCACCCCAGACGGGCAAACGTTGGCGGTGGGGACGGCCCGCGGCGTCATCTACCTGTACGCGTTGCCCGGAAGCGGGCAGACGGCGCACCAGCTTCGCTAGCCAAGGCCCGCGGCTCCTCCCGCGTTGGGCCACGCCGTGCCGCCGAGCGGCTAGGGGACTGGGGCCGGAGTCCCAATGAAGGATGTC
This sequence comes from uncultured delta proteobacterium, assembly GCA_963745475.1. GTDB lineage: Bacteria > Myxococcota > Myxococcia > Myxococcales > Myxococcaceae > JADGRA01. The sequence continues at coordinate 624,490 of CAVUXN010000004.1, forward strand.
ACGAAGACATCCGTAATGCCGCAGCCGATGGAAGTCCCCCGGCCCGAGAAGCTCAACGTGTTGACGTCGGTGGGGTAGCCGGGGACGCCGAAGTCGGTATTCTGTCCGGCCAGCACGTTCGCGTACTCGTACGTCCACACCATCTCCGCGCACCGCCCAACCCTCCGCGCTGGGCAGTTCAATTCGCCGAACCACTGCGCGTAAGTCCCCGTCCCCACGGTGCCCATCGTCGCGTCCACCGTGCCTGGCCCGATGGACGAGACCTCCCCTCCGCAGATGCCCACCAGAGTGGCGGTGCTTCCAGAGAGGGTGACTTGCAGCTGAAGTTGCTCCCCGAAGGCGCCCTGCGCGGCGAAGTTGGTGAGGGCCGGCCCTCCCCAAACTCCGGCGAGGCTCGAGCCCGCGGGAGCGCTGCCACAGGCGCAAACCAAGACCGATGCCGCGAATAGAAGACGGTGCATGTCGAGACTCCTTGCGGCCTCCGGGGCTAGCCGACGGACTGCGCCCAAGAGCCGCTGCGACGGACGGCAAGGCCTCCGCGAGTATTCAAGAGAGGTCCATGCCCAGGCAAAAGCGAAGACAGCAAACAGCGTCCAAGGCCGGCTACTCCACCGTGACGCTCTTGGCCAGGTTCCGGGGCTGGTCGACGTCATTCCCGCGCAAGTCGGCCACATGGTAGGCGAGCAGCTGCAGGGGGACGACGGCCAGTAGAGGGGTGAGGAGGGCCCGGGTGGCGGGAATGCGCAACACCTCGTCGGCGAGCACGTCCAACGCGTGGTCTTCCTCGTCCACCACGGCGATGACTTTCCCTCCGCGGGCCCGCACCTCCTCCACGTTCCCGAGCATTTTCTCGTACGGGAGCGGAGGGTCGCGCGGCGCGAGCACCAGCACCGGCATGCGGTTGTCGATGAGGGCGATGGGGCCGTGCTTCATCTCTCCGCCGGCGTAGCCCTCGGCGTGGATGTAGCTCACTTCCTTGAGCTTGAGCGCCCCCTCCAGGGCCACCGGGTACATGGGACCGCGGCCAAGGAAGAGAAAGTCCTGCGCTCCCTGAAAGAGGCGGGCGATGCGCTTCACCTCGGGCTCGATGCGCAGCGCCTCCTCCAAGTGCTTGGGGATTTCCACGAGGTGGGTGAGATGGTCCTGGGCCTCGGCCACGCCCAGCTGCCCGCGGAGTCGGCCGAGCTTCACGGCAATGAGGTACAGCGTGGCCAGCTGAGTGGTGAAGGCCTTGGTGGAAGCCACGCCAATTTCCGGACCGGCGTTGGTGAGGAGGCTGGCGTGTGCCTCGCGCGTCATGGCGCTGCCCATGACGTTGCAGATGGCGAGGACGTACGCACCCCGGGCTTTGGCTTCCCGGAGGGCGGCCAGAGTGTCCAGCGTCTCGCCGGACTGACTGATGGCTAAGACGAGGTGGTCTGGGCCCACCAGCGGGTTCCGGTAACGAAATTCGCTCGCCAGCTCGACGTCCACCGGCAGCCGGACGATGGACTCCACCATCGCCTTGCCGGCCAGCCCGGCATGCCAGGAGGTGCCGCAGGCGAGGATGGTGACTTTGGACCAGGCGGACGCCTGGGCCGGCGAGGGCGACCATCCCTCGAAGAAGACGTCGCCCTCGGAGAGGAGGAGACGGCCCCGCAGCGTGTCCGCCACCGCCCGCGGCTGCTCGTGAATCTCCTTGTGCATGAAGTGCTTGTGGCCGCCCTTCTCCGCCATCACCGGCGTCCAGTCGATGCGGCGGACGGCGCGCTGGACGGAGCGGCCGGCCCGGTCGAGCACCTCCACCGCGGAGGCGCTCACCACTGCCAAGTCTCCGTCCTCGAGGAAGAGGACATCCCGCGTGACGTCGAGCAGGGCCGGGACGTCGCTGGCCACGAAATTTTCTCCGTCGGCAAGTCCCACCACCAGGGGGGAGCTGTCCTTGGTGGCCACCACCCGGCCCGGGTCTCCGGCCCAGGCCACCGCCAGGCCATAGGTGCCCTTCACCCGGGACATGGCCGAGCGCACCGCGTCCGGCAGCGGTTGCCCCTCGTCCAGCGCCTGGGAGATGAGGTGGGCAAATACTTCCGAGTCCGTCTCACTGCTGAAGACATGGCCGCGGCCACGCAGCTCGGCCTTCAGCTGCAAATGGTTTTCGAGGATGCCGTTGTGCACCACTGCCACGCCACGGTAGCTGTGGGGGTGCGCATTCTCATCAGAGGGGCGCCCGTGGGTGGCCCAGCGGGTATGGCCAATGCCTAGCGTCCCCACGGGGCGCTCGCTGGCGAGCTTGGCTTGAAGGTTTTTCAGCTTCCCGCTGGCGCGCACCACGTGCAGCGCGCCTCCCTCGACGACGGCGATGCCGGCGGAGTCATAGCCCCGGTACTCGAGCTTCTTCAGCCCGTCGACGAGGATGGAGGCCGCCTGCCGCTGCCCGACGTAACCGACGATGCCGCACATAGTCCTTGGACGTCCTTCTCGCACGGCTCTAGCCCGTGCAGCAATGCGGGGTCCCGTCGACCCCGGTGGTCTTCCCCTCGTCGTGTCTCAGGGGACTTCGCCGTGAAGCGGGCCCTTCCTCACTTCTTCGACTTCAATTGCTCTCGGCGTTTTTTCGCCCAACCGGGCTTCACCACCTGCGGAGCGCGGGAAAGGGCCAGCGCATCCTCCGGGACGTCCTCGGTGACGGTGGTGCCGGCCGCAATGAAAGCGCCCTTTCCCACCTTCACCGGCGCCACCAGCTGGCTGTCCGAGCCGATGAAGACGTTGTCTCCCACCTCGGTGAGGTGCTTGGCCACGCCGTCGTAGTTGCAGATGATGGTCCCGGCCCCGACGTTGACGCCCGCCCCCACCACCGCATCCCCCAGGTAGGAGAGGTGGTTGGCCTTGCTGCCCCTTCCAAGCCGCGTCTTTTTCAACTCGACGAAATTTCCGAGGTGCACGCCCTCGGCGAGCTCGCTCCCAGGACGGAGCCGCGCATAGGGCCCGAGCACGCACCACGGGCCCACCCGCGAGTGCTCCAGCACGCAGTAGGGGCGGATGTCCGTCCCCTCCCCGACGTCGACGGCGTCGAGCACTGCTCCCCGGCCAATCCGAGCCCGGTTGGCCACTCGCGTGCCAAGGCGCAGCGTCACGCCGGCCTCCAGCACCACGTCCGTCCCCAGCTGGACACTGGCCTCAATGAGGGTGGTGTCCGGGTCCTCCAGCGTCACGCCCGAAACCATGTGGCCGTGGTTGATGCGGCGCCGCAGCACCTTGGCACACGCCGCCAAGTCCACCCTGTCGTTGACGCCGGCCGTCTCCTCGAAGTCCACCGCCACCGAGGCCACGCCGCCCGACTTGGCGGCGAGCGCCACCAAGTCAGTGAGGTAGTACTCCCCTTGGACGTTGGAGGGACGGAGGGTGGAGAGGGACGCCCAGAGGAAGCGGGCGTCCACCGCGTAGACGCCGGCATTCACCTCACGCACCGCGCGCTCGGAGGGGCTGGCGTCCCGGTCCTCCACCACCCGCACCACCAAGCCGTCCTCCCGGAGCAGCCGGCCGTACCCACTGGGGTCCGGCGCGGTGGTGGACACCAGGGCCAAGGGGGCCTTGTCCTCGGCCAGCGCGGCCAAGAGCCGCCGCAGCGTGGAGGCGGTGAGGAGCGGCGTGTCCCCGTAGAGAATGAGCACCGGGCCTTCGGCGTCCCGGAGCTCGTCCGCCGCGGCACGCACCGCGTCTGCCGTGCCCAGGGGCTGGGCCTGCACACAGAAGCGCGGCTCGGCGGCCAAGAAGTGCGTCTGGATGGCCGCACGCACCTCCTCCGCCGCGGGCCCCACCACGGCCACCAGTGGGGAGGCGCCGGCCCCGACGGCGGCGGCAATGGGCCAGGCGCACAAGGGACGGCCAAGCAAAGGGTGCAGCACCTTGGGCTGTTCCGACTTCATGCGGGTGCCCTTGCCCGCGCAGAGCACCACCGCCGCCGGTCCGTTCCTCATTGCTGGACAAGAGGATGCAAGGCGTTCGCCAGCTCCGTCAAACTTTGAAGAGAAAGTCCTCCCCTCCCGGGCGGCGTAGCTTTTCGCCTTGGGGTTGCGCAGACGGCTCCCGCTTGCCAAGAGGCACAGCAACCCATGTACCGCCACAACCTCGCAGCGCTTTTCGCTTCCTGTTTCCTGTTGTGCACCGGGCCGGTTTGGGCCGACCGCGTCTACCGGGGCGGCGTGGTGGCCACGGCCTACCCCGAGGCCAGCAAGGCCGCTCTGGAGATGCTGGAGCGTGGCGGGAATGCCTTCGACGCCGCCGTGGCCGCAGCTTTCGTCGCCGGCGTCGTCGGGCCGTACCACAACGGCCTCGGTGGCGGCGGCTTCGCCCTGGCGTACGAGGCCAAGTCGCACAAGACGCTGGCCCTCGACTTCCGGGAGGTGGCCCCAGCCGGCGCGAGCCGCAATATGTACCTGCGTGAGGGGAAAGTGGTGTCCGAGCTCGCCACGGACGGTGGCCTCGCCATCGCCGTGCCCGGCGCCGCCCAGGGCTACCTCGCCCTCCTTTCACGCGCCGGCGTCCTCAAGCCGCAGGTGGTGATGGCTCCCGCCATCCGCCTCGCCAAGGAGGGCTTCCGGGTGACGCCCAAGTACCAGGCCCTGGCGCGGGGGCGCGTGGAGTGCTTGGCCAAGAGTGCCGAAGCGGCGGCCACCTTTCTCCGCCCCGGGGCCGACGGAGCTCCTACGGTGCCGGAGCTAGGCACCCTCCTCAAGCAGCCCGAGCTCGCCCGCACCCTCGAGCGCATTGCAAAAGAGGGCGCCTCGGCCGTCACGCGGGGAAGCGTGGCCAGAGAAATTGAGGAGACGGTGAAGCGGGCGGGCGGCGTCCTCACCGCTGCAGACTTGGCGCGCTACCAGGTGCGCTGGCGCGAGCCACTTTTGGGCAGCTACCGGGGGCATGCCCTGGCCGTGTTTCCACCGCCCACCGCAGGCGGCGTCACCGTGTTGCAGGTGTTGGGGATGCTCGAGCAGCTCCGGCCGGCGGGCTTGGAGCGAAGGGGTGTGGAGGACATTCACCTCTACATTGAGGCCCTGCGCCGGGCCTACGTGGACCGCGCGCGCTGGCTCGGAGACCCGGGCTTCTCGGACATTCCGTTGGCCCGGCTTGTCTCCAGTCCGTACCTAGCCGCGCTCGCACACTCCATCGACGTCCACCGGGCCACCGCGTCCGCCGTCCTCTTTCCCGGAGCGACCGCGTCCAGCGGAGCGAGTTCCACGCCGGACGGCGGGCCGGACCGAAAAAACACCACCCACCTCTCCGTCATGGACCGCTGGGGCAACACCGTGGCCCTCACCACCACCCTCAACGGAGCCTTTGGAAGCTGCGTGGTGGCGCACGGCACAGGCATTCTCCTCAACAACCAAATGGACGACTTCGCCGCGCAGCCCATGCGCCCCAACATGTACGGCGTCGTCACCGGCGAGGCCAACGCCATCGCCCCGGGGAAGACGCCGCTCTCCTCCATGGCGCCCACCCTCGTCTTCCAGAAGGAGCACCCGGAGCGGGTGCTGCTGGCGGTGGGAAGCCCGGGCGGGTCCACCATTCCCACCACCGTGCTTCAAGTCCTCATCAACGTCCTCGACGCGAAGATGGACCTCGTCCGCGCGGTGGGGGCGGGCCGCATCCATGACCAGTGGCTCCCGGATGTGGTGGTGGTGGACAAGGACTCCATTGACCCCGCGACAAAGGCCGGGCTGGAGGCCATGGGGCACAGCTTCCGCGTCGTCGAAGCGCTGGGAGACGCCGAGGCCGTCATGGAGAGTGAGGAGACGGGGCTCAGGACGGCGGCCTCGGACCCACGCAACGAGGGGGCCGCCCTCGGGCAGGACGAGCCAATCCATGGCGCGCGGTAGAGCCCCTTCACGCTGGCGCTCAACTCCCTACCGCCCCACGGGGCCTCACGCTGGCCTTCCTCTCAATATGGACTCTGCCTTTTGCGTCAGCCAGGCGAGCACTCCCACTCGGGCGACGTCGCTCTGGCTCGGGGACTTCAAAAGCCACGAGGGGACTGGACGTGCAACTCCAGCTGAGGGGACCAGTTGCGGGGGGTACCGCGCGGACGGGCGATTACCGATTCCGGAAGCTGCCACCGGGCACCTATTCGCTTCGATTCGAGAAGGCACCTTACAAGCCCGAGGTCCGGAACGGCTTAGTCCTCGCGAGTGACCAAGGGTTACTCCTCGACGTTCAGCTTGTCCTCGATGAACTCGGACCACCCGAGGCAGGGGGGGCTCGTTAAGGAGCCTTCCTCTTCGCGTACAGGCCCTCGAAGAGGACGCTCCACGTCTTCCCGTCATCCTGGGAGATGTCCCAGCGCTGGCGCACCTTGTCTCCGGGGACGAGCTGCCAGCTGATGCGCTGGAGCGCGACCTTCTGCCGCCCCATGGCTTTCTCGCCCTGGAGCACCATCCTTCCGTCCTTGAAGTCGCCCTCCAGGACGAGCACCTGGCCCGTGTCGTCCACGTAGGTTTGCTGCCACTTGTGCGCCACCGCGTCGTAGCTACTGAGCGACGTCCCCTTGCTACCGTCGCTGGCCTCCCAGTGCTCCTGCAGGGCACAGCCGTCGAGAATGCGTTCTACACGGTTGGTGCCAGCGGGCGTCCCCTGGGGCGTGGCGACGTCCCACTCTCCGAGCCAGAAGTCGAATTGCCGGTGGGCGGGGCTGGCGCACGCCGAGCCCTTCTGCCCGGACGCCAGCGGCGTGGCCGTGGCTGTCTTTCGCTTGGTCTGTGCCTGGGCAGAAGGAGCCAGCACGAGGAGCGCGCTACAAAAGACTGTCGCTCGCCTCATGCGCACCCGCATGGCCTACCATCATAGGCCATCGCCTCGCCCGTGCTCGCCGCGCCTCGGCTCTTCGACAGTCACCTCCACCCGGAACGGCTCCGGGATGTAGACCTGCAGACACTCCGCTACTTCGGCGTCGAGCGCGCGCTGGTGGTGGGCCACTACCTCGAGGAAACGAGCGCCGAGGCACTGCAAGCGCAACTGGCCAGCCTCGAAAGCGAGCAGCTCCCACGGCTGGCGCGCTACGGAATTGAGGCCGCCCTCGCGCTGGGCGTCCACCCGCGCTCACTCCCGCGGCGCGGCCTGCAGGCCGTCCTCGCCGCGCTGCCCGCGGCCTTCGACGGCGGCCGGGTGGTAGCGCTCGGGGAGATTGGGCTTCACCACGGCGGGCCGGCCGAGGAAGAGGCGGTGGTGGAGCAGCTGTCGCTGGCGCGGCGCCTCCGCGTCCCGGTGCTGGTGCACACCCCGGAGCGGGACAAGGAGAAGCACACCCGCCGCCTCCTCAACCTCCTCCGAGCCCACGGGCCTTCTCCGGAGCGCGTCCTGGTGGACCACGTCAATGCCAGGACGCTTCCCTTGGTGCTGGGGTGCGGACACTGGGCCGGCCTCACCGTCCAACTCGGCGCCTTGAAGGCCGAGCGCGCGGTGGCACTGGTGGCGCGCATGGGCAGCGAGCGCCTCGTCCTCAACTCGGACGCCGGAGACCGCCCCGGCGACTTGTTGGCCTTCCCCCGGGCCGCGCACCTTCTGGCAGAAGCCGGACTCTCCGAGCGCGTGTTGCGCCGGGTGGCGTGGGCCAACGCCTCTCGCTTTGTCGGCTGGAAGGCCTAACCTGGGGGGCTAGTGGAGCGCAGCGCGCTGCTCAAAACGCACGTTGCCGTCCGCGTCGAGTCGCACGTCCATCTCGAAACCGCGCTGGCGGTAGGCGTCCAAAGAAACCTCCGCCGCCTCGAGCAGCTCCTGCGTCTGCTGGTCGAGCTCGACGGCGGTGAGCAGCGTCAAGGCGCCGCGGACGTCGCCTGCGTACACCGGCAGCTGGTGAAAACGCGCCCAGCGGCCATTGCCGAGTTTGACGAGCTGGCCTTCGACAGCCATGGCTACCCCCTACCGGGTCACGCGGTGCGTAACCGACAAGGTAGTGCTGTAGGGGCGCTCTGTCTACCCTCTTCCGTTAACGCGGCCTAAGCTGCTGTAATTTATTGCTTTTGGCCCCATCAAGGCCCAGTTCGGAGTTGCGCCTCTGCGGGACTCCAGTGAATCCGTCAACGTGCCTTGGGCACCGCTTGTAAAGACCTCCCCCCGGGGCGAGGGGCTCACCCCTTGGGCCGAATCTCGACGCCCACCAACTCCTCCAGGGGCGTGATGACGGCCAGGATGTCCTGCTCGCCTTTGCCCGCGGCGCGCGCCAATGCGTACACCTCGCGCACCGCGGCGGCGAGGGGCGTTGGCACGCGCTGCACCGCCGCCTCGTCCAGAAACAGCGTCAAGTCCTTGTGCATGAGGTCGATGGCGAAGTGCGTGCTGAAGTCCCGCCGCAAGAGTGCCGCTCCTTTGAATTCAAAGTACGGCGAGCGGTAGCCCGAGGCCTGCACCACTTCCAACAGCGTGGCCGGGTCCACCCCGGCTTTGGATGCGAGCAGCATCCCCTCCGAGAGGCCCTGCAGCATGGAGGCGATGAGGGCGTTGCCGGCCAACTTCACCCGGGCCGCCGAGCCCGCGGGGCCACAGTAGATGGACTTCTCTCCCACCGCGGCGAAGACGCTCTGACAGCGGGCCACCGCCTCCGGCGTCCCACCCACCATGAGGAGAAGCGTCCCCTTCTCCGCGCCAGTCTTGCTCCCCGTCACCGGGGACTCGACGAAGTCCACACCGAGAAACTTCGCCCGGCTCTCGAGCGAGCGGGCCAGGGCGGGGGAGATGGTGGAGAAGTCGATGAGGAGCTGCCCCGGCCGCGCCCGCTTGAAGAGGCCCTCCGGACCGGCCACCGCCTCCTCGAGGACGGCTGGGGTGGACAGGCAGGTGCAGGCGATGTCCACCTCGCCCATGACTTCGGCTGGCGTGGCGGCCACTTTGGCGCCGTCGGCCACGAGCTCCTCGGCGCGGGCGCGTGTCCGGTTCCAAACCGTCACCGCGAAACCCTTGCGCAAGAGGGTGCGCGCCATGCGGCTTCCCATGAGACCCATCCCCAGAAAGCCCACCCGCTGCGGTGCCGTCGTCGCCATGTCGCCTCCTGAAAGCAATTCCTTTATGGTGTTTCCGATGCGCCTGCTGCGACTCTTCCGTGCCGGAAAAGACATACTCCCCAGAGGGCAGGCCGCGCAGGACCAGGCCGAGCGCCTCCTGGCGGAGGCCTTCCGCTCCTTGGGGACGCTGTGTGCCCGGATGGCGGACGTCCTCGAGGCGCAACGTCTGTCCCGAAGTGGCTACGGCCCTCAGGGGAAATTCCTGGAGCGCCTGGACACGCCCGCCTCACCGCCGCGCACGAGGCCCTAACAGGCCCCTACCCCTTCAGCACCGAGGCCAGAAACTTGTCGGTGAGCGCGTTGGCTTCGGCCGCGGCCGGTGGGTTGTAGCGGGCACCGGTAGGGTTGGCGAAGGCATGGTCGGCGTCAAAACTGTGGAAGCTGTGCTTCACATGGGCCTCGGTGAGGGCCTTGTCGAAGGCGGCCACCTTCTCCGGCGTAATCCACCCGTCCTTCTTGGCCCAGATGCCCAGCACCGGCCCCCGCAACGTCTTCAGCTGTGCGACGTCCGTCACCGGAAGTCCGTAGTAAATGACGGTGGCCGAGACGTCGTTGGGGCTCCCCAGCGAGGCGAGCAGGCTCTGGCCGCCACCCGCGCACCAGCCCAGCGTGGCGACTTTCTTTCCGTTTAGGTTTTGCTTCAGCCACACCACGCCCGCTTTTTCCACCGCGGAGGCGTAGGCCTGGTCCAGGCCCTGCATCAGCTTTCCAGCTTCATCCGCCGTCGTCGCGACTTTGCCCTTGTAGAGGTCGACGGCGAGCGCGAGGTAACCCTTGGCGGCGAGCGCGTCCGCTTGCCCCTTGATGAAGTCATTCAGCCCCCACCACTCATGCAGAACGAGGATGCCGCCGGTGGCGGCCGCCTTGGGCTTGGCCACGTACACCATGGCCGTGCCGCCCCCCTCCAGGGGCAAGGACAACATCTTCCCGGTGGGCACCGGGGGGACTGGGTCCACCGGGTGGGCCTGATTGAGGGGCACACCCGAATCCGCGTCCAGGCCGTGGACGTGCGGCGGCGCGTCAGCGAAGACCGGCGCGCTCATCCCCAGAAGAAGCGCGCTACCCCAAGACAAGAGTTGGCGTGACATGTGTCCTCCGAAAGCGTCCGTCATCGACAAGACACCACCTCGCCCAGCCGTCTCCGACGCTCGGCAACAAACCCCCCAGGCCCCCTTGGAGGGACGAAGGCCCCCCGGCGAACCCTAGCCGGGAGGACCGGCTGCGCCCCCGTGGGAAGCAGGGACCTCTGGGCCCTCGGGCTCGAGCGCCCTGTTGGCTGGCTCCACCGGAAGAGTAGGGCCGCTCGTCCAGGACTGCAGGGCGTTGCTTGTCCTCGGCGCGTCCGGGTCATTGGGGGTGCCGGGCACCAGCGGTAGCGGTCGGACGGCGGTGGAGGTGTTTCGGTCGGCCCTGTCCCAGTCCACGCCCGTCAAGCCCGGCGCTTCCGAATAGATGCCATACGCGGTGCTCATCCCGCCCTCGCCGAGGCCCCCCGCCACTCCGAGGCTGGTGGTGTCCGGCTTGTCGCTCAAGGGGCCATGCTCGTGAGAGCAGCCCGCCAGAAGGGACAACGCCGCAAGCGTCGAGACGATGGAGGACAGGGCGCGCATAGGAGGGCTCGGCCCGGGGAGGCTTACCCCAAGCCGTTACCGGCATGAAGCGGAAAACCCCACCCACCCCTTGGGGCTTCCCCCCTGGGAGAGCGCCCCCGGCGCGCTCCTCTGCAAAGAGGAGTATGGAAAATGCCCCAACGGGGGCAGGGCCATCTTGCGCGTCTTCCATTCCGACAGCCACGTTGTTTCCCTGCCGGCTGGGCACCGCTTTCCCATGCCCAAGTACGGACTCCTTCGGGCGGCACTCGTAGAGGAGGGCGTCCTTCTGCCGGAGGAGCTCCTCGCAGCCGAGCCGGCGGACGTCGAAGCCTTGGCACGCGTCCACACGCCCAGGTGGCTCGGCGCGGTCCTCGACGGCCGGCTCACCGAGGCCGAGGTCCGCCGCCTGGGCTTCCCCTGGAGTGAGGCACTGGTGATGCGCTCGCGAGCCGCGGTGGGCGGGACGTGCGCCGCAGCCCTCGTCGCACTCGAGGAGGGCTTCGCCGGAAACCTCGCTGGCGGCACGCACCACGCCTTCGCTGACCACGGCGAGGGCTTCTGCGTCTTCAACGACATTGCGGTGAGCATCCGCGCCCTGCAGGCCGCCCGCCGAATTGGCCGAGCGGCGGTGGTGGACCTCGACGTCCACCAAGGCAATGGGACGGCGGCGGTGTTTGCCTCCGACGCCTCCGTCTTTACCTTCAGCATGCATGGGGAGCACAACTTTCCTTTCCGCAAGCAGCGCTCGTCCCTGGACGTGGGGCTCGAGGACGGCACCACGGACGCGGTGTACCTGGATGCGCTTTACCGTCACCTCCCCTTCGTCTTGGACGCTGCGCGCCCGGAGCTCGTCTACTACCAAGCTGGCGTCGACCCGCTCGCCGAGGACACGCTGGGCCGGCTCGCGCTGAGCCCGGCGGGGCTGGAAGCCCGGGACCGCTTCGTCTTCGAGTCTGTGCGCCGAAGAAACCTTCCTCTGGTGGTGACGCTCGGGGGTGGGTACGCGCGGCCACTTTCCGCCACCGTCGGCGCGCACCTCGGCACCTACCGCGCCGCGCGGGCCGTGTATGGAAGCTGACCCCCAAAGGCAGGCCTGGCGGTGGGAGTGGACAGCCGACCCTGGGCTGTTGCACGGTGCAAGCCTCCCGTGGTGCAGGTGACTCCTCCACTCACCCGCGAACAGCTGGCGCAACTCTTCGACGCCAGTCCCGAGCCCTTCAGCGCCTTTAGCGCCGTCCGGGACGAGGCCAGCGTCCGAGACTTGCGCTTCGTGTACGCCAACCCGGCCGCCGCGCGCTTCTTGCAAAGGACGGCGGCACAGCTGGAGGGGCAGCTGCTCCTCGGCGTCGCCCCGAGCCACCAGCCCATCGGCCTCTTCGAGCGCCTGGTGCGCGTGCTGGAGAGCGGCGAGCCGGACCGGCACTCTTTCTTCTACGTCGCCCAGGGCGTCTCGGGATGGTTTCGCAGTCTGGTGTGCAAGTGGGGTGACGGCATCACGGTGCAGCTCCACGACGAGACTGAGCACGTCGCGGGTGGCCCGGCCCTGGCGGCGTTCAAGTCCCCGACTTCGACGACTCCGGAGCGAGACCTGCTGGAAGCCATGTTGCGACACTTGCCGGCGCAGATTGTCCTCTTCAGCCTCCCGGACTTCGTCTTCGAGTACGCCAACGACGCCTTCCTCACCAGCGGCAAGGGCCGGGAGCTCATCGGCCAGAGCGCGCTCCGGCTGTTCTCCGAGCTCATGGACCATCCGCTGGCCGCCGGCGTCCGACAGTCGCTGGTGACCGGCAAGGCCTACGTCAATCCGGAAGTCCCCTTGCGCATGGACTTCGGGAAGGGACTCGAGGAGCGCGTCCTCAGCGTCGTCTACCAACCGGTGGCTGGAGCCGACGGGCGTCCGGCGGCCCTCCTCGGCTTCCACTTCGACGTCACTGAGCAAGCACAGGCGCGCGCCTGCACCGAGGCGCTCCTCCGGGACAAGGATGAGCTGGCCACACAGCTCGAGGCAGAACGACGCTGGCAGAAGGCCGTCCTCACCGACGTCTCGCAGGGTCTGGCGGTGTTGGCCGCGGACGGACGGCTCCTCTTCTGTAACCCTCGCATGGAGGAGCTCCTGGGACGGAAGGCCGCCCTCGCCCCGCGGATGGTGGGCGAACTCTTCCCCCAGTTCTGGCCGGACGGAAACGAGATTCCGGAGCTGGAGCGGCCCTTTTACCGCGCGGTGACGACCGGCATTCCGGTGCGCAATGTGCCGGTGGTTTACCCGCACCCCAACCGCGGCAACATCACCCTGGACGTCAGCGTGGCCCCTGTCCTCGACTCCGGGCGCAGCGTGGCGGTGGCCATCATCACCGTCGACGACGTCACCGAGAGGCACCAGCTGGAGGCCGAGCGCTCGGCGGCGCTGGCCGCGGAGCGCGAGGCACGGCTAGAGGCCGAGGCCTTGGCCACGGACCTCGCGCGCAGCGAGGCGCGTTTTCGCTCGCTCGTGGAAACCTCGAGCCAGGCCATCTGGACAACCGACTGGCAGGGCAACGTCCTCACCCCCATCCCCGGGTGGGCAGCCCTCACCGGACAGACACCGGAGGAGACACGCGGACACGGATGGTTGAATGCCATCCACTCCAGCGACGTGCTGGCCATGCAACAGATGTGGCGGGAGGCACTCCGCAGCCGACGACCGGTGAGCGCCTACTGCCGCGTGCGCCGGCCGGACGGCGAATGGGCGGAATGCGTTGCCCGCGGTGTCCCCCTCTTCGACGACGACCAAAAGGTGCGCGAGTGGGTAGGCACCATGCGCGACGTCAGCGTCGAGCGCCGGGAGGAGGCGGCGCTGCGGCTGCTCTCCAGCACCGGGGCCGAGCTGTCCAACACCTTGGACGTCGGCGAGACGCTGCGGGCCGTCACCCGGCTGGCGGTGCCGGCGCTGGCCGACTTCTGCATCGTCGATGCGCTGCGGGAAGACGGGACGCGGGAGCGGGTGGCGGTGGGGCACGCCCGCGCCGAGGATGCGGAGCTGGCCGAGCGGGTGCGTCTGGCAGGGCCGGCGCCGGGCGGCCCGCTGGCGGATGCGCTCCGAACGCTGAAACCCATCCTCATCCCAGTGGTGAACGCCCAAGAGGTGCTCGACGCCTCCGCCCGGGACGCCAGGCATCGGGAAGTGCTGGCCGGCATCAAAGGCCGGAGCCTCCTCGCCGTGCCGCTGTTGGCCCGAGGACGCCCCTTGGGCGTCATTGGCTTCTTCTTCTCCCACAGCCACCGGCGCTACGGGCCGCTGGACGTGGCGTTGGCCGAAGAGGTGTGCCGCCGGGCGGCGCTGGCCATCGACAACGCGACGCTGTACCAGCGGGCGGAGGAGGCCAACCGGGCCAAGGACGAGTTTCTGGCCACCGTCTCGCACGAGTTGCGCACGCCCTTGTCGGCCATCCTCGGCTGGACACGGCTCTTGCGCGGCGGCGGACTGTCCTTAGAGAAGCAGACGCGGGCCTTGGAGACGCTCGACCGGAACGCACGCGTCCAGGCGCGGCTCGTGGAAGACCTCCTGGACGTGAGCCGGATTGTCGCCGGAGAGACGCGGCTCGAGACGTCCGCGGTGGAAATGGCGCGGGTGGTGGACTCCGCCCTGGAGGCGTCCCGGCCCGCGGCCGAAGCCAAGCAAATTGCGCTCGCCATTCACCTCGACCGCGAGCTCCTGGTGGCTGGCGACGCTGACCGACTCCAGCAAGTCACCTGGAACCTCCTCTCCAATGCCATCAAGTTCACCGAGCCCAAAGGAAGCGTCTCGGTGGCGCTGAAGACGGCTGGAAGTCAGGTCGAGCTCAGCGTGGCCGACACCGGCCGGGGCATACCCGCGGACTTTCTTCCCCACGTCTTCGAGCGCTTTCGCCAGGCGGACTCCACGCCCACGCGCTCGACGGGGGGACTTGGCCTCGGCCTCTCCATCGTCCGCCACCTGGTGGAGCTGCACGGCGGGACAGTGTCCGCGGCCAGCGCCGGCACCGGGCAGGGAGCCACCTTCACGGTGCGGCTACCCCTCAAGAAAGGGCTGGAGGCGGTGCGCCTTCCCACCCGCCCGACGCCAGGCTTCGGCGTTCGCGCCGCGCTGCCCTCGTTGGCCGGGGTGCGCGTCCTGGTGGTGGACGACGAGGCGGAAATGCGGGAGCTCGTGGCGACGGTGCTTGCGCAGCAGAGGGCCGAAGTCACCACCGCCTCCAGCGCCGCGGAGGCGCTGGACGCGCTTCGGCTCGGCCGTCCGCACGTCATCGTCGCTGACGTGAGCATGCCCGGAGAAAACGGCCACCAGCTGCTCGAGCACATCCGTTCCTTGGGGCCGCAGCACGGCGGAGCGACGCCGGCCGTGGCGTTGAGTGCGCTCTCCGCGCCCTCGGAGCAGGCGCGCGCACTGCGGGCTGGCTTTCAGGTGTATGTCGCCAAGCCGGTGGAGCCCGCGGAGCTCGTCAGCGTCGTGGCGGAACTGGTCGCATCCAAAACCACACCGGACGCGTCGGTGGTTGGATGAGCGACTTGTAGGGGTCAGCGCCGCGGACTTTCTCGGCCCACTCGCCGTCGGGTGAGTCAGGGCCACTCCGTACGCTTCCGCCTCCCCTGGGCATGAGAAGCCCCACTCGAAAGGCTGCCGTTTCCGCTTCGCTTCCCAGCGAGCGTACGGGTGCCGTCGGGCTGCGCAGTCTCGGTGGTGTGCCCGAGGCAGTGGCCCATGCCTTGCGCACCGAACGCTGCCACCTCAGCACCCTCCTCGACGCGCTCGCCGACGGCGTCTTGTTGGTGAGCGCCGAGGGCGCCATCCTCCACTGCAACAAGGCCTTCCTCGGACTCTTCGGCCTACGCGGGGCCCATTCCCTGGTGGGGCTGGCCGCTGCCGAGGCTGCCGCCCTCTACCGAGGGCAATTCCTCGAGCCGGACCGCTTCGAGGCGCGGGCGGAGGAGCTGAAGGCCCGCGGCGTGGCCAGCTTCCGGGAGCTGTTGCCGTTGTGCGACGGCCGCCTCTTGGAGCGGGACTACGCCCCGGCCCTGGAAGAGGGACAGCCACTGGGCCACCTGTGGATTTACCGGGACGTCACCGAGCGCGAACGCGCCCGCAGCCACCACGGCCAGCAGCGGGAAGGCGGCTCCTTGAACCACGTGGACGAGCTCACTGGGCTGCACAACCGTCGCGGCTTCATGGACTTGGCCCGTGCCCACCTCGACGAGGCGGTGCGGGAGCAGCGGGAAATGCTGGTCATCTTTTCGGACCTCGACGGCTTGAAGCAAATCAACGACCGCTTCGGCCACCAGGCCGGGGACCGAGCCCTCTTCGAATTCGCCGCGCAGCTGCGGGCCGCCTTTCGCGAACGCGACCTCGTGGGCCGTCTCGGAGGCGACGAATTCGTCGTCCTCGTTACCGACGCCTCGGGAGTCAGCGCTGCCGAGCTCGTCACCAGGCTCGCCCAACGGGTGGACCACCACAACTTGCAGGGGCGGCGCGACTTCTCCATCGCCTTTTCCACCGGCGTCTCCACCTTCGACCCAGCCGGCCCGGAGCCGCTGGAGGTGTTGCTCAGCCAGGCCGACGCGCGGATGTACGCCGAGAAGCGCCGGCGCAAGAGCGACGCCGCAGCCTGACGCCCGGGTCAGCCTCAGCTCCGGGCCAGCTGCCGAAGCACGTAGGGCAGAATGCCCCCGCTCTTGAAGTAGTCGAGCTCGTTGGGGGTGTCGATGCGGCAGGTGACGGTGAAGCGCCGGCGCGCGCCCTTGTCCGGCGCCGCCTCCACCGTCAGCTTCTTTCCCGGAGTCAGGCCTTCGGCGACGCCGGCGATGTCGAACGTCTCCTGGCCAGTCAGCCCGAGAGAGGCGGCGTCCTCGCCCGGCTCGAATTGCAGGGGAAGGACGCCCATCCCCACCAGGTTACTGCGGTGGATGCGCTCGAAGCTTTTGGCGATGACCGCCCGCGCGCCGAGAAGCTGCGTCCCCTTGGCCGCCCAGTCGCGCGAGCTCCCGGTGCCATATTCCGCGCCGGCCAGGACGAGGAGCGGCGTCTTCTCCTGTTGGTAGAGCATCGCCGCGTCGTAGATGCTCATCTTCTCGCGCGTGGGCAGGTGCACCGTCACCCCGCCTTCCGTCCCCGGCACGAGCAAGTTGCGTAGACGGATGTTGGCGAAGGTGCCGCGCACCATCACCTCGTGGTTGCCTCGGCGGGCGCCGTAGCTGTTGAAGTCCTTGGGCTCCACCCCCTGCTCCATGAGGTAGCGCGCCGCCGGTCCATTCTTCGCAATGTTGCCGGCGGGGCTGATGTGGTCGGTGGTGACGGAGTCCCCGAGGAGGGCCAGGACGCGCGCCCCGCGGATGTCAGTCAACGGCGCGGGCTCCTTCGCCAGGTTCTCGAAGAAAGGAGGCTTACGGACGTAGGTGCTCTTCTCGTCCCAGGCAAACGTCCCGGCGCGCGTCACCTCCATGGCGCGCCAGCGAGCGTCCCCTTCCAGCGCCCGGGCGTATTGCGTGCGAAATTGTTCCGGCTTGACGAAGGCCGCGACGGCCTCACGAATCTCCTCGTCCGAGGGCCACACCTCGCGCAGGTACACCGGGTTCCCGTTGCGGTCCTCGGCCAAAGGCTCGGTGGTGAGGTCCTTGGCCACCGTGCCGGCCAGCGCGTAAGCCACCACCAAAGGCGGGCTGGCCAGGAAATTCATCCGTACCGAGGGGTTGATGCGGCCCTCGAAGTTGCGGTTCCCGGAGAGCACCGAGGCCACCACCAAGTCCCCCTTCGTCACCGCTTCGACAATGTGCTCTGGCAAAGGCCCGGAGTTCCCGATGCACGTCGTGCAACCGTAGCCGACGAGGTGAAAGCCAAGCGCTTCGAGGTAGGGCATCACGCCGGCCGCCCTGAGGTAGTCCATCACCACCTTGCTTCCCGGGGCGAGCGACGTCTTCACCCAGGGCTTGGTGGTGAGCCCGCGCTCCACCGCCCGTTTGGCAAGGAGTCCCGCGCCGAGGAGCACCGCGGGGTTACTGGTGTTGGTGCAGCTGGTGATGGCGGCGATGACCACCGCGCCGTGGCCCACGTCGTAGCGCACGCCGCGCTCCCGCACCTCGACCGAGGCCTTGGCCCGCTCCACCGCGGTCGTTGTCGTGGCCTTCTTGCTTCCCGCGGGCGGCGACTCGTCGTCCTGGGCGGGGGCAGTGGCCAGCATCTCGGCGAGGGACTTCTCGTACCCGGCCTTCATCCCCGTCAACGGCACGCGGTCCTGGGGCCGCTTCGGCCCGGCCAGAGAAGGCTCGACGGTGCCTAACTCCAGAGACAGCGTGTCCGAGAACACCGGCTCCGGCGCGCTGGCGGTGTGAAAGAGGCCCTGTTCCCGGCAGTAGGCCTCCACCAGGGCCACTTGGGCCGGCGAGCGGCCGGTAAAGCGCAGGTAACTCAGCGTCTGCGTGTCCACCGGGAAGAAACCAATGGTGGCTCCATACTCCGGCGCCATGTTGGCGATGGTGGCGCGGTCCGGAAGCGAGAGCGCGGCGATGCCCGGGCCGTAGAACTCGACGAATTTCCCGACCACCCCCTTTTTTCGCAGCATTTGGGTGACGGTGAGCACCAAGTCCGTGGCGGTGGCGCCCGCGGGTAATGTCCCGGAGAGCCGGAAGCCCACCACTTGGGGGATGAGCATGGTGATGGGCTGCCCCAGGAGCGCCGCCTCGGCCTCGATGCCACCCACGCCCCACCCCACCACGCCCAGGGCATTCACCATGGTGGTGTGCGAGTCCGTCCCCACCAGCGTGTCCGGGAAGAGGGAGTGGCCGTCCTTGAAGACGACTTGGGCCAGGTACTCGAGGTTCACTTGGTGGCAAATGCCGGTGTCCGGAGGGACGACCCGGAAATTGCGAAAGGCTTCCTGGCCCCACCGCAAGAACGCGTAGCGCTCGCGGTTGCGTTCGAATTCGAGCTCGGCATTTGCCGCGAAGGCGGTGGAGCTTCCGAATTGGTCGACCACCACCGAGTGGTCGATGACGAGGTCCGCGGGGTTGCGGGGATTGATTTTGCTCGGGTCACCCCCCAGCGCCGCCAGGGCCTCGCGCATCGCCGCCAAATCCACCACCGCCGGTACGCCGGTGAAGTCCTGGAGAAGCACCCGGGCCACGTAAAAGGAGATTTCGGTCTCCGGGGTCGCCTTGGCGTCCCAGGCCACCATCTTCTCCACATGCTCGCGGCGCACCACGCGGCCGTCCTCGTGTCGGAGCAAGTTTTCCAGAAGCACTTTCAAGGAGAAGGGCAGACGGGCCGAGGCGGGGTGGCTCTTGGCCAGGGCGGCGAGCCGAAACACTTGGTAGGAGGCCCCGTCGACTTCCAGCGTGCCTTTGGTGTGAAACGAGTCCGTGTGCATGTGGGCTTCTCCCGTGCTCGCTGCTCGACTCGGGGTATGCACCGGGGTGCGCGCTCTTCGCAACACGCGCCTTGCGCATCGCGAGAATGCGGACCTGTCCGGAGGGGGCCCCGCTTATTCCGGCACGGCGGGTGCGTTGGAGGGCAGGAGCGGAGGCGCCGGGGAGGCCACCGGCGTGTCGGAGGGTACTTGGGCCGTGGGCGTCGCCTTCAGCTCGGCCGCGGCGCCCGCCGGCACCTCGCGGACCACAGAGCCGGTTTTGGCGTCGATGACCAAGTCCACCGGCGCTCCTCCGCTGCCTTCCGGCCCAAAGCGGAGAAGCCAGAGGTTACCCGGGAGCTCCTGCGAGCCAATGAAGACGCGGTCCGGAAGTTTCTGCGCGTAAATGTAATCCGAGCCAATGTGCATGGCGTCGTCAAACCCGGCCACGGTGATGACGTCCTGGGGCGGCGCCGGCGCCACGAGTGGCGGGCGATTCCCCGTGTCGCTGGAGGCGCACGCGGTGAACAGGCCACAGCACAGAAGAAGGCAGCGCTGGTCCACACCCATTCCCTGGACACTCCCTCCGGCGGCTCGCCGAAACCACCGACGGCCTCCCACCTGGGCAAGGTAACACGGGAGGCGGAGTGAAGGTTTTCCCCGCTGGCCACGCCGTGGTCGGCCAACGTAAGCGTCCCGCCCACGCGGGGGGGGTTGGCGCGTCCTCCGGCGGACAATCCGCCCTGGAAGGTTAGCCTTTGAGCGCGTGCTCGGCCGCGCGGCCCACCGCCGCCCGCGCCCAAGCGGGCTCGACGACCTCGGCCTCGCCCCCGAAGGAGAGTACCCACTGCGTGAGCCAGCGCTCGGAGTCGCCAACCACGCGGACTTCGACGCCACCGTTGGACAGCTCGCGCACCTCGGAGCCGAAACGCTCGCGGAGGTAGGGTGCGGCGACAGCGGAGAAGCGCACCCGCACTTCGGCCCTTTGCGCTGGGTCCGGGACGTGTGAGGGCGCTGCCACCCGCGGCGAAAACTTGCGCTGCGTCACCACCACGTGAGCCATCCGGTCCACGCGGAAGAGCCGCTGGTCGGCCCGGCCCGCGTCCCAAGCGCTGAGGTACCACTGGCCGCGGTGACTGAAGAGCTCGAGCGGCTCCACCCGCCGCGCCTCCACCGCGGTACGGACGTTCCCGGCATAGTCAAAGGTGAGCTCCCAGCGCTCGGCGATGGCCCGGGTAATCTCCCCCAAGTCAGCCGAACCGGTGGTGCGCATGTCCACCGTGCGCTCCAGCGCGTGGTAGCGAAGCCGGGCCGCCGCCGGAAGCACCTTCTCCAGTTTGGCCAGGGCGGTACCCAGGGCGCCTCCGGCCGCCGGCCGAAGCAGCTCGCCGGCGGCGGCCAACGCGGCGGCCTCGGCCGGAGTCAGTCGCGGCGGCTTGGTGAAACGCTGGTCGAGCTCCACCGTCACCCGGTCGTTCTCCACATGGAGGTCGATGAAGTCGTCGGGCTGAAAAGGGGGCCGGCCCACCAAGGTGAGCAAGTCCAAATCCCGCAGCAACTCCTCGCGCGAAAGCCCCAGCGCCTTGGCCAGCGCGTCGACGGTGATGCCGGGGTTACGCGAGACGTAGGGCACCACCAGGAGGAGGCGGCGGAGCCTCTCGTGGACGTCACTCATTGGCCGGCTCCGCGGTGGAGCGCCTGGACGGCCTCGGCCATGCTCCGGATGCGCTTCACCGCCGGTTCCGGACCCAGCACGCGGACGTCTGGCGCCAGGGCCAACAGGTGCCGCAGGAGCGGGTCGAGGTTGGTGACGGTGAGGGTGGCGGTGGTGTGTCCGCCGTCGCGCGCCACGCGCGCTTCGGGAAAGTGCGCCTCCGCGCGGTCGGCCAGCCCTCCGGACAGCCGCAGCGTCACCTCCGTCGGCGGCTCGATGCGAAACTGCCAGGGCGAGTGTGGGACGTGCTCATCGAGTCGGAAGTCCGCCGGCACCTGGAAGTCCGCAGTGCGCGGCTTGCTCGGGTTCATCTTCAAGTCGCGAATGCGGTGGACGTGAAACGTTCGGAGCGCCTGGCGCTCGTGACAGAAGCCCACCAGAGACCAAATGCCCCGCCGAAGCGCGAGTCCGTAGGGGTCCACGGTGCGGTGCGAGGGCTTGGCGGAGCGGGGGGAGGCATACACCAGCGTCACCGACTTGCGCGTGCTGGCCGCCGTCCAAAGGGCCTCCAGGTGCTGCGGGACGTGCCTCGCCTCGCGCACCGCGCCGAGCTCCATTCGCACCCGGGGGGCGGGGAGGTTGGGGTCGGCAAAGAAGCCAATCTTTCGCAGTGCGTGCTGCAAATCCTGCCGCCCGGGGAAGGCCCCCGAGGCCAGGGCCGCGGACCCGGCGGCGTACAGCACCGCCATCTCCTCCGGCGTGAAGCGGACGTCCGGGAGGTAATAGGCGTCCCGGTCGAGGAGGTAGCCGTCCTTCCGGTCCTCGTCGCCTTGCACGTAGGTGAGCGGGATGCCGAGCTCGAGCAGCTCCGCCTTGTCTCGCTCAAACTTGCGCTCGGTGGCCTCGTCCGTCCCGGAGCCATAGTCCTCGGGAAAGGCCTCCTTGAGCTCTGCCCAGGAGACTGGCTCCTGCGCGTCGAGGAGCAGGGCCACGAGGTCCAGAAGTCGTTCGGTGCGGTCCATCTGCTGAAAAGAGGCGCCAGAATGGAGACGCGTGCGCCGGGCCGTCAAGGCATGGGCACCCGGCCGGTGCGTGTTACCCTCGCGAGCCCTGACCCACCCTTGCTTTTGCGAGGTGTCCCGTGCCTCTCACCCTCGTGCTTCTGGTGCTGGCCCAAGGCAACCAGAGCGTCCACGACTGGCTGGAAGGGGCGGAAATCGGGGACCGCGAGCAGTCCATGACGTTTGCCTCCAAGGGCGGGTACCGTGCGGAGCGCAAAGACGCGCTCGGGCAAACGCAGGCACGCGGCGCCTGGAAGCTGAAGGGTGGGACGCTGGCGGTCACCGTCAACAGCTGCAAGGGGCCGCACTGCAAGACCTTCGGAAAAGGCTTTTCCGCCGAGGTGACGGTGGTGGGAGAGCGGGCGCTCAGCGTCGACCCCACGCCGACCGACGTCCCGTTCGCACGCGGCAGCTACTACTGTCACCACCAGGGGTGCGAGAAGCGAATTGGGGTGCGCGTGGTGGCGCACGCCGCACCCTCTCCGGCGGTGCGGGCGGTCGCCGACCGTCTCATCGACCGGAATGTCGGACGCAACACCGAAGTCGTTTGGTGGGCCCCGCGCACCGAGACGCCAGCTGAGGTTTCCTCCCTCCTCTATTGCCCACGCGAAGCCGACGCCGCCCGGAAGGCCGCGGATACGGTGGTGGCGGACCTCGCCGGGTTGGACTGGCTCGGGCCTCTCACCCCGAGCGCCGCCGCCGGGGAATGCCTGTGGGATGTTCAGGTGACGGTGGGAGACGCGGTGTCCGCGCCAGAGCCCACGGCCCGGCCCACCCCATGAGCCACATCGCCGCGCGCGTCCGGGAGCTTCCGCCCACCATTTTCTCCGAGTTCAGCGCCTTGGCGGCGCGTACCGGCGCCGTCAACCTCGGCCAGGGCTTCCCGGACTTCGACGGCCCAGAAGAGATTCGCGAGGCGGCGGTGCGCGCGTTGCGCTCGGGCATCAACCAGTACGCGCTCGGAGCCGGTAGCCTGAATCTGCGCACCGCGGTGGCCGAGCACGCCATGCGCTTCTACGGACACGCCGTCGACCCGCAACAGGATGTCACCGTCACCTCCGGCGCCACCGAGGCCCTCTTCGACGCCCTGTTGGGGCTGCTCGACCCAGGAGACGAGGCTGTCCTCTTCGAGCCCTTCTATGACTCCTATGCCGCGGCGGTGAAGATGGCGGGGGCGACGGTACGTCCGGTGGCGCTGCGTCCGCCTTCTGCTGGCCATCCAGGGTGGTGGTTCGACACGGCAGAGCTGGCAGCTGCTTTCGGCCCGAAGACGCGGGTGGTGGTGGTGAATTCCCCGCACAACCCGACGGGGAAGGTGTTTGCCCGCGCCGAGTTGGAGCGCATTGCTGAGCTTTGCGTGCGCTACGACGTGGTGGCCCTCACCGACGAGGTCTACGAGCACCTCGTCTTCCGGCCGGCGCAGCACCTCCGGCTGGCGACGCTGCCTGGGATGGCGGAACGCACCCTCACCGTCAGCAGTGGGGGGAAGTCCTTCAGTTACACCGGCTGGAAGGTGGGCTGGGCCATTGGTCCCCTCGCCCTCCGGCGGGCCGTGGCTCAGGCGCACCAGTACGTCACCTTCGCCGTCGCCGCTCCGCTGCAAGAGGGCATCGCCCTGGCCTTGCGACTTTCCGACGCCTACTTCCAAGGCCTGCTTCAGGACTATGCCGCGCGTCGGAACCGCCTGCTTGAGAGCCTCCGCCGCGCCGGTTTTGAACCCTGGACCCCGGAGGGCGCCTACTTCATCTGCGCCGAGGTGACACGTTTCGGCTTCCCCAGCGACGAGGCCTTCTGCCGCTGGCTCACCACCGAGGTGGGGGTCGCTGCCATTCCGCTGTCCGCCTTCTATGCCCGCCCGCCGCTGGCGCCCCAGGTTGCCCGCTTCGCCTTCTGTAAGACAGACGCGGTACTCGACGAAGCAGCCCGCCGTCTGGGCCAAGGCCTTTTGCGCTCGTCTGGCGGGTCGCGTTGACCGACCGCCTCGAGGCCCCCGGACAAGGCGTCCTTGGCCCCTCCGTCGAGCGCGGCGCGACGGTGCGCGCTACATTGAGGAGTCCCTTCTCAACCCCTTCTTGGGAGACATACTCACCTGAACGACATCGCCGGAAACACCCTCGGGCTGAAGCCCAGCGAATTGCAGCGGCTGCGCAACACTTACCGCCGGCGCGTGAGCGCCCACGAGATTGTGAGCGCAGAACTCGCGCGTCACCTCACCGAACTCTCCCGGGACACCCATCGCCAGGTCGGCGTCCTGCTCAACCGCAAGGGTGACGTGGAGCAGGTGGTGGTGGGGGACGCACAGAAGCTCGAGCTCCCGGACATCGGCCGAGCGCGCGCCGGGCAAGTCCGACTCCGCGGACTTCGCCTGGTGCACACCCACCTCAAATCCGAGCCGCTCACCCGCGATGACCTCACGGACCTCGCGCTTCTCCGCTTGGACCTGGTGGCTGCGGTGGGGGTGCTTGACGACGGCCTGCCAGGCGTCCTGCACTGGGCTCACCTCGTGCCGGCCAACGGCGATGGGAGCTACTGGCACACCGAGACGCTGCCCGACGTCCACGGCCAACAACCGGACCTGGCTTCGACGCTGTCCGCGCTCGAGGACGAGTTGGCGCGTGGGGCACCGGTGCGCTCCGTCGCCGGACGCGAGCGGGCCATCCTCGTCGCCGTCTGCGTCGATGGAGACCGGTCGGCCGCCGAGTCCTCTCTTCGGGAGCTTGGCGAGCTCGCCCGCACAGCCGGAGTCGAGGTGCTGGACTCCATCCTCCAGGTGCGGCGCCAGCCGGACCCCCGCTACCTCCTCGGCAAGGGCAAGCTGCAGGAGCTCGTCCTGCGCTCGATGCAGCTGGTGGCGGACGTCATCGTCCTCGACCGCGACTTGAGCCCCTCCCAAAGTCGGCACATCGCCGAGGAAACCAGCCTCAAGGTGCTCGACCGCACCCAACTCATCCTCGACATTTTTGCCCAGCGCGCCCAGAGCGCGGACGGCAAGCTGCAGGTGGAGCTCGCGCAGCTGAAGTACCTCCTCCCCAGGCTCAGTCAGCGGGACGACTCCCTGTCCCGGCTTGCGGGTGGCATCGGCGGACGCGGACCTGGCGAGACGAAACTTGAAATCGACCGACGCCGCGTCCGCGACCGCATCGCCCACCTCGAGCGGCGCATCGGCCAGCTCTCCAGCGAGCGACAGGTCCGACGCGGCCGGCGCCAGCGACGCGAGCTCCCCGTCATCTCCATCGTCGGCTACACCAACGCCGGGAAGTCGACGCTGCTCAATGCCCTCACCCACTCGGCGGTGCTGGTGGAGGACAAGCTGTTCGCGACGTTGGACCCCACCAGTCGACGCCTCCGGTTTCCCGAGGAGCGAGAAGTCATCATCACCGACACCGTGGGCTTCATCCGCGACCTGCCCAAGGACCTGCTGGCCGCGTTTCGCGCCACGCTGGAAGAGCTGGACGATGCCGACCTCCTCTTGCACGTGGTCGACGCGGCCGACCCGGCGCGGGATGCCCAGGTGACGGCCGTGGAGAACATCCTCGACGCCTTGGGCCTCTCAGCCACCCCGCGCCTCTTGGTGTGGAACAAGGCGGACCGCCTGGACGCCGAGGACGTGGCCCTCTTGCTCCGGAGCCGGGGCGGCGTGGCGGTGAGCGCGCTGGCGCGGCGGGGCCTCGATGGGCTGCTGCTCAAGGCCGACCGGACACTCTTCGCCGAGGGCTCAGCCGACCGGCTCGGGACAGTGCACGCCGACGTCGCGCCAAGGGCGCTGGTGCTTCCCCCCGTGGCGTGAGCTGAGGGGCGGGCGTAACTCGTCTAGAAGTAGACGCTGGCCGTGGCGTAAAGCGCGATGGGGTTTCCGGGTGTGAATGTCACTCCGGTGACCCCCGGGGCCGGCTGGTTGTAGGGGGCCTCCTGTACTCTGTAGGTGGTCGCAAATTGCGCCTCCCGCCAGCTGGTGTTGAAGAGGTTGTTGATGGCCAGGCCGAATTCGAGGAAGCGCCAGCGGTAGGCACCGTAGAGGTCGACGATGAAGTAGCCCTGGGCGACCAGCGTGGCCTCCGTGTTCGCCGGCCTATCCCCCACCCAGCGAGCGCCGATGCGGGCTCGGAGCCCGGGGGCCCAACTGGGATGGAAGAGGCTCAGCCCGGCCTGGCCGGTAAAAGTCGGCGCGAGCGCTACGGCATTCCCATTGCCTCCATTCTCGGTGTAGACGGCGTGCGCCAGCGAGACGTCGAGGTCCGCCCAGAGCCAGCTGAGAATTTGGTAGCGGCCTTCGAAGTCGAAGCCCCGGCGGTTGGTGGGGCCGGCGGGGCTTGTGCCCCCCACGTCCGCGTCGAAGACGAATTCCGACTGGAGATGGAGGAACCACAGGGCGCCGGCCAAATCGAGCCGGCCGTCGAACAGCGACAGCCGCGTCCCAATCTCTCCGCCCCAGGCGCGCGGGAGGGCACCGGAGCCGTTTTCCGCGACGACGACGCGGGCGTCGTTGCTGTGAAAGCCACCTCCGCCATCGAGATAGATGTCCCAGATTGGAACGGGGGTAAAGACTGCTTGGAGTTTCGGATTGACGATGGCCTTCTGGACGACTCCAGTTCCTTGGTTGGGGTTTTCGCCAGCGGGTGGATTCGGATTGAACGGCAACTGGTGGGTGACATTCCACTCGAAGAGGTCCGACCGCACGCCGACCACCACCCGCGCCCAGGGACTAAATCGGACATCCTCCTGCGCGAAGATGGCCAGGTCCGACTGAACAATGTCCGCGTCGTCGCAGGGATTGCCCGGCACGACGGTCTCGTTGTCTGCATCCACGTAGGTCTTGGCTGGACAGTCGGCAAGCCGTACGCGCTTCTGGACGTGCCACAGGGCAACATTCATCGAGTCGATGCGCGCCTGGGCACCAAGCTCGGTGACCGTGCGGATGTCGCCGACGTCCATTCGCTTCCGGTAGAGGGCGTTGAAACCGCCGTAGTACCGTTGGTCGTCCTGTTCAATTTCGTCAAAGTGCGCCACGTCGACATATTGAAAACTGAAGTCGTTGAAGAGGCGCAGCGAATAGCGGACGAGATAGGCGGAAAGAATTATTTGATCCGCCACCGACGGTCGGCTTTCCAACGTCAAGACGAGCATCTGCCGTTGGGTCTGGCCCCCTTCAGTCGGGTCAATTGACCCGAATGGGTCAAGGTGCGCTGGGTTACTCGCCGGAAGGTCCACGAACTGGGCGGGAATTTGTCCGCTCGCGCTCCATTGGGACCCGTAGGCGGTCCCGAGCACCGTGATGCGCGTACTCGGCGAGACGTTGAACGTCGACTTCAGGAATAGGTTGTAGCGGAGCAAGTCCTCGGGGGAGATGAAGGGCCCGTTGGTGCCGTACATCTCGGCCGCAAACCAGGTCGGAGCGTCCTTACCAAAGGGGCTCGCCACGCCGAGGACGCGCCACGTGTCGAAGGAGCCGTACTCTCCGGTGACCGAGCTTTCGCCGAAGCTCCGGCGAGTGTGCAGGTTAATCGCGCCCGCGGTGTCGAAGTCGCCCGTCTCGACGAAGTAGGGCCCCTTCGTCACTTCGACCCGGTCGATGGCTTCCGGAATGAGGAAATGCAGGTCCGCAAAGCCTTGCCCGTGACCATTGCTGGGAAGGTTGATGGGCACGCCGTCGATGTAGAAGGCAACGTCCGTCCCATGGTCGGCGTCGAAGCCACGGAGGAAATACTGGTCCGCCTTTCCGCCACCTTGGTGCTGGGCGATGACCAGCCCAGGGACGACGCGGAGGATGTCCTCCGGTGTTGGGTAGAAGCGGAGCTCGAGGTCTCGGTCGCGAATGGTTTCCGCCGACGCGGCCGAGGTGGGCGCCGGAGCCTCGACGCGGGTCTCGAACACCGAGGTCTGGACCGCGGGAGCCGGAACGGGGACCACCGCGGGCGCAGGCGTGGACTCTGCGCCTGTTGAAAGACCGGGGGCGGGCGACGGCACCGGCGTGGGGGGAGGCGACCCAGACTGGCCCGCCGGCGGAACGAGCTCCGGCTGAGGAGGCATGGGCTCTGAGGGAAGCGACCCCGGTGTGGCGCCGGCGGCACCGCCTGAAACGGAGGCTGGCTCCTGTGGAGGCAGGGGCTGTGGTTGAGGAGGCGACGTGGCTTGCGCGTCCGCGCGCAAGCCGACGAGCAAGAAGCCGAGCAGCAGGGCCAGCCAGAGGCAAGCCCGAAAAGGCATAGGCATGGAGGTCCCAGAAGCGAGGAGGTAGCCGCAGGCGACGCGCGAAACGTCGACCTGCCGCTACGGTGCGCCGGGGACTTCCGGCAACCGCCAGCGGAAGAGAGCGGGCGATTGCCAAGCGATGGGTTGCGACGCCGCGACGGCAACGAGGACGGCAGCCACCGTCAGGAGGAGGGGTACCGAGGACACAGCGAGCTGAAGGTGCTCGAGCGCCCCCGGAGCATGGTGGTGCGTAGGGGGCGTTTCGCGGGGCACGCGCTCGCGCTCGGCGACGGCATGCTGGACCCAGCCCTGGTCGCCACTCTCGTGCACGAGCGGCGTGCCGTGGGCCAGGACTGCATGCGCCAACGGCCCGACTCCCAGTCCCCACGCAAGCAGCAAAAGCCCCAGAGGAGCCGTCTTCAGGCGGCGCTCACGCTCGGCGGAGGAGGGAAGGGGCGTCACGTCAGCTGGGTCGGTCGGGGCGGGGAGCGCTGGATTACGCAAGCCGGTGCCTGCCGGATGCAACTGAAACCTCGTTTGCACCTGGGAGGCGTCCGAGTGCGCACCTCCCGCGTACAGTGGCTTCGGAAATGGAGCGGAAGCGACAGGGAGGCCGCTGGGCCGACGCCCGCCGGGTGGCAGCCGCCGTGGCCATGGCCGTGTGGCTTTTCGCCCCCCTCGCCAGCGCCCACCTGACGCGCGTCTCAACGAGCGACTGGAGTTTGGGTGACGGCGCTGCCTCGGCCGAGCTCCAATTCTTTCAAGGGGACTTCGTTGGCCTCATCCCATCGGGCCTGTCGACCGCCGACGCCGAGGCGCGGGTACTGGCGCTCGTGGCGGAGACAACGTTTGTGCGTTCTGGCGACAGGCCCTGTCAGTTGGGGAGCCACACCATTTCCGCAAAGGGCGACGCCTTCCTGGTGAAGGCCGCCTGGACGTGTCCCGCTGCAGGCGCGCGCTGGGTGGTTCGTCTCGGCGTCTTGGAGCTACTCCCCGCGGGCCAGACCCATCTGGCGCGGGTGAGTATCGGCGGGGAGGTGGTGGAGCGCATTGCGCGGAGCGCGACGCCCGCCTTCGAGGTGGACGTCAACCCCACGGTGTGGGCGGCGGCGTGGCGCTTCTTGCGGCTCGGTGTCGAGCACATTTTCACCGGGTACGACCACATCGCCTTCCTGCTGGCACTCCTGCTGCTCGGCGGCCGCTTCCTGGACTTGGTCAAAATCGTCACCAGCTTCACCATCGCGCACTCGGTGACGTTGGCCTTGGCGGCGCTCGGCGTCCTCAACCCTCCCTCGCGCTGGGTGGAGGCGCTCATTGCCGCCAGCATTGTCGCCGTCGCTGGCGAAAACCTGTGGGTACTGCGGACTGCGAAGGACGCAAGCGCGAGGGTGGCCACCGCGCTCCAACACCGATGGCGCATTACCTTTGCTTTTGGACTCGTGCACGGCTTCGGATTCGCCGCCGCCCTCCAGGAGCTCAAACTGCCCCGTTCGGCTCTGGTGGCGGGGCTCGTCTCCTTTAACCTGGGAGTCGAAGTGGGCCAGGTGGCCATCGTCGCGCTGGCCTTTCCCCTTTTGAGCTGGCTTCGAGGCCTCCGGGGGTTTCAACCCTGGGGGCCCCGGCTGCTCTCGGGAGCCATCGCCGCCTTCGGCCTCGTCCTCCTCCTCCAGCGTGTCCGCGGCGGCTGAGCCAAGCCCGTCCCGAAGCCTCCTTCCTCCGGCCCATACATCCGGCCTCCTCCGGGGCCCGTAGAGACGGACGCGGATGCATCCCGCGCCGCTTCGGGAGGACGTTCATGAGAGTGAAGGCACTTGGGGGAGCGGCACTGGCCGTCGCCCTCTTCGCAGCGCCCCGGGCGCTGGCTGCAGACCACCAAGATGGACCGGCCGCGACGGCCGACCCGGCTGCGGACATCACCGACGTTTTCGCCTGGATGAGCGCAGACGCTTCCAAGGTGAATCTGGTGATGGATGTATTTCCCTTCGCCACCGGCACGCCGCTGTTCTCCGACACCGTCCAGTACGTATTTCACACCTCCAGTCGACCGAGCTTCGGCAACGCTTCGGCTTCGAGCGTCAACGTCATTTGTACCTTCACCGCCGCTCAGGTCATCAGCTGCTGGGCCGGGAGCGAATACCTGACGGGGGATGCCAGCTCCGCCAGTGGGCTGAGCAGCGCGAGTGGCAAGCTGAAAGTCTTCGCTGGACTCAGAAATGACCCCTTCTTCTTCAACCTCGACGGCTTGAAGGCCACGGTGGCCGACGTCACCGCCGCCAAAGGTTCGCTCAGCTTCGACACCAACGGCTGCCCCGCGCTGGACGGACCGACTTCAACAGCCCTGGTGACGCAGCTCAAAACCGCCCCCGATGGCGGCGCGCCACAGGACCACTTTCTCCACGCCAACCTGCTGGCCATCGTCGTCCAAGTCGACAAAGCCATTCTCACCGCGGGCGGTCCGTTGGTGAGCGTCTGGGCTGCCACCCACGTGGCCCCATGAGGAACTTCACCATGAACAGAACCGTCACCCTCCTCGGCGCCCTCTTCGCGGCCGCCTGCAGCAGCAGCAGCACACCGTCCGGGGACGCCGGGACCCCGTCCGCTCCCACCCTCGGTGCGACCATCGTCGACCGAATGGGCCGGGCGGCAGTCAACACCGCCCTCACCAACCCGTTCGACACGGTGTCCGGTAGCTCACCGAATGCCGTCAAGGACGCCTACAACTCGGTCAGTGACCCGGCCATGTGGAGCCCGATGTTCAAGGCGTACATCAAGTCCAACCTCGCCATCCTCGACTCGCTGGATACCGTGTGCGGCAACCAGTTCATCGCCGATGCGAGTGGCTCACGCTACGACACGCTGGCCGGCGTCTTGGTGGATGACGAGCTGTACCTGAATACCGCGAGCGGCAGCTGCTCCATTTACCTCGGAGTCGAAGCCAACGCCGTCAACGCCATTCCCAACACCGACTGCGGTGGACGGACGCCGTTGGAGAACACCATCGACGAGACTTACTCGCTGTTGGCCATTGGCGCTCCGAGCGGGGTCACCAACGGCATCACCTCCGATGCCGACAGCATGCCCAGCCTTTCGGAATTCCCGTTCCTTGGGCCGCCGAACTAAATGAGGACGCTTGGCCCAGGGGTGTGGACGGTTGGCCTGCTCCTCATCGCGGGCTGCCACCGCCCAGCCCCTGTGCCCAGCGAATTGGGCGACGCCTTCCACTCCACGGACGGCGCGCTGGCAGCCTCCAACCTCGACACGCTGGTCGCAGCTCGCGAGCTGGCCATCGCTCGCGACTCCCGCTGGGCGGCCGAGCGAGCGGTGCTCGTCGACCTCCTTCAGACACGCGGGCAGCTCTTCGGTCGGCTCGATGACTACGACCGGGCAGAAACCGTGGCCAATGCCGCTGTCCAAGACGCCCCGCACCTTCCCGAGTCCTGGCTGGCCAGGGCCAGCAGTCGACTCACCCTGCACCGTTTCAAAGAGGCCCTTCAGGACCTCGAGCAGGCCCACCTCAGAGGCGCCGAGCCTGACGGCGTGGAGGCCCTGCGTGCCTCGGCGCTACTCGCCGAAGGACAAACGGACGAGGCACTGGCGTTGCGCCGCCACGCCGTACAGCGGTGGGGGAGCACCTCCAACCTCACCGCCCTCGCCGTCGCGGAGATTGCGGCCGGAAACTCCATCCAAGCCGCTGCTCATCTCGACGCAGCGGTGCGCGCCTACCACGACGTGGCACCGTTTCCCTTGGTGTTCATCGACTTTCAGCGGGGCCTCATGGCTGAGGAAGCTGGAGACTTGGACCGAGCCAGCACCCGGTACCGGGCCGTGCTGCGGAGACTTCCCGGTCACGTCCAGGCGAGCGTGCACCTGGCCGCCATCGCGCTCCTTCGGCGTGAGGTGGGTGCTGCCGCCTCCATCCTGAGGCCCCTGGGCGATTCCCAGGACCCGGAGGTGATGGCGCTTCGGGCCGAAGTGCTGGAACGCCAGGGCCTTCGCCCCGAGGCGGAGACGCTTCG
The DNA here is from genome assembly GCA_963745475.1 of uncultured delta proteobacterium. Lineage (GTDB taxonomy): Bacteria > Myxococcota > Myxococcia > Myxococcales > Myxococcaceae > JADGRA01. The sequence continues at coordinate 656,382 of CAVUXN010000004.1, forward strand.
GCGCCAAGTGGACGAGCGCTACCGCTCGCTGGTGGCGCGCCATCCGGAGGCTTTCGCCGACCACGCTGCGCGCTTCCTGTTGGAGAGGGACGCCCCCCGCGCCCTGGTGCTGGCTCGCCTCAACCTCTCGGTGCGGACGACTCCCGCGGCTTACGAGTTGGCTCTCTTGGCAGCCGGTGGTGCCGGCGACGAGGCGCAGCGCTGTCTGTTGGCAACGCACGCTCGACGCCTTCCACACCCAACACCGCGCCTCGAGGCCTTGGCCGCGCGTGGCCTCGAAGCCTGCGGCACCGCGCGGGTCCCCGCCCTGGCCGGGCGCCTCGCTCGCTAAGGGTAGCACCGAGGCCGCAAACCCTCAGGCCGGTGAGTGCGGGATGAGACCAGCCACCTCGAGGAGCGGCTTGAGCACGCCGCCGAGTCCCTCGCCCACAATCGCCGCCACGGCCAGCGTGGTGAGGGCGGCTGAGGAGATTTTGAGCCACCGACCGAGGACGACCGCCAGGACGAATCCTCCGACGAAGAAGGACAGGTCGATGGACACCGGAAGCACCAGGCCAATGCCCAGTCCCATCGAGGACGGAAGCCACTTGCCGAACGGCGCCTTCTCCTCGAGGACCACGTACAGCGCTCCCACCACTCCGGCCAACACCAAGGCCTCGAGGGCATACGGTGGAAAGGGCCGCTGCCCGTCGAACACGAGTGCGGTGGTGGCCCAGATTTTCGCGACCGGCGCGGCGAGTCCACCACCTTCGAGCACGAGCGGCGTCCGGGCGTTGAGGGTCCGAAAGACGGCAGCGCTCACCACGGAACAGGGAAGGATGGTCATCATCTGCGTCCAGAATTGCCAGCGCGGGGGGACCTTGAACCACCGTCCGTAAACCATGTCGCCGGTAAGCACGCTGGCTTGGGCGCCACTGCCAGCGACGAAGCCCGCCCCGGTGAGATTGAGCGCCGCGCTGCGCGCCCCGAAGGCCGCGCAAACGCCCTGCAACAGGGCGCCCATCACCCGGGCTGGATTGAAATTGGCGACCGCTGCAGCGCGCGTGGCAATGAGGTTTTGGACGAGTCCCCCCAGGAGGACCAACGCCACCACGGCAAGGAAGCCGAGTCCCATCACGCCCATCGAAAAGAGGAAGGTGATGAAGAGCACCACGGCGGCGAAGAGGGCGAGACCGCGCCGACTGAGAATCTCGTCACCCTCCGCGCCGGGGACCTTGAGCAACAACAAGGAATGCACCGAGTCCACCAGCATCCGCCAGTTGAGGGCCATCAACGTGAGTCCAGAGCCAAGCAAAAAGCCGATGCCGGGCCAGATGTAGCGCTGCGGTGCGGACGGGTCCGGAAGTCCGGGCGCCGCCGCCAACAGCAAGAGGCCTCCAGCCAGGAAGCCCGCGGAGGTGCGAAACCCCATCAAGTAGCTGCCACCGAGCGCGAACGGGGACAAGGCCAGGCCCGCGCCATACGAGGCCAGCCCCCACAGTGGCAGCCGGAGCAAGGACGGGACGAGGCCGTAGCCGCCGTCGTCATTGGCCATCACGTAGCTCATGCACAGCAGGGTGATGGCCCCAAGAGAAATGGCCTGCCGGCGGTCGGCTCGCTCGACCAGGGTAGAAATCACAGTCGCCACCGCCCGCGAGCTCGGCCAGGGCAGCTCTTCACGCACCACCAAGAGCTCGCGGAGGGGAATGACGGCCAGCATGCCCAACAGGCTCGTCACGACACAGAAGGCCGTCATTTGGCCCACGGTGTACGCGGGGCCGGTCATCACCTTGGCGGCAAAAAAGTTGGTGATGAAGCCCAGTGACCCGCCGGCGCTCCCCATCGTCGAGACGATGACCATCTCTCCGGAAGTGATGCGCGTCCGGGAGAGCACGAAGCCGGCGAAGAAGAAGAGCGCCGCGATGTTGGGACCTTCCTCGATGATGCCGAAGCTGAGCGTGAGGAAGGAATTCATCGCGCAGAGCGCAATGGCGAGCACCAGGCCAGCCACGAGGGACCGCGGGCTCGGAAAGGCTTCGTGGGGAGCAGCGTCCGGCATCTCGTGCGGCCCTCACTGTCGCCGCGGTGTCTCCATGCGTCGAGCCTTTCGAACTAAACGACTTTCACGACGCACCGCGGTAACCGCTCACGACGCTTGCGGTGCATTCCAGCGCGGGACTAGAAGTCCGCCTCGGTCGAAGGTTCCGTGCCTTGGAGGGTTGTCCAGCGGCCGGGCGTTTCAGTCGTCCTGCTGTCGTCTGCGGAAAGCATCTCTAGGGCGCTGCGCGCCCAAGAAGCCTCAGGGAGAGCGAACGTGACAACTTGGACGCAGAACTACTACCCGCTCGGCAACCTCTTCATCTCGGCGCTGGTGGCGGCCATCCCCGTCATCGTCCTCTTGGGCGCGCTGGCCTTCTTCCATGTGAAGGCACACGTCGCTGCGCTGCTGGGGCTCACCGCCTCGCTCCTGGTGGCCATCTTCGTCTTCAGCATGCCCTCGTCGATGGCCTTTGCCGCGGCGTTCAACGGGGCGCTGTTTGGGCTTTTGCCCATTGGCTGGATTGTCCTCAACGCCATCTTCGTCTACGACGTCTCGGTCACGACTGGGAAGTTCGAGATTGTCAAAGACACGCTGTCCGGCCTGGCCAGCGACCGACGAATTCAGGTTCTGCTCATCGGCTTCTCCTTCGGAGCATTTATTGAGGGCGCCTCCGGCTTCGGGACGCCGGTCGCCATCTGCGCGGCCATGCTCATCGGTCTGGGCTTCAAGCCGCTCGCAGCCGCAGGGCTAGCGCTGATCGGAAACACGGCGCCGGTGGCCTTCGGCGCACTCGGCATTCCCGTCATCACGCTGGCCAAGGTCACCGGCCTTCCGGAAATGTCCCTCTCGGCGATGGTGGGCCGGCAGCTGCCGTTCTTCTCGTTCATCGTCCCCTTTTGGCTGGTGTGGGCGATGGCCGGGTTTGCTTCGATGGCGGAGGTCTGGCCGGCCTGCCTGGTCGCCGGCATTTTCTTCGCCGTGCCCCAGTTCCTCGTCAGTAACCTCATGGGCCCGTCGTTGGTCGACATCATCGCGGCCGCGGTGAGCATCCTGGCGACCTACGTGCTCTTGAAGTTTTGGCAGCCCAAGAAAATCTGGCGCTTCGAAGGGGAAACCGCGGCCAAAGAGGTCAAGAAGCACTCGAACGGTGAGGCTTTCAAGGCCTGGCTGCCGTGGCTCATTCTTTCGGTCTTCGTTGGCATCTGGGGCGCAACGCCCATCAAGAACTTCTGGAACAACTCCTTCAACGGTGTGTTGGCGCCGAAGTTCGCCATCCCGTTCCTTCACAACCTCGTGCTCAAGGCACCTCCCTTGGCGCCGAAGCCGACCCCGGAACCGGCTCTCTACATCCTCAACTTCATGTCGGCCACGGGCACGGCGCTGCTACTCACCGGCATCATCTCCGGGCTCTTGTTGGGGTTGAGCTTCGGAAAACTCTTCAAGACGTATTTGAATACCCTGAACCGGGTGAAGTACTCGCTGCTCACCATCGCCGCCATGCTGGCCCTGGGCACGGTGACCCGCTATTCGGGCTCAGACTCGACGATGGGGCTGGCGTTTGCCGCCAGTGGCAAGGCGTTTCCGTTTTTCGCCGCGCTGCTCGGCTGGTTGGGCGTCGCCTTGACGGGCAGCGACACCGCCTCCAACGTGCTGTTTGGTAACCTGCAGAAAGTCAGTGCCCAGGCGCTCGGCCTCAACCCCATTCTCACCGCGGCGGCCAACAGTTCAGGCGGCGTGATGGGGAAGATGATTGACGCCCAAAGCATCGTCGTGGCCGGCGTGGCCACCGGGCAGGTGGGGCAGGAAGGCACTATTCTTCGCTACGTGTTCTTCCACTCGCTCGCGCTGGCTGTCCTGGTCGGCATCCTGGTGTACCTCCAGGCCTACGTCTTCCCGGGCATGATTCCGCCGTACCCCTAGGCTCGCTATGTCGCTGCAGGTCCTTGCCGCTGCGCCCGAGGGCACCGAGAAGGTGCTCAGCAGAGAGGCGCTCGCCTTCGTCGAGTCGCTTCACCGCCAGTTCAACCCCATCCGAGAGCAGTCACTGGCGCGCCGCGCGGAGCGCCAGAAGGCTTTCGACGCAGGGACCTCGCCGGACTTTCTGCCGGAGACGCAAACCGTCCGCGGGGGCGCCTGGAAGGTGGCGCCCGCACCCCACGACCTCGAGAAGCGGCGGGTGGAGATTACCGGCCCCGCCGAACGGAAGATGATGATTAACGCGCTCAACTCAGGCGCGTCCGTCTTCATGGCCGACTTCGAGGACTCGCTCTCTCCGTCCTGGCGCAATGTCGTCACCGGGCAGCAGGCCTGCATCGAAGCCGTCCGGCGCACGCTCACCTTCACCAGCCCCGAGGGCAAGTCCTACGCACTCGCTGAGAAGACGGCCACGCTGGTCATCCGACCCCGCGGCTGGCACCTTCCGGAGAAGCACGTCACCGTCGACGGAAAGCCCATCAGCGCGAGCCTCTTCGACTTTGGCCTCTACTTCTTCCACAACGTCAAGGCGCTTTTGGAGCGCGGGACCGGTCCCTATTTCTACCTTCCGAAGATGGAGAGCCACCTCGAGGCCCGTCTTTGGAACGACGTCTTCAAGGCGGCGCAGGACGCCCTGAAGATTCCCCAAGGGACCATCCGGGCGACCGTCCTCATCGAGACGCTTCCCGCAGCCTTCGAGATGGAAGAGATTCTGTACGAGCTTAAAGACCACGCCAGCGGGCTCAACGCTGGACGCTGGGATTACATGTTTTCCTTCATCAAGAAATTCCGGAACCGGAAGGACAAAGTGCTTCCGGACCGCGTCCAAGTCGCGATGACGGTGCCCTTCCTGCGCGCGTACACCGAGCTCCTGGTGAAGAGCTGCCACACCCACGGCGCCCATGCCATGGGAGGGATGTCCCCCTTCATCCCCAGCCGCAAGGACCCGGAAGTCAACGAGAAGGCGCTGACCAAGGTCCGCGAGGACAAGTTGCGCGAGGTGAACGACGGCTTTGACGGGACTTGGGTGGCTCACCCGGACTTGGTGCCGGTGGCCATGGAAGTCTTCGACAAGGTGCTCGGCGACCGGCCGCACCAAAAGGAAAAAAGCCGGGCGGAGGTGCGGGTCACCGCGGCGCAACTGGTCGACGCGACCATCCCCGGAGGCAAAATCACCGAGGGCGGCTTCAGACTCAACGTCGACGTAGCGCTCCAGTACATCAACAGCTGGCTTCTGGAGAACGGCGCGGCGGCGATTCACAACCTGATGGAGGACGCCGCCACCGCGGAGATTTCTCGCGCGCAGCTTTGGCAGTGGATTCGCCACGGGGCAGTCCTCGCCGACGGACGCCCGGCGACGCGCGCGCTCTACGAAACCATTCGCGCCGAGGAGCTCGCCAAGCTCGGAGGAGCCGCCAGCGGGCGTTACAAGGACGCGGCCGCCCTGCTCGACAAGATGGTGCTCTCCGAAGAGTTTCCGGACTTTCTCACCCTGCCCGCGTACGCGCTGCTCGACTAGCCAGCCGAAGAGCCCTTCCCAGTGTCGTATCCCTCCGCCGTCTCGCCTGTCACTCCCACGCCCGCCCAGCCGGTAAGTGCCTGGGTGGTGGGACAGCTGGCCTCCATCGTCGGGACGGAGCACGTGCTCCACGACGCCGGCGCGCTGCGCACCTACGCCAGCGACGCGCTGGCCACGTTTGCCGTCGAGCCGGGTGTGGTGGTGCTCCCCGGCTCCACGGAGGAAGTCGTGGAAGTGGTGAAGACCGCCCGACAGGCGAACCTGCCCATCGTCCCGCGCGGCTCGGGGACCGGCCTCTCGGGAGGCGCGCTGCCGGTGCCGGGCTGCGTGCTGGTGGGTCTGTCGCGGATGAAGCGGATTCTCGAGGTGGACTTGGACAATGGTTGGATGCGCGTCCAGCCCGGCGTCATCAACCTCGACGTGAGCAAGCACATCTCCCCCGACGGCTACTACTACGCACCGGACCCCTCCTCGCAGAGCGTGTGCTCCATCGGCGGAAACCTGGCGGAAAACTCTGGCGGCGCGCACTGCTTGAAATACGGCTTCACCGTCAACCACGTCCTGGCTGCACGCGTGGTCACCTACGACGGCACGGTGGTGGACCTCGGCTCGGCGGTGGCGGACACGCCGGGCTTCGACTTGCTGGGCGTGCTGGTGGGGAGCGAGGGACTGGTCGGCATCGTGACCGAAGTCACCTTGCGCATTCTCCGGAAGCCCGAAGCCACCCGCACCTTCTTCGCGACGTTTCCCTCCACCACCGAGGCCGGAAACTGCGTTTCGGAAATTATCGGCTCGGGCATCATCCCCGCCGCCATCGAGATGATGGACCGGCTGGCCATCGAGGCAGCCAAGGCGGCCACCGGCGTCGACTGGCCCGACGTCGGCGCTGCGCTTCTGATGGATGTGGACGGGCCGCTGGCCGAGGCCGAGCACACCTCGCAGAAGGCGTTGGCACTCGCGAAAAAGACCGGCGCGCTCGAGGTGCGCGTCCCCAAGGACGACGCCGAGCGAATGTTGATGTGGAAGGGCAGAAAGAGCGCCTTCGCCGCCGTCGGACGCATCAGCCCGAATTACCTCGTCCAGGATGGCGTCATCCCGCGCACCGCCATCGCCGAGGTGCTCGCCGAGATTACTCGCCTCTCGCTGAAGGACGGTCTCCGGGTCGCCAACGTCTTCCACGCTGGGGACGGAAACCTCCACCCGCTGGTGCTTTTCGACGCCAAGCTTCCAGGGGAAGAGAAGCGCGCCGAGGAGCTGGCTGGAGAAATCTTGCGCATCTGCTTGCGCCACGGGGGCTCCATCACCGGCGAGCACGGCGTAGGCGCCGACAAGTCGATGTACATGCCGGAGATGTTTACCGAGGCGGACCTCGAAACCATGAGCCGCGTGCGCTGCGCCTTCGACCCGGAGCAGCGCTTCAATCCCGGAAAAGTTTTCCCGACGCCCAGGTTGTGTGGAGACCGACCGGGTGTTTACCGTCCGCACACAAGTGAGCTGTCCGGACTGGCGGAGCGCGTCTAATGGCGGTGGCGGTGCTGCCGGGCACCCGGGCCGACGCGGTCCTCGGCGTTCAGCCGTCCCGCCTTTTTCGGCCGGCGTCCTTGGATGAGGCGGAGGACGCCCTTCGCCAGACTGCAGTGGAGCACCTGCGCGTGGCCTTCGTCGGCGGGGGCACCGAGCTCGAGCTCGGCGCTCCGCCCTCCGGGCTCGACGCCGTCGTGTCCACCCAGGGACTGGGGCGGGTGCTGGAGTACGCGCCGCTCGACCAGATTGTCACCGCCGAGGCCGGCGTCACCCTCGCCGCGCTGCAAACACTTCTGAAGGGGAAGCGCCAGATGCTGGCCCTCGACCCGCCCTGGCCTGACCGGGCGACGGTGGGCGGAGTGGTGGCCACCAATGCCTTCGGCCCGCGCCGGACGCGCTACGGCAGTATTCGGGACCTCATCATCGGCGTGACGCTCGTCCGCGCCGACGGGACCCGGGCCAAAGGCGGCGGCAAGGTGGTGAAGAATGTCGCCGGCTTCGACCTTCCAAAGTTGATGGTGGGCTCTCTCGGCAGCCTGGGGTTGATTGGGACGGTGACGTTTCGCTTGCATCCCTTCCCCGAGTCGGCGAGCACCGTCGTTTTCCCGCGAGCCACCGCTGCCGCCGTGGGACGCCTGGTGTTGGAAATGCGCCAGGCACAGCTCGAGCCCGCCGCGGTCGGCGGCCCTCTGGAGCGAGAGCGGATTCGACTTGGGCTTCCGCTTCGAGGGCTTCGACGCGGGCGTGCGAAAACAGCGAGAGCACCTCTCCGCGCTGGGGCGACACCTGGACATCCCCAACGAGGTGCTCGACGGCACAGCGGCGGACGGCTTCTGGAGTCGGCAGGCTTCGGTGCGCGAGGCCCCGGCCACGGTGCGCATCAAACTGGCCTGCCTTCCCACGGAGGTTGCCCGGGTGGCCGCGGAGGTGTGGACGGCGGTCCGCGAGGCGCTGCAAGCGCCACGCGGCGTCTTCTACCCCACCCTCGGCCTGGCCTTCGTCGCCGGCAACATGAAAGACGCTGGGGCGCTGAGCGCAGCCATCGCCCGTGCGCGCGCCTCGCTTGTCCCGAAGGGCGGACACCTGGTGCTTCACGCCGCCCCCGCCGAGCTGCGCGCCCGCACCGACGTGTGGGGGCCGCCTCCCTCGGGAGCCGTGCTTTTCCAGAGGATGAAGGACGCACTTGACCCGGAGCACCGCCTCGCCCCCGGGCGCACCGTGGGAGGGCGGTAAGGCCATGGCGCAGCGCGAACTGCTCGACGACTGCGTGCATTGCGGCTTCTGCCTCCCGCACTGCCCCACCTACCAGTCCTGGTCCGAGGAGATGGACAGCCCGCGGGGCCGCATCGACCTCATGAAGGGACTCCGCGACGGAAAAGTCGCGCTCAGCTCGGACGTGGTGGCGTACTTCGACCGCTGCTTGGGCTGCATGGCGTGCGTGACCGCCTGCCCCTCGGGGGTGAAGTACGGGACGCTCATCGAGCAGACCCGCGCCCGCGTCGAGGCAGCCCATGTCCGCGGGTTGGGCGACCGGGCCTTTCGCGGCCTGGTGTTCTCCCTCTTTCCACACCCGGCGCGGCTGCGCGCCATGCTCCTGCCCCTGTGGCTTTACATCGTTTCCGGGCTGCAGTGGCTGGTCCGCACGAGCGGGCTGCTCCGGCTCTTGCCGCCGCGGTTGGCGCAGTTGGAAGCCATGCTTCCGCCCGTCCGATGGGCGCACCTCCGGGCCACGCTTCCAGCACGGGTACCGGCCCAGGGGCCGAAGCGCGCAACGGTGGGGCTCGTCGCTGGGTGCGTGCAGCGCGTTTTTTTCCCCTCGGTGAACGAAGCCACGCTGCGCGTCCTCGCCGCCGAAGGCTGCGAGGTGCGCGTGCCGGAGGGGCAAGGTTGCTGCGGGGCGCTCTCCCTGCACACGGGCCGCGCGGTGGAGGGGCTGGACATGGCGCGTGCCCTCATCGAGCGCTTCGAGCGCTCGGGTGTGGACACCATCATCATCAACGCCGCCGGCTGCGGGAGCACGCTCAAGGAGTACGGGCACCTCTTGGCCGGGGACCTCGTCTGGGCGGAACGGGCGCGCGCCTTCAGCGCCAAGGTTCGAGACGTCAACGAATTCCTGGCGGTGCTCGGTCCACGCGCCGTCCGCCACCCCTTCCAAGCCCGCGTCGCCTACCACGACGCCTGCCATTTGGCCCACGCGCAGGGCATTCGGGCTCAACCGCGGAGCCTGCTTCGCGCCATTCCCGGACTGGAGCTGGTGGACATCCCGGACGGGGACACCTGCTGCGGCAGCGCGGGGACTTACAACCTCATGGAGCCGGAGAGCGCGGCTGAGATTGGCCAACGCAAAGTGGCCAACGTGCTCAGCACTCGGTGCACGTTGCTGGCCAGCGCCAACCCGGGTTGCACCCTACAAATTCAAAAACTGCTGAGAGACCAGGGGAGAACGCTCGCCGCGGCCCATCCCATCGAGATTCTTGATGCCTCCCTTCGGGGAGGCGGTCTTGACCTGAGTTAGCGCTCCACCTCTGCCGTCGGACTCAGGGGATGACGCAGGGCCCGCCGTCTGGCGTCCCACCGGTGCACAAGACGCAGCTTCCGGCGTCGGCAAGCGCTGTGGTGCTGGGCACGAGGCACGTGGTGAGGGTGTATTGGCCGGTAATTTGGGTGTTGTTAAAGACAGCCGAGTAGTTGAGGCCCGAGCTGCCGCCGTCCGTCGAGGCGAAGGGCGAGACGGTGGCGGTGCCGCTCGAAGCGTAGGTCGCGCCGTCGGTCGCACACGACGAATCCGCCTGCACCCCGGCGGCGTTGGCCAAAAGGCCTGGGGGGTTGAAGGGGGCGTTTGGGTCGGTTGGGCTGATGATGGTGTAGCTCCCAGCCGTCAGCGGAAGGAGGTTGGCGCTCGCGTCCAGTACGCCGAGCAGGATGAAGAGGTACTCGTAGTCCCCAATCTGAGGCGGAATGATGGTGAGTCCCGACTGCAGCGCCGGGCAAAGCCCCGTTCCTTGAGACAAAACGACGTAGCCGATGGTCGGGTTGTCCGGTTCGAGGACCAGGATGCTTTCTGCCACGGTAAAGTTCAGCGTCCCGTTGGTTACAGTGGTCGAGCTACAGGCGACAAACCCGAGGGCCCCGAGCACGAGGCCAAGCATCGGCGCTGAAATTCTCATGGCTTCCCTCTGAGTCAGAGTTGATCAGTTTCGTCGACGTCTAGGGGGAAGGGTCAAATCGGTCCGCCCCCGGCGGGGAGTTCGCAGGTGCCGGCATCCGGAACGGATGCACTCTCTGGAATGACGCACGTGATGAGGGGGGATGCCCCGGTGAAGCGGTCGTACCCAAAGACGAGCGAATAGGTGACCGTCGAGGTTGCACCGGCATCGATGTCGAAGGGCTGAATCGTGATGGTGCCGCTGTTTGCACCCGTTGGAGTGACGTCGCAAACGGCGTCCATCTCGTACTCCGTCGCCAGCGCGTAGTTCCCTGCTTGGGCGACGTAGTGCATCTCGACGTTGTAAGTACCCCCAGTCAGGGGAAGGAAGTTTCCCGCGGCATCTTGCACGCCCAGATTGAACACCAGGACGTCCGTGAGGAGGATGTTCGTGACATTCAGGCCGCGCTGGTAAGAGGGACAATTCCCTCCGGTACTGGAGAGAATAACCGAACCCAGAGTCGGGTCCTTTGCCGAGACGTTAAGGAGGCCTTCCACGATGGTAAAGCCGAGCGGCACATCCTGAATCTGGGCCGCATCGTTACACCCGATAGTGACCAGGCCTAGAACTCCCAGCAGCGCCACCGTCCGTCGCATTCGTTACGCTCCTCAAAGACTACGGAAGTGGCTCACGCGCTCTGCACTTGCTCGCGGGCGGAGACGGTGATGGCTTCGGTGAAGGCGCGGTCCGCTGGACGGGCCTCGGTCACCGGAGCTCCTGTCCCCCGCAGTCGACGACTATACAGGCTGAGGCTCGGGTCGAAGATGAACCGCAGCCACAACCGGGTCCAGCTCTGGTGAGAATGCAGCGACTCATACAACTCGGGTGCGATGGCCTTCACCTTCGGGAGCCGTGACCAGGGCACCATCATCAAGTCGTGATGCTCGTTGTGGTAGCCCACGTTGAAGGCGATGCGATTCAACGGCCCATAGTAAGAGAACGTCTCCTGGTCACCGGGAAAGGTGAGGTAGTGCTCCTGAATCCACCGCGCCCCCACCGGGTGGAGCCCGATGGCAAAGACGCTGGACATGAAGAGGTAGAGGAAGGAACGCCAACCGAAGGCCCCTAGCACGGTGGCCACGAAGGCCACCTGCACCGCGACGTTGGCCACGTACCAGGCGTCCCAAATGCGGATGCGCTTGAGCCTCGGCACGCGGGCCGCTTGCCAGGCCCAGAACGTCAACAGCCAAAGCGCCTTGCGCACTGTCCCGTTGCCCACCACCTTCGCCTCGAAAGGCCCGGCCAGGTCCGCGTCCAAATCCGGGTCGCCCTGAAAGCGGTGGTGCAGCAGGTGGTATTTCCGGAAGGGGATGGCGGCGGGAAAAATGACAGGGAGTCCGGCTAAAATTTGCAGGACGGCATTGTCGCGCGCCCGCCGAAAGACGAGGTTGTGGGTGCTGTCGTGAATTAACACCCAGAGGGCGTGCACCACGAAGGCACCGCCGAGCCACGCCGCTGCCAGCAGCAGCCACACGGGCTGCGCCCGGAGCGCCCAGGCCGCCACAACCTGGAGTCCGACGAGCGACACCACCCAGGCAGCCGACCACGGCTCGCGCCCAAAGAGGGCGCGGACTTCGGGGTGAGTCCGCAAAAGCACACGGGTGCGCTCCAGATGCGGCTCTGGGTAGGAAACAGTGTCAAAGGAGAGCGGGGGGGAGGCCGACATTGAGAACGCTATACGCGAAAAGTCGCCGAAAAACAGTCCCTCCCCCGGGTGCGCTCCAGGGCGCGGAAAGGGCTGAAAACTTCCGGACTTTGCGCCTGCCCGGTAGCCCGGCGTTTGAGCCTGCCTGGAACTACAAGTTTCTCAGCGGCCCAACCTGTGCCCGCCACCTCAAGTCTCCGCCTTCGGTGCGCGCGTCATCAGCTCCACCACAGCGCGTTTGGGGTCTTTGGCCTCATACATGATGGCATACACTTGGGCGCAGATGGGCAGCTCCACCCCCGTCTTCTCCGAGAGGTCCTTCGCACTCTTGGCAGTCTTCACACCCTCGGCGACTTGGTTCATTTCTCCGAGGACGTCCTTGAGCGGCCGGCCCTTCCCCAACTCCACACCGACACGACGGTTGCGCGACAGCTCACCGGTACAGGTGAGCACCAAGTCGCCCATCCCCGAGAGTCCAGCCAGAGTGAGCGGGTTTGCGCCCTGCCGGACTGCGATGCGCGTAATTTCCGCGAGTCCCCGGGTGATGAGAGCCGCCCGGGCATTGTCGCCAAAGCCGAGCCCATCAGAGATTCCGGCCGCGATGGCGATGCAATTCTTCAGCGCCCCGCCCATTTCCACGCCCACCACGTCGGTCGAGGTGTAAGCCCGAAAGCTCTCCGTCCGCAGCGTCTTCTGTACGCGAAAGGCGACTTTGTCCCATCGGCTGGCGATGGTCACCACGGTGGGCATGCGAAGCGCGAGCTCTTTGGCGAACGACGGCCCAGAAAGGATGGCCAGGTAGGGGTGAAGACTCTCGGGAAGGCAGTCCTCGAGCAGCTGAGTCATGGTCATGAGCGTGCCGTTCTCGATGCCTTTGCTCACGCAGACGATGGGCACGTGCTGCGGTAGCCAGGGGAGCGTCCGCTTCATCACCTCCCGCGTGGCTTGGCTCGGGATGGCCAGCACCACCAACTCCGCTCCGTCCAGTGCCTCGGAGAGCTCACCGGTCGCCCGGACGCGCTCGCTCAGCGGGATTCCTGGCAAATAGACGGGGTTCTCATGTCGGGCGTTGATGGCCGTCACCGCGTCGACGTCGCGCCCCCACAACCGCACCTGCGCACAGTTGACGGCCAGGGTGTTGGCCAGCGCCGTACCGAAAGAGCCCGAACCGAGAACTGCCGCTCGCATCCCGTTGACTCCTTCCAGACGGCGCGCGCCCCCCCCACCGGCGCCACCCAGGCCAAACAGCGTACCGCGCCTCTTGGGAAAACGGACAGAGCGGGCGGTCGCTGCGAAACGCCCCGGGATGCCGCCGTGGAGCGCGAGGCCTTGCACTGGGGCGACGGCCCGGTGAAAACAAGGTCCGAGCCCTCCGTGCCCCAGCCGACCTACGACCTCCTCAGCTTTCGACGGACCTTCGCGCTGTTGATGGTCCTGGTCGCACTCCCTTCGGCGGGCCTCACCGGGCTCGGCGTGGTGGCCATCCTCAACGAGCGGGCTGCCGTCGAACAGCGGCTGGGAGCGGTCTGGCGCAGTCGCCTCGAGTTGTTAGCCGGCGGTCTCCGCCAAACGCTGGAGGCCTGCACCGTCAACGCCGGGCCGGATGGCACCTTGGAAGTGCGCACGCCGTCCGGTCGTCTGTTGACCGACGAGGGTTTCCGTCTTGAGGGCGACACGGTGCACGCCACCAACGGTGACTTGGCTGCGGCGCTCACGCCGCTGCGGAGCCAACTTGCGTTCTTGCCCAGTCGGCCGTCCTTCCTCTCCGTCACCGGTCCCGACCGGCCGTTCCTCATTGCCGCAGAGCGCACGGCGTCGGGCGTGGTGGGAGCCCGGCTCGACGACTCGCAACTCGACGCCCTCCTGGATGAAAAGGGCCGGGACCTGCTCGGGAAGGACGAGAAAGTCCATTTCGCGTTGGTGCCCATCAAGCGCGATGCGCCGCCACCGGGCCTCGTCGGCCGGCTCATTTCTGGGGTGACGACCGCCCGGACGGCGCTGGCCCCCACTCCGGTGGCCAGCCGGCCGCTCTCCCCGCCGTTTCAGGAGTTCCAGATTCAAGTGGTGCCCGAGTCCGGCGACCCAGTGGCCAGCGCCTCCACTCGGAACCGACTGGTGTATGGGCTCTTGCTCGGAATTTTCTACCTCACCTTCGTGGTGGGCGTCGTCTACACCGCGCGCGCGCTTTACCTCCACGCACGGCTGTCGCGTCTGAAGACGGACTTCGTGAGTCTGGTCAGCCACGAGCTTCGAACGCCCCTCACCTCCATCCGGATGTTCATCGACACCTTGGCCCTGGGCCGAGTGAAAGACGAACGGCAGATAGGGGAAGTGCTCGGACTGCTCAAGCGCGAAACGGAACGCCTCTCGGCGATGATTGAGGCGGTGCTCGACTGGTCCCGACTGGAAAGCGGCCGGCACGCCTTTAAGAAGGAGCGCCTCGACGTCCGCCAGGTGGTGAACTCCTCCCTGGAGGCGTTTCGCGCTCAGCGCCTCGAGGCCTCGGTTGCGCTGTCGACCGACGTGCCGGAGGGTTTGCCCGCCATCGAGGGCGACCGCGAGGCGCTGGCCGGTGCGCTCCTCAACTTGCTCCACAATGCCTACAAATACAGCGGCACGGACAAGCGCATTGCCCTTCGGGCCCACGGCGACAAGAAGGGCGTGGCCATCGAGGTCGAGGACCATGGCTTGGGCATCCCCAAGCGCGACCGGAAGCGGGTCTTCGACCGCTTCTACCGCGTCGACAATCTCCTCACCCGAGACACCGAGGGCTCGGGCCTCGGCCTCTCCATCTCCCGGCGCATCGTCGAGGCGCACGGCGGCTCGTTGACCTTGGTGAGCGAGCTTGGGCGCGGAAGCACCTTCACCCTTCACCTTCCGTCGGCCCGTCCATGAGCGAGGCCGCTGGCCGCATCCTGGTCGTCGAAGACGACCTCTCCATCCTCACTGGAGTCTCGATGAACCTGCGCTTCGAGGGTTACGACGTCCTCCAGGCGCAGGATGGCGTCCAGGGGCTGGAGCTGGCCGTACAGCAATCCCCGGACCTGGTCATCCTCGACATCATGCTGCCGCGGATGAACGGCTACGAGGTGCTGAGCGAGCTCCGCCGTCGAGGGCAGCGCGTCCCAGTGCTGATGCTCTCCGCGAGAGGGATGGAGCGAGACAAGGTGCATGGCCTGGACTTGGGAGCCGACGACTATGTCGCCAAGCCCTTCGGGGTGGCCGAGCTTCTGGCGCGGGTGAAGGCGCTTTTGCGTCGCCGCTACGGGGAAGAAGGCACCATCATCCGCTTCGGGGACGTGGCCGTTGAGTTGGAAGGGAAGCGGGTCCTTCGGGGCGGTCAGCCGCTGGAGGTGACCGCGCAGGAGTTCCGGCTCTTGGTGCACCTGTTGTCGCAGCCGGGCCGCATCTTCACCCGGGAAGAGCTCCTCTCCGGCGCCTGGGGGCTAGACTACGAGGGAACGCCACGCACCGTGGACACCTTCATCCGTCAGCTGCGCGCCAAGCTCGAGCCCGACCCGGATGAGCCCCGCTACTTCGTTACCGCGCGCGGGCTCGGCTACCGCTTTGAGGGCGACACCGCAGCGAAGTGACCCGCATCGGCTTTCCGCCCGCGTCGAGGAGCTGCCTCAGACAGTCTCGACGAGCTTCTTGAGCCACCGCACAAAGCCTTCGGAGGACAGAAACGTAAGGTCCAAGTCACCGACGCGGAGCCGGTGGGCACTGCTCAGGACCGTGGGGACGTTGGGTTTGAGCGGCACTCCATCGGCCTGCGTCCCGTTACGACTGGCGGCATCAGCCAGCGCCCAGCGGGCAGACTGTACCTCCTGCTGAAAGTAGGCGTGGAAGCGGCTGATGCTCCTGTGGGGAAGCACCACGTCATTCACCGAGGCCCGACCAATGGAGATGCCTTCCTCGAAGGGGTTGGGGCGCGCGTCCGTCTTTCGCAAGAGGAAGACCACCGGATTGTCGGCCGTGGGGAGTTGCTGCGGGGGATGCGTCCAGTCACGGTCCTCGAAGAGTCCCACCTCCCACACGAGCACCGGGGTGGTGACCGCTTGGGTGAGCGCCTCTTCGGAGTCGACGAAGCGACGGACGTACTCAGTGAGATGGGAGACGGTGGGAAGCTCCACGGCGCTGGGAAGCATCGGCCAGCACTCAAGAGGCTTCAAGTTCCCGCGCTGGCGACGTAAGACCACCTTGTATGTACCGCCGCTACACCGTTCACCGAGACGGCGACCTCCTGGTGGAGGAGCTCGACCCCTCGGGGAAGCCCGTCGCCCCGGAACCCGTTCCGGCGGAAGACCGACTGCCCGTCGAAGTCACGGTTCTCGCCGCGGACACGCTGGACGCGAAGGCGCAGCTCTTGGACCTTCTGGAGCTCGCCTTCGAGATGGAGTCGAGCCCCGAGGAGAAGCCGCGCTGAAGAAAGTCAGCGACGGGGGTGGGCCACCACCAGCATCACTGGGTCGCCCTGCTTCCACGCCTGTCCGCTGAAGGCGCCGTCTTTGGTGTGGGCCTGGAGCCCGGCCGCCGTCAGCGCCGCGTCCACCTCCCACGCCGTGAAGGGCCTCAGCAGGAGTCGCCGGATGCCGGTGGCGGCGTGGACTCCGCGGCGTGTCTCCCGCAGGTGCGGCGTGAAGACGGTCCGCTCCGAAGCGACGGCGTCATGCGGCCCCTCCTCCTCCTCCGAAGCAAGGTAACGCCGTGGGGGGAGCGCCACGTCAAAGACGAAGGGCGCTTCCTCGACGAGGTGCGCCGCGGCCGTGGCGAAGAGCGCCTCCAAGTCCATCCGGCTGGCCATGAGCGCCACCGCATTCTGCGGGGCAAACACCGCCCCGAAGCGACGGGGGAGGCGCAAGGAGCGTAAGTCGGCGCGCATCAGCTGCCACCGCCCTTGGGCCTCCAGAGCGAGTTCGCCGCGCGCCTCCTCGGCTCGGGCCACCATGCGCAAGCTCGGGTCCACCGCCGTCACTTGGGCGCCCCGGCTGACCAGCGCCCGCACCACGCGTCCGTCGGCGCTTCCCAGCACCAGCACTTCCCCCGGCGCCGGGGGCAAGTGCTCGGCGTAGCGGCCGACGTCGGCATCCACGTCGCTCACCAGCGACAGCGTCCTTCGGCGACTTTCTCCGCGTTTCATCATCTGCAGGCTTTCTCGCGCCGGCTCCCTAGCACGCTTGGGCCGACGGTGGAGTCCACGTGGGAGAAACTCGTACCCCTTCCGGCCGTGGCGGCCGGCGCTGGAGCCCGTACAATGTGGAGTCGACCCCCCAAATGAGTACCACCGCGCCCAACCCCGCCATCCCCGCCCACACCGTCCTCGGGACGCGGTCCGCGCTCGGCGAGCGTCTGGGGTTCCAGGACTTTCATCTGGTGCTGGTGAATACGGAGCAGGCCGGCCAGTCCTTTCCCCTCCGCAACGAGACGCTGAAAATCGGCAAGGCGCCTGACAGCGACGTCGTCATCGACTCGCCCACCGTCAGCCGCAACCACCTCATCATCCGTCGTCAGGGCGATCGCTTTCTCGTTCAGGACCTGGCCTCCACCAACGGCACGTTCATCGACGGGGCCCAAGTACGTGAGGCCTACCTTAAGCCGGGCCAGCTGCTCGAGCTCGGTGACGTCCAGCTTCGCTTCCAGTCGACGCTGCAGCCAGTTCGCATCGCACCCATCAACGAAGACCGCCTGGGCGAGCTGGTGGGCAAGAGCCTGCCCATGCGGCAGATTTTTGCGCTCCTCAAGCGCATCGCCCCAACGGACTCCACGCTGCTTTTGGTGGGAGAGACCGGGAGCGGTAAAGGCGTGGTGGCCAAGGGCGTCCATTCGCTGAGCCCACGCAAAGCCGGCCCGCTGGTCATCTTCGACTGCGCGGCGGTGAGCGACAGCCTCATCGAGAGCGAGCTCTTCGGACATGAGAAGGGCGCTTTCACCGGCGCCGTGGCCCAGCGGGTGGGCTGTCTCGAGCGGGCCAACAACGGCACGCTGTTTCTCGACGAAATTGATGACTTGGGGATGGACCTGCAGCCAAAGCTGCTCCGCGCCATCGAAGACCGTGAATTCCGCCGCCTGGGCGCTTCCGGAACACCGGTGGCCTTCGACGCTCGCATCATCGCCGCCAGCAAGAAGGACTTGTGGGCCGAAACCCAGGCCGGACGCTTCCGGGAGGACCTTTACTTCCGGCTCTCCGTCTTCACCGTCACCCTTCCTCCGCTTCGTGACCGCAAAGAGGACATCCCCCTCCTGGTGGACGCCTTCGCCGGCGAGTCTCTTTGGGAGAGACTTCCCCAAGGCGTCCGCGACCAATTCGCTAGCCACACCTGGCCGGGGAATGTCCGCGAGCTGCGCAACGCACTGGAGCGGGCCCGGCACATGGTGGAGATGCCAGAGCTCACCTCCAACTCGTTGCTGCGGGAGTTCGCCGCACCTCAGCCCACGACTGGCGACTTCCTCCCGGCCGGCTATGCCGGGCCTTTCAAGGAGTCGAAAGAGGAGCTGGTGCGCGCCTTCGAGCGCGAGTACCTCACCCGGCTGTTGTCCAGAGCCAAGGGCAACGTGGCCAAAGCCGCACGCGAGGCGGAGCTTGACCGCAAGCACCTCTACTCCTTGTTGCACAAGTACGGCCTGGTCCAGTCCGACTCGGAATGAAGACGCGCTCCGGACTTTTGCTCGCGGCCAGCCTGGCGGTCGCGGCGGTTGCCGGGGGCGAGCTCTACCTGCACCTGCGCGGTCCGGCGCCCGTCCTGCGCGACGTCGGACCCCGGCAGCTGAGCAATCAAACCTCGCAGCCGCTGGCCCTCATCGGTGACCACTTCTACCGGGGCATGACGCTGGAGCTGGGGCCTCCCTTTGGACGCTCGCTGCCGGTGACGGTGCTCGACGGGCAGCACGCCTATGCCCGTCTTCCGAACGACCTCGCGCTTCCCAAGGCCACGGTGCAGGTGGCCGTCCCGCTGCATCTCTCGCGGGCCCTCAGGGCGCCGCCGGTGACGCTGCTGGTGGTGAATGACCAGGGGTTTCCGGACTTGACGTCCCTTGTCGCCACCCCCGACGGCTCCCGCGTCTGGGCCGCCTCAGTCACCAGCGACGAGTTGGTGGGGGTGGACGCCAAGACAGGCGCCGTCACCGTCGTCCCCGGCGGCGATGGCCCGTCCGCGCTGGCCAGTTGGGTCTCCTCCGGCAAGCAATGGCTCGCGGTGGCCCACGCTTGGACCCCGGAGGTGTGGGTGTGCGACGGCCTCACCGGCGCGCGCGTCCGGACGCTGAGTGCCCCGGCCTACGCCACGGGCGTGTCGGTGGACCCGGCGCGTGGGCTGTTGCTCGTCACCGAGCACGCCAGGGACAGCGTCGTCGCCCTCTCGCTCGCGGACGGGAGTGTGCGCTGGCGCACGGATGTGGCGCCCAACCCCAAGGCCCTCGCCCTAGCCGGGGACGTCCTGGTGGTGGGGAGCCAACAGACGGGAGAGCTCGAGGCCGTCTCCTTAGAGACGGGCCAGGTGGGACCGGCCATTTCCCCGGGGCCGTCCACGCCCATTCTCGGAGGGCATACCGAGGCCTACGCCAAGTACACCATGGGCGGGAAGGCGCCCCGGGGGCTTGCCTGGTCGCCCACGCTGCAGCGACTCTTCGTGACGTCCGTCGGCCCCAACATCGGCCCCAACCCGGAGCGGATGGAAGTCTCCATGAATGGAGGGGTGGGCGTCGTGGACGTGGCCCACGGCACCTTCGAGCGGCACCTCGGTTTTGGCTGGGGCATTCCCCAGGGAGTCGCGCTCGACGACGCAGCCGGCGTCCTCTACGTGGCGGACATCGGGACGGGGCTTGTTCGCGGCGTGGATGCGCGCGCCCTCAGCCAAGACGACGCGGCTGCGCGAAAAGCCGCGCTCTTCGCTGTCCCCGTCCTCCCCCCAGAAGGGTTTCCCACTGCACGACCCGCAGAGGACTACGGCGTCAAGGGACGGGCGGGCGTGGAAATGCATTCCGGCCCCCAAGCCCTCGCCCTGTCGCCGGACGGCGCCACGCTGTGGGTACTGAACCGCTTTACCGGAACGCTGGCTGAGCTCGACGTGGCGCAAGCACGGCAAGGCCAGGTCAGCGTCCGCCGGCAAATTCTACTTCTCGACGTCCAAGCACAGAGGGAACGGCGACTGGGGCAGCTTCTGTATTTCGGCGACATGGGCCACTCCGCCATGTCCTGTGACGCTTGCCATCTCGAGGGTCACGGCGAGGGCATCCTCTTTGAGAAGACGCGGCCGCTTCGCATCTACCGTTCGCCGACGGTACGCGGCACGCGCGAGTCGCCGCCCTACTTCACCCCGGCGAGCACCTTGACCCTCGAGCAAACGGTGAGCACCGTCGGAGACCGCAACCGGTACTTCAACCCGCGGCTGGACAACGACGAGGTGCGACGGCTGTCGCTCTTCACCGCCACGGTGTCGCTGCTTCCCAATCCTTTCGTCGGGGTCGATGGCGCCCCGCCCACGGCGCTCGCGCTTCCCGACGGGAAGACGGGCAACCCACGCGCCGGGCTCGCACTCTTCGAGGGCAAGGCGGGCTGCGCTGTTTGTCACCCAGCGCCCTACTTCACGCTGGATGAGAACGTCCGGACGCGCGGTCAGTACCTCGACGTCACCACGCCCCACGTCTTTCCGCTCCGCCCAGAGCTGCAAGACGCCACCTACGTCGGAATGCCGCCGCCCGCGCTCATCGGCGCCTGGGATGTTTTCCCAATGCTCAGCACCGGTGCCGCGGGTTTGAAGGCGAGCGCCGATGGAAAATTGCACGTGAGCAACCGCTTCGTGCTTCGCGACGTCGTGGAAAACTACAGCCACTCACCCGCGCCCAGAGTGGAGCTGACAGCGAGCGAGCGCGACGATCTCCTCGCCTACTTGATGACGTTGTAGAGTCGTGAGATGTCGCCCCGGCGCTCGCGCCGATGTCGACTCCGCGGCTGGTGGGCGGACGAAGACGAAAGTCCCACCGAAGAAACATGCGCCTCCCTCCCGCTCCGCTACTCACCGCTCTCCTCATCTCCGCGCTCGGCTGCACCGATGCTGGCGTCTATGCGCTCCAGGGAGGCGGCGTTCCCGGGCCGGACCGTACGGCGTTCGAAGGAACGGTCTGCGTCCCTCTGGCCCAGGGCTCGGCCTTTCCGGTGAAGGTTGTCTTCGCCATGGAGGGCGGGACCACCACCGTATCGCAAGCCATCAGCTCTTCGACGCTGGCCGCCATCGCCCAGGTGGCGCAGCTCCAACCGACGAGCACTTCCTTCACCTTCCTCGCCTACCACGTCACTGCGCAGGGCTTCATCGGTGGGTTCTCGGACGCGGTCACGCTTCAGGGCGCCCTCAGTCAGTACCCAACGTTTCAGGAGTCGGGGCCGGTCAGCATCGGCTCGGCGCTCGAGCTGGCGAACAGCTACATCTCCGGCGACATGCAGACCGCCTGTCGCGCCACGGTGAACCGGACGCGGTACGTCGTCATCCTCTTGGAAGCTTCCGTCGACACGAGCTGCCTCTACCCATCCATCTACGCGGGCATCCAGTCCTCGTGCCTTTCGCTGGCCAACCCTTCGCAGTGCGCGGCGTGCCAGCTTCAGGTGGACACCGGCCAAGTGGTTGCGCTGCAGCAGCAGTACTCGGCCGGCGATGTGGTGGTGCAGCCGATTTACATCAATGACATTCCGGCTGGCTCGCCAGACCCCAACATCGACCTGGCGAACATCATCAACCCAGCCATCGCCGCCAACGGCGGAACCCAACCGTTGGTCGCCACCAGTGCCACCATCGGAACCGTGCTCAGCCAGGTCAACCTCTCCTCCCTTCAACGGGACCTGGCGCTCAAGCGCTTCTTCGCCTTCAACCGAAACACGATGGCGCGCGACGGTCAGCAGCTCATCGACTCAGATGGCGACGGACTTTCCGACGACTATGAGAGGACCATCGGGACCGACCCTCTCAATCCGGACACCGACGGAGACGGGCTCAGCGACGGGGTGGAAGTGAAGATGGGGCTCGACCCACTGACCCCCAACATCATCACCTCCTGCAACGCAGCCCTGGACACGGACCAGGACAAACTCAACGACTGCGAGGAGCGCGTCATCGGCACCGACGCCTGCGTGGCCGACACCGACGGCGACGGCCTGAGCGACTTCATCGAGTTCATGTCGCAGACCAACCCGCTGGTGGCCGAGGCTCTTCAAGACGACGACCGGGACGGAACGACGAATGCCGACGAGGTCACCGGCCATTCTGATCCAGAGAGCGCGGACCAGGCGTACCAGGCGGACCGCGGCTACCAGTACCAAATCACCAGCGCCTCGCCGACCCCGGATGGGCGCGCTTGCTACACCATCCGCGTGGACAATATTTCCCTGGTCCGCACGCTCGCTCGTCCCAACAAACCGCTGACGCCCATCCCTGCCGGCAACAACGAGATTTACCTCTACCTGCAGTCAGGCCGGCCCAATGACCCCAACGGCGTGGGCATTGCGTCGATTCTCACCGAAGAGGTGAATTTCTTGCCCCCCGGCACCAAGGCGCCGGCCGGCGTCATCTCCTTCGGTCCCACCGACTATGTGGTGGGACAATGAGAGCGCTTGGGGGTGTGGGGCTTTCCCCCCACAGAGGGCTTGGGTCTGGACCCCTCACCTGCCTGCTGTCCAACGGACTTCGAAGGGGAAGCGCTTGAATTTACAAGGAAAGAAGATGGCCTCGACGACGGAACCAATCTTGCTTCGCTCCCCGCTGAAAGGAGCAGCAATGACGAACGCACGTATCGCTTGGAGTCTGGTTCTTGGCGCGTCGCTGTGCTGGGCGGTACCTGCACTCGCCCAGAATTCGAACAACCCGGAGTGTCTTGGGACGCAATGTGGTGCCCCCGCAGAGGAGGGCGGCGGCTGTGGTTGCAGCTGCGGCTGCTCGGTGTGGGTGAGCTACACCGACGACGGCAAGACGCTGTCGTACACCGACGACGCGGACGGCGACGGCATTGCCGACGGCTACGACAACTGCCCCTTCGTGGCCAACCCGGACCAGAAGGACACGGACGGCGACGGCATTGGCGACGCCTGCGACAACTGCCCCACGGTGCCTAACAAGGACCAGCTGGACGAGAACGGCAACGGGGTGGGTGACGCCTGTGACCCGGACATCGACGGTGACGGCATCCCCAACGCGCAGGACAACTGCCCGCGCACCTACAACCCGGACCAGAAAATTTCCTTCCCCGGCACGGCCAACGGCCTGGGCGACGCTTGCAACCCGGACATCGACGGGGATGGTTGCCCGAATGCCCAGGACAACTGCCCGCTCTACCCGAACGCCGGGTCCTGCAACAAGGCCAGTAACCCCAACCCCACGGGAATTCCCGCTGGCATCAAGTGCAGCGTGGACACCGACGGTGACGGCATCGACGACAGCGTCGACAACTGCCCGCTCGTCGCCAACCCGGACCAGAAGGACACGGACGGCGACGGACTCGGTGATGCGTGCGACCCGGACATGGACAACGACGGCGTGCTGAACGCCAAGGACAACTGCCCGCTGGTGTACAACCCGGACCAGGCGGACTCGGACGGCGACGGCATTGGTGACGCCTGCGACAGCTACTACTGCGTGGTGACCGACCCGACGAACAAGGCGGCCTGCCTCGACCCCAACGCGGCCTTCAGCGTCAGCGCCGGTGGCTCCATCTCACTCAAGTCCGGTGAGAAGGTGCGCCTGCCGCTCTTCGCCAACCGCAACAACGCGGCCATGAATTACGTCTGGACCGTGACCGGTCGGCCGAGCGGCAGCAGCGCGGCCGTCAGCGAGTCGAGGGGCATCGCCAGCGTCAGCCGTCACTGGCAGTACGCCTACCAGAATGGGTCGGTCCCGACCTTCATTCCGGACGCGGATGGCACCTACCAAGTGACGGTGTCCGCCACCCTCATCTCCAAAGACAGACTCTACCCGGACAACAACAACGCAAGCTCCGTGCTGACGCTCACCGTCGGCCAGGGAAGCAGCGCAGCCACCGGCTGCACCGCCCTCCCCTTCGGTGCTCCAGTGGCAGGCATGGCGTTGGTCGCGCTCGGCCTGCTGGCTCGCCGCCGTCGGAAGTAGTCACACCGACGGTGGTCAACGGGGGGGTTTCGCTTCACACCAGAAGGACGCGATGAAACAGTGAAACTGAAACCCTCCTTTGTACTCGCCACGG
Organism: uncultured delta proteobacterium; assembly: GCA_963745475.1. Lineage (GTDB taxonomy): Bacteria > Myxococcota > Myxococcia > Myxococcales > Myxococcaceae > JADGRA01. Next base: position 680,468 of record CAVUXN010000004.1, read on the forward strand.
CGACCCTCGCGGTCGCCGTGGTGTTGTCGTCTTGTACGAACGCAGCGCTGGAGAAGCCAGCCGCGGCCACCGGCAATCTGGACAACCACCTCACGCTCTCGGGACGCATCTGCACCCAGCCTCCCGACCCGTTTGGCTTTCCGGTCAAAGTGGTCTTCCTCGTCGACCAGTCTGGGTCGATGTGCATCTCGGATCCTCCCGGCAGCCAAGGCGCACCGGGGCTTTGTGAGCAGCTGGTGGCGATGGGCATCGTCCCAGCCAACCTGACGACGCCGGCCCGTGTCCGCGCCATTGAAGCGCTGCTCGCGCAGTTTCAGGACGAAATCACCAACCAGGGGGCCAACATCTCGGTGGCCATCGTCCCCTACGCGACCAACGTGCAGAACCCGTACCCGTCGGCGGGCTCTAACCAAGGCTTCGGCACGCCCTTTGGCCTCGCGGGCTACCTCGGAGCGCTGCAAGGCCAGCTCGGCAAGGGCACCGACTACCAAGGTGCACTGGCCTACGCCTACAGCATCATCTCCGGCGACGTCGCAGTGACCGCGGCCAGCAATCCAGAGCTTCTGCCAAGGACTCGGTACGTGGTGGTTTGGCTCACCGACGGAACGCCGTACCCGCGCTGTTCAGCCATTGACGACCTCCCGCAGTACGCCGACCCGACGCATCCCTACCTCATCTGGGCGGATTCGGTTCCGAGCTACTGCAACGTGGCTGGCGCCGCTGGAAATGATCCCATCACCGGCTTCGTCGTCGGCACGGACCGCAACCAGAACTACCAAATCTTCAGCTACGTCGACCAAATCATGAGTCTGAAGCAGACGTACAACATCGGAGACATCCGATTGCACACCGTGCTGCTCTTCAACCAGGCGGCGGTTCAGGCGTGCGGAACCATCTGCGAGGACATCTACGGCGTGTACCCAAACACGCCGGTGGCTGGCTACCCGGCAGCGGCGCATCAGGTGGCGGAATGGCTGCTCACCCAAATCGCCCTACTCGGCAACGGCGTCTACCAAGAGTTTCTCGACGGCAACATCCAAAGCCTCGGCCTCGGAGCGCTGGATTACAGCTCGCTCGCGTCTCGCAACGTCCTCAAGAGCTTGATTCTCCAGTCGCTGCGCAGCGAACCGGCGGTGACGATGCGCAAGGTGGACAGCGACGGCGACGGCCTCACCGATGACGCGGACCAGGCCTACCTCTATCCCGGCTCAGAGCTCAGTCCCTACAACACCGACAGCAACCAAGACGGCTTCAGTGACCGCTTCGAGGTGCTGCACCAGGGGCAGGGCTTCTCGCCCGGTAGCACGAAGAAGGACCTGCGCGGCTGCGACCCGACGGCTCAGGCGACGCTCGGCTGCAGCTACTTTGAGGACGCTGACGGTGACGGGCTCACCACCTGGGAAGAGGCCTACCTCGGGACGCGCGCTAGCCTCGTGGACTCGGATGGGGACGGCATCCCGGACGGCATGGAGGTGCGGTATGGCCTCGACCCGCTCACCAGCAACGTCGGCAAGGACTCGGACTCGGACGGCATCAGCGACTTGGACGAAATCCGCGGCGGCACCGACCCTTCCACACCTGACCGGTCTTTGTACGACTCGAGCGCCGTCCAATACTCATTCGTCGCCACCCCGCAGGCAGACAACAGTGTCTGTTACGATTACTCGGTGAGCGGCATTGAATTGGTGACTCCTCCCAACAACGTCGGAACGACCGAAGGCTTCAACCTCTTCAAACTGTGGTTCGCCGAGGCGCCAGAGAGCGCCGTCTCTGGTGACTACGGGGTCTGGAAGGTGGCTTGCGCTTGGGCGCAGTACGCACCGGCCCTGGGTAACGCGACCGGCATCCGCGTGCCGGCAGGTCCCGGTCTTCAACTCAACGACAACAACTTCACCTTGCCTTCCAACCTAACCATTCCCGCCGACTACCTCGGGAATGGCACCCCCTGCGTCGGCATCCCGCCTCAGTGACCATGAAGAGCCGTCGCATCTTCGTCACGCTGGTTGCGACGTCACTCGCCGTGTCCGGGGCCTGCACCAGCAGCTACCTCTTCGACGAGCGCGTCCAGGCCATTGTTCCCGTAGACCGCTCGGTTGTCGTCGACGGGCACTTCTGTACCTACGGTGCCAACGACGTCATCGAGCCCATCAAGATTCTCTTCGTCCTCGATGCCTCGCAGTCAATGGCGGTCACCGACCCCGACGGCACACGGGCGCTGGCCACGGTACAGCTCTTGAACTCGCTGCCGCAGGACCCGGAAATCTACTTCTCGGTGATGCTCTTCGCCGGGAGTACCACCGCCTTTCTGACCAAGAGCGGGCTGGCCGAGTTCGAACAGCTCATCTCCTACAGCCAGGCCGATTACACGCTGCTCCTGGACAAGATTCTCAACTACACCAGCCCCGACCCCAACCGCGACTCCACCGACTTCGTGAAGGCGCTCTCCGAGGTCTACGCGCTGCTCAGCACCGACATCTCCGCGGCCGCGCTCAGTGCCGCGGATGGTGGCGTGGGAGGCACCGCGCCCGGTCGGTACTCGGTCATCTTCCTTTCCGATGGTCACCCGACCTTCAACGAGACGGCGCAGCTGCTTCCTCCGGGGACGGCGGTCCTCAGCATTCGCCAGCTGTCCATCCTCGTGGACAGCGTGCAGCTCAACACCGTCCACGTCTTTGACCCCATCCAACCGCCCAGCAGCCTCTGCGATTTGACCGGCGACGGGGGTTGCCCGCTGCTCATCATCAACCAGGACGCCGAGCTCCTGAAGCAGATGGCGGCCGTCGGAGGAGGCAACTTCCGGGACTTCGAGAACCACGAGCCGGTGAACTTCCTCGGCTTCGACCTGGGCGCCGTTCGCCAAGGCTACGTGGTGAAAGACCTCCTCGTCACCAACGTGAATGCGCCGGTGGAAAGCCCGGCCCCGCCGCCGAATTGGGATGGCGGCCCGACGGATGCTGCGGATTCCGACGGTGATGGGCTTACTGACGCTCAAGAGATTGCCATCGGGACGGACCCCAACAACCCGGATACAGACGGCGACGGCTACAGCGACGGCGTGGAAGTTTATTTTGCCGCCCGAGGGGCTACCTTCAACCCTCTTGGTTTCGCGCTCCCAGACGGTGGGGGCCAGGACCCGGGCTGCCCACCTTCGCTACGCGGCGTGGACTCGGACTGTGACGGCTTGACGGACTGCGACGAGCAAATCATCGGGACCAACGCACAGCTCCAGGACTCGGACGGCGACGGAGTTCCGGACGGCGTGGAATGGCAGTTCCACACCCAGCCCTCCTCCGCGGACATGGACCAGGACCCGGACAGCGACGGTCTCATCAACCGCAACGAAGTCCATCTCCACATGAACCCGTTACTTGCCGATTCGCAGTTCGTGACGGTGAGTGGATACCGCTACCTCCTCGAGACCGATGGCCCAGTCGATTCGGAGGGGCGCCAGTGCTACCACTTCCGCGTCGACAACGTCTCACTCGCGCCGACCATCGCCTTTCGGCCGGACGGCGGGATGAACCTGCCTGATGGCGGGGTGGCCTTTCAACCGGACGGCGGTTTCCTCTTCGCCGACGGTGGCACAGGCTATGGAGAGGGTTGGAACGAGATTCTCGTGGTGGTCTCGCAGGTCCCCGCTGACAACCCCAACGCCCGCACCCTCGTCACCTCGTACCGGACGCGCGCCGCCCGCTATCCGGTGGGCGGCGTCAAGCTCCCAGTCGATGGCGTCATCACCGTCCAACCGACGGACTTCGTCCGCGGGTGCGTCGCGGCTTTTCCCGACGCAGGCCCGTGAGAAGACCGGGCGAGACTCTTGAGAACAACCATGACTGCAGGTCGGCTTCGTAAGGGAAGAGGACTTCGGGACACCCGTCAGCTCTTGGCGCTCCTCGCCCTCTTCACCGGGTGCAAGGGAACCATCGGGACGCCCGCGCTGGTAACCACCATCCCGCCCAACACCTGCACCTCGGCTCAGGTGGCCCTCACCGACCCGGACTGCGAGCTCACGTTGGGCGAGTGGAAGTACGGCTACATTTCGCAGCTCCAGGAGCAGGTCTGGTACAGCGCCAACGTCGGCACCAACATCGACGCGCGGAGCATCGCCCACATCATCGCCGGCTATTTTCCGCCCGGCGACGTGGATGGTGGCGTGGCGGACTGCGCCGGCCAAGATGGCGGCCCGAGCTTCAACACCGCCGTCAATCTCACGATGAACGTCCTCAAGCAGGACGGCGAGACGAGCTTGGCGACCGCTTCAGACAAGCACGGCACGGCCTGCCCGATGCCGATGAACATTACCTTCAAATACAGCCTCCCCGGCACCAGCCTGGTCATCGCGCTCGAGGACGACACGGGCAGCAAGGTGGATACCACGCACGAATTCGCCATTGTGGCCGACGTGCTCGAGGACCCGGACGTCAACGAGCCGAACGACACGCCGCTGCAGGCGACACCCATCCAGCTCAGCGCCAACCCGGGCGGCGGTCAGGCCGGGCAGAACGGCGGGTACCTCTCCACTCCGGGCGATGTCGACTACTACAGCGTCGCCTCTCCCGGCGCGGGCAATGTGCTGTGGGTGGAGGTGGAGCAGGATCTGTCTGTCCCCTCTCCTCCCCCGCACCAGTACCGGCTCGAGTACTACATCTACGGTCCGGACGGGGCGACGCAGCTCGCGCAAGGGTATGCCCAGGCCGGCTCACAGTACTCCGCGGCCCAAGTCGTCATCGGCGACGCCATCCTCTTGAACGCGGCCGGCCCCTATTACATCGCCGTCCTCGGCTACAGCGACTCCAACACCGTGGGCGCAGTCCCGGGCGATTTGAATTTCAAGTACCTGGTGAAAACCATCATCGTCCCGCTGCAGGACCCGGCCGAGCCGAACAACACCTTCGCCACGGCCTACGCGGTGAACGGCGGAGCCGGGGTCCCGGTGGGCAGCAACACCACCGTGACCGGCCGGACCAGTTACGTCGGCGATGCCGATTGGTACGCGGTGACGCTCGCCGCAAACCCTTCGCTTGCGCTCTTGCACTACAAACTGACGCCGGGGACAACGGGCGGACGATTCCCGCCGCTTCCCACCACGCCGAGCCGGACGCTCTTCGTCTACACGCAAGCGCCCGACCCGACGACTTGCCTCGCGCAAGACCCGACCGTTTGTCTCATCAGCGCCGATGGCGGAACGGCCTTGGCCATCGCCGAGAGCTCGTGCGCCGAGAGCCCATCCAAGTGCCTGCAGTCCTACCGGCTGGAAGTCCTTCCCCGGCCGGACGGCGGCCTTCCCTTTCTGTCCAAACTCAAGAATTTCGAAGCCAACCTCCAAGTCCCTCCGCATGCCGCCGCCGTCACCTACTACTTCTATTTGCAGGCGGTGGGCTTCGACCCGAGCAACAACAACGGCTATTGGGCGGACGACAAGGACTACTCCATTCTCTTCGAGCATCTGGCTGAGCCGGACGTCCTCGAGGCCGTACCCGACCCGGTGCGCATGGCCACCTTGGCTCCCGCGCCGGGAGCTGTCCTGGTCCCGGGGCCGGTCTACCTCAGCTATGGCATTGGACAGGCGAATCCCGGCCACACCATCAACGACGTCATCTTCGGCCCGGAGGACTACGACGGCCGCGGCAACGACGTTGACAGCTACCAGATTGCGCTGCCCTTCACGGCCGAAGCGGCATGGCAGATTTCCTGGAGTGTCCCGACGACGGATGGAACCAACCCGGACTACGACCTCGGCTTCACGCTCTCGTTCTGTGACACCAACGTGGATGCCGGGACCGGCACACCACCGTGCTACGCCATGGTGACGGCGCCCCAGGACCACTCGTCAGATCAATTGGGTTTCGGCTACACCGACGCGAAAATTGACTCGTGGTGGAACCCCGCGGCGGGCATTATTCCGGACGAGGTTGCGTACACGCAGACGGTCTCGGGCGGCCTGGTAACCACCACCGTCCTGCCCTACGCCTGCTTCTGCTTCCAGCCCAACTTCGTCAACGCTACGGCGACCAGCTACTTCCTGATGAACATCTTCCCGGTGAACCGGACGAGCTGGAACCTCGTGCCCTACACGGTGACCACCGGGTACTCGGCGTACCCTTACAGCTTCACCAACGCAGCTGGTGGAAGCACCACGTGCGTGGACCCGTGCAACTTCACGGTGAATTGACGCATGTCACGGCGTCGGCGCAACACCCACGCACTGCAGGACAATCGAGATGTCCGGAAGATTCGAGGCGTTGCTCTTGATGTCCACGGTACCGTTGTAGGTCTTCTCGGTGGTCGGCGTGCAGGTCAACCCGACGACGAGGTATGCGTCGAATGCAACGGAAGCTGGCAGCGTGGCAGGCATGTCTGGGGCCGTCGAAAGGGCGACGCCTGGTTGCAGCGTGATGCCCGAGTCGCCGGTGTAAGTCACGTTGCTCACCACCATGGGCTGAGAGCCGGTGTTCTGGACGGTGATGCTCACGTAACCCGACGTGCCCACAGTGACGCCTGGCGTTCCGGGGTTGAAGGGAAATGGCGTCGTCGTGGTGCCAGCGATGTTGGGAACGGCCGTCGGCGCAGTGGGGGTAGTAGAATCAGAACCGCCACAGCCGGCGAGGCCGACGGCGAGCGCAGACAAAGAGGAGAAGGCGAAAGCGCGCATGTGCATGGATGAAACGCTACCAGCCCCCTCGAGGCCTCGCCAGACACTGGCCTGGGTAGTCTTGCTGCCGCTGGTGTGGGTGCTCGGCGGCTGTAGCACCCCGCAGGACGATTTCATCGGCGCGCGCGTGCTCGACCTCTGCAACAGCAGCTGGCCGGTGTGCGACGGGTATGCGAGCTGTCTGTTGGGGCCGGACAGCTACACTCAGGGCAACTTCCCGGGCTCCAACCAAATCATCGTCCAGACGCTGGCCACCAGTAACATTCAGCTCAGCTTTCTCCTCTCGAACCTGACTGCAGCGGGGGGAACGTTCAACATCGTCTGGTGGGAGCCGGGGTGCACGGAGGCCGTGCGCACCAGCGTCGATGGTCAGGTGGTCGCTACCGAGTCCCAGGCCGTCGGTACCTTCACGCGGAGCGCTCAGCTCAACGTCGCCGGCTACCACCTGGTGACCTACCAATCCACGACGGCAGCCTCCTACCTTCTCAAGGTCGAGGTGACGCCGTTGGCTCAGTGAAGCGTCAGGGAACGCCCTCGCAGCTCAAGTAGACAACAGCCATGGGCGTATTGGCGGCGTTGCTGACAATGGACACCGAGCCGTCCGTGGTGGCCTGGCCCGGGGGCGTGCAAGTCAACCCGATGACCAACTCGCCGTTGAAGGCCAGCGTTGCCGGCAGGGCCTCAGTCAGGGCCTGAAGCGCCATGGCCGGGTCCCCGGAGTAAGTCACCTCCTGGACGACGAGGTCGTTGGTGCCCGCATTCAAAAGTCCGAAGGCGAAGTACCCCGTGGTCCCCACCGGGACGCCCTCGACGCCGTTAAACAGCACCGGCGAGGTGGCACTGCTGGTGAAGGGGAGTTGAAGCGTCGGTGCGTCCGGAGGGGAGTCCGTCCCGCACCCCGTGACGCCGAGCACGCACAATGCCACCAACCCTCGAGCAGCCTGGAGCACGCGCGGCACGGTAGCAGCGGCTCTAGCGCCTCGCTAGCCGAACCCGCGGCGGGGCGGGACAGCCCTTTGGGAAGACTTCCTTCCGGGAATCAGGGGGCGAGCTTTGGGAGCCCTAGCCCTTCAAGGCTGCGCTGCCCTCACGCTTCAAGCGGCGGCTCAGTCGGTCAGCCACGCGGTAGGCGTTGGCGACAATGGTTAGGGTGAGTGGCACGCCTCCGCTGCTGGGCATGAAGCTGCCGTCCACCACATAGAGGTTGGGCACCTCGTGAGCGCGACAGTCAGGGTCGAGCACGCTGGTCGCCGCGTCGCGCCCGAAGCGGCAGGTACCGGCTTGGAGAATGGTTGTCTCGCCAAACTGGTTGAGCCGCGTCACGTCGTCGGGCTCCATGGCGCGGAGAATCTCCTCGCCCCGCTCAACTAAGAATTTCACCACCTTGTAGTCCACCGGGTGTCGGTCGGTGGTGATGGCGGCGACGGGGATGCCGTATTTGTCCCTGACGCTCGCGTCGACCGCGACCTCGGTGGTCGGCGTCGGCAGGTACTCGGCGTAGGTCTCGAACTGAAGCATCTTGCTGTCGCGGTAGGTGCGAATCTTGTCCTTCAGCGCCTTCCCGAAGACGCCCTTTTCCCCGGTGCCGGCGAGGTCACTCGCCGCTGCAATGGGATTGGGGTGTTCCCAGAGAAAGCCCAGCGTCCCGCCCTTGCGAAAGCCCTGCTTGTCGTCCGGCATGGCGTAGAAGTCCTGCATGCTGCGCTGGACGAAAGGCGCCGGGTCTGCCAGCCACGGCCAGCTCGTCTTTCGCTTGGAAATCCGGAAGGTGGCGCGCGAGCGGCCGAAGCCGCTGAACATGAGATTCTTCCCCACCAACCCGGAGCCGTTGGCCAGGCCCTTCGGGAAGCGGGTTGACTGCGAATTGAGCAGCAGCCGAGCGGTCTCCACCGCGGTACAGGCCAGGACTACAAGCCGGGCCGGCTGTTCCAGCGTCTGGCCTTGCTCGTTCTGGTACACGACGCTGCGAGCGCGGCCGTCGGGGCCGACAGTGACTTCTTTGGCCATGCAGCAGCTGCGCAGCTCGGCCTTCCCGGTGGCGAGCATCGCCGGCACTAGGGCCGCTTGGGTGCTGGACTTGGCATTCACCTCACAACCATAGGAGCCACACAGCGCGCAGTAGGTGCACGCTGAGCGGCCGCGGTAGGCGCGGCTGACAATTCCTCGCGCCGTCGGGCTGGAGTGAAGACCAAGGCTCTTACAGGCGCGGTCAATCTCCTTCGAGATGGGGTGCTCCAGCAGCGGAGGAAGGGGGAAAGGCTTTGTCCGTGGCTCCGCGAAGGGGTGCGGAATGCTGACGCCACTCACGCCGAGCTCGGCTTCAGCAACGTTGTAGTAGGGCTCGAGGTCCGCGTAGGAGATGGGCCAGTCCTCGACGGTGCTCCCAGGAATGGGGCCGAAGAGGGAGCGAACTCGGAAATCCATGGGCTTGAAGCGGTAGAAGAAGCCGCTCATGTGGACGGTTCCGCCACCCACGCAGTTGGCCGTCCAGGCGGCATTGCTTCGGGAGAATTTCTCTTTGGGGTTGGTGCGGTAGAGGTGCGGCTCCTCCCAAGGGACGGGCATGAAGAAGCTGCGGCGGGTCATCCCCACTTCGTCGTGGACGTACTCGCCGACCTTGTAGTCCGGGCCCTTCTCCAGCAGGACGACGCGGAATCCCGCACGCGCCAGCTGAAGCGCCACCGGAGCTCCGCCCGCACCACTTCCCACCACCACCACGTCGACTTCGGGGAGGGCCATTCTCGGGTCAGCCCCCACACTTGTGACTGGCGTGCATACCGTCGTACCCGGGCGGAGGCTCGCTAGTCTCAAAGCCGATGAGCTCCCAGCCTTTGCGGTCCTTGTTGCCGCCATAGGAAGGGTCGGAGAGCGCTCCCTCCATGGTGAGGACGACGAGCAACTCGTACCAATGCGCCTCGCCGGAGCCCTTGGCGCCATTCTTAAACGAGGTGAGCAGCGCGTCCTGCGCGTCGGGTGCCAGCTGGGGGAAGGGCTTTCCGCGCTGGGCTTGTGCGCGGCGCATGAGCGCGTCGAGACCTCGGATGAAGTCATCCTTGACGTGGCTCATCCGCGGGTCACCCAGCGCGCGGTCGACGTAGCCGGGAACGCCGAGGTCGGCCGCGCCGGGGTCCTCATCCCGTGGCAGCATTCGTTCGCACGCCGCCGCCAGCGCATCGTATTCCTCGTCGGTGAGCGTGACGTGGGAGCTGGTGAGGGGAGCGCTTGGCTGCTCGGTTTTCTTCGCTGCGGAGGGCTCACGCGAGCACGAACCGAGCAAAACCATACTGCCGCCAAAGAAACTCACACGCTGGATGAAAGAGCGGCGGGAAATCTCGTCTCGTTGCGTGTCGTCCGACATGGGTGAAGGTGTACCTGGGCTTTTGTATGGGGGATTCACGCAGGGAATCGAGCCTTCCAGAGGTAGAATACAACGCTCGACCGCTGGAGGCTGCATGCGTGCTGTGGGATGGCTCTCGCTGTTCGTCTGCCTGGCGTTCACCGCCGGATGCACGGGCGACTGTAGCAACTGCGTCACGAACACCGACAGTGGCTGTCCGGGCTGCAGTCCGGACGGAGGCCGCTTCAGCATCTTCATCGTCGACCCGACGAATTTCTCGCCGCCCGATGCCGGCAACCCCGCGCAGTCTCAGGTGGTGGGGTTCGAGACGATTCCCCTCTTTCAAATGGCGATCGCGCCGAATGGCAACATCGGCATGGCCTACGTGGAGTTTAGCGCCGACCAGACGGACAACAAGGCACGTCCGGACCCGAGCCTGTACAACTACGACGTCCTGTACGTCGAATGGTCTAATGGAAGCGTCGTCCTCGGGCCGGAGCGCGTGACCGGCAGCGTGCCGGTCCAAAACTTCGTCGGGGTGAGTCTCGACTACCAGTCGTCCAACGGCCAGCCGGCGGTGGCGCTCCTCGGTTGGGCGCCCCCTCCGGGCTACGACAACACCCAGGCGTTCTGGTACCAGCACACCGGCGTCGTCTCCTACCGAAACCTCAACGGGGGCGGGACGCCCGGGACATGGACCCAAGAAACGGCCGTCGACAACTCCGGCGAGGCCGTGTGCGGAAACGCTTCCTGCGACATGGGCACCATCGTCGGTCTCTTTCCCGCGCTCTTCATCGACGGCTCGGAAACCATCCTCGCCTACCGCGACGTGCACTTCGGAAGCTCGACCGGAACTGGTGACTTCGACAACTCGGACTTAGAGGTCTCGTATGGAGGCCCGACGAGTTGGAGCCATTTCGGACTCGCTTGGGGCAAGCCGGGCATTCCGCTGCCCCTGCGGAGCTGTCCCACCTCGACGGGCCGGACCGCCTACGGCAGCCACAGCAAGTTTGTCCACGGCGACAACAACAACCCCGCGCTCATCAGCGACATCGGCGGCAACGAGTACAACTCCAACGGGACCAACACCATCTTCTTCGAGCGGACAAGCGGCGCCTGGAGCTGCCCAGTGTCGCTGTTGAAGGTGGGCGTGGACTCAAACGCCCTGGTCACCGAAACCGGCCCCTACATGGCCTACGACGGGAACCCTACGGGCCAGGGCTACGCAGTTGCCATGTCGGACATCAGCGGGAGCGGCGCCGCGCTCTACAAAAACTGTGGGCCGGGGAAGGACTGCACCAACAACGCGAACTGGAGCGTCTACCGCACCGTGTATACCGGCGGGAGCGGAGGCTACTTCGCATCGGTGGCCCTCAACCCGGACACCCATGACCCGTGGGTGGCCTACTATTTCTGCAGCAGCAACGCCTCCGCTCAGGTGAGCACCTGCCCCACCTCCCAGCGGCAGCTCCAAGTCGCCACCAGCATTGGCGGCACCGGGCAATGGACTCCCGAGCCGGTGGACAACCAGGGCGCGTGGCAGACGCAGATGTTGTACCTCACCGGCCCCACCCGGCTGGTCATTGGTTACCGAGACCCGGCGAGCGGAGCGCTGAAGCTTGCGGTGGAGAACACGCAGTGAGCAGGGGAGTCCTCGCGCTCACGGCGAGCGCGGCGCTGGTGGTAGCAGCCATCGGGTGCTCGGGGGACAACTCGCTCGGCGGGAGCATGAGTGAGGTGTTCCCGCTGCAGGTGTCCTTTGTGAACATCCTGCGAAACGACCAAGCCTTCCAAGTCAGCTACTACAACAACAACGGGAACGACGTGGACCTGGTGGCACGCATCGTCGTTTCCCTCGACGGTTGGGATTTTCAACCGGGCAAGGACTACCCCCTGCAGGGGTTTGACGACGCTGGGTCCAGGACGAGCGTGCTCCACCTGGCCGCGGGCTCGCCGCCGGAACCGTTACCCGAGGTGAGCCTCGGGGACCTGAACCTGAGCTCCGGCGGGGCCGTCGGACAGTCCACCCAAGGCAATTTCTCGATGTCCTTCGTGGCGGACGGGGGCTTCGGGGGTGGTCGCACGCTGTACGGAAATTTTTCCGGTCAGGCACAAGACGCTGGCTTCGGGGACGGCCCCTGGCCACAGTGACGCCAGGGCTGTAGTCCGTGGACGACCACGCTGCCACACATGGAACACCCGGCAACACATGGATTTGCCAAGGGAATCCGGCGCTCGGGCGCGTTGACAGGGGCGCAGCCCGTGCGATTTGCTGGAGGGGTTCCCATGCGAGGCCGAACTGTTCGACGCGTCGTGGCACTCTTGTCCACGATTGCCTGCTGCATTGCGCTGCCCGCATCGGTGTGGGCGGCGACGGATGACACAGCGACGCCGTCCAAGTCCTCGAAGAGCACCGCCAAGCCTGCGACCTCGAGCAAGAGCTCGAGCAAGTCCAAGTCCAAGTCCAAGCCTTCCAAGTCCTCGAGTAAGAGCTCGAGTGCCAAGGCCAGCAAGAGTTCGGGCAAGTCGAGCTCCGCCAAGAAATCCTCCAAGGCCACCGCTTCCACGAAGAAGGCCGCACCGGCTCCGGTGGCCACCAAGCCTCCACCGGCGTCGGATGCCGTGCGTGCAGCATTCGACCCTGCAGCCCCTTCCGCCGCCGGAATTCCCGGCGCGCCGTCTGCGACCGCCTCCGCGACTCCGCCCGGACAGCGCGGGCCGACGCGCATCGACTTCGACGACCGACTCATCCAAGGCCAGCGCAACACAGCTGGCGCGGTTTACCTCTACGACCGGAAGGAACTGAAGCAGCGCTCGATGATCAAGAAGCGCGAGAGCTTCCGCGAGGAAATCGTCGGCGTTGTCTACGACTCCGAGCTCTAGTCCTCCTGCCTCCTCCCCCAAGCCACGAGGGAATCGAACGTTGAGCGGTCAGCCGGCAGTGCTCCAGGTGGTCATCCTGCGCGACGGTCTCCTGGTGGGGACCGAAGTCTTCGTTCCTGGCTCCTATACGCTGGGAAGCGCGGCCGATGCGGACCTGCGGCTGGACGACGCCACGGTGGACGCGGCGCACGCCGTCCTCTACTTCCAAAACGGCAAGGCTGCAGTTCAGGACTCCGGTTCCACGGGGGGGCTCTACGTCAACGGGCACCAAGTCACCGCGTGCGAGATTCGAGCGGTGGACGAGGTGGTCGTCGGGCCCTTCGTCCTGAAGGCCCGGGTGCTGGGGAACAAGCCGGCCCCCAAAGCCGCGCCTCCGCCCGAGCTCTCGGCGTTGCTCGGGGGCGCCGTCGCCCCGCAGGCCGGCGTGCCGCGGGTGGCCCCGCTGCAGTCGCCGGCGCCGCGCCGAGCGGTCTCCACGCCGCCGCCTCCTCCTGCTGAAGCGTACGCCGTTGGCTCCGCGGCGCCCAATGTCGCGGTTCCGACCGGGACACCCGCACCGGGAACCGTCCCCTCGGCGCGCCGGCGCAAGACGAATACCAAGAGTCGCCTCAAGGCAGTGTCCGAGTCCGAGCTCGCCACCACCATGCCTTACCCGTCCCGGCCGGAACCCGGCGCAACGGAGCTCGACGCATTCGACGAGCCGCTTCAACGGCCTCGCACTCGGCAACCGCCCGCCACGCAGCCGCCTCCGGCAGCGTCGGCCCGGCCCGCCGCGCGCCCAGTCCCCTCTTCCCCTCCGCATTCCCAGCCACCAGCGCCGCCGCCACCGGAGCCGAGCCGCCGGGCCTCTAGGACGTCGGGCCCATTGAAGGCCGGGCCGCCCCGCACCTTCACCATTCCCAGTAAGGGCGGACGCGGTCCGGCGCGCATCTACTTCGAGCTCTTCTGGGGCGAGGCTCGTCAGGGTGCGAACAGCTTCGGCCCGACGAAGAAGGACAAGCCGGTCACCGCCGGGTTGCTGGACAGCGCGATGTTACCGCTCTACGGCTTTACCCTTCCGGAAGGCTTTCCCATCGCCGAGTCCTCGGGCGGCGGGTACCGCGTCTTCATTCCTCCGCGGGCCGAAATTGAGCGCCGGCGCTCGGATGGAACATTTGCCCCGGTGCCGACGACGGAGGTGGAGAAGTCCGGCGGTCGTCGGAGCATCTCGCTTCAGCTCGGCTCGGCGGTGTGTCTCCGCGAGGGGGACATGGCCTGTCTGGCCTTCGTCGCGCCCCCGCCGGAGCGTGCCTTCGCCAGCCCGTTTCGAAACCGTCCCTGGTTCTTCATCTTCCTCTTGCTGCTCTTTTTGAGCCCTTCCGTCTACTGGGTTCTCTTTGGCCCCAAGCTCGACGATCTCGCGGATTTCTCGGCGAAGAATTTGAACCCGGTCGCGGTTCGCCTGCTCGCTCCTCCAAAGAAGGAAGAGAAGAAGAAAGAGCCGGAGAAGAAGAAGGAAGAGCCTAAGAAGGAAGAGGCAAAGAAAGAGCCGAAGAAGGAGCCGGAGAAGAAAGTCGCCAAGCCAACGCCCAAGCCGGTGCCTCCGCCCAAAGTGGAGCCGCCCAAGGACGTGACCAAAGCTCTGGCCAAGGTGACTGCCGCCGGGCCGGCCATGAAGTCGATGCTCGCAGCCATCAGCAAGATTGGGCCGGGCGGCAACAACACCGCGTTCAAACTCAGTGGGCTGGTGGGGAAGGGACCCCTGGCCAGCACCAACGGCTTGCCCGGCATCGGCATCGGAAAAGGCGGCGGCGGGCGCGAGATTCTTCTCGGTGCAGGCGGAGGTGGGATTGGCGCGCTCGGTGTGGGGAGTGTGGGCAAAGGACCTGTGCGCTCCGGCGTCACCAAGGCGGTGGCGACCAGCATTGCGTCGCAGGGCCAAATCGACAAGGAAGCCGTGGCCAAGGTCATCAACTCTCACCTCGCCGAGGTCCAGCGTTGCTACGAGGCCGCTCTGATGAAGACGCCGGGCCTCGCCGGAAAGGTGGTCCTGGAGTGGAGCATCTCCACCTCCGGAAAAGTGATCAGCTCCAAATCAAAAAGTTCGAGCCTGAAGGACGTCTCCGTCGAGGCGTGCATTCTTCGGGCGCTCAACAACTGGCAGTTCCCGCCCGCTAAGGGAAACTCGGTCATCATCACCTACCCGTTCATCTTCAACGCGGTCGGATTCTGATGCACGGACAGAGGCGGCGGGCTCCTCGAAGGGAACTTTCGTGAGACGACTCTTATTGCTTCTGCTGTGCCTTGCGCCGATGGCGGCTCAAGCGCAGGAAGAGCTGGAAAACCCGGGCGTGGTCCTGGCAGTCCAGGACCGCACCTACCGCATGCAGAGCGAGCTGATGCTCGCCATCGGCGTTCTTCCTCTCGACGCGTTCACCAAAGGCATCAGCGGCGAGGCCTCTTACACCTACCATTTCTCCGACAGCTTCGCCTGGCAGATTGGACGCTTCCTCTACTCCTACAATGTGGCCACCGGGCTGCAGAACCAGTTGACGCGGGACTTCGGCGTGAATCCGACCGCCTTCCCGCAGACCAACTGGATTGCCGGTAGCGACGTCATGTGGACGCCCATCTACGGAAAGTTTGCCTGGCTCAACAACAGTGTGGCGCATTTCGAAATCTACGGACTGCTGGGTCTCTCCGTCGCCAACCAACGCATCTCGACCGACGTCGCTGCGGGAACCACCAGCACCCAGTTTCTGCCCGGAATCGACTTCGGGATTGGTTGGCGCTTCTACCTCAGCAAGAGCGTCTCGCTTCGGTTCGAAGTCACCGACAACCTCCTGTTCGCCAGCAGCGGGATTCAAAACATCATGGTTGTCCAGGTCGGTGCGGCGTTCAATTTCGGCTCGACCGAATAATGCGAGTCGACGTGAACACCAGGCTGCTCCTGCTCGTCGGGCTGCTGCCCAGTCTCGCGCTCGGCCAAGCGGCGCCGACGACGCCGGCCGTGCCCCACCCGGCGCCCGCGCCGGCGACACAGGCCCCACCGCCCAGCGCGCCGCCAGCGGCCGCGCAACCGCAGCCGACCGCTGCTCCTCGACCGCCGCCGCCCGCCGCTTCCAGCCCAACTCCGGCAGCGGCGAGCGCTGCTCCTGCGGCGGAGGATGCAGTCAAAGCGCCGCCGGAGAAGGCGAACCAGCAGCTGTTTGACGAGGCGCTCCAGGATTATTTCGCGGACCACAAGGAAGCCGCAGCCCGAAAGCTGTACGCCTTCATTGAGGGGACTCCGCCCACCGACGAGAACCACCCCTGGGCCCAGTACTTCTTGGCCCGTTGTTTCATCGACTTGGGGCTCCGCCACGCGGGCGCGGTGTACCTGGCGCGGGTGGCCCGCGAGCGAAGCAACCCTCAAGTGCTGCCCCGGACCCTGGAAGCCCTGCGCACACTCATCCTCGTGCCTCACGATGAAGTGCTCATCGACGAGCAAGTCTTTGGCTCCTTGGACCTGGGCTTCCTTCCGGACTCGGTGAGCGATTACGCCAACTACGAGCAGGGCTTGGTCGACCTCCGGGTGGGTAACGAGCGTTGGGCGAATACCCATTTCACCAAACTCGAGGACGGCAGCGTCGAGGCCAGCCGAGCCAAGTTTGCTCTGCTTGTCACTCGGCTCAAGAAGCTCGAAGGCAAGGACGTTCCCGACGACATGATTGAGGACTTCCTCGCCCTGTCCAACGACGACAAGCTGACTCAGGAGGCCCGAAACGAGGCGCGCCTCGCCGTGGCACGGCTCCGGTACGAGCGCAAAGACTTTGAAGGCGCGCTCAAGGCCTACGAGATGGTCCAGCTCCCCTCGCTCGACCCGGGGCGGGCCACGCTCTATCTCGAAGAAGCGTGGACCCGCTACAACCTGGGGCAGCTGCGCGCGGCGATGGGTCTTCTCACCACGCTCGATGCTCCGAGCTTCCGGGAGGAATTCCTCCCGGACAAGTACATCCTCCGGGCGCTGGTGTACCGCGACCTCTGTCACTACCTGCCCGCCAAGCGCGCCGCCAAGGAGCTCACCCGCCGCTATGCGGAGTCGCTCGAGTCCATCCGGGAACGGGACGACCTGACCCTCGACAACCGTCTCCGCGCCGCGGCTTCGAGCCACGGCAGCACCAAACGGGCGGCGAAATACCGCGACTCGCTGAACTTGGAAATCGAGCTCAAGGCCCGGTACGCAGGCGGCTTCGGCGACCGGCTCTTCTCACAGACAACGAAAATTTACGATTTGGCCTACGCCGAGGCGGAGCGCATTTACCGCCAACGCCTCCAGGAAGCTGTCCGCGAGGAAGCGGACAAGCTGCTCCGAGCCGCAGAGCAGGTGCGGCTGATGGAGTACGAGGTCGGACTCAAGCTGTATGAGCGCATCAAGCGCGGAGCGAAGCTCGTCCAGCCGGAGAAGCAGGCGCCGCTGGGCGAGGGCCAAGAGGCTTTCCGCTTCGATGGCGAATACTGGAATGACGAGTTGCGCAGTTACCGGGTGAGTATTCCCAGCCGCTGCGTTGAGGAGGGTGCGCTGTGATTGCCCCCTTCCTGGCGCTGGTGCTCTCGGCCTCGGACCCGGCCGGGCCGGCGCTGTTGACGCCTCTGGACAAGAGCGTCAACCCGGTCGTCACCAAGGTCCGGGAGAAGCAGGAATACATCGACAAGCTGAAGCGCGACATCTTCAAAGTCGACCGGTCCATCATCGAGACCGAGCGGCTCATCGCGCGAAGCCGAACCGCCAGCTACCTTCCGGACCTCCAGTTCCGGTTGGCCGAGCTCTACGTCGAGAAAAGCCGTTACGTTTATTACCTCCAGGCCGAGCAACGGGCCGAGGGGACGAGCGGGGCGATGGTCAGCCCGGAGACGCGCCTGCTGAAGCAGAAGGCGGTGCAGCTCTACTACCGGCTCCAGCGCGAGTACCCAGACTTCCACGACGGCGACAAAGTCACTTTCTACCTCGCCCACGAGCAGCGCGAGCTCGGCCAATTCGACGACATGCTGGCCACGCTGCGCTCCCTCATCGACAAGTACCCCAAGAGCCAGCTCCGGCTGGAATCGGAGCAGATCCTAGGGGACTACTGGTTCGACAAGGCAAACCTCGAGGAAGCCGAGCGTCACTACCAGGCCATTCTCCAATTCCCACCCTCACCGGTGCACGACTTGGCCCGCTACAAAATGGGGTGGGTGCGGGTGAACCAGCAGCGCTTCAACGACGCCGTCGGATTCTTCGAGGCCGCCGCAGGCAGCCCTCCCATTGCCGGTGTGGATTCGGCCAAGGCCCTCAACGTCAAGCGCGAGGCCCTGCTGGACCTGGTCTACAGCTACACCGAGGCGCGGCCGGCCAAGGGTGCCCTCCCCTATTTCGAGAAGCTTTCCGACAGCCGGTCCACGTACGCCCTGGCCTTGGACAAGCTCGGGAACCGCTACTTCATCAAGCAGCAGTACGAGTGGGCGATTCCCACGTTGCGCAAGTTGATGGAAATCCAGCCCGACCCCGAGTTGGACATGGAGCGGGCCGAGAAAATCTACGACTCGCTCCGAGCGGCCAAGGGCAAAGTTCCCACCACCCAGGCGGACATCAAGTACCTGGTCCGTGCGGCGGTAAACGTCAAGGTGGACGCCTTCAAGGACGAAACCACCCGCCGGAAACAGCTGGCCGAGCTCGAGGAAATCACCCGCGACCTCGCCACGCAGCTCCAGACGCTGGCCCAGAAGACGAATACGCGCGAGGCGTACCTCGATGCAGCCGATGCCTACAAGGAGTACCTCTCTCTGTTTCGGCCAGAGAAATACGTCCGGGACATGATGCACAACCGGGCAGACTCTCTCTTCGCGGCGCGCGCATTCCCCGAAGCGGCGCGGCAATTCGAAGAGTTGGAGCGGTACGAGGAGCGGGCCAAGGACGTCAAAGGCACGGAGGCCTCCGCCTACGGCGCGCTGCTCAGCTCCTTCTCCGCGCTCAAGCCAGGCGAGGTGGAGCAGATTACGGCCTTCGAGGTCGCCGACGCGCGTCAGGCACTGAAAATCGACGGTGCGGCCTTCATCACCAAGTACCCGCGGAACCTCAACGTCGTCACCCTCAAGTTCAACATCGCGCGCGCCTACTACGACGATGGCGAGTTCGAAAAGTCGAGCCAGCTCTTCACCGCCTTCGCCATGGAGTACCCGGAGAACAAGGACGCGCCGGCGGCAGGCAAACTGGCGCTGGACGGGCTTCGGCAGATTAACGACTTCAAGGGCATCGAGGACACCGCCCGAAAGTTCCTGGCCAACAGTCGTCTCCCGGCGACGTTTTTGGCCGACGTGCGCAGAACGCTCAGCGAGAGCAAGGGCGAGGCGCTGGGCGAACTTGCTCTGCAGAGCTCGGCGGAGACGGGCGACGTGGTGGAGGGCCTCCTCAAGGTCGCCTCGGAGAACAAGTCGACCGACATCGGCGAGAAGGCGCTCTATGGCGCCTTCAGCGCGGCACGGGAGAAGCGCGAATTTGCGAAGGAGCGGGAAATCGGCGCGAAGTTCATGACCGAATACCCGAAGAGCAGCTTCATCCCGGACATCGCCTCCACGCTTGGCCGGCACGCCGCAGAAGCCGGTCGCTTCGCCGAAGCGGCGCAGTGGTACGAGCAGGTGGGCATGCGCATGGGCAATGACCCAGCCGCCTTCGAGGGCTGGATGTCCGCGGGCAGACTGCGCGAGGCGCTCACCGACTACCCGGCTGCCATCAAGGACTTCACCTCCGCGGCGAACCTCCCCAGCAACCGCCGCGCCGACGCCTACGCCGCACTCGCGCAAGTCAAGCTGCGTGCGCGTGACCTGGCCGGGGCCAAGGCGGCGGCCGAGGCCGCGCTCAAGCTGGACAAGAGCCAACCCCTGGCGGCGGCGGTGTTTGCCGAAGCGTCAGCCAAGCTTGGCGGCGAGAGGCCTGACGTCGTGGCCCGCACCTTGGCCACCGTCGTCAACTCCCCCAACGGGCAAGGCGAGGATACGGCCCGAGGCCTTTGGTACCTGGGCGAGATGCTGTACCGGAATTTCAAAGCCATTCCCTCCGACCAAATTGACCAGAAGGTTGCGGCCCTCCAGCAGCTACAGGGCGTCTACAACCAATCTGCCTCGATGGGTTCCGCGGAGTGGGCAGTGGCCTCGCTGTGGAAGCTCGGCCTGGCCCTCAAGTCGCTGGCCGAGGCGGTGGAAGCCTCGCCGGTGCCGGCGGGCGCCACCCCGGCTCAGGCGCAGCAGTACCGCACTGCGGTCCAGCAGCAGGTGCAACCCATCAAGGACCAGGCCGACGAGGCCTTCAAGACGTGCCTCCAGCGCGCCACTCAGCTCGAAGTCTTTAGCGAGGCTGTCCTCGGTTGCCGGACGAAGAGCGAGTCCGTCCGCTCGCCGTTGCCGAATCCGGGCTCGCCCGGCGCTCTGCCGGCCAACATTGCAGAACTCCAGAAGCAGGCAGAAGTGAAGCAAGACGCGGCGTCGATGGAGGCGCTCGGGATGGCCTACCTCGATGCGCGGCAGTTGGGGCAGGCCCAGCTCGCCCTCTCACGGGCCACGGAACTCCAAGAGAACCGGGCCTCGGCGCAGAACGCGCTCGGGATGGCGCTCCTTCTCCAGGGCGAGCCGATGCTGGCTCGGGCCGCTTACGCCAAAGCGCTTGAAGCGGACCCCGGCTACGACAAGGCGCACGCCAACCTCGCCGCGTTGCGGTGCCGCTACGGCGACGTGGAGGGAGCGCGGAAGGAGCTCGTCCAAGTCAAGGACCAGACCATCCGCGGCACCGACGTCGACCCGGAGTGGAGGGCGTGTAAGTGAGGTGGCTGGGCCTGGCGATTTGCACCGTGGCGCTGCTGTGCTGCGGACCGCAGCAGATTCAGGGCAGCCTGAGCACGCTGCTCAACTTGCAGTACAGCAGCGTGCAGGTGGCTTACACCGGCGGCTCGGTCGACGGCGGCCTCATGACCGACGGCGAGGTGGCGGTGAGCTTTCTGGAACCATCCGGGAAGAGCCAAAACGCGGTGCTCATCGTGACCGAGAATTTGAACGGATTGGAAGTGAAGCCCGGCGGGGCAGTAGACCTCACGCTGGTTCCTCCCTCGGGCGTCGGACAGCGCGGCGTGGTGACGCGCGACGTCGCCGGGGACCCGCGGACCACTTTCCCACCGCTCCAAATCGGCTCGATGAAGCTCAACTCGACGCCCATTCCCGGCTCCGGTGACTCGGTGAGCGGCGCCTTCAACGTCACCTTCGCGCTCTGTCCCGATTTCGCCTGCGGGTACACGGCTTACTCCTCCTTTTCGGGAACCGTTCAATGACGAAACGCCCACCGAAGCTCCCGATGGTGGTGACCTTGCTGGCGCTGTGCGCCGGCTGTGGCGGCCACTACAACAACAAAGTCCCCGACGATTTGGTGCGCCAGCTTCCCTACGAAAACAAAATCGACCTCCTGGAGGCGGAGAACGACCTCTTCATCGCCTACGACCGTGTGGACGAGACGGAAAACGTCGTCGCCCGGACTCGCGACCAAATCCGACGTGCCAAGCGCGCCGAGGGCATCGCCAGCGACGAGGTGGGCCAGTCCAAGGACCCGGCGACGAAGGAAATCGCGCAGCTCACCGTGGAAGAGGTGCGGGCCCGCATCGAGTACCTGCGTGCCCGTCAGACGCTCAACGTGCAGTTGCGCGAAGTCGAGGAGGTGGCTCGCCAGTGCGCCGTGGCCCGCTATCAGCTGGCCCGCCTCCTGGCGGTGCGCAAGGCCAAGGTGAAGGGGAGCGAGAGTTACAAGCCGGAGGATTTCGAGCGACAGGTGAAGAACTGCGACGCCGAGGTGGCCGACCGGAGGAAGGGCCTGAAGCCTGACGAGGAGTTGCTCACCAAGACACGAACCGAATGGGAGAAGCGTAAAGAGGTGCTGGCCAAGCGGACCTTCGATGCGCGAGCGAGTCCCTACGTGGAGCGCCTCTGATGTCGACTTGGCTGCTCGCGCTGTCGCTTCTTGCCGCCGACCCGGACCAGGAGACGGCCGCGCTGCGCAAGGCCGTCACCGAAGAGAGCGCGCGGTTAGAGGCCTCCCCGGACGATGCCGACGCGCAGCAACGGCTGGGCCTTGCCTTTCTCTCGCTCGGCGAGCCGGAGAAGGCGGTGGCTCCCCTGCGCGAGCTGGTCCGCCGCCGAGATGGGCCGACGTCGCGCCTCTTGCTCGCGCGCGCGCTGCGACTCTCCGGAGAGGGCACCGAGGCCCGCGCGGTGCTGGTGGCCGCCATTGCCGCCTTCCCCGGTGACGCCTCGCTCCACGCCGAGCGCGCCCTCATGGCGCGCCGGTTTGAGGAGACAGACATCGCCATCACCGAGTACGCGCGCGCGGTGGAGCTTCAGCCGCAAGATGCCACGCTCCGCTTCAACCTCGCCGAGGCCCAACAGCACGCCGGCCGCCTCGACGAAGCCATCGAGGGCTACCGTCGGGCGCTGGCCATGGACCCCAGCCTGGGCGCGGCGCAAGTCAACCTCGGAAAGGCGCTGGCCGAAAAGGGCCTGTCCTCGGAAGCCAAGGACACGCTGCTCGCCGCGGCCCGCACCGGAGTGGCGGACCCAGCGGTGCACTACAACCTCGGGGTCCTGTTGATGAAAGAGGGCAATGTCGACGGGGCGATTGCCTCGTTCGAGCGAGCGCTGACGCTGAACCCCAACTACGCCCAGGCGCACAACAACCTCGGGGTGGCGCTCATGGACGGCAAGGACGACGTCGCTCGCGCCACCCGACATTTCCAGGCCGCGACCCAGAATGACCCGAGCTACGCCGACGCTTGGTTCAACCTCGGCTTGGCGCAATTCCGCGCCGGTGACAACCTGCGTGCGACCAAGGCGTTCGAGCGCGCGCTGACGCTCCAGCCCAAGGCGAGCGGCCCGTACATCCAGCTCGGTCAGCTCTACCTCAAGATGGGCAAAAAAAAGGAGGCCGTGGAGGCCTTCCAAAAGGCCATCGCCCTCCGCGCCGATGACCCGAAGGCCTCTCGGACGGCCGAAGTCTACAAGGGGTTGGCCCTGGCCTACGTCGGCCAGGGTAAGTTCGTCGAAGCCGTGGGGACGCTGCAACGGGCGGTGCGCGAGTTTCCCGACGATGCCAGTGCTCGCGCGGCGCTGGCCGACGCCTACCTGGCCATGGGGGACATCGACCGGGCCATTCTCGAAGCCGAACAGCGCCTGGCCCTCACTCCCACCGTCGATGCCAGACTCGACTTGGCTGCGCTGTACGCAAGAAAGCGCGTCGCGGCCAAGGCCGAGCCTCTCTTCAAGTCCGTCCTCGCCGAGGCTCCAGAGAACCTCGGCGCCGTGCTGGGGCTGGCTGACCTCTACTTGGCCATGGGGAACTGGCAGGCCGCCGAGACACTCCTCTCGGCGGCGAAGGAGAAGAGGCCCGACGACCCCTCCATTCTTTCTCGCCTCGGGATTCTCCACGCCCGCAAGGGGCGGCCGGACTTGGCGCTTCCGGAGCTCGAGGCCCTGGTGCGCCGGGACCCAACACAGCTTGAGGCCAAGGCGGAGCTGGGCTTCCTCTACTTCCGTGGCGGGGACCCGGAAGCAGCCGCCAAGGTGCTGCGCGCCGTCCTCGCCGCGAACCCCCGACAGCCTTACGCCCTGCTGTACCTCGGCCATGTCCTCTATGAGCAGCGCCAACCGGCCAAGGCCGAGGAGTCCTTCAAGGCCGCTGCCCAGTCCGACCCAGGAGCCGCCGAGCCGCACTACGCCCTGGGGCAGCTCTATGAGGCGGAGGGGAAGAAGAAGGAAGCGTTGGCCGAGTACCAAAAGGCCGCGACTTTGCAGAAGGACCATCCGTACGCCGCCGAGGCCGCGAAGCGCATCGCCTCGCAGACGGCGACTCCGCAGCCCAAGGCGTCGAGCGCCAACCCCTAGCCCCTCACGGGGAGGCCGGGGCCGGACTTGGGCGGGCCACCCGTGGCGCGAGCTCGTCCACCAGGACACGAATGCGCTCGGCCAACGCTTGGCCCTCAGCGACTAGGTGCCGCTTGGTGGCAGAACGGTTCCCCAGTCTAAAGAAGAGGCGCGCGTCGCGGAGCGCCTCACTCCGCTGGGCAAGAAAGCCGCGGGAGAAAATGGCCAGCGGCAAAGAGGCCAACACCCAAGCCACACTCCACCACGGGCCAAGCGCATAGAAGCAGGCGACTGCCAGGAGAAGCACGTACAGCGGGCCGAACATGAGAGCCAGGATGAGCTTCACCGTGGCGCGCATGTCCTCGCTGGTGCCCCGGGCGGCAAGGACGGCGCGGACCAGCAGACTCCAAGGAAGAAAGAGCGCCCACCCCACGGCGGCCAGCGGGAGTCCAAAGACGAGGGCGGCGGCGTTGCGCGCCACGAAGCGAAGCACCGTCGAAGCTCGGTAATGCACTGCGACCTCTTGGGGCCCGGCGCGCACCAGGGCCAGCCGCCGCGCCAACGCGTCGACCTCGGCCCGGAGCTCGTTGTAGCGCTCGGGCTGCTCCTCGCGCAGCAGGGCCATTCCCCGCGCGAAAAGCCGGCGGCGCTCGACGTCCTCGTTGGGCCCGTGTGTCGAGAGCGCGTAAAGGGCCTCGGCGGTGGCAATGAGCGGTAAGTCCTCCCAAGCCCCGAGCTCGAGCGTCACCGCGCGCAGGGCCTCGGAGATGCGCGTCGTCAGCGCGCGGACTTCGGCCGGCGTTGGCTCACGCTCCGGCGACACTGCGAGCGGCGCTCCCACCTCGATGTGGACTGGACTGCGAAAGCGTCCCTTCTGGGCGTAGGTGAGGCCGACCGGGACGACGGTCACCACCGCCCCGGCGGCCAGCGCCATCCGCGCGGCCCCCGTCTTCACGTCCGCAAGGTGAGGGTCGGAGTGGCTTTTCCCCTCGGGGAAGATGGCCAGAGCTCGACCGGCGCCGAGCGCGCGGGCCCCGGCCTCCAGCACCGCGGCATTGGCCGTCGAGTCCTGGGGCCCGTCCTGCCGCCGTTGGACGGGGAGCGCGCCGAGCGCGCGGAGCAGCCCTCCCAAGAGGGGGAGTCGAAAAAGCGGCGCCTTGGCCAGAAACGTGAGCGGCCGCGGAGAAAGGGCGATGAGCAGGGCCGGGTCAATCAGCGAATTGGGATGGTTCCCCACCAGCAGGAGCGGCCCCTGCTCCGGAAGCGGCCCACCCTTTTGCTCAAGCCGGTAGAAGACGCGGAGAGCGAAGCGAATCCACTGCCGCACCAGCGCATAGAGCATGCGTTGGCCGAGGAGTGTACCAGCGGAGCGGGGGGACTAGTGACGGGCGCCGTGTCCGCCGGCCCCGCCGAGTCCACTGCTCGCCACGGAGCCGTGACTCACGGGAGAGCCCATTCGCCCGAAGGAGGAGTGGAGCGGGGTTTGCGTTGCGGCCCCACTCCAACTTGGAGCGCTCGCCGAGGGGCTCAGCCCTTCGCTGGCGCCAGTCGAGCGCTCGGCATAGCTGCGTACCTCGGGCCGCTCGTAGGAGCCGTGCGGCGGGGGGTGGTTGGTTGCCGGCGGCGGAGGAGGGCTGCGCGGCGGGGGTGCATTCATCGGAGGCTGGTAGGGCCGGGGCGCCGTTGGGTGGGCGGACGCAGGACGCGGACCTGAATTCCCCGGTGCGCGCGCCTGGAGTTGGACGGGCTGGATGCGGCCTGGCGCCGGCGGCGTAAACCCGCCGGTGAGGCGCTGGATGGGTTGGGCGCTCACGCGCTCCACTTGAGCGACCGGCGGCCCCGCGTACCAGCGTGCACCGCCAAAGGCCACCGCCTGGTGGACGGGAGCTGTCGCGGCATAGGCGTAGTGGATGTTTTCCACGGGAAGCCGGTGGCCCCAGAAGTTGCCGGCGAAGTGCGCGGCGGGGACGAAGCACCAGTAGGGGCGCCAGGGTTGCACCACCACCGACCAACCGATGGGCGGGAGTGGTGCCCAGCCGATGTACCCGCCGCCACTGCGCCAGTCGACCCAGGCCGGCGCCCATACCGTCCCCGGAATCCAAATCCACCCATAGTTGGGGTCCAGCGCCCAGCGCCCGTAGTGAAACGGCGCCCAACCCCAGGGGTAATCGCTTTGGAAGTACCAGCCATAGTCCGAGGACACCCATTGGCCGTTGGTGGCGTAGGGCTGAAAGTCCTCGCCCACGGCGCTGGCCGCGGGGTGCCAGACGCGTGTCCCATCCACGTCCGTCCAATCGCCATAGGGCGAAAGCGCGTCGTCGAAGCTCGCTTGGACTTCACCGTCGGGGGGCGGGGTGACGCTCCAGTCCTGGCCCAAGGCGGGGCGAGCGGCCGCTAGGACTCCAAGAATGACAATGAATTCAATGAGTTGCGTCGTCACCCGCATCCTGCTCAGCCACCTTCCCTGCCGTTCCGGCCGAGCACCCTCAACCCCAGCGCGGACTTCGCAGTTAGGACGCACGGTTAGGCCCGAATGTTCATCGGCTCGGGAGAACGGGCCGAATGCACAGCGTCGCGCCTGTTTGCGGACCCGGAGACGGTGTCCAGGCTCGCGTTTTCGTCCTCGCCGGACCGCGAGGCTGGCGGAGCGCAGACATGCGGGGCCGTCTCTAATGGAATGGGATGTATTCGAGGTAGTGGGTTTGCGCCGTGCTCCGCCTTTCGAGCGTCATGGTGCGGCCCTGAGCGTCAATCACCATGCTCGGTTCGATGTCCTCGACTGGGTCGATGCCGACGGTGAGCTGCGTTTGCCCGCGCCACCCACCGTCGACGGCGTAGCGCCCTCCAAACATTTGGTAGCCCGCGTCGAGCGTGAATTCGATCCAATTCGCAACCGCATTTCCTCCGGGGTCGACCGCGATGGCCGGGCCGTTGAGAAGTTGCGTGGGTGATGAGTCCAGGACGAAAGGCGCCGACCAACTGTTGGTGGCCTTGGTGTAGGTGCTGGTCACGATGGCGCCCAGCTCTTGCCAGATGGCGAGGGCATTACCGTTCGCGGCGACGCCCACCTGCGGAAAATTGGCAAAATTGGCCGCTGTGTCCAGCTGCACTGCGCTGGTGAACAAGGGATTGCGGTCGGGGTCAAAGGTGGCCGCGAAGACGTGAGCTGCGACGCCGCCATCCGTTTCTGGTGACAAGACTGCCCAGACGACGGCGCCGAAACCAGAGACACCGAGCGCGGCCTGCGGGCTCACGGAAATGGCCGAGGGCTGCGAGAGGTCCACCGCCGGTGGAATATCCCCGTTGATGCCGAGATAGACGGACACAATCTGCGCTGGCCCGGAAGACTGCGACTGCCAAGCGGTGAGCACATTTCCGGAAAAGTCGGCGGAGACGCTGACGTTGGAAGCGCTTGGAGCGGTGTCGGATTGAATACTCCCCTCAGGAAGCCAACCGCTCGCGCCGTTGTAGTACCTGCCGTGGACGACTTGCGACGCTCCGGCGTCCGCAAGCCAGACGGCGAGGCCATCGTCGCCGTTGGTGGCGTTGAAAGCGACGACGAGCGGAACCTGTGGGCTCGGATCAGGCCCGACGAGCGTCACCGGTGAGCTCCAGGCATGGGAGTTGGGGTTGTAGGACGCAGCGAGCGACGTGTAGGTGACGGGAACTCCGGCATCGGTCGGCTGGGTGGTCCATGCAACCAAGGCGGTCCCGTCCGGCGCGATGGCGGCGCTCGGGTAGTTGACTTCCTGACCCAAGACGTTCTGGAGGAAGGTGGTGATTTGAGGGTTGCCGCCAGGGGCTGAGACGCCGACCTGCAGCCCGTAGTCATTCGTCGTTCCGTCGCCGATGTAGAGGTCCACGGCGGTGACGAAGCCGCCGTAGTAATTCCCGCCCAGCGCGTAGGCCCCGACGTCCAAACCGGGTCGCAGCGTTCCACCGGACCCAAAGGTGCCGTCCATGGTGGAGAAGGTGCTGGTAAAGGGAAGGAGCGGGTTCCCCGAAGTGTCGGCGATGCCCGCGGTCAGGCTCACCGTATAGTCGGTCCCCAGCGCCAGCCCACCGCCATCCAGCGGCGTGAAAGTCGCCTGCGTCGATGCGGCGTTGAGCGAGTAGGTTCCATAGGTGTCGAATCCCTGCCCCACCACGAGGAATGTCCCGGGCCCGGCGTCGACGACGGACGTGGAAAAGGTCGCCACCACCCTCGCGTTGTCCGGCGGGACGTTCACCGCTTGGTTCACCGGCTGGATGGCCGTCACCACCGGGCCCGAGTAGACGAAGCAGACTTTCAAGGTGGGGTCACAGACCGCTTCCGGGTTCTGTGCCTGGCAGTCTGAGTCGGTGGAGCAATTGGTACCGAATCCGTTGCACCCCTCGCCGGCCACTGCCACCAAGACCACGAGCAGGGCCCAAAGCTTTTCGCGCTGGACCATTAGAAGCTCCCCGCAACCAGGGCGCCGCCGCCGCCTGGAATCACCGCTGGGGAAACCGAGACGCTGCTTGAACTCTGGTTCCCTCCGACGATGATGAGCACCACGCCAGTCGCGAGCGCCGCCACGCCGATGCCCCCGGCGATGACCGCGACGGTCTGCTTGGATTTGATGGAGTCATTGGTGGATTGAAAGGTGCTCTGGTAACCGGCCGGAAAGGCCCCATTCACCTGCTGGTTGGTCAAATCGTTCTTCTGGCTGTTGGCCGAGATGAACTCGATGACACCCACCGTGATGCCCGCCAGACCGACGCCGCCCAATACCCAGCCCGCGGTGCGAAGCCCGGAACCCGTCGACGTCGTCTTGGTCACCGCGGCCACCGGCGCGGCCGTCCCCACCACCGGTGCCGGGGTCGCAACCGCCGCGACCGGGACGTCCGGTGCTCCCTTGGGGACGGTCTCCACCAGTGGCGTCGAGCGCCCGGTGTGGAAGAAGGCGGCAATCATTCCCAAGGCCTCACCCTCCGGTGCACCCGGTGGGAGCTTGACGCGAACCGTCCGTTGCTCACTTCCCATCCCACCGACCTCGGTGACGACGGCGTAGGTGTCCGTACCGGATGCCACCGTCCGGACGCCGTAAATTTTTGCCACGCCGAGCATCGGTAGGAGACGAGCCAACGACGCGGCGGTGTCGCCGCGCGGCTCCACGCAGGGCCCGCCGTCCGGAGCCAGCGCGCCTTCCACCGAAGCGGCCAACTCCACCGGCTTGGGAAGCACCGGCGGCGGGGGGACAGTCACCACCGGGACCAAACCCCGGTAGCCCCAGTCCACCTCGACGCGGTAGTCGCCTGGCGGAAGGTGCAGCGTCAGTGGAGCGACGCCGGCCGGCTTGCCACCCACGGAGACAGCCTTCCCCGGCGGGGAAACGGAGATGTCCAGCCGGTTGCTACCGAGCTTCTTCATCGCCTTGCGGACGTCGTCCGCGAAGCGTTGAAAGGAGGGCGGGTAAACCGAGGTGTCGGGCTTGTAGGCCGGGTCCACCCGGAATACGCGACTCAACGTTCCTTGGGCAGCCGCGTGGTCCGTCTTGAGCTCCACCTGTGATTGAAAGGTGAGCATGTCGCGCTCGGTGAACCAACGCGTCTCCGACGGCGCGACTCGGGCCACGTCAACGAGCGCCTGTTTGATGGTGGCCAGAGCCGACTCGGACTTGTCTGCATAGAAGTCGCTGCGCGCCGCGCTGAGCGTGGCAATCAACTCGGGGAGCGTCTTTTGCGCGAGTCCGCCGAACGGTGCGGCCGTTTCCATCTCGGTTTGTACCGAGGGACCGAGCCTTTGGGTGAGCGCCGCGCGAAAGGTACGAGCGGAGATGGCGCTTCCGGCGACGCTGCACTGGCCCACCGCCACCACGGCGCTGCGGTCTGGCTCGGCGGCACCCACGGGCGCGGCGAGGAGTAGCGTCCACCACCACGTCCAACGTGCTCGCATCGCCGAACCCCTCCTCCCCAAGACAACACCTTCCCTTTTAGACAGCGGCCGGCTCAGTCGGTGATGAAGTTGTATTTCAGAGGCCGCGTCGTCTTCCCCGATTCAATGGTCACCGTCCACGTCTTGGCCTTCTTGTTGACCAGCCGCACTTCGTGGTTGCCCGGGGAAAGCGGAATTCGCTTGCTCATTCCTTCGATGTCCCCGTGCGACTTCCCGTCGATGTACAGCTTGCCCCAAGGCGTGGCTTCGACGACCACGTAGCCCGGTGGGCCTGCGGGGACGACTGGCGCCGGAGGAGCCTCGGCGGCGGGCTCGGGACGGACGGGCGGAGCCGGCGCAGGGGCCGGCGTGGGTGGGAGCTCGACCGTGGCCCGGGCCGGCCCGGCTGGGGGCAGGTCCGGTGACGTGCGTCGCCCGCCGAAAAACGCGATGACGACCACGACGACGAGCGCCACACCTCCGAGGAAGGCCAAGAGGGTCCGGCGCGGGCCGCCCGCGCCAACCGGGGAGCGCTGAGTTACGACCGAAGCGACGCCACCTTCGGTGAGCTCGGTGCCCGGCGCCGCGCGCTTTCCACTGCGTTTGGTTTGGGTGAAGGCGTAGGCGGCGGTGTCCATCTGCGGAGCCATTCCGGGCGAAGGCGTGCCACCGCGCGCCGCCAGTCCGGCGCCCGCCCCGCGAGAGCCCGGGGGCGGCGGCGTCACCAACTGCAGCGGGAGCTCCGGCTCCTCCTGCTCGGCCCGAAGTTCTTCGGGGAACAGCGCTCGGAGAAACAAGCCCACGTCCGCGTCGTCCGGCGACTGGGTGTGGTGGATGACGTACTGCTGCAGCGCACGCTCGAATTCGTGGGCGTTTTGAAAGCGCCTCGCCGGGTCGCGGACCAGCGCGTGCAGGATGATGCCGTCCAACTCGGCGTCCACCGCGGGATTCAACTGGGCCGGCGATTCGATGGGTCGTTCCTGGACAGCACGGAGCACCGCCACGTCGCTGTCCCCATCGAAGAGCTTCCCTTGGGTGGTGAGTTCCCAGAGGGTGATGCCGAGAGCGAAAATGTCGGTGCGTGCGTCCACCGGCTCGCCACGGGATTGCTCAGGCGACATGTAGGCGAACTTTCCTTTGAGCATCCCCGCGGTGGTGGCTCGGTTCCCAGCTTTGGCGATGCCGAAATCCGTGAGCTTCACCGAACCGTCGTAGGAGACGAGGATGTTGTGCGGCGTGACGTCTCGGTGGACGAGATTCAGCGGCTGACCGTGGTCGGTCATCCGGTGCGCGTAGGCTAGGCCCCGCGCGACCTCCAGGCCGACCTGGGCGGCGAGCACCGGAGGAAGCTGCATCCCCTTCTCGCGCGTCCGGCGTTGGATTTCGGCCAGCGACTTGCCGCGCACGTACTCCATCGCCAGGTAGTAGCTGTCGGCGTGCTGGTCGAAGTCGAAGATGTGGACGATGTTCGGATGGTTGAGCTTGCTCGCGACGCGAGCCTCGGAGATGAACATCTGGACGAAGCTTGGGTCATCGGCGAGCGCGGAGCGGATGCGCTTGATGACCACTTCCTTTTCGAAGCCCTCCGGCCCACGGGAGGCGGCGAGAAAAATCTCCGCCATCCCGCCCTCGGCAATCTTGCGCCGGACGACGTAGCGGCCCACCGGGGTGCCAGGAGTCAACGACACGGTGCGAGACTAACCCGAGCCCCGGTCAGAGGTCGCCCCTCCCGTGGGCCCGTCTCTTCGAGGGACGTGTCAGCCCCAACCCAGGCATCTCAATGGATGGCCGGGCGGGATTTTCGCCGGACTTTAACGAATTCCATGGTAGTCACGAAAAGCTGCTCTTCGGTATAGCGGCGGCGATTCTTGCTCGGGCGCGGGACGTGGAACGCCGGCGGGCGTTCCAGCCATTGCAGAACCCGCACCGGCCCTCGGTAAGCAAACGGCGCGAGGACTTCGGCTGGACAGCGCCTGAGGTAGCGGCGGACGAGCGGCCGAAAGGTGTTCCGGAAGGCCGGGCCGAGGCAAGCATGGCGCCGCGCGGGGTCGAGCGTCCCGTCAAACCGAGCACTCACGTGGAAGAGCTCGTGGAGGAGTGTCTCCACCCGCGCCTGGGGCGTAGAGGCTCGGAAAAACAGGGGACGCAGCGTGATGCAGTACAGCATTCGTCGTCCATGAAACTTCACCACCGGCTTGCGCAGGCCCGTCGCGTCGCGGCTCTTTCCGCCGGCGAAGGCCAGGGGCTTGACGCTGCCGCGCGAGGCCCGCCGCGCCTCGCCAGCGACGACCAGGATGCGGGCCGGTTGCACGTGCGAGAACTCCCGCATCCGCATTGAAACGTCGGTCAGCAGGTCGCCGATGGCGCGGTTGAGGTCGAGTGGGGCTCTGGGCACCGGCTTGGCCTAAAAAACCATGGTAACAGCTCGGTGCGGTGACCGTCTTCCTGCTCACCGATGACGAGGAGGCGTTTCCGCCCCCGGACTTGGCGGACAAAAGCGGTTTGCTCGCCATCGGCGGTCCGCTGACGCCTCGGCGCCTCATGGCCGGTTACCGCCGCGGGATTTTCCCTTGGTACTCGAGCGGACAGCCGGTGCTCTGGCACTCGCCCGACCCACGTTTCGTGCTGCCCGCAGGCCAGCTCCACGTGCCGCGGAGTCTCGAGCGGACGTTGCGCCGGGCGCCGTTTACCGTCCGCGCCGACACCGCCTTTGACCAAGTCGTCGAGGCGTGCGCCACCGCGCCTCGACCAGGTCAGGACGGGACGTGGATTACCGACGAGGTGCGGATGGCCTATGGCGAACTCCACCGGCTCGGAACGGCCCACTCCGTCGAGGCCTGGCGGGGCAGCGAGCTGGTCGGCGGTCTGTATGGCGTCACGCTGGGAAGCGTCTACTTCGGCGAGAGCATGTTCAGTCACGTCCCAGATGCCTCGAAGGTGGCCTTCGCCACGGCGGCCCGGGCCCTCTTCGCCGGCGGGTGCCGACTCATCGACTGTCAAATGGAAACCGCCCACCTGGCGCGCTTCGGAGCTGTCGCCTGGCCTCGGCGGCGCTTTCTGAAAGAGCTGGCGGTCGCCGTGCAGGAGCCCTCCGTCGACGCCGTCTTCCAGACGCTGGGTGTGAGCTGACGCCGCGGCGGCCCGCGGGTTAGACACTCTTTCTTGTGACGGCGCTCGAGCCACCCCTCCGCCGCGAGACCCCGGGAGCCCGCTGGGCGGTGGTGGCGGCACTGCTCTTGGCAACCCTGCTCGCCTTTGGCGTGCGCGGCCTCCTGTCCGCCCGGGTGACGCAGAGCCGAGCCCTGGCGCTGCTCCAAGCGGGAAAGCCGTTCGAGGCGCTGGAGGAGGCCGACACTCGCCTCTCCCATGACCCAGACGACCCGCACTTGCGCAACGTCGCCGTTCAGGCCGCCAAACAGCAAGTCGAGGTGTTGTTGAAGACGAAGGATGTTCGCGCAAGTCGCCCTCTGGCTCGAGGACCAGCTTGCGCGCCGTCCCTACCTCCGCTCGGCGCTGCAACCGCGTCTTCAACAGCTTCAGGCAGCGGCCCGCGCGCAATCCGCGGCGCAGTCCAGCCCCGTGCCCTAAACGACGTCTCTACAGCCCGGGCTCTTCACGGTCGTGCGCGTGTCGAATGGCCCGGCGCAGGGTGTCATCGAGTCGGTTCGGGTCGACGATGACCTTCCCATCGTGAACGGCTCGCACGGCGTGAAACGGCACCGTCATGTCTCCCGTCCCCTCGACGTTGACCACCAGGAGGGGATGCGGGCTGGTCCTGATGTCGCGCACCGCACCAAAGGTGGTGCCTCCTTCCTCGATGAAGACTTGGTCACCGAAGCGAACGTCCGTCACTTTGAGAGCGGTCATGACGAGGCGGAACGGTAGCAGATCCTTTCGGCCGCCGGTGCGTTGAAGTCTGGCAACCATGAACGCCCTCTCCCGCCTGGTCCCGAAAGACCCCCGCGTCCTCCAAGTGGTGTTTCTCGCCACCTTCTTGGGATTGGGTATGGCCTCCCTCGGGTTTCAAGTCGAGGCGTGGATGCCGCCGCTGCTCTTGGCCACGGCCTGCGCGACGCAGTTTGTATGCGAGCGCGCCCTGGGACGACCAGGGAGCGGCTTCCTCTCACCAGTCATCAGCGCGCTCGGCCTGTCCCTGCTCCTTCGCACCGACACTTGGTGGGTGGCACCCTTGGCGGCGGTGGTGGCGATTGCTTCGAAATTCCTTCTCCGCGTGCGGGGAAAGCATGTCTTCAACCCAACGAATTTTGGTCTCACGGTGGCCATTCTGGCCACCGGACACGCCTGGTGCTCTCCGGCGCAGTGGGGCGAGTGGAACCTCCTCTTGGCGTGGCTCTTCGCGCTCGGACTGGCGGTGGCACACCGCTCCTTCCGAAGCGACGTGAGTCTGGCATTTTTGGCCACCTGGGTCGGGCTCAAGGCCGCACGCGTCCTCTACCTCGGTCAGAAGCCCTCGGTGCTGGTCCACCAGCTCTCGGTGGGAAGCCTCATTCTCTTCACCTTCTTCATGATTTCCGACCCCAAGACGACGCCCGACCGGCGTGCGACCCGCATCGGCTTCGCCATGGCCGTGGCTGCCCTGGCCTTCTTTCTGCAGCACCAGCTGTGGGTGATGAATTCGCCCATCTGGGCGCTGCTCTTGCTCTCCCCGCTGGTCCCGCTCCTCGACCGAGTATGGCCCGCACCCCGCTTTCAATGGCCCAACGGGCCCCTCACCCAAGGCCGCACCGTGCGTTTCGCTCGTCTCGTTGTCCCCGTGCTGTTGGTACTCGTCGCCCTCACCGCCCTGCCCGTCCAGGCCTTCTGTGGTTTCTACGTCGGAAAGGCGGACACCCAGCTCTTCAACGACGCCTCGCAGGTGGCACTGGTCCGGGACGGAGACCGTACGGTGCTCACCATGAGCAACGACTACCAAGGGCCGATGACCGACTTTGCCCTGGTGGTCCCGGTGCCCACCGTTCTGCAAAGGGAGCAAATCCACATCGGCGACAAGAGGTTGCTGGAGCACCTCGACGCCTACTCCGCCCCGAGGTTGGTGGAGTACTTCGACCCCGACCCGTGCCAAGTGTACATGCCCATGGCCAGCGCCGGCCGCGCAGTGGCGTCCATGAAGTCCGAGGATGCGCTGAATGCGCCCCGAAGTGCGCCAGCACTCGGCGTCACGGTGGAGGCCCGCTACACGGTGGGCGAGTACGACATTCTCATTCTCTCGGCCAAAGAATCCTCCGGCCTCGAGACTTGGCTTCGTGAGAATGGTTACCGGATTCCCTCCCGAGCCTCGGCTGCACTGCAGCCCTACATCCGCCAGGACATGAAATTCTTCGTGGCCAAGGTGAACCTGGAGGAGCAGCGGGCCACCGGCGTGCAGTACCTGCGCCCGCTCCAGATTGCGTACGAGTCGAAGAAATTCATGCTTCCCATCCGTCTGGGGATGGCCAATGCCCGCGGCCCCCAGGACATGGTGGTTTACGCCCTCAGCCGTCAGGGCCGGGTGGAGTCCGTCAACTACCGCACCACCCGCGTCCCCTCCGACGTCAACCTCCCTGAATTCGTGAAGGGCGAATTCGGAAAATTCTACAAGGCCACCTTCGCCCATGCGCTGGGGAGGGAAAGCGGCAAGGCCCTCTTCACCGAATACACCTGGGACATGGGCTGGTGTGACCCGTGCGCCGCTCAGCCCCTGTCCCGCGACGAGTTGCAGCAGCTGGGCGTCTTCTGGCTCGACGACACGGGGTACGGTTCCAGCTACCGGCCCGGCCCCATCCCGCCGCGACGGCCGCCGCCCATGGGCCGAGGCGTCAACGTCCTTCTGACGCGCCTCCACGTGCGCTACGACGCCGACCACTTTCCGGAAGACCTCGTCTTTCAGGAGACGTCCGACCGAAGCAACTTTCAGGCACGCTACGTCCTGCAGCACGCCTTCACCGGCACCATGAATTGCTCAGCAGCGGAGTCGTACCGCAGCAGCCTCATCGAGCGCCGCACCAAGGAGGCGCAGACGCTGGCGGACCTCACCGGCTGGTCGATGGCGGACATTCGCCAGCAAATGGGTTCCGACGCCCCGCCCCCGGGCGACCCCTCCTGGTGGAAGAGGCTCTGGAAGTAAGGGCACCGCGTTGGGGCCACCCCTCTCGTCTTGAGGGGTTGGCCCCGCGCAGTCTTGGGGCTTTCCAGGGAGGGGCCCTAGGCCAGCACCTCAACCGTGTCGCCAACCCGCACCGTGCCCACCCCTTGGTGAACGACGTTGCGCCCGAAAATGACGCCGCCGTCGCTGCTCCGGAAAGTGGCCAACGTCGTCAGGGGCTCCTTGCCCTGAAGTCCCGTGGCCTGGTCGACGGTGGTGATGCTGCAGCGCTTGCACGTCGTCAACAGCTGGAAATTCACCTCGCCGATGCGGATGCGGCTCCACCTGTCCTCGGCAAATGCTGGGCAGCCGCCGATGACGAGGTTGGGGCGAAAGCGGTTCATCGGCACCGCCTCCTGAAGCCGCGTGTTGAGGTCCTCCAGCGAGGCGACGGAGAGAAGGAGCAGCGGGTAGGCGTCGGCGAAGGCGACATCCGCTCCGGTGGGGTACACGGCCTCGTTCACCGCGCGCTGGAAGCCCCCGCCGATGCGGACCAGCCGAGCGGTCTGGCCCAGGTAGTGGCTGAACCACTCCGCGGCCGCATCTCCCTGGTCGAGCGCGCGACAGTTGCTCTTCCAAATGGTGACCGCCGCGTCCCGGCCGGCCCGCCCGCTGACGGGTAACTCGAGTACCGGCATGTCCGGGGCGCGGAGGGTGAGGCGCTCCTTCCCCAACGCCGGCTCGACGAGCGCCAGGCGCGGCTGCGTCCGTTGGGACACAAAGAGCCCATCCGCGTCCACCACCATCCAATTCCGGTCGTGCTGAATCCCCCAGCGGTCCAGCGTCCCCGTCCCCAAGGGAATGCCGCGGCAGGACTTCACCGGGTAGACGTGGAGCTGGGTGACGCTGGGAAGCGGGGACATGGGAAGCGAAGCTGGAGACGTCTTTGGGGGAGCGGCACCTCCTACGCGCCCCGCTCCCGAGTTACCAGCGGCAGGCGAATGTGTCCCGGCAAGAGCGGCAGCAGCCTGACGCTACCCTAAAGGCTGTTTCATCAACCCCGGGATGCCGCTGCGCCAAGCCCGGCTCAACTGCGCCAAGGAGAGGTCGAAGAAGTCAGGCACCGTCAGGCGGTCCCCGCCCACGACGCCCAGTACCGCGCAGGGGACGTCCGCCGCTTGGCATGCCGTCGCCACTTCGTTCTGAAAGGCCGGAGGAAAGGACAGCACCACCCGGCTCGCGTCCTCGCCAAAGAGGTAGGCGTGCGGCGCGACACCCGCCGGGGAGAGCTCCAGCGTCGCACCCAGCATGGCGTCCTTGTCCGCGATGCAGCACTCCGCCAGCGCAACCCCGAGCCCCCCTTCGCTCGTGTCATGGGCGCTCGCCACGGCGCCGGACTGGACCAGCTCCCGCACCAACTGCTGCAACCGCTTCTCCCGAGCAGCGTCGAGCCGCGGCGGGCGCCCGGCCAGCTTGTCGTGGAAGGCCAAGAGCCACTCGCTTCCGCCCAGCTCGCCTCGGGTTTCACCGAGGATGGCCACCAAGTCCCCAGCGCGACGAAAGGCCATTCCCACCGTCTTGGTGACGTCCCGCAGGAGGCCCACCACGGCCACGGTGGGTGTGGGCAGGATGGCCTCGCCGTCCGTCTCGTTGTAGAGGCTGACGTTGCCGCTCACCACTGGGACGCCCAGCTCGCGACAGGCCGCGGCCAGTCCGCGGGTGGCCTCGGCGAACTGCCACATGATGTCCGGCTTCTCCGGATTGCCGAAGTTGAGGCAGTCGGTGAGGCCCAAGGGCTCGCCACCGCCGCAGGCGACGTTGCGGGTGCATTCCGCCACGGCCAGCCGCGCCCCCTCGTAGGGGTCGAGGTAGACGAAGCGCGCGTTGCAGTCGACGCTCATGGCCAGGCCCTTCTCCGAGCGCTCCACCCGCACCACGGCCGCATCACCCTTCCCCGCCCGGACCGCTGCTCCGAGACGGACGGTGTGGTCATACTGGCCGATGACCCACTCCTTGCTGGCGATGGTGGGGCGCGCCAACAGTGCCAGCAGCGCTTCTCCGAGGTCCTTCGGCGCGCTGAGCGAGAGCGGGTCAAAGGCCTGCAGCGCCGGGAGCCACTCCGGAGCTCGGGTGGGACGCTCGTATTGCGGCGCCTGGTCGGTGAGCGGCTTCACCGGAAGGCTCGCCACCTCCGCCCCGTTGTCGAGAATGCGCACGCGCCCGTCGTCCGTCACCCGGCCGATGACGGCGGCATCCAAGTCCCACTTGTGGAAAATTCTCAGGACTTCTGGCTCGCGGCCTACGTTGGCCACCAGCAGCATCCGCTCCTGGCTCTCGGAGAGCATGACCTCGTACGGCGTCATTCCTTGCTCGCGACGGGGGACCTTGCCGACGTCAATCTCCACGCCGCTTCCCGCGCGACTCGCCATTTCCACCGAGGAGGAGGTGAGCCCGGCTGCGCCCATGTCCTGGATGCCCACCAGGGCGTCGGTCTGGAAGAGCTCGAGACACGCCTCGAGCAGCAGCTTCTCGGTGAAGGGGTCGCCCACCTGCACTGTGGGGCGCTTGTGCTCGGAGTCCTCGCCGAATTCCGCCGAGGCCATGGTGGCGCCGTGGATGCCGTCCCGACCGGTCTTACTCCCCACATAGAGGATGGGGTTCCCGACGCCACTGGCCGTGCCTTTGAAGATTTTGTCCCGGGGGAGGATGCCGACGGTGAAGGCGTTGACCAGGCAATTGCCGTTGTAGCTCTTGTCGAAGGCCACCTCGCCCCCCACGGTGGGGACGCCGATGCAGTTTCCGTAGCCGCCGATGCCCTGCACCACGCCGGCCAGGAGCCAAGCCGTCTTGGGATGCGAGGGGTCTCCGAAACGAAGCGAGTTGAGGCTGGCGATAGGTCGAGCGCCCATGGTGAAGACGTCGCGGAGGATGCCGCCAACCCCGGTGGCCGCGCCCTGGTAGGGCTCGATGTAGCTCGGGTGGTTGTGGCTCTCCATCTTGAAAGCAGCGGCCATGCCGTCACCGATGTCCACTACGCCGGCATTCTCGCCCGGGCCCACGAGCACGTGCGGCCCGGTGGTGGGAAAGGCTTTGAGGTAGCGGCGCGAGGACTTGTAGGAGCAATGCTCGCTCCACATAACGGAGAAAATTCCGAGCTCGAGCAGGTTGGGGTCGCGCCCCAGGTGCTGGCAGATGGCCGCATATTCCGCCGCGGTGAGGCCGTGCTGCGCGATGACGTCGGGTGAGTGGGCCATGGCTTCTTCTAGCTCCCGAGCAGCGCCTCAAAGACGGTGCGGCCGTCGAGGTTTCCGAGCAAGGCCTCCGCGTTACGCTCGGGGTGCGGCATCAACCCGAGGACGTTGCCGGCCGCATTCACCACTCCGGCGATGGCGCTGAGGGA
Organism: uncultured delta proteobacterium; assembly: GCA_963745475.1. Classification (GTDB taxonomy): domain Bacteria; phylum Myxococcota; class Myxococcia; order Myxococcales; family Myxococcaceae; genus JADGRA01. The sequence continues at coordinate 719,605 of CAVUXN010000004.1, forward strand.
ACCGTTGGGGTTGTCGTCGGCGTAGCGAAAGGCGACCTGGCCGTTGTCCTCCAGGCGCTTGCGCCCCTCCTCGTCGATGAAGTAGCGCCCATCCATGTGGGCAATGGGGAGCCGGAAGCTGACCGAGCGCGACAGCCCGGCGGTGAAGCGGTTGCGTCCCTTCTCGGCCCGCACCAGAACGTCGCGACAGAGGAAGTGCTGCCCGGCGTTTTGCAGCAGCGCGCCCGGGAGAAGCCCAGCCTCGGTGAGAATCTGAAACCCGTTGCAGATGCCCAACACCGGGCCACCGCTCTGGGCGAAGGCCGACACCTCCTCCATCACTGGCGAGAAGCGCGCAATGGCTCCGCAGCGGAGGTAATCCCCGTAGCTGAACCCGCCCGGGAGGATGACGTAGTCGCTTCCCTGCAAGTCCCGGTCTTTGTGCCAGAGCAGACGGGCCTGGTGGCCCAGGACGTCGCGCGCCACGTGCAACGCGTCCTCGTCACAGTTGCTCCCAGGAAAGACGACGATGCCGACCTTCATGCGCTAGCTCGCGAGCTCCACCCGGTAGTTCTCCACCACGGTGTTGGCGAGCAGCTTCTTGCACATGTCCTCGACGCGAGCCCGGGCAGCGGCCGGGTCTCCGTCCGGGAGCTGGAGCTCGACGTACTTGCCGAGGCGCACCGAGCCCACGTCCGGGAAACCCAAGGTGTGCAGGGAGCTCTCGACGGCCTTCCCCGCTGGGTCCAGCACGCCGGGTTTGAGGGTGATGTAGACGCGCGCGAGCATGCTTTGTCCTTCTTAAAGCCTCTATCAAGCGGCCCCCACACCGTCCACCGACTCCCGTAGACGAGGGGCGCGCGGCACCTCCGCTCCTTCGACGCGGGCGCAAGCGTTGCCCCAAAGGCGTTGCCTGCGGCCCAGCGCGAGGGCGTGAGGAGAATGCGAAGACGGGCTCCGCCGGCTCCGCATGGTTCAAGCAGGCCCCTCAAGGGGCCCTTGTACCCGCTGCGCTCCGCCCGGGAAGGCCCTGGGGGACGGGCGCCCAAAAGGACGTGCGGTTTGGATGTTGTCCGGCGCATGAAAACTAGCGTAACTTCAATAACTTAGCCCTGCGGTGAGCACGACAGGGCCGCGGCGCGGTAGAGAGAAAGGCGATGCCGTCGTGGGTGCTGTGGCTCGGCTGCTTCGGGCTTCTCTTCGTGCGGGCGCTGCTCGGTGCCTCCGAGGCTGCGCTGGCCGGCGTGTCGGACTTGCGCGCGCGGGAGCTGGCCGAGGAGCGGGGCCGGCGGGGCGCCCGGGTGCTCAGGCTCAAGACGCAGCGCGAGGCCACGGCTGCCGCACTGCGGATGGGGATGGTGTTGAGTGGCTTTCTTGCCGCCGGCGTCGGCGCCTTGGCGCCGCCCTCCATGGTGCACCTCGAGCGCTTTGGCGAATCAGCCTGGCTGAGCCTCGGCGCTCCGCTGTTGGGCGTCCTTCTGGTGGGGCTCTTGGCCACGGTGGTGGAAGTCACCGCGCGGGCCCTGGCGGCGAGCGAGCCCGAGCAATGGGCGATGCGGATGAGCGCCCTCACCAGCGGCTTCGCCGCCGTCCTCTGGCCTTTGGGCCGAGGCATGCTGCTCCTGGTCAACCTGCTGGCGGCACCCTTTGGCGTGGTGGTGCGCTTCGAGCGGCCGCCCCCGCCGCTCGAGGAGCTGGAGCGAATGCTCACCGTCCAGGCCGAGCAGCACGAGGTAGACGCGAGCGCGCCGCGGCTCATCCGCAGCATCTTCGAGCTGTCGGACAAAGTCTGCCGCGATGTGATGGTGCCGCGGACGGATGTGGTGGCGGTTCCCGTCACCACGCCTCCCTTGGAAGTGCTGCGCATCCTGGCCGAGGAGAACCACAGCCGTCTTCCCGTCTTCAAGGACGACATCGACCACGTGGTGGGCGTGCTTCACTCCCGCGACTTGGTGCCGCTGCTCCAGCACCCGGAGCTCATCGTCCTCTCGGACATCATCCGGCCCGCGGTCTTCGTCCCCTGGCTCAAGCCAGTGGGGGACTTGCTGCGCGAAATGCAGGGTCGCCGCATCCACATGGCCATGGTGGTGGATGAGTATGGCGGCTTCATGGGCATCGTCACGCTGGAGGACATCCTCCGGGAGATTGTGGGTGACATTGGCGACGAATTCAGCGTGCAAGAGACGCTGCTCGAGAAACAGCCCGACGGCTCGTGCCTGGTGGACGCCGGCCTGGATGTGGAGGCTTTTGCCCGGGCCTTTGGCACCTCCTTGCCGGAGGGCGAGTACGGCACCTTGGGCGGCTATTTGAGCTCGGTGGCAGGCGCCATTCCCGAAGTCGGCGACCGCTTCGCCCTGGACGGGCTGCAGTTCACCGTGGCCTCGAAGAAGGGCCAGCGGCTGGACCGCGTGCGCGTGGTTCGACCCAAGGCGCCCCCCGCCGGCACGGCCGCCCCGAGCGTCAGCGACGCCAAGCGCAGCGCCTAGCAACGGCCGTCTTGAAAACCCTCGGGCCCGCTACCGGCCCAGCAGCGGGTTGAGGGATTCAACCGAGAGCGGCCAGCCGTTGCGTTGGGCGGAAACCTGAAGCGCACGCATGAAGTCCGCGGCACTCTGGAAGCGCCGTGACCGGTCGGCGAATAGCGCCTGGCGCACCACCCGCACCAAATAGTCCGGGAGACCGGTCCGCACCGTCTCCAGCACCGGGACCCGGGCATCCCGGACGCGGTGCATGAGCTCGACGTCGCTCTTGCCGCTGAAGAGGCGTTGGTTGGCCAACAGCTCCCAGAGGAGAATGCCGGCCGAGTAGACGTCGCTGCGGGCGTCGCTGGCCTCGCCGAGGACTTGCTCCGGGCTCATGTAGGCCACCGTTCCTCGGAGTGCGCCGCTCTCGCCGGGCGCTTGGCCCTCGACCTCCGCCACGCCAAAGTCCGTCAGCTTCACCTCGCCGCCCACGCTGAGCAGGACGTTGGAGGGGTTGACGTCCCGGTGGTACACCGCCACCGGCGGCGTGGCTCCCGCGCCCTGGTGCAGGTAGTCCAGCGCCGACAGCACGCACCACACCACGTAGCAGGCCGCCGGCACGGGCATCGGTGTGCCGGCGTCGATGAGCAGCTGGAGGAAGTAGGCCAGGCTGCGCCCGGGCACCAACTCCTGCACCATGAGGTAGTCCTGCCCCGCTTTGAAGCAGCGAAAGGTACGGACGAGGTGCGGGTGATGCAGCCGCACCGCCAGCTTCGCCTCGTCGATGAAGTGTTTGACGTAGCCGCCGTCATTCCGGTAGCTGGGCAAGAGACGCTTGAGGACGACTTCGTCGGGCTCGCCTTCGCTCCGCTGGGTGCCGGGGAGCGCATGCGCCTGGTAGACTTCGGCCATCCCGCCCACCGCGAGCCGGCCCACAATCTCGTAGCCTCCGAGCTCGCGTTCCAGTGGCACGGCCCAGCAGTTTAACCCAAGGCCCCCCGGGGCTGAGGCCTTTCGAGCGGAGGGTGGGCGGCTTCGCGACAGCCCCTGCAGGGGCTAGGACTCGCGGCCGCCAGAGCCGCCCGTGGTCTTCAAGACGTTCATCGCCAGGGCAATCATCGAGCCGACGTCGGCCGCGTTGGCCGGCAACACCAGCGTGTTGCTGGCCTTGGCCAGCTCGCCAAATTTGGTGACGTACTGCTCGGCGACGCGGAGCCGGACGGCCTCGAAGCCACCGGGAACGGTGATGGCGTCGCCGACTTTGCGGATTCCCTCGGCGGTCGCTTCGGCGATGGAGAGGATGGCGCGGGCGGCGCCCTCGGCCTCGTTGATGGACTGCTGCTTCTTCGCCTCCGAGGCCTTGATGACCTGCTGCTTCTCGCCTTCGGCGTTGTTGATGGCCGCGTCCCGGGCGCCCTCGGAGGTGAGGATGACCGCGCGCTTCTCTCGCTCGGCGCGCATCTGCTTCTCCATCGCCGCCAGGACGTCGCGGGGGGGCGTAATGTTTTTGATTTCGTAGCGGAGGACTTTGACGCCCCAGGGCTCAGAGGCCTTGTCCAGCTCGCTGACCACCATCATGTTGATGTGGGTCCGCTCCTCGAAGGTGCGGTCGAGCTCGATTTTGCCGACTTCGCTGCGGAGGTTGGTCTGGGCGAGTTGGCTGATGGCGAAGAGGTATTGCGAGACGCCGTACGAGGCTCGCTCGGCGTCCATGACTTTCAAATAAAGCACCCCGTCCACCGCCACCTGGACGTTGTCGCGGGTGATGCAGATTTGCTCGGCGATGTCGACCGCCGTCTCCTTGAGCGAATGCCGGTAGCGGATGGCGTCCACGAAGGGCAAGAGCACATGAAAGCCGGCGCCCAGGGTGGAGTGGTATTTCCCGAGCCGCTCCACGACGAAAGCCTGTTGCTGGGGCACCACCACCGCGGTCTTGGCCACGACGAGGAGCACCACCACCGCCAACGCCGCCACCACCAAGAGTCCAGTCATCGTCCCCACTCCTTCAACGTCTCTGGACGAATCCAGAGCGTAAAGCCGTCCACCCGCTCCACCCGGCAGCGAGCGCCCTTGGCCAGCGTCTTCGGCTCGACGCTGCGTACCGTCCACCCGCTTCCGCGAAGCTCGGCCTTGCCCACCGCGCCCGGCGGCAAGTCCTCGAGCAGCGTCGCCACCTCGCCCACCAACGAGTCAATGGGCGGCAGGGTGCGCTGCGGGGTTTTCACCCGCGCCAGCAGCGGCCGGCGCAACACCAGGACGAAGCCCACCGAGATGCCGGAGAAGAGGAGCCACTGCAGCCAGGGCGGGCCGGAGGCGTCAAGCCCGGTGAGCGCGCCCACCAGGAGCGCAGCCAGCCCGAAGAAGAGGGCGAAGAAGCCCCCGGGCGTCAGGACCTCGAAGGTTAACAGTCCGAGCCCGAGGAGGACCCACAGCCACCAAACCATGGTTTTTAAACGCTCCTGACTTCAGCCGCTTAGAGGGAAATCGCGGCCGGACACTAGCGCTCGAGACGACATTGCCGCCAGAGGTGGGACAGCGTGCCGGAGGAATGGACGACGCGACTTCGCAAGGGCTTGGGGGACGCTTTCTGCGAGGACGCTTCGGATTGCCAGGTGGCGCACCCCCGGGGCCCCGGGTCGCCGGCTGGAATGCAGGGCACTGGAATCTCTCATCGCTTCTGCGCGTTCCTTAGCTTCCCCTGCAGCAGGCGGCTGTCCGTTCCGACGGCCTCACAAGCTTTCAGCCTGGGTTCATCCGTCGCACCCACATCCCCGCGTCTGGCACATTGAGTTCGCAATGAGAGCACCGTTTGGTGGACGTCACGCTTCTGCCGCCTTCACCTCCTTCTTCGCCGCCGGCGTGCTGGCGGCGGGCTGCCAGGTTTACGACTTCGAGCCCGTCGCTCCCGGCGCCGTGGCGCAAGAGGAGCACAGCGTCCCGTTGGCCTTCAACCAGCCCAAGCCCAACCTCATGTTGTTGGTGGACAAGTCGGGCTCCATGGCAGACCCGGTGACGCCGCCCAGCGGCCCGAGCAAAATTGTGGTGCTCCAACAGGTGATGGGGCAATTCCTCACCACGCCCGACGGCGGCTCGCCGGTGGCCCGGGTGGGACTGGCGGAGTTCCCCAACCAGAGCTGCGTGGCCACCACGGCGTCGGACGTCCTGGCCAGTTTGCCTCCAGCCAGCGCGGGGGATGCGGACAGCGTCCTGGAAGCGGCCACCGTCGCGGCCAACACTGCGCTCCAGACGCTGACGCCCAGCGGAGGCACCCCGACGCAAGCCAGCTTGCAATACATCGCCAGCAACATCGCCGAGCTCAGCGACCCCGGCAGGCAGGACTTCGTCCTCTTGCTCACCGACGGCTTGCCCAATTGCAACAACACCCTGGACGCCAACACCTGCACCTGCACCAGCTCGGCCCACCCCCCGTGCTCGGCGAACACCGACTGCTTGGACAAGGACGCCACCGTCGCTCAAATCGAGACGATGAAGACGACCCAAAACATCAAGACCATCGTCATCGGCTTCGGCGCAGACGTCGTGGGCAGCGTCCCGCAGGCCACGCTGGAGGCCATGGCCGAAGCTGGAGGCTTCGTCCGGAAGTGCCCCAACACCACCGACAGCTGCGGGTCCGGGAACGACTGCCTGCTGGCCACCGGGCTGTGCAGCCAGCAGTTTTTTCAGGCCACGGATGGACCGACCCTCACCGAGGCGCTGGCGGAAATCGGAAGCACCCTCACCCAGACCGCCTGCGTCTACAACCTGGACGAGGTGCCCTCGGACCCTTCTCTCATCAGCGTGGTGCTCGACGGGACGCCCTACCTGTCCGGGCCGGACACCTGGACGTACAACGCCAGCAAGAACCAAATTGTATTTCAGGGTTCGCTGTGCGCGGAGCTCAAAAACAACACCCCGCAGAACCCCGTCACCCTCGACATCCGGCTTCTGCAAGTCCTTCATTAACCGGCCCGCCCGCAAGCCTCGGCGCCTCTGCCCAAAACGGACCGGCTCGAGACGCTTCCAGCGGGTTTTCACCCGAGGAGCGAGGCGTACAGCTGCTCGTAGCGAGACGCTGAAGCGCCCCAGGAGAAGTCGACGGCCATCCCTCGCCGGCGCAAGGCGTCCAGCGTCGCGGGTGAACGCCAGGCTTCAAGCGCGCGTCCCATGGCCCAGGCCAGGGCGTCCGGCTGGAAATGTTCGAATTTGAAGCCGTCCCCGTCGGCGAGGGCTGCGTCGCGCACCGAGTCGTCCAGTCCGCCGGTGGCGCGGACGATGGGGACCGTCCCGTAGCGCAAGGAGTACATCTGGTTCAGGCCGCAGGGCTCGTACTGCGAAGGCATGAGGAAGAAGTCGGCACCGGCCTCGATGTTGTGGGACAGCGCGGTGTCGAAGCCAATGTGGACCCCCACCCGGGCTGGGTACCGCTCGGCCAGCGCGCGGAGGCCGCGCTCGTAGTGCTCCTCGCCGTTGCCGAGGAGGACCACTTCGAAGTCGGCGCGAGCCAAGGCCCAAGGCAGCGCGGCCAGCAGCAAGTCCACGCCCTTCTGTGCCGTGAGCCGACTCACACTGGCAAAGAGCGGCCGAGGCGAGAGCGCGTCGGAGGCGGGAAAGGCGAAACGGCGCCGAAGCGCGGCTTTGCAGACAGCCTTTCCCGCGAAGTCAGAGGCGTCATACCGGGCGGGCAGCAGCGGGTCTCGCGCCGGGTCCCATTCCTCGTCGTCAATCCCGTTGAGGATGCCCGTCAGTCGGTCCGCTCGCGCTCGGACGGCGCCCTCCAGCATGCAGCCGAATTCCTTGGTTTGAATTTCACGGGCATAACGCGGACTGACGGTGGTGAGCGCGTCAGCGCTGGTGATGCCGGCCTTCATGAAGTTGACGGTGTCGTAGAATTCGAGCCCGCCGGCGTGGAAGAGCGCCCAGGGGAGCCCCAAGTCATCCATCACCGACTTTGGGAAATTGCCCTGGTAGGCGAGGTTGTGGATGGTGAAGACGCTGCGCGCCCCTCCGAGCGCGGTGGTGGCGAACCGAGCCTGCAACGCCACCGCGGCCAGGCCACATGGCCAGTCGTTGAGATGGATGATGTCCGGTACAAATCCCATCCGTTGCGCCGCCTGAAGCGCGGCCACCGAGAAAAAGCCGAAGCGGCGGTGCTCGTCCCAGGCGGTGCCGTAGAGACTGGGGCGTCGGAAATAGCCCGGGTGGTCGATGAACCACACCTCGTGACGCGGGTTGGGCCGGGCCAAGAGCAGCCCGCCTCGCTCGACGCCAAAGGGAAACCGCAGGTTGAGCGTTACCTCGCTGGGCGTGAGGTCGCCCTTCACCGAGGCATAGAGGGGCGTCACCACCCGCACTTCGTGCCCGGCCCGCGCCAGCGCGGCGGGCAGCGCCTTGGCCACGTCGCCCAGGCCTCCCGTCTTGCTGAAGGGCGCCACCTCGGAAGAAAGGAAGAGGATGCGCACGGCCCAGAGGCGAGACCTCGCCCGAGCCCGGGGCTGCCGTCAACCCTCTTCGTCTAAGGTGCCCCCCCAGGGGCCTTGCCCATGAGTGCGTCCGTCAGTGAGGTCATCGACTTGGCCGCGGTGTTGGCCTCGGGCCTGAGCGGCGCTCTGCTCGCGAGCCAGAAGCGCTTTGACCTCGGCGGACTGGCCTTCCTCACCCTGGTGGCAGGCCTGGGCGGCGGCCTCATCCGCGACGTCCTGCTCCAGCAGGGGCTCCCGGTGGCGCTGGCCACCCCCACTTACCTCCTCGTCGTCATCGCCGCGGCGGTCATCGGTTACTTCTTCGAGCGGCATGTGCGGCGCGTCCTTCCCGCCATCACCGTCGTCGACGCGTTGGGCCTCGGGCTCTATGCCGTCATCGGCTGCCTGCGCGCCTCGCAAGCCGGCCTGAGCCCACTCCCCACGGTGGTGGTGGGCGTCCTCACGGCCGTCGGCGGCGGCATCCTCCGCGACATTCTCGCCGGCGACACGCCGGTTATTTTTCAGCGCGAGGTGTACGCCACCGCGGCACTCCTGGGCAGCGTGCTCTTCGTCGGCTTGGGCCGGCTGGGGGCCGGTCCGGAGACAGCGGGCGTGGTGGGCTTCGTCTCCGCAGCTGGGCTGCGGCTGGTGTCTGTGTGGCGCGGGTGGAATGTCCCGCGCCTCGGCGGGACTGGGTGACGGCGTTATGGTGCCCCTGCCCATGTCCGACCCGTTCCAGCGCTTCGCCACTTGGTACGCCGAGGCGGAAAAGGCCATTCCCAAGGACCCCAACGCCATGGTGCTCTCCACCGTGGGCCCAAACGGGCGCCCCAGCGCGCGCGTCGTGCTGCTGAAGGGCTTCGACGCGCAGGGCTTCGTCTTCTACACCAACCTCGAGTCCAGAAAGGGCCACGAGCTGGCCAGCCACCCCGCGGCGGCGCTCACCTTCCACTTCAGCCCCTTGGGCCGCCAAGTCCGGGTGGAGGGCGTTGTCGAGACGGTGTCGCCCGAGGAAGCGGACGTCTATTTCGCCACCCGGCCCCGCGGCAGCCAAGTCGGCGCCTGGGCGTCCACCCAGAGCGCTCCCTTGCCCAACCGGGCGACGCTGGAGGCCCGCGTCGCGGCGGTGGAGGCCCAGTACCAGGGGAAGCCCATTCCCAGGCCGCCGTACTGGTCGGGGTACCGGCTCGTGCCGGACCAAATTGAATTCTGGGTGGGCCGCGAAAACCGCCTGCACGAGCGCGAGGTGTTTGAGCGCGCCGCGCCCGACGCCCCCTGGACGGTGCAGCACCTCTACCCCTGACGCCCATGCCGTCCACGGAACCGACGGTGGTGGTGGGCGGCGGCGTCTCCGGCCTGGCGGTGGCCCTCGCCCTGCACCGGGCGTCCGTCCCGGTGACGGTGCTCGAGGCCGCCGGCCGGCCCGGGGGCACCGCCCAGACGCAGGAGCGCGAGGGCTTCCTCCTCGAGACGGGGCCCAACAGCGTCCTCGACCGGGAGGGGGAGGTGGCCCGGCTGGCCACCTCCCTCGGCCTCTTGCTTCGGCCGGCGTCGGCGAGCGCCAGCCGCCGCTTCGTCGTCCTCGGCGGCCGGCTGGTGGGCCTCCCCACCTCGCCCGCTGCCCTGCTGCGTTCGAAAGTACTTCCCCTTCCAGCCAAGCTGCGCCTCCTCCTCGAGCCGTTGAGCCGCCGCGGCCCTCCCGGCGTGGACGAGTCTCTCGGAGACTTTGCGCGGCGGCACTTGGGCCGCACCGTCACCGCCACCCTGGTGGACGCCCTGCAGACGGGCATTTGGGCGGGGGACGTCGAGCGGCTGAGCGCCGCCTCCGCCTTTCCCCGGCTCTGGGCCCTGGAGCGCGCTCACCGGAGTCTCCTCGTGGGCGCACTCGCCGCTCGACGGACAGCCGGTGGGCCCGTCCCGAGACTCGCCTCGTTGGAGGGCGGCCTTGGCGCCCTCTCTTTGGCCATGGCCCAGGCCCTGGGCCCACGCTTGAGGCTCAAGTCCGAGGTGACCGCGCTCGGCCGCACCGACGACGGCTGGCGCCTGGTGACGACGGAGGGCGCGCTGGCCGCCACAAGGGTGGTGCTGGCGCTCCCGCCTGCGGCCGCCTCGTCCCTCGTCCGCCCCTTCGACGCCGGGCTCGCCGGCACGTTGGACGCCTTTGCCTCGGTGCCGGTGGCGGTGGTGCACCTCGGCTACCGCCCAGCGCTTGCGCCCGAGCCGGAGGGCTTCGGGTTCCTCGCCCCGAGGTGCGAGCACCGGGACATTCTCGGGGCAGTGTACGCCTCGTCCGCATTCCCCTTCCGTGCGCCGGGTGGTGGAACGCTGCTCAGTGTCCTGTTGGGCGGCGCGCACCGGCCGGAGCTCGTGTCCCGCGACGAGGCGAGCCTGGTGCAGATGGCCCGGGACGAGCTCCAGGCGTTGCTCGGCGTCCAGCGCACGCCGACGCTGACGGAGGTGTACCGCTGGCCCCGCGCCATCCCGCAGTACAACGTTGGACACGCCGAGCGCGTGCAACGGGCCCTCAGTGAGGCGGCCCGCTGGCCCGGGTTGTGGCTCAGTGGAAACGCCTATGGCGGGGCGGGCGTGGCGGACTGCATCCGGAATGCGGGGCAGCTGGCGCAGCGTTTCGCCGCCGTCTGAGGGCTGGGACTGGGAGCGAAGTCAAGGCCGTCCGCGGCAAGGGGTGTCCCCGGACCCCGCGTCTCGGCTTGCGTCCAACCAGTGGAGTGAGGCATGGCGGAGGTAGCCATGGAGCCGGTGTCGACACACACCAGTTGGAAGGAAGCCGGGCGCGAGCTCGTCGCCGAGGCGCTGGACCCCACCAACTGGGTAGGCGTCGCACCGGGCGAGGCGCTCTCCGCGCGACCGGTCAACCTCCAACGCCGGGTGGGACACACCCGGGTGGTGGCCTCGGTGGACGTGAGCGAGCGGCTGGGGCTTCTGTTGCACGTCGCCTTCCGTGGTCCGGCGCTCGACCCCATGGGCGCGGCCGCCCTGTTGGCCGCCTTCCTCGACGGCTCGCGCCCCTTGCTTCTCTCCGCGCGCTGGCAAGTCGAGGTGGACGCCCGCGGCTGGGTGCACTTCGTCAGGCCGTACCTGCCGCTGCTTCGGGCGTGAGCTGCGGGCGGAGCGCCCGCGCACCCGCAATTTTCCCGTCGGCCGTCTCCAGTACCCAGTAGCCCTCGTCCCCAGCCTCGGTGGAGGAGCCAGCGCCGAAAATGTGCGGCCTGGTGGCCGTCGCTTCGTGGTGGAAGCGGTGGTGGATGTGGCCGTGCAAGACGGCGAAACGCGGGCCAGGAAGCAAAGCCAACAGCTGGCTCGCGTCCACGAGCCCGTGGGAGCGCTTGTCCGGCTTGCCGTTCGCCTTGAACGGCGCGTGGTGCACCGCCACCAGCAACGCCCGTTGGCGCAGCCGCGGGTGGGACACCAGCGTTTGCAGGGCGTCGAGCTGCGCACGGCCGATGACTCCGAAGGACATGCCTGGAAAGCGCGGCACCCGCGCCGAGCACAGCCCCACCACCGCGTCTCGCTCGCCGAGAAGCCGGACGAAGGGGAAACCGTCCTCGACCGCAAGCTCCGGAATGTCCGAGGGCAACAGGTGTCCAAAGCTGCGCTCGAAGCGTCGGCCCTTGAGCGCGCCCGGGGTGTAACGGTCGTGGTTTCCGGGAATGACGCTGGCCCGAGCCCTGTCCTCCACCCAGGGCGCCAGCGCCGCCCGGGCGCGGAGGAATTCATCGGGCATGGCGTAGGCAGTCAAGTCTCCGGACAGCACCAGGTGGTCGACGCCCAGGGACTCCGCGTCCCGGGCAATCTGCCTCAGCGTCTCCTCGGCGTGCGCGAAGCGCCGAGCCCGACCCCCCAGCTGGAGCTCGGCCATGGCCACCCACCGGCGCCAGCCCAAGCGCAACAGCCGGCGGCGGAAGTAGTCATCGGTGATGTGGACGTCGGAGCAGTGGAGGAACCGCATGGGACTCCTTTACCCTCCTCGCACCGGAAGCGGCGAGCGCTAGTCTCCTCCACTCCCCCATGCCCCCCACCCACCGTGGACGGTTTGCCCCGAGCCCCACCGGCCCTCTGCACCTGGGCAACGCCTGGGCGGCGCTCCTCGGCTGGCTCTGGGCCCGAAAGGAGGGCGGAGAATTCGCCCTCCGCATTGAGGATTTGGACGCCGCGCGCTGCCGTCCGGAGTCCGTGGACGGGCTGCGCCGGGACTTGGAGTGGCTGGGGCTGGACTTCGACGGGCCAGTGGTTTTTCAGAGCCAGCGCGCGGACGCCTACCGGGAGGCGCTCGGGCGCCTGGCGGCCCAAGGGCGCATTTACCCCTGCTTCTGCAGTCGCGCCGAGGTGGCCCGGGCGGCCACCGCGCCCCATGGCGCGGCGGAGGACGGACCCGTCTACCCGGGGACGTGCGCCCAGCTGAGCCCGGCGGAGGCCGAGGTGCGCGGGCGGAGGCGTGCGGCGGCGCTCCGCTTTCGCGCCTCTGGCGGCGCGGAGCGTTTCCTGGACGCTTTGCACGGCAGCGTCGTGCAGGACGTCCAGGCGACGGTGGGCGACTTCGTCGTGCGCCGCACCGACGGCGTGGCGAGCTACCAACTCGCCGTCGTCGTGGACGACGGCGCGGCTCGCGTCACCCACGTCCTGAGGGGGGAGGACTTGCTGCACTCCACCCCAAGACAGCTCCAGCTGGCCGGGGCGCTGGGCCTCCCGGCGCCCGTGTACGCCCACGTGCCGCTCTTGTTGGGAGAGGACGGAACGCGACTCGCCAAGCGGGCCGGACCGCCCACCGTGAGCGAGCTCCGGGAGGGCGGGCTGCCCAAGGAGAGACTCATTGGCTTGCTCGGCCAGTGGGCCGGACTCTCCGACGGCCGGCCCTTGGTGGCACGGGAGCTCCTTCAGGGCTTCTCGCTGGCCGCGCTGCCGCGCGGGCCGGTGCGCGTCCGGGCGAGCGCCGTCCGTGAAGCGCTCGGGCGCCATTGAGAAAAACCGCGCGGGGCCAGCCCCGGCCAGCGCCGCCCTGGGGCAGTTTTTAGCGCGCCGGCGGGTACTTGTGGAGTTTTCGCTGCAGGGACTTCCGGTGCAGCCCGAGGCGGCGCGCCGCCTCGGAGACATTGCCCTCGCAGTCGGCGAGGACGCGCTGGATGTGCTCCCACTCGGCGCGGGCCAGCGTCGGCGTGGACGCTGTCTCTGGAAGTGCGGTGGCATTCCCGGCGCCGCGGCCAAAGGCCGCCAGGAGCTCATCGGCGTCGACGGGCTTACTCACGTAGTCCACGGCGCCCCGCCGGACGGCTTCGGTGGCCGTGGCGATGCTGCCATAGCCGGTGAGGACCACCACCGCCGTGCTTGGGTCGAGGGCTTTGAGCTCGGCCACCAAGTGCAGGCCGCCCCGTCCAGGCATCTTCAAGTCCACCACCGCGTACTCCGGGGACTCGGCCAAGGCGAGAGCCAGGGCTTCCTCGGCGTTGCCCGCGGTGCGCACCTCGTGGCCCCGGTCCCGCAGGGCACGCGCCATGCGCTGGCGAAACACCTCGTCGTCATCCACGAGGAGGATGGAAAGCGAGGCGCTCACGGCGGGGAGGGTGGCTCGCCTCTGGGCGCGGACAGCGGGACTTGCACCACCGCCCGTGTCCCGCTGCCGGGCGCGGAGGTGAGAGAGAAGCTGCCGCCGAGCTGCTCGGAGAGGCTGCGCGCCAGAAAAACGCCCAGGCCCATCCCGGCTCCGGGCTGGCGGGTGGTGAAGAAGGGCTCGCCCACCCGGGCCAGCACCTCCGGAGGAATGCCCGAGCCCCGGTCGCTCACCTCGAGGCGCAACAGCCGCGGCGTGGCATCCACCCGAAGCAGCACCTCCGCGCCCGCCGGCGAGGCCTGAAGCGCATTGCGGACCAGCGCCTGTGCCGAACGGCCGAGCGCTCGCAACGGCAGCAGCGGCACCTGTCGGCTCAGGTTTCCGTGGGCCTCCACCCGCACCTGCTCTCGGCCGGCGAGCCCCGCCAGGGCCTCGTCCACCACCCGCGAGAGGGGTTCCTGCCCCTGCCCCTCGCCGCCCGGGGCCCCGGCGTCGGTGGCCATGCGCGAAAGCGTCTCTCGGCAGCGTTCCACCTCGTCCCGGATGAGGCGCGCGTCGGCGACCGCCTCCGGGGCGGCTTGCGCCAGCTGGCGTTCGAGCTCGTGGGCCACCACGGCGATGGTGGACAGCGGCGTGGACAACTCGTGCGCCGCCCCGGCGGCCAGCGTCGCCAAGGAGGCCAGGCGCTCCTGGCGCAGCGCCTGGTTGCGGGCGGTGGCGAGCTCTCGGTCGCGCTCGGCCAGCGCCCGGGTGACGCGCTGGACGAAGACGACGATGAAGGCTGCGGCCACGCCGAAGGCCACCCACATGCCGCGGATGTGGAGGTCCATCATCTGTTCGTGGGAGAGCCCATGCGCGGCAAACCAGGCGAAGCGCGGCGTGGCGAACAGCATGCCAAAGCAGGCCAGGGCGAGCCCCAACAGCACCCAGGTGCGCCGAGGCGCGAGCATGACGGCGGCCAGCGTCACCTCCACGAGGTACAGCACGGTGAAGGGGTTGTTGGGGCCGCCGCTCAACGCCAACAGCACCGTGAGGAGCGCGAAGTCCGCCGCCACCACGCAAGCAATGGCATTCTCAGCGCCGTCGGCGGAGGCCAACAGGCGCGGAGAGCGCCGGGCCCATTGGGAAAGCAGCAGGTTACTGAGAAGCTCGAGGCCAATGACGAGCTCCAGGGCAAAAAAGGGCAGCCTCAGGGTGAGCCCGGCCTGCACCCCCAACACCAGCGCCAGCTGGCCGAAGGCCGCGCCCCAGCGGAGACGCAAGAGCCAGCGGAAGTTGAGCGCGCCTTTGTCCGGCGGACTGTCCATATAAAGGAGTAACTCCCAAGCGGCGGGCCGTCGTCCAACGGGGGGCCCTCGGCCCCTTCTGACTCTCCCACGGAAAGGCCGTTGCCTGGGTTCCCGTCCTTCGGCCACGCTTGGCCAGCCGCGTTTTTGAGGGAGAGGCCGGCTGTCCCCCATTTGGTGCGCTTTGCTGCCGGGGCCGCCGGCGCGCTAGGAGTCCACGCCGCGAAAACCCTCATGTCCTCTCGTCCCTCCCCTTCCGCCAAGGACGGCCCCGCCCTCGTGCTTCGGGCGCGGACGGCCGACGGTTGGCTTCCGGGCGCGCTCGCGCACTTGGACGCGGTGCTGGTGGACCACGCCCATTGCGAAAAAAAGGCCGCGGCCAACGCGCTCTCGCTGCTTCAGGCCTACCCGGACGTCCCCGGCCTTCCTTCCCACATGGCGCGGCTTGCGCGAGAGGAGGCCGGGCACCTGGCGCGCGTCCTCGGGTGGCTCGAGCGACGCGGTCTCTCGCTGGGGCGGGACCGCGGGGACCCCTATGCGCAAGCGCTTCAGGCCCTCGTCCGGACGTCGGCCCGCGAGCGACAGCTCGACCGTCTTTTGGTGGCGGCCCTCATCGAGGCCCGAAGTTGCGAGCGCCTGGGGCTGCTCGCCGCAGGCCTCCCGGAGGGCGAGCTGCAAGCCTTCTACGCGGAGCTCGCCCAAAGCGAGGACGGCCACCAGCGGCTGTTTGTGCGGCTGGCGGAGGGCGCGCACGGCGAGGCGGCCCGTCTCCGGCTGGACGCCCTCCTCGACGCCGAGGCCGCCCTTGTGCGGCGGCTCCCGCTGCGGGCCGCCATCCACTAACGCCTGGCCCCCCAGGGCTAGAGGCGTGGAGTCGAGCCGGTGGGCGTCTTTCGAGGTGGCCCCACCTCGGCCCAAATGCGCGTGCCTTGCGTCTCCCGCACCCACACTGCGCCCACGAGTCCGGAGACGCCGGCGACGGCAATGGGAAATGCGAGTCCCGCATACTGGTTGCCCGTCCCCCGGACGAGGAAGCCCGCCACCAACGGGACGGCGCCTCCAAACCAGCCATAGCCCACGTGGTAGGGCAGCGAGACGGCGGTGTAACGCACCCGGGCCGAGAATTGCTCGACGAGGAAGGCGGCCATGGGCCCGTAGGAGAGCGTCACCAGGAGGACTTGGAGAAAGACGAGAAAGGTGAGGAGGACGGGGTTGACGGGGTTGGCGGCGGCGGCCATGGCCCGGTACAGCGGGTAGAAGGCCACCGCGGCCAACAAGTTGCCGCCGATGATGAGCGGCTTGCGGCCGATGAGGTCCGAGAGCTGCCCCACCACCACGAAGAAGGGCATCCCACACAGCAGCGCCACGGCCACCACCACGCCGGCCATGGTGGCCGGCACGTGGAGCGCGTTCTGCATCCAGAGGAAGGTGTAAAACTGCGCGGTGTACCAAACCACGCCCTGCCCGGCGGTGGCGCCAACGAGGGCGATGAACATCTTCCAGCGGTTCTCCCGGTCGACGCTTTCCAGCACCGGGTCCACGGAGAGGCGGCGCTCGGCCTTGAGTCTTTCCCACAACGGGGACTCCTTGAGCCGGAGCCGCACGTACATGGAGACGCCCAACAAAAAGAGGGAGGCCACCCAGGCGAAGCGCCACCCCCAGGCGGTGTAGGCCTCCTCGCCCATGCCGCGCTTGATGCCGAGCAACACCACCAGGGTGACGAAGAAGCCCAAGGTGGCGGTGAGCTGGACGAAGCTGGTGTAGAAGCCGCGCTCGGCGTCGGGGACGTTTTCCGCGACGAAGGTGGCGGCGCCACCGTACTCGCCCCCCAGCGCAAACCCCTGCACCGCCCGAAAGAAGACGAGGAGCATCGGCGCCCAAATGCCGATTTGAGCGTACGTCGGCAGAAACCCAATCCCGATGGTGGCCGCGCCCATCAACAGAAGCGTGGCGAAGAAGGCGCGCTTTCGCCCGTAGAGGTCCCCCAGCCGGCCGAAGTACAGCGCGCCCAAGGGGCGGGTGAAGAAGGCGATGGTGTAGACGGCGTAGTTGGCCTGCGTCGCGTCGACGCCCACGCCCTTCGGGAAAAACTGGTCTTGCAGCACCAGAAACAGGGAGCTGAAGAGGTAGAAGTCGTACCACTCGATGGTGGTACCGGTGACGACGGCCAGGATGATGCGGTTGCGCTCGCTTCGGTTCCGCGTGTAGGGGACGGTGGCAGCAGCCGGCACAGGCGTGGGGATGGCCATCAGGGGACGGCATGCTACGCCAACCCCCCGCCGTCAGGCCCTCAGCGCATTCTCCCGGGTAAACGCCCTGGAGGGAGACATCCAAATTGACTGACACGCCTGCCCCCCGGGACACTCGGGGTGCCGTTTTTTGCTCTTGGGGAGCCTGACATGGTCGGAAATTTTCCCGACGTCTCCTTCCCGGACCTCATCCAGTTCTACTGCATGAGCAAGAAGACGGTGGCCATCCGCGTCTCCACGCCGGACCTCCCGGAAGGGCGCGGAGAGTTTTTCGTCGCGGACGGCGAGCTACTCGACGCGCGCTTCGGCGAGCGGGTGGGAGTGGACGCGTTGCAGAGGGCGCTGCACATTCGACGCGGCTCCTTCGAGGTGGAGGTGGACGTCCGGCCTCCCATGCGCCGCATCCACGTCCCCCTCAACGAGGTGTTGCACCCCGAGCTGCCGGGGCGGGACGGCGTGGGGCGAAGCTCGGCCGTGCTCGGCCCGCACCCGGGACGAGACGACGTCCTCTCCGAGGAGGCCCAGCCGTCGAGCCGCCTGTGCCCGGACTGCGGCACCTGGCACGCGCTGGAGGCCTACTGCCCAGAGCCCGCCACCCAGCCGGTGCACACTGGGCCCTCGGTGCAGTCGCAGGACGAGCTCGAAGTCCCCCTCGAGGACGTCGCCGAGGTCGAGGAGCCGACGGAGGCCACGCGAAAGCTGGCCGGACTGTCCATCGTCGGGGGATGCCTCTTGGCAGGCATTCTTGCGGTGTTTCTCCTCTTCTTCTTTCTCAAGCCGAAGGAGGCCCCCCGCCCCCAGCCCGCTCCGCCCGCCACCGCGGCGGCTCCCGCCGGCGCGCCGGCGCCGGCCGCACCCTCCGTCCAGGGCGTCACCCCGGACAGCATTGTGTTTGGGCTGGCCGCCCCCTTCAGCGGGCCCTCCAAGGAGCTCGGCCGGCAGATGAAGGTGGGCCTGGAGGCCGCGTTCGCCCAAGTCAACGACGCGGGCGGCATCCATGGACGAAAGCTCGTCCTCGTGCCCGAGGACGACGGGCTCGAGCCCTCGCGGACTCCCATCGCCCTGCGGACGCTGTGGGAGAAGCGAAAAGTCTTCGCGCTGGTGGGCAACGTCGGCGCCGCCAATGCCATGGCCTCGGTGCCCTTCGTCCTCGAGCGCAGGACGCTTCTTTTGGGTGCCTTCAGCGGCGCCCAGGTGCTGCGCCGCGACCCGCCGGACCGCTACGTCTTCAACCTGCGGGCGAGCGACGCCGAGGAAGCGGTGGCGCTGGTGCGTTTCCTCGTCCGGCGTGGCATCCATCCGGAGCAAATTTGCCTCTTCGGGGAGGAGGGGCCGGGGAGCGAGGCCGCCTACCAAGGCGTGTTGAAGCTGCTTCGCCGGGAGTACAAGCTTCCCGCCCTGCTTCGGGTGGGCTACCCGCGCAACACGCTGGACGTGGAGGACGCCGTGCAGCGCATCCGGCTCCACGTCCCCCCCATCCGGGCGGTGGTGATGGTGGCCAGCTACCGGGCCGCGGCTCGCTTCATCGCCCGCCTTCGCGTCGTCTCCCCTGGGGTGAGCTACGCCTCCGTCTCCGGTGTGGGGGCGACGGCACTTGCCGAGGAGCTACAGCAACTGGGGCAGGGCGTCGGAGACGGTGTCATCGTCACCCAAGTCGTCCCGCCAGTGGACTCCGGAGCCAGCGCAGTCCTCGGTTACAAGCGACAGCTCGAGCGGACGGCGCCGGACGAGCGGCCGGACGCCGTCTCCTTCGAGGGCTACCTGGTGGGGCGTCTTTTGGCCGAGGGGCTGCAGCGGGCGGGGCGTGACCTCGACCCGGAGAAGCTCGTCGATGCCCTGGAGTCCATCCGGGACGTCGACTTGGGCACGGGGACGAAGGTGTCCTTGGGGCCCTCCGAGCACCAGGCCAGCCACCGCGTGTGGGGCACCGTGCTCGACGCGCGCGGGCGCTACCAGGTCTTCGACTTGGAGTAATCCCCTGCTGGATGCGGCGCGTCACTCCCAATCCTTGCTGATGGGAGGGATGAGCGCCCAGAGTCCGGCGTCCAGAACGGTTGTCGCCAGGCGCGGGGACGGGTATTGCCCGTGGTGGCGAACGTCTTAAGAGAGGTGCTCCGATGGCCATTCAGCTTCAAGACAACGACAGCGCCCCGGCGCCCACGCGCAACCCCTCGTTGCTGAGCTGGGTGCGGGACATGGCAGCGCTGTGCAAGCCGGACAAGGTGGTGTGGTGCGACGGCTCCGAGGAGGAGCGCGTCCGCCTCACCAAGTACGCTGTGGACACCGGCGTCCTCATCCCGCTCAACCCAAAGAAGCGCCCGGGCTGCTACCTCCACCGCAGCAACCCCAATGACGTGGCGCGCGTCGAGCACCTCACCTTCATCTGCACCCCGGAGAAGGACGAGGCCGGGCCGACCAACAACTGGATGGCGCCGGCGGAGGCCTACAGCAAGCTCACCAAGCTCTTCGACGGCTCGATGAAGGGCCGCACCATGTACGTCGTGCCGTACGTCATGGGGCCGCTCGGCTCGCCCTTGGCCAAGGTCGGCATCGAGCTCACCGACAGCGTCTACGTCGCCCTCAACATGCGCATCATGACGCGCCTGGGGAAGCAGGCGCTGGACCTCTTGGGCAACTCGCCGGACTTCAACCACGGGCTCCACTGCACCGGGCGACGTCAACCCCGAGCGGCGCTTCATCTGCCACTTTCCGCAGGACAACACCATCTGGAGCTTCGGCTCCGGCTACGGCGGCAACGCGCTGCTCGGCAAGAAGTGCCTGGCGCTGCGCATCGGCAGCTACCTCGGCCGGAGTGAGGGTTGGATCGCCGAGCACATGCTCATCCTCGGGGTGGAAAGCCCTGACGGCCAGACCACCTACGTCGCCGGCGCCTTTCCCTCGGCGTGCGGCAAAACCAACTTCGCGATGCTGATCCCGCCCAAGCGCTTTGCAGGCTGGAAGGTCTGGACGGTCGGCGACGACATCGCCTGGATGCGGGTGGCCAAGGACGGCCGGCTGTGGGCGGTCAATCCAGAGAACGGCTACTTCGGCGTCGCGCCGGGCACCAACTTCGCCAGTCAACCCCAACGCCATGGCCACCATCGCCAAGGACACCATCTTCACCAACGTCGCCCTGACGAAAGACGGCGACGTGTGGTGGGAGGGCATGGACGGCCCGGTGCCGGACGAGCTCATCGACTGGCAGGGCCAGCCCTGGAAGAAGGGCAGCACGGAGAAGGCGGCCCACCCCAACAGCCGCTTCACCGCGCCGATGACCAACAACCCGGCGCTCTCCCGGCAGGTGAACGACCCGGACGGCGTGCCCATCTCGGCCATTATCTTCGGCGGCCGGCGCGCCACCACCATCCCCTTGGTGCTGCAGAGCTTCAACTGGGGCCACGGCGTCTTCCTCGGCGCCACCTTGGGCTCGGAAACCACCGCCGCCGCCACCGGCAAGGTGGGCGTGGTACGCCGCGACCCGATGGCCATGCTGCCCTTCTGTGGCTACAACATGGGCGACTACTTGCAGCACTGGCTGCAGATGCAGAGCAAAATCCCCTACCCGCCGAAGATTTTTCAGGTCAACTGGTTCCGAAAAAGTAAAGACGGGAAGTTCTTGTGGCCCGGCTTCGGCGAAAACATGCGGGTGCTGAAGTGGATTGTCGACCGCTCCCACGTACGCGTCGGCGGCCAGGAGACGCTCCTCGGCTGGGTGCCCAAGGCGGGCGACCTCGACTTGTCCGGCCTGGACATTCCGTCGGAGTTGGTGGACGAGGCGACCTCCATCAACACCGAGGAATGGAAGGAGGAGCTGCAGAGCCAAGGAGAATTCTTCGAGCTCTTGGCCAAGCGCGCTCCCGAGGCGCTCCAGCTGCAGCGCAAGCTTTTGCTCGCACGCCTCTCCTGAGGGCGCAGCCCGCCACACCGTCCCCACCGGCCCGAGGCGCCAACGCCGCCTGGGCGTGGCTCGGGCTGGCCTTCCTCGTCGGCTGCGCGCACCCCGCGCCGACTCCCGAGGCGGTGGCTCCGGCCCAAACGCAGGGCGCCACCGCCGAGCTGCAGCGCCGCTTCGCCGGCACCTACGGCTACGCCGGGGGGGACGCCGAGCGAAAGGCGGTGGCGGCGGCGGTGGAAAAGGCCATCTCCGGGCTGGGCTTTCTCGGGAAACCGGTGGCCCGGCAAACCTTGCGTCAACGCGCGGACATTCGCGACGCCTACACGCTCTTTTTCGACGGCCTGGGCAACCTCCGCCTCACCACCGCCGGCTATCCGCCGGAATTTGGACCGCTCGACGGGCGGCCTTTCCCTCTGGAGACGAAGTTCGGGGACAAAAGCCAGGTGTCGCAGAGCTTCGTCGACGGTGTCTTGGTGCAGAAGGGCCACACCGACGACGGAAGCGGCGTCACCGAGTTTCGTCTCGCGGACGAGGGCGCGACGTTGCTGGTGCACCGGGTGATGGAGAGCCCCCAATTGACGACCCCGGTGGACTTCACCCTTACCTACCGGCGGCAATGAGCCCGTCCTCTCGCGCCAGGGCTTGCGCCCAGCTGTGTCTAGCGGCGGTCCTCTTCGCCGCGCCCTCCTTTGCGTCCGGGCCGAGTGTGGAGGAGCTCCGTCAGCGCTTCTCCGGGGAGTGGCGCTTCAGTGGCGGCTCCACCGAGCGGGCCGCCGTCCCGGCGGCCGTCGAGCGTTCGGTGGACGGGATGTTTTTCATCGCCCGGGGCATTGCCTACGACAGGCTGCTCCACGTCTGTGAAGTCTGCGCCAGCTACACCTTGAGTTTTTCCAACGGCGAGGTGGAAGTCCAAAGCCCCTGTCAGGTGACGGACAAGAGTCCGGAAGACGGGCGAGAAGTGGACCACCTCACCAAGGCCGGCGACGCGAGCAAGCTCAGTCAGCGCTTCGTGCAAGGCATGCTGGTGCAGGACTTTCGTGGACAGGAGGGCGCACGGCGGGTGGTGTGGACGGTGTCGGCGGACCTGCAAAGCCTCTCCGTGCAGTACACCATCACCAGCAAGCACCTCCCCCACCCGGTGGACTACACCCTCAGCTACCGCCGGACGTCCTCAGCGTCTTCTCCCTCCGTCGGCCCAACCGACGCCGGACGCCCCTAGCAGGTGGAGTGAAACGCCTTGGCTTAGCGGGGTCCTTCGTACGCGCCGTGACCTTGCGTCCCTCCATCCCCAAGGCCCCCCGGCGCTACCGGGCGCTGGCGCTGGCGGCGGGGCTGTTGGCCCTGCGGGCCCCGGCCCAGGACGTGGTGGCGCCAGCCAGTCCGCCCGCCCAGCAGACGCTGACACGGGCCCCGGTGCTGTTGCACTTCGTCGAAGCCATTTACCCGGAAGAGGCGCGCGCCGCGGGCCTCGAGGCCAAGGTGCTGCTCGAGGTGGACCTCTCGGCCCAAGGCGAGGTGACGCGCGCCGTGGTGCTGGTGCCGGCCGGCCATGGCTTTGACGAGGCGGCCCTGCAGGCCGTCCGGCAGTTCCGCTTCTCCCCGGCGGAGGTGGACCACAAGCCGGCGGCGGTGCGCATCCAATACGGCTACGACTTCGTCCTCACACCGGTGGCCCAGCAGGTGGCGCAACAGGGCCCAGTCAACCTGGAGGGCACCGTCCGCGAGCGGGGGACGCGGCGCCCGGTGGCCGGCGCCGAGGTGGCACTGCCCGAGCTCCAACTGGCCACCACCACCGACGCCCAGGGGCGGTTCTCCTTTCGGGACGTGCCCCCGGGAAAGCACACCGTGCTGGTGGCGGCCGGCGGCTACGAGAAGTTTTCGACGGCCGAGACGTCCACGCCGGGAAAGGCCCTGCGGGTGACGTATTACCTGCTCCACACCTTCTTCAGCCCCTACGAGACGGTGGTGCGGGCGGACAAGGAGAAAAAGGACGAGACGGAGTACTCCATCTCCCAGGCGGAGGTGGAGCGCATTCCGGGGACGTACGGCGACGCCCTCAAGGTGGTGCAAAACCTGCCCGGCGTGGCCCGGGCGCCCTTCAACGGCGGCCTCATCGCCATCCGCGGGACGAGTCCCCAGGACTCCGGCATTTTTCTGGACGGCGAGCGGCTCCCCATCCTCTTTCACTTCGGCGGCCTGACGGCCGTCTACAACAGCGAGCTGCTTCAGTCGGTGGACTACCTGCCCGGAAACTTCCCGCCCTACTACGGAGACATTCTGGGCGGGGTGGTGGACGTGAAGAGCCGCAACCCCAAGACGGACGGCTTCCATGGCGTGGTGGACGTCAACGTCATCGACACCAACGCGGTGCTGGAGGGGCCGTTGGGGGACAACTTCAGCATCGCCATCGCCGGGCGACGCTCGTACATCGACCTCTTCTTGCCCCTCTTCGTCTCCGGTAGCAGCACCAGCTTCACCGTCGCCCCCGTCTTCGACGACGCCCAGCTGAAGCTGGTGTGGAAGCCCAACGCCAAGAGCACCCTCAGCCTCTTGGCGCTGCACAGCCAGGACGCCTTCCAGCTGGTGACGGGCAGTACACCGGCCCGCGACCCGAACATCGGCCGGAATTTCTCCGACGCCACGGGCTTCAACCAGGTGCGGCTTCGGTACACCTACGCGGACGGGCTGGTGCGCTGGGACACCATCGCCCTCTTCGGAGAGACGCACATCAACGTGCAAGTTGGCCTCACCGAAGGGTTGAACGTGACGTCCAACCCCTACGGCCTGCGGAGCACGGTGGAAGTGGCCACCCTGCCCAGCCTCACCCTGGCGGGCGGCGTGGACTGGGTGTACCAGCCAGCCAACGTGACGGTGGCCTTTCCCCAGCCGCCGCAGGAGAGTCAACCGCTTCCGGGCGCACCCTTCAATCCGACGCTCTACGAAAATACCCACAGCTGGGCCAGTGACTTGGGCCTGTGGGTGGAAGCCCGCTGGCGGCCCATTCCCACGGTGGTGGTGCTGCCCGGGCTGCGCATCGACCAGAGCCTCTTCAAGCTACAGCCCAAGCCGAGCTGGACCGCGGACCCGCGGCTGGCTGTCCGCTGGACGGTGCTGCCGCCGTTGACGCTGAAGGCGGCGCTCGGCGTGTACCACGAGGCGCCCAGTATCGCCGGAGGGGACACCGACCCGGTCTTTGGCAACCCGGACCTCTTGAGCCAGCGCAGCATCCAGTCCAGCGTCGGGTTGGAGTGGGTGGTGCGTCCCGGACTCCTCTTCACCTTCGAGACGTTTTACAACCGGCTCACCAGCGTGGTGGCGCCCGCCCCTCCTCCGGAAAAGCTGGCCAACACCGGCCAGGGCCGCATCTGGGGGTTCGAGGTGTTTCTCCGCCAGGCGCTCACCAGCCGGCTGTTTGGCTGGCTGAGTTACAGCTTCTCCAAAAGCCAGCGGCTGGACGCGCCCGGCGACAACTGGCGGCCCTTTGACTTCGACCAGACGCACGTCCTCACCGCCATCCTCAGCTACAAGCTCGGCGCCGGTTGGGAGCTGGGCGGGCGCTTCCGCTACGCGACGGGAAACCCGAGAACGCCCGTGGTGGGAGCGGTAAAAGACGACAACACGGACACTTTCGTCGCCCTCTACGGCCCCATCAACTCGGCCCGCCTGCCAAACTTTGCCCAGCTGGACGTCCGGGTGGACAAAATCTGGGTCTTCAACACCTTTTCCTTGGACCTCTACCTGGACATCCAAAACGTCACCGACACCCGCGCCGTGGAAGGCACCACCTACAGCTTCAACTACGCCCAGGCGGTGTACTTCGTCGGCCTACCCATCGTCCCCGTTCTCGGCCTGAAGGCAGTCTGGTAAGCCATGCCGCGTCCGCCGCCACTCTGGCTGCCACTTTTGCTTCTGGCTCTCGGCTGCGAGCCTCCGGTGGTGGACCAGAGCGAGTTGCTCACCACGCGAGTCCTGGCCATCCGGGCGGACCCGCCGGAGCTGGTGGTGCCTCTGGACGGCGGGCTGCCCCCGCCCGTCGTCTTCAGCGTGCTGGCCTACGCGCCGGGCGGCGTGACGCCTACCGTGACGCTGGCCCTGTGTCTCACCGGGAACCCCTACGCCTCAGGCTTCCAATGCCCGGGCCCGGACGGCATCACGCTGCCCGATGACACGCTGGACGTGGCCAACCCGGACATTGCCGCCCTCCTCAGCGCCCTGGACGGCGGCATTCCCGACGCCGGCATCCCGGCCCAGGAGCCGGGCGTGGTGCAAGTCGCCATCGGCTATCTCGCCACTACCGGTGGCACCAGCGCCGGAAGCACCGAGGTGGGCGTCTACCGCCTCGGGGTGCGCTTCAGCGGAAACCCCAACCACAACCCCGAGCTTCTGGGCGTGACTGTCCCGGACGCCGGCTCGCTCCAGGACGCGCTACTGCCCCTGGGGCAGGGCGTGCGTCTCACCCCGGAAATTCCAGGCGGTGGCGCGGACAGCCTCTGGCCCAGCGTCGGCGTGGACGGCGGCATCGAGACCTACCCCAGCCTCGACGGCGGTATTCTCTATGAGAACCTCAACTACAGCTGGTACGCGACGGCGCAGGACGTCAACGACTTCCGCTCGCGCGAGCCAACGCCTGTGGACACGGCGGAGACGGCCTACAGCCAATTCACCGCCACCCAGAGCGGCGCCGTCACCTTCTACGTCGTCCTGCGCGACGGGCGCGGCGGGACGGCGTGGCAAGTCTTCGACGCCGGCATTCCGCCCTAGGGCTCCCCTAAGGGCTCCCCTAGGGCCGCTCGGCGCTGTGGAACGAGCGCTGCAGCGTCCGCACCAGCCGCTGAATGCCGAGCGCGAAGCGAGCCGGCTCGGGAAGCAGCGAGAGGACGAGGAAGCGGCCCCGGGGGAAGTCATAGAAGTGCCCGGGCTGGACGTGGACGCCGGCCTCGAGCAGCTCGAGCGTGAGGGACGTCTCGTCCGCGGACTGGGGGAGCCGCAGCACCGAGGACCAGCCCCCTTGGGAGGCCAGCACGTGCCAGGCGGCCCCTTCCGGGCGCGCGGCGAGCAGCGTCCGGACATTCTCCTCGAGGCGCACCTGCACCCGGTGCCGCCAGGGCGGCCCCAGCGCCAAGAGGCCCTTCAGCGCGCGCTGCGTCGGCTCGGCCACGGAGAGAAAGCCGTCGGCGAGTATTTCCAGTCGAGCCAACGCCTCGTCCCGCAAGTGGGCGGCACCGGTGAGGGCCGTCCAGGCGCACTTCAACTGCGGCAGGCCCACGGACTTGCTTAAGCCCTCCAGGGTGCAGGTGAGGGCCTCGCCCTCGAAAGCGGCTGCGGTGGAGGGCCTGCGGCCGCCGCGGAGGAAGTGGCCAAACACCTCGTCCACCACCAGCGCCCAGCCGCTCGCAGCGCAGAGTGCGTCGAGCGACAGCTGGGACTCCCCGGTGAGGACTTGTCCGGTGGGGTTGGCCGGGCTCACCACCAGGACGCCGCGGGTATTCTCGTCGGCCAGGGCTTCCAGCGTCTCGGTGTCAAAGCCGAAGCCCTCCTCCAGCTCCAGTGGGTAGGAGCGGAGCTCCACCGCCGCCGCGTCCGCGAGAAAGGACAGGAGCGGGTAGCCGGGCATGGGGACGAGGAGGTTGTCGCCGGGGTCGCACAGCAACGCGAAGAGGTAGCTGTAGGCTTCGCTGGTGCTCGCGGTGAGAAACACCTGGGCGGCGGAGAGGTGGGCGCCCCGTTGGGCAAGCTCGGCCACCACCCCCTCCCGCGCGCTGAGGAGCCCCAGGGGTTCGGGCGCATACCCCGTCACCTCGGACGCGGCCAACGCCTCCCGCACCGCGCGCTCTGGAAGGGCCAGCCCCACCTCGGTGGGGTTGGAGAGGGTGAGGTCGACGACGTCCACCCCGCGCGCCCTCAACGTCTCGCGCCGCAGGGCGAGAAGGTTGGGCGTCCTGTCCCAGGCGGTGCGCGCGGAAAACATCAGGCACCCTCTACGCTAGCGCCTGCGGCGGGCGAAGGGTTGTGCAAGTCTTCTGGGCCATGGCTTCCGAAGCCTTGCGCCGCTGTCCCTGGGCGGGAGAGGACCCGCTCTACCTCGCCTACCACGACACCGAGTGGGGGGTGCCGGAATGGGATGACCGCGCCCTCTTCGAGAAGTTGCTCCTGGACGGCTTTCAGGCCGGCCTCTCGTGGATCACCATCCTCCGAAAGCGCGAGAATTTCCGCCGGGCCTTCCAGGGCTTCGAGCCGGAGCGCGTCGCCCGCTTGGGGCCGGCCCAACTTCGCAAGCTGATGGCCGACCCGGGCATCGTCCGAAACCGAGCCAAGGTGCAGGGCAGCGTGCGCAACGCCCGTGCCTACCTCGCCCTGCGCGAGGCGAAGGGCAGCTTCTCGAAGTACCTCTGGGGCTTTGTCGGGGGCGAGCCGAAGGTGAACCACCGCCGCTCCATTCGCCAGATTCCGGCGGAGACGAAGGAGAGCCAGGCCATGTCCAAGGCGCTGCGCCAGGCAGACTTCACCTTCGTCGGGCCCACCATCTGCTACGCCTTCATGCAGGCCACGGGAATGGTGGACGACCATCTCGTCCAGTGCTTCCGCCACACGACTCGGACCGGGGGCTACTAGAAGCCGGTCTGCAGCATCGTCTGGACGACACGGCGGATGAGCTCGCGCCGGATTTCCCTGCGGCAGTAGTCCACCGCTGGCAACGGCGGCTTGGGCAGGTGGCTCGGACGGTTCCGCGCCGCGGTCCGCACCACCATCTCCACCTTGGATTGCTCGATGTGGAAGAGTCGCTGCCCGTCCTTCCGAAGGAAATAGGAGAGCCCGCGAGCATCGAGCAGTTTGTGGAAGAACCGCCTGGCGTCGGCGACGAGCGTGAGGTCGATGACGTCTGCCATGTGCCAATGTTCATCGCGTGGATCGTCTGACGCGTCCAATTCCCGCTCGAGCCAACCGCGGAGACTTGCGCTACACCCACATAGCGGCGCTTTTTGGCCCTGCCGAATAGTTGCGCCCGCCCTGGGCTAATGGTTTCGGGAGCGCCGGGGCCTTCAGCCGAAGAGCGGGCGCAGGTGCTTCCGAAACGTCGCCCGCCGCTCCACCGCGTCCGAGACGAAAGGGACCGGGCCGAGCACCGGCACGCCGTCGCGCCGCTCGAGCCAACGCACGTTGTCGCGAATGCTCGCGTCGCGGCCTGGCGTTGACTGCACCAGCACCACCGCCCGCACGCGAATGCGGCGCTGGCGCAACGCCAGCAGGGAGAGGCCGGTGTGGTTGAGCGTTCCCAGGCCGGCCCGCGCTACCAGTAGCACCGGAAGCCGGGTGGCGGAGATGAAGTCGATGACTTGGTGGCGTCGGTCGACTGGAACCAGAAGGCCGCCCGCGCCCTCCACCACCAGCGCTCGGCCTTGAAAGGCACGGAAGGCCTTCAGCGTTTCCGTCCACGAGGGGTCGAGCCCGAGGCGCTGGGCGGCGACCCCGGGCGCCAGACGGGCCCGGAAGCGGTGCAGGGAGATGGTCCCCAACGCATCGTCGCTACGGGCTGCGGCGCGAAGCGCCAGCGCATCCGTCGGCCTCTCCACGTCCGCGCAGCCGCTCTCGTAAGGCTTCAACACTCCCGGGGCGAGACCGGCGTCCGCCATGAGCGACAACAGCGCTGCGGCAGCCTCCGTCTTCCCGACGCCGGTGTCCGTGCCGGTGACGAAATAGCGCGGCAGCTCCCTCATCCGCCGGTGACCTCGACAATGGCTTGGCGGACGGCGTCCCCCAGAAGGCGCGCCTCCTCGGGCGTCAGGGACAGAGGCGGCATGAGCACCACCACCCCGCCCAAGGGCCGAAGGAGTACCCCGTGCTTGCGTGCCGCGAGACACACCCGGTGGCCGATGCGCTCCGCGAGCGGGTAGGCCTCCTTCGTTCGACGGTTGCGCACCAGCTCGATGCCCACCATCGCGCCGCGCTGGCGGACTTCGCCCACATGCTGGAGCTCGGCCACGGCGGCCAGTTTCGGCGCCAGGGCGGCGAGCGTCGCCTTCAACCGCTCCAGCACGCCCTCCGTCTGAAAGAGGTGCACGCTGGCCAGCGCCGCCGCGCAGGCCAGCGGATTGCCGGTGAAGGTGTGCCCGTGAAAAAAGGTCCGCAACGACGCGAAGTCCCCGAGGAAGGACGCGTGCACCGCTTCCGAGGTGAGCGTGGCGGCGAGGGGCAAATACCCGCCGCTCAGCCCCTTGGCGAGGCAGAGAAAGTCGGGCCGGACGCCCTCCTGCTCCACGGCAAAGAGGGTGCCGGTGCGTCCAAAGCCAGTGGCCACCTCGTCGCAGATGAGCAGCACCTCGTGCGCCCGGCAGAGCTCCCAGAGCCGCCGAAGAAAGCCCGGGGGCTGGGTCAGCATTCCGGCTGCGCCTTGGATGAGGGGCTCGATGACGAGCGCCGCGAGCTCCGCTCCCTTCTCCTCGAAGAGGCGCTCCGCGGCAGCCAGGCAGGCCTCTCCGCAGTCTCCCGGCCCCTCCCAGCGGTAGGCATAGGGCGTGGGAATGCGCTCGGCGTGGAAGAGGAGCCCTCGGAACGTCCCCTGGAAGAGCTCCATTCCTCCCAGCGAGACGCTGCCCACGGTGTCGCCGTGGTAGGCCTCAGAGAGCGCAGCAAAGCGCGCCTTCTCCGGCCGGCCCCGCTGCCGCCAGCACTGGTAGGCCATCTTCAGCGCGACTTCCACCGCCGCGCTGCCCGAGTCCGAGTAGAAGACGCGCGTCAGGCCAGCGGGAGCAAGCCGCACCAGCGCTTCGGCGAGCTCGATGGAGGGCACCGAGGCCAGCCCGAGCAGCGTGGTGTGCGCCACGCGGTCGAGCTGGGCACGGATGGCGTCGTCAATCTCCCGCTTCTTGTGCCCGTGGACGTTGCACCACAGCGAGGAGACGCCATCCAGGTAGCGCCGGCCCAAGTCGTCGAAGAGGTAGTTGCCTTCGGCCCGCTCGATGACCAGCGGCTCGTCGGACGCCCAGCCCTGCATTTGGGTGAAGGGGTGCCAGACGTGGGCCTGGTCCGCCTTCAGCAGCCACTCATGCCGCGACGAGGAGTCCATGGGCCTTCAATTCCAGAAGTCCAGCCAGCGCCTGCTCGAGGTGGGCTGGCGTGTGAGCTGCAGAGAGCGCGAAACGCAAGCGGCTCGTCCCAGCGGGGACGGTGGGCGGGCGGATGGCCTTCACCAGAAGGCCGCGCGCCCGGAGGAAGGCCGCGGCGGCCACCGCCCGCTCCGGAGAGCCCAGCACCACCGGGAAGATGGCGGAGGACGGCTGCGCCGGGTGGCCGAGGGCGCGAAGCCCGTCGCTGAAGCGATGGATGTTGCGCCACAGGCGTGGACGGAGGTCCGGCTCGGCCAGAAGGACGTCCAGCGACGCCACGGCCGCCGCACACACCGAGGCAGGCAGCGCCGTGGAAAAGACGAAAGAGCGGGCTTTGTTGACGAGGAGGGAAACCACTGGCGCGCTCGACGCCACGTATGCGCCAAAAGCACCGAGGCCCTTGCCCAGCGTCCCCATCCTGACGTCCACCTCGCGGGCGAGGCCCAGCGCCTCGCACAGTCCAGCTCCACGCTCCCCCAGCACACCGGTGGCGTGCGCCTCGTCCACGAGGAGGGCCGCGCCCTGCGCCCGGCACACCTCCAAGAGCTCGGCCAACGGAGCGACATCGCCGTCCATGGAGAAGACGCTGTCCGTCACCACCAGCTTGCGGCGGGCCGGCGTCCTGGAGAGAAGCGCGGCCAGCGCCCCGGCGTCGGCGTGCGGGTACACCTCCACCCGCGCTCGCGACAGCCGGCAGCCGTCCACCAGACTCGCGTGGTTGAGGGCGTCGGAGAAGACGGCGTCCCCGCGCCCCAAAAGCGCCGGGAGGAGTCCGACGTTGGCCGGGTAGCCGCCGTTGAAGAGAAGCACCGCCTCGGCGTCCTCGAAGGCGCACAGCCGGGCCTCCAGCGCGCGGTGCGCCTCCGTGTCTCCGGCCAACAGCCGCGAGGCGCCGGTACCCATGCCCCAGCGCTCGAGCGCGGCGTGGGCGGCGGCCACCACCTTGGGGTGAGACGCGAGCCCGAGGTAGTCGTTGGACGAGAAGTTGAGCAGCGCCTCCTGTCCGATGCGCACTACGGCGCCCTGGGGCGAGCCCAAAGGCTCGAGCGAGCGCAAAAGGCCCTCTTTGGCCAGCGCGGCGACTTCCGCCTCCGCCCAGCCCCGGCTCAAGGGGCTCATGGCCCGGGGTTCGGCTCGAGCGCCGAAACCCCCGCCGACGCGAGCAGCGCCATGTCCTCGGCGTATTCCGGGTTGCCCGTGGTGAGGAGCTTCTCACCGAAGAAGAGGGAGTTGGCGCCTGCCAGCAGGCACAACAGCTGGGCCTCCTGACTCATCGCCAGCCGCCCGGCGGACAGCCGCACCATGGCCAGCGGCATCAGTAGGCGGGCGGTGGCAATGGCCCGCACCATCTCCACCGGCTCGACGGGTTGACGGTGGGCCAGCGGCGTCCCGGCCACGGCCACCAGCGCGTTAATAGGGACGGATTCGGGGTGCTCCGGCTGGTTGGCCAGGGTGAGCAGCATTCCGCACCGGTCGTCCACGGACTCGCCCATGCCGAGGATGCCGCCGGAACAGACGTTGATGCCGGCGGCGCGGACGTGCCCCAACGTCCGGAGCCGGTCCTCGTAAGTGCGGGTAGAAATAATCTCCTCGTAGAATTCCGCCGAGGTGTCGAGGTTGTGGTTGTAGGCGGTGAGTCCAGCTTCGGCGAGCCGCTTGGCTTGCGACGCACTCAGCATGCCCAACGTGCAGCAGGCCTCCATGCCCAAGGCGCGCACGCCGCGCACCATGCCCAGGACTTGCTCGAATTGCGGCCCGTCCTTCACCTCGCGCCAGGCCGCCCCCATGCAGAAGCGGGTGGCTCCCGCGGCGCGCGCCGCTTGGGCGGCTTGAAGCACCTCCGTCTCGGAAAGCAGCTTGTCCGCAGCCACGCCGGTGTGGTGGCGAGCCGCCTGGGGACAGTAGGCACAGTCCTCCGGACAGCCGCCCGTCTTGATGGACAAAAGCGAGCACAGCTGCACGCGGTGCTCGCCAAAGGTGGCGCGGTGCACCGTCTGCGCCCGGTAGACGAGCTCCAACAGCGGCAAGTCATGAAGCGCCCGGACTTCGGCCAGCGTCCAGTCGTGCCGAAGGACAATGCCCTCGCGGACGGGCGCCAAGGGATGGGCATGCGCGGTGAGGGACACTCTGGCTGGCCCTTCCTCTCGTTGGCCTTCAAGGACGGCGTTGGAGGCAGGCTCGAACAGCCTCCTGGCCATTGTCAACCAGTCTTCATGAGAGGGTTAACGAGCGGTCTGGGGGGCGGAAGCTCAGCACAGGCGCCCAAAGGGCCCGGGGGACGGTGCCTTCAGCCCGAAGCCTTGGCCCGGTAGAGGAGGCCAATGACTGTGCCAGTCACCGTCCACTCAACAAAGTAGGCGATGGCCTGCTCCACCGTGAGTCCGATGCCGATGTTGAGGTTGACGTAGTTGTGCAGGACGAAGGCGCACACCGCAAAGAGGCCGATGAGAGCTCCAAAGCGCGCCCCCTCCAGGAGGTGCGAGCCGCCCCGGTAAAGCAGCGCGTACAACACCGCCAGCACCACCACCGCGACAAACATGGCTGCCATCCCGACGGGCATGACATTCACCGTGGACTGGTGCGACCGGTACACGGCCGGGTATTTTTCGAACTCCGCCCGGAGCTGTGGGAGGGGCCCAACACCAGCCCGCCGAAGGCGAAGTAGGCGACGAAGCCGCCGACGGATGCGAGGACGACACGGGGGACATTCATCCGAAGCCTCCTCTTCAAACTCGGGCTCGGGGCTCCTCCGAGGCGGCGACTGGTCCCTCGAGCAGCGAGCCGGCGAGACACTGCCTTCGGTGGGGAGGGTTGCACGAAGGAATTCCGCCGGGGCCCACCGGCGCGGCGCCAGTGCGCTTCAGTCCCCCGCGCCCGCTCCGGCTCGAGCCTTCCAAAGCGCCGGCTGTCGAGTAGGCTTCGCCGCCAAATTTTGGAAACCCGCCGAGGCCCCGGATGGAAAGGCCGCGGCTCCCTCTCGCCGAGCGTCCTCATGCTTTGCAACACCCGTTGCACTTGGCTCACCTGGCTTGCCGCCCTGGCGGCCGCTGCCTGCAGCACCGCCAACACGCCAGAGCCCAAAGTCGCAACCGCGCCAGCGGCCAATGTGACGGCCCCGGCACCGGACGCCAACACAACGCAAGGCGTGGTGGCGGGCCTACCACCGGACGCCGCGGCGGCCGCCGTCGCCACCAGCGTGCTGCCCATGCCCAGCGGGCTGGACGCCGCCGCCCTGGACACCAGGGCCAGTCCCTGCACGGACTTCTACCGCTACGCCTGCGGCGGCTGGGTGGACAGCACCGAGATTCCGGCCGACAGGGCCCGCTGGGTCCGCAGTTTCGACGTCCTGCGGGAAAGCAACGCGGCGACGCTCCGAACGCTGCTCGAGGCCGCGGCTGCGGGAAAGCCTCCACCAGGTCTGCCCTATGCCCAGGCAGTCGGCGCCTTCTATGCGAGCTGCATGAATGAGCCAAAGCTCGAGTCGGCTCTCCCGGAGCTGAAGGCCGAGCTGGCACGCATTTCCAGACTGAGCTCCAACAAAACCCTCGCCCAGGAGGCGGCACGCCTCCAGCGCACCGGGGCCGCCCCACTCTTCGCCTTCGACTCCACCCAGGACGCCAAGGACGCCACGCTGGTCATCGCCGAGTTCAGCCAAGGGGGCCTGGGGCTTCCGGACAGGGACTACTACCTCAAGGACGACGACAAGATGAAAAGCGTCCGCGCGGCCTACCGGTCGCACGTGAAGGCCATCTTCGTTCTTCTCGGGGATTCGCCCGGCGTGGCGGACAAGAAGGCGGGCGAGGTGCTGGAAGTCGAGACCCGGCTGGCCAACGCCAGCCTGGACCGCGTTTCCCACCGGGACCCGGACAAGGTGTACCACCGCGTGGAGCGCGCCGGGCTCAAGACGCTCGCGCCGAGCTTCGACTGGGACGCTTTTTTGGCGCAGGTGGGCGCTCCCAACATCACCACCATCACCGTCGACCACGAGCCTTTCTACACGGAAGTCTCGGCCATGACGGTGGACGTCCCGCTCAGCGTGTGGCGGACGTACCTCGCCTGGCGCGTGGTGAGTACCAGCGTCGAGGCTTTGCCCAAGCGCTTTCAGGACGAGCGCTTTGCTTTCCTCAGCCAAAACTTGACCGGGGCCAAGGAGGACTTACCCCGGTGGAAGAAGTGCGTGGCCGCCACCGATCGAGCCTTCGGCGAGGCACTGGGCGCGGCCTACGTGGAGCTGACGTTTGGCAAGGAAGGCAAAGAAGTCACCCGTGAGTTGGTGGGCCTCATTGAAGCGTCCTTCGAAGCCAACTTGGCCACGCTGACTTGGATGGACGAGCCGACGAAGAACCGCGCCCGGGAGAAGGTGCGAGCCATCGTCAACAAGGTGGGCTACCCGGACAAGTGGAAGAGCTACGACGGGCTGGTCATCGACAGCCGCTCCTACCTCGCCAACACCTGGCGCTCGCATGCCTATGAGACCGACCGGGACCTCAAGAAAATTGGAAAGCCGCTCGACCGGACGGTGTGGGGAATGACGCCGCCCACGGTGAACGCCTACTACAACGCGCAACTCAACGAGATTGTCTTCCCCGCCGGCATCCTCCAACCCCCCTTCTTTAATAGGAAGGCCACGCCGGCCGTCAACCTCGGAGCGATGGGGATGGTGGTGGGCCACGAGCTCACCCACGGCTTCGATGACCAGGGCCGGAAATTCGACGCCGTCGGAAACCTGACCGACTGGTGGACGCCCGCCTCGGGCAAGGGTTTCCTGGAGCGCGTCGCCTGCGTGAAGACGCAATTCGACGGCTATACCGCGGTCGATGACGTGAAGCTCAACGGCGGGCTGACCTTGGGGGAAAACACTGCCGACTTGGGCGGCCTCAAGCTCGCCTTCATGGCGTTGCAGGCTTACGTCCAAGCCCACCCGGACCAGCTGAAGCCCTCTCGCTACAGCCTCGAGCAGCAATTCTTCCTCGGCTACGCCCAGGCCTGGTGTGGGAAGTCCCGTCCGCAGGAGGCGCGCCGACGCGCTCAAGTCGACCCACACTCCTCCCCCGAGTGGCGCGTGAATGGGCCCCTCTCCAACCTGCTGTCCTTCCAGACGGCTTTTGGCTGTAAAGCCGGCCAGCCCATGGTGCGCTCCCCTCGCTGCGAGGTCTGGTGAGCGGGCGGCGTCCACACCGGCGCTTTTGGACTCTGAGCAGACTCCGTTGGTGCGCTACTCGCACTGGAGCTTCGTCCGGGCGTTGAGCTCCCGGCCCCAGCTGGTGCAGGTGCGGGTCCCCGTCTTGCTGCCTTGGAATTCCCGACAGGGCTTCACTCGGTAACGCAGAAGCACCGGGCGCCCCTCCTTGCCGTCCAACTCGAGGAGCGGCGGCGCGCCCTCCTGGCCCGTACGGACGAAGCTTCCGCCCGGCCCCGAGAAGTTTCCGCTCAGCATCCACGGTTGGCCGCCGGTGGTACCGCGCACCACCCAGCCGCTCGGGAGGTGCTCTACCGTGAGGAGCTGCGGGTCCGTGGGCCAGGGGAATTCTTGCCAGCTGTAGCGATTCTCCGGGTCCAGCGTGCCATCCGGGCGCAGCGCAACCATCGGCAACGGCGTCACGCCAATGCTCGTCCCGTCGAAAATGCAGCGTTTGGGACCTCGCTGGCAGCTGCTCGCAAGCACCAGCGCCAGCAACCACAGGCGACGCGAGGAGTGCACGTCGGCTAAGGCTAGCTGAGAAGCGCGCCGGGCCGGGAGCCCCGCCCCCCCCGCGGCGCTCCGGCTGAGGTAGCGTCCCTTGGGCGACTCGGGACAGGAGGACTGGGCTTGGAGCCACTTCACCTTCTCGTTTGGACGTGCCTCGCCGCCGCCAGTCCGTCGACGCCCCCCCCGGCGCTCGTCAGTAACCTTGGCAGCTACCACCGTCCCATCTCCTCCAAGTCGAAGAAGGCCCAAGCCTATTTCGACCAGGGCCTGCGGCTGCTTTACGCCTTCAACCACGAGGAGTCCCAGGCCGCTTTCGAGGAGGCGGCCCGCCTGGACCCGAGCTGTGCCATCTGCTTCTGGGGCGCGGCGCTGACGTTGGGGCCCAACATCAACCTCCCCGCCATTCCAGAGCGTGCCGAGGCCGCCTGGGCGCTTCTCTTAAGGGCACGGGCCGCCGCCCCCGCCGCAAGTCCTGTGGAGCGAGCCCTCATCGGCGCGCTCGCGCAACGTTACGCCCACCCGCCGCCGACGGACCCCGACGCTCAGCATGCATTGGACACCGCCTACGCCGACGCCATGCGCAAGGTGGCCAAGCGCTTTCCGCAGGACCCCGACGTCCAAACGCTTTTCGCCGAAGCGATGATGGACACTCGGCCCTGGGACTTTTGGACCGCCGATGGGCACCCGCAGCCCGGGACGGAGGAGATTGTCGCCACGCTGAAGGGCGTCCTCGGCGCTCACCCGGAGCATCCAGGCGCCAACCACTACCTCATCCACGCGGTCGAGGCCTCGCCGCACCCGGAGCAGGCGGCAGCCTCTGCCGAGCGGCTGAAGACGCTGGTGCCTGGCGCGGGACACTTGGTCCACATGCCGAGCCACCTCTACTTGCGCACCGGTCACTACCACGAGAGCTCAGAGGCCAACCGCCGGGCCATCGCCGTGGACGCTGCCGTCGCCCACGACCATCCCATTTACGGCATGTACATCGCCCACAACTTCCAGTTCCTCTGGGCCTCGACACTCATGGAGGGCCGCAGCGCGGAGTCTCTTCAAGCGGCACGCGACATGCTCCAGCGCGCCCCCCCCGAGATGCTCAAGGGAATGCCCGGTGTGGACTACCTGCTCGCCTACCCAGTCGTGGGCCTGGCCCGCTTCGGGCGCTGGAAGGAGCTCCTCCTCGAGCCACTGCCCAGTGCCGACTTTCCGACGGCCCTGGGGCTCGCCCACGCGGCCCGTGGGCTGGCCCTGTTGAGGACGGGTGACCGCGCCGGCGCGGCCAAGGAGTTGGCGGAGCTGGAGTCCATTCGCCAGCGCACGGCGCCGGACGCAAAGGTGATGATGAATTCTGCTGGTGAGGTGTTGGGCATTGCCGCAAACATGCTCGGCGCCGAGCTGGCGCGGGCGGACGGCGACTGGACAGCCGCCTTCGCCCGTTTCCAAGAGGCGGTCGCCGCCGAGGACGCCCTTCACTACGACGAGCCTCCGGACTGGGGGTTTCCGGTGCGCCACCAGTATGGGGCGGCGCTGCTCGCTGCAGGGCAAGCGGAGGCTGCCGCGGCCGTTTACCGAGCGGACCTCGTGCGCCATCCGCACAACGGCTGGGCGCTTTTCGGCCTGGCCCAAAGTCTCCGGGCCCAAGGCAAGACGGCCGAGGCGGCCGAGGCCCAGCAGGCCTTCGAGAAGGCCTGGCAGCGCGCCGACGTCCAGCTCACCGCCTCGGCTTTCTAGCCCCCGCCAGGCGCTCCGTCAGGCCGGACCGCTAGGAGAGGAGGATGGCCAAGCCGCGCACCCACTTCTCGTGTCAGGCCTGTGGCTTTCAGACACCGAAGTGGCTGGGCAAGTGCACCGAGTGCGGAGGCTGGAACACCCTGGTGGAGGAAGCGGAGCTCAGCGAGGCGCGGCGTCCGGCGTGGGGTGCCGCTGGCGGAGCGTCTCGGCCGGTGCGCCTCTTGGACGTCGAATCCGAAGCCGAGCCTCGGCGACGCACTGGACTTCGTGAGTTGGACCGCGTCCTCGGCGGCGGGGTGGTTCCCGGCTCCTTGGTGCTTCTTGGCGGGGACCCGGGCATCGGCAAGTCCACGCTGCTGCTGCAGGCGGTGGAGCACCTGGCAGAAGCCGGTCCCGTCCTCTACGTCTCGGGGGAGGAGTCCCTCACCCAGACGAAGATGCGGGCGGAGCGCCTCGGGGTGCGGGCTCCGAAGCTGCACCTCTTCGCCGAGACAGACGCCGAGAAGGTACTGGCCAGCGCCGAGACTCTGTCCCCGCTGGTTTTGGTGGTGGATTCGATTCAGACCATGTACCTCGCGGAGCTGGGCAGCGCTCCCGGCACGCTGAGCCAAGTGCGCGAAGTGGCCGGCCGCCTCATGGCCTATGCCAAGCGCACCGGCGTCCCCACGTTTCTCATTGGACACGTCACCAAGGACGGGAGCATCGCCGGGCCTCGTGTCCTGGAGCACATGGTGGACACCGTCCTGTACTTCGAAGGTGAGCGGGGCCACGCCTTCCGCATTCTCAGAGCGCATAAGAACCGCTTCGGAAGCACCGACGAAATCGGCGTCTTCGAGATGAAAGGCTCCGGCCTCACCGAGGTGGAGGACCCATCGGCCCTCTTCCTGGCCGAGCGGCCCGCGGGCCAGGCAGGCTCGACAGTGACGGCCACGCTTTCCGGCACCCGGCCGCTGTTGGTGGAGGTGCAGGCCCTGGTTGCGCCGACGGGCTATGGCACCGCGCGGCGCACCGCCATCGGCGTGGACACCAACCGGGTGGCCCTCCTGGCCGCCGTCCTCGAAAAGAAGGAGGACATTCAACTCGCCGGGTGCGACCTCTTCGTCAACGTGGCCGGTGGCCTGACGCTCTCCGAGCCCGCCGCAGACTTGGCGGTTTGCGCCTCGCTCGTCTCCTCGCTGAGAAACATTGCGCTCGACTCCCAGACGCTCGTCCTCGGAGAAGTCGGGTTGGCGGGGGAAGTGCGGGCCGTCGCCCAGCCCGAGCCCCGCCTGGCCGAGGCAGCGAAGCGCGGCTTCACCCGGGTTGTCCTTCCCGCCGCCACCGCCCGACGCCTGGAGACGCGCCGGATGGAAGTCATCGGCGTCGAGACGCTGGGCCAGGCGCTGTCGGCACTCTTTGAGAGTGCGCCGGCCAGAGCTCGCATCGCCGTCAGCGGGCGCGCCGCCCGTCCCTGAGGCGTCCCCAGGGCATTGTCGCCGCACGGGCAACAGTCCGGGTCCGGGCTCAAGGTAACCCGCGCCGCGACGGGCCGGTGCCGCCCGCCACACCGGGCGCGGCGGCTCCCAACGTGACAAGCGCCCCGGCATTCTTATGAAGTGTTGACTCGTTTCAAAGGACCCTCGACGCCATGGTAACCATCCGCCGTTCAAATGACCGAGGCCACGCCCAGCATGGTTGGCTGGACAGCCGCCACACCTTCTCCTTCGCCGACTACCAGGACCCGGCGCACATGGGCTTCCGCGCCCTGCGCGTCATCAACGAGGACCGCGTCCAGCCCGCCATGGGCTTCGGCACCCATCCCCACCGCGACATGGAGATTCTCTCCTACGTCCTGGAAGGCGGGCTCGCCCACAAGGACTCGTTGGGCACGGGCTCCGTCATCCGTCCGGGTGACGTGCAGCGGATGACCGCCGGCACCGGCGTGACGCACAGCGAGTTCAACGCCTCGTCCGCCGAGCCCGTCCATTTTCTTCAAATTTGGCTCCTGCCCGAGCGGCGCGGACTTGCACCCAGCTACGAGCAGAGGCACTTCGCCGAGGACCAGCGGCGAGGCCGTTTGCAACTCGTCGCCTCGCGGGATGGCCGAGCGGGCAGCCTTACCGTCCACCAAGACGTCGCCGTCTATGACGCGTTGTTGGAGCCCAAGGAGCGGGCCGAACTCCCGCTGGCCAAAGGGCGCCACGCCTGGGTGCAAGTGGCCCGCGGTTCAGCCTTGGTGAATGGAGAGACGCTCCGCGCGGGCGATGGCGCTGCCTTGAGCGACGAGACCACGCTCAGGCTCGAAGGCGTCGAGCCAGCGGAGGTGTTGGTGTTCGACCTGGCTTAGCCGTTGGGCGGCATACCGAGGTAGGGGCGCGCTTTGCGCAGGAGGCGCTGCAGGCTCGCATCGTCTGCCTGCGCTAGCGCCTGCTCCAGAGTGAACCACCGCACGTCGCTCACTTCGGACGCATCCACCACCAGCTCTTCGGAGGGCTCGGCCATGGCCAGGAAGCGTACGTCCAGGTGAAGGTGGGCCGGCATCTCGGGCCGCGCTGGAATGGCGTGCACATCGACGTCCAGGGGTCTGGGCGCCGACGGGTGAAGCCGGACGGCGAGTCCCGTCTCCTCCCGCGCCTCGCGCAGGGCTGTCCGGCAGAGGTCGCCGCCGTCTTCGGCCTCGGCGTGACCTCCGGGCTGCAGCCAGCGTGACAGCTTCCGGTGCAGTACCAGCGCCACGCGGGCACCGTCCGTCACCAGGGCGCTGCCGGTGAAATGCGCCACCAGCTGTCGATGGGAGAACGGTTCTTTGAGACTCGCCCCGTACTCCCGGAGGCGGCGTAAGTCCGCCGCCTCCTTCGCGTCGTCCGGCACCACCGCATCGAGCAGTGCTGCGAGCGGATGGGGAATGGTCATGGCGCCTTTCCGTGTACCCTTGAGGCGCACCGGCCCGCCAGAGAGGAAGCCCCCGACAGATGCTCTCCCGTCTCCTTGTTCTCCTGCTTGCCACCGCAGCCCCCTCGGAAGACAAGGCGCTCCAAAAGGAGCTACAGAGCGCCTACAACGCCCTCGCAGCCGCCTGTGTTGCGCAGGACCTCCCCGCGGTGATGGCGCTGCTCTCCCCGGACATTCACTGGAGGCTGGTCGACGGCTCGAAACTCGACCGCGCCGCGGTGGAAGAGTCCATGCGGGACTTCCTCAAGACGCTCGGCCCGGGAAGTTCCGTAACCTACAGCTTGGTTTCGACGAAGCACCAAGGAGACACCGTCCTGGTGGACGTCCACCTCACCGCCACCACCGTCCAGCCCGACCCCGACCGGCCGGGGAAAACGCTGAAGCACGTCGGACGCTCAGGCTGGCATGACGTCTGGGTGAAGGGCGCCGCTGGATGGCAAAACACCTCCGGCGAAGAGTACGAGCTCCCCTCCAAGAAGGCGCCCTGAGGGAAAACGCCCTTAGCCCGTGTTCCCGACGGGAGCTCCGTCTGCCTTTCCTTGACGCGCCCGCTTCACCGCATGCAGGCGGGCGTCGGCCACTGCGAGCAAGTCCTCCACGAGAGAGCTCTGCGAGGCGTCGAGGCTGGCGCCGCCCATGGCCAATGCCAAACGCCAGGCACGCGCCGGCCGGGCATTGAGGAGCGCAACCTCTCGCGCCAGCCGCTCGAAGAGGTTTGCCTGCTGGGCCTCTGTGACGTCGAGTGAGAGCACACCGAATTTGTCGCCCCCCAGGCGGGCCACCAAGTCCGCCTCTCCGAAGAGGCGCCGCAACAGCGCCGCGGCCTCTTGGAGGGCTTGGTCGCCGGCGGCGTGCCCCAGGCGGCCGTTGATGGTTTTCATCCCACCCACGTCGAGACAAAACAGGCTCGCCGGCCGGCCCTCCTGCGAAGCCTTCCTCAGCCGTCGGCTGGCCTGGGCCAGAAAGCCGCGGCGATTGAGAAGTCCGGTGAGCTCGTCGAGCAGGGAGACGGTGAGGAGCGGCTCGACTTCGTCGGACACCTCACCCGGCTCCAAGCGCACCTCGCGCAGTAGCACCAGCACCCCATGCCCTTCTCCCTCGAGCCCCACCGGGACGAGGTCGCGGCTGAGGACACGGCCGTCGGCCAGCACCAGCTCATGTCCGCCCTCGAGAAAGCCCTGGCGCTCAAAGGCCGCGGGGTCGGCGAAGCGGTTGCACAACCGATGGGCCACGGTGGCTCCCGGCTGGCCCACCAATTCCTGCGCCGAGGAGAGGCCCAGCATTCGGCACAGCGCCCGGTTGACGAGGTCCACCCGCCCTTCCCGGCCGAGGAAGAGCACGCCCGCAGAGACGCCGTGCAACAGGGCTTGAAGCCTCGCCGTGGCGCCGCGCGCGGTGTGCCGCAAGAGCTCGAGCCCCTCCGAGGCGGCCGCGGGAGCGTCGGGCTGTGCCGGGCTGGACGTCGGCGCGCTCACCTCAGCGGAGCGCGCGCTGTCCGAGGCACCGCGACTTTCCAACGGGGAGGGCATGGCAAGGACTGTTTGGAAAGCACGGCCCGCGCCAGCCAAAAACGGACGCAATTCCAATGGGCTGCAACGCGCGCCGGGGGGCCATCGCGCTCCGAGCGGGTCGGGGGCACCCCTGGGGGGGTGCGAGGCTACGCACTTCCACGCCGCGTCGCGCTGGCAGCATGTACCCTGCTTGAAGGACTGCCATGGTTCCGCTCCTCCTCGCCCTCGCGGCGCTCTCCGCGCCAGCCGCAGCGCCGAGCCAACCCCTTGCGGACGTGGACAGCCTCCTCGCCCAGGCGCTTCCGAAGGACGGGGGCGGCGTCCTGCGCGTCACGCAACAAGGCCAGGTGCTTTTCGAGAAGGCCTATGGCGGCTACCGCCTCGATGACGCCATCCCCATCGCCTCGGGCACGCAACTCCTGAGTGTGGTGGTGCTGCTGCGCCTCGTGGATGCACAGAAGCTTGCCCTCGACGCGCCCGTGTCCTCGGTGCTGCAGGACTGGCCACAGGACAAGGCGGCCATCACCTTGCGGATGCTGCTCGCGCACACCTCCGGCTTGCCGCCCACGGCGGACTGCCTGGAGGACAGAAACACGACGCTGGAGGCCTGCGTCAAAGCCATCGCCGCCATGCCCCTGCGGAAGGAGCCCGGTGCGGCCGTCCTCTATGGCGGGACGGGGTTTCAAGTAGCCGGCCGCATGGCCGAGTTGGCCACCGGGAAGAGCTGGGCCGAGCTCTTCCGGACGTACCTCACCGCGCCCTTGGGCCTCCGGTTGACGGGTTTCGGGCGCACTGCCAACCCCCGCGTGGCCGGCGGAGCTCAGTCCGCTGCCGGGGAATACGGCAAGGTGCTGCAGCTTTTGCTGCAGGGGGGCGAGGCGGACGGGGTGCGGCTCCTCAAAGGAGCCACCGTGGACGCCATGTTTCAGGACCAGAGCGGCGGCGCCCCCCTCGTCCTCTCTCCGTACGCCCTCGTCTCCGGACGGGAAGCCAGCCGGCCCGGGCTCGGGCTCTGGCTCGACCGCACGGATGGACACGGCCACGGCCTGGAGGCCATTTGCCAGGGGACTTTCGGCTTCACCGCGTGGATGGACCGAGAACGCCAGCTGGGCGGGGTGCTTCTGGTGCGTAGCGACTTCCGACGCGTCGTCCCGCTCGAGCAGCAAGTCCGGGCCTTGTTCCGTCGAGCCGTCCCGGCCACGGTCGCCGTCCCGTAGACGACGGACTACAGCCCTGAGAGCAGCTCCTCGATGTCCTCGGCCAAGGAGGGGTGCTTCTGCTCGAGTGCGCGCGCACGGGCTCGCTCCCACGCGTCCCGCGCCTTCTGGGTCTGCCCATCGCCGGCCAGCGCTTCGCCCAGGGCCAGCAGCGCCGCGGCATAGCTGGCGTCCAGCCGGGTGGCGTTCTCCAGGCTGACAGCGGCCTCCCGGTAGCGGCCCTCTGAAAGAAGCAGCTTCCCCAGCGAAAAGTGCCCCATGGGCGACTCCGGAAACTGCTCCACCAATTTCCGGAATTGCGCCTCGCGTTCGACGGTCATAGCTTGGGGGACAGCTTCTCACGACGACAGGCCTTTTTGCCCACCTCCAGACGACCCCGAAGTGCCGTTGCCGCCCAGCGCGCTCCTCGCCGCCCCGCCGACTCCAGCCACCCGCCGGTGGACGATGCGCGGGCACACGGCCTGGCCCGTCGCGCCGCTGAGCTCATGCTGGACCGAAAGGCGCTGGACGTGGTGCTCCTCGACGTCCGGGGGATGACGTCCTACGCCGACTGGTTCGTCCTCGGTTCAGGCGAGTCCGAGCGTCAGGTGGGAGCCACCGCGGAGCACCTCCGGGAGAAGCTGCGCGAGGAGGGCTTCCGGACCATCGGCGCGGAGGGTTTTGAGACCGGCCACTGGGTGCTGCTCGACTATGGCGAGGTGGTGGTGCACCTCTTCTCCACCGAGGTGCGCGCCTTCTATGACCTCGACGGCCTGTGGGCCGACGCGCCGAAGGAGAAGGTGGCCTGAAGGTCCGCTTGCTGTCGGTGGGACGCGACCGCTCCGGTTGGTTCGAGCCGGCGGTGCGCGGCTACACCGAGCGGCTGAAGCACTACACGCGCTTTGAGCTGACGGAGCTCGCCGAGCCGCGGGGAAAACGCGCCGCGGAGGTGTCGAAGGCACAGGAAGCCGAGCGCATCCTGGCCGCCCGACAGCCGAGCGAAGCCCTCCTGGCGCTCGACGAGAGGGGGCAGTCTCTGGACACCGCTGCCTTCGCGCGACTCCTCGGCGAAGCCCAGGTGCGAAGCCAGGACCTCCTCTTCGTGGTGGGCGGAGACGATGGGCTCGACGCTGCGGTGCTCGCTTCGGCTCAGCGGGTACTGTCCCTGTCGGCGATGACCCTGCCCCACCGGCTGGCTCGCCTGGTCCTGGTGGAACAGCTTTACCGAGCCTTCACCTTGCTCAGGGGTGAGCCCTACCATCGGTAAGGCCTGACTGGGGTTGCGTCGGACCTCGGTGAAGGCATGGGTGCAAGCAGGGGAAGACGCTGTTAACTCGCTTTGTCCACATGGTCACCATCACCTATTGCACCTCCTGAGGCTACCTCTCCCAAGCCACCCGTGCGGCGGCTGCGTTGAAAGAGAAGCTCGGCGTCGAAGCAGTGCTCGTCAAAGGTCACTCCGGGATTTTCCAAGTCTCCGTCGCCGGAAAAGTTGTCGCGGCGAAGGGACGGAATGGCTTTCCTTCTGAGCAGGAAGTCATCGAGG
This sequence comes from uncultured delta proteobacterium, assembly GCA_963745475.1. Classification (GTDB taxonomy): domain Bacteria; phylum Myxococcota; class Myxococcia; order Myxococcales; family Myxococcaceae; genus JADGRA01. The sequence continues at coordinate 764,206 of CAVUXN010000004.1, forward strand.
GCGTCTCTAAGGCGCTGAGTGCCCAGACACCGAGCTCGTAGCGCGGGGAGTGTCGACGCCCGCACACTCCACCTCCTCTACAGGGATGGGGTGCCAGCGCCCCGGCCGAATGCCTGGCTGTGTCACAGGCCCCCGGCCGCTAGAGCACCGCTGCTCCTGTGGTTACCATTTTTTATTGCGTCACCTGCAACTACCTGCCCCAAGCCAACGCCGCGGTCGAGGCCTTACGTGAGGCGCTCGGCGTAGAAGCCGTTCTCGTCCGCGGCCATTCCGGCCGCTTCGAGGTGGAGGTTGACGGCCAAGTCGTCCTTGCCAAGGGACGCCGAGGCTTTCCCACCTCGCGGGACGTCGTCGAAGCCGTGGCGGGCGCGCTGGGACGTCTGCAAGCCATCGCCCATTGACGGCCCCCGGGCGGCCCCTGGGGCTCGCTCAGGGTTGGAGGGCTGCCGGCGCGGGACGTGGTGGCGGACGCGTGTGGGAGTCGAGTGCTCGGTAAATGCGGTCCGTCAACGCAGTCAGCACCGCCGTCCCAGCGATGACACACACCGTGAGCCCGACGTAGCCCCACCATCCGCAGCGCTGTCCGAAAAGTACGTCCAGGGAGATGCCCCGCACCTGGTAGAAGAGCAGCATCTCGTGGAAGAAATAGGCCGCGAGCGACGAGGTGCCGAAGAGGTCGACGAAGCGCACCGGCGCACTCATCCGCCACCGTTCGGGCATCCGTTTTTCGAGCGCCCGCAGGCCGAGTATGAGGAGCGCCACCACCGTCCAGCGCTGAGCGGAGTTGGAGGGGTCGGTGACCCAGAACTCGTGCGGGGGGTACAGCTTGAGCCACACCGGGGTGAGCGCCCAGCCGAGCAGGCCCGTCGCCACCAGCGCCCAGAGCAGCCAGCGAACGCGCCCGGTGTCCTCCACTCCGAGCAACGCCCCCAGGGCGGCCCCGAGAAAGATGTAACCGGACCACGGCACCAGCGGGAAGACGGTCGACCAAGGGCCGCCGCGCTTCAAGAGCTGGGAGGCCACCGGGCCCGTCACCTGCTCTGCGAGGGGCGCCAGGAGGAAGATGGACGCCGCCAGAAGCAAGCACACCGCGGCGAGGACGTAGGGTTTGCGCGCCAGAGCCAGCAGCACCGGGAGCGCGAGCAACAGCGACAGTCCGATGCACTGCAGGATGTCAATGCGCGTCAGCCAGCGCGGCACCTCGGACACCGGAAACCACACCATGTTCACCAGCGTCGCCACTGCCAGCACTTCCGCAATGCGGCGCAATGTCCTCCACAGACGCGCCCGCTGGTTGGCCCAGCCGCTCGCTCCGGCCCGGACTTGCAGCAACGCCAGGGAAAAGCCGGCGGCCAGAATGAAGGAAGGCGCGACCAGCCCATTGACCCAGTTGAGGTGGGCCATGGCCCGGGTCTGGTGAAACTCCGGGCGGAGAAAGACCAGGGCGTGCGTCTCCACCATCACCAGCACGGCAATGCCCCGCAGCCAATCAAAGGCCTTGATGCGTCCGGCGCTGGCGGTCATCTAGAAGGTGTCGCCTAGCAGGAGGCGCCTCGGCACGAAAGGGGCGCGGCGTCACGCGGGACGCGACGGTTCTGCATGAGCGCCGGCCGGGCTGTTGTTAGAGTCGAACGTCGATGAAGCCTGCGCACCGGGTGGTTCTCGCCATTCTTGACGGCTGGGGCATCCGCGCCGAGCGGGAAGACAACGCCATCCTCCAGCAGGGAACACCGACGCTGGACCGCATCAGCCAGCGGATGCCCTTCACCCAGCTGGAGACCAGTGGACTGGCCGTGGGCTTGCCCCAGGGACAGATGGGCAACTCCGAGGTTGGGCACACCAACATCGGCGCCGGACGGATTGTTTACCAGGACCTGGTGCGCATCAACCGCGCCTGCGAGTCGGGCGAGATGGCCAATCACCCGGCCATTCGCGCCGCCTTCGATGCGACCAAAAGCGACGGAAAGGCGCTCCATCTCATCGGCCTTCTTGGCCCTGGGGGCGTGCACGCTTCCCAGAGCCACCTGGAGTGCCTGCTGCGAGCGGCCAAGGCCCGCGGGGTGCGCCCGGTGTACGTGCACGCGTTTCTCGACGGCCGCGACACCCCGCCGCAGAGCGCACTTGGCGACCTCCAGGCCTTCGAACGATTCCTGCACGAAACCGAAACCGGGCGCGTGGCCACCGTCAGCGGTCGCTATTACGCCATGGACCGGGACAACCGCTGGGACCGGGTGGCGCTCGCCTACAATGCGATGGTGCGCGCGGCCGGCCCCCGAGCGCCCTCCGCGGTGGCAGCGGTTCAGGCGTCCTACGCCGAGAAAATCACCGACGAATTCGTTCGCCCCACGGTGGTTGTCTCTGGCGACAAGCCGGTTGCCAGCATCCGCGACGGGGACACCGTCCTCTTCTTCAACTTCCGCGCGGACCGGGCCCGGGAGCTGACCCGCGCCCTCGCCTTCCCGGACTTCAAGGAATTCGACCGCGGCGGGTTACGTCTCGGACGTTTCCTGTGCCTCACGGAGTACGACCGGTCCTTCGGGCTGCCCGTCATCTTCCCCCCGGACCAACCCCAGCACATTTTCCCGGAGGTGGTGTCCGAGGCTGGACTGAGACAGTTCCGCACCGCAGAGACGGAGAAGTACGCCCACGTCACGTTCTTCTTCAACGGCGGCCGGGAGGTTGTCTTTCCCGGCGAGGAGCGAGTGCTTGTTCCGTCCGCGCGCGACGTGAAGACGTACGACTTGAAACCGGAGATGAGCGCGGTCCCAGTCACCCAGGAGCTGGTGAAGCGTGTGGCGTCGGGAGGCTACGACTTCCTGCTGGTCAACTATGCAAACCCGGACATGGTGGGCCACACCGGCATCCTCTCGGCGGCGATGAAGGCAGTGGCCACGGTGGACAATTGCTTGAGTGCGCTGGCCGACGCCTGCGCTCGCAGCGGCCATGTGTTGGCCATCACCGCGGACCACGGCAACTGTGAGCAAATGCGCGACCCAGTCACCGGCGCGCCTCACACGTCGCACACCCTGAATCCCGTCCCCTTCCACCTCATCCATCCGGACTTCCGGGGGGCGGCCCTGCGAGCTGGCGTCTTGGCCGACGTCGCTCCAACACTCCTGAAAGTGATGGGCCTCCCCCAGCCGAAGGAGATGGACCGCCTCGGCCTGTTCGCCTGAACGTCACGAAAAGGAGGCGGCCCTCGGGGCTGAGGTGCGTCCGCACCCACCTGGCGGAGCGGCCCTTCCCCCGGGGAAGGCCAAGGCGTCGTCGAGCGTTGGGTGGGCTCGGACTGCCCTCCCCGGATATGAGGAGGCTGTCAGCATCCGTCGCGCAAACGCCTTTTTGATGATTCGCCTCTCACTCCCCCTTCTCGTCTCGCTGCTCGCAGCAGACCCACCGACGACCGAGCCCGTGCAGCGGGCCGTGACAGAGCGCACGGCGCAGGCGCTGGCCTCTGCCCCCTCTGCCGCCGGGACGGCCGCGCTGCTGAAGTTGGACGAGCTGCGCGAGTACCTGCGGGATGAGAGTCAAGTCGACCGCACCCTTCAGCAGGTGGCGCGCAGCCCGAAGACGGACGCTTTCACCCGCACCAGCGCCCGGCTGCTTTTGCTCCAGTCTGCGCGCGAGTCGGCTCGGGTGGACGCCGCCCGTGCCGAGGCCAAGGCACTGGGCTTCATCCAGCAGGTGTACGTGCTCGGCAGCTTTGACAACGAGGGGAAGGCCGGTTGTGACACCGACTTCGGCCCCGAGGCAGCACTCGATTTCCAGGCGTCCTACCCCGCCAAGGGGCAGCCCGCGCGCTGGCGAGCCCTGACGCTAGCCGCACTCGACGGCGGCGTCGACCTGGCGGCAACGCTGCGCCCGAACCGTTCCGTGGTGGCCTATGCGCTGGCCCTCCTCGATGAGCCGGCGTCGCGACGGGTGACTTTCGGCCTGGGCACTTCGGGCGCCTTCCGGATGTGGGTGAACGGCGTGAAGGTTGCCTCGGATGATGCCTACCACCCGGCGCGCGTGGACCAGGCGCGCCTCTCGGTGCAACTCCGCCGTGGCGTCAACCGCATTCTCCTCAAGGTGTGCCAGGACGGCGCCGTCCCCTTGGGCTTCTTCCTCCGGGACGAGTCCGGTCGCGCCCACGCCATTCAGCCCAAGTCGCCACCGGCGCTTCCGGGGGGAGCGGCGCCCAATCCCATCCAGCTACCCACCCTCACCTCACGCCTGGAGGCCCTGGTGGCGGCGCACCCGGCAGACCCCACCCTCCTCGGGGAGGCGGCGGCGGTCTTCGCCGCCGCGCGCGGCTTCGACGAGCTTCAGCACGCCGCCACCGAGTACGCCAACAGAGCGGCTGCGCTTTCAGCCCAACAGGGAAAGCCCAGCGCGTCGCTCGAGCTTCTGGCCGCGAGGCTCGAGGGACAGGACGTCAGTGCGCGGCGTGCTCACCTCGAGGCGGCGGTAGCCGCCGACCCCCACGACGCCGAAGCCGCCATCGCTCTGGCCCAGCACGAGCTCAGCGCAGGGTTTCCGGCGCAGGCCCGAGAGCTCCTCGAACCTTGGGCGCGCGATTACCCCTCCTTCGCGCCGGCCCAACTGCTGCTCGCCCGCGTCGACGAAGAGATGGGGGACGAGGCTGCGGCCAACCTTCGCGTCGAGGAGCTCTACCGCCAGACGCCGAGCGTCGTCGCCGTGGCACGCGAGGCGGTGCGCGCCGCGCGTCGGCTCGACCGCAGCGACGAGGCCGCCATCCGTCTTCAGGCCATGCTGACCCGGAGGCCGGGGGACTCCTCGGCGCTTCTGACGCTGTCGGCGCTCCTGGCCAACCTCGGGCGCGTCAACGAGGCCGAGGCGTTGCTCGAGCGCGCGCTCGAGCTGGAGCCGGCGGACAACAACACCCGGATGCGGTTGGCGGAGCTGCTGGCGGCCAACGGTGCCTTGGAGCAAGGCCTCAAGCGCTTCGAGGAGGCTGCGGAGCTGGCTCCCACCGACGCCGAGGTGCCGGAGCGGATGGGGCGAGCGCTGTTGGCGGCCGGGCGGCGGGACCCGGCGCTGGCGGCCTTCGAGCGCTCGCTCACCCTTCACCCACAAAACCCCGGACTGCAGGAGGCCCTGAGGACGCTCAAGGACGAGCTGCGCTCGCTCCCTCCGGGCTTCGCCATGGAGCTCGCCCCGCTGGTACGTGAAGCAGACGCTTACGCCGAGGACGCGATTACCCTGGTGGACAACACGCTAGTGCGCGTCCAGCCGAGTGGCCAGTCGACGCGCTACCAGCAGCTGGCGGTGAAGGTGTATTCCCAGCGCGGGGTGGACGCCTTCCGAGTGCTTCAGCTGGCCACCTACAGCCCGGGGACGCAGGAAGTGCGCGTCATCCGCGCCCGCATCACCCGCCCCGACGGCTCAGTGGTGGACACCTTTGGTGACACCGACCGAAGCGTCAACGAGCCCTGGGCAGGCATGTTTTATGACGTCCGGGCCCGGCTCCTCACCTTCCCCACGCTGGCCCCGGGCGACGTCCTGGAAGTGCAATTCCAGATGGACGACGTGGGCACGGAGAACCTCCTCTCCGACTACTTCGGGGACCTGGTGGCCGTGGAGGGCGGGACGTCCAAGCTTCGCTGGCAGTACGCCGTCGAGATGCCACCCAAGCGAGCCCTGTATTGGAACGAGAAGACGCTCGCTCCGGCGGTGAAGGTGTCGCACGAGCCGGCATCGGACGGACGGACGGTGCATCGCTTCTCGCTGGCCCCGGTGCCGCGACTGGCCTCCGAGCCCGCCATGCCCGGCTGGTCCGAGGTGGCCTCGACGCTCAGCGTCTCCACCTACCGCACCTGGGAGGAGGTCGGGCGGTACTACTGGCGACTCATTCGAGACCAACTGCGCCCCGAGGCCTCCATCCGCGCGGCGGTGGAGGAAGCGCTCCAGGGCGTCGACCGAACGGACCGAGGTGCGGTGGTACGGGCCCTCTACGGCTACGTCGTCTCGCGCACCCGCTACGTGGCGCTCGAGTTTGGCATCCACGGCTACCAGCCCTACGCCGTGGACCGCGTCCTGGCGCGTCGCTTCGGGGATTGCAAGGACAAGGCCTCACTCCTCCACGCCATGTTGGAAGCGGCCGGCGTCGACAGCCGCATCGTCCTCTTGCGCATGCGCTCGTTGGGCGCGGTCCCCTCCGAGCCCGCCTCGCTGGCCGTCTTCAACCACGCCATTCTCTACGTCCCTTCCTTGGACTGGTACCTGGACGGGACCGCGGAGTTTCACGGTGCCACTGAGCTGCCGGGTGCAGACCGTCAGGCCAGCATTCTGGTGGTGGAACCCAACGGAAACAGTCGCTTCACCACCACACCGCCTGCAGCTGCCGACGGCAACGTCACCGACGTCCGTCTCCAGCTCGCCCTGCGGGCAGCCGGTAACGCGGACGTCAAAGCGGAAACACGCATCCGGGGTACGGAAGCGCCGGCCTACCGACGGAGCTACCAGACGTCAGCCACGCGTCGGAAAAACTTGGAGCGGGCCTGGTCGCAGGCCTTTCCCGGACTCTCGGTGGGAGAAGTCACTGCCGACGGGCTCTCCCAGCTCGACAAGGACGTGACGCTGGACTTTCAAATGCAAGTCCCGCGGTACGCCGAAGTGAGCTCGGCCGGCCTGCGCTTCCTCCCGGTGCCGGGAAACCACCACTACCTGCAGGGGCTGGCGCCGTTGGCCGAGCGCAGCCGCGACTTGCTACTGGATGGGCCGACGGTGAACCGGTTCCACTTCGTCTACCAGCTCCCGCGGGGCTACGTGGTGGACGAGTTACCGCACACGCTGACCACCAGCACCCCCTTTGGACATGCCCAATTCGGCTGCCGCGCCGAAGGGGAAGCCCTGGAGTGCGAGGGAGAAGTGGCGGTGACCACCGCCCGGGTCTCGGCCAAGGACTACCCGGCATTTCGGGCCTTCCTCACCGAGGTGGACCAGGCGCTGGCGAAAAAGGTGCTGGTGCGCCCGACGAGCTCGGCCGTGCGCTAGCCGCTCGGGTTTTTTTGCAGCTCAGGCCAAATAGGGGATGGTCATCGGCCCCTCGGGGAGCACCGCCACCGGCGTGTCCTTGCCCAGCGCCGCGAGCTCCGCGGCGATGCGTGCGCTCGGGTCTTCGACCGGCTCGAGGAAGGCCCGCCGCACTTCGTCCGGTGGCAGCGCGCTGTGCAGGCCGACGCGGGCTTTGAGCGTGATGATGGCGTGCAGCTGCGCCTCCCACTGGTCATAGAGGGAGAAGCCCGGGGTGAGGATGGTGTCCAGGAGCGCCCGCGGCGAGGAGTGCTCGAAGAGAAGCTTCTTGTAATTGCCGTGCGTGGGGAAGCCGTCGCTGCAGCGTGCCGCGGTGAGAATGTAGCCGCCGTCAGACACAATCTGCGCACCGGCGGACATGCCCTTCACCGTCTGGTAGAGATTTTGGTCGAGCGGGTAACCAGCGTTGGTGGTGACCACCAGTGGGTAGGTCCGGGTGCAAGCGGCCATCGCTGTCTCGCGGGCAAAGGCGCAACCGCGGGTGTGGGCAGCCATCACCTCGCCGCAAAAAAAGGCGGTGATTTCGCGCCGACGGTTGACGGTGACGTTGAGGAGGAAGTCGACGGGGAGCAGCGCTCCGCCGTGGCGAATTTGGTCCTGGGTGGGGTTGGCATCGAGGTTGCCCCAGGTGCTGCGCGCGTCTCCAATCACCGCGGCGCGGTGGTAGTGCATGATGCTGGCGATGTCGGCCACCGCCGGGAAGACGCCCTTGTAGCCGCCGGAAAAGCCGGCCATGAAATGCGGCTCGATGAAACCCAGGACGATGCGCCGGTCCGCTTCGACATAGGCGCGCGCGAACTGGACGGGACGCCCGTCGAGACTCTTTCCCGCCGGGAGCAGCGTGGAGGCGTCATGGGCGTCGTGGTTCACCACCCGGTAGCGGCGAGCGATGTCCGCCCCCACCATCTGCTCTAGCTCGGCGGGCGTCTGGACCCGGTGGCTTCCCGTCCCGTTGATGATGGTGATGCGCTCTTCGGGGACGTGAGCGAGCTCGGCGAAGAGCCACGGCAAGAGGCGCTCGCTGGGCAGAGGCCGGGTGATGTCGGCGATGACGACTGCGACGCGGTCCGTGGCGCGCACCGTCTCCCGCAGAGGCTTCCCGCCGATGGGGTCCCGAACGGCCGCGCGGAAGGCCGCTGCCTCGTCGGCGAGCCCAGGGATGAAGCGTGGCGTAATGACGTCCACGCTGGTGGAAGGAATGTCGACGTCCAAACCCTCGGTACCGTATTCCAGGTGGACTCTCATGCCTTTCTCCTCGCACGGGCGGCGAGCCCCCCGGGGTTCTCAGCCGTAGCGGGAAGCAGCCTAGCGCCCGGCCTGCGCGGCGCAAGCCGGGGGGCTGCGCAAGCGGACAGCGAAGTGGAGAAGGAGCCTAGTGCGGGGTGGTGGCTGGCTCGAGCGCAGAGACTTCGGCCTGTACGAGCGCGAGCAGTCGTTCAAGCTCGAAGGGCTTTTGCAAAAGGCCCACCACGCCGGGCGCGCCGCTCAACTCCGGCGCGAGCTCGCTCGCGGACATCAGCACCAGCCGGTGCTGCTTGAGCCAAGGGCGAGCGCGGAATTGGCGCATGAACTCCACGCCGTCCATCACCGGCATTCGGACGTCGAGCACCACCAAGCAGGGGTCACTCAGCCCTTCAAGAATGCTCAGCGCCTGCTCGCCGTCGTTGGCCGAGAGCACCGAATACCCCTCGTCCTCGAGGTAGTCCTCGATGGCGTCGCGCACGCCTCGGTCGTCCTCGACGAGCAACAGCTGCGGACGCTTCAAGGACGATGGGTTGGACACGGGCACCCCCCCAAAGGGCGACAGGGAGCGGAAATCTCCACACGGAACGGCCGGTATGCAAGCACTGGCTACGGAAATTTGACTGTAGGGAAGCTGAATACTTTCTGCGCAGATGAGCGCCGGGGAAGTTCTCCTTGCTGGCGAGGGAGGCGCGCTGGAGAGATGGCGCGCCATGGACGACTTCGGCGTCTCGCCCACCGCCGCAGGCCCCGTCGTCCTCCTGCTGGGGATGGCGGCCTACCTGGTGGCCGTGGCCGGGGCGTCGCTCGGCATTCTCGTCGCGGGCATGCAGCGCGCTGGCTTCAGCGAGGAGCGTCGGCTCCGCATCGGACGGCGCTCGGGCGCCGCGCTGGCGACGTGGTTTCTCCTCTTGGCCATGAGCACCGTCAGCGGTGTCTACCTTGACAGCCAGGCACCGCGTTTCCTCCTCTACGCCGTGCCAGCGCTTCTGGCGGTGGTGGCGCTCTACCGCGCGCGGTGGCTTCGCGCCCTCGTTGCTGCGTCACCCGACTGGTGGATTCCGGCGCTGCAGACTCTGCGGCTGGGGGGTGGCGCATCGCTTTTTGCGGCCTGGTCCATTGGACTGACGCCCTGGGGCCTGGCCCGGACGGCCGGCACCGGCGACCTCCTGGTGGGCCTCGGCGCGGCGGGGGTGGCGTTGCTGCTTGTCCGCCGTGTCCGCGGTGCACGCACCGCCGCGTGGGTGTGGAATGTCCTCGGCCTTCTGGACATTCTGCACACCCTCTTTCGCGCGGTGACATCCGCGCCCGGTCCCCTGCGCCTCTTCTTCGAGGAACCGGCCAACCGCATCCCGGCCGTTTTTCCCTTCGTCTACCTGCCGGGTTTCATCGTCCCGCTCACCTTGCTTCTGCACCTCTTGTCGCTGTGGCAGCTCCGGCACGAGCGCAGTCGAGTGCCGGTCGAAGCCGCCCAGGGCCCTTAGGCCACGGTAACCGCCACCAGCTGCGCGGGGGCGGAACGGCGGCCCACGACGACGGCCAATTGGCCAAATTTTCGACCCAGCGCTACGCCGCCCGCCGTCTCCAAGTCGAGAATGCAGAGACTCTCCTCTCGCCATCCGCCCGCGTCGGCCTTTCCTTCGGCCGCCCAAGCAGTCAGCCCGAGCTCGGCGATGGCTTGAGTCAGCGCCAGCTGTGCGGCCGCATTCTCCTCGGCCGTGCGAGGAAGAGAGCCCGGGTTCCACGCGGTGACGACGGCCCAACAACGTGCCCCCGCCACTTCGAGCTCGGCGTCGAAGGCGGGATGGGACGCGCCAATGCGCAGCGCGTGCACGCCCTGCGGGGCGCGCACCACGTACGCCGTCTGGAAATACGCCTTGCGAAGTCCGGGCGTCACTCGGAACGCATCGCCTCCACTGGGTCCAGCGTCGCCGCACGCACCGCCGGGTAGATGCCAAAGGCCAAGCCCACCCCGGAGGACATGGCCAGCGCCAAGCCGACTGCCCAGGGAGGGACGGCGGTGGGGAAGCCCAGGGCCCAGCGCCCGAGGAAGGCGATGAAGACGCCCAGCAGCACGCCACAAACGCCGCCCACCAACGACAGCGCCACCGCCTCGGTGGCGAACTGCGCCAGGATGCGCCGACGGCGCGCACCGAGCGCCTTGCGCACGCCAATTTCGTGCGTCCGCTCCGTCACCGAGACGAGCATGATGTTGAGAATGCCGATTCCGCCGACGATGAGCGAGAGGAGACAGACGCCGAAGCTGGCGGCGGTCACCACTGAGGAAATTTGGTTGAAGGCTTGCGTGGCCGACTCGTTGGAGAAGATGGTGAAGTCACTCTCCTGGTCGGGTCGAAGCGCGTGCCGGTGGCGCATCAGCAGCTCCACGCCGTCCTGCGCCCTCTGCAACTGACGGGTGTCCCAGGCCTGCATGCTGACGTTGAGCGAGCGGTTCTTTCCGTACAGTTCGAAAAAGACTGGGATGGGGATGACCGCTGTGTTGTCGTAGCCACCGCCCAGAAAGCCGCCCTTCTTCGTCATGACCCCGATGACTTGGAAACTCCGGCCTTTGAGTCGCACTTCCTGCCCGACGGCCTCGGTGTCGCCGAAAAGCACGTCGGCGATGTCCGGACCAATGACCATCACCTGGGCGCCGTCCTGGACCTCGGATTCGCTGAAGGTGCGGCCCGTGGAAACCTCCATGGCGTTGGTGGCGAAAAAGTGAAACGTACCTCCGGCGAGCTGCACTCCGGTCCGCGTTTCCCGAGCAGCGGTGGACAACTTCTTTCCCCCGTCCCAGGCTTCGGCGGTGACCTTGGCCACTTCCGGGACGTGCTTCTGAATGGCCTCAAAGTCGGCAAAGCCGATGTTGGGCCGGCGCTCGATTTTGTCCATGTCGAAGTTGCCGAAGCCGGCAGGCCACTTCTGGAGCTGAAACCCATTGGCGCCCAGGCCGGCCAGGTCCGTGTTCACCCGTCGCTGGAGGCCTTCGAGCAAGGCCATCATCGAAACCACGGTGGCCACACCGATGATGATGCCCAGCAGGGTCAGCGCACTCCTGAGCCGATGTCCCCAAAAGGTACGCAGCGCTAGCCGCAGATTGTCGACGAACACTGTTGGCTCCCATAGGGGAGGGACAGGGCACACCTCCCCCCAGGAGGAGCCACGCTCCAGAGCGGAGCCCATTGCACCCAGCTCCCGGAATTGCCGTCCTAAGCGCTCAGCCAAACCTCGAGAGCCTCACCTTCAAGGACCTGCTCCCCGCGGGTGGTGTCGGCGCCGCCCGTGTCACCGTGGCCCGGGCGAATTCAAGTCAACGCTCGCGTCGACGTCGGCTTCAGCAGGGAGGGCGTGACCTTCTACTTAGGCCTCGGGGAAGCGTTCTGATCGACTCTCTCTCAGCGTTGCGTGCCTAATCGGCCCGCATGGCTTCCACGGCGTCTAGGTTCGCAGCCCGGGAAGCGGGGTAGATGCCGAAAACGAGGCCCACCCCCGAGGACATGGCGAGCGCCACGACGACCGCCCAGGGCGGAACGGCGGTGGGAAAGCCCAGGGCCCAGCGCCCGAGAAAGGCGATGAAGAAGCCAAGGCCCACCCCGGCCACGCCTCCCAGCAGCGAGAGCATCACCGCCTCGGTGGCGAACTGGCCGAGGATGCGGCCTCGCCGCGCACCGAGTGCCTTGCGCACCCCAATCTCGTGCGTCCGCTCGGTCACTGAGACCAGCATGATGTTGAGGATGCCGATGCCGCCCACAATGAGCGACAAGAGGCACACGCCGAAACTCGCCGCGGTGACCACGGAGGAGATTTGATTGAAGGTCTGCGTGGCCGACTCGTTGGAGAAGATGGTGAAGTCACTCTCCTGGTCGGGCCGCAGGCCGTGGCGGTGGCGCATCAGGAGCTCCACGCCGTCCTGCGCCCGCTGAAGGGTGGCGGTATTCCAGGCTTGCATGCTGATGTTGAGCGAGCGGTTCTTTCCGAAGAGCTCGAAGAAGAGCCCGATGGGGATAATGGCGGTGTTGTCGTAGCCCGGACCGGCAAAGCCGCCCTTCTTCGTCATGACGCCAATGACTTGGAAGCTCCGGCCCTTGAGCCGCACCTCCTGCCCTAAGGGGTCCACGTCGACGAAGAGCGAGTCGGCGAGGTCCGGGCCGATGACCATGACTTGGGCGTCGTTTTGCACCTCGGATTCGCTGAAGGTGCGGCCCCTCGCGATTTCCATGGCGTTGGTCTCGAAGAAGTTGAGCGTGCCCCCGGCCAGCTGCACGTTGGCTTGCGTCTCTCGGCTGGCGGTGGAGAGCTTCTTCCCCCCGTCCCACGCTTCGGCGGTCACTTTGGCCACTTCGGGAACGTGTTTCTGGATGGCCAGGAAGTCCTCGATGGAAATATTCGGCCGACGGGCAATCTTGTCGCTGTCGAAGTGGCCAAAGCCTTGTGGCCATTTCTGGAGCTGAAAGCCGTTGGCCCCAAGGCCAGCCAAGTCGGCGTTCACCTTGCGCTGCAACCCCTCCAACAGGGCCATCATCGAGACGACCGTGGCCACCCCGATGACGATGCCCAACAGCGTCAATGTGCTGCGCAGGCGGTGCCCCCAAAAGGTGCGCATGGCGAGACGAAAGTTGTCGCCGAAGCTTCGAGCCGCTGCGTAGGCCCTGCTCCAGGCGTTGGTCGGTATGAGCGCCATGTCTTCAGCCTTTCGGCCCCCGAGCCGGCACGCTTAGGCCGGCATGGACAGGGGCGCCTCGGGTTCCGGCGCTTCATCCTTCCACGGGACGACCGGGTAGCCCAGCGACGCCCAGCCGGCGTAGCCGCCCTCGAGCGGCCGTACCCGGTGGATGCCGCGGCGCCTCAGCTGGAGCGCCACCCGGGCGCTCGTCCATTCGCTGGGTCAACTACAATACAGGACCAGCTCACGGTCCCGCGGGATTTCGCCGTGGCGCCGGGGAAGCTCAGCGGGAGAGACGTGAAGCGCTCCGGGCAGCGTGTGGGGGTCCTCCTGCAACTCGCGCCGGTAGCGTAAGTCGAGCACCAGCGGGGGGGAGGCCTGTTGCAGGAGCGCGCGTAGCTCTGCGGGTCGGATGCGCTCGACGTGAAGCTTTCGCCGGACGCGTTCGCGTTGGACGAGCTTGAAGACAAGCCACAGGCACACCAGGCCCACGGCCACACCGAGAATGGACGAGCCGTAGCGGAGGGCACCCCGGAGAAGCCAGGTCACCTGGACGCCGAAGACGTAGCCTAGCCCCACGAAGGTGCTTGCCCAGAGGACGTCACCCAGGCCATCCAGCATGAGGTAGCGGCGGATGGACATTCCAGAAAGGCCAGCCAAGGGCGGAGCGACGGTGGTGAGGCCGGGGATGAAGGGCGCCGCCACCAGGGCCCCTGGGCCATAGCGGTCGAAGGTGCCTTGCGTACGCTGCACGCACGTCTCTGGCTCGATGCTGATGCGGCACAGCACGCGCAAGACGCCGAAGCCCCACCGACGACCGGCGAAGAACCACACCAGGTGCCCCAAGGACGCACCCAACGCCGCCAGGGCGATGACGGCGAGAAGCGAAGGCTTCCCGGAATGGGCCAGGGCCCCGGCGGCCAAAAGCCAGGGTGTGCACGGGACGGGAAGCCCCATTTGCTCCAGGAGCACGGCCAAGAACACCACCGTCGTGCCGTTCTCGCGGAGAAATTCGATGGATTCGTTCACAGGAGCCTTCTGTGCACTTGGATGTGCACAGACCGCGAAGGTTGCTGGCCAATGGCGAGGTCCAGCGACGCTCGTCTCAGCCGAAGTTGACGCGCTCCCGAATGAGCTTAGCCACCTGCACCCTCTGGTTGGGATTCAAAATCCCGGACAAGGTTCGGGCAAAGGCGATGAGACGCGTGGATTTTGGCAGGAGGTCCCACGCGGCGCTGACATTGGCCACCGTGGGCTGGAAATAGAATTGCGCAAAGCCCTGGGACAGGCCCCCCAATTGCTTCTCCCGGGTGGCGGCTTCGTCCTTCAGCTCTGGAGCGAACTGCTTGTAGGCGTCGAGGATTTGTGACTTCACCCGCGCCATCTGCTCTTGGGTTAGGCCCACGTTGGCCGTGAGCGAGTCCACGCGACGTTGCAGTTGCTCGCGCTCCGTCTTGCTTTGACCGGTGAGGCTCGAAATGCCCTGGGCGATGGTCTGGGCCATGGACTTTCGCTGGTCGGGCGAAAGGCCGGCGTGCAGGCGCATCAAGGCGTCCACCACGGCCGGGTCGCGCGCCTCCGCCGCCGCGGTCATCTCCTGCAGGGTCGCGTCAATGGCCTTGTCATCGAATGTTCCAGAGGCAACGCCGTCGGCCACCAGCCCCACCAGCTTCTGCCGCGTGGCATTCACCGCACTGGATTTGGCGGACACCTCCTGCCGGACGCTGATGAGGAGATTCTGTTGGTCATAGGACAGCGTCACCGACGAGGCGGCGACGAGGAACCAAGCGGCCATTCCCTCGTCGAGCTCTTGCTTCAGGCTGGGCGTTGGCACGCTCGGCCCCACCTGCGCCACGGCGCACACCGACAGCAGAAGCGCGCAGGCCAGCGCGACGTTTTGTGAGCCCCGTTTCATTCCCATTGCCCCTCCCGACGTCGTCTCGAGCGCCTTGGGGCGACTTTGCCCCGCGCCTCCGCTTGTCAAAGGCTACTCGACCCCTCGATGGGCCTTCCTTCTATTTCGAGTCCACTTCCCCCGGAGGCCGCCGCACTGGCCCGGGGCTCGCCCCTCGTGCGACGCAGAGGAATGGGTTTGGACGTCTTGCCACCGCCCGGGGATGAAGCGACGGGGCCCGCCGTAGTACGACGGCCTCGGAACGGGGGAAGACGAGATTGACGAGCGCAATTCACTCGGTCCGGAGCTTTGCCTCCCGACGTCGACGCTGGCTTTGGGGCGGACTCGCGGCGCTGGTGCTCTACACACTCGTCGGCTTCATTCTTTTCCCTTGGGTCCTTCACCGCGAGCTCGAAAAGCGTCTCTCAGCGGCGCTGCATCGGGAAGTCACCATCCAGAAGGTTCGGGCCAATCCCTTTTCTCTCTCGGTGACCATCTCTGGGTTTCTGGTGAAGGACCGGGACGGCAGCCCCTTCATCTCCTGGGAACGGCTGTTTGTGGATGGTCGGCTCGTGCCCATCATCAAACGTGAGCTCGACCTGGACACCCTGGAGGTCATTCGGCTGCAGGCGCGCGTCCATCTCCTCCGCGACGGGAGCCTGAACTTTTCTGACCTCTTGGACGCCTCGGACACACCCCAGCCCGCACCAACAGCCGAGGCCAAGCGCCCCTTCGTCTTCGGCGTCGACCACTTGGCGCTGGTGCAAGCCGAGCTCGACTTCACTGACGTCTCCCACCCTCACCCCTTCCACTCCACCGTGGGGCCCTTCACCATCCGCTTGGACAACTTCCGCACCCGGCCCGACGCGAAGAGCCCATACGCCTTCAGCGGCACCACCGAGGCTGGTGAAGCATTTTCCTGGAGCGGCGACGTCCACATCGACCCCATCCGCTCCGAAGGGACGCTGACGCTCGACGGACTCCGGCTCCCCAAGTATGCGCCCTACTACGACCAGGACGTCGACTTTGACTTGCTGGACGGGACGGCACGCGTCCAAAGCAGCTACCAGCTCGAGTGGGGACCGGCGAGACGCCTTGTTCAACTCAGCGACGGCACCCTCTCGGTGCGACAACTGGTCCTGCGACTTCGAGGTGCCTCCGAGCCGTCGGTGGAGTTGCCGCAGCTCGACGTCGGAGGCGTGAAAATCGACCTGCTGGGGCAGGTGGCAGCGGTGGACTCCGTTTCGTTACGCGGGGGGACCATCCACGTGCGCCGTGGCAAAGACGGACGCGTGGACCTCATGCGACTCGCCTCGGGCGGCGGCGCCACCGCACCCCCGGCCACGGCGAAGCGGCCATCAAAGCCTGCCCGGCCATTCAAATGGACAGTCCGGAAGGTGGAACTCGTCGAGGAGCGTCTGCTCTTTGACGACCAGCTGCCCGAACGCCCGGTGAAGCTGGCGCTCGCGCCGGTGGACGTCACACTGGGCAACCTCTCCAGCGAGCACGGAAGCGTCTCCACCTTGGCCTTGAGCGCCGGGTGGAATGGCAAGGGCCAGCTCAAAGCCGACGGCACCTTCTCCCTCTGGCGTCCCTCGGCCGACTTCACCCTCCATGTCCGTGCCCTCGACTTGCCCTCCATTGACCCCTACTTGTCGCTCTACGGAAACCTGGACGCTCGACTCGGGGACGGTCGACTCACCATCGAAGGACACGTCCGCCTCGACCTCCAGGCGGACCCCTTGGCCTTCAACTTCGAAGGGGACGTCTCCGTCGATGGACTGTCGTTGCTCGACTCGAAGCGCGGGCAGGAGCTCATCCGCTGGAAGTCGCTCCAAGTTCTCGGCATCAAGGTGACCTCCCAGCCGGAGGCCTTTGTCGCGCGCTCGGTGCGGTGGATTGACCCCCGGGTGAAAGTCCAAATCGCGGAGGATGGCTCCTCCAACCTCCGCCGCATGCTGCGGGCGCCGGCCGCGCCCGCCAAGGGCGCTCCGTCCGCGACGGCGACCGCCGCGAAGCAGCCTCCCGCCAACAGGCAAGCGCAGCCGGCGGTTTCCATTGCCACCTTTCAAATTGTCCGCGGTGAGGGGGGCCTCGTGGACCGCTCGGTTCAGCCGGTCGCTCTCTTCGGGGTGTCGGACTTGGAGGTGCGAATTCGAGGACTCTCCAATGACTTGGCCGCTCGTGCGCAAGTGGACATCCAGGGCACCGTCGGCGGCGGGCCGCTCAAGTTGAGTGGGACATTGAGTCCGCGCTTCAAGAATGACGCCACGGACATCAAAATTTCGTCCAAAGGCATCGACCTCACGCCGCTGGCTCCCTACTTCGGGAAGTACGTCGGCTATGCGCTGGACAAGGGAAAACTCGACCTAGACCTCGGCTACAAAGTCGCTGCGCGTCACCTGGAGGCACAAAACCTGGTTCGCGTCGACCAATTGACGTTGGGCGAGGAGACGCACAGTCCGGAGGCCACCAAGCTTCCGGTGAAGCTGGGACTGGCTGTCCTCCAGGACCGCGACGGCCTCATCGAGCTCGACGTCCCGGTGGAAGGCAACGTCGATGACCCCGACTTCCGCTTGGGAAAGCTCATCTGGCATGCCGTGGGAAATATTTTTACGAAAATTGTGACTGCTCCTTTTGCCGCCCTGGGGGCCCTCTTCGGCGGTGGAAGCGAGCGGCTGGACATCATCGATTTTTCCGTAGGCACCTCGGAAGTGGACGCCAAAGGTGGGAAGACACTGCAGAACCTGTCCAAGGCGCTCTATTCGCGACCCGCCCTGAAGCTCGAAATCCAGGGGACGGTGGACGCCGTCGCGGACGGCGCCGTCCTCCGCCACCAGGCGCTGCGACGGCGGGCCCGCGAGGAGAAATGGAAGGCCCAGGGCCGTCGGGGCGGAGCCACCTCCCCCGACACCGTGGAACTCCTGGAGGACGAGTATGTGAAATTCGTCTCAGCCGAATACGCCCGGACGTTTTCCAAGGACCCGAAGCCGGCCACCGCGCCCAGCGTCACCGAGATGGAGGAGCGCCTCAGCGCGGCCGTGGACCTCGGCCCGGAGGCCCTGCCAGCGCTGGCCCGGAAGCGCGGTGAAGTCGCACGTGACGCGCTGCTTAAGTCCGGCCAGGTGGAGACCACTCGGCTCTTCATCGTCGAGGGCGGTGAGCGCGCCACCAAGGAGCAGGGGCCACACGTCTACTTCACCTTGAAGTGACGCTGGCCCCTGCCAAGGCTTCGCTTTCAGCGGGGGCCGCCTAGAAGACGTAAGCCAACGCAAACAGGAGGCTGATTGTCTGAAGGTTCAGCGGCTGGTCCAGGGTGATGACTGGACCTCCCGGAAAGCTGGTCTTGAGGGGGATGGTGGTGCTTCCAAACTCGTAGCCCAGGCCCACCGAGCCAGAAAGGTGCGAGCTCTCGAAGGAGATGCCCGCCCGGACCCCGTAGAAGGTGATGTTCTGAAAGACGTTGGACGGCACGTTTCCCGGCGCATGGTCCGAGTAGAAGCCCGTCAAGAGTTTGATGAGGTTGCTCACTCGGACGCTCCCTCCAAGGTTGAGGTCGACGATGTTGCGGGTTCCCCACACTTGCGCAGGAAAGGGGCTGACCACAGTTTGGGGCGGGAACCCGTCCAGCGCGTTGACCCGGCGCACCTGAGCGGACGAGGAAAAAAGGTTGTACGGGCCGGTGGCGATGAACCAGTGAGCGTCGAGCTCGAATTCGACGATTCCGAAATGAAAGGCCACCCCGGCTGAGATTTCGGCCGGAATGACGTAGTTGAAGGTGGCCTTGGTATCTCGGAAGGCCAGCTGCCGAGTCACGCCAGGGCTGGTGGCGTTCTCGGTGTCGACGCTGGTCACTGTCACGGAGCCGCCGCGCAGCACTCGAAGCGCTGGCGGTTGGACGACGGCGCCCAGCCCCAACCAGGGCAGCGCCTCCCATTGAAAGCTGACCCGCGGGAACAGGTGAAAGTTCCAAGCGCTGATGGCCAGGGTCCGTGTGGTCGTGGTGAGTGACGAGGGGGTGGTGTTGGTCGCCGAAATCTGCCCGGTGTCGCTCATGTAGGTGTAGGGGATGACCAGCTCGAACCCCAGCCGGAACTTGTCGTTTATGGCGTAGCTCACCGCCGCCTCGGCCTCGTACTGCGTAAACTCGGAACTCACACTGTAGAGAGCCACGGCAGTGTCCGACAGCGGCGCTCCATTGTTGATGCCCTGATTCCAGGAGACGTTGTTGCTCATTCCGAAGCCGAAGCGCACATTCTTGAGGTCGATGGCTTCCGTGCCGAGCACAATTCCAAAGAACGTGGGAACGGTGCTGATGTTGGATTCCTGCGTTCCTCCGTTGAGGGCGTCGGAGCCGCGGAGAAGCGTAATCTCGTAGCCCTGGACGCTGGCATTCACCGTCGTCCGCTCCGAGAGGACGAGGCCCGCTGGGTTGTACCAAAGCGCCGGCGGAGTCCCGGAACGCACCAGCGACGCTCCGGCTTCAATCGACTCTGCGAGACCGGGAAAGACGCGGTTGTAGTTGGGGACGAGCAGGGTCGGGGGGAACAGAATGTCTTGCGCGGCCGCGGCGCCGGGGAGGCAGAGCCCGGCGAGCACCAGCGCGCAGGGTCCCCACCCGCGACACGCACCGCGTCCGGCTGTCATCGCTCCCCTCCTTCGGCGTGACAAGAGTGCCTCGGGCGAGCGCACGCTAGTGGAGGGGAGCCGTGGAGGTCACCCGAAACCCTCCCGCGAGCGAGAGGAAATCGCCGGGCTGTCTCGAGAATGGCAGGCGGCGGACCCACTCCGCGTTGCTCGGCGAGAGAATCCGCCGCCGCCCTACCCTGTCGGGGAGACAGGATTCGAACCTGCGACCCCTTGGTCCCGAACCAAGTGCTCTACCAGGCTGAGCCACTCCCCGGGCGCTGCCTACGGCCGGCCACCGGCGTTGCACCGGCGGTCCGTCAGGAGCGCACCTCGTAGCCGATGCCGGAACGCGGCGTCAACGTCCGTACGGCCTCTGGCTGCCCCAGGAGGGCAACTCGCACTTTCCGAAAGTCCTTGCTCTTGCGGGTTTTACCCGACCGGGTGGGCGTTGACCTCCAAGGGGCGACTGACCCAGGCAGTGTCCTGACAAGGCTCCGAGATTGCGGGGGTTTTGGAATGGACCCGTTCTTGCGATCCGTTTGCCTCGAGACACTCCTTTTTCCAGAGCAGACCATGGCTGACAAGCCCACCATTCTCATTGCGGACGACGAACCCGGCGTAGTCGCCGCACTGGCCAGAGAAGCACGCCGCGCCGGGCTTTCCTACATCACCGACACCAGCTCGCATCTGGTGCACGAGCTCGCCCTCAAGCATCAGCCGGCGGTCATCATCCTCGACCTCAAGCAGCACGTGGATGGGCGCGACCTGCTGGCAACGCTCAAGAAGGACCCGCGCACCAAGCACATCAAAGTGCTCGTCCTGTCCGCCATCGAGGACCAATTCACCCGGCACGTTTGCCTGGAGCTCGGCGCAGACGACTACGACGTCAAACCCTTCGACCCCTGCTTCATGTCCAAAGTGGCCCGGCTGGCCGGCGTCAAGAACTAGAGGACAACAGGCTTTGGGGCTCCGGGCGACCCCCTCCCGACCGGAGCCAGCACAGGCGCCCTGGACCGTTCCAATCGGTCGGGGGCGCCGTGCGACTTTCTGGGGTCGTGGGGTAGAACCTGCCTTAGGCAATGAGTGCCGGCCCGGACAGCGCGCAGGACCTCGCCCGGCGGGCTCGCAAGCTCACCTCGGTGCTGGACGTCGCCAAGGCGATGGCCGCCGCGCGCGACCTCGAGCTCTTGTTGCCGCTCATCATCTTCGAAGCGGCGAAAGTCGTCGACGCCGACCGCTGCACGCTCTTTGTCCTCGACCGGGACCGGGGCGAGCTGTGGAGCAAGGTGGCCCAAGGGGCGGCGAAGGAGATTCGCGTCAAGCTGGGCCACGGCATCGCCGGCACGGTGGCCGAGACGGGGGAGGTCATCAACATCTCGGACGCCTACCAGGACGAGCGCTTTAACCGGGAAGTCGACCTGACGACCGGCTACCGCACCCACACCGTCCTCTGCGTGCCGATGCGTGACGCCGTGGGGGAAGTCACCGGCGTGCTCCAGGCCCTCAACAAGCGAGAGGGCAGCTTCGGCGAGGAAGACACGGAGCTTCTCTTGGCGTTGGGCGGTCAGGCCGCGGGGGCCATTGAAAACGCCTTGCTGCACGAAGAAATCAGCCAGCTCTTCGAAGGCTTCGTCGCTGCCTCGGTGGTGGCCATCGAATCCCGAGACCCGACCACTGCCGGCCATTCGGGGCGCGTGGCCTCGCTCACGGTGGGACTGGCCCAGGCCTTGGAGCACGTGGAGCGAGGACCGTACGCCCAGGTGCGCTTCAGCGCGCAGGATGTGCAGGAGATTCGCTACGCAAGCCTCCTCCACGACTTTGGCAAAGTGGGCGTCCGCGAGCCGGTGCTGGTGAAGGCGGAGAAGCTTTACCCCCACGAGCTGGCCGTCCTGGAGGCTCGCTTCGAAGTCGCGCGAAAGGACTTGGCCCTGAAGAGCTACCAGCGGCGCCTGGCGTCGGTGGCGCTTCTCGGCGAGAAAGCGCTTCCTCAGATTGAGGCCGAGGAGGAACGCCGGCTCTTACGCGAGCTCGAGGAACTCGACGAGATGCGTGACTTCGTCTTGGCCTGCAATAAGCCCACGGTGCTGGCGCGCGATGGATTCGACCGTCTGTCCGAGGTTGCCCGTTTCAATTTTCTCGACGGGTACGACCAAGAGCGAGCCCTCCTCATTCCTCGCGAGCTGGAGTGCCTTTCCATCCCCCGCGGCTCGTTGTCGGCAGCGGAGCGGACGGAAATTGAGAGCCACGTCACCCACACCTTTCGCTTCCTCTCGCAGATTCCATGGACACGCGCGCTCCGGCGCGTTCCCGCCATCGCCTACGCCCACCACGAGCGTCTCAACGGCCATGGCTACCCCCGCTCCATTCCCGCTGAGGAAATTCCCGTCCAGTCGAAGATGATGGCCATCGCCGACGTCTACGACGCTCTCACCGCCTCGGACCGTCCCTACAAGAAGGCCGTCCCAGCGGTGCAGGCACTCTCCATCCTGGAACAGGAGTCCAAGACGGGAGGCCTCGACGGGGAGCTCTTCCGCGTCTTCGTCCAGGCCGAGGTGCCAAGGAGAGCGCTGGGGCCTGTCCGCGCCGGCTGAAGGGTGCCCTTCCGCCTTCTCCACCAGAGGAGCTCGTCAACGCAGCTCGGGCGGGATGGGATGCAAGAGGGGCCGACCGGGCCGTGCCTCGGTGCGGATGCCGTCGCGGAGGACGAGCTGGCCATTCACCAGCACCAGCTCCACGCCCAACGGGTACTGGTGCGGATTCTCGTAGCTCGCCGTGTCGGTCACCGCGGTCGGGTCAAACACCACCACATCCGCGGCCATGCCTGGGCGCAGCACCCCGCGCTCAACCAAGCCGAGACGGGCCGCCGGTAGGGAGGTCATCTTTCGGACGGCCTCCTCGAGGGAAAACAGCTGGGCGTCGCGCGCGTAGCTGCCCAGCACTTTGGGGATGGACCCGAAGGCGCGGGGGTGGGTGCCGTCGGAAGCCAGGGGGCCGTCCACGGCCAACGCTGCCGCGTCCGTTCCAAACGATGTCCAGGGCTGGCGCATGGCCAGGCGCAGGTCTGCCTCGTCAAGGTAGAGGCGTGTCACCAGGGTGTTGCCTTTGTCGGCGAGTACCAAATCCATCAACGCCACGGCGGCGGTGACGCCGCGCGCTTTGGCCAGCTCGGCTAACGTCTTGCCCTCGGCCGCTTTCGCCTCCGGGAGCTCGCAGGCCACGATGGAGATGCGCTCGGGCATGTCCGCCTCCGCCCACCCATTGGTGACTTCCACCTCGATGAGCGCTCGCTGGTCTTTGTTTCTAAGGCGCTCGAGCATGGCCTCCGTCCCGCCGGCCATGGCCCAGCCTGGGAGGTCGGCGGTGAGGTCATTCATCCCAGCCAGGTAGGGGTAGACGTTGGCGGCGATGTCCACGCCCTCGGCCCGGGCCCGCTCGATGCGCTTGATGACGTCCACCATCCGGCCGAAGTTGTGCTTCCCCCTGACTTTTAAGTGCCAGATGTTGACTGGAATGCGGGCGCGCTGGCCGATGCGGATGGCCTCCTCCAGCGCCTCGAGGACGCCGTCCCCCTCGTCGCGAAGGTGGGTGGCGTAAAAGCCGCCCCACCCGGCCGCGGCTTGCGCCAGCGCGATGAGTTCCTCCGTCGTCGCGTACCGTCCCGGGGGGTATTCCAGGGCCGAACCCAGCCCGAAGGCGCCCTGCCGCATTTGCTTGCGGACCTCGACTTGCATTCGCAAAAGCTGCATCGGCGTCGGCGCCTCGTCGCCCATGCCCATCACCAGAGCGCGCACCTGCGCCGCACCGACGATGGTGCCCATGTTGATGGCGGGCTTTGCGGCGCGAAAGCGCTTCCAGTAGCCCTCGAGGTCCGTCCAGTCGACACGCGGTGGTCGGCGGTCGAGCTGGAATTCGATGACCAACCCCGGGCTCATGGGAGCAATGCTCCGCCCCTCCCCGGCGAGCTCGGTGGTGATGCCCTGGCGAATTTTCGACTCCGCGCGAGGGTCTACCAAGAGGGCGCCGCCCGATTGGCCCAGCATGTCGATGAAGCCCGGGGCGATGACGTGCTCGTGCACGTCGATGCGCTCCTTGGCCACTGCGCCGTGGAGGTCGCCCATGGCCTGGATGCGGTCACCGCGGATGGCCACGTCGCCTCGAAACCACGGCGCGCCTGTCCCATCGACGATGTGGCCGTTCTCCAGGATGACGTCGTAGCGCTCGGGCGGAGCGGAGAGCGACAGCGCGACCAGGAGAGCCAAGTGGGCCACGGCGCCGAAGCTTAGCGGAGCAGGGTGGCTCAAACGCCGACTTCCCCCGGCTGACACGGCGCGGGACGTCGGGTGACGTCCTCCGGGGTGTGCCCCTTCAGGAGACGGTGTGCAGGCGCACGGTGTTGGTGTTGCCGGCTTTACCCACCGGGGAGCCGAAGACCACCACCACCCGGTCGCCGGACCGCGCGAAGCCGCGGCTCACGAGTTCCTCCTCAACGCGGCGAACCATGTCCTCGGCCCGGTCCAAGGGCTCGAGGACTCTGGGCACCACGCCCCACAAGAGGGACAGCGTCCGACGCACTTCCTGGTTCGGGGAGAAGGCGACGATCGGCACCGGAGGCCGGTAGTGGCTGAGCAGGCGAGCGGTGACACCGGACAGGGTGAAGGCGGCAATGGCGACGGCGTTCGACAAGCGGGCTGCCTCGCAAGCGATGGCCGCGGTGACGTCCGGAAAGGAGGCGGGCGCGGTGAGCGGCAGGCGCTGCGGCACGCGGCCCTGCATTCTGGCGGCGCTCTCGGCGGCGAGCACAATCCGGTCCATCATCTGCACCGACTCCGCCGGGTACGCGCCGGAGGCCGTTTCGCCCGAGAGCATCAGCGCGTCGGCCCCATCGAAGATGGCGTTGGCCACGTCCGAGGCTTCGGCCCGGGTCGGCCGGGGGTGCTCAATCATCGAGTTGAGCATTTGCGTGGCGACGATGACCGGGAGCCCACGGGTGTTGGCGCGCCGGATGATGTCCTTCTGGATGGCCGGCACTTCCTCGGGCGGAATCTCCACGCCGAGGTCCCCGCGCGCCACCATCACGCCGTTGGCCCGGTCGAGGATGGCATCCAGCCGGGCAATGGCCTCGGGCTTTTCCAGCTTGGCGACGATGGGCACTTGGCGACCGGCTTCAGCCATCGCAGCGCGCGTCTGGTCCAAGTCGCTCGGCTGCCGGACGAAGGACAGCCCGATGAAGTCGATTCCAGCCTTGAGGCCGAAGACGAGGTCCTCGCGGTCTTTCGGGGTCAGCGCCTCCGCGCGGAGGGCGACGCCGGGGAGATTGATGCCCTTGCTGTTGGTCAGCGTCCCGCCGTGAACCACCTCGGTGAGGACACGGCCCTTCTTGTCGGTTTCCACGACCTTCAGCTCGAGCAAGCCGTCGTCGAGAAGGATGCGGTCCCCGGGGTTCACGTCTGCCGCCAGGTGCTGGTACGTGGTGGACACCAAATCCTGCGTGCCCAAGACGGACTCCTCGGTGGTGATGGTCAGTGGCGCGCCCGGGACCAGCTCCACGCTTCCACCCTGGAGCTTTCCGGTGCGAATTTTCGGTCCTTGCAAATCGCCGAGGATGCCCACCCCCTTACGCACTTTGAGAGAGGCCGCGCGGAGCATGGAGATGGTCTTGGCGTGCTGGTCGTGTGTCCCGTGCGAGAAATTCAGACGGGCCACGTCCATCCCGGCAGCAAGAAGCTTCTCCAGCATGGCCGGAGCGAGACTGGCTGGACCCAGGGTGCACACGATTTTGGCGCGGCGCATCGACTCTCCAGTGTGCTGGTCAGCGCGCAGAGGCGCAAGTGCCGCCAGCTCGGCCCGGGTAGCACTGCTTCAGCGCGCCAAAAGCACGCCCAGGTTCTCTCGCTCCCATCGAAGGGCAGCGGTGTATTGCGGAAAGGCCTTCTCCCTGTCGCGAAAGGCACGCGGATGGTGCATCCGCCGGCCCGGCCCGTGAGAGCTCGGGAAGACTTGGTGAAGCATCTCGTGGAAGACGATGAATTCCACGAAGAAGCGCGGCACCGCGGGCTGGTCGAGCGACGGGTGCAAGCGGATTTCGCGTGTTTGGTGGTCGTAGACGCCCAGCCGGATGGACTTGCGACGTCGCCGGGTGGGGTGACGACCCCAGCCAATGCTGGCGCGCACCCCGCCTTGAAAGTGCCGTTCGTTGAGCGTCTCGAAAATCTCCCGCAAGTCGTAGTTACGTCCCTGCGCGGTGAGGACTTCGTCTCGAGCGTCGCGGTGCTGGCGGATGCGGGGTTGCTCGCGCCGGACGAAGTCGTCCAGGAGACGCCCGGCACGCCGGTGTCCGCGCCCCGCATAGTCGGCGACGGCCCGAACGACCGGAGCCGGAGCGTCGAGGAACATGTGGTGCAGCCGCAGCCGCAGCGCAGCCGGGGCCCGTCGGAAGCTCACCATGGTGCTCCGGTTATCCGTCACCGACAGTCGGACTGGGACCCCCAGTTCCCGCGACAGCAGCTGCGCCAGGTTGGCCGCTTTCTCCACCAGGACGTCGCGCGCCGGCAGCCGGCGCGACGAGGTGAGCTCGGCGTCGAGCAAGACGAGCTGGCGGGGGGAGGTGTCCGAAGCCATGCTTTGGTTTGGGATCCTAGCCCGCCCGGCGCTCGACTCAAGCTGGCGGACGCCGCTTCAGCGTCAGTCCCCTGACCCGTGGGCGCGCACCTCTGCGCGGAGGCGGACGGCCAACTCTCGCAGGGACTCGGTGGAGGTGTGAAAAGCCCGAAGCAGGGCGCTCCGTCCGTCCGCTTCCTCCACCGCCAGGCATCGCGGCTCTCCCGAGTGGCGCGCCCGTTCCACGGACGCTTCGCGCTCCACGGCCAGCGTCCAGCCTCCATATTCCGTGGGCTCGAAGGGGTACAACCGGCAGGCGGTGGGCCGCGTCTCCACCGGCAGCGTGCAACCGGCGCCGGGTGCGAAGAAGACGCAAGCTCCGTGGGCGCGGGCCAGGCCGAGCCGCACCGCCCGGCGACGAAAGTAGCCGCGCCAGCCAGGGCGGAGTTGCTCATAGGCGCGGGCCGTGGCCTCGCCGAAGACTTCCTCCTCGACGAAGCGCTGGCGCGGCAGGTGCGTCGCCGCCTGGATGCGCGCGACGTCGGCTTCGGTGAGCGTGGCCAGTGGCTCACCGTCCTCTGCCTGGCAGCAGGAGCGCCCGAGCTCGAGCGCGCAGCGGGTACAGGGGGAGGTTGAGTCGTTCGGCCTCACCGCCGCTCCCGCGAGGCGAGCAACCGTTCCAGCCGGCGCGGCTCGACTCGCACCAGGATGGTTTTTTCGCGCGTGTAGACGACAGCACCGGGCGCCCCACCCTTCAGGCGTCGAACGAATTTGGCGCGGGTGTAGCTCACCTCGCCCCGGTCCGCACCGGCGCCACGCGCGTGGTGCAGCGCGAGGTGTGCCGCGTCCAGCAGCACCTCGTCCTCCACGGTGGCGCCCCGGGCGCAGGGAATGAGGACGTGGGCACCGGGAAGCCCCCGGGCATGGAGCCAAACGTCATCCGGCCGAGCCACGGCAAACGTCAGGGCGTCGTTGTCCCGTCCCGCGCGTCCGACGAGAATTTTTTCGCCGGAGCGAGCTTGGAAAGCACGGTAGGGCTGGTGCACCTGCTTGCGGACGCGGGCCGGACGGGGAGAAGCCGCGGTTTGGGCTGCTGCGAAGGCAGCGTCCGGCGCCGCGCGCACCGCGGCCAACGCTGCCTCGGCTTGCGCGAGCTCGCCCTCGAGCTCGAGGAGGCGGAGGCGGGCACGCGCGCTGCCTCGCGTAAGGCGACGGTAGAGACGGAAATGGCGCTCAGCCTGGGCACGTGCATCCAAGGCCGGGTCGAGCGGCACGCTGACGAGAAGCTCCCCCTCGGCGCGGTACTCGGTGAGTTTCACCTCGCTGGCGCCGCGCGGCACGCCGCCGGCATTCTGGCGAAGAAGCTCTCCGAAGCGGCGGTGCGCCTCGGCCACTTCGGTGCGGTTTGCCTCTCCGCGCACCTTCTCCAGCGTCCGCCGCAGGCGCTCCACCCGCGTCCGCAACGGCTGCACGCGCTGGCGCCGGAGCTCGCCGGCACGCTGCACGGCCTCCTGGGAAGAGAAGAGTGCCTCCACCGCCCGGCCCAGCTCGAGCGCGTCGTCCAACGGCGGGAGGCGCGAGGGCGGCTCGCGCTCAGGAAGGGGCGTGGGTGCCCTCGGAGGGCGGGCGCGTCCGGACGAGGCAGCGAGTGGGCGCCGCTCCTCCCCGAGGAGAAGCAGCGCGGCTGCGGCTTCGGCCTCCAGCACCAGCGTGCGGGCGGCGGCCTTCTGCTCGAAGCGAAGCTCGACTTCTCGAGCACCGGTGCGCTCGAGCGAAACCAGGCGGGCGCCGATGAGCTCTTTGCGTAGACGAAGAAGCCACGGTGACGGCGGGCCCGCGGCGGGAGAGCGCGCCGAGGCAATCGAGAGACGCGCCCTCCCCGGCTCGGCGGCCACCACCAGCCGCGCGGTACGGCCCGGGCTTCGAAGGTCGAGCTCCACCCGCAGAGGCCGCGGGCTTGCAACCTTCTGGACCACCGCGCCCACGAGCGTCCGGCCCAGCGCCGTGACGAGGAGTTGAAGCTCAGTGGGGTGCAGCGACACGAGGGCTTGGATGCCTGTGGCGAGAGAGCCAAACAAAAACGGCCCGGGCCGTAAGGTGGGCCCCGGGCCGTCTTATCCATCCCGAACGAGACGGGAAGCGGACCGCTACCTTCTCGACTTCCGCCGCGTTGTCTTCTTCTTCGTCTTTCGGGCGGCGGGCTTCTTCTTTGCGGTCTTCCTCTTTTTCGCTGCCATCGCGTCCCTCCGGTTGGATTGCTGCGGCGGATGCTAGTGACGCGCAATGGACGTGTCAACGAACGACGCGTTCACGCTAGGGTGTCGCGCCAACGCGCGAATGCACCAGAGAGAGCTCACCTTCCCACCGGACTTCGTGTTTGGCGTCGCCACCGCCGCCTACCAAGTCGAAGGCCACATCGAAAATGACTGGAGCGCCTGGGAGCGCTCGCAGGGGCTGAAGCATTCGGCCGGCGTTGCCGTCGACCACTGGAATCGCTACCAAGACGACTACCTGCTGGCGGTCGAGGTGGGTGCTGGCGCATTCCGCATCAGTCTCGAATGGGCGCGCATCGAGCCGGAGCGCGGCCGCTTCGACGAAAAGGCGCTGGCGGACTACCGGACGCGACTCCTCGCCATGCGGGCCTCGGGCCTCAAGCCGGTGGTGACGCTGCACCACTTCACCCACCCGGGTTGGTTTCACGCGCAGACGCCCTGGCACACGCCGGAAAGCGTTCAGGCCTTCCGCGCCTACGCGCGCGTGTGCGCCGACGTCCTCCGTGGCCTGGACGCGCTGGTGCTCACCTTCAATGAGCCGGTGGTGCTGATGCTCGGCGGGTACGTCAAGGGTTTGATTCCACCCGGACTGGTGGAGCCGGGCCTGGCGCTGGCGGCGCTGGCGAACATGGCGCGGGCTCACGTCGCGGCCCGGGAAGAGCTGCACGCCGCCATCGGACCGGTGCCGGTGGGCACCAGCCAAAACATGCTGGCCTTCACCGCGGACCGACCGTGGCATCCGCTCGACCACGCGCTGGTGCGTCTGGCGGACGTGGCCTACAACCACGCGTTTCTCGAAGCGCTGTGCACCGGCATCCTCAACGTGCGGATGCCAGGACTGGTTTCTGCGCGAGCAGCAATCGCCGGCGGCCGCGACAGCCTCGACTTCATCGGCGTGAATTACTACACGCGCGCGCGGCTCCGCTTCGTCCCGCGACGTCCCTTCTTCGAATTCCATTACCGCGACCCTTTTCTGCGCGGCCTCACCGACATTGGCTGGGAGCAATACCCGGAGGGCTTCGGGCAGCTTTTGCGCGCGGTGCGCCGCTACGGCCGGCCCATTTGGGTGACGGAGAATGGCATTGACGACCGGCGCGGAGACCGCCGGTCCGCCTTTCTCCATGCCCACTGGCGGGAACTCCTCTCGGCGCTGGCCGACGGCGCGGACGTCCGCGGCTACCTCTATTGGTCGCTGCTCGACAATTTCGAATGGTTGGAAGGGTGGGGGCCGCGCTTCGGCCTGTACCAGGTGGACTTCGCCACCCTGCAGAGGACGCGCACTCAAGCCTGCGACTACTTCCGAAATACGGCCCTCTCCAGGGTGCTACGCCCCCCGTCGGGCCCGAAAGCCGACTCGGCGCTCGCTTCGGAGCAGGGCGCGCCTGCGCCCGTGGGCTAGGCCCTCACCACGCTGGACGCCAGGAGCCCTCGTCTGGAGGGCGGGCAAGCGCCTGGCCTCCCCCTGGGTACCTCTTCTCCAAGGCTTTTCCGGCTGCCCCCACCTCCCCAGGGAGGGGGTGTGTACGGTAGAAGCCCTTCATCGTGAGGGGTGCGAGGGTGGACAGAGCGCTGCTTCTCGGCCTCGTGCTGCTGGCGGGCGCGCCGCGCCTTGCGCTGGCGGCAGACGGGGGGACGAGCGCCGCAGAGCCCGGCGTGGACTTGGGCGTCGAGGAACGGGCGTCCCGGACGCCCAGCGGCGCCTGGCAAATGGACGTCAACGGGACGGCAGTCGTTCCCTTCGTCGACGTCGCCTCGCAGTTCCGACTCGGACTGCGGCTCGCGGACAGCGGCCGGGTGGAACAAGTCACCACCCGGTGGGGCATTGGGTCGATGGACGTCACCGAGGCCCAAGCCCTCTTCTGGAACAGCCGCGTCGACCGCGGTCCCAACAACCAGGTGGCCATCTCCTTCGCCGGGGGCATCCGCCTGGATGCGCTCGCGGACCGCTTCGGGCTTCCCCATACGCCCTGGTTGGACCTCGGCCTGCAGAGTCGGGCGGTGGGCACCGACCCCGCGGGGCGGACGCGGATGTCCACCACGCTGGTGCTCTCTTTGGACTTCGAAGTTGGCGCTGCCTCGGAGAGTCGGGCGGCACGCTCCTCGGGGCTTCGCATCCGGGCGAGCGCGGCACTGGGAAACGACCCCGGCTGCACCCTCGGGACGCCGACGCTCCTCTTCTCCGGACGCTGCCTCAGCCTGGCCCTGGCGGTGGAGTTCTAGCGGCCACAAGCGCCCTCACCCCAGTGCCGAGCGGTAGTCGATTTCCTGCTCGTCAGAGTCATTGGCCGCATCCCCCTCCGCGGCGCCGAAAAAGCGTCGAGTGGCCCGCTGCACGTCCTCCAGCTCCGCGAGTTGGTTCACCTCGGAGCGAAATGCCGCCGCTCCGTGCAGCCCGTGCGAGTACCAGCCCAGGTGCTTGCGGAAGCTGCGGACGGCCGCCAAGGGCTCGCCGACGAAGTCCACGTGGGCCAAGAGGTGGCCCAA
This sequence comes from uncultured delta proteobacterium, assembly GCA_963745475.1. Taxonomy (GTDB): domain Bacteria; phylum Myxococcota; class Myxococcia; order Myxococcales; family Myxococcaceae; genus JADGRA01. Next base: position 795,029 of record CAVUXN010000004.1, read on the forward strand.
CACCACCTCGGCCCGCTCCTCCGGCGTGGGAGGCACGCCGCCTTGCAGCTCGCGAAAAATCCACGGGTTTCCCAAGGCGCCCCGCCCAATCATCACCAAGTCGCACCCGGTGCTCTCCCGCATGCGGCGAGCGTCGGCGGGCGTCTTCACGTCGCCGTTGCCGAGGATGGCCATCTTTCCGCGGCGGCGCACCAAGTCCGCGATGACGTTCCAGTCCGCCGAGCCGGCGTAGCCCTGGGCGCGCGTCCGCGGGTGCACCGCCAGCGCGACACAGCCCGCGTCCTCCAGTCGCTCGGCCATCTCCAGGTAATTCCGGTGGTGCGCATCCCAGCCGCTTCGAATTTTTGCCGTCACCGGCAGGCCGGTTGCGGCCTGGATGGCGAGCACAATGGCCGCGGCCCGCGCCGGGTCGCAAAGCAGCGCCGAGCCGGCGCCGTTGCGGGTGACCTTCTTCACCGGGCACCCCATGTTGATGTCGATGAGCTCGGCGCCCCAGCGCTTGCCCACCAGCGCTGCTTGGGCCATGGCTTCCGGGTCTCCCCCAAACACTTGAAGCGAGTAGGGGTGCTCCACCGCCTCGTCGTGACGGAGGTAGCGCAGCGTCCGAGCGCTTGCCCGCAGAAGCCCTTGGGCGCTCACCAACTCGGTGGTGCACATCGCGGCGCCCATGCGAAATGCCAAGACGCGAAAGGGCTGCTCGCTCACGCCGGCCATGGGGGCCAGGACGTACGGATTGGGGAGGCGGTAGGGGCCGAGGGCGACGGACATGGAAGCGGCCCAACTCCCTACCATGGCCGAAGCGCGCAGGGCGTCTTGGCCGCCACAGGGTAGAGTGGCAGCCATGCTCCGCTTTCGGCTCGGTCCGATTCCGGTGGAGGTGCACCCGAGCCATTTCCTCATGGCCATCGCCTTTGGCTCCCTCGGTCTCAGCGACCGGGACCCGTCGGTGTGGCCCGGACGGGCGCTGGTTTCCCACGACGCCCTCACCCACGCCTCGGCGGTGGTGGGGGTGGTGGCCATTTGGGTGGCGATTGTTTTCGTCTCGGTGCTGGTGCACGAGCTCGGTCATGCGCTCGTCTCCCTCGCCTACCACTACCAACCCAGCATCCAGCTGGTGGGTTTGGGGGGCCTGACGCGGCCGAACGCGCCAGGGCCCATTCCCTGGCACCGAGAGGTGGTGCTAACCGCTGCCGGCCCACTCATGGGAGCGGCGCTGGGAGGGCTGTGCTTGCTCGTCCGCAGCAGCGTCGGGACTTGGGAGGTTGCTCGCTACACCTTGACGCTGGCCGCTCTGGCGAATTTTTTCTGGGCGGTCGTCAACCTGCTTCCGGTGCTGCCGCTCGACGGCGGCCGGATTTCCCAAGCGGTGCTGGGACGCCTCTTCGGCAAGGCGGGCCTGGTCGGAGCTCAGCTTCTGGCGCTGCTGGTGTGCGTGGCCGTCATCTATTGGCGGTGGGGCGACTTTTTCCTCACTTTGTTTTTCCTGCTCTTCGCCCTGCAGGCGGTGCGCGCCCTGAGCGCACTGCTCCGCGGCGAGGGGCCGCCTGCCGACTCGGAAGAGCTGCAGCGGCTCGAGGCGCTCTTTCGCTCGGGCGACTTGAAGGCGGCGCGGGAGCGCGCCGAGGCGCTGGCCGCCACGGACACCTCTCCTCCGGTGCGCTCGCGCGCCCACCACCTCCTCGGGTGGATTGCGCTCAAGGAGGGCGAGGGTCGCCGGGCGCTGGACCATTTCAGCCAGGTGCAGGGCCGCGGCGTGGAGAAGCAGGCGCTGGCCGCCGCCTTCAGCCTGGTGGGAGACGACGCTCGAGCTCTGCCGCTGTGGCGACAGGCCTACGAGGGCTCGCGCGACCCCACCATTCTGCACGAGTGGGCCGGAGCGCTGTTGCGAACAGGCCAGGTGGAGCAAGCCTCGAGGCTGCCCGGCGTGGACCTGGGGAAGGCCTATGCCTGTGCCGAGCGCGTGGCCTTTCTGCGTGGAAACTTCACCCTCGCCGCCGAGCTCGGGCTCTCCGCCCTGGACAGACACCCCTCGGCCGAGGGGGCCTACGACGTGGCCTGCGCGCTGGCCCGGGCTGGGGAGCTGGACCGTGCGGTGCTGGTGCTGGAGCGTGCCCGGGACCTCGGCTTCCGCGACGCGGAGTACGCGCGCACCGATGCCGACCTGGCGGCGCTGCATGGGCACCCGGGTTTCGAGCGCTGGCTAGCGGCCTTGGGGAAATCCGCATCCGCCTGACAGTGGCCTGACAGCAGGCCGCTAGAAGGTAGGGTGCCCGATTTCCCCTCGCCGTGGACCCCGACCTCGAAATGACTGCCCCAGCCACCGACACCATCTCCGCCCACTCCGCCGCACCCAGCGACGAGCGCATCAAGTGGGTGACTTCGATGCCCTTCTTCGGCGTGCACGTCATGGCGCTCTTCGCCTTCGTGGTGCCCTTCAAGTGGCAATACGCCGCGGTGTGCTTCGGGCTCTACTACTTCCGCATGTGGGCGCTCACCACCGGCTACCACCGCTACTTCAGCCACCGCACCTTCAAGACGAGCCGCGCCTTCCAATTCGTCCTCGCCTTCTGCGCCTCGCTGTGTACGCAAAAGGGGCCGCTGTGGTGGGCTGCCCACCACCGTCACCACCACCGCTTCTCCGACCAGGTGGAGGACGTCCACTCGCCGCTGCAGCGCGGCTTCTGGTGGAGCCACGTGGGCTGGATTCTCTGCGACCGCTACACCGCCACCCGCTACGACGCCATCAAGGACTTCGCCAAGTACCCGGAGCTCCGCTGGCTCAACCGCTACTACCTGGTGCCGCCCATCCTTTTGGCGGTCGCCCTCTTCTTCATCGGCGGCTTCCCGCTCCTGGTGTGGGGCTTCTTCGTCAGCACCACCCTGCTCTGGCACGGTACCTTCACCATCAACTCGCTGAGCCACGTCTTCGGAGGGCGCCGCTACAAGACGTCCGACACCAGCCGCAACAACTGGCTCTTGGCCCTCATCACCTGCGGCGAGGGCTGGCACAACAACCACCACTACCACCAGAACACCGCCAACCAGGGCTGGTTCTGGTGGGAGTTTGACCCAAGCTTTTACGTGCTTCGCGTCCTCTCCTGGGTGGGCCTCGTCTCCGACGTCCGCACACCCCCCGAGGCGGTGAAGTATGCCTACCTCCGCTACACCGCCGAGGAGCGCGCCACGCTGCGTGGCACCCCAGCCCTCTTCGGCTCCGGCCGTCGGGCGATGGTGCACGCCGCCCGCCGGGCGGTGCAGCGCGCCTCGGAGCTGCAGCTCTCCGCGCCCTCGACGGCCCCCGTCCTGCGCCGCTAAACGGGCGGCCCCACCCCCCTGGAAGCAGGGGGAAGCCCTTGAGGGGGACCCCGCCGCCGTTTTTCTCGTGCTACATGCCCCCTAGGGTGAAACCCGGGACCCCCGTGCGGCGTACCGGTACCGAGGCCCATGCCGCGGAACCGGACGAGATGCTGATGGAGCGCTTCCTCGGCGGGGACGCGTCCGCCTTCGACGCCCTCTTTGTGCGGCATGCGGCGCGCGTCCATGCCTACCTGCGGCGAATGGTGGGCACCACCACCGCAGATGACTTGACTCAAAACACCTTCCTCTCGGTGGTGCGCTCCCGCGACCGCTTCCAGCGTGGAGCGCGCTTTCGTCCCTGGCTCTATGCCATTGCCAGCAATGCGGCCCGGGACTTCGTCCGGCGGGCACGTTTCGAGCAGCCCACCGACGACGGGGTGCTCCCGGAGCAGGGGGTAGAGCCCCAACTCCCGGACCCCAGCCTGGAGAAGGCCGTCCACGCCGCGCTGGCCCAGCTGCCCGTCCAACAGCGAGAGGCCATCTTCCTGCACCGCTTCGAGGGCTTCTCCTTCGGCGAAATTGCCGAGGCCCTCGGACTGACTGAGTCAGCGGTGAAGGTGCGTGCCCACCGAGGGTATGTCCGGTTGCGGAGCCTCCTCGCCCATTTGGGGGAGGAGACATGAGCCCGCACGAGCGGCTCCTGGAGCACCTCTTGGGCGGGGGACTGGATGCTGAGGACCGCGCGCATGCGGCGCGGTGCGCGGCCTGCGCCGCCTTAGCGTCCCCTAAGGCCGAGCCGGAGAAGACAGGAGGCCCCCAGGCGGCCTGGCTCGACGCCGCGCACCGGGAATTGGAAAGGCCGCGCCGGCCGTGGTGGGTGCTGGCGCTTGGGCTGGCAGCGGGCAACGCCCTGCTAGCGACGGCGGCCGTCTTCGTCCTCCAGGCCTGGAATTGGGATGCGTCCACCTCTCCGCGGTGGCTCTTCCTCAGTACGGCCACCGTCCTCGCGGCGCTGGTGACGGCCGGCGCGCTGCTCTCCCTGTCTCCCCCAAGGCGGTGGCTGGAGGTGGCCATTGGGCTCGCGGCGGTGGCGCCTCTCGGTGTGCTCCTGGCGGCCGACGGCCGGGCGGCCAATACCCCCTTTCTCGCCGGGGCCTCCTGCCTGTGGACGGTGCTCCTCCTGGCCGCCCTCCCCTTGGCCGGCGGCGTCTGGCTCCTCACGCGCATGGCCTACTCCCCCTGGCGGGCCTTGGCGGTGGGACTCGTCAGCGGCGGCGTGGGGCTCCTGGCCCTTCAATTCCACTGCGCCAACGGAGGGAGCTCTCACCTTCTCGTCTTCCACCTCCTTCCGTGGCTGGCACTGGGTGGCGCGGCTGTCCTGTTGCGCCGGCTGCTTCCCACCTCGAGCTTCGCGCCATGAGGCGCTGGGGCCTGACGCTGCTTTTGTTGTCAACGGCTGGGGCCCAGGCGGCGGAGCGCACGCCGGTGTTGGTGGAGCTCTTCACCTCCGAGGGCTGCTCGAGCTGCCCGCAGGCCGACGAGGCGCTGGCGGACCTCGCACGCGCCCAGCCGGTGGCGGGCGCGGAAATTGTCCCTCTGGAGCTGCACGTCGACTACTGGAATTCCCTGGGTTGGGCCGACCCCTTCAGCCGTCCGGAGGCCACCGCGCGCCAGGAGCGCTACGCGGCGGCGACACAAAGGCCAGGCTATGAGGCGCAGCTCTTCACGCCGCAAATGGTGGTGGACGGGACGCGCTCCTTCGTCGGGAACCGGGAATTGGCGGTGCAGGCCGTCACCCAGGCCGTGGCGCAAATGAAGCGCTCCATCCACGCCGAGTTGCGCGCGGCTCCGGGCGGTGTGGACGTCGTTTTGCAAGTCGCTCCCGGAGAAGGGCAGGTCAGCCTCTGGCTTGCGCTTACCGAGTCCGGGCTCTCCTCGCGCGTCACCCGTGGAGAAAACCAGGGCCGGACGCTTTTGCACGCGCCCGTGGTGCGGACGCTGGAGCAAGTGGCCGCCGTGCCGCCCCAAGGGTGGACGGGGACGGTGCGCCTCCCCATTGCCCAGGCCTGGCGGCGGGACGGACTTCGGGTTGTCGCCTTTGCCCAGGAGCACCGGACCGGGCGCGTCGTGGCGGTGGGGACGGCGCACCTTCCGCCGGCCGCCCCGGACGCGTCCCACCCCTAAGGCCGAGCAGGGCCCAACGCAAGACGGAGGCAACTTCGCCGTCCGAGGTGGTCCCTCGCGTTGCGGAGCCCCTCCGGGTGCATTAGCCCCAACGTCTGCAAAGGGACTCCTCTGGAAGACACGCCGCTACAGCGTTTTCGCCTCGCCTCCCTCCGCGCGAGCTTCCGCCACACGCGGGCGACGGTGGCCCTCGTCTGGGAGTCCTCGCCTCGGCTGACGTTGCTGCTCGGGGGCCTGACGCTGCTCGGGGCAGCCATCCCCCTGGCCATCGCCTGGGTGGGCAAGGCCATTGTGGACGCCGCCGTGGCGCACCAGCGCGATGCGACGCTGCGCTTGGTGGCGGTGGAGCTCGGGCTGGTGGTGGCCCAGGCCGCCATTCTCCGAGGGCTGGCGCTGGTGCGGGGGCTTTTGGGGGCCCGGCTTGGGCTGGACATCAACGTCCGCATTCTGGAGAAGGCCCTCACCCTCGAGCTCCGGCACTTCGAGGACCCGGACTTCTATGACCGGCTCACCCGCGCGAGGCGGGAGGCGTCGGTGCGCCCCATCTCGGTGGTGACGGAGAGCTTCCAACTCGTCCAAAACGTCCTCACCCTCCTCGGCTACACCGGGCTTTTGGTGTCCTTCTCACCGTGGGCCGTTGTCGGCCTGCTCCTCGCGGCGTTGCCAGCGACGCTGGCCGAAATGCGCTTCAGCCAGCAGGCTTTCCGCCTGCGCAACTGGCGTTCTCCGGACAGCCGGCGCCTCCTCTACTTGGAGTACGTGCTGGCCAATGACGACCACGCCAAGGAGGTGAAGCTGTTTGGCCTGGGGGACATGCTGCTTCGGCGCTACCGGGGCCTGGGGGAGACGTTTTACCGGGAGGACCGGCAGCTCTCACTGCGAAGAGCGGGCTGGAGCTACGCCTTAAGCCTGGTGGGGACGCTGACGTTTTACGGCTGCTACGCCGCCGTCGCGGTGGCAGCCGCCGCCGGGCGGCTGACGTTGGGGCTCATGACGCTGTACGTGGTGGCTTTTCGCCAAGGCCAGCAGGCCTTCCAGAGCATCCTCACCGCGCTGGGCGGCATGTACGAGGACAACCTCTACATGTCCAACCTCTTCGAGTACCTGGCCATCCCCACCGGGCGTCCGGCGCCGCTCCCGGCGCTTCCCGAGGCTGCTTCTGCCACCGAGCGCGGCATTCGCTTCGAGGACGTGGGTTTCCGCTACCCGGACGCGGAGAAGTGGGCGCTCCGGCACGTCAGCCTCTTCATCCCGCACGGCCAGAGCCTGGCGCTGGTGGGGCAGAATGGCGCCGGGAAGACGACGTTCATCAAGCTGCTCACCCGGCTGTACACCCCCACCGAGGGGAGAATTCTCCTGGATGGCGTGGACCTCCAGGCCTGGGAGGAGGCGGTGCTGCGCGGCCGGCTGGGCGTCATTTTCCAGGACTTCAACCAGTACCAATTCCGCTTCCGAGAAAATGTCGGCGTGGGGAGCGTCGAGCACCTTGAGGATGCGCCGCGGGTGCAGCGGGCGGTGGAGGAAGGTGGCGCCACCGAGGTGTTGGCCTCGCTTCCCGAGGGGTTGGAGACGCCGCTCGGGCGGTGGTTCAAGGACGGGACGGAGCTCTCCGGTGGCCAGTGGCAGAAGGTGGCCCTGGCCCGGGCCTTCATGCGCGAGGAAGCGGACATCCTCGTCCTCGACGAGCCGACGGCCGCGCTGGACGCCGAGGCCGAGCACGCCATTTTCGAGCGCTTCCGGGAGCTGGCCCGTGGCCGGACGACGTTACTCATCTCCCATCGCTTCTCCACGGTGCGCATGGCAGACCGAATCGTCGTCATCGAGCACGGGCAACTCGTCGAGCAGGGCACGCATGCAGAGTTGATGGCACTGGGGGGCCGCTACGCACACCTGTTTACCCTCCAGGCGAAGGGCTACCAGTAGCGCTGGGCTCTGGCCGGCCCCAGGCGTCGACGACGGCGTCCGCCTTTCCTATTCTCCTCACAACCCCTGGACGTCCCCCTGCCCAGGGTAGGCAAAGGCCCCCCATGGAAGCTCCCCGTTGGCCCGAGGCAGAGGCACCCCCCTCCCACCCGCTCGACACGTTTGAGCCGGGCGTCCCGAGGCGCGACAGCCCGATGGCGGTGGCCAGCTTGGCCAGTGGCATTCTCTGCTGGTTTTTGCTGCCCGTCGTCGGGGCGGTGGTGGCGGTGGTGACAGGCATCAGCGCCCGGCGAGAGATTCGTGCTTCGCGCGGGACCATCGGCGGCTGGAACATGGCCACCATCGGCGTGTGGTTTGGGGCCATTCACCTCGTCCTCATCGGCTTGGCGCTCCTCATCATCCTCGGGCTGGTGGTGGCTGGCGTCGGCTTCGCCTGGTTCAACCACTAAGTGCGCGGGCATCCATGTCCGGTCCGTCCAGGCGACAGGACGCCCCCAGACGGGGGTGGGCCCGTCCCCGGAGAGGCGGGCCGTCGGCACACCAAGTGTCGCGCGGGGTGCAAACTTCCAAGTGGAACATCCCCCGCGGCGGTCCCACGCCTGTCGGGGGTGTAGACTTCGGCCGCGCTTGAGCGTCTCCCAGACGTCCACCTGGTTCGGCCGCTACCGGCTCACTTCCCGGATCGCCACCGGGGGGATGGCCGAGGTGTACCTCGGCCGCATGTTGCTGCCCGACGGGCGCTTTGGCCCGGCGATGGCGGTGAAGCGACTGCTCCCGCACCTCATCGCTGACCCGGCCATCGTCCGGATGTTTCTCAATGAGGCGGACATCACCCGGCAAATCCAGCACCCCAACGTGGTGCGCATCCTCGACCTCGGTCAGGTGCACAGCGAGCCCTTCATCGCCATGGAGCTCTTGGAGGGGCACAGCTTCGCCGAAGTCCGTCAGGCGGCTGCCCAGGGAGGCATGCGCGTCCCGTTGGGCATCACGCTGCGCGTCCTCACCGAGGCCTGCCGCGGCCTGGACGCCGCCCACCGCGCGGTGGACGCCAAGGGGCGGGAGCTACAAATTGTCCACCGCGACTTCACCCCGGACAACATCCACGTCGGCGTCAACGGCGAGGTGAAAGTCATCGACTTCGGGATTGCCAAGTCCTCGCGCATCGGCGGCGGGACCGAACCCGGGACGTTGAAGGGAAAATTCTTTTACATGTCGCCGGAGATGATTGCCGGCCAGCCGGTGGACCACCGCGCGGACCTCTTCGCCGCCGGGGTCATGCTCTACGAGCAGCTGTGCGGCCGGCGGCCCTTCACCGGCCTCAACACTGAGGAAGTCCTCAACCGCATCTCCGAGGGGAAGCCGAAGCGCCCCACGGAATTCGACCCCTCGGTGCCGCCGCCGCTCGAGCTGGTGTGCCTCACCGCCCTCTCCAAGGACCCGGCGGCGCGCTTCCCCAGCCTCCAGGAATTCATCCGGGCCATCGAAGCGGTGGGCGGCCCAGCGCGCGTCGCCAACGGCGAGGAGCTCTCCACCTACATCACCACCATTTTTCCTGCCGAGCAGGACCCGAAGCGCATTGCGCTCCGGCGTGCGCGTCTGGCGGACCCCTCCACCCCCGGGGGGCGGCACGACGAGCCGCTCGTGGACTACCTCCCGCCGCTCGAGGACAGCCAGCCCCCGCGCAAGGTGCCCCCCAAGCCGAGCGGGCCCTCCGTTTTTCAGCGCCTGGGGCGCGGCTTCCTCGGCTTTCTCCGCCGAGTCATGACACCCCAGGTGCTCGGTCCAGTCGCGCTTCTGGGCATGGTGCTCGGCGCGGCTGGCTATTGGGTGCTTCGGCCCAAGACGACGCCGGCCGAGCGTCTGGAACGAGCCGAAGTACAAACCGACCCCGCGGCGCGCATGCGGGAGTTGGTGGCCGTCTCCCAGGACCCGACGTCCAAGGTGGAGCAGCTGCGCCGCGCGGGCGAGCTCGCTCTCACCTTGCCGGACAAAGAGACGGCCCTGGAGGTGGTGCAGTCCTTCGTCCACCGCTTCCCGGCGACGGAGGACGCCTACCTCCAGGAGGGGAGTGCGCTCATTGCTTTGAGGATGGGGAAGAAGGCGGACGCCAGCATCGACAAGGCCACCGAGCTCGCGCCGCAGGACCCCCGGCCGGACTTGCTCCGGGCGGACTTACGGCAGCTGCAAGGAGACGCGTTGGCCACGCTGGAGGCGCTCAACAGCGCCGCGCGCAAGGCGCCCGCAGACCGGGACGTGGCCCTGCGCCGGGGGGAACTCTTGAGCCAACTCGGCCGTCTCGACGAGGCGGCGGTGGTGCTCAACGGCGTCCTCAAGAAGCGCTTTCAACCCCGGGCGGCGGCCGAGCTCGGCTTCGTCCGGCTCCGGCAAAACCAACCCCAGGAGGCTCTGCGCCTCTTGAGGGCGGCGCTGTCCAAGGACCCACAACTGGCCAAGGCCTACTACTACCTCGGCGTCACACTGGCCCAAGTGGGGGACTTGGCGGGCGCCGAGCGCGCCTACCACGACGCGGACCGCCTGGACTCCAAGGATGCCCGGCCACTGGGCGCGCTTTGCATCCTGCAAGCGCAGGCCGGAAAGACGGCCGAGCGGGACGCCGTCCAGAAGGAGCTCGCCAGCCGTTTCCCGGAGCAAGCGCCCCGGCTCATCGCCGACTGTCACCCGTGAGAAACAGCTACAGTGCGCACCGTCTCTCGACCGGTGCTGGAGTGGATGAAGAGACTCATCATCAACGCCGATGATTTGGGCTACGACCCGGCCGTGGACCGCGGGCTCCTGCGTGCCCTGCGTGAAGGCCTGGTGACGTCGGCGACACTGATGGTGAATACCCCCTACAGCGCCGAGGCCGCCCGGGCCGCACAGGGCCTGGCCATCGGGCTTCACCTCAACCTCGCGCGTGGGCGCCCGGTGAGCCCCCGCTTTCCCCCTGCCCTCCTCTCGGACGGCGCCTTCGTCGAGTCCCGTGCCCCGGAGCTCCCCCAGGAGGTGGTGGAGGCCGAGACGCGCGCCCAGCTGCAGTTGGCAGAAGCGCTGCTCGGCCGAAGGCCCACCCACCTCGACGTGCACAAGCACCTGCACCGCCACCCGGCGGTGCTGGCGGCCGTGGCCGCAGTGGCCCAGGAGCTGGCCCTCCCGGTGCGCGCCCTGGACGCCCCGATGCGCACCGCACTGCGTGTGCACGGCGTCGCCACCACCGACGCCTTCCTCGGAGAGGCGGGGCGGGAGGCCTACTGGACGCTGCCGCGGTTTTTGGCCGCGCTCTCAGCGCTGCAGGAGGGCACCACCGAGCTCATGTGCCACCCCGGGGAACCCCCGAGCGAGGTGGTTTCCGGCTACGCCTCCCAACGCAAAGTGGAGCTCGAGACACTCACCTCGGTGGAGGCCCGTACGGCGCTGGAGGGCGCGGGCCTTCTCCTCTGTGACTTCCGGGCCCTCGTCCCCTCCTAGGAGAGGGAGGTGGCGCGGCCTCAGGCCGGCCGTTCCAGGACTCGGTAGAGGATGACGCTCGCGTCCAGCGTGCCGCTCAGGCTGCGGGCATACCCCGGAATGCGCCCGGCCTCGAGGTAGCCCAGCCGTCGGTAGAAAGCCTCGGCCGCGTCTCCCTCACGCGCGTCGAGGACGAGCAGCGTCCGGCCGTGGCCTTTGGCGAGCTCCTCCACCTCCGCCATGAGGGTGCGGCCAATGCCCTGCCGGCGGGCGGTGCCGCGGACGAAGAGTTGGGCGACTTCGGCGCGGTGCCGGGCGTTGGGTTGGGCCGCGAGCTCCAGCTGCACCGCACCCACCACCTCTCCGTCGCGCTCCGCCAACAGGAGCTCCTTGTGGCCGTGGGAGAGCTCTGACTCGACGCCTTCCCAGTAGTGCTCCGCCGCCACCGGCGCGAGCGGTCCGACGTCGGCCCCGGAGGCGGCCGCGTCCAAGAGAAGCGCCACCAGCCCCTGGCGTTGCTCAGCCAGCCGGCGCGCGCTGCAGCGTTGAATTCTCACCGTCATGTGGAGTGCCTCCTTCCCCCAACCCAAAAAAAGACGGGGCACACCCCCCGACGCGCCGCCCAACCAAAGCCCCAAGCGTTTCGGCCCCTCTCCTACACCCAATTCGTCCCGGGCGGACCTCCCCCGCCCGGGACGGCCAGGGCCCGAGGAGGCCAGAGGCGCCGCGGGTTGCGGAGGGGGGCCGGCTCCTGCCAAAAGCTCCCAGGGAAAGGACGCGAGTGGCCCTCCCAGCGACACCTCCGCGCAGTCTCGAGACGTTTCCCAACCCCGCGCCGGACCGGGACTACGAGATTGCCTTCGACGCACCGGAATTCACCTGTCTCTGCCCGCTCACCGGCCAGCCGGATTTCGCGCATTTCAAAATTACCTACGTCCCGGACGAGAAGTGCGTGGAGCTCAAGAGTCTCAAGCTGTATTTCTGGAGCTACCGCAACGAGGGGGCCTTTCACGAGGCTGTCACCAACCGCATCGCGGATGACTTGGTGCAGGCGCTCAGCCCCCGGGCGCTGGTGGTGACGGGCAACTGGTTTGTCCGGGGCGGCATCGGCACCGTGGTGACGGTGCGCTACCCCAAGGAGAAGAGCGTTACTCGCTCTTCTTGAAGAGCTCGTCGGCGCGCTTTTGGGAGTCGCGTTCGATTTCCTTGGACCGCTCGCGCACGTTGTCCAGCTGCCGCTTGGGGGCGGACTCGAGAGCGGCTTGGGACTCGAGTGAGCGCTGGAGCACGTAGTAGGTGACGCCGGCCACCACCAGGAGTCCCAGGAGTAAGGTGAGGAGACGGCCCATGCAGACACCCTCCGGAACCAGCATAGGCAGAGAGGCCCGACGCGGCCGACTTCTGCTTGGCCTATTGGCCGCGGCCCTGGGCGTTACCGTCCTCCTCCTCGTCCAGCGGACGACGCAGCGCGGCCCGGGCGTGCCGGTGCCCACCGTCGTCGAGCGGATGCGGGACGTCGCCCGCCTGGAGGCGCTGGACGTCAACGTCTACAAGAAGGTGGGGTACGCGCCCGAGCCCGTCCCCACCGGCACCGTGTGGCGCGACGTCCTTCTGTGGGCCAAGGCGACGCTGGCCCCGAGCCGCGGCCGGGCTCTGGTGTTCGGGACGGTGCACGTGGGGCTCGACCTCTCACGGCTGGACGCGAGCGCCGTCAGCCTTCGCGGAGACACGGTGCAGGTGGTGCTTCCGCCTCTCGTCACCCGGGCCGAGGTGCGCCCGGCGGAGACGGAAGTCATCTCCAGTAACCTCGACTCGGCCCAGACGGCGCAGCTCCTGGAGCTGGCCCGGGTGGCCTTCGAGGAGGACGCGCGGGCGGACGCGGCCCTGCAGGGCCGGGCCCAGCTGTCCGCGGAGCGGGCCCTCCGGGGGCTCCTCCTCTCCGTGGGCTTTCGCAACGTCCGCTTCGTGCCGGCGCTGCCCACCGGAGGCGCTGGCTAAACGCGCCTCGGACACTGTAGACAGCTCTCGAAGAGCGCCCCGAGCGCCGCCATGACCCAAACCGCCACTCGCCCCGTTACCGTCATTCCCGGAGATGGAATTGGACCCGAGGTGGCGGAAGCCACCGTCCACGTCCTGGAGGCACTGAAGGTGCCCCTCACCTTCGAGCGCGCCGATGCCGGTGCGGAGGTGGTAAACAAATTCGGCACCAACCTCCCTCCCTCGACGGTGGACTCGGTGATGCGGACTGGCGTGGCGCTGAAGGGCCCCACCGGCACGCTGGTGGGGACGGGCCTCGCCTCGGCCAACGTCGCGCTCCGAAAGGCCCTGGACCTCTACGCCTCCATGCGCCCCATCCGCAGCGTGGTGGGGCTCAAGACGCGCTACGAGAACGTGGACTTGGTGGTGATGCGGGAAAACACCGAGGACCTCTACTCTGGCCTGGAGCACATTGTGGTGCCGGGGGTGGTGGAGAGCCTCAAAATTATTACCGAGAAGGCGAGCACCCGCATTGCGCGCTACGCCTTCGAGTACGCGCAAGCCAACGGGCGGCGGAAGGTGACGGCCGTCCACAAGGCCAACATCATGAAGCTCTCCGACGGCCTCTTTCTGGACTGCTGCCGGAAGGTGGCGCGGGAATACAGCGGCCTCACCTACGAGGAAGTCATCGTCGACAACATGTGCATGCAGCTCGTCCGAAACCCGGAACGCTACGACGTGCTCCTCATGGAAAACCTCTACGGCGACATTCTCTCGGACTTGTGCGCCGGGCTGGTGGGCGGCTTGGGGGTGGTGCCGGGCGCCAACTTCGGCGAGCGGGTGGCCGTCTTCGAGGCGGTGCACGGCACGGCGCCGGACATTGCCGGCAAAGGGCTGGCCAACCCCACCGCGCTCATGATGTCCGCGGTGCTGATGCTGCGCTTCCTCAAGCTCCCCGAGGCCGCCGAGCGCTTCGAGCGCGCGCTGTTGCGCGTCTACGCGGAAGGGAAGGCGCGGACTCAGGACTTGGGTGGCTCCTCGAGCTGCCGGGCCTTCACCGACGCCGTCGTCTCCGCCCTCTAGCCAACGGAGACGCGGGCCACCCCCCGCTGTTGCAGGTAGGCCTCCACCCGCGGCCGGTGGTCGCCCTGCAGCACCAGCGCCCCCTCCTCCAAGGTGCCTCCGCAGCCCAGGGCCCGGCGCATGTCCTTGAGCCAGGCCTCCTTCTCCGAGGCGGAGAGCTCGAGGTGCTCCACCACCGTCACCTCCTTGCCCCGGCGGCCTTTGCGCTCCAGCCGCACCACCGCCCGCGCCGGCGGCGCGCGCTGCTTGCGGGGCGGAGAAGGCTCCGCGCCCTTGGGTAGCGTCGCCTTGAGGCCAATGAGGCTGGCGAAGGGGGAGTGGAAGGCCTCCGGGGGGGCGGCCGACGGCGGCAGCTTTTTCTTCACCGCCGACGCGCGGGCGGCGGCAGCGCGGCCAGCGCCGGCGCGTCCGGGTTCCCGGCCGTCATGGCCAACACATAGAGAAACGGGCCCGAGGGCGGCGCGAGGCGGCCGTTGACGGCAATGGTGGGCGTGCCGGTGGGGTGGTACCGCTCGGCGTAGGTGATGTCCTCCAACAGACGCTGCTGCGTCGCCGGGTTGGCCATGCAGCCCTCCAGCGCCGAGCGCGAGACGGTGGGGCTGGAGGTGGCGATGTCGAGAATTTTCTCACGCGTCAGCGTGGTTTGGACTTCGAAGAGTTTGTCTCGGAGTTTCCAGAAGTCCGGCGAGGACTCGAGGCAAATGAGGGCCAGCGCTCCGTCGCAACTCACCCCGCCGGTGACTTGAGGAATGAAGGGGTTGCAGGCGCCGTCCAGAGGAAAGTTGCGCGCCTCCACCGCCAGGCTCCCGGGCGGGAGAATGGTGCGGAGGCTTTCCAGCACCTCGTTGAAGTGCTTGCAATGGCTGCAGCGAATGTCCGTCCACTCCACCACCTTCACCGGGGCGGTGGCTTCACCCTGGCGGTTGCGCTCCGGGGGGAGGGGCCCGGGCACGCTCTCCAGACGGTAGAGGGCGAGGTTGTCGCTGATGGCCTGGCGCTCCTGCGCCGAGGTGCTGGCCAAAAAAGCCTCCAGCCCCCCGGGCTTGGAGGTGGCATGGGCCAGAAGCGAATGCGGCTCCTCGCGCGCCGGGTACAACAGGACGAGGTAGGCCAACAGCGCCACCACGGAGGGAAGGCCGAGCGCCGTCCACCACTCGGGGCCGCGGGGGAAAAAAGGACGGGGGAGCCAGACGAAGGCCGCGGCCGCGTAGGCCAACACCAGGACATACGTCCCGAGACAGGTGAGGCACAGCGCGCCCACCGAGACGTGCGCCCAAGCGAAACCGACGGTGGAGACGAGGCCCACCAGGGCGGTGAGGCGCACCGCGCCCACGAAGTCCCGCACCGGAAGCCCGCGGCGCGCCCTGAGAAGGAGCCAGCCGGAGCAGGCCGCGGCCACCGCGCCCCAGAGAATGCCGAGGGCGGCCACCGGCATGCCCAGGGTTTGGTGGACGGCTTGGGCCAGCGGGCTGTTCCACACCGTCTCGCAATTCACCGTCGCGCTGACGGTGCACACCGCGCGGCCGCCGGACTCCACGACGCGGAGCTGGTACCACTGGAAGATGGCCAGCCCTAGCGTCGCCAGGGCGAGGAGAAAAAGGCCCAGGGCCGCCGGCGCGTGCGCGTGGTGTCCGGGTTGTTTCTTGCTCATGGTTTTCCAGGGTTGGGCGTCATGAAGACCAACACCCGGGCGTCACCGGGGCCGGGGTTGTGCACGCCGTGGTCGCTTCCAGCCGGACAGTGGACAGTCGCTCCGGGAGGCAGCGGTTGCTCCTCCGCATCCACCTGGACGCGCGGCTCTCCCTCCAGCCCGACGTACACCTTGTCCGCGTCCGGGTGGGCGTGCGCCGCCTGCGCCTGGCCGGGCTTCAGGCAATACACGTCCAGGAAGAAGCGGGGGGTGGAGAAGACGGTGTGCTTGCGAAGCTTCTCCGGCGAGTAGCCGCGGTACTCGGACAGGTGGTGGAGGTTCATCGCTGGCACCCTTATATAGCCAGTCAGAGCCATGGAAACTCTCGCGCTACACGCGCACCACGCCCGGCTGAAAGCCCACTTTGGAGAGGTGGCTGGCCGCGAGGTGGTGCTCGCCTACGGCCCCCGGGGTGCAAACGCCCCCTCCGAGGGGGAACAGGCGGCCATGCGCAACGGCGCAGCGCTGGTGGACCTCTCGGCGCGGGAGGTGGTGCGCGTCACGGGCCCGGACCGGCTCACCTTCCTGCACGGAATGGTGACGAATGAAGTGAAGGGCATGGCCGACTTTGACGTGCGCTACGCCGCCCTCCTCACCGCCAAGGGGGCCATGGTGGCGGATGTGCGTCTGTTGAAGCGCGAGGAGGACGTCCTGCTCCTCCTCGAGCCGGGTTCTGGCCCGGCCGTCCTGGCCCACCTCGAGCGCTACCTCATCAGCGAGGACGCGGCCCTGGAGGACGCGAGCGCCGAGTTTGGCCAGCTGTCCCTGGTGGGCCCGCGCGCCTTTGGCCTGGCCAAGCGCCTCTTCGGCCTGCCCGGCGACGCCGCACCCACCACCCACGCACTGCGGGCCGGGCTGGAGGGCCACGCGGTGCTGGTGCTTCCCTCGGCGTTGCTGCTTCCGGGGGTGGACTTGCTCCTCAGGACGGAGAGCCTGGAGAGCGTCTTCACCGCCCTCCTCGAGACGCAAGCCGAAGAGGGGCTCCGGCCCGCGGGCTGGGAGGCGCTGGAGGTGCTGCGGGTGGAGCGCGGCACTCCTCGCTACGGCGTGGACATGGACGAGCGCACCATTCCGCTGGAAGCCAACCTGGAGCGCGCGCTGCACTACCAGAAGGGCTGCTACATCGGCCAGGAAGTCATCGCCCGCGCCACCTTCCGCGGGCACATGAATAGGCGTCTGGTGGGGCTGCTTCTCGGCGAGGCCGAGCCCGCGCCCCGCACCGAGCTCTTCCAGGGCGAGCGCAAGGTGGGCTTCGTCACCTCCGTGGTGCACTCCGAGCGCCTGGGGCAGCGCCTGGCCTTGGGCTACGTCCACCGGGACGCGCTCGCCCCGGGCACGGCACTGCGTCTGGCCGGCGACGGCGGGGCAGCCACCGTGCACCCGCTGCCCTTCAGCTGAAGCCAGGCCTCCGCATGGGAGGGCGCCGTCTTGGGAATGCACCACCTTCAGGCCTGTCTCGTCGCTTCTGGACTCTTCCTCTGGGCCTCGACGCCGGCGGCCCTCGGCGCGGACACCGGGGGCGCGGCGGCACGGCTTGGCCTCCTCGGAAGCCGGTGGGTGTGGGACGGCTTTGCGCCCGCTGCGGACGCGGGCGCCCTCGTCCCGACACACCCTGAAAGGTACTGGGTGGAGTTTCTCCCGCAGGGGAAGCTTTCCCTGCAAGCCGACTGCAACCGCGGCTTCGGGACGTGGACGGAGGAAGCCACGGCAGTCGAGCTCAAGCCCCTGGGCACCACCCTCATGGCCTGCGGGGAAGCGTCGCTGGACGGCCGCTTCCTCGAGCTGCTCCGGACGTCCAGCGCCTCGCGAGACGGAGTCAGGCTGCTTCTCCGTGGGCCCTTGGGCGTCCTGCGGCTGGCGGAAGTGTCGACTGAGGGCCGACTCACCGAGACGGCCTGGACATTGGTGACGGTGGAGGACGTGGCGGGCGCTACGCCCATGAAGCCCGGACGCTACGGCCTCGAATTCCTCCCAGGAGGGGTGCTCCGCTGGACGGCTGAGTGCCAGACGGGAGGTGGTACCTGGAGGACGGCCCAGGGAGGAGCGCTGACACTCCACGCCTCCGCTGGCGCGACGAGCGCGGCATGTGTGGCGGGGACGTCCGGGCCGAACCTCTCGCACCTGCTCAACACGGTGGGCCGCCTTTCCTTCGCGGACGGCGAGCTCGTGCTGGAAGGCCCGAGTGGACGGCTCCGCTTCCGCTCGGCGCCAAAGCCCCCCTAGTGAGGGACTCAGCGTCTACCGCAGAAGCTCCACCGACGGCGGGCAAGCAATGGCGTGTCCAACGCCCTCGTCGAATGCGGCCAGTCACTGGCGCGCCGCTGCCCCCCCGGGGTAAGGCTTCGAGTGTCCCAGGGCGCGCAACCCTCGCCCGGGGGAGGAAGACTGCCGCAGCGGGGGGCTGCTTCCCTCGACGGGAAGAGAGACGAGGCCAGGCCGGGCCGGCCCTGCGCCCCCTGCCGCCCTTTTGACAGAATGCTCTCCCCCTTTTTCGCCGCCGCGCTCGTCCTGACAGTGTCCCCGGACGTCCAGCCACTGCCTCCGCCCGACGCGCCCACCCTTCCTCCCACCGCCGTGGCCCAGCTTCCGCCGCCGGGCCCTGTGCCCACGTCCCGCGCCGAGCGCATCGCCATTGAGCTCCTGGTGGCCGGTGGGGCAGGCGTGGGCCTGGGCGCGGTGGGCGGCTACTTCGGTTGTCTCGCCAGCCAAAGCCCCAACGGCCAGTCCTGCTCCACGGACACCGTGGCCGCGGTGGGACTCACCACCTTCGGCCTCACCATTGCCGCCGTCGTCCCGCTGGCCGGTAACGCGCTCGGCGGAGACGGCCTCTTTTGGGCCTCTTGGCTGGGAGAGGCGGTGGGGCTGGGGGCGGGACTCGCCATTGCCCAGGGCAACGCCAAAAACGCCATGTTTTTTTCTGCGCCCCTCATGCTGGTGGGCGCCATTACCGGCTACGAGCTCAGCTCCAGTGGAGGCCCGCCGCGCCAAAACACCCAGGTGGTGCAAGCCGTCGCCCTCCAGCCTTGGCGCGAGGGCGCTGTCCTCGCGGTGGGCGGACGCTTCTAGCCTTCGGCTCCCCGAGGCCCTCTACCCGGAGGGCGCCCGGTGCTGTTAAGGCACGCTACACATGCTGCCCACGGGCTCCTTGGCCTTCCGGCGCGCCACCTTGGGCGTCCTCCTCTTCACCTTGTTGGTGGTGGCGTGGGGGGGCCTCGTCCGCGCCTCGCGCAGCGGGGATGGCTGCGGAGCCAACTGGCCCACCTGCAACGGCGAGCTCTTCCCCACCGCGCCCGTGCTGAAGACGCGCATTGAGTTTACCCACCGCGTCCTCAGCGGGACGAGCCTCGTCCTCACGCTGGGGCTGGCGGCGTGGGCCTTCCTCCGCTTCCCGCGGCGAAGCTGGCCGCGCCGCGCCGCAGCCACAGCGCTGGCCTTCTCCGCCTCCGAGGCCCTCATTGGCGCGGCCATTGTGCTGTTGCGCCTCGTCGGTGCGGACAGCTCCCTCACCCGAGTGGTGGGCATGGGGCTGCACCTCGTCTCCACGTTTTTTCTTCTCGCGGCGCTTCTCCTCACCGCGCTGTGGGCCGGCCGCACGGCCCCTCCCCAACTCCGCGGCCAGGCGCCGGTGGGGGCGCTTCTCTGGGCGTCCGTGGCCGCCCTGTTGGTGCTGGGCATGAGTGGTGCCCTGGCCGCTCTCGGGGACACCCTCTTCCCGGCGAAGAGTCTCGCCGAGGGCTTTGCCCAGGACGCCTCGCCCACCGCGCACTTCCTCGTCCGCCTGCGCATTCTCCACCCGCTGCTCGCCGGAGCCACCGCCAGCCTGCTTCTGGCCACCGCCGCGGTGGCCAGTGTGCTGCGTCCCTCCACCGCCGTGCGGCGCTCGGCCCTCCTCGTCGCCGCCTGCGTGTCCGCCCAGCTGCTAGCGGGCCTCGTCAACCTCCTCCTCCTCGCGCCCGTCGGGCTACAGCTATTGCACCTCGTCCTCGCGGACGCCGTCTGGCTGGCGGTGGTGGCGCTCGGCGCCCAGGCCCTGGCCGTGGACGCGCCCCGGCTTGCACCGGCGGCGCGCACCGCGGGCGCGCGCTCCTGAGGGGCCTTGGTGTTTCCATGAGGAGAGTTACAAAGTAGCTGCCGTGCGCCTCTCCATCCTCACCGGCGGCGGAGACTGTCCCGGCCTCAACGCCGTCATCCGCGCCGTCGTCCGGCGCGCCGCGCAGCTCGGCTTCGAGGTGGTGGGCCTGCGCGACGGGTGGCACGGGCTTCTGGACGGGCGCTTCATGCCCCTCACCCGCGAAACCACCGCCGGCATTCTGCACCGGGGCGGCACCATTTTAGGGACGAGCCGGCTCAACCCGTTTCTCGTGGAGGGCGGCCCGGAGAAGGTGGTGCGCAACCTCCTCACCCACGGGCTGGACGCGGTGGTGGCCATCGGCGGCGAGGGGACGCTGGGCGCCGCGGCGCGGCTACATGCCGAGTACCGGCTCCCGGTGGTGGGCATTCCCAAAACCATCGACAATGACTTGGGCGGCACGGACGTCACCTTTGGCTTTGACAGCGCGGTGGCCATCGCCACCGAGGCTGTGGACAGGCTGCACAGCACCGCCGAGTCCCACAAGCGCGTCATTGTCTGTGAAGTCATGGGGCGGCACGCGGGATGGATTGCCACCTACGCCGGGCTGGCCGGCGGGGCGGACGTCGTCCTGGTGCCCGAGGTGCCTGCGGACTTGGAGAAGGTGGCCGAGCACCTCTTGCGTCGGCACGCAGGAGGGGTGGACTTCAGCATTGTGGTGGTGGCCGAGGGGACGCGGGTGCGGGCCAAGCCCCAGGAGCCTGAGCACCAAGTGGTGCACGGCGGTGTGGACGAGGCCGGCCGTCCGCGACTCGGCGGGGTGGGCGCCTTCGTGGCAAACGAAATTGAGGCCCGTACCGGCTTTGAGACGCGGGTGACGGTGCTGGGCTACCTCCAGCGCGGCGGCTCCCCCACCGCCGCGGACCGGGTGCTGGCCAGCCGCTTTGGCGTCTACGCCTGCGACATGGCGGCGCGCGGGGAATTCGGCCGCATGGCGGCGCTGCAGGGCAACCAGGTGGTGAGCGTCGACATGGGCGAGGCCACCCGGACACTCAAGCGCGTTCCGGCGGAGTTTCTGGACGTGGCCCGCGTCTTCTTCGGCTAAAGGCCCGCAGGGCGAGCGGCGCGACGTCTGGCTGGGCTCCTCCGCCAGAAGGACGTGCACGTCCGGGCGGAGGCCCGCAGGGCGAGCGGCGCGAACGTCTGGCTGGGCTCCTCCGCCAGAAGGACGTGCACGTCCGGGCGCGTGGTGGACACGGGCATTCGAGCCCCGTGCCTTCTTGCCGAGGTTGCTTGGCTGCTCGTGACTTCGGTGATGAATGTGCACCCCGTGACACTTCCAAACTCCATGCGGCGGCGTCTGCACGGACAAAACGCGCTGGGCACGTCCTGGTCGCCAGCGCTATACGGGCTACACAAAATTGAAGGGGGACTCATGCACCGCGGAAGGTTTTCATCACTGACTCGTCTGAAGCTCCAAGCCCACGGCGTCTCGGTGGCACTCGCGTCCTTGTTGCTCGCCGGAAGCGCACTGGCGGCCGACGCCAAGCCGAACATCCTCTTCATCATGGGGGATGACATCGGCTGGATGCAGCCCTCCATCTACCACCGAGGCCTGATGGTGGGAGAAACGCCCAACATCGACCGCATTGGGAATGAGGGCGCCATCTTCATGGACTACCTCGCCATGCAGAGCTGCACCTCGGGTCGCAATGCCTTCTTCACCGGCATGTACCCACTGCGCACCGGGATGATTCCGCCTCAGCTTCCGGGCAGCCCTTCTTACCTGCGTCCCGGCACGCCGACCCTGGCCAAGTTCCTGCATGACCTCGGCTACACCACCGGTGAGTTCGGCAAGAACCACCTCGGTGACCACACGGCCAGCCTCCCGACGGCACACGGCTTCCAGGAGTACTGGGGCTACCTGTACCACCTGGATGCCATGCAGCAGGTGAGCTTCCCGGACATCAACAAGAGCCCCACAGTCCAAGGTGTTGCGCCTCCATGCAAGAACACTCCCGTGCCCGGACTCCAAGAGGTGGCGGGTGCCGTGGACCCGAGGACTGCGACGTGCCTGACGCCTCCGCGCCCAGTCATCTGGTGCAAGTCGTCGGATGGTACTGAGAAGAACCAGAGCTGTAAGGACGAAGGCCCACTCACCCTCGACCGTTCGAGGACCGTCGACGAGGAGATTTCGGCGAAGGTCATCGACTTCCTCGACCGCAATGACCCCAAGAAGACGGGGAAGCCATTCTTCGTCTGGTACAACCCGGCGCGCATGCACGTCACCACCATGCTGTCGCCAAAATACGAGGCGATGATTGGAACGGCAGGCGGTAAGGACTGGGGCCTCAACGAAGCCGGCATGAAGCAGTTGGACGACAACATCGGCTACGTCCTCAAGAAGCTGGAGGACATGGGCCAGCTCGACAACACCATTGTGGTGTTCACCACCGACAACGGTGCCGAGACGGTGAGCTTCCCGGACGGCGGCATCACCCCCTTCAAGGGGCAGAAAGGCGAGGCGTGGGAAGGTGGCTACCGCGCGCCACAAGTCGTCCGCTGGCCCGGTCACATCAAGCCGGGCTCGGTGAGGAAGGAAATGTTCGCGGCGCTCGACTGGCTGCCGACATTCGTCGACATCGCGGGCGGCCCAAAGGGAGATGGGCTGAGGAAGCAAATCGAGGCGGGCAAGTACCCAGGCATCGTCAAGACCACGCTCGACGGTTTTGACCAGCGGGACTACCTCGAGGGCAAGACGGACAAGTCAGCGCGCGAAGTCTTCTTCTACTACTCCGGCGCGACGCCATCCGCGGTGCGCTACAAGAACTGGAAAATGTACTACTCGATGTCACCCGGAGGAGCGTCCGGCTGGTTCTTGCCGCTGGTCAACTACCACTGGACACTGGTGGGAAACATCAAGCGGGACCCGTTCGAGCAAACCATCAGCTTCTCGGATTCAAAGTCCGCCATGTCGCTGGGCGGTACCCTGGGCTCCCCAAGCACCGCGTACTTGTACGACTGGAACATCCTGCCCCTCGGTCAGCTGCTGTGGATGAAGGAGCTGTACACCTTCAAGGAGTTCCCGCCACTTCAGGCCGCCGAAACCTACAACCTCAATGGCATCCTGAAGGAAATGGAAAAAAATAAGGGCGACGACTAGGCAGCCTGCCCTTTTCGCTCTATCGCGAGGGGCCGCACTCACCTGTCGAGTGCGGCCTCCCCAGGGTGAAGCGGTGGACACCTCACTGCTTCAGCAGCGGGACGTCCAAGAGCGGCGCACCGTGGGCCTCCGGCGCCTCGTAGTGCCACCACTCCATGCGGTTAATGCGAAAGCCCGCCGCCTCCATGGCCGCGCGCAACAGCGCCCGGCGCTCGGCCACCTCAGGCTTGGCCAACGGGGCGTCCTGTCTTGCGGACGGGTTGAAGGTGTCAAAGGGCGTCGGCATGTCCACCTCGGTGCCGTCCACCCGCAGAAGCGTCACGTCCACCGCCGCCCCCCGGTTGTGCTGGCTTCCGGTGTGGGGGTCCGCCACGTACCCCCGCTTGGGGAAGCGCTCCCACATTTCCCACTGCACCGACAGGGGCCGGTAGCAGTCCCAGACTTTCAACCGGTAGCCCTGTTGGGCCAGCGCCTCGGCCGCACGGGCCAGGCGCGCCGCCACCGGCCGCAGCAAAAGACAGCGCGCCCCCTTGGGGTAGAGGGCGTGCTGGAAAAAATTGTCTGCCGCCGCGTAGCGCAGCTCCACCACAAGCCCAGGGACTTGGCGTTGGGCGTCCACCAAGTCCGGCGCGGGCGGGGCGGCCAGAAGGAGAAGGAAGAAGAAGTGTGGTGGACTCACCTTGGTGCGTACCGCGTCGGGTCCGGAAACCCGGCCGCCCGGAAGCCCTCGGCGCGGATGAGGCAGCTGTCGCAGCGTCCGCAGGCGGCGCCCGTCTCGTCCGGCGCGTAGCAGCTGGTGGTGAGGGCGTAGTCCACGCCGAGGCGCATGCCGGTGCGGACAATGTCCGCCTTGCTGAGGGCCACAAGCGGGGCGTGGATGCGGAAGGCCTCCCCTTCCACGCCGGCCCGGGTGGCCAGCCGGGCCAGGGCCTCGAAGGCCCGGAGGAAGTCCGGTCGGCAGTCCGGGTAGCCCGAGTAGTCCACGGCGTTGACGCCAATAAAAATGTCGCGGGCCCCGACGGCCTCCGCCAGCCCCAGCGCCAGCGCGAGGAAGACGGTGTTTCGCGCGGGCACATAGGTGACGGGCACCCCGTGGGCGCGCTCCGCCAGTGGCCGGTCCAGAGGCACCGGGACGTTGTCCGTCAGCGCAGAGCCTCCAATGGCGCGCAAATCGACACCCACTTCCCGCACCTCCTCCACACCTTGGGCTCGGGCCACCTTGCGCGCTTGGCTAAGCTCGACGGCATGCCGCTGCCCGTAGCGGACGAGGAGGCACAGCGGCCGGTAGCCTTGCTCTCGCGAAAGGGCGAGACAGGTGGCCGAGTCCAGCCCGCCGGAAAGCAACACCACCGCGGGCTTCACGGCGGGGAGGAGCGCCCTTCGCCCACCAGGCCGAAGGACACCGTGCAGTTGGGGGGCACCGGCGAGAGGCAAATGCCGCCGTCGGGGTTGGGGTTACTGCAGCAGTTGACTTGGTCCGGCTCCACGTTGTCGACGAGGATGCCGCAGGCGGGACTGGTTGTCGTCTGCCACACGCCGCCAATTTCCGTGGGCGGTGGGCCCAGGGGAATGCCACCGTCGCAGCCGCCGTCCAAACTCGCGTAAATGGTGAGTTGGATGGTTTCCGTCACGTGGGCGATGCAGCCCGCGTCCTGGGAGGGCTGGTTGACGAGGATGAAGAAGCGCTCGGCGAGAGCCAGCGTCTGCACCGTCTGCCCATTCCAGGTGCCATTGGCCGTCGCGCTCTGGCTCCCGGACTGGTAGCTGATGTACCCCGCGTCCTCGGCGCCACTGGACACCACCAGGATGGTGGTGCCGCCGTCCGGATAGCCGCCGTCCGTGCAGGGCCCAGGCGAACCATTCTCCGGACAAAAGCCGGGGAGGTCCAAGAATAGGGTGCAGCTGTTGCTGACGGGCAACAGGGCGGTGTTGAAGCTTCCCACCAGCTGGCCCGGGTACTGGATGCTGTTGGTGCACGCGACCACGGCGCCAAGCACGAGACTGACGGCGAGAAAACTCTTGGCGTAGCGCGGCATGCGAGCAGTCTCTACCGAGGGGAAAACGCTTCCACCACTCTACACGAGCGCCAGGGCCCGCTGGACGACGGCATAGAAGGCCCGGCTGCCTTGGAGGACTTGGGCCACGTCCAGGCCTTCCACGTCTGCGCCGCGCACGCTTCCGTCGAGGAGGAGAAGGACGCGCGCCGCCGCCAGAGGGGACGGGACGGCGAGGAAGGCCGCTGGGGCCACGCGGTCCACGCTCGCCAGAGGCCCGGGCGTCAAAAGACGCACGCCCTCGTCCCCAAGCAACAGGGCCAGCGCCAGCAAGTAGGTGAGCTCCGCCGGGCCGTACAGCGAGAGGCCACCCGCGCCCAGCACCAACGTCTCCCGCCCGGCGAGCCAGGCTTCGGGGCCGCCGGCCGGGTCCAAGTAGGCGAGGACTTCCGGCACGCCCAAGGCAAAGAGGGCTTGGGTGAGGGCCCGGTGCAACTGGGGCATGCGCTCCGCCTGCACCGGCAGCGCGCCGGGCGGCAAGGGGTGGGTGAGGACGGCGCGTGGCCGGGCCAGGCGGGTAATGGTTGGCGGTAGCTCGGCCAGCGGCAGCTCGCCCCGGGCGGCGCGGGCAAACTCCTCGAAGTAGCGTGGCGTCCAGAAGACGGCCGGTGTGCCGAAGCGCAAGGGCGTAGGCCTGGTAGCCGTCCGCGTCCAGGACGCCTTGGGAGAGGAGTCCCGGCCAGAGGGCCACGGCACTGGGGGCCCCGGCCGGAAAAGTGGCCAGCTGCTCGGCCACGCTGCGCCGCGACTCGGGCGGCACCTCGGCCTCGGCTCCGGCGAGGAGCCGCACCGCGCGCTCCGGAAGGCCAGCTTGCAGCGCCTCCACGCCGAGGCGGGCACGCTCCGCCGGGGAGTGGACGAGTTGTTGCCTGAGCGCGAAGGACTCGTCGCGACGCCCGAGCGCCTCGGCGAGCTCGGCCCGCTGCGCCAGAAGCTCGGGCGTCGCCGGGAGCTCCCCCAGCGTCCGGTAGGCTTCCTCCACCCGGCCGAGCCGCGCGTACGCCGAGGCAAGCTGCGGGCGCACCTCAGCCACCGCGGCCGGGCCGGCCAGCGCCTGGAGCTGCTCGGCCAAGGAGACGAAGCGCTCCGGCTCCTCTTCGGCCGCCACCAGGGAGAGGAGTTTTTGCAGAGGCGCCGGGGCCTGCGCGTCCTCGGAGGCGGCCAGGGTGTAGGAGGCCTCGGCGCTTTGCGTCTGCCCGAGCTGGAGGTGGAGGTCTCCGAGCTGCGTCCGCAGCGCGGCTCGCTTCTCCGGCTCGGCCGTCGCTTCCACCCAGCCCCCCAGCGCCTCGGCCGCCTCCTCGAGGCGGTTGTCGTCGCGCGCTCTTTGGAAGAGCTCCTGCCACAGCGGCCCGGAGCGCTCCTTGAGGCGGCTGGCCAAAAGGCGCAACGCGCGCTCGCGCTCCGTGCCCCGTCGTCCGCGGGCGTAGGCGACGACGGCCTCGACGAGGGCCCCGGGCGCGTCCGCGTCCAGCCCCTCCAGGACCTGGGCCAACACCACGTCCCCTTCCCCGTTGGCGACGAGGCGGGCCAGCGCTTCCACCCGCGGGCCTCCGGCCTCATAGCGGCTGTCCTCGGCGGAAGGCGGCGCCAGCACCACCGCCCGGTGCAGGGCCGAAGCGAGCTCCTTGGCCCGCACCACCTCGGCCAGGCGCGCGGCCCGCAGCCTCTCCTCCGCGCTTCCGTCCTCGAGGACGAGGCCGCCGAGCCTCCGCACCACCGTGGACTCGGGCGAAGCCGAGGCCAGGCCCCACAGCGCTTCCCGGAGGCGGGGTTTGTCTCCCAAGGACTCGGCCACGGCCAGGGCCTCTGCAAAGGCGCCTTGGGCCAAAAGCGGCGCGTAGCCGTACGTCGCCGCGGCCTCTTGTGCGCCGACGCGCAACAGGCGCCGCGCCCACTCCTGTGGCGGGAGGGCCTCGGGCTGTACCTGGACGAGCCCCAGGAGGACGTCGCGCGCCTCGGCCTCGTCCCCGGCCGCCTCCCAGGCCTCGGCGGCCTCGAGGAGGAGGCCCGAGCGTTCTTGCGCTGTCGAGCGCTGCGCGGCCTGTCCCAGGGCGGCCGCGGCCTTGGCCGGCTCCCCCGTCTGCCGCATGAGGTTGGCCAGCAAAAGAAGCGAGTCCCGGGTGGCCTCGGCTGCCACCGAGGCCCGCGCGTACAGTGCCGCGCGCCCTTTGTCGCCGGCCTGGGCGGCCAGCCCCGCCGCCTCGAGAAGCAGGCGGGCCCGAGCGCTTCCCTCCTGGAGCTCCGCCCGGGCCGCCAAGGCGGCGGCGTGCGCCAGCGGCGCGCCGGAGAGTACCGGCTCCAGGAGGTCCAACGCCTCGAGGTAGGCCGCTGAGGGGCCAGCGTCCACCACCGGCTGGAGGAGGGCTTGAATGCGCACCGCCGCGTCCTCGCCCTCGGTGAAGCGCGCCGCTTCCAGGCGCAGCGCGGCACTCTTCTCGTCCAAGGGCAAGAGGGCCACCAGGGACTCCAGCGTCCGGCCGAGGCCGGCCGCGTCGCTGCGGGCGCGCTGCACGGCCGAGAGCGCCTCCAGCGCCCCGCGGTTTGAGGGCTCGGCCTGCACCGCCGCCTGGAGGTGGCGCAGCTGTGCCTCCTCGTCCCCGCGGGCCGCCGCCACCTGGGCCGCCTCGAGGAGAAGCTGGGCGGCACGCGCGCCTCCCGAGGCCTCGGCGGCGCGGACACTCAGGGACTCGAATTCCTCGGTGCGTCCCGCTCCCTGGAGTCCCGCGAGGGCCCGGTCCACCACACTGGCGTCCGCGGGCCGCAACTCGGCCAAGGGCAGAAGCGCCTCCAGCGCCTCGGCCGGCGACTCCACCAGCGCCGCCGCGCGACGGTACAGGGCCTCCGCCTCCTCCGCCCCTGCGCGGCGGGCGAGGAGGAGGGAGGTGCGGAAACCGCCCTTGGCGTCCTGGCGGCGGGCGTACACCTCGGCCAGCAGCGAAAGCGCCTGGCTTCCGCGCTCGCCCTCGGCGTCCTCGGCCACCACCTCCTCCAGCGCGTCGGCCGCGTCCTGCAGCGCACCCGTGGCCAGCGCGGCGTGGCCGAGCCGCAGCTTGAGGCGGAGCCTCTGCGCGGTGGTGAGGGTGTCCGCGCCCGCCTCCACGGCGCGCCTGTCGTAGGGTTGCGCCGCCGGTGGCCCGCCGGCCTCGGCCGCGAGCTCGCCCCGGGCCAACAGCGCACCCACGTCGTCCGGACGGAGGCGCAAGAGTGCCTCCCACACCTCGGCCGCCTGCACCGGCTCCCCGCCTTGGGTGAGGAGCTCCGCGGCCTCCTTGAGGAGGGCCGGCGCCTCACTGGGGACGGCTTCGGCCCGTTGCGCCAACAACTCGGCCAGCGCGCGCGTGTCCTTCTGGACGCGCGTCCGCCGGGCGGCAAAGGCCGCGTCCGAGTCCGGGGCGTGGGCAAAGGCCCTGTCCTCGGCGGCCAGGGCTTCCTCCTCGAGTCCGGCCTGCCGGTAGGCGCGCGCCGCCTCGAGGTAGCTACTGGCGGCCTCGCCGCCCGCCTGGCGTTCACCCCGGGCCAGGTGCAGCGTCGCCAGCGCCCGGGCGTCGCCGCTTTCGGCGAGAAAGGCCAGGTGGCGCGCCGCGGAAGGTGCGCGGAATGGGTTTTCCCGGAGGAGTTGCGCGTCATAGGGCGCCGCGTCCGAGGGACGCCCGGCGGTAAAGAGCAAGTCCGCGAGCTCGCCCGTCAGCGCCGCGTCGGCCGGGCGCAGCGCATGGGCGCGGGCCATGGCGTCCACGGCGGAGACAAAGTCTTCCAGGCCGCGGTGGACGTGGGCCGCCCGCACCAACAGCTGGACGCGGGTGGCGCCGTCCTTGGCCACCCGGGCCGAGGACTCGTAGTACGCGGCCACCGCCGCTGCGCGGCCGGACTTCTCGAGGAGGGCGAGGAGGCGTCCCTCGGCCAAGGCATGCCCCGGAGACTCGGCCAGCGCGTCCCGGAGGAGGGCCTCGGCGCGCGCCTCGTCCGAGAGGGCCTGGTGGTGGAGGTCCGAAAGCGCCACCCGGGCCTCGGCCCGGGCCTCGCCGCTGGGGTAGAGGGGGACGGCGCGCTCCAGCCATTCCGCCCGGGCACGGACGTCCTCCCGGCTCTGGGCGAGCTCTGCAGCGTGGAGCGCGGTGCGGACGCGGGGAAAGAGGGCGAAGCTTTTGCGCAGCGCCGCCTCGCCGCCGAGGGCGTCGCGGCGCACGGAGAGAAGGAGCTCCGCCCGGCGAAACTCGGCGTCGGCCGCGGCCTCGAGTCTCCCCTGCTGCTCGAGCCCGTCGCGCAGGGCCTCCAGCACCTCCACCGCCTCGTCCGGCCGCCCGGCCTCCTGTGCCAGCTGGGCCAGCTCGTCGAGGGCGGAGAGGGCGAGCGCCGGCTCGCCCGCGGCCTTGGCTTCGGCGGCGGACGTCCTGAGGACGCGGAGGAGCTCCGTCGTCTGCCCCGTCTCCCGGAAGAGTTCGGCCTGCGCCCGGCGTACCGCCCAGGCGTCCGGCATGGCCCTCGCGGCGCGCTCCAAGAGGCGCGCCGAGAGCTCGGTGTCCGCGAGCTCGGCACGGGCCCGACGGGCGAGGTGGAGAAACATTTCTCCCGTGGGAAGGCTGGGCGCGCGGCCCTCGAGCGCGCTGGCCAAAAGGGCAATGGACTCCCGCGGGTTTCGCACCGAGAGCAAGTCCGCCAGGCGCTCCACCGCCGCGGTGCTGAGAGGCCGCTCGCGGAGAAGCCCCCGCAGCGTGGCCTCGGCCGCGGCCGCGTCACCGCTGGCGGCTTGGAGGTCCGCGTGCGCCAAGAGGAGCTCCTCGTCGCGGTCCGGCGCGTCCTCAAACGTTGCCGTCTCGGCCGCGGCGGAAAACAAGGGGAGCGCCTCGGCACGTGCACCGGCGCGGTAGAGGTCAAAGGCCAGCACCCGAAGCTCCTCGCCTTCGGCCGAAGCCAAAGCGTGGGCCCTTCTCCTTAGCGCCAGCGCCTCGGCGTCCGCGCCGGCCCCCGCCGCGGCCGTGGCGGCTTGGCGCAACAGGGCAGCGGCCTCGGTGGGAGGCAAGAGGCGCGCCGCCTGGCGGGCGGACTCGGCGGCCTCCTCCCAGGCGCCGCGCTGGACGAGGAGACGCACCAGGTGGCCGCGGACGTCGGCCCTCGTGGGGTCGAGCTGTGCCGCGCGGCGGAAGGAGGCCTCGGCCGGCCCGGGAAGGCCCAACTTCTCCTGGTACAAAAGGCCCAGCTGGGCACTGAGGCGCGCCGCCTCGCCCTTGGAGACGTGGGGCACGCGCTCGGCGAGGAGTTCCGCCACGCCCGCCCAGTCCTCACTCTTCTCCAGCAACGCCTGCAGCCTGGCGCCGGCCGCGGCGTGGTGGGGCTCCAGGGCCAGCACGCGCTCCAGGCTGTCCACCGCGGCGGCGGCGCCGTCGCCCGAGGCCTCGGCCAATTCCGCCCTTCGCAAGAGGGCCTGGACGCGTGTCTCGAGGGGCCCCTGCTCCGCCGCAGACAGCAGCGCCCGGGAGGTGGCCGCCGCGTCCCCGGCGGCGTGCGCCGCCTCCGCCGCGCCGAGGTGCGCCAAGGAGACGGCCCGCGCGTCCACCGCCGCCCGGGCGGCCTCGGCAAACGCCGCTTGCGCCTCG
The DNA here is from genome assembly GCA_963745475.1 of uncultured delta proteobacterium. Classification (GTDB taxonomy): domain Bacteria; phylum Myxococcota; class Myxococcia; order Myxococcales; family Myxococcaceae; genus JADGRA01. Next base: position 825,507 of record CAVUXN010000004.1, read on the forward strand.
CGCGCCTCCCCGCCCTCGAGGAGGGCGTGGCCGAGGGCCAACAGCCGCGGCGCGGCGTCCGCGCGCAACAGCGGCGAGGCGGCCACCGCCGCCCGCCAGGCGTGCAGCTCCGCCGCCACGTCCTTTTCGGCGCGGGCGAGCTCCGCCACTTCCTTCCACAGGGCCCCGGGCTCGCGCGCGTCCTCGGTGGCACGCACCAAGTCACTGCGTGCCTCCGCTGGACGGCCCAGGGCGCGTAACAGGCGCGCTCGCTCCACCAGGTGCGCCGCCCGGACGCTGCCCACGGTGGAGGCCGCCAACAGCGAGCGCAGGGCGAGGGCCTCCTCGCGGGCTGGCCCCTCGCCGGCCAGAAGCCCCAGCAGGGCCTCCGCCGCCCAGCTGTCCTGGGGGTCCTTCCGGAGGAGCTCCCGCAGGGCCGGGACGGCCTCGGCCGGCCGCTGCATTTCCACACTCAGGGCGACGAGCTCGCGGGCCGCGTCCCGGGCCTGCGCGCCGGAGAGGCGGGGCCAGAGGGTGCCGAGGAGGGACTGCAGCGCCTCCAGCGCGCCGGCTTCCCGGTACAGCGTGGCGAGCTCCAGCTGCGCCTCGACGTCCTCCGGCTGCACGTCGGTGTAGGCCGCCAAGTAGCGGCGGGCGAGCTCTGGCTCCTGGGCACCGCGCGCCGCAGCGGCCGCGCTGCGCAACAGCCGGGCGCGCTCCTCGGGCTTGAGTCCCACGCTGTCCGTCCGCAGCAGCTGTAGCGCCGCCTCGAAGTCGTCCAGGGCGCCGCGCGCGTCCGAGGGCAGACGGGCGGTGCCTCGCCGCACCCGGGCCAAAAGAAGCGAGGCGTCCTGTTTGAGGGCCGCGTCGAGAAAGGCCAGGGTGCGGCTTCCCTCCGGCGCCACCTCCGCCGCCCGGAGGAAGAGGCGCGCCGCCAGCCGAGGCTCGCCGGCGTGCTCCGCCTGCCGGGCCAACAGCTGCGCTGCTTCGGGCCGGTTTCCAGCCTGGAGCTCGAGCGCGGCCAGCGCCTCCAGCACCTGTCCGGCCAGGGGCCCTTGGGGCTGGAGCTCGAGCGCGGCGTACAGCTTCTGGTGGGCGGAGTCCCGGTGCCCGGCCGCCAGGAGGGCCCGGGCACTCTTGAGGAGGAGTGGGGCAGACACTTCGGGGCGGCCTGCGGCAAGCAGCTGCTGGGCGCGGGCGGCCCACAACTCGGCCAGCTCCCGGCCTCTGCCCAGCTTCTCGTAGAGGGCCTCGAGGCGGTCCGCCAACGCGTCATCCGCCGGGCGTTCCGGGAGGGCTTCGGCGTAGTACCCCACGGCCGCGGCCTCGTCTCCCAGGAGCTCGCAGGCCCGTCCCAGTTTGGCCAGCACGTCGGCGCGCATTTTCGGGGAGGCCGAGCGCGGCAGGCCGGCGAGGACGTCCTCCAGGGCGCGGCGGGCGTGCTCCGGACGCTCGCAGCGCAAGGAGAGCTCGGCCAGCTCCAAGAGGACGGCCGGCTCGGGCTGCAGCCGGGCCGCCTTCTCCAGGGCCACCAGCGCCTCTCCCAAGCGCCCCAGCCGGGACTCCAGCACCTGGGCCAGCTCCCGCAGCGCGGCCGCGGCCAGTCGGTTGTCTCCTTGCGTCTCGGCGACGCGCGCACGCTGTTCCAGAGCGACGGCCAACCCGGGCATGTCCGCGCGGCGCCGTTGCAGTCCGCACAATTCGCCCAAGGCCACCAAGTCATCCGGCTCGAGGCGCAGCACCTCGGAGAGCGCCTCGGTGGCCAGCGCCATGTCATTGGCCAAGTCCTTGGCGGCCACGGCCAGCCTTCGCAACAGCCGCACGCGCTCCGCCGGCTCGCGCGCCTGCGCGGCCAGGGCTTGCAAGCACCGGCACAACAGGGGCCCGTCCCTTCGCTGCTCGGCGAGGGCCAGCATGCCCTCCAGGGCCACCCGGTTGGTGCCGTCCGCGTCCAGTGCGCGGGACAGGAGGGCCTCGGCGGCGCCTGGGTTGTCGAGGCGGGTGCGGAGGAGCTCGCCGGCCTCGGCCAAGTAGCTGGCACGCTTCGGCCCGTCCGCGAGAAGGGGGGCGGCCTGCTCCAGGGCCGCCGCCAGCGCCGGGGCCTCGCCCGCCGCGCGGTAGAGGGGGATGAGCTCCTCGAGGACGTCGACGTCTTCTGGGACGAGGGCCAAGGCCGCTTCGAGGTGGGCGCGCGCCTGGGCCGCGTCCCCGAGGCGGGTGCGCTGCAGCACGGCCAGGGCCCGGTGGGCGCGGTGCACGGCGGCGCGGACGGCCGGGGACGAAGGCGAGGGCCCGGCCAACTCAATGGCCTGTTGGTAGCCGGTGACGGCCTCGGGCATGCGCTGGAGCCCCTCGGCGGCGTGGGCCGCTGCGGCCAGCGCCTCGGGCTCCGAGGGGAGAAGCGCCACCGCCTCGCGGTAGCGCAGAAGCGCGTTGTCCAGGTTGTTGAGGCCCACCTCCCACACCCGGCCGGCGAGGAGGTTGGCCCGTCCCACTTGCTGCAAGTCATGCCGGCCCAAGGCGACGTCGCGCAGCCTGTCCAAGGCCTTCAAGGCCCGCAGGTGCTCGCCGGCGCGGTGGCAGAGCTCGCCCAAGAGTTCGAGCGCACCGGGATGGTCCGCGGACAGCCGCAGCGCGGCCTCGCAGTGCAGCCGCGCGCCGGCCACGTCGTCCTCCGTCACCACCGAGAGGCGCGCCAGCTGGACGTGGGCGTCGGCCGACTCGCTCGGGTCCCGCGCCAGAGCAGAAATTCTCCGGTAGGCGCGAATGGCGCCGGCCCTGTCACTCGAGGCGTCCGCGGCCCGGGCCAGCGCCTTCAGCGAGGGCAGGTGGTCCGGCCGAAGCCCCAGCAACTCATGCAGCGCGCGGATGGCCATTTGGGGCGCCTGGCCCTCGGCCACCCGGGCCGCGGCCTCGGCGGCGGCCGCCGCGCCCACATCCTCCCCCCGCTTCCGGGCCAAGGCGGAGAGGGCCAGCCAGCGCTCGGCGGAGCGCGCCGCCTCGCCGCGCCGTTCGCGCACCACCGCTTCCACCCACAAGGGGGCGGCGCTGTTGGGGCGGCGCTTGGCCACCGCCTGGGCAACGTCCAGCGCCAACTCATGCGCGCCGGGGTCTGCCACCAGGAGTCCCAACAGGCGCTCCAGGGCAAAGGGGTGCGCGTCCTGGGGCTCGGCGCCGCGCAGGTAGGCGTCCCGCGCGTCCTGGAGCCGGCCCGCGGCCAAGAGGGCCTCGGCCTCGGCGAAGGCGCGCGCGCCCTCCAGCGCCAGGAGGAGCTCCTCGTCCAGGAGGGCCGGAGGCGGCAGGCCGGTGGAGGCGAAGCGCAGGCGGAGCGCGGTGGCCGAGACGTCGAGGCCGGTGAGGCGGGCGCCGTCCAGCGTGGGGACGCGGAAGCCGCGGGTGACGGCCGCCGCCTGCACCAACGCCGGAAGGACGCGGGCGGAAAAGCCACTCGTGCCGCGGAGCTCCACGTCGGGAAGGAGGCGGGCTGCCTGCGCCGAGCGGGAGAGGAGCAGGGGCACCACCGCCGCTGGCGTGGGGGAGTAGCCGTAGAGGCGGACGTCATAGAGGTAGACGCCCAGCCGCTCCCCTTGCGCGTCGAAGGCCACCTTGAAGGTGGCCGAGGCGGCGCCCGGCCCGCGCAGGCGGGCCTGGCCCTCGAGGTAGCCGGTGCGGAAGGTGAGCTGGACGTCCTGCAGCTCGAGCGCGCCCGAGGCCACCTCCTGCACGGCGCGCCGCAGGCGCTCGGCGTCCAGGGACACCTCGAGGAAGCCGAATTGCAGCGTCTTCTTCTGGTAGCGCAAGGCGCCGCCGCTGACGCTGAAGGGGAAGGTGACGTCGGGAATTTGAAGCCCGAAGTCGGTGACGCGCACCCCGGGAGCGACGTCCAACGGGGGGAAGGCGACGAAGGCGCGGCGGTCCAGAAGCCGCAGCTCGGGGGCCGCGGGTTTGCCGACTTCCGGCTCGCGTTTTTCTTCGCCTGCCATGTGCGTTGTCTTGCGAGAGAAAGAAGAGAAGAAACGTCAGTCCCGGCGGCCGCCTGAGGGAGTCCGGCCTCCCTCAGAGGCGGGCGCCCTGGGCGTCGACGGCAGCTGTAGGACGGTACCACCCAGGCGGGAGTGGCCCAAATTTCCGGGGCTTGCGGCGCTAGGGGCCCGCCCGGGGCCATTTTCAAGGGACTGCTCGTCTTCCGTGAAGCCGGATATTCTCACCGACTGCGGACCCCTAAGCCCCGTGCTCCCCCTCAATTCGCTCGTCCTCGACGAACGCTTCCGGGTGCTCGGCCACCTGGGGGGCGGAGGCATGGGCGAGGTGTACCTCGCCGAGCAGGTGAGTCTCGGCCGCAAGGTGGCGCTCAAGGTGCTGCGCCATGAAGTCGGCCAACAGCCGGGAATGAGCGAGCGCTTTCGCCGGGAGGCCCGCCTCTTGTCCAGCGTCGAGCACCCGGCCGTCGTCCGGGTCATCGACTTTGGACAGTCCGAGGAGGGCACCTGTCTCGTCATGGAGCTGGCCGAGGGGGAGACGCTGCTCCAGGCGCTGGAGGCCGGGCCGCTGGAGCCGGAGCGCGGCCGCCGCGTGTTGGTGCAGCTGGCCGAGGGCCTGGCGGCCATCCATGAGAAGGGGATTATTCACCGCGACTTGAAGCCCGAAAACGTCGTCCTCACGCCGGGGCCGCGCGGCGAGCAAGCCCGGCTTCTGGACTTCGGCATCGCCCGCCTCGTCGAGCCGGACCCAGACGCACGCGGCTTGAGCCAGGTGGGCGTGGTGTTGGGGACGCCGGAGTACCTCTCGCCAGAGCAAGCCATGGGCCAGCCGCTGGACGGCCGGAGCGACGTTTACTCGCTGGGCGTCCTCGCCTACCGGATGCTGACTGGGCAGCTGCCCTTCCAGGGCCCCAACGCGCGCGACTACTTGCTGCAGCACGTGAGCGCCGCACCCCGGCCCCTGTTGCAGCTCGCGCCCCAGGTGGCGAGCCAGCCCGAGCTCTCGGCCATGGTGATGCGGGCCCTGGCCAAGGACCCCAGGGCACGGCCCCAGTCCGCCCAGGAGCTCGTCCGCGGGCTCGAGCCCCGGGCCCCGCCGCGCGTCCCCACCCCGCTCGCGGCTCCGGTGCCAAGAGGCGCCAGCGTCTCCCAGCAGATTTTCGACGAGCGCACCGAGCCGGCGCTCCGCGCCGTGTCCACCCTGCGCAGCCGCGCCACCTCCGCGCTGCGCCGCCCGCTTCTGGGTGCGGACCGCCGCAGTTGGCTCGTCCGCGCTTTGGCCGGAGCCATTGCCCTGGCTGTCCTCGTGGCCATCATCCTCTGGTCTTTGGGACCGCCGCAGGCTCTGGCCAAGGCCCGCGCTTTTGTGCAGAGCGGCCAGCCCGAGGCGGCGCTCCTCACCCTCTCCGAGTCGAGTCGCGGAAGCCTCTCTCCGGCTGCCCAGGCGGTGCGTGCTGCGGCCTTCCACGCCCTCAAGGACCACGACCAGGAGTTGGTGGCCCTGCAGCTGGGGACGCACTCGGACGAGGTGTACACCCCCCTCGTCCTCGCCGGCGTGAGCGAGGACTTGGCCCACTTCCGCGGCGAGGCGGCGCGCAAGGAGTGGCTCGAGGAGCTCGACCGCGCACGGCTGACGGCGGCCCTCAAAGCCATCGCCGCCTCGGACACCACCGAGGCTGCCTGGGGCGCGCTGCGCTACCTGGACGGGACGGGGCGGCTCGATGCCAACGCGCTGTCGGCCTTGTACGCAGGCTGGCTCGAGCAGAAGGAGTGCCCAGAGCGCACCGTGGCCGCGCGCCGGCTGGGGGAACTCTTGGCCACCCAGGAAATTTCAGCGCTGCAACGCGCGCGAAAAAAAGCAAAAGCCGGGTGCGGCCTCGAGGAGATGACGGCTTCGCTGCGGCTACTCGAGGCCCACACCGAGGGGCACTAGAAGGCCGCTACTTGCGCTTCGGGGCAGCGCGCTTGCTGGCGCGCTTCGGCGCCGGGGCTCTCTTCTTTCGCGCCGGCCTGGAGACGGGCGGGCTGTGGCACACCGCTTCAATGGGGTGCCCGTCCACGTCGACGACAAAGGCGCCGTAGTAGTGGGGGTGGTAGTGCGGCCTGAGTCCCGGTGGCCCGTCATCCTGAGCGCCGGCAGAAAGCGCCTCCGCGTGAAAGCGGTCCACCGCTTCTCGCGACGGAGCGACGAAGGCCAGGTGCATGGGCGGGGTGGGCTGAGGCCCAGACTTGAGCCAGAAGAAGGGCTTTTTCGGCGTCCCAATGCCGACGAAGTTTTCAAAGCGCATGGTGACGCCGTAGCCGAGCGGTGCGAGGGCCCGGGTGTAAAACGCGAGGCTGCGTGGCAGGTCACGGACGGTGAGCGTCAGGTGGTCAAACATGGGCATTCTCTATAACGGGGGGGGAATTTTAGGTGGTGGGCGGGTCGGTCTGTTCGGCCACCACGAAGCGCAGCTTCAAGCCGGAGAGTGCGAAATTGGCCGGGCTCTCCGGACGCAAGCGCCGCACCACCGTCTCCCCACTGTCGTGGTCGCGCACGGTGAGCTCGAAGCCCCCCTCGGCGCGGACGACAAAAATGTCCATCCCCAACTGCCGCTCTGTCCCGTCGCAGGCGAGAAAGCCGTAGACGATGCGCGACGTCCCCCCGCCGGCGCCCACCGCGATGCGGCTCTGGCCGGCGGTCTCGGACGTCTTCCCGCAGCTCAGGCTGGCGACGCTGTCCACACTCACCCAGCGAAAGGCGCGCGCCGCGCCGCCGGCCGAGGCGCCGAAAGCAGCCACGCCCGACAGGGCAATGCCCAGGATGCTGAGTAGGACGAAGGTGGTGACAATGCGCAGCATGGGCGCCTCCCCTGGGGCCGTGTAAGGCCAGGCCCCGAGGGTAGTCCCCCGCCGCACGCTGTCAGGTTTTTCGCCCTCCCCGCGCCTCTAGCGGACGAAGGCTGTCCCCCGGCTTCCGGCCACCCGCGCCTCCTCGAGGAGCGCGCTCGCGGGCTCCACCCCGACAATGTGGATGGCCTCGATGCCTTGCTCGAGCATGAGCAGGCTCTCCTCCACTTTGGGAATCATCCCCCCCACAATGCTGCCTTCGGCAATGGCCTGCTTGGCCATGGCCTTGGTGAGGCGTGGGATGCGGGTGGAGGCGTCGTTCTTGTCCCGCAGGACGCCGGGCACGTTGGAGACGAGGAAGAGCTTGGCCGCCTTGAGCTCGGCCGCCACCCGGGTGGCGACGGTGTCGGCGTTGATGTTGAAGACGTTGCCCTCGGCGTCTCCACCGAGAGAGCCGAGCACCGGCACCAGGCCGGCCTCGGCCAGCTGCTCGAAGAGCTCGGTGCGGACACGGGTGACGTCCCCCACCAGGCCCATGTCCACGGGCTCCGGGCCGGCGCCGGTGATGGGCTTGGGCGGGCGCCGCACCGCCTGGACGAGCCCTGCAGAGACGCCGGTGGTGCACAACGCCGGAACGCGGGCCCTCTGGAAGGCGGCGGCCACGTCCACCGAGACTTGCCCGGCCAGCGTCATCTTCATCACCTCCAGCGTCGCCGCGTCCGTAATCCGCCGGCCCCCCACCAGCCTCGGCTCGAGGCCGAGCCGCTTGCTCAACTCACTGGCCTGCGGCCCGGCGCCGTGCACCACGGCCACCCGGACGCCGGCGTCGAGGAAGGCACGGACGGCCGCGCCGACGGAGGCCGCCAGAAGCGCCCTGTCCTGGGCCAGCTCGCCGCCCACCTTCACCACGAACCAGCGACCGGAGAAAGCCTCCAGCCCGCTCACGGCCACAGGCCCGGCTCCTTGAGGGTGAGCGTCTCCTCGTACCCCATCATGAGGTTGAAACTCTGGACCGCCTGGCCAGCCCCGCCCTTCACCAGGTTGTCCAGGGCGCTGAAGCACACCACCCGGCGACGCTTCCCGGCGACGGGCCCGAGGACGAAGCCCGTCTCGACGTAGTTGCTGCCGGACACGGCCACCACTTCCGGCTGTCGCCCCTCCACCACGCGGACGAAGGGCTCGTTCCGGTAGGTGCTGGCCCACAGCGCGCGCAGCTGCTCCGCGGTTGTCTCAGCGGGCACCTCGGCAAACGAGGTGGCGAAAATTCCTCTCGGCAGGGGCGCGGAGACGGGGACGAATTCGAGACTCAACGCTTGGGCCCCGGCCGCTTGCAGCGTCTGGACAATTTCCGGGACGTGTTGGTGCTCGAGCGGCTTGTAGGTGCGGAGGTTGACCGCCCGCAGGGGGTGGTGGGTGGTGAGTTGGGGGTTGGCGCCGCTGCCGCTGCTGCCGGTGGCGGCCACCGTTTGCACCGGCCCTCGCAGAAGGCCGCCGCGGGCCAACGGGAGAAGCCCCAAGGCAATGGTGGTGGCGAAGCAGCCCGGGCTGGCGATGTAGCGCGCCTTGGCAATGGCCTCCCGGTTGAGCTCCGGCAGCCCGTAGGTGAAGAGGCCCTCGGCGAGGGTGGAGGGCGCCGGGTGGGCTGCGCCGTAATAGCGCTCGTAGGCCTGCGCGTCCCGCAGCCGGAAGTCGCCGGAGAGGTCCACCAGCCTTACCCCGGAGGCGAGTAGCTCCAGCACCACCTTGGCCGTCGTCTTGTGAGGCATGGCCAAAAAGGCCACGTCCGCGCCGGCCACCGCTTCCACTGGGGAGAGTTGCTGGAAGGTGAGGTTGGTGAGCCCAGCCAGGTTGAGGTGCACGTCCGAGACGCGCTTTCCAATGTTGTCCGCGGCCGTCACCCGCGTCACCTCGACGTGGGGGTGAAACAACAGCCGGCGGAGAATTTCCGCGCCGCCGTAGCCGGTGCCGCCGATGAGGACTGCACGGGTGCGTGCCATGACGGTTTGGAACCCTAGAGGAGGTGTGGCGGCGCTTGGAAGGCCCGGAGCCGCGGCGTCACGTGTAGCGGATGGCGACGGCGATGAGGACTTGAGACCCATAGGAGGACGGGTCCGTCGGCGACCACAGCGGGCCGCTGTACATGACGCCATAGGACTGCGAGCCGTCGAAGACGAGCACCACCGCGGTGGCGCCCATTTGCGCGGCCTGCTTCTGCAGCGCCTGGGAGAGCGCCTGCTGGGAAGGGTTGCCCTGGAGCGACAGCGTCACCTCGCCCAAGCGGACGTAGGGTACCGCCGGCCCGGTGCGCAGCACCTCCACCAGGGCCGGGTCGGTGGGCGGGAAGGTTGGTGCTCCGGGGTACATGCGCGTCGAGGCGGTGATGCCGCCGCAGGCGCACAAACAAAGAAGCGCCGGGGCGAGCAGCGAGGAGACGGCGGTGAGCTGGAGCCGCATGGGGTTTCCTGTTGAGCAGACGCGCCCTTTCAACGCTAGCCCTTTTTCAACAGCGCGCCCAGCGTCTGCTCCAGCGTCTGCTTTCCTCGCCGCACCGTCTCCGGGTGCTCGAAGGCCACCCGTCCAGAGAGCATCCCTTCGGTGAGCGCTTGAAAGAGGCCCGCGAGCTCCGATGAGAATCCGAAGCCCTGCATGGCGTTGGCCTGCTCCGAGACGGGGTTGGACACCACCGTCACCTCGCTTCCGAGGAGCTTGCTCAGCACACTGGCCACGTCCCGAGAGCTCGCGTCCACGGGCCCCGCCAGCTCCACGACGCGGTGGGCTTTGGGGTGCTCACTCAGAAGTCCCGCGGCCACGAGGCCAATGTCATGCGACGCCACCTGCGGGTATTTGAAGTCCGCCGGGAGGAAGGTGGGCAATTGCCCGGCCTTGGCCGCCCCCAGCAGCGGCTCCCAATTCTCCATGAAGGAGCTCGCGCGCAGGAAGGTACAGGGAATTTTGAGCGTCCGGAGCGCCTCCTCCGCGTCGTGGAGCCCCTGGATGATGCCCGTGCCCTCCTTGTGCTGGGCTCCCACGCTGGAGAGAAACACCACGTGCTTCAAGTGGCTCCCGCTCACCGTCTGGACAAAGGCCGCGACAATTCGCGCCGAGCGGGCGAGGACGCCGGTGGCGTCGTGGGGCGGAGGAGGGACGAGGAGGTAGGCCGCGTCCGCGCCTCGAAAGGCGGCCGCCAACGCATGCGCGTCCTCGAGGCTGCCCACCGCGACCTCGGCACCGCGCTTCTTCCAGCGTTCGCCTTTGGCCGCCTCCCGGACGAGGACACGCACCTTCTGCTTCTGGTCGAGCAAGGACTGGGCGACGACTGCCCCAGTGTGGCCGGAGACGCCTGCAACCAAGTAGGTGGGCATGAAGCACTCCTCCGCCGCTGGAGGACGGCGCGTGGGCTTTCGGCCCCCTATAGCGCTCGCCGGCGTCCGTCGCTCGGCCGGCCGCCTCCTCTTCGTCTTTTTGGGGGGCAGAAGCGTTTTCCGGCGTGCACTCCGACGCCTGGAGCCAATTCGCCGGGCGGAGGTCAGCGCCTCAGTTTCACGGCCAGCGTCCCTGCCCAAGCCCAGACTCGCCGGCCGTCTTTAGTTGGGGGCCCTGCACCCAAGTGCGCTAGGTTCCACGGCCGCCTCCCTCCCTGGCAGCCCATGTACCTTTTGCGCGACGTCCAGAGGGCGGACTTGCCCAGCCTCAAACGCCTGGCGGCGGTGCTCAATACCGTCAATCTCCCCAACGACGAGGAGACGCTGGAGCAACTCATCGACATTTCGGTGCGCAGCTTCGCCGGAAAGGTGAAGGACCCTTTCGAGCGCGAATACCTCTTCGTCCTAGAGAATGCGAAGAGCGAGGAAGTGGTGGGGACGAGCCTGGTCATCGCCCAGCACGGCACCAAGGAGGCGCCGCACACCTATTACGAGGTGAGCGAACGCGAGCACTACTCCGTCAGCCTGGACAGGCACTTCCGCCACAAGGTGCTGTCCATCGCCTACAACTACTCAGGCCCCACGGAAATCGGCGGACTGGTGGTCGACCCACCCCACCGCTCCGGGCCGGAGAAGCCGGGGAAGCAGCTGTCCTACGTCCGCTTTCTCTTCCTGGCCATGCACCGCACCCTCTTCCGGGAGCGCGTCCTGGCCGAGCTCATGCCGCCCCTCATGCCCGACGGCCGAAGCCTGCTTTGGGAGGCGGTGGGGAAGAAGTTCACCGGCCTCACCTACACCGAAGCCGACCGGCTCAGCCGTCAGAACAAGGAATTCATCAAGGAGCTCTTCCCCTCAAGCGACATTTACGCCTCGCTCTTCCCCGAGCGTACCCAGCGGGTGGTGGGAGAGGTGGGCTCGCAGACGCGCGGGGTGCAACGCATGCTGGAGCGCATCGGCTTCAAGTACGTGGAGCGCGTGGACCCCTTCGACGGGGGCCCCCATTTCGAGGCCCGCACCCAGGACATTCTCCTCGTCCGTCAGTTTCGCACCGCGCGCGTCTCCGCCGAGGCACTGGAGGACGAGGCCGCCCAGGAGGTGCTGGTGGGCGTGGACCGCGACTCGGCCCGTAACCGCTTCCGCGCCGTGCGCACCCAGGCTCGCCTCGATGACCAAGTCATTTACCTCCCGCCCGCGGCGCGCGAGCTCTTGGGCGTCCCCACGGGCGCCCGTGTGGGCGCCATTCCCTTCGAGCTCGTCTAATGCCGCTCGTCGAGGCCAATGGCACCCGGCTCTACGTCGAGGACTCCGGCGGAGCCGGGCCTCCGGTGTTTTTCTCCCACGGCGTGCTCTACAGCTGCCGGATGTGGGACGCCCAAATTCCAGTGCTGCAGCGCCGCTTCCGCTGCATCCGCTATGACCACCGGGGGCAGGGCCAGAGCGCGGTGGAGAAGAGCGGCTACGACATGGACACCGTGGCCGAGGACGCCGCGGCGCTCATTCGGGCTTTGGGGGTCCAGCCGGTGCACTTCGTGGGGCTCTCCATGGGGGGCTTCGTCGGGATGCGGCTGGCCGCCCGGCACCCGGAGCTCATCCGCTCCCTGGTGCTGCTCGACACCTCCGCCGATGTCGAGCCGCCAGAGCACCTGCCGCGCTACCGCATGCTCACCTTCATCGAGCGCTGGCTCGGCCCGCGGCTGGTGGCCGGAGCGGTGATGAGCATTATGCACGGCGCCTCCGCGCGGGCGGACCCGACGCGCGCCGAGGAATTGAAGGCGGTGAAGGCGCGCTTCATCGCCACCAACCGGGTGGGCGCGGTTCGCGCCGTCAACGGGGTGCTGGCGCGAATGGGCGTCAAGGCCGAGCTCGGCCACATCTGGGCGCCGACGTTGGTGATGGTGGGTGAGGAGGACACGGCGACGGTGCCGGCCAAGGCCGAGGCCATCGCCGCCGGCATCCGCGGGGCGCGGCTGGTGCGCATTCCCAAGGCCGGACACCTTTCTCCCATCGACAACCCGGCCTTCGTCACCGAGCAGCTGTTGGGCTTTCTCGGCGCGGCGTCGGCGGCTTAGCATTCCGCTTCGAAGGAGCCATGGCTGCGCAGAGAGCCAATCCGCTGCTCGACGACCGAACCGTCGAATTCATCCTCTACGAGCTACTCGACGTCGAGGCGCTCTGCGACCTGCCTGACTTCGGCGAGCACAACCGGCACACCTTCGACCTCCTCCTCACCAGCGCCCGTACCCTCGCGCGCCGGGTGTTGTTCCCCAACTACCGGACCATCGACGCCGCCCCCCCGGTACTTCGGGACGGCCGCGTCTACGTCCACCCGCTGTTGAAGGCCGCCTGGCCTCAGCTGGTCGACCTGGGACTCATCTCCGCCACCCGCGGCCCAGAGGTGGGCGGCTCCACGCTTCCCTTGACCGTGGCCAGCCTGGCCTCGGCCTACCTCATGGCCGGAAATTTGAGCGCCTATGGCTTCATCGGCCTCACCAGCGGCGCGGCCCACCTCTTGGAAGCGTTCGGCTCGACCGAGCTGAAGTCCCGCTTCATGGCTAGGCTGTACTCCGGAGAGTGGACGGCCACCATGGCGCTCACCGAGCCGCAGGCCGGCTCGAGCCTGGGCGACATCCACACCCGGGCCACGCCCACCGGCGCCGGCCACCATCTCATCCGCGGTGACAAAGTCTTCATCTCCGCCGCGGCGCATGACTTGGCACCCAACGTGGTGCAGATGGTGCTGGCCCGTCTCGATGGCGCGCCGCCGGGGAGCCACGGTGTTTCTCTCTTCGTCGTCCCCAACCTCCGCGAGGAGGACGGCCAGCTGGTGGACAACGACGTCTCGGTGACGGGCCTGGTACACAAAATCGGCTGGCGTGGGCTCCCCAGCTGCGTGCTGGCCTTCGGCGAGCGCTCGGACTGCCACGGGTGGCTGTTGGGTGAGCCCCACCGAGGACTGGCGCAGATGTTTCAGATGATGAATGCCGCCCGCATCATGGTGGGCCTCAACGCCGTGGCCACCGCCTCGGTGGCCTACCAGGAGGCCCTGGCCTACGCGCGCGAGCGCACCCAGGGGCGGGCCTACTCCGCGCGCGACCCCCAGAGCCCCCAAATTCCCATTCTCGGCCACGCCGACGTGCGGCGGATGCTCTTGCGGCAGAAGGCGATTGTCGAGGGTGGCCTGGCCCTCTTGGCCACCACCGCGCGCACCGCGGACCTCTCGGCCCATGCCACCGACGTCGAGGAGCGCCGGCGCTCGAAGCTCCTGCTCGACCTACTGACGCCGGTGGCGAAGAGCTTCCCCGCTGAGGCCGGCTTCGAGGCCACGGCCCTCGCCCTTCAAGTCCATGGCGGCTACGGCTACTCGAGCGAGTACCTCCCCGAGGCGTGGCTCAGAGACCAGAAGCTGAACAGCCTCCACGAGGGCACCACCGGCATCCAGGGCTTGGACCTTCTGGGGCGAAAGGCCGTGGCCGACGGCGGCGCGGCCCTGCATGCCTTCTCCGACGAGGTGACGCGCACCCTGGCCCGTGCCAAGTCCTCCGGGCTCGAGCCGACGTGGGCCGAGCACCTCGCAGAGGCGCTCGCCGAGTTGGTGGACACCAGCACCGCGCTGGCCGCCCGCGGGGCGGCGGGAGACGTGGAGGGGATGCTCGCCCACAGCCATGACTACCTCAGCCTCTTCTCCATCGTCGCCGTGGGCTGGCAGTGGCTGTCCATGGCCGCCGTGGCCCAGGAGGCCCTACGCCAAACCCCGTCCGAGGATGAGGTGACCTTCTACCGAGGCAAGCTGGCCGCGGCCCATTACTGGGTGGTGACGGAGCTGCCGCGCGTCACCGGGCTCGCGGCGCTCTGTCGTTCTGGCGAGAGCAGCTACACCGGCATGCGGCCGGAGTGGTTCTAGCGAAAGACGGGCCGCCGTCCACGCCGGCACCCTGGGTGCCAGCCCGGGGGCCCTAGCGTCGCGCCAGCCGGCGCTTTCCGGAAACCAAGTCCAGGTACACCTGGCCGGCCTCGAGGCCGTGCGCGCCGGTGGCCACCAGCTGCAGCGCGAGGTAGCCGGGCAGCACCGCCACCCGGCTCCACGCCGGGTCCAAGTCCACCGGCTCCTCATAGGGCCCGCTGGCCCGCACCCACGCGTGGGGCCAGGCCCGCCCGGCGTCGAGGAGGAGCCCCAGCACCAGGACGCCGCGCACGCCGCGCTCCTCCAACCAGGCGAGCAGGCGCTGCGAGGAGTCGAGACAGCGCTCGGCGTCGGCCGGTGCCCCAAATTCCTTCAACGTCTGCGAGGCCCAGCCCGCGGCGCGCGTGGAGGGCGCCTCAGGCTGTCGGGGAAGAGACAGCGGTGGCTCAAACGTCACCTGCCCTCTTCCCCCGGGCAGAGGAAAGCCCCGCGCCCAGAGGCCGCCCGCACCGTCCAGCACCGGGGTGGCTTCCAGGCGGGTAAACCGGGCCGGCCCCAAGTCCAGCGTCTCGAGCACCCCGTCGCGGTAGACGGCGTGAAAGGGCGCGTCCAGGGCAATTCCCTCCAACTCCTCGCGGCTCACGGCGTTGGAGCACGCCTGTCCGGTGCGGCCGGTGAGCTCGTCCACCACCTCCAAGCAGCTGGGCGAATGCTGCGTCCACAGCCAGAGCGACACCGGGGTGGCGGAGGAGCCGGCCATGCGGCCCGCGCCGTCCAGGGCGAGGGTGCGACTCTCCATGTTGCGCAACCCCGAGCCGCGGCCGAAGACGTGCTCGCTGCGGTAGGTGAAGGACTTTCCGTCGGCGCTCCGCTCCAACGTCACCTGTCCGGCCGGGAGTCCGTCGAGTATGAAGAGGTAGGATGTGCGCTCCGGGAGTGTGACCAGCAGCGCTGTAGCGAGGGCGAGTGGAGCGAGCACGTCCGGAAGAGTGGAGCACAGCTCGGGCCAGCCACGCACCCGCAGAGTAGACTGCGGCTCCTCTCTTGTTTGGCAAACGCTTCCTCTTCGTCTTCGGCGTGCTGGGCGGTCTGTGCTCCGGCGCAGTGAACGGCATCGCCTTGAGCCTCTTGCTGAGCCACCGGCTGCGGTGGGACGTGTGGCTCGCGTTGCTTCTTCTCTCGGTGGCCGCCTTCACCGGGGCCGCCTGGTTCACTTGGTACCGCTGGCTCTCCCGCAGCACCGCTCGGCGCGGCGCGCTCATCGCCCAGCTGGCACAAGGAGACCTCACGCCCCAGGTGACGGGACGCGAGGCCCAGGAAGACTTGCGCCGCCTCATCCTCTCGCTGCGGCGGGCGTTGTTTCAGGTGCAGCGCGTGACGGGCAACGTCTACCGGACGTGCCGGGACGTGGGGAGCCAAGCCCGGACGTTGCTCGAGGCTGCGCGCCGGCAGGGAGCCGCCGTGGAGCGCAGCTTGGGCTCGGTGGAGGGCATGAGCGGAAGCCTCGACGCCGCAGGACGGCGGGTGGGCCAGCTCGAGACCTTCGCCGAGGAAACCACGCGCTCGCTGGCGGAAATGACGGAGCGCATCGAGCAGGTGGCCACCGCGCTCGGCACCCTGGACAGCTTCGCCCACCGCACCACCGAGCGCGTCCAGGTGATGAGCGAGGGGCTTTCGGCAGTGTCGGTGAGTGGCGACGTCCTGGCGCGGTTCGCCGGGGAGGCCGCGGCTTTCGTCTCCGCGGTGGAGGGCGGCATCGACGCCGTGCGCCGCCGCGCCAACGAGACGGGGGACTTGGCCCGGGAGGTGACCGCCACCGCCGAGCGCGGCGAGGCGCTGGTGAACGACTCGGTGAAGGGCATGTACCGGGTGGAGGAGACGGTGCGCAAGGCGGCGGAGATTGTCGACTCGCTTGGCACCCGCTCCATGGAGATTCGACGGATTGTGGATGTCATCCAGGACGTCGCCGACCAAACCAACCTCTTGGCCCTCAACGCCGGCATCA
The DNA here is from genome assembly GCA_963745475.1 of uncultured delta proteobacterium. Classification (GTDB taxonomy): domain Bacteria; phylum Myxococcota; class Myxococcia; order Myxococcales; family Myxococcaceae; genus JADGRA01. The sequence continues at coordinate 841,623 of CAVUXN010000004.1, forward strand.
TCGCCGCCCAGGCCGGCGAGAACGGCCGCGCCTTCGGCGTGGTGGCGGACGAGGTGCGCGGGCTTTCCGAGCGCACCGCGCGCAGCACCCGGGAGATTGCCTCCATGGTGCAGCAGATTCGGGGCCAGGTGGACGCGGCCGTGGTTTACGTCAAGGACGTCCGGGCCCAGGCCAGCGCCGGCGTGGCGCTGGGCGACCGAGCCGCCAGCGCGCTGAAGGAGATTCGCACCATCACCAAGCGGACGTTTTCCGCGGTGGAGTCCACCGTGGCCGAGACGGCCCAGCTGGAGAAGCAGGGGGCACACGTCGTCCAAGCCAGCGAGCGTGTCGCCCAACGGGTGGTGGACGTGACGCGCGCCGCTGCCGAGCAGGCGCTCACCGGCCGGGAGCTGGTGCGTCAGACGCAGGAGATGGCACGGCTTGCCCAGGGCGCTTCGGCCAAGGCCCAGGGCCAAGCTCGCACCGGACGCGACCTCTCGGGCGCCGTGCAAAGACTCACCGCCGCCATCGACGAGATTCGCCACGCTCACGATGTGTTGACACGCGGAGACGCGGCCATCGGCGAGGACGTGGCCCAAGTCCGCGAGGACGCGCGCACGGTGATTCGAATCGGCGATGGGCTGTCCCGCACCGTGGACCAGCTGTCGCGCGAGGCCTCCGGCCTGGAGGCGGAGGTGTTCCGCTTCCGGCTGCCCGAGCCCCGGCGCGGTGGCACCCTGAGGGTGGGAATTCACCAGGCGGAGATGTTCGAGTCGACGCGCTCACTCGACCCGCTCTTCACCCTCGACAACCAACTGATTGAGATTGGCGCCGGGCTGTACGCCGGGCTGTGCCGTCAGGAGGACGGCATGGTGCTCCCGGACCTCGCCGAACGGTGGGAGGCGGCTCCCGGCGCCCAGCGCTACCGCTTCTTCTTGAGGCCGAGGCTGGTGTTCTCCGACGGGACGCCGCTGCGGGCGCTGGAGGTGAAGCGCCACTTCGAGCGCTTGCTCGACCCGGTGGTGGACTCGCCGGACCAGTGGATTTTCAAGGAAGTGGAAGGGGCGCGCGCCTACTTGGCGGGGCAGGCGAAGGACGTCGCTGGTTTCGAGGTGCTCGACGACTTGACGCTGGAGATTCGGCTCGAGGAACCGAAGGCCTTCTTCCTGCACCTGGTCACTCTCCCCGCGACGCTGGTGGCGCACAGCGACGCTTCGGGGAAACTGGTGGGCGCTGGCCCCTACAAGCCGGTGCGGCTCGACGCGGGCGGCGTGGTGCTGGAGCGGAACCCGGTTTACTTCCGCCCCGAGCGCCCCATGCTCGACCGGCTCGCGTTTCACTTCTTCCGGGACCGCGCCGAGGCCATCGGAGCCCTCGTCCACGGCGACGTGGACGTGGTGTCCGGCCTTTACGCGGAGCACGTGCGGGACGCCCAACTCAGCGAACAAACCGTCATCGCTGGCTCGCAACCCTCCTCCTTCTTCCTCGCCTTCCACGTGCGAATGCCACCCTTCGACGACTTGCGCGTCCGCCAGGCGGTGCGTGCCGGCCTGGACTTGAATGGCTTGGTGGAGCAGTTCCACCCCGGCGCCACCGTGGCCAGCACCCTCACCCCGCCCGGGCTGTTGGAGGGGGAATTCCAGCCACCGGCCCGTCCCGACGTGTCCCGCTCCCGGGCGCTGCTGCGCGAGGCGGGCGTCTCGGTGCTTCGCCTCACCCTCTACAACCCGCCGGGCCGCAGCACCGAGGCCGAGGACCAAGTGCTCTTCGGGCCCCTGGTGACGGCCGGGCTGGTGGAGCTGGTGCACGTCGAGCTGCTCTCCAACGACTTTTGGTCCAGGGCCCACGACGGGCGGCTCTCCGTCTTTCGCGCCGGGTGGATTGCCGACTACCCGGACGCAGACAACTTCTTGCACTTCCTGCTCAACTCGCGCGCGCAAACCGTGTACGGGCTCGGTTACCAGAACGCGGACCTCGACCGACTCACCAATGAGGCCCGCGTTTCCATCGACCCAGCGCGCCGTCAGGAGCTCTACCGCAGCGCCGAGCGACTCCTCGGCGAGGACTGCCCGCTCATCCCGCTCTACCACGACCGGAGCTACGCGGCGGCCAACCCCCGGGTGCAGGGACTTCGTCTCCACCAGACGCCGCCGACGGTCCGCTTCGACCAGCTCTGGCTCGACTCGGCCGACGCCTGACGTCAACCGGTTTCGGCCCTTTTCTCCTTCAGCCGGCGTCTGGGGACGGGCGTCGGCCCCCCCCGGAAGGGCCCAGCGTCAGGGCGGCCTTCCTGGGGCGGACTCCATGGAGAACTCGAAGTCAAATTTGAGGACATTGTCCGTCAGCAAGCCGGCTGGCGGCGGCGGAAGCGGTTCGCTTCTCTTGAAGGCGAGCACGGCTTCAGCGTCCAGGAAGGCGACGCCGGAAGACTGCGCCACCTGGATGTCGCGCAACATCCCGTCAGGCCCCAAGGTGACACTCACCGACGTGGAGCGACTCCTCTCACCATAGAGGCTGCCGGTGGGGTCGCGTTGACGGAGGAGTGCAGCTGCGTCCCAGTGGGGCATGACCTCCTTCTTCACAACGTTGAAATAGTCAGCCGCGGTGAGCCATTGGGGCGGGCCCTTGGGCGCGCTCGCTTCGGGGTGTGCGCAGCCGGCCAACGTCAGCACCACCGCGGCGGCCACCCCAACCCTGGACACGCCGCGTCTCCTCCTCCAGCACAAACGCGGCGAGCCTACTCCAAGGGAGTTGGCCGCCGCGGGCTCGGGGCCGCAAAGCTAGAAGCCCTCGCTACACGGCTCCCCCCACGGCCAGCGGCGGGCACGGGCTGACGCGCTTGGGCTGGTGTCGGTAGCCAGCGTCGACGTAGCGGAGCGCCGCGTCCGCAGTGGGTGGTGGGGGCATGGGGAACCTGTGCTGGGGGGGCCCACGTCAACTGCCGAAGTTGTAGATGAGCTGCACGGTGGTGATGGTGTCCGTCTTATAGACAAAGAGCGGCGGCGTCGGTCCCCCGCCCACCGGAGGCGGATTGACAATGGGGGACAGCGACGGCGCCGAGTCATAGCGCACGACGAAGCTCACCCCGAGTGACAGGGCGTCGTAAATTTGGGTGGTCAGCCCTAGCTTCCCGTTGATGCGGTTGTCGTCAAACACCGGCACCGCGTCCGGACTGGTGACGCTGTTGTAAGCCGCATCCTCCTGGTTGAGGTTGGTGAGCCACTCGACGCCAGCGGTGAACTGCGTCGTCTTCGTAATTTGCCAGACGTAGCCCAGCGCCACCCGCAGCGAGAAGATGAAATAGGTGCCCTGGCCTGGCAGCGCCTGGTAGGGGTCGACGAAGGCGAAGTCAAAACCCGCCTCGCCCTTCAGCGTGTGCTCGCTGCTTTTAATGAGAAGCGTGCTCGCCCCGATTTGGCCGTCGCCGGTGAGCTTCTTGCCCGCGGCATAGTCCGAGCCGAGCACGGCCAGGGCGTAGAGCGACGTCTCCCACTGGGCATTGTTGTGGATGACGTACTGGTCGAAGCGAAACCCAATGTCCCAGAGCCGGGCAGCCAGTCCGTTGACCGTCTGCAGCTGGTCGAGGCTGGTGACGGTGGTGGTGGGAGCCTGGAGCGTGGTTGCGCGGGAGAAGGTGTAGTCACCGTAGAGCGTGTATTTTTGCCAGACGGCGTCGTAGCTCACGCGCCCCGCGGCGTTGATGCTCAGCGACTGCGAGTTCCCGGTGAGGTAAAGCAGGCCGGCCTTGACTTGCGCCTTCCAGCCCTCGGGCTTGGCGTCCTCCTTGGGGCGGTCGGCATAGGTGAATTTCGGGTCGTCGGCGCGCGCCGAGAGCGGGGCCAAGGTAAGCGCCGCCACGGCGAGCGCACTCGCGGGACGCCAGGCTGTGAGCCGCATTTAGGCGGCCCTCGTTAGGACCGACGTACAGAACTTGCAGCGTTTGGCGTCGAGGGGAATGGTTTCCAAACACTCGGGGCAAGTCTTGGTCGTCGGCTTCACCTGCTCTTTGTGCTCCAGCTTGCCTCGCAGCTTGACGACGACGATGAAGATGACGAACGACACCAGGATGAAGTCGAGGCACGCTCCCAGAAAGGGCCCGAGCCCAAGCTTGAGCGGCGTGACAGTCAACGTGCGCCAGTCACCACCCGGCGTCGCAGCGTTGATGAGCGGCATGATGATTTGCTCGACCAGCGCATTCACAATCTTCGTGAAGGCTGCGCCGATGACCACCGCCACGGCCAAGTCCAGCACGTTGCCCTTGAGCGCGAACTCCTTCCATTCCTTCCACATCCCCATCGAACGGCCTCCCAGGTGTGACTCGAAAATCAGGCCTTATGACAAAAGCCGACGCAGCGCGCAGTCAAATGTCGGCCATCGAGGGAAATGTCGCTTCTTGAGCTTTAGGCCTGCGAGGCGGCGAGGCCCGGAGCCTCACGGTCCGTGCCGGTGCGGCCCGCGCGCGGCTCGTCGTCCTCGCCCGTGTCGGAGAGGACTGGGGCGGAGGCCAGTGGCTCGGGCGGTGGGACGACATGGACGGCAGGCGCGAGTTCAGCCGCGACTTCCACCCGGGGGGGCCGCTGGTAGAGGTGGGCGGCGTGGTTCCGCGCCCATTGGGCGAGCTGCCCGTCCAGGGCGCCGCACGCGTCGACGGCGCGCAGGCTCCAAAGAAAGGCACCGCCGTAACCGGCGCAGCGAGCGGTGTCGAGCACCGTCTTCACACTCTTGTGCGCGGTGGACGCCGGAAAGGCGCCCAACACCAGCGGGCGGTCGAGCCGGAAGTCCGCGGCTGCCCGGCGCAGCGGTGCGTCGCCATACGCCTCCCACCAGTGCGCTTGGTAGAAGTCCAGGCCGAGGCCTTCCACCAGACCCAAATTGGCAGTGCTGGCCAGGCCCACCGTGGCCAAGGAACGGGTGTGCTGGTGCACCGCCTGGACGGCCGAGCCGAGAAAGGCGCGCATGGCCGAGCACGGAACGAGCGCTGGCGCGGGCGGACCCTGCGGGCGCAAGCGCAACACCCGCAAGGCTCGAGCCAGCGTGCTTCCTACCTTGGCCCAGCGGCTTTTGGCCCGAGGCCGCGCCGGGTGCGGACAGGCCATGGCCTGGGTGGCGCATTCCGGCTCGTCGAAAATGTCCCAGGCGTCGATGGCCGGGTGGGTGCCGTAGCGGCGCAGCAAAGGCACCACCACGTGCTCGAGCAGCGCCTCGCGCTTGGCCGTCTCGCTGACGGCGTCGGCATGCCCACCGGCGAGGACGCCCTCCACGACGGAAGGCGCGGCCACCAACCCAGCGTCGAAGAGGACAAGGCACAGTCCGATGCGGTGCCGCTCCGCGGCCGCCAAGAGCACGTCGACGTCGTCGTAAACACACGCGTCCAGGCCCTCGGGCGTGCCGTCCGGCGCGAAACAAATGCCCGCGCGGCCGTCGCAGAAGAGAAAGAAGCGCGCGTGCTCGATGCCGTCGCGGCGCAACCGGGCGAAGGCCTCCTCCAACTCGCTGGCCGACTCCGCATGGGCCAACAGTCCGCCGGCGGCCGTCGCCGTCGAGCCGCCGACGTCCAAGCCGTAACGAATCCACGGCAGGTTCGCGCCCAGCAAGAAGCGCTTGGGGCCAAACGCTGGAGCCGAGTCCGCCACGGGCGAAGGAAGCGTCGTGGCGTTGAAGGAAAGCCAGGGAATGGTGCGCGTGGGGACGTCCACAGAAACGCCGGGAGTGTCCTCGGCGCGCCCGGCCGTGCCGAGGCTGCGCACCGACTCACGGTCGGTCACAGTCCGCAGACACAAGCGCTTGGCCATTTCTCTCCGTCGGCGGGTCAAAATCGACCGTCCGAGGGCGCGCATACTCCCCGATGGCTCGAGCACAATCAACGTGAAAAATTAGGCCTCTGGAAGGCTCCGAAACCGCTCAACCCAGAAAAGCGAGACTTCCAAGGAGGCCCCCGTCAAGACGCATAGCGCACTGCGTCCTTCGGCGGAGACAACACCTGGCCCCCGAGGGACGTCGCGGCCAGCGTGCCGCAGGCGGCTTGGATGTCCTTCCCACCTGAATAGCGCCGGGCGATGGGGGCCTTCAGCACTTGAAGGTAGTCGCGAAACTGCGCCAGCTCCTCAGCACCCGGTGGCTGGTAGCGGCCGGTGACGTCGGTGACGTCGATGAGGTCGAGCTTGATGGGGATGTCCCTGAAGACGTCGGCCAGGGCGAGTGCGTCCTCGCGTCCGGTGTTGAAACCGGAGATGAGGACGTAGGCCAGCATGGCGCGCTCGCGCCGGACGCGGGTGTAGGCGCGGATGGCGGACACCAGCTCCGGAAGGGGATGGGTGGCCTCGACCGGCATCACCTGCGCTCGTTTCTCGGGGATGGCCGAGGTGAGCGAAAACACCAAGCGGTAAGGGTGCCCCTCCCGCACGTAGCGGTGGATGGCGGGGACGACGCCCGCGGTGGAGAGACTGATGGCCCGCGCGCCGATGGCCAGGCCCGCCGGGTGGCTGAGAATGCGCGCCGCGCGCAGCACCTCGGTGGGGTTGAGCAACGGCTCCCCCATCCCCATGAAGACGACGCCGCGCACTGGCCGGTCCGCCTCGGCGCGGATGCGCATCACCTGTTCCACCATCTCCCACGTCTCGAGGTTGCGGGAGAAGCCCAACCGTCCGGTGGCGCAGAAGTCACAGGCCAGCGCGCAGCCCACCTGGCTGGAGATGCACACCACGTACTTCTCCTCGAAGAGCGGGATGCGGACTGCCTCGAAGCGGTCGCCGGCGGGGGAGGCGAAGAGGTACTTGACGAAGCCGTCTTCGGCGCGCCGCCGCTCGAGCACTTCCAGCGACGGGAGCTCGCCGGTGGCCAGGAGGTGGTCTCGCACCCGGGCGGGCACCTGCGGCACGTCCCACAGCGCGCCGAGGTGCGGAGCGCCATGCGCAAACACCCGGGCAAACAGCTTTCGCACCGCAGTCGCCGAGCAGCCGAAAGGGGCGAGCAGCGTCTGCCACTGCTGCAGCTCCAGGTTTTTGAGGTTCACTTCGGCGGCAGCTTGCTGCGGATGAAGGCCTTCAGCTTTCCCGCCAGCTCGCCCGGCATTTCATCCACCAGCGCTCGCCGCGCCAGCTGGGGCGTGGCCCGGTAAGTCTTCATGAAGTCCACGCACGGGGGGCAAGCGCGCAAGTGCTCCGCCAACTCGCGGGACTGGGCCTCGGAGAGCTCTCCGTCGACGTACTCGAGCAGCCGGTGGATGGAGTCCTTGCAGGTGAACATGGAAAGTCAGCAGCTTAATGATGCTGGGAGTCGCCCCCGGTTTCACACTTCTTTATAAAAGGCGTCGATTTTCTCTCGGAGCGCGAGCCGGGCCCGGTGCAGCCGGCTCTTCACCGCCGGGACTGAGATTTCCATCATTTCCGCTATTTCCTCGTAAGACAGGCCTTCCACGTCCTTTAACAGAAACACCTCACGGTAGCCCTGCGGCAGGGCGTCGGTGCCCTGGCGGATGGCCCGGCCCAGCTCCTCGTCGAGCACCTTCTCGTCGGCGCGGCGGCTCCAGTCGATTTCGGGCACCTCCGCCAGACTCCCGCGCTCAGTGAATTCCGGCGCCTGCAATTCCTCGGCGGCGGCTTCCACGACGCGCTGGTGTCGCAGCCGCATGAGGGCGTTGTTGGCGGCAATGCGGTGCACCCACGAGCCAAAGGCCGCCTCGCCGCGAAACTGTTTCAAGTTTTGGTAGGCCGCGAGGAAGGCGTCCTGCACCACCTCTGCCGCGTCCGCCTCGGAGCGCGTCATCCGCAGCGCGAGGCCGTACAAACGGTCCTTGTGCCGTTCGACGAGGGACTCGAAGGCCTCGACGTCGCCGCGCTGGGCGCGCTCCAACAGCGCGCGGTCCTCCAGGGCCGCGACGTCGCTCAGCGAGGGCTCGCGCAGACCTCCGGTGGCGTCGTTGGGCGTCACGGGAGCGCGACTGTCACTCACAGGAACACCTCGGCGAAAAGGAACGTCCACGCTCTGGACAACGCGCAGCGGCTTCCCTGATTTCGTCTACAGCCGTCGGAGTCGCATTCGCCCAAAAAACACATACTCCGACGACCTCTAGCCCACCGCAACCAAAGGTGCACGCCCACCCCGGGCCCAAGCCCTTGGACTGTGCTGCCCTCGTGGGGGGGTGTTGAGAAAAGAGCCCCGACGGCCGAGTGCCGCGCAGGCGGCGAGGGCCCACCCCCAGGCGACAGGGCGGCGCGCGTCCCCTGGTTTCGCCGTCCCTCAAAGACGGCGGCCTTGGGACAAAAACTCTCGGCTCACCCCAGGGCTCTTGTCCACCCAGAAGCGGTACGGACGGTGGGCCCAGGCGCCGGCGTACTCCACCCGTACCCTTGGGCCCCGCCGCACGTCTCTTGAGGAGACCGCCGGCCCGTCATGGATGGCCAGCGCGGAGGAGGTGAGGTCCAGGCCATTCTCCGCCCGCCCAATGCGGAGCGCCCGGGTCAGCCGCGCCGGCCCATCCGTCCGCACGCCGGGGGGAATGCCGCGCAAGGACTCGACACCGCGTACCAGCACTGCGGCGGCCACGCCCTCTCGTTCGGTGACGACGTTGAAGAGGAAGTGCATTCCATAGACGAAGTACACGTAGGCGAAGCCGGCCGGCCCAAACAGCACCTCGGTGCGCGGCGTCCGCCCCTTGGCAGCATGGCAGGCCAAGTCGTGCTCGCCGACGTAGGCCTCCGTCTCCACAATGCGGGCCTCGCGGCGCCCGCCGCGTCCCTCGTGCACCAACACCTTGCCCAGAAGGTCGCGGGCCACCTTCAGGGCCGTCCTTTCGTAGAAGCGCCGCGACAGCACCGGGCCGAGCTTCTGAGTCGGGCGAGCAGCCGTCATCTCAACGGCGCAGCTTACAGGCAGAAGCAGCGCGCTCTCTGGGCAGTGCATAGGATGGCACCGCTAGGCCCTCATGCCCCTTCCCTCACGCCTTTCAGGCGTGCTCCTTCCAGTCTTCTCGCTACGCTCGCACAGTGACTTCGGCGTGGGCGACTTCGGTGCCGCCGAAGGCCTCTTTGCCTGGCTCCTCGCCGCCGGCCAGCGGCTGTGGATGATGTTACCGCTGCTTCCCACCACCGCCGGCGACCCGAGCCCCTACGCCACCACCGGAGCCTCGGGACTCAACCCCCTCTTCATTCACCTGGACTGGGTCGCCGAATACCGGAACGCAGGAGGCCTCGGACTTCTCTCGACGAAGCAGGCCCAGGCGCTCAAGCAGGCGCGCGCTGCGCCGCGCATTCGCTATGACTTGGTGTTCGACGTGAAGTGGGCCGCGTTGCAAGCGTCCTTCCACCACGCCGAGGCGCACCAGGACGAGCGCACCGTGGCCTTCGAGCGCTTCCGGGAGGCCCAAGCCAGCTGGCTCGAGGACCATGCCCTCTTCGCCGCGCTGGCCGAGGACCAACAGCGCCACCCATGGTGGGAATGGCCGGAGGAGCTCGCCCAGAGGCGGCCCGAGGCGCTCGAGGCGGCCCGTGCGCGGCTCGCCACCCGCGTCCGCTTCCATGCTTGGCTGCAATTCTTGGCCCATGAACAGTGGGCGCGCGTCAGGACCCTGGCCGCGGAACGCGGCATTCTGCTGTGTGGCGATGAGCCCTTCATCGTCGGACAGGACAGCGTGGATGCCTGGGCCTACCCTGCCTTCCTGCGGCGCGACGCTCGGCTCGGCGTTCCCCCGGACGCTTTCTCGGCCACCGGCCAAGACTGGGGCCTTCCCTGGTTCGACTTTCCGGCCATGCAGCAAGCGGACTGGAAGTGGCTTCGTTCTCGCGCTGGCCAGAGCACCACGTACTATGACCTTCGCCGGGTCGACCACGCCGTCGGCTACTTCCGCCAGTGGATTCGCGACCAGATGACGCCCACCGGACGCTTCGTCCCGCCAGACGAGCCGGCCCAGGCGGCGCTCGGGGACTTGCTCTTTCGAATCCTCGCCACCGGCGCGGGGATTGTGGCCGAGGACTTGGGGGTCATCCCTCCTTGGGTACGTCAGACACTGGAGCGCCAGGGCATTCCCGGCTACCGAGTCCTACGTTGGGAGCGCGACGGGTCCGTCTTCCGGGACCCGTTGGCCTTTCCAGCGGTGTCCTTGACGACGACGGGTACGCACGACACGGAGACGTTGCGCGAGTGGTGGGAGACGACCGGCGACGCGGAGCGACTGGCGGTGGCCTCGGCCTATGCGGCGTTCGCCGGGCTCAGGCCGCCTCCGGCCAGCTTTACCGAGGAGGTGCACGAAGCGCTCCTCCAGACCGCGGAAACGGCCGCCTCCGGTTTGTGCGTCGTGCCCTGGCAAGACGTCCTCGCCCTCCGGGACCGCATCAACCTTCCTGGGACGGTGCAGGACAGCAATTGGAGCTACCGCATCGCGCACCCGGTGGAGGAGCTCCTGGCCCAGCCCGACACCCAGCTGGCGGCGACACGCCTCCGTCGTCTCACCGAGCAGGCCGGGCGGCTTTCCGTCTGACCTCGCCGAAGGCGCTCCTGGCCGCACTGCTCCTCGGCCTTTTGGCCGGGTGTGCCGGGGGACCGCGCGCCGGCCCGGTGGTCACGGACATCACCATCAAGGGCGCCAAGCAAGTCAGCCCGGGCGACATCGAAGACCGCATCGCCACCAACCAGGCCAACTTCTTCTCCTCTGTCTTCGGCCCGGTGCCCACCTTCGACCCCACCACCTGGACGGCCGACTTGCGGCGCATCGAGCGCTATTACCAGTCGCTCGGCTACTTCCAGGCGGAGGTGGTGGAGGAGGAGGTGCTCCCGGACGGCAAGGGGGGCGTCCGGCTCAACCTCACCATCGACGAGGGCACGCCCACCCACCTCTCCGCGGTGGACGTGGAGGGCCTGGAGGCCGTCCCGGAGGAGCTTCGCCCGCGCGTCGTGCGCAACCTTCCCATGCAGGTGGGCCAGGTGTTTCGCGAGGACGACTGGACGGCACTCAAGGGCCTTCTCAAATCGCGCCTACGCGAGCTGGGCTATGCAGATGCCGCGGTGGGAGGAGAGGTTTACGTCGAAATCACCAACCAGACGGCGCGCGTGGACGCCGTGGCGGACCCCGGGCCGCGGGTAAAGTTCGGCAGCATTTTCGTCACCTCCGGCCCCCACCCCCAAGTCAAGCCGGAGGTCATCATCGCCCAGGCCAAGGGTGCGGTGCCCGCGGGCGCCTGGTTCAGCGAGTCCGCCCTCACCGAGGCGCAGAACCGCGTCTTCAAGATGGGCGTCTTCGGCGCAGTCAAAGTCACCGTCGGCGCGCCCGACCTGAACACCCTGACGGTGCCCGTCCTCATCGACGTCCGCGAGGCGCCCTTCCACACCGTCCGCTACGGCGGCGGCATTGGCATCGACCCTGCGCGGCAAGAGGTGCGCGCTGTCGCCGAGTACACGGACCGCAACTTCCTCGGCGGACTGCGGACGCTGTCCCTCAAGGCCAAGGTGGGCTGGGCCTTCGTTCCGGCCGTTTGGGACATCCAAGCCAACGGGCTCATCTTCGACTTCCTGGCGCAATTCACCCAGCCCAACTTCTTCGCGCCGAGCCTCAAATTCCTCACCAGCGTCAACCTCTACAAGCAGGTGGAGGACGGCTATAGCTACATCGGCGGCCGCGGGCGGGTGGGGGTGGCCTGGAATCCGCTCTCCCGCCTCACCCTCTCCCCCACCTATGCCTTTGAGTTGGACTCGGTGACCGGCGCCACCGAGGGCCTCAACGGCGACATTCCCCTCCTGGCCTACGGTTGCGAAACCTCCCCCTGCCTCCAGCGGCTCTCCTACCTCGAGCAAACTGCGGTGTGGGACGCCCGGGACGACGTCGTGGACGCCAAGCGGGGCTATTACCTCGGCGTCTCTTTCCAGGAGTCCGGGCCGTGGATTGGCAGCGGCTTCAACTACATCCGAATTCTTCCCGAGGTGCGGGCCTACGTCACCACCGGAACAGTCACCTTCGCTGCCCGGTTGATGGTGGGCACCATTCTTCAGCCCACCCCCTGCAGCATCAGCGCCGAGGCCAGCCTCTCCAACCAGAATTGCGACCCCTCGCCCATCGTCAACCGCTTCTTCGCCGGGGGCGCCGGCTCCAACCGAGGCTTCGGCAGCCGTGAGCTGTCGCCAGTTCTGCCGCTGTCCAACTTGCCTGTCACCCCAAGCAGCGCCGCGGGGTCCATCGTCAGCCCCATCGGCGTTCCAGCGCAGTCCATCGGCAGGGTCGTCCCCATTGGCGGAAACGGGCTTCTCGACGCGTCCTTCGAGGTGCGCTGGGGCTTCTCCCGGGACTGGGTGGTGGCCTTCTTCGTCGACGCCGGCTTCGTGAGCTACGGCTCCTTCAGACTGAGCGACCTGTCCACCACTCAGGTGGCGGTGGGCATCGGCTTCCGCTACCGGACGCCCATCGGCCTTCTGCGCGTGGACTTGGGCTACCGCCTCAACGTCGGTGGCCCCTTGCCCGTCGTTCCGGTGAATCCGTCGGTCAGCTACACCGACAACACCAACTGCTTCGCCTTCACCTCGGTGGACCACGGGACGAGTTACGCCGGCGCCCCCTGGAGCCGCTGCGCCTTCCACTTCTCGGTGGGGGAGGCCTTCTAGCGTGAGCCCGGCTGCTCCGACGCCGTCTGCCCCGCGACCGACGCCCTCGGCGGCGCGTCACCTCTTCCGGGCCCTCCTCATCCTCGGCGGCGTGGCACTCTTTCTCCTTCTCGCTTTCAACGGCGTGCTCTTCTACGTGCGCACGCCCGCCGGGACGGCCCGACTCTTGCGCCTCGGCCTCGGGCGCGGCCAACGACGCCATCTCCGGGCGCATCGAAGCCGAAGGCGCCACCATCCACGGAAGCCACGTCGTCGTGCACCGGGCCGCGCTCTACGACGCAGAAGGGGCGGAAGTGGCCTCGGTGGAGCGCATCGACGCGGACATTCGCTTCGCCGCGCTGCTCTTGGGCCACATCGAGGCGGAAACCCTGAAGCTCACCCGCCCCCGCCTCTCGGTGGTGCTCGACGAGGACGGAAGTAACCTGGACCGCACCTTCTCCGCGCGCCACCCCGGCCCGCCGGACGCGGGAGGAAAGCCCGCGCCGCTCACCTTCATCGTCCACCACCTGGACCTCGAGGAGGGCCGCCTCAGCGTCCATACGCCCGACGGACCGCCCTTCCTCTTGCAGGCCCTGGAGCTGGAGGGGGCCGGCCGGTACGCCCTGCGCAGCGAAGACTTCGAGCTCGAGGCTCGAGGCAACGGAGGCTTGGACGAGCCGACGCCGGGCCCGGCCACAATTTCTCTCCGCGGCTACAGCCGCGGGAGCGCCTTCGAGGCCGAGGTGGACATTCGTGCCGGCGGGGCCAGCGTCGTTGGGGACGTGCACCGAAACACGAAGCAGCCGCTGAACGGGCGCGTGGCCCTCGACGTCCCGCCCAAACTGGCCCGGGCGCTGCTGCGCGGCTGGCCGCTGCGGGTGCCGTTGGAGCTCACCGCCGAGGCACGGGGCTCGGGCTCGGGCTCCGGCTTTCTCATTTCTGGCGACGCCGCGGCCGGGCGCGCCAGGCTTCAGCTGCGGGCTGACGTGGACGTCGAGCATTCCTCAGCGCGCTCCTTCCGCATCGACGCCTCCCACCTCCACCTCCGGGAGCTCTTCGGCCAGGGGCCGGACACGGACTTCGCCTTCAGCCTGCGGGGCCAAGGCAGTGGAAACAGCTTGGCCTCAGCCAACGGCACGCTGCAGCTGAGCGTCCCGACAGCAAGAGTCCGCAACGCGGACGTCGGCCCCTTGGAGCTCTCGGCGCGCGTGCAGGGCGGCCGCTACGAGGTGTCCGCCTTGCGCGCCGCCCTCCCGGGGCTCGAGCTTACCGGCACCGGACGGGGGACGACACGCTCCTTGGAGGCGTCGCTGCACCTCGAGGTGCGGGACTTGGGCGCCCTCACCCGCACCCTCGGCGACGTCCTCGGGCCGGTGCCCAAGTTGGGGGGCCACGGGACGTTGAATGTTGCGCTGTCCGGCCACCCCAGCCACCCCGGCGTGGAAGCGGAGGGACGCTTCTCTTCGCTGGCGGTAGGAAGCTTCGCGGCCCAGGGCCTGGAGCTCACCTTCAAGCTTCCGGACGTGGCCCGTCCCTTGGACGCCAACGCCAACCTCGTGGCCAGCCAGCTCGAGTTGGCGGGGCGCAGCATGAAGGACGTCCACGCCGTCCTGCACACCCAAGGACGTGCGGCGGAGCTGGAGGTGACGTCCGGTGCAGTGCACCTGCAGCTCGCGGGGACAGCCGACGCGGACGCCAGGGGCGTGCTTCTGGACACGCTGTCCTTGGGCTTCCCCGAGGAAACCTTCTCCCTCAAGGCCCCGGCCGCGGTGCGCTTCGACGAGAAGCGCCTGCAGACGGAGCGACTGGAGCTCGTCTCGGGCGCGCAGTCCCTGGCCTTCACCGGGGGCTTCGAGGGAAGTCGTCTGCAGGCCACGCTGGAGGTGGCGCACCTGGAGTTGGGCCACCTGCCGGCCCTCTTGGCACCGCCGTCCTTGCGCCTCGGCGGCACCCTCAGCCTCACCGCCGCGGCGCACGGCCCAGAGCACCACCCGGACGCGGAGGTGCGGGCCGACGTCGAGAACGGAGCCTGGCATGGGCTCAAGGACATCACCGTGCACCTCGAGGCCGGACGAAAAAAGGAGCGCCTCTCCCTCAACGGACACCTCCTGGCACTCGGCACCGCGGTGGACGTGGCCCTGGACGCCCCGGAGCTGGCCCTGAGCCAACGCATCCACCAGCCCCTCACCTTGCAGCTAAAGGCCCAAGGGCTGGACGTCGCGCACGTCCTCTGTGAGTTGGCCGGCGCCGGCTTCCTCAGCGCGGCCTGCCCAAACGGGACGGCGGTGGCCGGCGGGCAGGCGGGCCTCGACGTGGAGGTGGCGGGCTTCGCCGATGGACCCGCCGTCCACCTCACCCTGGGAGCGAGACAACTGACGGCCCGCGGGCTTTCCGTGGCACAGGCCACGCTGAAGTTGGAGGGGGACGACGCGGTGCCGCTGAGCCTTTCCGTGTCCTCGGACGTCCTCGGAGGGGCGCTCGAGGCCCACGCCTCCCTCAATGCCACCACCGGACAGCTGCTCGCGCGCAGGCCCCGCTGGGCAGGGTGGCGCACGCTTCCCGTGCAGGCCTCGCTCCTGGCCAAAGGGCTCAACCTCGCCTCTCTCCAGCAGGCGAGGCTCTCCGCCCGGGACGTGGAAGGGACGTTGGACGCGCACGTCGAGCTCACCGGCACACTGGCCGCCCCGCGTGGCCAGGCGGACGTCAGTGGGCACGGGCTTCTTCTTCCGCCGTTGCCCGCGGGCGAGGCGCACCTCGTCCTCACCGCGACGGACACCCTGGACGCACGCCTCACCCTCTTGGGCCCAGCCGGGGAAAAGGGGAAGGTGCACCTCTCGCTGGGCGCGCCCCTCGAGGAAGTCCTGGCCGGCCTCTCGCCCGAGGCGTTGGGCCATGCCGCCCTCTCGCTGGAGGGCGACTTGGGCCCCATCGAGCTCCGGGACATGCCCTTCGACACCAACCGCCTGCGTCGGGACCGGCGCCTTTTGGACGGCCAATTCCATGTGGAGGTGGAAGCCCACGGGACGCTCTTGGCACCCACGCTGGCCGCGACGTTGACGGCCACGGGCCTTGGGCCGAAGGACGGTGCCCACGTCGAGGGGACGGCGCACCTGCACTCCACGCAAGGCAAGCAGGCCTTCGACGTCAAGCTTCAGTCGCAAACCGGAGGGACGCTGGACTTGGAAGGCGAGGCGGGCCTCGACGTCTCTTGGCCCGCGCTGCGACGCGGGCTGCACCTCGCCGAGGCGCCCTTTCGAGCCGAGCTGCACTCCGTCCACTTCGCGCCAGACTTCGTGGCCAGCCTCATGCCGTGGATGCGGAGCATCTCCGGGAAACTGGAAGTGGAAGGTAAAGCGGACGGGACGCTGGGGAAGCCTACCCTCAAGGGCACCGTCTCCTGGACGGACGGCGCTCTGGGCATCATCGGCTTCGGCCTCTACCAAAACATCCAGCTCCACGCCTCGGCGAGCAATGACCGCTTCGACATTCAACAGCTGTCGGCCAAGGTGCAGGGGGGGACGGTGGCGCTGCAGCTGGCCGGGGAGCGGGCAGCGTCGGGCTTCAACGTCACCGGCGCTTTGCGCACCGTGGACTTTCCCGTCGTCTTCGATGACCAGCTGTGGTGCATGGCCACCCTGACGGCGGACTTGAGTGGGACCGCCCGCCTTTGGGAGTTGAACCTCAGCCAAGTCAACGTCGCCCAGGCCGAGTTGCAGCTGCCGGAGGCCAAACGGAAAAACCTTCAGGGCCTGAGTGCCCCACCGGATGTCATCCTCACCCGGCACGGCGTCCCCCTGGACGCGGACCGGGCCGCGCGGGCCTTGGCGCTGGACCCGAGGCACCGGGGACAGGCCGTCCCCGAGCGCGAGGCAAAGAATATTTTCCTTCGCCTGGGCCTCGAGGCGCCCAACCACATCTCGGTGCGCAGCAAGGACATCTTACTGGAGTTGGGGTTGAGCAAGCCCTTTCAAGTCGACGTCGGCGACCAGCCGCAACTCTTCGGCGCGGTGCGCATCCTCCGGGGCCGGGGCGACGTCTGGGGACGCCGCTTCGAGGTCCAGCCAGGCGGCCAAGTCCGCTTCGACGGCCCTCCGGAGGAAGCCGTCCTGGACGTCACCGGCGTGTACGCCAGCGTCCAGAGCCAGGCCAAGGTGTACATGCACTTCTCGGGAGAGGTGACGAACGTGAAAGTCACCCCCTCCAGCGACCCGCCCATGTCCGAGTCGGAAATCTACACGCTGCTGGCCACCGGACGGACGCAGCTGGCGCAGAGCAGCCTCGGGAGCAGCACGGCGGTGGGCGGCGCGGACGCGGGCGCCTCCATCCTCGGCTCCTGGGCGGCGACCGAGCTCAAAAAGTCGGTGGGCGCGGCGCTCCCCATCGACGTGCTGTCCGTGGAGGTGGGAAACGACGAGCGGGGCTACAACCAAACGCGGCTGGAGGCAGGGAAGTACCTCACCGATGACATCTACATTGGCTACCAGGCGCGTACCAACGCCGACCCCTTCCGCTACCAGAATGCAAATGCCATCCGAGTCGAATACCGGTTTCTCCGCCGGTGGAGCCTGCAGTTCGAATATGGCGATGCCAACGCGGGCTCGCTGGACGCGGTCTGGTCCCGCGACTACTAAGGAGGACAAATGACCTCCCTTCTTGTGTGGGCCCAGGTGCAAAGCCCTTCGTTGGGCTGGCTCACGACGAAGCTTCTTCGCCTCACCCTCAGCTCGGCGGAATGGGTGCTCTGGCTCCTGGTCGCGCTCAGCGTGGCCTCCTTCGCGGTGATGCTGGAGCGGGCCGTGTTTTTCAGCTCCCAGCGCTTGCGCCATGGCGAGCAGCTCGCGGGGTGGCTCACCCGCGGCGAGTTGGAGCGGGCGCGACAGGCGGTGGAGGGACAGACGGGCATGGAGGCGGTGGTGGTGCGGGAGATGCTGCAGGCCGCGCCCCAGGGGCCGGACACGGTGGAGGAAGTCATGCTCAGCGTCCTGGCGCGCGAGCGCGCCCGCTATGAGCGCTACCTCTCCTTCCTCGGGACGCTGGGAAGCAACGCCCCCTTCGTGGGACTCTTCGGTACGGTGCTGGGAATTATTAAAGCCTTCAATGACTTGGGGGCGGTGGCGGTGAAGGGCAGCGCCATCCAGCAGACAGTCATGGCCGGCATCTCCGAGGCCCTGGTGGCCACCGCCGTAGGCCTGGGCGTCGCCATCCCCGCGGTGGTGGCCTACAACGCCTTCACCCGCTGGTTGAAGAGCCTGGTCAACCGGAGCCTGGCGCTGGGCTACGCGCTGGTGGGCGCGATGCGCGCCCGGGGAGAGCCGGCGGCCGCCCGTTCCACCCGCGTCGCCGAGGGCGGCTGATGGCCGGGCAGCTCCAGGACGGCGACGATGAGATTACAGGCATCAACGTCACCCCCCTCGTCGACGTGGTGCTGGTGCTGCTGATTATTTTCATGGTCACCGCCAACTTCATCGTCCGAGAAACCATGGAGGTGGACTTGCCCCGCGCGGCCAACGCCGGCGAGACGGTGCAGGGGCTGGTGGCGGTGGTGATGGACAAGCAGGGCCGGCTCTACCTGGACGGTGAGCAAGTCAGTGAGTCCGAGCTGCGGGCCAAAGTCGCGGCCAGCGTCAAGAAGGACGCCGAGACGCGCGCCATTCTCAGCGCCGACCAGGCGCTACCCTACGGCGAGGTGATGCATCTCATCGACGTGGTGAAGGGCGAGGGCGTGAGCCGCTTCGCCCTCAACATTGAGAAGGACAGTCGCGCGCACGCGCCCGGGAGCACGACGTCGCCGTGAGTGCAGCGGCAGTCCCCCTCGCCGCACCGCTGCGGCGCCTGTCCCTCTTCCCGGTGTTTTTCGGGGCCTCGGTGTTGCTGCACGCGACGCTCCTCTACCTCGCCACCCAGAGGCGGCTCCCGGACTTCCCGAGGCCGCCACCCCCCTCGGAGCTGGTGGTGGTGGAGGTGGAGCGCCCGCCGCCCGAGCCGCCCCCATCGCGGACGGAGCTCAAGCCGCGTGCCGCCCCCAAGTACGTCGGCGCGGCGCGCAAACCCGCTCCGGTGGAGCCACCGCCTCCCAACGAGGCGCCTCCGCCTGAGCCTGGGCCGCCGCCGCCGGTGGTGGTGGGGCTCACCCTCAATTCCACGACGACGGCCAGCGCGGTGGCGGTGCCGGTGGGGAATACCCTCGCGGGAAAGCCCGCCGCCACCGCCACCGCGCCGAGTGCCGTCCGGCCCGGCTACGCCCCCTCCTCCTTGGTGGACACCCTGCCCATTCTCCTCGAGGAAATTAATGGCGAGGAGGTGTACCCGCGGGAGGCGAAGAAGCAAGGCATCGAGGGGCAGGTGGTGCTCCTCATCACCGTGGAGGCGGACGGCACCGTGAGTATGGCCAAGGTGGTGTCCGGGCCCGGGCACGGCCTCAACGAGGCGGCCCGGGACGCCATCCTCCGCGCCCGCTTCAAACCGGCCACCAAGGGCGGAAAGCCTGTGGCCACCGACCTCCGCTACCTCTACGACTTCGCCCTCAACTGAAAAAACCCGGAAGCCCGTTAGCTAGGGCGCGGCGCGGGCGCTGCTGCGTCGTCCCGGGTCCCGGGCGTCGCAGGTGGTGGCGCGCTCGAGGAGCCCCTGCACGAGAAAGTCCCGCAGGAGCGCCACGCGCTGGGGCAGGTAGCGGGCCGAGGGGTAGACGACGTGCAGCGCGCCGCCCGGGGCGGCGTACTCGGAAAGCACGCGGACCAGCCGGCCGCGCTCAATGTCCTGGGCGCACGTCGTCCAGGGCACAAGTCCAATGCCACTGCCGGCGAGCAGCATCTGCCGGATGAAGGCGAAGTCGTCGGCCGAGACGCTGCCGCTGACGCCCACGCGCTCCACACCCTTGGGCCCCGTCAGCTCCCAGCTGCCGCGACCGTGCCGGGTGCGAAACAGCACGCAGTCGTGTCGGCCGAGGTCCGCCACCGTCTTCGGCGTCCCCTTTCGACGGAGGTAACCCGGAGCGGCCAACAGGCGCGCCTCCAGCGTTCCCACTTTCCTGGCCACCAACGAGGAGTCATCCAGCTTCCCGGCCCGAACGGCGAGGTCCACCGCCTCCTCCACCAGGTTGAGGAGGCGACTGGTGAGCAGCATCTCCACGTGGATGCCGGGGTGGCGCCGGACGAAACGGGCCACCAGAGGAGCGAGGACGTAGACGCCAATGTCCACCGCCGCGGTGACTCGGACGACGCCCGAGGGGGTGGCTTGCATGTCCGAGACGGCGGACTGCGCTTCCTTCAAGCCGGAGAGGGCCTGGGCGACGCGCTCGTAATAGGCGTGCCCGGCCTCGGTGAGCTGGACGCTGCGCGTGGTGCGCTGCAACAGCCTCACCCCGAGCTCCAGCTCCAGACGTGAGACGCTGCGGCTGACGCTGGACTTGGGAAGGCCCAGCGCGGCGGCGGCGGCGGTGAAGCTGCCCGTTTCCACCACCCGGGTGAAGACGGCCACGTGGTTCAGGTCTGCGGTTGTTGTCACCAAGGCAACAGTCTATCCCGCGGTCGCCGCGAAGGCCGTCTGTTAAGCATCGAGGCCATGCGCAAACTCATTCCCGTGGCCCGCATTCTCCTCGGACTGATGTTTACCGTCTTCAGTCTGAATTTCTTCGTCCCCTTCATTCCCCAGCCGCCGCCCCCTCCGGCCGCAGGCGCCTTCGCCGGGGCCATGTTCGCCACCGGGTACATTTTTCATCTCCTCAAGGTGCTGGAGTTGGCCTCTGGAATTGCGCTGTTGGCGGGCTTCTTCGTCCCGCTCGCGCTCACCGTCCTGGCCCCCATCATCGTGAATATTGTCTTCTTCCACGCCTTCCTGGCGCCCTCCGGCCTTCCCATCCCGCTGGTTATCCTCGTCCTCGAGCTCTTCTTGGCTTGGGCCTACCGGGATGCCTTCGCGCCTCTGTTGAACCCCCGGGCCAAGCCGAAGGCCTAAGGAGGAGTTTTTCGTTTCCCAAGCCCGGGCCCCTCCGCGGGCCCGTCAGGGCAGACTCCCGGCCCAGACGGCGCCGGGCTTCCTGCACCTTGCGCAGGGCCTCCTCGGGCGTACTGGCAATGGCCGAGAGGTGCCCCATTTTTCTCCCCGGACGGGCCATGCGCTTCCCGTAGAGGTGCACGGTGACGCCGGGCAGCGACATGGCGGCGTCGAAGTGGGGCGGCTCAGGCTGGAGCCAGAGCTCGCCCAAGAGGTTGATGATGGCGCCTGGCCGCAGCACCTCCGTCGAGCCGAGGGGCAAGTCACACACCGCGCGGGTGACTTGCTCGAATTGGCTCGTGGCGCAGGCCACCTCGGTGGTGTGAAACGTGTTGTGCGGCCGCGGGGCGAGCTCGTTGACAAACAGCTCGCCCTCTTCGGTGCAGAAGAATTCCGCCACCAGGAGGCCTTCCACGCCGAGCTGCGCGGCGATGGAGCGCGTCATCTCCTCGGCCCGCGCCGACAATTCCTTGGGGAAAGGGCCCGGCAGGACGCTCCACTCCAAAATGCCGCGCACGTGGTGGTTGAGCGCCGGGGGGTAGCTGCGGGCGTCCCCCGAGGGACGCCGGGCCACCAGGACGGACATCTCCTGCCGCAGAGCGAGCGCCTGCTCCACCACCACCGGACTGCCGCCGAGGGCGGACCAGGCCGTCGGGACCTCGGCGACTGACTGCACCACCGCCTGTCCCCGGCCGTCGTAGCCGCCGCGGGCGGACTTCACGTAGGCCTTGCCGCCCAGGCCCGAGAGCGCGAGGAGGAGCTCCGCCTCGCTCGACGCCTTGCGGTAGGGCCCCACGGGAAAGCCGTGGGCCTGGAGCCAGTCCTTCTGGCGCGCCCGGTCTTGGATGGTGAAGAGCACCTCCGGGCCGGGTCGCATGGGGACGAGCTCCTGCACCGCGCGGAGTGCCTCCACCGCCACCTTCTCAATCTCCACCGTCACCACCTGGCTCAACCGGGCCAGCTCCCGCGCCGCGGCCACGTCGTCGAAGCCGGCGGTGATGCAGCTCTCCACCACAAAACGCGCGGCACAGGAGGGGTCCGGGTCCAGCGCCGCCAGGTGGTAGCCCAGGGAGCGTGCGGCCATGGCCGTCATCCGTCCGAGCTGTCCGCCGCCGAGAATACCGAGCGTGCCACCGGGGAGAATGACGCTCATGAAAGCTCGCTCTCGCGGGCCTCCCGGGTGCGCGCTTCGCGCCACGCGCGGAGCCGCTCGCGGACCTCCGGGTGCAGGAGGGCGACAATCTCGGCGGCCAAGAGGCCGGCGTTGGTGGCCCCGGGCTTGCCGATGGCCAGCGTGCCCACCGGGACACCCTTCGGCATCTGGACGATGGACAGCAAAGCATCCACGCCCTGGAGCGCGGTGGCCGGCACCGGGACTCCGAGGACGGGCACCAGCGTCTTGGCTGCCACCATGCCCGGCAGGTGCGCAGCGCCTCCGGCGGCGGCAATGATGACCAGCAGTCCGCGCTCCTCGGCCGCCTCGGCGTACTCGAACATGAAGTCCGGTGTCCGGTGCGCCGACACCACCTTGGCCTCGAAGGGGACGCCCAGCTCGGTGAGGATTTTTGCCGCGGGCTGGAGAAAGTCCCAGTCGCTCTTGCTCCCCATGATGAGCCCCACCAGCGGGGGGGAGGACGTTTCCGGCTGCTCCATGGAGGAACTCTAGTCCAGCCTGCGCTAGACGCCGAGTTCTCGCTGCGCACGCGCCACGGTGGATTCGATGAGCTTCTGGATTTCAGACAGACGCTTCTCGGTCCGCGCCTCGAAGCGCAGCACGAGGAGCGGCTGGGTGTTGGAGGCGCGGATGAGCCCCCACCCGTCGGCGAAGGTCACCCGAACGCCGTCCACGTCAATAATGTCGTGCCCCTCCGTCCGGAGTAGCTCGGTGGCGCGCCGGACGAGTGCAAACTTCTTCTCCTCGGGCACGTCGAAGCGGATTTCGGGACTGGCGTAGGTTTTCGGGACGTCGGCCAGGAGCTTGCTCAACGGTCGGTCGGCGTGGGTGAGTATCTCCAGGAGCCGGGCGGTCGAATAGACCGCGTCGTCGAAGCCGAAGTAGCGGTGCTTGAAGAAAATATGCCCGCTCATCTCCCCGGCCAGCTGGGCGTGGGTCTCTTTCATCTTCGCCTTGATGAGGCTGTGACCGGCCTTCCACATGATGGGCTTTCCCCCTCGCCGCGCAATGTCCTCGTACAGCGAGGCGCTGCACTTCACCTCACCGACGATGGCGCTTCCCGGGACCTCGGCCAGGACGCTGCGGGCAAACAAAATCATCAGCTGGTCGCCCCAGAGCACCGTCCCCAGGTCGTCGATGACGCCGATGCGGTCTGCGTCGCCGTCATAGGCAATCCCCACCTCGGCCTTCTCCCGCCGCACGGCGGCGATGAGGTCCTGGAGGTTGTCGAGGACGGTCGGGTCGGGATGGTGGTTTGGAAAGCGGGCGTCCATCTCGCAGAAGAGGGGGACGACGTCGAAGCCCATGCTCCTCAAGAGGGGCACCGCCACCTCTCCGCCGGTGCCGTTGCCGGCGTCGATGACCACCTTCATCCGCCGTCCCATGTGCACCGTCTGGCGGATGAAGTGGCAGTAGGGCGTCACAATGTCGAAGGGCGTCACCCGCCCCTTGCGCCCGGTTTCGAAGTCCTTGGCCTCAATCAACTGGCGGAGCGCCTGAATCTCGTGGCCGTGCAGCGTCGTTTTCCCGTGGCCGACCTTGAAGCCGTTGTACTCCGGCGGGTTGTGGCTGCCAGTAATCATCGCCAGTCCGTCGACGGGCAGGGTGTTGGCGGCGAAGTAGGTGAGCGGCGTAGGCACCACGCCGACGTCAAGCACGTCGAGGCCGGTGGAGGTGAGGCCCTCGCACAACGCGTCCCGAAAGCGAGGGCTGGACTCGCGGCAGTCTCGGCCCACCGCCGCACTTTGGCCGCCCTTGCGGCGGATGACGGTGCCGAGCCCGCGGCCGAGGAGGGCCACCACCTCGTCGGTGAGGTCAACGTCCACCAAGCCGCGGATGTCGTACTCGCGGAAAATCTGTGAATTCATGGACGTGTCTCCTAGAGCGCGCGCGTCAACCGCTTGTGGCGTAGCACTTCGACCACCTGCCGGACGTCCTGGGTCCGCTCGCGCGGAAGGACGAGGACGGCATCCCCGGCATCTACCACCACTGTGTCCCGCATCCCGAGAACCACCAAGGTGCGCCCGCTGCCGAGCACCACGCAGCCGGCCGAGTCGAGCACCACCGTCGCCTCGCCCAGCACCACGTTGCCGCTCTGGTCGGTGGGGCGGACTTCGGGCAGGGCGGCGAAGCTGCCGACGTCGGACCAGCCGAAGTCCCCGGGGACAACCGCAATGTTGCGGGCCCGCTCCATGACGCCGTAGTCCACGGACACCGAGGGCAGCCTCGGGAAGGCGCGCTTCAGCGCCGGCGCGAAAGCGCGGGTGCCCAGCCGCGGCGCGAGCTTCTCCATGGCCTGTGCCACCTCTGGGAGATGGCGGGCCAAGGCCTCCTTCATCGCCCGGGCGGTGAAGACGAAAATTCCCCCGTTCCAGAGGTACTCCTTGGAGCTCACGTACCCGGCCGCCGTCACCGGGTCCGGCTTCTCGACGAAGGCCTGGACCCGGAACGCGCCTGGCCCGAGGGCCGCTCCGAGGCGGATGTAGCCGTAGCCGGTTTCGGGCCGCGTGGGCTTGATGCCGACGGTGACCAAATCCCCCGTCCGGGCAGCCAGCGTGGCGGCGCGCTTGAGCACGGCACGAAAGGCCGCCGGGTGGGCCACGTGGTGGTCCGAGGGGAGCACGGCCAAAACGCCGTCCGCGTCCAAGGCACCAATCACCCAGGTGGCGAGGGCGATGGCCGGGGCGGTGTTGCGCGCCACCGGCTCGATGAGAATGTGCTTGGAAGGAAGCCCGGGCAGCAGGTGGCGCACCAGCGCCGCGTGCCCTGGACCGCACACCACGTACGTCTCTTTGAGCCCGGCCAGGCCCTTGAGCCTTCCCAGCGTCTCCAACAGCAGCGGTTTGGAAGAGGCCAGCGGGAGAAACTGCTTCGGACGGCGCACGCGAGAGAGCGGCCAGAACCGGGTTCCGGAGCCGCCCGCCATCACCACCGGGTAGAGTTTCATATTCGACGCAAGTCCTTCCAGGCGGGCAACTCCGCCGTCACGTCCAGGAGGTTGCGGACGATGCGAGCCGTCGCGCCCCAAATGGTGTGGCCGGCATATTCGAAGAAGTAAATGTCGCGCTCCGCGCCGCGGATGAAGCGCTTCTCCACCCGCTGACGGGCCGGCTCCTGGAGTGCAGCCAGCGGGACCTCGATGAGCTCGGCAATTTCGGCGGGGTTGGGGTCGAGCACCGTCTGTGGGGAGAGTCGTCCGACGAAGGGCACGACGCGGAACTCGGTGATGGTGGGAATCTCGTCCAGCATCCCCAGCACTTCGACAGCCGCGGGCCCCACCCCCACCTCTTCCTCGGCCTCGCGTAGCGCCGTGTGGAGCGGCGTCGTGTCCTGCGGGTCCCGGACTCCTCCCGGGAAGGAAATTTGTCCGGCGTGTCGCCGCAGGGTGTCCGGACGCCGGGTGAAGATGGCCACCGGCACCGCACCCCGGACGGCGAGTGGTACCAGCACCGCGGCCTGGCGCAGCTCCAGGCCGGGAAGGTCGAGCGGCTGTCCAGGGTGCGCCCGGAGGTGTGCCGCAAGCTGTGCAAACAACGCCTCCACCTGCGCTCACTCACCCGAGGGGCCCGGGGCAGACGTCGCCCGGGTTGGCGGCGTCGCGGCGGACTCTGGCGTGGCCGCCAGCCGGCCGGTCCCGAGCAGAAAGAGGAGGAGGCCCCCAAGCAGGAGCCGGTAGACGACGAAGACCAGCGTGGAGCGCGTCCGTAAGAAGTGCAGCAGCCAGGCGATGGCCAAAATGCCGGTGACGAAGGCCACCGCCGTCCCCACCACCACGTCCATGCCGTTGAAGGGCTCGCCGGTGCGGACCAAGTGGCGCATCTCGAAGAGCCCGGCGGCGGCGGTGGCCGGCACCGAGAGAAGAAAGGAGTAGCGCGCCGCGTCCTCCCGTCGAAAACCGAGGGCCAGCCCGCCGGTGAGGGTGGTGCCGGAGCGGCTGGAGCCGGGAATGAGGGCCACCGCCTGGCAGAGGCCAATGAGGATGCCGTCCCGCCAAGTCATCTCGCTCAGCGTCCGCCGGTGCACGGCCACCCGCTCGGCGAGGAGCAGCAGCAAGGCGAGCCCCACCATGGCGAACGCAATGACGTAGAGCGAGCGCAGGGACGTCTCGATGTGCTGTTTGAAGAGAAGGCCGAGAATGCCGATGGGCAGCGTGCCCACCAGCACGTACCAGGCCAGGCGCGCGTCCAGGGTAGAGAAGGGCTCTCGGTGCCAAAGGCCCTCCAGGAAGGCGCGCCCAAGCCGCACCAAGTCGCGCCAAAAATAGACGATGACTGCGGCCACCGTCCCCAGCTGGATGATGGCGGTGTAGGCCGCACCCGCGTCCGGCCAGCCCAACAGCTCAGGAACAATCCTCAGGTGGGCGGTGGAACTGACGGGGAGAAATTCGGTCACGCCCTGGACGATGCCCAGGACGACGGCGCGCAGAAGACCCATCGGAGCGGCCGGTCATGGCGCAAAGCGCCGGCACCGGCAAGGGTGAAAGGGCACCCGGGGGGGCGGCGCGTTGTGCCGGAATTTCGGAGCTTGCAAAGAGGCCACGCACCTCTTCCAGCAAGAGTCCGCTGCAATGCGCCTCGGCCCCGGTGGTAGGGTGCCGCTCCGCGGATGGCTCCCCGACGCCGGCCGGTGCGCTTCTCTGCGGCGCTTTGCGCGCCGCTCGGGTTTTCGCTCGCGTTGCTTGCAAGTAGCGCTCGGGCCGCCGACGAAGACTTGGCGGCCATCCAGCTGCGCGGCACGCTCCGAGTGCTGGTGCTGGAGTCCGCCACCGAGCTGCCGCGCAATACACCCGGCTTCTCCAGCGCCGAGCTGGTGCAGGAGTTTGCCAGCCGACAGGGCTTGAAGGTGCAGGAGATTGCGGTGAGCCGCAGCGACCTCCTCCTCCCCGCACTCTTGGCAGGAAAAGGCGACTTGCTGGCGGTGGGGATTGCAGCCACCGCCGCGGACGCGGGGAAAGTCGCTTTCACTCAGCCCCTGTGGGTGGTGGACGAGGTGCTGGTGGGAAAGCGCGGGGCCGCCGGCCTGCCCACCCGGCCGTCCGACCTCGCTGGACGGAAGGTCTCGGCGGTGGCCGGCTCCGCGGCGCAGGAGTCCTTGGAAGCCCTGAAGGCGTCCAGCGTCAAAGGGCTCCTCATCGAGCCGCTCTCGCCTCCGACCGACGCCGAGCAGATGCTCTACGAGGTGAGCCGTGGCGACCGGCCGCTGGCGGTGGCCACCTCCACCGAGCTCGAGCGGCTGGAGACCTACAACCCCGGCCTGCAGCACCTCTTCACCGTCGCCGAGCGTCGGCCGGTGTCCTGGGCGGTGCGGACGAGCGCCCAACACCTGCGGGCCGCGCTGGATAGCTTCCTCTTGGAGAAGGGCCTGGTGGCGCACTCCACCCGGCGCTTCACCGCGGACTTGGACGGCATTCTCAAGCGCGGCGAGCTGCGCGTCATCACCCGCAACAACGCCGTCAGCTACTTTCTCGAACGGGGAGAGCCCCGAGGCTTTGACTACGAGCTCGCCGCCATGCTGGCCAAGTCCCTCAAGGTGCGCTTGGCCATGGTGGTGCCGCCGGCGCACGACCAGATGGTGCCCTGGCTCCTCGAGGGACGGGGCGACCTCATCGCCGCCTCCTTCACCGTGAGCCCGGAGCGGGCGCGGATGGTGGACTTCAGCCGGCCCTACCTCCAGGTGCAGGAGATGGTGGTGCAACGGACAGGCGAGGCCAGGCTCAAGGGCCTCAGCGACTTGAAGGGGCGCCGCATCAGCGTGCGCCTAGGCTCGACGTACGCGGCCGCCCTGACCCGGCTGCAGCCCCAAGGCGGCTTCACGGTGGTCCCGGCGGCGGAGGATGTGGAGACCGAGGACCTCATCGACGCCGTGGCCAACGGGACGGCGGACCTCACCGTGGCCGACTCCCACATTCTCCAAGAGCAGCTCACCTGGCGTACCAACGTGGTGGGCGCCTTCGCGCTCGAGCCGCAGCCGAAGGACCTCGCCTTCGCGGCGCGGGTGGGCAACCCCAAGCTCCTGACGGCGGTGAACGACTTCCTCAAACGAACGGTGAAGGGCCTGGAGTACAACCTGTCCTACCGCCGCACCTTCGAGACGGCACAGGGGGCCAGCGGCCTCGACGGAGGGATGAAGAGCGCCGTCTCCCCCTACGACGCGATTTTTCAGAAGTTCGCTCCCCGCTACGGCTTCGACTGGCGTCTCACCGCGGCCCAGGCCTACCAGGAGAGCCACTTCGACCCGCGGGCGAAAAGTCGGGAGGGAGCGGTGGGGCTTCTGCAAATTCTCCCCCGCACCGCGCAGAGTCTCGGCTTCACCCGGCTCACGGACCCCGAGGAGTGTACCCAAGCCGGCATCGCCTACCTGGCCGCGCTCATGGGGCAGCTCGAGCCGGACCTGGCGCTCCAGCAACGGGTCCGCTTCGCCCTGGCCGCTTACAACGTCGGCTTTGGACACCTCTCGGACGCCAGGCGCCTGGCCGACGAGCACGGGCTGGACAGGAACCGTTGGTTCGGCAACGTGGAGAAGGCCATGCTCGAACTGCAGAAGCCAGCCAACTACCGCCGCGCCCGCTACGGCTACGCGCGCGGCAGCGAGCCGGTGAAGTACGTCTCGGAGATTCAGACGCGCTACGAGCAGTACCTGGCACTCGTGCCCTGAGGGCGCCCGGGCCGTCGAAGTGCGCGCCGCGGTCAGGTCCCGACGTTCCAGCTGTCCAGGTACTTGATTTGCTCCTCGGTGAGGACGTCCACCTTCACGCCCATCGCCTTGAGCTTGAGCCGGGCAATCTCCCGGTCGATGGGCTCGGGGACGCTGTACACCTTCCGCTCCAGCGAGGCGTGGTGCTTCACCATCCACTCGCTGCACAGTGCCTGGTTGGCGAAGGACATGTCCATGACGCTGCTGGGGTGACCCTCGGCGGTGGCCAGGTTCACCAGTCGACCCTCGCCGAGGACAACAATCCGGTGGCCATTCTTGAGGGTGAACTGCTCGACGAAGTCGCGGACCATGCTCCGGTCTTTGGCGATGGCCGCCAGCGAGGCGAGGTCCAGCTCCACGTTGAAGTGGCCGCTGTTGGAGACGATGGCGCCGTCTTTCATCGCCTCGAAGTGCTCCTGCCGCACGACGTTGATGTTGCCGGTGACGGTGCAGAAGAAGTCGCCAATTTTCGCCGCATCCTTCATGGGCAGGACGCGGTAGCCGTCCATCACCGCCTCGAGGGCCTTGAGCGGGTCGATTTCCGTCACCACCACGTCGGCCCCCATGCCCTTGGCCCGCTGGGCCAGCCCGCGGCCGCACCAGCCGTAGCCGGCGACGACGAAGACACTGCCGGCCAGAAGCCGGTTGGTGGCCCGGATGATGCCGTCCAGGGTGGATTGGCCGGTGCCGTAGCGGTTGTCGAAGAGGTGCTTGGTGAGGGCGTCGTTGACCGCGACGATGGGGTAGCGGAGCACGCCCTCCTTGGCCATGGCGCGCAGGCGGATGACGCCGGTGGTGGTCTCCTCGGTGCCGCCGATGATGTTGCGCAGGAGGTCCTTCCGCTCGGAGTGGAGCACGCCCACCACGTCCGCACCGTCGTCCATGGTGAGGTGGGGGCGGCTCTCGAGCGCGCTCTGGATGTGGCGGTAGTACGTCTGGTTGTCCTCGCCTTTGATGGCGAAGACGCGGATGCCGTGGTCCATCACCAGGCTGGCGGCGGCGTCATCTTGCGTGGAGAGGGGGTTGCTGGCGCACAAAGTGACGTCGGCTCCACCGGCCTTGAGCGCGATGGCCAGGTTGGCCGTCTCGGTGGTGACGTGCAGACAGGCGACGAAGCGCAGCCCCTTGAAGGGGCGCGACTTGGCGAACCGGTCACGGATGAGGTGCAGCACCGGCATGGACCGCCCGGCCCACTCGATGCGCAGCCGGCCGCGCTCGGCCAGCGACAAGTTTTTGACGTCGCATTCGACGGGGGCGCCCTTGGGGGCCTTCTTCTTGAGCTGAACGACTTTGGGGGCTGGCACGGCCATGGGAGGAAACGTCCTTCGGTCCGGGGTGGTTTTACAGGCGGCAGCCCGTCTACCGTGGGCAGACCTCTGGGGCAAGCCAGCGGGGCCTCCACCTCTTGCAACACCTTCCCCTAAGGGACAGGCGTCCCCCTCACGTCGCCCAGCGCCCCCCCAGGGGTGGGGGAAGCGTCAGCCGCGCGCGCGGACGCGGGCGTAGTGGCGGCGCGCTTTGTGTTGGTTTCCGCACGTGGCCATGCTGCACCAGCGCCGGCTGTGGTTTCGCGTCTCGTCCAAAAACAGCCACCCACAGCCGTCGCTGGCAGTGGCCTCGCAGACGCGGACGCGCTTCAACGCTTCGGAGGTGAGCAACTCCGAGGCCACCACCGCCAGCCTCGGCACCACCGTCTCCAAAAGGCACACCCCGGGCAGTGTCCAGCTGAAGCGGCCGGCTTTTGACTCGAGCCGCCGTGCGGCCATGGCGCGGTGCACCTCGCCCTCCAGCACCTCGACGTCCGCCGCAGGAGCCGGTCGGGACTCCACCAAGGCGAGTAGCACGCGGTACAGGGACTCCCGGAAGGTGTGCGCGTGTGAAAGCGCGCGTTCCGCGTCGTCCGGGAAGGCCGCAGCTTCCCGGACGAGGGCCTTGGCCTCCGCCGGGGTGAGGACTTGGGCCTCCGTGGCCCAGGCCACCAAGTCGCCGAAGCGCGGCAGGTGCTCGCGCGGCTCGACGAGGCGCTTACCGCCCACGGTGTTGACGAAGTCCAGCGCCGGGTGGCCTCCGGAGAGCTCGAAAGTGGGGGTGGCGGGCGGGGACGTCTGCATGGGCTCCTCGGGGACTATATAACCAACAAACGAGAGTTGACAGGTTATAGGTTCCCGTGTACATAACCTCCATCTAGCCAATAGAAGGTTAGAGGAGGTTGTCCCCATGCGACTCATTCCCCGTCTCTTCCGCCGCCCGTCCTCGGAGCTGCTGTATGGCGTCTTCCACGCCCTCCTCTGGCTGTTACTCGCCCTTCAAGTCTCGACGGGTGTGGTGAGGCCATTGGCCGAGGTGTTTGCCGGAGCCGCCCCCACCGTCGTGCAGTGAGGGGCTGCACCCCTGGCGGGGGCCTCCGCGGCGGCCCCTCCTGCTGAGACGCCCGTCTCTGGCGCCGAGGCTGTGGCTAGCTACAGCTGATGACGTCGGACGAGGTGTCGCGGACGCACGCGCCTGCGTCCAGCACCTGCGTGCTGCCCGGACGGCACGAGGCCGTGTCGCCGCAGTGCACCTCGACGTGGTAGCTGCAACCGCCGTCTGCAAGGCCCGCCGCACAGAGGACGGGCGAGCCGACAGAGCAGCCCGCGCCCAGGGCGCAGCCCAGCCAAAGGAGCGCTACCGAGC
The DNA here is from genome assembly GCA_963745475.1 of uncultured delta proteobacterium. Lineage (GTDB taxonomy): Bacteria > Myxococcota > Myxococcia > Myxococcales > Myxococcaceae > JADGRA01. The sequence goes on from CAVUXN010000004.1 coordinate 872,701, forward strand.
GCAGCGTCTTCTGGCTTCGGGGCGTCAACGTCATTGGCCCCCTTCCCCTGGGGAGTCCCCTAGGCGCCCACCGCGCGCAGGTGCCGCTGGCCGACGGCGTCCCGCAGCGCTTCCTTCTGGTCGAGGCGCTCCCAGGTGAAGTCCTTGTCCGGCCGGCCGAAATGTCCGTAGGCCGCGGTCCGCTGGTAGATGGGGCGCAGCAAGTCCAGGTGCTCAATAATCTCCCGCGGCTTGAGGCCAAACGTCCGCCGCACGGCCTGTGCGATGCGCGCCTCGTCCACCCGGGCCGTCCCGAAGGTGTCCACCATCACCGAGACGGGGTCGGCGACGCCGATGGCGTAGGAGACCTGCACCTCGCAGCGGTCGGCGAGCCCGGCGGCGACGACGTTTTTCGCAATGTAGCGGCCCATGTACGCCGCGCTGCGGTCCACCTTGGAGGGGTCCTTCCCGCTGAAGGCGCCGCCGCCGTGTCGGCCCATCCCTCCGTAGGTGTCGACAATAATTTTGCGGCCGGTGACTCCCGAGTCGCCCATGGGCCCGCCGATGACGAAGCGACCAGTGGGATTGATGTGGTAGCGCGTCTTTCTGTCCAGCAGCCGCTTGGGCAGGGCCTTGGCGATGACGTCCTCCATCATCGCGGCGTGGATTTTCTTATTCGACGCTTCCTCGGCGTGCTGCGTCGACACCACCACCGTGTCGATGCGCACTGGGTGCCCGTCCACGTACTGCACCGTCACTTGGCTCTTGCCGTCCGGCCGGAGCCAGGGGTGCAGCTTCCTTCGCACCTCGGCCAACCGACGAGTGAGGGCGTGCGCGTAGTGGATGGGCGCCGGCATGAGCTCCGGCGTCTCGTTGCAGGCGTACCCGAACATCATCCCCTGGTCCCCGGCGCCCTGCTCCTTGGTGTTGTCCACCCCCCGGGCGATGTCCTGGCTTTGGCCCTCGATGGCGACCATCACACCGCAGGTGTGCCCGTCGAAGCCCATCGCGCTCTCGGTGTAGCCAATGCGAACAATGGTGCTGCGGACAATTTTCGGAATGTCGACGTAGCTCACGGTGCTGACTTCACCGGCGACCACGCACAGTCCGGTCTTCACCAGCGTCTCAACGGCCACCCGCCCGTGGATGTCCTTGGCGATGATGGCGTCGAGAACGCCGTCGCTAATCTGGTCGGCGACTTTGTCCGGGTGACCCTCGGTCACGGACTCTGAGGTGAAGAGAAAATCCTTCGGCATGGCGTACTCCAGAAAAAGAGGCGCGGGACACTACGCAGGCCTTCGTAGGGCCGTCAAACGCCCCGGGGGGCGAAGGGCCCCTTCTAACCTGCCCCGCTCGAGGGCGCCTCAGGGAGGGGTCCGCACCAGGAGCAGCGCCTCCTCTTGCAGCGGCACGGGACTGGCCGCCCACAGCGCCTGGAGAACGGTGCCCAGAGCCAGTCGCGGTCGGAGCCGCTCCCAGTGCGCCAGTGGCTCCAGGCCTGAGCGCACCTCGTCCGGGAAGGCCGCGAAGTCCTGAAACGGGACGACGGCAGCCGCCCCGGCGGCCACCGCGGCCTGCGTCTCGCGCGCGTCATTCACCCGGCGCACTCGTCTCGTGGAGAGCAACTCGTACAGGCCCGGGTCCTGACGGAAGATGACCACCGGCCTTTCCCCGGCCGCCTGCCAGGCCGACTCCGGCACCGGTGGGGGGTTCAGCACCGGAAGCACCAGCGCCAGCACCAGCACCGCGGCGCCTCCGACGCCCACCGCCGCCGCCTCGGGGCGCGCACGCCACATGGCGACGCAGGCTGCACCGAGCAACACCGCGGCCCCGAGAAGGCCGAGCCGCTCGGAAACCGGAAATGGGACGCGCAGCGCAAGCACCGCCGCCACGGCCACAGCGCCGAGGAGCACCGCCGTGGCCCGAGCCGCCATGAGCCGCGGCCGCTCCGGCACCGCCGCCAGGAGCAGCAACGGGACGAGGCAGGGGACGACGTAGTGCGACTGCTTCAGGCCGGGGAGCGAGAAGACGAGGAGCACCACCAACAGCCACACTCCACTCAGAAGCTTCAGCGCCCGGGGCGCTTTGGGCCACTGGACGAGCCCCACCCAAGGCAGCGCCAGAAGGAGCAAGACGAGGAGCAGCCAAGCCTCGCCGCCCAACGTCCACGGGACGGAAAACTTTCCGAAATTCTCCACCAGGATGAAGCGGGTGAGGTAGGGCGTCCCATGAAGCGCGACCATGGTCACAAACCACGGGGCACTCACCAGAAGCGCCAGGCCCAGCGCGGCCGCTGACCAGGCGCTCCGCAGAAGCGCCGGGGCGCGCACCGCCACCAGCACCCCGGCGATGGAAAACACCAGCAGCGGGCCCACCGGGCCCTTCAACAGCGCCGAGAGACCCGCGGCCAAACCGACGCCGAGGAGGCGTCGGGGCCGTCCCTCGTCGACGGCCGCCCAGGCCGCCTCTGCGCCGAGGGCCACCGCCAGCGCCAGCGGCACGTCCATCATCGTCAGCCGGCCATAGCGCAACACTCCGAGGCAGGTGCCGACGAGAAGGACGCCCCGGGAAAAGGCCGCCTCTCCCCCAAAGCGCCCTGCCAGGCGGCCGGCCACCAGCGCCAAGAAGAGGGCGCACAGCGCCACCGGAAGCCTGGCGGCCCAGAGGTACGAGCCAAACAGTCGCAGGCACGCCACCGAGGCCCAGTACAAGAGCGGTGGCTTGGTGTAGTCCGGCTGCCCGTCGAGCGTGGGTGTCAGCCACGTCCCTTGCGCTTGCATCTCCTTGGCCAGCGAGAGGTAGAGGCGCTCGTCGGGGTGCGTGCCGCCCGCGGGGCTCCCGAGGCCGGAGGCGAGGACCGCGGCCACCACGGCCAAGGGAAGAAGACGGCCCGGCGTCCAGCTCCGCCGGGAAGCCACGCGCTCTTCGTTGGGGAGCGGTGACGGCGGGGAGTAGGCAATCATCTGACGGACAAGGCGCGGGCCCCAAGGGAGCGAGCAGTGGCTCTCCTTCGCTGTACCACAAAGGACCGCCGGGGCTCCTGCGTGTGTCCGTCGGCTCCCTCCGAAAGCGGCTCCCCCCGAGTCGGCCTCAACTCGGCAGCGCGGGCGGCCTCATTCGCATCGCCGTCTCGTCGAGGAAGCGCTCGATTTCTTCGGCGGTGGTCAGCTGCATCGCCAGGTCCAGCGCGGCGCGGGCCTGAGCGCGGCTGAGGTGGCGAATGCGCTGCTTGATGACCGGTATTTGTCCGGCCGTCATCGAGAGCTCGTCGAGGCCGAGCGCCAGAAGCACGAGGGTGTAGCGCGGGTCCCCGGCCATCTCACCGCACATGGACACCGGGATGCCCTTGGCGCGGGCTGCGGCCTGGATGTGCTCCAGCGCCCGCAGCACCGAGAGGTGCAGCGGCTGGTAGAGGTAGGCCACGTCTCGGTTCTGCCGGTCGATGGCCAGCGTGTACTGGATGAGGTCATTGGTGCCGATGCTGAAGAAGTCGGCCTCGGTGGCCAGGCGGTCCGCCAGCCACGCTGCGCTGGGCGTCTCCACCATGATGCCCACCGGAAAACGCCCTCCGACCCGGACGCCCTCCCGACCGAGCTCGCTCCGGCAGGCTTCGAGCTCACTGCGCGCCTCGCGCAGCTCGGACATGCCCGAAATGAGGGGGAACATGACTCGGAGGTTCCCGTGGATGCTGGCCCGCAGCAGGGCCCTGAGCTGCGTCCGGAAGAGGTCCCGCCGCGCCAGGCAGTAACGGATGGCACGCAGCCCCATGGCCGGGTTGGGTTCCCGCTCCCAGCGGCGGTTTCCAGGCACCTTGTCGCCGCCCAAGTCCAGGGTGCGGATGGTGACCGGGCGCTGGCCCATGGCCTCCAGCACCGTGCGGTAGCACTGGTAGTGCTCGTCCTCGCTGGGCGGCTCGGTGCGGTCCAAGAAGAGAAACTCGGTGCGGTACAGCCCGATGCCTTCGGCGCCATGCTGCAAGAGCGAGGGCAGCTCCTCGAGAAACTCGATGTTGCCCAGCAGCCGGACGCGGACGCCATCGGTGCTTTCCGCCGGCACCTCGCGTAGCGAGAGCGCCTCTTGCTCCAGCTGCGCCCAGCGGGCGCGCTCCGCCTCGAAGCGCGCGAGCTCCTCCGGGCGGGGGTTGATGAGCACCAGTCCCCGTGTCCCGTCCACCGCCACCACGTCCCCAGGGGAGATGACCTCGCTCGCGCGCACCGCACCCACCACCGCCGGCGTGGCCCGGGCGCGGGCGACGATGGCGGTGTGGCTGGTTTGGCTTCCCACGTCGGTGACAAAGGCCTGGACCCGGCCGGTGCGCACCAGCATCGCGGTGTCCGCGGGAGGCAGGTCGTGGGCCACCACCACCGAGCGCTCCGGCACCTCCACCGCCACGTCCACCACCTGGCCCATGAGGTTCCGCACCACCCGGTCGGCCACGAAGTCCACGTCGGCGCGGCGCTCGCGAAAGTACTCGTCGGCGATGTTGTCGAAGGCGTGCTTCAGCTTGCGCGTCACCCGGCGCACCGCCCACTCGGCGTTGATGCGTTCGGCGGCAATCATCCGGTTGACGTCGTCGAGGAGCATCGGGTCTCGCAGCATGAGCCGGTGTGCCTCGAGGATGAGGGCGTGGTCCTTTCCGTCGCTCCGCTCGAGCTGCTCCTTGAGCTCCTGCAGCTGGTGGTCGGAGAGGTCGATGGCCGTCTTCATCCGCAAGAGCTCAGACTCCACCTCGCCGTCCGAGATGCGAAGCTTGGGCGTCCGGAGGCGCCGACGGTCGAGGACGAAGGCCAGGCCCACGGTGAGGCCTGGGCTCGCGCCGATGCCCTGGATGGTGCGGCTCTGGGTCGCTTGCTCGCTCACTGGGTTTCCCCGAAGCGGTGGGAAATGAGACGCGCGAGCTCGTCCAGGCATTCCTGGGCCCGTGCGCCGACGCACGTCACCTTCACCCGCATCCCCTGGGCGGCGGCGAGCATCAAAACGCCCATGATGGACTTGCCGTTGACGATTTGACCCTCGCACTCGAGCTGCACGTCGCAGGGGTAGCGGTTGGTGACTTGGACGAGCTGAGCAGCGGCCCGCGCGTGCAGGCCGAGCGCATTCATAATTTCGTACTCGCCCTCCGCCTGCTCCGGCATTCGGCCTCCCGCCCCTGGCGGTCGAAAGAGCTTACAAGAAGGCGCCCGCGACGCCGGCCAGAAGCCCCGCCAACACCAACAGCAAATACGTGGAGACGCCCCGGGCCACCAGCCCATAGGCCAGTGCGCCCAAAGAGAGGCACCCCGCGGCCAGGAGCGGCCCCGCCCAGCCGCCCTGCTGCGTCCCGAATTGAAGGGCCAGCCAGGCGGCGATGCCCCCGGCACAGGCCGAGGCCACCCCCCGGAGCCGTGCGCCCCAGGTGGGCAGCCGCTCGTGGGCCACGGCCTCCACCAGCTTGTCCCCGGTGTGGACGCCCAAGCGGAAAAGCTTCACCCGCTGCTGGAGGTGGACGACGTTGTACAGCACCACGAAGAGGACGGCCGCCCAGGCCCCCAACAGCGGAACGAGCGCACAGCACAGGGCGCCCACCGCGGGCTTCAGCGAGAGCCAGAAGAAGCCGTCGCCCAGCGCAGCCAAGGGGCCCATGAGGGCCCGCTTGAAGGCCTCCACGCGCTCCGGCCCTTCCTCGCCGCGGGCGATGCGCTCCTCATGGTAGAGGACGCCGCCCACAATGGCCGCGGCCACGTAGGGGTGGGTGTTGAAGGGCGACAAATGCCGCAACACCGCGGCCTGCCGAGCTTCCTTGGCCGGGTACAGCCAGCACAGCGCCGGGTACACCGACCAGGCCAACCCGAGGTTTTGCATCCCCTTGGGGTTCCAACTGGCTTGGAGGAAGAGGGAACGCCGGAAGACGCGCCAGCGGATGTGGCGGGGGATGCTCGAGGTGGAGCGCGTCACCGGAAGAGCCACCCGGAGGCCAGCGTCCCCAACACCACCGCCGCCCCGGCCAAGGTGGCCCACAGCCCACCCCGCTGGGCGTGGCTGGCCCGCGCGGCCAGCGCCGCCGCCACGCAAGCCATGGCCGGGAAGGCCCAAGCCAGCCCTCGGAGCGCATTGAGGGGAAGGGCATGGACGAGCGGGCTCAGCGCGAAGCCGGCCAGGGCGCAGCCCGCGGTGAGAAGGCCGAAGGCCGCCACGTACGGCAGCGGCCCATAGCCGTGTAGCCGGACCGCTTTCTCCAGTTGCCCCTCCCGCGCCAGCTGCAGCGCCTCGTCCGCGAGCCGCGAGGAGAAGCGCTCCAGGCGTCGGTCCACCCGCCGTCCGAGGACCCCCAAGCCGGCAAAGAGGAGGATGGCCACCGCCCACAGCGCTGGCGTCCCTCCGCCGCCTTCGCCGGTGGCCATGCAGGCCGAAGCCGCCGTCGTGCCGGTGGCGGCCAGCGTCTCGTTTTCCGGAAGGGCCGCGCCCAGCGCCGCGCTTCCCAGGTGGAAGAGCTCGAGCAGCATGCCGATGTAGAGGCCCGTCTCCAGCTCTCCCAAGAGGAGGCCCATTCCGGTGGCCGCCACCAGAGGACGGCTCAACATCGCCTGGAGAAAGGCGCGGCGCTCGAGGGCCAGAAGGCCACCCCATGCCCCCGCAAGGCCGACGTCCTGCCAGTGCACCACCATGGCTGGGCCGGCGGCTTAGCCCTTCTCGAAGCGCTCGGCCATCTCCGAAAAACGGATGGGCCGGTCCGTAGGGACCCCACGGACTTCCAGCTCCACCCCGCTCGCATCGAGGTCCCGCAGCTGCTCCAGCTCGTCGGCGGTGAGGTAGACGGAGGCGGACACCGGCCGCCGGCCCGGGCCGTGGTGGAGGTTGCCCAGGTTGAGATGGCGCAGGGTGAGTCCGCGGCTCCGGGCCCGCATCAACGTGGGGATGTCACGCAACAGGAGCAGCGTCCGGACGTTGTCCCGTTCCAGCTGCACGAAGGGCACGTCCTCCAACCGGGAAATGCTCACCTCGATGCCGGGCGGGATGGCCAGCCCCATGGCGGCGCGCATGAGGGGACTCTCCGAGGCTTCGTCATCGGCCACCACCACCCGGTCCACGTTCAACATCGGCAGCCACGCCTCCACCACTTGTCCGTGGATGAGGCGACTGTCGATGCGGACGTGAGAAATCAAACGGGTGTTACCCTCGTTCGGGGCGTGAGCGCCGACAGTAGAGAGACGCACTGACGGTGCCCGCCATTCACTTCCCCCTTCGGCCCGTCCCCAGCGAGACGAGACGCCTCAGGAATGGCCGGGGCGGTTGCCCGCGGCCGCCGCGCGCGCGGCGGCGGCGCGGAGCTGCTCCGAGGCGCAAGTGATGTTCTTCTGGGTATAAGCGGCCAGCGTCAGCGCCAATTCCGGGAGCGGCAGGTGCTCCTTCCGCAGCGAGGCCGCTTTGAGCAGCATGGGGAGATTCACCCCCGCCAGCACCTCCAGGTGCTCGCGCTGCACCAGCATCAGCGACTCTTTGCACGGCGTGCCGCCGAAGAGGTCGGCCAGCACCAGCACCCCCTCGCCGGAGTCGAGGTCGTGCACCGCGTCTCGCATTTTCTGGCGGATGACTTCCGGCGTGCTCCCCGGCTCGATGCCGACGGTTTTCACGCCGGTGAGCGGGCCGACAATCTGCTCGGCGGTCGCCACCAGTTCCTCTGCCAGACGCCCGTGGGCTGCTACGACGAGCCCGACCATTTGCTTCACCTCTTCCCCAACCCCGCGCGGGCCAATACTCCCGTCACCCATTTGTCGCAAGCCCACCGTTGGCAGCGGACGCCGACGTCCTTCGACACAAGTTGAGTGTAAGCATTGCAGCCGCGGCGTCCAGGTGGCGCACCCCTGACCCCAGCCCCCCCAAGGCGGTCATGCCGAAGGAAGGCGCCGGGTGCCCGCCAAGGAGGCGGTCGACGTCGCCCCCTTCCGCGCAGGCGGGTAACCCATCCCTTGGGTCGCGAGTAGTACTTGTGGTGGGGTCGGAGACAGCCCACCGGCCTTTTGGGTGTGCTGTGACTTCGGTTGCCGGCGTCGCCCTGGGCATTCTTGGGGTTTTGCCGCCATCGCGAGTGGGTGGACCTGTAGCGAGTGCAACAACCGGCTCCCGGGCGACCGGTTGCCACGGACAACACCCGAGCGAGACGGGCCTTGTCGCGGCGGGGTGCGCTTCACTCCTTTTCGATGTCTCGGTGCTGCGCTCGGATGCGGGGAAACGCACCACTCAGCCGCCGGAGCAGCTCCTCCACCAGCGCCACCGAGCGGTGCTTGCCGCCGGTGCACCCCAGGGCGACGGTGAGGTAGGCCTTCCCCTCGCGCTGGTACCTGGGAAAGAGGAATTCGCACAAGGACTGCACTCGCACCAGGAAGTCGGCGGCACCGTCGGCCTCCAGGACGTAGCGCGAGACCCGGCTGTCCAGCCCGGTCAGCCCCTTGAGTTCAGGGACGAAGTAGGGGTTGGGGAGAAAACGTAAGTCGAGCATGAGGTCCGCCTGGGGAGGCACGCCGTGGCGGTAGCCGAAGGAGAGCAGCGTGAGGTTCGGCTCCCCTTGCCCCTCCTCGGCGAATCGCACCTGCACCTCGCGCTTCAAGTCGTGCACCGTCAACGACGAGGTGTCGATGACCTGGTCCGCCATCAGCCGGAGCTCGCGCAGCATCTGTCGCTCACGGCGGAGGCCCTCGGTGACGCTGCCCTCCGGGGCCAGGGGGTGGCGCCGCCGCGTCTCGGAGAAGCGCCGCTGCAGGCTCTCGTCACTGGCGTCGAGAAAAAGCACGGCCACCTGGTGGCCTTCGCGGCGAAGGTCGGCCAAGACGCGCGGCGCCTCGACCAGCATGGTGCCCTCCCGAGCGTCCATCACCAGCCCCAGCCGGGTGGCCCCGCCTCCCAGCTCGGCCAGCTCGGTCAGCCGCGGCACGAGCAGCACCGGCAGGTTGTCGATGCAGAAGTAGCCGGCGTCCTCGAGCGCCCGGATGGCGGTGCTCTTCCCGGAGCCTGACATTCCGGTGAGCACCACAATCCGCTTGCTGCCCTCGCTCACTCGACCTCGTCCTGGAGCGGGCGGCGCATCGCCCCGGCGGCGATGGCTCGGTTGAGGCGCTCGGCAAAGTCCTTCGCCGAGTGGTGCCCCTGCAACTTGAGGAGGTGGTTCCGGGAGGCCACCTCGATGAGGGTGGTGAGGTTTCTTCCCGGCCGCACCGGCAGCGTGGAGAGGGGCAAGTCCACCCCCAGGACGCTGAAGAAGCGGTCCTTCAACCCCAGTCGGTCGTATTCCTGCTCTGGGTCCCACTCCACCAGTTCGATGACCAGCTCCACCTTTTTACGGTCCCGGACCGCGGCCACGCCGAAGAGGTCCTTGATGTTGATGATGCCCAGGCCCCGAATCTCCATGTGGTGCTTGATGATGGGGTTGCCGCTCCCGTGGACCGTTCCCTCCTTGCGTTTGGTGACTTCGACGATGTCATCGGCCACCAGGCGGTGTCCGCGCATGATGAGGTCGAGCGCAATCTCACTCTTGCCAATGCCGCTCTTGCCCAACAGGAGGATGCCCACCCCGAAGACGTCCATGAGCACGCCATGCAGGCTGGTGGCGTCGGTGAGGGCTTCCTCCAGGAAGGCGGTCACCTTCTCGATGAAGGTGGAGGACATGAGGGGCGTCCTCATGAGGGGGAGTCCCGTCTTCAGGCAGGCCTCCACCAGGGGTGGCGGCGGCGGCAAGTCCTTGGTCACCACCACGCAGGCAATTTCAGCGTCGGAGAGCACCTTCTCCAGGGCCGCGCGCTGGTCGGCGAGGGTGAGCGTCTCCAGGTAACTCACCTCGGTGTTGCCGAAGACTTGGACCCGCTCAGGGTGGAGGTGCTCGGTGAAGCCCGCCAGGGCCAGCCCCGGCTTTTGGATGCGGGGGCTGGTGATGAGACGGTCCAAGCCCTCGGCGCCGGCGACGAGCGTGAGCTCCAGGCCGAAGTCCCTGTCTTCCAGCATTCGGGAAATCTTGATGGAGCCCATGCCCTGTCCCGTGAGTTAATCACGAGCAGTCTTCCCGTGCCTCCTGCTCCATCTCCCGCGCCGTCCTGGCCCCCAGAGCGCATGGCGGCGTTGCTTCTTTGGACGGCGTTGGCCGTCGGGGCGGCGCTCCGGGGTTGGCTCGCGCTCACCGACGCAGGCATCTATTGGCCGGATGAGATTTACCAGTCCCTCGAGCCCGCCCACCGGCTGGTGTGGGGCCGAGGACTGGTGGCTTGGGAATTCTCGAGCGGCGCGCGCCCCTGGACGCTTCCAGCGCTGGTGGCCGCTCCCTGGGCGCTCTTGCGCCTCTTGGGCGTCTCCAGCCCGAGTACCTACGTCCCGGCGGTAAAGCTCCTCTTCGCCCTCGTGGGGGTGGCCACCGCCTGGGCGGCGGCGCGCCTCGCCCGCGCCCTGGGAGCGGGCCCACTTCCCGCGGCTGCCGCCGGAGCGCTCTGGGCTCTGGCCGCTCCAGCCATTTACTTCTCGGTGCGCGGGCTCTCCGAGCCCCTCTCTGCCCTTCCGTTGACGCTCGGACTGCTCTTCGCCTGGCCAGCGAATGCCTCCCGCCGGCAGCGACTGTGGGGGGCGGCCCTCCTCGGCGCCGCGGTGCTGTTGCGCCTTCAGGACGCGGTGCTGTGTGTCGCCCTTCTCCTCGTCCTGCTGGCCCGGGGTCAGCGGCGCTCGGCACTCGAGCTGTCGGGCGTCTTTCTCCTCGCGGCCCTCGGGTTAGGCCTTCTGGACTGGGCCACCTGGGGCCGGCCTTTCCAGTCCGCTCTCGTCAACCTCAGCTTTAACGTGGTGGAGGGCGGGGGCAGTCTCTGGGGGACGGCCGACCGCACCTACTACGTCCAGGTGTTGCTGAGGGCCATGCCCCTGGTGACGGTGGTGTTGCTTCTGGGTGGCGCGCTGGCCGCCCGACGCGCGCTCGGCCTCTGCCTGGCAGTGCTCGCCTTTCTCGTCCTGCACTCCCTCGTGCCCCACAAGGAGTTCCGCTTCATCCTCCCCGTGCTGCCGGCATGGGCGGCGCTGGCCGGGCTGGGCATGGATTCGGCCTCACGCTTCCTCGAGGCACGCAGCCCTCGGCTGGCGGGCCTGGCGGTCGCCCCCGCCTTCCTCGCCGCGGCACTCTCGGCGGCCACCTTCCACCGGCTCACTTTCGGTGACTTGGGGGCCTACGAGGGGGTGAAGCCCCAGCAGAGTGCCTACCAGGACTTTGGCGACGTCAACCGGCTCCTCACGCGGGCCGGGCAGCTGCCGGAGTTGTGCGGCCTGAAGGTGGAAGCGGTGCACATGGCTTGGGCGGGCGGGTACACCTACTTCCACAAGGATGCTCCCCTCTACTCGCACCTCGGTCCGCCCCGCAGCTCCGGGAAGTACAACTTCGTCCTCAGCCTCGGGTGGGCCGTGCCCCAAGGCACGGTGCGCGCCTCGGCCGGCCCCTTCGTCCTGGCGCAGCTGTCCCCAGGGCCCTGTGTGGAGGACGCGGCTTTCTCGTGGCGTCTGCCCTGAGCGTCGCTACAGTCCCCCGCGCGGGGTGCGCCCACTCTGAAGGAGCTCGCGTCATGCTGGACTGTCTGTTTTGCAAAATTGTCGCCGGGGGAATTCCGGCCAACGTCGTCTACCGCGACGAGAGCACCATCGGCTTTGACGACATCCACCCCGTGGCCCCGGTGCACGTCCTCTTCGTCCCCAAGCGCCACATCGACAGCGTCAGCACCCTGCAGCCCGAGGACACCGAGACGGTGGGCCACCTCATGCTGGCCGCGGCCAAGTACGCCCGGGAAAGAGGCCTCGAGCCCTCCGGGTACCGTCTGGTGGCCAACGTCGGGCCAGACGCGGGGCAAACCGTCTTCCACCTCCACGTCCACCTCATTGGCGGAAAGCCGCTGCGTGGGGCGGCCACTTCGGGGCGCGGCGACTAGGCACCTTCTTCAGGCGCGCCAAGGGGAAAAGTGCGCGCTGGCCGCGCGCTACCCCCTCGCGCTATGTGAGGCAGGCATGAAGCTCGCCCTCGGCCCCGTCGCCCTCTTTGCAATGCTGGCCCTCCTCGCCGGCTGCTACTCGTATTCCGAGCCCCCGCTGCCGAGAAACGTCGAGCCCGTCACCCAGCGCGACCGGCAAATGACGGCCAACGGCCTCCACATGACGAAAAACGCCAGCGGCGCCTGGCAGCGCAGCGGCATGTCCGGCACCACCTCCAACGTCGATGACGACGAGGCCAAGGAGCTCCAGCTGGGCATGCCAGAGCTGGCCTACGCCGAGGGCCTGGGCGGCCCGGGCTTCGGCAACACCCTCCCCCAGGCGGACTTGGACGCACCCAACGAGTTGCGCAACGGGCAGGCCCGGGGCGTCGTCTTTCGGCCGTCGGACCATTACTTCGTGAATGGCGTGGACACCGGCCCCTCCACCGACGCCTTGCGCGGCACCGGTGGCCCCGAGAAGCTGAAGCTTTGGCGGGCGGCGCAGACGCGAGAGCTCAACGCCGCGGAGCTGTCGGAGCCCCTTCCGCCCGGCCCAGCCAAGCCGGCCAAGAAGAAGTAGCGCCCGGGGCCTAGCCGCCGAAGCGCACGGGGACGAGGAAGCAGCCCTCGAAGCCAGACAGCGGCTGCGCCCCCGGCACCACGCACTCCAGCGCCGAGCGGTTGAGGAGCGGAGAGCCCGTGCTTCCCTCGAGGCCGAGCGCTGTCGTTGCGCCGGCGGCGTCGAGACAGAAGTGCAGCACCACCTCGCCTCGGAGCCGGAAGCGCCGCGCCGCCGCCGGGTAGCAGCGTTCCGCGGCCTCCGCCAGCCGTCGGTGCAACTCGCCGAGGCGCTCCTGGGAAACCCCGCCCACGCCGGTGCCGCGGACAGACGCCGGGCCGGCCTCGCCCCTGGCGGCCGCCACGGCCTCCACCCGCGAGGCGTCCCCCCCGGAGGCCGCTGCGTCCCCGTCCTCGGGGGGCGCGGCCATCGGCGTCCTCTCCTTGGGCTCAAAGGACAGCGCTCCGGCCTGGGCCAAGGCGAGCGGGCGCGGCCTTCGCTGGGGCAGTCGCTGCGGGCCGAGGGCAGGTTTGGCCTCGGTAACCCGTGGCCCGTCCAACCTCCCCTCCACCGGAGCAAACGCCGGCGGGGCCTCGAGGTTGAGGAGACGCACCACCACCGGGGCCGTCCTCACCTCCGGACGGACGGCGAGGAGGAGGCCACCCACGAGGAGAAGGTGGCCCGCCACCGAGAGAGCGAGCGCCTGGCGCATGCCGGAGTTGGCATTCACTTGGACCACCTCGGGGCAAAGGCCCGCGCGCCGCCGGGTGCCGTCGCCTCCAGCATGGGCAGGCCATACAGCGAGGCGAGTTTTTCCGCCGACAGCCACTCCTGGGCCGGCCCCACCCCCAAGACGCTGCCCTCCCGGAGGAGGAGGACGAAGTCCGCCACGCTGGCCGCCAGGTTGGCGTCATGCAGCACCGCCACTGCGGCGAGGCCGCTGTCCACTCGGGCCCGCACCCTTTCCAGGACGTGCACCTGGTGACGCAAGTCCAGAAAGGCCGTCGGCTCGTCCAGAAGCAAGAGCTCCGGGCCCTGCGCCAAGGCCCTCGCCAGTAAGAGCAGCCGGCGCTCACCCCCGGACAACTCACGCGTCCGCCGGCCGGCCAAGTGGCCAATGCCCAGCTCCTCCAGCGCGGCGCGGGCCAGTTGCACGTCTCGCTCCGAGGGCAACCCCCACACGCCGAGGTGCGGCGAGCGGCCCATGAGGACGAGCTCGAGGCCGGTGAAGCCCGCGTCCGCCTCAAACGTCTGCGGCACCCAGGCCACCCGCCGCGCCAGCGCCGGGCGCTCCCAAGCCCTCGCCGGCCGGCCGAAGAGGAGGGCCTCGCCTTGCACCGGGGGCAACAGGCCCAGGGCGGTGCGAAGCAGCGTGCTTTTGCCCGCGCCGTTGGGCCCCAGCACCGCCCACAGGCTGCCTGCTGTCACCTCGAAGCGAATGCCGGAGGCCACCGCCCGGCCCCGGTAGCCCACTGCCAGCGCACGTGCGCTGAGCGCGCTCATGCCGTGGCCTCCCGGTGCTGCAGCAAAACGAGGAAGAGGGGGCCGCCCAGCACCGCCGTCACCACGCCCACCGGGAGCTCGGCGTGAAACAGCGGAAAGAGGAGCCGGGTGAGGAGGTCCGAGAGGGTGAGGAAGGCCGCACCGCCGAGTGCGCTGGCCGGGACGAGGAGGCGCTGGTCCGGCCCGAGGAGAAGGCGCAACAGGTGCGGGACGATGAGGCCGACGAAGCCCACCAACCCCGAGAGGGCCACGGCTCCGGCCACGCTGAGGGAGGTGGCCAGCAAGATGACAACCCGCGTCCGCTCCACCGAGACACCCAACGAGGCCGCGTCCTCGTCTCCCAGAGACAAGAGGTTGAGGCGCCCGGACTGGCGCCACAGCACACCCAGGCACACGGCCTGGAGGGCCGCGGCGAAGAGAAGGGTGCGCGGAGTCTCGTACCCGAGGCTTCCAGCGAGCCAATAGAGAATTTCCCCCACCCTGTCCGGAGAGACGAGCGTCTTGATGCAGGTGATGGCCGCTGCCGCGAAGGAGTTGAAGACGACGCCGGTGAGAAGCGCGGCGTACGGAGAACGCCGCGAGCGTCCCACCGCCAGGACGAGCCCCATGGCCGCCACCGAGCCCACGAAGGCAAACAACGACGGGCCCACCACCGCCGTCAGCCCGACGGCCAGGGCGAGGGTGGCGCCCAGGGCGGCCCCACCGGAGACGCCGAGGATGAAGGGGTCCGCCAGCGGGTTTCGCAGGAGGCCCTGCAGCGCGCTTCCGCTGGAGGCCAACGAGGCACCCACCAGCGCTCCGAGGACGGCCCGCGGCACCCGCAGGTGCCAAAACACGGTGGCGTCCACGGACGCGGGTGAAGAGAGCGCCGCGCGCAACGAGAGCGGGTACTCGCCGAGGACGGCCGAGGCCAACAGGGCGGCCAAGGCGCAGCCGGCCAGCAACACCAAAATGCCCGTGGCCCGTGCGCCCGAGAAGCGCACCTCGCGCGTCAACGGCGCACGGGCCACGGCGACGCTCACCGCCCCGCCTCTGGAGACGCCGGGTGAAGGGCCAAGAAGAGCTCCAGAAGGCCCTGGCCCAACGACGGCCCAGGGTGCAGCAGCGCCGGTGAGGGGAGCGTCACCCAACGGGCCTCGCGCAGCCCAGGCAGGGCGCGCACGGCCTCCTGGCCGGCCGCGCTGTCCGAGGCGTCGAGAATGACGTCGGGGCGCGTCCGCAGCGCCCGTTCCACGGACCACACCGGGTAGGCCCGGCCGGCGTCGTGCGCCACGTTGGTGCCGCCGGCGTCAGCCAAGAGCTCGTCGGCAAAGCTTCCTGGGCCAGCGACGACGAGGGGTTGAAAGCCGTAGACAAACAGGACGCGCACCGCTGGAAGCCCGTGTGCGCGCGCCCGTACCTGGGCCCGCGTCTGCTCCAAAGACCGCGCCAGGGCCTGGCCCTCGCTGGGGTGGCCCAGGACGGCGCCGGTGGCCCGAAGGCCTGCCAGCACGTCGTCCACCGAGGCCAGCCGGAGGGCGACAATGGGAATGCCCAAGGCGGCCAGCGCCTCCACCGGGCCACGGTTGCCGGGGCTCGGCTGCACCAGCACCACGTCCGGCTTGAGCGCCACCACCGCCTCCACGCTCGGGTCCACGAAGCCCCCCACCCGGGGCAGCGTCTGCACCTCGGGCCGCTCGTCGAAGCGTGAGACGCCCACCAGGACGTCTCTTGCACCCAGGGCGAGGACGGTGTCCGTGAGGGAGGGGGCGAGCGTCACCACCCGCCGCACCACCGCCGGGGCCTTGGGCCCGAGCGTCTGGACAGGGGCCGGCTCGCCGCTGGGCACGGCGAGCAGGCCACAGGCCAGGAGTGCGGCAGAAGGCGTCACGGCACGCGGAGAATGCTGGAGACGCTGGACAACCCCGCCGGACACGGCTGAAGCGGGACACCCCCGTCCGCGCCGTACCCCACCAGTTGGGTGAGGTTTCCCTGCGCGTCGACGTTGACGACGAAGACGCGTCCCGAGCTCTGGTCACCGACGTAGGCCCGTCCCTTCACCAGGGCCGCATAGCTGGCAATGGGCGGGACGCACCCCGTCCCCGTGGCCGGGCACTGTGGCGCGTAGGAGGAGAGGAGGGTGTCGTTGACGTCGAGGGAGAGGAGGGCCGAGTTGCGGACGGCCACGGTGTTGAAGCTCGAGTCAAACACCGCCTGCCCGAAACAGGACACCAGGAGGCCCCCGGCGTTTTCGGTCATGGACACCGCGTCGAGACACACCCCCGCGTCCAGCGTCACCAGGCCCGGCAGCACGCCCCCCAGTCCACCGTCCGGTAGCTGGGCGGGGTCGATTTTCACCAGCACCGAGGGGCCGGCGGCGTTGTAGTCGGCGTCGAGGTTGTTGAGGACGACGTAGACGTAGCCGTTGTGCAGGAGCGCCTGGCTCGGCCGGGGAATGGGACTGCCGCCGTCGAAGCTTTGCAGCGGCAGGAGGTTCAAGTCATAGCTGCCCACCAGCTGTGGGGCGCTGGGGTTGCTGACGTCGAGCCGGACCACCGTCCCTCCCGGTGCCTGCACCGGTGGAAAGGTTCCGTAGAGCGGGACGAAAATCTCATTCCCGACACGGGCGTAGGGTTCGGGGTCTGCGTTCTGCCCGAAGAGGTAGCCGCCGTCCTCGACGAGCCCGAGTCCCTGTACTCCGCCGTCGGGTAGCAGCATTTGAGCGGTGGCTGCCGGCGGTCCAGTCAGCACCGACAGCGCGTTGCCCACGCCGTCGACGACGTACACCCAGCTGCCAGCGTCGAAGCGGGTGTCCACCTCCACGAAGGTTGGGCCCTGCGAGCCAAGCGGCGGCCGCTCTGGTGACGGCAAGGCGAGGTTTTCCAAAACCAGCTCGGTGAGGGGACCGACGGTGGCGACCAGGAGTCCATCGCCGAGAAGACCGAGGCCTCCTGGAAGGGGATTCAAGAGCAACACGCCCGGGCCGGCGACAGGCTGCACCGCACTGTCGAAGATGGGGGCCACGGAGTAGGTGCCGGAAATGCACGACACGACGACGTCGGGAAGGCAGGCACCGACAGCCGTCCCCTGTGGCGTTGAATGGCAGCTGTAGCCCTGCGCGCACACGTTGCCGCAGGCGCCGCAGTTGTTGGGGTCTGTGCTCAGCGTCACACAGGCGCCATTGCACTCGACGGCCGTCCCGCAGCTGACTTGGCAGGCACTCCCGCCGTCGGGCTGTGGGGCGCACACCTGGCCGGTGGCGCAGACGGCGCCGCCGTCACTGGCACAGGCGCCGCAGTTGTTGGGGTCGGTGGTGGTGTCCGAGCACACGCCTTCGCACAGCTCGAGCGCCGCGGGACAGACGCACTCCCCCAGCGAGCCGCCGTCCGGGGCAATGCACACCGCGCGGGGCTGACAGGCGAGTCCGCACGCGCCGCAGTTGCCCGGGTCCGAGGCCAGAAGGACGCACGTCGCGTTGCACTCCACCGAGCCCCCGGTGCACTCGAGTGCACTCGTCTGAAGGCACCCGGGGAGGCCCGCGGCGCTGAGCAGCGCCACTGCCAAACCGGCCAACCCCAGGCCTCGCTTCCACTCCAGTCTTGCCTTCACCGTGGTGCCTCCACTTCTTTGGGGACTTGTCGCTTCCCGGTCTCGCCCAGAGAAAGGGCCAGCGTCACGAATGCCGCTCGCCCGGGGAGTGGGTAGCCGTCCAAGTCCTGCCCTTGGACGTCAAAGAGGTTCTTCACTTGCACTGAGGCCGTAAGGCGAGGCCCCCGGTTCCACACCACCACGTCCAACCCGGCGCCGACGAAGACATGGCCCGGCAGACTCAAAGAGCCTGTCCGGTTGACAGTCACCATGGAGCGGCCCTCGACGTCCAGGTGGGCCAACAGCCAAGTCGGGCCTACCGCCAGGCGGCCGGACCCGAGCTGCCTCGGCCGGTAGGGCAGCCCTCGGCCGAAATAGGGGGCGACGTCGCGGACGTCCTTCGTCCATTGCAGCGTGTACGCGCCCGAGGCCTCGAGCCAGGGCCAGGGACGCAGGTGCGCCTCGGACTCGAGTCCCCACGCGTCGGCGGCGCTGACGTTTTCCGGCCGGGCGAAGAAGGGCGGGTAGTACTCGTAGAGGATGAGGTCCTGGTAGCGCGTCCAGAAGCCGTCCACGCTGAGGAAGCCCCAGGACTGGGTGTAGAGCACGGCGCCGTCCACGGAGAAGGAGCGCTCGGGCTGAAGGTTGGGGTTGATGCCCAACGTCCCGGTGGGCAGGTACAACTCGGAGAAGGACGGCGGCCGGAAGCCATAGCCGACGTTGGCCCGCAGCGAGAAGCCCAACGGCAGTGCCCAAGACGCTCCCAGCTTGGGCGACACCGCGGCGAAGGGGCCCGTCTGGTCCACCCGGACAGCAGGCACGAGGGACATCCGCCCGGTGAAGAGAAGCCATTCGTCCTGGAGCGCGAGCGAGCTCAACACCCAGGTGGGTGAGCCCGCCTGCGCGGAGACACTGGCCACGCCGAGGGTGGCCGTCGCGTCCAGCGCGTGCGCTCCCAAGGCGATGGAGACGTCGCCGGTGGAGCCCACTTGGAAGAGGCGGTTGGACTGACTTGGGTTGAAGCCAGCGCCGCTGAAGTCATCCGTCGTCCGGCGGGCGTCGAGCCGCAAGAGGAGTCCCAGGCCGTTGGAGAAGGTGTGCTCGCCTTGCATCGAGGCGAGCACCCGGGTGGAGGCTTGCTCGGCAGAGGGTGTCGGATTGTCTTCCGTCCCGGCGAGACCCCTGGAGAGCACATTGCCCTCGAGCAGCGCGTCCAACGTCCAGCCGGAGACGGCCCAGGCCCCTTTCAGAAGGCCCCCGCCCGAGGTGGACTGGTTGTTCATCCGGACCAGCGGCTCGCCCGTGGACGGCGACTCGCCCAGCAAAGGGTCATAGAGGTAGGTGAAGTTGCCAACGGAGTGCGCCCAGTGCAGGACGAAAAGCCCACTGCCCCCGAGGGCTGGGCCGGTTTCGCCGACGCTGGCGCGCCAGCTCCCAAAGCTGCCCCCGCTCACGTCTGCGAAGGCGCCCGGGGCGTCGCCCGCGGAGCGCGTCACGAGGTTGACGACCCCGCCCGTGGCCAAGGGCCCGTAGCGGGCGGAGACGCTGCCCCGCAGCACTTCGGCGCGCTCGAGAATGGAAAGCGGGACGAGGCTCAAGTCGGTGATGTCGCTCACTCCGTTTAAGGGGATGCCGTCCAAGAGGACGAGCACTCCGGTGCTGGCCGCGCCGCGCAGGGAGATGCTCTCCGACTGCCCGAGCCCACCGGCGCTGTTCACCAGCGCCCCCGGCACCTCGGAGAGGAGGGCGCCCGCGGACAGCACTTCGCCGCGTCGGCCGGAGAGCTCGACGACGGACGTCTGCCCCGTCGGGTCGCGCACCGAGGGCGACTCCGGAGCCGGAGGCGCAGGCGGGAGCGGCACCGTCACCGGAGCAAGCACCTCCGGCGCCGAGGACGACTGTCCCCAAGCCAGGGAGGCCACTCCAAACGCCGGGCCCAAGCCGCGCCGGGCCCACCGCCAGAACGCCATGCCACGCCTTCCTCCCTCTCCGACGAAGAGAGAAGGCCACACGGGGCGACTCCCCTGGAGTCGTCCCATACCTCGGGCAGGTCTCCTGGCTTCCGGAACCCGGACGCTGGTGCACCCCAGCGGTGCGTTTGCGCCCGACGCCTTGAAGCCTCCCACCTTCCCACGCTGCTGTTGTCAGAAGCGCAGTGGCGACTGCCGGAGGCTCTTTGCGGGCCCTGTTCCTCAGGGCCGTCCGGTCACAGTGGCGGGACCGCGCCGGATTCTCACCGGCTTCCCTCTTCGCCCAACACGGGCACCCGAAGGCAGGGCGAGGTCTCGCACGGCAAGCCGCGGGGCGCAAGCCCGGAAGCCGAGCAGACGGCTGGGTACAGTCGCCCTTGAAAACGAGGCCCGCCTTTGTCGGGGGAGGCGTCGGGCGAGCCAACCAGGGTAGGGTGGGCTGCTTTTCCACCTTTCCAGGAGTCTCCCCAGTGCGTGGTTTGCGTCTCGTCGTGCTCGCGATGACCCTCGCCGGCTGTGGCAACTCCACCTCCGTTGACTTCAGTAGCCCCATCACCGCCTGCCGCTCGTTTGCGCTCGCGGTGTGCACCGTCGAGGCCCGCTGCCAAGCCGGGGTGGACGCCAACAGCTGTAGCCAGCTGCTCGAATCCCAGAATGGCTGCAACCAAGCCGGCTGCGGCAACGGTGTCTACAGCCCGACGGCGGCGCAGACTTGCTACAACGACTACAGCAGCCAGACGTGTGCCGAGAGCAACAGCAGCACCATCCCCGCCAGCTGCCAACAAAGCGTCATCTGCCCCGTCCCCTAGCCGGAGTCCGCTCCCGGGCACGTCACAACAGTGAGTCCGCCAGGCGGGCCGTATTCTGCGCCACCCGCTGGAGCAGCGGCCGGCGACTCCAGGCCTCGGGCGACACCTCGCGGCTGTGCTTGAAGTAGTGCGCTTGCACCGCCTCGAAAGCGGCCACCACCTTCTCGTCGTACACGAGGAGGCTCACCTCCGAGTCCAGGGCGAAAGAGCGGATGTCCATATTCACCGAGCCCACCACCGCCACCCAGCGGTCCACGGTGACGTGCTTGGCATGGAGAAAGCGCGGGGCGTACAGGTGGATGTGGATGCCCGAGTCCAGGAGCCGGGCGTAGTGGGACTCCTGGGCCCAGTTGGTGACGAGCTTGTTGCTGTGCTCGGGCACCACCAAGTGGACGGCCACGCCGCGCAGCGCTGCCGTCTCCATCGCCTCTAAAAAGGGCTCGTCGGGCACGAAGTAGGGGGTGGTCATCACCACCCGCTCGCGGGCCTCGTGGAGCACCTCGATGAGCATGGTTTGCTGGTTCTCGTAGGCGTACCCGGGACCACTGGGCAGCACCTGGGCCACCGTTTCCCCGGCGGGAGTCTTGGGAGGGAGGAGCTCGGAAATCTCCAGCCGCTCGTCAGTCTCCTGGTAGCGGTCGGCGAGGAAGATGGATTGCAGCTGCACCACCACCGGGCCCTGCACGCGCGCCCAGAGCTCTTCGTTGGGGTAGGCGGGGATGAAGCCCGGGTCGACGATGTTCTCCGAGCCGACGTACCCGATTCTCCCGTCGATGACGGCGATTTTGCGGTGGTTCCGCAAATCCAGCCGGGCCGCGTTGCGACGAAAGTAGTCGACTTTGAGGACGGCCAGGACTTCCGCGCCCGCCTGGCGAAGCGGCGGCCCGAGGCGCCGCAGTCCGCCCGCCGAGCCCACGGCATCCATCAGCACCCGACAGCTCACCCCGCGCCGGACGGCGCGCTCCACCGCGGCGGCGACTTTCTTCCCCGTCTCGTCCGGCGCGAAAATGTAGAAGAGTAAGTGGACGTGGTGCTTGGCGGCGTCAATGTCCTCCACCAGCCGGTCAATGGCGGGCTGGTACTCGGGCAAGAGCTCCACGCGGTTTCCACCGAGCGGACTGAAATTCCCGAGGCGCTCCACCAGGGCAGCAGTCCGCTGAGTCCGTTCAGTCATGTCCGGGGCGCGAAAAGCGCTCTGGCTGGCCATCTCCGTCTGCACGGCGCGGATGCGCTCCACTGCGCGGGCTTCGGCTTCCAGTCGTTTTCTCGGGTAGCGGATGCGGCCGATGAGCGCGTAGAGGACGAGCCCCGGCCAGGGCAGAAGAAAAATCAGCACCAACCAGGCACGGGCAGCGGCGGCGCTTCGCCGCTGGGGGACGTAGACCAGCATCGCCAGGCGAATGGCCCATTCGCTCAACACGTACACCAGGCCCCAGCTGAAGTGCATGCCAAGCTCCCTAGCAAAGACGGCGGCGCAGCGTCGGGGAAAACCCGGGGCCGCGGCCGGACGACACCGACTTGCCACCCTCCCCGCCGCGGGCGTTAAAGAAACCTCCCCGAGGGCAAACGCCGCACGCGAAGGAGACCGTCCCCATGGCGGACAAGCAGAGCACGAGCTTCATGCGCGCCTTGTGCATGGGCGAGATTGAGGAAGACGTCCTGTTGCCCTTCCCCCAAGTCCCGGACAAGGACGCCGAGACGCTGCGCCAGGTGCTGGCCTCTTTGGCGCAGCTGCTCGGCCCCAAGGAGAAGGACTTTCGCGCCTGGGACGTGGCGGGTGAGCTTCCGCCGGCCTTCATCGAGGAGTTGAAGCAATTCGGCCTCTTCGGAATGGTGGTCCCCGAGGAATTTGGTGGGCTCGGCTTCGGCAGCACCGCCTACTCCCGGGCGCTCCAGGAGGTGTCGCGCTACGACGGCTCGGTGGCAGCCACCATCGGCGCCCACCAGTCCATCGGAATGCGAGGGCTGTTGCTCTTTGGAAGCCCCGAGCAGAAGCGGCGCTGGCTCCCCAAGCTGGCCACCGGGGAGATGGTGGCCGCGTTCTGTCTCACCGAGCCCGGGGCGGGCTCCGACGCTGCGGGGGTGAAAACCACCGCGGTGCGCGACGGCGACAGTTACGTGCTCAACGGGAACAAGCTGTGGATTACCAACGGCGGGCTGGCCAGCTTCTTCACCGTCTTCGCCAAGACGGGAAGGGCCGAGGAGCGTGGGAAGCTGACGGCCTTCGTCGTCACCCGGGAGATGCCCGGCGTGAGCACCGGGCCCCATGAGGACAAGATGGGGCTCAGGGCCAGCTCCACCGCAGCCGTCTTCTTGGACAACGTCCGCGTGCCGCTGGACCACCTCCTCGGCGAGGAGGGGAAGGGCTTCAAGGTGGCGATGCGCATCCTCAACAACGGGCGCTCCGGCCTCGGGGGCGGCTGCGTCGGAGGGATGAAGCGCATGGTGGAGCTCGCCACCAAACAGGCCAAGGGCCGGGTGCAATTCGGAAAACCCATCAGCGACTTCGGCCTCATCAAGCAGAAGGTGGGCCACATGGTGGTGGAGACCTACGCCGCCGAGGCCGCGGTGGGCATGGTGGCCGGCCTCGCCGACCAGGGCTACCAGGAGTACGCCGTGGAGGCGGCCATCTCCAAGGTGTTCGCCACCGAGGCCCTGTGGCGCACCACCGACGAGGCGCTGCAAGTGGCCGGAGGTAACGGCTACATGCGCGAATTCCCCTACGAGCGAGCGCTCCGTGACTGCCGCATCTTCCGCATCTGGGAGGGCACCAATGAGATTTTGCGGCTCTTCATCGCCCTCACCGCCATGGACGAGGTGGGGGCACAGCTGGCCGACCTCTCCCAGAGCCTGAAGGGCGTCCTGGCCGACCCGATTAAAGGGTTCGGCCTCCTCAGCGACTATGCGCGCCGCCGCGCCTCGCTGGCCACCAACGTGGGACGGGACAAGGGCAGCTTCACTCGGCTTCACCCGGAGCTTCGGGACTCTGCCGAAGTCTTCGAGAGCGCGACGCGGGATTTGGCCACCGCCGCCGACCGCATTCTTCGCAAGCACGGAAAGCGCATCGTGGACATGCAGTTCGCCACCCGCCGCCTGGCGGACATCATGATTGACCTCTTCGTGCTGGCCTGCGTGCTCTCCCGGGTGGACAGCTCGCTCAAGCGGGTGGGCGTCGAGAAAGCGGCGATGGAGCGAGAAATACTCGAAGTCTTCGCCGGCCAGGTCCGCCGCCGGGTGAAGAGCAACTTCGGAAAAATCGACGACAATGACGACGAGTTGATTAAGCGACTGGCCGACGACGCCTTCGAGCGGGAGGGTTTCGGCTGGGACAACCTCTGAGCGAAGGAGGGTGGTAAAGCCCAACGCCCATGCCCACCCTGCGAGACAAGGTGCTCTTCATCACCGGTGCCAGCCGCGGCATCGGCCTGGCCATCGGACTCCGGGCCGCGCGGGACGGGGCGCGCATCGTCATCGCCGCAAAGACGGCCGAGCCGCACCCGAAGCTCCCGGGCACCATTTACTCCGCCGCCGAGGACATCGAGCGCGCAGGCGGCCAGGCGCTTCCGCTCACCGTGGACATCCGCCACGAGGAGCAAATCTCCGAGGCGGTGGCCCGCACCGTGGCCCAGTGGGGCGGCATCGACATCTGCATCAACAACGCCTCGGCCATCAGCCTCACCGACACCGAATCCACGCCGATGAAGCGGTTTGACCTCATGCACCAGGTCAACACCCGCGGCACCTTCGCCACCACCCAGGCCTGCCTCCCGGCGCTCAAGAAGGCGAAGAATCCCCACGTCCTCAACCTCTCCCCGCCGCTGAACATGAAGGCCCACTGGTTTGCAGGCCACGTGGCCTACACCCTGGCCAAGTACGGGATGAGCATGTGCGTGCTGGGCATGGCCGAGGAATTCAAGCCACTCGGGATTGCCGTCAACGCGCTCTGGCCGCGCACCGCCATCGCCACCGCGGCCATGGACATGATTGGAGGCGGACCCGACATCCGCCGCCAATGCCGTACCGTCGACATCATGGCCGATGCCGCCCACGCCATTCTGCTGAGAGACGCGCGGGCCTGCACCGGGAATTTCTTCATCGACGACGAGGTGCTGGCCAGCGAGGGCGTCACCGACTTGGCCCGCTACGCCATCGACCCCAAAGCCGAGCTCCTCCCGGACTTCTTCTTGGATTGACGGACCCCCCCGGGGGGAAGGGCCTACCGCGGGGAGCCGGGGGCCAAAGAGGCGAGCCAGCGGGGACGCCTCGGGGTGACGCTCGCCTGCTGCCGGAGGCCACAGACAACCGGCGGGAAGGGGCTTCCGCACGGCGCGGCCGCCAGTCATGCTGGAGGTTAACGAGGACACTCGTCACTCGTCGCACGAAGCTTTTGGCCACCGCCCCCGTCCCTGTCCGCACTCTCTAAGCCTGTGTCCCTAAACCTGTCCGACGCCGCACCCCAACCCCCCCCGCCAGAGCCCGCTTTGAGCGCGGCGGTGCCGGTGCGGTCGCCGGGAAGCGCGGTGGAGCACTTCGTCGACGCTGTCCGCCGCCGCCAGAGGGCAGCGTTTCTGCTGCAGGGCGGGCTGTTGGCCGCCTCCGCGCTCGCCGTCGCGGCGGCCGCGGCGGCGCTGTTGGCCCACGGCATGCCGCTGGCCGCCCGGACACTGCTCGCCTTGGGCGTCCTCTTCGCCTTGGCGCTCCTCGTCGGACGGGGACTTCTGCAGGCGCGAAGGCGCGCCGGCGACCAGTTTCGCACCGCGCGTCTGGTGGCCGGACGGCTTCCCGGAGTTAGCCTCGACCTGCTCGCAGCGCTCGAGCTCCGCGCGGCGCTGGGCCACAGCGACGCTTTCTCGCAGGAGTTGGCGCGGGCCTACCTCGTGGGGACGGATGCGCGGGCCAAGGCCCTGGACGCCCGCCATGTGGTGGATGCTCGCCCCACGCGCGTCGCGCTCCTCGTGGCCTTGGCCGCGCTGGCCTTTCTCGGCCTCACGGCGCTTCTTGGCCCCCAGGGGTTGCGGCCGCTGTGGGGGCTTCTCCGGCCGGCCGAAGGACAGGGCGCCGCCTCCCGGGAGCCCATTACCGGGGACGTCGAGCTCAGCTACCGCTATCCCGCCTACATGGGCCTTCTGCCTCGGACGGTGTCCGGCTCGGGCGGAGAGATTGGGGCCCCAGTGGGGACGGTGGTGGAGTTGCGGACGCGCTCCGACCGTCCGGTGGCACAGGCCGCGCTGTTGGTGAATGGAGCGTCGGTGCCGCTGCTGGTGGAGCACGGGCGCGACCTCTCCGGCAGCCTGGTGGTGCGGAAGTCCGGGACGTATGCCGTGGCCTTTTACGGCCGCACCGGGCGCGAGCTGGCACGGGGGCCGGACGTCCCCCTCACCGCAGAGGCGGACGCACCGCCTAAGGTGTCCCTCCTCTTGCCGGCCTCGGATTTGGAAGTCGACGCCGACGGCGAGGTGGTGCTGCGCTGGGAGGCCACCGATGACTATGGCCTCACCTCGCTGGCGCTTCTCTACCAGAAGCCGGGAGGCACGGAGACGCGCGTCCCGCTGCCCTTCGACACCGCACGCCGGAGCCTCGGGACGTGGCGCTGGGCGTTGGCCCCGCTGAAGCTGTCGCCCGGGGACCGCGTCAGCTACTTCCTCGAGGCGTTGGACAACAACGCCGTGGACGGGGCACAGAAGGGCATCAGCCGCACGCAGACGCTTCACGTGTACAGCGCCGCCGAGCACCGCCAGGAAGCGATGCAGAAGGTGCAGGCGCTCTGGGAGCGACTGGTGGGACATCTCGCGGACCGCATGGAGGGCCCGGACCGCTCGCGCACCAAGGACCTTCCGGCCGTTACCGCCCAGGTGCGCATCGACGAATCTGGGCACGCTCTGGCCTCGGACTTGGTGAGCACCGGGCGCCTCTTGGGCCAGGAGCGCGACCGCGTGGAGGCGCTGGTGGCGGCGCTGGGCAACATCGGCGAGCGCCTGGGCCGCTCGGTGCGCACCACGGGGGATGCGCGGCGGCTCTACCTGCGGCTCGGGGCCCGCTCCGGGGAAAACGACCCTGCGGCGCGCCTCTCCCGCGCCGCCGGCGAGGAGATTGCACAGCTCGAGCGGGACGTCCTCTACCTCGAGTCCCTCCTTGACCGGCAGCGCGTCGAGGAGCTCCGGGAGCTCACCCACGAGTTGGCGCGGGACCAGCGCGAGCTGGCGCAGCTCATCGAACGCTTTCAGGAGACGCGCGACCCCGCGTTGCGCGAACAGATGCTTCGCCAAGTGGCCAATTTGCGCCAGCGAATGAACGAGCTGATGCGGCGAAGCATGGCCATGGCCCACACCGTCCACGACGAGCACTTCAACTTGGAGAGCCTGGGCCAGGGCATGAGCAGCACCCTGGATGAGATTGAAAAGCTCCTGCGCGAGGGGAAGACGCAGGAGGCCCTGGCCAAGCTTCAGCAGCTTCAATCCGACACCGACAGCGAGATGCGGCAGGCCGACGAGCAGCTGGGGCAGGTGGACCCGGAACTGGCCAAGCGCTTTCGAGACTTCGCCGAGGCCCTCAAGGAAACCCACGACGAGCAGTCGCGGGTGGCGGCGGAGACGAAGCGCATCCGCGACCACTACCGCGAGCAGCTCAAGCAACGGCTCAAGGAACGAGGCGACGCGCTGAAGGCCCAAATCCGCCGAGACTTGGACGCGGTGGCCCAGGACTACCGAAAGCTGCGGCCCGGGGAGCTCGGCTCTCGCAGCGACCGCGCCTTGGAGAACGCTCAGTCCGAGCTGGAAAACCTCAAGAACGCCCTGCGCTCGGATGACTTTGACCTCGCCGCCGACGCCGCTCGCTCCGCCGCCCAGGCCGGCGACGAGATTGCCCGCGACGCCGAGCAACAGCGCGCCCTCAACGAGGCCTACCGCAATCCGGGCGAGGTGCGAGACAACTCCAAGCGCATGGCGCAGCGAATGGAGCAGGATGCTCAAAAGCTGCACGACATCCAGCGAAGCCTTCAGCAACTCTTCCCGCCGGCCGGCTCCCAGCTCTCGGCCCCAGACCGCCAACGAATGCAGCAGCTCGGCCAGGAGCAGCGTGCGCTCGAGCATCGGGCCCAGGACCTCCAACAGAAGATGCAAGCGCTCAACAAGATGGCGCCGCTCTTTGGTGAGCGGGGCGTCGAGCAGCTGCAACAAGTCGGCGAACGCATGTCCGCCGCCACCGAGCGCTTGGAAGGACGGGACCCCGGCCGGGGCTACGGCGACCAGAAGTCCGCCCTGGACGGGCTGGAGCGACTTCAGCAACAGATGCAAGACAGCCAGCGCGGCGGAGGACGCGGCGGCGGCCTGCCCATGCCCATGTTTGCCGGCCAGGAGGGCGAGGGCGGAAACGACGTCTCGCAGCAGAAGGTGGAAATTCCGGAGGCCGACCCAGGCACCGCCTTCCAGGACTTCCGCAAGGACCTCCTGGACGCGATGAAGCAGGGCACGCCGGAGCGCTACCGAGACCAGGTGAAGAGCTACTACGAGGAGCTGGTGAAGTGACGCGCGTCCTCCTTCTCCTGTCGCTGGCCTTCGGGCTTCCGGCGGCCGCGGCCACCAGCCCCGAGGCGCGGGCGCGGCTGCACTCGCTGGAGGCCCTCCTCGACGAGGAGGACTACGCCGGCGCGCATCTCGCCTACGAGGAGCTCCGCGCTCAACACCCGGACGCCTCGGAGTCGCTCGACTTCCTGGGAGGACGAATCGCCTTCGGCGAAGGCCGCTACGCCGAAGCTGTGGAGCTCTTGGAGGCCGCGGGTGGGGAAGACCGACCGGGCTCCTACCTTCGGCTGGCCCGTGACACCCAGGCGGTGATGAAGGACCACGTCAAAGTCCAGAGCGAGCACTTCGTCTTCTTCTACCCACCGGGCAAGGACGCGGTGCTAGCGCCCTGGGCACTGGAGGCACTGGAGGCCCAGCGCGCGGCGCTCCTCGAGGACTTGGGCTACGCGCCGCCGGGGAAAGTCCGCATCGAGCTCGTCAACGACGCCTCGGAGCTGGCCCGGGCCTCCACCCTCTCCAAGAAGGAAATCGACGCCACCGGCACCATCGCCATCTGTAAATTCAACAAGCTCATCGTCACCAGCCCCAAGGCCGTCCTCAAGGGCTACGACTGGCTGGACACGCTGGCCCACGAGTACACCCATCTCGTCGTGACCCAGAAGGGACACAACAGCGTCCCCATCTGGTTGCAGGAGGCCCTGGCCAAGTACCTCGAGTCTCGCTGGCGTGGCCCGGCGGGGACGGCGCTCCCGCCCTCTTCGCGAGCGCTGCTCGCCGAACGGGTGAAGCGCAACACCCTCATCCCCTTCGCGAAGATGCATCCCTCCATGGCCAAGTTGCCCTCCTGGCAGGACGCCGCGACGGCGTTCGCCGAAGTCTTCTTCGCCGCCGAGTACCTGGACCGAGAGCACGGCCGGAAGGCCCTGCGGGGCATTGTCGAAGCCATGGGCACCGGGGACTCGGACCAACAGGCGGTGGAGGCCGTCACCGGAAAGAGTTTCTCTGCCTTCGAACGCGGCTGGATGGGGTACCTCAAGGCCCAGCCCGTCCCCCGCGCGTCCCCCCCGGGACCGGAGAAGCTGGTGCTGCGAGACCCCAAGGCGCAGGCCAACGCACCCGAGGCCAAGGGCCGGGAAATTGGGTTTTCTGACTTCCAGGACGTCCAGGAGCCCGCCGCGCGGCGCTACGCCCACCTGGGAGAGCTCTTCCGGGCCCGCGCCCGCTACGGGGCCGCGGCCGAGGAGTTCGGCCACGCGCACGGCCTGGTGGGGAGCAAATACGAGTCGGTGTCCAACAAGTATGCGCTGGCGTTGTTTGCCATCCGCCGGGTGGATGAGGCGGAGAAGGTGCTGCTCGCAGCCCTCGAGGAGCATCCCGGAAGCGCCGTCACCCAGGTGCACCTGGGCCGCATCTACTTGAGCCGGGGCGACTGGCGACGGGCCAAGGATGCCTACCGGGCGGCCATCGCCCAGGACCCCTTCGACCCCGAAATCCACCTGGCGCTGATGCGCGCCGCCGAAGGCCTCAAGGACGGCCCGCTGACGGAGCGCGCCCGCAGTGCCGCCGCCGTCCTCACCGGGCTTCCGGCCGAGCGGCTGGAGGCGCTGGCCCGCCGCTTTCCGGGACCGGACGCCGACCTCTCGGATGTCGACCTTCCTCCGGCGCGTCCGGACCCCAAGCCGCCAACTCCGGCGGCTCCTCACACCCATCGCCCAGCACCGCCCACCAACTGACCATGACGCTCCCCCTCCCCTCGCCTCTCCCCGACGACTTGCGCAATGTGGAAGCGCTGTCGGCCGCCAAGCGCCAGATTGTGGAGCAAATCGGCAAGCGCATCGTCGGCCACGAAGCCGTGGTCGAGCACCTGTTGGTGGCGCTCTTCGCCAAGGGGCACTGCCTCTTCGTCGGTGTGCCGGGTTTGGCCAAGACACTGCTCATCTCCACGCTGGCCGAAGTCCTCAACCTGGACTTCAACCGCATCCAATTCACGCCGGACCTCATGCCCTCGGACATCACCGGCACCGACATCCTCGAGGAGGACCGAGCCACCGGGCGGCGCGACTTCCGCTTCGTGCCTGGGCCCCTCTTTGCCAACATCGTCCTGGCCGATGAAGTCAACCGAACGCCGCCCAAGACGCAGGCCGCGCTGCTCCAGGCCATGCAGGAGTACCGAGTGACGGCCGGCGGCCGGACGTACGGGCTGGACTTGCCCTTCCTCGTCTTCGCCACCCAGAACCCCATCGAGCAGGAAGGCACCTACCCCCTCCCCGAAGCACAGCTCGACCGCTTCATGTTCTTCGTCGACGTGGGCTACCCCTCCGCAGAGGAGGAGGTGAGCATCGTGAAAACCACCACCGGCGGCAGCGGCCCAAAGCTGCAGAAGGTGCTCTCCCCGGAGGAGATTCTCGCCCTTCAGGAGTTGGTCCGACGCGTGCCGGTGCCAGACCACGTGGTGCGCCACGCGGTGGAGTTGGTGCGCCACACTCGGCCCAAGGAGCCGGGCGCGCCGGACTTCATCCGCCGCAACGTCTCCTGGGGCGCCGGGCCGCGGGCCAGCCAGTACCTGGTGCTGGGAGCCAAGGCGCGCGCCGTGCTGCAGGGCCGCTACGCCGCCAGCGTGGAAGATGTCCGGGCGCTCGCCCAGCCCGTGCTTCGCCACCGGGTGCTTCCCAACTTCACCGCCGAGTCCGAAGGCATCACCGCCGAGCAGTTGGTGGAGCAGGTCCTCGAGCTGGTGAAGCCGTAGGCGCCCGCCAGGGGAGAGCTCGTGGCCCGGTTAGACGCGGAAACCATCGCCAAGTTGGCCGGCGTCAAAGTGCGCGCCCGCGCCGTCATGGAGGGCGTGCTCAGCGGGCTGCACAAGAGTCCGCACCAGGGCCAGAGCGTCGAATTCGCCGAGCACAAGGAGTACGCGCCCGGCGACGAGCTGCGCCACCTGGACTGGAAGGCTTACGCCAAATTCGACCGCTTCTATGTGAAGCGCTTCGAGCACGAGACGGACTTGCGGGCGGTGCTGGTGGTGGACGCGAGCGCCTCCATGGGCTACCGCACCGGCGCCCTCTCCAAGCTGGAGGTGGCCACCACCCTGGCCGGGGCGCTGGGCTACCTCCTCGTCCGGCAGCAGGACGCGGCCGGGCTCTCGGTGGTGGGCGGCGGCGGCGTCAGCGACATCCCCCCGCGCTCCGCGGCCGGACACCTCATGGCGCTTTTGGGCGCGCTGGAGCAGCTCGAGGCGAAAGGCGGGACTGACTTGCACCACGCCG
This sequence comes from uncultured delta proteobacterium, assembly GCA_963745475.1. Lineage (GTDB taxonomy): Bacteria > Myxococcota > Myxococcia > Myxococcales > Myxococcaceae > JADGRA01. The sequence continues at coordinate 903,828 of CAVUXN010000004.1, forward strand.
CCGACCACCTCGCCGAGCGCCTCCCCCGCCGGGCCATGGTGGTGGTGTTTTCCGACCTCTTCGACGAGGCGCCGGAGGCGCTGCGCAGAATTCTCCAGCTGCGGGCGCGAAAGCACGACGTGGCCGTCTTCCACATTCTGGACCCCGCGGAGCTCGAGTTCCCCTTCGATGACCCCACCCTCTTCCTCTCCATGGAGGATGACCGGCGGCTGGAAGTCAACGCGCGGGAAATTCGCCAGAGCTACCTCGAGGAGGTGGGCGCGTTTCTCACGCAAACGAAGGAGCTCTGCGCCGAGGCGGACGTGGACTACCAACTGGTCCGGACGGACGAGCCGCTGGACAGCGCGCTGTTGGGGTTTCTCTCCAAGCGACAGGGGCGACGGCGTTGAGTTTCGCCCACCCCCTCATGCTGCTCGGGGCGTTGGGCGCGCTGCTGCCCCTGTTGGTGCACCTCTTCGACCGGCGCCGGCCGAAGCCCAGGCCCTTCGCCGCCATCGCCTTCGTCCTGAGAAGCCACCGCCGGACGGCCTCCCGGCTGCGGTTGAAGCGGCTGCTCCTCTACACCCTGCGGACACTGCTGCTTCTGGCGGTGCCGGTGGCCCTGGCCCGGCCCCAGCTGCTGCGGCCGGGCGCCGGGGTGTCCCACCTCGCCGGGCCGTCCGCCACGGCGGTGGTGGTGGACCGCTCGCTGGGCATGCGCTTTCACGACTCGGAAAGCCTCTTCGAGCACGCCCGCGACGAGGCGCGCGAGGCGCTGGCCACGCTGCTCCCCGAGGAGCCCCTCGTCCTCGTCCCCTGCGGCCCGGAGATGGACGTCCCCAGCGCGCCCAGCTTCGACCGCACTCGGGCCCGGGAGGCCATCGACCGGATGCAGCCCTCCTACGGCGCGGCGGACTTGAATGGCTGCCTCACCTTGGCCGCGAAAGCCCTGGAAGACAGCCCGCTTCCGGGCAAGCGGCTGGTGGTGATTTCCGCCTTCACCCTCGCCTCACTCCGCCTCGAGACGCCGCCGCCCAAGGTGAAGGTGGGGGAGCGCCTGGTACAGCCGGAATTCGTCCTCCGCGACGTGGCGCCGGGGCGCGTCCTTTCCAACCACTTCCTCTTTGAGGCCAAGGCCGAACCCGCACCGCAGCTCGGGCCGCGCATGGTGCAGGTGACTTTCACCGCGCGCAACGTCTCCCCGGACGGGGCGGCGGAGGTACCGGCGGCCCTCGAGCTCTCCGGGCACCCAGTGGCCAAGGCCTTCCTCGCGCTGGGGCCAGGAGGTACGGCGCAGAAGTCTCTCAGCGCCCGGGCGGACTCCGGCGGCGCCATCACCGGCGCCGTCACGCTGGGGCCAGACGCGCTCGCCGAGGACGACCGGCGCGACTTCGTCGTGCACGTGCCCAAGGACGTCCGCGTGCTGGTGGTGGACGGCTCACCGAGCGCGGTGCGCTACCGGGACGAGGCCTTCTTCTATGAGGCGGCGCTCAACGCCCCGGGCTCGGAGGCCCACCCCACGCTGCGCGACACCGAGGCGGCCTTCCGCGAGAAGCTGGGGGACTTTGACGTCGTCGCGCTCCTCAACGTCCCGGCGCCCAGCGCCGAGGTGGCGACCCGGCTCCGGGCCTTCGTCGAGGGTGGGGGTGGGCTCCTCATCTCCATGGGCGACCAGGTGGAGGCGGACGCCTGGAACCAGCGCCTGGGGGCCCTCCTGCCACGCCCGCTGCGGCTGGTGAAGAGTGCCGGCGCCACCGGGGAGACGGCGCTCCGGCCGGCACGTCTCGGGGACGTCGCCTGGGAGCACCCGCTCTTCCTCCCCTTCACCGGCAAAGCGCGGGAGGGACTGCTGGCCACGCGCTTTTTCCGCTACATGCTGGTGGAAGCGGGACCGCGCTCCGGGGACACAGCCGAGGTGCTGGCGGCCTTCGACGACGGCGCTCCGGCCCTCCTCCTCGCCCGCCGGGGGAAGGGCCGGGTGCTGCTGTTTACCTCCACCGTCGAGCGGACGTGGTCCGACTTCGCCATCCGCACCTCCTTCCTCCCACTCGTCCAGCGGTCCGCGGCCTACCTGGCCGGTGGACTCGAGGAACGTGAGCGCCTGGAAGGCCACATCGGCCAGACGCTTCTGCTTCATCCGGAGACGCCCGGCGGCGTCGCCGAGGTGCGCGCGCCGTCCGGCGGGAAGGTGCCGCTGCGCCCCGAGCCCGACGGAGCGCTTCGCGTGGGACCGCTCCTGGAGCCCGGCATTTACCGCCCCCTGGACGCGGCCGGCGGCCCGGCCCAGCCGCCCTTTGCGGTGGTGCTCGACCCAGCCCAGAGCGACCTCACCCGGGTGAAGCCGGAGGCCCTGGCCGCCTACTTCGGAGAGGAGGCGGTCAAGGGCCCGGCCGGCACCACCGAGGCCCGGGTGCCCGTGTGGACGTGGCTGCTGGTGGCCGCGGCGCTGTGCTTCTTCCTGGAGGGGACACTTCTCAAAAGCGCTTAGGGCCGAGACCGCCCGGGCACCCCGGACGCGCGCGAGGCGGCGTCGCCGCGCGCTCGGGCCTTCTTCTCCACCGCCAGCACCACTTGCTCGGCCAGCGGCGCGCCGTCGAGCTGCGCAATTTCTACGAGGCCGGTGGGACTGGTGACATTCACCTCGGTGAGGAAGTCGCCAATGACGTCCAGCCCGACGAAGGACAGCCCCTCCGCCTTGAGGTGCGGCGCGAGGTGCTCGCAGAGGGCGCGGTCCTTGGCGGTGAGCGCGCTGCGCACGGCCTTCCCGCCGGCGGCGAGGTTCCCGCGATGGTCATCGTCGCGCGGGACGCGCAGCACCGCCCCCAGGGGCTGGCCGTCCAAGACGAGAATGCGCTTGTCGCCCACCCGCGCCTCGGGGAGGTAGCGCTGCAGCATGGCCCACTCGGTGCCGCGGCGGGTGTAGAGCTCGAGCAGCGCAGTGGTATTCCGGTCGCCCTTGGTGAGCAGCACCACCCCCTCCCCCCCGTGGCCCTCCACCGGCTTCAGCACCGCCCCGTCCGGTGCCAAGTCGATGAAGCCCTTGAGCTCGGACATGTCCGCACTCACCAGGGTCGGAGGCGAGAGCTCCGGAAAGCGCAAACCCCACAGGTGCTCGTTGGCCGCCCGCAGGCCGGAGGGGGAGTTGATGAAAAGCGGGGCGCCTTCGGTGGACGTCTCCACGAGTTGGGTGGCGTGGAGGAAGGCGGCGTCGACGGGCGGGTCCTTCCGCAGCCAGAGGACGTCCAGGGCGTCGATGCCCAGCGTCAGCGTGGCCACCACACGGAAGTGCGCACCGGGCACCGCCTGCACCTCGACTTCGCGGGCCAGCAGCTGGGGGCGACGGTGGGCGTAGGAGAGGTGGTGCTGCTCGAAGCAGAGAATGCGGTGGCCCCTCGCCTGGGTGGCCAGCATCAGCGCAAAGGTGGTGTCGTGGTGCACCAGCACCCGCTCCAGCGGGTCCATGAGGAAGCCAACCGTGAGCCGCTCGGTGTGAAGCACCGCTGATGGACCTCCTGTCGCCCTTTTTTGAAGGGAGCGGGCGCCCCCTGTTGAAGCCAGCCTCCCAACGCCACGGCGGGCGCGCGCCGCAGGCCGAAGAATGGCCTGTCCTGGGCCCGGCGGCCACCGTCCTTGCTGCTACACTGCCCGGCCGACAGTGGCCTCCCCTCTCGAACGGGACTGCGCGCGGCTCTTCGTCGTCGGCTTCAAGGAGAAGGCCCTCAGTCCGGAGCTCGCCGCGCTGGTGCGCGATGGGGTACTCGGCGCCATTCTCTTCTCCAGAAACATCGGCACCGTCCAGGAGACAACCGAACTCCTCGCCGAGCTCAAGCGGAGCGCCGGGCGGCCCTTTCTCACCAGCGTGGACCAGGAGGGGGGCCGGGTGGCCCGCTTCCGCGGCGCGCCCTTCACCGCGCTCCCGGCCATGCGGGTGCTGGGCCAATACGCCGATGCGCCGCTGGCCGAGCGGGTAGGACGGCTCTTGGCGTATGAGTTGCGCGCGCTGGGCATTGACTGGGACTTTGCCCCGGTGCTGGACGTGGACACCAACCCGGCCAACCCCGTCATCGCCGACCGCGCGCTGGGCAGCGACCCGGAGCACGTGGCCACCTTGGGGGTGGCCCTGGCCCGCGGACTCGAGGCGGGAGGCGTGGCCTCCTGCGCCAAGCACTTCCCCGGCCACGGGGACACGCACCAGGACAGCCACCACACGCTGCCCGTCCTCACCCACGGCTTGGAGCGGCTGCGGGCGGTGGAGCTCTTACCCTTTCGACGGTACGCGGAGGCGGGCCTGGCGTCTGTCATGACGGCCCACGTGCGTTTTTTGGCGCTCGGCGAGGAGCTCCCGGCCACGTTGAGTCACCGCGCGCTCACGGACATTTTACGGGGTGAGCTCGGGTTTCGCGGCGTCTGCGTCTCGGACGACCTCGAGATGAAGGCCATCGCGGAGCACCTGGGCGTCGAGGAGGCGACGGTGGAGGGCGCGCGGGCCGGGGTCGACGTCTTCTTGGTGTGCGAGAGCCCGGACGTCCAGCGCCGCTGCCTCGAGGCCTTGGTGCGCGCGGTGGAGGCGGGACGCGTCTCGCGCCAGCGGCTCGCGGAAGCGCACCGGCGCATCGACGGGCTGCTGGCCCGATTCGCCCATCCAGCTGGCTCCCAGGCGGAGCGCCTGGGGAGTGCCGAGCACCGCCGGCTTGCCCAGGGGTTGTCCGGCGCGGCGGTGGCCGGGAGCGACCCCACCGAGCGGGGACGACTCAGCTAGGGGCCGAGGGCACTCCCTCCTCTGTCATGTCCGCGCACGTCTTTCACATCGCCTGGTACGTCGTCCTGGCCTCGCTGGAAGCCCTGGGCATTCTCTTCGCCGTCCGCGCCGTGCTGAAGACGCGCACCGCACAGGGGGCCATCGCCTGGACCATCGCCCTGCTCACCCTCCCGGCGGTGGCCGTCCCGCTCTACCTCGTCTTCGGCCGCGGCCGCTTCCAAGGCTACGTGGAGGCCATCCGCTCGCAGTCCGTCGAGCGAATCGCGAGCATCCAGCAAAACCTGGACCGCATCCGCTCCTTCTGCCGCATCCTGCCCGGGCGCTGGGAGGGGGACCTCCAGGTGCTCAATAAGCTCGGACGGGCGCCGTGCACCGCCGGCAACCACGCCCGGTTGCTCATCGACGGCGCCGCCTGCTTCGAGGCCATCTTCGCCGCCATCGCCCGCGCCCAGCGGTACGTCCTGGTGCAGTTCTACATCCTTCGTGACGACGCCATCGGCCGGCAGTTCCAGACGGCGCTCATGGAGCGCGCCCGCGCCGGCGTGCAGGTGTACCTGCTCTACGACGAGATTGGCTCCTTCTCCCTGCCCCGGCGTTACCTGGAGGAGCTCCTCCAAGCCGGTGTGAAAGTGTCCGCCTTCCAGACGACGCGCGGGCGGCAAAACCGCTTCCAGCTCAACTTCCGAAACCACCGCAAGGTGGTGGTGGTGGACGGACGCACCGCCTTCACCGGCGGACTCAACGTCGGCGATGAATACCTCGGCAGGAGCAAGCGGTATGGACATTGGCGCGACACCCAGGTGCAGCTGGAGGGCCCCAGCGTGCAGGCAGTTCAAGCGGCGTGGGTGGCAGACTGGTACTGGGCCACTCGGACGGCGCCCGAGCTCGAGTGGGACCCCGTCCCCGCGACGGAGGGCGACGTCCCGGTGTTTGTCCTGGCCACCGGCCCCGCCGACCTCGACTCGCGGCTGCAGCTCTTCTTCATGCAATGCCTGAGCGTGGCCAAGAAGCGCGCTTGGTTCGCCAACCCCTACTTCGTCCCGGACGGCCCGGTGTTCGAGACAATGCGGCTCGCGGCCATGCGGGGCGTCGACGTCCGCTTGCTCCTTCCACAGAAGAACGACTCCAAAACCATCGAGCTGGCCTCCTTCTCTTTCCTGGCGGCGGCGGAACGCGCCGGCATCAAGACGCTCCTCTACCAGGACGGCTTTCTTCACCAGAAAGTCATGCTGGTGGACGACGCCCTGAGCTCGGTGGGCTCGGCCAACCTCGACAACCGCTCCATGCGGCTCAACTTCGAATTGACCACCCTGTTTGTGGACACCGCCTTCGCGACGCAGGTGGAAGCCATGCTGCAACGCGACTTTTCGCACGCTCGCCAGGTGACGGCGGCGGAGGTTGAGGCCCGGGGCTGGGCCTACCGCTTCGCGGTGCGGGCAGCGCGGCTTCTGTCCCCCATCCTCTAGCCGCCCTGGAGCTCTTTCACCTTCCGCTCGGCGTTCTGGAGCAGCATGGATTTGATGTCTTTGGGAAGGTGCGTGTCCTTGGGGGCTGTTTCCAGCACCTTCCGGTAGCAGCGCAGCGCCTCGTCGCGCTTCCCCAAGGAGAGGTAAGCCTCGGCCAGGCTGTCCCAGGTGTTGGGTGAGTCCGGGTAAAACTCGGCGTTCAGCTGGAAGAGCGCCAGCGCCTGGTCTGGCGAGCGCTTCTGGAGCTCGTAGGCCACGTCATTGAGCCGGAGCTCCTCCAGGGCCGGATTCTTCGCGTCTTCCTTCCACAGCTGCCGGTAGCCGCTGAGCGCGGCCTCGGTCTTTCCGGCGAGCAACAGCTGCAGCGGCGTCAGCTCGCCCGAGGGGACTCGGAGCCCGGTTTGGTCTCCAGCGAGGCTCCTGGAGATGACGCCGGTGGCGTCGAAAGTGAAGCGAGCGGGAGGGTCTACCCTCAGGAAGTCGCCTCCCTCCAAGGGGATGAGCTCGAAGGCCTCCCCCAACAGCGGCTGCGCCTTGAGGCCACCGTGGCTGGGGATGATGGTCAGCACGTCGTCGGACCCAAAGCGGTAGCGACCGGAAATCCTCCGCAGTTGGTCCTCGGAGGGCTGGCCGCGCTTGGTGTGTCCCGCGGCCAGAAGCTTCCAGCCGTAGACGTCGGCCGCCGCACGGACAATCTCATCGGCCAGCCGGCCGCCCCCGTCGCCATTCGTCATCACCACCACGCCGTAGCCGCCCTCGGTGCTGGCCACCAGCAGGGCTCGGTAACCGTCGAGGCCGGAAACTTGCTCCACGCTGATTTGCGAGAATGTCCCCTTCCCCCGCTGGTCGACGTTGACGCCCAGGCCGTTGCCCACCGAGAAGCCACCCTCGCCGAAGGTGCCTCCGGTGAGCATGCGGCCCGCCATGGCTTTGGAGAGCACGGCTTCCGGAACACCGGCATGCGACTGCTGCACGGCGATGGCCAGCCGGGCCAGGTCCGAGGCCGTCGTCCACAAGCCAGCGGCGGCGAGCTCCGGGTAGACGTGCCATTTCCCCGGGAGCTCCCGGCCGTCGGAGTTGTAGCCAGTGGCGGCGCGCGCGGCGAGCTCGGACCCCAAGGGCTGCTGGAAGAAGCTGTCCTCCATCCCGCACGGACGAAAAACGCTCTCCTGCACCAGCGTCGCGAAGGGGCGGCCGGAGACGTCCTGGAGGAGCTGCTGGGCGACCTCGAAGCCGCCCCCGGAATAGCCAAAGGCTGTCCCGGGCTCCACGTCCACGCGCACCCGGGCATTGTTGGCCGGCGGCTTGCCGTCCAGCGTTTCCAGAAGCGTCGGGAGCGTGGCACCCGGCGGGTAGCCTGAAAAGCCGGCCACCGTCAGGCCTGCGGTGTGGTTGAGGATTCGTTCCAGGGTGACGCCGCTGGTGTAGGGGCCCTCAGGAAGCTTCCAGCTCTTGAGGAGGCTATTCACCGGGGCATTCAGGGAAAGCTTTCCCTGGTCGGCCAGCTTCAGCACGGTGACGGCCGTCACCGTCTTGCTCAAAGAGGCGGCCTGGAAGAGCGTCTTGGGCGTCACCGGAGTCTTGGAGGTGACGTCGAGGACGCCGTAGCCCCGAGCCCAGGCCACGTGACCGCCCTGAATGAGCGCGATGCTCACCCCAGGCACGTGGTAGTGGCGCATCCTGTCGGCGAGCGTCCAGGGCGGAACACCTTCCACCGCCAACGGCGGAAGCAGGTTGCGCTCCACCGCCGTGGCCTGCGCGTCCGGCGCTCCGGCCGGAGCGGCCAGGGAAGCCGAAGCGAAAACGAAAACACCGAGGAGGACACCGAGGGAGGGTTTCGGCATTGGCTTTGGGCCCGCCCGTCTATCAGGTTCTACCCTTTGCAGTTGCATCTCGGTGAGAAAGGTGGCTCGGATGCCGGTCGGCCTGGCGGCTCGCCAGGGGGAGCCCGAGGCCTCTAACGGGGAATTTCCGAGGGGAGGACATATGACAACGGAACCGAAGACTGTGGCGGAAGCGGTAAGGCAAAGGACGGGCTGGACCATCGCCGCGGGCGTGCTGCTGATTGTGGCCGGGATTGTGGCACTCGCCGCGCCGTACATCGCGGCGTTCACCCTGGCCATCTTCATCGGCTGGGCGATGATTTTTGGCGGCGTGGCGCAAGCCATCTACGCCTTCAGCCACAAGGAGAGCGGCCACGTGGTCATCAAGCTGCTCCTGGCCGTGCTGTACATCGTCACCGGCGGCTACATCCTCTTCAATCCCGGCCCGGGCGTGGTGGCGCTGGCCCTGTTGCTCGGTTGGATGCTGCTCATCGAGGCGGTGCTGTTGGGCATCCTCGCCTTCCAACTCCGTCCGAGAGCCGGCTGGGGGCTGTGGCTCTTTGACGCCCTCGTTACGTTGGTGCTGGCCATCTTCATCCTCGTCAACTGGCCAGGGAATTCCTTCGCCATCCTCGCCGCCTTCGTCGGCGTGAGCATGATTTTCAGCGGCATCAGCCGTCTCATTTTCGGCGCCACGGTGCGCTCGGTGGTGCCGAAGACGGCCTGACCCGAGGCGCCGGACGCCGCTAGCTCTTGTCCAGCACCTGGAGTGCGAGCAGGACGGCCAAAGACAGCTGCACCGAACCCTCCGGACGCTTGGCCAGCGCAATCAGCTCGGCCACCGTCCGGGTGCCGTCGGCTTGCGAGAGAAGCTCTGACTCCCAGCGCTCGAGCGGGATGTCTCGGACGGCGTAGATGGGCTGCCGGGAGGCAATCAGCCGGTCCTCCAGCGCGAGGAGCCGCCGCACCCGTTCGGGCTTGTAAAGCTTCTTCATCCCCCGGCTGATGAGGGTGGCCGGGTGCACGTCGAGCTTCAGCACCTCCTGGCGAGGCGGCGCTCCGAAGCTCATGACGTAGTTGCCCTCCTCCCAGGCAAAGAGGGAGTAGACAATGGATTTCACCTGCTGGCCCAGGTAGTAGGGCCGGTCGTTCTCGGTGAGCAAGCCGCGCTCCACGAGGACGTCTCCCATGCGGCGTCCGGTGCGCTGGGCCACCTGGGCGGCGTCCGCCAGTTGGTCCGGGCGGACGCGGCCAGTCCGCACCAGGAATTGCCCGAAGCGGTCGGCGAGGAGATTGGAGAGGGCAAAGACGGGCTGCCCTCGCTCGAAGAAGACGACTTTCTTCACCGAGCCCTTCTGGACGCCGAGCTCACCCGTCTCGCGGGAGAGGAAGAAAGCGGAGATGAGTGCCGGGAGGTTGTCCCGCAGCTCGCCCCGCCGCATCTTCACGCCCAAGGGCGCGGGACGGGAGTCCGTCGGAGGCCGAGCCCCGGGGTCCGCACCCCTCAGGATGGGCGAGGCCCGCAAGTCCTTCCCGGTGAGCTCCACCCGCCCGGACGTTCCGCTCACCAACACCCGTCCGCTGAGCTCCATGGTCTCTGCCGGGTCGTCCTCCTCGATGTCGATGTCCAGCTCGACCTCGAATTCCTCCTCCTCCGCCGGCCGCGGAGCACCCGGCGGAACCAGCGCAGCGACGGCGGCCAACAGCTTCTTGGCCTCGAAGGGCTTCTCGAAATAGCCCGCCGCCCCGTACTTGCTCTGGCCTTGCTGGGCGTGCTTGCTGCCCTTGAAGACGCCGGTGACGAAGAGGTAGGGGACACTGGGGTGCTCTTTGCGGAGCACCTCAGCCACGGCGTACCCCATGATGTCCGGAAGAAGAATGTCCAGACAGGCCAGGGACGGCGGCTGCTGGCGGATGAGCTCCAACGCCTGCCTTCCCTTGCTGGCCGCGACGACGTCGTAGCCTGCGTCCTCGAAGAGGTGCGTGAGGAGCGACAGCAACTCGACGTTGTCGTCGACCACGAGAATGCGAGGACGCGGCATGTTTATGCCCTGAGGTTAATCGGCTACCCGCCTGGCGTCCTTGGAAAGCGGTGAGTGGGTGCCAGGCCCACCGCCACCCACTCTGCATGAAGGGTGCTGGGAAGACAGCGCGCGGGCACGCGCGTCGGGGGGACCTGTCGAACGCAGGACAGCGGCACCGGTCGGCCGACGCCCACGCCGGGGGGGGTTGGGCACTCCCCAGGAAATGGCCCCCCCGGGCCGAGGGCGGGCCCGCGGACAAAGCACACCCCAGGGGCCTTTGGTGCTGGCCTCTGTGAGGTTGCTTTCCCGGCGCCGGCTGACGTACGCACCGCCGGTCCATGAGAGGTACTCCGCAGCAGGGAAGGAACTGATGGCCGAGAAGCTGGCACCGCGGGAGAAGGGCTTCTCCGAGTGGTACGTGGACCTGGTCCTCAAGGCCAAGCTCGCCGACTACTCGGACGTCAAGGGCTGCATGGTGATTCGCCCCAATGGCTACGCGCTGTGGGAGAACATGCAGCGCGTCCTCGACCGGATGTTCAAAGAGTCGGGGCACCGCAACGCCTACTTCCCGCTCCTCATCCCAGAGAGCTTCCTGCGCAAGGAAGCCGAGCACGTCGAGGGGTTTGCGCCGCAGCTGGCGGTGGTGACACACGCCGGAGGCAAGAAGCTGGAGGAGCCGTACGTCATTCGGCCCACGTCCGAAACCATCATCAACTCCATGTTCGCCCGGTGGATTCAGAGCTACCGGGACCTCCCCATGCTGCTCAACCAGTGGGCCAACGTGGTGCGCTGGGAGATGCGGACCCGCCTCTTTCTGCGCACCTCGGAGTTTCTCTGGCAGGAGGGACACACCTGCCACGAAACGGAAGCCGAGGCCGAGGCCGAGACGCTTCGGATGCTGGAGGTCTACCGCACCTTTGCCGAGGACTACATGGCCATGCCCGTCCTGGCTGGTCCCAAGTCCGAGTCCGAGAAGTTTGCCGGCGCAGTGAGGACGTACTCCATCGAAGCGATGATGCAGGACAAGAAAGCCCTTCAAGCCGGGACGAGCCACAACCTTGGACAGAACTTTGCCAAGGCCTTCAACACCGCCTTTCAGGGCCGGGACGGCCAGCAGCATCACGTGTGGCAGACGTCCTGGGGCGTCTCCACCCGCCTCATCGGCGGCCTCATCCTCACCCACTCCGACGACGCGGGGCTGGTGGTGCCGCCCAAGCTGGCCGCCACCCACGTCGCCATTGTCGTCATCGGCAAGGGCGAGGAGCGCACGCCGGTGGTGCAGAAGGCCCACGCCGTGGCCGAGGACCTCCGTCGGGCGGGCCTCCTCGTCCTGGTGGACGATGACGACACCAAAAGCCCGGGCTTCAAATATTTCGAGCACGAGCTCACCGGTGTTTGCCTGAGGATGGAGCTCGGGCCGAAGGACTTGGCCAAAGGGCAGGCCGTCCTCGTCCGGAGGGACGACCGGGTGAAAGTCCCGGTGCCCCTGGACGCGGTGGCCACCCAAGCCCAAAGCATGCTGGACACCATGCAGGCCTCACTCTTCGCCCGCGCCAAGCAATTCCGCGCGGACCACACCTTTGAGGTGAATACGCTGGAGGAGCTCAAGGCCCGCGCCGACGACGGCTTCCTCCTCGCCCATTGGTGTGAGCGCCCGGCTTGTGAAGCGCAAGTCAAGGAGCTTTCCGGCGGCGTCACCAGTCGGAACCGGCCCTTCGACCTTCAGTCATCTCCGGGCAAGTGCATCATCTGCGGCGAGGCCTCGGCCGGCCGGATGGTGTTCTCCAAGGCCTACTAGGCCCCACGGGGCTCCCCTGGGGTACGCGGGCGCGCCACCGCCGAAGGTGTCCCCCGAGGCCCAAGCCGAGGGTGAGAGCTGCTACCAGGGCCCAACGTTGCGCAGGAGCATGACTTCCCCCCGGTGTCCCTTGGTGGCCGGGTAGTAGAGCAGCATGTCGCTGCGCCCCTTGCCGTCCAAGTCCACCGACTCGAGCCGGCCCACGGCGCGCACTGGAATCCTGGCCGCGGCGTTGTCCGCGAAGAGTGTCCCTTGGCCGCCGAGAAACACCGAGAGCTCCTCGTCACCGGTGCCGAAGGCCAAGTCGACGCGCTTGTCCCCGTTGTAGTCCCCAAACATGTCAATGGCCTGGATGTCGGCGGCACCGGAGAGGTTGAGGGTAAAGCTGAGCTCGCGCTCGGCCGCCGGCTTGTCCGCGAAGCGGCGCTTGGCCGGCAGAAAGGGAAACACCTGGAAGTTGATGCTCAAGGTCCGGTTGAGAAGGATTTTCACGATGGCGAAAATGCCAATATTCACCGAGGGGACGACGAGGTCCGGACGCCCGTCCCCGGTGACGTCGAAGAGCTCGACGTCCGTCCCCGTCGCGCCCTCTCCGCGGAGCACCTGGTCCGGCGCATCGGGGTAGCCGCCACCTTTGCGTCCGAAAAAGACGTAGGTGGTGGTGGTGACGGAGGCCAGCCCGCGCGCCACCAGCTTGCGCACCACCAAGTCCGCGATGCCGTCGCCGTCCACGTCATTCACCGTCACCGAGGCTTGGGTGCCGGCCTCCTTGAGCTCCTCGGGCGTCCGCACTCCAAAGTCGCGCCGGAAGGTGGGCTCCTTGGCAAAGGTGAAGCCCGCCGCTTGGCGGTAAATGGCCACGCGGTCCTCCAGCGTGGCAACAATGTCCAAGAGGCCGTCGCCGTCGACGTCGGCGACGTAGAGGCTGGGGTAGGAGAAGGAGAGGCGGAAGTAGGGCACGGAGCCGAGCCGCGCTCGGTCCAGCCGGCGCAACTGGTCCGCGGCGCTCCAGCCGGACTGGACGTCCAGAGCCAGCTCCGCCGCCTTGGCGTAGCCCCCGGCGGCCTGCCGCTTGTAAATGCCGAGGGTGCTGACGCCGGGGACGAGCAACTCCCGGCTCCCGGGCGCGCTGACGTCCTGCACCAAGCGGAAGCGCGGCAGCATTCCCGGCGCGGGTTTGGTGAAGGCGGTGGGCTGCTCGACGAGTTGGACTGGAGCACCGGCTGCGCGGCCGCGAAAGCTGCGGGAGAGAATTCCGTCCGGAGTGACGAGGAGGAGCTCGTCTCCGGGCTGTCCGTCCACCTCCGCCACGTCGAAGGCGAAGGCCTGGCTCTCGTCCAGGCTGAGGGCCAAGTCCGGGGCCGTGCCGAAGACGCCGTCGCGGTTCCAGAAGACGGCCACCCAGCGCTTGGTGGCCTGGCCCGTGCCGCTGGTGTAGCCGACGAGGATGTCCAGCTTCCCATCCCCGTCCAAGTCTGCGGCTGTCACCACCACCACATCTCCCAACACCATCAACTTCTTCTGCTCGAAGCGCTGGACGTCCGCCGCGAAGGCCTTCGCGCTCAACAGAAGCAACGCCAGCGTAAGACGCCTCACGAGGTGACGTCCTTGCGCTGCAAAAGAGGCAGGCCCACGCCGAGAAAGAGGACGAGCCAGCCCGAAAAGACGCCGAGCGCGCGCGGCGCGACGTCCGTCGCGTACAGCGTGGCCAGCCCTTGGGAAAGCTGCGTGACGCGGTCCAGGCCCGCGGTGAGGAAGGTGGTGGGCAACCCCTCCGCCAGCCTCGGCCAGCGGCCGAGGGCGAGAAGGCCCGCGCCCAGCACCGCGGTGCTGGCCACCGCCGGCCCGGGCCGCCCCCACAGCATGCCCAGGACGCCGCCGGCTGCGACGGCCGCCGCCAGTCCCAAAAAGCAGCTGGCCACGGCTGCCCCCAGCTGGAGAAGGAGAAGGCTCGCGGGCGCGAGGACGTAACTGCCCTCCGTCACCGCGCCCAGCCCGAAGCGGAGCTGCCCGGCGAGAAGTGCCCCGCCGCAGGCGGCGAGAAACACCAAAAGGAGGCCCGACGTCAGCGCCAACAGTCGCGCCACAAGCCAGGTGGCGCGCCCCACCGGGCGGCAGAGGGCAGTCCGGGCCACGCCGGCGGCGAAGTCCTGGCCCACCGCGCTCGCGGACAGAAGCGCTCCCACCGCGGCGCAGGTGAGAGCGGCGCCGGTGGCCCCGGTGGCCGCAAGGTAAAAGCCCGTCGGTGCGCCGAAGAGGCCGCGTTCGGCCGCAGCCCCGAGGCTGTAGGCGTAGGCAAACGCGGAGAAGGCGCCCAACGGGAGCAGCCACGCTGCGCGCCGGGTGGCCAGCCGCAACCATTCGCCGCGGAAGGCGCCGAGCAGCCGCCTCATGCAGCACCTGCGCCGGTGACGGAGAAGAAGAGGTCCCGCAGGGCTCCGGGGTGCGCCGCGTCCACGGGCTGCTCGGCCACCAGACGGCCCCTGGCCATGACGAGGACGCGCTGGCAGGTGCGCTCCACCTCGTCCAAGAGGTGGCTCGAGACGAGAAGCGCCGTGCCGGCCCGGGCGAGCCTCAAGAGGAGCTCCCCCATGTCCCTCACTCCCGGCGGGTCGAGTCCATTCATTGGCTCATCCAGCACCAAGAGGGGCGGGCGCTCCAGCATCGCAGCGGCCAAGGAGAGCCGCTGCTTCATGCCCAAGGAGAGTGCCCGGACGCGGCGTTGGGCGACGTCCGTCAGCCCCACCTCCGAGAGCGCCTCGCGGCACCGCCCGGCGTCCACGGCCCGGCCCCCGAGGTGCGCCACCCAGGCCAGGGCGGAGAGCGCCGTCAACTCCGCCGGGAGGGCTGGGGACTCAATGAGGAAGCCTGCGGCGGCGAGGGCCTGTGTCCGGGCGTGGCGTACGTCATGCCCGGCCAGCCGTACGGTGCCCTCGTCCGGCCGTACCAGTCCGGCCAGAAGCCGAAGCGTGGTGCTTTTCCCGGCACCGTTGGGCCCCAACAGCCCCACCACCTCGCCCGGGTGCACCTGAAAAGAGATGCCGTCGACGGCCTGCACCGGCCCATAACGCTTCCGGAGGCGAGAGACTTCCAGGGCAAGCACCGTCCGAGGCACCCTAGCCTGGGCCGTACGGCGCGCTCCACCCCTGGAGCCGCCGGGTGGGGTGGTGTTTAGCTGGGGCCCTGGAGGGAGGACTTCCACCACGCCTTTGCGCCTCTTCCTCGCCAGTCCCCTGCCGGAAGACCTCCAGGCCACCCTCTTTTTGGCCCTGACGGCGGCTCGGCGCGCCGCCTCCCAAGCCCGCTGGGTGCGCCCGGGACAGCTCCACCTCACGGTGGCCTTCCTCGGAGAGCAGCAGGCCGCCCAGGTGCCCCTCCTCCTCGACGCCCTGCGGCCTCTCGGTGTGCGGCACGGGCCCCTCCTCTTGGGCCTTCAAGGCGCCGGCTGCTTCGGCCGCCCCCACGCCCCCAACGTCCTCTACGCCCACGTCACCGGGGACGTGGCCGCCCTGCGCGCCCTCGTCGCTGACGCCCGGGGGGCGCTGGGCGCACTCCCCTTCGCGCAACCCAGCGCGACGGAGCCCTTTGTTCCCCACCTCACCCTGGCTCGCGCCCGGGGGCGGCCTGGGGACGCGAGTTTGAGCCGCTGCGCACGGGCGCTCCGAGGCCGGGCCTTGGGAGCCTTCGTCCTTGGCCGCCTCGTCCTCTACCAAAGCGAGCCTCTTCCCGGCGGAAGCCGCTACACCGCCCTCGCGGACGTCCCCCTCGGTGCGTCCGCCACCGCACACCCCTGAGGGCGCTCCCTCGTCCCGCTTCCGAGACGGCTGCACGCGGGCCCCTCGAGGCGTAACCCGTGGCGGAATGTTGGGTTTTTCTGGAGCGACTTGACGCTCGAAACTCCCGCCTTACGTTCTTAAGGGAAAGGAGAAACACATGACAACGTTGACTCGCTGGGAGCCCTTTCGGGACATTTCCCGGCTGCAGAATGACTTAAATCGGTTGTTTGAAGACCGCGTGGGCGCGGGCCGGGGGACGGAAAGTTTTGGTTGGGCGCCTCCGGTGGACGTCTACGAGGACGGCGAGGGCTTGACCTTCAAGTTCGAGCTCCCCGAGGTGGACGCCAAGGACGTCACCGTCAACCTCGAGGACGGCGTCCTCACGGTGCGCGGCGAGCGCAAGCTGGAGCGCGAGGACAAGCGGGAGAATTACCACCGCATCGAGCGTGCCTATGGCACGTTTGCCCGCAGCTTCACCTTGCCGGCGACGTTTGACCCGAACAAGGTGACGGCCGAGGCCAAGAATGGCGTGCTGCGCATTCATGTCCCGAAGCGCGCCGAGGCCAAGCCGAAGGCCATTCAAGTGAAGGTGAATTAAAGCGGTTTGAAGGTTGGGGCGCCCGCCCCCCCTCCAAGGGCGCCCCATGGGGAAGCGTCCGCCCCTCCTCGCCCCAAGGCGAGAGGCGCCGGGCGCTTCTTGTTTTTTACTCGCCGAGGTAGGCCTTCCGAATTTCCGGGCTGGCCAAGAGCGTCTTCCCAGGCCCGGCCATGGCCACCTCGCCTGTCTCCAGCACATAGCCATGGTTGGCGAGGCTTAGGGCCAGGTGCGCATTCTGCTCCACGAGGAGAATGGACACGCCGCGCGCATTCACGTCGCGGAGGATGCGAAAAATGGTTTCCACCACCTGTGGGGCGAGGCCCAAGGAGGGCTCGTCCAGAAGCAGGAGCTTGGGACGGCTCATGAGCGCCCGGCTGATGGCCAGCATCTGCTGCTCGCCGCCGGACAGCGTGCCCCCCACTTGACGCAGGCGCTCCTTCAGCCGCGGGAAAAGCCCGAAGACGTACTCCCGGTCCTCGGCCACCTGGACGCTGTCCTTTCGCAAATAGGCGCCGAGGTCGAGGTTTTCCCCCACCGTGAGGTTGAGAAAAATGCCACGGCCCTCCGGGGCGTGGGCCATGCCTTTGGGGACAAGGAGATGGGACTTCATCCCTTGCACTGGCTGTCCCTCGAGCAGAATGCGGCCGCTCTTCGGGCGCAGCATTCCGGAGACGGCCCGGAGGGTGGTGGTCTTCCCCGCGCCGTTGGCGCCGATGAGCGCCACCACCTCGCCCTTGCCCACCTTGAGGGAGACACCGCGGAGCGCGGTAATGGCCCCATAGCTGACGTGAAGGTCCTCCACCTCGAGAATGGGGTCACGCAGCTCGCGCTGCTCGACGCTCACGGCTGTGCCCCCGGCACAGGCAATCCCTGGGACGCGAGGTAGCTGTCCCCGAGGTAGGCCTCGATGACTTTGGGGTCTCCGCGCACGCGCTCCGGGGAGCCACGGGCGATGGTCTCGCCATAGTCGAGCACGGTGATGTCCTCACAAATCCCCATCACCAGCTTCATGTCGTGCTCGATGACCAGGATGCCCAAGGAGAAGCGCGCGCGCAGCTCGCGGATGAGCACCATCAAATCCGCCTTTTCCCGGGTATTCATCCCCGCCGCTGGCTCGTCCAGGAGTAGCACCCGTGGGCCGGTGGCCAGCGCCCGGGCAATTTCCAGGCGTCGCTGCTCGCCATAGGGCAGGTTGCGCGCCTCCTCGTTCTTGCGCGGAAGAAGCCCCATCACCGAGAGCAGCGCCTCGGCCTTTTCGGTGAGGGCGCGCTCCTCGCGCTGAAAGCCGGGCGTCAAGAGGAGTGCCCGCCACCAGTCCACGTAGTTGTTGACCGCCCGCATGGCCGACGCCGGGCCGCCGCGCTTGCGGGTGCGCTTCCGGGCGGCTTCGATGCGGTCGCGGGAAAACACCGAGAAGGTGTCCGCCAGGCAGGCCACGCGGACATTGTCCAGCGCGCTCAACGTCCTGAAGAGGCGGATGTTCTGGAAAGTGCGGGCCAGCCCCAGGCGGTTAATTTGGTGCGGCTTGAGGCCATTCACCACCTCGCCGGTGACGCGCACCGTCCCCGCGCTGGGCAAATAGACGCCGGTCAGGACATTAAACGCCGTCGTCTTCCCGGCTCCGTTGGGGCCGATGAGGCCCTTCAAGTCTCCTTGGTGGATGGCCAAGTCGAATCCGCTCAGCGCCTTGAGCCCGCCAAAGTGAATGCCCACCCCTTGGGCCTCGAGGAGTGCGGCACTCACTCTTCAGACCTCCGCCAGCCGCGGCCCCACCACTTGGGGAAGGCGTCCCACAGCTCGCGGCTTCCGAAGACACCCTGCGGCCGGGACAGCATGAGGATGATGAGGAGGATGCCGTAGATGGGCATCCGGATTTGGTCCACCTTCTGCGCCAGCGACGCCCCACCCTCCAACCCGCCAACCTGGATGAAGAGGCTGCGCAGCACCTCCGGAAGCAAGGTCAGCACCACCGCGGCGATGATGGAGCCAGAGATGCTGCCCAGGCCGCCGGCGACGACCATGGTCACCACCTCGATGCTCTTCACGAAAGTGAAAGACCCGGGGTTGATGATGGGCACGAAGTGCGCGAACAACGCGCCGGCCACGCCGGCAAAAAACGACGAGATGACAAAAGCCCGCACCTTGTAGGCGGTGGTGTTGACGCCCATCGCCTCGGCGGCCACCTCGTCCTCGCGAATGGCCAACAGCGAGCGGCCGTGGGTGCTGCTCTGGATACGGCGGGCGGCGAGCACCACGATGAAGACGCACGTCCAAATCATCATGAAGCTGCTGGTCTGCGGAATGCCGGAGAGCCCCAGCGCGCGACCGAAAATCTCGAGGTTGGAGACGATGACGCGAATCATCTCCCCGAAGCCCAAGGTGACAATGGCCAGGTAGTCGCCCCGGAGCCGCAAGGAGGGTAGCCCCACCATGAAGCCGGCCAGCCCGGCAGCAATGCCTCCCACCAGGAGCGAGGCCACCAGCTGGACCTGGTCCGAGAGGCTGGCGGGAATGCCGGAGATGGCCAAGTCCTTGACGTCCAACGCGAACCGTCCGCCCACGTAAGCGCCCACCGCCATGAAGCCGGCGTGGCCGATGGAGAATTGGCCGGTCATCCCATTCACGATGTTGAGCGACACGGCGAGGATGACGTTCACCCCGACGAGGGACGACAAGTAGACGAAGAAGGGCAAGTTCCCCAACAGGACCTGCAGCAATCCCAACACCGCCAAGGCGACCAGGACGGGAAAGACGCCGCGGAGGGATGCTGGCAAGGAGGGCATGCGCGAGGGGGGCTAGACCTTCTCCGCGGTCACCGTTCCAAAGAGCCCGGAGGGTCGCACCAAGAGGACGATGATGAGGAAGCTGAAGGCCACCGCGTCCCGCCAACTGCTCGAGGAGTAGCCGACGACGAATTCCTCGACCAGGCCGAGCAAAAGCCCTCCCACCACCGCCCCGGGCACGTTGCCAATCCCGCCGATGACTGCCGCGACGAAGGCTTTCAGCCCGACATAGAGACCCATCAACGGCTGGACGAGCGTGTCCTTGATGGCGAAGAGGATGCCCGCGCCCGCGGCCAGCGCACTGCCCAGCATGAAGGTGAGGGCGATGACGCGGTCGACAGGAATCCCCATCAACCCTGCAGTCTTGTGGTCGAAGGACACCGCCCGCATCGCCCGGCCGAAGCTGCTGCGGTACACGAGCGCCTGGAGCCCGACCATCAAAATCAGCGCGATGGCCAGGGAGATGACTTGCCAGTTCCAAATGACGACTGCCCGGTCGCCAAACACGAACCATTCGTGCGGAGGAATAATCTCCGGAAAGGCGCGGGGTGCCGCGCCGGGGAGCGGGCCGAAGTCCAGCTGAAAGCCGTAGGAGAGGGTGAAGGAAATGCCAATGGCGGTGATGAGCGCGGTGAGGCGCGGCTTCTCCCGCAGCGGCCGGTAGGCAAAACGCTCGATGAGGAGCCCGAGGAGCGCGCAGCCGACCATGGCCGCGAGGAAGATGGCGCTCACCCCGAGGAAGGACGTCTGGAGGGGCCGTCCCAGGCTTCGCGCCACGGCGTAGGCCATGAACGTCCCGACCATCATCACATCGCCGTGCGCGAAGTTGATGAGCTTCAGGACGCCGTACACCATGGTGTAGCCGAGGGCCACCAGGGCATAGATGGTGCCGGAAGCGAGGCCGTTGATGAGGTGTTGGACGAGGTCGCCCATCAGGGGGTAATCGTCGCCATGTAATCGAATTTTCCCTTGGCCACCTTGAGGATGACCAACGGCTTCACCGCATTGCGTGCGCTGTCGATGGTGACCGTGCCAGCCACCCCGGGGAAGTCCTTGGTCTGTGCCAGGGCATCGCGGATGGCTTTCCCCGAGAGGTCCGGCGCGCGGCGCATGGCATCAATGGCCACGTTGGCAGCGTCATAGGCCAGCGTGGCCAGCGAATCCGGAATCTCGCCGTAGGCGGCCTTGTAGGCCGCGACGAATTTCTGGACGCGGGGCGCCGGGTCATCCGAGCTGTAGTGGTTACTGAAGTAGTTCCCCTCCACCGCGCTGCCACCGAGCTCAAACAGCTTCGCGCTGTCCCAGCCGTCTCCACCCATGAGAGGCACACTGAGGCCGAGCTCCTTGGCCTGGCGGGCGATGACGCCCACCTCGCTGTAGTAGCCGGGGACGTAAATGCCGTCCGGGTTGGCGCGCTTGATGGCGGTGAGCTGCCCGCGGAAGTCGCTGTCCCCCTGGCTGAAGGTCTCGACGGCGACAATCTTCCCGCCCATTTCCGTAAACTTCCGGGTGAAGACGTCGGTCAGACCGGTGGAGTAGTCGCTCTTCAAGTCCCGGAGAACGGCCACCTTGTTCAGCTTGAGGTTGTCACGGGCAAACTTGGCCATGCCGAAACCCTGGAAAGGGTCGATGAAGCAGACGCGGAAGATGTAGTCGCCAATGGCGGTCACTTTGGGGTTGGTGGAGGTGGGCGTGACCATGGGCACCCCGGCCGGCTGGGCGACGTTGGCCATGGCGATGGAGTTGGTACTGGCCACCTCGCCGATGATGATGGCCACGCGGTCCTGGTTCACCAGTCGGGTGGTGGCGTTGGCCGCCTCCTCCGGCTTTCCCTGGTCGTCGTAGACGCGGGTCTCCAGCTTCTTGCCCTTCACCCCGCCGGCGGCGTTGGCCTCCTTGACCGCCATTTCCACGCCGTTGCGACTGCTGATTCCGAAGGTGGCCTGGCCTCCGGTGAGGGAGAAGACCTCGCCAATCAGGATGGTGTCCCCGGAGGGCGCGGCCTGCGCGGGGGAGGCCTGCGGCGCGGGGGCTGTCCCCGCGGGAACGGACTTCTTCTCACAGCCGACGGCCAACAGCGCGACGGCAGCCGACGTGGCCGCCAGGAGCGTTCTCATGGGGAACCCCTCTCGAAGCACTGCAATGGGAAGGCCGGGGTCTTCTAGGGGGAGGCCGCGGCAGGGGTCAAGGCAACGCGCGTTTTGGGCCCCTCGGTCTCACCGTGGTGCCCGGGCCCACTCCAGGGCGTCCTCCAACCGGTCATCCCCCCAGAAGAGCTCCCCCTGGGTGAGGAAACTGGGGGCTCCGAAGATGCCCAGTGCCTGGGCGGCATCCGTCTGGGCCCGCAGCGAAGCCTTCACCTCCGGCGTCTCGGCCCCCAAAAGCACCCGGCGGGCGTCCTGTCCCAACCTCGCGACGACAGCGCCCACCACCTCCGCCGAGGCGATGTCGCGGTCCTCTTGAAACTCAGCCCGGTACAGCGCCTCGCTGAAGTCCTCGCCCCACCCCTCCTGCAGCGCCACCAGCGCCACCCGCGAGGCGAGGACGCTGTGGCGCGGAAAGGAAGACGGAAAGCGGACGTCAAAGCCGTAGCGGCGGCCTCGGCGGGCAACGTCCCGGCGGGCGTAGCGGCCGCGGAGGGGAAAGACGTTGAGCGGACTGTCGTTGAGGCCCTCAGCCCGAAACAGGGGCCCCAACAGGAAGGGGCGCCAACGGATGGACACCCCCGATGCCGCCCCCAGCGCCCGAATGCGAAGCGCGGACAGGCAGGCGTAGGGGCTCGCCAACTCGTAGAAAAAGTCGAGACTCGGCTCCGCCATGGCTCGCGCTGAGGGTACCCACGGTCGAAGGCTGACGGGAAGCACGCCTTCACCCGAAAAAAGAGGCGGCCCCTGCCTTCCGGGGCCTACTGCTGGAGGTAGCAGCTGCAGTTGGGGTTGTAGCCGGCGTCGCAACCCGTCATCGCCCGGCACGCGTTGAGCGCCTCGGGCAGGCTGTTGGCCGTCACCGTGCCCTCGAAGTCTCCGTTGCCCACTTCGGTTCCGCAGATGCCGACGCAGTCGTAACTCAAATTGGTGCAGCCGATGGCCGCCGCGAGGCCGAGCACCAACACGCACACCACCTGGAGACGTCGTCGGGCCATGGTCTTTCGCCGCGGGCTCCCCCGCGCGCTGGCTGTGGAGAGAAAAGAAGTCCGCGCCTCGTAGCACAAGACGGGCGCCTTCCGAATGCCCCCAAAGGAGGGTGGGACGGCCCCTCGCTCGCCGGACGTCCGTCAGGTGTGCGAGAAGCCCCGAGCCCGAAGCCCTGCCCGTCATGTCCACCCGGCCTTCTCCCAAGAGTGAATTGCGCGCGCTGGTGCGACTCGCCGTGCCCTTGGCCCTCATGCAGGCCGGCCATTCCGCCATGGGCGCGGTGGACACCGCGGTGGTGGGGCGCACCGGCGCCGTGCAGTTGGCCGGCGTGGGCCTCGGCAACAGCCTCTTCTTCGCCATCGCCTTCTTCGGCATTGGCCTTCTCATGGGCGCTGACCCGCTCATCTCCCAGGCCGTCGGCGCCGGAGACTGGGTGCGGGCCCGGCGGCTGTACTGGCAAGCCGTGTACACGGCGCTCCTGGCCGCGCTCGCGCTGGCCCTCCCCGTCCTCGGCGCAATGCGCGCCTTGCGTCCCTTGGGCATTCCCGAGGACATCGCCAGCAGCGCCAGCAGCTTCATGGCCTGGCGAATTCCTGGCCTGGCGCCCATCTTCCTCTTCTACGCCGGCCGGTCCTACCTCCAGGCCGTGGGACGGGCCCGGTGGCTCTTGTACGTGCTGGCCGGCGCCAACGTGGTGAACCTCCTCGGGGACTTGCTCTTCGTCTTCGGCGGGCAGGGGCTTCCACTCTGGGCCGGCCCCTTGCGCGCCATCCCGGCCATGGGGGCCGCGGGCTCGGCCCTGGTCACCAGCGCCACCACGCTGCTCGAATTCGCCGTGCTGGCCGCAGTGGTGAGCCATGTGCCTCTGCCCGCCGGCACCGCGCGCGGGCTGCACCGCCTTCTGCCCAAGGACATTCTCCAGGTGGTGCGGGTGGGGACGCCCATTGGGCTTCACCTCTGCGCGGAGGTGGGCGTCTTCGCCCTGGCGGCCTTTCTCGCGGGGCGTTTCGGCGCGGCGAGCCTCGCCGCACACCAAATCGCCCTCATCTACGGCTCGCTGACCTTCAACTTCGCCGCAGGCCTGGGCAACGCGGCCAGCGTCCGGGTGGGCTACGCGGTGGGCGCGCGGGACACGCCCCTGGCGCGCCGCGCCGGGTTTCTGGCCTTCGCCCTCGGCGCAGCCTTCATGGGGTGCATGGCGGTGGTGTTTCTGGCCATGCCCAGGGCGCTGGTGGGGTTGATGACCGACTCCCGGGAGGTGGCGCGGCTGGCCGTGCCGCTTTTGGCCATCACCGCCATTTTTCAAGTGTCCGACGGCATCCAAAGCGTCGGCGCCGGCGTGCTGCGGGGCGCCGGGGACACCCACTTCACCTTCGTGGCCAACGTGGTGGGCCACTGGTTGATTGGGCTTCCGGTGGCGCTCCTCTTGGGCTTCGTGGCCCACGAGGGCGTCTTCGGCATTTGGTGGGGCCTGGCGGCCGGACTGACGGCGGTGGCGGTGGCATTGGCTTGGCGCTTCTGGCGGTTGTCGGCCCGGGAGATTCTGCCCCTGGCCGCCAGCCCCTAGAGACAAAGGCCCTAGCCGGCCGTCTTCTCCTGCTCGGCGTAAATAGCGTCGGCGATGCGGTAAGCGCTGCCCTCCAGCCGTTGGACGGCCACCTTGAGGGCGGCCGCGTCGCCGGTGTTGAGTATCCCCTTCAGCGCCTCCATGTCGGCGCGAATCTCGGCAATGTCGTTTTGGTTGAGGACGTTGGAGTACTCGTCCAGGCTCTTCTCCGTCGTGTAGAGCAAACCGTCTGCGCTGTTGCGCAGCTCGGCCAGCTCCTTCTTGCGCTTGTCGTCGGCTTGGTGCGACTGGGCGTCGCTAATCATCGACTGGATTTCCTTCTCCGAAAGCCCGGAGGTGCTCACCACCCGCACCGCCTGCTGCTTTCCGGTGCCCAAGTCCTTGGCACCGACGTGGACGATGCCGTTGGCGTCGATGTCGAAGGAGACTTCAATCTGGGGGACGCCGCGGGGGGCGGGTGGGATTCCCACCAACTCGAAGCGGGCCAGCGTCTTGTTGTCGGAGGCCATGTCCCGCTCGCCCTGAAGCACGTGCACGCTCACCAACGGCTGGTTGTCCACCGCGGTGGAGAACACCTGGCCCTTCTTGCAAGGGATGGTGGTGTTCTTGTCGATGATTTTGGTGAAGACGCCCCCGGCGGTCTCCACGCCCAAGGAGAGGGGCGTCACGTCCAGGAGCAGCACGTCCTTGACCTCGCCCTTGAGGACGCCGCCCTGGATGGCCGCGCCCACCGCCACCACCTCGTCAGGGTTGATGCCCTTGTGGGGCTCCTTCCCGAAGAATTCCCGCACCCGCTCCTGCACCTTGGGCATCCGCGTCATGCCGCCCACCAGGAGCACCTGGTTGACGGCCTGGGGCTGCAGCCCGGCGTCCTTGAGCGCCATGCGGCAGGGGTCGATGGTGCGCTCGATGAGGTCCGTCACCAGCCCGTCCAACGTCGCGCGGTCGAGGGTCTCGATGAGGTGCTTGGGGCCCGTTTGGTCGGCGGTGATGAAGGGCAAATTGATTTCGGTTTCGGTGGCGCTGGAGAGCTCGTGCTTGGCTCGCTCCGAGGCTTCCTTCAGCCGCTGGAGCGCCATGCGGTCCTTGCGCAGGTCAATCCCGTTCTGTTCCTGGAAGCGCTTGGCGATGTAGTCCACAATCCGCTGGTCGAAGTCCTCGCCGCCGAGGAAGGTGTCGCCGTTGGTGCTCTTCACCTCGAAGACGCCGCTGCTGAGCTCGAGGATGGAAATGTCGAAGGTGCCTCCACCGAGGTCGTACACCGCGACCCGCTCGGTCTTGTTGTCTTTGCCGCGGTCCAGCCCGTAGGCCAGCGCCGCCGCCGTCGGCTCGTTGATGATGCGCAGGACGTTGAGCCCGGCGATGCGCCCGGCGTCCTTGGTGGCTTGCCGCTGGCTGTCGTTGAAGTACGCGGGGACGGTGATGACCGCCTCCGTCACCGGCTCGCCGAGGTAGTCCTCCGCCGTCTGCTTCATCTTGAGGAGGACCTGGGCCGACACCTCCTGCGGGCTGAACAGCTTTCCGCGGACGTCAATCCACGCGTCGCCGTTGGGCGAGGCCACCACCCGGAAGGGAGAGAGGGTGACCGCGCGTTTCGCCTCCGGCGACTCCAGCTTTCGGCCGATGAGGCGCTTGACCGCGAAGAGGGTGTTCTCCGGGTTGGTGACGGCCTGGCGCTTGGCAATCTGCCCCACCAGCCGCTCGCCGCTATCGGTGAAGGCGACGATGGAGGGGGTGGTGCGGCTGCCTTCGCTGTTGGGGATGACCACCGGCTCGCCACCCTCCATCACCGCGACGCAGGAGTTGGTGGTGCCCAAGTCGATGCCGATGACTTTACTCATCGCTGAGGAAGCCCCCCTGGTCGGTCGAGACGCCCGGCTCCTCGGCCGTTGCCGGCGGCTCGGGAGCCCGCGCCACCGAAACCAGCGCCGGCCGCACCAGCCGGTCGTGCAGCGTCCAGCCTCGTAGCACCTCGGCGACAACGGTGTTCGGCGGGCTGTCGGTGGACTCGACAGTCCCCATCGCCTCGTGCTGGTTCGGGTCGAAGGACTGCCCGAGCGCCGTTAAGGGCTTGGCGCCGTAGCGGGCGAGCGTGTCCTCGAATTGCTTCTGCGTCATCTGCAAGCCCTGCTCGAGGCTTGCCCAATCTCGGGTGGAGCTCCCATGGCTGAGGGCACGCTCGAGGTTGTCCAACACCGGGAGAAAGTCCTTGAGCAGCTTCTCATTGGCGAAGCGCACCCCCTCTTGGAGGTCGCGCTGCGCGCGCTTGCGCGCATTGTCTAAGTCCGCGGCACTCCTGAGGGCAGTGTCCCGCTCGGCCCTGACTTGAGCCTCGAGGTCGCGCACCCGCGCCTCGGCGGCCTCCAGGCGTGCGGCCAGCGCCGTCGCTTCGTCTGGGTGCGGCTCCGCCGGCACAGGGAGTGCGACGTCCTCGCCAGGAGACCCAGAGGCGTCGGCAGCGTCCACGGCTTTGGACTCACCGGAGCGGCTTCGCTGCTCGACGCTGTCCAGGGCCGCGGCGATGACGTCCTCGCCGATGTCGGCGGAGAACTTGCCCTTTCCGGTGGCCACGTTGAGAGGAGATTATGACACAAAGAGGCGGAGTGCCCTTTGTGGGAAGGCCCCTACCGGCCTCGGGCAGCCTTTCGCTTCCCCTTGATTTTCTTGGACTTCTTTGAGGCTGCGGGCTTCTTCCGCGGCGGCTTCTTGGGCTTGCCTCCGAAGGCCTCCTGCACCTTGGCCGTCGCCTCGGCGGCCGTCTTCTTCGCCAGTTGCCAGCGCTGCTGGATGCCCTGCTTCAATTTGGCCTGCATCTCGGGGTCGGTCACCTCGTCCAGGAGCCGCTGCGTCTCCGCCTTCAACTCTTCGCCGGTCCTCCGAAGCTCTTCCCCGGCAGCCTTGAGAAAGTCGGTTAGCTTCTGGTCCCACGCCTGTTCCACCATGTGACGCTCCTCCTGGTTGTCGTCTGCACTGTTTAGTCCCGGCGCGACCAGGCGGCGAGTGCTTCGGCCCACACCACCTTCACCGGGACGCCCGCCGCCTCGGCCCGCGCCCGGACGTCTTCGTACTCCGGAGCCGAATTGAGCGTCTGCCCCTTCAGCGTACCCACCTTGATGCGGACCGGGCCATACCGCGTCTGCACGCTGACATGGTGCCGGTCGAGGATGGTGCGCTCCACCCGGTGGCTCCGGACGCCCAAGGTGGTGGACTCCCGCAGGACGAGCTCCACCAGGGCCTTCTGCTTGTCCCCCTCGACGAGGGCCCCGAGGAGGTGCCCCGGCCGTCCCTTCTTCATCGTGGCCGGCACCACCCAGGCGTCCAGGGCGCCTTGGGCCAAGAGGGCCTCCAGCAGCGTCGCCAAAAGCTGGGGCGAGCAGTCATCGAGGTTGGTTTCCAGGACGTACGTCCCCGTCTCCACCGAGGCCGTGGGCCGTCCCAGCGTTGCCCGGAGGACATTCGGCCGGTCCGCCATGTCCCGCGTCCCGACGCCGTAGCCCACCCCCTCCACCACCAGCTCCGGGGGCGGCCCGCTCTCCGTCAGCACCTTCACCAGCGCCGCCCCAGTGGGCGTGGTGAGCTCCCCCACGCCCTCGAAACGCACCGGACGGCCTTCGAGCAGCTCGAGGGTGGCCGGCGTGGGCACGGGCATGCGGCCGTGCGCCGTCTCCACCGTGCCACTGCCGAGCGGCACCGGCGCACAACGGACGGTTGGGTTTCCCAAGTGCTCCAGCGCCAGCGCCGCGCCACAGACGTCCACAATGGAGTCCACGGCGCCCACCTCGTGAAACGCCACCTCCTCCAACGGGACGCCGTGGACAGAGGCCTCCACGCGGCCGATGGCCAGAAAGAGGCTGCGGGCCCTGCCCTTCGCACGCTCGGGAAGCGTCGAGCCGTCGATGCGGCGGAGGATGTCCGAGAGGGGCCGGTGGCCCTCGGGCAGCGGTTGCTGCACCACCACCTCCAGGTGGACGCCGGAAAGCCCGTGGCGCTGAGCCGGCGTCGCCAAGAGGTGGAAGGGCGGAAGCCCGAGACTCTGCAGTCCCTCCTCCAACTTCTGGGCGGAGACGCCGAGGTCCACCGCCGCGGCCAGAAACATGTCACCGGCGATGCCGCCCACCGGCTCCAGGTAGAGGACGCGCTCCGTCACCGCCGACGACTCCTTGAGATGAGGGCCGCGTAAAAGCCCCCGCCGAAGCCGTTGTCCACGTTGACGACGGCGACGTTGGGGGCGCAGGAATTCACCATGGTGAGCAACGCGGAGATGCCTCCCAGGTTGGCTCCGTAGCCCACGCTGGTTGGGACGGCCACCACCGGTACGCCCACCAGCCCGCCCACCACCGAGGCCAGGGCTCCCTCCATTCCCGCCACCACCACCGCAGCGTGGGCCTCTTGGACCTCGGCGCGCCGCCGCAGAAGACGGTGGAGTCCAGCCACCCCGACGTCATAAACGCGCGCCACCTCGGCACCCAGCGCTGCCGCCGTCACCGCGGCCTCCTCAGCCACCGGAATGTCCGAGGTGCCAGCGCACACCACCGCCACCCGGCCGGCGCGCGGCCTTCGGCCCCGGGGCAAATGCAGAATGCGCGCCTCCTCATGGTACAGGGCCGCGGGCCAGCGCTTCCTCAAGGCCTGCGCTTTGTCCGCCGCAAGCCGCGTCACCAGCACCGGCTGGCCGCGCTCCACCAGAGCCCCCACAATTCCCTCCAGCTGCAAGAGGCTCTTCCGCTCGCCGTACACCACCTCCGGAAAGCCGGACCGCAGGCTGCGGTGGGTGTCCACTGTGGCGTAGCCCAAGGAGGCGAAGGGGAGGTCCACCAGCGCCCGTGCGGCTTCCTCCACGCTGGCGCTGCCAGCCTTCACGCGACGGAGCAACCGCTTGAGGGAAGCTGTGTCCATGTCTCTGACTGCGGTGGCCTCTTCGCCCGTTGGCCGGCTGGCGCAACCGGACTCTAGACGCGCAACGAGCGCAAGAGCGGCCCGACAGACGCCGAGGCAGGCAAGAGGAGAAATCGAGCGGCGAGGCTGGGCGCCCGAAGGTGGACACTGAGGACCAGCCGGGGCTGCAGGGCGGCCTCGCCCAGAAGGGCCGCGCCCTCGTTGCTGCGTCTCAGCGCCAGCGGCCCGGACGCGAGGGGCAGGCCCGTCAGCCTCCCCATGGCCTCCAGCGCCGAGGCGCCCATGGCGTGCGCCGCCCTCTCTACAGCAGTGTCCACCGGCGGCTCCGCAGGCGGGACGGGGGGGGAAAGCTGTGCGGCAAGCGCCTGGGCGTCCGCCTTCGAGAGGAGGAGCCAGAGACTGCCCTCCACCGGCCCCTGGACGTCGAGCACCCCGGCCACCCACGGGGCCTCGTGCTGAAGCCGGGCGCGCCACTCCTCCCCCGTCAAGCCCCAGGCCTCGGGCGCCTGGAAGGCCACGCGCTGGCCGGACAGAAGCTGAGAGAGGGACGTCGCCGCGTGCCCTGCGCCGACGTTGGCCAGCTCGCGCAGCGCATCGCGCTGCGGCTCCGTCAAAGAGAAGGGCGCCGTCACATGAGGAGCCGTGGCACGTCGAGGATGAAGAGCGGCCGACCGCTGCCGAGAATGGTGACGCCGGCCAGCCCGGGAAGCTGGTCCAGCGGCCGGGAGAGGGCCTTCAGCACCACCTCCTCCTGGCCCAAGAGGACATCCACCGCTAGCGCCACCGGCCCCTTGTCCGCCTCCATCACCACGTAGGGCCGGACGCGCGGCGCTTCTGTCTCCACAAAGCCGAGCAGCGTCGCGAGCCCGTGTACCGGCACCGGCGCTTGGTCGTGGTGTAGCACCCGCACCCCGGAAGACTCGGGGACTGCGGCCTCCACCACGCCCAGCACCTTGGTGATGGGGAGCCCCAGCACCTCACCGCCCGCCCCCACCAACAACAGCTGCAGCACGGCCACCGTGAGGGGCAGGCGGAAGGTGACGCAGGTGCCACGGCCGGGCTCAGACTCGAGCTCCAGCGTTCCGCCCACGCGTTCCACGGCGCGCTTCACCGCGTCCATGCCCACGCCCCGGCCGCTGAGCTCGCTCACGTCTTTGGCCGTGGAGAGGCCCGGCAGGCAGGCCAAGAAAAGCGCCTCGCTCCGCGGCAGGCGTGCAGCGGCCTCGGCGCTCAGCGCGCCCCGCGCCACAGCCGCGTCCCGCAGCGCCTCGGCGTCCATGCCGCGCCCGTCATCCGCCACCTGAATCATCACCCGGTCCCGCGTCCTTTGGATGGTGACCCTCACCTGTCCCCGCGGCGGTTTCTGGCTTGCCTGACGACCCGCGGCGTCCTCAATCCCGTGGTCGATGGCGTTGCGCAGGACGTGCAACAGAGGCTCGCCCAGCGCATCGAGAATGGCCCGGTCGAGCTCAATCTCCGCCCCCTGCACCGAGAGGTCCACCTCCCGACCCCGGCGACGGGCCGCGTCGCGGACAGTCCTCGGGAGTTGGTCGGTGACCACCGCCACCGGCGTCATCCGCGCCCCCATGACGCGGCCGTGCATCTCCTTGGCCAGGCCGTGGAGACGGTCGACGCCCTCTTCCAACACCGGGCGGTGGGCCTCCGGGAGCTGCCTTCCCATTTCACGCAGGCGGGCGGTGGCCAAGAGCAGCTCGCCGGCCAGCTCGAGAAAGTCGTCCAAGAGCTCGGTGCGGACCCGGACGCTGCGCACCTCCTGGGCCACCGCCGGCACCACGTCCGCCACGGGCGCCGGGGGTCCGACGGAGAGGAGCTCCACCTCCGGCACTCGGGCCAGGGCCTTCTTCACCGCGGCCGCGCCGCCCGGTGCACGCACCGAGACGCAAAGTCGCCCCTCGGGAAGCGCACCCGCCCGGAGCTCGTCCAAAGAGGGCTGGACGGAGAGCACGGTGGAGATGGAAGCCAGCGTCCGGTGGACGAGGAAGGCGCGCGCCCCAGGATTGGCCGCACTGGGAAGCACGCGCACTGCCACCTCCAACTCAGCCGCCTCGCCCGTGGCCCAAGACAAAGGCCGCGCGCCCAGCACGACGTTGCGCGCAATCCGTGTGGGAGCGGGCGTCTTTCCGGTGCGCGTCTTGACCGCCTCGGTGAGGCGGGAAAGCAAGGCGGTGGGCGCCTCGGAGGCCTCCTCGCTACCGGCGGCGCGGATTTGGGCCTGCATGGTGTCCGTCGCCTCGAGAAGCAAGTCCACCAGCGGCTGGTCGAGGGCACCCGTTTGGCTGCGCAGGGCCTCCACCAAATCCTCCACCCGGTGGGCCAAGGTGGCGATGGCTTCCAGCCCCATGGAGGCGGCCATCCCTTTGAGTGAGTGCGCGTGGCGGAAAAGCGAGTCCACGGCGTCCGGGGTGCGCTCTCGCTCCAGCGCCACCAAGTCCCCGGAGAGGGCCTGGAGGTGCTCGGTGGCCTCGGCGACGAAAAGCGCCAGGTACCGGGACATGTCGAGGTCGCCTGGCACTTAGCCCGGTCCCTGCGCGCTGTCCTCGCCCAGCACCTTGCGCACCACCTGCAGGAGGTCCTCGCTCCGAAATGGCTTCACCACGAAATCCGCCGCACCGGCCTCCAGCGCCTCGAGCACCAGGGCCTCCTGACCGAGCGCGGAGCAGATGACCACCAGCGCCTGGGGGTGGCCGCGCACAATCTCCCGCGTCGCCTCCACACCGTTCTTGTACGGCATGACGATGTCCATGGTGGTGAGGTCCGGCTTCAGCTCTTGGTAACGCTGGACGGCCTCTGCCCCATGCGTGGCCTCGCCCACCACCTCGTACCCAGCCTCGAGGAAAATCTCGCGCACCATGCTCCGCATGAAGGCTGCGTCATCGACAATGAGCACGCGTTTCGCCATGGGTGGACGTCTCGAAGCCTATCTGCCCCGGAACAGCCCAGCCACCCGAGCTTCCAGGCGCTCGACGTCGAGCAGCTGCACCGTTCCTGCCCCGAGGCGGGCTACACCTCGCACCAGGCCAGTGGCCTCTTCCGAGGAGAGCGCCTCCAAGAGCTCGATGCCCTCCACCTCCGACACCCCGAGCGCGAGGTCGCGCCGACCCCGGTCGAGCAGGAGCAGCTTTCCCGCGCGTCCGGTGGCCTCGGTTTCTCCCAGGACTGGCCGGAGGTCCACCACCGTCACCACCCGGCCGCGCAAATTCATCACCCCAGTGACGGCGGCGGGCGCTCGGGGAACGCGCGAAAACACCTCGGGCGTCACCACCACCTCCCGCACCGCGGCCAAGGGGAGCGCGTACAGCGTCTCCTCCACACGGAAGACGACGTGCCGTCCGGCGTCACCCATGGGCTGCGCCCAGCCGTTGAGCGGCACCGTCCGTCCGCGCCTCTGCGCCCCGGGCGCTCACGCGCCGAGCCGGAACCGCCGCACGACGCTCTGCAGCTCCAAGGAGAGGTTGTTGAGCTCTTGAGCCGCCGACGTCATCCGACTGACGGCCGACGTCTGCTCCCGGATGACGGACTGCACCGCGTTGGTGGAGCCGGCGTTGGCCTTGGCCACTTCCGAAATCTCCTCGATGGCCTTCACCATTTCCTGGCTGCCCTGAAGCTGCTCCCGCGCGCTCTCGGAGATGAGGTGCACCTTGTCCGCGCCCTTGTGGGTGGTGTCCGTGATGGAACCCATGGAGCGTAGGATGCTGGTTAAGTCCTCGCGGCCTTCGGTGAGCTCGGCGATGCCCTCGCGCATGGCGGTCACCACCGCCGCGGACTGGCGCGAAATGTCGCGCGCCAGCTTGGAGATTTGCTCGGCGCTGCGGCCGGCACTCTCGGCCAGCTTGCGGACTTCATCCGCCACCACCGCGAAGCCCCGTCCATACTCCCCGGCCCGGGCCGCCTCGATGGTGGCGTTGAGGGCGAGGAGGTTGGTTTGCTGCGCCACCTGGGTGATGGCGTCGACGATTTTAGAAATTTCCTGCGTCTTCTCGCCGAAGGCGAAGACTTCCTGGCTGGCCGCCTCGATGCGACTGAACACCTTATTCACCTTCTCGCCGGCCAACCGCGCCGCCTTGCTGCCTTGCTCGGCGGCGCTGGAGCTGTCCCCGGCGGCGCGCGCGGCGTCCTCGGCGCTCACCGCCGTCCGTTGGATGGAACCGGCCATGCCGGTGATGACTTTCGAGGCTTGGCCCACCAAGTCCGACTGCGCCACTGCCCCCTGGGCAATGGTGAGGATGGACTCCCCCACCTCCTCGGTGGCGGCATTGACGTTTTCCGCCGAGCGCTGCAGGTCCGTCGCCGAGTCGGCCACAGACTGCGCGGTGTGCTGGATGTGGCCCACCAGCTCCCGTAAATTTTCCTGCATGTGACGAATGGCCGTGGCCAGCTCGTCAATCTCGTCCCGGCCGAGGCTGGCCCGCGTTTCCACCGGGCTGCCCAAGTCACCCCGGGAAATTTCGAGCGCCGAGCGGCTGAGCACCCGGAGCCGCGCCACCCGCGCCAGGACGGAAGGGACGATGACCGCCAGGCCCAAGGTGAGGGCGAAGGCCACCAGCACCTGGACTTGCAGAGGCTGGGTGCGCACCAGCCGCAGCGCGAAGAAAAGGGCCGCCCCCAGGACGAGGTAGCCGACAATAATTTTGTTTTGCAGCGTTACCGTCAGCCCGCGTTGGCGCTCGTCCACCGCCTGGAGAATGCGCTGCGCGGGCTCCCGCCGCGGGAGCAG
The DNA here is from genome assembly GCA_963745475.1 of uncultured delta proteobacterium. Taxonomy (GTDB): domain Bacteria; phylum Myxococcota; class Myxococcia; order Myxococcales; family Myxococcaceae; genus JADGRA01. Next base: position 937,166 of record CAVUXN010000004.1, read on the forward strand.
GGCGGCAGAAAACTCATCCAGCACCGGACGGCGCGGGGTGGCATCCCGGGAGGGGGGTTGGGCGATGGCCATGGGCCTGAACAGGAGAAACGCGCTAGGGCGGGAGCGCCATTGTGGACCGAAATGGGTCGTTTTTCACCGTTCCGACCGCGCGCCAGGCATTTGCTGGCCTGCCAGAGGCCAAGGGCGCCAACCGACAGGCTCGCACCTTCAACCGAAGAGGGCGCGGTTCTCCTTCACCCAAGCGTGGAGCCGCTCCACGCCGGTGCGGACGTCCACCCACGGCCGCCAGCCGAGCGCGGCCTGCGCCCGGGAAATGTCCGCGACGAAGACGGGCTGGTCTCCCGGGCGCCAGTCCTCGAAGCGCGGCTTTAAAGGACGCCCGGTGAGTTGCTCCAGCAGGGCCACGAGCTCCAGGAGCGAGAGGGTGTATTCCGGGCCGCCGCCGAGGTTGAAGACCGCTCCCCGCACACTGTCCGCCCGGGCCACCGCCGCGTCGTAGGCGTCGCACAAGTCATCGACGAAGAGCAGGTCTCGCACCTGCTTTCCGTCCCCGTAGATGGTCACCGGCTTTCCGGTGACGGCGGCGATGGTGAACCAAGCTACCCAACCCTGGTCCTCCACGCCAAATTGACGGTAGCCGTAGATGCACGACTGGCGGAAGCACACCGTGCGCAAGCCGTAAATGCGTGCGTAGTCCCGGACGTACTGGTCCGCGGCGCCCTTGCTGCAGCCGTAGGGCGAGTGGAAGTCGAGCGGCTGCGTCTCGGCGATGCCCCCCGCCCGGCGAAAGCGGTACCGGCCGCCCTCCTCCAGGACGCCCTCTGCCTCGAGGCCGCCGTACACCTTGTTGGTGGAGGCGTAGAGGACAACCGAGTCCTTGGCGTGCCGGCGCACCGACTCGAGGAGGTTGAAGGTCCCCAGCGCATTCACCTCGAAGTCGTGCCGTGGGTCCGTCACCGAGGTGGTGACCGCCACCTGGGCGGCGAGGTGCAACACCACCTTGGCGTCCGCGTGCCGGGCCACCGCAGCGTCCAGGGCCGAGGCGTCGCGGATGTCCACCTTCTCGAAGACGAGGGTCCCCGGCTGCTCCCGGAGCCAGGCCAAGTTTTTCTCCGCGCCCTGCCGCGACAAGTCGTCGAGGGCCACCACCGTGTGGCCCTGGGCAAGCCAGCGGCGCACGGCGTTGCACCCAATGAAGCCCGCTCCACCTGTGACGAGGTATTTCATTTCGAGTACCCCAGGAGTCTCGCACGCGGCGAGGCTTCGAGGGGACTGCCGGAATTCGCCAGCTGTATGAAAACTCGCGGCGCCGCCCGAGTGCCCAAACCCTGGTGTTGCGCCACGGATGGAGCCGGACGGTGCTCTGAGGGGCCAAGAGCGGGGGGGCTCTGAGCCAGAAACGCACCCCGAGTTGCGGGCCCCGCCGTCCGAGACCGCGCGGTCAGAGGACGGCGTCCTTGAGCTCGCTCGTCCGGGAGACGCTTGACGGGTACGAAACCTTGGCCCGCTTCAGCGGAGAAGCCGCGCTCGCCGCCGGGCAGTGACGGCCGATTAAGGAGTCTCGCGGCGCCGCCGTTCGACAAAGTGGTCGAAGCCGGACGCCGCCAGGTGCATGACGCGGCCCTCGGCGTCCAGTAACCGCAGACCTCTTCGGCGCACGAGCCGACCGACGGCCTGCACCGCTTCCCCGGCCCGTTGGCAAGCACGCTCGAAGGCCGCGGCGCGCTTCTGCGGGACGCCGAGGAGCAACTCGTAGTCCTCGCCGCCCACGAGCGCGGCGCGAAACGCTCGTTTGGGACTCGCGTAGGCCCGGGACACCTCCGGGTCCACCGGGAGTCGCGACACCTCGACGTCCGCCCCGACGTTGGAGGCGGCGAGGAGGGCCTGGGCGTCCTGCACAAAGCCGTCCGAAACGTCCATGGCGCAGGCGGCATAGCGCGCGGCCAAGAGGCCCAAGGCCACGCGGGGCTCGGGACGGCGCTGCCGACGCTCGGCTTTGAGAAAGCGGCGGCGCGGGCCGCGCCCGGACAGCGAGGCGAGCCCGAGGCGGGCACCTCCCAGCGTTCCCGAGACGTACAGGACGTCCCCAGCGCTTCCACCGGAGCGCAAGAGTGGCCGCCTGACGGCCGTCCCGGCAGCGGTGAGGGTGAGCGACAACTCGCTGGCCCGGGTGACGTTTCCGCCCACAAGGTGGATGCCATAGCGCCGGGCCAGCGCCGCCATGCCACGGCCTAGCGCGCGCGCCTCCGCACGGCTCAAGCCGGGAGCCGCCAGGGCGCAGAGAAACCACCGCGGACGGGCACCCATGGCAGCCAAGTCCGAGAGGTTGACGGCCAGCGCCTTGTGGCCCACGTCCTCCAGCGGCCCGTCACTCCGCCGGAAATGGACGCCCTCCACCACTGCGTCGGTGGTGAGACAGAGGGCGCCCCGGGAGGCGGGCCACACCGCCGCGTCGTCCCCAGGGCCAAACGGCGCAGGGAGGCGCGGAAACTCTCCGACGAAGGCCTCGATGGAGGCGAATTCGCCGAGCGAGCGCATGCCGTTAGAAACGTTCCTGCGGAGGACCGCCTCCGTCGGACGCGGGCGGCGGAATGACGGAGCCCGGCGCGGGTGGCTTGGCGGGCAACACCACCTCGAAGCGCGAGCCGCGCCCCACTTCACTGGTCACCTTCACCGCGCCGCCGTGGCCTTCCACGTAACTCTTGACGATGGCCAGGCCGAGCCCGGCGCCGCCGAACTCGCGCGTCGAACTGTTGTCCACCTGGTAGAAGCTTTGAAAGACTTTGTCCTGCTGGTCGGCGGGAATCCCTACGCCCGAGTCCTGCACCACCACCCGGTAGCCCAGCGTCCCCCCGAGCTCGGCCTGAGGCTGCACGTCGGTGAGGACGACCTGCACCCAGCCTCCCTTGGGGGTGAATTTCACCGCGTTGGAGAGCAGGTTCACCACCACCTGGCGCAGCTTCTCGCGGTCCGCCCGGGCCTCCACCGCCCGCGACGGCAGCTTGACGTCCATCACCAAGCCCTTCTTCTGCGCCTGCGGCTTGACGCTGGAGAGCGCGGAGGTGACGACGTCCGACACCAGCACCCCGTCGAAGCTGAGCCGTACCTTGCCGGCCTCAATCTGGCTGATGTCGAGAATGCTGGAGATGAGCTTCAAGAGCGTGTCGCCCTTGTCCATGATGGTGCGGACGTAGTCGGTCTGCTCCGGGTTGAGCGGACCGACCAACCCTTCGGAGAGCATCTCCGAGTAGCCGATGATGGACGTGAGCGGCGTGCGCAGCTCGTGGCTCACCGTGGCCAAAAAGCTCGACTTGAGGCGGTCCATCTCCTTCAGCCGGACGTTGAGCGCCTCGAGCTTTCGGTTTTGCCCTTCCAAGTCCCGGTTGCTCTCCAGCGTGGCCTCGATGTGCACCTGGCTCGTGAGGTACGTCTTCTGTCCGGCCGCCACCAGCGCCTCGAGCAGCTGGGAGAAGTGGAGCATCACCTTGGCCACCGTCTGCTCGGGGGCGCGGCGAATTTTGGCGAGGTGGCCCTTGGCCAGCGCCAGGTCGATGCCCGGCGTCAAGTCGGTGAGGCTCGCTGGCAAGTCGCCCAAGTCGTCCGGGGTGAAGGGGCCGAAGACCACCCGGCCAAGCGCATCGCCCTCCCAGAGAATGGGCAGCACCAGGTACCGAAGCCCGGTGAAGCAGGGCACGGTCACCATGCCCCGCAGCGGAATCCCCGCGGGCATCTGCGGCGCGACCGCATTCTGTACCAGCGCCACCGGCCCTTCCTTCACCCGGGCCACGGTGGCCGTGCAACAGCGGCGGCCCTCGGCGAAGGAGAAGACGTACCCACAGAAGTCGCCGTTGCCGACCTTGATGTCGGCCAGGCGGTTTCCCTTCTCGTCGAAGACTTTGACCCCGACTTTGTAGAGCTCGGCGAAACCCTTGGCCAGCTCGCCAAACGTTTGCAGGTCGAGGAGGTCCCCCAGCGCCAGGCGGCGCTGCAGCACGGACTCCGGCGGCCGCGGGGGCGCTTCGGCGCTCATGCTTCGTCCTTCTGCAGCTGCTCGAGCCAGCCGGCGACTTGTGTCCCGGAGGTGTCGATGCGGCCAAACACTTGCGCCAGAAAACCCGCCTCGCTGAGGCCTAGGTTCCGGGCCAACCCCGCCTGCTCGTCCATCTTCCGGTAGGCAAGCTGGATGACGGCAAACATGGTTTCCAGGACGCCCTCGCCGCGGATGGCCACGGCTCCAATAACCGGCTCCTTGCCGCGGACCCGCGTCTCCTCGAGCTCCTCGTCGGTCTTGGTGTCCGGCAGGTCGCGCTTGTTGAATTGAATGACGATGGGGACCTGCGCCGCATCGAGCCCGTTCTCCCGCATGTTCTCGTGGAGGTTGGCCCAGTAGGAATTGTTGTCCGCGTTGGCGCTGCGGCGGCTGTCGGCGATGAAGGCCACCGCGTCCGCGTTTTGCAGCACCACCCGCCGGGTGGCGTTGTGGATGACCTGCCCGGGCACGGTGAAGAGCTTCACCTTCACCGTGTAGCCGCCCTTGGTCTGGAAGAAGACCGGGAGCAGGTCAAAGAAGAGCGTGCGGTCGTCGTGGGTCTCGACCGTCAGCAGCTTTCCGCGGCCCTCGGTCTGCGTCCGAGCGTGGATGAGCTGCAGATTGGTGGTCTTCCCGGAGAGTCCCGGGCCGTAATAGACCACCTTGACGGTGAGTTCCCGCTGGGCGTGGTTGAGTTGCACGGACGGAGCGGCGGGCGCGGGAGACTGGGCGCCCAACGAGGGTGGCACCACCGATGAGGAGGCCCCCATCCTACCGAGAAAGGCCCTAGGACCCCAGGATCCAACCGGCCTACAGGTGGGTAACTGCCCGTTTCAAGAAGAGGTGACCCGGAAGAGCCGGTGGGGTTAGGATCCTCAGCGCGAGTCCAAGGAGGACCACATACAGATGACGATGAAGCGGGTGGAGACCTCCGTGGAGCCCAGTGCCATGCCGGTGGTCGATGACGCTAGCCTGCCGACCGACCTGACCCCGCTGCTCAAGTATGGGCCACTGGGTGATGACGAGCTGCCCCACGTGGGGATGCTCCGGGCCGGCTACCGGGGGGAAACCCTCGAGCAGTCGCTGGAGGCGCTCACCCCCTTGCGCCCCTTCGTCCAGGTCGTGCGTCTGCGGGGGCAAATCGTCGGCTACGTCACCGTGGAGCGGGACGGACCCGTGCCCGGGGCGGCCTACCTCCGCAACATCGCCGTCAAGCTCGAGCTCCGGAAGCTCGGCATCGGTACTTCTCTCCTCAAGCACGCCATCCAGGTGTCCAAGGACATGTACCGCAAGACCATCGCGTTGAGAGTCGACCCGGCGAATGCCACGGCGGTGAATTTTTACCGGTCCATGGGCTTCACCACCGTCACCACCGTGGTGTCCAAGAAGTCCGGGAAGCTGCGCCTGCTCATGTCCCGCGAGCTGTAAATCGCTGCACCCTAGGCCCCACTGGCTGCAGGCATTCGCAGCCATGAAATGGCGACGGCCATAGGCTCGTCTGTTCGGATGGCTCCCTTGCGACACAACGCGACGCGCGTCCTTGGACTGTTTGCCCTCGGCATGGTGCCGGGACTCATTACCTTTTCAAATCTCTTCGGTTCGGGCGAAGTCACGCCGACCTGGCACCACCTCGCCTTTTACGCGCTGCCGTGGATTGCCTGGGCCTACTACACGCCCTTCATCCGCCTGAGCCTGCGGCGCTGGGCGCCGTTGGAAGATGCCGGACGGCCGGCGTGGTTCGGCGTCCATGTTTTGACCTTCGTCCCGGGCTGGGTCGGAAACGAAGTCGTCGAGACGCTGCTGAGGCGATGGAACCCATGGCCCAAGTACCAGGTGATGGATTTCGTCCCTTACCTCCTCATGGAGCTTCGGCACTCCTTCATTACCGACATCGTCGTGTACTTCGGGGCCTGCGGCGTCATTTACGCACTCGAAACGCGAAGCCGTCTGCGGGCGCAGGAGATGAACGCCGCGCGGCTGGAAGCGCAGCTCGCACGCTCGCAGCTGGAGGCGCTTCGCGTTCAGCTCCACCCCCACTTCCTCTTCAATACCCTCAACGCCATCTCGATGATGGCCCGCAAAGGGGAGACCGACGTCGCGGTCCGCATGCTGGCCGGCCTGAGCGACCTCTTGCGCCTGGCGCTGGCCAGCGTGGGCAAGCCCGAAGTGCCATTGCGCCTGGAGCTCGACTTCCTCGAACGCTACTTGGCGCTGCAGCAAATCCGCTTCTCCGACCGCCTCGAAGTGAAGATGCACATTTCCCCCGAGGCCATGGAGGCCCGTGTCCCGTCGCTGGTTCTCCAGCCACTCGCCGAGAACGCCGTCCGCCACGGCCTCTCCCCGCGCGACGAGGGCGGCCTCTTGGAGATAGGGGCCCAGCGCGACGGCGCGGATTTGGTGCTCAGTGTCCGCGACACCGGCGTCGGCCTGGCGCCCGAATCCGAGCGGCGGGGGGGCGGCGTGGGGCTACAAAACGTCCGCGCCCGCCTGGCCGTCCTCTACCCCAACGCCCACCGCTTTACCCTGGAAAACCACCCCGGTGGCGGAACGTTGGCTTTGGTGTGCATCCCTTTCCATCGGGAGGCACTGGTCGATGTCTGAGTCCTTGCTGGCTGCGGTGGTGGACGACGAGCCTCTGGCCCGGGAGGGCATCCGCCTCCTCCTCAGCCGAGACCCCGAGGTGACGGTGGTGGGCGAGGCCGGCAATGCGAGCCAGGCCTTGGCCCTCTTGAAGCGGACCAAGCCGCAGCTGGTCTTCCTCGACGTGCAAATGCCAGGTGGAGACGGCTTCGAAGTCCTCAACCGTGCTGAGCGGCCCTTGCCCCTGGTGGTGTTTGTCACCGCCTACGACGCCCACGCCCTCCAAGCGTTTGCCGTCCACGCCCTGGACTACGTCCTCAAGCCCTTTGACGATGAGCGCTTCAACCAGGCCGTGCAACGGGCCAAGCAGGAGCTCCGGCGCACCGCGGCCGCGGAGATTGGCGAGCGGATGCTGCAGGGCGTGCAGGCCCTGGAGCGGACGCGCGTGGTGGTCCGGGACCGCGGACGGGTGACGTTTCTCGACGAGGACGAAATCGACTGGATTGAGGCGGCCGACTACTACGTCGAGCTGCACGTCGGGACGCAGACCTACCTCCACCGAGAGTCCATGGCCGCCCTCGAGGCACGGCTGGATGCGCGCCGCTTCGTCCGCATTCACCGGAAGGCCATCGTCAACATCCGCTGCTTGCGTGAAGTCCGCCGCGACTCGGGTGGCGGCCTCATCGCCGTCCTCACCAGCGGCGTCTGTCTCCCGGTGGCCCGCAGCCACCAGGCCCAAGTCCGGCGTCTGGCTTAGTCCGGGCGCCGTCCACAAAACGTCCCCCACGCGGGACGAGGGCGCTGTTGGCTGCACGACTCAGCCTCCCGGCTGCTAACCAGCGGCAGAGCTCCCTTTCCGAGGGGAAACTCTAGCTTCCTTCTTGGAGGTTTCTCCCATGTGCCGCACCCTCCTGCTCCCTCTCGTCGTCGGCGGGCTCGCGCTCGGCCTCCCCTTCGTGCGCGGCCACCTCGCCGAGCGCGACGGGAGGGCTGCGGCCTTTGGAGGAGGCACCGAGGAGCATGGCGTCCTCGCGGTGGCCGGCTCGGCGGTGCACTTCACCCTCTACCGGCCGGAGGCCGAGGCAGAAGGCGAGCGCTCCATTCTCATTTTTGCCGCCGATGCGCGCGCGAGTCACCCACGCCCGGTGCAGCTGTTCGCCGAGGCAACCGCGGCCACGGGCATGGCCAGCGCTTACCTCGAGCCAAGCGCCGCTCCGGCCGAGGCCGCTGCTCGACTGAAGCACGTCCTTCAGCGTCAGGGCACCAGACTCCACGTCGACGCGGACGCCATTTGGACGTGGGTGGAAGGCCAGGGCTTGGAGTCTCCGGTGGACACCCCCTGCAGCCAAAACCGCCTCGCGGCCGCCCTCTCCTGGCTGCGGCGCGACCTCCTCAGCCCCAGCGTGCTGGTACGCCGGACGCTGGACTGGACGCTACGGACCGGTTGCTCAGCGAAGCACCTCCTCTAGAGCGCGTCACCCAAGCGGCCTGCGAAGCGCCCCCGGGGCGAGCCCTGCTGGCATCTGCTTGCGTCCACCGTGCCGTCGACGACTCGCGTGCTGAGCGAAGCCGGAAGAAAAGCGACTCATCTGTCTGTCCAGGAATTCATGTCGTCGGGCGAAGGAATTTCGGGAGCTGACCGGAGAAGCGCACGCTTTGCGGGCGAAGCGCGGGCTCCGTCATCCTCCCCATCGGTTTTCCGAATGAAGGAGAGCAAGACAGGCCAATGGGCTCCATGGCACCTCCTCGCAACGGGGTTACTTTCCATGTGCGTCTGAGCGTACCGCTCACCGCTCGAGGCATCTGCAGTGGCCAGACGTTCTCGATTCGTCAATTCCCACGAATTGAGGTCTCACATGTTCGCTCGCAATGTGCATTTGCAGCTGAAGCCCAACACCGCCGCGCTCTTCACCCAGACGCTGGAGAAGGACGTTCTTCCTCTTCTCCGCAAGCAGCCAGGGTTTCATGAGGAAGTGGCTTTCATTGGCACCAACGAGGCCGACGTGTATGCGATTAGCTTCTGGGAGTCGAAGGAGAAGGCCGAGGCCTACAATCGGGCAACGTACCCGGCGGTCCTGAAGGCCTTCGGAAACGTCGTGGTGGGGACGCCGGAGGTGTTGAGCTACGAAGTCTGCAGCTCGACCATTCCCAAAATCACGCCTCGCGCCTAGGAAGTCGGGGACAGAACGTTGTGGAAGGGCGGCCCATGGCCGCCCTTGTCGTTTCCGGGACCCGGGGCCGCTTTCAGTCGGCGGGGGCCGCGGCGACGGTGGCCGCAATGGAAAACCAATCCGCCAGCGCCTCCAACCTCCCAAAGCGTTTTGCCGGCGGCAGCGAATGCACCAGCTGCCTTCCATAGGCCCGCCGGGAGACGCGGACGTCGAGGAGGGCCACAATCCCTCGGTCCGCCCGAGTGCGGATGAGACGCCCAAAGCCCTGCCGCAAGGCGAGCGCCGCTTCGGGAAGCTGGTAGGCGGAGAAGGGCTCCTCTCCGCGGGCCTCCAGCTGCTCAATTCGCGCCGCGGTGAGAGGGTGGCCCGGCGAGGCAAAGGGTAGCTTGTCCATCACCACCAGCGAGAGGGCCTCGCCTGGGACGTCCACCCCCTCCCAGAAGCTGTGCGAGGCGAAGAGGACGCTGGGTTCGGCGCGGAAGGCCTCCAACAACACGTGCTTGGGCGCATCCCCCTGCTTCAGCACTGGCCAAGGCAGCCTGTCCACCAGCAGGCCATGCACGGCGTCCATGTTGCGCAGCGAGGTGAAGAGGACGAAGGCGCGCCCACCCGTCACTTCAGTGAGGGCCAGCACCTCGGCGGCCACGGACTGGACGAAGCCCGGCTCGTTCGGCTCGGGCAGGTGGGTGGGGAGGTAGAGCGCCGCCTGGCGCGGGTAGTCGAAGGAAGAAGGCACCGCCAGCTGCGTCAGCGAGTGGACGGGCTCGCCCTCGGCGTCGAGCAGCCCCAGGCGTCGGCAGAAGTAGCCGAAGGAGTTGCCGGCGCGCAACGTGGCCGAGGTGAAGATGAGGGTGTCCACCGAGCCGTACAGCTTCTCGCGGAGCGCCTCGGCCACCGAGATGGGGGCGGCGCGCAGCGAAAGGCCGCGGCCACGTCCCTCCGCCCAGTAGACGTGGTCCTGGGACTCGGCCTTACGGACAAAGTCCAACTCGTTTCCGAGCTCGTTGCTGCGACGGGCGAGCCCCTGGAGCTCCGGCTCCTCGGCGCCGGCGGCAAACGCCCCCAAGGCGGCCAGGCCTTCCAGCACCCCCTCCACCTGTCGCCCCAAGGGGCGCAAGAGGGCGGGCGTGAGGCGGATGGCCGACTCGGAGAGAAGGCCCAAGGCCCGCGGCGCGCTGGAGAAGAGGGCCTCCGCCTGCCCTCGCACCTTCAGCGCCAGTGCCGAGAGCATGCCCGAGCGCTGGTCCGCGGGCTCCAGGGCCACCTGTGCGTCGCGCGCCAAGTCCTCGAAGCGGAAGCTGGACACCCCCACCCCGAAGTATTCCGTCGCCGCGTCCTCGAGGGCGTGCGCCTCGTCGAAGATGACGGCCTCATACCGCGGCAACACGCCTTCGCCGTTCCCACGCGAGGTGCGCAGGGCCAAGTCCGCGAAGAAGAGGGCGTGGTTGACGACGACAATGTCCGAGGCCTCGGCGCGCGCCCGGAGCCGCGTCACGAAGCAGTCCTCGTGCAGAGGACAGCGGGCCCCGAGACACGTCTCGCGGGTGGTGGACAGCCGCGGCCAACCGGAAAAGTCATCCGGGAGGGCGAGCTCGGCCCTGTCTCCCGTCTCGGTGCGGGCCGCCCAGGCATGGACTTGGGAGAAGGCTTCGTCGGCGCCCGGCCCCAACAGGGTGGGCTCGCGCTCCACGCGCTCCAGCCGGTGGAGGCACAGGTAGTTGGCGCGCCCCTTCACCAACGTGGCCCGGACGTCCAGCCCGAGGCCCTCTTGCACCAGCGGCAAGTCCTTGTGGAAGAGCTGGTCCTGCAGCGTCTTGGTGGCGGTGGAGATGACGACTTTGCGGCCGCTGAGCGCCGCCGGGACGAGGTAGGCCAGTGTCTTCCCGGTGCCCGTCCCGGCCTCGGCCACCAGCGTGCGCCGCTCGGCGAAGGCGCGCTCCACCTCCCGGGCCAGGGCCAGCTGCTCGGGCCGGTGTTCCCAGCCGGGAAGCACGCGGGAGAGGCGGCCGCGGGGGCCGAGGAGCTCCTCCACCGCCGTCGTCAATTCCGCACCAAGAGGCGAATGAGGGCGAAGAGAAGCGGTGGACCCACCAGCGTCGCCGCCATGAGGAGAAGCTTCTTTCGGCGAAGGGCCTCTGCCGCGCCTTCCGGGGCGCTCTTGATGGCGGCGACACTCACCGGTGCCGACGCCATCTTCACGGTGGCTTCGAGCGAGGCCCGGGCCACGGCATCGTCCGGAAACGCGGCCAGCCGGATGCGGTACAGGCGTCCGGCGGCGGCAAGCTCGCCACGGTCCGCCGCGAGGTGGAGAAACCGGACATGCGCCGGGGCCTCCGCCCACTCCGCAGCGAGCGCAGAAAAGGCAGACACCAGCGCCGAGCTCGGCTTCACGTCAGCCGCGAGCGTCTTCCCAAAGTCGAGGCCACAGGACGGGCAACTCTTGGCCTCCGCAGAGCGCGGGGCAATGCATTTGGGGCAGAAGCCCGCCGGGGCCTCGAAGGCCGGCTCAATGGCCCCCGGCTGCACTGGGGCGGCGGCGCCGGGTGGCGCCGCACGGGGAGGACGGACTTCGCGGGCTGGGGGCGGGGCCGGGGCGTCCGGGTCCCCACTGGCCTCGGAGAGCGACAGCCGCTGCTGCTTTCCGCAGGCCGAACACCGGACGACGACGATGCCTTCGCCGAGGCGGAAGTCCAAAACCTCCACCGGCTGCTTGCACGCAGAACAGAGCCCATTCATCGAAGCGACTGACGAGCTAAGCACACCTTGGCGAGCGCTCAGGGTGGAAGCAGCATCGCCCGGATGGGCGAAGGGATGAAGCACAGGAGGAAAACCACCGCACAAGCGATGCAAATGCCGACGCGCCTCCCATCGAGCGCCTCTTCGGGGCGCTCGACGTCCGGATGACGGAAGCCAACCGCGAAGGTGGCCACCAGAAGCCACAGGAGCCAAGAGACGTTGAAGAAAAGCACCAGTCCCAGGAGGCCCAACGCGGCCACCTTCCCCAGCCGGACGGCGCGGCCGCCGAGGTTGGCGAAGGCCAGGTGGCCGCCGTCGAGCTGGCCAATGGGGATGAGGTTGAGGGTGGTGACGATGCACCCGAACCACCCGGCGGTGATGTACGGGTTGGCAGCGATGTCCTTCCCTGGAGGAAGCGAGCCAACGGTTAGCTTCTGGATGAGCAACGTCAACAGGTTGTCGCCGAAGAAGGCTCCGTAGCTTTCACCGTCCGGCGGCAGCGCTTGGCCAGAGAAGAGGTGCCGGAACTCGGCGACCAGAAATTGAAACAGCGACTGGGCCATGGGCAGCGCCGACTCCAGGGGAGGAAACGTCGCCGGGGTAATGGGGACGTCCACCACTTGGGCGTGGGTGTAGCCCCAGACGAGGATGGGAATGGCCACCAGGAAGCCCGCCAGAGGGCCCGCGGCGCCAATGTCCACCAGCGCGTTGCGCGTCGGGATGCGGCTTCGAATCCGGATGACGGCCCCGAGCGTCCCGAAGCCAAAGTGGGGCAAGGGGATGAAATACGGAAGCGAGGCGTCCACGCCGTGGCGGCGGGCCAGCACCCAGTGCCCCATCTCATGACTTCCGAGGATGGCCACCAACGACAGGCTGAAGGCCAGCGCGTCGGCGACGTTGGCCCGGCTCCAGCCGCCGGAGGTTTGGCTGGAGACGAAGGCCTCGAAGATGGTGAGCGCGGTGAGGAGAAAAAGAGCGAGGTGAAGCAGCGGCCGCTGGGCCGGACGGAGCGCGACGGTGTCCATAGGAGGGCTTGTACCTAACCCTGTTCCAGGACCTGGCGCAGCGTCTGCGCAGTGAATTGCACGAGCGGGATGACGCGGGAGTAATTCATCCGGGTGGGGCCGATGACGCCCACCGTCCCCAGCGTCCGGTCCTCGCTCCCGTAGGGGCTGGCCACCACGGTGACGTCTCCGGCCGAGGAAAACTCGCTCTCGTTGCCGATGAAAATTTGCATCGCTCCAGCCTGTTGCACGCGGTCGAGAAGTGCCACGAGCTTGCTCTTCTCGTCCAGCGCCCGAAAGAGCGAGCGCATGCGCTCCACGTCGGCGAACTCCGGTGCTTCGAGGAAGGAGCCCGTCCCCTCAATGTGGACCCGGTCCGGGGCATTCAACACGGCCGCGGCATAGCCGAGTCGCAAGGCCTTGGCCTGCAGCTCGTCGAGCAGGGCCTGCTCCTGCGCCTGCTCGGCTTCAATCCGTTCCCGCAGGCCCTCGAAGGGCACCTCATGGAGCAGCTCCGAGAGGTAGTTACTGGCCCGAGTCAACTCCGCCTCGGACATCTCCACCTCCAGGCTGAGCGGCTTGTTCAGCACTTGTCCGTCTCGGCCGACGAGGATGGCCAAGACGCGGTTGTCGCGCAGCCGGATGAACTCAATCCGGTGGAAAACGCCGGCCGAGGGACGCGGCGCCACCACCACGCAGGCGTGCCGGGTGAGAAAGTGAAGGATGCGACTGGCCTCCTGCAGCGACTCCTCGAGCCCGCCGCCGGCGGGGATGCCGCGTTGGATGAGCTCCCGGTCGCGCAAGAGCGGCTGGCGCAGCTGCATCAGGGTGTCGACGTAAAAGCGGTACGCCCGGCCCGTCGGTACCCGTCCTGCGGAGGTGTGCGGCTTCTCCAGGTAGCCCAGCGCTTCCAGGTCGGCCATCACGTTGCGGAGCGTCGCGCTCGAGACGTCAAACTGAGTCCGGGCCAGCTGGTGGCTCCCCACCGGACCGCCGGTCGCGATGTACTCGCGAATCACGGCATGCAGGACAGAGCGCGCGCGCTCGTTGAGGTCTTCCATGAAGCGCCAATTACAAATGCTAGGACCCCCGCTTGGCCGTTTCAACCGAGACCGCCCACGCAACCCCCCGCAACCTCTGGACAGCCAGTCCGGGGAGGCTCTTTTCAGCCCCGGGAGGTCCACCGGCAGGTACTGGCCGAGACAGGCCTGTCGTTCCTCGTTTCCTTTTCCGTCCCCTTGAGGCTTCATGCCGCCTTCCGTGCCGCGGGCTGAAACAGGCACACCCCATTCGTTTCTTTTGGAGGCGAGGCGTCGATGAAACCGAAGGAAGTTCTGGCTCTGGCCAAGGACCGTGGCGCGGTGATGGTGGACCTCAAGTTCATGGACTTCGTGGGAACCTGGCAGCACTTCACCGTTCCCTTGCACGAGTTGAAGGAAGAGATTTTCGAGGAGGGCCTGGGCTTCGACGGCTCCTCCATCCGCGGCTGGGCGGAGATTCACGCCTCGGACATGCTGGTGATGCCCGACCCCACCACCGCGGTGATGGACCCTTTCACCAAGGACCCCACCTTAAGCATCATCTGCACCATCTCCGACCCCATCACCAAGGAGGCTTACGGCCGGGACCCGCGCAACATCGCGCTCAAGGCCGAGAAGTACCTGCGTTCCACGGGCCTGGCGGACACCGCCTACTTCGGCCCTGAAGCGGAATTCTTCGTCTTCGACGAGGTGCGCTTCGAGAACCGGGTGAATGGCGCCTTCTACGAGATTGGCTCCAGCGAGGGTGCGTGGAGCACCGGCCGTGAGGAGGAAGGCGGGAACCGCGGCTACAAAATCCGCCACAAGGAGGGCTACTTCCCGGTCGCTCCTCTGGACAGCCAGAACGACATCCGCACCGAGATGTGTCTGGTGCTGGCCTCGGTGGGTATTGAGGTCGAGCGCCAGCACCATGAAGTGGCCACCGCCGGTCAGGCGGAAATCGACTTTCGCTTCAACACCCTGGTGAAGTGCGCCGACCAGCTGAGCTGGTTCAAGCACATCGTCAAGAACGTCGCCTGGCGCAACGGGAAGACGGCGACCTTCATGCCCAAGCCGCTCTTTGGCGACAACGGCAGCGGCATGCACACCCACCAGTCGCTGTGGAAAAACGGGAAGCCTCTCTTCGCCGGCGACGGCTACGCCGGCTTGAGCGAGATGGCGCTGCACTACATCGGCGGCATCCTCAAGCACGCCCGGGCCCTGGCCGCGCTCTGTAACCCCACCACCAACAGCTACAAGCGGCTGGTGCCCGGCTTCGAGGCGCCGGTCAACCTGGCCTACTCCAGCCGCAACCGCAGCGCCTCCATCCGCATCCCCATGTACAGCCCGAGCCCGAAGGCCAAGCGCCTCGAGTTCCGAAGCCCGGACCCGTCCTGCAACCCCTACCTGGCCTTCGCCGCTCAGCTCATGGCGGGCCTGGACGGAGTGGAGAACAAAATCGACCCCGGGGACCCGCTGGACAAGGACATCTACGGACTCACGCCGGAGGAGCTGAAGGACGTCCCCAAAATGCCGGGGAGCCTGGAGGAGGCGCTCGACTGCTTGAAGCGGGACCACAAATTCCTGCTCAAGGGCGACGTCTTCACCACGGACGTCATCGACACCTGGATTCACCTCAAGACCGAGCGCGAGCTGAACGCGGTCCGGCTCCGGCCGCACCCCATGGAGTTCGCGCTCTATTTCGACATCTAGGCTCCCGGGACTTTCCCCCCGGCACGAAGGCCCGCCCTGCCCGTCTTCTCGCGTGGCCCGGGCGGGGCCCCTCCCCCCGCTGATGGTGGCTGAGGACACCCACTCCCTCGCAACCCGCATCGAGCGCGGGCAGGCCGAAGCCATGGTGGAGCTCGCCGCCGAGGCCCGTCCAGTGGCGGGCGGGTGGATGACGTGCAGTGGAAAGGGCGCCTTCGTCAACAAGGCCTCTGGCCTCGGGCTGCAAGGCGGTGTCCCCAATGGCACCGTCGACGAGGTGGTGGCCTTTTACGAGTCCCGAGGCGTCGAGCCGCTGGTGGAGCTCTGCCCGTACGCTCACCCTTCCCTCCTCGCCGCGCTGGCCGGCGCGGGCTTCCGGCTTCGCGAATTCGAAAACGTCCTCTTTCGCCCCCTCCTCGGCAGGGAGGACTTTCGCCGGGCGCTACCCAAGGGCTGGCCCAGCGGGCTCCACGTCACTCGCGTGGACCCGACGGACAGCGGCGCCGTCGAGGAGTACGTGCACCTCTCCATGGAGGGCTTCTTCAGCGACGGACGCCAAATGTCCGCCGGTTTCCGGGCCAGCGCCCTCAAAGCGCCCCGACTTCCCCACTACGACAGCTTTGTGGCCCGTCTCGACGGACGCGCCGTCGGCGCGGGTGGGTGTTGCCTCCGCGAGGGCCTGGTGGCCCTCTTCGGCACCTCGGTGCGGCCGGAGTACCAAAACCGGGGCGTCCACCAAGCCCTCATCGCCACGCGGCTTGAGCGCGGCGCCGAAGTCGGGAGCACCGGGGCCACCATCGTCTCCCAGCCCAACGGCCCCACCGAGCGCAACGCCACCCGGCTGGGGTTTCGCCTGGCCTACCCCCGGGCCATCCTGGTGCGGCCCGGGCCGGGCCTCGAACCCTCGCCTTGAGCGCTGGGCGTGCGGCCCGGTTGGCTTCTGCCCTCCCCACGGTGCGGGGCAAATGGCCCGGTCAGCTGCTTCTTCAAATGCAGCGGGACCCGCTCGCCTTCTTTCAACGGGCCAAGGCCCTCCATGGCGACGTGGTGCGCTTCGCCTTCGGCCGGGAGACGGTGCACCTTCTGTCCCACCCGGACTTGGTGCGCGACGTGCTGCTCACCCAAGCCCAGAAATTCCACAAGGGGCTGGGGCTTGAGCGCGCGAAAATTCTCCTCGGTGAAGGCCTCCTCACCAGCGAGGACAGCTTCCACTTGCGCCAGAGGCGACTGTTGCAGCCGGCCTTTCACCGGGCCCGGATTGCCAGTTACGCCACGGCCATGGTGGACGCCGCCCGCGACACCATGGCCACTTGGATGGCCGGCGCCGAGCTCGACGTCCCGAAGGAGATGGCGCGCCTCACCTTGGCGGTGGTGGGAAGGACGCTTTTTGGCGCGGACACCCAGAGCGCAGCGGCCACCGTCGGCCAGGCCCTCACCGACACCTTGGGCCTCTTCGGCGCGCTCTCGCTTCCCTTGGGGACGCTGGTGCTGAAGCTGCCGCTGCCCGCGGTGCGGCGCTTCCGACGGGGCCGCGCGCGTCTAGACGCCGAGGTGGGGTGCTTCGTGGCCGAGCGCCGAGCCGACGGGCGGGACCGCGGGGACTTGCTCTCCATGCTGCTGGCCGCGCGCGACGAGGAGGGCCAGCCCATGTCCGACGGGCAGCTGCGCGACGAGGCCATGACGCTGCTTTTGGCTGGCCACGAAACCACGGCCAACGCCCTGGCTTGGGCCTTCCACCTCCTCGGCCAGCACCCGGAGGCGGAGGCGGAGCTCCACGCCGAGCTGGACACGGTGCTTTCTGGCCGAAGCCCCACCTTCGAGGACGTGCCTCGGCTGGCCGTCACCACCGCGGTCTTCTCTGAGGCCCTGCGCCTCTACCCGCCCGCTTGGGTGTTGGGGCGCCGGGCGACCGAGTCTGTGACACTTTCGGACGGCACCTGCATCCCCAAAGGCGAGCTCGCCGTCCTCTCCCCATTTGTGGTGCACCGGGACGCGCGCTGGTTTCCCGAGCCCTTGCGCCTGGACGTCCGCCGCTGGACGGCCGAGGCCAAAGCCGCCCGCCACCGCTTTTCGTACTTCCCCTTCGGCGCCGGGACGCGCTCCTGCATCGGTGAGGCGTTCGCTTGGACGGAGGGGACGCTGGCCCTGGCGGTGTTGGCCGCGCGGTGGCGGCTTCACCCAGTCCAAGGAAGCGACGTCCGCACCGAGCCGAGAATTACGCTTCGCCCCAAGGGGCTGCGCATGCGGGCCGAGTTGCGAACCGGAGGAGAGGCCCTCAAGCGCTTTTGGGAGCGGAGGCCACTGCCTCGGTGAGGTGAAACCGGGTGAAGTCGATGCGCCGCTTCCCGTCCGGGAGCACCTGGATGATGTCCACGAAGCGCCTCTCGAAGAGAATTTCCGCGGCGATGTAGCTGTAGCGGGCGTGGATGGTCTGGGCGAGGGTGGCGTCATAGCCGGTGAAGGTGACCAGGACCTCCACCTGCTGCTCCTCGAGGCGCTCCGCCGTGGCCCCGTACAGGGGGCTCTGCTCATTGAGGGCGTGCATCGCCGTCCAGGTGAGGATGAAGGCGCTGGAGTGGTTTCTGAGGAGCGGCATGTCCGTCATTCTTCGCAGCCGTTCGCCTTCCTCCGTCACCTCGTTGGCCATGAGCGTCACCCGCAGCTGCGCTTCCACGATGTGGTTGGCCCGCTCATTGGCCACGCGAAACATCAGGGTGGGGACGCGGTTGCGCGGCGCCACCACCGCCACATCGCTGAAGGCCACCCGGGCGCGCGGCCGGCTGAACTTGGCGAAGACGAGGCCCGTCACCACGGCCAAAAACAGCATGCTGAGCATCGACTCCACCGTCACGAGGAGGTGGGCCGCCACCGAGTGCGGCGTCATCTCCCCGTAGCCAATGGTGCCCATCGTCTCGACGCTGAAGAAGAAGCCGTCCACGAAGCTGCCCGGTCGCGCACTCTCCACCCCGCCCAAGAGGGTATACAGCGCACCGAAGAGCGCGTTGGTGGCGAGAAAAATACCGACGAAACAGAGCAGCAACACCGGCCAACTGGTGGCGATGAGGAAGTAATAGAAGTCGTGCGTCCAGTCCGGCTTCCACCCAACAATTTCTGCGGACTTCCAGGCCGGCGTGCCGTCGCGGGGGAAGAGGCGAAGCTGCGGTTTCTTGGGCGGGCCGTGCACGGGGAGTCACCCTTCTAGCAGCCGACCACTTGTTCCAGGAGTGCGCTTCCATCCACCCACGGGGAGGTGCAAGGGGGCCCGTCCGTCCACAGGCAAGCGTCGGCGCTGCAGTCCGGGCTGAGGGCGAGGAGAAAAGAGGAGCGCGTCCCGTACCCGAAGGCGTCGGCGTGGATGCACATCCCCTCTCGGGGCACCTCGCCATGCACGCGCAGGGTGCCCGCCCAGGCCTGCAGGGGCACCCCCTCGCCCCCCTCCTGGAAGACGGCGCGGGCGCGCGCAACCCGCGCCTCCTCGTCCCCGGCCCCGAAGCTGCGCTCGGTGAGGACGTGGAGGCCAGGCAAAAGCAGCTCCTGCCAAAGCCGCGTCCCGTCACACACCGTCAGGCCGGCGTGGCCCGAGGCGTCGGCGTAAAACAGGTGGAACGGGTTGTAGACGCGCGGGCCAAGTCCAGCCAGGCGCGCGTGGAGGGCCGCCACCGAGGGGGCCCGGAGGGCCTCGGCCACCAGATGGCCGCGAGAAGCCAGCTGGCTGTCGCGCTCCGCGCCGTGCCGGTTGGTGACGCCGACGAAGAGACGGTGGGCGCTGACGCCCAGCCAGGTGCCTTGGGCTTGCTCGTCCCGTGGCGCGAGCACCGCGGGAGGCCCAGGCCAGCGCCGCGGAGGCGAGGCCGGCCGGGCAAGAAACTCGTCGCGGTTGGCGGCGACGTGCAGCACCCCGCCCGGGCGGGGGACGACGGCGAGGAGGGTACACATGGGGGGTTGGCTGCCCCTCCTCTAATGCGGCCGGTGGCTCGAGGTCAGCCCTGAAGCAAGTCGCGCAGCTTTTGGTGGGCGCGGCGGGTGTTGCGGATGCCATCCCGCAACGCGTCCGCCGCGTCGGAGAGCTCGAGCTCCGGGTAGCACGCAGCCAGCGTCTCCACCTCGTCCCCGGCGACGTCCAGCACGTGGAGGGCATGCGCCAGAGGCTGCTCGACGTCCGCCGTCAGTGACTTGGGGCCGTCCGGGCCCCCCAGGCGCTGCTCGAGGGCGCGCACCTGCGTCAACTCCTCGGTGAGGTAGGCGAAACGCTGCGGGCGACCCACAGGCGTCGGCAGGGGCATGACGGTGGTACGAAAACTGCGCGGGCCCTGCGCCGTGCGCACCTCCCAGTCGGCGCGAGCCGGGCCGCCTCGGCCCGCAGC
The DNA here is from genome assembly GCA_963745475.1 of uncultured delta proteobacterium. Taxonomy (GTDB): domain Bacteria; phylum Myxococcota; class Myxococcia; order Myxococcales; family Myxococcaceae; genus JADGRA01. The sequence goes on from CAVUXN010000004.1 coordinate 956,783, forward strand.
CTCCGCCGCGAGCAGCGCCCACTGGCTGGCGGCGCCGGCCGGCACGCCCAGCTCGCGAGAACGGCGGCCGCGAATCTCTTGCGACGGACGGCCCAGACGCGCCGCGGTGGTGGGGTTCACCGCCAGGTAGCGAATGTCATCGCCCAACCATTCCACGACGCCGACCCCGAGCGGCGTCTCCTCGAAGAGGAGGGTGCACAGGGCGTCCTCGATGTTTGGCTCGACTGCGAGAGGCGGGAAACGGGAGTCCGGGGGGGCGGCTAACGAGGCTGGGTGCGACATTTCTTCCTTCGACGAAAGGTGCAGGGCTGCAAGAGGGCGCGCGTCCTACACGCTTCGGCGCTCATGTGACAAACCGGCAACATCGAAAAACTGATGGGGCCCAGTAGGCCTCGGGTGCAACAGCTCATCCACTGACGGGCGTGAGCACGAGAATCAGGACGCCGTTCGCGTGCGGACCGGCCTGCAGGTACACCGAGCCCTCGCGGCCCAGGGTGTAGGTGGTTTGCAACGGCGGGAGCGAGACGGACACCTGCGACTGGCTCCCCTTGAGGGAGAGGAGCGTCAGGGTGGCCGTCTTGGCGTTGGGGAGCCTGACCTCCACCGCCCTCTGTGGAAGAAGCTGCAGCTGCTCGTGAGAGACGCGGCGGTAGGACTTGTAGACAATGCCGCTCTTCGCGAATTGCTCCCGCATTTTCTCCAACCCCGCGTCCACCCCCGCGCCCTCGTTGGAGGCCTGGACGACGTCCGCCGCCAGCGCGACGTGGGTTTGAGCCAGGGCGGGGGTGGCGAGCAGGAGCGCGGCGAGGACAGTCGAGCCGGACGCAGCCCTCACAGCTGGCCACCCTTCGGCCGTTCCGGCGCCGGAGGCGCGACGTCGGGGACAGAGGCGTCTGTCCCCAAACTCAAGGAAGGGCGGTCCGGGTGGTCCACGAGCCAGATGATGGCATCTCCGCCTTCCGTCTTCAGCACCACCGGCGCGATGTGCGACTGCTCGTCCGTGGAGACGGCCTGGAGGGTGGGGTGCAGGCCGCCTTCTCCGAGCGACGGTGGGCCGCGCAGCTGCGGAAGCGCAAAGACGGCCAAAAGCACCGCCACCACCACCGCGAAGCCACCCCAGAGGCTTCCGGCCCGGTGGCGCTTCCACTCCTCCCAGCCGACGGACAGCCGCTCGCCCAGAGAGGGCCGGTAGGGCTTGAGCCGGCCCAGGACAGCGGAGGTGAAGCCGGAGAAATCCCGGGCCTCGGCCTGGGCCTCGAAGCGTCGCCTTAGGAGCGCACCGACTGCTGAGAGCTCGGCCAGCCGGACTACACAGGACGGACAACTCTTGAGGTGCAACTCGAGCGCCACCCGCGCCTGTGGAGGAAGCTCCCCGTCGAGGTGCGCGGACAAATCCTGGACAAATGTACAGTGTTGGACGGCCATGGCGGTTCCAGAGAGAGGCGGACGTGAGGAGGTTCGCCTTTATTCGCTTTCTGGGCCTCCTTTTTTGGACCGTGGGCTGGCCGGGGTGCCCCCCTCGTCGCTGAGGTAGTCCGCCAGCAGCTTCTGCACCTTCGTCCGGGCATGGAAAAGCCGTGACATGACAGTCCCTTTGGGGATTTCCAGGGTCCGCGACAAGTCCTCGTAGGACATCCCCTCCAGCTCCCGAAGCAAGAGGATGGCGCGGTGTTTCTCCGGCAGCTGCGCGAGGGCCTCCTCCAGCTTCTCGCCGAGCTCGCGGCGCAACAGAGAACGGGAGGGACTCGCGTCGAGTTGAGTGCTCAGGAGCCCGAGGTTGGCCTCGGCGATGTCCATCTCCACCGTGTCGTCATACTCCACCGAGTCGGAGCTGTTGACGCCCCTTCTGCGCAGCACGTCGATGCAGGTGTTGGTCGTGATGCGGTACAGCCAGGTGTAGAAGCTCGAGTCCCCCTTGAAGCGGTCCAGGTAGCGGTGGACTTTGACGAAGGCCTCCTGAGAGACGTCCATCGCCTCCTCGGCATCCTTCACCATTCCCAGCGCGACGGCGTACACCTTCTTCTGGTACCGCTCGACAAGCAGGCCGAAGGCCCGCTGGTCGCCGGCACGGGCGCGGCGGACGAGCGTGAGGTCGTCGGTCGGCAAGAGGGCGTCCAGCTTACCCTACAGCGGGTGCCGCTTTGCCTCTCGTCGCTGTCAGGCCCAGCGGCGCGGATGTCGCAGCACCTCCACCAGCCGGGCCTCCTCGCTTCCGGCTGCCGGCTCCTGGTCGTACACCCACTGCACCAGGGGCGGGAGCGAGACGAGGATGCTTTCTGTGCGGCCTTGCGTCTGTAGCCCGAAGAGCGTGCCCCTGTCGTAGACGAGGTTGAACTCCACGTAGCGGCCGCGGCGCACCAGGGACCACGCCCTTTGCGCCTCGGTGTAGGGAAGTCCCTTTCGACGAGCCACCAGGGGACGGTACGCCGGGAGAAACGACTGGGCACACGCTTGGACGAAGGCAAATTCCGCCTCCGGCTCTCGCCCCGTGTCCTCGAAGAAAATCCCCCCCACCCCCCGCGCCTCCTGCCGGTGGGCGAGCCAGAAGTAGCGGTCCGCGGCCTCCTTGTAGCGCGCGTAGGAGCCGTTCTCGTGCTGCTCGCACACCGCCTGCAGCGTCCGATGGAAGTGCTCGGCGTCCTCGTCGAAGAGGTAGTGGGGCGTGAGGTCCGCCCCACCCCCGAACCAGGCCTTGCTCCCGTGTTGAATGAAACGAAAGTTGGCGTGGACGGTGGGGACGAGCGGGCTGCGCGGGTGGAGGATGAGGCTCAACCCGGTGGCGAAAAAGTCTCGCCCCTCCCCGCCCAACCTCTTGGCGAAGGACTCGTCGAGCGCGCCCCACACCGAAGAGACATTCACCCCGCCCTTCTCAAACGTCCGGCCGCCTTCGAGGACGCGCGTCCGGCCACCGCCCCCGCCCGGGCGCTCCCAGTGGTCCTCGGCGAAGGCCGCCTGGCCGTCCTCGGCCTCGAGGCCTCGGCAAATCTCCTCTTGCAGCCCCTCCACGAAGGACTGCATGCGCGGACCCAAGTCATTGAGCGTCTCCACGGTGTCAGGCGGACCTCTTGTTAGTGCACCGGCAGGTCTGGGCCCGTGGTTTCCACCACGCCGAAGCGGGCCTCATACTTCTGAAGGTTGTCCGTCATCGCCGCGAGCAGGCGTTTCATGTGCCGAGGGCTGGTAATAATTCGCGCTCGCACCGAGGCCTTGGGTTGCTGGGGCTGGACGTAGATGAAGTCGAGCGTGAATTCGGCGTCGGTGTGGTTCACCAGCGCCATGTTGGCGTAGAGGCCCTGCGCGACGGACTCGTCGATCTGGATCTGCAGCGCGGTCTCGGGCAGCTTGGGGTCGGACATGGCGAGTGTGCATACCGCCCCACCAGGCACGGGTAAACGGGGGGAGTCGTCCTTGGCGGCTTCCCTGGACCCAACCCTCACCGCCCCCTTCGAGCTGGGGGTGGGACCGGGCGCGTGCCTCCTGGTGCACGGCTTTACCGGAACACCCTGGGACGTGCGCCCTTTGGGCGAGGCCTTGGCCAGCGGCGGGTTTCGCGTTCGCGGCCTTCGCCTCCCCGGCCACGGCACGACGCCCGAGGCCATGCGCGACGCCGGAGCCGAGGACTGGCTGGCCGCTTGCGAGGAGGGGCTCCGCGCGTTTCGCGAGCCGCGGGTGGCCGTCGTCGGGCTCTCCATGGGGGCCCTGTTGGCCATCATCCTCGGGGCCCGACACCCGGACCGCGTCCAGGCGGTGGCGGGACTCGCTCCCGCGCTGCGCTTTAAAGACCTGCTGACGCGGGGCTTGCGCCTTGCCCGGCCGCTCCTGGGCGTGGCTGAGCGGCTTCACCCCTGGGTGCACAAGTCAACCACCGACCTCCTCGACCCCGCCGCCCGAGCGGCCGCGCCCGTCCTCGGCGCTTGGCCCCTGGAGCGCCTCGAGGACTTGTGGGCTGTCCAGGATTTGGCCCGAACGTGCGCGCCCAAGGTGCGTGCGCCGGTCCTTCTGGCCGTGGCGCGGCAGGACCACGTGGTGGACGTCCGGGGAGCTCGGGAGCTCGCCCGCCGGCTCACCCAGGCGCGGAGTGTGCGCTTCATCGAGCTCGAGAATGGCGCGCACATCATGCCCCGGGACGAGGGACGCGCCGTCCTGCAGCAGGAAGTGCTTGCCTTTCTGAAGCGGGCGCGCACGCTCGATGGCGGCGCGCCGAAGGGATAGGTTCGCCCGCCCGAGGGGTTTGAAGGGAGCGGAGGACACCGAACAATGGCCAAGCGGCGCTACATCCTCGCCGTCGACCAGGGCACCACCGGGACGCACGTCACGGTGCTCGACGACCGGCTTAAAGTCTCCGGGCAGGCTTACCGGGAGTTCCCGCAAGTCTTCCCGCAGCCCGGCTGGGTGGAGCACGACCTCGATGCCATCTGGCACTCGGTGGAGCGCTGCATCGCCAAGGGCCTCAAGGATGCAGGCATTGACCCGGCGTGGGTGTCTGCCATTGGCATCACCAACCAACGGGAGACGACGGGACTCTGGCGTAAAGAGAATTCCAAGCCTCTGCACCGGGCCATCGTCTGGCAGGACCGCCGGACGGCGGACGCCTGCGCCGCCCTCAAGGCGCGCGGCGAGGAGGAACGCGTCCGGGCCAAGACGGGCCTCGTCCTCGACCCTTACTTCAGCGCCACCAAGCTGGCTTGGCTTCTGGACAACGTCGAGGGTGCGCGCGCCAAGGCCGACGTGGGCGAGCTCTGCTTCGGCACCATCGACAGCTGGCTCGTGTGGCGCTTCACCGGAGGCCAGACGCACGTCACCGACGCCTCCAACGCCAGCCGGACGCTGCTGTACAACATTCACACCAACGCGTGGGACGACGAGCTGTGCGCCCTCTTCGGCGTGCCCAAGTCCGTGCTCCCGGAAGTGAAGGGCTCCGCCGAGGTGTACGGCGTCACCCGCGGGGTGGGCGTGCTCCCGGACGGCATTCCGGTGTCGGGAATGGCCGGGGACCAGCAAGCGGCCCTCTTCGGCCAGGCGTGTTTCCACGCCGGCGAATCCAAGTGCACCTACGGCACGGGCGCCTTTCTCCTCATGAATACCGGCACTGTTCCGGTGGTGAGCAAGCACGGGCTCCTCACCACGGTGGCCTGGCGCTTGGGCGGCGCCACCACCTACGCGCTGGAGGGCTCAAGCTTTGTCGCCGGCGCGGCCGTCCAATGGCTCCGCGACGGGCTGGGACTCATTCGAAAGGCACGCAAAGTAGAGGAGTTGGCCCGCCAGGTGCCGGACACCGGCGGCGTCACCTTCGTCCCCGGCTTGGCCGGGCTGGGCGCGCCTCAGTGGCGCCCCGAGGCGCGCGGGCTCCTCATGGGAATGAATCGCGGCACCACCGCTGCACACGTGGCACGGGCTGTCCTGGAAGGGATTGCGCTTCAGACAGCGGAATTGGCCGAGGCCATGCGGAAGGACAGCGGGCAGGCCATTCCCCTCTTTAAGGTGGACGGCGGCGCGGCGGGGAATGACCTGCTCATGCAAATGCAGGCCGACATGCTGGACGTGCCGGTGGTGCGCCCGCGCAACTTGGAGACGACGTCCCTCGGAGCGGCGTTGCTGGCTGGGCTGGGGACGGGCCAGTGGAGCACTCTTGAAGAAATTCGCGGCGTGTGGAAGGCGGAGCGGACGTTCAAGCCGAAAACCACGCCCGAGGCCCGCGCCGAGGCCATGGCCCGCTGGCGGCGGGCGGTGGAGCGCGCTTAACGGGCGTCCTTTGTAAGTCGAAGAGGAGGAGCAGATGGCTCGCGACACAACGAAGCTTGCCGACGCCGAGGTGCAGGCATTCCTCAAGCGGTGGCCGGACTGGGCGCTGCAGGGCGGCGCGCTCCGGAAAACTTACGGCTTCTCGGACTTCCGGGCGGCCATGGCCTTCGTCAACCGTGTGGCGGACGCCGCCGAGGCCGCGGACCATCACCCGGACATCGACATTCGCTACAACAAGGTGACGCTGGAGCTCGTGACGCACGACGCGGGCGGCCTCACCCACCGGGACATCGCTCTCGCGGCCCAAATCGAGCGCTTCGCCTAAGGGAGGCGGGCCCCCGGGGAATCCGGTAGTCGTGAAGCAGGAGTCGGCTTAAGGATGGCCCTTCGAGGCAAGCGCGGAGGCGTTCTCGGCCATCGCGCGCAGACAGCGACGTTTCCACGCTTTCGAGAGGAGAGCCCGCTTGGCACTCACCATTACCAGCCTGTCCAAGACGTACCCCAACGGAGTGAAGGCGCTCAAAAACCTTTCCCTCACCATCGGAAACAACATGTTCGGGCTTTTGGGGCCAAACGGTGCCGGGAAGTCCACGCTGATGCGTACCGTCGCCACCCTCCAGGACCCGGACAGCGGCACCATTTTTCTCGACGGCATGGACGTGCTGAAAGAGAAGGACGCGGTGCGCAAGCTCCTGGGTTATTTGCCCCAGGAGTTCGGCGTCTACCCAAAGCTGTCGGCACTCGACCTGCTGAACCACCTGGCGGTGCTCAAAGGCGTGACCGAGCGCTCGGAGCGCAAAGACACGGTGGAAGCGCTCCTCAAGCAGACCAACCTCTGGGATGCGCGAAAGAAGGCCTTAAGCACCTACTCGGGCGGAATGAAGCAGCGCTTCGGCATCGCCCAGGCGCTCTTGGCCAACCCCAAGCTCATCATCGTCGATGAGCCGACGGCGGGCCTCGACCCCATGGAGCGAAATCGCTTTCTCAACCTCTTGAGCTCGATCGCCAGCAACGTCACAGTGATTCTCTCGACGCACATTGTGGAGGACGTCCGCGAGCTCTGTCCGCGCATGGCCATCATCAGCAACGGCGAGTTGTTGCTCGAGGGCTCTCCGGCTGAATCACTCGACGCACTCAAGGGCCGCATTTGGAGCAAGGTGCTCAAGAGCGACGCCGCGGTCGCCGAGGTGGAGAAATCCCTGCACGTCATCTCGACCCATTTGCTCGGGGGCCTTCACGAAATACGCGTCTACGCCGAGCGCGAACCGGGCGAGGGCTTCAAGGCGGTCGATTCCGATTTGGAAGACGTCTACTTCCTCAACCTCACCCGTCAAACGAAGAACTAGTTCTCGTCCCAAGAGACCTACGGAGCCAAGCGTTATGGGCCAGTTTTGGGAATTCTTTCTTTTCGAGCTGAAGTTCCGACTGAAGAGCCTCTCCACCTATGTGTACTTCACGCTGTGGTTCTTCCTGAGCTTCTTCGCCATCGCCGCCGAGGACTTCATCAACGTCGGCAACGACAAGATTCTTCTCAATGGACCGTTTTCGACGACCCTCCTCCAGTTCGTCTTCAGCTTGTTTGGGATCATCGTCATCGCGGCAATCTTCGGACCGTCCATTCTTCGGGACTTCCAGCGAGACACCTACCAAATTCTCTTTACCAAACCGATTTCGAAGCTCGCCTACCTCGGCGGACGTTGGGCGGGCTCTTTCGTCACCACGGTCTTCGCTTTCAGCGGCCTCATCCTGGGCGAGGCCGCGGGAACGCTGGCTCCCTGGGCGGACCACACCCGCATCGCTCGGGGCCACTTCGGCTGGTACCTGCAGCCCTTCCTTTCCATCACCGTCATTCAGATTTTTTTCCTCGGCTCGCTGTTCTTTTGCGTCGCCGCGCTGACTCGCAAAATATTCGTCGTCTACCTGCAGGGCGTTGCCGTTTTCATGGCGTACTTAATCGCCACCGTCGTTTTCGCGACCACCCGTTCGCTGGAGCACTTCTGGTCGGCCATCTTCGACCCGGTCGGCCTTCGCTTGCTGGACAGCATCACCCGCTACTGGACGGTGGTTGAGAAGAACACCCAGCTTCTCTCCTGGAAGGGCGTCTTTCTCTACAACCGGCTGCTGTGGTCGACGGTGGGCATTCTGGCGCTGGTCGTCACCTACGTCCTTTTCCCAATTTCCGTCGAGGCACTCACCGCGGTGTCGCAAGGCCGACGCGCGGCCAAAGCGCGAGAGAACGAACTGGAGGAGAGTCTCCCCGCGGGGGCTCTGGTCGCGGGCCGGTTGCCGCGAGTGCATCAAGTCTTCGGACCACGCACGACCTGGGCCCAATTTCTCTCGCTCACCCGAATGCGCGTCTCCAACGTGCTTCGCGAAGTGCCCTTCTGGGCCATCCTTGCGGTGATGGTCGTTTTTTCGCTGCTCAACGGCCATTTCGCCGGGCGGGTGAATGACACCAATGTCTATCCGGTGACGTTTTTGATGCTCCAGGCGGTTGAGGGAAACGCCGTTCTCTTCTTCCTCATCGTTGCCACCGTCTACGCGGGAGAGCTCATCTGGCGTGAGCGAGACACCCATTTCGACGGCATCCACGACGCGTTGCCGATTCGGGAAACCACCGACTGGGTCTCGAAGCTGGCCGCCTTGGCCATCGTGGAGCTACTTCTTCTCACCGCGACCCTTCTTTGCGGCGTGCTGATGCAGACCATCGCCGGGTACTACCACTACGAGCTGCTCGAGTACTTCAAGGAGCTCTACCTCATCACCTTCCCGGGAGTGCTGGTCTACGTTCTTCTCGCACTGTTCTTACAGACCGTCTTGAGCAACAAGTTCGTCGCTCATGGAATTGTGCTCGGCATTTTTGTTCTGAACATCGTTCTCTTCAATTTCGGTTGGGAAAACACCCTCTACCTCTTCGGCTACACCCCGCCTTACATTTATTCGGACATGAATGGGTACGGCCACTACGTGCCCGCGCTCTTCTGGTCCATCACCTATTGGCTCTCCATCGCCGGGCTGCTGGGCGTGGTCTCCATCGCCTTCGCGCTGCGCGGCTCCGATGAGTCTTGGAAGGCCCGGGTCCGCCTTGCCCGCGAGCGAGCGCCGGGGCTCCTCCCCGCCGGCGCGCTGGCGCTGCTCATCGCCATCGGCAGTGGCGCTTGGTATTTCTACAACGCGCACGTCCTGAACGAGTACCTCAATGCCAAGGCGCGGCGCGACATCCAGGCCGAGTACGAGCGTAATTTCAAACAGTACCAGGGGATTCCCCAGCCGAAGATTATCGCCGTCGATGCGGCCATCGACATCTTCCCCGAGCGGCGCGCGTTCTCCGGCACCGGCCACTTCGTTCTTCAGAACAAGACCGGCGTTCCGATTTCGCAAATCCACCTCCTCGACACACAGCAATCCGTCTCGAATGTGCAATTCGACCGCCCGTCCCATCTGGTCTCGAGCAGCCCGCGGCACCTGTACAGCATCTACGCACTCGAGCAGCCGCTCGCTCCGGGTGAGAAACTCAACCTGAATTTCAACGTCGGATACGCGGCGCACGGTTTCAAGGACGGCAACGAGCGGCCGGAGTTTGCCTACAACGGAACGTTTTTCGACTCGAGCTACTTTCCGCAGATTGGCTACACGACCGATGAAGAGCTGACCGACCCGCGCCGGCGCCGCGATGAGCACCTCGGGCCAGTGGCGGACCTGCCTGCTCGAGGCGATGCCGTGGGCAGCACCACCGGCCTCATTACGCCCCAATCGGATTGGATTACTTTCCACACGGTCGTGAGTACCTCCGACGACCAAATTGCCCTCGCGCCTGGCTATCCGACGCGCGAGTGGCACCAGAACGGGCGGCACTATTTCGAGTACAGCATGGGCCAGGTCCCCATCTTGGACTTCGTGGCCTACGTCTCGGCGCGCTACAGCGTGAAGCGCGAGGCCTACCCCGGCGCCGACGGAAACATCAACATCGAGGTCTACTCCGCGCCGGCTCATCCCTACGACGTGGACGGGATGATTGACGCCACCAAAATGGGGCTCGCCTATTACGAGAAGAACTTCAGCCCTTTCCAATTTCGGCAATTCCGAATCCTGGAGTTTCCTCGGTACCGTCAATTCGCACAGTCGTTCCCCAACACCATCCCTTACCAGGAGAACTGGTTCATCACCCGAGTCCAAAGCCCCGACGACATCGACTACACCTATTTCGTCACTGCCCACGAGCTCGCCCACCAGTGGTGGGCGCACCAGCTCATTGGCGGGCGGGTGGCGGGCTCCAACATGATGTCCGAGTCGCTCGCCGAGTACTCGGCGTTGCGGGTCATGCAAAAGAAATACGGCGACTACCAGATGCACAAGTTTCTCAAGCACGAGCTGGACGGCTACTTGCGCGGACGCGCCGGAGAGAGCCACAAGGAAACGCCGCTCGATTTGGTCCAGAGGGAGGCCTACGTCTGGTACCAGAAAGGGTCGCTCGTGCTGTACGCCCTCTCAGACTACATCGGCGAGGACAAGGTGAATCTCGCCTTGCACAACTTCTTGATGCAGTACCGCTACGCCAACGCCACCGACGCTCGGAGCGGCCCCTACCCCGACACGCGCCAATTCGTCCAGGCGCTGCGTGACCAGACGCCGCCCGAGTTTCAGTACTACATCACCGATGCCTTTGAATCGATTGTCCTCTACGACAACAAGGCGGTGACGGCCACCGTCACCCCCACCGCGGACAAGAAGTTCAAGGTTGTCCTGGCGGTGGAGTCGCGCAAATTCAAGGCCGACGGGCTGGGCGCTGAGACGCCCATGCCGCTGAACGACTACATCGACATCGGCGTCTTCAGCGGCAAGAAGGACCACGAAGTGCCGCTTTTCCTGGAGAAGAAGAAGGTGACCCAGGAGAAGCAGACGTTCGAGGTCATCGTCGACGAGATGCCCACCCGGGCGGGCATCGACCCCTACAACAAGCTCATCGACCGGATTTCGGATGACAACCTGGTGGACGTGACGAAGTCGTGAGTCCCGACCCGAGTCGCTTCCAAGGTTAGCCCTAGCGCCCAAGGCCTCCCCCCCGGGGCTCAGGGAAGTCGAGCCAGCACCAGGCACAGGCAGGGCACCCCGGGCAGCGCGGTGAGGGCGTGGCGGCTTCCGGCGGGCATGGTGAGTGCGTCTCCGGGCCAGAGCTCGTGCCCGGCCGTGTCGCGAAAACCGCCCTCCAGGACGAGGGTGTCCTCGGGCGCCTCATGGAGGTGTTCATCCAGTCCCGAGCCCGGTTGAATGCGGCACAGGGTGGCGAGGGCGTCCGAGGCGCGCGGGCCGGTGGGGACGGAGAGGACGGAAATGCCTTCGGCGGTGAGCCAGTCCTCCGCGGTGTCCGCCCGGGCCAGGAGTGCCCGGGCCGCCGCTTCGTCAATGTCCAGAAACACGGCCACTTTGGCCACGAAGCGCTCGAGCCGCTTCGGCCCTGTCATCGCCGCGCGCAGCGAGGCCAGCACCCTGTCCGGCGGAGCCACCGGCGGCGCGGCGGACGACAGCAGAGAGGCCGCCTGGCGCAGCTCCGCGGCCGCGGCGGCACAGCTGGGGCAGCCCTCGAGGTGGGTGCGCACCTCCGGCGCGAGCGGCGAGTCCGGCTCGAGTGCGTGGAGGACGAGTGCCTCTTTCGGGTGGCGGGAGGAGGCCATGTCTTCTTCAGTAGGAGAGGTTACGTGCCGACGGGCCTCGACGGATGGGTGCCACCTTCAACCTGGGGGCCACGCTCACCCTCCTGTCTCCTACCCGCTGCGGAGAAATGCAGCCAGGGCATTGTAGGCGGCTCCCAGCGCCTCCGCCGAGGCGCTTTCCCGGGCCTGGTGGGCCTGGGCCGTCTCTCCCGGGCCGAAGTTGACGGCCTCCACGCCCAGTTGGGCCAGGCGTGCCACGTCCGTCCAGGCCTGCTTGGCCGTGGCCGGCCGGCCGGTGGCGCGCACCAGGCGGTGGAAGAAGGGGTTGGTGGCACACACCGGGGCAGAGGGGGAGCGGTCTGTCACTTCCACCTCGGCGCGCCCGGCAACCAGCCTGCGCAAGTCCGCCTCCGCCTCCTCGGCCGTCCGCCCCGGGGCGAAACGGACGTTGACGTTGAGGGTGAAGACGTCCGGCACCACGTTTCGAGCGCGGCCCGCCTGGCCCAGGGTGGCGGTGGTGACTTCCCGGAAGAGAAAGCCCTCGCACTCCACCTCGCGGGGCGGAAGTGCGAGGAGCTCGGCCAGAAAAGGCCCGGCCTGGTGCAGCGCATTCACGCCTTGCCAGGGCCGCGCGGCATGGGCGGACTTCCCCACAAAGCGCAAGGTGGCATGCAGAGAGCCGACGCAGCCCACCTGCACGCTGCCGTCCGTGGGCTCGAGCGCCACCGCGAAGCGAGCCTCCGCGAGCTCCGGCACGCGCTCAAACAGGGGCCCAAGCCCACTTTCGGCGTACGGCCCCTCCTCGCGCTCGTAGAGGACGAGGACCAGGTTACAGGGCAGCTCCTGTCTCGGGAGGGTCTCGGCGAGCGCCATCATGACTGCCAGCCCGCCCTTCATGTCGCTCGCGCCCGTCCCGTAGAGTCGGTCGCCCTCGCGCCGGGGAGGCCCACTGTCCGGGTGGGCGGGAACGGTGTCCAAGTGGCCCACCAACGCCACCGTCGGCCGTCCGTCCGTCCGGCGCCCGAGGAAAAAGCTGTGGCCCACCCGGCTGCGCTCGGCGTCCGGCCACACCTGGGCCGCCCAGGCTTCCACGTGGTTGGCCAAGTTGGCCTCAGCGCCGGTGGGGCTCGCAATGGCGCACAGGCTGAGGGTGCTGCGCGCCAGGGCGTCGACGTCTGCCGCCATACCGTCTTCAGCCGTCCATCCACAGCAAGGCCGCGCAGACGCAGGCCGGGCCAGGCAGCCCCCACATGGAGTGGCTCGTACCGACGGCCATCTCCAGCGTCTCGCCGGGCCACACCACATGGCCCAAAGAGTCAGCGAAGCCCCCCTCCAGGACGAGGAGCTCCTCGCGGCCGACGTGCTCGTGTTCGGAGAGCGTCACGCCCGTCGGCAGCCGCACCAGGGAGGCGAGGGCAGTCTGCACCCGAGGCCCGGCCGCCACGGGCAGGACGGAAATGCCGACATCCGGGCCCTCCATCCACTCCTCGGCCACGTCAATGCGCGCCAGAAGCGTCCGGGCCTCCGCCTCGCCGAAGTCAAAAAAGCGCGACAGCGTGTCCGCGTAGCCGTCCAGCCTGCGGGGGCTGGCCAGAAGGCCGCGGACGGTGCGAAGCACCGCCGCCGGAGACTGCTCGACGCCGGCCGTCTTGGCCATGGCCTCAATGGCACGACGGACGCGGTCGAGCTCCTCCGGGGCGACGTCGCGCAAGGCTTCCTTGGCCTCGGCCCCGTCGCCCGGCTGGGTTGCGAGCAGCGAGGCCAAGAAGACATCAATCGGGCGTTCGGAATCGCTCACAGGGAAGTCAGGGGCTCTCCCCCTAGAAACCTATGCTGGTACGGCGAAATCTCGAAGCGCTTGCTCCAGCGACGTCTTCTTGTCGGTACTGGCCGAGCGCTGGCCGATGATGAGGGCACACGGCACGCCGAAGGTGCCGGCGGGAAACTCCCTGGGGACGGTGCCCGGGATGACGACGCTTCGGGCCGGGACGCGGCCCCGGTACTCGCGCACCACCGTGGAGGTGACATCCAAAATTCTCGTGGTTCCGGTGAGGACGACGTTGGCGCCCAGCACTGCCTCCTCCTCCACCAGGACGCCCTCCACCACCACCGAGCGGCTGCCGATGAAGGCCCCGTCCTCGATGACGACGGGCGTGGCCGCGGGCGGCTCAAGCACCCCGCCCAACCCGACGCCGCCGGAGAGATGCACGTTTCGTCCGACTTGGGCGCAGGAGCCCACCGTGGCCCAGGTGTCCACCATGGTGCCGCTCCCCACCCGCGCTCCAATATTGACGTAGCCCGGCATCACCACCGCCCCGGACTCGACATGCGCGCCGTAGCGGATGACGCCCGGAGGGACGAGTCGGACGCCGGCCGCGGCGAGGTCCTTCTTCAGCGGCACCTTGTCGTGAAACTCGAAGGGGCCGACATGCATCACCCGCATTTCGGCGAGGGCAAAATACAGGAGGATGGCCTGCTTCACCCAAGGGTGGGTGACCCAAGCCCCCTCGCGCTTCTCCGCGACGCGCAAGTCCCCGCGGTCCAGGGCGGCGAGCGTCAGCAGCACCGCGCTGCGCGTCGCCGGGTCCTTCAACAGGGCGCGGTCGCCAAAGGCGGCGGAGACACGCGACTCGAGCATGGCGACATCCACGGAGAAGCCTCCCTCTGTTTTTCCAAAAACCTTCCAAAGCCCAACGGACAGCCGTGCCAGCCTCAAGTCCCCGAGAGCCGGCGGATGGATTGGGCAATGGCCTCAGGTGCTTCTTCCTGCAGGAAATGCCCGGCGTCCACCTCCGTGACGCGCGCCCCGGGTAGCGCAGCACGGTGCCGCTTCAACGCCCGGCCAAGAATGGGGTCTCGTGTCCCCCAGACGAGCTCCACCGGCCCCGGGAAGCCCCTGACGAAGGCCTCCACCTCCTTCAGCGCCGGGACGGAAGAATGGGTGGGGCCGTCGGGGACAAGCCTCGCCAGGGCCAGCGGGCCAGCCCTGTCCCGAAGCCTGTGGAATGGCCAGCGGTAGGCCCGGGCGACGTCGCCTGAAATGCTTTGGGGGTTGCCCTGGACCCGGCCCAGCGAGCGCAACGGAAAGCCCAGGAGGCGGAAAGCGACGTCCCCCACCCCGGGCAAGCGAGCCAACCGGTGGAAGGCAGTGCCCTTGAAGCGCGCCGGAAGGACGACGGCGGTGTTGAGGAGACAGAGCGCGGAAACGCGGGCTCCGCTGTGGGCCGCCGCCCAGCAACCGAAGGGGCCGCCCCAGTCCTGCACCACGAGCACCGCGTCCTGCACGTCGAGCGCCGCCATCCACTCCAACAGCGTCCGTCCGTGGGCCTCGATGCTGTGGAAGGCCAGGCCGCGCGGCTTCGTGCTCCGGCCAAACCCCAGCAAGTCCGGCGCGAGCAGGCGCAGCGGGGCGCCTTGGAGCTCGGCCATCACCTTGCGAAAGAGAAAGCCCCAGGTGGGGTTACCGTGGACAAGCACCACTGGGCGGCCGGCCCCGGAGGCGACGTAGGCCATCTCCCCGCCGGAGACGGCCACCACCTTGGGGGCGTAGGGAAACACACGACTGACGAAGGAGGGAGGCGACGGGAGTAATTCCATGGTTTCCTGCGTCCGGCGCGGCGACGATGCGTCTTCGCCCCTTTTGGCGTTTCTCCGTTAAAAAGAAAGCCCCGTGAAACCGCGCTCCCCCGTCGTCTCGCTGGTCATCCCCGTTTACAACGAGATGGGCACCTTGGCCGAGCTGCTGTGCCGAGTGGTGGCGGTGGACATGCGCAAGGAGCTGGTCATCGTGGATGATTGCTCCACCGACGGAAGCCGGGCCTTCTTGGAGCGGCTGGCGGCGGAGGGCCTGTCCGCCCTGGAGAATGCCCAACCGGCGAATGAGAATTCGGTGCACGTCTACTTCCAGGAGAAGAACCAGGGGAAGGGCGCGGCGCTGCGCCGAGGCTTTCAGGAGGCGACGGGGGACATCGTCATCGTCCAGGACGCGGACTTGGAATACGACCCGCGAGAAATTCCGCGAGTGGTCCAGCCCATCGTCGACGGCGACGCGGACGTCGTCTTCGGCAGCCGCTTCACCGGTACGCCGCGACGGGTGCTTTTTTACTGGCACGCGGTGATGAACAACATGCTCACCACGCTCAGCAACATGACCAGCGGTCTCAACCTCACCGACATGGAGACTTGCTACAAGGCCTTCCGCCGCGAAGTCATCCAATCCCTCACCATCGAGGAAGACCGCTTCGGCTTCGAGCCGGAAATTACGGCCAAGGTGGCGCGCGGCCGCTTTCGAGTCTACGAGGTGCCCATCAGCTACCACGGGCGCACCTACGAAGAGGGGAAGAAGATTGGCTGGAGGGATGGCCTGCGCGCCCTGTACGCCATTCTCAAGTACGCGCTGAAGCGCAGCACGCCCACGAAGCGGCTCGCCCCGACGGCTCCCCGACTCTCCGAGGGCGTGTCCCCGGCGTCCTCGAGCGCCCAGCGCCCCGAAAGGGACCGAGCAAGCGGTCGGGGATGAAACTAGGTCCGGGTATTCCCGGGGTGGTAGCTTGGGATGTCGCTCTGCGCCTTGGCTTCACCGGGGTGCGCAGAACGCCCCCACGCCTCCTCTAAGGAACGTCCTCCAGATGCTCGACTGGCTGCACAACCTCTTCTCACGCGACTTGGCCATCGACCTCGGGACGGCAAATACGCTCATCTACATCCGCGGCGAGGGCATCGTCTCCAACGAGCCCTCGGTCGTCGCCGTACAGCAGGACGCGCGCGGCGCGAAGCGAGTGCTGGCGGTGGGCAAGGAAGCCAAGGAGATGCTCGGGCGCACGCCGGGCAACATCGTCGCCATCAGGCCCATGAAGGACGGAGTCATCGCCGACTTCGAGATTACGGCCGCCATGCTGCGCTACTTCATCGAGAAGGCGCACAACCGGAAGCTGGGCGTGCGGCCCCGCATTATTATTGGCATTCCCTCCGGCATCACTGAAGTCGAGCGGCGCGCGGTGCGCGAAGCGGCGGAAAACGCGGGCGCGCGTGAGGTCTACCTCATTGAACAGCCGATGGCGGCGGCCATCGGCGCCGGCCTCCCCGTCACCGAGCCGTCCGGCAATATGATTGTGGACATCGGCGGCGGGACGTCGGACGTCGCCGTCATCTCGCTCTCCGGCATCGTCCACGCCAAGAGCGTGCGCATCGGCGGTGACAAGCTGGACGAAGCCATCATTCAGTACGTGAAACGCAAGTACAACCTGCTCATTGGCGAGCGGACCGCAGAGCTCATCAAGATGGGCATCGGCACCGCCTACCCCACCGAGGAGGTGATGAGCATGGAGATTAAGGGCCGCGACCTGGTGGCCGGCGTACCCCGCACCCTCACCGTCACCTCCGACGAGGTGCGCGAGGCGCTGAGCGAGCCAATCAACGGCATTGTGGACGCGGTGAAGATGACGCTCGAGCGCACCCCGCCGGAGCTGGCCGGAGACATCGCCGACCGCGGGATTGTGCTCGCCGGCGGCGGCGCCCTCCTCAAAAATTTGGACACGCTTCTGCGCGAGGAGACGGGCTTGCCCGTCTTCCTCGCCGAGGACCCCCTCTCGGCGGTGGTGGTAGGCGCCGGCAAGGCCCTCGAGTCCCTGGAGATTCTCCGGCAGGTGTGCCGGCCGGTGTGAGTCGGACCGTGCAGACGCTGGCCATCCCCAGCCGCGCCCTGCAACGCACCCTCCCCTGCACGCTGCTCCTCCCCGAGAGACGTCCGCCGCAAGCGGTGCTTTACCTGCTGCATGGCGCGTACTCGCACCACGCCGAATGGGCCGAGAGGATGGACCTCCGAGGGATGGCGTCCCCGTGGCCTCTGGCCATTGCCCTTCCCGAGGGAGGCTTCTCCCTCTGGGTGCGCGGAGACGACGGACAGGACTTCCTCGGGTACGCGGCCCTCGAGGTACCCGAGGCCGTCGAAGCGCAGTTGGGGCTCAGCCTGTCGCGTGGACGGCGCGCCGTGGCCGGAATCTCCATGGGTGGCTTCGGTGCTTTGCAACTCGGCCTCACCTTCCCGGAACGCTACGGCGCGGTGGGCGCTCTGTCCGGCGCGTTTGGCATGCCCTGGTGGAACATCGGCCGCGCAGACGGCTCGCCTTTCCTCCCCGCCCTCGGGCCGGTGGGCAGCGGCACCCGGGCCTTCGTCGACCCCTTCCGGACGCTGGAGCGCGCGCTCGGCCGGGTGGGCCCGGGCGGCATTCCGCCGCTCTTCCTCTGCACCGGAACGGAAGACGACGAGGAAGTCACCCGCACCCAGAGGCTTTTGGCCGCGGCCCTCGAGAAAGCCCAGGTGGCGCACCTCGCCAGCGAGCGCCCGGGGGGACATGACTGGGCCTTCTGGACACACGCGACGCCGGCGCTGCTGGCCTTCGTCGCCGAGGCCTTAAACCTCTGACGGGCGCTGGACAGCCAGCACACCACAGGACGTCGCGGAGTCCCGGCTCGAGGGTGACGTCACCCAACCGCCCCTACCAGCGCACCACCTGGTCCTCGGTGACGCCCGGGAGGCCGTTGAGCTCCAGCACCTCCGCCCCGGTGCGGAGGGTGCCGGTGAAGAAGCCCTGGAGCTGCCAGAAGTGGCTGCGGACGAGGCCCAAGTTGCGCTCCTCGCGGTGCAAATGCAGCGGCCGGAAGCGCAAGGTGAAGTCCCCCGTCTCGGACTCGAGGCGCCACAGGCCGAGTGGGTCATCCCGCCCGAAGCCAAAGCGCGCGCGTCCGAGTGGGTGCAGCGCCCCGTGGACCCACAGCGCATTCTCATTCTCCCCCGGGCCCTCGTTGAAGCCCTCTACGAGGTTGAAGGCCACCGGCCCCCCGTCCTCGAGGTGGCCACAGGCCATGGCCCAGCGCCAGGCGGTGTCCCGCGCCGGTGTGCCCTGGGTGACGTCGAGCCCGGCCACGCCGCCCTCCAACGGAATGGTGCGCTTGCCGATGCGCAGCGTCCCCGCGGCCCGGAGGGCCCCGGACTTGGCGGTGACGTTGATGCCGCCCCCCGGGACACGCGCCACCACCGCCACCGAGGGCGGCGCGCCCTCCAGCAAAAGACGGAGCTCAAGCCGGACTGTTCCCGCGCCCTGCGTACGAAAGGCCTGCAGCTGGACGTCGACAATGACGTCGCCGGCGGTGGCCGGACTCTCGATGGAGAAGCGCGCACCGGCCGTCCGAAAAACTGCCGAGAGGCCGCGTGTCGGGCGCGCATTCACCCGGCCCAGGGCCCCGGGGAGCCCGATGGCGCTGAAGTCCACCAAGGCGCGCTTCTCACGCAAGTCCACCACGGTAAAAAAACTGTGGGAGGCGTAGCCCAAGTCCACCACCGCCGTGGCCAAGATGACTTCCGGCGTCGTCACCAGCGTGTACACCCATGCCTTGCGCCGGAAGGGAAGGCGCCAGCGTGGGATGCGCTCCGCCCCCACCAGCGCCTCCAGGCGCACCTCGCCCAACGCGCCTTGGTAGGTGCCGAGGCAGGGACGGCCTGCGGCGTCAGGAATCCGTTCCGGAGCAAGCGGAAGCTCGGCCATACGGGGGGGAAGGTGCCACCTTGGGCCGGCGCACGCGAGGGGGGCAATGCCCGGCCCCGCTCACCCGTATACTCAGCAGGCCCTGAGGACTGGCCCTCCGCTTCTTTGAGGAGCGGCCAAGCCCCGTGGCTTCCGCCATGCGACTCGACGACGTCAAGAAGGTGCTTCAGGGCTTGGGCCCGAAGAGTCTCAAGCGTCTGGGCGGCATGCGGCTTTCCACGGTGGTGCTCCAGGAGTCTCGGCGCGCCAAGAAGCGCGTCAGCGAGCTCAAGACGCGCTACCCCTCGGCGGCGGCACGGGAGCTGGCCCAGCACCTCATCGAGCAGAAGAAGCAGGTGGCAGCGTTGGTGGGCGGAATTTCCGGCGCCTTCGGCCTGGTGGGCATTCCCGCGGACTGGGTGGCCATGGCCGTCCTGGAAGTCCAGCTCCTGGTGGACATCGCCACCGCCTACGAAGTCCGGCTCGAGTTCGCCCGCTCGCGCGACGAGTTGCTGGACGTCCTCGGGACGGCCAATGGCGTCGGCGCACTGGGGCGAGCCGGCCCCAAGGTGGTGGGCAAGCTGGCCCAGGTGCTGTTCGAGCGCGGGGGGCTGGCCAGTCTGGGCCGCGCCTTTCCTCTGGTGGCGGCGCCGGTGACGAGCTGGCTCAACAACCGCGACATCCAAAAGCTGGGGGACGCGGCACTGCTGCACTACGAGGGCTTCGCCCGCGCCTCGGCCAAGCGCTCCACCTAGCGTGGGGGCTGCGGTGTGCTAGGAGGGCCCTCCAAAGAAGGTGGTTGGGGCCTGCCGTGTGGCCTCCGGTTCCGCGGGTTTCCCATGTTTCGAATGAGTCTCAGCGTGGTTGTCTTCTTGGCCGCCTGCGGCAGCGTCAGCGTCCTGGACGGCAGCCTTCCGCCGGTGCCCACCATCACCGCCTTCACCGCGGACCCAGACTCCTTCGACGCCGGCGGCGGGCAGAGCCTGCTCTCCTGGACGGTGGTGAATGAGGACTTGCTCGAGCTCAACCCCGGCGGCTCCAACGTGACGGGCTTCACCTCGGCGAAGGTGACGGCTACCGCGACGACGACGTACACCCTGACGGCGAGCAACTCGCTCGGTCAGGCGTCGAGCAGCGTCACCCTTAGCGTCGGCCCTTGAGGGGCTTCTTCGCGCGGGCGGGCTGACGCGCCTTGGCCGGCGGGGCTTTGGGCTTTTGGGGCCAGGCCCATTCCGGCTGGTTCACCACCGGGAGCTGCAGCGCCCGCTCGCGGTCAAGGTCGAGGTTCCCAAGGTGCAGGGACAGCGGCGCCTGCACCCATTTGTAAATGGAGCCGAGGAAGAGGCGGACAAATTTCTCTACATGGGCGCGGAGGGTGGCCTCCCCCAGCTCCGGGAAAAGCGTCCGCAGCACCTGCTGCACCTCCTCGGGCGCCATTTTCTCTTCGGCGAAGAGGTGGAAACAGGCGTCGAGGACGGGGAAGGGCATGAGCTCGTCCTCGCCGCGCTGCTCGAGCGCCAGCTCCGGGCCGGCGGGCTGGGCCAGCACCTGGACAATGCCTTCCAGGTGCAGCTTGGACTGCAGGTAGTCCAAGAGGACGGCCACCACCGTCTTCGGGACGTTGGCGATGACGGCCAGGCCGCCCTCCAAGTCCCCGCCCACGGTGGTGTAGCCCACCGCCCGCTCGCTCATGTTTCCCGTCTGTAGGAAGAGGCCGCCGGCGGAGTTGCTCCAATTCCACATTCTCTGTCCGCGCAGCCGGGCCTGGATGTTTTGCTCGGTGAGCGCGGTGAGGGACTCCCCCGGGCCGAGCATGGAGGCCACCGCGGCGCGTTCCGCCTCGAAGGCCTCGTCGATGCTCACCGTCTGAAAGGGCACCGAGAGCTCCTGGCACACCGTGCGGGCGGCGCGCTCCGTCTCGGCCGAGGAGTAGCGGGAGGGCATGTAGAAGGCCCGCAGCAAGCGGCCCGGGGAGTCCGGCTGCACGCGGGAGGCGTAGCGGTGCGCCACCAGGAGGGTAAGGAGCGAGTCTCGGCCGCCGGAGAGGGCCACCCCCAGGCAACGGAAGACTGGGGTTTTCTCGAAGTAGTCGCCGACACCCAGGGCCAGCGCGTCCAGGAGCTCTTCGCAGTACAGCGCGCGCGGGCTTTGCGGCGCCTCCTCAGGCGGGAGGAAGAAGCTTTTGTGCGGCGGCACTGGGTAGCGCAGCGACGTCCTGCGGGTTTGAAACCCCTCGGCGACGACGGTGTGGGGCTGTGCCTTCGGCTCGGCCTGGAGGTAGGCGGCCCGGTCCGTGCGCCAGGTGGTGTTCTCTCCCCGCAGCCGCCGGGTGCGGTCGAGGTCCACCGTCACCGCGCCAACCCCAGGAGAAAAGCGCGGGACGTCCAGGACTTGTCGCCCATTCTGGAAGACGAGGCCGCCGCCATCGAAAATGAGGCCGTCGTTGGCGCCCACCAGGTTGACGTAGGCCAGGGTGCACTGGTGGTCAGCGGCGCGCGTCGCGAGGAGCTCGCGGCGCGTGGCTTGCGTCCCCACCCGGAAGGGGGAGGCCGAGAGATTCACCACCAGCTCCGCGCCGGCGTAGGTGCGCCGGCGCATGGGGCCGTCCGCACTCCACACGTCCTCGCACACCTCGGCGGCCAGAATGCCAAAGTCGAATTCAAACAACAGGTCGCCGAGCGGCACGCCGCGGTGCAGAAGCGAGAGACCGGCGTACCCGCGGTCAAAGGTGCGGCCCTCGTAAAACACGCTGTAGGTGGGCAGCTTCTCCTTGGGGACCAGGCCGAGAATTCGCCCCGAGGCCACCACCGCCGCGCAGTTGTAGCGAATGCCCTGGTGGGCCACCGCCACCCCCAGGACGTGCACCATTGGCTGCGCAGCCGTCTCTTCTGCGAAGTGCAGGAGCGCCTGCCACTGCCTGTCGAGAAAGCCCTCCCACTGCACCAAGTCCTCCGGCGGGTAGCCGCCCACCACCTGCTCCGGGTAGACGGCCACGCTGACGCCGTCCTTGGCCAAGGCGCGCGCCTGCACCAAGCAGCGCTCGACGTTGGACTCCACCGCTCCCACGGTGGGGTTGACGCAGGCAAGGCCGAGACGGACGAGTCGCAAGCTTGAGAGAGGCGCTCCTTTCCTTCTAACTAATGACTTCGGCTCACTAATTCACCGGGCCGTCGGGTCTTGCCGGCTGCAGCCGGGCCAGCACCTCGCTGACCTCGGCCAGCACCGCGCGCAGCCGCGGACGCACCTGCAGCTCGCAGAGGAGCTCCTGGCGGCGCTCGACATCCGCCACCACGCTGCTGGCCACCACGTCCGCCAAGGCCCCGCCCGCTGTCCGCGCCGCCGCTTGAAGCAACCCTTGCGCCACCAGTGGCGGCAGACGAGCGGCCAGCTCGAAGACGGCCTGCCGCAGCTGCTCCTCCTCCGGGGCGGAGCGCTCGTCATCCGGCAGCAGTGAGACGTGAATTTCCCGGTACTGCGCCCGGGGCGGGAGCTCCTCAATAATGCGGGCTCGCGTCGTGCCCTGGACAATAATGTTGTAGCGGGCTCCCTCCAGCTCCTCATGCCAGGCGATGACGCCGGCACACACCATGGGCCGCATGCGCGGACGGCCGCGGTAGCTGCCCTCGTAGCCGGGCTCGAGCTGCGCCAGGGCGATGACTTTGTCCGAGCCCAGCGCGTCGCGCACCAAGTCCCGGTAGCGGGGTTCAAAAATGTGGAGGGGGAGCACGGTGTGCGGAAAAAGCACCACCGAGGGAAGGGGAAACACCTTGAGCGCGTTCTTGGCGCGCTCCAGTCGCTCCAGCGCAGTCATGGCCAGGGGCACCAACCCTAACCCGTTTCAGCCGCCTACGCCCGGGGGAGGCACCACTGCTAGTGTCCGCCGCCCACTCCTTATGGACGCCACCCTGCCCGTCGCAAAATCCGGCTTCTTGACGCGGCTGTACCTGAAAGTCGAGTCCTACGCCGGGACGCCCGCCGCCGTCTTCGTCTTGGCGCTGGTGTCCTTCGTCGACTCGTCCTTCTTCCCCGTCACGCCCTTCGCCTTGCTTGTCCCGATGGTGATTGCCGAGCCCAAGCGCTGGTGGCGGCTGGTGCTCATCGGCACCCTGGCCTCTGTCGCCGGCTGCGTCCTGGGGTGGGCCATTGGCCTCGGCATCCGCGCCGGTGTCCTGCACCTCTTCACCATTGACGTGCACACGCGCATCGACCGCTTCGGGCTGCACGGCACCATCGGTGAGCTGCTTTCGGGAAACCTCTGGACGCTGGTGGTGCTTTTCACCCTGACGCCCCTCTTCAAAATTGTCACCATCGGCAGCGGGCTGGTGGCGGTACCACTGCAGAGCGTGCTCGTGGCCGCGGCCATCGGGCGCTCGCTGCGCTTCCTCTTCTTCGCCGGGCTGGCGCGCTTCGGCGGGACGAAGGCGCGCACCTGGCTCATCGGCCGCTACCCCCACGCGCAATCGGTCAAGGTGGAGGACGTACCCCAGGGTTGAGGGCGCAGAAAGGAGCCCTCCTCTATGGGTCGGCCACCGGTCGCGGCACTCCTGTCCTTCCTCTTGCCGGGCTTGGGCCAGCTGTACAACCGTGAGTACTTGCGCGGACTCTTCTGGCTCGTCTTTACCCCCGGGCTGTGGATTGCCTCCGCGGGGCTTCTCGGCTGGGTGATGCATGTGCTGTCCGCAGCCACCGCCTACCACCGGGCGGAGCTGCTCCAACGGCGAGACACCTGGCCCGTCCACCTGGAAGTCTAGAGGCCGAAGGCCGCACGCGGTGCCCTTGTCTTGGGCGGCTGCCGTGCGGCTTTAGGCGTTCGGCGGTCTTGGTGCCTTCGGACTTCTGGCCGGCGTCGAGGACGGCGAAGTTGATGTTCCCGTAGCCCGCGTTCTGGCAGCTGAACATCACCCGCTTCAGCACCTTGAAGGGGATTTGCTTGTCCGCCTGGATGTTGACGTCGCCGGTGAAGGCCTGCCCGTCGGCGGCCGCGCTGTGCAGCTCTTCAGTCTGCTTGCGCTCCTCGCGCAGCCGCTCCTCGAGGGCCGGAATGCTCAGGTAGTCCTCCCGGGAGAGGTCCGCCACCCGAGCCACGGCGGCGCCATTGATGATGACGTCCGAGGTGGAAATCATCACCACCGGAGCCAAATCGAGCTCCTTGACGTGGGCCGCCGCCGGCAGCTGCACGTCTTTGGTCATGTTCAGAATCTCGCCCGTCGCCGAGAAGTTGGCGATGAGGAATAGGACGATGATGACGAACATGTCCACCAGAGGCGTGATGAGCAAATCCGCCGAGGTGGACTTCTTGGCACTCGAATGGTGGCCGCTGAAGAAGTGCGACTTGCTGAGCCGCGTCCCGTAGCGCTTGCCTGGTACTTGGATGGCCATTGGGTCAGTCCACCCTCAACTCGCCACCGGGGACACGGAGACCGCGGTCAACCCGTCGCCGATGCATTCGTCGATGACCCGCACCAAATCCTCGTAGTGCACGTCGTCCTCGGTCTGGACAGTGATGGCTGTCTGGTCGGGAATCTGCTCGCGGATTTTCTTCAACAGGTCCTGCACCTTCGCCAGTTGCAGCTGGCCCTTGTCGTCACGGGCGTTGGTAATGGCGTCTCCCAGCTGCGCCGAGCCCACCGAGATTTTGATTTCCTTCTCCGCCAGCAGCAGCACAATCGGCGGCAGCTTGTCGTCCTTGTCCTGGTTGGGGTCGCTGTCTCCGCCGGCGCTGCTCACTTGAAGCCGTCCAATTTGGGTCCACACCGCGGTCATGATGAGGAAGCTGATGGTCACCGCCATCAGGTCGATGAATGGCACCAGGTTGATGGTGGCATCCAGGGCCTTCTTTTTGCCGGACCCACTGGAGGTCCCGAGGTCCATTCCTCCGGCCATCGATGCTCCCTCTTCGCTCTCTCGTCGCTACGGGTGGGTGCTTCAACCAAAAGGGCCCCTACAAACGGAGCCCGCCACGTTCTCTACAGAAAACTCGGCGCCTCTTAGTCCTCGTCGGCGCGGCCGGCGGAGACGGTGGCGTTCTTGAACTTGTCCTTGTTGTTCACCACCAGGTTGAGCACCGACACCGAAGTCTCGTTGATGTCGTTGATCAGTGACTGGGTGCGCCCGTTGAGGATGGAGAACATCACCAGGGCCGGGATGGCCACCAGAAGGCCGAAGAAGGTGCAGTTCATCGCCTCGGAGATGCCCTGCGAGAGGATGGTGGCCTTGTCCGCGGCGTTGACGTGGGCCACCGCCTGGAAGCAGGTAATGAGGCCGTTCACCGTTCCGAGCAAACCGGCGAGCATGGCTGCGTTTCCAATCATCGCCAGGTAGCCGGTGCGCGCCTCGAGCTTGGGCGTTTCCCTGAGCGCCGCCTCGTCCAGTGCCGCCTGGACCTCTTCCTCGCCCTTGGGCACATTCATCAGCCCGGACTTCACGACGTTGGTGAGGGGCGTGTTTTTCTGGCCGGCGACGTAGTTAATCGCCTTGTCCAGGTCGCCATTGTAAATGTACTTCTTGAGGCCGCGCAGGAAGCCGTCCTTGCTGATGGACGCCGAGAAGTACAGGACGACTATTCGCTCGACGATGATGGCCAGCGCCACCACCGCGCACAGCGCGATGGGGTACATGCCGCCCTTACCGGCGCGAAACCTCTGCGCCAGCTCGTCGAAGGAGAAACCAGAGCCGGCCCCGTCGGCCGCGAGCAACGTCAACTTGGTGAGCAACCCCGAATTCATCCCACTCCTCCACAAGAAACGTGAATCCCCCCGAGGTGGCGACATCCCTTCTTCAAGACGCCTGCTGAGCTCCCACGGTGGGGAAGGCCCTTGGACGGCCAGGCGAAGGAATGCCCCGCGACGGACGGGATTGGAAACCTATTGAGGGCTCCATTCAAGGATGGGTCCCCTGAGGTGTCAAGCTAAGGGGTAGGGAAGTGCGCGGAATCCCTATACAATTGGCACCATCATTCCGCTGGGAGTAAACAGGCGGGAACGCCTATGGGCCGGAGAAGACTCGGGGAAGTGCTGCTTGCGCGCGGCGCCATCACCAAGGCGCAGCTCGAGGACGCGCTCGCGTACGCCCGTCGCACGCGTCAGCGTCTGGGCGGAGCCCTGGTGCAGAAGGGCCACCTCAGCGAAGAGGCCCTCGTCCGCGCGCTCAGTGAGAGCCTGGGCCTGGCCGCCGTCGACTTGGAGCGCGCCTTCGTCGACTGGAATGCCGTCCAGCTGCTGCGCTCGGGCGTGTGCGAGGCCTACGGGCTTTTCCCCTACGCCATCGAGACGCTCCAGGGCCGCCGCCAGCTCCTGGTGGCGATGGTCGACCCGCTCAACCTCTCCGCGGTGGAGGAGGTGGAATTTACCACCGGTCTTCCCGTCTCGGCGCGCCTTGCGCCGTTGGCCGCGGTGCACGCCGCCATTCTCCGGCACTACCACCAAGTCAACCTCCCTCCGGAGGCCCCGGAGGAGGAGGACGTCATCGAGGGCGAGGAGATGGCCCCGCCGCCCGCCCCTCCCCGCATCGCCCCCGTGGCCGCGCTCTCCAACGAGGGCAAGGTGGCCCCGTCCGACTACCCGCGGGACTTCCTCGATGACGGGCTGTCCGACGAGGTCTGGCGCCGGCGCTTCTGGGCGCTCATCCGCCTCCTGGTGAACAAGGGCGTCTTCACCCAGGAGGAGGTCAACACCGCGCTGCGGGACCTCGACGTAGACAACGCCCCCGGGAGGCCTCAGGCCGGCTTCTTCTTCGCCCCCGGCGCATCCTCGTCGGCCTCGTCTGCGTCGTCCACCGCGTCTTCGGGCGGCTCCACGGGCGGCTGGGTCGCCTCGCCATTGGGCTTGTCCGGAGCGCCCTCCTCCGTCTCGTCCGACGTCCGCTCCAGGTCCAGAATTTGCGACTCGCCGACGTAACTCTTCAGCTCGAAGCGGGTAATTTTGCCGATTTTCTTAACAATCTCCTTCATCCGCTCCGCCTCGCGGAAGATGGTGTCCACCCGCTTGTAGGCTTCGTCGTCCTGCTTCAGCTTCCGCTTCAGGAGCTCGGCAAACCCCAGCACCGAGGTGAGGGGCTGGTTGAGCTCGTGGGCGGTGGTGCCGGCCAGCGCCATGAGCACCGCGTTGCGCTTGGACTCCTCGAGGCGCACCTCGGCGTCGGACAGTTTGCGCTCGAGCTGCACCCGGTCGCGCAAGTCGGTGAGGATGCCCACCGTCGCCACCTCGCGCTCTCCCTCGTAGAGGATGGAGGCCGTCATGTTGACGGGCACCCGTTCCCCGAAGCGCGTCACCACCTCCGCCCGCGTGGCGGAGAGCCGGCCCCGGCCGCCAAACTCGTCGGAGCGCAACCGCTCGATGAGCATCCGCGCCGTCCCCTCCGGGTACAGCTTTCGAATTTCCAGCGAGGAGAGAGCCTCGGCGGCGCTGTAGCCGGTGAGCGCCTCGGCGCCGGAGTTGAAGAGGATGCAGCGCCCGTGGACGTCGGCGGCGATGATGGCGTCTACCGAGGAGTCGATGAGTTTTTCCAGAAACTCCTTGGTGTGCCGGAGCTCATCCGCGATGCGCCGCGGCGCGGTGACGTCCCGGAAGCTGAGGATGCTTTTCGCGTCCCCCTCCTGAAGCGCGGCCGCGGTGAACGACAGCGTCGCCGTGCGCCCGGCACTGGTGTGGACGTTGACATCCACCGGGTGCCTCGACTGGCCCAGGCCCACGGCCTCCAAGAGCTCGTGGAGCGCGGCGTCGGCCGCCCCACGGGTGAGGGTTTGCAGCGAGGCCCCTTGGGCCGAGGCCGCGTCGACGTCCAGGAGGGCGGCCCCGGCCGGGTTGAGCAACAGCACCCGGCCGGCGGCGTCCAGCACTGCAATTCCGTCTGACACCTGGGCGAAATAGACGGCAAAGCGCTGCAGCGTGGCGGCCTGGTGCTCGGCGGCAATTCTCGCCGCCTTCTCGCGCGCCGTCTGGCCACGCACCGACTGCACCAGCTTGGCGTTGCGCAGCGCCACCGCGGTGGCGTGGGCCACGGTGGCCAGAAACTCCACCTCCTCGGGGCTGAAGGGCGGACGGCGGCCGGACCCTCTCACCAGGAAGACACCGGTGGTGGTGCCCTGCACCACCAGCGGGAGCGCGGCGATGGCGTGGATGCCGGCGGCGCTGACTTGCGGGTGGACGCCCTCCAACAGCGGGTGGCTGGGGGCGTCGGCCACCGTCACCGGCGCGCCGGTGCGCAGCACCTCCCGCACCTCGGGGTACAGCGACAGCTCGATGCGCAAGTCCTTCAGCGTCGGGTCGTCGCTGGCCGCCACCACCACGCCACTGTCGCCGTCCACCACAATGAGGGAGGCCCGGACAATGTCCATGGCCTCGGCCAGCTCCCGGGTGACGTCGTGCAGCAGCGCGTCCACGTCCGCCGTCTCCGCGTAGCGCGCGGTGAGCTCGAGCAGAAAGGCCAAGTTGCGCTGTCCCTCGGCGGAGCGCCGCTCCGCGGCCCGCCGCGCGCGCGCCTCGGACACGCGCAAGACAAGCTCTGCCTCCACCCGGTCCACGGCAAGCTGCGCGTCCGCCCCGGTGGCCTCGGCACCCAGGGGCCCGGGCGCCAACAGCGCCACCAACGGCAACGTCTCACCGCGAAACCCCTGTCGCAGCCGGCGCAGGACGTCCAAGCCGCCCGCGGCGGTGAGGTCCACCACCGCCGCTGCGACGCCGGCCAGAGAGGCGCCGGGGCGGAGCTCGAAGCCGCCGGCGGCCAGCGTCCGGGACACCCGGGCCCGGGCCGTGGACTCCTCTGGAAACAGCACGACGCCGGACACGCCGTCCATGTCCCGTGACTCTAGCCTCTCGGGGCGGCGGGCTAGCGGAGGTTCTCGGGGTTGCAGAGGTTTCCCTCGCAGTCGTTGAAGCAGGCCGATGAAAGCACGCGCCACCTCGCAAAAGCGGCGCCTGGGGGGGCGGACTGGGCCGTGGAGTGTAGCGCACCCGCGGGACGCGACATGCTATTGGCCCCCCGGGTAAGGAAGCTACGGTGGAACTGCGCACCTCCGCCCCGTTACCCCTCTCGCTCGCGGACGCGGCGAGCGCGCTGGACGCCCTGCTTCCAAGCTTGGACAGGGAGACGGCGCAGCTGGCGCGGCGCCTCGGCGAGCGCCTGCGCCGAGACCTCCTCCCCCGGCTAAATGCCGAGGCGCCCCTCTTGTTGGCGGCCATTGCCGGCCCCAACAACGTCGGCAAGTCCACCCTCTTCAACGCGCTGGCCGGAGAGCGCCTCTCCCCCGCGCACCCGGAAGGAGGCCTCACCAAGCAGTGCCTGGCGGTGGCCCACCCGGACACCGCCTCCGGCGCGGGACTTTTGGCGCTCTCCCACCGCTACAGCGTCGTCGCCGTGCCGCAGGGCGAGACGCCGCCGGTGGACACGCCCGGGCCGGTGGGGCGGCTGTACCTCGCCCAGCCCCGTGG
Source organism: uncultured delta proteobacterium (assembly GCA_963745475.1). Lineage (GTDB taxonomy): Bacteria > Myxococcota > Myxococcia > Myxococcales > Myxococcaceae > JADGRA01. The sequence goes on from CAVUXN010000004.1 coordinate 986,126, forward strand.
GCTGCCGCCGGGCCTGGTGCTGCTGGACACGCCGGACATGGACAGCGTGGTGTCCACCAACCGCGAGCGCACCGAGGCACTCCTCGTCACCGTCGACGTCCTGGTGTTTGTCGTCTCACGCCACACGTACCAAAACGCGGCGCTGGTGGCCTTCATTCGAGAAGCGGTGGCGCATGGGCGGCCCTGGCTCGTCCTCTACAACGAGGCCCAGGACGTCTCCTTGGCCAAGGCCCACCTGGACAAGCTGACGCGGGACGTCGGCCAACCGCCGCTGGCCCGGTATTGGAGCCCCCATGACGCCTCGGTGGAGGCGGGCACCCAGCCTTTGCGTCCTTTGCCGTTGGAGGGCGCCCCCGCCCTGGACGTCCTCCTCTGTGACGCGGTGTTGGGCGCGGACCTCCGCCGCCGGGCGCGCGAGGCCTCCCTGCGCGAGGCCCATGAGGAGTTGCTGGCCGTGCAGGCGGCGGCGCTGGCCGGAGCGGCGGAGCCGGCCCGCCTCCGGGCGCGGCTGCGGGACGCCCTCTTCACCACCGGCGCCCAGGCGGCCCTCCACGCCGTGCCTGCGGACATTCTCGTGGAAGCCTTCCGCGAGGAGCTGGACGCACGCAGCCGGCTGCACCGCTGGGTGCGGACGCCCTTCCGCGGCCTGGCCACCGCCGTCAGCGCCGTGGGGCGCCGCGTGCGGCGCTCCTTCACCGGCGAGCCGCAACGGGAGGCGGCCGACCCCAACCGCGAGGCGGACCGCGTGCTGCGCGACGGCCTGGCCCGGACGCTGGAGTCCCTGGCCCCGGAGCTCGCCGCCTGGACGGGAGACGCCACCGGCCGCCGACTTCTCGAGCGCGCGGTGGGGGAGGAGACGCAGCGCACCCTGCAGGCGCCCGGCCCGCTGGTGGTGGCCGACGCGCCCAAGGACAGAGACGCGCTCCACGCCTTCTGCCGGGAGCTCGTCCGCGCGGAGCTCCCCGGCGGCTTCGCCGAGGGGGCGCTGCAGACGGTGGCCACCCTCGTCTACTCCGTGCCCGCCGGTGCGGCGGCGGTGGTGACGGTGGCCTCGGGCGGCTTCGGGCAGGACGCGGCGGTGTGGGCGGGGACACTGTTGAGTACCCCCCTCATGGAGCGCTTCGTCGACGCGCTGGGCACGGGCATTCGCCGAAACGTCTCCCTGGCCTGGGCCGAGCAGCACGGCCGGACGCTGGCCCAGGCCCTGGAGGCCCGCTTCTTCCGCCCCCTCCTCTCCCACCTCGACGGCCAGGTGCAGGAAGCTTCGGCCATGGCCGCGCGACTCCAGGCTGCCGCCGAGGCCATTGCCAGGGAGGCCGCCCCGTGAGGCAGGACGTCCCGCACCTGGTGGAGCTCGCCTTGGGGCTTCCGGCGTTGGCCGGCGAAGCCCAGGGCTTGCGGCACCTCGCCCGGGACGCCGCGCGCATGGCGGAGCTCGACAGCCAGCCCTTGCGCGTGGCGCTGGTGGGCAGCACCGGCGCCGGCAAGTCCACCCTCCTCAACGCCCTCGCCGGGGCCACCTTGGCCGAGGAGGGGACGGAGCGCCCCACCAGCCGGGAGGCGGTGGCCTACGCGCCCCAAGGCGCGGAGCTCGGCCGTCTCCAGCAGCTGGTGGGCCGTGTGGTGCGCTACCCGGCGGGCGCGGCCGGCGGGTGGGCGGGGCAAATTCTCGTGGACACGCCGGACTTGAATAGCCTCGCTGCCAGCCACGCCGAGGCGGCCCTGCGGGTCCTGGAGGAGGTGGACGTGGCGGTGGTGGTGCTGCACCGGGGCAGTGTGGCCGAGGCCCGGCCCAACGAGGCGCTCCGGCCCTTCGCCAGACGGCGGGCCCTCCTCCTCGTCCTCAACCACGCCGACTTGTTGGGGCAAGAGGCGCGCGCCACACTCTCTGCCCAGGCCGCGCGGGTGGCGGTGGAGGCCTTGGGCGCACCGGCCCCACCGCCCGTCTACGTGGTGAGCGCGGCTCGGGTACGCGCTGGCCACGCCGAGGAGGACTGGCCGGCGCTGTTGGAGGCGCTCCGCCCCTTCTCCTTGGAGGCGGTGGCCCGAGGCGTCCGCGGCCGCAATGCAGAGGGCGTCGCGGGCCTTCTGCGCGAGCGCGTGGCCGAGGGCCTCCGGGCCACGGCGGCCCTGGAGAGCCGCGTCCTCGCGGCGTTGGAGGAAGGGCTGGCCTCGGCCCACCAGGCCCTCCTGGAGGACTTCCGCGCTAGACTCGCGCTGGCCTCGGCGCAACTTTCTCTGGCCGTGCGGCGCGCAGCCGCGGCCCGCCTCCGGGGGCCGGCCGCGTGGGGGTTACGCCTCTCCGCCCTCAGCGGCGGCAGCCTCCTCGGCGGGACGCTGTTGGCCCGGGCCAGCCTCCCAGCGGGCCTGTTGGTGGCGGCCAGCGGCGCGGTGCTGGACGAGGTGCAGTCCCGCACCCGGGCCCGCGCCACGCGCGCCCGCATGGCCGGTGGAGACGAGCCCCTGTTGGAGGCCCAAGCCCGCGCGGCCCTCGCCTCGGCCCGCACCGCAGCGCAGGCCTCGGGCGTGGAGCCAGCCGCGCTGGGGCTTCCCGAGGCAGAGGCCTGGGCCGCGCAGCTGGAGCGCGTGCGCGCCGCGGCCTACCGGGACGTGGAGGGCTTCGGCGTGGAGCGGGCCGTGGCCCGCTGGTGGAGGTGGGCCCGGGTGCTGCTCTGGCCCCTGGTGCAGCTGCCCCTCCTCGTCCTGGCCGGGGACGTCGCCTTCCGCACCGTCCGGGCCTACCTCTTTGGGCCACTCTTGGAGGGACGCTTCTATGTGAATGCCCTGGCCTTGGGACTCCTCCTCGCGGCCGCGGGCGCCCTCCTCGCCAGCCTCTCCCTCGCCGGAGTGGCCGCGGGTGCACGCCGCGCCGGCGCGCGCCGCTTCCAGGAGGGCCTCGAGGCCGCGGAGGCCTCGCTGCGCACCAACGTCCGAGAGGCCCTGGCCGTCCCGCGCGCTGCCGCGGAGGCCCTGGCTCAAGAGGGCGGCGGGCGCTAGGCCGCTGGCGTGGGCGCGGCGCGCCTCGCGCGGCCGGGGCTGCCTTTTTTCAGCGCCGTGTTTGGGCGGTGTACAGCCGGGAGCGCTCGCGCTGCACCGCTTCGGCGGCGGCGGCCAGGCCTTTGTCTCCGGCCGGCAGGGCGTTGAAGCGCTCCTCCGCCTCGCGCAGGCGCGTGGCGGCGCTCTGGACGTCCAAGGAAGCCAAGGGCTCCGCCAAGTCCGGGAGAATGCGCACCGTGTCTTCGGCCACCTCAAAAAAACCGCCAGCGACAAACCAGGACTCGGTTTGCCCGCCGGTGCGGACACTCAGCGGCCCGGCGGCCAGAAGCCCGAGGAAGGCGCTGTGGCCGGGCAGGACGCCGTAGAGGCCCTCCGCCGCCGGGGCCACCACCTCGTCGGCAGTGAGTGTCGCCACCCGACGTTCCGGGGTGACAATTTCCACGTTGAGTTTTGCCATTGGAAGCCTCTGTCCTTCTCGAAAAGTGCCTCAAAAGTCGAGTCGGAACGTCTTCGGCTCGACGGTTTCAAACTCCACCTGGTTGGTGTCGGTAATGCGGGGCCGCCGCCCGGGCACCCCCAACTCTCCTTCCAACCAGCAGAAGTGCGTGTCCAAGTCCCGCAGCTTGTCAAAGCGTCGCTGGAGGAAGTCCTTCAACGTGCGCTCCGCCAACAGGTTCCCCTGTTTGTCGAAGAGCGCCGCCACCGAGGCGGCGGTGAAGGGCGTCCCCGGCGGGGGACTCTTGGGGTTGTTTCCCTTGGGCTTGGGCATGGGAGGCGTCCGGGGAAGCACCCGCAGCACCCAGAAGCGCTGGCCGTCGTCGCTGATGAAGTAGAGGTCCTGCACCGTCCCCACGCACCGCTCCAGCGTCCAGGCCGGGTCCGCGTCTCGGGTGGCCTCGACGCGGCATTGCTCGGGGGCACTTTCCACCATTTGGATGCTCCACACCCCGTTACTGGACGCGTGCGCGCTGCTTTCCCGGGGGGCGCCGTGGGCCCACAGCGGCCAGACGAGCAGCAGGGCTACCCGGCGCCTGTCCACGAGATGAAAAAACCCCACTCCGGGCCTTTCTGAAGAGACTTGAGGACGTCAGGCCGCCTTGGTGGCGTTCTCGACGGCCTCCTCGATGGTGCCCACGTAGAAGAAGGCGCTCTCCGGAATCTCGTCACACTTGCCGTCCGCAATCTCGCGGAACCCCTTGATGGTGTCCTGCAACTTCACGTAGCGCCCAGCTTTGCCGGTGAAGACTTCGGCGGTGAAGAAGGGCTGGGAGAGGAAGCGCTGAATTTTGCGCGCCCGGGCCACCACCAGCTTGTCGTCCTCGGAGAGCTCGTCCATGCCGAGGATGGCGATGATGTCCTGCAGTTGCCGGTAGCGCTGGAGGATGTTTTGGACTTTCCGCGCCACGGCGTAGTGCTCGGCGCCCACCACCGCCGGGTCCAGAATCCGGCTGGTGGAGTCGAGCGGGTCCACCGCAGGGTAGATGCCGAGCTCGGAGATGGGACGGCTCAACACAATCGTCGCGTCGAGGTGGGCGAAGGTGGTGGCCGGCGCCGGGTCGGTGAGGTCGTCGGCCGGCACGTAGATGGCCTGCACCGAAGTGACCGAACCCTTGCTGGTGCTGGTGATGCGCTCTTGCAGATCGCCCATCTCCGTGGCCAGCGTGGGCTGGTAGCCGACCGCGGAGGGAATGCGTCCCAGGAGCGCGGACACTTCTGAGCCGGCTTGGGTGAAGCGGAAAATATTGTCCACGAAGAGAAGGACGTCCTTGCCTTCCACGTCGCGGAAGTACTCGGCCATGGTCAACGCCGAGAGGCCCACCCGGGCGCGCGCGCCGGGCGGCTCGTTCATCTGCCCGTACACCAGCACCGCCTGGCTCTTCTGCAGGTCGTCCAGGCGGATGACTTTGCCTTCCTGGAACTCGCGGTAGAGGTCATTGCCCTCGCGGGTGCGTTCGCCCACGCCGGCGAAGACGCTGAAGCCGCCCTTCTCGATGGCCGCGTTGCGGATGAACTCGGTGAGCAGCACCGTTTTTCCGACGCCAGCGCCTCCAAAGAGGCCCACCTTGCCGCCGCGGGTGAAGGGGCAGAGCAAGTCGATGACTTTGATGCCCGTCTCAAACTGCTGAACCTTGACGTCCTGGTCGGTGAAGGCGGGCGGCGGACGGTGGATGGGCCAGAACTCCTCGGCCTTCACCGGACCGAGGCCGTCCACCGGCTCTCCCACCACGTTGAGGATGCGGCCCAGGGTGGCCTTGCCCACCGGCACGCTGATGGGGGCCCCGGTGTTCTTCACCACCTGGTTGCGCGCCAGGCCGTCGGTGCTGTCCATGGCGATGGTGCGCACCGTGTTCTCGCCGAGGTCCTGGGCCACCTCCAGCACCAGGTTGTCCGGCCGGTCGCCCAAGCTCGAGTTGCTCACCCGAAGCGCGGTGTACAGCTCCGGGATGGCCCCGGGGGGAAACTCCACGTCCACCACCGGTCCAAGAACCTGGGTGATTTTTCCGTCGGAGTGGGCGGTTGCGCTCATGGCTTCCTGGGACTTTCCTCGGGTTATTTCAGCGCCTCGGCGCCGGAGACGATTTCCATCAACTCCTTGGTAATCGCCGCCTGCCGGGTGCGGTTGTAAAGGAGCGACAGCCGGTCGATGGCGTCGTCGGCGTTGTTGGTGGCGCTGTCCATGGCCGCCATCCGGGCGGCGTGCTCCGAGGCCACCGACTCCAAGAGACCGCGCCAGATGCGCAAGGACCAGACGTGGGGCAACAGCTGCTCCATGACTTGCTCCGCGCTCGGCTCATACTCGAAGTCGCCGAGGACGCGTTTCTCCGACTCGGCCGGCGGTGCGCTCCCGTCAAGGACGAGCTCGTGCAGCGGAAGAATCCGTGTGAACTCGACGCGCTGGCTGATGGCGGAGATGAAGGTGTTGAAGGAGATGTAGACCTCATCCACCCGCCCGGAGAGAAACTCCTCCGAGACCTCGCTGGCCAGCGCCGCGGCCGCGGGGTAGTTGAGCTTTCCGAGGAGCCCCGGGTAGTCCTTGCGGACAGTGACCCCGCGCCGCCGGAAGAACTCGAAGCCTTTGCGGCCCACGGTGGTGAGCTGGATGGACTCGTAGGACGAGCCCTTCTCGTAGAGAAACCGGGAAACTCGCCGCAAAACGTTGGAGTTGAAGGCGCCGGCCAGCCCGCGGTCCGAGGTGAACACCAGCACCTCCACCCGCTTCGGCTGGACTCGGGGGGTGAGCAGCGCGTGAGAAACCTCACCGTGCCGGAGGGCGACGTCTCGGAGCACCTGCTCCAGCGCCCTGGAGTAGGGGCGCGTGGCCATCAGCGCCTCTTGGGCGCGGCGCAGCTTGGCCGCGGAGACCATCTTCATGGCCTTGGTAATCTGCTGCGTGCTCTTGAAGGAGCGTACGCGCTTGCGGATGTCGCGGAGGCTGGCCATCTGAGAAGAAGGGATGCCCCGAGCGGAATCCACCGCCAGGGCGGCGCACCCTATGTCGCAGCCGCGCCGAAAAATCAACGTCGGTGAGGGCCGCCAGACTGCTAGGTGGGTTCCACCCCGCCGCCCCCACCATGGCCCCCCTCTCGCTGCGACGTACGAGCCTCCTCATCCTCGCCCTGGCGGTGGCGCTCTTTGTGCTCCCCTCGGTCTTCATCGAGCTGCGCTATGCGCCAGCCATTGTCACGTTGGCCGATGCTCCGGCCGCCCCGGTGGGGATGGTGTTCGGCGCTGGCCTGGCCCCGGGCGGTGAGGCCTCCCCCTTGCTCGCGGAGCGCCTGGACATGGCGCTCGCGCTGTGGCGGGCGGGAAAAGTGCAGCGTCTCCTGCTCACCGGCAACTCGGGCGCCTACCACGACGAAATCCGGGCCATGCGCCACTACCTCTTGGCCGGCGGAATCCCCGAAGTGGCGCTGCTGGGGGACCTGGAAGGGACGTCCACCTTCGACAGCTGCTGGCGCGCCCGGAGCGTCTTCGGTGTGGAGGAGGCGTTGCTGATTACCCAGCGCTTCCATTTGCCGCGGGCGCTCTTCCTCGCCGCCCATGCCGGCATCCGCGCCCACGGCGTCGCCGCTGGGGGACGGCCCCACTGGACCTCGCTCGCGGTTTGGCGGGAGCTCTTGGCTCGGCCATTGGCGGTGTTGGGCGTCCTCACCCACGCCCCCCCCGAGCCGCCGCAGGAGTCCCGCTCCAGCTAGCGCAAAAAAAAGCGCCCCCACGCTCTCCTCCCCAAGTCACCGGGAAAGGAGAGCGGCAGGTGCGCCTTGAGGGAGCGGGCTCGTTGCGAGCCCGCCCTCATGAATCCACCGTCCTCTTACTTGGCCGGAGCAGCGTCCGCCGGCTTGTCCGCCGCGGGCTTGGTGGTGGTGCTCTTGTGCGAGGAGCTCTTCTTGGTGGTGGTGGTGGTCGTGCCGCCCTTGGTCTTGGACGAAGTTGAGGACTTCGTCGTTGTGTCCGCCGAAGCTGCCGGCTTGGCATCCTGGGCAAAGGCAGCGAAGGACGTCACGAGAACGAGAGCGCTGAGAAGGTTCTTCATGGGGTTTTTGTGCTCCTGGGAGTACGTCGTGTATGCGGGGCTGACGCGCCCCGTCGAGAGCGCTGAAGCATGCGGTGTGCCACCAGCACCTGAAGCGCTTGGTAGCTTTGCAAGCGGCCCCCGCGTGTGTGGCGACACTGTACCGACGCGCCGTTGCGAGGCCGGCGCCGACGCGCGGGGGCCTTCGTTGGCAAAAAAAGCGCCCGCCGGTTTCCCGGTAGGCGCCTGTCACTGACAAAGGACTGCTGAGGCGAATTACTTCGCGGGAGCGGCGTCCTTCGCGGCCGGGGCCTTCGCATCCTTCGCGGCCGGGGCCGGGGCCTTCGCGTCCTTCGCGGGCTTCGCGGCCTTCTTGTCCGACTTGGCCGGAGCTGCCTTGGCGTCCGCAGGAGCCGCGGCCGGAGCCTGGGCGAAAGCTGCAAACGACGTCGCGAGAACGAGCGCTGAAATGAGGTTCTTCATAAGTTGAGTTCTTCCTGTTGAGTGAGGCGGAGCACCATGCTCCACCGTGCCCTGGGCCTGAGAAGCAGCCGCCATGCCAACGAGGAATGACGCGGCTCAACAAGACGTTGCCTGCGGAACATCTCCTCAGTTTGCCGCCCAGCTGGGGACAATTTCCCCACCCAGGGTGACTACACCTGTACTGGAAGAGTAGGGTTTCGCCGTCCCTTGCCTATGTTGTCGCTGCCTTTGACTGCCTCCGCTTCCTCCTCGTTTCACTCCTCCTTCCGCCGCTACCGGGCGGCCTTCATTTTCGTCGTCGGGCTGCTCACCTTGGTGGCCGGCTTCACGCTCTGGAACGAGCTGCACACCAACGTCCGCATCGACGAGCTCTTCGAGCAAGCGCTCGAGCGGGAGCAGCTCATCGGCCGCATCCGCGCCGATGCGCTCGACCTCCAGGACAAGGTGAACGACCACATCGAGGCGACGACGGAGGAGCTCCGCCAGGAGGCTGACGCGCGCATGGAGGAGGTGCTCGCCGACGCCAAGGAGGCGCGCATGGAATACACCCGCGACCTCCCGGTGGGCGAAAAGGAAGTTTGGAACCGCTTCGACGAGACGGCCCGTCAGCTGGCCCAGTCGGCCCGGGTGGCCCTCAAGTTTTCCAGCAGCAAGGAGCTGGAGCGGGCCCGCCAGCACCTCGAAGCCGAGCTTCGTCCCATCAGCGCCAAGCTGGACACGGTGGCCGCCGAGCTCTCGGCAAAGAATGCCGAAGAGACGCGGATGCTGCTCCACCAGCGCGAGAACCTCCGCACCAAAACCACGCTGGTGGGCACCCTGGTGGCGGCGCTCTCCATCATCATGGCCCTCCTCGTCGGGACGAGCATGGTGCGAATTCTCCGCCGCCAGGAGCGCACCATCCAGGCGCAGCTGGAGGAGCTGGACCGCAGAAACCAGGAGCTGGACGCCTTTGCCAGCCGGGTGGCGCATGACTTGGTGGGCCCGCTCAACCCGCTCAAGGGCTACCTCACCCTCATTGGACGCTCCCCCGCCGTCGAGGACCCGGACGTGCGGGAGATGCTGGCCGAAGCGGAAGCGTCGGCGACGCGCATGGCGCAGCTGGTGGACGCGCTCTTGCGCTTCTGCCGCGCCGGCACCCGCAGCGAGGCCCCGGGCGCGGAGGTGGACACCGCGGTCACCACCATTCTCCTGGAGCTCGACCAAGTGGCGGCGCTGCAGCAGGTGCGCGTGGACAGGCGTCTGCAGCCCCACGTCCGGGTCAACGTCCCGGCCACGCTGCTTCAGTCCATCGCCCGAAACCTCGTCTCCAACGCGGTGAAGTACTCCGCCGGCCGGCCCGGCGCCCTGGTGGCGGTGCGCGTCCTCGCCGAGGGCAATTGGGCCGTCCTCGAGGTGAGTGACAACGGCGCGGGCATGACGGAGGAGACGCGGTCACGGCTCTTCCAGCCCTTCTTCCGTGCGCCCGAGGCGCGCGGGCTTCCCGGCCACGGCCTCGGGCTGGCCACCACCAAGCGCCTGGTGGAAGCGCACGGCGGCACCATCCAGCTGCAAACCGCCAAGGACGCGGGCACGCTGGTGACCGTGCGCCTGCCGCTCTCCCAACCTGACGTCCGCGCCGCCGGCCCGGCCCCCGTGCGCGCGCCGGCGCTGGCTGAGCCACGATGACGCCGCCCCACATCCTCGTCGTTGACGACGACCCGCACGCCCGCGGCCTCTTGCGCCGCCTGTTGGCTCCCCTCGGGGACGTCACCGAGGCCGCTGGGGTGGCCCAGGCCGAGGAGGTGCTGCGCGGCAGCCACCGGGTGGACCTCGTCCTCACCGACATGGCCATGCCCGACGCCGAGGACGGCATGCGCGTCCTCAAGTCCACCCAGGACGCGAGCCCGGACACCGCCGTCGTCGTCATCACCGCCTTCAGCAACGTCGAAGGAGCCCTGGACGCCATCCAGCAAGGCGCCTTCGACTACCTCTCCAAGCCGTTTGACTTGGACGCCATTGTCCGCGTCGCGCGCCGGGGGCTGGAGCAGAAGCGCCTGGTCGAGGAAAACCGAAACCTCCGCAGTCAAGTGAAGCAGCCGGAGCTGGTGGGGCGCAGCGCGGGACTGCTCGAGGTGTACAAGCAGGTGGCCCGGGCGGCCTCCACCAACGTGCCGGTGCTGATTACCGGCGAGACGGGCACCGGCAAGGAGCAGGTGGCCCGGAGCCTCCACCAGCGCTCGCTGCGCAGTGCGGGCCCTTTCGTCCCCGTGGACTGCGGGGCCATCAGCGAGTCCCTCATGGAGAGCGAGCTCTTCGGCCATGCCAAGGGCGCCTTCACCGGGGCGGCGGGCTTTCGACGCGGCCTCTTCGAGGAGGCCAACGGCGGCACCCTCTTCCTCGACGAGATTGGGGACGTCGGGCCCAAAATCCAAAGCCAACTCTTGCGCGCTCTGCAGGAAGGCACCATCCGCCGGGTGGGCGAGAGCACCGCGGTGCGGGTGGACGTGCGCATTGTCGCCGCCACCAACAAGGAGCTCCCCCAGCTGGTGAAGGACGGACGCTTCCGCGAGGACTTGCTCTACCGGCTGGACGTGGTGCACTTGCATCTGCCGCCGCTGCGGGACCGGCGGGGGGACATCCCGGCCCTGGTGGAGCACTTCGCCGCGCTGCACGCTCGCGGCGGTGCGCGCCCCGTCGTCACCGAGGAGGCCAAGGCGCGCCTGCAGGCCTATGACTGGCCGGGCAACGTGCGCCAGCTGGAAAACGTCGTGGCCCGGGCCTTGGCCCTCAACGTCATCGGCGTCCTCGGGCCCCAGGACTTCCCCGCCCCCATCGGCGACGCCGAGGCCGCCGACGGCGGCGTCCTCTTCGAGGACATGCCTTCACTGGCCGAGCTCAGCCGGCGCTACGCGGCCCACGTGCTGCAAGCCGTGGGCGGGAACAAGAGCGAGGCGGCGCGGCTGCTCGAAGTCGACCGGAAGACGTTTTACAAGCTGCTGGAGACCGCGGCGTCCGAGGAGCTGAAAGAGAACGCCCCCTGACGCCTCTCGGGTGGGCGCTTCAGGCGGCGGCAGTGTCCATCAACGTCGTCAGCCGCCGCGTCACCTCGGCCATTTGCTGGCGGTTTCCGGAACGAAAGGCCGAGCGCCCGAGCGCCACCAACCGACGGACGCTTTCCACCAGCGCGTCGGTGTCCGCGCGCTCGGGCGTCGCCGCCTCGGAAAGGGCACGGGTGAGTTGCTCGCCCTTGGCCAGGAGGTCGGCAAAGGAACGCATGGCCTGCACCTCCGGCGCGGAACGACTCTTGTGGTAGGCCTTTTGTTCTGCCCTGAGCGTCTTCACCTCGTCGGCGGAGAGCTCGGTGCGCTGCTGCAGCTGCACCGCTTGAGAGAGGCCGCTGGAGAGGTCCATGGCCCGCACGCTGAGCGTCCCCTCGCTGGACAGCTCGAAGGTGACTTCCAGGGGGACCTCAGCACGCGTCTTCGTCCGCAAGTCGCTGAGGAGCACCTCGCCCAGCTTGGCGTTTTCCTCCGCGGTGTCTCCGTCCCCTTGGAAAATCTCGATGCGGGCCCGGGCCTGTCCGGCGCTGGCCGGCAGAAAGACTTCCCGGGCCACCACGGGGATGGTGGTATTTTTGGCCACCAGCCGCCGCATCCCGCCGCCGTAAACCGCCACCCCGAGGGCGTGGCTGGCCACGTCGATGAGGAGCGCTTCGCCGACGCGCGCCGCGAGTTCGCTGGCGTGCACCGCCGCGCCCAGGGCCACCACCTCGTCTGGGTTGACGCCCACCACCGGAGGCCGCCCGAAGAAATCCGCCACCAGCCGCCGCACCAAAGGCACGCGCGTCATGCCCCCCACCAGCAGCACCACGTCAAAGTCCCTGGGGTTAGCGTGGGCCTCGGCCATCAGCGCCTCGCACGTCTGCAGGCACCGGACGCTCAACGGCTCCACCAGCGTCTCAAAGGCCTGGCGGCTCAGCGAGGCTTCCATGTCCGTCAGGCTCCCGCCCGGACGGTGGTCTCCGAGTCCGCTCACCGACACCAGCGCCGCCTCGCTGACGCAGAGCTCGCGCTTGGCCAGCTCGGCCGCCACCTTCAGCCGCTGCATGGAGAGGGTGTCTCGCGCCGTCGCCTCGCGGTGGCTCTCCGGCACCTGCTCCAAGAGCCACTGCACCACCCGGGCGTCGAAGTCCTCCCCACCGAGGAGCGGGTCGCCTCCGGTGGCCTTCACCTGGAAGACCCCCTGCTCCACCTCCAGGATGGAGACGTCGAAGGTGCCGCCGCCGAGGTCGAAGACCAGCGCCCGTCCGCGGAAGTTGGAGGTGAGGCCGTAGGCCACCGCGGCCGCGGTGGGCTCGTTCACCAGCCGAAGCACGTTGAGCCCGGCGATGTGCGCCGCCTCGCGCGTGGCCGCGCGCTGCAAGTCGTCGAAGTTGGCCGGCACGGTAATAACGCAGTTGCTCACCGGGCGGCCGAAGTGCGCTTCGGCGTCGAGCTTCAGCTCGCCCAAAATCATCGCCGAGACTTGCGTCAAAGGAAGGACACGGCCGGCGATGCGTACGCGGACTTCGCCGTTGGGCCCTTCCAACAGCGGGTAGGGCACCAGCGCCCGCGCCGAGCGCGCGAGCTCGGCGCTCCAGCGACGGCCGATGAAGCGCTTGGTGGCCGAGGCGACGTCCGCGGGATGCTCCTCGGCGACGGCGCGCGCGCCGTCCCCCACCACCCGCGTGCCGTCCGGTGCAAACCCCACCAAGGAGGGCGTCAGCGCGCGGCCACGACGGTTGGGGATGATGCGCGGGCCGCCCTCATCCACCGTGGCAACGGCACTGGTGGACGTACCAAGGTCGATGCCAACCACGGGTTCGGACATGGGCGCGACGCAAAGTCTCCCATCCGACCTTTGGGTGGGAGCAAGGCGGTGCACAGAGGACAGCATGCGCCATGCGTTGCCGCTCCGAGGGACGCTGTGCTAAGCGCGGCCGCGCCATGGTCAACATCTCGGTCGCCCGTCGTTATGCCCGCGCGCTCCTGGAAGCCGGCAGCGGCGGCGACGTGGACCGCCTCTCGGCGCAGCTCGATGCGCTCAACGATGCGGTGGGTGCCCAGCCCGAGTTGAGAGCCTTTCTCGCAAACCCCACCCACACTCCCGCACAGCTGCGTGGAGTGATGGACGTCCTCATTCAAAAGCTCCCCATCGACGCCGAGCCGCTTCCCCGCTTCTTGCGTCTGCTCATCGACCGTCGACGGCTCGCTTCCCTTCCGGACATCGCCCGGCAGTTCCGCGACCTTGCCGACGAGCGCGCCGGGCGCGTCCGCGGCAAGGTGGTGAGCGCCACGCCGCTCGATGCGGACACCTTGCAGCAGCTGCAAAAGGCGCTTCAGTCCATCACCCATGCCCAAGTGGTGCTGCAGGCAGAGGTTGATCCATCCGTCTTGGGCGGAGTCTCGGCACAGGTCGGCTCGGTGCTCTACGACGGGACGCTGCGCACCGGGTTGGACGAGATTCGTCGCGCACTGAAGCGCTGAATTGCCTACAACACCGTAGCAACCCCTCCTCGCGACGACGTCGGCAGCGACGGCCGGATGCTGTCCACCACTTGCCAGTTGTGGTTTCATCCACAGGCAGCGCGCGAAAGAGAAACTCTCCCCAGCTTCACTTTCTGACGAGGAGTTACCACCCCATGCTCGAGGGCGATCCCCAGGGCCCTTCCGCATCGATGCTTCCCGCTGCTGATCCACTCATCGGCCGCGTGCTCAATGGCCGCTTTCGAATTGTCGAGCCGCTCGGCTCGGGTGGCATGGGCAAGGTCTACAAGGCGGTGCAGTCGCCTTTGGACCGCGTGGTGGCACTGAAAATACTCAACCCCAATTTCCCGGCGGAGAAGGACCCGGCTTTCAAACGCCGCTTCTTCCTCGAGGCGAGCCTGACCTCCAAGCTGCGCCATCCGAACACCGTCACCGTCATCGACTACGGACAGACCGACGACGGCATCTTCTTCATCGCCATGGAGTTCCTGGACGGGCAGACCTTGGCCGAGGTGTTGGCCCTGGAGAAGACGCTCACCTGGACGCGGGTTCTGGACATCGGGCAGCAGATTTGCCGGTCCCTCCGCGAGGCCCACAAGCTGGGCGTCATTCACCGCGACCTCAAGCCGGCCAACGTGATGCTCCTCAACGAGGCGGACCAGGACATGGTCAAGGTCCTCGACTTCGGCCTGGTGAAGTCGTTCCTGGCCGACCTCTCGCCGGGTGACCCCGAAGTCACCCAAAACGGCGTCTTCCTTGGAAGTCCGCAGTACATGGCGCCGGAACAGGCGCGCAACGTCGCCGACCCCCGCAGCGACGTCTATTCCTTAGGCATCCTCATGTACCAGATGCTGACCGGGAGGCCGCCCTTTCTGGGCAAGGACTACCTGGAAGTCATCTTCCTGCACATGAAGGAGCCGCCGAAGCGGCTGCGCGACGCACGGCCGGGACTGGACGTCCCGGCCGAAGTGGAGGCGGTGCTCCTCAAGTGTCTGGAGAAGGACCCACTGGCGCGCTACCAGTCGATGGATGAGCTGCTGGAGGCCATTCGCTACGCCGCCCAAATCAGCGGCGCGAGCGGGATTTTCCCAGAGCGCCGTTCGGGCGTGCATGCCACGCCCCCGCCCCTTCCGGCAGTGACCACGGGCGCCCATGCGCTCTCGGTCACTCCTCCACCCGAAGCCAACACCATGTCCTTCGACATCGCCGAGGAGTCTCCGGCGGCGGTGCGCGCCCGGGCCATCCAACGGTTGGCCCTCATCGGCGGCATTCTCTTTGCGCTGGGCGCGGGCTTCTTCGTCACCTGGCTCTTCTTGCCCAAAGTCCGCACTCCAGCCGAAGCACCCGCTCCGGTGGTGGCCGCGCCCGCCCCTGTGGTGCGGACCGCTCCCCCGCCCGAAGCACCCGTCCCGGTGGAGCGGAAAATGGTGCGCTTCCATGTCTCCACCGACCCCCTCGGCGCGCACGTCTTCGTCGGACGGCATGACCTCGGCACAACTCCGGCCGTCTTCGAGCTTCCGGCGGGACCCGACGGCATGGCCAGCGCCGAAATGGTGCTGGTCCTGGACGGCTACCCGAACCAAGCCATTACCTCCGGCGGCTCGGGGGACGTCGCGGTGAACGCCAAGCTTCAGAAGAAAGTCGTGACCCGCGTCGCGACCCCCGTCCCGCTGAGCAGGGAAGAGCGAGAGAAGGAGCGCGAGGCGACCCCCGTCCCCGTCCCGGTCTCGAGCCCATCCCTCGCGCAGTCCACGCCCAAGGGCCAGCCCGCAGGGGCCGCAGCCGCCGTGGCGGCACCGGTGGCGTCCGCGGCGCAGCCCGCGCCGGTACCCATTGGTGACCTGGTCCCCTTCGGCGAGGGAATGACGCGCCCGGTGCTCATCGAGCGCGCCAAGCCCGTCTCCTACACGCCCCAAGCGCTGGAGGCCCGGGTGGAAGGGACGATGGTGGTGCGCTGCATCATCACCGTCGAAGGGCACGTGGAGAAGTGCGTGGTGCTCAAGACGCTGCCCTTCCTCGAGCAAGCGGTGCTGGAGAGCCTCTACAGTTCCCGCTACTCGCCGGTGACGTACCAAGGCAAGCCCGTCTCCGTGGGCTACACCTTCAGCGTGAAGCTCGTCCCCCCGAGCTAGACGCCCGAGCGCCGACGAGGGCGAACACTCGAGGAGCCGGACCTTCAGCCTGCACCCCACGCGCCGTGAAGGCGACGGCCCTTCCCGAAGCTCCGGGCGGCCGCGCCGAGCGGCGTTCGCGAGCGTCGTCGGAGGCAACTCCAGAGCCGCGTCGGCCAGCGTTGCCCTCCTCGGCGGCAGGTGGTACGAGGGCGCGCCCTTTTTTGTGCCCAGGATGGCCATGGACATTCGTGCCGACGAAATCAGCAGAATCCTCAAGGAACAGATTCAGGACTACGGGAAGAAGGTCACCGTTGCCGAGACGGGCACCATCCTTTCCATCGGCGACGGCATCGCCCGCGTCTACGGGCTGGCCGGCGCCCAAGCCGGTGAGCTGGTGGAATTCGCCAGCGGCGTCAAGGGCCTGGTCCTTAACCTCGAGGAAGACAACGTCGGCGTCGCGGTCATGGGCCCCTACCAGGACCTCCGCGAGGGCGACACCGTCAAACGCACGAAGACCATCGCCTCCGTTCCAGTCGGCAAGGGACTCCTCGGTCGAGTGGTGAATGCGCTCGGCGAGCCCATCGACGGCAAAGGTCCCATCCAGGCCACCGAGACGCGGCGCATGGAAGTGAAGGCGCCCGGCATCGTCCAGCGCCGCAGTGTCCACGAGCCTTTGCAGACCGGCATCAAGGCCCTCGACGCCCTGGTTCCCATCGGCCGCGGTCAGCGCGAGCTCATCATCGGAGACCGCCAGACGGGTAAGACGGCGGTGGCCATCGACGCCATCATCAACCAGAAGGGCAAGGGCGTTTACTGCATCTACGTCGCCATCGGGCAGAAGCAGTCCACCGTGGCTCAGGTGGTGGACAAGCTGCAGCAACACGGCGCGCTCGAGTACACGACGGTGGTGGTGGCCTCGGCCGCTGACCCGGCGCCGATGCAGTTCTTCGCCCCCTACTGCGGCGCGACGATGGGCGAGTACTTCCGCGACAATAAGATGCACGCCCTCATCGTCTACGACGACCTCTCGAAACAGGCCGTGGCTTACCGGCAGCTCTCGCTGCTGCTGCGTCGGCCTCCGGGCCGCGAAGCGTACCCGGGCGACGTCTTCTACATTCACTCCCGCCTCCTAGAGCGCGCGGCGAAGCTGTCCGACGCCGAGGGCGGCGGCTCGCTGACCGCGCTTCCCATCATCGAGACACAGGCCGGCGACGTGTCGGCCTACATCCCAACCAACGTCATCTCCATCACCGACGGTCAGATTTTTCTCGAGACCGACCTCTTCTATTCAGGCGTCCGTCCGGCCATCAACGTGGGCCTCTCGGTGAGCCGGGTGGGAAGCGCGGCCCAAATTAAAGCCATGAAGCAAGTGGCCGGCTCCTTGAAGCTGGACCTGGCGCAGTACCGCGAGCTCGCGGCCTTTGCTCAGTTCGGCAGCGACCTGGACAAGGCCACCCAGGAGACACTGGCGCGCGGCGCACGCCTGGTGGAGATTCTGAAGCAGGGCCAGTACGCGCCCATGCCCGTCGAGCACCAAGTCATCCAGATTTATGGAGCGAGCAACCGCGAGGACAAGGACAAGCGCGGCTGGGCCCGCGACATCCCGGTGGCGGACATGTCGCGCTGGGCGACGGAGCTCGTGGAATTCATCGAGTCCAAGTACCCAGAGGTGCCGCGCACCATCCGGGAGAAGAAAGAGCTGACGGCCGAGGCCAAGGCCACGCTCAACAAGGCCCTGGGCGAATTCAATCAGCTCTTCCAGCCCACCCAGTCCGCCGCAGCCAGCTGACGTCCAACGCACGGCTCGGACTTGCCCTCCCCCAAGGGGCGGGAGGCGGCGCGGCCCCCCCGGTTAGGCGTCGGGGCGCTCGCGCGTGCGCGTGGAGCCGACCAAGGCGTCAATCCAGCGGTGGCTGATGCCGAAGTTTCGGTCCGGGCAAGCGAAGTGGTGCGCCATGTGGTGCGACCGAATGGCTTTCCCCCACGCTGTTCTCGGTGAGCGGGCGTGGGTGGAGTAGTGCACGAAGTCGTACCAGAGGTAGCCGCTGACGAAGCCGGCGAAGAGCGGGAGGGTGACCAGGGGCGCACCGACGAGGTACAAGCCGCCGCCGATGAGAAGCGCGAGCGGGATGCTGGCGCCGAGCGGCATCACCAGCCGCAGCGGGTCGTCCGGGTAGCGGTGGTGGTAGCCGTGAATAATGTCGTGAATCTTCCGGGTGAAGGGGCCGTTGCCCTCCCAGTGGAAGAAGCCGCGGTGAATGGCGTACTCGGCCACATCCCAAATGAGCCACCCCGCGACGTAGAAGCCCGCCGCCGCCAGCGGCGTCGTCAGGCCGCGCGCCAGGCCCCAGGCGAGCAACCCCACCACCAACGGGCCGTACACCACGAAGGGCACGGCCGGGTGCACCTTCGAGGTGAGCTCAAGAAAGTCATTCTCGAAGAGCCGGGCGTGCGCGTTCCTGGTGTAGTCGACGTCCATAGGTGAGAAGTGCCCTCCTCTGGGGGGCGTGGGGGTTTTGCTGCCGAGACTGCCGGTTGTCAACGAGGACGTCGTCCAGCTGCGTCAAAGTCCATAATTCCTTAGGAAGGACAATGAGTTGGACGTATTGGAGGACTTGCCCTCAGGCACCCGGCGACACCGAAGTTCCCCTTCGGTGATTGACGCTTCGGGTCCGGAGCGCTAGGGCGACCCGTCGTCTTTTTATGGAAGCCGCCGCCTCCCGTCCCGTCCGCACCTTGAGTCATCCCGCCTTCTGGACGGTGGTTCTGGCCGCCATCGTCGCCCTGCCCCTCGTGCACCAGGCGCTGGGCCCTCGGGCGCAGCCGCTTCCAATTCTCGGAAGGGTGCCGGCCTTCCATTTTCAGGACCAAACGGGCGCACCGTTTGGGCCCGAGAGCCTCCGCGGAAAACCCTGGGTGGCGGACTTCGTGTTTACCCGCTGCCCCACCGTCTGCCCACTCATGACGGAGCGGCTCGCAGCGTTGCTTCCGAGGCTCGGGGAGCGCGTGCACCTCGTTTCCTTGAGCGTGGACCCGGACTTCGATACGCCCCCGCGCCTTCGGGACTTCGCCGCAGAGCACGGCGCGACTTCCGCTCGGTGGCATTTCCTCACCGGAG
Organism: uncultured delta proteobacterium; assembly: GCA_963745475.1. GTDB lineage: Bacteria > Myxococcota > Myxococcia > Myxococcales > Myxococcaceae > JADGRA01. The sequence continues at coordinate 1,004,855 of CAVUXN010000004.1, forward strand.
ACTCAGCCGCCGTCCAACGGGCGGTAACGGACGGCTTTAAAATTTCGCTCGCCCACGAAGGCCCGGACGACGACTTCCTGAGCATCGTCCACGGCGTCCACGTGGTGCTCGTCGATGCCGATGGCCACATCCGCGGCTACTACGACTCCGGCGACCCAGAGGCGCTGGAGCGCCTGGTGCGGGACGTGCACCGCCTCTGACTTCAGCCGAGCGGTCGACGCGCCCCGACGTACCCGCGCAGCGAGGGATGCTCCGTCGGGGTGGGCTTTCGTTCCATCCAGAAGTCGATGTCCAGCCCAGCTGCGCCGAGAGAGGCTTCGATGAAGGCGCGCGGGAAAAAGTAGAAGTCCAGGGAGACGGCTACTCCGAGCAGCTCCTCGAGGTGTAAGCGCTCCTCCCCGAGGTGAAACGAAAGCAGAAGCGGTGCCCCGGGGACGAGGACGCGGCGCAACTCCCGAAGGGCAAGCAGCACCTCGGCGCGAGAGAGATTGACGATGGCGTAAAAGGCCGCGACTCCAGCAAAGCAAGCGTCCGGGGCCGACAGGGCAAGCAGCGAGCCGGTTTCGAAGGAAAGCCCCGGGGACAGCTTTTGGGCAACCCGAACCATGGCCGGGGAGAGGTCGATTCCCACCACCTCGACGCCCCGTTCCGCAAGGTATCGGGCGAGGTGGCCTGGCCCACAACCAACGTCCGCAACGCGGCCGCGGCCGCGGACTTCATCGGCAAACAAGTTGAGCAGCGCGCGGTCGACCGGCTTACCGTCCAACTCGTGAAAGAATTTGTCCGCGTACGCTTCTGCGAGCGCGTCGTAAGCGCGAGCCACCCCGTCGCCCTTCATTCCAGTGTCCACACCCGCCCACGTCTCTCGGGGCTCCAGACAGCGTCTGGGCCGCCCAGCGTCTAGCGCCGCGAGCGCTTGGCCGATGCCCCCCTCGGCTTGGGGCGCTTTCGTTGCGTCTTCGCCGGCATGCGGCGCTGAGACTTGGAACGGGCGGGAGCCGCGCGGGAAGGGGGACGCTCGGAGGGACGCGGCGCGACGGCGCGGGTGACGGCCGCGCGGGCGCGACGTTTGGCCATGGCTTCGCGGAGTCCCGGGGCGTCGAGATTCACCTGCGCCAGACGCAGCCGGTAGTGGAGGTCTGGCCGAAGCCCCCCGGCGCCGAGCACGCCCTCCACCCCGTGGGCGAGGGCCACGACAAGCTTCGGGCGCTCCTCTTGAGTCTGGAGGCACTGCACCAACAGCTGCTGTCCTGTGTCCCCGAGGGCAACTGCGTCGGCGACGAAGACGACGCCTTCCTTTTGGGCCAAGGCCTGAGCGAGCGCATCGGGTGCACCGACGAGGGTGGCCGGGCCTCCCAGCCGTCCAGCGGTCTCCTCGGCCCAGGCTTGCCGCTCAGCCGCCGTGCCACCGTAGAGCAGTACGGCGGCGCGGTTTTCCACGAGCTCGGCTTCGGCGTATGTCGCTCGGTCCAAGGGCGCTCCCCCCGCGGGGACTCAACGACGTCAGCACGCACCACTCTAGACGGGCTCCCCGACGTAGGGGCGCGGGGCGGACATTAGGGCGGGCGCAGCTCGGTGCGGACGTCCCAGAGCTCGGGAAAGAAAACCAAATCCAGCGCCCGCTCCAGGAACGGCACGCCCGAACTTCCGCCGGTGCCGGGCTTGAAGCCGATGATGCGCTTCACCGTGAGCATGTGCCGGAAGCGCCAAAGCTGAAAGCGCTGCTCCAAGTCCACCAGCTTCTCCGCCATCTCGTAGCCGTCCCAGTAGCGGTCCGGCGCTTCGTAAATGGTGCGGAACACCGCCACCACCCCCGGGTGGCGCTCGTAGGGCAGCGTGAAGTCTCTCTGTAGCCGCTCCGGCGGGACGGCCAGTCCGCGGCGTGCGAGGTGCCGTAAAAACTCGTCATAGAGACTGGGGGCCCGCAGCAGCTCCTCCAACCCGGCATGCACCTCGGGCGTATGCCGGTGTGGAAGCAGCGCCTTGGCGTCCTTGTTGCCGAGCAGGAATTCCACGGCCCGGTATTGGTGGGATTGAAAGCCGCTGGCCGGCCCCAGGACGCCGCGGAAGGCGAGGTACTCCGAGGGCGTGAGCGTCTCCAGCACACTCCATTGCTCGAAGAGCATCCGCTGCACCTGCCCCACCCGGGCGAGGATTTTGAAGGCCGGTTCGAGCCGGTCCTCCTGGACTTCCTTCCGCGCGGCGAGCAGCTCGTGAATCAGCAGCTTCAGCCACAGCTCGCTGGTCTGGTGCTGGATGATGAACAGCAGCTCGTCGTGATGCTCCGGGCTCGACCGCGGACGCTGCGCGGCCAAGAGGAGGTCCAGACGCAAGTAGTCGGCGTAGGTGGTGGACCCAGCGAGGTCCACCTTGATTCCTGGCTCCAGTTCCCGGCCGGGCATGGCGAACGACGCTGGTTCAGCTCCCGCTGGCGTCCTTCTTCTTGTGTGCGGCGCGGCCGCGAGGCAACACCAGCTCCGTCACCGACTGCGGCGGCGCATAGTCCTTCCAATCCGCCGGCCGCCGATTGCTGCGCGTCAACATCCGGAGTTTCTGGTAGTGCGCCGAGCAATAGCCCTTGGTTCGGCTCGGACGGCGGCAGCCGATGATGGCGCACGCCCCACCGGCGGGAAGCTTCGTTTTTCGGCCGCGGCGGGCGCCGGCCTTTCGGCCGCTGCCCGGTGGGCGTCCTGGGCCGCGGCGCGGAGCACCGAGGAGTCCCAGTTGCTGGGCCAGCGAGCGAAGCGCTCCGACGTCTCGTTCCAGCGTCGCCTGAAACGCTTTCAGCTGTTGCTCAACCTCAGCGCTCACCATCTCTCGAAATGCCTTGTCGACCGACATCCTTGGGTTTCACTCCTTTCAGCGGGTGCTCCCCCCCAAAGAACAGGCGCGCCACACTGCCACAGGGAGCTGGGCATTCAAAGACGTATGTCTTTAAAGAATTCCTTGTGCTGCGAGGTGGGACGACGTTGCCGGTTCAACGCCCGGCGCTTTTTGTCACCTGGGCGGGGTTGCGCCTTGTCCACGGCTGACGCACCCTACCGGCCCGTCATGCGGAGGCCCTTGACCAGCCGCCGCGCAGCCCCGTCTTGGGTACAGCGTGCCCGGACGGAACTGACGCTGGCCCGCGAGCGCCTCCTGGCGCTCCTCTTGCCCATTCCGCCGGGCGAGCTGCTCCAGCAGCACTCGGAGCTCATGTCGCCTGCCGTTTGGGACGTGGCCCACATCGCCAACTATGAAGAGTTGTGGTTGGTGCGGGCGCTGGGTGGGGCACCCGTCCGCGACCCGAGCCTGGACACCCTCTACGACGCTTTTCGCCACCCTCGGTCGACACGCGCGCGCCTGCCGCTGTTGGGCGTGGCGGAGGCCTTCGCCTACGCGGCCGAAGTGCGCACCCGAGCGCTGGAGCTCCTGGACAGCGTCGAGGAGGGCTCGGCGCCGCAGCGGCTCCTCGACGGCGGCTTCGTCTACGGGATGGTGGCGCAACACGAGCAGCAACACATCGAGACACTGCTCGCCACCCTGCAGCTGGTGACGCGGGTGGCGCTTGAGCCACCGGCAGGCACCTCGCGCACCTGGCCCGCGCCACCGCTGGGCGATGTCGACGGTGAGGTGCGAGTCCCCGGCGGAGAGGTAACACTCGGAAGCGACGAGGCTTGGGCTTACGACAACGAGCGACCCGCCCACTCGGTGACCGTCCAGCCTTTCTTCATCGACCGGACGCCGGTGACCAACGGGGATTTCGCCGCCTTCATCGAGGCGGGCGGCTACCGGACGTCGGCGCTATGGAACCCCGCCGGATGGGAACACCGAGTCTCCACCGCCTTGGAACACCCCGCTTACTGGCGCCGCAGCGGCGCGGGTTGGGAGCGGCGGCGTTTTGGACGCTGGGAGACACTCCCGGTGGCCGAGCCCGTGGTGCACGTCTGCTGGTACGAGGCGGACGCTTATGCCCGCTGGGCCAAGCGGCGCCTTCCGACCGAAGCCGAATGGGAAACAGCCGCGCGTTGGAGCCCCGAGGGGACGCGGGGGGCCTGGCCCTGGGGCGACAGCCCGCCGGGGCCAGAGCGCACCAACCTCTGGCCGCTCGTCGGCCATCCCCTCGCGGTGGGGAGCTTCCCCCGCGGCGCGAGCGCCTGCGGAGCGCTGGGCCTCATCGGCGACGTCTGGGAGTGGACCAGCTCCGACTTTCTGCCCTACCCCGGCTTCGAAGCGTTTCCTTACGCCGAGTACTCGGTGCCGTTTTTCGGCAGCGGCCACAAGGTGCTCCGCGGCGGCTCCTGGGCCGTCGCTCCGGTCACCATCCGTTCCTCGTTTCGCAACTGGGATTTGCCCATCCGCCGGCAGATTTTTTCCGGCTTCCGCTGTGCCCGCGACGCCTGAGCCTCGCCCTGTCGACAGAGAGGACCCCGTTCCATGCGCCTCGACTCGCCCGTCCGCTCCACTGCCCGACGCGACACCACGCTCAGCCTGGAGGTGCACCTCACGCCGGAAGACCTGGCCAGCGCGCTTCGTGCGGATGTTCGCGTCGGCCTGGGGATGCGGCCGCGGGAGCTTCCACCCAAGTGGTTTTACGACGAGCGCGGCTCACGTCTCTTCGACGCCATCACCCGGCTGCCGGAGTACTACCCCACCCGACGGGAGCGTGAAATTCTCCTCACCCACGCCGAGGAGATTGCGCGCCTCTCCGCAGCCTCTACCCTGGTCGAGCTGGGCTCGGGCACGTCCGAGAAGACGCGGATTCTGCTTTCTGCACTCCAGGACGCAGGGACGCTGCAGGCCTTTTCCCCCTTTGAAATGAGCGAGCCGACGCTGCGCTCGGCCGCAGCGGCCATCGCCGAGGAATACCCGGGCCTCCGCGTCCATGCCGTGGCTGGGGACTTCGAGCGGCACCTGGTCCACCTTCCGCGGGCGGCCGCGCGCCTCATTGCCTTTTTGGGCGGGACGGTGGGGAACTTGAAACCCGACGCGCGGGCGCGCTTTCTCCGGCGCCTGGCGCAGCAGATGACGGTCTCGGACGCGTTGCTCCTCGGCACGGACTTGGTGAAGGACATCCCCCGCCTGGAGGCGGCCTACAATGACCGCCAAGGCGTCACCGCAGAGTTCAACCGCAACATGCTCTCGGTGCTCAACCGGGAGCTCGGGGCAAACTTCGAGCTCAGGCGCTTCGAGCACATCGCCCGGTACGACGCTCGTCAGGGGTGGATTGAGATGCTGCTGCGTTCCACGGCAGAACAGCGCGTCGAGATTCCCGGGCTGTCCATGGACGTGAACTTCAGAGAGGGCGAGCTGTTGCGCACCGAGGTCAGCGCCAAGTTTCACCCCGCGCAGGTGAAGGCCGAGCTATCCGCGGCCGGGTTGACGGCCATCGGCTTTTGGACCGACCGCTGGGGAGACTTCGGCCTCACCCTGGCCATTCCCTCCACGTAACGGCAACCCCAAGAGGCACTTTGGGAGGGCTTCTCCCCTACGGCTTCGACGGCGCCTTCCCCGCTGCCTGACAGGCGGCCTGCACCGCGTCCAGCTCCTCGTGCGTCGCGCCCCGGAGGGACGCGCAAAGCAGGGTGTCCTCGCCGAGTGCCGTGGCCGAGAGGAGGGCTTCGGTGTCCGGGGCTCCGCCGTCGGGTTCTCCCGAGGACGAAGCGCATGGCGATGAAGCCTGGAGCCTCCGTCAGGCTGTCCGAGCGCGCGCGGAGGTGCCGCAACCCACCGAGGAAACCCGTGCGTAGCGTCGACGGCGTGGGAAGCCCGACGCCCCGTTGCACGTCCGCCCGCAGCACCGGCTGCCCCCGCGGGCCGCTGGCCCGCAGCACGCCGTCGGCGCCGGTGCTCACCACCCAGCCTGAAGGAAGGCTGAGCATGGCGGGGGGCGACGTGGGCGGCCGGAGCGGGGCCTGGACTCCGGCGTCCGCGGAGCCGCCGGAAGAAGCAGGACGACAAGCGAGCACGGCCAGCGCCAGGGCAGCCCCGGCCAGAGGTCCGGCCCTGGGCTGACTGCGGCCACGCACGTCGGTCGTCAGTCAGCGCCGGGGAAGCTCGGAAGGTGCGCCCAGCGGGACGGGCGTCGGCGAGGCGCTCTTGGTGCCGCTTTCCATTTTGCACGACCCCTCGAACATGACGCCCTTGTCCATGGAGAGCGACGGCGCCTCGAGGTTGCCCTTCATCCGACCCGGCGGGTGCAGCTCGATGAGCTGCGTCGCACGCACGTTGCCCTCCACCGCGCCATTGATGATGACGGTGCCGGCGTTAATTTCGGCATTCACCCGAGCGCCTTCACCGATGACCAGGGTGTCCTTGGTAAAAATCTGCCCCGAGAATTTCCCGTCGATGCGCACCTGGCCCTCGAAGGTGAGCTTCCCTTCGAATTCGCTGCCCTTGCCCAACAACGTGTGTACGTCACCGCCGCGAACCACCACGTTTTCCTCCTCGCGCTTAAGCACCGGCATGGACTCGTCCCGCTCGCCTTCGGCCGCAGGCGCGCCCCGGAATTGGGAAGCGGTTCAACGGCGCAGCAGACGGACAATACGCTCCAGATCCGCATACGAGAAGAAGTCGATTGCCAAGGTGCCCGTGCCGCCGCGGTCCTCGAGGTGCACCTTGGTACCGAGCGCCCGCTGGAGCTCCTCCACCAACGCCCGCGCGGACGCGCTGGCGGCGGGCTTCTTCGCTTTGCTGGACTTGGCCGAAGGACGCCGGCGCATGCGCACCAGCCGCTCCGTCTCACGCACACTCAGGCCCGCGCTGGCCACGCGCTCCGCCAGGCCCACGCGCTCTGCCTCGTTCGCCCCGAGAAGCGCCCGGGCGTGTCCCATGCTCAGCGCCCCGGAACGAAGCAGCGTCTTCACCGCCTCCGGCAACCCCAGAAGGCGCAACCCGTTGGCCACCGTGGAGCGGTCCTTCCCAACGCGCGCACTCACCTCCTCCTGCGTCAGCCCAAACTCGTCCACCAGGCGGCGGTACCCTTCCGCCTCCTCCATGGGGTTGAGGTCCGTCCGCTGGAGGTTTTCCACGAGGGCCAGGGCGAAGCCCTCGGCCTCCGTCACCTCACGGAGAATTGCGGGTATTTCCTGAAGTCCGGCTATTTGGGCCGCCCGCCACCGGCGCTCGCCGGCGATGAGTTGAAACCCGGCGCCGTCGCGCCGGACGAGAATGGGCTGGATGACGCCCTGGGCTTGGATGGAGTCCGCGAGCGCGCGCAGCGCTTCCGCCTCGAACGTCCGCCGCGGCTGCCGTGGGTCCCGGGAAATTCGCTCCAGGGAAAGCCGCAGGACGCCGGGGCCGGCATCTCCCTGAAGCGGGACACTGGCCGCATCCGCAATGAGGGCCGAGAGGCCCCGGCCCAGCGCACGTTTTGGAGGTGGTGTGCTCACGCGAGGAGTGGCCGTCACGCCGCCCTCGGGACGGTGGGGCCGGAGTCTCGGCGCAGAATTTCCCGCCCCAAGGCGAGGTAGCTCTCGCAGCCCTTGGATTTGATGTCGTACAGCAGGATGGGCTTTCCGAAACTGGGGCACTCGGAGAGGCGGACGTTGCGCGGAACCACCGAGGTGAAGACGAGCTCTTTGAAGTAACCGCGCACCTCATCCGCAACCTGGTGGGCAATGTTGGCGCGGCCGTCAAACATGGTGAGGAGGATGCCTTCGGTGACGAGGCTCGGGTTGAGTCCGCGCTTCACGAGCTCCACCGTCTGCATCAGCTGCGACAGGCCCTCCAGCGCGAAGTACTCGCACTGCAGTGGGATGAGCACCGAGTCAGCTGCGGTGAGCGCGTTGAGCGTCAACAGCCCGAGCGACGGGGGGCAGTCGATGAGGACATAGTCGTAGCCCACCGCCATGGGCCGAAGGGTGTCCCGGAGACGAAACTCGCGCCGCTCGAGGCCCACCAGCTCCACCTCGGCACCCGTGAGGTCGGGAGTCGACGGGATGAGCGACAGGAAACGAAGCTCCGTGGAATGCACCACCTCGGCCATCGGCCGGTCCCCGAGGAGGGCCTCGTAGACGGTGCCGTGCATGGCGTCCCGCTTCAAGCCGAGCCCGCTGCTCGCATTCCCCTGCGGGTCCATGTCCACGAGCAGCGTCCGGCGCTCGGAGGCCGCGAGGCTGGCCGCCAGGTTGATGGCAGTCGTGGTTTTGCCAACCCCACCCTTCTGGTTGGAGATGCAGATGACCCGTCCCATGACCCTCCAACCGCCAGCCCCTCACCGTTACTCCAGTGACGCTGGAACAACGTGGTAGCACGCTGGGATGACAGGGAAAATGGGCCGTCAAGGCCCGCATGTTCCACGTGGAACAAGCTGCCCCGTAGCGGGCTTTCAAGGGCTGGCGCCGAGGCGCCGGTACGCGAGGACAGAACGGCCCACGCCGGAGGGCAGCGTGAAGCGCCGGACGTCCGGAGGCCCGAAGCCCTCGAGACCCGAAGGCTGGAAGGCGCCGCCCGCCATCGCGAGCAGCTGGCCGGAGGGCTTGAGGTAGGGCGCGGCGAGCACACCCCAGCCGGCGACTTCGCGCAGCGCTCTGGAGATGGCCGCGTCCATCACCGGGATGCCTTCCGCAGACGGCTTCCCCCGAAGCGTGGCGTGCAGCGCCCGGACGCGCGGGGCCAGCCCGAGCGCGGCAATGGCGTGCTTCACAAAGCCGACCTTCTTTGCCACGGAGTCCACGAGCCACACCTCGAGCTCGGGCCGGACAAGCGCGAGCGGGAGCCCGGGAAAGCCAGCGCCCGTCCCAACGTCGAGAAGGCGCCGAGCGTCCGAAGCGAGTGAGGGCGAGACACCGAGCGAATCCAAAATGTGCTTGTCGAGGACGTCGATTGGATCCACGATGGCCGTCAAGTTCACCTTCGCGTTCCAGCGCAGCAGTTCGCTCGCAAGCCAGAACAGCGCCTCTTCGGACTCCAGCGGGACCTGGATGCCGAGCGAGGCGGCGCCCGCGCGGAGTCGCTCAAGGAATTCGCGCTTATCCACAAGCAGGCCCGAAACGGGTCAGGCCAAGTGCCTGTAACCACGAGTGATGTCCTGTTTTGGGGGGTTTTCCCCACGTTCTCCACAGCTCGGGGTACCCACCTTCTCTCGGCGTGCTGCACGACGCTGCAGCATCCGAGGGTGCAGCGAGCAGCGAGCGGATGGGGGGGCCATGTTCCACGTGGAACATCCAAGAGCGCGAGCGGCCCTTCTAGGGCGGGGTACCGCGTGCCGCGGTTTCCACTTCGGCACGGTGTTGCTCGATGTAGCGCTCGACCTCATCATCCTCGAGCGCGAGGTCCCGAAGCACGCCCGGATAAATGCCGGCGAAGGCCGGTGAGTTCTCCGCGCCGCGAAGGCGGAAGCTCATCTTCAGCACCGCCGCACCGAAGAGCTTGTCATTGAGCAGCTTGGGCTTCGCCAACGGGAGCCTCCGAGCCTCGCTTCTCTAGCTTCCTGTTCCGTCGATGCCGCCCTCGTCCACGTCCACCCCCAACGGGTGCGTCTTTTTCGGCATGGGCATGGGACGCTCCGGCGTGAGGACGAGGCGGCGCAGCCGGCCCTCGCCTTCCACCGCAGCGCGGACACCGGCCACGCCTTCGACGGCTCGGAGGACCCGCGTCCGGTCGTCTGCGGAAAGCGCCACCACGCCGTAGAAGCGCCCGGTGGCGGCGGAAGCTTCGGCCATGGCCCGCGCGGCGAGCGTCAACTCCGGGTCCTCGCTGACGCTGGCGACGGGCTCCTCGACGACGGCAGTCCGAGCCGGCGGAGCCTCCTGGGGGCCGGACGGCGCGACGCTGGCCTGGCTCGCGGCGCGGACAGGGGCCGCGGCGCGCGGCGCGCCGTTGCCGTCGGGCAAGGGACGAGCCGGGCGCGGCGCCCGAGGCGCTGGATGCTCGCCGAGTCCAAGCGACACCCAGCGCCGCTCGCTCCCGGGGCGATGGGTGAGCTTGTTCACCAGAAACTGCAGCGCGTCCACGAAGGTGCCCCGGCGGCCAAGGGCGACGCCGGGGAGCTCCGTCCCGAGCGCCACGGCGATGCTGATGCCGCCGTCCGGCGCGTCCTTCACGTCCAACGTGGCGGGGACGTCTGCCAGGCGCAACAGCTCCCGCAGCACGGACGCGGCACGCGCCGAGCGGTCACCCTCCCCGGCTGGTGTGGGTTCGACTGTCTCCGTCACTTGCGCTTCTCCGGAGTCGCGCCCGGCGGCTTCTGCAGCCACTTCTTCAAGACGTACGTCTGGGCGACGGTGAGCACGTTATTCGTAAAAATGTAGAGCAGAAGCCCGGCTGGGTAGTTGAGCATGATGCCGGTAAAGAAGATGGGCATGAACCACACCATGATGCGCTGCTGGGCCGCATCCATGGCCATGGGCTGGAGCAGCCCGGTGATGATTTGCGACAACCCGAGCAGCACCGGAAGGATGTACGTCGGATCCTTGAATGTCAGGTCTGGCAGGAAATGGTGGAAGAACGGTTCTTTATAGATTTCGAAGTTATTGCGCAGCGTGGTGAAGAGGGCGGCCCAAATGGGGAGCTGGACCAGCAGCATGAGGCAGCTCCCGAAGGGATTCACGCCCGCCTCCTGGTAGACGCGCATTGTTTCCTGCTGCTGCTTCTCCTTGTCGTTGGGATGCTTCGCCTTGAGGGCCTCCAGCTTCGGCTGGAGCTTCTTCATCTTCTCCTGGCTCACCATCATCCGGTGCGTCAGCGGCACCAGCAGCACCTTCACCACCACCGTCAACAGGATGATGGCCACACCCCAATTCCCCACCAGGCCGTGGAAGAAGCGCAGCACGACGAGCATCACCTTGCAGATGACGGCCCAGATGCCGAAGTCGACCGCGCGCTCGAGGTGCGGCGACCAAACCGCTTCCGTGCGGTTGGCCGGCAGCGCTGGCACCGAGGCGAGCAGCTCGCTGTCCTTGGGCCCGAGAAAAGCGCCGAAGCTGTGAGTCACTGTTTCGCCGGCCGCGGCTTGGAAGGGAAACCAGGCTGTCGCCTCGCGCGCCACGGGGCTCGCGGCGACGTTGCACCGCCCTTCGCGGGCGCTTCCTACCGGGAAGACGGCGGAGAGGAAGTACTGCTGGTTGACGCCTACAAAGGACACCACCCCTGGGTAGTCCTTGGACTCCGGCTTGTCCGACGGGGAAAGCTTCTGCAGTGAGTCCTTCACCAAGCACACTGCATCGGAAAGGTTTCCCACTCCGCCGAACATGCTCGGCTTCTCCTCGTGGGCCGGGTCAATGGCACGGGCCTCGTGGATGCCGAGCTCGCCGCTCAAGGCGTGGCCTGAAACATTCCGCAGGACGACGGTGACGTTGAGCTCGAAACCGGCCGGGCTGAAGGTGAAGCGCTTGGTCACCTCCCAGTCGGCGGTGTGCCCGACGAAGGTGACCTGGTCGGGGCCCTCGGACGTCACCGCGTAGCGCAGGGCAGCCGGCAATGGCGCCACTCCGGTGACGGAAACGGCGAGCGGAAGGGGCTGTCCCGCCACCGGCTCGGCGAGATTCATTTGAGGCGCAGACGGCACCTCCTTGCCGAGGAGCAACGCGAACCCCTCGGGGATGGTGAGGCGCCGCACCTCTTGCATTTTCGGGCCCTGCAGAAGTGCCGAGGTGAGTCCGGCACCGTCCGTCGAGAGCGCGTAGTGCACCTCCGGCCGATGGACCTCGAGCGTCCGCGCGGGAAGGGCAGGGGCCGGTGCTGCCACCGCCGGCTGGGCCTGCACCGGCGCCGCCGGAGGCTCGACTTGTGCGACGGCGGGAGCCGGTACGCCAGCGTCCGGTGCCGCCGCCGGCTTGGGGGCGACGCCCCCGCCGACCAGCATGTACACCGCGGTGAGGGCGAAACTGGCGATGAGGGCCAGCATCAACCGCTTCTGAGAGTCATTCTCCACGTTCGAGTTACGTCCTTCCCGCGGCGGGCGGCACCAAATCCACGCCACCTGGGTTGAGGGGATGGCAGCGGCTCAAACGCCGAAGTGCGAGCCAGCTGCCCCGGATGGGCCCGTGCGTTTCCAGCGCCTTCAGCGCGTAGGACGAGCACGAGGGGTAAAAACGGCAGGCCGGAGGCAAGAGCGGCGAAACCAGCCATCGGTACAGATGGACGGGGAGCGCCAGGAGGTGAGCCAAGAGCTTCAAGGAGAGAGCCTCTCTAACGAGGAGAGTAGGGCGCCGAAAGCTCGAGCCAGCTCGGCGCTGCTGGCCTCGCGGGCGGCCGGACGAGCGATGACCACCAACTCCACCGCTGGACACCTGTGGCGGCGGCGCCGAAAGACTTCCCGGAGCTGACGCTTCACCCGGGCGCGCTCCACGGCGTTGCCCACCTTGCTGGACACGGTGAGGCCAAGCCGAGCGATCGATCCGGTCGCAGGCAGGATCAGTCCCACCAAGGGTCCCGAGGTGACTTTCTTGCCTCGTTGCTGGACGCGGAGGAAGTCGGCGCGCTTCCGGATGCGTGCCGAACGGGGAAACCCCTCCGCGGCACCGGCGCGGGCCACGACCGTACCGGCGGGACTACTTCTTCGGCGCGGAGGCAGCGAGCCGCTTCCGCCCCTTCGCGCGGCGGCGCTTGAGGACGGCGCGTCCGGCCTTGGTGGAATTGCGCTTGCGGAAACCGTGGGTGCGGTTTCTTCGCAGCTTGGAGGGCTGGTACGTACGCTTGGGCAAGGTCCTGCTCCGTCCCTTCGGGAGGCGGCGCGCCTTAACGCAAAGGAGTGCTGCGAGTCAACGAGGGTCGACCAAATGGGGCGAGCCCTCAAAGCCCCTTTCAGTTTTTTTCTCGCCCGCGAGGGTTCAGGCGATCGTAGAACTCCCGGCCCTGCCACCGGTTTCTGAGGCAACCCCCCCTTGTCAGCTCCCGCGGAGAAGTCAACAGGCTCTCCCAGTGCCCAGCACCTCTGGACACGGGCCCTGACCATGCTGCGGGAGGACGGCAAGAGCTACGCGCTGACGTGGCTCGAGCGAATGCAGGCCATCGCTCTCCGCGACGGGCAACTGGTGCTCGGCGTTCCGGACCGCTTCTTCCGAGACTGGGTCGACGACCATTACCGGCCCCTGCTCGAGGAGGCCCTCCTGCGCCTGGTGGGGAGCCCCACTGGGGTTGGCTACGAAGTCATCGAGCCCACTGGCTCGGACGTCGCACTGCCGGCGGTGCAGAGCAGCGCCACCACCGTCCGGCCCCCTCGACTCAACGACCGCTTCACCTTCACCAACTACGTCGTCGCCGAGAGCAACCAGCTTCCCGCCGCGGCCGCCTCGGCCGTGGCCGAGAGCCCGGGGCGGGCCTACAACCCGCTCTTCATTTACGGCGGCACCGGGCTGGGCAAGACGCACCTTCTGCACGCTGTGGGGAACGCCATTTTTAGCCGCAACCCGGCGGCGCACATCGTCTACCTCTCCTCGGAGGAGTTCACCAACGAGTACGTGGAGAGTGTCCGCGACCACCGCATGTCCGACTTTCGTCGCAAGTTCCGGGAAGACTGCGATGTCCTGCTTGTCGATGACATTCAGTTCCTCGGGAAAAAAGAGGAAACACAGAAAGAGTTTTTTTACACGTTTAACGCGCTACACGAGATGTCGAAGGCCATGGTGCTCACCTCGGACACCGTGCCGGCAGAAATCCCGGGGCTGGAGGAGCGGCTCCGCAGCCGTTTCACGCAAGGGCTCATCACCGACATCCAGGAGCCCAACTACGAGACGCGCATCGCGATTCTCAAGAAGAAGGGGGAGCTCGAAGGCTTCGAGCTCCCCGACAACGTCTGCCAATTCATCGCCAGGCACGTGCAGAAAAACGTGCGCGAGCTCGAAGGCGCGCTGGTGAAAATCTCGGCGGTCCACAGCCTCACCGGACAGCCCATCACCGAGGAATTCGCCGCTCAGGTCCTGCGGGACATCCTGCCTGCCCACCGGCCGGTGGACATCGAGCAAATCCAGCGGGAGACCGCGCGCTATTACAAGGTGGCCGTCGAAGAGCTCCGCGCGGACCGACGGACGAAGCACCTCGCGCATGCGCGCCAGGTGGCCATGTACCTTGCCCGGCGCCTGACACGGAGCTCGTTTCCGGAAATTGCGGCCCGCTTCAACAAGGACCATTCGACCGTCATCTCCTCAGTGCGCAAGGTGGAGCGCGTCCGGGAGACGGACGCCATTCTGCGGAAGGAGCTCGACGAGCTCGAAGCCAAGCTCGGCGTGCTCTAAGAATTCACGCCCCAGGCTTAGGGCGCCCAGTGCCGGGGCTTATCTCCCCTCGTCGAGGAGGCTCCTCCAGGAGCGTCCCGAAGGGTTCAACTTGTTGGCAACTTACGCCCTGGGAGCACCTTCGCCTTCCGAGTGTCACCGAGGCGACACCTGTGGGCAGGTTTGTGGGGAGAACCCCAGTCTTCGGCACCTCAGGTGAGGGAACGAGCCCGCGGCACCTTGCAGTCCGAGCAACCCACTGCTGTGTCCCCAGCTAACCCCACAGCTTGGACTGCACAAAGCCTCTCGCATTCTCGTGGGTTGCCGCGTTTCTCCACAGCATCCACGGGTCCTACGGCTTCTGCGTATTGATCCATACCTTCTCTATACAGAAGACAGCAGTCGCGCCCCCAGCGTGTCCGCGGAACTCCGCCCTACCGCACCGCCAGGGGCTTGGGCTCGGACATGACGATGACGAACTCCTCAATCTGCTGACGCTGCTCCGTGGACAGCTTGACCTTCTGGACCGTCACCATCTCATTCACGAGAGAAGGCCACTTCTGCGGTGGAAACTCCGTCGGCAAATGCAAGGCGTGACAGCCGCTGCACGTCCTGACGTAAGTCTTCCGCGCGTCGCTCAACGACACGAGCGTTGTCCCAGGGAAGTCCCCTTGGGCCCGCGAGACGTCGTCGGACGTCGGCTGCGGCAAGGAGGCGCACCCGGCTCCCAGCGTGACGCTGAGACAAATGAGAAAGGCCCTGCGCATTGAGATTGAAAGTCATTCTCAGTCCCATTTGTCAACGGATTTCCACCTCCTGCCCTTCCATCCAAAGCAAGCGGGCAAGCTCGTCTTCGCGTCCCTCCTAAAACACCACCCAAAGCCCGGAGAGACGGCCCAACGGGTGCACGGGGGGAGTTGAAAGGCACGCTTCCCACAGAGCCACGGCCCGCAGCTTCGCCTCCTGTCCGCCGCCTCCCACAAGCTGTTTCTGCGTCCCGCCGGCCTTGGCCCCTCGACTGTCGGAGATAAACGGCATGTTCCGCGTCGCTGGCGAGCCCTGGTCGCTCGTTGACGGGCCCCGCACGCCAGCGCTACACGACACGACGAACCTGAGGAGTGAGGACGGCCATGGAATTCCGCATCGCAGCCGACGAGCTCAAGCGGGCCCTTTACCGGGCGCAGGGCATCGTCGAGCGCAAGACGACGATGCCCATTCTCTCCAACGTCCTCATCACCGCCACCAAGACGGCAGTGCAGGTGACGGCCTTTGACCTCGACGTTGGCATTGTCAGCGAGCACTTCGCCGAAGTGACGAAGCAGGGGTCCATCACCGTCGCGGCCAGGACGCTCTTCGACATCATCCAGAATGTCCCCGAGCAACAGGTCACCATCCGCAAGTTACCCAACCACTATGCGGAGATTTTGAGTGGAACTGCACTCTTCAAGATTGTGGGGATGTCTCCAGACGAGTACCCGAAGCTTCCCCGCGAGGACGACGGCCCCTCGGTGACGGTGAGCGGTGAAGTTCTGCTGGAGATGATTCGCAAAACCGCCTTTGCCATTTCCACGGACGAGACGCGCTACATCCTCAACGGCGTCTTCTTCGAGCCGCATGCCGGCGAGAAGGTGCGGATGGTGGCGACTGACGGGCACCGGCTGGCCCTCGTGGAGCGCACCATGAGCGGGGACTTCAAGCTCAAGGGCGGCGTCATCATCCCCCGAAAGGGACTGCTCGAGCTCAAGCGCCTTCTGGAGGAGGCCCCGGACGCCGAGTGTCAGCTCGGCTTCGCCATGAATTCAGCCCTCTTCAAGAAGAAGGGCCTCACCATGGTGATGCGTCTCATCGACGGGCAGTTCCCCGAGTACCAACGCGTCATCCCCAAGGAGGGTGACCGAAAGGTGCAGCTCAACCGGGTCCGCCTCCTCGAGGGTTTGCGACGGACGGCGCTCCTCAGCGTCGACAAGTCCAACGCGGTGAAGCTCGCCCTCACCGAGAACCAGCTTCGCCTCACCTCGCAGAATCCCGACCTCGGAGAGGCCAAGGACGACCTCGACGTCGCCTTCACCGGCTCTGAAATCACCATCGGCTTCAACGCACGGTACCTCTCGGACGTCCTGAGTGCCCTGGACGACGACGAGGTGGTGCTGGAGCTCGGGGACGAGCACAGCCCGGGCGTGCTGCACGCGCCGAATGACCGCAGCTACACGGCGGTGGTTATGCCCATGCGCGTCTGAGTCGCTCCCCGGGGCGACGGTTGCTTCTTCAGCGTCTCCAGCTCCAGGACTTTCGCAACCTCGCGCGCGTGGACCTCGCGCCCTCGCCGCACGCGACGGTGGTGGTGGGCCGGAACGGCCAGGGGAAAACAAACCTCCTCGAGGCGGTGTATTTCCTGTGCACGCTGAAGCCGCTCCGCGCCGGAAGGCTGGTGGAGCTCGTCCGCTTCGGGGCCTCCAGGGCCCAGGTCGCTGGAACCTTCGACCTTGGGGGCGCCAGGCGAGAAATTGCCGTCGCGGTGGAGGATGGGGCGCGCCGGGCTTCGGTGGACAGTAAGCCCACTCGGACGCTGGAAGAGTATTTCGGCGGCGTCTCGGTGGTGGCCTTCACTCCGGACGACTTGGCGGTGGTGAAGGGGGCACCGGAGGAGCGTCGGACACTGCTCGACCGGGCGGTGTTTAACCGGTTCCCCGGCTTCTTGCGTGGCTCGCGGGCGTACCTCCGCGCCCTCCGCAGCCGCAACCGCCTCCTCAAAGAGAATGCGCCGCCCGGGTACCTCGAGGCGTACGACGAGGCGCTGTCCGAGGCGGGCGCCCGAATTCTGCTGTTGCGCCGGGACTTGCTTGGGGAGCTCGCCCCGCGCGCCGAAGCCGCCGTCGCCACCATCGCCCAGCTGTCCGGCGCGCGTTACCGCTACTCTCCGGCGCACCTGGAGGTGGACTTCGCCCAGGCGGACGCCACCGCGCTGGCCCAGGCGCTGCGCCACGCCCTTCGGGCGAGGCTGGAGCGCGACCGAGAACGCGGCTTTACCTCGGTGGGCCCGCATGCCGATGACTTGGAGATTGGGCTCGACGGGCATTTGGCGCGCGCCTTTGCCTCCCAGGGGCAGGCCCGGGCGCTGGTGCTGGGCTGGAAGATTGCGGAAATTGAAAACCTCCGCGCGACACTGGGTAGGTTTCCGCTCTTGCTTCTGGACGACGTCTCGAGCGAGCTCGACCCGGAGCGAAATGCCTTTCTCATGGCCTACCTCTCGAATTCCGGCGCCCAGGTGCTGCTCACCACCACCGAGCCCTCCTTGGTACGGGGGGCGGCTGGAGTGGACACGCACTGGCTCTCCGTGGACGCGGGCAACGTCGTACCTGCAGCCGCGCCGAGGGGCTAAGCTGCCGCCCCGCCCAACGTGAGCGTCCGGTTCTTCGCCTTTCGTCCCCGTGGCCTGCGCCGCGCCCTCTTCGCTGCAGCGGCATTGGCTGTGGTGCTCTCCGCCTGGGCGCTGGCCTCGGGCCTCAAGGGCGCAGAGCGCTTCGGCACGCTGCGCGCTCTGTTGCTGGCGGCGCTGGCGGTGGGCTTCGGCATTGGCTGGGTGCGCCTTCGTCCCCGCGCTGATTTTGGCATCCGCTTGGACGCGGCGGGGATTGTGGTTTCCCGTCCCTGGGGCCGGCGGAGTCTCCACATTCCCTGGACGCACCTCGGCGCGACGCGCACCGAGAAGCTTCCCTGGCCACGCCTCGTGCTGGAGGTGCGCCCCGAGGGACAGCTCCTCATTGCCGAGGCGCTGGTGGGCTCAAGGGAGGCCTTTTTAGACCTGGTGAAGGCCTTGGATGACCAGGCGCCGAAGCCCCCTGGGGACGCCTGAAAACGCTCCGCAGGAGGGCCAAATTTCACAGTTATTTCCTGAGTTTGCGCCCGTGCCGTCGCCTTGTGGCACCGGGGGTCGCGTGTTAGGAAATAACCTCCTTGAACGGTCTCACGAAACCCGCGGCCGAGGCCTCGACGACCTCCGGCCAAGCGGAGTACGGCGCAGCGTCGATTACAGTCCTCGAAGGCCTTGAAGCGGTGCGCAAGCGCCCCAGCATGTACATCGGAGACACCTCCGTGTACGGCCTGCACCACCTCGTCTACGAGGTGGTGGACAACGCGGTCGACGAGGCGCTGGGCGGCTTTTGCACCACGCTGGCGGTCACCATTCACGTCGACGGCAGCGTCAGCGTGAAGGACAACGGCCGCGGCATTCCTGTCGGCCCGCACCCCACCGTGGCGGGGATGGACACCGTCGACGTGGTGATGACCAAGCTGCACGCGGGCGGCAAATTCGAGAACTCCGCCTACAAGGTTTCCGGTGGGCTCCACGGCGTCGGCGTCAGTTGTGTCAACGCGCTCTCCGAATGGCTGCGCTTGGAAATTCAGCGGAATGGCAAAGTCTACGAGCAGAAGTACGCGCGCGGCATTCCACAACAGCAAGTCTCGGAAATCGGCGTTACCGACGGCCGCGGGACGACGGTGTGGTTCAAGCCGGACGCCACCATTTTCGAAACCACGGACATCAGCTTCGACACGCTCAGCCAGAGGTTGCGGGAGCTCGCTTTCCTCAACGCCGGCCTGACCATCACCATCACCGACGAGCGCACGAGCAAGAGCCACACCTTTCAGTTCGACGGCGGCATCGTCTCCTTCGTCGAGTACCTCAATAAGTCGAAAGAGGCCCTTCACCCCCCCGTCTTCTTCAAGGCGTTGAAGGACGACGTCGCGCTGGAAATCGCGATGCAGTGGAACGACGGTTACGACGAGCGCATCTACACCTTCGCCAACAACATCAACACCCACGAGGGCGGAAGCCACCTGGTGGGCTTCAAGAGCGCGCTCACCCGCAGCATCAACGCCTACGCCGACCGCGGAGGGGTGTGGAAGGACTTGAAGGAAGCCCCCACCGGGGAAGACACCCGGGAAGGGTTGGCGGCGGTCATCAGCGTGAAGCTGCCCAATCCCCAGTTCGAGGGGCAGACCAAGACCAAGCTCGGCAACTCTGAAATTAAAGGACTCGTCGAGCAGATGGTGAACGAGAGCCTGGGGAATTTCCTCGCCGAGAACCCCGGCGCGGCCAGGAAAATTCTGGCCAAAATCGGCGACGCCACCCGGGGGCGCATCGCCGCACGCAAGGCCCGCGAAACCGTCCGGCGCAAGGGCGCCCTGGACGGCCTCGGGCTTCCCGGGAAGCTGGCGGACTGTCAGAGCAAGGACCCGTCTGAGTCCGAGCTCTACATTGTCGAGGGCGACTCCGCCGGCGGCTCGGCCAAGCAGGGCCGCGACCGGCGGAACCAGGCCATCCTTCCGCTCAAAGGCAAAATTCTCAACGTGGAGAAGGCCCGCTTCGAGAAAATGCTCACCAGCGGGGAAATTGTGGCCCTCATCACCGCGCTAGGGACGGGCGTCGGGCGAGAGGACTACGACCCGGCCAGCGTGCGCTACCACCGCATCATCCTGATGACGGACGCCGACGTGGACGGCAGCCACATCCGGACCCTGCTGTTGACATTCTTCTACCGCCAGATGCCGGAGCTCATCGCCAAGGGCTACCTCTACATCGCCCAGCCGCCGCTCTACAAAGTCACCCGAGGGAAGAAGGAGCTCTTTCTCAAGGAGCAGCGGAGCCTCGACGAGTACCTGTTGCGGATTGCCATCGAGCGCGCCGTTGTTGTCACCGCCACCGGCGAGCTCAAGGGCCAGGCACTGCGGGACTTCCTGGAACGGGTAGCGCAGTACCAGGACCGGCTGGCGAAGCTGAGCCGCCGCCGGGACCCGCGTGTCCTCGACGCCCTGGTGCAAGCGGCCCGCATCGACGAGACGACGCTTTTGGACATCGACGCCCTCGCCACGCAGGTGGAGGCGATGCATGCGTGGATGCGCGAGCGCACCCCGGACGTCCTGGGACACCTGAAGACGTTTCGCAAAGACGACCCCGAGCACCAGGCGAAGAAGCTCGTCTTTCGCACCGAGATGAATGGCAGTCCCCGCGAGACGGTGGTGGACCATGCCTTTCTCACCAGCCCCGAGTACGCGGAGCTGGTGGCGCTGCGAGAAGTCTTCGCGCAAGCCGGGCAAAAGACGCCGGGCGCGGCGGGGAGCAGCGAGCCCATGTACCGGGTGCGCTTCGAGGAGAGTGAGTCCACCGCCAAGAGTGTTCAGGAGGTGCTCACCGCGGTGCGCGTCGACGCCTCGCGTGGGCTCTCCATTCAGCGCTTCAAGGGCCTCGGAGAAATGAACCCCGAGCAGCTGTGGGAGACGACCATGAACCCGGAGACGAGGACGCTGCTCCAAGTCCGGGTCGAGGACGCCGTGGAGTCCGACGACATTTTCGCCCTGCTCATGGGCGAGGCGGTCGAGCCCCGCCGAGAGTTCATCGAGAAGAACGCACTCGACGTCCAGAATTTGGACATCTGAGCGCTGACTTCCCGCTCTCGGCGATAGGCGCCTGCGCTTCCGTGGCCGGAACCCGTGTTTTCCGCTGGCTAGCGACATCTCAGCGGGACCTTCCAACCGCTCTCGCTGGAGCGGGGAGGCCCGGTTGTGCCGGCGCCAAACTGGCGGCGAGCAGTTGTGTAGACTCCAGGCCCGGCGCTGCCTGGGAGGGCCCATCAGTGATTGAGAACGAGAGCTGCGAGCTGTACTGGGGCCGTAGTCGCGCCTTCTGGACGAGGATTGTCCTCGCCGTTATTGGCGCACTCACGATGATTGTCGCCGCCTGGCTCGGTCGCTCCTAGCCCATCGGCGATTTCAAACGTGGTGATGCACAACGACGCTACGGGGACGTCGGACTTTCAACCGACCGGTCTCAGTGGCGTCGTCATTGGCACGGCTTGTGGGCTTGGAATGGTACGGCTTGCCGCCGGCCCACGTAGACACCGAGGTGCTGCGGCCGCCTCCAATAAAAATCGCCGGCCCACGGCAGGCACCTCATGCCGGGACCGGCGCAGGCGCCAACCAGGGGGGGTAGTCCGCGCCCGGAAAGGCACGGTAGTCATCGGCTCTCCATTTGGCTGTCAGGCGTACAGGAGGAGCCAGGCTGTGAGAGCCAGCGCCGAGGCGACGGCCAAGACGCCCAGGACGGCCGAGAGCGACCAAAACGACTCGTTCATGGCGCAAGAAGTAGGTCCAGCCCACCTCACGGAACAGTCCGCGCCACGGTACGGAGTCGACCGTGTGACGTCCTGAGTTTTCGGCCTCCTGGAGGAGGCGGGCCTGACCCAGAGCAGCTCGGCTGTAAACAGCGACGCGAGTTCCAGGGCAGGCACCCCTTGGCTCTTACTGCAACCCCCCTAGCTTCCGCGGCGGCAACCGGTCAGGTCCCGGCCTGTCCGAAATCCCCGGACAGCTTGGCGCGGGTGGAGACCCTTCTGCAGGGAGTCCTCGGCCTGACTCAGCATGTCATCGCCAACAAGCCTGCCTGGAAGGCCTCACCGGATGAGGCGTCCCTCCTGCGCGAAGCGGCCTCGGTAATGGGCCGCCCGCTCGGAGGCTCTCAACTCAGTCACCGGTGCGTTGGCATTTCTGTTGATGGCTAAATTTGCGCTGGAAGCGCTGCGCGACGGCATCCGGTGGCCTGAGCGCCGCCCGCCAGTGCACAACGCTCCCGCGGCCTCGAGGCTCGCTTCACAGGTGGATGGTTGCCATGGCACCCTCCGGTCCCGCCCGTTGGCCCTCGCGAGAAGCCGAGGGGTCCCTAGGCCGAGCCATTCAAACGGGCGAGGGCCCGGCGAAGAAACGCCAACGCCACTTCGGGCGCGAGGAAGGCATCCACTGGGAGGTCCAACTCCAGGCGCTCCGAGAGCTCCATGAGCGTCTCGCGGTCCTCACGGCGGGGATGCCACACCCCGTCTGCGGCCCCCGCGAGGCGGCCAAGCAATTCTCGGGCGCGTTCGCCGATGGTGGCCACCACAAAACCTCCCTCCCGTCGGAGGAAAGCCTTTCGCCGGCGTTCAGGCGGGCGTCCAGCCGCGTGCAGCGAGACGCGGCGCTTTTGCAGTCTGACCCAGTCCCTGGCGCGCCGCCGAGAGAGGCCCGGTCCTCTGGAAACGACTCAGGGGCCTTTGTGCTGGGGTACCCCTGAGGGAGCCCTTTCCGGTGGCCTGCCCGCATTCCGTCGTTTGCCCCTGACGGCTTAGCCCATATGCTCAAAGGCGCGACGGGGGAGCGGGACCCTCGCTGTCCTGGGGCGTCGTCTAACGGCAGGACGTCAGACTTTGGATCTGACTATCAAGGTTCGAATCCTTGCGCCCCAGCCAGTCCGCTCCCGAAAGGATGCGTCCTCACGGATGTCCTCCCGGCTGATGCAACTGGCGGCCATCGGTTCGGCGCCACCATCGCTGCTGCGGGACTTGGAGCTTCCGCTCACCACGCAGCTCGGGGTGACGCCGGTGTACTCGCGCGTCTCGCTGGCCTCGCCGAGCTACGCCTACAACAAGGACCGAAACCAGTACCATTCCAACGCCATCATGCGGAGGCTCGTGCCGCTGCTCGAGCCCGGGCAAACCATCCTTGGCTTGGTGGACGTGGACCTCTTTGTGCCCGACAGTGGCTTCGTCTTTGGGGAGGCGGACCGTGAGTCCCGCGCCGCGGTGCTGTCCATCGCTCGGCTCAAGCAGGGCGCGGACGAAGCGCTCCTGCGCCGCCGGGTGCAGGTGGAAGGCCAGCACCAGGCCGGCCACTTGGTGGGACTCTCGTACTGTGAGGACGGGCGGTGCGCGATGTTTCTGGCCACCACCTTGACGGATGTCGACCGCAAGCAGACGGCGCTCTGTCACATTTGCCGAAATGAGCTGGCGAAGCTCAACCGCTGAAGCCGCCCAGCGGCGTTTGACGAAAGGCAAGCCGCTGGTTTCTCGACGGGGCGGCTGGGCTGGCTGATTCTCTGGCTCAAGAAGCCTCTCTTCGCCTCCCACCCCGAAGGCCCATGCCTGCCAGCCCGGACGTCTTGAAGGACGTGCCCCTCTTTCGCGAGCTCGACGCCAACGAACGCGCCGTGCTGGCCACTCAGGCCGAAGAGATGCGCTGGGCGGCGCAGGCTCGAATTTTCAGCCGCGGGGACGTTGGGGACTCCTTCTTCGTGGTGACGCATGGGCAGGTGGAGCTCTCGATGGAGACCACCACTGGCGAACGGCGCGTCCTCGGCTCGGCGGGTCCAGGGGAGTTTTTCGGAGAGCTCTCGTTGCTCGACAGCGGCCCGCGCAGCGCCGATGCCATCGCGGTGGAGGACTCCCAGGCCGTGGAAATCGACCGCTCGGACCTCACCGAGCTGTTCCGTCTCCACCCCACCGCCGCGCTGGACGTCCTCAGCGTGACGGGAAAGCGGCTTCGAGAAACGAACCGCGCCCTCTTGGCCAGCGTCGGGACAAGTCCCAACCAGGAAGTCGAGGAGCGCTCCACCACCGTCCAGCGGGCGGCCGACGGCTTGGCTGCCTTCAGCGGTTCAATTCCCTTCCTCGTCATCCACGCCGCCGTCTTCACCGTCTGGGTGGCGTGGAATTTGGGCGTCCTGGTGTGGCTCCGGCCCTTCGACCCGTTTCCCTTTGGGCTGCTCACGCTGGTGACGTCGCTGGAGGCCATTTTCTTGAGCTGCTTCGTCCTCATCAGCCAGGAGCGCCAGGCCTCCAAGGACCGCATCCGCAGCGACGTCGAATACGCGGCCAACATCAAAGCCGGCCTCGAAGTCACCCAGCTGCACACCAAACTCGACCGCCTCTACGAGCAAGCCATGGCCAAATTGGCGGCGCTGGACTCGAAGCAGCACGCCCCGCACTGACGTGCGCCGCTCTACGGGGCCGGGCGGGACACTTCCATGGCCTCGGCGACGAGCTCGGCGACGTCCCGCACCTTCATTTGTTCGCGGCCGGTGTCGTTCACGGCGTCGCGGAGCATGGTGGCGCAAAAGGGGCAAGCCACAGCGAGCGTCCCCTTGGCCGGGCCCTGGTAGTCGCCCACCGCTCCCGGCTTGTGGCGGTCGGTGGCGGAAGGGAAGGGCAGGTTTGGGTCGGCGGCGTGGGCCAACGTCAACGCGGCCTCGTTGAGGCGGTTGTGGTTGATGCGGGTGCCGATGGTTTCTTCCATCCACATCCGTCCGCCGCCTGCGCCGCAGCAGAAGGACTGCCGCCGGCTGCGCTGCATTTCCACCACCTTCAACCCGGGGATGGCGGCCAGGGCCTCGCGGGGCGCGTCGTACACGCCGTTGTGCCGGCCGAGGTAACAGGGGTCGTGGTAGGTGAGCGTCTCGTCCATGACTCGGGACAGCTTGATGCGCTTCTCCCGGAGCAGCTCGCTGATGAGCTGGGTGTGGTTGATGACGCGGTAGTGGCCCCCAAAGTCCGGGTACTCGTTTTTCAGGGTGTTGAAGCAGTGGGGGCACTGGGTGATGACTGCCTTCACCCCGGCTGAATTCCAGGCCTCGACGTTTCCTTTGGCCAGCGTCTGGTAGAGGTACTCGTTGCCCAGTCTCCGGGCGCTGTCCCCGTTGCAGACTTCGGCCTTCCCGAGCGTGGCGAAGGAGACGCCGGCCTCGCGAAGAATGCTCACCACCGCGCGGGAGACCTTCTTCTGCCGGTCGTCGTAGCTTCCCGCGCAGCCCACGAAGAAGAGGTACTCGTAGCTGCCCCCGTCGCCCCAGCGCGGAAGCTTCAAGTCCTCCGCCCACGCGTCCCGGCTGTCCTGGGCCACCCCCCAAGGGTTCCCCTGGCGCTCCATGCCCTCGAAGACGCGTTGGATTTCCGGAGGGAAGTCCGAGTCCACCTGGACTTTGAAGCGGCGCATGTCGATGAGGCGGGGAATGTTTTCGATGAAGACGGGACAGGCCGTCTCGCACCAGCCGCACGAGGTGCAGGCCCACACCGTTTCCGGCTGCAAGAGCCCTCCCACCAGGGGGGGCAGCTCCGGGCTCACCCCGGGTGGACGCTGGGGCGCTCCCAGCTCCTCTTCGTGCTTCCAGGCCCAGTGCTTCAGCGTCTGGTTGACGCCCTTGTGGGTGAGCGGCTTTCCGGTGACGTAGGTGGGGCAGTGCGTCTGGCAGCGCCCGCACTCGGTGCAGGAGTAGAGGTCGAGCCCCTCCTTCCAGGAGAGGTCGCGAAAGCTTCGGGCTCCGAAGTCCTCCGCCTCGAGGTTGGGCGTCCTTAGCGCTGCGCTGGGCGTGAGTTTTTGGAGGTAGACGTTGGGGAGGCCGGTAATCACGTGAAAGTGCTTCCCCAGCGGAAGGAAATTGAGGAAGGCGAGGATGATGCAGAGGTGGGTCCAAAACATGAGCCCCCCGAGAAACCACACCGCGGAGGCCGGGAGCCCGGAGAGCGCCAGGGCAACGAGGGACGTCACCGGCTCCTCTTTGAGCAGCCCTCCGCCATCGCCGAGCATCCTCGAGGCCCCGAAAATGTACTCGCTCACCATGAGGCCAGCGATGAAGCCGAGGATGAGGAGGGCCTCCCAGGAAGGCGTGAGCCGGTCGGGCTTCACCACCAGGCGAAGCCAGAGGAAGTACGCCACGCCCACCAACGCCAAGAGCGCCACCACGTCCTTGGCCAAGAGGTAGCCCTGGTAGAGGCGCAGAAGTACGGCGTGCTCCGTCCAGAAGGCATGGGCCGGCACGGTGAGGACGCCGAGGGCCGTCTCCGAGAAGCCCATGGTGAAGAGCATCAACGTCCGCACCGCGAGCACGACGAAGGCGGCAAAAATGAAGACGTGCATCACCCCCGGCGTCCGCTCCTCGGGGTCCACCATCCGCTTCTGGCCGAAGCCGAAACGCAGCAGCGCCGCCGTGCGGCGCCCCGGCTGGTCCAGCCGCTGCGCCGGCCGCATGCCCAAAAGCACCGCGGTGCGGCCGTAGGCGGTGTGGACGAAGACGGCCAGGCCGGCGAAGACGAGGAGCAGGGTGGCGACGAAGCTCATGGCCGGCGGCACGTTAGTGGCCGGAGCGCGACCCGGACAACGCCCAAAGCTGGGCCAAACGCTGAAGCTCAGGACGCGGCGGTGGGGTTTGCTGTCGCCGGTGCGGGCGCCGCCACCTCTGGGAAGAGCTGGACTGGCCGGAAGCCGGCAGCGTCTGCCGAGGCCAGGACGTAGCGCACCCCGCCGTGCACGCCGACGAAGCCGGCGGCAATGCCCGGGCCGTGCAGGTGCCCATAGACGCAGGCCGCCGGAGAAAAGGCCTCAATGAGAGGCGAGAAAGCGGTGGGCACGCCCCCCGCGTAGAGGGGCGGAAAGTGGGTGCCCACCACCGAGATGAGGGCGGGGTTGTCCCGAAGCAGCTGGCGTGCCTCGTCCAGGGAGCGGCCGAGACGCGTCGCTTCGCGCTGGACGTAGTCCGTGGAGGGCGCCTCGTCCCCCATCTCCCCGCCGGGTAAAGGCGGAGCCTGGGCCGTCGTCCACAGCCGCGAGCCGCTGAGGAGGTAGGGGCCCACGGCCAGCGCCGAGCCATTGTGAAGGAAGCCGACAATGCTCGGCGTGGGCGCGAGCAGCTCGCGCAGTTTTTTCGCCGAGTCGCCCCACCAGTAGTCGTGGTTGCCCTTGAGGAGGACTTTTTTCCCAGGACGCTGCTCAATCCAACCGAGGTCCCCCAGCGCCTCCTGGGGCTTGGTGGCCCAGGAGGTGTCTCCGACGACGAGTACCAAGTCCGCCGCCGTCACCTCCTCGTCCCAGGCTTTGGCCAGCGGGGCGGGGTGCCCTGTCCACCCGAAACGTTCCATGTCCTTGCCCCGAGTACTGGGCAGGTGGAGGTCTCCAATGGCGAAGAGGCGCATGCGGGAGAGGGACACTGTACCCAAATTGGGGTGCGGCGCTTTTGGCCCAAAGGCCGGTTTCCCCCCCGCGGGGGCTAAATGACGCGCCGGGGTCGGCCGCCCTCGCGTTGCGCCGCGGCCAAGGCCAGGGCGTGCTCGATGATGGCGCCGGCGATGTCCACGCCGGTGGCCCGCTCCAGGCCTTCGAAGCCAGGGGAGGAATTCACCTCCATGACTTTGGGACCGTCGCGCGTCTCGAGCATGTCCACGCCGGCCACTTCCAGGCCGACGATGCGCGCCGCCGCCACCGCTGCCTCGCGGTAAGCGCGGGCCAGCTTCACTCCCTTGCCCCGGCCGCCACGGTGCAAGTTACTGCGGAACTCCCCGCGCTTGGCGCGTCGGCGCATGGCCGCCACCACGCGTTCGCCCACCACCAGCGCGCGGATGTCGCGCCCGCGCGACTCGGAGATGAATTCCTGAAGGACGATGTCCTGGCCCAAGTCGGAGAAGGTGGCGAGAATTCCCTCCAATTCGCTGAGGGTGGAGGCCAGCATGACGCCCACCCCTTGCGTGCCACGGATGAGCTTGACGATGGCCGGTAGGCCCCCGACGTCCTTGAGGAGGCGGGGGATGTTGCTTCGGTCCCGGGCCATGACGGTGCGCGGGATGTCCACCCCGAAGCGCGCCAACAGCTGTAGGCAGCGGAGCTTGTCGCGGCTTCTGGCGATGGGCACGGAGTTGTTGACCACCGCGACGCCCATCATGTCGAACTGGTTCACCACCGCGAGCCCGTAGCCGGTGATGGAGGCCCCGATGCGCGGAATGACGACGTCGAGGTTGTGCAGGGCGACGCCTCGGTACGTCATCCGTGGCTCGCCACGGGCGAGAATGAGGTTACAGCGCAGGGTGTCCAACACCAGGACGCGCTGGCCCCGGGCCTTCACCGCCTCCACCAGCCGCCGGGTGGAATAGAGCGACCGCTTCCGGCTGAGGATGGCCACCACCTTGGCGTCCACCGAGTGGGCGGGGGCGTGCCGGAGCCGCACCGCCTCGTGTGCCTTCTTTCGCTTCGATGGAGGCACGGGCGAGCTTGAGGCTTCCCCCCACAGGGCGCCGCTGAGGGAGGAGAAGAATACCACGATTGCTCGGGCTGGCCGCAGCGTGCTAGCGGACTCGGGAAGACCATGGGTGACGCTGCGGAGCCGCGCGACTGGAAGCAAACGCTGAACCTTCCGCGGACGGACTTCCCGATGAAGGGCAACCTCCTCGTGCTCGAGCCTCGGCTGCTCGCGCGCTGGGAACGGGAGGGCACCTGGCAGGCGTTGAAGGAGGCCAACGCCCGCAAGCCGCGGTTTCTCTTCCACGATGGGCCGCCCTACGCCAACGGGCCCCTCCACGCCGGCACCGCGCTCAACAAGGTGCTGAAGGACTTCGTGGTGAAGCTGGAAAACATGTCCGGCCACCTGTGCGACTTCATCCCTGGCTGGGACTGTCACGGCCTTCCCATCGAGCGGGCGGTGGAAAAGCGGCTCCGGGACGAGAAAATCGACCGGCGGACGCTCTCCCGGGAGGATTTTCTCGGCCGCTGTCGCGCCTACGCGCAGGAATTCATCGACATCCAGCGCGCCGAGTTCAAGCGCCTCGGCATTTTCGCTGACTGGGACACGCCCTACACCACCCTCGCCTTCGGCTACGAGGCGGAGGAGATTCGTCAGCTGGCGCGCGTCGCGCGCCGCGGTCTCCTCTACCGGAAGAAGAAAGCAGTCTACTGGTGCTTCACCGACCAGACGGCGTTGGCCGAGGCGGACATCGAGTACGAGGACCGCACCAGTCCCTCCATCTATGTCGCCTTCCGCGCCGAGGCGGCCGAGGGCCCGCTCGGCAAAGGCGTCCGGCGCGAGGCGCTGGAGAGCGCGTTTCCCTTCCTCCGAGGCCACCCGGTGGACCTCGCAATTTGGACGACGACGCCCTGGACGCTGCCGGCCAACCTGGCCATCGCCGTCCACCCGGACTTGGAATACGTCTTCTACGACTTGGGGCCGCGGGTGGTGGTGGTGGCCAAGGACCTCCTGGCGAAGCTGCTCGGGGAGATTGCCCCTGAGCACCTGGAGGTGCGGACGCTGAAGGCGCAAGGCGCAGAGCTCAGCGCCGCGGCGCTGGTGGAGCCGGCTCGCATTCTCGGCTACGCCACCGGCCGCGAGCTGGAGGGCTTCGCCTACCGGCACCCCTTCGCCCCGCGGCAGGGCAGGGTGGTGCTCGGCGAGCACGTCACACTCGAGCAAGGCACGGGCCTAGTGCACACCGCTCCCGGCCATGGCGCCGAGGACTACGCGGTGGGTGAGGCCTACGGGCTCGAGGCCTACAACCCGGTGCTGGCCGACGGCCGCTTCGACGACACGGTGCAGCCGCCCGAGCTCCAGGGCATCCGCGTCTTCGACGCCAACCCCCGCATCGTCGAGCTGCTCGTCCAGAAGGGGGTGCTCCTCAACCGCCCCGGGGAGACCGTCACCCACAGCTACCCGCACCACGACCGCTGCAAAAACCCCATTATTTTTCGCGCCACGCCGCAGTGGTTTGTGGCCCTGGACCGTCCCTTGGACGGCGCGGCCGGCCCCAGCTTGCGTGCCGCGGCGCTCCGCGCCGTGGACCAGGCGGTGGTGTGGATTCCCGAGTGGGGAAAACAGCGCATCCGCGGCATGCTGGAGAGCCGGCCGGACTGGACGCTCAGTCGGCAACGGACGTGGGGCGTCCCCTTGCCGGTGGCCTTGTGCGCGGCCTGCGACGAGGGGCTGGTCAGTCCGGAGTTGATGGAGGCCGTCGCCGACGCCGTGGAGAAGGAAGGCGCGGGCGCCTGGTACCGGCTGCCGCTGGAGCACTTCCTTCCGAAGCTGCCTCGGTGTGCGGCCTGTGGAGGGCAGGCTTGGACGAAGGGCACGGACATTCTCGACGTGTGGTTTGACTCGGCCTGCTCCTTCGCCGCGGTGATGGAGCCCCGTTACGGCCCCGGGCCGGTGGACCTCTACCTCGAGGGCTCAGACCAGCACCGTGGCTGGTTTCACAGCTCGCTTCTGGTGAGTGTGGCCACCCGCGACCGAGCGCCCTACAAGGAAGTCCTCACCCATGGCTTCGTGGTGGATGGGGAAGGCCGGAAAATGTCCAAGAGCCTGGGCAACGTCGTCGGCCCGGACAAGATTATTTCCCAATACGGGGCCGAGGTGCTCCGGCTGTGGGTGGCCTCGAGCGACTACCGGGACGACATCCGCCTCTCGGACGGCATTTTGAAGAGTCTGGCCGAGGGCTACCGGAAAATCCGCAACACCCTCCGCTACGCCTTGAGCAACCTGGCGGACTTTGAGCCGGCCAAGCACACCGTGGCCCACGAGGCGCTCTTGCCGCTCGACGCCTGGGCGCAGGCGCGCCTCGACGAGTTGGTGGCGCGCGTCCGCCGCGCCTACGAGGCGTACGAGTTTCACCTCGTCTTCCACGCGGTGGTGGACTTCTGCGGCACGGACTTGAGCGCGCTCTACTTCGACATCTCCAAGGACCGGCTCTACACCTGGAAGACGGACGGACAGCCGCGTCGCAGCGGCCAGACGGTGCTGTACCACGTGGCGCGCGAGCTGCTCCGGCTGTTGGCGCCCATCATGTCCTTCACCTCCGAGGAGGCCTGGGCCTTCCTTCCCGGGGCCGAGGTGCCGAGCGTCTTTCTGGCTGGCTTCCCGGACGTCACCCGCCGCATGCCGGCCGAGCTCGGCGAGCGCTTCGAGCGGCTCTTCGCGGTGCGCTCCTTGGTGCAGAAGCAGCTCGAGGCCGCGCGACAAGCGAAAGTCATTGGCGCTTCCCTGGAGGCGAAGGTGCTGCTGCACCCCGAGGCCTCGGACGAGGAATTCCTACGCCGTCACCTGACCGAGCTCCCGGGCCTCTTCATCGTCAGCCAGGTGGAGCTCCTGGACAGAGAGCTCCCGGGCCTTCTGCGCGTGCCCACCGGCCGGCAGACGGAGACTCTGGGCATTGCGGTGCGGCCGGCGGACGGGGCGAAGTGCCCCCGTTGCTGGACGTATGCCGTCGAGGTGTCCGCCGGAGAGCCGGTGTGCAGGAAGTGTCAGGCCGCGCTCGGCTGAGCCGCAGGAGCCGTGCTATGGGCCGGAGGCGTGCGAAAAGAAGCTTCTGACACTCTTCGGAATTGCCCTGGCGGTGGTGTTGGCCGACCAGGCGGTGAAGTTTTGGATGGTGGGCGAGCTCACCACCCGCTTCGAGGGGCTGCCCACCGAGGGCGCACGGCTGGCGGCCATGTACGGGCAGGCTCCGCCCGAGGGCTTCGACGGCCTGCATTTTCGCCCCAAGCGCTCCTTCACGCTGAGCCCTGGCTACTTGCGCATCCGCTATGCGGAAAACACCGGGGCGGCCTTCGGCCTCTTCCGTGGGCTACCGCCCTCCATGCGCGGGCTACTCTTCCACGTGGTGTCCCTGGGGGCGGTGGTGTTGATTACCTTCTACTACCTGCGCCTCTCTTCGAGCGCGCCGGAGGAACGCCTGGCGCGCCTCGGCTTGGCGTTGGTGTTGGGCGGGGCCATCGGCAACTACGTGGACCGGCTGGCGCGGGGCTTCGTCGTGGACTTCATCGAGGCCCACTGGCACGACCGTGCCTACTGGCCTTCCTTCAACCTCGCCGACAGCTGCATTGTGGTGGGCGTGGGGTTGTTGCTGCTGGACGGCCTCACCCGCAGGGCGGCGAAGGCTGAAGAAGTCTCCCCCGGCGGCTGAGCAAGCGGGAAAGGGCGCGCCGGCCCTCCTGTGTTAGGTATGGCGGCCATCCACCATGCTTCCCGTCTTCTTCGACATCCACTTCGAGTCCAAGGCGTCCTGGTATTTCCTCTATGCCCTCGGCTGCCTGGTGGTGGCCTACGGGGCGTGGGCCGGCTGGCGAAGCGCGCTCGGCGCTGTCGACCCGAAGACGGGCGCGCGGCTGCCGGCCACGGACAAGGAGCGCGGGGCGCGAGCGGGACAGTACGGCCTCATCTTCGCGGTGTTTGTCCGGCTGGGCTTCTACTACGCGCTGCCCGCGCAAGCGTTTCTCGGCAAGCGCGGGCAGGGTTTTCCCCTGCACACCTACGGGCTCCTCCTCATGACGGCCTTCCTCTGTGGCGCCGCGGTGTGCGGTCGCCTCGCAGAGCGCGAATGGGGCGGGCAGGAAGGCAAGCGCAAGCGGGAGCAGATGCAGGACCTGGCGATGTGGGTGCTCCTCGGCGCCTTCGTCGGAAGCCGCATTCTCTTCATGCTGGTGAATTGGCAGGACACCGTGGCCGCGGTGCCCACCCTGCTGCAGGACTTTCCCGTGCGGCTGGTGGACTGGCTCTTCGGGGGTCTCGTCTTCTACGGGGGCCTGCTCGGTGCCATGGCCACCTCCTGGTGGTTTGCCCGGAAAAACAACATTCCCTTCCTCCGGCTGGCGGACTTGGCCATCCCGTGTGTCTCTCTGGGGCAAGCCATCGGCCGGCTGGGGTGCTTCAGCGCGGGCTGCTGCTGGGGCCGCCCGGCGACGGACCACGTGCCCTGGGCCGTCCACTTCCCCGGGGCCTCGGTGGCCAAGGACATTTTGGGCCGGCTCACGCACACCGCGAGTCTGGCCTACCAGTCCGAGTCCAATGACGGGCGCTGGGTGGTGGAGTCCACCGGGCAAATTTTCCATTCGCCACAGCCGGGGGCCATTCGCTTGAGCCAGTGGGTGGCCGAGCACGGCACCACGCTGCCTTTGCACCCGACGCAGCTGTACGAGTCCATCGGGCAGCTTTTGCTGTTTGCAGCGCTCATTGTCGCGCGCCGCTACCGACGCTTCCACGGTGAAATTTTCGCCCTGTGGCTCATGGCCTATGCCGTCCTGCGCACCACGGTGGAAGCCTTCCGCGGAGACTTGGAGCGGGGCACGCTGCATGGGCTGTTGGAGTCCCTCGGGCTTCTGGACCTCGCCGCCAAAGTGCCGCTGGAGGCCTGGTACAACTTGTCCACCAGCCAATTCATCTCCCTCGGCATGTTTGCCGCCGGGGCGACGTTGATGGTGCGGGGTCGCCGTGGCCTCCAGCCGCTGCCGCCGCTGCCGGTGGCCGTCCCCGCCGCCGCCTGAAGCCGAGCGGGACGTCCGTGGTAGCCTTTGAAGGCGAGTCGGTTGCCTCGAAGAGGAGAGCCCACAAGCGATGCGAAACGCTGGCCTGCGGAGTCTCCTCTCGTCGAGCGCCCTCGTGTTGGGGTTGGTGGCCTGTTCCGGGTCCTCCAGCGGCACCGACAGTGGCACCCCCAACGCTTCCTGCCTCTCGGGCTGTGGCGCCGGACTGAGCTGCATCCAGAATTCGGACTTCCCCACCGGCGCGTGTACTGCGGTGTGCGCCGGCGCCAGCGGCTGCCCGTCCGGGACGACGTGTTCGCCGACGCTCTCCAGTGGACAGCGCTACTGCCTGCAGTCCTGTGCCTCCGAGAGCTGCTCAGGCACGGAGGTCTGCTCCACCACCGCCGACGGCCAGGTGTGCCTGCCGGCCTCGGAGGCGGTGGCCTCACCCGTCAGCTGCGGGTCGCCACAGCTGTTGGTGGGCGCGACGGCGGGACCCGCGACTGACCCCGGGGTGTGCCGGACGCCGGTGGTGGCGAGCGCGCTGGCGGCCGGTGACGTCCAGTCGCTTGGCACGCACAGTCCGGGGACTCAAGTGTCCTTCACTGTCCCGGCCGGTGCCGCGGGCTTCTCCATTATTTCCCAGGCGGTGACGGGACAGAACGCCTTTCTCGACTGCGGCCAAGGCGGGATTGTCTCCAACGTCCCGGTGCCCACGCCCATTCTCACTCCGGGCGGGGGCACGTTTTTCGACTACGTCGCCTTCCTCAATTCGGGCCCGGCGGACTTGACGACGGCTCCGTTTGTTTTTTTCAGCGTGGGCGGGCAGCAGCCCTACACCGCCGCCGTCACCTTCCCCAACACCACGGCCGGGTTGGACATCGTCCTCGACGGCGGACTCCCCGGCGGGCAATGGACGTTTGACGTCAACGACTACGCCAATGAATTTTCCGGCCCGGGGGGCTGTGACGCGGGCACGGCGCGCAACACCTACGACGTCCAGGTGGTGGTGACGCCGGGGCCGCTTCCCACCACCGGACAGCTGGCGGTGGACGTCTACCTCGTCACCACGGAGCTCGACGCCGGGTTTGCCGTCACCTCCCCGGCGGTACAGGCCTTCGCCTCACGCTACGCGAGCTTCTTTGCCAACGCCGGGGTGTGCGTGAGCAGCCTGACGTTCCACGACGTCCCGATGTGGGCCCTCAACAAGTACCGCTCGGTGGACGTGGACGACGCCGTGGACATGGACCCGTGCAGCGACTTCCGGCAGATGTTTACCCTCGCCCCGGGCGGGCGCAGCATGGCGCTCTTCTTCGTCGATGACTTGGTGGCCACCGGCGAGCCTCCCAACGACGTCATCGTCGGCAAGGACGGCGCCATCCCCGGCCTCGCCACCTACAATGGCACCATCGCCGGCGGCTCGGTGGTGTTGGCCTCGGACCTCTTCGCCAACAGGAATTGCACGAGTGTCTACCAGCCCACCGCGTGTGGTTCGGACACGGTGGCCACCATCTCGGGGCACGAGACGGGGCACTTCCTCGGAATGTTCCACCCCACCGAAGCCACCGGCGACTCCTTCGACCCGCTGTCGGACACCGCCAGCTGTGTGTGCGCGCTGTGTGAAACCAAACCCACGAGTCTCGCCAACTGCAGTGACGGCGGGCAGGCGACGGTGGTGGACGACAGCGTCTGCGGCAGCACCACGCAGCTGTGCGGCGGTGTCAACCTCTTGATGTTTTGGATTCTCACCACCGAGATGAAAGGCGACATTTCGCCCCAGCAAGCGGCGGTGATGCGCGCCAACCCGCTCATCTCCGCGCCGTAGAAGCCGCCCCAGGGTGTGTCTCGGGCCTCGGCTTGCGTGGCATGGGGTGTTGCTGAAATCCTCTAGGGAACAAGATGGCCGTCCAGCGTCCCGAAGCGGAGCAGCGTCTACCCGAGTCCGAGGTGTTGGGGCGCGAGTTGGAGGAGCTGGACGTCGCCCTGGCCGAGCTCAAAGCGCACTACGAGCAGTACTTCTTGGGCGTCGAGCGTCATCCCCCCAACCCGGCCTACGCCGACGTCCGAGCGCGGCTGGCCAAGCTGCGGACGGGCTATGTCCGCAGCGCGGTCCTCAAATTTCGAATTCAGGCGGTGCAGCAGCGCTTCACCACCTACGACAGGCTTTGGCAGAGGACGCTGCAGGAGATGGAGAACGGGACGTACCGCCGAGACCTCTTCAAGGCCCGTCGCCGGCGAAAGACGGCGGACGCCCCCGTCGCCGAGCCGCCGGGGAAGGCCGAGCGCGCCGCTGCCGCGACGCCCGCGGCCCCGGCGCCCATCCCCCAAGGGACGCAGAGCGGCGCGGCCAAGTCGCCGCCGCCCGCCATTCCCACCGTGTCGCAGGGCGGGACGGTGCGGCCGAGCCCGGTGCCGGCCGTGGCCCCAGTGGCCATTCCCGCCGGCACCCAAGGGGGGGTGCGCCGGGCGCCGCCCGCGCCCATTCCCCAAGGGACGCAGGGCGCCGTGGCGCGCGCCGCCGCCGAGGCGTTGGCCGAGCCTCGGCTCCGGGCGGTGTACGACGCCTACCTCACCGCCAAGAAGAAGTGTCACGAGGACACGAGTCGCATCAGCTTCGAGTCGGTTGCCGACTCGCTGCGCAAGCAGGTTCCGGAGCTCCTCGAGCGTCACGGCGCGCGCGACGTCGAGTACAAGGTGCTGGTGAAGGACGGCAAGGCCATTCTCCGGGCCGTCCC
Source organism: uncultured delta proteobacterium (assembly GCA_963745475.1). Taxonomy (GTDB): domain Bacteria; phylum Myxococcota; class Myxococcia; order Myxococcales; family Myxococcaceae; genus JADGRA01. The sequence continues at coordinate 1,040,571 of CAVUXN010000004.1, forward strand.
CAAGGGCTAGCGGGCCCTGTCCCACACGTCCGGGGGAAAGGGAGTTTCCGCTGGGTGAGGGTTGTTGGTACGAGGGAGAGCGCGTGAGCTGGTGGACACCCTTTCCCCTCGTGGCCCTGGCCCTCTTGGGGGCCGGCTGCAGCCCGTGCACCAGCGGCACCAGCGCCCTCAGCCTGCCGGACGGGGGCCCGGCGCGGTGTGTGACGGCGGAGGACTGCCCGCGCACCGGGAACGACTTGGTGTGTGTCCTCACCTCGCCCGTGGACTTCACCAGCACCTGCGTCGCCTGCCTCAACACCTCGTGCAGCCGCACCACGGTGAGCTGCCCATGAGGGCGCCCCTTCTCCTCGGGCTGCTGGTGCTTCTGTCCGGCTGTAGCCGCTCGGCCGAGGAGCACCTGGTGATGGCCCGGGACGCCGTCTTCGTCCACCGTCCCCAGACGGCCCTGCGCGAGTACCGCCTGGCGCTGGACGCGGTGGAGAAGGACAACTCCCCAAGTGCCCAGGCCCTGCGCGCTGCTTCGCTGCGCGGGGCGGGGGACACCTACTACCTCGAGCTCCGGGACGTGGCCAAGGCCGTCGGCGTCTACCGGGAGCTTCTGGCCCAGGCCCCTGAGTCCCCGGAGGCACTCGAGGCCCACATTTATTTGGCGGACATTCTCCACCACAACTACCACGACTTGCGCGGAGCCATCGCCGAGCTCACGGCCGCCGTGGCGCGCAAGCCGCCGCGTGCGCCGGAGCTGGCCTACGAGGTGTGCAAGCTGTACTTCGAGTTGGGGGACTACCAGCAGTGCACCATTGAGTCCGAGAAGCTGGTGCAGAGTTACCCTGCTTCCCCGCGCGTGCCGGACGCGCTGTTTCTCGCCGGCCAGGCCTACGCCATGCAGGCCCTGCGCCCACAAGCAGAGCAGGCCTTCTCGGCGTTGGCCGAGCGCTTTCCCTCCAGCGAGCTGGCCCCGCATGCCCTCTTCGAGTTGGGCAAGCTGCGGGCGGAGGGCGGCGACGCGCCGGGTGCCATTAATGCCTGGGTGGCGGCGCTCCCACACCACCCGGACCCGAAGTCGGTGCAAGCGGCCATTGCCCACACCCGAGCGCGCATTGCCCAGACGACGCCCGCGGGCCTGGGGCAAGCGGCGGCCTTCGCCAAGGGCGAGGTGAGGCCCCACCATGCCCGGGAAAACCAGGCCAAGACGTCGGTGGAGGCCGCGGGTGGGACGGCGGCCGAGGCGGCCAAGGAGCACGGGGACTAGCGCCATGCAGCGTCCCAAGAGTGAGGCCCTCTTCCAGCGGGCAAAGTTGCGCATGCCGGGGGGCGTGAATTCTCCCGTCCGGGCCTTCCTCGGCGTCGGAGGGACGCCCGTCTTCTTCCGGGAGGGGGCCGGGGCCTGGCTGACGGACGTGGACGGGCAGCGCTATGTGGACCACGTGGGGAGTTGGGGGCCCCTCATTCTCGGCCACGCGCACCCGGCGGTGGTGGCGGCGGTGCAGGAGGCGGCGCGCCACGGGACGTCCTTCGGGGCACCGCACGAGGGTGAGGTGGAGCTCGCGGAGCTCGTCTCCCGCCGCATGCCGGCCGTGGAAATGCTGCGCCTCACCTCCTCCGGGACGGAGGCCACGCTGGCCGCGGTGCGGCTGGCGCGGGGCTTCACCGGGCGGGACGCGGTGGTGAAGTTTGAAGGCTGCTACCACGGGGCGGGGGACAGCTTCCTCGTGAAGGCCGGCAGCGGCGTCGAGACGCTGGGCCTACCGGACTCACCCGGCGTCCCGCGCGCGCTGGCCGAGCTCACCCTGACGCTGCCCTACAACAACCTCGAGGCAGCCCAGGCGCTTTTCCAGCGGACGGGACAGCAGGTGGCGTGCGTCATTGTGGAGCCGGTGGTGGGCAACATGGGCGTCCTCGTGCCCAAGCCCGGCTTCCTCCTGGGGCTGAAGGCCCTGTGCCAGCAGCACGGCGCCCTTCTCATTTTCGACGAGGTGATGACGGGGTTTCGCCTCGCCCCGGGGGGCGCGCAGGCCCTGTACGGCGTCTTCCCGGACCTCACCTGCCTCGGGAAGGTGCTGGGCGGTGGGCTCCCGGTGGGGGCCTATGGCGGGCGGCGTGACGTCATGGAGCGCATTGCGCCCTCTGGCCCGGTGTACCAAGCCGGGACGTTGTCCGGAAACCCGCTGGCCGTGGCGGCGGGCTTGGCTTGCCTCAAGCTTTTGTCCGAGGACGTGTACCCGCGTCTGGAGGCGGTGGGCCGGGCGTTGGAGGAAGGCCTCTTGGCCGAGGCGCGCGCGGCGGGCGTCAGCGTCACCCTCAACCGGGTGGGCAGCATGTGGACACTCTTTTTCACGGAGGGCCCGGTGGTGGACTACCCGACGGCGAAGACGGCCTCGGTGGAGCGCTTCGGGCGCTTCTTCCATGCCCTCCTGGACGCGGGCGTCTACCTGCCGCCGAGCCAATTTGAAGCCGCCTTTGCCTCCTTGGCCATGGGCCCCGAGGAGGTGGCCCACACCCTGGAAGCCGCCCGGAAGGCCTTCCGTACGCTGTAGAGAAGTCCGAGGGGTTGCGGACGGTTGCGCGTCGGGCGGCCCGGGTGCTAGAGCGCGCCGCGGTCCTTGGCGAGCCCTCCCTCGGTTGCGCATGGGGGACGTCCCAAGAGGGTGCGTCGTTGCGAGGCGGGAGACTTCGGTTGGCGAAGCCCGATGAGGACGAGGGGCTGAGCGAGGCGGCGCGCGCGCAGCGGAGTGCGGCGCCCTATGTGGATGCGGTGTGGCGGATGGTGGCCGCGCTCCTGTTGGGGGCGGGGGTGGGGTGGTGGTTGGACAAGCGGCTGGCTTCGGGGCCGTGGGGCGTGGTGGGTGGGTTGGGGGCGGGGTTGGCGTTGGGCTTCTGGAGTCTCATGCGGAGTCTCTCGCGGTTGGGGAAGCGGCGGTGACGCGAATTTTCATTCCATACGCAGCGGGCATGGTGGCCTTGGGGGTGTTGGCCTGGGCGCTGGCCTCGGGTTGGCCGCACGAGGCCCAGGATGCCCGCACCGGCATTCTCCTCGCGGCTGCGGCCGGGGTGGCCAGCCTTGTGGTGAAGGCCCTCGCGGTACGCCGAGGCGTGAGCGGTGCCCTGGCATGGACGGTGGGCTTCTTCTTCGCGCGGGTGGGACTGTGGGTGGCTGGCGTCCTCTTTCTTCGCAGCCACGGCGGTAACGTGTCGGCCTTCACCGCGGGGTTTTGCGGCGTGTTTGGCCTGGGCCTCTTTCTGGAAGTCAGCTTTATTTTGGCGGCCTCACGCCGCGCTCAGCGGGGTGCCGCGTGAAGCGTGGGGTGGTGGCCTGGGCACTTCTCTTGGCCGCGGTGGCCTTCGCCGGCGAGGAGGCGCCCGCGCACGCCGAGAAGCATCCGCCGCCGGGTGCCGCCGGACGGGCGAAGGAGGTGGTGCAGCAGCACGAGGAGCCGCCCCAGGACACGGCTGGCTACATCCTCCACCACGTCCTGGACTCGGACGTGCTCAGCTTTCAGGTGCCGCTGGCGGACCGGGAGCTCATCTACCGCTTCCCGGTGTGGCGCATTGCCTTCAAGGCGGGTGCCTGCCCGGCGGACCCCCGCGAGCCAGCGGCGCTGAGCGCCGGCTGCTTGGACTTAAGCCTCACCAAGATGAGCGCCATGCTGCTCTTGGGCACGGCGTTGCTCATTCTCGTCTTCCTCCTCGCCTCACGTCAGCAGAGCGGGCGGCTCGTTCCCCAGGGGGGCCTGGCCAATTTCCTGGAAATGCTGGTGGTGTTTGTCCGGGACGAGATTGCCATCCCCAACATCGGCAAGGAGGAGGGGCCGAAGTACGTCCCCTACCTCTTGTCCGTCTTCTTCTTCATCCTCTTCCTCAACCTCCTCGGGCTCTTCCCGTGGATGTCGAGCGCCACCGGCAACATCGCGGTCACCGTTTCCCTGGCGGCCTTCACCTTTGTCCTCACCCAAATTGCCAGCATCCGTGCCGCTGGCTTCTGGGGCTACTTGAAGCACCTCACCGGGGGCGTGCCCTGGTACCTGTGGCCCATCATGATTCCGGTGGAGATTCTGTCGCTCTTCACCAAGCCCTTCGCCCTTACCTTGCGTCTCTTTGCCAACATGCTGGCCGGGCACATTGTGCTCTTCTGCCTCATCGGCCTCATCTTCTTCATCGGCCACATTGGGGTGGCGGCGCTGGCCGTTCCGCTCGGGATGGGCATCTACTTCCTCGAGCTCTTCGTCGCCTTCCTGCAGGCCTATATTTTCGCCATGTTGTCCGCGCTCTACATTGGGATGGGCGTGGCCATGGGTGCGCACCCGGAGCACACCGAGGAGGGGAAGCACCCGGCGCACTAGAGCCGTCCAGAAACGCGAGTTCACCCCGTGCCGAATGGTCGGCGTCGGGAGGTAGCCCCGGGGAAGAGAACGACCCCCCCTGTCGCAGGGTCCAACTTGGAGTCCATGGAAAAACCAAATGAATAACCTTGCAATGGCATTCCTGGGTGCAGGCATCGCCGCCGGCCTGTCCGTCATCGGCGTGGGCATCGGCATTGGCCGGCTCGCCGCCGGTGCGCTCGAGGCCACCGGCCGTCAGCCCGCGGCCACCGGAGAAATCCGCACCAGCATGCTCATCGCCGCGGCCCTCATTGAAGGCGTCGGCTTCGCCGGCATCGTGGTGGCCTTCCTCCTCGCCGGAAAGACGTAAAGACAGTAGACGTCCCCCACGCCTCCCCCCTGGAGGAGGGTAGAAACGCCTCCCTCCGGGGGGTGGGCCACAGGCCCCCCCGCCGACAACAGCCGACTCCCGCCCCCATGCCTCTCCTGCTCGCTGAAAGTGGCTTCCTCGAGGTCCGCCCAGGGCTCATTTTCTGGACCCTCGTCACCTTCGTCCTCGCCTTTTTCGTGCTGCGGCGGGTGGCCTGGGGCCCCATCCTCGCCCGCGTCGAAGAGCGGGAGAAAACCATCCAAGGTGCTCTGGACGCGGCCAAGCACGAGCGGGCGGAAGCGGAGAAGCTGCTCGGCGAGCAAAAGGCGGCCATCGCCACCGCCCGGCGCGAGGCGGCAGAGATGGTGCGGAAGAATGCCGAGGACGTGGAGCGCTTGCGCGCGGACCTCCTGGCCAAGGCCCGGGCGCAGGCCGAGGAGCTGAAAGCCGACGCCAAGCGGTCCATCGACGAGGAGAAGGTGAAGGCGGTGGCCGAGGTGAAGGATGTGGCCGCCGACTTGGCGGTGCAGATTGCCGAGAAGCTGCTCGGCGAGCACCTCGACGCTGACAAGCAACGCAAGCTGGCGCAGCAGTACGTGGAGTCGCTCGGGAAGAAGCCCCCGACGCGCGCGTCTTGACGGCGTGGGACTGAGCATCGGCATCGTCGGGCTGCCCAACGTGGGCAAGTCCACGCTCTTTAACGCCCTCTCCTCCGCCGGAGCGCAGGCGGCGAACTACCCCTTCTGCACCATCGAGCCCAACGTGGGGGTGGTGCCGGTTCCGGACCCACGGCTGGACCAGCTCTCGGCGCTGGTGAAGCCGAAGCAGACGCTACACGCCACCTTGGAATTCCTCGACATCGCGGGGCTGGTGCGGGGAGCCTCCAAGGGCGAGGGCTTGGGCAACCAATTCCTGGCCAACATCCGCCAGGTGGACGCGGTGCTGCACGTGCTGCGGTGCTTTGAGGACGCCAACGTCGTCCATGTGGAAGGCGGCATCGACCCCCAACGGGACCATGACGTGGTGGACACCGAGCTCTGCCTCAAGGACTTGGAAACCGTCGACAAGCGGCGGGAGCGCACGCAGAAGACGGCCAAGGCCGGCGGAAAGGCCGGCGAGGAGGCCAAAGCCGAGCTCGCCCTCTTGGAGCGGGTGAAGGCCGGCCTGGACGCCGCCCAGCCGGTGCGTGCCCAGGGCCTCTCGGCCGAGGAGCGCGTCCGCCTCCGGGACCTCTTCCTCCTCACCGACAAGCCCGTCCTGTACGTGGCCAACATCTCCGAGGCCCAGCTGGGCCACGAGGAGCAGGAGAAGCACGTCCAGGCGGTGCGCAAGCTGGCCGCGGACGAGCACGCGGAGGTGGTGGTGTTGGCCGCCGCCATCGAGGCTGAAATCCAGCAGCTTCCTCCCGAGGAGCGCCCAGCGTTTCTGGCCTCGGTGGGGCTGTCCGAGCCCGGCCTGCACAAAGTGGTGCGCGCTGGCTACGCCCTCCTCGGGCTGCAGACGTACTTCACCGTGGGGGAGCAGGAGTGCCGGGCGTGGACGTTTCACAAGGGCGCCAAGGCCCCGGAAGCCGCGGGCGTCATCCACTCGGACTTCGAGCGGGGCTTCATCAAGGCCGAAGTCTTCGACTGGAAGGACCTCCTCAAGTACGGGAGTGAGGCGGCCGTGCGTGAGAAGGGGCTGCTGCGCGTCGAGGGCCGCGAGTACGTGGTGCAGGACGGCGACTGCATGCACTTCCGCTTCAACGTGTGAGGAGTGCCCGCCGGGGGGGCCTAGAGGCCCACGTCCGAGAGCCCAGGGCTGTCCTTCGGCCGCGGTCCCAGCGGCCAATGAAACTTCCGGTCCTCCTCGCGGAGCAAGACGTCGTTGATGGAGGCCTCGCGCCGCCGCATGAGGCCAGTGGCGTCAAATTCCCACTGCTCGTTGCCGTGGCTTCGAAACCAGTGCCCGCTGTCGTCGTGCCACTCGTAGGCGAAGCGGACGGCGATGCGGTTGTCGGTGAAGGCCCACACCTCTTTGATGAGTCGGTAGTCGAGCTCGCGGGCCCACTTGCGCTGCAGGAAGGCGACGATGGCCGCCCGGCCCACCAGGAATTCGGCGCGGTTTCTCCACCGACTGTCCTCGGTGTAGGCCAGAGAGACGCGCTCCGGGTTGCGGCTGTTCCACGCGTCCTCGGCCATCCGCGCCTTGCGGGCGGCCGTCTCTGCGGTGAAGGGCGGTCGAATGGCGGTGGGACCTGTCGCGGGGGCTTCTGTGGGCGTCATGTGTCTGGCTCCTCGGGGGAAGGCGGCGACTCTTCCCGGGGCTCAAAAGGGGCCCTCGGGCGCGCCTTCTTTTGGGAAGTCTACGCCCCCCGCCTTGGGCGAGCGGGTGGGAAACACGGAAAAGCCGGAGCCGAGGACAGGAGTGCAGCGCGTCCCAGCTTCCATTTAGGCTTCGGCGGCGTTGAGACCTCGAAGCCCGTCCCCGCGTCCCGCTCCCGTCGCTGCGGCGCGCCGCGGGCTGCGAGGAGGAGCGGCCCGCTGACGCCCCTCGTCCTCGCCGCCGTCCTTTTGGCCGCCGTGCTTCACGCCGCATGGAATGCCCTGCTGCGCAGTGGAGCGGACCGCCTGTGGACAATGACGGTGATGTGCACCGTCGTCGCCGCGGTGTGCGTGCTGCTGCTGCCTTTCCTCCCCGCACCTCGGGCGCCGAGTTGGCCCTATGTCCTCTTGTCCGGAGTGCTTCACGTCGGCTACTGCCTGTTTCTCGTCCGGGCCTACCGCAGCGGGGACTTCGTCCAGTCCTACCCCATCGCCCGGGGTTCCTCGCCGCTCTTGGTGACGGTGGGCGCGGCCGTTTTTGCCGGTGAGCGGCTGAGCCTCGGCGCCACCGCCGGCATTCTCCTCGTGGCGGGCGGCATCATGGCGCTGGCCTTCGAGGGCAAGCGCTTCAACACGGCCAACGTGCCCGCGGCCCTGGGGACGGGCGGCTTTATTGGCGCCTACAGCGTCACCGACGGGTTGGGCGTGCGGCTGTCGGGAAGCGCCGCCGGGTACACGGCGTGGATGTGCCTGATTTGGGGAGTGGGCATGCCGCTCGTCTACCTGGCCCTGCGCGACGTCCGCAGCCTCCGGTGGCCGAGGTCGGAGACGCTGAAGGCCGCGCTTGCCGGCGTGCTCTCGCTCCTGGCCTACGGACTCATCCTCTGGGCCATGGAGCGCGCGCCGCTCGGGCCCGTGTCTGCGCTTCGCGAGACAAGCGTCGTCTTCGCAGCCCTCCTGGGCTGGCTTTGCTTGCGTCAGCCGCTGGGCGTGCGGCGTGCCGTGGCCTGCACCGTCATTGCGCTCGGCGCCGCTTGGCTTGGCTATGCGGCGCACCCGTTGCCTCTGGGGCCTTCGCTACGCGCGGTGCACTCCTCGAAGGGGGTAGGACCGCACCCGGGTGTGCTCGCTTGCTCCGGGGTTGCTTGTACGCAATGTGTACGCACCGGCGCCTGGTGCGGACAGCGCCGGCCGGGCGAAGAAGAATTCGCGCGAAACCCGAAGTGGTGGCGGAGCGCCGGCGAGTACACTCCACCGCTCACGTGACACACTCAGCGGGCCATTCCCCGCCCGGCCTTCTTCGGAGCCTGCGTGCCTTGGCGGCGCGCCTCCGTCGGGCCCTCAGGAAACGTAATCGCCTCGTCGTCGAGGCCGGCGAGAGCGGCGAGCGACTCGTGGCCAAGGTGCGCTTGGCCTCCATTGGCCTGTTGGCGCTCATTCAGCTCACGCCGCTTCTGGGGCTGGGCGGGGTGCCGTGGCGCGTGGCGTGGATGAGCCAGGAGGCGGTGGTGGGGCGCGGCCTGACGCTGTCCGGCTTCGCCGCGGCGGTGCTCCTCTACGTCGCCGTCCGCTACGCGTACCGGCCGTGGGTGGGCGTGCTGAGTATTGTCCTCGACGTGAGTTTGGTGACGGCGGGCCTGGCCGTCTTCTTCATCTTCAACCGTCCCCTCATTGCGGTGAACAGCCGCGTCGTCTTCGAGGTGTATTTCCTGGCCATTGCCAGCGCGGGGCTGCGCTACGACTGGAGGCTGTGCGTGGTGGCCTCGGGGCTGGCGGTGGCCGAGTACGCCGGGCTCTCCTTCTACGCCGACACGCATTGGGACCTCGCGGCCATGGCCCGGCGCGAGGTGGACTACGGAGACTTCAGCTGGAGCTCTCAACTCGCCCGCATGGTGGTGCTGGCTGGTGCCGGCGTCATGAGTGCCGCGGTGGCGCTGCGGGGCCGGCGCTGGCGCCACCTGTCCGGCACCGACGGCCTCACCGGCCTCGCCAACCGAGCCTGGTTTGAGGAGCGGCTGGAAGAGGAGATGAGCCGCGCCCGTCGGCACGGCGAGACGCTGGCCATTGCCGTCGCGGACTTGGACTGCTTCCGGGAAATGAATACCGCGCACGGGCATGCCGGGGGGGACCTCGCGCTGCAGACGGTGGCCCGCCGGCTGCGGCAGTCCATTCGCAAAAGCGACCTCGCCGCGCGCCTGGGCGGGGACGAGTTTGTGCTCGCCTTCCCCGCCACCGATGCGGCGCAGGCGGTGGTGCGGCTCGACCGGCTCCGACAGGAAATTGCTACCCTGAGAGTCCCCTTGGGACGCGCCGAGCTTCAGGTGACGATGAGCGTCGGGGTGGCCAGCTGGCCGGCCGACGGAGCGGGCTTCGAGGACGTGCTGGCCACGGCCGACGCCCGCACGTTTGAGGCCAAGCGCTTGGGCAAAAACCGCGTGGTGGGCCCGGCGGTGGGCCAGGTACAAGGGCGCTCCGCCCACGGCTAACCTCCGTCGTCCCTTGGGCGGGAGGCGCTTGGGGGGGGACAGCGGGGCGCGACGTGAAGCGGGTGGACGTCCAGCGGCTTTCGGCCTTGGGGCTGCTCTCGGCGGCGGTGCCGCTCGACGGGGCCGGCCCCACGCTGGTGGGCCTGTGCGCCCAAGGGGCGCTCCAGGGCGGCCTCTCGGTGGACTCGGACGTGCGTCCGGACGAGTTGTTGGGCCCGTTGTGTCAGCGGCTTGGGGGCGAGGCGCTCCGGCTCCGCATTCAGGAGGTGCGCACCTCACCCCCGGAGGTGTGGGTGCGCCTCGAGGGCAAGGAGTCGCGTTGGCCGGTGCCGGACGTCCCCTCGCTTCTGCGCGCGCTCAACCGCGCCTACCGGCACCGGCCGACGGTACGGGCCATTGCGCTGTTGGGGGAGTGGGAGGACGCCTGGCAGCTGTGGTGTCTCGACAAGGCCAGCCTGCGCGCGCTCCTGAAAGAAGGCCTGCTCGAGGCCGAGAATGAGGACGAGCTCTCGGCGCTCGGGAAAGGCTAAACGCGCGCGACGCTGCCCAGTAGAGCCGCGGTGGCGTGCGCGGCGGCCGTGGAGGCGAGCTCGCCTGACTTCACCGCCTCCACCACCAGCGCCGCGGCGCCCAGCATGTAGAAGACGCACAGCGCGATGACCAAGAGTGGCAACCCGTAAAACCCGATTCTCTTCTCGCTGACGATGGAATTCATGACGCTTGCGCTCCGATGGCTGGCCGCCCTCTTCAGCCGCCTGCCACTTCTAAGAACGCTTGAAGGGGCTCCCCATTGCGTGACGCTCCGGTGCCTCGGCTGCAGGGGTGTAGCCCCTCGCTGCACCTGAGAAAGGGCACTGTTAGAGCTGGAAGCCCCGTCCCCCTATGGCCGACCCCTTTCCGCGCCGTCGCCGTCTTGTCACCTTCTTTCTGGCGGTGACTGCCCTCTTCGGGCTTCTGCACCTCTACCCAGGCGTGCGGCTCTTCTCCGACACCGAGCTCGGGCCTCTCTGGACGGCCCTCGGCTGGACGGTGCTTCTCCTGGTGCTGGCCAGTGTGCCGCTCGGCTTCTTCTGGGTGCGCACGGTGGGCAATGCGCTGTCGCGGGGCCTCTTCGCCTTCTCCACCTTCTGGCTTGGAGCGGCGGGCATTCTTCTCACCTCCACCCTGGCCACGGACGCCGCGCGTCTTCTGTGGGGACTCCTCCATGGCTTTGCACACGGCGAGGCCCGGGTGCACGAGGCACGGCTTCAGGCACTGGCCATTGTCGGGCTGACGGTGGTGCTCACCGGCTGGGCGCTCTACAGCGCCGCGGTGGTGTTGAAGCTTCGCCGGGTGACGGTGCGCCTGGACGGCCTGGGGGAGGGCCTGGAGGGGCTGCGGATTGTGCAGATTTCGGACTTGCACATTGGCGACGCGCTGGACGAGCCCTTTCTCCGCCGGGTGGTGGCTCGGGTGAATGCCCTCGCCCCGGACGTGGTGGCGGTGACGGGGGACTTGGTGGACGGGCTGGTGCCGGCGGTGCGGGACTTTGTGGCGCCTCTGGCCGAGCTGCGCGCGCGCTTTGGCGTCTACTACGTCACCGGGAACCACGAGTACTACTGGGGCGGCCCGGAGTGGGAGGCGGAAGTCGGCCGGCTGGGCCTCACCGTCCTGCGCAACAGCCACCGCGTCATTTCCCGCGACGGAAGCGAGCTGGCGCTGGGCGGCGTCCCGGACTTGCAAGGCATCCGCTTCCACCCGGACCATGCGTGCCGCCCGGACTTGGCCTTCGCCGGCGCGCCGGACGGCGTCCCCCGCGTGCTGCTTGCCCACCAACCGGCGGCAGCGCGCACCGCGGCCGCCGCCGGCGTCCACCTCCAGCTCTCCGGCCACACCCACGGCGGACAAATTTTTCCGTTTCACTTCTTCGTCTGGCTGAGCCAGCCGGTGCTGAGCGGGCTGCGCAAGCTGTTTGGCATTTGGGTGTACACGCACCGCGGCACGGGCACCTGGGGCCCGCGCATGCGGCTGGGCGCCGCGCCGGAAATTGCCGAAATTACCCTGCGCGCGGCCTGAGTCGGCCTCCGTGGCCTAGGCCGTCTTCGCCGTGGGCGCGCGCTGAGGCTTCTGGCCGCGCTTGGGCGCGGCGAGCTCCGCGGCCTTCAGCAGCGCGGCCACCATGGGCGCCGCGCTGGCCTGGCCCGTCCCCGCCAGGGCGTAGGCCACGCCGTGGTCCGGTGAGGTGCGGGGCAGCGGAAGGCCCAAGGTGACATTCACCGTGCGGTCGAAGTCCAAGGCCTTGGCCACCACCAGGCCCTGGTCGTGGTACATGACGAGAACGGCGTCGAAGGGCATGCGCTCGGGGTGGGCGAAGAGCCCATCCGCCGGCAGCGGCCCGGTGCAGTCCACCCCGCGCCGTCGCGCCCGTGCCACCGCGGGGGCAATGGTGCGGACTTCCTCGTCTCCCAAGAGTCCGCCCTCTCCGGCGTGGGGATTGAGGCCGGTGACGGCCAGGCGCGCCGGCCTCCCGAGGCCGGGCTTGAGGGCGGCGGAGAGAAGCTGCAGCTGCGCGGTGAGGCGCGGGACGCTGAGGGCCCGGGGGACGTCGCGAAGCGGCAGGTGGTTGGTGGCCAGCGCCACGCGCACGCGCGGGCCGTCCATGAGCATCAGCACCTCGCACCCGAAGGCCTCCGCCAAGAGCTCGGTGTGTCCGAAGAAGCGCACGCCGGTGCGGAGAATTTGCTCTTTGGAGACGGGAGCGGTGCACAGCGCCTCCACCGCGCCGGCCTTGGCCGCCTCCACCAGCGCCTGCACGTAGGCCAGCTGGGCACGGCCGCCGGCGCGCGTCGGTTTTCCGGGGCGCCTGTCCTTCTCCTTTAGCGCGGTGAGGGCCACCAGCGCCGGGCCGGGCTGGCCTTGGAGCTCTCCCGGCGTCCTCCGCGGAAGCGCGCGCAGGGAGGCAAAGCGTTCCAGCGACGGGCCGTCGCCGAAGACGACGGGCACCAGCGCTTCCTTCACCTGGGGGTTGTCCAGCGCCAGCGCCAGCACCTCGGGGCCAATCCCCGAAGGGTCGCCCATGGAGATGCCCACCCGCGGCAACGTCACTGGAGCTTCTTCTGCGCGGTCTGTTGCGGCGTGCCGAGCTTGATTTCGACGACTGCCGCCTGCCGCAGGGTCTTCACATACTGGAGGGAGGCGCGCTCGCCCTGCTCCCGGCGCAGCTTCTCCTCGATTTGGGGCTTGAGCTCCGAGAGCGGGAGCAGCCCGACGGCGCGCCGCTCTTCGAGCTTGAGGACGTGCCAGCCGACGGCGGTGCGCACCGGGTCCGAGACTTCCCCGGGCTTGAGGCTGAAGGCCACCTTCTCGAAAGCCGGCACCATGGCGCCGCGCCGGAAGAAGCCCAAGTCCCCGCCGTCCGCGCTGCTCGAGCCCTGGCTCCGCTTCTTGGCCAATTCGGAAAAGTCCACACCGGGCTGGCGGGCCTCGGCGGCGATGGCGCTGGCGGTGGCGAAGGCCTGGTCCACCGCGGGCTGCGGTGCGTTTTCCGCCACCGACACCACAATGTGGCGCACGTGCACCTCAATCTCCTTGCCCTCGTCCCGCGCCATCCGGTCGTACTCGGTGCGGACGTCGGCGTCGGTCACCTTCACCAGCTTGGCCACCTTCTCGCGCATGAGCTGAAAGCGCCCCAGCTGGTTGCGCATCTGCTGGCGGTACTCGCTCATGGTGAGGCCTTCGTTGGCCACCGCCTGGGCGAGCTGGTCGGCGTTGAGGTTGTAGCGCTTCATGACGTCCTGGACGCCGAGGTCAATTTGCCTGTCGTCGACGGTGATTTTGGCCTCCTTCACTTCCTGGTCGAGGAGGCGGTCGTCGATGATGGCGTCCAGCACCTTCAGGGTAATTTCCTCGTGCTTTTTGGCGCGCTGCTCGGGCGGCGTCTCCTGGTCCGCGCGCTGGAGGTCCCCGTTGGCGCGCTTCATCACCTCGCCCAGGGTAATAATCTCGTTGTTCACCACCGCCGCCACTCGGTCCACCAGCTCCGCCCGGACGCCGAGCGCGCCCAGCAGAAGCCCGAGGGCGAGGAGGGGACGCAAACACCTCGACGCCGAGGGCCGCTTCATGGCCGGGCCTCCTCGGAATGTGGGGCCGGGCCCGAGGGGCTGGGGGAGCTCACCTGGGCCAGCGCCACCTGGTTGATGCGGACACTGGCGCGCGCTCGAAGCCCGCGGACGTAGTCGGCCTGGGCCTTCGCCTTCTTGTCCCGCAGAAGCCGGCGCTCCACCTCCCGGCGCACTTGGGCCAAGTCCTTCTTCCGCGCCGGCCGGCGGTCGAGGACTTTGAAGAGGTGAAACCCGTATTCGCTCGTCACCACGTCTGAGATTTGCCCCGGTTGGAGCGAAAATGCCACCTTGTCGAACTCTGGGGGCATCACCCCCTTCGGAAACCAGCCCAGGTCGCCGCCCAAGCGGGCATCCGCGGAGAGGGAGTGTGCCCGGGCCAGGTCCGAGAACTTCTTTCCCTGTTGGAGCTCGTCCCGAAGGTGGCGCGCGTCCTCCACCTCCTTCACCACAATTTGCGCGGCGTGCACTTCCTCCGGCTCCTGAAACTCCGAGGCGTGGGCGTCGAGGTACCCCTGGAGCTCGTCCTCGGTGACGGCCACCCGCTGGTACACCACTTCATCCACCAGCTTCTCCACGGTGAGGCGGGCGGCCGTCTTCGCTTGGAAGTCGGCCAGGGAGAGCCGGCCCTGGCTGAGCGCCTCCTGGAAGCCTCCGTCCTGGTACTCGCTCTTGAGGCGGGCCACGGCGGCTTGCACCGCCTCCTGGGAGACAGTGATGCCTTTGCTTCGTGCGTCCTGCAGCAACAGCCGTCGGTCGACGAGCTCCTGGAGGACGGTTTGCTTCAAGGCCACCAACTGGTCAGGCGCCGGGGCCGTCGCTCCCTCGGGAAACTCGTAGGCCAGCGCCAACTCCCGCTCGAATTCCTGGACTGCAATGGCCTCTCCATTCACCTCGGCCACCACCTGGGGGTCGAGCTCCGCCGTCCCCCGACGCGTACAGGCCAAAAGGCACAACAGGCCGAGCAGGGCGGCCCGACGGCTCATTGCTTGGCGGGTGGCGGCGGCACGGGGGTGACGGCGGGCGGGGCGTGCGGCGCGGGAGTGAGGGTGGGCGTCGCCGTGGGGACCATGGTGCGCGGAAGGGGCATCCCCGGGGCCGGGCTGGTGGCGTCCACCACCACCTTGGCCAGCGCCGCCTCGTCGATGTTGACGCCGGCCTTGGCCTTGAGGTCGGCGATGAATTTCTCGTAGGCCTGGTTCCGGTGTTCATTCACCAGCCGGGTATGAATCTGCGCCTTCACGTCGTTGAGGCTGGAGACGGTGGTGAGGGTGTGCGCCCTTAGCTTGAGGATGTGGACACCGGCCTTCGTCTTCACCAGCCCGGAGGTGTCTCCGGGGTTTTTGAGCGCCGCCGCGGCCTGGGCCACCTCGGGGCCGTAGCGGCTGCTGAGCTCGAGCGCGGTGAGGGCGCGCAAGTCACCGTCGAAGGCCTTGGACGGGTCCTCGGAGTTGGCCTTGGCCAGCTGCCCGAAGCCAGCAAAGTCGTCGGCCTTCAGCTTCTGCGCCTGGGCCAGCAGCTTCTCCGCCTTGGCCAGTTGGGCCTTCTGTTTCACGGGGTCATTCTCCGGGACGAGGAGGTAAATGGTGCTCACCCGCCACGTCTCGGGCCGGGTGAAGTCCGCGGTGTGGGCGTCGTAGAAGGCCTGCACCTCCTCGTCGGTCACCGCCGGGGCCTTGTTCTCCCGCTCGTCCTTCACCAACTTCTGGGCGAGGACATTCTTCAGGGACTCCACCACCTCCGGGTCATTGGCGTGCCCCTCGCGGACGGACTCCCGTGCCAGGAGGTCCAAGGTAATAAGGCGCTCCACGAATTCCTTCTTCTGGGCCGGGCTCTGGTAGCGCATCCGCACCATGGGCGGCAGCTGGCCCATGGCCTTGTTGACGTCCTCCACCGTGATGACGCCGCCGGCGTAGCTGGCGAGCGGCGTGCCGTTTGGGGAACGGCGGAGGTCCACGGTGACTTTGTCGCTGGAGCGGGAGCATGCGGCGAGGGCAAGCGCCGCGGCGAGGCAGACGAGGGAGTGTGCTTTCATGGCGGGGGGCTCGCCTAGCACGCCCGGGGGCGGTCCGGCCAGCGCTCAGCAAAGGGGGTGTTAGCCTCCCCCCCCGAGTGACATATGGGCAGCCAGCCGTGGTGTGTCTACATGCTTCGCTGTCGGGACGAGAGCCTCTACACCGGGATGACGAACGACGTCCCCCGCCGCCTGGCCGCCCATGCTGCGGGCAAGGGGGGCGCCTACACCCGGAGCCGCCGCCCGGTGCGGCTCGTCTACCGGGAGCCGGCCGAGGACAGGAGTGCCGCCCTGCGGCGGGAGGCCGCCCTGAAGCGACTCACCGCCCGAGAAAAGTGGGCGCTGGTGCGCTCCTTCAGGCGGGCTTCGCGGGGGCGTCGGGCTTCTTCTCGCGCGCCATCGCGCCGATGAGGCCCAGGACGAGTCCCGTCGCCGCCCCCACCAGGAGCCCAATCAGCGTCCAGTGAAACATGGACGCCGCGGTGCCCAGCGTCACACTGGCGCAGTCGCACTGGGCATACACCCCGGAGATGGGGGCGTTGAATTTGGGCACCAGGTACTGGGCGATGAGGGAGCTCAAGAAGGCCCCGGTGAGACCGCCGGAGGCAATCCACAAGAGGAGTGTGCGGAAGGCATTCATCGAAGCGACTCCCGAGAGGCGGCATTGTTGGGTGGGCAGCCGCCCCGACAACTGCTATTCGGCGCAGCGGAGATGCACTCTACGTGACGCTGCTCGCCTGGACAGGCGCTTTCTTCGCCGTCGCGGCCGGGGCACTGAGCGTCCCCATTCTCCTCTTCGCCTTCCGGCGAAGCCTGGGGACGGGGTTGATGGTGCTCCTCATCCCCTTTTACGTCTTTTGGTTTGCGGTGAAACACTTTCAGCACCCGCGGAAGGTGGCCCTGGTGTGTAGCTGGCTGGCTTGCCTGGGCCTGGCGGCCGTCCTCTTGGCGGTGCACCACTCGGCCGCCGTCCTCGCCGCCGACCCCTTCGGCTAGACGCCGCGGGCGTCCGGGTCCCACAGCACCTTGTGCTGCTGGAGCTGAAAGCGCACCGGGAGGCGGTCCTCCAAAATCCACTCGGCCAGCGTCCTTGGCGCAAGGGCGCCGTACACGCAGCCCATGAGGAGCCCGAAGGGCTTCTCCGGGAGGCGGTGCGTCTGCAGCTGAGCGCGCGCCCACTCGTAGTCCTCCCGGGTGCCGATGACGAATTTCAACTCGTCCCGCGCCGTCATCCCGTCCAGGACGCGAAAGTCATTGCGGTCGCACTCCCCGGAGGAAGGCGTCTTCAAGTCGACAATTTTGTGTACCGCCGCGGGCACCAGCCGCACGTCAATGGCTCCGGACGTCTCCAGCAACACCTCCAGCCCGGCGGCCAGGAGCTCCTCCAACAGCGGGTAGACGCCGGGCTGCAACAGTGGCTCGCCGCCCGTCACCTCCACCCGTGGAGCGCCCAGGGCCCGCACCCGTTCCACCACCTGGGCCACCTTGAGTCGCTCGCCGCCGTGGAAGGCAAACGTGCTGTCGCAGTAGCTGCACCGCAGGTGGCAGCCGGTGAGGCGGACAAAGCTGCACAGCTGCCCCTGGTGAGAGGACTCGCCTTGTAAGGAGAGGTAAATCTCCTTCACCACCACCGAGTCGGCGGTGGACACGCGGTGCGGCTCGAGGTGAGGGCGGGCGGAAAGCATGGGGCCACGGAAGCCTGTTGAGGGCCTCCTTCCTCTAGCACCGCCTCGGCCCGGCGTGCTCCCCCCACCCCGGGGGGCCCCACGGCGGCGCCGTCCATTGGTAGAAGCCTAGGGTGGCCATGCCCACCACCCTCTCCTGGGCCCCGGGGAAAGCGGGGCGTCTGCGCGTCGAGGCGTCCGGAAGCGGCCGGACGCCAGTGCTTCTTCTGCATGGCAACGGCGGGGACCGCACCCACTGGGGACGGACGCTGCCCCACCTGGCCCAGGGCCGCCGCACCGTCAGCTTTGACATGCGGGGGCTGGGCGAGTCCGACGCGCCCAGCGACGGAAGCTACGCGCTGGAGGCGCTGGTGGGGGACATCCAGAGCGTGGCCGACGCGCTGGGGCTGAAGCGCTTTGCCCTCATCGGCCACAGCTTCGGCGGGACGGTGGTGGCCGCGGCTTGCCAGCACATTCCCGAGCGGCTCGCGGGCGCCCTCTTTCTCGACGCCTCGGGGGACTTGCGCGCCATTCCCAACGAAGCGCTGGAGGCGTGGCGCGTCAGCATGGAGCCGGAAAACTACCCGGCCACGGTGGAAGCTTGGTTTACCCAGCTGCTCGCACCCGCCACCGCCGAGACGCGGGCCCTCGTCCTGGGGACGCTGGCCCGGACGCCGCGGGTGGCCTACCTGGGGGCGATGAATGCCATGTTTCCCTTGGACGTGGCCGCGGCTGTCCGCAACTTTCAAGGGCCGAAAGCGCTCCTCAGCGTCCGCACCCTCGACGGGCCACTCTCCCTGCGCAACACCGTGCCCGAGCTCCCGTGTGAGTTTGTGGACGGCGTCAGCCACTGGCTGCAGCTCGACCGCCCGGAGCTCGTCAACGCGTCCCTGGACCGCTTTCTGGCCAGCCTGGCGGACTGAAAAAGGGGAGCCACGGGCCCCCCAAACAAAAGCCCCCCTCGGGGTAGCCCCGCCACGAGAGACGGGGCCACTCGAAGGGGGGTGTGCACGCCGGGGGCCGCTAGGCCCCCCCGTGGACTACTTCCGACGGCGGCGAGCCAGCAGGCCGAGCGCGACCAGCGCCATGCCGGCCACTGGAGCACCGAAGGGGAGGGCGGTGCAGCCGGTGGCTGCGCTGCTTCCCTGGCCGACGTTAAGCGTCAGCACGGAGCTTGCGTTGTTGTTGTCCGGGTAGAGTCTGTCTTTGGAGATGAGGGTGGCGGACACCGTCACTTGGTAGGTGCCATCCGCGTCCGGAATGAAGGTCGGGACGCTCCCGTCCTGGTAGGCGTACTGCCAGTGACGGCTGACGCTGGCGATGCCCCTCGACTCGCTGACGGCCGCGCTGCTGCCGCTCGGCCGACCGGTCACGGTCCAGACGTAATTCATGGCCGCGTTGTTGCGGTTGGCGAAGAGCGGCAGGCGCACCTTCTCACCGGACTTGAGCGAGATGGAGCCACCGGCGCTGACGCTGAAGGCCGCGTTGGGGTCGAGGCAGGCCGCCTTGTTCGTCGGGTCGGTCACCACGCAGTAGTAGCTGTCGCAGGCGTCACCAATGCCGTCGCCGTCCGAGTCCGCCTGGTCCGGGTTGTACACCAGCGGGCAGTTGTCCTTGGCGTTCAGCACGCCGTCGTTGTCCATGTCCGGGTCGCACGCATCACCAAGTCCGTCGCCGTCCGTGTCCTTCTGGTCCGGGTTGGCGACGAGCGGGCAGTTGTCGACGCTGTCGTCGATGCCGTCACCGTCGGTGTCCACGCTGCACTTGATGCCAGCGGGAATTCCCGTGGGGTTGGGGTTACTGGCCTTGTTGCAGGACCCGGCGTTCGGGTAGAGCGGGCAGTTGTCCTGGGCATTCGGGCAACCATCCCCGTCGATGTCCGGGTTGCAAGCGTCGCCCAGGCCGTTGGCCGTGCCGGGGAAGGAAATTTTCTGGTCCGGGTTGTAGGTGCGCGGGCAGTTGTCCTGCGCGTTGGGGATGCCGTCACCGTCGATGTCCGGGTCACAGGCGTCACCCACCCCGTTGCCGTTCTCGTCCAGCTGGTCCTTGTTAGGCACCGTGGGGCAGTTGTCGCAGGCGTCGCCAATGCCGTCGCCGTCCGTGTCCTTCTGGTCCGGGTTGGCCACGAAGGGGCAGTTGTCGTAGCCGTCGGCAATGCCGTCGCCGTCCGCGTCGTCGGTGTATGACAGCGTCTTGCCGTCGTCGGTGTAGCTCACCCACACCGAGCAGCCGCAGCTACAGCCGCAGCCGCCACCGCCCTCCTCGGCAGGTGCGCCACATTGCGTCCCGAGGCACTCCGGGTTGTTTGTATTCTGGGCCAGCGCCGGCGTCGCCCACAAAAGGGACGCGCCCAGCACCACCGAAATTTTCCACGTATTCATCATGGCGACTCCTCCTCGAGTGGAAGAGCGCAGCAAGATTGGGTCCGTCCTCGGGCCTTGGGTGAATTCAACAGGTTGCTTGCCAAACTAAGCCGCTGAGGAGCGAAGTGTGGGTACGACTCCCAAGTGTTGGGGGGGCGAGGCCCCGACTCAAAAACACCCCAGGCCCTGGCCCAGCGCGTCGCGTGGGGCCGAAACGGAAAAGCGTCCGCGAGGCCGGGCCGTTGTGGCCGCTTGGCAAAAGCCGCGGACGGGTTACTGCTTCAGTTTGTAGCCGCGGGCCAGCAGCGTGTACGTCACCGCTGTGGCCACGAGGGCCAGCAGCGTGAGGAGAGCTCCGCCCAAAAGCGGCGGAAAGACGCTCGAGCCCAGCATGCCGTAGCGGAGGCCCTCCACCATGTACACCATGGGGTTGAAGAGGCTCACCGTGTGCCAGGGCTCCGGCAGCTGCTTCACTGAGTAAAACACCCCGCCCAGGAAGGTGAGCGGCAGCATGACGAAGGTGGGGAAGAAGTTAATTTGCTCGAACTTCTCCGCCCACACCGCGGCGATGAGGCCGAGGACGCTGAAGACGTAGGCCGTGCCGACGAGAAAACCCAAGGTGGCGAAGGGGTGGACCAGCTGCAGCGGGGTGAAGAGAAGCGCCACCGCCCAGGTGAGGAGGCCGACAATCAACCCGCGCACCATGGCCCCGCCGACGAAGCCCAGGAGAATTTCTCCCGCCCCGAGAGGGGCGACGAGGAGGTCCACCACCGTCCCTTGGATTTTCATGATGAAGAGGGACGAGCTGCTGTTGAGAAAGGCGTTGTTGGCCATGCCCAAGAAGACGAGGCCGGGGACGATGAAGGGCAAGTAGGGGTGCCCCGTCACTTGCTCCATCCGTCCGCCCAAGGAGACGCCGAAGACGACGAAGTACAACGAGGTGGAGATGAGGGGGGAGAGCACCGTCTGCCCGGGCACGCGCAGGAAGCGCCGCACCTCCTTGACGAGCAACGTCTTGAGGCCGAGCCAATTCATGGCGCGGCTCCGCCCCGGCCGTGCAGCACCTCAATGAGGACGTCCTCCAGCTTACTGGCCCGCGTCTCCACCTCCTGGACGGGGAGGCCGGCCGAGTAGAGGCTGCGCAGCACGTCCCCGGTGCCTGGGCGTCCGGGGCGTTCGGTGTACACCCAGGCCTTGCCGTCCTCGGAGAGGACGCCGCCGTCGGCGAAGGCCTCCGGGAGGCGCGCCACCGGGCTGTGGAAGCCCACCACCAAGCGCTTGGTGCCCATGCGCCGCATGAGGGCGCGCTTGTCCTCGACGAGAAGCAGCCGCCCCTGGTTGATGATGCCCACCCGGTCCGCGAGCTCCTCCGCCTCCTCGAGGTAGTGCGTGGTGAGCACCACCGTCGTCCCTTGGCCCCGCAGCTTTCGCACGTAGGCCCACAAGTCTCGCCGCAGCTCGACGTCCACCCCGGCGGTGGGCTCGTCGAGGAAGACGAGCTTCGGGGCGTGCACCAGCGCCTTGGCGATGAGGAGCCTTCGCTTCATGCCTCCGGAGAGGGCCCGCGTTTGGGCGTTGGCCTTGGCCGTGAGGTCCAACGCCTCCAACACCTCAGCAATGCGGGCCTCGTCCGGCGGCCGGCCGTAGTAGCCGAGCTGGATGCGCAAGGACTCGCTCACTGTAAAGAAGGGGTCGAAATTCACTTCCTGCGGCACCAGGCCCACTTGAAAGCGCGGGCCGAGCGCGTCCACGTCCAAGTCCGTGCCGAAGAGGCGCATCCGCCCGGACGTCTTCTTCACCAGCCCGCACACCGCGCCGATGAGGGTGGTTTTCCCGGCGCCGTTGGGGCCGAGGAGTGCAAAAATCTCCCCGGCGCCAATTTGCAAGGAGACGCCGTCCAAGGCCACCACGTCGCGGTAGCGCTTGACGAGCTTCTCAATGTCCAAGACGGGTGCCGTCACAATGGGGGGGAGGGCGCTCCCTGTAACCCATGGGCGGCGACGCCGCCGTGAGAAAAGCCCAACCGACAACCGGGGGCAGCCTTCTACAGCTTGAAGGGGTCCGGGTTTTTCGAGTGGCCCGGCGGCCGCGCGGTGGCCGGGGCTTCGCCCCGCTTCGCCCGCAGGGGCAGGCGGACTTCCAGCTGGACGTCACCTTGGCCCGGGACGCTGCGAAGGACGCTTTGGTGGCCCGGCGCACTGAGGCGGAGGACGAGGTTACCGGGAGCCTCCGGGACGCGGGTGAGGAGCGGCGTCGTCCCGAGGAATTCCCCGCTGTCCACGCGCTCCACGCGCGCGCCGTTGGGCTGGCTGAGGACGTTGAGTCTCACCAGGGCCTTCGAGGCAGCGGCCGCCTCGGGGACGGGCAGGGGGGGCCGCACCGCTGGCTCCGGGGCCAGGGCCACCTCCTGCGGTGGAGGCGAGGCCAGAATGTGCCGCACGCGCCACGCGGTGAAGGCCACGGCCAAGAGGCAGGCGGCGACAACGCCCCTGGCCAACAGGGCGCCGCCGTGGCGCTGCTGCGGCTGGAGGAGGGCCGCGGCCAGGGCTTCCTCGAGCGCGGCCATGTCCCGGAAGCGGTCCACCGGGTCCTTGGCCAAACAGCGCGACACCACGGCCCGAAGCGCTGCCGGAATTCGCTCCGAGGCTGGCGTCCGGGCGGGAAGCGGCGGCGCGGGCTCCGTCAGCACCTGGGCCACCAGCTGGCCGAAGCTGGCGCCGGAAAACGGCGGGTGCCCGGCCAACATCTCATAGAGGACGCAGCCCAGGGCGTACTGGTCGGTCCGCGCGTCGGCACCGAGGCCATTGGCTTGCTCCGGCGCCATGTAGGCCGGCGTCCCCACAATGGTGCCCTCCACCGTGGACGTCAGCGGGAGGTCGCCAATGGGCGTCATCAGCTTGGCCACGCCGAAGTCCAGCACCTTGATGAAGTCCCGCTCGGTGCCGCGGCGGACGAGAAAGAGGTTGTCCGGCTTCACGTCGCGGTGGACGACGCCCACCTGGTGGGCGGCGCCCAGGGCCCGGGCCACCTGCCGCGCCATGTCCACCGCTCGCGCCACCGAGAGGTGCTCATTGGCCAGCACGTCGTTGAGGCTGGAGCCATCGAGCATCTCCATGACGCAGTACACGCGCGTCCGGCCGCTGGGCCCTGGCTCGTGGACGAAGTCCTGAATCTCGACGATGTGCTCGTGGTTGATTTGGTTGACGGCCCGCGCCTCGTGAAAGAAGCGCTGGATGAGGTTTTGGTTTTGGGCGTGCTCAGCGCGCAGCACCTTGATGGCCGCCGGACGGCCCAGCGTCACGTGCCGGGCGAGGAAGACGCGCCCCATGGAGCCCTCCCCCAGCAGGCGCTCCAGCTTGTACTGGCCGATGACGTCGCCCTCGCGCTCGCGGACTGCTTCCTCGACGAGCAACAGCGGCGTGGTGCCCGTGTCGTGCTGATGCAGCTCCTCCGTCCGCGGCTGAGCGGCATCCAGCGCCCGGGCCAGGGCGGAGGGACTGGCGAAGCGGTCGCTGGGTTCGGGCTGCAAGCAGCGACGAATAATAGGCTCCAGCCAGCCGCCGGCATCCCCCCCCATCGCCTCGCGCATGAGTTGGCCCACGGCCTGCACGTCGGCCCGGGCGTCGTCCTTGGGGGCCGGCCCGTCGGAGAGTCCCGGCCCCACCAGCTTCGGGGTGTAGCGGGCCAGGCCCCCCACCAAGAAGACTTGGTCCGGCGGAAGGACGTGCACGAGAATTCCCGCATTCCGGAGCTCGGTGAGCGCGCTGCACAGTGGCGGAATGAGGAGGGCAAGCTGGTCCGGGGTGAGAGGCCCGGTGCGGCGCAGGTGGGCGGCCAAGTCCTCGCCTTCGAGGTACTCGCTCACCACAAAGGGCCGGCCATCCGGAAGGCAGCCCGCCTCCAGCTGTCGCGCCAGGTGCGGATGGTGCACGCCCTGCAGCGCCTCGGCCCGGTCGACGAAGTCTCCGCGCGCATCCGGCCGTCGCCACAGCGTCCCGTGGAAGACACGCACCAAGGCGTTGGCTCCGCTGTCGAGGTTACGCCCGAGCCACGCTGCGCTGGCAGCGCTCTCGTGAAGCTTCGTCACCAGCTGGTAGTCGAAGGCGGTGGCCATGTGGGACAGGGCAACAGTCTCACCAACCCCCTAGCACTCCGCCGTCGAGGTAGAAAGCACCTCCCAAGGGGAGCCCCATGGCCGAGAACTTCATCTTCACAATGCAGGACTTGCGCAAGGTCCGGGGTGGAAAAGACATCCTCAAGGGCATCTACCTGTCGTTTTTCCCAGGGGCGAAAATTGGCGTCATCGGCCCCAACGGCGCGGGCAAATCCACGCTGCTGCGCATCATGGCCGGCGTGGACACCGAGTTTTTTGGCGTGGCGCGCAAGGACCCCTCGGCGCGCGTGGGCTATTTGCCGCAGGAGCCCCAGCTGGACGGCTCTTTGGATGTGAAGGGCAATGTGGAGCTGGGGGTGAAAGCGACCCGCGACCTCTTGCTGCGCTTCGAGGAAGTCTCTACCCGGCTCGGAGAGCCGCTGGACGACGCCCAACTGGAGAAGCTGTTGTCGGAGCAGGCCCGGCTCCAGGACGCCATCGACGCGGCCAACGCCTGGGAGCTCGACCGGACGCTGGAGGTGGCCATGGACGCGCTGCGGCTGCCTCCCCCGGAGGCGGCGGTGGCCACCCTCTCCGGCGGGGAGAAGCGCCGGGTGGCGCTGTGCCGCGTCCTCTTGGAGAAGCCGGACTTGCTCCTCCTCGACGAGCCCACCAACCACCTCGACGCCGAAAGCGTGGCCTGGCTGGAGCAAGCGCTGAAGCAGTTCCCGGGCACGGTGGTGAGCATCACCCACGACCGCTACTTCCTGGACAACGTGGCGGAGTGGATTCTGGAGCTCGACCGCGGCGAGGGCGTGCCTTGGAAAGGCAACTACTCCTCCTGGCTCGAGCAGAAGCAAAAGCGGCTGGAGGTGGAGGAGAAGGCCGAGTCGGCGCGCCAGAAGCAGCTCAAGCGAGAGCTGGCGTGGGTGCAGAGTAGCCCCAAGGCGCGTCAGGCGAAGAGCAAGGCCCGGCTGCAGGCGTATGAGGAGATGGCGGCCCAGGGGCCGGACAAGCGCGAGTCAACGGGAGAAATCTGGATTCCTCCCGGGCCGCGGCTGGGAGGGCTGGTGGTGGAGGCCAAGGAGCTCAGGAAGGCCTACGGCGACCGGCTGTTGGTGGATGGGTTGAGCTTCAAGCTGCCTCCGGGCGGAATTGTAGGCGTCATCGGCCCCAACGGCGCCGGGAAGACGACGCTGTTTCGGATGGTGACTGGCCAGGAGAAGTCGGACGCGGGCGAGCTCCGCATCGGCGAGACGGTGAAGCTGGCCTACGTGGACCAGAGCCGCGACGCGCTGGACGGCGAGAAGACGGCATTCCAAGAGGTGAGTGGCGGCCTGGACTTGGTGGACTTGGGCGGGAAGCAAATCCCTTCGCGCGCCTACCTCGCCGCCTTCAACTTCAAGGGCCAGGACCAGCAGAAGCGCGTCAAGGACCTCTCTGGCGGGGAGCGCAACCGCGTCCACTTGGCGAAAATGCTCAAGAGCGGGGGCAACCTGCTGCTCCTCGACGAGCCCACCAACGACTTGGACGTGGAGACGCTTCGCTCCTTGGAGGAAGCGCTGCTCGGCTTTGCCGGCTGCGTCGTCGTCATCAGCCACGACCGCTGGTTTCTGGACCGCGTGGCCACCCACATTCTGGCCTTCGAGGGAGACAGCCGCGCCGTCTTCTTCGAAGGGAACTACCAGGACTACGAGGCGGACAAGCGGAAGCGCCTCGGGGCCGAGGCGCTTCAGCCGAAGCGCATCCGCTACAAGCCCATCCACCGGGCCTGAGGGCCTCGCGCGTCAGGGGCGCATGTTTCGTGCAAGTCGCCCGTCGCTCTCCAGGGCTTGAGCGTTACTTGGCGGCCGGCTTGGCGGCGGTCTTCACTTCCACCGAGGTGGCGGTCATCTTGTAGTGGACGGTGACTTTGTCGCCGGCCTTTACCGCGGTGGTGTCGGCGCCGCGGGCAATTTCGAATTTCTCCTTGCCCTTCATGACGGTAATGGTGTCGGCGCTGACGTCCTTGACGATGCCCGTCACCTGGTAGGCGTCAGGGCTGGCGGCGAACGCGGGGATGGCGAGGAGAGCTGCGGCGAGGGCGAGGCGCTTCAGCATGGCGGGGTACCTCCGGTGGGGAGAAGGGCGGGCAGCTGGGGGACGCTCGTCGGGAGGCCCCCGGGGTGTCAAGCACTCCATTGCAGCGGCCTACAAGTGCACCGTGGAAAACCGCTTTGCAAGGGGGCGCGGCGCGGCGCACCGCGCTGGCCCACGTCCCCGGCCGCGCGCCCCCGTGCCCCCCGGGCCGGGGTGCATTCACCAGGGGTGCGGATGGCGGATTCCGTCCTGTAAGCTGCCGCCCGCCTGCCTGAGGACGTTTGGCGCGGAGGGCTGCAACGACGGTGAGCGACGCGCGCGCGGAGGCGCTTCTCAAGAGCGCTCTGGAAAAAATTGTTTACTTCGAGGCTCGCTCTGAGCAGCTCGAAGGAGATGCGGCCGCGGCGCGTGCCGAGGTGGACCGGCTCAAGGCGGAGCTCGGTTCGGCCTCCGTCCAGGAAGTCGAGCTCAAGCAAAAGGTGGCCGAGCTCGAGGTGGCCCTGGCCCGCGCCCACCGGGACCGTGAAGAGCTGGGCCGGGTGGTGGACGCGCTCCGCCAGGAGCGGACGTCCCTGGTGGACAAGCTTCTCGACGCGGCGCGCATCCGCGGCGTCCTCTCCGACGAGGACGGCTCCTTCGACTTGGCGGCCTTCATTTCCCAGCTGCGCAGCGAAGTCCTCGCCGCGCGTCCAGCGCAGGAGGGCGCCGGCCCCCCCGTCCTCGACGTCCCGGGCCCGGAGACTGAGAGCGAGGACGTCCTCATCGACGACGCGGTGGCCTTTCAGGCCGAAGTGGCGCGCCAAATGGCCGTCGGCGTCTGGGGCGAGGGCCCGGAGGCCCCGCCGGCCCCGGCCCCGGTGGACACCGCGCCAGTGTTGAGGGCGCCTCCCCGCGCGAGCGACGTGCCTGCCCGGGCCGTGCTTCAGCTCGAGCCGGACGTGGAGAGCGCCGGCGGCTGGGCCCCCTCCGTCGCGCGGACTCCGCCGCCCAGAGAAGTCTCGGAAGCGACGCGGTTGGCCGAGGGCTTGAAGGCCCAAGGCCGGCTCGGAAGCCCCGTGCCCCCGGCTGGACCGAGGCGCCGCCTCCCGGGCGACGAGACGTTGTATGGCTTCTCGGTGCGGGAGCTCTCGGCGCCGGACGCGGGCGCTCGCATTCGCGCCGCAGAGAGACTGGCGGCCCTCAAGGACAAATCCGCGGCGTCCGCGGTGGCCTCGGCGCTTCATGCCGAGCGCGACGCCCGGGTGGCGGTGTCCCTCCTCGAGACGCTGCGCGCCCTGGCCGGGCCCGAGGGCGCCTCGGTGGCCGAGGCCTTCCTGGACGCGCCGGTGCCCGAAGTCCGCATTGCGGCGCTGAGGACGCTGTTGGCGCTCGACGCCCACCGGGCCGTCCCGCACCTGCAGCGCGCGGCCCGGGACACGGACGCCTCGGTGCGCCGCCGGGCGGCGCTCCTGTCCTTGCAGCTTCCCCGGGAAGAAGTCCTGGCCACGGAGCGCTCCGCGGGCTCCGACGCGGACCCGGAAGTCCGGCGCGTCACGGCGCTGGCGGCAGGTGCCCACGGTGGCCAGGAGGCGCGGAGCGCTTTGCTGGCGGCGCTCGATGACCCCTTCCCGGCGGTGCGCGGCGCGGCGGCGCGCAGCCTCTCCCGGCTGTTGGGCGTGGAGGTGGACACCGTGGCCGGCCTGGAGGGCCCGCAGCGCCGGCGAGAAATTCGCCGGTTGACGGCGTTGCCGGTGGCCTCGGTGTCCGAGCGGGCGAAGACGGCGCTGGCCCGCGAGGCGTCCAGCACCGTGCGGCACAGCCACACCACGCAGGTGGCCGTTTTGGAAGACGGCCCGCGCCTCAACCCGGAGGCCCTGTGTGGCAACGTCCTCGGAGAGCTGAAAGCCGCCATGCGCGGCCGCTCGGCGCAGGAGCTGGAGGGCCTCCTCGGTGCGCCGTCGGAGGCCATTGAAGTCGCTTGCGCGCTTCTCACTGCCCGGGGACAGGTGGTACGGCGTGGCACCAAGCTCTTCGTCGCCTAAGGGCGCGGGAAACCCAACCATGGACGCACCGAGCTACAGCGCGAAGCAGGCCGCCGGAGTGTTGCGGCTGCCCCTGCGCACGCTGCAGTCCGCGCTGAAGCAGGAGAAATACTCCGGCGTGGACTTGTGGGCGGTGCGGCACACGCTGCAGCACTTCCCGCGGCCGCTCGGGCACCGCCGGCAGCTGTTTCTCAACTTCAAAGGCGGGACGGGGAAGACGGCGCTCTCCACCTCCTATGCCTGGCGCATGGCGGAGCTCGGCTACCACGTCCTGTTGGTGGACTTGGACAGCCAGGGCCATGCCACCAAGTGCTTGGGCTTCGAGGGGGAGGACTTCGAGAAGACGCTGCTCAACGTCCTCGTCCGCAAGGCGCCCATGGACGAAGTCATCCAGCATTCGCCCATGCCCAACCTGGACTTCGTCCCCAGTAACCTCACCATGAGCACCGTGGACTTGGCGCTCATGCCCATGTCAGCGCGGGAGTTCAAACTCAAAAACGCCCTCAAGGACGTGAGCGAGCGCTACGACTGCATTGTCTTCGACGCACCGCCCTCCTTCGGGCTGCTGAACCTCAACGCCCTCATGGCGGCGGACGACCTCTTCGTCCCGGTGCTGGCCGACTTCCTCTCCTTCCACGGCCTGAAGCTGCTCTTCGAGACTGTCCAAAGCCTGGAAGAGGACTTGGCGCACGTGCTGGACCACGTCTTCATTGTCGTCAACGCCTTCAACCAGACATTCAAGCTGGCGAAGGAAGCGCTGGAGGCGCTCAAAACCCACTACCCCGAGTACATGCTCACCTCCATGGTGAGGCAGTGCACCAAATTTGCCCAGTCCTCCTCGGAGGGGGTGCCGGTGTTTCTCGCCGACCGCGACTCCAAGGGGGCCACGGACATCGACGCCATGGTGACTGAGGTGCTGGCACGCATCGAAGCGGCAACCACGCGCACCTCCGGCGGCGGCCGGGACGCGCAAAAGGCCGGGTGAGGTCCACGCCATGAAGAAGGCCTTCGAGCAAAACGTTTCCCGTTCCCGGCCCCGGGTGAAGCTGGGGAGCCTCCTGGAGGAGGCGACGTCGCCGGATGACGACGCCGCGACTCCGCCGCCGGTGCAAGCCCCCAGCCCGGCGCCTGTGCCCAGGGCCGTTGTCTCCGAGGAGGCGCCGCGCCCGCAGCCGGCCCCTGCGCCGCGGGCGGCGCGCGCACCCGAGGCGGAGGCGCCGCCGGCTGTCCGCCGCGGCGCGGAGGCGGTGGAGAAACTCCTGGCCCGCCACAGCGTGCCCGCCGGCCCGGGGTTGCCTCCTTCGCCTTCGGTGCCCGCGGCCCCACGGGACGCGGCGCGGCCTTCTGCACCGCTTCCCAAGGAGGAGAGCCCCACCGCGCGGCGGGAAAAGCTGCGCCAGCGGTTGAAGGCGGCGCGCGAGACGCCAAGGCCTGCGCCCCTGCCGGCCACCGCCGCTGCCGCCGGCGTCCTGGCGGTGGAGCGCATCGCCACCCTGCAGGCGGAGCTGGCGGAGGCCAAGGCCCTCAACCTGGGCCTCGTCCAGGAGCTGGAAGCCGCCCGCCGGCAGGCGGAGCGGGCCACGGCCGAGGCGCGGGCCCGGGTGGACGAGGCCAAGCGACTCGCCGCCGCTGTGGAGGGCCGGACGAAGCTGTTGGCGGACTTGGAGAAGGAGTTGTCCGCGCTGGAGGGGGAGCGGGACGAGATGCTTCTGGCCGTACAGGACTTGCGGACGCGCGAGTCGGCCACCCTCGAGGAGCAGCAGCGACTGGGCCTCCAGCTGGCCGAAAAGGACAAGCAAATCTCCGAGGGACTCGCCGAGGAGGAGCGCCTGGCCAGTGAGGTGGAGAGTTACCGGGAGGAGCTGGAAGCGCTGCGCCGGTTGGTGCACACCCTCACCACGGAGCGGGAAACACTTGGCCGCCAGGTGGCGGAGCTCACCAGCGAGCGCCAGGAGCTGCTCGAGGCACGCAAGGCCCTGGAGGCCGTCCACCGGGCGCTCACCGAGGCCACCGCCGGCTGACAGCGCCTGAATGCACCGCGGCCACCTTGGCTTCCCCAAGGGGACGAAGGAGCGCGTGTCTCGAGGCCGGGGCCTCCGAGGGGCCGCACGTCACCCGGACGCCCTTTTGTCGCGGAGGAAGGGAAGACTCCCTCGTCGGCGGTAGAAAACGCTTCCACCGCCCGCGAGGGAGGGCGAGAGCGGTACCTCTGCTACGAGGTGCCGGCAGTCTCGCCCCCCGTTGCAGGGCGGTGGCGTTACGCGGCGACGCGGGCGGCGGCCACCTGCATCTGCGCCACCCCGGTGTAGGCGCTGTACAGGGCGCTGGAGCCGCCGACGGTGGCGATGAAGAGGATGCCCGCGGCGACGAGCAACCCCAGCGAGCGGCTGGTACGGCTGGAGGCGAAGAGGCTGTTGGTTGCGCTGGCCATGGGAGAACTCCTGGTATGTCCGGGGGGCGTTTATTCGCTCCGGACGTCACCGGGTTTTGCATTGGCGGTGCCACCCAGGGGGCCTTAGGAAGTCTCGGCACTTAGGGCCTTCGCGGGGGCCATTCCGTAGCGTGCCAGGCAACCCCGACTAAAGGCGCTGTAGCGCCGGGAGCACCACCCACACCCCGCTCCCAGAGGGGCCTGGGGCCGGGTGCGCCTCAGGGACTCCGGCCGGCGAGAAAGGCTTCTACCGAGTCCGGGTCCGCCGGCAGGCCGGTGGTGAGGGGGACGCAACCCGACTCTGTCACCCGGTAGGTGTCCTCAATGCGGATGCCCACCTTTCCGGCGAGGTAGAGGCCGGGCTCCAGCGTCAACACCACGCCCGGCTGTAGCGGCCCACCCGTCCCAACGTCATGGACGAAGAGGCCCACGCCGTGGCCGAGTGCGTGGCGGTAGGCCGACTCGCCGAGCCGCTCTTTGAGGACGCGGTGCGCGATGGCGTCCAGCGAAGGCTCGCCTCCTTGGGACTTGCCCGAGAGGACGGCGCCCGGGCGGCAAGCGGCGAGCGCCGCCTGCTGCGCGGCGTACACCGCCTCGTAGTCACGGCGGTACTCCGGTGTGAAGTGGCCGCCCACCGGGAAGGTGCGGGTAAAGTCCGAGGCGTAGTGGTGGACGGAGCACCCGACGTCCACCACCACCAGCTCGCCTTCGCGCAACTGGGCGTCCGTGGGAAAGGCGTGCGGGGCGGCGGCGCGCGCGCCGGACGCCACGAGGGGCGGAAAGCTGTCCTCGCTGCAGCCGGCGGCCAGGCCCAGCCGGTGAATGCTGGCAGCCAGGGCGCGCTCGCTGAGGCCCGGCGTCCGGCCGGGCGCCGTCTCCTTCACCGCCGTGACGATGGCCTGGGCTGCGGCCTCGAGGTCCACCAACTCCTCGGCGTCCTTGAGGGCACGCAGGGCCTCCACCTCGCGGTTAAGGCTGAAACGCCCGAGCAGCCGGGAAGAGTGCGGAAGGCGAAACAGGCCGCGCTCAGCGGAGCCCGTGAGGTAGCGCACGTTGAGGTTGTCCCAAGCCGGGTACGCCTCGCCGCCCTCCCAGGTGATGGACTCGGAGAGCGCCGGCCAGAGGTAGCCGCCCGAGGGAGCCACCGCGCGCAGGCGTTGAAGGCGAGGCGCGCCGCGCGCGTCCGGCGCGGGGAGCTCCTTGGCGAAAAGCACTGCCGCGCCCACGCAGAGAAGGGCCACCAGCGCCGAGGCGGCCGCCGCCCGCCGGTACAGACGCCGGACGCCTCGCTTGAGCTCGGCCCGGGCGGAGACGAGGCGTCCGAGAAGGAAGAGGAAACACGCCAGCGCCGGCCACTGCCAGGCCGCCGTCTCTCCCGGAAGCGCCGAAAGGACCAGGCGCGCGCCGATGGCCGCCGCCACCAACCGGACGCCGAGCAGCGGGCGAATGAGGCCCCACAGGGCAAGGGCGATGCACACCACCGCGAGGAGCCGGAAGGGGACGCTGAGCCGGCTTCCGGCGTCGAAGAGGATGGGGGCCATGCCGAGGGCGAGGGCCAACAAAAGCGCCGGTAGGAGGCCCACGCGGGGCCAGCGCGTCACGAGCCACACCACGACGGCGGTGAGAAGCACGACGGCCACGCCTGCAGCGAGGAAGCTCCACTGCGACGTTCCCGCCCGCCAGACGACCACGAGCGTCGCCAGCACAACAGAGAGCGCGGCAAGCAATGGCCGCGCAATCCGCGGCCCGAGAAGCCCCACGGTGAGGCCCAGCAACACAGCGACCGAGCTGCCGACAGTCATAGGGGAGAACCGAGGGAAGCGTCTATCAGCAGTGAAGTGGCTCTCACCATCGGAGTGCGCCGCTCTGGGGGTGAGGCGCAACAGGAGCCCGCTTGGAGTACTGTCTTTTCCCGATGGCTGCAGAGGCCAACCCCACTCCGGCGCGGTGGCAAGAGTCCACTGTCGCCTCTCGCGAAGTGCACGCGGGGGCCGCGCAAGAAGCTGTGGAGCCGGGAGAATTGTTGGCCCAGCGCTTCCGGGTACTTCGCACCCTCGCCCAAGGTGGAATGGGTCTCGTCATCGAGGCGCATGACGAGGAGCTCGGAGCCCCAGTCGCCCTCAAGTTGATTCTTCCGGAGGTCGCGGCCTCGCCGGCAGCGGTGGACCGCCTTCGTCGAGAGGTCGTCCTCGCCCGCCGCATTACCCATCCCAACGTCTGTCGGGTCTTCGATTTTTTCAACTCCAGCGGGAGCGGCGCGCCGCGTGTCTTTTTTACAATGGAGTTGCTGAAGGGCGAAACGCTTGCCCAGCGCATTCGGAGGGTCGGAGCCATTCCGTTGCCGGCAACGTTGGAGCTGGCGCGACAAATGTCCGAAGCGCTCGAGGCGGCACACAGCCAGAGCGTTGTTCATCGAGACTTCAAAAGTTCGAATGTGCTCTTGGTGCGGGGGGCCGACGGCGTCGACCGAGCCGTGGTGAGTGACTTTGGCATCGCCCGGGCGGTGGATGCTCAAGGGTTAAGTGACCTCACCGGCACCGGCGCATTTCTGGGAACCCCCGCGTACATGGCGCCGGAGCAAGTCGCCGGCCAGGGCACGGTGACACCAGCCACCGACACCTACGCATTCGGCGTCGTCCTCTTCGAGATGGTGACTGGCCAACTGCCGTTCCAGGCCGAGACGCCGCTGGCGTGCGCCCTCGTCAGGTTGACTGCTCCAACCCCCCGGGCCTCAGAGAAGGCTTCTGGCCTACCTCCGCTCTGGGATGACGTCATTCAGCGCTGCATGGCCCGGGAGCCCGCGGACCGCTTCGCTCGGCCCAAGGACGCGGTGCAGGCCTTGACTCGGGTCCGACCCCGTTCGGCGCCGAGCCAGGGCGGCCTGCCTGCTCAGACGACTCCATTCTTTGGACGCGAGGCAGAGCTCCTGCGTCTGAAGGAGCTTCTCGTCCAGCCGCCCGTGAAGCTCATCACCCTCACCGGGGCTGGCGGCGCTGGGAAAACTCGGCTGGCCGTCGAAGCGGCAGGCCGTCTCAGCGGACACTTCTCTGGCGGCACCTTCTTCGTGGACCTGTCGCCGCTCACCCATTCAGACCAGGTGGCCGCGGCCATCTCCAGTGCGCTGGGACTGCAGCCCAATCAGGACGCCTCCCTCGTTCAAGGCGTAGCGGCGGCGTTGCGCCGAGAACCAGTTCTCTTCGTTCTCGACAACTTCGAGCACCTCCTGGAGGCAGCACCGGTGGTGAATGAGTTGATTCGAGCGGCACCTCAGGCCAGCGTGCTGGCCACCAGCCGTACGCTGCTCAACCTCTCCGGCGAGCATGACTTCCCCGTCTCTGGTCTGAACCTGAACTCGCCCGCTGCTGCCCCCGCATCCGGCGCTTCCCCAGCCCTCTCCGAGGCCGCCCAACTCTTTGTCGAGCGTGCTCGTGCGCTGGTGCCAAGTTTTCGACTGACGGCGCAAAACGCTATGACGGTGGGCGCGATTTGCGAACGGCTCGACGGCTTGCCGCTGGCCATCGAGCTCGCAGCGGCCCGAGCGCGCGTCCTTGAGCCCGAAGCGTTGCTCGCGCGTCTCGAGACTGGCGGCGGCTCGTTGCGGACCCTCGTCGGCGGTTCGCGTGACGTCGACCTACGCAAGCGGACGCTGCGTTCCACCATCGCCTGGAGCGATGGGCTGCTCTCTCTCGTGGAGAGGAGACTCTTCCACCGCTTCGGCGTGTTTGCGAAAGCCGGCTCGTTGGCCGCCGCGGCTGCCATTGCTGGCGAGCAGGGAGGGGATGTTCTCGAGGGCCTGTCGTCCTTGGTGGACAAGAGCCTCCTCTTTCGGACGGAGGTCGAGGGCACCCAGACACGCTTCGGAATGCTTCAGACGCTGCGTGACTATGCGAGAGAGCAGCTCGAGGTGAAGGGTGAGATGGCGGGGGCCAGGGCGCAGCACGCGGAGCATTTCCTGGCCGACGCGGAGCGCCGCGCGCCGGAGCTTACTGGACCGGCTCAGGGCAGGCACTTTGACGAACTCGAAGCAGACCACGACGAGCTTCTCCTGGCTCGAGACTGGTTCCGGGACACCGAAGCGGGGAGCGAAATGCTTCGCCTGGCCATCGCCCTGGGCCATTTTTGGGAAATCCGTGGCCACTGGCTGGAGGGGCAGCGAACGCTGGAGCAGGCGCTGGAACTGGCGGTTACGGTGCCGCCCCCCCTCAAGGCGAAAGGGCTCCACTGGGTTGGGGTGCTGGCTTGGTGCCTGGGGGATCTCCCGCGCTCTCGCACCTGTCACGAGGAGAGCGTTGCCATTTTTCGTAGCCTGGACGAGCCGGACTCGTTGATGGACGCTCTCAACGCGCTCTACTGGACGGTGATGTTTCAAGGAGACTTGAAGGGAGCGGCATCGTTGAATGATGAGGCGTTGCAGCTGGCCAGCCGCATCGGCGACAGACGCTTGCGGGCCTTGGCGGTGGTGAATCGCGCCTGGCTCGCCTGCGAGCAAGACCGCCTGGAGGAAGGCGAGCGGCTGAACGAGGAAGCCATCGCCGAGCTGCGGGCCTATCGCGACCAGTCCACCCTGGTCCGCCACATTAACTGTCGCGGGGAGATTGCACGCATGCGAGGCGATTGGGAGCGGGCCGAAGCGGCATTTTTTGAGTCCCTGCAGGTGGCTCGCGTCACGCGGTCTCGCCGGCAGATTGTCGTCTCCAGCCTCAATCTGGCGACCGCCAAACTGCACGCTGGGGCCGCCGACGAGGCGCTGGCGCTGACGCGTGAAAGCCTCGCCATGTCGCGCGAACTGGGACAAGTCGGCGGAAGGCCGGTCGTGCTGTTGAGTCTGGCGCAGATCCATCTGGCGCGAGGAGACCGCCGCCGGGCGGCGCAGCTCTACGGAGGGGCTCAGGCGGCTCTTCGTTCCAGTGGAAGCTCGCTGCTCATGTCCGATAAGAATCTCGCCGAAGAAGTCGACCGCGAGCTGAGCGCGACGCTCGATGCGGTCCAACGGCGACGCCTCGAAGGGGAGGGTGCTGCGCTGAAGCTCGAGGACCTCTTGGCCATGGGTCTAGGCACCTAGTTCCTGAAAGAAACTCGGTTTCGCGGGCGGATGCCCCTTTCCGCCGCCTGAGGAAGACTGTCGCCGGACCTTATGGTCAAGCGCATCCTCGAGGCGCAACCCTAGAAAAAGCCGGCGGAAAACTCGGCGTCCTTCAGGCGGTCGCCTGCAGAGGCCTAAGGCCTCACTTCGACTTCTACTTTCTCGTGAGGACAGTCCCAGTGGCTGTGGTGTCCGTCCTCCACCCAGACGGCGCCAGGGCAGGGGGCGGCGGGGCGTTCGGTAACCACTTCGCGCTCGTGGACGACGCACCCGGCGGCGGCAAGTGACACCCCGACGAATGCGGCAAGAAGAGTTGTTTTCCGCATGGGTTTGGTTCTCCTGTCGTTGGCGCAAAACGTGGGCACGCCTGCCGTTGGGCGCAAGGTGGGTCAGCGGACAGCCGGCCTGAAGAAGTGAAGGCGCTTTTCTTGAAGCGGCTCCCCCAGGGGGTTGTGCCCAAGGCGTCGCGCCCTACCTTCCTCCGCTGAACCCTTCTGGAAGGAGTGCCCCATGGTGGCGTTGAAAGAGCTCAAGAAGGTCGATGCGGACGCGGTGCTGGGTGCACTCGGCATCCAGAGGAAGCGCACCGGCGCCTGGGTGGGGCCAGCTGTTGGCGGCCTGTTTTTGGGCGCCGTGGTGGGCATGGCCTCGGCCCTCTTCCTCTTGTTGCCAGAGTCCACGCAGAAGCTGCGTGGCGCGCTGTTGGGGACCAACGGCGAGGCGAAGGACTTGAGCGCTGTGCCGGACGTGGAGACGGCCTAGCGGGAAGCCGCCTGGCAACACGAGAGCTCGGCCGCGGAGACTGGAGCTATGGGGACGCGGCCCCTCCGTCCGAGGCGCCGTGCTTCCACCAGGGCCCTGAGCGCGCCCCGCCCCAGCCGAAGCCGTGGTGATGCCGGTGGCGCAGGTGGAGGAGGTCCGTACACGCGACGAGGCACGTGGCCGCGCCGCCGGAGGCCGGAACGAAAGTGAGTCGGCGGCGTTTGGGCTGCTCGCCGCGTGGAGCAGCCAGCCGTCAGCGGAAATGCTGGACGCCGAGCCAGCCTCCGGCGGCCGACGCGGCCCCGAGCCCCTTCAGGCCGGGGGGTGCTAGTCGCGCAGCGCGACGTCCACCGTCATCCCGTCGTGGGCCACGTCCACCGGCCCTGGGTACTCGGCGCGGGCTTGCGCCAGCAGTCTCGAGGGGTCGGTGTCATGCCGGGAGCTCAAGTGCGTCAAAATGAGCCGCCGTGCGCCGGCGGCCTTGGCAACGCGGCCCGCCTCCCGGGCGGTGGAGTGGCGCGTCTCGAGCGCGCGCTCCTGCTCGTCGTCGGAGAAGGTGGACTCGTGGATGAGGACGTCCGCGTCGCGCGCCGCCTCCACCATGGCCTCGCAGGGCCGGGTGTCCCCCGAGAGCGCGAGCCGCCGGCCGTGGCGGGAGGGTCCCACCACGTCGGCGGGGTGCACCGTCTTCCCGTCCAGGGCCACCACCGCCTCCCCACGCTGCAGCCGTCCGAAGTCCGGCCCCTCCCGGACGCCGAGCGCCCGCGCCGCGTCGAGGTTGAAGCGGCCGGTGCGCTCGTCCTCCTCCACCACGTAGCCGAGCGCGTTAATCCGGTGCTGCACCGCCACTGCGCGGACGGCATAGCCCGAGCGCTGCATCCGTTCGCCGTCCTTGAGTTCCACAATCTCCAAGGGAAAGCCGAGGGACTCGACGCCCAGGTGTACCGCCTGGTTGAGTAGGCGCTTGGCCGGGGGAGGCCCGTAGAGGCTGAGGCCATGCTCGCGCCCCATCATCCCCAGCGTGCGCAGAAACCCAATAATCCCGAGGTAGTGGTCAGCGTGGAAGTGGGTGAAAAACACCGCGTCCACGCTGAAGCCCGTGCCGTAACGAATCATCTGCCGCTGGCTGCCCTCGCCGCAGTCAAACAGCAAGAGCTCCGCGTCCGCCTTCACCGAGAGCCCGGAGAGGTTTCGATGGATGGTGGGCTGCGCGGCGGAGGTGCCGAGAAACGTGAAGCGCAAGACTGACATCCCCGCGGAAGCCATGGCGAGGCGTGCGGTTAGCATGCGCCCAGGCCTGGCTCCAAGCCGCGCCCAGGAAAGGCGCACTCCCTGGGGGCCTCAGGGAAGCGACGGCGGTCGGGGATGCTTGGCTTGGTAGACGCCCAGCTTCCCACCACCCGGCAGGGTGAGGTGGGTGAGGGAGCCCCAGCGCTGTTCCTCCACGGGCGAGCAGGCGACGTTTTGGCGCTTCAGCTTCGCCACCAAGGCGTGGACGTCGTCGCAGAGGAGGTACAACTCGTGCGCCGCACTCCCCTCTGACGGGTGGACGGCAACCTCCGAGGGCGGGAGCCCGAAGATGAGCCAGCCGTGCCCGGCGTCGACGTGGGGAAGCTCGAGGACGTCGCGGAGAAAGTCCCGGTCCCTCTCGGCGTCCTTGCTGTAGAGGATGACGTGTGCGCCAGTGAGCATCCGCAGGCCTGCTGGGCCTCCACTCTAAGGGGGCCTCGGCCACTTCCGGCAAGGGACAATGGCAGGCCCCGGAGGCACGGCCCTCTATAAGGAGGACGCGCTCCCAAAACCCGCGTGGACGGGCCCGGAGTGGGCTGTTAGGCGGCCTTCGCTTCGGCCCCGGCGCTGCTGGCCGGGCTCACCTGGATGCGCATCCCGTAGAAGGACCGCCAGACGAAGACCAGGCTGCACAGGAAGAAAACCGCCGCCAGGACAATGCTCGTCGTCCGCTCGAGGGTGATGGCCAGCTCCACCGCCAAAAGGCCGAAGAGCGTGGTGAACTTGATGACTGGGTTGAGGGCGACGCTGGAGGTGTCCTTGAAGGGGTCGCCCACGGTGTCGCCCACCACCGTGGCGTCGTGCAACGGCGTCCCCTTGGCCTTGAGCTCGACTTCCACCAGCTTCTTCGCGTTGTCCCAGGCTCCGCCGGCGTTGGCCATGAAGATGGCCTGGTAGAGGCCGAAGATGGCGATGCTGATGAGGTAGCCGATGAAGAAGAAGGGCTCGAGGCAGGCAAACGCCAGGGTGCTGAAGAAGACGGCGAGGAAAATATTAATCATCCCCTTCTGCGCGTACTGGGTGCAGATTTCGACCACGCGCTTGCTGTCGCTGACCGAGGCCTTGGTCACGCCGTCGAGCCTGATGTTGCGCTTGATGAATTCCACGGCCCGGTAGGCACCGGTGGACACGGCCTGCATCGAGGCGCCGGTGAACCAGTAAATGACGGCGCCGCCCATCACCAGGCCCAAGAGGAACGGGGCGTGGAGCAGGGTGAGGTTGTCGAGCCCGGTGGTCAGGCCCTGGGTGAGCACCACGATGATGGAGAAAATCATGGTCGTGGCGCCGACCACGGCGGTGCCAATCAGCACCGGCTTGGCGGTGGCTTTGAAGGTGTTGCCCGCCCCGTCGTTGGCCTCGAGGAAGTGCTTGCCCTTCTCGAAGTCCGGGGTGAAGCCGAAGTCCTTCTTCACCTGGTTCTTCACGTCCGGCACATCCTCGATGAGGCTCAGCTCGTAAACGCTCTGCGCGTTGTCGGTGACCGGACCGTAGCTGTCCACGGCGATGGTCACCGGTCCCATGCCCAAAAACCCGAAGGCCACCAGGCCGAAGGCAAACACCGGGCTCGCGTCGATGGCGCTGCCCACCACCGGAAAGAGCGCGCCCAAACCCAAGGTGCTCACGCCGTAGGCAATGCCCATCAGCGCGACGATGGCCGCTCCCGTCCAGTAGGCGCTGAAGTTACCCGCCACCAGGCCGGAAATAATGTTCAAGGAGGCACCGCCCTCGCGGGAGGCGGTCACCACTTCGCGGACGTGCTTGGACTCGGTGGAGGTGAAGACCTTCACCAGCTCGGGGATGATGGCCCCGGCCAGCGTGCCGCAGGTGATGATGGTGGACAGCTTCCACCAAAAGCTCCCATCGCCCAGGGTGGGGATGAGTAGCCAGGAGACGAGGTACGTCATTCCCACCGACACCACCGAGGTCAGCCACACCAGCGCGGTGAGGGGGTGCTCGAAGTTCATCTGGTCGGCGGCGACGTAGCGCGCCTTTTGGACGAATTCGTTCACGGTGTAGGAGAGGAAGCTGGCAAGCACCATCACGATGCGCATCACGAAAATCCACACCAGGAGCTGGACCTGCACCACCGGGTCGTGCGCCGCCAGCAGGATGAAAGTGATGAGCGCGACCCCGGTGACACCGTAGGTCTCAAAACCGTCCGCCGATGGGCCGACAGAGTCTCCGGCGTTGTCGCCGGTGCAGTCGGCAATGACGCCCGGGTTCCGCGCGTCGTCTTCCTTGATTTTGAAGACAATCTTCATCAGGTCCGAGCCGATGTCGGCAATCTTGGTGAAGATGCCGCCGGCGATGCGCAGCGCCGAGGCGCCGAGCGACTCACCGATGGCGAAGCCGATGAAGCACGGTCCGGCAAAGTCCCCGGGGATGAAGAGGAGGATGAGCAACATGATGAACAGCTCGACGGAGATGAGCACCATGCCGATGCTCATCCCGGCGCGGAGCGGGATGGCGTAGCAGGGGTAGGGCTTGCCCCGGAGGCTGGCGAAGGCGGTGCGGCTGTTGGCGTAGGTGTTGACCCGGATGCCAAACCAGGCCACCCCGTAGCTGCCGGCGATGCCCACCAAGCTGAAGAAGAGGATGGTGGCGACCTTCACCGCGTCCATGTGCCGAAGCACACCGAAGTACAGAACAATAATGGCGCCGACCAGCACCTCGAGGATGAGGATGAATTTTCCTTGGGTGATGAGGTACGTCTTGCACGTCTCGTAAATAATCTCGGAAATCTCCAGCATGGCTTTGTGCACCGGGAGATTCCTCAGGCGCATCAGCTGGTAGACGCCGAAGGCGAGGCCAAACAGACAGACGAGGAGGCCGCCCAGGAGCAGGTTTCTTCCGGACGTCCCGCCGAGGAAACGCACCGAAGCCAAGTCCGGGAGCAGGAGGTCTGACTCACTGGCGTGAGCCACGCCGGCGAGCGAAAGGGCCAACAGCCCGGCGAGGCGGGTAGAGAGCTTCCTGAGCCCCTTGAGTCCCGGGGCAAGGCCCGGCGTCCGCAACACGAGCGAATTCATGGTGAGCAACTCCTCTACGAGGAAGGTCGAGGGGTTGGCCGCCGGGGACTTTTGAAAAGTGCCTGGCGCTTCAGCACAGCCTCGCCCCGGGAAAGCCCCCGGGGAGGGGGCTGCCCTCTAGCACAGCCTCCGCTTGCGTTGAAGGTTCCGCGTGTCCCGACACAAAAGCGCCACAACCGCTTGAAGTTGCGTTGAAATTTGCCGGACGGCCCGACGGGTGCCCACTCGGCGGCGGCCGCTGGGGGCCGGGGGGGAAGACGGCTGGCTCGTGCAACCCGCGACGGCGCAGCCGCGCTGCGAGGCGCGTCTCACGTCCGCAGTCTCTCAAAAAGGGCGGTGGGCAAAAGCTTGAGGACGCCCATGACGAGGCGCCAGTAGGCCGGCGCGTAGACGACGCGCCAGCCGCGCTCCAAGGCCTTGTGCACCCGTCGGCCGACGTCGTCCACGTCCGCCAACAGCCCCGGCCGGGCAGTGCGCGACACCGTCATGGGCGTGGCCACCGGCCCGGGCTTCACCGTCACCACCACCACACCCTTTTTCGCCAGCCGTTGCCCGAGGCCGCTGGCGTAGGCGGACAGCGCCGCCTTGGAGGCGCCGTAGACGTAGTTTTCAGCCCGCCCTCTGTCCCCGGCCACCGAGGAGAGGACGCCCAGCGTCCCCCTCCCGGCGTCCTCCATGCGGCGGGCCGCAGCTTCCAACAGGGACGCGGCGCTGAGGAAGTTGGTTTTCCAGCAGAGCTCGGCGAGGCGCCTGTCCGCCAGGGCTTCGGCCTGCACCGGAAGGACGCCGTGGGCCACCAGCACCACGTCCAGCCCCCCGAGGGCCTGCTCCGCCTGCTCCAGCAGCAGAGGGTGCCGCTCGACGTCGAGGAAGTCCGCCACCTCCGTCCACAGCCCCGAGGCACCGCGGACGCGGAGGTCGCTCGCGACGACGTCCAAGTACTGGCGGTTTCTCGCCACCAGCGCCAGGCGCGCGCCGGCTTGGGCGTACACCCGCGCCACCGCCTGGGCAATGGCGCTCGTGGCTCCGAGGATGAGGACGCGGCGCGGGGCCATGGCGAGGAAGCCGGTGTTGCGGTGTTGCCTTTACGCCCCTTCCTGTACGCGCTGCCAGAAGCCCGAGGAGAAGCGCCCGTCGACATGGCCCCCGAAGGCCTTCCACTCCGGGTAGCCGGCGCGGAAGGTGGCCGCGGACATGCGCGCGTCCTTGGCCGGGTAAACGCGGCCCCCGTGGGCCCGCACCACAGCGTCCAAGCGCTCCAAGAGTTGAAATGTCGCCTCGCCGCGGCCGGGAAAGTCGAGCGCCAGCGTCCAGCCTGGACGCGGAAAGGACAAGAGGCCCGGGCTCGGGATGTCCGCAAACGTCTTCAGCACGGTGAGGAAGGAGCCCTGTCCGCTCTCCGCCGCGCAGGCCAGAAGCTCGCGCACGCCCTCCTGCCCAGGGACGACGCTTTGGTGCTGCAAGAGGCCGCGCGCGCCGTACAGCCGGTTCCAGGAGCCAATGGCGTCCAGTGGGTGGAGGAATTTCCACACCGAGACGCAGCGCAGCCCGCGTCGTGGCCAGCGGCGGTAGAGCGCGTTGAAGGCCCGCATGGCGGGCGTCGAGAGGAGCGCGTCGGGTGCGTCCAAGGGGACAGTCCAGCGCTGGCGCGGGGCCAGAAGGGGCCCCGTCCCCTCGGCGTGGTTTCCGCGGAAGAAGATGCCGCGGCCGAGCGCCTCTCCGCGGGCCAGGCCGTCCACCCAGGCCACGGTGTAGGCGTGCGTCTTGTCCGAGTCGGCGGCGAGCTCGGCAAAGTCTCCCAGTGTCCGGAAGGGCACTGCCTCCACGGACACCCAAGCCCCCGGCACTCGGGACAGCTGCACCTCCACCCAGGTGATGAGGCCGGTGAGGCCGAGGCCGCCGACGGTGGCGGAGAAGAGCTCCGCCTGGGCCGACGGCCCGCACACCACGCGCGTCCCGTCTCCGCGCAGGAGCTCCAGGGCGCGCACGTGCCGGCCAAAGGTGCCGGCGCGGTGGTGGTTCTTCCCGTGGACGTCATTGGCCACCGCGCCGCCCACGGTGACGAAGCGCGTGCCGGGGACAACCGGCGGAAACCAGCCGTGGGGAAGCCCGAGCTCCGCCACCTCGCCCAAGGTGCACCCCGCCTCGCACCGGAGGACGCCGGACTCGACGTCGAAGGCCAAGAAGCGCCGGAGCTCCCGCGTCAAAAGGA
The DNA here is from genome assembly GCA_963745475.1 of uncultured delta proteobacterium. Taxonomy (GTDB): domain Bacteria; phylum Myxococcota; class Myxococcia; order Myxococcales; family Myxococcaceae; genus JADGRA01. Next base: position 1,083,187 of record CAVUXN010000004.1, read on the forward strand.
CGGGGCCCGCAGGGTTGAGGCACACGTCGCCGTAGCTGCGGCCCATGCCGTAGGCCAAGAGCGGTGCTGAGGTGGCCGGAAGCGCGTCGCTCGTCCACGCCAGGGCGACGGCGCGCTGGCCGACGGGCGGGTAGCGGCCCCACGACGAGGGCCCAAAAGCATCCCCTGAAGCCATGCTGGCCACGGGCTTACCACGGCGCTCACCAGAGAGGCGCGGGCTTTGCCCAGGCGCCAAGGAGGCGGCTCGGTTAGCTGTCCCCTCGCACATGGCCCAGCAAAGTGGCGGACCTCCGTCCTCTCGCTTCAAGCGCTTCAGTCAGCTCGCCGGCCTGGGGGCGACGTTGGGCACGGACGCCGTGGCGCGGGCCGTGCGCCGGCTGGCGGGTGCGGACCCCACCGGCCTCTCTTTGGCCAGCGCGGAGAAGCTGGTGGCCACCTTGGGAGGGTTGAAGGGAGCGGCCATGAAGCTGGGCCAAGCCGCCAGCATGGACCCGGACCTCTTTCCTCCGGAGGTGCTGGGCGTGCTGTCTCGGCTTCAAAATGAAGCGCCAGCCATGCCCTTTGCCACCGTCCGACGGGTGGTGGAGCAGGAGCTCCAACAAAGCGTGGAGCACCTCTTCGCCGAGTTTTCCAAAGCGCCCATGGCCGCCGCCAGCCTGGGGCAAGTCCACCGGGCGCGCCTCAAGGACGGACGCAGTGTCGCGGTGAAGGTGCAGTACCCGGGCATGGACGTGGCGCTGAAGGCCGACCTGGACAACTTGGGGACGCTGGTAAGGGCCATGGCGCTCACCAGCCGTGCCATGGACGGACGGGCCTATTTCCAGGAGGTGGCCCGGGAGCTCACCCATGAGCTCGACTACCGGCGCGAGGCCCGCCTGGCCGCGGACTTCGCGCGTGCCTCGGCACGGCTCCCGGACGTCAAGGTGCCCCTGGTGGTGGAGTCGCTCACCTCCGAGCGCGTCTTGACGCTGGAGCTCCTCGAGGGACAGACGCTGAAGGCCTTTCTCGCTGGCCCAGCCAGCAACGCCGAGCGGCTCCGCGTCTCGGGCCTTCTCATCCGTGCCATCCACGGCACCTTCCTCCTGGAGGGCACCGTCCATGCCGACCCACATCCAGGCAACTACATGGTGATGCCGGATGGGCGCATCGGAGTCATGGACTTCGGCAGCGTCAAAACATTCAGCCGGGCCTTCTTCCTCGGCCACCGCGACGTCTTCCACAGGGTGGTGGAGCAGTCGCCCATCGACATGCTGGCGCTGGCGCGGGCGGTGGGCTTCACCGTCGACGTGCCGGACGCGGAGGCTCGCCCGCTGCTGGAGGAGCTCATCCACATTGCTGGCCGGGCGCTGCGGACGTCGGACTACGACTATTCCGCGGACAGCATTCCCAAGGACACCCGAAGTCTCTTCGCCCGCCACGCCGGGAAGCTGTTGAAAATTCGCCCACCGCCGGAGGGCGTCTTTTTCTTCCGGGCCTTCGGCGGGCTGCAGCAAAACCTGCGGTTGCTCGGTGCGCGTGGGGACTTTCGTCCCTTCTACCGAAGTCTCGCGCCGCTCGCGGCCTGACGGTGCTTTCCACACAACGTACGACGGTAACTAGGTGCCCGCCTACCTCTGCAGTGTGCTAGCCATGAGGAAGTGAAGGCCCTTCAGGTCGTTGCCCTCCTCGGGCTCCTCGTTGGCTCCGCAGCTTTCGCGCAGGCCGCGGACCCGAAGCTGCTCGCAGACATCCAGAAGTTTAAGGCCGTGGACGCGCATTCGCGCCTGTTGGTGAATGGTGTGGAGCCGCCCAGCGCCGCCCCCTCGCGTCGAGAGCCAGCGACGCTGCCCTTGCGCCTGCGCGGCGAGGGGCCGGAGTGGACGCGCGCTTGGAAGGCGCTTTACCGCATCAACCTGGCCGACGCGGACAGCGACGAAACCATCGCCGTCCTCCAGGAGGCGCGCGAGAAGCTGCGGCGCGAAAAAGGAGCGGCATTCGCCGGGGACATGCTGGACGTGGCCGGCGTGGAGCTGGCGTTGGTGGAAGGGGAGCCCCCTCCCTCAGCCAGCGGCCCCGCCTCGGGCCGTTTTCGTTTCCTCCCTCGGGCGGACATTTTCCTGCGTCCCTTCAGCCGGGACTCCGCCGAAGCCCTCAAGCCCTTCTTCATTGCCGCCCGTACCTACACCCTGCCGAAGACGCTGGACGAGTTTCTCAAGCGCATCGTCACCCCGGGCCTCGAGCGCTGGCTGGGCGGCGGCGCGGTGGGCGTGGACGTGGCCATTGCTGAGTACCGTCCCATCAACTTCGACGACGTCAATGCCGAGGTGGCCCGCGCCGCCTATGGCCGGCTGGCGGTGGCCGGGGAGTTGGGAGCCTCGGCGGCGGATTTGAAGGCCTTCCAGGACTACACCTTCCGCTACCTGGCCCGCGAAGCCGGGCGGCTGGGCCTGGTGGTGCACATCCACACCGGCATGGCGCGCGGCGCCGGCCGAGACGTGGGCAACGGAAACCCGCTCTTGCTGGAGCCGATGCTCAACGACCCCAACACCCAGAAGACGCGTTTCGTCCTGGTGCACGGCGGCTTCCCCTTCGACAAGGAGGCGGCCCCGCTGCTTCTTCGGCCCAACGTCTGGGCGGACATCAGCGTCCAGAACCAAGTGCGCTCCCCCACCGAGCTCGCCGAGACGCTGCGCTGGTGGTTTGAGCTCGCCCCGGAAAAGGTGCTCTTCAGCAGCGACGCTTGGTCCGACCCGGCCGCGGCCCAGCTGCGCTGGCCGGAGCTGACGCTGCTCGGTGCCGAAACCACCCGTCAGGCGCTGGCACTGGCGCTCGGACGGATGGTGAGTGAGGGCTTAATCACCCGAGCCCGGGCCCTGGAAATTGCCGAGGCGGTGCTGCGCGACAACGCGCTCGAGCTGCACGGCCTCACCGAGAAGCAGGGCTGACAAAGGCGAAGAGAGCGGCGCCCTCGAGCACCGTCTCCAAGGGAGCCCGCTCCCGCGCACTTCGGACAAGCCCCGCGGCCAGTGCCGGCAGTGCAATGGGCTCGAAGCGCCTCAGGCCCAGCGCGCGGGTGAGCGCGCCCAATGCTGCCGGCGGCTTCTGGGTGTCGCTGATGAAGGCCGAGGGGCGAAAAACAGTCCACGCAATGCCGCCCTCCCGGACGAGACGCTCCACCTCCGCCTTGGCCCTGAGGTAGGCGCCGAGTGGGAAGCCGGCGCCCACGGCGCTGAGGAGCACCAAGTGGTCGACGCCCGCCGCCCGCGCCCCCAGAAGAAGCGCCCGGGTGGTGCCGATGTCACTCGTCTCATAGGTGTCGCCCGCGGCGAAACGCTGCCGGGTGGTGCCGATGAGCTGCAGCACAGTGGTGCGGCCCACGAGCGCACGTTGCAACGCCGCGTTGTCCGAAAGCTCGAAGACGGCCTTCCCCGAGCCAGGGCTCCGCCCGGGCTTGGGGCGCAGGTGCGCGAGCACGTCGAGCCCCTGCTCGTTTGCCAGCGCCACCACCAGCCGGCCGGTGGCGCCGCTGGCGCCAGCGACGAAGAGTTTCCGCGGTGTCATGGCCAACGAGGGAGGTGCACCATAGCAACGCGAGGACTCCTTGGGGGGAGCGCGCCTCCCCTGGCGAGGGGGCGGCCCATTAAGGCATCGTCTCTTCCGGTGACGCGTCTTTACCTCTCGGCCTGGGCCGTGTGCGTCCTCTGCGTCGCGAGCACGCCTTGGCAGGCGGCAGTGGCGAGCCCCCTCGCCACGTGCCAGTCGGAGCTCCAACGGGCGACCCGCGGAGGGGGTGCCGAGGACGCGCTCCGGGCGTGTGCGCCTCTCTTCCAGGAGTCCGGCTGCCAACTTGGATGGTCGGAGCTCCTCGACGTGCCGCGGGCGCCGCCCGGGTATGGCCGGGGGGCCAGCGTGGCCAGCCTGGCGGAGGCCTGCGAGAAGGCGTACTGCCGGTTTCCAGGAATGGGCCGCCAGCAACTGTGCACCGGGAAGCGTCCGCCGGCCCTCAGCGCCGAATTCTTCGCTGCCTGGCGCTCCTTCCAAACAGAGGTGCTGCGCCACGAGCACGTCTCCGCGGCCATCAGCGAGCGCCTGGCGCAGGTGCTGAGAGTCTGGGCTGGCTTTTCACCTCGCCCGGGCACGCGCAGCGTCCTGCAGGCGGTGACGCGGCCGGAAGTGCCGGGGGTGGTGGCCCTCACCCTGTGGAGCCCGCAGGGCCAGCGACTCGGAGGCTGGGTGACGGACGTTCTTCCAGACGAAGCCACGCTGCGCGCGCTGGTGGCGCTGCTGCCTGCTCCGTCGGCAGAGGGGACGACGGCGACGACACCGTGCGTGCGTCTGGAGGCCACGGGCGCGCTGCCTTCGGCTACCAGTGAGGCGCTTCTCCGGGCGCTGCGGGGAGTTTGCCCGGTGGACATGGTGACGGTGAATGGCGCTTGAGGCCGCCTTCTCCCGGGTGCGCCGGACGCTCCTTGTGGGCGTGGTCCTTCTGGCGCTGTTGTTTCTGGCCGGGGCCGGCTGGTTTCTCACGCGCAGAATTTCGCCTGGCGTCTTCGTCATCCGCGTCGTCCCGGCGGGCGCTACTCCGGGCGGCTTTGGCCTGAGTCTCCTCGGGCCCGGAGGCGGAAAGCTTGGCGAGTGGAAATTTCAGGACATGCCCTCGCCTGCCGTCCTCGCCGGGCTCAAGCAAAAAGTCCCCTGGACGGCCGTGGCCACCAACGCGAGTCAACGCCACCCCTGTCTCACCCTGGAGGTAGCGCCCTTCGTCCCCGAAGCCGCCATCGCGCCCGTGGAAGCCCTCGTCGTCTCTCAGTGCTGCCCCGGGGTGAAGGATGCGGCCCGCTGCTTCGTCCGCCGCGTGACGCTCGGCCGCTAAGCGCGGCAATGCAGCGCGCTTTCTCCAAGGGAGTGTCGACGGAAGCGACGCGGGCGCGTACCTTGTCCCCCGGCCCATGGCTCTCGTTCCCGGAATGAAGGTGCGCTACCTCCCCCAGCCGGAGTGGGGCGTCGGGCACCTGTTGCGCCTCTCCGTGGACGGGGGAAAGGCGGAGGTGGTGTTTCCCTCCCGGCCCGAGCCCACCATTGTCTCCACCAAAGCCGGCGCCCTCGTGCCCCAGGCGCTGGGGACGGGGGACCGCATCCACACCGCCAAGGGCCGAGCGGGCATGGTGACGGGCGAGGTGCCCGGGGGCCGCGGGCTGCGGCGTTACGAGGTGCGCTTCGATGACGGCGCCGAGGACGAGTTGCCCGAGTCCGAGGTGCATGCCGAGCCGCCGCCTCCGGACGTGCTGGCGGCGCTGCGCGAGGGCCGGGTGGCCAACGCCCGGGCCTTCCTCCTGCGGCGTCAGGCCCTGCGTCTGGACGAGGAGCGCCGCAATGACGCCCTGGGGGCGCTGCTCGCCTCCCGCGTCATGGTGAAGCCGCACCAAATTGGGGTGGTGCAACGGGTGCTGTCTGCCCGGGCGCCACGCTTCATCCTCGCGGACGAGGTGGGGCTCGGGAAAACCATTGAGGCAGGCATGGTGTTTTCCGCGCTCCGGCTTTCCGGCCTGGCGGCGCGGGTGCTGGTGGTGGCCCCGAGCCACCTCACCGTGCAGTGGCTGGCGGAGCTCTTCCACAAATTCAACCAACTCTTCACGCTGCTGGACACCGAGCGTCTCGCCAGTAGCCGTACCGAGCAGCCGGGCACCAACCCCTGGGCCCGTTTCCCCACGGTGGTGACGAGTCTCGAGCTGCTTTCGCGCAGTGAGGAGCAGCAACAGGAGGCGGCCAGCGCCGGGTGGGACTTGGTGATTGTCGACGAGGCCCACCACCTTCGGGGAGACGCGGCCTTCGCGGCCATCTCCGCGCTGGCCCAGCGCACCTGGGGCCTCCTACTCCTCACCGCCACTCCCATGCAGCTCGACCCGGAGGAGTACCGGCGGCTGTTGACGCTGCTCGACCCGGCCACGGCGCCCACCGCCAAGCAGCTCTCCTTGCGCCTCGAGCGCCAGGAGCAACTCTCGGAGGTGGTGCGCGCCCTCCTCACCGAGAAGGAGCAGGTGCCGGCCGCAGCGCTGGCCGCCCTCCGCAAGCGCTACCCGGACGATGCCCGACTGGCTCGGCTGCGCAACCCCACCGCGCTCCTCAGCCACCTGGCCGAGACGTACAGCCTCTCGGACCGACTCATTCGCAACCGCCGCGCGCGGGTGGGCGGCTTCAGCGAGCGCCGCCTGCACCGTCACCCGGTGGTGCTGCCCGAGGCGGAGCGCGCCGCGCGCTCCCGCGTCCTGAAGGCCGTCACCACCGGAGGCCTGCGCGGGGCCGCGCTGGCTGGCCTTCTCCGGCGGCTGGACTCCTCTCCCGCCGCTTTCGCCCAAGCCGCACGCGCCGTCCCGGACGTGGCCGCCCTGGCAGGCGCCTTACCTCCCCGGGACGCCAAGTTTCTCGCCCTCCTCGGCCTCCTCAAGGACGTCTGGGCGCGCGAGCCCGGGGCCAAGGTGCTCCTCTTCACCGAGGCGCGCGAGACGCTCGAGTCCCTGCGGGAGCTCCTCCGGGCGGAGGGCCTCGAGGCCCTCGGCTACCACGGGGATTTGCCGCTGGTGGACCGGGACCGACAGGTGGCGCGCTTCCGGGACCCGGACGGGCCGCTGCTGTTGCTGTGCACGGAAATCGGCGGCGAGGGCCGAAACTTCCAATTCGCCCACCACCTCGTCCACTACGACTTGCCCTGGAGTCCAGCCACCGTGGAGCAGCGCATTGGGCGGCTGGACCGCATTGGACAGACGCACCCCGTCGAGCTCCACGTCCTGGACGTGGAAGGCACGCTGGCTTCGGACGTCCTCTCGCTGCTGTCCGAGGCGGTGGGCGTTTTCGGGGAGACGGTGGGCGGCTTGGACGCGGTGCTGGAAGGCGTCGAGGGAAAAATACTCGAGCTGGCGCTCGAGCCCGAGGCGGCAAGGGCTCGCTACCGCGTCGAGCTGGCCAAGGCAGTGGCCGTGGCGCGGGAGGCCGCCCGGCGCGCGTATGACCCGCTCCTGGACGTCCGCAGCTTCGACGAGGAGGCTGTGCAGAACCTCGTCACCCGGGGCCAAAAAAGATTGGGCATCGAGTCGGACGAGGAAACCGAGCTGGCCGACGCGCTCTGGGGCGTGGCCCGGGACCTCGACGAGCGGCTGGAAGAGTCGGTGACGGAGCTGGCCGAGCGGGTGGGCATCGGTGTGGACACGGACCGGGAGGTGAATGCCTTCCAGTGTGCCTTCCACTTCGGCCACGCCCTCACCGTCGAGGCCCTGCCGGGCATCGACGTCAGCCAGGAGAAGACGGTGCTCGGGACATTCTGGCGCGACACCGCCGTGGAGCAGGAGGAGATTGACTTCTTCGCCACCGGCCACCCCCTGGTGGAAGCGCTGTTTGGGTTTCTCCGAGACGGGCCCTACGGCCGGACGGGGTTTCGCGCCATCCAGCGCCGCGTGCCCAAGCGCCTCCGCGGGCTGGAAGTCCTCTTCCACCTCGTCCCGCCGGAGGCCGAGGACACCTCCCCCGGCGCCCGCGTCCCCTCGCGCCAGCTGTCGCGCTTTCTGGACACCGGCCTCGTCCGGGTGGCGGTGGTGGCTGGGCCGGAGGGGAAGCCGGTGGCGGACACCAGCGTCCTTGAGGTGCTGGAGGAGGACGGCCGGGCACTGCCGCATGACCAAGTGCGGGCGGCCTTTCCGGACTTGGCCACCTTCGTGGACACCGGCGTGGCCGAGGCACGCCGCGCGGCAGAGGACGAGCTCGCGTCGCTGAGGGCCGCGGCGCGCGAGGCGCTGGTGGCCGAGCGGGACCTCACCCTCGAGCGGCTGGGGCGGGCGCTGCACCACCAGGGCCTCTCGGACGCGGTGGTGAAGGCCCAGCTCGCCCTTGAGCGCAGCTACGCCACGACGCTGGAACGGGCCCTGGAAAAGGTGACGCTCCAGCTCGACTCGGTGTGCGCCTTTGTCGTCGACCGCTAACGGCCGGGTAGAGACTTAGACGGTCCAGGAAACCCGCTCGAGGGAGCAACCGAGAAAAGCCGCCAGCCGCTCTGCCTCGGCCGAGACGCCGGCGCGCACCAAGCGGGACGGCCGCCCGAATGGCTCGACGGTGAGCACCAACTTGCGTCCTTTTTTCTCCTGTCGCCAGAGCCCCTCGATGCGGCCGTCGACGAGGAGTGTGGCCGAAACCCAGCCCTGCCCCCTGTAGATGCGCGGCTTGTGCGCGACAGGAAACAGGCCGCCCCGGCGGGAAGCGCCGATGACGTAGGGGTCGAATGCGGGTAGGAGGCGCACCGCTCCGCTGGAGCGCGCCTCCAAGGCTGAGCCCACGTCGCGTGCGAGCAAGAGGGCGCGCGTACCGTCCACCTCCACTTCCACGGTGTCGAGCTCGCCGAGCAGGCTCTCCGCCTGCGCCGCGGACTCACCCCACCAGGCGGCGAAGTCCTGCCGCGTGGCCGGGCCGTACGCAGCGAGGTAGCGTCTCGCCACCTCGCGGAGCGCCCGGGGGCCGCTCCAGAGCTCGACGGCCCCGGGGTGTGTGAAGCGCACGCGCTGGCCCTCGCTTTGGGCAAAGCAGAGTTGGCCGCGGAAGGCTGCGGGCTTGAGCATCACCCCCCAGCCTTGCCGCAGGACGTCTCCGTACTTTCCTCGAGCCCGTCCGCCGGGCGACCTCGGCCGCCAACGCCTCGCGCGTCAGCGTGCGGCCCGGCAACGTCTGCGCGAGCGCAGCGACGACTTCCTCCAACTCCTCCGCCGTGACGCCGAAATACCGAACCCAACCCTGCTTCAGGAAATGCCGGTAGGTGGAGAGCGCGCCGAAAAAGAGAGGCAGCTCGGCCCGCGGCAAGAGGTGGAGTGTGCCGCGCATGGCCCAGGTCTTCACCAAGGAGCCTTTGCTCCAGAGCGCGCGGGACACCGACTCCGGAGAGAGCTGTTCCACGCGCGCCCAGAGCGACAGCTCGGCCGAGGACAGCACCTGGGCGTGCAAGCCGCAGATTTGTCCGGCCACCCGCAGCATGGAGCCCGGGGGCGCGCGCCGGTCCAGCCGGTGCCGCTGTGCCCGGAAGAGGGCTACCTGCGCCCAGGGCAGGCGAATTGCGGGAGGCTGAGGTGAGAGGCGAGAGACTCGGCGCTTCACGCACCCGAGCTTGCCACGGTGGCGCGTCGGCAGGCTCCGCCCCCCGGGGTGCACGGTACGACGTCCGCTGGCTCCGTGGATATTTGCCGGAGTAGAGCTCCCTACCGCCTGCCCCCCCCAAACGAGACTCGAGGCCCGCCGTGCGCTCGTCCTGTGCCGTCCTTTTGTCTGTCCTCGTCCTTGCAGCACACGCCCGAGCCGCGGAGCCGCCTCCGACTTCGTTGAGTGTCCTCGTCTTGGGCTCGGGAGGCCCGCGCGTCTCGAAGCGAGCCTCGGTGGGAAACCTTCTCCTCGTGGACGGCAAAGCCCGCGTCCTCATCGACGCCGGGCCGGGGACATTCGTCCGGGCCGGGGAGTCTGGCGAGGACTTGTCCCTTTTGGACACGGTGTTGCTGACCCACCTGCACGTGGACCACTCCGCCGAGCTCCCGGCCTTCGTCAAGACGCGGGCGTTGGACGGCTCAGGCCGACTCACCCTGCGCGTCCTCGGCCCCACCGGCAACGTGCTGTTTCCCTCGACGGTGGCCTTTGTCGAGGGCCTTTTTGGCCCGCGCGGCCTCTACCGGTACCTGCGGGACTTCGGCGCTGAGATGCGCGTGGTGGGAGAAAACATTCCGGCGCAATTGGGAGACGGCCCGCGGACGGTTACGCTTTCCGTTGGCCTGTCCGTCACCGCCCAGGCCATTCACCACGGAGACACACCGGCCGTCGCGTTTCGCATTTCGGCCGGTCGCCAGAGCGTCGTCTTCGCTGGAGACATCGACTCCACAGGACTCGCCACCCTTGCCAAGTTGGCCAAGGGCGCTGACTTGCTGGTGGTGAGCTGCGCCGTGCTCGACCCGCCGGAGTCTCCGCCTGGCCTCTACCAACGGCACAGCCCACCGAAGCGGTTGGGCGAGACGGCTCAAGCCGCCGGGGTGAGGGCACTGCTCCTCACCCACCTGGCACCGGCCATCGAGGTGAAGGAAGCGGAGGTGCTGGCCTCGGTACAGCGCGCCTTCTCTGGGTCCGTCACCTTTGCCACCGACGGCCTCCGGGTGCCGGTGGAAGGCAGTCCGCGCACCAAGGCGCCCTAACGCTGCCCTAACGCCTGCCTCAAGCGTGGACGCTGAGCACCGCGGCGCCGCGAAACGTCCCCTGCCGCAGGGCCTCGAGTGCCTCATTGGCCTGCGCCAACGGAAACACCGTCACCTCGGCCTTCACCGGTACCCTGGGGACGAGTTGCAAAAACTGAAGGCCGTCCTCGCGGGTGAGGTTGGCCACACTGCGTACCAAGCGCTCCTCCCACAACAGCCGGTAGGGGAAGGAGGGAATGTCGCTCATGTGGATTCCGGCGCACACCACCTTGCCGCCCGGAGCGACGGCTTCCAGCGCGCGCACCACCAACGGGCCCACCGGGGCGAAGAGAATGGCCGCGTCCAGGGGCTCCGGCGGCCGCTCGCTCGAGGCGCCCGCCCACACCGCCCCTTCGGCACGGGCGAAGGCCTGCCCCTCGGTGTCTCCCTCCCGGGTGAAGGCGAAGACGCGTCGGCCCTGGTGTCTGGCCACCTGAGCGACGAGGTGGGCCGACGCCCCGAAACCGTACAGGCCCAGCGTCTCCCCCGTGCCGGCCAGCCGCAGCGCGCGAAAGCCAATGAGGCCCGCGCACAACAGGGGCGCGGCATGCACGTCGTCCACGCTGTCCGGAAGCGCAAAGCAGTAGCGGGCGTCGGCCACGGTGCGCTCGGCGTAGCCGCCGTCAAGCTGGTAGCCGGTGAAGCGCGCCTTCGGGCAGAGGTTTTCTCGTCCGGAGAGGCAGTAGCGGCAGGTGCCGTCCGTCCAACCCAACCACGGGACGCCCACCCGTTGGCCCAACTGGAGGTGCTGGACGCCGTCGCCTTTGGCCAGCACCCGCCCCACCACCTGGTGGCCCAGCACCAGTGGCAGCTTGGGGTTGGGTAGCTCGCCGTCGAGGAGGTGGAGGTCCGTCCGGCACACTCCGCAGGCGCTGACGTCGAGCAGCACTTGCTCCGCGGCCGGCGCAGCCTCCGGCAGGGTGCGCGGGACGAGAGGCCCGCCCGGCTTCTCCAGCACCATGGCCCTCACGGAGCGGCCTCCAAGGCCTTGCGCAAGTAAACGGCTTCGCCCCAGGACCTCGGCCCTTGCTTGAAGGCGCGGTAGCCTAGCCCCTCGTAGAGCGCCAGCGCGGCCGCATTGGTGGGGCGGGTGTTGAGCGTCAGCACCCGCACGCCCCGAGTCCTGGCCTCGTCTTCCGCAAATAGCGTCAACAGGCGCCCCAGGCCTTGGCGCGCGGCGGCGGCCGTCACCGCGAGGCTGGTGACGCTGGCGGTGGGGCCGCCGTCGGCGACGTCTTTGTCTTCGTCCACAAATTCCAGGGCCACCATGGCCACCACCGCGCCGTCCAGCTCGGCCACCCACATGTCGCGCTCCCCGCGCTCCATGGCCTCGTACCAGGCGGGGACTTCGTCTGCGCCCCAGCCCGCCTCGACGCGAAGCGCACGCAGCCGCGGCGCGTCCGAAGCGCGCACCTGTCGCACGCGGGGCCTCATGACGTCTCGAGGAGCCAGTGCACCGCCGTGGCGCAGACGGCGTCGAATTCGCGCTGCCTTCCGGTGACGAGGTGGTCCGCTTCGGGCAACTCGAAGAGGCGGGCGTGGGGAATGCGCGCCACCAGCGCCCGCACGTCCTCCACCGAGGCGAATTCGTCCCTGAGGGACTGAATGACGGCCACCGGCTGGTGCAGGGACTCGGCCACCGAGAGGTCGAAGAGACGGGTGGCCATGCCCACCGCCAGAACGCGCGCCACCCGGGGCTCGACCGCCGCCAGCTCCAGGGCCGTGCGTGCACCGAAGCTGAAACCGGCGACGGCGAGGGGCACACCGGGGACTTGCGCTTCGAGCCAATCCAGCGCCGTGCGTGCGTCCTCGAGTTCGCCGGGGCCACTGTCATAGGCACCGGTGGAGGCGCCCACCCCGCGGAAGTTGAAGCGCAGGACGCTGCACCGGGCCGTCCTGAAGGCGGCTGCCACACGGTAGGTGACGGTGTTGTGGAGGTTTCCGCCGGCCAGCGGGTGCGGGTGGCACACCAATGCCGCGCCGCGCGGGGCGTCCTGCACCCAGAGAAGGCCTTCCAGACGGCCGTGGGGGGCGGGGATGTCGACCTGTGCCACGGGGCGGAGGTTAGGCCGTCAGGGCCAGAGCTGTCCCCTCAAGGTGCGGGCCCGCGTCTGGAGCTCGGGGTCCATGCTGGTGAGCTCAATGGACTTCAGCCGCTCGTCGAGGCTCTTGGGAAGCTTCGTCTTCAGCTTTCCTTCCTCGTTGAGGGCCTCGAGACGGCCGAGCGCCTTTCCCACCACACGCTCCTTGGGGTGGTCGAGGAGGGAGTCGAGGAAGTAGGGGTCCTCCGGCAACTCCGGGTACTTCTCCAGGTAGTCGAGGACGCCCTGCACCCACGTCTTCCTGTCCATCTCCCGGAGCTCGAGCATGGCTTCGCGCTGCGCCTTGCGCTTCCCCTCAGGGTCGAATGTCTTCGCCAGGCCCTCCGGCAGCTCGCCGCCTTTAAACAAAGCGTCGGCCGCAATCTTGTAGCGGCTGTAGCTCGCGCTGCGCTCGATGCGCTGCTGGGCAGGGTCGTCCTGGCGGGAGTGGTATTTGCTCTTCCCCCGCTGGGCGTCCATCTCGCGCCAGGTTTTGTTGCGTTTTCCTGTGAATCCGCCGCCCTGGTCATCATCCTTGGGCATCGCTTGTACCCGCCTTCACCTACCGTCGTGCAGCCCAGAGGGCCGCGACGAGCTTTCTCATCCATTCCTGCAGCACGGCACGCTCACCTGGCGGTACCGGCGCTTCCTCGTCCTGCTCGGCCTCGAAGAGCGCTTCGTCCGCGTAAGCAATCCACGCGGACGGGCCCCCATCGCCGCCGGGACTTCCCATCAGCGCCGCGGGGTCCACCCGGGCAGGCGCTGTCCCGCACCCCAGCTCGAGCATCGAATGAAGCTCGAAGGCCAGATGCCGCAGGACCCCATACCCTTCATCGGATAGGGCCTGCTCGTCAAGGAAGGTAACAAGCGCGTCCTGTCGATTCTCGAAGGAATGCAACAACCGGGTGCGCGAGGCCCCATCCTGGTCGAGGTACCGCAAGGCGGATTCCACCCATTCCGACGTGGGCGGAGCCCCCTCCAGCGGCGCGGGCCGCCGGGGCTTTTCCTTCTTTGGGCGGGGACCGGGTACTGCAAGGCTGACTTTTTCCGGGCTCAAGTCCCACAGGCCCAAGAGGTTTTGAAAGAGGCGCTTGGCCAGGGCGGTGTCCTGAAAGCGCGGCTCCTCGGGGAACAGGGTGGGGATGACGTCACTCGCCAAGAGTCCAGCCTTTTGCGCCTCGCGAAAATGGGCCAGCACTTCCTCCGGGCCATAGGGCGAGCCAGCCAACTCGAGGAGCTCGGCGAGAAGGCTTGCGCCCTCGAAGCGGCGGTCAAATGAAGCGTGGCTGCGGGACATGGCTCGTCGTGTTTTGGGTGCCCGCCTTCGGGGTGCCGTCTCGGGGGGGCGCGACAGCGCCTCCCGGGTGGAGGCGGACGCTCCCACAACCCCCTCGGGACGGCCTCCAGCATGACTCGGGACGGCGGTGCAGCTCAACGGCTTCGAGGTAGAGAGGCGTCTTCCGTCGCGCTGGGAGCGGACGTCTCGTCCAGAAGCGCGCTGCCTTGCGCGAGAAGGCGCGCATAGACGCCGCCCCGTGCGACGAGCTCGCTGTGTGTCCCCTGCTCCACCACCCGGCCCGCCTCGAGGACGTAGAGGACGTCCGCATGGCGCACCGTGGACAGGCGGTGGGCGATGACGAGTGTCGTCCGCCCCACCATCAAATCCGCCAGCCCGGCCCGCACCTCGGCCTCACTGGCGGCGTCGAGCGCGCTGGTAGGCTCGTCCAAAAGCAGAAGCGACGGCTGGCGGAGGAAGGCCCGGGCAATGGCCAGACGCTGCCGTTGTCCTCCTGACAGCCTAGCGCCGCGCTCGCCGACTTCCTCCTCGAGGCCGCGGGGGAAGCTCCGGACAAAACCATCCGCATGCGCAAGGCGCAGGGCCTCCCACACCTCGGTGTCGCTTGCGTCGGGGCGCCCGAGCAACACCGCGTCGCGGACATTGCCCGAGAAAAGCACCGGCTCCTGGGCCACCCAAGCCATTTGGGCCCGCAGCCCCGAGGGCCGCAGTGTCTGGACGTCTACCTCGTCCCAGAGAATGCGGCCGGCAGAGGGCGCGACGAAGCCTAGCAGGCCGGCGAAGGTGGTGGACTTGCCTGCGCCCGAGGCCCCCACCAGGGCGGCCGTCTTCCCGGCCGGCACCTCAAGCGTCAGGCCGGAGAGCGCCTCCTGTCGGCCCTCGTCATAGCGGACGCGCACCTCCTCGAAGCGGACGGCGCGCCTCAGGGGCTTCACCGGAAGCCCGGTGTCCGTTTCTCTGGGCAGGGCCTCGAGCTCGAGCAATCGCTCGGCCGCGCCGAGGCCCTGCAGCACTTGGGCGAAGGTGCCGGAGAGACTCTTCAACGGGCCGTACATGAGCATGACGGCGCCCACGTAGCTGAGGAGGTGCGCGGCCAGTGGCGGCTCACGTGCCACTGCGCGCGCGCCCACCGCCAAGGCCAGCGCCAGGCCGGTGACGCCGAGGAGCTCCACGGTGGGGCTGGCGGAGCCACGCAAGAGGAGGGAGCGGTCCATCTCGCGCAAGTAAACGGCTTGCTCGGCATCGAAGCGCTCCCTGGCCCGTCCTTCCGCCCCATAGGCCTGGAGAATGGGGAGCCCCTGAAGCTGCTCGCCCACCAGCGCAGTGAGGCGTCCCAGGCTTCCTTGGGTGGAGCGGGCAGCGCGCTTCACCGCACGCGCAAAGCGAAGCACCGGGAGCAGCGTCAAGGGAAGCACGAGGAAGGAGAGGAGAAACAGGCGGAGGTCCAGCGCCGCACAGAGGACGAGTAGCGCCAACAGCTGCAGCCCCTCGCGGACGTACGAGGTGAGGCCCTGCGTCACGGCGAATTCGAGCTGCGCGACGTCGGCCGTGAGGCGCGCCACCACGTCTCCTGAGGAGCGGTCCTCCAGTGTCCGGGCGGGCACCCACACCAAGTGGGCAAAGACTTCGGCACGAAAGGCGGCCAGCACCCGCTGGCCAACGGACTGCATCCATCCCGTCTGGAGGAATTGCGCGAGGGCCTTCACCAAGGCGGCTGCCATGACTGCGGCAGGAAGCACCCAACGCCAGACGGAGGCTTGCAGCTCCACTGGCCCAAGCTGCACCGCGCCGCCCAAAAGGACGCCCTTGAGGAGCGGTCCCACCAGCCAGGCGTAGCCGGCCGCCGCCGCGGCGGAGACGGCGGCGGCGAGAAGCGCGAGCGCCACCCGGGCGCGGTACGGACGCAGCAGTCCCCACAGCCGTCGCAGCGGGGTGGCCAGTCCAGAATCGCGCGTTATAGTCATCCGCACCACCCAGGAGTCTTGAGATTGCCCGCCGCAGCAGCCCGGAAGCGCGACTACTACGAAGTGTTGGGCGTTGCACGGCAGGCGACCCCGCAGGACTTGAAGTCCGCGTACCGGAAGCTGGCCATGCAGTACCACCCGGACCGGAATCCCGGCGACAAGGCCGCTGAGGAGCGCTTCAAGGAAGCCTCTGAGGCCTATGAGGTGCTTTCCGACCCGGACAAGCGCGCCCGGTATGACAGGTTTGGCCACGCCGCCATCCCCTTCGACTTCGGCGGCTTCAACAGCTCCGGCATCAACGACGTGCTGTCCGAGATTTTTGGGGACATTTTCGGCGGCCGCACGCGCCGCGGTGGACGCGCCCGGGGCTCGGACCTCCGCTACAACCTCGAGCTCACCTTCGAGGAAGCGGCCTTCGGGACGGAAGTCTCGGTAAAAATTCCCCGCCCCAAGCGCTGTGACGTCTGCGAGGGCACGGGCAGCAAGGACAAACAAGTCCGTCAGTGCCCCACCTGCGGCGGTTCTGGCGAGCTGCGCCACACCCAGGGCTTCTTCTCCGTCAGCCGTCCCTGCGGGACGTGCGGCGGTGCCGGCTCCGTGGCCACCGCCCCTTGCACCAAGTGTCGTGGCGCGGGGCGCGTCGAGTCCGAGACGACGCTCTCAGTCAAAATCCCCGCCGGCGTGGACAGCGGGACGCGCATTCGCCTCGTCGGAGAGGGCGAGCCGGGCGAGCAGGGCGGCCCTCCGGGAGACCTCTACGTGGTGGCGCACGTGAAAGAGCACTCCATTTTTGTCCGCGAGGACGCCGAAGTCCTCTGCGAGGTGCCCATCTCCTTCGCCCAAGCGGCGCTCGGGGCCCACCTTGAAGTCCCCACCTTGGAGGGCAAGGTGAAGATGCGCGTCCCGGCCGGCACCCAGTCCGGCAAGGTGTTCCGCCTCAAGGGGAAGGGCATTGCCCACCTCCACGGCGGCGGCCGGGGTGACCAGCACGTGAGGGTGGTGGTGGAAACGCCGACCGACCTCTCTTCCGAGCAACGGGAGCTGCTCGAGCGCTTCGCCGAGCTCGGCGGCGAGCGCAGCCAGCCGCAGCTCAAGAGCTTCCTGGAAAAGGTGCGCGAGCTCTTCGGGTAGTCCCCCGGAAAGGGGGCCTCTGAGGCCGGCCCCGCTGCCCCCTCGGGGGCGCAGCGCCCTTGCCTTGGCGCTCGGCGTGCAAGCGCGGGCCCCGTCCGAGCGTTCCTGCATTGGGGCGCCAACGGCTTCTGCTATGCAACCCTCCATGTGCCGTCCTCTGTCCGTGAGGCTCCTCGGCCTTCTTGGGCCGATGTGTCTCCTCGCCTTTGGGTGTGCCACCGGCCACCTTCCGGACAACCCCAACGTGCCGCCCATGGGCCGCAAGCCGGAGGTGGAACCGCGGCCGGACACCCGCGCCGCCGACGCCTTGAAGGCGGCTGACGTCGCGGCGGCGGGCCAGCCCAAGCCGAAGCAGGTGGAGATTTACCTAAGCGTCCGCAAGGCCTACCCCTCCACCGTCGCCGGCGAGGAGGCGCTCTACCGGGCCGCCGTCCTGGCCTATGACATGGGGGAGTATTCCGTCGCGCGAAAGCAACTCAACGAGCTGCTCTTTGAAAACCCTCTCTTCGACAAGGCTGTCGACGCGCGGCTGAAGCTGGGCCAGAGCGCCCTCCAGCTGAAGGCTTACCGGGATGCCTACCAGACGCTGCTCCCTCTGCGGGACAAGGTGCCGGAGGCGCAGCGGGCCGAGCTCGAGGACGCGCTCCGTCGCGCCGCGGAAGGCGCGCGCCTGGCCAACCAGGCGCTGAGGCAGGCGCTGGACCGCACCGAGGCGGCCACCACCCCGGAGCAACGGAAGGCGGCCCTCGACGAGGTGGCGTCCCTCATCGACGTCTCCGTCTCGGTGGACGAGGTGGCGAGGGTGCAGGACGAGCTGTCTCCCTCCCACCCCGCGTGGCCGATGCTCACCTTCAAGCTGGCCCGGGTGTACGCGCACGTCCGCGACTCACGCCTCAAGCCCACCCTCCAGCTGCTGCTGCAGAAGGCGCCGAGCAGCCCCTACGCCCAGGAGGCCCAAGCCATGCTCGCCCGGGTGGACCGGGTGGGCGTGGTGCGCGGGCGCACCTTGGGCGTCCTCGTCCCGCTCACCGGGAAGTACCAGCGCCTGGGCGAAGCCGTCATGCGCGGCGTGAAGCTCGCCCTCAAAGGCAGCGATGTTGAGGTTTTGGTGAAGGACACGCAAGGCGACCCCGCCCGCGCCGCGGCCGCGGTGGAGGAGCTCGTCTTTGAGGACGGAGCGGCGGCCGCCATCGGGCCCCTCTTCGGCGAGGACAGCCGTCGGGCGGCGGTGGTGGCTCAGGACTTGGGACTGCCGCTGTTGACGCTCACCCGAAATGAGGACGTGACGGACATCGGCAATTACGTCTTCCGCAACATGCTCACCTACTCCGCCGAAGGTCGCGCGCTGGCCGCCTGGGCCATTGACGTCATGGGCTACAAGAGCTTTGCGGTGCTGTACCCCAACACGCCCTACGGGGTGGAGATGACGAATGACTTCTGGGACCAAGTGACGTCGCGGGGTGCGGCGGTGCGCGGGGCGGAGGTGTACGCCAACGACCAGACGACCTTCACCTCCGAGGCGAAGAAGCTGGTGGGGCGCTATTACCTCGATGACCGGACCGACTACCTCGAGGACGCGAAGGCCGCCACCAAGGATGCCAAGGACGCGTTCCGTCGGCGCAAGGCGCTGGAGAAGGCGAAGAAGGACCTCGAGCCGATTGTGGATTTCGAAGCGCTCTTCATCCCCGACGAGTGGTCGCGGGTGGGGCTCATCGCACCGGCGCTTGCGGTGGAGGACATCATCACCAACACCTGCGACGCCAAGGAGATTGAGAAGCTCAAGAAGACGACGGGGAAGACGGACATCCACACCGTGACGCTGCTCGGGGGCCAAGGCTGGAATTCGCCCAAGAATGCCGAGGGCGTCCCGCGGTTAATTGAACGCGGAGGAAAATTCGTCCTGTGCAGCGTCTTCGTCGACGGCTTCTACGCCGAGAGCAACCGGGAGGCGACGCGGCGCTTCGTCCACGCCTACACCGAGGCGTACCCCGACGCGACGCCATTGCTTCTGGACGCCGTCGCCTACGACTCGGCCCGCATCCTCCGCCAGGTGCTCGACGCCCAGAATCCGCCACTGAGTCGCGAGGCGGTGCGCGCGGCCCTGGCCGCGGTGAAGGACTTCGACGGGGCGACGGGGAAGACGAGCTTCAACGAGCGGCGCGAAGCGGAAAAGCCGCTCTTTTTCCTCACCATCGACCCAAAGGGCGTCCGCGAAATCCAGCCCCAGGAGCGTCTCCGTGGCTCGTGAAACCAAGAAACCGAAAGTCCGTCGTCCGCCCGCGTCTAAGAAGGCTCGCCGGCCACCCAAGTCCTCACGCCCCTCTGCCAAAAAAGCAGACAACGGCGCGCGCACGGTGGACGTCGAGCCTGGCCGCATCGAGGAGATGCTGCAGAAGCTCAGGACGGAGCTCGGCGCGCTGGCCAACAAGGGCCGCTACACCCGCGTCCGTTTCAAGTTTCGCGGCAAGCAGCTCCTGCCGGACCTTCCGCTGGCGGCGGTCATCGCCGCGGAGGGGCTCACGTTTTATTGGACGGGCATTCTCCGCACCCTGTTGGTGAACGTGGCTGGGAAAAGCGTCCTCTCGGTGGAGCTGGTCAACGACTCCGGCCGCTTTGTCCAGGCGGGCAAGGACGAGCTGCTCGCCGGGGACGTCGACCGTGCCATTGAAGCGTTCCGGAAGGCGCTACGCATGGAGCGTGACAACCCGCGGGCCTACCTCCATCTGGGCGCCGCCCTGCGGCTCAAAGGAAAGGACACCGAGGCCAAGGAGGCCCTGGAGCGGGCGCGCGCGCTCGACCCGCGCGGAGAGGTGGGGCGCGAGGCTCAAGAGATGCTGCGCCGCATGGGCGGGGCTGCGGCGGCCCCTCCACAGGAAGAATAAGTCCAACTTGAAGCGCTGTCGGCCCAGGCCGGCAATCGCCGCGCCCGGCGCACGTGAGCTTTCTATGAGTCTCATCCTTAATGTCCTGTGGTTCATCTTCGGTGGCGGGATTCTCATCGGCCTCGAGTACCTCATTGCCGGTGCGGTGCTGTGCGTCACCGTCATCGGCATTCCCTTCGGCCTTCAGTGCTTCAAGCTCGCCGGCCTCGGGGCCTGGCCATTTGGAAAGGACGTCGTCCCGGCGGCGAGCGGCGCCATCCACACCATCGCCAACGTGCTGTGGCTCGTCTTCGCCGGCGTGTGGATTTGTTTGAGCCACCTCGCGCTGGCGGTGGGATTGGCAGTCACCATCATCGGCATCCCCTTCGCGGTGCAGCACCTCAAGTTTGCGTTGGTGGCCCTCTGGCCCTTCGGTCAACGCGTCACCCCGTAGCTCCCGAAAACAGGGTGCTTGGGCGTCCTATAGAAGCGGAATTATTGAGTAGGGGAGAACTCTTAAACAGCGCCTCGAATTCGCCTCATTTCCCGGATTGACTGAAGGGTTCCGGGCGGTTACGAGTGTATAAGGGCTCTTGGACGACGCCCTTGGTAGGCGCGCTTTTCCCCTGAGCCACCCCGCCCATGTCTGACGAAATTCCCACCCCGCCCGCTCCTCCTGCGCCCCCGGGAGGGGCTGGCGACCTCGTCCCCATCAACATCGAGGACGAGATGCGGCGCAGCTACCTCGACTACTCGATGTCCGTCATCGTCGGGCGCGCGCTCCCGGACGTGCGGGACGGGCTCAAGCCGGTCCACCGTCGAATTCTCTACGCGATGCAGGACGAAGGCCTGCTTCACAACCGCAAGTACAGCAAGTGCGCTGGCGTGGTGGGTGAGGTGCTCAAGAAGTACCACCCTCACGGCGACGCGTCCGTCTACGACGCGTTGGTGCGACTCGCCCAGCCGTGGAACATGCGGTACCTCTTGGTCGACGGGCAGGGCAACTTCGGAAGCATCGACGGGGACTCGGCCGCCGCCTACCGCTACACCGAGTCCCGGATGACGGAGCTCGCCGAGGCGATGCTCGCCGACATCGACAAGGAGACGGTCGACTTCGGGCCGAACTTCGACGACTCCACCAGCGAGCCGCTGGTGTTGCCGACGCGGTTTCCGAACCTCCTCGTGAACGGGAGCTCCGGCATCGCGGTGGGGATGACCACCAACGTGCCTCCGCACAACATGCGGGAGATTGTCGACGGGACGCTGCACCTCATCGACGAGCCCAAGGCCAGTGTCGCGGACCTGATGCGCTTCATTCCCGGCCCGGACTTTCCCACCGCCGGCTTCATTCTCGGCCGGGAGGGAATTGACCGCGCCTATGAGACCGGTCGCGGGCAGCTCACGCTGCGGGCGCGGACGGAATTCGAAACCCGTGACGGGGACCGGGAGAGCATCATCGTCACCGAGATTCCCTACCAGGTGAACAAGGCCCGTCTGGTGGAGAAGATTGCCGAGTTGGTGCGGGACAAGCGGATTGACGGCATCTCCCAAATCCGCGACGAGTCGGACCGGCGCGGGATGCGGCTGGTGCTCGAGTTGAAACGCGACGCCATCGCCGGTGTGGTGCTCAACAACCTCTTCGCGCTCACGCCGCTTCAAACCACTTTCGGCGTGGTGCTGCTGGCCATCGACGGCGGTCAGCCGCGGACCTTCAACCTGAAGGAGATGCTGGAGCGCTTCATCTCCCACCGCCGGGAAGTCGTCACCCGGCGGAGCCGGTTCGAGCTCCGGAATGCCGAGAAGCGCCTCCACGTGGTGGAAGGGTTGCTCGTTGCCCAGGACATCATTGACTTGGTCATCACCATCATCCGCCGCTCCAAGGACCCCGAAGAGGCTCGCTGGGGGTTGATGCACGTCCTCTCGCCGTCTCTCTATGAGCACCCCACCTTCCAGGACTTGCCGCGGCTCGACCTGGACCAGGCCCTCTTGCAAATGGAGCAGCTGGTCGCAAGGGCCAAGGCCGAAGAGCCTCGCTACCCCGGTCTTTTGCACCAGTACGAGGGGACGGGCTTTAGCGAGGAGCAGGCCAAGCAGATTCTCGAGATGCGGCTCCAGAGACTGACTGGCATCCAGCGCGAGGAGCTCTTCACCGAGCTCGTGGAGCTGACGCGTTTCGTCCTGAAGCTGCGCGATATTCTCGAGAACGAGTCGTCCCTGTTGGCCGTTATTCGCGCCGAGCTGAAGGAAATTCGCGAGAAATTCGGTGACGAGCGACGCACGGAAATTACTGGGGACGTCGCGACCCTCACCAACGAGGACCTCATCGCCGAGGAGGACATGGTGGTGACTGTGTCCCACGCCGGATACATCAAGCGCAGCCCGCTTTCCGAGTACCGGGCGCAGCGGCGAGGCGGACGCGGGAAGACCGGAGCCGCGACCAAGGAAGACGACTTCGTCACGGACCTCTTCGTCGCCTCCACCCACGCCTACATTCTGCCCATCACCACCCGCGGAAAGCTGTATTGGCTGAAGGTGCATGAGATTCCGCAAGCGGGCCGCGCGGCGCGCGGAAAGCCGATTGTCAACCTCTTGCACATGGCCGAGGGCGAGAAACTGGCCTCGGTCGTCGTCACCCGGGGCTTCCCAGAAAACCAGTACGTCTTCTTCGTCACCCGGAAGGGCGTGGTGAAGCGGACGGACCTGGCGGCCTTCTCCAATGTGCGGTCAGCCGGAATTATTGCGCTCGGCGTCGAGGACGGCGACAGCTTGGTGGCTGTGCGCATTACCGACGGGAGCAAGGACATCCTCCTCTCCACCGCGCAGGGCATGTCCATCCGCTTCCCCGAGGCGGAGGTCCGCTCCATGGGCCGGACTGCCTTCGGCGTGAAGGGCATTACGCTTGAGAAGGACGACGAGGTGGTGGGTGCGGACGTCGTCGAGCCCGGGACAGCCATCCTCACCGTCACCGAAAACGGCTATGGCAAGCGGACCGAGGAGGCGGAGTACCGCGTCCAGGGCCGCGGCGGTAAGGGCATCATCGACATCAAGACCACCGAGCGAAACGGCCTGGTGGTGGGCGCTGTCCCGGTGCGGGAGCGCGACCAAATCATGCTCGTTACCTCGGGCGGGATGCTCATCCGAATGAAGGTGCAAGACATCTCGGTCATCGGCCGAAACACGCAAGGCGTGCGCCTCATTACGTTGGAAGACGCGGGCGAGAAAGTCACCGGCCTCTCCAGACTCCCTGAGGAGACGGACTCCAATGGCGGCGCAGAGGAGCGCGCGGGCGAGGGCGAGCCAAGCGCGGTTTCCGAGGAGACGCCGCCCGAGACCGAAGCCGAGGACACCGGGGACGCAGGCCCGGCTCCCGGCGACGAAGACGAGGACGAGGGCGAAGAGCCCTAGAGGGTGCGCGCGTGGCGTTCGAGCGGACACGCACCCTGCACAAGCTGTGGCGCTACGTGCGCGACGGCCGCGTTCCTCTTTGGCGGAAGCTGGTAGGCGTCGCCGCGGTGGCCTACCTCATCTGGCCGTTTGACCTCATCCCGGACTTCATCCCCTTCATCGGCTGGCTGGACGACGCCGGAGTACTGATGGCCGCGGCAGTCTTTCTTGTCCGCGACGTGCGGCTGCACGAGCAGCGCTATCCGGAATTGCCCGTCCCTGAGCCGGTGCCACCCACCCCGACCGTTGCCGGCCCGCGATAGGGAATGGCGCTTGAATCCCTCGGCGTTGCGACGCTTGACGGCCCCCGAAGCGCGTTCTATCCCTGCCCGCCCTGCTGCTCGAAGCCTAGTGCTCCGAGCTGCGGGGTTTTGCACGCCCAGGTAGCTCAGTCGGTAGAGCAGGGGACTGAAAATCCCCGTGTCGGTGGTTCGATTCCGCCCCTGGGCACATGAAGTTAACAAAAGACGGGAATTTGGTTCTTGGGTTCTTGTGACTCAGTGGTGGGTTTTGACGAAAAGCTGATTAGGCACAGGACTTGTCGAGCTCACCCTCACCGACGAGCTCGCACGCACTCAGCTTCCGGAATTGAAGACGCTGCGCCCACGCGTTTAGAAGTCTGAGACGGTACTTAGCGAAGGACCTATAGCCGTAGGCCCTTCTTTTCACGAGCTTTGCCTTGTTGTTGAAGCCCTCCGTCCGGCCGTTGGTGAGCCCGGTGGCGAAGTAGGCCAGGATTTCCGTCCGCCACTTCATCAGGTTGCGGCGCTCGGAGCGCTCATCGCTGGCGGCGTTGCCGCCTTCCTTCCCGCACGCCGGACGCGATGGTGCTGGACCGGGGTTTGGGTTGCCCCGGCGGTAGCGATGCTTGCCTGCGTTTACCTCACACTGCCTTGGCTTCGACGGTGGTCCTAGGCCGCTCGTTGCCCACGAACCGAGACGAAGGACAGCTTTCTTTTTGCGCAATCCGCCTCGTCTGACACACCGGCGGTGCAGTCGGCGAAAGTCAGAACGTCAGGGTCTTGCAATTCAAAGCGATAAGGCTGACGGCTCCAAATCTGTCCGCGGAGCTGTAGACAACATCCTCGACCTTTCCCGAGCAGGATGTTGACGGGTTCGAGACTGAGCGCGGTACGTTCACGTACCTGAGGGCCCAGCCTTTCGAGTCCACGAGTTTCGAGAGCGTCTTCGTCGAGGACGCCGTGCAGGCATCGGAACTGAGCTTGACGTTCACCCAATCTGAACCGACTCGCTTGAACTCGACGTCCCGCTCGAAAGTCGCCGAGACGCCGCACGGAGCGTCATCCCTGGCCTGGTCGAGCAGTTGTGCTCTCTGAGCATCGTGGACGCAGGTTTCCGTCGTGCAAGCGCACAAGCGGGCAAACCCGGCATTCACTCGAGCCCACAGCGCATCGAACGGCGGCAGAAAAGCCGAAGCGTACTTGTAAGTTGCGAGCCTCTGGCGCTCAGGAGCCAAAAAAGCGGGCGAGCCCTCAGGATTCGCACAGAACGGAGTCTTCTGAAGGTCCTTCATTGGGTCCTTCTTGTCTGGCGTGCGGTTCTTCTTCCAGGCCTCCTCGAAAGCCTTTTCCATCACGGCGTAGACCTTGGCGGTCAGAGCCTCGTCGGGCAAGACCAGCGTCACTTGAGCGAGGTCGCATTGAATTCGATTCGTCGGGACAGGAGTCCGCCTGTCGCGCTCGTCGAGAAAAGCACACGTCAAAAGTATGTGGCTCAGCCCCTCCGGGCTGTAAACCATGCCGAACGGCAGGTTCTCAGGTTGCTTCATTGGGGCCGCCAGCAAGGCTAAGGCCAACACGGTTGTCTCCATTGCGTCAGCCTACGCCGACCAAAGACTGGAAGCCCCGAACCGTATGAGGAGATCATCACGCCGGGGCATGTTTCAGCGTTTGGCCGCCGCCGCAGCAATCCCGTCCAACTCCGTTCAGGCTTGCGGCGACAAAGTTAACTGACCCGCGGCCATGTTCTCGCGGAGGTGGGCGACTGAAGTCAGTACGCCTCCAGCGTTGCATCGCAAGCGTTGACCGCGACTCACCGCGCTTGCTGGCCGGAGTGTGGAAGTCGCTGGTAAGTCGGCGATGCAGTCGTTCTTACTGCTCGCCTTTTCTGTTGGGCTACGGGGGCTTGGCCACCCTGTCACAAAGACTGAAATCTAGACGGCCGATGTTTCGGTTTTCCCTCTGAGAGTTGCCCCTCGACTCAGCCTTCTAGGAACCACCGTCGCGCCCCTTGGTGGCAGCCTGCAGGACCATTAGAGCGACGAGACGCCTGAAGATCGAGCTGGGCCTCGCCGCTGGGGCTGGCTACAAGGAGTAACCGAACAGGTAACTCGTCGCAGAGCTATTATTTCCCACCATGCCCACCGCGCTCGACCAGTGGCACCGCGCCGTCGCCGATCAGGACGCAAGTATTCTCGACGACCTGCTCGCCGAGGATGTCGTCTTTGCTTCTCCCGCGCTTCATACCCCTCAGGTAGGCAAGGCACTCGCGACGATGTACCTTCGGGCGGCGCTGAAAGTGCTGGGCAGCTCGAGCTTTCGCTATCTCGAGGAGTGGGTGGGAGAACGGTCTGCGGCGCTCGAGTTCGAGGCAACCCTGGGAAAGATGCACGTGAATGGCGTGGACCTGATCCACTGGAACGACGCCGCCAAGATCACACGCTTCAAGGTGATGGTGCGTCCGGCGAAGGGGCTCGAAGCGCTGATGGGGGCGATGGCGAAGCAGTTGATGGATCCCTAGAGCGCTAGAACAATTCCCCGCTCCCCTCTGTCTAGAAGCGTGTCGAGTGGGTGGTCGAGAAGGCTCGCGAGCGTGGATGGCGGATCGCGATGCGCCGGTCACCAGCGGCTTCGTCCGAAGAGGTGAACCAATCCCGACTCGAGCTCCAAGTCGCCTCGCCGGGTTCGCACCGTTTCACTCCAGCAGGCCGATGTCGCCACGATGAACGCTACCTGCACGGCGCGCACCGAGGGAAGCACCGCGAGTAGCCGTATGAGCTGCTCGCTCGAGAGGTTAACTGTCCGAGGCTTGTAGTCAGGGGCGATGCCAGCCGTTGTGGTTCCCTGACCCAAGGTGCAGTGTCTGCGGTGTGGCAACGGCGATATGCGAAGCAGACTCGCCGGCGAGCGTCCTAGCCGCGAATCTGGGGGACACCAATGAAGCAACAACTCCGAAGTGTGTCCATGCTTACTGGCCTCGCTCTCATTCTCGCCGGGAGCGTTGCGACGGAGGCGCGCGCGCAACAGACGACGGGGACACCCGGTTCTCCGAGCGCGACGACGACCATCGACGGGAGTTATTTACCGCCGCCGCCCCAGCCCTTCAGCGGCGTCATCAATCTGAACGCCAAGGATTCCAAGCCGGCGTGGCCGCCCACGGTAGTACCTCGGAAGGGTGCGCCCAACATTCTCCTCATCATGACGGACGATCAGGGTTACGGGGTGTCGGGGACTTTTGGCGGCTTGATTCCCACTCCGAGCATGGACCGCATCGCGAAAATGGGACTGCGTTACACGCAATTTCACTCCACCGCGCTTTGCTCCCCCACCAGGGCGGCGCTCATCACCGGGCGCAACCACCATTCGGTAGGGTTCGGCGTCATCGGCGAGATGTCTACTGGCTATCCCGGCTACAACTCGGTCATCGGCCCTGAGAGTGCAACAGTCGGCGAGATTCTGAGAGACAATGGCTATGCCACCTCGTGGTTCGGGAAGAACCACAACACTCCGAGCTACCAGTACAGCTCCGCGGGCCCGTTCAACCAGTGGCCCGTGGGAATGGGCTTTGAGTATTTCTATGGCTTCATGGGCGGCGAGACGGACCAGTGGACGCCGTACCTATTCCAGAACACGACTCAAATTTTCCCTTGGGTCGGAAAGCCCGCCTACAACCTAACGACTGACCTCGCCGACGAGGCCATCAAGCACATTCAGGGGCTAAATGCGGCCGCGCCGGACAAGCCATTCTTCGTCTACTACGTGCCGGGCGGCACGCACTCGCCGCATCAGCCAACACCGGAGTGGATTGCAAAGTTCAAGGGCAAGTTCGACATGGGCTGGAATGCCCTGCGAGACCAAATCTTCGCAAACCAGAAACGGCTGGGCGTAGTCCCGGCGAGCGCCAAGCTCACGCCCTGGCCGGACGTGCTTCCGAAATGGGACAGTCTTCCTGCGGAGGACAAGAAGCTCTTCGCTCACGAAGCGGAGGTATTTGCGGCCTATGCCGCCTACACCGACTACGAAATTGGTCGAGTCATCCAGGCAGTCCAGGACATTGGCAAACTCGACAACACGCTCGTCATTTACATCAGCGGTGACAATGGAACGAGCGCTGAGGGGACTCTGCTCGGCACGTTCAACCAGATGACTGCGTACAACGGGATTCTCGACGTCCCTGTCGCGGCGCAGATGAAGGCCTACGACGCTTGGGGTTCGGCCGCGACCTACCCGCACATGTCCGTGGCCTGGTCTTGGGCTTTCGACACGCCGTTCAAGTGGACGAAGCAAGTCGCATCGCACTTTGGCGGCACCCGACAAGGGATGGTCATCGCTTGGCCTGGCCACATCAAGGATGCGGGAGGAGTTCGGACGCAATTCCATCACATGATCGACATCGTACCGACCATCCTCGAGGCCGCGGGTATCTCGGCTCCGTTGATGGTCGACGGCGTCGCCCAGAAGCCCATCGAAGGCGTGAGCATGGCCTATACGTGGGAGAAGGCTAACGCGAACGCGCCTTCCCGCCGGACTACTCAATACTTCGAGATGTTCGGGAACCGGGCCATTTATCACGAGGGCTGGATCGCCGTTACAACTCCGCCAGCGCCGCCCTGGCTCCTAGGCACAGCCAAGTTGCCAGACGTCGTCGATGGCTACCAGTGGGAGCTCTACAACCTTGCGGATGACTACTCCGAGTACAACGACCTTGCGGCGAAAATGCCCGACAAGCTGCGAGACATGAAGGAGCTCTTCCTCGTGGAGGCGACCAAGTACAACGTTCTCCCGCTCGACAATTCGATTTTGCCGCGAATCATCACCCCGAGGCCAAGCGCAACAGCAGGGCGAACGGTCTTCACCTATTCGGGCGAAATGTCCGGTCTTCCTCCCGGAGACGCGCCCAGCATCCTGAACCGCTCCTACAGCATCACCGCCGATGTCGACATTCCGCAAGGAGGCGGCGAGGGGATGCTGGCGA
The DNA here is from genome assembly GCA_963745475.1 of uncultured delta proteobacterium. Lineage (GTDB taxonomy): Bacteria > Myxococcota > Myxococcia > Myxococcales > Myxococcaceae > JADGRA01. The sequence continues at coordinate 1,111,402 of CAVUXN010000004.1, forward strand.
CGCTCGGCGGCCGCTTCGGTGGGTATGGGTTGTACCTGCTCAAAGGCAAACCAGTCTTTACCTACAATCTGGTGGACCTCGAGCGCTTTCGCTGGGAGGGGAAGGACTCGCTTCCCGCTGGTAAGCACAGCATCGTCTTTGAGTTCACCTACGACGGGCCGGGGCCGGGCAAGGGCGGAACTGGTGTCCTCAAGGTGGACGGAAAAGAGGTCGCCAAAGCGAAGGTGCCACACACCATCCCGTTTCTCATGGCCATCGACGAGACCTTCGATGTGGGTGTCGACACGCGTACGCCGGTAGATGACAAGGACTACCAAGTACCGTTTCGGTTTACCGGGAAGCTTTCCAAGCTGACCATTAAACTCGGGCCGGAGCAGTTGGCAGCGGAAGACCAGAAGGCAATGCAAGAAGCGCTCGTCAAGGCGAAGGATTAGCCGTGGCAGCCTTTCCGGTTGGGTTCTCAGGCTCGCACTAGCGCCGTCTCGAGCGTCCTGTTCTCCAACAGGGCCGCGCTTGGGTGCTGCTCGCAAACTGCGAACCAAATTTCCTGCTCCGTGAGGGAGCCCTACGTCTAGGTCGCTTCAGGTGGGCCGAAGAGCTTGATTGTCTCCTCCAAGCCAAACCGGACGAGCCCGAGGAAGCCCAAGGTCACGGCTCCGGAGTCGCGCGCATCGTCCGGAAGGGTCTGTCCGGTGGCTGCTGACAAATCGCAGAGGAAGTCCCATTCCGAGGCTGATGCTTTCCAGGTGGCCTTTTGCTTGAGCACTTTGTCCATCAGCATCAGGACACTGGCGAGCATGCGCGAGGCCCTCTCAAGCGACGTGCTTTCCGAGAGCATGCATCATTCGGCGCTGACGGCTGCAAACAAGCAACAGACGGCCTGTCAGGACGAAGTGGATTCCTTGCCCGCGGAATTGGTTAGAACGGCGCAGCAGTGTGGCTGTTTCATCCACTGCCAGGAGTGGCTTGTATGCCCGCGTGGTGAGGTCGTGCGAAGTTCGTCGGCACCTCGGGTGCCAGCCAAATCAGGCATTGCCGGGAAGAGGACTTCCGACCGGACGCTCCTTCGATTGCACTCGACGACGAACGACTGCGAAGCCAACAACGCTTCACGCATTCGTCCAACCGTCTTCGGCGTTCCAGGAGTGCAGGGGGCGCTGATGACCACCCCAAGGAGAAGCGCTCGGCTTGCGTGGGCGAGCGACGCCCGTGGTTCGCTGGCGTCGGCCGCACGAGAACCTAACCTTTAGCTTGTCTCAGAGCTACGTAGCGGGCGCTGCGGGTCGAGCCTCTACTTCGGGCAGCGGCCCGAAGAACATTCTCCTGGCCTTGTCGACTCCAGTCACCCGAACGAATTCGCTCATCGTGACGTACATCAAGATGATGACGAAGAGCACAAGCTGAATCGCGATAAAATGGGCCCAAACAATGTTGGCGAGCAAGTCACGATTGCCGGCAACAAAACTGCCCGCTTTGCGCCAAAAATCGATCAGGTTCTCCACGTAATGTAAAACCCCGGCGACCACCATGTAGATGAGGGTCTTCCAGGTCACATTGTAGATGAGCGGCTTCGTCGGGAAGCGATTGATGGCCGGGAGCATGTCTGCAATCAAGACCGACTTGCCTAGAACCAATGCGCCGATGGTTACCTGAAGCGAAGTTGACGTCTCGATGCCGGTTCCGCGCACCATGAGTGAGCGAATGAGCGCCACGATGTGTAACGTGATGAAGAAGAAGATGGTCGGCGGAAGGAGCTTCAAAAACTCTTCTTTGACCTTTTCGAGGGTCTTGCTCATGGCCGCTCCTTCTTGAATCGCCGTGCTTCTTTCGGTGACACTGCTTTGAAGGTTCTTGAGAGCTGGACGGCCGTCCCGAGGAGCCGACGGATGTCCTGTCGCGCGTCAGACGACTCCCCCGGGCTCGAGGCAAGGGCCCCGTCACATTGTCCGCTACTCCTCACCACCCGCACTTTGGGCTCCGCCTATCCCGTGTCGTAACCCTTTGCGGGTCTTCGGCGCCAGCGCGGCGGCGTCTGCGACTGGGAGGGAGTAGGCCGTCCCCCACCTGGTGCGAACAAGGGCCGTAAAGGTCGCCGCACTTGTGGTGCGCACCAAGGCAGGCTACGGGCGGCAGCCAACGCTTGCTGCTGCCTCGGCGCAGGAATGGCCACCAAGGTCACGGACCTCGGGGTCAGGACCACGCCCCGTCGCGCGGAACGCTTTCCCTTCGGGCATTGAAGCTGAATTCGCTGGGACAGCCCCCAGCGCTCCTGTCCGTCCAAAGGAAGAAGGAGAAGCCGTCAAACGGCCCCCTCTTGACCTGTGAAGCCAGTGGTTCGGCCGCCGAGCAGAACTTTCAAGCCATTGGCAACCCCGAAAGGGGCGTTCGCTGCACCCCTCCCACGTGCCGCCGGACGCATGTTAAGCGCGGCCGCTGGAGGTCACATGACTAGGTACGGAACTGTTGCGCTCGCCTGCCTGCTGCTCGTCGTACCCGCGGCGATGGCCCAAGCCCCGCTGCTCACCCTGCCACAGCCAAGTCCCAGCGCATCCGTCACCCAGCAGGTTGGAGTGACGGAAATCACCATCGCCTACCACCGGCCGGCGGTGGGCAAGCGCAAGATTTGGGGGGATCTCGTCCCGTACGACCAAGTTTGGCGGGCCGGCGCCAATGAGAACACGACTATTAACTTCTCAAGTCCGGTGACCGTGGGAGGCAAGAAGCTCAACGCCGGTACCTACGGGCTCCACATGATTCCTACCACCAAGGACTGGACAATCATTCTGAGCAACATGTCCACCGCTTGGGGAAGCTTCAGCTACGACCAAAAGGAAGACGCAGTCCGACTCACCGCCTCACCGACTGCGGCGAACTTCGAGGAGAGCTTGGAGTACCGCTTTGAGAACCCGACCGAGAACTCGGTGAGCGTCGTTCTGCAATGGGAGAAAATCCAAGTCGCCTTTCCCATCAGCATTGACACCAAGGCGGTTGCTCTGGAGAGCCTCAAGGGCCAGCTTCGTGGCCTTGGCCGCTTCTTTTGGCAGGACTGGAACCAGGCCGCTCAGTGGTTGTTACGCAACAACTATGACCTTGACCAAGGTCTCGCCTGGGCAGACCGGTCCATCGACATCCAACCGACATTCCAGAATCTGCGCACCAAGGCGTCTTTCCTAGAAAAGAAAGGGGACACCAAGGGAGCCGCTGACCTTCGGGCCCGAGCGATGCCGCTGGCCAACGAAGGTGACATCAACAACCTCGCCTACCAGCTGCTCGCGGAGAAGAAGTACGACGAGGCGCTCGCCCTCTTTCGGAAAAACGTCCAAGAGCACCCCAACTCATCCAACGTCTACGACAGCCTGGGCGAGGCCCTTGCCGCAACGGGCGACAAAAAGGGCGCCATCGAGAACTACACCAAGGCCTTGTCCCTGAGTAACGATGCAGCAGACAAGAAACGCATCAACGGCATCCTGGCCAAGCTAAAGAGTTAGCGCTTCTCTCCGTCGGAGAATTGGCAACACCTCGCGGAGACCCCCGAGAAGTTAGGGCGTCGACCTCGGTCCTCTTCGGAGCTGAGGTCGGCACGCAGCGCTCCTGTTGGCCAGGCCGCAGGGCGCTAGCTGCAGCTCGTACAGGTCCCCGTCCCGCGGCAGATTTCGAGGTACTCGGTGCAGGCCGTCGCCTGGTCCGGCGCCTGAATCACCTGCGGCGACAGGGGCTCGCCGTTGCAGAAACCATTGCAGGTGTAGTTGTTCTCGCCGGGTGTGCTGGCGCACCCGGCGGCTGCGCCGAGGCCCAGGACGGCGACCAACACTGCCATTTTCAAACGAATACGACTCAAGCGGGAGGTCCTCTCGGGCGGGAAAGGCGGGAGCATCGCTGGGGGTGCATTCAGAAGTCGAGAACGAACGACAGTTGGACGGTCCGCTAGCGTACAGGCGGGCTCTTCAGCGGCCACAGCGGAGAGTGGCTAGGTACTTTCTTCCGGCGTGTGGACGAGCACCGAGGTGAGGCTCAGCTGGAGCTCCGGACCGAGCATCCGCAGGAGGCTCTCGAGCTCGGGGGCGCCAAGGTTGAAGCGCTTCTCTAGCCGCTCTCGCGTCTTCGCGAGCAGCGTGGCGCGGGCGTGGCTCATCCGTCGGGAGATGGTGGACTTGTTCACCTGGTAGACGGCGCCAATTTGGTTGAAGCTCAATCCGTCGAGGAAGTGAAGCCGAAGCAAGCTGCGCTCCTGCGAGCTCAACTCGCCCATGGCCTCCTTCAACGCCGCACCGAAATCGTGCCCATAGCGCGCCTGGAGGATGTCGAACTGCAGGTCTGCCGTCGGGGCGGCCACTTCGAATTGCGAGTCGCTGCCCAGCTGGTCGGGCGCACGACGGGCGCTCCGCCGGGCATTCAGCGCCAAGCGCAGTGCGGCCGCACGCAGCCAATGCTCCAGCGAGCCTCGACCGGCGTATTCCAGAATGCGGGGCTGGCCGGGAGCCGCGACCAGAATGCGCTCCAACAGTTGCTGCGTCACTTCCTCGACGAAGGCTTGGGAGGGGTCGACGCCCCGCACGGTGGAGACGGCGATGGGGACGTACTCGGCCTGGAAGAGCCGCAGTGCTTCGGTGTTGCCGTGACCGCAAGCGAAGGCCAAACAGAGGTCTGCCAGGTGGAGTCGCTCGAACTCGGACTCGGGCATCCGACAGTGGGAGAGGTGCGTCCCCCAGTGCTCGACGAAGTCCTTCACTTCGACCGAAAGGCTGGGGCGTTTGGCCAATGCCTTGGCCAACAGCCGCCCGAGCTCGGCGTCGATGTCCGGTCGCGCGCGCAGGGCAGTGGCGCGGGGAAGCTTTCCCCAGAACGCTTTGGCGTGCGGAAACGAGTCGGCGGTCATGCGCTGCGGGAGCGGCGAAGCTATCACCCGTACCTCCACCTGAGCCACGCGAGCCACGCGAGGGCTGCCAGCGAAGCCGCGGCCAATGCCCAACGGACCCACGCCGAGGACATTCCGGACTCGGCGTCGGGGGCGAGCTCGCGAAAGGCGAAGCCCTCCCCGGCTGGAGTGCGAGACCCGGGCGCTCCCAGCTGGACGCCGTAGATGAGGTAATCGCGACCGTCAAAACGCATGCGGGTGAGTTGGCCTAAGGGCGGCACCGTCGCCCAGTGCGCCCCGGCCCATCCGCCGTCGGGCGCGTGCAGAGAAATGCGGGCCCCGCTGGCGCGACTGAGCTCGTCCAGGAGCTCGCGGCCAACCCAACTCCCACTGAGCATCGCGCCCACCACCGAAGCGCCGCGTACCACGGGTCGTGCCGAGACGAGCAGGAGGTCGTCCCGGCGTACCGGCTTCACCAAGGGAATTTCGATTTTGTCCAGTGTGGCTGCCGACCAGAGTTCGTCGGTCGAGACCTCGTCCATGGTACGGACCAGCATGGGAAGCGCGGGAGAGGCGGCGCCAAAAGCGTCGACGTCCGCGAGGTTGAGGACGACGCGCCCCCAGGAATTCACGAGCAACAGCGCGTCCCGCTCCTTGAGGCCGGGGAGGTCCGCTGAGCGCATGACCTCGTGCGCCTCGGCGAATTGCTGTTCCTTCGAGGCGTTCTCCGCCAAGCCCAGCGCGGCGTCCATGTTGCTCGCCTCCACGAAGGCGTCCTCGACGCCTTTGGCTCTAAGTCCAATGTTGGCTTGAAGTTCGATGAGGTCGTGCTGGCCGCGGAGGAGCTCGGGCAGTCGCCGAGCCGCGGCGGTGAGCTCGCGTTCGGCTCGGACGACTTCCAGGGCGTGCTGGGCCCACACCGCGATGGTGAGGAGCAGCAGCGCGCCGGTGGCCAGCAGGGTCCGCGTCCGGAAGGGGCGACGGGCCTCGCGAAGGGCACCCACCAGCGCCTCCATGGAGGGCCAACGGGCTTCGGGCTCTGTTTGAAGGCCGCGGGAGAGGACTCGGCCCACACCCGGCGGGACGCGCACCGCGGCACGGCCGCCGCCGTCCGCGTCCTCCGTCGGCCCAGGCTGGCTGCGCACGGGCCGACTGCCGTACAGGCCCTCGTAAAGAGCGATGCAATAGCTGTACTGGTCGGTCCGAACGTCCGCAGGCGCCCCGCGCCACTGCTCGGGCGCCATGTAGGCCGGCGTGCCGGCCATTTTCGTATCCACGTCGTGGGCCGGTCTGGCCAGGCCGAAATCCGTGACGCACACCCGGCCGTCGTCACCCACCAGGACGTTCTCCGGCTTGAAGTCGCGGTGGATGATGCCTGCCTCGTGAGCGGCGGCGAGCCCCGTTCCTGCGGCGAGGTACAAATCGAGCATCCGTTGCGGCCGTAGCGCACTCGACGCCTGCACGGACCGCAGCGTCTGTCCGCGCACGAATTCCATGGCGAAGAAGACTTCCTCTTCAAACGTCCCGACGTCGAAGACGGTGATGATGTTGGGATGGGACAGCCGCGCCATGGCTTGGGCTTCGGCCAACAGCTGGTGGCGACCTCCGGTCCCGGAGGGAGAACTCCGGACGTCGGGGCGCAAGAGCTTGATGGCGACTTTCCTGTCCAGCTCCGGGTCATACGCGCTGTACACGACGCCCATGCCGCCCCGGCCAATTGGGTCGAGGACGACATAGCGCGCCAGGTTGGTGCCTCGGGGTAGCGTCTTGACCGTCGTCTGCTCATCCGGCTCGGCGCTCACCAGCGTCCGCACCAGGCCTGCGACGAGCTCTCGGCACTGGTCGCAGGTGTCCAGATGAGCACGGACGGCTTCTCGCTCGTCGTCGCGCGTCTCCTCGGCCAAGTAGAGCGCCACCCCGTTCTCGTCGAGACAGGGAATGTCGGGAGGCGCTTGTGCGGGGACGCTCACTGGGCTTCGTACCCTGCCCGGGCGCGGTAGGGGCGGCCGAACTTGTCGAGGTGGGTGGGGTTAAAGGCGCGGGGGCTGAGGACGAGCTCGAGGGAGGCAGGTTTGCCCTCTTCGACAGTGACCTCCATTTCGAAGGGCTCGACGTTTCGGCCCCAGGCGTGGAGCGGGTAGTGACCGGGCGGCACGTCGTGAATGACGAAGTGCCCCGCTTCATCAACGAGGGCGAAGGCCCGGTTGGGAAGGACGAGCACGTTGGCGAACATGGACTCATGAATGTTGCAATAGACGTCCACCAGCCCCGGCGTCGGAAACGTCACTTCGCGCGTTTGCTGCGGGCCGGGCTTTCCCAAGTCAAAGGAGCGCGCGGCCGACGTCGAGAAGACGTTGTGGACGACTGGGTCGTCGTTGGTGAATTGGACAGCCTGGCCGGCGACGATGACGCGAAGGCTCGGGACGAAGGCCTTATTCTTTTGAGAGATGACGGGGGCGCCCGGGAGCGGCGGCTGACGAAACCCCGTGAGGTAGACGACGATGGGCTGCGCATTCCCCCCCGGCTCACCGGGGAAGGACTTCATCCGGACCGAGCCCGCCACATCCGCGGCGCTGGCCGGGAGGCCCACGGACAACGTCAGGGTGGCGGCTAGAAGGTAATTCCCCACAGCACTTTCGGAACAAACCGGTTGGAGTTTTGCGTCAGGCCGAAGAGCGTCCCAAAAGTCACCCAAATTTGCCCACGTGTCCACGCGACGGAGGGCCCCAGAAAGAGCTGCGCTGTATTCGGCGCAGCGGGTACCCCTGTCAGAGGAACCTGCCCGTCGAGCTCAGCGGCAACTCGAAACTCGGACCCGAGTGGCACGGAGATGCCCAGGCCCGCGGTCCCGAGGACGGAGAAGCTGGCGGTGGAGGATGTCTGCAGAAAGGGCAGACCAAATTGGGCACCAAGATTCAGGGTGGCCCGCACGCTGTTGAGGCTTCCGTAGGTGACGGCGAAGAGGACTTTGAGCTCCGGCGGAAAGGGATACGCGCTGCAGTTGTATGTTCGCTCCGGATAGTAGGATGCGTACTTGAGGGCACGCGCTTACATAGGCCGGCGTGTAAGCGTCATAGTTGGTGAGCGGCTGCTGGTATTCGACCGCAGATGAGCGGCTGAAATCCTTCGTCCTGCTCACGCGGCACGAATCGGTAGCGAGCAACGAGACTGATGGAGTTGAGGACGGTTTGTTCGGATGTGGCGACGATGACGAGTGGCAGCGACGATCTCTAACTGCGAGGTGATGCCGACGGTCGGTCCGAGCCACACCCAGTCGGAGACGTAGAGCGTGGGATGTTGGCGGGAATTTGCCCTGCACCCAGAACCAGTTCTCGAGCTCGACGTCACCCTCGGGAAGGGTCTGCGGTCTCGTCTAGGAAGAGATGGTTGGTGCGGTCCGCGAGAGCCGGTGTCGCCGCAAACAGAAGACCGACCAGGAGCGCTCTCCACGGGTGAGCCGCTCCACCCTTGAGGCCCTTTCTCATGGCGTCACCCGCGCGGCGTCGCACCTTTGTCGGTCCTCTTTTCGCGGGACTCAGCGTGACAGCCTGCAGGAGTGACGTCCCGAGCAGTCTCAAATGGTACCTGAGCCTCCGGAGATGGGCGATGTAGCCCTCTCAGGGTAACCCCAGAGAGGCTAACCGGGGCCTGTCGGAGCAGTCGCCCGCTGTTCGTCCAGCCAGCGCCGGGCGTCCGTTGTGTCTACACCAAGCGTCTCGAAGCCAGGAAAGACGACGCTCTCCAGCGTCTCGACATAAACCTGCCGACGCATAGACTGGGGGACGACTCCCTGACGGAGCAGCTCCGGGCGGTCGGTCTCTTCGGGCGGAGGAGCGAAAAGCTCAGGACCGGCACTTCCGCCAATCATCCCGGGAAGTAGCGGACCGAGAAAGCGGAAATCGACGCGCGGCCGCGCCCACGCCAGGTACGCCCAGCCAAGGCGGCTGTGGTGCACCTCGTCCCGTGCGAGCTCGTGCAGCACTGCCTTGAGCTCGGCGTTCTCGGCGGCCTCCAGCAAAGTCACGAGTGTCGCTGTGCTCTGCGTCTCTGCGACGCAGCACTGCGAGACGAGCTCGTAGGTGAGTCGCTCGGGCTCCGCGAGACTCGGCGGGGCATATTCGACGACGCGAGTCACGGCCGTCAGCTGCTTGCCGCCAAGCCCACGAAAGAGGCGCTCACAGTGGGCCGCGTGGCGCGTCTCGTCCTTGGAGGCCCGTTCGGCGAGCTCCACCAAAGTTTTGGGAGCTCCCGCCGCGTTCAGCCTCACCGCAAGCGAGCCGAAGCGAAGGGAGGCTTCGGTCTCGATGCGGTACCGCACTGCCCAGGCCCCTGCGAGCACCTCCTGCAGTGGCTTCCGGGGAGCTTCGTTTACCAACCCGGCGCACCCCCGCCACCTGGCATGGTGCCGGTGCCGCCGTCGGGATGGGTGACGCCGGTGCCGGTACCCGCTCCGGTGCCAGCATTGGCAGCGGGGTCGAGGCGGTGCCTCCGCCGCAGTGGGCGACACCGAGTGCGGTGCCACTCAGCACCAGTGCATGGAATAGGTTTTTGAGCTTCACGGGGCCTGCCTCCTCATCTACTACTACTACGGTTGCTTCAAAAGACACCCGCCAGGGGCGCCGTTGCAGGGATTCTGGTAAGGCCGCTTTCCCGACACCTTCGGACAGTAGTTCTTCTGTTGTTGGACAGGGTATGGGGTCCGGTATTCACCTCCCTACCCCTCCCCTGGGAACGCCATGACGACACCTTTCCGCGTCACCGTCGCCTTCTGCACACTTACGACACCCCTACTCGCCCTGGCTCAGCCCGTGCCCACCACGGGGACGGCGAACATGGCCGTCCAAATTACCGAGGCGCGCCAGAAGAATGCTGCCTTGATGCGCACCTACTCCTGGAACGAGCGGGCGGACATCTCGAAGAACGGCAAAAGCGTGGACTTGCGCATCGACGTCTGCACCTACCTCCCAGACGGCCAAATTCAGCGCACAATCATGAATGACCAGCATGCGCCGTTGCCTGGGGGCTTCTTCCGGAAGAAGGCTGCGGAAAGCAAAATCAAGGACATGGAGAAGTACTTGAAGGGGCTTCGCTCGCTGCTCGACCAGTACACGCTGCCCAGCGCCGGCGCAGTCCTCAACTTCCTCACCACCGCGCAGACGACTGGCCCCGGCCCCGAGGGTTACCTCACCACCGCCGGCTCGAACGTCGTCATGCCCGGCGACTCGCTCACCATTTGGACGGTGGCCGCCACTCGCCAGCCGGCGCGCGTCTCCGTCAACACCCTTTACCAGGGCGCGGCCGTCCAAATGACGGCCACCTTCAAGACGCTACCGAGCGGACTCAACTACATGAATTACGCGACGGTGGACGTCCCCGCGCAGCAGCTCCAGCTCCTCGTCCAGAATTTCGACTTCGTCCAAAACTGACGAGTGGACGTCCGCCGGCTCCGTTTTCGGAGCCGCTCGCGTTTCTTGGGGCCCTGGCCCTAGCTCGTTGGTTAGGCCGGGTTGGCCCGGAAGTACGTCTCCCGGTAGTGGCGGAGCTCCGCAATGCTGCCGCGGATGTCAGCCAAGGCGCGGTGGTTCGACTCGGGCTTTTGGAAGCTGGGCGAGTCCGGGTACCAGGCGCGGGTGAGGAGCTTGAGGCTCGAGACGTCCACCTGCCGGTAGCTGAGGTAGCGCTCCACCAGCGGCATGTAGCGGGCGAGGAAGCGGCGGTCGTGGTGAATGGTGTTGCCGGCGAGAATGCCTTCGCCGGGGCCACAGTGCTTGGCGGCCAAGTCAAAGAGGTCCCGCTCCGTCTCGCGCAACGAGTAGGGCGACGCTCGAATGCGCTCCGTGAGGCCGCTCTTGGCATGCATCTCCCGGACGATGGGCTCCATGCGGGCGAGGACTTCCTCCGGTTGCCACACCACGCGCTCGAACTCGTCGCGGGACTCGAGGTCCGGGCCGGTGATGATGGCCGCCACCTCGACGATGGCGCAGCTCTCCGGCTCGAGACCCGTCATCTCGAGGTCCAGCCACAGGAAACAGGGGGATGTTTTCGCCATCGCGCTCGCTCCTTAGCACAAGCAGCGAGGGCCCCCCTCAGAGCGGCGACAGCTGAGTGATGGCCGCCCGCAGGGCGTCTGGGATGCGGACTTTCTCCCCGGTGGCGTAGTTGAGAAGCACCACGACGCTGGTACCTCGGGCAAAGAAGCGCTCCGGCTCACCCACCGGCCACACCGCATGCTCGAGGGTGAGGCTGGTATTGCCAAGCTTGGTTGCCCGCGCGCCCACCACCAGGCGGGCCGGAAACACCACCGGCTCGAGGTAGTCGCAGTGGGCGGCAGCGAGGATGGGCGCCACCTCGGCTCGGTGCTCCATGGCGAGGCCAGCCTTCAGGAAGAAGGCGATGCGCGCGGATTCGAACCAAGTAAAATAGCGCGCGTTGTTGACGTGCCCGAAGGCATCCATCTCCCCCCAGTGGAGGGGGAATTCGACTGTCACCGGGTAGCCCATGCCACCTCGCACCCTCTCAGGAAGCCCGTCCCGGAGTCGAGCCACAAGAGCAGCCCAAAACACCATGGCCAGAAGCCCCACCCGGCCTGCGCTGTCCGCGCTGGTGAAAGAGGCAGGCGTCATTTCCGAGCGTGCCCTCATTGACGCCGTCGCCGGTGAGCCCGTCCGGGGAAGCTGGTGGGGCCATGCCTCGGGGCACGCCATTTTCCACGTCCTCCAAGCGCTTCGCGACGGCAAGGACGTCTTCCTGTGCAAGCTGCTCGAGGGGAAACAAACCTACGTCCACCGTCGCCTGTGGCCGGCGCTCCTCCGCGTGCAGGCCGAGCCCTCCTTGTGGCCCGCGCTTTCGCCCGAGGCACGCCGCTTGCTCGCGCGGGTGAGGCGTGACGGAGCTCGTCCAGGCCACGGGCTCGCTTCGGCTCGAGCTCGAGCGCAGCCTCCGGGTGGTGGCGCGCTCGGAGCACACCGCCTCCGGTGCACACGCAGTGGTGCTTTCTGAGTTTGGCGCGCACTTCACAGAGGCACAGCACCGGGCGGCGGCTCGACTGACGTTGGAGGAGGCCCGAGCGGCGCTGGCCGTGGACGAGGGGCGGAAGGCCCGAGGCTTGCCGCTCAGGACTTCTGCAGGTCGCGGCCGCGAAACGGCGCGCCCAAGAGGCCGGCGATGAGGCAGAGGTTGAAAGTGCCGGCAATCACCGCAATGGCGCCGAAGGCTGCCAGGGCAATGCCCCAGCCGCTCCCGCCCAGGCCTTGAAAGCCGTAGAAGACGAGCGCCACGCCCAAAACGATGCGCAACAGGCGGCCAGCAGGACTGGCCATGAAGCGGGCAAAGGCCATGGGCGCCTCTCTTGGAAGGGCCCCTTTGGACCCCTCCGCTTTCGTGACTGCCAGCGGCAGCCTAACCCGGCCCCGGCGCCTTTGCTGGGGATGCTGCGGGAGCGCCCTTCGGGGCCTCGAACAGGCCGTGCTCGTGAAACTTGTTGTAGAGGGTCCGCCGGCTGATGCCGAGGAGCTTGGCCGCCATGGTGCGGTTTCCGCCGGCCCTTTGCAGGGCGCCGGCGAGGGCGGTGCGCTCGGCCTCCCCGCGCTGGTGCTCGAGCGCCGGAAAGACGTCTTCGCCCTTGTGGGCGCCGGCCTCCTCCGTGGGGCCGGCGGGCGCGACGCCCAAGTGTCGCCCCAGCTCGCGCTCCACCTCGGCGAGGGAGATGGCGGGGCCGTCCGAGAGAAGGGTGAGGCGCTCGACGAAATTCTGCAGCTGTCGCACATTGCCCGGCCAGGGCTGTCGCCGCAGCAGTTGGAGGGCGTCGGGTGAGAAGCGGAGGGCCGGACGCTTTCCGGCCTGCGAGAAGTCCGCACAAAACTGTGAGGCGAGGGCCTCAATCTCCTCCGGGCGCTCGCGCAAGGGCGGAAGCCACACCGGGATGACGTTGAGGCGGTAGAAGAGGTCCTCGCGAAAGGCGCCGCTCCTCACCAACGCTTCGAGGTCCCGGTGCGTCGCGGCGATGAAGCGCACGTCGGCACGCTGGGTGCCGGTGCTGCCCAGAAGCTCAAACGCCTTGTCTTGCAACAGCCGCAACAGCTTCACTTGCACGGCCAGAGTGAGGTCGCCAATCTCATCGAGAAACAGCGTGCCACCCGCCGCCAGCTCCACCCGGCCAGGCTTCCGCGCCGCGGCGCCGGTGAAGGCACCCTTCTCGTAGCCGAAGAGCTCGGACTCGAGCAGCGCCTCGGGGAGGGCGGCGCAATGCACCTTGATGAAGGGGCCCTGGGCGCGCCCCGACAAAGCATGGAGGAGGTGGGCGGCGACGTCTTTGCCCACGCCGCTTTCCCCGCGGAGAAGCACGGTGGCGTTTCCAGGGGCGACACGCCGCAGAAGCGCCAGGGCTTCCTGCATCGGCGCCGACAGGGCCACCAACCGCTCCTTGCCGGAATTGGACCCGCTCGCTTCCTCGGGCTCGGCCCGAGAGCGGGCCAGCGCCTTGCGGACGGCGTAGAGAATCTCGTCGCGGTCGAAGGGCTTGACGATGAAGTCCGCCGCCCCGGCCTTCATCGCCTCCACGGCCACGGGAATGGTGCCGTGGGCCGTCATGAGGATGACGGGCGTCTCCGGGTAAGACTCGCGCACCCGCTCCAACAGCTGCAGGCCGTCCATTCCGGGAGGCATGCGCAAGTCCGTTACCACCAAGTCAAAAAAGGCCCGGCCCAGCTCCTCCAATGCGGCCGCGCCACTGCGCACCGTCACCGAGGCGATGCCGTCCTGTGCCAAGAGGGCGCCCAGCACCTTGCCCACGGCAGGGTCGTCATCGACGACGAGCACGCTGGAGTCATTGAGGGCCATTTGCGGTTTGCCTTCTTCTTAACGCCGGCAGCTCCTACGCCATTTACACCGGGAGCGACAACCGCACGGTGGTGCCTTCCGCCTCTCGACTGGTAATGCCCACTCGACCGCGGTGCGCTTCGGCAACTCGACGCACGAAGGCGAGCCCGAGGCCACTTCCTGCGGGTTTGGTGGTGTAAAACTCCTTCAGCGCGCGCTCCTGGGTGCGCGCGTCCATGCCGCAGCCGGTGTCCGAGACGGCAACGGTGACTTCCCCCAGTCCCCGCCGCGTGGACACTGTCACCTCCCCGCCATCTGGCATGGCCTCGAAGGCGTTACGAACCAGGTTTTCCACGGCCTGCCCCAACAGCTGCGGGTCGGCCCGACAGGTGGGCAATGTCTCGTCGAGGTCCGCCCGGATATGCACCCTGGCAGGCTCGATGAAGGGTTGCAGGGCGAGGACGCTCTTCACCACGTCGTTGACTTGCAGCGGCACCACCAGGGCCTCGGCTTTCCCCAGCCGCTCGTAGTCCGCGAGCGCGCCTTCCAGACGGTGGATTTGCTCGAGCAGGAGGTCGACGAATTCCTGCTGGTCGCGGATGGAGCGGCCCTGGCCGAGCTCCACCTTGAGAAACTGAGCCGCCCCCTTCAACGCCGCGAGGGGATTCTTGAGGTTGTGGGCCAGCTGCGCCGAGAAGCGGCCCATGAGCGCCATGCGCTCCAGCCGCTCGGCGGCCACCGCCCGCTGGGCGAAGACGCCCACGGCGATGGTGAGGGCCACCAAGACGACAAACATGAAAACCAACAAGGAGACGGCGGCGGTGGGGTTCCAGCCGCCAAAGAGAGAAACACCCACCGCCGCGGACACGAGGCTGGTGAGCACGGCGGCAGGGAGAAAGAGGGTCGGCCAGCGAACGTCGTAAAGCCCGAGCCGAAGGGTGACGCCGCTGAGCAGCAGGGTGAAAAGCGTCTGCGCGACGGGGGCGGCGCCCCGTACGTTGGGCAACAGCTGGCTTCCGGCCCCCACCGCCAGGACGACAATGGCCACCGCCACCACCCGCGCCCGCGCGCGCTCCTCCAGCCCCCGGGCCTGTTGGAAGTGCCGGACGAGCAAAGGCACGCCAAGGGCCATGGCCGCCGCCAGGTGGAGCATGTTGGCCAGCGCCCAAGACGAATGCCCGTTGGAGCTCCCTGTGGGGTCGATGAAGTGTGCTGCCCCTGGGGAAATGAGCGAGAGCGGCGCCATCGAGGCGATGAGCGCGCTCAGGGCGTAGCTTGCGACAAGCACCGGACGCAGCGACTGCTTCCGTCCGACGAAGGCCAGCACGAAGTGCAGGCCAAACGCGACGGCGAAGGGGGACGTCGCCTTGTCGGCAATATTGAAGCCCCGAAGCCCGGACAGCTCATAAAACACCGTGGCTAGGTTGAAGACGCAGAAGTCGATGCTCAAAAGCGCCAGGGGAACGGCCAGCCCGCTTCGGCGACCGCGCCAAATGACGAGGACGGCTAAGGCCATGCCGGCGCTGCTGGCGAAGAGTGTGGTCCAGTCCTGAAGGCGCAGGTGCATCGGGCGAAGGGGACTATAGGACTGAGGCGCTCTGCACGGGGCGTTCCCTCGGACAGCGCTGGAGCTCGACTCTAGAGGAAGGCGTCCCCGGGGGGCTCAGCCGGCACAGAACATGCGCACCGTCACCGAGATGTCCGTCTGCCGGCGCACGCACGAACCGATGAATTGAATCTGCGGGAAGCCGCCGTCGGGTGCCGGGTCGTAGAGGATTCCGTTGTTGTCCACGGTGCAGACTTGGGTGGTGCCGTCGGCGCGCACGATGGTGACTTGCAGAAGGTGGGGGTCGGGCACGTTCGTGTTCAGGTCCAGCGTCTGTGGGACGGCGGCGATGTCGGCCAAGGCCAAGAGCTGGTCGTGGTAGCTGTCGGCGCAGATGGAATAGAGGTTCTCCAGCCCGAGGTCGAAGAGGACAGCCATCTGGCGTAGCCGCGTCCCGGGGGCGTTGCTGGTGGGGCAGTCGATGTTGCAGAGCGCGAAGCCAGCGTCCTGGTTGGGGCAGGGGACGGCCTGGGCGCTCTTGTCGCCGAGGGAAACCGGGGCCAGCGTCCCCCACACCACGGCGCGGGTGCGGCCCTGGCCGTCCGGGAGGTTTTGGAGGTCGGTGAAGTAGTCCCCCACCGGCGTCAGCAGCGAGGCCTGGTCGATGCAGAAATTCTCCCCATCGGCGTCGGTGTAGTGCACCGCCGGCGGGCGGTCCGTCTCGCTGCAGTCGTCCTCGTCGGAGACGGCCACCACCATGAGCCGCGCCCCGTCCCGAAGAAACCCCGCGTTGGCCGGTCCCCCATCCGCCTCAGCGGGCGCGACGGCATTTTGGAGGGCAATGCGGGTGGCCTCGAAGGGGGTTTCCTGTCCGCTTCCGTCGATGCCGACGGCCGTCATGGCCAGGGCGAATCGCGGGACGAGCTCTGGGTCCGTGTCGTCGAGGTAGCGCTGGTTACTGGTGCCACCGTCCACGAGCGGGATGTCCGTCAGCCAACCACCCTGCGGGTAGTAGTAGTAAGCGACGGAGTTGAAGTACTCGTACGCGCTGTATACCGAGGTGGTGGTCACCCCGACGCGGAAGCTGTTGAGGACTCCGCCGGACTTCTGGAGCTCGGCGACGAAGACGGGCAAGTCCGTGGCCACCTTCTTTTGGTTCGCCGCCATGGAGCCGCTGTTGTCCACGACGAAGAGGATGTCCGTCTTCACCGGCTGGATGGCCGGGGCCTGCTGCTGGCATTGCGCGGGCACACCGGAACCGGGGACGGACGCCGGCGACTGGCAAGCAACCAGCCAAAAGCCAACGGTACCTACGGCCAGACACAGCCCGGCCGGCCACCGCTGGGGCGGAGTCCGCTTCGACAAGAAGAGTGCGTTTCGGCCTTGGATGGAGCTTGCTCCCAGAGGGGAACAAACACGTTTAGCGCAAGTGCCCTCAAGGCTCACCATCCCCCGCGCCCCTCCAGACTGGGTGACACACGACCCTGCGGTTTCTTGGGCGGTTGGTTATGTTTCGACCCCCCACACCTTTCCCAAACCCGTCCTTAACTCGGTAGGAGAACGACATGTACCCCACGAAGAACGACCTGCCGGCGAAGAAGCGCGAAGGGCTCATCGAGCTCCTGAACCTCCACCTTGCCGTCTGCCTGGACGTCATGCTTCAGACGAAGCAGGCGCACTGGAACGTGAAGGGTCCCAACTTCATTGCGCTCCACGAGCTCTTCGACAGAATTAACGAGGACTTTGAGGAGTACACGGACTTGCTCGCCGAGCGCATCGTCCAGCTAGGCGGCGTTGCCGAAGGGACGGCCACCGTCGTCGCCAAGCGTTCCGCCCTCAAGCAGTACCCCCTCTTGTTGGCTGAGGGCACCGAGCACGTGGACTACTTGTCCACCGCGGTGGCCAGCTTCGGAAAGTCCGTCCGCGAGGCCATCAAGACGAGCGGCGACGAATTCGGGGACGCGGACACGGCCGACATCTATACCGAGATTTCGCGCGGCGTGGACAAGTGGCTGTGGATGCTCGAGGCGCACCTCGCCGCAAAGAAGTGAGGCGTTGCGGCGGGACGCGGAGCCTTCCTTAGGCGTGACGCCAGTGGCCGGGCGCCCACTTCCAGCCGACGGGTGTCGTCTTCCAATGGCCCGGGACCCAGACGAAACCCGGGCGCGGCGCGGACCAGGTGCCCGGGACCCAGAGGTATTGCCGCCCATTCCAGGACCAGTAGCCTCCAATCCACACTGCACCGGCATAGGGCGGTGCGGATTGCACCTCGACGCGCGGCGCCGGCGGGGCCTGCGCGACGGCAACGTCGGCCACGACGGGCGGGTTGTACACCGCGACGGGAGCAGGCGCAGGCGCGACGACGACGGCCCCCGTCCGCCAATGCCCTTCCTTGAAGTACCAAGCGCCGCCGCGGTTGACCCACTGCGCAGGCACCCAGACCGCCCCCGCAGCGGGAGGCCGGGCCCAGTGTCCGGGCCTCCAGACATACGCGCCATGCTCCCAGCGCCAATGGCCGGGCGCCCAGGCATAGCCCGGCGCCGGTGCTGGAGTTTGGACTTCCGCCCGTGGCGCGGGGGGGGCCGTGGAGGCCTCGACGCGCACTTCCGGCGTCTCCACCTGCAATTCAGCCGACACCTGCGAAAAGGCTAGCGCGGGAAACACAAGGACGAGCGCCAGCATGACTTGGAGGTGAGTTTTCATTTGGTCGTTTCTCCTTGGCCGCTTCCGACGAGGGCTGGCCCGGGGGCATTCAACCGGGGCCGCGGCTGCGGGCAACACAGGATGTGGAGAAAAGTTGCGCCCGACTTGGGTGCAATTTTCAGCATCCCCTCCGAGAGACAGAAGGCCAGGTGACGTCGACGGCGGCCCCTGGGTCCAGGTCCGAGGCCGGAGCTGACACACCCCAGCGCACGACACCTGCGCCTCGGAGCTCGTCGTTGCTGGCGCTGGCCTCTCGGGTCCCGCTCCCACGTCACTGCCCCTCAGCCGCGTCATCCCGTCCACGTTGGTGGGGCCGCGCTCCCAGTGAGCGGCCGTCTCCTTGGTAGAGGGCTGCGACACCTTGTCGCATGGTCGGGGGGCGAAGGCGTGGGCAGTGTGCGCTGCCCCTCATGCGCCTTTCCCACCATGCAGCCATGTTTCTGCTTGGAACAAGTCTTCTGGCCCCCGTGGCCGAGGCCTGCTCGGTGTGCGGTTGCGGCGACCCACTCTTTGCCGTGGGGGACTCGAAGCCCATGGCCGGCACGTGGCGCTTTGCCTTCGACTACGTCTACCTCACCGCCAGTGCACGGAGCGACGACAGCCCAACCCAGACTGAGTACCTCACGCAGATGGTTTTTCTTCCGGTGGTAGTTTTCAGTCCCACCAACGAGCTCAACCTCGTGCTTCAAGTCCCCGTGAGCTGGAAGCAGTGGACGCTCACCGGCGGAGGCCTCCCCTCGGAGACTGCGTCGCCCTTCGGGCTGGGCGACATCGAGTTCGGCCTGCGGTACTTCGTCTGGACAGCCAACGACTTCGCCAAATTACGCAGCCAAAGCTTCGCCCTCAGCGCCGGGACGTCCATTCCCACCGGCTCTGACGACACCGAGATTGCTGGGGTGCGCATCGACCAGCACGCGCAGCTGGGCACGGGCGCCTGGGGGCCCTACCTCGGTGCGCTCTACACTTTTTCAGAAGACCGCTGGAACCTCACCGGCACCTTCACCGGGCGCTACCGCACCATCAACTCCTATGGCTACCAGTTTGGCGCCGCGGTGCTCTTCAGTCTCACCGGGCGCTACCGAGTCTTCGAGCCCTTCTCGCTGAGTCTCGGGCTCGATGGACGCTACGCGGTCCAGGACAACGACAGCGGCGTGACTCAGGTGAATACCGGCGGCTTTCTGCTCGCCGTCACGCCGGGCGTCATGTGGAACATGGTGGACGGCCTCTGGCTTCAGGCCCAGGTGCAAGTCCCCATTGCCACCAAGCTCTACGGCGTCCAGTCCATCGGCCCGGTGGTGACGGTGGGCCTGCAATGGGTGTTGCACTGACGGGTGGGCAGGGCTGCGTGTCCGTCACAACCACCCGCGAACGGCGTGGGGACGGTACGGCGCCTCGAGCGCCTGCACCTCGGCGTCGCTGAGCTCGACGTCCACGGCGCGCACCGCAGCCTCGAGGTGCTCGAGCTTGGTGGCGCCCACAATGGGTGCGGTTACTCCCGGCTGCTGAAGGAGCCACGCCAGCGCTACCTCGGAGGGGGAGATTCCTCTGGCTTGGGCGACGCCCACCGTCGCCTCCACCACCGCCCAGTCCTCCTCGGCGTCATACAGCTGGGAGGCGAGGCCGGCGTCGGCGCTGGCGCGGGTGGTGGGCGCTGTTTGCCCGCGCTTTCGCGTTCCGGCGAGAAGGCCACGGGCCAAAGGAGACCAGGGGATGACGCCCAGGCCCTCCTGCCGGCAAAGCGGCAGCATCTCCCGCTCTTCCTCGCGGTAGACGAGGTTGTAGTGGTTTTGCATGGAGGCAAACCGCGGCCAGCCGTGCAGCGTCGACAGCCCGAGCGCCTCCATCAGCTTCCAGGCATAGGTGGAGCTCGCGCCGATGTAGCGCACCTTGCCCTGGTGGACGAGCAAGTCCAGCGCGGCCAGCGTCTCCTCCAACGGGACGGTGGGGTCGAAGCGGTGCAGCTGGTAGAGGTCAATGGCCTCGAGTCCGAGCCGCCGAAGGCTTGCCTCGCAGGCCTGCACCAAATGCTTCTTGCCCAAGCCGGACATGTTGGGCGCCCCGCCGCGCATGTTTGGACCGGCCTCCCCGCGCATGGGGAAGTACACCTTGGTGGCCACCACCAACTCGTCCAGCTTTCCGTATTCCCGCAGGGCGCGTCCCGTGACTTCCTCGCTGAGCCCGAGGGAGTACATGTCCGCGGTGTCGAAGAAGTTGATGCCGAGCTCGATGGCGCGCCGAAAAAAGGGCCGGGCCGCGGCCTCGTCCAGCACCCAGGGGCGCCAGGTCGGGGAGCCATAACTCATGCACCCCAGCGCGATGCGGGAGACGGTGAGCCCGGAACGGCCGAGGGTGGTGTATTTCAAAAGAGGCTCCGAAGGTGGCCGTCAGTGCCGGTGGTGGTGATGAGTGTCCGGTACATGTGGATGGTCGTGGGTGAGGGGCGCGTGGCTGTGGGGGTGGCTGTGGGGCTCCACTACCGTTTCCGAGTGGACGTGCTGGTGGTGGACGTCATGGACGTGGCGGTGCTCGTGCTCGACTGCGTCATGGGTGTGTGAATGTCCATGACGCTCGGACAAGAGGAGCCAAACGCCTAGCCCCATCAACCCTCCGGCCACTAGTGTCGAAGGGGCGAGCTTCTCTTGGAGGAGGACGACGGCCCCCAAGGCGCCAAGGAAGGGCGCGGTGGCGAAGTAGGCCGCCTCGCGCGCCGCACCGAGCATCCGCAAGGCGTAGGCGTCCAGGAGGATGCTGGTCCCGTAGCTGGCCGCGCCCAGGGCGAGAGCCAACAGCGTCGTCCTCCAGCCCGGAAGCGGCTGCCCCACGAGGAGAGAAACCCCGAGACTACAGACGCCCGCCCCCAGCGTCTTGGTACGCACCAACGCCACCGGGTCTCGCAACGAGAGCGCGCGGGTGAGGTTGTTGTCCAGGCCCCAGGCCAGACAGGCGCCCGCCACGGACAGCGCGGCGACGGCGGGAAGCTGTACCGGCCCGGCCGGGAGGCTCAGCACCAAAGCCCCGGCCACCACCGCCGCGAGGGAGGCGAGCCCGCGCCAACCCACGTGCTCGTGGAAGGCCAGCGCGGCAATGGCCAGGGTGAAGGGGCCTTCGAGGTTGAGGAGCAGCGAGACGCCGGAAGCGCTGGCGTGCTGGAGTGCAAACAGCATCAGCACCGGCCCCACAATTCCCCCGCACAGCACCAAGAGGCCCACCAGCGGCGCGTCCTCGCGCCGGAGCGGAGCCTCGTTGGGCCGCTTGCGGAGAAGAGAGGCTACCGTCAGGGCGAGGCCGCCCCCGAGGTAGAGCAACCCGGCCAGGGTGAGTGGTGTGGTGGAACCGAGCAGCGGCTTCGCCAGAGGCGCACTGAGTCCGAAGAGCGCCGCGGCGGCAAGTCCGCACAGCGCTCCTCGGGTGGAAGCCGAATTGGACACGGGGGGACGGCCGGCCACGCCCAGACGGGGCAGCTACTTCTTCACAGTGAATTGCTTCGTCCCGGAAGATTGGTCATTGACGAAGAGCTCGACGGTGTACTGGCCCGGCGGCCAGCCAGAGGGCTTGGAAATATGAAACTCCGTCGCCTTGGGCCCCAGCGAGGCGATGCTCTCGGTGCTCTCGTTCACCACAAGGCCCTTCGGCCCAAACGTCCACTTCGCTCGCAGCACCTGGGCCGGCGCGACGCCGTCCGAGACGACGGAGAGGAAGATGGTGTCCTTAGGGCCGAAGGTGTCCGTAGGCGCCGCGACTTGCTTGTCCACCCCAACCGCCTTTCCGAGGTCCATCCGCACCACCCGGAAGGGGGGCGGCGGAGGAGGAGGCGGAGGAGTGGCGACGACCGGCGGAGGAGGAGGTGGTGGGGGCGGCGCGGGCTTGCTGCAGCCGACGACGGCGACGGCGGCGGCGAGGAGGCCGAAAGCCAAGGCTCCACGAAGGCGTGACATGGGGACCTCTTCTCTTGGGGTGGGCAGGTACGGAAGGAAGGGCTGTCGGAGAAGGTGTCAGCTGGCCGGTATTTTCAGGACCTGTCCCGGGTAAATGAGGTCCGGATTTTTGATGGTGTCCTTGTTCGCCTCGTAGAGGACGCGCCACTTCTGCGCATCCCCCAGGAGAGACTTGGCGATTTTGGAAAGGCTGTCCCCCTTCACCACCGTGTACGTCCGGTCCTGCTTCGGGTCGAGAGACACCGAGGAGGAGCCACCCTTTACATCGGAGAAGTCCGGGTCGTCGTCTGGCGAACTCATTTCACCCTCCACCTCCAGTGGTCGCGCAGTCTTTGGCACCCCTTGGGCGGACGTCAACTGGAGGCAAGCCCAGGACGACTTCCACTGGACGCTTTATCCAGAGAGCGGCCGGAGGCTCCGGTGCCGGTCAATGAAGTACGTCCACGGCACCAGGAGCCACAGCGTGAGGCCTGTCCAGGCGAGGGCCGTGGAGGTGGGTGGGGGAGGGCCCAAAGCAGACGCGACATAAACGGCGCCGAGGAACACCACCAACGCCCACAGTCCGACTGAGCCCAGACGGTCCTTGGCGCGTGTCTGGCTTGCATACAGCCAGACGCCAACTCCAAAGAGCAACGCCTCGGAGCCGTAAGTCACCGCGGGCGAGTCCCACAAGGAGAAGCCCACCTTCGGCCCCCCGGGCCACACCGGAAGGTCCGGACGATGGAAGGGCACATCCAGAAACCAGTGGCTCACCACCAACAGTCCCGTCACCACCGCGGCGCGCATGTCCCGCCGGATGGCCCACACCACCCCTCCGAAGGCGAGGCCGGCCAACGCTTGGGTGAGGAGACTGTGCGACCACGGGTAGGAGACAAAGTCGAGCGGCGAGGTCGCCATCCACCCCGGCGCGATGCGCACCTGCTCCACGCCAAGCAACAGCAGGACGGGCCAGACGGTGTCCGCGAGATTTCCAGCCAGTGTCAGTGTCCCGAGGGACGTCTCCGGCGCAGCGCGCTTGGCAGCGAAGGCCAGTCCGTAGTGGCCAAGAAACATGGTGGCCCTGAGTGCCTCAGGTTCTTCGGAGGGGGAAGCGCCCCCCCGAATTTACATGGCGACAAATGAGCGACGCGCCGTGCCCTTCTCCGGCTATGGCGAGAACGTTTGTGTGCGCACCGTGGCCGCGCCGATGGCCGAGGCCCCGTAGGGGAAGTCGAAGTACTGGTTGACGACGTACTGGCCCAAGAGGCCCGGGCTACCAGGGTAGAGGGGCCCGTCAATCTGGGGCCCGGGGAGCTGGTCCTTGGTGGTGGAGCCGTCCAACACCGCTATCCACCGCACGTTGGAGCCCGAGCCGTATCGGAAGTTGAGGACGAAGTCACTGCGGAGACCGGGGTTCCCGACGTCGACGGTGAAGGCGCCGCCCGGACGGGCATACGGCCCGGGGTTGAAGAGGCCGGCCACCAACGGAAAGACGAGACTCTGTGGGGCCATGCCGTGGACTCGCCCCCAAATCCAGTTGGACTGGGCGCCGAGTTCCAGTGAGAGCTGGTTGTAGGCCGCCGTCATCGCCGCCTGTGCCTGTTCTTGGCACGTCAGGGGAGCGCAGAAGCTTTGGACAGACGCTGGGAAGCCCGGGGTGAGCATGAAGAGCATGGCCTTGATGGCCTTCCCGGCGTCGATGCCCAACCCGGCTGCGGCCAGAGGCTCGGTGAAGACGGTGACCAAGAGGCGGTTGAGGAAGGCGTGGAAGAGGAAGCACGCCGAGGAGTCCAGGGCGTTCATGGCGTCCGGGTCCGGTGGGCTGGACACCGGGTCCGTCCCTTGAAGTCCCGTTGGGCAATTCAACCCGTCCGTCGTCCAGCTCCCCATGAGGGCCATCGCCTTGCCGTAGGAGTCCGTCGCCGTCGTCGGGGTTGGCAGCAGCGGGAGGAAGGAGGCGGCGATGGTGGCCACGTGGTCCGTTTGGATGGACTCCATGTCCGCCTCGGACACCTTTCCGCCGCCGGCCGTATAGCCGGCGAGCCGCGTGTCGATGCGGCTGGCCCGGAAGGCCGTAGGGTCGTCCCAGTCGAAGCTGAGGTAAGGCACGGCCGGGGCGGTACCGAGCCCGAGCCCGAGCGACTGGGGCGCGGGAATGGTGATGTCCTGCGTGCAGTAGGCATCCGTCGGAGCAGCGTTGGCCGTGGCCAGGTAGCCGGCGTCCGGGTTTTGGCTCTGAGGAAGCAAGGAGTCGGGGACCCAGAGGCCGCCGTCCGCGCCGCCCCACTCGGCGACGCCCGTCCCGGGCAGCGGCGCCCACGCCAACAGCGAAGCGTTGGCCGTCCACGGCCGTTGCGGAACGAAGGCGTGCGGGTCGAAGCCGATGTTTCCGCTGTCATCGGCGAGCACGAAGTTTTGGGCGCCGGTGTCGTAGGCCGCCAGTGAGACGAAGGCGTCCGCAACGCTGGCCGCGGTGAGCAAGCCGAAGAAGGCCTTGAAGGGGTTGCAGGTTTGGTTACTCGTCGGCCCGCACCGGTTGACCTCCAGGCCCGTCCACCGCATGGCGATGGGCTGCGTCGGGGAGGCCTCCCCCACAATCGGCCCGTGGAATTGCGAGAGCAGGACGGTGCCCGTCTGCGTCTGCATGCCGCTGGGGGTGATGTAGTTGATGGTTTGCGGCACGGGGATGATGGCCGCTTTGCCCCCGGGTGCCGGGGTGAAGACGAAGTGGCTCGCGTCGGCAAACGTCTCGACGTAGACGTCCGTGACGTCGTAGCCCACCACCGTCACCCCCCAGCCCAGGTGGGCGCTGCGGCCGATGAGGACTCCAGGAATTCCGGGGAAGGTGCCGCCCACCACCTGCAACCCGTCCCCCGTCATGGACGAGAGATGGAAGAGCGGTGGGTAGTTGAGCGAGAGGTGCGGGTCATTGGCCACCATGCTGGCGCCGCTGGCGGACGAGGTGCCCTTCACCACCCAGTTGTTGGAACCGGCCCGGTCCCCGGGTACGGAGAAGGCCTTCTTCAGGGCCTTGAGCCGTGCCGACAACTCGCGCAGCCCTTGGGTGCCGGTGCCGAGGGACGCAATGGCTGGTGCCTTGAGCGCGGAGGCCTTCGAAGACACCGGGGGCGGGCGAGCCACCACGTTGGTGGTGGAGTAGGTGTACGCGGGCAGGGGCTGCTGGCAGCGAATCCACGCGTTGACCTTGTTGAAGTCCACCGGTACGCCCGGGTTTTCTCCCAGCGCGTAGGTGGCGAGGAACAGGCCATTGTCGATTTCTTCGCTCAGCGTCTCAGACAGCTCGAACTGCTGGAGCCGTGCGATGGCCAGCGTGTCCCGCGGAAGCCAGTCCGCCACCACGCTGGGCGAGAGCGGGTAAAGCAACATGTTGTACTCGGCCGGGAAGGGGGCGCTTGCGTCTCCGGCCTTCATGGCATGAATGTACGCCGTGACGCCGGTGGCATAGGCGGTGAGGACGGCCAGTGCCTCCTGCGCGTCCGGGTCCGGGTCCGCACTGAGGGCCTGCACCAGCGCGTCGCCCACGGGCTGACCGGGAGTGCTGCCGCCCGTCGGGACGCTGAAGGGCGTCATGAAGAGCGTCCGGAACTGAAGGTCCATCCCCAGCTCCGTGGAACCAATGATTTCCGACAGCTTGCCCTCGGCGGTGCGCCGGAGGATGTCCATCTCGAAGAGCCGGTCGTGCGCGTGCAGGTAGCCCTGCACCGTGAAGCAATCGAGCTTCTTCTGGCAGCTGATGTTGGGGATGTCTCGCTCGTCGTAGCTCACCGTGACTGGCGCGCTGAGACTGGGGATGGTGACTGCGGTGAGGGTGCCCGGTCCGACGTTGATGGTGGCCGCAGCGCTCACGCCGGCCGTGGACGCCGTCAGCATGACGGCGGTGGTTGCGGCGGCCGTCGCGGGCGGTGTGTAAAAGACGCTCCGGCCAGTGTTGGGAGAGATGCTGCCCACGCCGCTGAGCGACCAGCTGACGGGGTCGCTCGTGTTGCCGGTGACGGCGCTGAACCCGATGGGGGCTCCACCGGCGACAGCCGTCACCGGCCCGGCGGGCGAAACCGTGATGGTGGCGGTGCCGTTGGTGGTGCTGGTGCAGCCGACGGCGGTGAGGACGAAGGACAAGAGCGTCAACGTGAGACGAGCGCGCATGCGAGACGACCCCCGACCGAGAAAAGAAGCGCATCGCTCGCGCGTGTTGACTTGCAAGTCAAGCTGAGAACGACGACGCGCCGCGGTAATCCGCCGAATGTGCCCCTTCTCCCCAGGGCGAAGCCCGCAAGGGCATGCTCTCGCAGGCGATTGCCAGGTTTTGGAGAGGCCGGACCCCAGCAACGCAAGCGTCGACAGAAGGCCTCGCCCAACGCCCGGGACTTTAGCTTGGCTCTTGCTGCGTCATGCAGTGCAATGTCCCCAAGCCCCACACCAAGTCGAGTGCGTGGATGCCCACCACCGTCCGGGTGGGGAACAGCCGAGCGAGTGTCCCGAGCGCGGTGCGGTCCGCCACGTCGTTAAACGTCGGCACGAGGACGACGCGGTTAGCGATGTAGAAGTTGGCGTAGCTGGCCGGAAGCCGCTGGCCGTCCCAAACCACCGGCCGTGGCATGGGCAACGGCACCACCCTCAGCGGGCGGCCGTGCGCATCCGTGGCCGCGGCCAGTCGCTGTCGGTTGTCCTCGAGGCGAGCGTAGTTGTCGTCCGTCCTGTCCTGCTCCGTGGCCAGCACCACGGTGGTTTCGTCGACAAAGCGCGCCAAGTCGTCGACGTGGCCGTGCGTGTCGTCGCCCACGATGCCTTCGCCCAGCCACACCACCTTTCGGACGCCGAGGAAGTCCAAGAAGAGGCGCTCCAGCCCGGCTCGGGAGAGGCCCGGGTTTCGTGCCTGGACTGCCGACAGCAAACACTCCTCGGTGGTGAGCAGGGTGCCGCTGCCGTTGACGTCGATGCTTCCGCCCTCGAGCACCACCTGTTGCACCTTGCCCGCGAAGCGGGCGGTGGGCCTCCAAGCCCTTCGCTTCTGCGCCCGGGCAATGCGGTCCGGCACGGCGTCGTCCTTCTTGTGGTTGGGGTACTTCGCCCAGCCGTTGAAGCGCCAATTGCTGAGCGCCACCTCGCCGTCCGGGTGGGTGAGGAAGAGCGGCCCATGGTCTCGCGTCCAGACGCGGTCCGTGGGGAAGTGGAAGAAGTCCACCTGGCCCAAGTCCACTCCCGCTCGGCGGAGCACCGCTTTGGCGGCGCGCTCCTCGGCCTTTCCATTCACCTCGAGCCGGACGCGCTCGCTCTGCGAGAGCCGGCGCACAATGTCTGCGTAGACGAGGGGGATGGCAGGAAACTTTCCCGGCCAGTCCGAACGCTCGTGGGGCCAGGCGAGCCAGGTGGCGGCGTGCGGCTCCCACTCCGCCGGCATGCGGAAGCCCAAGCCCGCGGGGGTGCGCCTCATTCGTCCAGCATCCGCCGCGTGATGGGCGCGTAGGCGTCAATACGGCGGTCACGCAGGAACGGCCAATTCCGCCGGACCTCCTCCGTCCGACGCGGGTCACACTCCACGACGAGGATTTCTTCCTCGGTGCGTGAGGCTTCCGCCAGCACGACGCCGAAGGGGTCCGCCACGAAGCTGCCCCCCCAGAATTCCAAGCCCCCGCCGGCCGGCCCCTCGTGGCCCACCCGGTTGACGGCCGCGACGTAGAGGCCGTTGGCAATGGCGTGCGAACGTTGAATGGTTTGCCAAGCCGACGCCTGGGCCGTCCCGAATTCCGCCTTTTCCTTGGGGTGCCAGCCGATGGCCGTCGGGTAAAAGAGAATGTCCGCCCCGGTGAGCGCGGTGAGGCGCGCCCCCTCGGGGTACCACTGGTCCCAGCAAATAAGCGTGCCCAGTCGGCCGTGGGCCGTCTCGAAGCTCTTGAAGCCCAAGTCGCCGGGGGTGAAGTAAAATTTCTCGTAGAAGAGCGGGTCGTCGGGAATGTGCATCTTCCGGTAGAGCCCGCGGTTACTGCCATCCGCGTCCAGCACCACGACGGTGTTGTGGTAGAGGCCCGGTGCCCGCTTCTCGAAGAGACTGGCGATGATGACGACTCTCAACTCCTTGGCCAAAGGGCCGAGGCGCTCCGTGGAGGGCCCGGGAATGGGCTCGGCCAAGTCGAAGAGGGCAACGTCCTCGCGCTGACAGAAGTACTGGCTGCGGAAGAGCTCCGGGAGGCACACCACCTGTGCGCCGCGCTGGGCCGCCTCTCGCACCCGGGCCACGGCCCGCTCCAAGTTTTCGGCCGGGTCGGGGGTGCACCGCATCTGCACGAGTCCCACCCGGAATGGCGCTGTCGTCTTCATGGCGCGGACGACGCTGCCCATCCTCCTGCGTGGCTGTCAACCGCCGTCCGGGTGACGTTCCCGCGGGGCGCTTTCCGCCCCGGCGTCGTTTAATGCCGGGCGGCCATGAGGCGCTCGATTTCGGCCGGGTCCTTGGGGATGGCCCCAGTCAACAGCTCGGCGCCTTTGGGGGTGATGAGAATCTCATCCTCAATGCGGACTCCGAAGCCGCGCTGAGGAAGGTAAATGCCCGGCTCGACAGTGATGACGGCGCCGGCGGGCAAAGGCGCGTCGTAGTCCCCGGCGTCGTGCACTTGGAGCCCGACGAAGTGGCAGCAGCCGTGGATGTAGTAGTCGTTGTAGCCGGCATCGGCGATGACTTTCCGTGTGGCCGCGTCGATGTCCGCCACCCGGACGCCAGCCTTGGCGGCGGCGATGCCGGCGGCTTGGGCCTTGAGGACGAGGTCGTAAATGGCGCGCTGGTCGGCGCTGTATTTCCCATTCACCGGGTAGGTGCGGGTGACGTCACTGGCGTAGTACTCGGCCTCTGCGGCGACATCCAGGAGGATGAGCTCCCCGGACTTCATGACCCGGTCGTCCTTCCCGTAGTGCAAGAAGGCCGAGTCCGTCCCCGAGCCGACGATGGAGTCGTAGGCCACGTGCCGGGAACCCGCGTGGCGGAAGGCGTCCTCCACGGCGTCCTTCACGTCATACTCGTGGGCGCCGGCCCGCACCGCCTTGAGGCCAGCGGCGTGGCCGGCCGCGGTGTAGACGACGGACTGGCGCATGAGGGCCAGCTCCGCCGGCTCCTTCACCTCGCGCATCCGGGCGACAGCGCCGTTGAAGTCATTCACTTTGCAGTTGTAGGTGCGCTCTTGGGCCTTGGCGTAGAAGTCCATGACTTTCGGCCGAGGAGACGGCTCGGCCACGAAGTCGCCGACATAGGTGAGTCCCCCGCGGTAGGTGCAGGCGTAGACGAGGTAGCCGGGGATGTGGTCCGCGCGTTGAATGGCCGAAAAGCCGGTGGCCACCTCCAGGGCATTGGAGGGCAACTCCGCCCGGGCCCCGTGCCACCGCTCCTCCTCCACCTTGAGCGAAGTGAGGAAGAGCGTCTCCTTGCCGTTGTAGTAGTAGGGCGCGGGTGGTGAATTCGGCTCGAGCAGCAGCGCGGCCCCCGCCTCGTCGATGCCGGTGAGGTAGTAGAAGTCCATCCCCTCGCGGAGCCCTTCGAATTTCATTTCATTCATCACCAGGGCCGCGCCGGTTTTGAATTTCTCCATCAACGCCTGGCGTCGCCGGCGGTAGACGTCCGCGCCCAGCGTCCCCCGCGGGCCGACGGGCGGAATTTCCGGCATGCCCGGGACGGCGATGGTGAGCGGCCCAGCGGGCTTCGGCTGGGGGACGGGCGCGCCCTCCGCCGCCAGGGCAGCGGACGAGGTGGCCAGAAGGGCGGCGAGGGAGGCGTGCGCCAAGGCGCGGAGCATTCGGGCGAGGGGCATGGTGGGGCCGACACCATCCCAAGCCACCCTGCGGAAGGAAACGAGAAATTCCCGATGGGCCGTCAGGCGCGCCGCAGCACCGGAGGTCGCGCCTTGCGGAGAAGCCTTTGGGCAATGTCTCCCAGCGTCCGAAGGGCAGCGTGAATGCGCTCGTCGTCCGGCATTCCGGTGTTGATGCGGATGGAACTCGAGTAGCCAGTGCCGGTGGCGGAGAAAATGGGACCTGGGGCGACGGCAATGCCGCGCTCCAACGCCTCGGCATGCAGCGCCAGGGCGTCGACGCCTTCCGGCATTTGTACCCAGAGCAGCGTCCCGCCCTCGGGCCGGGTGATGCGCGTGCCTTCCGGAAGCACCTGGCTCAGCGTCTCCCGCATGCGCTCCATCTGGCCAGCCAGCGCGCGCCTCAGTGCCCGCAAATGCCTGTCGTAGCCTCCGGCCTGGAGGAATTCGGCGATGGCCATTTGCAGCAAGGTGGGCGTGGCCACCGTCTGGGCGAATTTGAGGAGCTCCACTTGCTCCGAGAAACGCCCGGGCGCCATCCACCCCACCCGCCACCCGGGGGCCAGCGTCTTGCTGAAGGAGCCACACAGCATGACCCAGCCCTCTTTGTCCCAGGCCTTGGCTGCCCGTGGCCGCAAGGGGCCGAAGTGGAGGTCCCCGTAAATGTCATCCTCGATGAGCGGCACCTGGGCCCTTCGCACGAGCTCCACCAGCTCCTGCTTGCGGGCGTCGGGCATGACGGTGCCGAGGGGGTTGCTGAAGTTGGTGACGACGAGGACGGCCCGCACTGGGTGTTTGCGCAGCGCCTCGGCCAGGACGTCGAGCTGGATGCCGTCGCGGGGATGGGTGGGGATTTCCAAGGCCCGCAGCCCCAGCGCTTCCACCACCCGCAGGACGCCGTAATAGGCTGGCGACTCGATGGCCACAATGTCCCCAGGGCGCGCCACGGACAGAAGGCACAGCGACACCGCCTCGCTGGCGCCGCAGGTGGTGATGAAGTCATCCGCGGAGAGGGCACAGCCCCAAGTGAGCGAGCGCCGCGCCAGCTGCTGGCGCAACGGGGGCCAGCCGGGCGGCATGTCGTACTCGAGGCCCACCGCGCCGACTTCCCGGGCCAGGGCAGCGAGGATGCGGTTGAGCGGCTTCGCCGGAAGCAGCTGGATGGAGGGGACGGCGGCGCCGAGCTGCACCAGGCGGTCGTCCCGCGCCGCGGCGTAGACGCGTCGCACGAGGTCGCTCACCTCTGGCTCCGCCGCCCGGCGCGGGGGGCGGCTGGTGGCCGGCTCGAGCGCCAGTGCCGGCCGGGCCGGAAGCCGGACGTAGTGCCCTGACTGGGGCCGGGCCTCCACCAAGTCCTGCGCCTCGAGCAACTGGTAGGCCTGCAGCACTGTGGAGACGCTGACGCGCTCCTGGAGTGCGAGCTCTCGGACGGAAGGGAGCCTGTCTCCCGGCGCGAGGATGCCGGCGGCGATGGCCTCGCGCAGCTTCTGGGCCACCCGCTCGAAGAGCAGCGTCCGGGGGGCCCGCGCGGGCAATGCCATGGGGTTTGCTCCTCTCGCCTGGTGCTTGAGTCACCTTTAGTCCGAGGCCCGAGGTGCGTACCAGCACACCCGGCCCCCTGCTTCCGAAGCCTGGGGCGCGACTGTGCTGGTGCCGTCGCTAATAGCGCCAGCTCTTGGTGTCCGCGCCTCGGGGCGCGGTCTTGAGGAAGTGCTCGGTGAGCAGGGGGATGAAGCGGGAGTGGTAGGTGAGCCGCGAGATGAAATTCATGTGCTCTGC
The DNA here is from genome assembly GCA_963745475.1 of uncultured delta proteobacterium. Lineage (GTDB taxonomy): Bacteria > Myxococcota > Myxococcia > Myxococcales > Myxococcaceae > JADGRA01. The sequence continues at coordinate 1,142,830 of CAVUXN010000004.1, forward strand.
GTCCCCACTCCAGCAATGGCCGTCCCGGGCGCCATAGCGCACCACGGCGTCGGAGTGGGGGTCGGTGGTGGAGCGGAAGAAGGTCTCCAGCCGCCGCACGGCTCCGTCGAGGAAGTAGGTGTCCAGGTTGCCGACGTTGAGCCAAAGCTTTCCCTGCAGCTTCGGGCCAAGCGTCGCCCAGTCTCGGGCGAGAATGTGGCCAAGGTCGTAGTGCTCGCGCCAGTAAGCGGCCACCTCGGCGTCAATGGCGCCGGTCTGCTTGTCGAAAATGCGACGGGGGTACCCATCCTTGTCCGGCGGCGAGTACACGGCCTCCCAGGCGTCGTAATTGCCGCCGGAACGGGTGCGGTCTCCCAGCACCAGCTCCATGCGGTTGTCCTGCTCCATGGTGCTTTTGGCGTACCCGTCGGGGGTGCGCGTGGCCGTGCGCGGCGTCTTGCGAAACGGCCCTTCGCTGTAGAAGGCATTGGTGTCCGCGTAGAGGTTGACGGCCATGTAGGCCCGGAAGTCGACCGGGTCCGGGCAATTGGCGATGGCCCCGTTGTAGGCGTCCGGGGAAAACACCTGCGCGGCAATGGAAATCCAACCGCCGGTGGAGCCGCCGTACATGCCCCGCGCCCAAGGCCCCAGGCCCCGGTACGTCTTTTCCAGGTAGGGGACGAGCTCCAGAGTGATGGCGTCCCCGTACGGCCCGAGGTTGGCGGAATTCACCGCATAGGAGTCGTCGAAATAGGGGTTGGCGTGCTGAATTTGAACGAGCAGCACGCGGGGGAAGGCGGGCCCCGTCCATTGCTGGTGAAAATGCCAGCCGTATTCCTCCACCATGCGCTCGTAGCCGTAGGGTTTGCAGTCTTCATGGCCGTTGGGGCAGTGCTCGGCCAGTCCGGCCATGTCCACCGCCGGCAGCTGCGGCTCGGGCGGCTCTCCGCGGTAACCCTGCAAGTCGGCCGAGAAATGCGAGTGGTAGATGATGAGCGGGTAATGCGCGGTGGGGTGGCTGGCCCAGCCCTCGGGCAACAGCACCAGCGCGTTGACGTACGTGTCCCGGCCCCAGAAACGCGACAGCCGCTCGCTTCGGAAGCGCACGTGCTTCAAGTATGGGGTGTCGGGTGGTACGGGGAGGGGCGGTAGCGCGCGGTCCAGCGTGAGGGCCACCGTGCCGGCAACCTTAGGGTCCAGGTGGACGCGCACCGGGGTGGAGATGAGGTTTCCTGGCGCTTCATTCCAGTGCTGCCCCTCGCCGCGGTCGGGTGGAAGCTTCAGCGTCACGCCGTCGCCGCGCTTGAAAGTCTCGTAGCGGTGCAGCGCCGCCTGCACCCAGTAGTCGCCCGGGGGAAGCGCCGTGAGGGAGGCAATGGGGTAGCCCAGCACGTCTGGACCCACCACGGCGTCCGTGCCCGCGGCCCAGCCGTCCACGTTGAGGCCGAATACCTCGGGCGTCGCGTCGGTGTTGTCTTCGAGCTGGACCTGCATCCGAGGCTCGGGGGTGGCTTTGGGGGAGATGACAACCAAAAGCCTCCCGTCGAGCGGCCCAGCGGCGAGGCCGTCTTTGTAGGCGGACGGTCAAGCGCAGGGGCGTGGAGGCGGTGGAGGCCTTTTCCTTGTCCGGCGGGACGGTTTGGCAGGCGAGAGAAAGGGCAGAGAGACCGGCGGCGGCGAGAAGGAGTCGCATGGGCTCGGGCGTCATACCCGCCCTCAAGGGGCAAGTGGGAGCGGCGTTTCACCGAGCGGGCTTTGGGAGCGCCAGGAAGCCGGTGTGCGCAGGAGGGCGCAGCCTTTTGCGAAGAGCGAAGTCCGCCAGGCCTGTTGCGCGCTTTTCAACCGTCGGGCGGCCGTTGGCAGCCGTCGGCTTGCCTGCGCAGCCACGAGTGCACTACGAGAAAGCCTCAGGGAAGGGCGTCGTGCTCTACAGCAGCGACCGCGCCTCTGCCTAAGAGAATGCCGACACCTTTCCAACACCGCGAGAGAGTCTCCGCCGGCCGCCGCGTGGCCCGGGCCCTCGCCCTTCTCCTCGCCGGGCTTCAATTCCTCGGACTTGCACACCTGGGACTCGAGCGCCATGGCGTTTGCTGGGAGCACGGGACACTCACCGAGCTCGGCGCCTCAAACGGCTTGGCCCCCGACGTAACGCGGGCGGGCCTCCCTGCCGGCCTTCACGCGCGTCGCGCCTCTTTGGCGCTGGAGGACGAGGGCCACCACCATTGCCCCGTCCAGGCCTCGAGGCGCGACTGGGGCAGCCCTCCGGCAGGTGCCCTCTTGGCGTTGCCGCTGGACGTCGCCTCAACGGACACGGCTTTCGGGGCGTCCGTCCTCCGCGCCGACGCAGGGCTTCTCGGCCGCGCTCCGAAGCAGTCTCCTCCCCGCACCGCGTAAGGACGCCCCGAGCCGTCGCTGGGGTTGGCCTTTCCCCCCTGCTTGCGCCCCATTTCACTCCGGGCTCCCTGACTCTTTCGGGGGCGCGCGGAGCCTCCGCAAGAGTGCTGGCGGAGTTTTCCTTCCATTCATTCTTCAAAGGGCCTCGAGACGGGGCCCCGGCCGTCCGTGAGGAAGCACATGAGCATCGTCGAACACCTGAAACACGTCCTCTTGGACCTGCGCGCGGCGTGGGTGATGTGGATTTTGCTAGGCCTCTCGGTGGCCAGCATCCTGCTCATCGCCGAGCGGGCCTTCTTTTTCCGCTCTCTGCGCGACGACGTGCGCGGGCTGGCCCGAGAGCTGGATGTCCTGCTTCGGGCCGGCCGCTACCGCGAGGCCGTCGAGCGCATGGCGCGCTCGCCATCGCCCGAGGCGGCAGCCGTTCTGGCCGGACTCCGCAACGCGGACTTGGGCCCGGTGGCCGCCGAAAAGGCCATTGGTGGCGCCCTGGCGCTCGAGCGGACGCGCATGGAACGAGGTTTGGCCTTCCTCGGGACGCTTGGAAACAACGCGCCCTTCATCGGCCTTTTGGGCACCGTCATCGGGATTATTGAGGCCTTCGAGCTTCTCGGCCGAACGGAGGGAGCCGGCGCCGCGGGCGGTGCGCTCGCTCCACAGGCCATCATGAGCAGCATTGCCGAGGCCCTGGTGGCGACGGCGGTGGGGCTCTTCGTCGCCATCCCGGCGGTGGCGGGCTTCAACTACTTCCAGCGGAAAATCGCCAACGCTCTTGCGCGCAGCGAGGCGCTCACCAGCGTTCTTCTGGCGCATCTCAACGCCGAGGAGCCGGCGCTGCCCGGGGCACCCCCGTCGCCCGAGCCAGCGAGGGCCAGCTAGTGGCCGCCAGCAACGGAGACAGTGGCGGGGGTATTTTCGGCATCAACGTCACCCCGCTGGTGGACGTGGTGCTGGTGCTGCTCATCATTTTTCTCGTCACCGCGCGCATGGTGGTGGCCCCCAATGCCGCGCTGAAGCTCACCCTGCCCACCGCGGCCTCCGGGGAGCAGGTGACGCCGGTGTTTGCCGTCACCCTCACCACGGACGGCCTGACTCGCGTCAACGGCCAGCCCGTGGCCACGGACGCGGACTTTCTGAGTCGCGCCAAGGCCGAGCACGCAAGGCACCCCGAGCTGCGGGCCGTCATTCAAGCGGACGGCGAGGTGCACCACGCCCGGGTGGTGAAGGTGATGGACCTGCTCTCGCAAGCCGGCGTGACGCAGATTGCCTTCGCGGTGCAGCCGAGCAGCGGAGCGCCCGCCGCGAAATGAGTCCTGCGCGGCGCAAAGGCTACGTCCTCAAGTACCGCGTCCCGCACGCGGCGGTGGCCGGTGCGTCGGTTGGCCCCTACGCCATCGCCGAGCGCATTGGGGGCCACAGTGCGCGTTGGCGCTGGCCGACGGCGCTCGGCGTCACCGTGGGACTCCACACCCTCCTTGTCTTTCTCGCCTTCCTCGGGGACCAGGAGCACCGAAAAGTCCTGCCCCCGCCGCAGCAGGTGGTGACGCTCGAGCGGCCACCGCCACCACCGGAAGAGCCGCCGCCACCGGAACCCCCACCGCCGCCCAAGCGGTCGCGGTTCTCAGCCTCGGCCGAGGCCGGCAAGGTGGTGGCCGCTCTGCCCAATGCCAACCAGCCCCTGGACATGACGTCCTTCACCATGCCGGTGGGGACGAGCGACGCCTACGCCGGCGGCTTTACCGCGCCGAGCGGGACGTCGGCGGTGGCCGTCCCCGCGCCTGTCGCGGCACGGCCGAGCGGCAAGGCGCGTGCAGCCTCCCCGGCTCGGCGAGACTGGAGCTGCCCTTGGCCCGAGGAGGAGCAGTCCAGCGACTTGCACGACGCTTTGGTGCGCATCCAAATCCACGTCTCAGGGGATGGGCGGGCCAAGACGGTGGACGTCCTGGCCAGCCCCAAGGACTCCTTCGCCGAGGCCGCGCGCGCCTGTGCCCTCTCCGAGCCCTTCCGTCCGGAGCTCGACGACGCCGGCCACCCGGTGGCCGGCATCACCCCACCCATTTCGGTGCACTTCGTCCGATGACTTCTCCTCGACTCCTCCTGTTGGGCCTCTCCCTGTGGGCCACCGCGGCGGTGGCGGAAATTGTTGCGCCGAAAGTCGTGGACAGTCCGGCGGCCATCTACCCTCAGGGGGAGACGGCTCGCGTCTCGGTCACCACCCTCGTCACCGTCGACGCCCAAGGCGGCGTCACCTCGGCCGGAGTCGTGGAGAGTGGAGGCCCGCTGTTCGACGCCGCGGCGCTGGAGGCGGTGAAGCGTTGGAGATTCGAGCCAGCGACTCGAGACGGGACGCCCATCCCGGCTCGAATTCGAATTCCTTTCCGCTTCGAGCCGCCCGCGGAACCCTCCCCGGACGCAGGCCCGCCGGCCGCGTCGGTGCCCGTGCCGGGCGCCCCGGTGGTGGTGCCGGTGGCCGCTCCGCCCGTGTCTGCGACTGCCGAGGAGCAATCCATCGAGGAAGTCACCGTCCGGGGAACCCGGCACCAGGACTTCGGCACCGGGGACTTTCAAATCCAGCTCGGGGCACTCGCCTCCACCGTCGGCGCTTCCGCGGCCAAAGCGCTCGAGCTCGCGCCGGGAATTGTCATCGGCAACGAGGGCGGTCTCGGGCACGCGCAGCAAATTATCCTCCGCGGCTTCAACGCCGACCAAGGGACGGCCGTCGAATTCAATTTCAACGGCATCCCCATCAACCAAGTCTCAAACACCGACGCCCAGGGCTACGCGGACCTCAACTTCATCATCCCCGAGGTGGTGCGGGAGGTGGTGGTGCTGGAGGGGCCCTATGACCCGCGGCAGGGCGACTTCGCCGCGGCCGGAAGCGCCAACTATGAGCTCGGCGTCGTGGAGCGCGGCACGCGGCTGCAAATGTCCTACGGGAGCTTCGGAACGGCCCGCTACTTGGGTGTGCTGGCTCCGGTCGATGAGCGCACCGGGACCTTCCTCGCCTTCCAGTACATCAAAACCAACGGCTACGGAGCGAACCGCTCCGGCACGGCCGTCAGCGCTATGGGCCAGTACGAGGGAACGCTGGGCTCCAAGGGCCTCTGGCACTTGCTGGCCACGGGCTACACTTCGCAATACCAAATGGCGGGAGTGGTCCGGCAGGACGACGTGCAGGCCGGGCTCATTCCTTTCTACGGCACCTACGACACGATGCTCGGGGGGAGTGCGCAGACCTTCAACCTCGGGGGAGACATCGAGGTGCCGGCGGCAGGGGGCGTCTTCAAACTCTCCGCGTTTCTGACGTGGCGCACGCTCAAAATTCTCGAAAACTTCGAGGGAATTTTTCCCACCGAGGACAACCCACCGCAGACGCCGCCCGGCGTCGTCGGCGAAGGCATCCAGCAGTCCTACACCGCCTTCACCACCGGGAGTCGCGGCAGCTACCGCATGAGCGGCGAGTGGCTCGGACGAGAGCAGGCGCTGGAGCTTGGCTACTACGCCCGCTACGACCATGCGACGCCGCTCGTGGCGAGACTCATTGAAGGGACAACGACGCCCTACGCGCTGGAGAACGACACCACCGCCGACGTGGTCAACCTCGCCGCCTACGCCGACATCGACTTTCGTCCCCTCCAGTGGTTGCGGCTCCGCGGAGGCTTCCGCGAGGATTATTTCTCCTACGACGTCCTCTTCAACTGCGGTGACCTCAACGGCGCCATCGTTCCTCTCACCTCTCTTTCCCGGGTGTGCACCAGCACCGCGCCGGAGCGGAAGTCCACCGGGGCGGGCATCTTCGAGCCCAGGGCGACGGCCATCGCGCAAGTGACGTCCAGCGTGTCGCTCTCGGTGAGTTACGGCGTCGGCGCGCAGTCACAGGACGCGCAGTACATTGGTGTGCCCCCGGTGGACGGCCACGCGCCGCCCGCCGCCTTCGCCAAGCAGCAAGCGGTGGAGGGCGGCATTCTCTACAAGCGGCGGTTGGACACCGTCGAGCTCACCGCACGAGCGGTGGGCTTTTACAGCACGCTGTCCAGTGACCTCGTGTTTGACCCCGACCTCGGCTACGCCGTCCCCTCGCCGGGGACGACGCGGGTGGGTTTCGTCGGGTCCTCGCGCGCCACGGGGACATGGTTTGACGTCCTCGGGTCCCTCACCTACGCGGATGCCTTCTACACGGCGAGCAACGTGTTGGTGCCGCTCGTCCCGGCGTGGGTGGTGCGTCTGGACGCTGCCGTCTTCGGCCCCATTCCCGGGGTGCGGCTGGACGGGACGCCGGTGGTGGGGAAGCTCACGGCAAAAGCAGGCTTCATCGGCTCGCGGCCCATCGGCGACGGTTTCCGGACGCCCTCCACCTTCACCCTGGACGCTGACGCCACCTTCCGCTGGCGCTTTCTTGAGATTGGCATCCGCGCCGAAAACCTCACCAACCTGGAGTACGCGCTGACGCCGTTTTACGGCCCGGCCAACTTTCCAATTGGAGGCTTGGGCGTCCCGCGAAACCCGTACAACGCCTACACCTTTACCGCCGCTCCGCCGCGCGCCTTCTACGGCACCGTGGCCGTCATTTTTGGCGGCCCTTAAGAGCGCCCTGGCGCCAGCGCCCCTGTGCGTGTCCGCCAGCGACGAAGGAGGGTCCGGACGAGCCAGCTGGCGAGCAATCCCATCCCCGTGCCGTAGAGGGCACCGACGAGAACGTCCGAGGGCCAATGCACGCCGGCGACAATCCGGCTCAAGGAGACGAGGGTGGCCATGCCAAAGAGGACGGGAGCCGCGGCGGGCGCGGCCACGGCCAACGGCGTCACTGCGGCAAACCAGTTGGCCGCATGGAGGCTCGGGAGCGCGCCAGAATTCGCCGTCGGCACCACCTGGCGGAAGGAGCCCGGCGCGAGCGCATAGCAGGGCCGCGTCCTGTTGAAGAGGGGCTTCATCACTCGGGCGCCAATGACGTCCGTCGCCACGACGGCCAGGACAGCCGCGAGGACAATGGGCACCGCGCGCCGCCGCCACCGGAATGCGGCCCAAACCATGAGCAGTGCGCCGAGCAACAGGCCTGAGGCTGGCCGGTTGAAAAAGCGCACCGCGGCATCAACGACCGAGCCGAAATCTCGGTTGAGGGCGTGAAACACGCGCTCGTCCCACGGGAAGCTGTCGACCGCCGGCGTCATTTCTCAAGAAAAAGCATAGCGCGGTCGGGTGTGCCCCTGGGTCGCGGGCACTTCACTGTGGGGGAGAGTCGTCATCGTCTTCGCTTCCACCCCGCAGAAAGCCACACCGGAAAGTGCACCCCTCGGGGCTTGGACAATTCCGAAGGCGCGGAATGATTCTTGCGGACGTTTTCGCCCGCACATGAATGACGGTCTCGCCGCCGACCCATCCCCGGGCGCATCTCGGGTGGGCTTTGCTCTGGATGCCCCTGCTCTGTCCAGGTCAGATCCAGCCTCGCTGGAGTTCCTTCGGGCTTGGGTGTCCGGCGAGCAGGTCTCGGTGGAATTGCGCGAAGACTTTTGGGCCGACCCAGCGGCCTGGGGCGTCGCCCTGGTGGATGTCGCCGTCGCGGCGGCCCGCAGCTACGCGCGAAAGGGCCTCCCCGTTCCATTCGCATTGGAGCGGATACGCGAAGGTCTCGACGCTGAATGGGAGCTTGCTTCCTCCGGCCCGGAGAAACAGCCGACAGCCCTCGCTCCGCTGGGTAAACAGCGACTCCCGTCGGCGCGGGCGCGTCGAAAGCCGCTCCGGCGCCGCGCGCCTGCTCCTCGCGGAGGGCGTTGAGCCCCGTTGTCCAAGAAGACTAAGAACTCGCTTTTCACGAGAGAACGACGGATGCCACACGAAAACGAGCTGGCCATTCCTCCCCGCGTCGCTGTCGATGATGAGGCGCGCGAGGTACTCCGCTTCTGGTCGGCGCGGGGACGTTTGCACGTCACCGTCCGTGCGGATGCTTACCGCGACCCAGCGGCGTGGGGAATTGTCCTCGCGGACTTGGCCCGCCACGTCTCCAACGCCTACGCCTTGGAAGGCCATGCGCGGGCCGACGCTTTGGCGCGATTCCGCGCGGGCTTCGACGCCGAGTGGGGTTTCTCCACCAACGACCCCTTCGCTGAGCCGCCCCCTCCGGCGGCTCGCCGCTCGCGCGCAGTCGACGGGCCCCTCGACGGCTGAGGCCTGCCTGCCTTTTTGCCGCCCCTCAGGGGGGTGGGGCGACGCTGCTCACCATTTCGCAAGTGGCGTCCACTCGCGCGAGGAGCTCCCACGCCCAACCCACGGCCTCGTCGACGACTTCGCCTAAGGCCGTACTGCCCCACACCACCGTCAGCGTCTGAGTCGTCGCCTCGCTGGTTTTGGTGCGCTGTGCGTCCTTCACCGGGTTGGCGCAGGGGCCCTGGCCGTCCTCAAGGCCAAGAAGGCTCTCCACGTCGATTTCCTGTCCCGAGGCGTTGAAAACGAAGCGGCTGGCTTGGGGCGCCAGGCGGACCACGAGCGGCGGCACGAGACGCTCCACGTCCACGACGCTCACTGGAATTCCCGTGTGGAGCGCCACCACGTTGCCCACGTCCACGGCCGGATTGATGGGCTTGAGCTGCCCTTCCCCCGCGGCGCGGACGAGGTACTCGCTCGCCGGCTTGCTTCGCCCCGTCGGTTTGAAGCCTCCGTGCCGGAGGAGGTCCCGGATCGCCACCCGCAGAGTGTCCGTCGGCGAGAAAGGGACGTCGACCGCCGGCGAAAGGAGCGCCGCGTAGGTGTCCGCTGGGAGCTCCCCCAAGGGCACGGGAAACTGCGTGAGAAAGGCACGCAGCAAAAGCAGCGGGTGTGGGTGGACAGTGAGGGAGGCCACGGGGGGAGGGTGGGCGAAGCCTAGCAGCGCCGGCCAGTTTCGCGACGTGTGCAGTGGGCCGTGCTACCCCAAGGCCTCCAGGTGCTGCGTTCCATCCAAGCGGAGGTTGTCACCGGCGAGGCGCTGTACCGCGCCGTGGTGCTCGACAAGCTGGCCCACGCCCAGGAGTCGGTGTGGATTTCAACGGCCAACGTGAAGGCGATGTTTGTCGAGCACAAGGGCCGCTTCGACTCCGTTCTAGCGCTCTTCCGCACCCTCGCCGCGCGTGGCGTCGAGCTGCGACTGCTCCACGCCGAGTTGCCCTCCCGCCCGTTTCGGAAGGCATTTGACAGACTGCCCTCGCTCGTCCGCGGCGGACTCGCGCTGAAAATCTGCCCACGTGTCCACTTCAAGTGTGTCCTGGTGGACGGGGCTTGGGCCTACCTTGGCAGTGCCAACCTCACCGGAGCAGGCCTCGGCGCGAAGCACGCTGACGCGCGCAATTTCGAGCTCGGCCTCCTCACCGAGGACTTCGACGTCATCGACCGGGTGCGGGCCCTCTTCCAGGCTGTCTGGTCCGGCGCCGAGTGCGGGACGTGCCGGTTGCGCTCCGTGTGTCCGGACCCCATTGGCGAGGCGGCCTCGCGCCGCCGCGCATCCCGGGCCCCTCGTCTCGGCCGTGCGCGGCGGCTGGTCCGCGCCCGGTGAGGGACGCTGCCAACTGTCTTGCGCTCGGCGGTTACCCCCCGGGGGCGGCGCGCAGAATTGACAGAAGCGACGGCGGCGTGGCTTTTTGAGTGCTGAGACGGGAAAGGAAGTGCCGAGGAGCCATGAATCGACGGGAACTGATGGTGGCCGGGGTGGGTGCGGTCGCGCTGGGCGCAGTGCGGCGGGCGGAGGCCGCGGAGCCGCCGGTCCCGCCAGGACTCATTTCCGCTGCCTTCGCCTGCATCCAGCAGGGCCAAGCTTGCCAGCAGCACTGCCTCACCATGCTCTCCAAGGGCGACACCAGCCTTGCCGAGTGTGCGGCCACCATCGCCGCGATGCTACCGGCGTGCGAGGCAGTCGCCGAGTTGGCGGTGCAGGGCTCGCCCCGTTTGAAGGCGATGGCCGTGGTGTGCTCGCTATTGTGCCGCGACTGCGAGAAGGCTTGTCGGAAGCATGAAGCCCACGCCATCTGCAAGCAGTGCGCGGACGCCTGTGCAGCGTGCGCGGCGCAGTGTGACAAGGTCCCGGTCTGACCTTCTCCGCAGAACCCTTCCGGCCGGCGACAGGACTGGCCCACCCGCAGGCGCAGACGCTGTTGGCGTACGTCCTGCGGCGCCCGGCGCCGCTTCCCCTCCACCGAGAGCGCCTGCGCACCGAGGACGGCGACTTCCTCGACTTGGACTGGCTCAGGGCTGACCCGGAGCGACCCCACCTCCTGGTGCTGCATGGGCTGGAAGGCAGCTCGGCCTCGGGCTACGTGCGCCAGACACTCCACGAGGCCCAGGCGTTGGGCTGGGGCGCGGTGGCGTTGAATTTCCGCTCCTGCAGCGGAGAGCCCAACCGAGTGCTGCGCTCCTATTGCTCGGGAGAAACGGCGGACCCGCTCTTCGTCGCCCGGCACATGGCGCTTCGCGTGCAGGGGCCGCTGTTGGCGGTGGGCTTCTCCTTGGGCGCCAATGCGCTCTTGAAGCTTCTCGCCGAGACGGCCGAGCATGCCCCTTTCCTGGCGGCCGCGGCGGTGAGCGCCCCCTTTGACCTCTTGGCCTGCGCGCTGGCACTGGACGCCCCGTGGGGCCGGTGCGGCATTTACCGCCGGCACTTCCTCAAGAGCCTCAAGCGCAAGGCCCTCGCCAAGCTGGCCACTCACCCTGGCCACGGACTGGACACCGAGCGCGTGCGCCGTGCGCGGAAGCTGCAGGACTTCGACGACGCCTTCACCGGTCCGAGCAACGGCTACCAGGGAGCGCTGGACTACTACCAGCGTTGTTCCTCCGGCCCGAGGCTGAAGGAGGTGCGTCGGCCGACGCTGCTCCTCAATGCCGAAGATGACCCGATGATTCCCGCGGCCTCGCTCCCAGAAGTCGACGCCCGGAACGACTTCCTCACCGTGCAGCGGACGGTGCGAGGAGGCCACGTTGGGTTTCTCGAGGGAAGCCTCGTTGCTCCCCGTTTCTGGGCGGAGCGACACGCCGTGCGCTTCCTTGCGGGGCAGCTGCCGACTTAACGAGGCTGGGTGCGGACAGGAGCGCTGAGCATTCATTGAGCCTGGCGAGGCGCGCCACCGGAAGTTTGCTCGGCTTGTGCTTTCCGCCTCTGGGGCGGGGTGCTAGGCACCCTTTTCCCATGGGGGATGCACGGCTCCACTGCGTTGTCGCTTCGCGTTTGCGCGGACGTCACCGTCCAGGGGTGCTGGCGGTTTGTGTCCTCCTGTTCGGGTGCGGCAAGGGCAAGCAGTCCGCCCCGGAAGCGGAAATGTACGAGCGGCAGGGCACGCGGGTGGTGATTCCTCCGGGTTCGCCCCTCCGCAGCCGCATCAAGGTGCAGCCAGCCAGCGAGCAGCTCATTCAAAGCCAGCTCCTCGCCCCGGCCTCTGTGGAAGCGGACCCAACGCGGCTGGCCAGAATCTCTCCGCCGCTGTCTGGCCGCGTGGAGAAGCTCTTGGTCCACCTCGGTGACCGTGTGGAGAAAGGCCAACCGCTCCTCATTCTCAACGCTCCGGACTTGGCACAGGCACAGGCAGACTTTGTCAAGGCGCAGAGCGGGCTCGCCCAGGCTCAGAAAACCTACGCGCGGCAGAAGGACCTCACCGACCACGGCATCGGGGCGCAGCGGGAACTCGACCAGGCGGAGACTGACCGCACCGTCGCGCAGAGCGAGCTCGGACGAGTTCGAAAGCGCCTCGAGCAGCTCGGGGTAAGCGTCGACATGCCCGTCGGCCCCTTGGTGGTGCGCTCCCCCATCACCGGCCGGGTGGTGGACCTGGCGGTGAGCGGCGGCGAATTTAAGAACGACCCCAATGCGGTGCTGATGACGGTGGCCGACCTCTCCACGGTGTGGCTTACCGCCAGCGTGCAGGAGAAAGACGTGCGCCGGGTGAAGGTCGGGGACGCGGCGACCGCGGTGTTCTCCGCCTACCCCGACGAGCACTTCGTCGGGAAGGTGTTTTCGGTCGCGGATTTGCTCGACCTCGACACCAGGACAGTGAAAGTCCGTGTGTCCATCGAGAACTCGGACGGTCGCTTCAAGCCGGGCATGTTCGCCACTGTCCGCTTTTCGGGGACTTCCACCCCGCACGTGGTGGTGCCCAACACCGCTCTCGTCCTGCGCGGTGACGAGACCTTCGCCTTTGTCGAGGTGGGGGATTGGGTCTTCGAGCCCAGGCGCGTGACCACGGGGCAGCAACAGGGGGAGGTCACGGTCATTACCGAAGGACTGGACGCGGGAACGCCGGTGGTGACGAGCGAGGCCATGGTGCTGCAGTGATTGACCGTTTCGTCTCGTTCTGCCTCGACCGCCGCTGGCTGATGGTGGCGCTGTTTCTATTAATTGCCGCCTTCGGCGCCTATTCCTGGACCGAGCTGTCGGTAGAGGCCTACCCCGACATCTCCGACACCACCGCGCAAGTGGTGACCACCTTCCCGGGCCACGCCGCCGAGGAAGTGGAAGAGCAAGTCACCATTCCGTTGGAGCGCGACCTCAACGGCATTCCCGGACTGCAAGTCATGCGCAGCAAGAGCACCTTCGGGCTCTCGCTGATTACCTTGGTCTTCGTCGACGGGGTGGAGGACTACTTCGCCCGGGCGCGCATCCAGGAGCGCATCAACGGTGTCAACCTGCCCACGGGCGCCACCACCGGGCTCGACCCGCTCACCTCACCCATCGGTGAAATCTACCGCTACACCCTCGAGTCCCCCAACCGGAGCGAGCGCGAACTTCGGGAGCTTCAGGAATGGGTGGTCATCCCCACCCTGAAACAAGTGTTCGGTGTGGCCGACGTCACCAATTTCGGCGGAGAGCTGACGCAGTTCCAGCTGCTGCTCGACCCCTCCAAGCTCGCCCAATACAACCTGGGGCTGAAGCAGGTGATGGACGCGGTCTCCTCCAACAACTCCAATGCCGGCGGGAGCATGGTGCGGCGGGGGGATGAGGCCTTCGTGGTGCGCGGCATCGGCCTCATTCGCTCGCTCGACGACTTGGGCAACATCGTCGTCAACCAGAAGAATGGCACCCCGGTGCTTCTCCGAAACCTCGGCGAGCTCCGCCTTGGCGCGCTGGAGCGCAACGGCATTCTCGGCAAGGACAACAACCCGGACGGCGTCTCGGGGATCGTGCTGCTCCTCCGCGGCGAGAACCCCTCCCGGGTGCTGGATGGGCTGCACGACAAGGTGGCGGCACTCAACCGCGGGCTCCTTCCGCCGGACGTGAAGGTGGTGCCCTACCTCGACCGCACGGACCTGGTGAAGACGACGCTGCACACCGTCTCGCGCACGCTGCTCGAGGGCATGACGCTGGTGGTGCTGGTGCTGATGCTTTTCTTGGGGAGCATCCGCGGCGCGCTCATCGTCGCCATCACCATCCCTTTGTCGCTGCTCATCGCCTTCATCCTGATGCACCTCACCAACATCCCCGCCAACCTCCTCTCCCTGGGCGCCATCGACTTCGGCATCATCGTCGACGGCTCCATCGTGGTGATGGAGAACATCCTCCGGCGGCGGGAAGCCCATCCGGACAAGCCAGTCACCCTGGAGGAGGCTCGCACCGCGGCCACGCAGGTGGCGCGGCCCATGTTTTTCGCCACCATCATCATCATCACCGCCTACATTCCACTCTTCGCCTTCCAGCGGGTGGAGAAGAAGCTGTTCTCGCCCATGGCCTACACCGTGGGCTACGCGCTGGGCGGCGCCATCCTCGTGGCGCTGGCCCTCGTCCCCGGGCTGGCCCTCGCGGCCTACAGCCGGCCGCGGAAGTTCTGGAAGAACCCGGTACTGGCCTGGCTCACAACGTCCTACGACACGAGCCTGCGCAGCGTCCTCGGCCGGCCGGCCCTAGCGCTGGTGCCGGCGGGCGTGGCGTTGCTCATCGCCATTTTTCTCACCATCACCGTGGGCAAAGAGTTTTTGCCCGAGCTCGACGAGGGCTCCATCTGGCTTCAGGTCCAGCTGCCGCCCGGCATCTCGCTCCAACGGGCCAGCCAGATGGCCACCGAAATCCGGCAGGCGACGCGCGAATTCAAGGAGGTGTCCTACGTCGTCACCCAGCTCGGACGGAACGACGACGGGACCGACCCCTGGACGCCCTCGCACATCGAGGCAGCGGTGGGCCTCACCAAGTACGACACCTGGAAGCGCGGGGAGACGAAGCAGGACCTCATCGCCAAGCTGAGCGAACGCTATGCGCGCATCCCCGGCATTTCCGTGGGCTTCTCCCAGCCGATGATTGACGGCGTCAACGACAAGATTGCCGGCGCCCACAGCGAGCTGGTGGTGAAAGTCTACGGGCAGGACTTCGCGGACACGCGCCGAGTGGCCAACGAGGTGGTGGCGGCCCTGGAAAAGACACCCGGGGCGGTAGACGTCTCCATCGACCAGGAGCCGCCCTTGCCGCAGCTCCAAATCAAGGTGAACCGCGAGGCGGCGGCGCGCTTCGGCATCAACGTCTCGGACATTGCCGACCTCATCGAGGTGGGCATCGGCGGGCGGGCGGTGGGGCAGCTCTTCCTCGGCGAGAAGCGCTACGACATTGCCGTCCGCTTCGTCCCCAGCGTGCGCAGCAACCCCGAGGAGATTGGGGACCTCACCCTCACTGCCCCAGGTGGCGCGCGCATCCCCCTCTCTCAGGTGTCGGACGTCTCGCTCAAGTCCGGGGAGAGCACCATCACCCGGGAAACCAACCGCCGGCACCTGACGGTGAAGCTCAACCTCCGTGGCCGGGACTTGTCCTCCTTTCTGAAGGAGGCCCACGCCAACATTGCCAGTGACGTGCACTTTGACCCAGTGGCCACGGAAATTGTGTGGGGTGGCCTCTTCGAAAACCAGCAGCGGGCTCAGACGCGGCTCGCGCTCATCATGCCGGTGGTGCTGGCGCTCATCTTCTTGTTGCTCTACGGCGCCTTCGGGACGCTGCGCCACGCGGCGCTCATCCTCATCAACGTCCCGCTGGCGGTCCTCGGTGGCATGGTGGCGCTGCACCTGCGAGGGATGACGCTCAATGTGTCGAGCGCGGTGGGCTTCATCGCGCTCTTCGGCATCTCGGTGCAGAACGGCGTCCTCATGGTGTCCAACCTCAACCACCTGCGCGACAGTGGGCTGGACTTGATGGAGGCCGTGGCCCGGGGTGCGGAGGAGCGCTTTCGGCCGGTGCTGATGACGGCCACGGTGGCTACCCTGGGCCTCATTCCGGCCGCGCTGGCCCGCGGCATTGGCAGCGACGTCCAACGGCCGCTGGCCACGGTGGTGGTAGGCGGCCTGGTGTCGGCCACGGCGCTCACCCTCCTCGTGCTTCCGGTACTGTACGAAGTCATCGAGCGCTGGGCCCAGGGGCGGCACCACGCTGCCCGGACGGAGGCTTCCCCCGTCCAGACGGTTGGGACCGGCGCGTGACTTCGGCCTTTCTCTTGGGGCTCCTTCTCGCGGCCCAGCCGGAGGCGAGCACCCAGGGTATGGCCTACGAGGAGTTTCTGGCCCAGGTGGGCTCCACCAACCTCGAGCTCGCGGCGCAACGCCTCAACGTCCCCATCGCCGAGGCGCAAATTGCCGTGGCCAAAATTTTCCCAGAGCCCGTGCTCTCCGCCGGCGTGGGCTCCCTCGACATCAGCAAGAACGGTTCTCCCACCAGTTACGACGTTGGGCTTTCCCAAACCATCGAGATTGGCGGAAAGCGCGGCTCCCGCATCGAGGTGGCCCACTACGAGACGTCGCAGGCCAAGAGCGACCTCGAGGACTTCTTCCGGACGCTGCGGGCCAACGCCACCAACGACTTCATCGATGCGCTCTTCACCCAGCGGGTATTGGAGAGGAAGACGGAGACGCAGGCTGCCTTCGCCCGGCTGGTGAAGGTGAATGCCGAGCGGCTCCGCGCTGGGGACATTGGCCAGGTGGCGTACTTGCAGTCGCGGGTGGAAGCACAGCGCTTCTCCGCCGAGGTGTTGGCCGCCGAAGGAGAGGCCAACAAGGCGCGCCTGGCGCTCGGCCTGCGGCTGGGAAGCTCCGCCGGCTCCATTACCCCGGCCGGCAGTCTCAAAATTCCGAAACGCTCCTTCGATGTGGACATCCTCGTCCTGCAGGCGCGCGCCCACAGGCCTGACTTGGCCAGCAAGCGCTACGCCCTAGAGGTGGCCCGCGCCAAGTTGAGCCTGGCCCACGCCAACCGCTGGGAGGACCTGACGCTGAACCTCGGCTACGCCTATTCGGCACCCGGCACCGGGGCTTTTGCCCAGCCCGCCTTTAGCGCGCTCAACTTCGGCTTCTCCATCCCGCTGCCCTTCGCCCGCATTTACAACGGCGAGGTGGACGGCGCGGTGGCGGGTACCACGCAGGCGACGTTGGTGGTGCGCCAGGGCGAGTTGGCGGTGGAAATTGAGGTGCGGCAAGCGCTGGCCAGCTACCAGGCCGCCCAGCGTCGGGTGGAGCTCTTTACCGGCGGCGTGCTCTCCGACGCGGACAAGGTGGCCGAGGCCACCTTCTACAGCTACCAGCGTGGTGGTGCGACGCTTCTCGAGGTGCTCGACGCGCAGCGCACCGTGAATGAGGTGTACTTGGACTACTTCGACGCGCTCGCCCAGCACGCCAAAGCCCTGGTGGCGGTCGAGGCCGCCGCCTGGCTCTGGGACATTCACTTTCAGGAGTAGCCGTCTACCCACCCGCCCGAGCGAGGTCGAAGCCGCAACATGCTCCAGCCGACTGTGGACAGGGTCCGCGGAGCCCGCAACGGCGGTGACCGGCCGAATGAAGGGGCGGCCGAGCGCGCTCGCAGTGCGGCACAACTCCGAGAAGCGGCGCAAGCGTCGGTGGACGAGCTTTTCGCATCGCTTCAGACAGGCCCGCGCGGACTGGCAGATGGGGTTGCAGAGGAGCGGCTAGAAACCAATGGGCCGAATCAGGTCGCGCATGAGCGACCGCCCTCCTGGTACGTCCAGCTTTGGCACGGCTTCGCCAATGCGTTTTCCGCGCTGCTCACCGTACTCGCCACGGTGTCCTGGTTCACGGGGGACAAGGAATCGGCGCTCATCATCGGGGTGATGGTGCTCTTAAGCGGGTTCCTGCGCTTCTTTCAGGAGCGCCGCGCCAGCCTCGCCGCGCAGAAGCTGCAGGAGATGGTCCGCGTCACCTGTACCGTCGTCCGAAACGACCAGGCCGGAACGGTCAGCGATCGAGAGATTCCAATTCGAGGTCTCGTCCCCGGTGACCTGGTGAAGCTCTCTGCTGGGGACATGGTGCCGGCGGACGTGCGGCTCATGAGCGCGAAGGACCTCTTCGTTGCTCAGTCCGCGCTCACCGGGGAGGCCCTGCCGGTGGAGAAGACCGCCGCCAGTGCGCCCTCTCCGGCGGAGAACCCATTGGAGCTGGGCAACGTCGCCTTCCTGGGCACAAACGTGACCAGCGGCACCGCTCTGGGGCTCGTCCTACACACGGGCGAGGCGACGTACTTTGGGAGCATCGCCGAGCGGCTGATAGGAGCGCGACCGGTCACCAGCTTCGAGCGAGGCATTCGAAGCGTGAGTCTCCTCTTGCTGCGGTTCATGGCCGTGATGACGGTGCTGGTGTTCTTCATCAACGGCCTGACGAAACATGATTGGAAGGAGGCGTTCTTCTTCGCGCTGGCGGTGGCGGTGGGTCTCACGCCGGAGATGCTGCCGATGATTCTCTCCGGCACGCTCGCCATCGGCGCCGTAGCGATGTCCAAAAAAAAGGTCATCGTGAAGCGGCTCAATTCGATTCAGAATCTTGGTGCGATGGACGTCCTCTGTACCGACAAGACAGGGACGCTCACCGAAGACCGAGTGGTTCTCGAAATCCACTGCGACGTTGTGCGCGAACGCGACGTCGGCGTCTTCGAGCTGGCCTACTACAACTCCTTCTACCAAACGGGACTGAAGAATCTCCTCGACAAGGCCTTGCTCGCGCACGGGACCGTCCCCACCGCCAACGTGACGAAAGTGGACGAGATTCCCTTCGACTTCTCGCGGCGCATCATGTCGGTCGTTGTGGACATCGACGGTCACCGCAAGCTCATCGCCAAAGGAGCCCCAGAAGCCATTTTCAAACGTTGCACGCGCGTCGAGGTCAATGGGGAGGTGCAGGACTTGGACCCGCTGCTCCTGCCTGACCTCGGAGAGGAGTTGGACCACCTCCAAGGGCAGGGCTTCCGAGTGCTGGCCATCGCCTACAAGGAAGTTCCTCAGGACCGCACCGTCTACTCCTCAAAGGATGAATGCGAACTGGTTCTTCGCGGTTACGTCGCGTTCCTCGACCCACCCAAGGCGTCCACCCGGAAAGCGTTGTCCGCACTCGCGACCAGCGGTGTCCACGTCAAAGTCCTCACCGGGGACAATGACCTTGTCGCTCGGAAAATCTGCGCAGACGTTGGGCTCACGGTTGGACATGTGGTGCTCGGTCAAGACGTTGAGACGGCTTCCGATCACGACCTTGATCGCATCGTCGAAGAGGCAGTGCTCTTTGCGCGGCTCGCGCCTGCCCACAAGGAGCGGGTCGTTCAGGCCCTTCAGCGCAATGGTCACGTTGTCGGGTTCATGGGCGATGGCATTAACGATGCACCGGCGCTCCGCGCGGCAGACGTTGGAATCTCTGTCGACAACGCAGTGGACATCGCAAAGGAATCCGCCGACCTAATTCTCCTCGAGAAGGACCTGTTGGTGCTTGAGGACGGTGTTCTCGAGGGCCGGCGAGTCTTCGGCAACATCAGCAAGTACATCAAGATGGGCACCAGTTCGAACTTTGGGAACATGTTCTCGGTCGTCGGAGCGAGCGCCTTCTTGCCGTTCTTACCGATGCTTCCCATTCAGCTGCTCACGCAAAACCTCCTCTACGACTTCTCGCAGCTGGCCATTCCATTCGACCGTGTCGACGAGGAGTACTTGCTCAAGCCTCGGCGGTGGCGCGTCGATGACATCAGTCGCTTTATGCTCTTCTTCGGGCCGGTGAGTTCGGTCTTCGACTACGTGACGTTCGGCCTGATGTTCTACGTCCTCAAGGCCAACAGTCCGGAACACCAGGCGCTGTTCCAATCCGGGTGGTTTGTCGAGGGTTTGCTCTCACAGACCCTCATTGTTCACATGATTCGGACACGGAAACTCCCCTTCATCCAGAGCAGGGCGGCGCCGGCACTGATGCTCTCGACCTTGGCAGTGATGGTCATCGGCGTCCTTCTGCCCTTCACACCGTTTGGCCACGCACTGGGGATGGTTTCTTTGCCGCTCCGCTTCTTCGGATGGCTCGCGCTCATTCTTCCCGCGTACATGGTGCTCGCACAAGTCGTCAAAACTGGATTCATCCGTCGCTACGGCTACAACTGACCGAAGCGTGCCTCACGAGGTTCCGGCGCTCATCTGGAGGCAACCTTTGCTCGATTACGCAGAGGTACGAATGGCGCGTGATGCGAGGCGCAGGGTCAGATGAAAGAATTTCTGGAGGCACTTGCGCTCGCTGTGCCCTTCTTCGTGTGGACGCTGTGGCTGCTTCGGAGGAAAGCCTCAAAGACGTGGGGCGAAGGTGGTGCCGGCACCACTGACTCAGTGGAAACACATCGGGAACGAGCACACGCCTACGGCTCCGAGCACCCGAGTGCACCACAAGAAGAGTTGCCGCCGAACGGCTTGGCGGCCTCGGAATGAACGGACTGGGGGGCGCACCGCAGAACCTCGGGCGTTCCGTCGTTTACAGGCGACGGTCCGGTGGCGTCGGGACCTTGGCCCACGTTGCCCTGGCACTGGCCTTCTTTGCATCCGTGGCCGAGGCGGCAGAGCCGACACTTCCGGCCGAAGTGGAAGCATCCCCTGCGACCCCAGCGGGGCAATGGTGGAACATCCATTTCATCTCCACCGTCGCCATTCAGTACCACCCCTCTTTCTCCGCAGCCTATTCGGGCCAAAACAGTATGCAACCCTATGCGGAGTCGGCCACCGCCTTTGTCTCATCTCTGGGGTTGGACATTCGGCTGTGGAAAGGGGCTGACATCGTCTTCAATCCTGAAGCCAGCGGGGGGTATGGGCTCAGCCAGACACTCGGCGTCGCCGCGTTCCCCAGTGGATTGGTGTACCGCGTTGGCAATCCTGCCCCGGCCATCTACCTGGCCCGTCTGTTCCTGCGTCAGGTGTTCGGCTTCGGAGGGGGGACGGAGGAGGTGGCAGGAGGAATGAATCAGCTCGCGGGAACGCGCGACACGAACCGTCTTACTTTCATTGTCGGTCGCATCTCACTCGAAGACACCTTTGACGGAAATGCTTATGCGCATGACGCCACGTCGCAATTCTTCGACTGGGCGCTCTTCGCTTCGGGCGCCTGGGACTACCCGGCGGACACGCGTGGCTACACCTACGGCGTGGTTGGCGAGCTCACCATTGGGTGGTGGTCGGTGAGGGCGGCCATCGCCTTGGAACCTCTCTACGCCAACCTGGAAACGATGGATTGGAACCTCGCTCAGGCGCACGGGTTGGTGGCTGAATACGAGGCGCGGTGGAAGGCCCTGGGCGGCGTCGGTGCCGTGCGGGTTACTCCGTTCTTCAACACCGCGCGCATGGGCAGCTATGCGCAAGTCCTCGCGGACCCTGCGGCTTACGGTGGGCAGGTGCAACCCACCCGGGCCTATGGGCGGACGAAGTATGGAGTTGCCATTTCCGCGAACCAGCAACTCACACCTTCGCTCGGGGCTTTCCTTAGGGCGAGCATCAATGACGGAGCAAATGAGAGCTGGGCCTTCACGGAGATTGACCGCTCGCTGGCGGTTGGTTTGGTGAAACACGGCAGCCTCTGGGGGTGGAGAGACTACGAAGTGGGCGGGGCCATCGTGGTCAACGGCCTGTCGGGGCTCCACCGGGACTACCTCGCACAGGGGGGGTACGGCTTCATCATCGGCGACGGCCATCTCTCCTACGCGCCAGAAGTTGTCGGAGACTTCTACTTCCGAGTGGACGTGGCGAACTGGCTTCAAGCGTCCATTCTGTACCAGCCCATTTTTGACCCGGGGTACAACACCGCGCGCGGCCCCATCAACGTCTTCACCCTGCGTGTCCGCGTCGCTTTTTAGGATTTTCGAATGGCCGCCCGACAGAAACTTCTCATCGCTGCATTGCTGAGTGGTCTGGCGCTCGGCTGCGGCCCAGGGCTGACGCTGACCACCGTGCCGACGGACGCGGAGTCCGTCTGTTACAACGTGGACGAGTGCGCGCAAGCAGGCAGTTACAGCTGGCTCCAGAGCTGCACGGCCGAGGCGCTCACGCTCCAGCAGCAGGCCGATGCCAGCGGCTGCGGCTCCCTCTACGACGGCTACTACGCCTGCGCCAATTCCAACTACACCTGCCAGGGCATCACACCATCTTTCCCGGGTTGCGACGCGCAACTGAGTGCGCTCGAAGCTTGCCTCAATGCGGCGACTGCACAGAGTGCGTGCGCCGAGTACACGGCCAAGTTGGCGATGTGTCCGCCCGGGAGCGGGACGGCGCCGCCGGGGAGTCCCATTGTTTCGCCTTGCTCCTTGAATCTTCAATGCCAGGCGCAGTGTTACCTCAGCAACGTGTCCAACCTGTGTAACCCTGGCTTGACGGAGCTCGGCGCCTTCTCGAGTTGCGCCAATGCCTGCCCACCCTGACCGCTCGCCTCAGCCGTCGTCACAGGCCTTTGTCGTCTGGCCACTCGTCCGTCGACTGGCTGCCGTGGAGAGGATTTTGCTCAAGATGTCCAGAGGCAATTCCTCGGCTTTCCGGAAGCGGATGCACCCCTTGCCAACGCTGAGCTTCCCCAACTGGGAGCGGAAGCGCTCCACCGCTTTGGCGTCGTGGACGTAGACGGAGTAATGGCCCTTCTGCGCCGCCACCGCGCACAACGTCGCCCCGAGCGAATAGCAGGGCATGCCGTACTGCATGTCTTCAGTTGCCTTGGGCACGGACTTGCGAATGAGGCCGCGGAGAAGGGCCACCACCTTCCGGCGCTCCGCGGGGAGCTGGGCCAGGTAGCTATCGACTGTCTTTGCTTTGGATTGCACGTCCCCATCCGTCCCTGGAGCGCGGAAGCTGCTCCATGCCGTCTACAGCGTGGCCAAGAACCGCCGACCCTTCACTCCGTACCTCGTCGCGGCGGTCGAGGTCCCCTTGTGAAAAAGACGCTCGACGGAGGTCACGGAATCTCATGGCTTGTTAGGTCCCCGGTCCGCGCGAGACTGTACCAAGAGTGACGTTTGACGCCCTCCTGCGCGACCACGGCCCCGTGCTGTGGCGGGTAATCGCCAACTACGCACCGCCAGGGGCGGAGCGGGACGATCTCGCGCAGGACATCCTCGTTGCCGTCTGGCAGGCGCTGCCGCGCTTTCGCGGAGAGGGCTCGCCACGCTCGTTCGTCCTGCGCATCGCGCACAACCGCGGCCTGTCGCACGCGTGGCGGCGTTCGAAGCGGGCGCCTCTGGATGAGGAGCCCCGCGACTTGCCGGACCCGCGGCCCGGCGCCGACGAGCAGGTGGCCGCAAGTCAGCGCACCGAGCAGTTTCTGCGCCATGTGCGCACGCTCCCGCTGGGCCAACGCGAGGTGCTGGCGTTAGCGCTCGAGGGGCTCCCGCACGCCGAGATCGCCGCCATCGTCGGCATCACTGCAGAAAACGTCGCCGTCCGTCTGGGCCGCGCGCGCGAGGCGCTGCGCCAATCAATCGCCAAGGAGGAAGCAGCATGACCGACGCAGAGTGGACCTCGTGGCAGTCGAGCTGGACGGGCGCAAGCGGGCCGCTGCCCGACGTACGTGCCCGAACTCGGAAGGAGGTGCGGGTCCATCGCTTCGCCAACCTGACGTTCTTCGTGCTGGTCGCCGGCACTCTCGCGCTCGCTTTGCCAAGCATGATGGCCGCGCCCGAGCCGGAGGTGCGGTGGATCGGCGTGCTCGTCGTCGGTTTCTTTGCTGCCATGTCGATCGGGTACCTGCTCATCCAGCGTGGCATTGCGCTGGCGAATACGGGCAATCCACGCGAAGCCCTCGCCTTTCTCGAGCGGCGCCTGCGGGTCGAGCGGCTCACCGCGCACCTCGTCCGCTGGGTCTACGCGGTTCTGTGCATTGCCTTCTTGTTCATCTTTCCGCAGCTCGTCGCGCAGCACGAAAAGCCGTGGCTCGAAAAGGCGATCACCTACCCGTGGATGGCTTTGGTGTTGGTCGTCACTTTCACCGCACCGTGGTGGGTGGCGCGGCGCAACCGCAAGCACCAGGAGGAGATCGACCGCTGGCGGCGCTGGATGGACGAGCAGCATCTCTGAAACTTCCTCCCGGCCCGCTGCTGGGCTGCGAGGCGAATTCAAGCAACGCGCACGGACTCTTGAGCCCCGCTTCGGGGACGGCCGGAGTGTGCGGCAGAAGACTCGGCGCCGTCGGAGACCAGCCTTCGCCGCCGGTCCTGGCACCAGCGCCTCGAACGGCGTCGCCGGCGATTTGTTCGAGTCCACCGATGAAATCGCGTCCCTCCACGGGTCCTACCGTCAGAAGGTTCAACCACCGAGGGGAAAGAAGGGGTTTCTCATGAAGATCGAAGGATCCGTTGCTCTTGTTACCGGCGCGAACCGAGGACTCGGCAAGGCGCTCGTTTCAGCGCTCTTGGAGGCGGGAGCGGCCAAGGTCTATGCCGCGGCTCGAGACCAAGGAAAGCTCGCCGCCGACAGTTCCCGCGTGGTGGCGCTCGCTCTGGACACCACAAAGCCGGAGCAGATCGCGGCCGCGGTCCGGAGAGCCAACGACGTCACGCTGCTCATCAACAACGCGGGCGCGTTGACGTCGTACGACGTTCTGGCGATGAGCCAGGCGGATCTCGACGCCGACTTCCGCACGAATGTTCACGGGACTCTCGCCGTCATCAAGGCGTTCCTGCCCGTGCTGGAGCGTGCCCACGGCGCGACGATTGTGAACGTCTTATCGCTGACTTCGCTCGCGAGCTTCCCGCCCCTCGGCGGCTACTCCGCGTCCAAGGCTGCCGCCTACTCCGTCACCCAGGCTTTGCGTCCGCAGCTGAAGGCCAAGCACATCGACCTCCTGGCGGTCCTTCCCGGCCCCATCGACACCGATATGGTGAAGGCACTTCCCATGCCGAAGACGAGCCCGGTAGACACCGCCAAGGGCGTGCTCGCGGGCATTGCGCGCGGTGAGGAGGAGATTTTCCCCGACCCCATGGCGCAGCAGATGGGCGCCCTCTGGAACAGAAGCCACAAGGAATTCGAGCGTGCTTTCGCGAGCTTCTGAAAGGAGAGGGGGTGGCGGCCACCAAGACTCATTCACCGATGAGTTTTGTCCGCCCCAGCGGTTTCACGAATGAACTGGGCCCGACTGCGGCCCGATTCCGAATGGAGAACGGTATGAATGTTACGGAAAAGACAGCTTCGAAGGCGGGCGCAAAGCGTGGCCCTGCTCGGGTTCCAAAGGCGGCGACGGACGCGAGAGAAGAGCGGCCGACGAGGGCCAAGGGTTTCACCACCTCCTTTGTGGTGGACCAATCTCCCCAGGACGTCTTTGACGCCATCAACAATGTTCGCGGGTGGTGGTCGGGGAACATCCAGGGAAGCACCGACAAGCTCGGGGCTGAATTCACCTACCGCTACAAGGGCCTTCACCGCAGCACCCAGCGAATTACTGAGCTGGTACCGGGGAAGAAGGTCGTTTGGCATGTCTTGAACGCTCGACTCAACTTCGTTACGGACAAGTCCGAGTGGAACGGCACAGACATCGTCTTTGAGATCGCAAAGAAGGGCGACAAGACCCAGATTCGCTTCACGCACGTCGGCCTGCTTGATGCCTTCGAGTGCTATGGCGACTGCTCGAACGCGTGGGGCTTTTACATCAACGACAGTCTGCGCAGACTGATCACCACCGGCAAAGGCGAGCCCAACACCAAAGAAAGCTGAACCGGACACCCGACCCTCAGACGTCGAGGCTTCCATTTCTTTCTCGAGCGCGAGGACACGATGCTTCAACTGACAGGCAAGAGCATGGCCGTCATCGGCGGCAGCCGAGGCGTTGGCCGGCGCATCGTGGAAACCGCCATCCGGGAGGGCGCGCGCGTGCTCGCGGTGGCGCGGCGGGAGGGGTCTCTGCGGAAATTAGCCGAAGAGGTCCCCGGCGCCGAGATTTTGTCTCTGGACGCAACGGAGGAAGGCGCGCCCTCCAAAGTCTTCGACGTCCTTGAGCCCTCTATCCTCGTTCTCTGCGCAGGCGCGTTGCCGCCGGCTGCGCCGCTCCACGAGCAGCGCTGGCAGGAGTTCGCCGTCAACTGGGAGACCGACGTCAAAATCGCATTTCACTTCTTCAAGGCAGCGCTCTCGCGACCGCTGACTGCGGGCACTTCGATCATTCTCATCTCCAGTGGAGCTGCTCTCGCAGGCTCGCCAAATTCGGGAGGCTATGCCGGAGCCAAACGCACCCAAATGTTCATGGCCAACTACGCCCAGAAGGAATCGGATCGCCTTGGGCTCGGCCTGCGATTCTCTACTCTTGCGCCGCGCATCATGCCGGACACTGAGCTGGGACAGCATGCGGTCGCCGGTTATTCCCGTTACCTGGGTATCTCCGCGGCGGACTTCATTCAGAGCATGGCGTCGCCGCCGACCGCGTCCGATGTCGCGACCGCGGTTGTTGCGCTCTCGACGATGGCGGAGCAATCCAGGGGGAAAGTGTTCGTCGTCTCCGGCAAAGGCCTCGAAGCGGCGCTCACTTGAGCAACGGCAGAGGAGGGTATGAACATCCAATGACAGTGACCGTCAGCGAGCATTCAGAGCAGAGGCACGGTCCGGAGCGTTCCGGCCAGGCGTTTGAGCAGCTCTCTGAGCCGTTCCGCCGAGAAATCAAGTTGCACTGCTACCGCATGCTGGGCTCCTTGCACGAAGCCGACGACCTCGTTCAGGAGACCTACTTGCGCGCTTGGCGCAGCTTCGACAGCTTTGAGGGGGGCTCGTTTCGCGCCTGGCTGTACCGGATTGCAACCAACGCCTGCCTGAATGCGCTCGCGAGCCGCAAGCACGCCGAGCGTTTGCTGCCGGACCAGCTGGGAGCCGCCTCCTTGACGATGCCGCCTGGCGCCCCGGCTAACGAGGTGCCGTGGCTCGAGCCATACCCGGACGCGGAGCTCGACGAGGTCAGCAACGAGGCGCCCAATCCGGAGGCGCGCTACTCGTCCCGCGAGGCCGTCCAGCTCGCCTTCGTCGCCGGAATCCAGCAGCTGCCTCCGCGCCAGCGCGCCACCCTCATGCTGTGCGACGTACTCGGTTGGCGTGCCGCGGAAGTGGCGACGCTGCTCGGTGGCTCGACGGCTTCCATCAACAGCGCTTTGCAGCGGGCGCGCGAGACGCTGTCCAGGCGCTATCCGGATGGCCGACCGCTGTCGGCACCCCGGCCCAATGCCGCGCAGGAAAAGCTCCTCGGCCGCTACCTTCAGGCTTGGGAAGAGCATGATTTGGACGGCTTTGTCACCCTTCTCAGGGAGGACGCGACCGCCATCATGCCGCCCTGGCTCCAGTGGTATGCCGGGCGCGAGACCATCCGGTCGTTCTTCGAGGCGGCTTGGAAGACTTGTGGCGGCCTTCGCCTCGTTCCGACCGCGGCCAATGGGCAGCCGGCGTTCGCCGTCTATGAGCGCTCCGACGCCGGCGGGCCGTGGGCCGCGCACTCCATCCACGTGCTCACCCTCGAGGACGATGTGATTTCAACGATGACTCTCTTCGTGGAACCTCGTCTCTTCGCGGCATTCGGGCTTCCGGGCGTCCTTCCGGACTCGCCGCATGCCTAGGCACTTTCAAGCCACTGGAGTTGCCGGGAAGGCGCGGCAGCCGAGGCGACGGTGTGGCCCTCGTCTGACAAGAGCGCCATGTGTCGTGGACGGCCTGTTCTCACGATGCGTCGTCAGCGGTAGCGCCTTCCGGCAAAGAGCTTTGCCGGCCCCTTGGGTTTTTCGTCCTCTTTTCAACGACCTCCGGGAGTCCCCCGAGCTTTGCGGGGCGTGGTAGGACCACCTTCGGAAAGCGACCCTTCTCGCCAATGGGTCCGTTGGCATTCACTGTTTCTGGGAACGGGGGCGACTCGTGGACTGGGAATCGGGGCGCCGCAGCGACAACGTCGAGGACCGCCGCGGCATGGGCCGTCCAGTGGCCGTGGGCGGCGGGCTCACCATCCTCGTGCTGCTGGTGGGTTGGCTCTTCGGCGTCGACCCCTCCCAGCTGCTGCAGTTGCTCAGCAACACTGCAGGCACGACTCAAGTCGGGCCGGGCACGGCCACCTCCACCGCCCCGGTGAAGGGGAGCCCGGCTGAGGAGCGGCAAAAGGACTTCGTCACGTTCGTGCTGGGCAGTACCGAGGACACCTGGACGCCCCTCTTCGCCGCGCGGGGAATGACGTACGTCCCGCCGAAGCTCGTTCTCTTCCGGGGCGGGGTCCAGTCCGCCTGCGGCTTTACCGAGAGCGCGGCCGGTCCCTTCTACTGCCCGCTTGACCAGCGCGTCTTTCTGGACCTCTCCTTCTTCGACGAGCTCAGCCGCCGCTTCGGTGCGCCGGGAGATTTCGCCCAGGCCTACGTGGTGGCTCATGAGGTGGGTCACCACGTGCAAAAGCAACTCGGGATTTTTGCCAAGACGGACGCCCTTCGCCGCCAAGGCGACCGGGCACTGACCAACCAGGTCTCCGTGCTGCAGGAGCTGCAGGCGGACTGTTTTGCCGGGGTGTGGGCCAACCAAGCCAACAAGACACGGCCCATGCTGCAGGCGGGGGACGTGGAGGCCGGCCTCCGCGCCGCTTCCGCCATCGGCGATGACACCATCCAGAAGCGCGCCCGGGGCTACGTTGTCCCGGAGAGCTTCACCCACGGCACCTCGCAGCAGCGAGTCGCGTGGTTCAGTCGGGGGTTGCAGCAAGGCAACATCGAGGCCTGCAACACCTTCGCAGCGTCGAATCCCTAAGCAACCGGAGGCGGCACATGTCCGCACCTCGGCTGGCGACGATGATGGACGGCGAGCTCACGCTCGACCATCTGGTCGAGCGCGCCGAGAAATGCTTTTCGAGCATAGAAGTCGTCTCCCGCCGCCCGGACAAGAGCATCCACCGGACAACATTCGGGGCGGTGTGCTTGAGGGCCCGCCGACTGGCCGAGGCGCTGGCACGCTGGGGGCTCCGGCCGGGAGACCGAGTGGCCAGCCTCATGTGGAACCACGCCGTCCACCTCGAGCTCTACCTCGGGGTGCCGCTGGCCGGTGGCGTGGTGCACACCCTCAACCTGCGGCTTCACCCGGATGATTTGACGTACATCATCAACCACGCCGAGGACCGCGTCCTGGTGGTGGACGAGGTGCTGCTGCCGCTCGTCGAAAAATTCCGGGCCCACGTCCGGCTGGAGCAGGTGGTGGTGGTGCCCTCCTCTGGTGGCGGCGAGTACGAGGCGCTCTTGGCCAGCGCCACCGGGCAATGGACGCCGCCGGTGCTTCACGAAACCGACGCTGCCGGCATGTGCTACACGTCCGGCACCACCGGGCAACCGAAGGGCGTCGTCTACAGCCACCGCAGCAGCGCCCTGCATGCCTTTGGTACGTGTCTGGCGGATACGCTGGCCATCAGCCACTGCGACACGCTGCTTCCAGTGGTGCCCTTGTTTCACGCCAACGCCTGGGGGCTTCCCCACGCCGCGACCATGATGGGCACCAAGCTCGTCCTGCCCGGACCGCACCTGGATGCGACCAGCCTCCTCGAGCTCATGCAGTCCGAGCGCGTCACCATCGCCGCGGGAGTCCCCACGGTGTGGATGGCGATTCTCGAGGCGCTGGAGAAAGAGCCCGGCCGCTGGAAGCTCGTCCCCGACTTGCGGATGGTGGTGGGCGGCTCCGCGGCACCCGAGGCGATGATTCGGGCCTTCGACCGGCATGGCCTGAGGGTGGTGCACGCCTGGGGGATGACGGAGATGTCGCCGGTGGGCTCGGTCAGTCACCTTGGGCCGGACGCCCGGGTCCTCTCCGAGGACGAGTGCTACAGCGCCCGCGCGAGACAGGGACGGCCCGCGCCCTGGGTGGACATCCGCGCGGTGGGCGACGCAGGAGAAGTCCCCTGGGACGGAGTGACGGTGGGGGAGCTCCACGTCCGGGGCCCGTGGGTGGCGTCGGGCTACTACCGAAACAAGGAGGCCATGGACCGCTGGACGGACGACGGCTGGTTCCGTACCGGCGACGTCGTCTCCATCGACAGCTCGGGCTCCATCCGTGTCTGTGACCGCTCCAAGGACCTCATCAAATCCGGCGGGGAGTGGATTTCCAGTGTGGATTTGGAGAACGCCCTCATGGCCCACCCCTGCGTGCGCGAAGCGGCGGTGGTGGCCGTGCCCCACCCGAAGTGGGCGGAACGGCCGCTGGCGGCGGTGGTGCTCCGCGACGGAACGGTGGTGAGCGCGAGCGAGCTCCGGGACTTCCTCGCGCCGCGCTTTGCCAGCTTCTGGCTCCCCGAGGCATACGTCTTCGTGGAGAGCATTCCGCGGACGTCGGCCGGCAAGTTTCTCAAGTCCGCGCTGCGCGAGCGCTTCGCGGACTGGAAGTGGGAGTGACGCAAGTTGGGGCACGCCCCGCCCCAGTCCGCGTTCCTACTGCGGGTCGTAAATGCCGGCCGCGTTCTCCACAGCCAGGACGCCAAGCTGTGAGTTGAGCGTCTCCTGGATGAGGACGAGCTCGGCTTGATCCAGCGCGCTGATGGCGTCCTCCTGCTCGAGGTAGGTGGCGGCGCCGTTTAAGGTGTTGATGCGGACGAGGGCCAGATTCTCCCGCGCCAGCTTCACCTGGTCCGCCGCCTTCTCGCGGTTGACGCGTGCCGAGTCGAGCTGCAGCTGCGCCGTGCGCACCTGCTCCTTAGACTGGAGGTCCAAGGCAGTGGCCGAGTCCGTCGCCGCGCGGGCGTTGGCCTCGGACTCACGCAAGGTGGCCTCGCGCAGGCCGCCGTCGAAGAGCGTCCAGTTGAGGCCGAAGCTGAAGTACCAGGAGCCCTCCAGGCCGGTGAAGCCGGTGGCGTTGCTGATGAGGTAGGCGCCGTTGAAGTTGACGGTGGGGAGGTAGCTCAGGATGACGCTGGTGTGGGTGGCATCGGCCGCTTCGGCTTGCGTCTTGAGGGCGAGGACGTCGGCGCGGCGGACGGGGGCGACGTCCTCGAGCTTGTCCAAGTCCTGAGGCAGCACTGGCTCCGGCGGCATGTCCACCTCGAAGTCCGCGCTGCGTTCCAGGAGGATGGCCAGGGCTGCTTTGGAGGCGGTGTAGCCGTAGCGGCTGGCGCGGAGGTTTTGCTCGGCTTGCGACTTGTCGATTTGGGCGCGGAGGAGGAATATTTTGTTCACCGAGCCGGCGTCGAAGCGCACCTGCGCGTCCTTTTCGCGGCCGGTTTCAATTTCCAGAAGCTGCTGCTGCACCTCGGCCGCACGCCGGAGGCCAGCGGCCGCGTAGTACTGCTGGGCGACACCGAAAAGAATCTGCCGCCGGGTGTTGGCGAGGGTGAATTCCGCGGCGCGTGCCGTCAGCGTCGCGGCGCGGATGGAGGCAATGAGGGAAAGGGCAAGAATTTGTTGGCTTCCGCTGATTTTCCCCTGCCATTGGTTTTGCTCCTGGACGATGATTTTCGAGTAGGTGGGCACCACGGTGAGGGCCGGGTTGGGAATGGTCCCCGGGAGGTTGGCCGGCGGCGGCGCGTAGTACTGCGTCTCCGGGACGCCCTGCCGGATGTAGAGGCCGGTTGGCGCGGCGAAGGCGGCGCCGATGTTGTTTCGGGTGTAGCTGCCGCTGGCGGACAGCTGCGGCAGGTAGCCGGACCACGTCTTCCCAACAATCTCCTTCGCCGCCTCATAGCGGGCGACGGCGGTCTTCAAGTCCAGGTTCCGGTTCCTCGCCGCAGTGAGCGCGGCGTCCAGGGACAGCAATGGGAGGCCGGAAGTGGCTGGCGGTACCATGGGGTCGGGAAGGCCTTGGGACGAGAAATTCGGCGGCGGCTCCTGGGCTGGCTGGCCTTGCTGGGCTTGCGCGAGCAACAGTGCGACGACGACGAGCGACACGTTCATGCGAGCTTCCTCTTCGTGAAGGCTCCAACTACCGAATGGGCCCTCTGCTTAACCTTTGGGTGCACCCTGGGGCACGAGGAACTTGCGGAAGCCGCACCCCCTTTTTGTCGGCCGGCCTGAGCCGTTTCAGGGCTAGCCACACCCGCAAAGGCGCCCCCAACCGCCCTTGGGGGTCCAGGGACGGGCACGGCGCAGACGCCCTCCGGGCCGCGCGAGGCTGAGCAGGCTGAGGCGAGAGGAGGGTGAGGTTGGCGAGCGCCACCTGCGGCCGGGCCGCCTCCCCTTGGGGGAAACACTCAAAAATGCTGGCCTCTTGCCCGAGAGGGGGTGCAACGTCCTCTTTCGTCTTTCAAAAGAAGGCCGTCGCCTCATGTGCTTGGAAGGAGAAACCCCATGGCCCAACTCACCGACGCCCACGGCACGCCCCTCCTCGGGTTTCTAGACGAGTCGGCCGGTGCCGGCGCGCCAGCGGTCCTCGTCATCCACGAGTGGTGGGGGCTCAATGAGCAGGTCCGCGGCGTCGTCCGGAGCCTCGGCGCCGAGGGCTTCTTGGCCTTCGCCGTCGACCTCTTTCACGGCCAGCTGGCCAAGGACGCTAGTCAAGCAGCCGCGATGATGCAGGCGCTCGATGCGAAGCACGCCATGGCTGACCTCCATGCCGCCGTCCAGGCGCTGCTTCCCCGCTCCTCGGCTCGGCTGGGTGTCGTCGGCTTCTGCATGGGGGGCGCCTACGCGCTGGCCACGGCGGCGGCGAACCCCGAGGTGCAGGCCGCGGTCGCCTATTACGGCATTCCCTCGCCAGCGCTGGCCGACGTGAAGCGCATCAAAGCGAAGGTGTTGGGCCATTACGCGAGCCGCGACACGCACGTCAGTCCGGAGCGCGTGGACGCCTTGGAGAAGACGCTTGCTGCCGCGGGCGTGAAGGCCACGCTGCACCGGTACGAGGCGGACCACGCTTTCGCCAACGAGAAGCGCCCGGAGGTGTACTCGAAAGCGGCCGCGGAGCTGGCCTGGAAGCGAACGCTGGAGTTTTTTCACGCTGAGTTGGGCGGAGCCCGGGCTCGTCGTTAGAAACCCCGCGCTCAGCCGAGCGCCCTAAAAAAGAGTCGTCGGTGAGCAATGGCGGCGCGCGACCTCCGTTGAGAGGTGGCGTGCACGGGGTGTAGGGTGCCGCCCCCAACCCGACGTCCTTCGAGAGCTCGCCATGACTCCCTTCACACTGCGTCGCGGCGCCACTGTCCTGAGCCTTTGGCTCGCCGCTTCTTCCCTCGCGCAGACGCCGCCAGCGACTCCGCCGGCGGCGTCGACTTCCGCCAAGGCCGCTCCCGCGCTCATTCCTCGAGACGTCCTCTTTGGAAACCCCGAGCGCACGAGCCCTCGGCTGTCTCCGGACGGGCTGAAGCTGGCCTGGCTCGCTCCGGACAAGAAGAACGTGCTTCAAGTCTGGGTGAAGACGGTGGGCAAGGACGATGACACCATCGTCACCGCCGACAAGCACCGCGGCATCCGCAACTACGTCTGGGCAGAGGACAGCAACACTGTGCTCTACCAGCAGGACTCGGACGGGGACGAAAATTTCCACGTCTATGCCGTGGACCTCACCGCCAAGAGTGTCCGCGACCTCACGCCCTTCCAAGGCGTCCGTGCACAACTGGAGCAGACGAGCCACAAACTTCCGGGGCGGATTCTCGTCTCCATGAATCTCCGCAACCCCCAGCTCTTCGACATGTACCGCGTGGAATTGAAGTCCGGTGCCTTGGAGCTCGACACCACCAACCCCGGCGATGTGAACGGCTGGGCGGCCACCGATGACCTCTTCGTCAAGGGCGCCCAGGCCACGCTTCCCGACGGCAGCACCGAGGTGCGCGTGCGCGACTCGGCCAAGTCTCCCTGGCGGGTGCTGGTGAAGGCTCCGGCGACGGAAGAGGTGCAGCTCTACGACTTCAGCGCGGACGGCTCGCTGGCCTACCTCCTTAGCTCGCTCGGCCAGGACACCTCGCGGGTGGTGCAGCGCTCGGTGAAGACGGGTACAGAGAAAGTCATCGCCGAGAGCCCGGCTTCGGACGCCACCGACGTCTTCATCCACCCGGTGAAGCACATTGTGCAGGCGGTGGGCTTCGACCCGGGCATGCCCTTTTGGATGGTGGTCGACCCCTCGGTGCGCTCGGACTTCGACGTGCTGGGAAAGACGCCCGGTGCCTTCCACGTCGTCTCCCGCGACCGCGCCGACAAGACGTGGCTCGTCGGCTACACCCTCGACCAGGGCGGTGTCCGCTACTACCGCTTCGACCGCGCCACCAAGACGGCCCAATTCATGTTTTCCAGCCAGCCCAAGCTGGACCAGGCCCCGCTGGTCCCCATGGTGGCGGTGGAGTTTCCAGCGCGCGACGGGCTGAAGCTGCGCGGCTACCTCACCCAGCCCCTCAATGCGTCTGGCCCGGGCCCACTCGTGCTCTTCGTCCACGGCGGCCCCTGGGCACGGGACTTCTGGGGCTACAACCCTTACGCCCAGTGGCTCGCCAACCGCGGCTACGCCGTCCTGCAGCTCAACTACCGGGGCAGCACCGGCTTTGGGAAAGCCTTCCTCCACGCCGGGGACAAGGAGTGGGGGAAGAAGATGCACACCGACCTCATCGACGGTGTGGACTGGGCGGTGAAGAAGGGCGTCGCTGACCCGAAACAGCTGGCCATCATGGGCGGAAGCTACGGCGGCTATTCGGCGCTGGCAGGCGCCACCTTCACCCCGGACGTCTTCCGGGCCTCGGTGGACATTGTCGGGCCCTCCAACCTCCTCACGCTGCTGGCCACCATTCCCCCCTATTGGAAAGTCATCAAGTACACCTTCAACGTCCGCCTCGGAAATCCGGACGACCCGAAAGACAAGGAGTATTTGCATGCGGTGTCGCCGCTCTTCTCCGTGGACAGAATCCGCATTCCGCTTCTCATCGGCCAGGGGGCCAATGACCCCAGAGTGAAGGTGGCCGAGTCCGAACAAATAGTGGCCGCCATGGAGAAGAAGGGGCTCCCCGTCACCTACATTCTCTACCCCGACGAGGGGCACGGTTTTGCCCGTCCGGAAAACCGCATCGACTTCAACGCTCGAGCCGAGCTCTTCCTCCAGAAGTACTTGGGCGGCCGTGCCGAGCCGCTCCCCGGGGACCGCATTCCGGGTTCCACCGCTGTGGTGAAGGTGGTGGAGGCGAAGCCGGGGTCGCAACACGCCGCCCGCTGAGGACGCTGCAGTCGGTGTTTGCAGGACGTCAGGAGATGGCGGCGAGGGTGTACAGGTA
Source organism: uncultured delta proteobacterium (assembly GCA_963745475.1). Classification (GTDB taxonomy): domain Bacteria; phylum Myxococcota; class Myxococcia; order Myxococcales; family Myxococcaceae; genus JADGRA01. The sequence continues at coordinate 1,177,546 of CAVUXN010000004.1, forward strand.
GTCGACGAAGGAGCGCACCGCTCCGTTGAGGCCGACGACTTTCGGGTCGGAGGAGTCCACGAGGTAGTACTCGTTGGGCGCGTGCGCTCCGTCGCCATTCCCAAGGCCGAAATGTCCGGCCGCGAGCTTGAGCGGCGGCCCGGTGAAGACGTAACCCGGCCAGGAGCCCGGGTTCCTCGGCCAGAGCAGCGGTTCGACGCCATCGCGCCGGTAGACGTCGAGCTGCGCGCGGATGAGCGGCGCGTCGGCGGAGGTGCTCGTGGGGTCATAGCCTCCCGTCATCTTCACCTCGATGTCGCCGAAGCCGCGCTTGGCCAGGTGCGCCTTGAGCGCGGCCAGCGCCTGGGCCGCCGTCATGTCCGGGACGAGGCGGAGGTCGAGCTTGGCCACCGCCCGGTGGGGCAGCACCGTCTTTCCGCCGGGGCCGGTGTAGCCGGCCACGAGGCCTTCGATGTTGATGGTGGGCCGACTGGCGAGCAGCTCTAAGGACTCGACAAAGCTCACGTCGCCCGTCCATCGGTCGACGCTGAGCTGCTTCTTGTCCAAGGCCTCGTTCATGGTTTTGGCCGCCTGGGCCACCAGAGCCTTCTCTTGCGGGGTCAGCGGCCGTGCGAGGTCCGCCAGGCCATCGACGGCGGAGGTATTTCCATCCGGCGAAACGAGTGTCGCCAGGGCCTGCACCAGGTGCCACGCCGGACTGTCCACCCGCGCCTTTTCACCCGAGTGGATGTCGTGCTTCGGGCCGCGGCCCCAAGCCTCCCCGGTGGAGATGAGCTCCAGCTCAACAATTCCCTTCCCGCCCAAGGTGATGGTGACTGTCCCGTCCACGTCCTGTTCAGCGGACGGCATGAAGACGCCGAGGCAGCGCGACAGGGCGGCCTGCACCTCCGGCCGCCGGACAATTTGCAGAAAGTGGGGAGAGCCAATCTCCTCCTCGCCCTCGGCCACCAACACCAAATTCACAGGCAGCTTCCGGCCCGCTCCGCGAATGGCGCGCAGCGCTCCGAGAAAGGCTGTTTCCGGGCCCTTTTGGTTCACCGCCCCGCGGCCGACAACCACCCTGCCTAGGCCGGGCTTGTCCACCAGCGCCGCGGCCCAGGGCGGTGAGGACCATTCCGCCGGGTTGACTTGCTTCACGTCGTACATGAAGTACAGCCCGACGGTGCGGGGCGCCCCGGCGTCCAGCGTGGCAAAAACGCCGGGCTGGCCGTCGGTCGCGATGCGCGCCGCCTTCTGAAACCCCGCGTCACGCAGAAGCCGCAGGGTGAGCTCGCAGCCCTCGGCCATACCCAGGTTTTCGGCGGCAATGGAGGGCTGACGAATCCACTCCTGGAGCAGCGCCACCGTCTCCTCATGCCGCTTCTCCACCTGGGCATAAACGGGCTCGAGGCCCGGGGTGGAAGCGCGCGCCCGCCTCGAAAAGCCCAAGGCCGCCGCCGAAGCGACGGTGCCTTGGAGAAACCTGCGTCGGTCCATGGCACGCGACGCTACCAAAACGCGCCCCCGCGTCTCGAGGCGAGAAGGCGGTGTCTCAGGCCAAAAGCGTGATGGCGGTAATTTCTGGAGGGCTTCCAATGCGCATGGGTGGCCCCCAGAAGCCGGTCCCCCGACTCACGTACACGTGGCCCTCGCCCACTGGGTAGAGGCCGGCCGGGTAGCGGTAGGTGGCGTTGACGACGAGGGTGACGGGAAACATTTGCCCGCCGTGGGTGTGGCCGGACAGCTGGAGGCCAATGCCCCGGCCCAGGGCCTCCTCCACGCCCCGCGGCTGGTGTGCCAGCAGCACCGCGGCGCGCTCGGCGTCTCGTCCTTTGAGGGCGTCCTCCAGGTTGTAGCCCCGTCCGTGCGGCGCGTCGCGCTGCCCGTAGTCGTCCACACCCACCAAGTCCAGGCGGCCGCCAGCGTCCCCCAGCGTGACGAAGCGGTTGCGCAGCACCTGGATGCCCATGTCGCTGAGGGCGGCGGTCCATTCCCGGTCGCCGGAGTAGTACTCGTGGTTGCCGGTGATGAAGAAGGTGCCCTCGCGGGAGGTGAGGCCGCGCAGCGCGGACACCGCGGGCATGAGTTGAGGCACCGTCCCGTCCACCAAGTCTCCGGTGATGGCCACCAGGTCCGGGCGCAGCCCGTTACAGCGACGGACGAGCTCCTGGAGAAAGGGCCGTCCCAGGACGTCGCCAATGTGGACGTCGCTCAGCTGCACCAACCGAAAGCCATCCAGCGTGCGGGGAAGGCCGGGCAGCTTCACCGCCACCTCGCGGATGGCCGGCGGCCGAAAGGCCCGCCAAACGCCGTAAGAGGCGGCGCCGGCCGCGACGGCCGCAGCCCCACCCACCGCCGCGCGGGCGAGGAAGACGCGGCGCGCGGCGGAGACGGGCGCCGCCCCGGCGCGCGCCTTTCCCCAGGCGGCGAGCCGGAGGACGAGGCGGATGGCCGCCAGGGCAAGGCCGAGGTAGAGCGCCACCCCCATCCAGCTCCAGGCAAAGACGGCCAGCGCGTCCCCGGCCGGACTGTGGAGCCGTACCGCCACCACGCGCGCGAAGAAGAGGGAGAGCGCGAGGAAGACGAGCACCCCCGCGCCGACGCGGCGGACGGGCGCGGAGACGCCGGTGTCCCGGAAGATGCGCCGGTAGAGGTAGAGGTGGCCGCCTCCGAGGACGAGCAGCACCACCAGGATGAAAATGACGATGCGGGCCCAGGGCGGCATGGGAGTCAGGAGCGGCCGTACTTCTGTCAGCGTCGGGGCGCCCGCGCAATGCCGAGTGGTTGCCCGCGTGCTGTAGCCCTCGGCTGGCCGAACGCCCGACGGCGTGCCGTTTCCCGCGGCGTCGCGCTAGAGAATTGCACTGAGGATGGCAAAGCCTCCCAGCACCATGGACACGACACCCAGCGTTTGCCGGTAGGGGGTGAGCTTCTGCACGAGCTTCGCGAAGTTGTCTCGGCCCTGAGGGTCCTTGAGAAAGCTCTGGATGATGCCCACACCGAGGAGCAACCCGAGGCAGATGAAGAGGCCCGCCACCACAAAGCTCACCAGCCAGGGCCGGTAGCGCATGCCCAGGACGAGGACGATGAGCCTCCAGCCGCCCCACACCACCGAAGCCACCCCAATCCAGCCCTGGTACGGCTCGAGCGCGGCTAGGGCCTTGCGCCCTGCCTCCCGCCGCGCCACCAGCGAGGACGCGCCCAACACCCCCAGCAGCAGCAGCCACAACCCCTGAAGAAGTCCAAGTCCCATGTGGAAGGTCCCTCCGACGGGCCCTGAGTATGGAGGAACGAACGGCGGAAAGGGGGATTGCGTCAGAGCGCGGTCCGAGGCGGGCCGCGCTCCCAAAGCGGCCCCAACAGTTCGAAGAATTGCTCGAGCGCCTGTCTCTCGAAGGGGCCGCACCAGCGCCCTTCCCGCGTCGAGTTGCGCGACCGAGGAAGTCCCCGGGCGGTGGCCCCGGTGGTGGAGAAGGGCCCGGCGGCCCGCGCCCGGTAGCCAGGGCTGGCCGTGGCGCCGCCGCGTTTGCTACACCGCGACAACCTATGGCCAAGGTGGCACTGGTGACAGGGGCCTCGCGGGGCGTGGGCCGGGCGGTGGCGCTGCGCTTCGCCGCCATGGGCTGGGACGTGGTGGCCACCTGGCGCCGGGAGGAGGCGCAGGCCGCCTCGCTACAGAAGGAGGTCGAGGCCCTCGGCCGGAGCTGCGTCTGCGTACGCGCCGACCAGCTGGAGCCAGAGGACAGCTTCCCACCCCTCTTCGAGCGCATTGGACGCGACTTCGGCCACTTGGACGCGCTTGTCGCCAACGCCGCCTCCACCGCCTTTCTGCCGCTTCTCGGCACCAAGGCCCACCAAATGGACAAGACGTTTAGTGTGACGGTGAAGAGTTTTCTCCTCCTGGCCCAAGGGGCGCAGCCGCTGCTGGCCGGGCGCAAGGGCGCCGTGGTGGCGGTCTCCGGCCTGGACAGCCGAATGCCGGTACCCTTTCACGGCCTCTTGGGGGCCATGAAGGGCGCCATGGAGGTGCTGGTGAAGTACCTGGCCGTGGAGCTTGCGCCGGACGGCATTCGGGTGAATGGCGTCAACCCGGGCTACATCGCCACGGACAGCGCGCGCTTCTACGCCGGGGAGATTTGGCCGGCGCTGGAGGCGTCCGCCAAATCCCAAGTGCCGGCGGGCCACATGGCTTCCCCCGAGGAGATTGCCGGGCCCATCACCTGGCTGTGCACCGAGGACGCGGCGTACGTCAATGGCCAGACGCTCGTCGTGGACGGCGGCTTGGAAGTCAACTACGGCATCGCCCACGCCGCGACGCTCTCCAGCCGCTAACCCCCACTTGAGTCTCCCTTCGCAGAGACGGCCGCCGTCGGGGGGTCGGGTGGCGCTGACGCTTCTCTTCGCAGCGGTGGTGCTGGTGACGGCGCCCCTTTGCGTGGTGCTAGGCGTCCTGCTTTGGGCGCTGAGCCTTCCCTTCGACAGAGACCAGCGGCTCCTGCATGCCTTCGTCTGTCACTGGTGCGTGGGCTATGTGCGCCTCAACCCCAGGTGGCGCCTGCGGGTGGAAGGACGGGAGCGCCTCCCTTCGGGCCCGGCGGTGCTGGTGGCCAACCACGAGTCGCTGGTGGACATTGTCGCGGCCATGGCGCTGTTTCACCCCTACAAATTCGTGAGCAAGGTGTCCCTTTTCCGGGTGCCGATGCTGGGCTGGATGATGGGCCTCATCCGCCACGTCCCGCTCCAGCGTGGAGGGCCGCACTCCACCCTCCTCATGCTGGAGCGCTGCCGCTTCTGGCTCAAGCGGGGCGTGTCCGTCTTCCTCTTCCCGGAGGGCACCTACGGGGACGGGGTGCGCCTCTTGCCGTTTCGCAGCGGGGCCTTTCGCTTGGCCATCGAGGAGCAGGTGCCGCTCGTCCCCATCTTCATCGAGGGGACGGCGTCCCTCCTCGAGGGCGACGGCCCGTGGCTGAAGACGCGGGCGGACATCCTGGTCACGGTGCTCGAGCCCCACGTGCCGCCCAAGGACGCTGACGCCGACGCGCTGGCCGAGGAGGTGCGCGCCCTCTACCAACGCCGGCAGGAGGCTCAGAGGCGGATTTTCGGGTCTTCGGCCCGCGGCTTGTAGAGCAACACCGTGCGGCCCAGCACCTGCGCCACCGCCGAACCACTGGCGACGGCCAGCGCCTCGGCCACCTCCGCCCGCGGCTCGGGTGAGGTTTCCAGGACGCGCACCTTCACCAACTCATGGTCCAAGAGCGCCTGCTCCAGGGCGAGGACGAGGCCCGGGGTGACGCCGGCGTGCCCCACCTGCAAGACGGCCTTCAAATGGTGCCCCAGCGCCCGGAGTTTGCGCTTCTGCTTTCCGGTGAGTGGCATGCGCTCTAGCGGCCGACGAGGAGGCGGATTTCGCGCTGCGCGTCCACGTGCGCGGCGTCGAGTGAGACGCACTTTTTAAAATGCTTGAGGGCCAGCGTGTTGTCGCCCGAAAGCTTGTGCAGCTGGCCAATGAGGTAGTGGGCCGCGGCGCAGCGCTCATTCAGCTTCAGGGCATGGTGCAAGTCCCGCATGGCGTCCACCAGGGAGGCCTTTTTGTCCACGCTGGTGAAGAAGCGGGCGTAGCCGCGCCAGGCGTAAAACTCGCCCTCGCGCGGGTTGAGGGTAATGGCGTCGTCCAGCGTCTTCACCGCCTCGAGAAAGCGGCGGGCCTTAATAAACGCCACGCCCTTGTGGAAGGTGTCCTCCGCGGCCAGCACCTGGCGCACGTCCACCGAGTTGCCGCCGCCGGACTTCAGGGACTCGAGGTAGTCCGCGCGGGATTGGTCGTCCCCGAGGACGCGGGAGGCCTCGCCCACCACGCTGAAGGCTTGGGCCTTGAGCTCCGCCAACTCCGGAGGGGCCTCTGGGGGCACCGTGTCCGGGTGGTACAGCTTGGCCAGCTTGAAGTAGGCGGCCTTCACCGCCGCCCCGTCGGCCTTGTCGCTGAGTCCGAGAATTTGGAAGTGGTTGAGGGACTTCCCCTTCGCCAGGCGGGAACGCAGCATTTGTATTTCCGTCGGGAAGTCCACCGGCGTGCCCGGCACGGGCGTGGGCGTCGAGAGAAAGGCCCGCAGCGGCGCGGTGGGCGTCGGGGTGGGTGAGGCCACCGCCCGGGAGGAAGCCGCCGGGGACGGCGTGGGGGAGGGGACGGCCCTGGGGGCGCTGGCCGGCGAGGGCGTGGGCGAGAGGGGCTGCGCGGCGACGCGCGGCGGCGCTGTGCTCTGCGGTGCGGCGGCGGGCGGAGAAGGCGGGGGCGGGACGGTGGACGTTTCGCCGGTGGGGGCGGCCCCACCTTTGAGCTCGACTTCCGGGAAGGAGAGGGCGTCCAACTCCCGGAGTAGGAGGGCCACCCGGAGAATGGTTTCCATCTCCGTGGGGTGACTCTCCGCCAGGAGCGCGAGAGAGCGCGTTCCGTCGAAGTAGCCAAAGGCGCGCATCTCCTGGGCGGTGAAGCGGAGGTCCGGCATGGAGCCGCCGTCGCCGCGTCGGACGAGGGGGCGTTTGCGGACGTCCCTCAGCCTGCGCTTGAGCTCCCCCAGCGGGTAGCGCCGCATGGTTTCGGCCAGAAACCCCCAGCGGTTGCCCAAGGGGAGGGCCTTGTTGGGCTGGAGCTCCAGCGGCTGGTACTCGAAGAGGCCCGCCGGTGCGAGAAAGGCCCGAAGCAAGAGGGTGGCCGCGCGCTGGCTGAGGACGGGGAAGACGAGGCCCGGGTTGACGAGTCCCAAGGCAAAGAGGGTGGCCAGCACCTCGCCGCCGAAGCGCCCCCTCTCCTTGTGCGCCACCTTCAGTTGCTCCGCCGTCACCACCGTCGCCTTGGACAGGTAGCCCTCCACCGCGTCCTCGGGGTGGGTGGAGTCAATGAATTCCGGATTGCCTTTGCGGAAGTGCACCAGAATGGAGCGGTCCGAGAGTTTGAAGGTGAAGAGGCCGGTGACGTTGGTTTCCGCGGCCTGGGCGTAGAGGCGGATGGCGGAAATTTCGGCCAAGTCCCCCGACGCCACCATGTACGAGGCGCCGGGCGTGCGCTCCGCCGGCGGAGGGCGCGGGGTGCTGGCGCGCGGCGGCACGGGCATGACGCTGAGGGGTGTGGGCGCCTTTGGGGGCGAGGTGGCGCCAGAGGGGCCACTCGAAAAGCGTGTCTCCGCGACTGGCGGAGGTGCCAGGACGGCGGACGTCCCCGCGGACGGCGTGGGGCGCGTGGCCGGCGGCGCCATGGTGAAGCCGCCCGTCGGCGTTTTTTTCGCCGGCGCCATGGGTGGAATGGCGGGGACGACGTTGGTGGCCAGCGTCGGGGACTGGGACACCGCCGGAATGGCCGCCGTCACCCGGGGCAGCACGCCCGGCTGGCCCGTCGGCGTCGGCGCCGGCCCGGTGCGGCTCGGGGCCGCGGGCCGGGGCGCTGGTGCCACCGCGGGCGGTGGAGGGGCTTTGGGAGCCGGAGCCACCGCGGCGGCTGGTTGGGGCGTGGGCGTGGCAGGCGTCGCGACGTCCGCGGCCAAAAGTACCGGCACCGCGTCGCCGCTGGACGGCGCCTCCCCGTCGTCCCCCCAGAGGTGCCGCGGAAAGTAGTCCTTCAGCGCGGGGTACCGGGCCGGAGAGCCGTAGCGGACGCCGTCCGTGGAGACGAGGAGGGCGCCGTTGAGGACGCCTCCGTCAATGAGAAGCTCGACGGTGACGGGCTCCAAAGGGCCGTACACCTTCCCCGCCGCGTCCCGGACGAAAATCTGCTGCACGGCAGAGAGGTATACCCCAGCCCTCGCGTCCAGCCAGCCCGCCGCACGGGGGCCCCTTGGGTCCTCGGCTACCCCTCTTTGCCGACGCCCCCTGGAGCGGCGTGGCGTGAGGGTTCTACCGGGAGGGCCTGCACCGCAAGCCTCAACAGGCGGAGGAAGTCCTGGGCATTCGTCACCACGCCGAAGGCCTGGTGCGTCCCCCTGTCCCGCAGCTTACTCACCACGAATTCCGAGGCGTCCACGCAGACGACGGGAAGGGGGCGGAGCCAACCGTCCGCGTCCACCACGAAGGAGGGCAGCATGTTGCCCACCGCAATGGCATGCAGTGCGGTGGCGATAAAGATGGCGGCCGTGGCCCGGGCGGCATGGGGCCGCATGGCGTCCTGGGCGTCGAGGACGTCGGGCACCACCTCGGGAAGCGGTCCGTCGTCGCGAATGCTGCCGCACAGGACGAAGGGTGTCTGGTGGACGACACAGGCGTGCATGACGCCGTCCTGGAGGATGCCCTGTCGGACGGCAGGGGCAATGCCGCCGGCGGCGCGAATGCGGTTGATGGCGCGCAGGTGCGCGCCATGGCCCAACGGCGAGGAGAGGCCGGCCCCCGTCATGCCCAGCGTGGTGCCGAAGAGGCTGGCCTCAATGTCATGCACCGCCACGGCATTCCCGGCCAAGAGGGCGCCGACGTAGCCATGGGCGACAAACCAAGCCAAGTCCTCGCGCGAGCGGGCGTGGACGAGGGCCGGCCCCGTCACCCACAGCACATGTCCCCCCTTGGCCTTCTCCGTGGCGAGGAGGTGCGCGATTTGCTCGTAGTCCGTGGGCTTCTCACGGCTTACGTCGCTGCTCATGAATTTGAAGCCACCCTCGCTGGCTGGGTCGAAGAGGCCTTCCTTGACGAGAATGCCCTCGCGCCCGTCCTCCTGCATGCCCATCGCCACCGCGTCCCCGAGGCGGACGCGCCGCATTTCCCGCGCCCACACCGTGCCGTCCTTGGCACGCACCAAGGCCGCGTCCATGCGTGGCTCGTGCGGCATCATCCACCGCCCGTCGGCCTTCACCCAGGTGGGCAGGTTGGTGGTGGAATAGAAGCCGTCCGGGAGGACGCCGTCCGCCGGCGCTGGCGCGAAGGTGGCGTCCGGGGCGGAGCGAAGCTGCGGGGCGTCGAAGTCGGGCGGTGGAACGCGCATGGGCGGCCCTCTCGTAAAAGGGGCCGAGCCCGAGCATGCCACGCGGCAAAACCGAAAGCCCCCGTGCTTGGCCGTCTTGAGTTGCCGAGCCGCCTTCTCACGTCTGCCTTTCCGCCAAGAGGCTTGGGCGCTCGCTGCATGGAGCGTGTCGTCCGCCGCTTGACGCGGCTTATGGCCCCGGACGAGCTGCTAGGCCCGTCGCGTCGGTAGGGAAGGGAGGGAGGACCGTGGGTTTTCCCATGGCAACCCAAGGTGCGAGCGCCGTCCGTGCGCCCTCCGAGGTGCGGAGCCTCTTCGCGTCCGTCTTTCTCGGCGGGATGCTCGTCGCCGTGCTGGACCTGACCGAAGCCATTGCCTTCGTCTGGCTAGCCTTCGGGACGCGTCCCTACCGCGTTCCACAAATGATTGCCGCCGCCCTCCTCGGTCGGCAGTCCTTTGCCATGGGTGCGTCGTCGGTGGCGCTCGGCCTCACCCTGCATCTCGCCGTGGCCTTCTCGGTCGTGGCGGTTTACGCGGCCGCGAGCCGCCGGTTTTCAAGCCTTGAACGCCACCCCGTCGCCGCTGGGCTGCTTTACGGCGTGGCCGTGTTTGTCTTGATGCATGTCGTCGTCCTCCCATTGAGCGCGCTCCCGCCGGAGTTGAAGCGTCAGACGCTGGCGACCCTCTTGAATGGCGTCCTCGCCCACGCGCTGTTGGTGGGGCTGCCCGCGTCCTGGGCGGTGCACAGGACGCTTCACCTGACGCACCCCGCGCCGCCGTCCGCTGACGCGGGCCAAGGTGCTCGCCCCCTTTAGGGAAGCCGCTGGCCTCGAAGGCGACTCGCCTCTAGTCGGAGCGTCGACCGTACGTCTTCTCAATACTTCGCTTCAGCCCGTTGAGGACGGCCGTCCAATTCCTTCGCAGCTCTGCCCGTGTCCCCTCGTCCAGGGGCTTGTCGTTCTCGTTTTCCTGCGTCAGTCGGACTGTCGTCTTCGGCCCCGGAAGAAGCTCGAAGGTGAGGACGTGAAAATTCTCGGGCTTCTCCTCCAGGCCGGACAGCGCGCTGAAGTGGCTAAAGCGCAGCTGCCGGGGAGGGGAAAAGGCGAGGACTTTCCCCTTGTCCTCGAAATGGCGCCCCTGCCATTCGCCATGGAAGGAAATGGGGTCGCCCACCTTCCAACTCGTCTCCACCTGGCTTCCAAACAGTGCCCGCCCCAGCACAGCAGGGTTGGTGAGGGCCTTCCAGGCGGTGTCCAATGAGGTGTCGAGCTCGGTGGACACCTGCGCGGCTTGCGTCGTCATGGCCAAGCACCTCCTAACGAGGGAGCTAGGGACGGGCCTCCGCACCGGCAAGCCCCATGGGCGCCGGGAGGGACTCCAGCGTCCGCTGGAGAGGCCGTGCCTGGGCGAGAAACGCCCCGGAGGCGCAGTCCCTTCGTCCACCGCGCTTTCTGCGACGGCCGTGTAGGCTGCTCCCCGAGCGCCTCCAAACGCCTTGACGTCCCCTTGCCCCCATTGCGGCTTTACCGGCCCCAGCCTCGAGCCCGGGACGTGCGGCCGGTGCGGCGTCATTTTCGCGAAGGCGCACCCCGGCGCCCCACGCGAGCCCGTCCTGGCTGCGGCCTCCGAAAGTACGGCTGAGTTGCTCGGAGAATTCGCCTCCAGCGAGGACGAAGCGCGGCCGACGGAAAACCGCTGGGCGCTGCCGCTCGCCTTTTTCGTGGCACTCCTCGTCAACAGCAACGGCTGCGGGCGCCTGGTGGTGTACGCGAGCGCCTCCAACTGGGTGCACGAGCTCGGGCACGCGAGTTGGCGTTGGCTGAATGGGCGGAGCGCCGTGCCGGCGCTGTTTTTCACCTTCTACTCCCAGCCCGGCCGCTCCTTCCTCTTCACCCTGCTTCTGTTGGGAGGCCTGGCCGCCCTCTTTCTCTGGGCACGCACCGAGGAGTGCCGGGGCCTCATGGGCCTGGCGGTGGGCTTCTTCCTCGTGTTTGTGGCCCTGTGGGCCGTGCCTGCCTCCGAGGAGCACGTCCTCGAGAGTTTCGCCGGCATTTTCGGCGAGTTTTGGATTTCGACGCTGTGGGTGGTGCTCTTCTATTACCGCTTTCCGAGCGCCCTGCACTGGGAGCGGCTGCGCTGGGCCTTCCTCTTCCTCGGCGCCTGCGCCTACGTCCGCATTCTCGGCGTCTTCTGGGCTTCGCGCGCGGACATGACGTTGCTGCCCTGGGGCTCCTTTTTCGGCGGTGACGGGGACCTCGACCGCCTGCTCGCCGCGGACTGGCTGGTGCCGAAAATCCGCCGCGTGTACTTCACCACCGCGGGCCTCTGCGGCGCCGTCATGCTTCTTCACTACTTCTACTTCCTCTTCCGGTTGAAAGAGGCAAAGGCGCGCCCGCCGTGAGGCGAGCCCCCGGTGGGTGGACTCGGGCGGCTTGAGAGCCACCCCAGCGCTGCGCAGGCGTTAGTGGCCGCCCTTGGCGAGAATTTTCTCCATCTGGTCCATGGTGGAATTCATCTCGGCCATGGCCGCCTGGAACGGCGCGGAGGTGGTCATGTCCACGCCCGCCCTCTTCAGCTCCTCCACCGGGTAGTCGGAGCCGCCGGACTTGAGGAGCGTGAGGTAGGCGTCGAGCGCCCTTGTCGAGGAGGTGCCCGCCTCGGCGCGGATGGCTTTGGCCAGAGACGTCGAGGCCACGAGGCTGGTCGCGTACTGGTAGACGTAAAAGTTGGCGTAGAAGTGGGGGATGTATTCCCACTCGTAGGCAATGACGTCATCCACGCGGCAGATGCCCTGCTCGCTTCCGTAGTATTCGCGCACCAGCTTGAGGTACAGCGCCGAGAGGTTGTCGCCGGTGAGCGTCTCTCCGTGCTCCACCATCTCGTGGGCGCGCAGCTCGAATTCGGCGAACAGCGTCTGGCGAAACAGCGTCGTCCGGAGCCCGTCCAAGTATGTCCCCAGAAGGGAGAGGCGGGTGGCGTCGTCCTTGGCCCGGTCCAACATGAAGTGCAACAGGAGGTTCTCGTTCAGCGTGCTGGCGACCTCGGCCACAAAAATGGCGTAGTTGCTCGTGGCGTACGGCTGGTTGGCGTAGCTGAAGTAGGTGTGCATGGAGTGGCCGGACTCGTGGGCCAACGTCGTCAAGTCCTCGTACTTCCCGTTGAAGTTGAGGAGCTGAAAGGGGTGCAACCCGTACACGCCGGTGGAGTAGGCGCCTGGGGCCTTGCCCGGCGAGGGGAGGTAGTCCGTCCAGCGGCTCTCGAAGCCCTTCTTCAAAGCCGCCACGTACGTCTTCCCCAACGGAGCCACCGCCTCCAGCGTCAACGCGCGGGCCTCCTCGGGCGTGAAGCTCAGGTTCACCTTGGCCACCAGCGGTGCGTAGAGGTCCTGGTACCGCAGGGAGTCGAGTCCCATCATCCGCTGCCGCAGCTTCAAGTAGCGGTGCAGGGTGGGGAGGCTCTGGTGCACGTCCTTGAGGAGCTGCTGGTAGACGCTGGTCGGGATGTTGTCGCGAAAAAGCGCCGACTGAAGCGCCGAGTCGAAGTGCCGCACCTTGGCGACAAAAATGTGGTCCTGGACGTGGGCGTAGAGCGTCGAGCCCAGGGTGCCCCGGTAGTCCTTGAAGGCTCCGAAGAAGGCGGCGAAGACTTTGTCGCGGTCCTCTCGGACGGGGGAAGCGCGCTGCAGGGTATAGGCCGCCGAGTCCAGGCGGACGTCCGTACCGGTGGACAATTTGATGGTGGGGTAGGGCAGCTCCGCGTCCTTGAAGACGGTGTACGTCCCTCGTGCAGTTTCTAGCGCGCCGGCCTCGGCGAGGATGTGCTCTTCGGCCGCGTTCAGGGTGTGCGGCCTCCCACGCAAGGTGTCCTCGAGAAAGAAGCGGTATTCGGCGAGGCGCTTGTCCTGGGCGATGAAGGAACGCAGCTTGGCCGGGTCGACCGCGAGAATTTCCGGCTGTAGCCAAGAGGTGGCCGCGGAGAAGTCCACCAGCACCTGGTCGGCGGCCTGTCGCATCTCTCGGGGTTTCGCCTCTCGCGTGTCCTGGTCGGACAGCATGGAGGCATAAGCCGCAAGCCGGGAGACTTGGGCGTCGACGGCATACACCGCGGACAGCGTCCGGTAGAGCGCATCGCTCGAGTCCCCGAGGTGCCCGCGGTAGTCCTTCAGGCTGGGGATGCGCTTATTGAGCGCCTCCTTGGCTTCCGCCCACGCCGCGGGAGTGGGGTAAATGTCCGCGAGCGCCCAGGTGTACTTCTCTGGAATGGCCGAGCGCTCCACAGCGAAGGCCGGAGTGGCCAGGATGGCCAGCGCCAGCCACAGGACGGCCAAGGGGAGGGGACGTCGCATTGCGGTGCCTCCGACGAAAAGTAGCGGGTTGCGCGGGCCCTACGCATTGCCAGAACAAGGATTGCAGGGAATTCAGTAGACGCCCGGGAGGATGCGGTAAGGCACACGTCGACAATATTCCGTCCACAGCGCACCGTACTTTTGGGCGCACCGTTTGTCGTCGTCGCGCTCACGCGGGAGCAGAAGTGCTACGTAATACAGAGGGTAAAGCCACGGCCAAACGTCCAGTGGCCAGCCCAGGGCGAGCGTGAGCCCGAGGGCCATGAGGAATTCTCCTAGGTAGTTGACGTGACGGGAGAGCCGCCAAAACCCGCTGCACAGAAGGCGCGTCTCGCCGTCCGAGAGGGCGTGTGGCGCGAGCAGCCCCAGGAGCTTCGCCTCGGGCCTCGTTTTGAAGAGAAACTTCTGGAGATTTGCGCCGCGCGAAAGCACCCAGCCCCCGAAGAAGAGAAGCGCGGAGAGGACGAGCACCAGCTGTGGGGAGTGTGGGTCCGGCCTGTCCGCCACCGCCCACAGCCCGACGCAGTAGAAGTAGGGGTAGAAAGTGAGACACCCCCACCCCAACTTGAAGCCGACGCGCTCGGCGAAGAAGTCATAGGTGTAGAGGTGCACCTCCTCGAAGAGGAGGTATTCGCAGACAAAAAACGTGAAGAGCGCGGCATAGAGGAGGACGCCCGGCGAAACGTCTGCGGGGTGCGTCAGCGCTTGGTGCGCTGCAAACGACAGGACATTGAGCTCCAGCTGCACCGCGCCAATGAGGTACAGCCAAATTTTCACATCCACCCAGGTGTCGCCGTTTGCAGCCCGCCATTGCGGGTTGGCGCGGCGGCCGAGAAAGAGCTCAGCCCAGAGAGACTTCCCGGTGCTCGGCGCCTGGACGACAATAGCCACGGTGAAGAGGAGCCCCAGCAGGCACGCCCCGGCGAGGCCCTCCCAGCGGTGGAGAAAGAAAAAGTCCCACGGAAGAAGGCCCGAGCGCGCGGCGGCGGCATACAGCCCGAGGACGACGAGCAGCACCAGCGGCCCGTTGAGTCGGTAGCGCAGGCGCCTTCCCTCCGTGTCCAGGACGTAGCCTTCGACGTGGCGGGCAGGCAGTACGCAGTAGAGGAGGAGGACGAGCGCGTCGACAAACCACGGTGCGAAAAACCCCATGGCCACCCTAGCGCCGCGTGACGAGGCAGAGGGTGACGGCCAGGGCCAACAGCGGGTAGTACGCGCGGTGGGGTGCCTCGGGCATGGGCTCCTCCTCACTTCGGGCCAACGACGCTACACAGGGAGGCTACTGCTGTTGCGTCTGAATACGAGGAGACACTTCCGGCCTTTAGAGGACGACGTGCTCCTTGTGCTCGCCGAAGACGTCCCGCAGCGCGTCTGAAATTTCTCCCAAGGTGGTGTGCGCCTTTACCGCCTCGAGAATGAGGGGGACGAGGTTTTCCTTCTCGCTTTGGGCGGCGCGTCTCAGGGCGTCCAGGCCGCGCGTCACCGGCGCCGCATTCCGCGTGGCGCGGAGCTGCTTGAGCGCCTCGGCTTGGCTGCGTTCCACTGCCTCGTTGACGCGCAGAAGGTTTTTGGGCGGGGGCTCGTCCTGGGTAAAGGCGTTGACGCCCACCACCACCGACTCTTTTTTCTCCAGCGCACGCTGCGCCTCATACGAGGCATTTTGGATTTCCTGCTGCGGGTAGCCCTTGGCAATGGCCTCCACCATTCCGCCCAGGGCATCCACCTTGCCGAGGATGGTTTCCGCCGCCGCCTCCAGCGCGTCGGTGAGGTACTCCACGGCGTAGCTGCCGCCGAGTGGGTCGATGAAGTCCGTCACGCCCGACTCGTAGGCCACCACTTGCTGGGTGCGCAGCGCGAGCCGTGCCGCCTCCTCGGAAGGGAGGGCCAGGGCCTCGTCGCGTCCGTTGGTGTGCAGGGACTGCGTCCCGCCAAACACCGCGGCCAGCGTCTGCAGCGCCACCCGCACCACGTTGTTGTCCGGCTGTTGGGCGGTGAGGGTGGAGCCAGCCGTTTGCGCGTGGAAGCGGAAGGCCATGGAGCGCAAGTCCTTGGCCCCGAAGCGCTCCTTCACCAGCCGCGCCCACAGGCGGCGGATGGCCCGAAACTTGGCCACCTCTTCGAGGAAGTTGTTGTGCACGTTGAGGAAGAAGGAGAGCCGCGGGGCCACGGTGTCCACCTCCAGGCCCGCCCTTCGCGCCGCCTCGAGGTAGGCCAGGCCGTTACCCAGGGTGAAGGCAATCTCCTGCGCTGCCGTCGAGCCAGCCTCGCGGATGTGGTAGCCGGAAATGGAAATGGGGTTCCAGCGCGGGACGCGCTGGTTGCAGAAGGCGAAGACGTCCGTGGCCAGCCGCAGCGAGGGCCCGGGCGGGTAAATGTACGTGCCCCGGGCGATGTACTCCTTGAGGACGTCGTTTTGCACCGTGCCGGACAGCCTCTCCGCGGCAACGCCCTGTAACTCGCCCACCGCGACATAGAGCGCGAGGAGAATGGGCGCGGTGGCGTTAATGGTCATCGACGTGGAGACGTCCTGGAGCGGAATGCCGCGCAGCAGCACCTCCATGTCCTTGAGCGAGCTGATGGAGACGCCGACTTTTCCCACCTCGCCCCGGGCGCGGGGATGGTCTGCGTCGCGCCCCATTTGGGTGGGCAAGTCAAAGGCCACGCTGAGGCCGGTTTGGCCGGACTTGAGGAGGTAGTGGTAGCGGGCGTTGGCGTCCTCGGCGCTCCCAAAGCCGGCGTACTGCCGCATGGTCCACAGCCGGCCGCGGTACATGGTGGGTTGGATGCCGCGGGTGAAGGGGTACTCGCCCGGGAAGCCCAACGCCTGGGGGTAGGCCTCGGGAAGCGGCCCGTCCGGCCCCAACACCGGCGGTATTTCCACGCCGCTCGAGGTGGTGAAGTGCTCCTCGCGCTCGGGCGCCTTGGCCACCGCCTTGGCCCACACCTCGCTCAGCCAGCGCTTCCTGTCCTTGGTGCCCATCTACTCCACCGTCAACAGCTTGGCGTTGGCCTCCACCGGCGAGCCTTCTCTGGCGAAGACTTCGGTGACGGTGCCCGCCTTGGGACTCTTGAGCTCGTTCTCCATCTTCATCGCCTCCACCACCAGAAGCCCCTGGCCCTCCTGCACCCTCTCGCCCTGTTTCACCAGCACCCGCACCACCTTGCCCGGCATGGGCGCGGTGAGGGTGACGCGCCCTTCCACCTTCAGCGGGGTGGCTCCGGCCCGGAGCCGCAAGGAACGCTCGTCGGCCACGTCCACGCGGAAGACGTCCCCCCGCACCTGCACCTGGACTTCCTCTGCCACGTCGTCGAATTCGACGTCGTACACCTGGCCGTCGAGGAGCAGCGACACCGCGCCGTGCTCGAGTCCCAGCGCGTCCACCGCATGGCGCTTGCCGTCCAGGAGAAGGACGAGCTGGCCCTGGCCGTTGTCTTCCACTTCCACCGCCACCTGCTCGGCGTGGCCGTGAAGCGTGGCGAGGTAGCGGACGGTGGGCATGAGGCTTCTGGGAGGGGTGGGCTGGAGGCTAGCGGCGCGGGCGGCGGCCCTGCAGCCGCCAGGGCGAAAGGGTGGGCCGGGCCTCGGCGGGGGCCAGGGTGCGCAGCCGGCGGACGTCGCGCGCCCGGGCATGCACCACGGACGCCAACAGGGCCGCCTCGGCCAGCGCCCCGTCCGCGGGTGCGGTGAGGGCCGCGTGGTTTTTCGGCAGGAAGGAGGTGTCGTAGTCCCCGGAGACGAAGTCCGGATGCTCCATGACGGCTCGGAGGTAGCGGAGGTTGGTCGTAATTCCCTTCACCACGTACTCGCCCAGTGCCCGCTTCATGCGGGCAATGGCCTCGGCCCGCGTTGGGGCCCAGACGCTCAGCTTGGAAATCATCGAGTCATAGGTGGTGGGGACGGTGTACCCGGCGTAGACGCCGGAGTCGTCGCGCACCGCCGGGCCACTGGGCGCGCGCAGGTAGGTAATTTTTCCTGGGGAGGGGAGGAAGTTTCGGCTCGGGTCCTCGGCGTAGACGCGCACCTCGAGGGCATGGCCCTGGGGCGGCCGGCCGGTGAAGCCCAGCGTCTCCCCAGCGGCCACGCGGAGCTGCCAGGCGACGAGGTCCAACCCCGTCACCCACTCCGTCACCGGGTGCTCCACTTGCAGCCGGGTATTCATCTCCAGGAAGTAGAATTTACGGTGCCTGTCGACGAGGAATTCCACCGTCCCGGCGCCGACGTAGCCCACGCTTTTGGCAGCGCGCACCGCCACCTCGCCCATGGCCTGCCGCAGGGCCTCGCTGAGGATGGGGGAGGGCGTCTCCTCGACGACTTTTTGGTGCCGCCTTTGCGCCGAGCACTCGCGCTCATTCAAGTGGACGCATGTCCCGTGGCTGTCGGCGAAGACTTGAATCTCAATGTGGTGCGGCTGCTCGAGGTACTTCTCCAGGTACACCGCGCCGTTGCCGAAGGCGTTGAGGGCCTCGCTCTCGGCGGCGCGAAAGGCCGCCGGGAGCTCGCGCTCCGTCTCCACCCGGCGCATGCCCTTGCCTCCCCCGCCGCCAGCGGCCTTCAGCATGACGGGGAAGCCGACGCCGCGGGCGAAGGCCAGCGCGGACTCGGCGTCCGGGAAGGGGGCGGTGCTGCCCGGCACCACCGGGACGCCCGCCTTCTCCATGTGGGCGCGGGCTCGCGTCTTCTCCCCCATGGCGTCCATGGCGCTGGCCGGAGGGCCGATGAAGACGAGACCCGCCGCCTGGCAGGCGCGGACGAAGGAGGCATTCTCGCTGAGGAAGCCGTAGCCCGGGTGGACGGCCTCCGCGCCCGAGGCGCGGGCGGCGGCCAGGAGGCGCTCCTGGTGGAGGTAGCTGTCGCGCGAGGGCGCTGGGCCAATGCAGTAGGCCTCGTCGGCCATGCGGACGTGGAGGGCGCCGCGGTCCGCCTCGGAGAAGACGGCAACCGGCGAGACGCCCAAGTCCCGGCAGGTGCGGATGATGCGGACGGCAATCTCGCCGCGGTTGGCGATGAGGATTTTTCGGAACATGAAAAGGCCGGGGCCATGCGGGGGCATGGGGGCCCCAAAAGCTTTAGCACGCACGCCCGGGGCTCTGGGGAGGCACGCGCCCGGGGCCCCCGGGGCGCTTAGGGCGGGGGAAGCGCCACCCGTCCTCGGGGCCCAACCCCCTCCGGTGTTTTGCCTTCTGGGCCTCGGCGCCAGAGGCGCGAGAGCCACCGCGGGGTGAAGAGTTGTCTGCGGCGAAAAGCCAGGACGAGGAAAGCGCCGCCCAGCGCAGCGCCCAACACCGTGGCCGGAAGCCCAGCTTCGGGGCCGAAAGCGCCGCCCGTCAGCCACGTCGGCCCGTCCAACCGGGCGTCCAACACGGAAGGCAGGGAGAGGCCCGAGACGCGGGCGCCGTACACCGGGCCCTCGAAGTAATTCCAGGCCGTGTGCAGGCCGATGGACACCCACAGAGAGCGCGTGGCGACGTAGACGGCGGCCAGCAGCACGCCGGCCTCGAGGGCGATGGCCAAGGCGGAGAGCGTCGTCGCCCCGGGGTTGGCGAAATGAAGGAAGCCGAAGAGGAGCGCGCTCAACGCGAGGGCCGCCCAGGTGCCGAGCCCTTGCTCGAGGAGACGGAACACCACCCCTCGGAAGAGGACTTCCTCGAAGACGGCGATGGCCAGACACAGGAGGGCCGCGTGCCCCAGGGCCGAAAGCGTCGCGCCCGCGCCGAGCCCCACCACGTGGTAGGCGCCGCACAGCCAAAGCGTCCCCATCACCGCGGTGAGCAGCCCCGCGCCGACGAGGAAGCCCCTTCCAAAACGAGACGGCGCGCCTGGAAGCGCTAGCCCCACGGCGGAGGCCAGCGTCTTTCCTTCAAAGAGGGAAACGCTGGCCCAGAGGGTGAAAGTCACCAGGAGCGCATTTCGCGTCGCGCCCAGAAGCGCGACGTTGTCGCGTCTCGCGAGCGCAGGGAAGAGGAGGAAGAAGGCCCCTCCCACGAGGGAGAGCAGCACCAGCGTCCAGAGGAGCCGCAACAGTGGGAAGTTGAGGACGCGCACCACGCGCTGGAGCGCGGTGGGCGGAGGCAGGAAGTCCGGATGCATCACGGGGAGGTGGCCTTCAATGCGCGGGGCCCCAAGGCGGGGGGAGGGGCCTCCTACAAGTGTTTGGGGACGACTGTCCCCAAAGCCGTACGTCCGCGGACGCGCTCACATTGCCGGGCATTTGGCTGCAGCCTGGGGGGACGTCGCTCGGAGCGGCTACCCGTCGTTCTCGACGAGGAGGCGGACAATGCGCGTCGGCATCGGGGCCAACTCCGGGAGGACGGCGCTCCCGCACCCAGCCGGACGCTCGCGCACGCAGAAGCGTACCGAGTGCTTGCGCGGCGAAACGCCTTGCGGCTCCAAGAAGGGCATGTGCTTGAGGCCGAGGGTGCCGGCGTGGGCCGCGACACGGACGAGGAGCGCCGCGCGGTGGCCGACTTCCGGGACTCTGTGGAGGGCCGTGCACAGCGTGCCAGCCGGGAGAACGAGCGCCACGACGACGAGTACGGCCACGCCTACGCCGTAGGCTGCCGCCAACAGGACAGCTACCCTGGCTTTCCCCATTGCGTCCCTCGCTTCCCCCTCCTAACGGATGGGGTGCCATTCCATTTCAACCCTCCGCGCAGGTGTCACAGACGAGTAACGCGGCGCGTAATTTCAACCGGAATGCACCCGCAAGAGCCCATTCCCCTGGGAGACTGCCCTCCGCGTCCATGTCCCGCCTGCCCCTACTCCTCCTTCTCGTGCCCGGCTTGGCCCTGGGCTCGCCGCCCATTCTCTCCAGGACGCTTCAGGATGGACTCGAGGTGGTGGTGGTGGAGGTGCCGAGCTCGCCGCTCGTCACGGTGGAGGTGGCGGTCCGGAATGGCTCCATGACGGAGCCCCCGGACTTCAATGGGATCAGCCACCTCTACGAGCACATGTTTTTCAAGCCCAACGAGGCGCTGCCCGACGCGGACAGCTTCAACGCCAAGGTGCGCTCGCTCGGCATGCTGTCCAACGCCACCACCGACACCGAGCACGTGAATTACTTCGTCACCACCACGGCCGACCACGTGGGAGAGGCCATGGCCTTTCTCCGTGACGCCCTGGTGCGGCCGAAATTCGACCCCGAGGAGTTGGCCAAGGAAAGGGTGACGGTGGCGCAGGAATTCGACCGCAACGAGTCGGACCCGCTCTACCACCTCAACCACGCTGTGGACCGAGAGGTGTGGTGGAAGTACCCCTCGCGGAAGGACCCACTCGGAAACCGGAAGACGGTGCTCTCGGCGACGGTGGACCAGCTGCGCACCATCCAGCAGCGTTACTACGTCCCCAACAACTCGGTGCTGGTGGTGACGGGCGGGGTGAAGGCCGAGACCGTCTTCGCCTTGGCGGCCGCGCAGTACAAGGACTGGAAGCCGTCTCCCCAGAATCCCTTTCTGGCCTACCCCCTCGTCCACCACCCGCCCATTCCGAGGACGAAGCTGGTGCTGGTGGAGCAGCCGGTGGCGACGGTGACGGGTGAATTCGTCTGGCAAGGGCCGTCCACGGTGGGCGACGACGTCGAGCTCACCTATGCCGCGGACTTACAAACCACCGCGCTGCAGCAGCCGGCGTCGCGCTTTCAAAAGGCGCTGGTGGACTCAGGCGACTGCCTAGCAGTGACTTTCTCTTGGTTCAGCCAGCGCAACACCGGGCCCATTCAGCTGCAATTCGACGCCACGCCCGAGAAAACCCTCGGCTGCATTCGGGCCATTCAAGCGGAGCTGCCGGCCATGGCCGACCCGGACTACTTGAGTGCCGAGGAGCTCAGAGACGCGGCACACGCCTTGGAGGTGCAGCGGGCGCTGGAAATTGAACAGCCAAGCGAGCTCGCGCACACCCTCTCCTTCTGGTGGACGTCGGCCGGGCTCGACTACTACCGGACGTATTTACAGAAGACGCGTGCCGTCACCCCGGTGGACATCGCCCGCTACATGCGCAGCTACGTCCTCGGAAAGCCCTACGTGTTGGGCGTCATGGTTTCCCCGGAAATGCTGAAGAAGGGACTCTCCCGTGCGGCGTTGAAGAAGCTGGCGGTCACGGTGCAGCCGCGCGGCGTCGAGACGCTCAGGAGCGCCCAGTGAGTCGGCTCCGTTGGGCCGCTTTGGCCTTGGGGCTCGCGGCCTGCGCCACCGCACGGCCGCCGCCCTCCGCGTTGCCCGAGGCCAAGGGCCCGCAGGGGCCGGTGACGGACGGGGACGTCACCGTTGGCCGGGTGGGCGAGGTGGAGGTGGTGGTGCGTCGCTGGCCCGGCGCGGAGCTCGTCGCCTCGACGCTGGCCATGCGCGGGGGCGTCCTCAACGTGGAGGCGCGCACCGCCGGGGTGGAGCTGCTGGGGTTGCGCACCGCCGCCTCGGGCGGGCCCGAGGGCCTCTCCAAGGACGCCTACTCGCGAAAGCTGAGCAAGCTGGGAAGTGCCCTCGAGGCGGGTGCCGCACCGGATTACTCGGCCTTGGAGGCCAAGTCCCTGAGGGCCGACTGGGAGGCCACCTTGGGCCTCCTCTTGGACGTCTTCCTCCACCCGGCCCTCTCCAAGACGGAGCTCGAGCTCCAGCGCGCGCGCCTTTTACAGGAGCTCAAGCGGGAGCAGGAGAGCCCGGACGACGCGCTTCAATTCCTCTCGGAGCAACTGCTTTTTTCGGGGACGCCGTACGCCCTCCGCCCGCAGGGCACGGACGCCAGCGTCCGGGGCCTGACGGAGGCCGACGTCCAAGCGCACCTGCAAGCCCTCCGCGCGCAAAACCGTCTCCTCCTGGTGGTGGTGGGAGACGTAAACCCCGAAGCGGTGTTTGCGCTCGCGGGGAAGGCCCTCCTGGCGCTGCCCACCGGCGGGCCGCTTCCGCAAAAGCCAGCGCCGCTGGCGTTTGCAGAGGCGCGTCTGTTGGCCGAGCGACGCCCGCTTCCCACCAACTACATTCTCGCGAGCTTCGCCGGCCCCACTTGGGCGAGCGTGGACTTTGCCGCGGCACGGCTCGGGGTGTCGGTCCTCTCCGAGCGGGAATTCCTGGAGGTGCGGTCTCGACGAAACCTGAGCTACGCGCCCGAGGTGCGCCTCAACATGAGCCGCCCGCAGTCCTTTGGCGGGCTGTACCTGAGTGCGGTGGAGCCCAGCGTTGCGCTTCCCGTCATGCAAACCGTCGTGGAGGAGTTGGCGAAAACTCCGCTACCCGAGGACGAGCTCAAAGGAGACCGGGCCGCTCTCCTCGTCGAGTTTTTCCTCACCGAGGAAACCACGGACGGAGCGGCCCAGCGCTTGGTGGAGGCCACCGTCCTCGGCGGGGACTGGCACCTGGTGCGTACGTTGCCGGAGCGCGTCCGGCACACCACCGCCCAGGACGTCCAGGCCTTCGTGCAAAAGTACGTCCACCACTACCAGGTGGCGGTGGTGGGAAATCCGGACAGTGTCCAACTGGAGCTGTTGCGCTCGAAGGCCCCCTCCCCCACCTCCGCTGTGACGCGTCGGGGCAGGCCGCCGCACCGGTGCGTTGGGGGCTGTGCCCCACAGGACTGACGACGTTGGAAAAAGGGCCCCTCGAATATTTGAGAGCCCGCAAGCGTCAGTGCTGCGGACAGGCAGTCCCCGCAACTCGCAGCAGGGGGATGGGGTTTAGGAGTCAGGCGTCTGAGTTTGGGAGGGATTCCAGGATGCGGCCGCTTCGCCCAATTTTCGGCCCTGGCCCTGGCCCTGGCCACGGGCTGC
This sequence comes from uncultured delta proteobacterium, assembly GCA_963745475.1. Lineage (GTDB taxonomy): Bacteria > Myxococcota > Myxococcia > Myxococcales > Myxococcaceae > JADGRA01. Next base: position 1,200,557 of record CAVUXN010000004.1, read on the forward strand.
ACGCAGTCCAGCAGCTCCAGCGACGCGGGCACCGACGCCGGAACGGATGCTGGAACCGACGCCGGACCCGGGCTGGAAAAAATCAAGCACATCGTCATCATCATGCAGGAGAACCGCTCCTTCGACCATTACTTCGGGACTTACCCAGGCGCGGACGGCATCCCCATGGATGACGCCGGCGTTCCGCTGGCCTGCCTTCCACAACTCGATGGCGGACCGTGCGTCAGGCCCTTCCATGACCCGGATGACGTGAATGGCGGAGGTCCGCACGGCGAGGCCAACGCCATTGACGACATTGACGGGGGCGCCATGGACGGCTTCCTCATCTCGGCAGAGAAGGGACAAAAGGGTTGTCTCAACCCGAATGACCCCGCGTGTAGCAACGGCGCCTCCATCGACTCCGTCGGCTGGCATGACGACCGCGAGATTCCCAACTACTGGGCCTACGCCCGGACGTTTGTCCTCCAGGACCACATGTATGAGTCCAACGCGTCCTGGAGCCAGCCCGCTCACCTCTACCTCGTCTCGGAATGGTCAGCCTTCTGCAGTCAGGGAGGCGACCCGGAGAGTTGCGTCAACGCACTCCAGACGCCGAGCCCAGCGGGTGTGGGTCCGTACGCCTGGACCGACCTCACCTTCCTCTTGAGTCGGGCGGGCGTCAGCTGGAAGTACTACCTGGCCGAAGGCACCGAGCCCGACTGCGAAGACGACGGGCAGGAGACGTGCGAACCGGTGGCGCAATTGGCCACCGTGCCCAGCATTTGGAACCCGCTGCCGAATTTCGACACCGTCAAGGAAGACGGGCAGCTCGGCAACATTGTGCCGCTCGACCAATTTTACTTGGACGTCAAGAACGGCACCCTTCCCGCGGTGACGTGGGTAATTCCCGACGGGGTGGTGAGCGAGCATCCGCCGGCCCGAGTGAGCGTGGGCCAGGCCTACGTGACGGCCCTCATCAACACCCTCATGCAGAGCTCCGCTTGGCCGGACATGGTCATCTTCCTGGTGTGGGACGACTGGGGCGGCTTCTATGACCATGTGCCGCCGCCGGTGGTGGATGCGAATGGCTACGGACTTCGGGTGCCGGCGATGGTGATTAGCCCCTATGCGCGGGCGGGCTACATCGACCACCAGACGCTGAGTTTCGACGCCTATGTGAAATTCATCGAGGACGTTTTCCTCAATGGCCAGCGCCTGGACCCGGCCACCGACGGCCGACCGGACCCTCGCATCTCCGTCCGGGAGACGGCAGCCATTCTCGGTAACCTCAGCGAAGACCTCGACTTCGGACAGACGCCGCTTCCACCGCTCCTCTTGAATCCCGACGGTGGCACGTGAAGTCTCTTTTGACGGACGTCGCGTCGTGGCCGCGCTCCAGCCGGCCGAAGAGGGGGGCCGTTGCCGTGAAACACGTTCTCGTCGTCGTGTCCGTGGCCTTGCTCCAGCCGGCGCTGGCTCTGGGGGATGAGCCAGCAGCGGTGCTGGAGGCGGCGCCAGCGCAGCCTGACCAGCCGCCGCCTAAGGGCGTCGTCGGGAATGGGGGATGGCTCTTTTCCGACTCGCCGTTTGTGGCCAGCACCTGGCAGCCGGTCGTCATCTCGCGCTTCTCGTACACGGACAGCGCGAGCCTCTCCCGTCCCTTTGCCGCAAACATCGGAGCGCCGGGTGCGGCGGTGGAACTTGGGGGTGAACTCGGGTTGGGAGGCGGATTCTCCCTTCAGGGCACCGCCATTCGAGGCTCCTCCTTCCTCGACGACACCGGCGCCACCGGCGGAATGGTGGGCTTTCGCTTCTCCGTCCTTCCGCGCAGCGTGGAGCACTGGCAACTGGTTCTGAATGCCGGCTACTTGCACGAGCTCTCCGGGGGCAACGGAGCCTGGGGGACGCTGCAGACTGGCTTCGAAACCGGAATCCTGCGCACGCAGCTCTCCATTCACGTCGAGCACATTTTCCAGACGGGCCGGGACCCTGTCGACGTCATGGTGACGGCCGGTGCCGCGGTGCGGGTGCTCAGCTTCATGAGTCTCGGGGTGGAGTACTTAGGACAGGACCTGGAGGCAGCCTTCGACAACGACAGCGACGCGGAGGGCGGTTCGCGGCACCTGCTTGGACCGACGGTCGCCCTCGCTTTTTTGGAGAACCGACTGTCCATCGTCGCCGGCCCCGCCGTCGGACTGGGCGCGACCGGCACCCACCTCATGGGACGCCTGGCCGTTTCCTTCGGCTTCTAGCGCACAGCCCGCACCCTCAGCCTCTGTCCCCCTAGGGAGGACGGCGGCCACCGTTTGCGCCGCAGCCCCAGCTTTACCCCCGTCCTCGCCCCGCCTAGCTTCGACTGGCAACCCTGCAGGGCAGGCAACGCTTCAAAAAGGGGGGAGTCCTCCGCATGCACCGCTGGTCGCTCGCACTCCCTTTGGTGGCACTCGCCCTTCTCGGGACGGCCCTCGTCCTCCCCGTCGGGGGCGTGCTGGCGGCCCTGTGCAGTCTCGGCCTCATGGGCGCCGTGCTGGCCGCCGTCCACCACGCCGAGGTGGTGGCCCACCGCGTGGGCGAGCCCTTCGGGACACTGGTGCTGGCGCTGGCCGTCACCACCATCGAGGTGGCGCTCATTGTCTCCCTCATGCTTTCCGGCGGCCCAGAGAAGGCAGTCCTGGCGCGGGACACCGTCTTCTCGGCGCTGATGATTATTGTGAATGGCGTGGTGGGCCTCTGCCTCGTGCTGGGAGGCCTCCGCCACCGCGAGCAGTCCTTCCGTACCGAGGGCGCCGGCCCGGCGCTGGCCGCGTTGGTGGCCCTCGCCACCCTGGTGTTGGTGCTCCCCACCTTCACCACCACCACGGCAGACCACACCTATTCCAACTCCCAGCTGGCCTTCGCGGCGGTGGCCTCGCTTTCGCTGTGGGGCGTCTTTGTCCTGGTGCAAACCGTCCGCCACCGCGACTACTTTTTGCCCCCCGAAGGCACAAGTCGCGAAGAGGTGCACGCCCCGCCGCCGTCCGTCCGGGAAGCCTGGGCGAGCTTCTTCCTCCTCTTGGCGTCGCTGGTGGCGGTGGTGGGGCTGGCCAAAGTCCTCTCCCCGTCCATCGAGGCTGGGCTGGCCGCCGTCGGCGCTCCCACCGCCGTCCTGGGCATTGCCATTTCCGCCATTGTGCTTCTCCCGGAGACTTGGGCGGCGGCGCGCGCCGCGCTGGCCAACCGCTTTCAAACCAGCATCAACCTGGCGCTCGGCTCCGGCTTGGCCACCATTGGCCTCACCATCCCCGTGGTGGCGCTGGCCTCCTTCTTCCTCGGCCAGCCGCTGGTGCTGGGCCTCGACGGCAAGGACATGGTGTTGATGGCGCTCAGCTTCGCCGTGGCCACCATTACGCTTGGCACCGGGCGTACCAACGTCATGCAGGGCGCGGTGCACCTGGTGTTGTTTGCCACCTTCCTTTTTTTGGCCTTGGTGCCCTGAGGTGGGCAAGGCCGCGGGAGCGCGCCACACGCACAAAGCGCTTTCCGCCCGCGCTTTGTGACGTACCGTCCAGGGCCACCAATGGCGGACGCCGGGCTGGCAGCGTTGTGGGTGGCCATTTTAGGGGCCGGAGTTTTGGCAGCCGCCGGACTCCGCCTGTTGGGCCTCGCCCGCACCCACGTGCGCGACGTCCTCCATGTGGGCGCGGGCGTCTGGCCGCTGGGTTGGCCGTTTTGGCACGGGACGACGGCGCCGTTGGCCATTGTGTGGGGCGCCTGTGTGGCCGTGGCCGCGTTACCGGCCTTGGCCCAGCACTCCCGCCTCCTCGCGCGGCTGCGCGACGGGGTTTCCTCCGAGGAGGAGAAGTGGAGCGGACTCGTCCTCTACACCCTGGCCGCGGCCGTCCTCACCACGGTGGGACTCCTCCAGGCGCCGTTTCCGGCCGCGGCGGCCCTCCTCGCCCTGGCCCTCGGGGACGGGCTGGGTGGCGCGCTCGGCCTCGCCTTTGGCCGGCACCGCTTCCGGGCCCCGGGCGGGAAGGCGAAGAGTCTCGAGGGCTCCCTCGCGGTGGCCCTCTTCTCCGCCTTGGGTGTGGCGCTCGCCGCGGCCTGGTTTTCCGTCCCGGTGGCGTGGGGCGTTTGCGGGTTGGCCGGCCTCGTGGCGGCCGTGGCCGAGGCCCTCTCCCCGAGGGCGACGGACAACCTCGTCCTGCCGGCCTGTGTGTTTGGACTTCTGGCCTTCGCCTAGGGCCCTTTTTCGGGGCCCAAAGGTTTAGCTGCTGCTGAGCTCCGAGGGCGCCGCCGGGTGGCGGAGGCCCACGGAGAAGACGGCCGAGGTGGAAGCGAGGAGTCCCGCCGTCGCAAACACAATGCCCATGCCCAGAAGCCATTTTTTCTGGGTGAGGGCGGTGAGGCCGAAGAGGGCCAGGGAGAGGGAGAAGGCCGCCTCGGCAATGCCAAACCTGTCGGCCCGGGCTTGTAGCAGGGCGCGCCGGGCCTCTAGGGCCTCGGCCTGCTTCTGGATGGCCGTCTTCTCGGACTCGTAGCGGGCGACGTCTCCGCGGTAGCGCTCCAGCCGGGGCTTCAGCACCGGGGCAGCGTCCGGAGTGAGGTCCCCTTGTGCCGAGAGGAGCTCGAAGGAGTTTTGCGCGAGGTGCTCCTTGGTGCTTTTGGCCTGGAAGTAGGCCCAAGCGTTGTTGACCTCGCTGGCGGTGAGATTCATCTCCTGGGCGACGTCTCCGCCGACAATGTTGGTGAGCGCCATGATGGTGGCGCTAATGGCCACCGCCACCCCCACCCGGCTGTTGAGGCTGTGCGGGTGCTCTGCACGCTCCGCCGCCTCTTGAATGCTGTCTGCGAGCTCGCCCATGGCGCCTGTCCGTCTCCCCCAGGTGGTTTCCGGTCCGTCGTCTAGAGGGGAATGTTGCCGTGCTTGCGCGGTAGGTTGTCCTGCCGCTTGTCCTTCAGCATCTCCAAGGCACGGATGAGTTTCTCCCGCGTTTGCTCCGGGCGGATGACTTCGTCGATGTAGCCCAGCTCCGCCGCCTTGTAGGGGTTGGCGAATTTTTCCCGGTACTCGGCCACCAGCCGCGCCCGTTCGGCGTCGGCGTCCTGGGCTTTGAGCAACTCGTTCCGAAACACAATGTTGACTGCGCCCTCCGGGCCCATGACGGCAATTTCTGCCGTGGGGTAGGCGTAGTTGATGTCCGCCCGGATGTGCTTACTGGCCATGACGTCGTAAGCGCCGCCGTAAGCCTTGCGGGTAATGACGGTGACTTTGGGCACGGTGGCCTCGGCGAAGGCGTAGAGCAGCTTGGCCCCGTGGGTAATAATTCCACCCCACTCCTGCGCCGTCCCGGGCAGAAACCCGGGCACGTCCACGAAGGTGACGAGGGGGAGGTTGAAGCAGTCGCAGAAGCGCACGAAGCGGGCCGCCTTCACGCTGGCGGCAATGTCCAGCACCCCGGCCAAAAACGCCGGCTGGTTGGCCACCACGCCCACGCTTCGGCCGTTGAGGCGGGCGAAGCCCACCACAATGTTTTTCGCGTGGTGCTCCTGCACCTCGAAGAAATGGCGGTGGTCCACCACCGCGCGGAGGATGTCTTTAATGTCGTAGGGCTTGTTGGGGTTGGCCGGGACGACGTCCTTCAGGCTCGCGTCGGAGCGAAACGCGTCGTCGTCGCACGGCTGGATGGGCGGGTCCTCGGTGTTGTTGGAGGGCAAGTACCCGAGCAGCTCCCGGGTGAGGAGGATGGCCGCTTGCTCATTCTCTGCGGCGAAGTGGGCCACCCCGGACTTCTGGTTGTGGGCCAGTGCGCCGCCGAGCTCCTCCTTGGAGACTTCCTCGTGCGTCACCGTCCGGATGACGTCCGGGCCGGTAATAAACATGTAGCTCGTGTCCTTCACCATGAGGATGAAGTCGGTGATGGCGGGGGAATACACCGCGCCCCCGGCGCAGGGGCCGAGGATGAGGGACAGCTGCGGCACCACGCCGCTGGCCAGCGTGTTGCGGAGGAAGATGTCCGCGTACCCGGCCAGGCTCTCCACGCCCTCCTGAATCCGGGCCCCGCCGGAGTCGTTGAGGCCGACGACTGGAGCGCCCACCCGGGTGGCGAGGTCCATGATTTTGCAGATTTTTTGGGCGTAGGCCCCGGACAGCGAGCCACCGAAGACGGTGAAGTCCTGGGCGAAGACGAAGACTTGTCGGCCGTCCACCTTCCCGTAGCCGGTGACGACGCCGTCGCCGAGGATTTTCTTCTCCCCCATCCCGAAGTCGTTGCTGCGGTGGGTGACGAATTTGTCCAGCTCGACGAAGGTGCCCGGGTCGAGGAGGAGGTCCAGCCGCTCGCGGGCCGTCAGCTTTCCGGCCTCGTGCTGCTTGGAAATGCGCTCCGTGCCCCCGCCGAGCTCGGCCTGGCTCTCGAGCGCCTCGAGCCTCTTCCGCAGACTGTCCTCGCCGCCACCGTCCTTCGCGTCCATGGGCCCCAACGGGTTTGTCCGCCGCAACTTTGGCTCTCTGCTGTCTAGCAGACCCTCCGGGGGGCCTCCCTTACCTTTCCCCAAAAGCGGGCCCTCTGGGGGGAAGGCGCCGCAGGGGGGGTTTTCTCCCTTTCCCTAGAAAGCACGGGCTGTGAGACACTGGCACCCTTGCGCTTCTGCTTCAGACTGTCGGAAGACAGCCAAGAAGCGCCCGGGACATAAAAGCCCCAAAAGGCGCCCAGTGCGGTGTTGGGCGTTGTCTCCTCCACGACGGACTCGGCCGGGGTCCGTCCCAAAAGCAACCAAGGGTTTTGCGCCGTCCCATGCGACTCGGAGCCTCCGTCTGCACGGCCGCGCTGCTTTTCTCGGTCCCGGCGTGGGCCCAGGCGACGGCCGCGCTGCAGGACCCGGCCGTCCTCGCCGCGGGAAGTCCACAGGACGCACCGGCGGTGACGGCGGTGCCGCAGCCAGCGCTGTCCGGCCCCTTGCGCATCGGCCTCGAGTCTGGGGCCGGCCTCCTCGGGGGCGCGGCGGTGGGCTTCTTCAGCCAGTGGGCCTTCTCGGGGTTGTTGGGGACGCAAAACAACAGCACCCAGACGCAGCACTTCACCTCGCTCTTCGGCGCCCCCTTGGGTGTGGCGGTGGGGGCGCCCTTGGCGGTGACACTCACCGGCTACACCCTCAACGAGCACGGCAGCTTCCTCGTGAGTTGGCTCTCCAGCATGGCCGGACTGGCGGTGGGCGGCTCGGTGTACCTCGCCGCCACTGGACTCAGTGACTCCCAGGCCGCCAAGGGCACCTATGCGTTTGCGCTTCTGCTTCCGGTGGTGGGGGCGGTGCTGGGCTACGAGCTCTCGGCGCGCGCGCAGGATGAGCCGCCCAAGCCCAAAGTCATGGTTGTCCCCTCCGTCTTCCTCTCTCCAAGCGGCGGCGGAGCCGCGCTGGCCGGCCGCTTCTAGCCCGAGTCTCGAAGGGTTTGGGTTTTGCCCGGGCGCTAGTTGAGGACTTTGAGCCGCACGTCCGGAAGCGCGAGCTCCCAGCGGTGCACCGCCAGCTCGCGCATGGAGTCGGGCGCGTCCGCGGAGTAGCCCAGCGTCTCTCCGAGGGCAGAGGTGAGCTCCTCGGCCGCCGCCCGCCGGACGAGGACGTCCGGGTGGCGAAGCGCCGCCAGGAGCCACTGCGTCCGCGTGCGCCGCCGGTTTTCTGCCCACCAGGCCACCCAAGCCCTGCGCGTCGTCCCAAAGGAGGCACGGGTAATTTCCGCGAGGGCCTCGGCCGCCGCCGTCGCGCACAACACGTCGTCGCTGCCGGTGAGGCCAATGAGGCCCTCCACCGCTTGGCGGTCCCGGAGGGCGCCCAGCGTCCGCGCGGCGAGAATGCGCCGCATGGGGTCTCGGGCCGCGAGCTCCTGACGCAAGGAGGGCATGGCGGCCTCGAAGCGCGGGAGCCGCCGCAGCGCCCGCGCGGCGAGGCGTGCCGCGGAGGACAGCTCTGGAATGAGGTCAAAGACGCCCCGAAGGACGCCCGGCACCAGCTCCGGGAAGGGCAGGTTTCCCGCGGTGAGGAGGGCGAAGTAGCGCGTCTCCTCGGCGGGGGCGTCCAACAACGGCGCGAGGGCACTCGCCCCGCTGCGCCCGAGGCGCGCCAGGGCGCCGGGCACGGGGCCGAGCTCCTCCGCCTCGGGGAGCTCCTCCACCACCGTGCGACTCCAGGCCGTGGGGCCGGGGAAGGCGGAGGCCAGCACCCGGGCCGAGGGCTCCGGCGTCCGCGCAAACTCGGCCATGGCCCGCGCGCGCTCGGCGGGCTCCGTCCCGAGGAGGCGCGCCAACAGGGGCTGGAAGTCCGGCGGAGGCCGGGTGCCTTCCGCTTGGCCGGGCCCGGGCCGGGTGGTGGCCCGGCCGAGGCCGCCTTGGGAGGTGCGTACTGAAGGGGCCCAGTCCACAGGGGGCCTCCTGCCCGCAGAGAGGGGAAGGGGAGGCGGGACGGGGAGTGCCGCGGCGGGAGTGGGACGGGCCGGCGCCGCCTCGGCCTTGGCTGTGGAGAGGAGTTGTCGGCGCGAGAGGAGGAGCTCCGAGAAGGCCACGGACAGCTCCTGGCAAAAGAGGCGAAAGTCCGCCAGCCGCCGCTGGCTGACGGGCTGTCCCGCGCTGTCCCCGTACACCATGGCCACCAGCCGCCCCTTCACCTCGACGGGGTGGAGGAAGACGGTGCGCGGCGCCCGGCGCATTTTGTGGAGGACGTCGCGGCTGAGCACGTCCTTGGGCGCGGGGCCGGCGTAGGCAGCGTGGGCCAGGGCCACGGTGCGAAAGAGGCTGGGTGCGTCCAGGGCCACCGAGAGTTGCTGGAGGAGGGACTTGTCCGCCCCTTCCCCGAGCGCGTCCCAGCCCACGGCCTTGCCGCGCACCACGGCGAAGGCCGCCAGGTACTCAAACGTCCGGCGCCCGTAGCGCAAGGTGACGTCCTTAATGGCGTCCCTGTCACTCGTCACGCTGCGCAGCGCGCTGCGCGCCTCCTCCAGCGTCCACTCCACCACGGGCTCGGGGGCCGGGGCCTTGTGTGGTGCCGCCGGAGGCAACAGCGGGAAGGCGGACGTCCCCAGCATGGGGAATTCTCGCTCTGTTTTCGCTCGCTCCTCGGGCTTCCTCTCCTGGGCGGGCAGGGCTGCCGGCGCCTCGGGCTCGGCCTTGGCCTCCGGCTCTACTTCCGGCGAAGGCGAGGGCGACGGTTCCGGAGGCGAAGGTGCTTCCGGGGTTACCGTCCCGAGAATTTCTCGGGCCAGGAGCTCCTCCAGCGTCACCCCCTCCTCGCGTCCTACCGCGGCAGCCGGCACGGGGGCCCGCGTGGGGAGCGGCCGGTGTGGCTCGAGTGCGGCCAACACCGCCGCCTCACGCGCCGGCATGCGAAGGCCGTACAGCGACTCGAGCCAGTCCCGGACGCGGGCCGAGACGGCCACCCAGGGGACAATGCGCCGCTGGTGCAGCGTCCCCAGCGCCTGGAGCTCGAGCTCCGGGACGGGAAAGGCCGAGGCGACGTGCAACGTCGTCCCCTCCACGGAGACGGGGACGACTTCCAGGCGCTGGGCAATGTCCGCCTGGAGCTCCTCGGCCAAGGCCTTGTTGGGCTCATAGTCCCCGAGGTGCAGCGGCTGGACGTCCGCGGCTTCGGCCAGGGCGGACAGCAACTCTCGCTCCGAGAGGCCACCGAGCTCGAGGAGGACGGTGTCCAGCTGTCCGCCGCCCAGCGCATGGTCCCGCAGCGCCTCGGCCACCCTCTCCGGGGAGAGGAGTCCGCGGGAAAGGAGCACGTCTTCCAGGCGCGCCGTCATTTGCGCTACGCAGGCGCCTCCGTTTGGCCCTCAGCCCGGCCGCACGACGAAGGTACGCGTCAGCTTGTCGTGCAGCGTTTGGCCGCGCCTGTCAAAGAGGGACAGCCAAAAACCAGCCAGACAGAAGGCGAAGGACACCACCGCCAGGAGGGCCCGGGCCACGGCGCGGCCCGGGGCCGGGGCCAGCCCGCGCCTGTCCACCAGCCTTATACCGAAGAGCCACCGCCCCGGGCTGCGGCCACCCCAGAGGAAGGCGAAGACGGAGGAGTAGACGACGCCCAAAAGCGTGCCCAGCACCAGCGCTGGCGGTAGCACCTCATGCACCGCATGCAGCCGGGCCACCAGCCCGTCCAGCCCGGGCAGCTGCGGCCCGCGGATGCCCGCCGGAAGCACCACCCACAGGGCCAACTGGAGGTAGAGGACGCAGACGCCCAGCACAATGGACGCGTCCAGAAGCAGGGCGCCCGCCCTCCGCCACAGAGAAGCCGGGCGGGCGCGCACCTCGCGCACCGAAGGCGGGGCGGGCAGGGCCTCGGGGCCAAGCGCTGCCGGCGCGGCGCGGACAGGCGTGTCCGTCCGCACGGCGACGGGCTTGGGGGCCGTCTCTGGCGTCACGCTGGGGGGAAGCGGCATGGCCTCCCCAGAGGTGGGACGCACCGCCGCCGGCGGCAACCCCTGCGCCGAGGAGACGGACGGGGCACTGGCTGCGGGCGGCGCCGGCACCGGGGCAGAGGGCCCGGCCAGAGGCGGTGGGACGGGCGCCGTCCGGACGGCGCCCGGAGGCGGCGGTGAAAGCGGTGCGGGCGTTAGCGCCGAAGCCAGCGGGACAGACGCTGCGGGAAGGGGACGTGGCGCGGACGGTGGAAGCCCCGCGCGGAGGGCGGCGGTGGGCGCAGAAGCGGGCGTGTTGGGCAGGGCCGAGGAAGCGGAAGGCGTGGAAACCGGCGGCACTGCGGTGCGCGCGGGTGGAAGCCCGGAGGCCAGAGGGACGCGCGGAGCCGTCGGCGCAGGCGTCAGCGGCGTCACCAGGCCCATGGCCGGCGTCGGCGTGCCCACCGGGGCGTGTACCGCGGCCGGCGTCGGCACCGGCGCAGAAGGCGCCGCCCTCGGCGGGGGCACCTCCGCAGCTGGCTTCGGCGCGGCCAGGGGCGGCGCGGTGAGGACGGGCGTCCTCTCGGGGACACGGGGGGCGGACGCTGCGGTGGACGGCGCCGTCGGAAATGGACTCTTGGCAGCCGGAGGCCACGCTTCTTCAAGTGGGACGCGCGGCGCAGCCGGCGGGTGGGGGCTTGGCGCCGAAGGTGCCGCCGCGGGCACCGCAGGCTTCGCGGCCAAGGAGGGAGGAAGGCCCGTGGGTGCGCCCTGCGGGCGCGGCGTCCCGAGTGGGAGGGGGGGCCCGAATTTGGGTGCCGCCGGCTCCTGAGGGATGCGCTTGTACTGCGGGTCCGTCTGCTGGAAGGCGTTGGGCAGAAGGCCCGGTGGCCGAGGACGGGGAAGCCCGGGCGTCGGCAAGGCCACCTCTGGAAGGGGAGCGCGCAGGGCCGCAGCCGTTTCCTCGGCCGGCGGTAGGCCCACCTCCACTTCGCGCGAACGTCGTGCCTCCGTTGGAAAAGCGCCCGCAGGCGGCGGCGTCCCGGGGGGCGGAGGGCCGACAGCGCTGCTGCCCTGGCTGGGCCGCGGAGGAAATTGGGGTACCGGGCGGGAAGGCGCGGGACTGCCCACGCCCGCGGGGCGGCCCAAGGGAGCGCCCGGGGCCATGGGCCCCGCGGCGGCCGGCGCCCAGGTGCGCGGCGGAGGAAGGCCCGTGGAAGCCGGAGGCGTGGAGGGTTTGGGCGGTTGCGCGCTGGGCGGAAGCAGGCTGCTGGCCGCGTAGGGCCACGTGCCACCGCTGGGCGCAGCGCCCGGGGGTGGCGGTACCCGGGCGGGAGACTCGGGCGCACGCGGAGCGCCGGACAAAATGCGCTCCAGCGGCGTCTGCGCCCGTGGGCCTGGCGCCGCTGTCCCGGGCGCCGCGGGTTGGCTGCCCGGCAGGGTGAAGTGGCGCGCCGCCCCGGGGTGGTTGGGGGGCACCTGGGCCGCGGGGGGCGGTGCGGCGGGCCGGGTAAAGCCCCCCGGGGCTGCCGGCGTTGCCGGCACGCGAGGCGCGGCGTCCGGCGGGCCGAGTTGGAAGCTGCCCTGGGCCCTGGCGGGAGAACGGCGGTCCAAGTGCAAGTCGCGCGACAGCAACGCCGGCGGCAGCGCCGGAGTGGCGGCCGCGTCGGCGCAAGTCAAGCATTCGCCGGCCAGGGGTAGCTCAGCCCCGCACTTCAGACACTTCGACACAGCCCGGCATGAAAGGCGGAATGGAGGCCCGACGCAAGAAAGCGGGGCCCGCTTTTTCCCTCTGCAGCGGGCCGAAAACCCGCCGTCACCTGCCTGCCCCACGAGGCAGCCCCGTCTCGCGCCTGCAACCCTTGGAAGGAAGGGCGGGGGCCCTCAGCGCGCGTACATGCGAATGAGGGGCCCGAAGGCCGCGTCCACGGCGCGCTTGGCGCGTTCTCCTCCGGCGTTGGTGGCCACGACGAAGGCGAGGTTTTTCCCCGGCGCCAGCAACGCCCTCACCAGCCACATGGTGTTGCTGCCGTCGTGCCGCAGCGTCGGGCCTCCGGCCCAGCTTTCAGCCGGAAAGACGCCCCACCCTTCGGCGTAGTCGCCTCCGCTGGGCGGTGTTTGCAAGTGCTTCCAGGTGGCGGTGCTGAGCAGCGGCGTCGCCTCGGAGCGCGCTCCGGCGAGCTGGAGCGCAAGGAATTTCCCCCAGTCTCTTAGCGAGCAATGCGCCGTCCCCGCGGGGCCCATGGACGGCGGGTTGTCGGCAGCGGGCCCCGGCTCGACCGGTACCAGCGCGCCGTCGTGGGCTGTGGCGTGTCCCCAGGGCTCCTCCACCTGGCCCGCGGTGCCAGGTGCGCCGAAGCCGCAAGAGGCCATTCCCAAGGGGCCCCAGAGCTGGCGCTTCATGAGGTGCTCCCAGCTGTCCTGGGCCGCGCGCTCCAGCGCCGCGCCAGCCAGCATGTAACCGACGTTGGAATAGGCGAAGGCGCCCGGCGCTTGCGCCGGCGGTAACGCGAGCAGCGCTTTCACCGCCCGGGTGCGGGCGGCTGGGTCAGTACCGTCACTCCACATGCGTTGCCAAATGCCCGTCGGCGGGTCGTGCGGCAGGCCGCCGCGGTGCTGGAGGAGTTGGTCGAGCGTCACCTGGGCCAACGCCTTGTCCACCGTCTCGCCGTGAAAGAGGCTCCCCACCGTGTCCGAGAAGTGCAGCGTCCCTCGCTCGACGTACAGGCCCAGGAGGGTGGCCGTCATGGCCTTGGTGTCCGAGCCGAGGTGCCACGCGTCCGCGTTGGTGACAGGGGTGGTGTCGCCCAGCTTCCGGACGCCCGTCGCGCCTTGGGCCAACAGCGTCCCGCCCCGAAACACCGCTGCGGCCAGTGCCGGCACGCCCGCATCGGCGCGCACCGCCTCCAGCAGGGTGGAGACGTCCGCGGGGCTTGCGGGCGAAGGCGCCGCCTCGGAGAGACGGCCGGCGCTCCCGAGTGCGACGAGGACGAGGAGAGGGACAGCCGCGCCCAGCGGCGGACGAGGCCATGTCGGCGGTGGGGGAGGGGCTGTGCGCGACGGCATGGGAGGCTAACGCCGCGGCCGCTGCTTGGCGGAGATGGACTTAATGAGTGTCTTGCCGCGGCCTTCCGTGGGCAAGGGCACCTTGGACTGTGTTGCAGCGGCGTGCAGCAGCTCCACCACCTCCGGACGCTTCAACGTCGCAAGCGATGGAAGCCGGAGGAAGCGGTTTTGCGTTCCACTCCCCAGAAGAAGCCGGTGCGGGTCGGCCAGCGTCGCGCCCCAATAAAACGACAGTCCCAGCCCCTTGGCGTTTGCGGCGAGGGAGACGACGCAGTCCGAGGTGCGCTCCGTGGTGCAGAAGCCGAAGACGAGGAAGTTGTAGTTGTCGTACACCTGCTCGACGGCCGTCGGGAACCGACGACGCAACTCCCGACGGGCGGCGCGAAGGCGTGTTTGAAGGCGCGGCTCAAACTTCGCGATGAAGCGGCGGACTTGGCCCTCGGGCGACTCCTGTTGCGTCGCCCCCTTCACTCGCTTCACCCTTTGCAACGTCCCCATGCGTCGCCCCCTCCTTGTTTCAGCCCAATAACCCCTCGTGGTGGCGCAGCACCGCCAGGGCCGCCAGCGCCGCCGTCTCGGTGCGGAGAATGAGTGGCCCCAAGCTGACGCTGACGCCGCCCAGGGCCTGCAGGGCCTCCACCTCGGGGCGGGCGAGGCCCCCTTCTGGCCCGACGACGAGGGCCAGAGGGGCGCGGACGTCCTGCGCTGCGGCCTCTGTCAGCCGCAGCACCTTCTCCTCCTCGTCGAGGAGAAGCACCCGGGTGGTGGGCGGAAGCGCCCGGACAGCCTCGAGGAGGCCCTGCACCGGGTGCACCCTGGGGACGTCCAAGCGGCCGCACTGCCGCGCCGCCTCCTCCACAATGCGCTGCCACCGGGTGCGGCGGGCTTCGGCGCTTGGGCCGTGCAACCGCACCACCGCGCGCTCGGAGGCCGCTGGAAAAAAAGCGTGGGCGCCGAGCTCCGTCCCTTTTTGGAGGATGAGCTCGAGCTTGTCCGCCTTGGGCAGCGCCTGCACCAGACTGACGTGCCGGCCCTGGTGCTCCGTCCTCGGGCTCCCCAAGCGCAGGAGCGCCGCCGAAGGCTCCACGGACAGCACCTCCGCCGCAAAGGCGTGGCCCTTTCCGTCAAACACCTCCAGCTTGTCCCCCACCGCCACGCGCAGCACGCGCAAGTGGTGGAAGGCCTCCCCCTCCACCCGCAGCGGCGAGGCCAGAAGGCCAGCTCCCGGGACGAGGAGGCGGGGCGGCATTTAACGCGCCCTCTTAAAACTCAGGCGCACCCAGTCCCCGGAGGAGGCCCTCGGGCCCGGGGTGAGGCCCTCCTGGACGAAGGCCGCCGTCACCTCGTCCGCCTGGTGCTGCAGCACTCCGGCCAGCACCAGCGTGTCCTGTAGGTGCGCCGAAAGCGGCTGGGCGAGCTCCACGAGGGTGTTGGCCAAAATATTGGCCAGCACCAAGTCAAAGCGCCCCTCCACCTCGGCCAGCGGCGCCGAGGAGAGCTCCACGCCACGGACGGCATTGGCCTCCGCATTCTCTCGGGCCAGCTCGACGGAGACGGCGTCGTTGTCCACGCCCACCACGCGGGAGGCCCCCAGCTTGCGCGCCGCCAGGGCGAGGACGCCCGTCCCCGTCCCCACGTCCAGCACCGTGGCCCCGGGGTGGGCCAGAAGAAACGCGTCCACCGCAGCGAGGCACAGGGCGGTGGTGGGATGGTCTCCCGTCCCGAAGGCCATTTTTGGCTCGATGTGCAGGGACACCGCGCCCTCGGGCGGCGCCTCCCACGGCGGCCCCACCCACAGCCGGCCCACCCGCGTACTGCGAATGCGCGCGCGCCAGGCGAGGCTCCAGTCCTGCTCCTCCAGCCGCTCGAGGAGGAGTCTCGCCCGCGGAAAGGCCTGGGCGAGGTCTCGGTGCGCGGCCTCGGCCCGCGTGAGGCTTGGAAAGGCGGCCACCAGAATGGCCTCGCCGGAGTTGGGCCCCCGGACGCCGGGCATGGGCGGCGCCTCGCTGTCCCGGACTTCCAGGCCCGTCGCGCCCGCGTCCCACAACTCGGAGGCCAGGAGCTCGGCCTCCTCTTCCGGGACGTCCGCGGTGAGGGCGTAGCTGGCCATGGCTTTTTGCCCCGTTAGTCCGGAAGGGGCGCGTACAGCTCTGGGGTGCGGCTCTCCATAATTCGAAAGAGGCCCCGCTGGACGTACTCCTCGAAGTGCGGGCTCTCGCGGTGCGCCTTCACCGCCGCCTCGTCGTCATACTGCTCGTAGAGGAAGAAGCGCCGCGGCTCGGAGAGGCTTTGGTGCGCTTGGTACAGGCGGCACCCGGGCTCCCTCCGCGTCGCTTGGGTGAGTTTCCCGAAGAGCTCCTTGGCCTCCCCCTCGCGGTTGGGCAGCACGAGGTACGTCACGGCCAGACACAGCATGGGAGTCATGTCCTGCGGAAAATGAGCCGGGAAAACAGCTGGCGGTTTCGCGCCACCAGCCAGTAGCAAAGCTCCACCCCCCACACCAGCGGCGGAAGGCCGAGGACGCGCGCCAGCAGCGGGTGCCCGAGCCGGCCAAGGACGTACAGCGCCGCCCGGCCACCGCGCAGCACCTCCCCCTTTTGCGTCACCACGTGGAAGGCGCGGGCGCAGGCTGCCCGCAGGGCAGGGGACATGGGCGGCGAGGGCGCCTCCTGGTAGGGCACCGCCCGAAAGGCGTGCTGGGTGTCCCGGCGCTCGAGGGCCTCCACCGAGCGCCGGCAGAAGCCACACGTCCCGTCCCAGAGGAGGAGCTCCGGAGGACTTCCCGGACTCACGGCCCCACCACCGCCAGGGCCGAATGCTCGAGGCGCAACAGGCGCTGGGCCACCCGTTGCACGTCTTCCCGGGTGACGGCGCGCACGCGCTCGGAGAAGTGAAGGAAGTTTTCAAGGCCCAGGCCGTAGGCGCCGTCCAGCGCGAGAAGGCCGGCCCGGGCCCCGTTTCGCTGGAGGCCAATTTCATGAGAGCCAATGAGGTGGGCCTGCGCCCTGTCGAGCTCCTCCTGGCTGACGAGCGCTTGCTGCAGCCGCCCCACCTCCGCCTCGATGCCCGCCAGGGCCGCGTCGCGCTTGTCCGGGCTCGTGCCGATGTAGATGCAAATGTAGCCCGGGTCCACGCCCTCCACGGACATGCAACTCACGGAGTAAGCCATGCTGCGCTTGTCCCGGAGCTCGACGAAGAGGCGGCCGCCCTGTCCGGACAGCACCGTGGTGAGGACACTGAGGGCGTGGCGCTCGGCCTCGTCCACGCGCAGCCCGAGAAAGCCGAGGACGAGGTTGGCCTGGGCCCTGGGAAGCACCTTCTCGCTGCGCCTCCGCGAGAGGAGGGGCGCCTCTTGCTCCACCCTCAACGCTTCTGCCCTCCCTTGGCCGCCGGAGAAGGCCTTCTCGGCGAGGGCCAGCACCTCCTCGGCACGGACGTCGCCAATGACGGCCAGGGTGAGGCCTCCAGGCTGGAGGTAGCGCTGGTGGTAAGCGCGGGCCGTCTCCTGCGTGAGGGCCTCGACGGAGGCCTTCTCTCCCGAGAGGGGAAGCCTATAGGGGTGGCGCTGGTACAAAAGCTTGGCGAAGAGGTCAAAGGCCAGCGCGGTGGGCCTGTCCTCCTTCGCGGAAATGTCCTGCAGCTGAAGTTGCCGCTCCCGCGCCACCTCCTCCTCGGCGAAGGCCGGGGCCAGGAGACAGTCCGAGAAGAGGCCGAAGGCCGCCTCCAGGTGGCGGCTCAAAAACTCGCCTTGCAGGGACAGCGAGTTTCTCCCGGCCGCGCTGTGAAGGGAGCCCGAATACGCGTCCGCCTCCTGGGCCACCTCCTCGGCGCTTCGGGACAGCGTCCCTTTGGTGAGGAGGCGCGCCACCAGCGTGGTGACGCCGTTGTCCCGCTCCGTCTCGGCACGCGTCCCAGCACAAAACACGCCCCGCAGCGCCACCAGCGGCACGGCGCGCTCCTCGCGGACAATCAGCGTGCAGCCCCCAGGCAGTGCGTGGACTTGGACGGGGGACGGCTCCCCCGGCCCTGTGCGCAGCGGCCGGTGCACACCCTTGGGGATGGGCGGCCGCTGGGTGGGCAGGGCGCGGGGTGCGGAAAAGCCCGTGTCCAGCCCCTCGGCCACCTCGGCCTCGGACAGGGGGCCGTCCGGTGGAAGGAGCGCCGTCACCACCGCCGTCTTGCTGTCGAGCGTCTTCTCGGCCACCGCCCGGACTGCCTCCGGGGTGAGGGCCGCCACCTTCTCGAGGTACTGCGCCTCGGCCTCGAAGCCGCCGAGAGACGTCTCGTAAAACCCCAGCTTCCGCGCCAGCCCCTGCACCGTCTCCCGGTGGTAGACGGCGTCGGCTTCCACCAGGGCCTGTAGCGTGGCGAGCTCCTCTTTCGTGCAGGCGGTGGAGGCAAGTCCGGCCAGCACCTGACAGGTGGCCTTCAGCGCCCCGGGGACGGCGGGCCCGAGCGCGGTGAAGCCCACGCCGAAGAGGCCCTTGTCCTTGGGCGTGTAGGCGTAGGCCGAAATGTCATTCACCAGGCGTCCTTCGCGCTTCACCGTCCGCTGGAGTCGGCTGCTTTCGCCTTGGCCCGCCAGCATGGCCAGGACGTCCACCGCCGGGACGTCCTCGTCGTCCACCGCCGGCCCGGCAAAGGAGAGTTGGAGGTGTGCCTCCTTCACGTCGTCCGGCCGCAGGAGGAAGCGGCGCTGCGTGCGCAGAGGCTCGACGGGCCGCACCCCTCTTGGCGCCGCCGGCCTCCCCCAGTCTCCGCCGAGAAGCGCCTCGGCCCAGCTGAGGAGCGGCCCTTCCTCGACGTCCCCCACCGCCACCAGCACCATGGAGGAGGGGAGGTAGTGGCGAAGGTAGAAGTCCGTAATGCGCTCGCGGGTGACGCTGCGGACACTCTGCTGCGTCCCGAGGACGGGAAGCCGGTACGGGTGGCTTGTGTAGCTGGTGCTGAAGAGGTCCCGGGAGGCGCGGCGCGCGGGCGTGTCGTCGGCGCGCTTAATTTCCTCCACCACCACCTCCACCTCGCGCGCCAATTCCTCGGCGTCAAAGGCCGGCGCTCGGACGGCGTCGGCCAGCACGTCCAGGCCTTCTCGGGCAAAATCCGACGCCATCACCACGTGGTAGACGGTGTGGTCAAAAGACGTCCATGCGTTGACTTCCCCGCCACGGGACTCAATGTCCCGGGCCACCTCCCCCGGGCCCCGCCGGGCCGTCCCCTTGAAAAGCATGTGCTCGTGGAGGTGGGCGAGGCCGGCCTCCTCGGGCCCCTCGTCCGCGCTGCCAACCTGGACCCAGATTTGAAACGCCACCACCCGGGCGGTGTGCAGTGGCTCGTGGACGAGGGTGAGTCCATTTGTCAGTCGATGGCGGGCAGGCATGGGCGGGGGTAGTCTCTTACTGCAAACAATGGCTCGCTCGCCGGAAGACGCGGGGGGTGCGGTGGACTTACGCCGCTCCCTCGACTTGGACGATGAACCGCTCGTCCAGAGGCCGGGGGGCCGTGCTTCGGCGCCGAGCGCCGTCCCTGCGCACACCCCCGTCCCGCCCTCCCAAGGCCTTCCCGCGGCGCCGCCGCCCCTGCCGCCGCGCCGTCCTCAGGGCCGCGGGCCTTCGGGCACCGCCCCCCTTCCCTCCGTCGGGCCCGTGCCCGCCGCGGGACTGCACCCCGCCGCCCAAGTCCCACAGGCCCTGCCCCGCCCCGGGGGCGACCCCTTCTCCGAGCCCCCCGAGCCCCGCCACCCGCGCGGGGTGGCCATGGACGAGAAGCTCGAGTTTTTCCGCACGGTGGTGAAGCAGAAGGAGGAGACGCTGGCCCGGGCCCGCGCCCTCTACGAGCAGCGGGACCTCGAGGCCGCCCGGCTGCGCGAGGTGGCCACGGCGCTGCAGGCCCAAGTGGAGGAAGTCCTCCCCCTCTACGGCCGGCTCCGGGAGCTCCCGAGCCAGCTCGAGCAACTGAGCGCCGCGCTGGAGGCCGAGAAACAAAGGGCCCAGGTGGGCGAGGCGCGAGCGGCCCAGGCCGAGGCCTCCCTCAAGGCCACCGACGCGGACCGCCGGGACTTGGCGCGGGCGCTGGCCGAGGTGGAGGCCGAGTTGCCCGGCCTGCGCAGCAACCTCGACGAGGAGCGCCAGTCCCGCGCCATGCTGGCCGAGGAGTTGGTGGGGGTGAAGGAGACTCAAAGCGAGGCCGAAGCCCGGCTGGCCGAGGCCCGCGCCGAGAAGCAGGAAATGCAAGGGGACTTGGAGTCCGTGAATGGGCGGGTGCACACCCTCACCCAGTCCCTGGAGCGCGTGGAGAGCGACAGAAACCAGCTCCTCGAGGAGGTGAGTACCCTCACCGCCGAGCGCGACGCGGCCTCGGTGGAGCGCGACATCCTCAAGGGCGAGTCCGAGGCCCTGGGGGCCGAAGTCCAGCACCTCAACACCTCCCTCGACGCGGCGAAGAAGCAGCTGGCCTCGCTGCAGGGCGAGCACGAGTGGGGCGCGAGCTCTCTCGAGGAGGCGCGGGGCCGCATTCGCGAATTGGAGGGCGAGCTCAACGGCATGCGGCAGCAGTTGGCCGAGCTCGAGACGTCCGCCCAAACCATGTCCGCCGAGGCCTCGGACGAGCTCGCCCGCACGCGGGACAAGGTGCGGGAGGCGGTGCAGACGGTGGACGCCGCCAACCGTCGGGCCGCGGAGGCCGAGGACAGGGCCGAGTCCGCCGCCCACGAGGCGGACTCGCTACGGGCCCAGGTGGCCCAGCTGCGCGCGGTGCAGGAGCGCCAGGAAAGCCACGGCAAGGCCCAGTTGCAGGCGGTGCTGGAGCGCGAGGCGGAGACGAAGCGCGCGCTGGAGGCCAAGTTGGGCGAGCGCCTCAAGGAGATGCAGGCCGCGCGGGGCAGCGTCGAGGCCTACGGGGAAAAAGTCCGGGCGTTGCAGGCCCAAGTCCAGTCCGAGGCGGAGAGACGGGCCCAGTCCGACGCCAAGCTGGCCGAGGCCCAGCGCGAGCTGAGTGGGCTGCGCGCTTCCTCCGAGGAGGAGAGCGGCCTCATGGAGGCGCTTCGGGCCCAAAGCGAGAAACTCGAGCGCGCGCTCGCCCAGGAACGGGAGAAGCGTCTTTCCTCGGAGCAAAAGGCCGTGGCCCTCAGCCGCGACTTACAAGCGTCGAAGACGGCCGAGGCCGACGCGCGCGGGGCGCTGGAGGCCCACGGCGAGCACTCGGGCTCCCTCGACCAGGCGTTGCAGGCCGAGCAGGCGCGCCGCCTCACCGCGGAAGAGGAGGTGCGCGCCCGCACCACCCAGGCGGAGCTCGCCATCCGCGCGGAGAAGGAGGCGCGGGCCCTGGTGGACAAGCTGGAGCGCGCGCTGAACCTCGAGCACGAGAAGGTGAAGGTGTTGCGCGAGCAAGCGGCCCACGCCTCAGGCGCGAGCGGCGAGGCAGACGTCCAAACCCAGCGCCTCTTCGAGGAGGTGGAACGCCTCCGGGCGGACGCAGCGGGCGTGAAGAAAGTCCGCGAGGAGCTGATGACGGCCAACCGCAAGGCCATTGAGGCCCAGGCCTCCTTCCAGAAGGAGAAGCGTGAGCGCGAGGCGCTGGCGGAGAAAGTCCAGGACTTGGAGAATGACGTCAAGCGCGCCTCGGGCAAGAGCCAGGGGACGGAAGAGGTGAAGAAGCTGCGCGAGGACGTCGCCAAGCTGAAGGCCAAGCTGGTGGCTGCAGAAAACGCCATGGAAGCTGCGGCCATGCTGCGCTCCAAGGTGGCGCGCCTCGAGGCCCAGCTGAAGGGCAAGCACTAAGGCGACGTGGGGCCGCAGCGCAGCACAGAAGCGGCGCCCCCGGACTGGGTGGACGCCCTCACCGGGATGTCCGCCGCCCAGCGCGGCCTGTACGTCCACTTCCCCTTGGTGCTTGGCCAAGTGCCCCTACTGCGACTTCGCAGTGACGGTGGCCAAGCAAATTCCCGGGGCGCGCTACCGCGCCGCCCTGTTGAGAGAGCTCGCCCTGCGGGTGGACGCCCGCCCGGCGTGGGGAGGCGCGCCGCTCGACTCCGTGTACTTGGGAGGCGGGACGCCCTCCTTGTGGGCGCCCGCGGAAGTGGAGGGCCTCCTCGAGGGCGTGCAGCGCCTCCTTCCCCTTCGCCCTGCCGCGGAGGTGACGCTGGAGGCCAACCCCGAGGCGCTGGAGCTCCGCCGACTCGAAGGCTTTCGCGCGGCCGGCGTCAACCGCCTCTCCTTGGGCGTCCAGTCCTTTGAGGGTGAGACGCTGCGCACCCTCGGCCGGGCGCACGGGCCCCTGGACGGCCGGCGCGCCGTGGAGGCCGCACGCCAGGCCGGTTTTGACAACGTCTCTCTGGACCTCATTCTCGGTGTGCAGGGCCAGTCCCTCGCCTCGGCGGTGGAAGACGCCCGGGCCGCAGCGGCCCTCCTGCCGGACCACGTCTCGGCCTACGTCCTCACCGTGGAACGCGAGGCCCTGGCCGAGGAGACGGTGTTTGCAAGGGCCGTACGGACGGGGCAGCTCACGCTTCCGCCGGACGCCCTGGTGGCGGACATGGTGGAGGCGGTGGCCGACGTCCTCGGGGACGCAGGCTTGGTGCGCTACGAGGTGTCCAACTACGCCCGAGGCGGGAAGCACTCCCGCCACAACGCGCTCTACTGGACGGGCGGGGAGTACTTGGCGCTGGGGGCTGGCGCCACCGGGTTTTTTCGCGAGGGCGAGGGCGGCGTCCGGACGGCCACGCACCGCAGCACCGAGCGCTGGTTTGCGGACGTCGAGGCAGGCCGCCTCCCCGACGCCGAGCGCGAGGCGCTGGCGAAGGGCGAGCTCTTCCGGGAGCGCCTCATGCTGGGGCTGCGCTTCACCTCGGGCCTGGATGTCGAGCGCCTGGCGCAGGCGTCCGGCGAGCCTTCCAGAAAAGCCGCGCTGCTACGCCTCGAGGCCCAGGGCTTGGGCGAGCAAACGCCGGACGGCCGCTTCCGCCTCAGTCGGCGCGGGCTCCTTTTGCACTCGGACGTCTGCGCGCGTCTGCTTTAGGCGCCGCAAGGCGGGTGGCGTTGGCGCGGGGTGCCTGCAGGTGGCTTCGGCAGTTTGTAGTGCGGTAGAGGGGCGGCACGCGCCTTTCCCTGGAGGGGGACATGCAAAAGCCCATTGCTGGGAGTCGGACGGCCCCGTCTTCACGCCGAGGCCTCCAGGGGACGCACCTCGGCGTCGTGGCGGGCAGTAGTGTGGCTCCTGATGGCTCCACTGGCGGCCGCCGCGGACGTCCAAATCCTCAAGCAGGACGCCACCATCGACGGCGCGGACCCCGGTGTTAAACTTTTCGTCCGCTCGAAAATGGCGGCGGGCGCCAAGCCCACGCGCGACAACGTCGTCCTCTTCGTCCACGGCGCGACTTTCCCTTCGGTGCCGGACTTCGACTTCTCGCTTCAGGGCTACTCCTGGGCCGACTGGATGGTGCAGCACGGCTTTGTCGTCTACCTGTTTGACGTCCGGAATTACGGGAGCTCGAGCCGGGAGCCGGCCATGGCCGAGCCCGCGCAAGCCCACCGGCCGCTGTCGCGCGCCTACCTGGCCATTCGCGACATTGGCTCCGTCGTCGACTACATCCGGGCCAAGCACCACCTGGACGCTGTCTCGCTCGTGGGCTGGTCTTGGGGGGCGATGACGGCTGGCTACTACACCTCCTTGCACAGCGAGCGCGTCCGGAAGCTCGTCCTCTACGCGCCGCTCTACAACTACCCCCAGCACCCCAACCGAGGGGCGGGGAGCAAACTGCAGAATAAGCGCCAGCCGTGGGAGTTTGCCTTCGACACCATCGGCGCCTACCGCCTCACCACCGCGGCCGAGTGCCTCGCCCGCTGGGATGGGGAAATACCGGTGGCCGACAAGTCCGTGTACCGAGACCAGTCGGTGGCCGAGGCCTACTGCACGGCGGTGGTGGCCTCGGACCCCACCAGCGGTACCCGCTCCCCGCCGAGCCAGCGCGCGCCCAACGGCGTGCTGGAGGACACCTTCATGGCAGCCACCGGACGGCCGGTTTGGAATGCGTCGTCCATTTTCGTCCCGGTGCTCGTCATCGCCGGGGAATTCGACACCTACTCGTTTCCGGTGGACCGGGAGGGACTGATGCGGGACCTCTCCAATGCACCCACCAAACGAAGCGTCACCCTGAAGAATGCCACCCACTTCGTGCTCCTCGAGAAGTCGCGCTTCGAGCTGTTTGGGGCCATTGACGCCTTCTTGAAGGAGTGATGCCTCGTCAGGCCAAGGCCCCCCGGAGCCGCACGCAAAGGCGGACGGCCCCTCAATTCTTGAGCGGGGGGCTGGGGAGCGCTCGACGGCTCGAGCGGTGGCAGCCCACTGGCCTTCTCTGACTCGGGAACGGACTTTGCGTCTACGGCGTCGGGTCGGGAATGGGGCAGTCCGCCTGGATGCGCCACTTCCCGTCGTTGCCTTGACGCCAAACGACGAGGTAGCGGCCCGTGACCACCACCGGCGCTGCGTCACCCGTCTGCGTCTTCATTCGGTTGGTCCCAATCTCGTAGGCCATATCTCCGCTGACGCCCACCTCGCCGGTGGTGAGCTCCAACTCGAGGAAATGCGTGGCAGAAAGACGGTTCCGCCAGTACTCGGCAATCGCCACATGCCCGTGGACGGTGCCCTTCAACCGAAAGGGCAGAATGGTGGCGTCGTCGGAAAACACAGTGGCCACGCGGTCTCCATTGCCCACCAGCACTGCGGCCACGAGGTACCGGTTCCCCTCCTCGATGCCGGAGCGCGCTTGGCTGTTGCTGTTGAGGGGTGGGCCGCTGGCGCAGCCAAGGAGGAACATGCCGAAGAAACTTGCTGCGCGCATTCTTTGCACCCCTCCCGGGTGAAGACAGCCGCTCGAGAAACCCCAACGCTTCTACTGCTTCGGCGCGACAGTCGTCCAAGTGTTGCCCCTCGGAGCTGCGGGAAAGCCTTTCGGGCTCGAGGCTTGCCCTCTCGGCAGATTGTGGGCGCAGAGCAGTAACGGAGCCCTACCTTCTTGGGTGTCTGGGGACACGTCTCACTGTCGCTCGAGCCACGTGGGGGCTGCCATGTCACGCCGACGCTGGAGTGGTGTCGCATTGCTGCTGGTGGGGACGGCCTGTACGCCCTACATCGTGAGGGACAACGTGGTGGGGCCGCACGGCGAGCAGCTGATTGAGCTTTCGTGCTGGAGTCCGGACACGTGCATGTCCTTCGCGCGAGAGGTGTGCCGCGGTGACTTCGACATCGCCACGAATGACTACAACACTGGGTCCAACCAAACGCTTCCGTCGGACATCATGCTCGTTCACTGCAGCAACGCACCGGCACCGCCGGGGGCCGCCGTCAGCGTCGCACCGGACGCGGGGGCGCCATAGCCGGCCCTTTTTGCGCAGTCTTCGGTACATCCACCGACCGCGGCCCCTCGCCCGAGCGGCCCTAGAATGCCGCGGCAGTCGCCCGCATGGACGAGCCCGCGCCGCCAGAGAGCCTTCGAGCGAACCCTTCCGTCGTGCGCTGGCGCGCGCGGTGGCCGTGCCCTTCATCCTCTTGGCCGCGCTGGCCCTGGCGCTGGCCTTGGGCGTTACCAGCCTTGTCCGGAGCGCCCGTCTCACCGAGCGGAGCGACCAAGTCCTCACCCAGTGCTCGCGGCTGCGCGAGTTTCTCGTGGACAGAGAGACGGCGCTGCGGGGCTACCTCCTCTCGGGAAACGCGGCCTTCCTCCAGCCGTTGGTGCTGGCCGAGGAGCAGCTCCCGGACGCGTTTGCGCGCCTGCGGGCCCTGGTGGGCGAGGAGCGCGAGCAACAGGAGCGCATTTCCCGGGTGGAGCATCTGGCCAACGCCTGGCTCACCTTCGCCGCTGAGGAGCGCCTCAACTTCGTCGAGGGCAAGGACTACATCACCGCGGTGGCCCACGGCTCGGGCAACCCCCTCATGGAGGGCATGCGCGGTGAGCTCGACGGCTTGGTGGCGGTGGAACAGGAGCGAAGGGCCAGCCGCGCCCACAACGCCGCCCTGGAAGGGCGCCTCCTCTTCGGCGCCGGCGTGGGGTGGGTGCTGGTGCTGGCCGCGGTGCTGGCCTACTGGGGACGCCGCCAGCTGCTCGAGCTCTCCCGGGACCACGAGGCGGCCCTCGCCGGACTGGAAAAGCAAAACGCGGCGCTGCGCGCGGCGGAGAAGGAAATGGCCGAGCTCAACACCTCGCTCGAGCGCCGGGTGGAGGAGCGCACCGCGGCGCTCTCCGCCGCCAACCGGGACTTGGAGGGCTTCACCTACTCCGTCAGCCATGACTTGCGCGCCCCCTTGCGTCAGGTGGCCGGCTTCGCCGAGGTGCTGGACGCCACCGCCGGGCCGAAGCTGGACGTCACCGAGCGCCGGGCGCTCGCCACGCTGCGCGACTCGGCTCGCCACAGTGGCCAACTCATCGACGACTTGCTGCGTTTCTCGCGCATGTCGCGCCAGGAGCTCCGGACTTTCAGCGTCAACCTCGCCTCGTTGGTGCAGTCCGCCCGCGACTCGTTGGCCAATGAGCTCGAGGGCCGAGACGTGGAGTGGACGGTGGGCCCCCTTCCCACGGTGCGCGGAGACCCGAGCATGCTGCTCCTCGTCTGGCGCAACCTCCTCGGCAATGCCCTCAAGTACACCCGGGGCCGCACCCCGGCGCGCATTGAGGTGGGGAGTGCGCCCGGGGGTGCGCAGGAGGACGTCTTTTACGTGCGGGACAACGGCGTCGGCTTCGAGATGGGCTACGCGGACCGCCTCTTCGGCGTCTTCCAGCGCCTCCACGGCACGGAATTCGAAGGGACGGGCATTGGCCTGGCCTCGGTGCGCCGCATTGTGGAGCGCCACGGGGGACGGGTGTGGGCCGAGGCTGTCCCCGGCCATGGCGCCACGTTTTACTGGGCGATTCCGCGCGCGCCTTTGGCCGAGGCCGTGTTGGGCTGAGCCCCCGGGCGCCGCAGGACGACGTCTCGGGACTGAAGCAAGTCCACCTCGCCGGCGAATTGGGCGAAGGCGTCGTAGCGGGCCACCGGAATGCGGGCCATGTCCAGGCGGTAATTCTCGTCCACGCTGACGCGCCGTCCGCTCTGCACCTCGGAGCGCGTAAAGAGGCCGAAGGCCCCCTGCACCTCCGCCTTGGGCAAGGGGGCGTCCAACACCCAGCCCTGCGGCAAGGTGAGGCCAACGCGGGAGTGGACGGCCTCGGTGGCGTCGACGAAGAGAGGCAGCCGGCGCTGGCCGGCCTGCACGTACCGCCGTCCCAAGTAGGTGGGGTAGGTGAGCGGCCCCAGCACCATGCGCCCGCCTTCCACCCGGGCGAAGTGCGCCGCGCGGAAGTTGTAGCGCACCGTCACCGTGCCCCCCACGCCGCGTGCCGAGTCCACTTGAATGTTGGAGAGCTCCGCACCGCCAAAGTAGGCGCTGAGTGCGCTCTGCAGGGCCTGCTGCCTGTCCTCGGTGGAGAGGGCTTCCAGGGCCTCCGCCAGCTGGGCGGCCTCGAAGCCCTGGTAGACGTCCATGGCCTTGCCACTGAGGACGCCGTCCGCGTCCAGGGACATGTCCAGCGTCACCTCCTTGCCTTTGACGGCGCTCCCCTTGGGCGTGCGGATGGACTCGAGCGGCAGCCCGGGCTCGGGCAAGAGGTACGCCTCGCGGCCGCCGGCGGCCTGCTCCGGTAGCTCGCCGAAGGGCGCGTACCGCACCAGGGTGTCCAGCCACACCGGCTCTGTCCCCTTGGGCTCGACGCGCAGGCACAAGTAGGGAAAGAGGCCCTCGTTGGGGAAGGTGTAGTGGCTCGGGTCCGTGGAGAAGGTGCGCACCGCCACCAGGCGCGCCGGAATTCCCAAGGAGGTGAGGGAGGCGCGCAGAAGGGCGAGGCGGCTCCCCCTGTCCGAGGCGAGGCTGGCCGTCGCGCTCTGGCCCAACCCCGCGTCCCGGCCGACGAGGCGTCCGTGCACGGCGGTGTAAATGGCACGCACCGCGGCCAGGCCGCTGAGGCCCCCGGCCGCGGTACGGGCGAAGCTTTCCACCTCGGCACTGGGCCGCAGCCGCTCGAGGGAATTGTCCATGCCTGCCGTGAGGAGCTGCTCCTGGCCCGTGCTGCCCGCACCCACCAGCACCAGGGGAAGCACCTCGTTGGCGCCGGGCGGCCCCTCGGGCTCGGACTGGAAGGCTGGCGAGCGGCGCACCTCCTGGTGGTAGACGTCGCCCTCCTTGGAGGAGGCCACCGGCGTGGCCGTCATGTTGTGGGCGTCCACGGCCATGCCCGAGCCCGCGGGGGCGAGGACGGTGTAGGTGGCCCAGTGGTCCGGCACCTGCGCCACCTGGAAGTAAAAGGCGCCCGCCGTCCAACCGGGGACGGCCGGCCCGCGCGCCGCGTGGGCGAGGAGAAACTCCTGCTCCACCGCGTCCCCCACCGCCACGCCGGGCATGCTGATGGTTTCCTTCCCCTCAATGGCCTCCGGCTCGAGCACCTTCCCGTCGGCCTTTAATGTCCGCAGCGCAAGCAACTGGGCCCCGGCCGGCACCGCCACCTCGGCCACCTCCTGAAGGCCGCTCTGGTCCAGCACCTTCTGGACGGTGTGGATGCGGTCCACCGAGGAGCCGTCCGCGTAAGCGCGCGTCGCGGCCGCGTCCAGGACGAGGACGGACGGGCCCTCGTCACTGTGTTGGCCGGCCTGGTAGGCCTTGAGGGCCGCCTTCCCGTCCAGGGCTTGGGCCTGGAGGACTTCCTTCCCGGTGAGCTCGCGCTCCACCAGCCGTCGCAGCGTCAAGTCTCCCCCGTCCAGGACGAGGGCCTGTTGGCGCGAGGCGAGGGCGGCCTTCTTGTCTCCCTGCATGGCCTGGAGCTCAGCCAGCTGCTTGAGAAGCCCGGGGTTGCGCGGCCAGAGGGCGTGCATGCGTTGAAGCAGGACGAGGGCGTCCGCCGGCCGCTTGTTGCCCACCTCCAAGGCGGCCAGCATTTGCGCGAGCGCGACGCTGGCCGGGTCCGTCGAGAGGCGCTTCTGGGAGAGACTGACGGCCTCGTCCAAGTGTCCCCGTGCCTTGGCGTGCTCGATGGCGCGCCCTTCCTCGCCGGGGCACGTCTTTAACAGCTCGAGCAGCCTGTCCGACTCCGCCACCGCCTCGCGGCGCATGGCCAAGTCGTAGCGGAGGCCGAGCGCCGCGCAAACGCCCTCCACCTGGGTGAGGGCCTCGCTGGCGAAGGCGTCGCCTTGGGCGTCGAGGCCCAGGGACAAGGAGAGCCGGGCCTGCAGCAAGTCCACCGGGTAGCCCACCGGGGTATGCGCCGCCCGCGCGGCGCGGATGGAGTCTCCCGCCTGGGCCATGCGCTGCTCCTCGAGGGCGAGCGCGGCGCGGGTGAGGAGGCTCTCAATGTCCTTGGCGTCCTTGGAGAGGGCGGCGTCCAGGTACTGGGCGGCGCGGCTCCGGGCCACCTTCGGCGGAAGCGTGCTGTCCTGGACGGCCACCTGTGCCTGCAGCGCCGGCCAGGCCGCGGCGGCTGGGAGGGCCCGCGCCAGGAGGAGGCGCTTGGCCCCGTCCCTGTCCCGGCCCTCCGCCTCGCGGACGGCGAGGTAGGTGGCCAACGTCGGCCCGGCCTCGCTCAGCAGCGCCTTGTAGACGTCCTCGGCCGTTGGAAAAATGTCCTTCACCTCCACCGTCTGGACGCCGGCCCACGAGGGCGCCGGGCCACTGGCCGCCGTAAAATGCAGCGCCGCCGGCTGTCCGTCCGCGCGGTACACCGCCACCGAGACGGAGGAGGCGCGCTCTCCGCGGAGCAGCACCAGCAACAAGCGGTGCTTCCCGACGCCCAGCGTCACCCCGTGCGCACTCACCAAGGAGGTGGGGGCGGCGAAGGCCCGCCTTTCAAACAACACCGTCCCGTCCAAGAGGGCACGGTAGCTGCCGTTGCCGCCGGTGCGGATGACGTAGGCACCAGCCTGCGAGACTTCAACATCCGTCGCCGCGAGGTAGACGTCGCCCTGTCCGCCTTCGGCGCCCAAGGACAGCTCGCCGTCCGGGGTGGGCACCGTCCGCAGGGGCATGGCCCCGAAGGGCCCACTGAGGGTGGAGGGCAGGGCCCCGTCGCGCTCGGGCGGGGTGGGGACGTCAAACGCCAAGTCGCGCAGCGCCGCCAGCGGGCCCACCAGGGAGAGGCTGTCGACGAGGCCTGCGTCACTGCGCAGCGCGCGCGCGGCTTGGGCGTCGCGTCGCACCTGCACCGTGGCCAGGGCCACACGCAAATGGAAGGCCGTGTCTCCGGTGACGCCGTGGGCCAGCGCCTCGGGCGCGCGGGCGAGAATGCGCTTGTCCATGGCCTGGGCCTTCCCGGCGTAGGAGGAAGCGGTGTGCGCGGCCAACGGTGCCAGCGGACTCGAGGGTGCACGGACACACAGCTCCAGCGCGGCTTCCAGCGCGGCTTCGGGGTGCGCCACCCTGTCCGCGAGGACTGCAGTCCCCTCCAGCGCGTAGGCGTCCGCCGCGTCCTTCGTCAGGGCGGCGGCAAAAAGCCGGCCGGCCTCGTCCGCATTGCCGTCCACCAGGTAGGCGTGAAAGCCGGCCAGGGCCTGGACGTGGGCCGAGGCCTGTGGAGAGCGCGCCGCCTCGGCGGCGTCATCCAGGACGCGGGTGGGGCTTTGGGTGGCGTGGGCGCAGGCGACGAGGAGCAGGAGGGGGGAAAGGGTGCGGGCCAAAGGCATGGGCGGCGCATCCTGCCCGGAGGGCGGGCCGCGGCGCTAGCCAGAGGGCCCGCGTTTTTCTCTCCGCCAGCACGTCTCGTGGGCGCGCCGCTGCCCCTGGTGCTGGCGCCTGTACACGGGCGGCATTTCTCTTGCGGCTTTAGCGCTTGGCTTGCTTGGAGGGCTTCGAGGCGGGCTTACTCTTGCGGACGCCTGGGTGCGCGGCCGTCCGGGACGTCCGTTGGGGGGCGGACTCCAACACCAGGGGCTCCGGGACGTCCGGTGGCTCTCGGCCAATTTCATACCCCACCTGACGGAAGGCGCACTGGGCATCCACGCAGCCCAGCTGCGGCGCGGGTGGCGCGCCAAAGTGCCGCTTCCAGTCCGTGCCCAAGTAGAGGGGCGCCCCAATGGGCGTCTGCTCGCCCTCCGTCCCAAAAAAGGCCGTCAGCTGTCCGGCCCTGTCCACGAGAAGGCGCATGGAGGCCTTCCCGTCCGGTGGGCTGGGAGGCCCGAGCATGGTGCCGTGGCGCTCGCCGAGCGACCACTCGAAGCTGACGGGCGCCCCGTCCCCGCTGAGGATGGCCGCCACGTAGCGCCCCGGCGTCCCCAACAGCACCAGCGCCGCCTGGGGCGTGCGGTTTCGGCCGAGGACGGTGTCCCTCAGCATTTGCCAGGTGCCCAGCGAGCGCGGCTGGACGCTCACCTCGGCCGTAAAGAGAGCCGCAATGCCGTCCTTGTCCACAATGTCCAGCTGCGCCCGGCCCACTTCCGCCTCTTGCTCCCGCGGGGCGTCAAAGTGCAGCGTCCGGCCCTCCAGCGTCACTGGGCGGCCGTAGGCAATAATGGGAATGACGTCCAACCCCTCGCCCACCACCACCCGGCGGGCGTTGGAGGTGTCCACAATGCGTCCCGGCGAGGGGAAGGTGGCCTCCACGCGCAAGTCCGGCTGGGTGAGGGCCACGCCGGTGGCCACGGGCGGCGGCGGCTTCCAGTGGGAGCGGGCCCAGGTGAGGCCCAACACGCCCAAGGCGCAGACGAGGACGACGGCCTCACCCACCCGCAGCGTGCGGCGCGCGGCGCGGCGGACTTGCAACTTCACCTGCTCCACCCGGCTCACCTTGCGCGGCAGCTGGCTGAAGTTGACGGGGGCGAAGGGCTCGAGGTCCGTCATCAACTCGCTGACGCGCTGGTAGCGGTCGGCGGGGTTGGTTTTGAGGCAGCGGGAAACAATGGCGTCGATGCGCTTGTCGACGCCGGGGCGCTTCTGGGAGGGCGCGTCGAAGTTGCCCACCGGCACCTCGCCCACCAGGAGCTCGTAGAGGAGGACGCCGAGGGAATAAATGTCCGCCCGGTGGTCCGCATTCTTCGCGTCCACGCGCTGCTCGGGCGCCATGTAGCTGAGCGTCCCCATGGAGACGTGCGTCTGGGTGACGTCAAAACGCTTGGTGTGGGGCGTGGTCTCGAAAAAAGTGGCCAGCCCGAAGTCCGTGACTTTGGGGATGCCGCCCGCCTGCTCGTCGAAGAGAATGTTTTCCGGTTTCAAGTCCCGGTGGATGACGCCGCGGTTGTGCGCGTAGTCAATGGCTCGCGAAATCTCCATGATGATGCGCAGCGAGCCGGAGAGCTCGAGCATCGGGGACTTGCTCACCTCGCGCAGCGAGGGGCCGTCCACGTACTCCATGACGAGGTAGTAGGTGTTGTCCGCCTTCCCCTTGTCCACAATGGCCACCACGTTGGGGTGACTGAGAGACGCCAGCGCCGCCGCCTCCTTGTCAAAGCGCGCGACGAAGGTGGGGTCCTCCGCGAGCTCCCGGGCGAGCAGCTTCACCGCCACCACGCGGCCCAAGGAGAGCTGCACCGCGCGGTGCACCTCCCCCATGCCGCCCTTGCCCACCAGGCGCTCCAGCCGGTAGCCGGGAATGGCGTCGGGCGGACGGGAAGTCAGCTTGAGGAGGCTGTCGGAAGCGGCGGCGGACACAGTT
Source organism: uncultured delta proteobacterium (assembly GCA_963745475.1). Classification (GTDB taxonomy): domain Bacteria; phylum Myxococcota; class Myxococcia; order Myxococcales; family Myxococcaceae; genus JADGRA01. The sequence goes on from CAVUXN010000004.1 coordinate 1,232,626, forward strand.
TATGGTGGAAGTTCCAAAGGGTAGCGCCCCCTCCACAGCCTCGCCAATTGGCGGGTCGCGTGAGACACGCTACAGGCATACTGGGGGCTTCCCCATGCCGCCACGGGCTCCTCCTTCCACCGACATGGTGGCAAGCCTCGTCTCGCTTCAGGCCCACCTTGCGGCCTGCCGAGCGTGCCCCCGCATGGTGGGGACGCCGGTGCATGGCCCTCCGGTGGAAAGCCGCATTCTCCTCGTCGGCCAGGCGCCCGGCCCCCGCGAGGCCAGCCTCGGCCGTCCCTTCGCCTGGACGGCGGGCCGGACGCTTTTCCGCTGGCTGGAAGCGGCCACCGGTGCGGACGAGGCGACGGTGCGGGCACGCATTTACATTTCCGCCGTGGCCCGCTGCTTTCCGGGCAAAGCGCCGGGCGGCGGCGACAGGCGTCCGGACCCGGAGGAAGTCGAGCGCTGTAGCCAGTGGCTTTCGGCCGAAGTGGCACTCCTCAAGCCGCACCTCGTTGTCCCGGTGGGGACGTTGGCCATTGCCAGCGTCCTCGGCCACACCGGGAAGCTTCTGGAGGTGGTGGGGAAGAAGCACCGGGCGACGTTTTTCGGCCACGCCGTGGACGTCATCCCCCTACCTCACCCGAGCGGTGCCTCGACGTGGCACCGCATGGAGCCCGGGGCGAAGCTTCTGAAGAAGGCGCTCGGCTTGCTTCAGAAGCACCCCGACGTCCGGGCGACGTTTGGCACTCGACGCCGTGGCGCGCGGCCTGGCAAAGAGAAGCCCCCGCGGAAGCCCGCGTCTGCTGCAGGCAGGGAGAGACAATGATTGAGGCTGAAGGCCTGACAAAGCGCTACGGCACCGTGGACGCGGCGCAAAATGTCTCCTTCCGTGTGGCCAAGGGCGAGGTGGTGGGGCTACTCGGCCCCAACGGGGCCGGGAAAACGACTGTCTTGCGCATGCTGGCCGGCATTCTCACCCCCACCGAGGGCGAGGCGCGCGTTGCCGGGCACGCGGCCAGTAACGACAGCTTCGCCCTCAAGCGCTCGCTGGGCTTTCTCTCCGGAGACACGGCGCTCTACCAGCGCTTGAGTCCGCGCGAGGTGCTTCGCTACTTCGGTCGCCTCAACGCCATGGAGGAGGGGCTCTTGCAGCGCCGCATCGAGGAGCTCGTCCAAATGTTTCAAATGCAGGACTTCGCGGACCGGCTGTGCGGGAAGCTGTCCGCCGGCCAGAAGCAACGGGCCAACGTGGCCCGGGCCTTCCTCCATGACCCGCCGGCCCTCATTCTGGACGAGCCCACCACGGCCTTGGACGTCGTCACCGGCCGCTTCCTCCTCAACGCCATCCGCGAGGAGCGCGGGCGCGGAAAGGCCATTCTCTTCTCCACCCACGTCCTCGGGGACGCCGAGACGCTGTGCGACCGAGTGGTGCTGTTGCACCAGGGGAAGGTACTGGACGACGGGCCGGTGAAGGACGTCATCGCCCGTTCCGGTGCCCACACCCTCACCGACGCCTTCCTCTCCCGGATTGGAGCGACGGCATGAGGCCGCTCATTGTTTGGCACATTTTCCGGAAGGACCTCCGCGAGACGCTGCGGGACAGGCGCACGCTCTTCACCACCCTGGTGCTGCCCCTCGTCGTCTACCCGCTCCTCTTCACCGCCGTTGGCTCCTTCACCAGCAACAAGCGCGAGGAGCTGGCGGCGCTGACGGCACGCATTGCCGTCTGGGGCCCGGTGCCCGAGAGCGCGGTACAGGCCGTCCTCAAGGAGAAGGCCACCCTCGTCGAGAGGCAGGCCGAGGTGCCGCTCTCCCCGGAGGAGCTGGCCCGAAAGGCCGTGGGGGAGAAGAAGGTGGACGTCGTGCTCCTGACGGACGATGCCAGCGGCCCCAGCGTGAAGGTGACGGTGTACGCCGACTCCACGCAGCTTGAGTCCGAGGCCATGCAGGAGCGCGTCCTCAAGGTGCTGCGCAAGCACGACAGGGCGTTGCTCGAGCAGCGCATGGTGGCCCTGGGGCAGCCGGCCATCAGCGCGCGGCCACTGGAAGTCGAGGAGGCGGACTTGTCCAGCGGCGCCCGCCGCGCGGCCACCGTCGTGGGCTCCTTCCTCCCGTACATGGTGCTGATTCTTCTCGCGTCCGCGGCCTTCTACTCGGCCATTGACTTGACGGCCGGGGAGAAGGAGCGCGGCACGCTGCAGACGCTTCTCACCGCGCCGGTGCACGCGCTGGAGGTGGTGACGGGCAAGTACCTCACCGTCGTCGCCATGACGCTGGTGGCGGCCCTGGCCAACATTGTCTCCTTGGGCCTGGCCATTGGCCGCATTCTCTCCGCGGAAGGTGGCACCGAAGGCTTCCACATGGGGCCACGGGTGGGGCTGACGCTGTTTCTCACCTTGCTTCCGGCGGCGTTGCTGCTGGCCGCCCTCTTCGTCGCGGTGGGCGTCCTGGCCCGCACCTACAAGGAGGGGCAGAGCTACCTCATGCCGCTTCTGCTTCTGGTTGTCTTTGGCGCCATGGGCAGCACGCTCCCCGGCGTGGAGCTCACCCCGGCCCTGGCGCTGGTGCCGCTCACCAACGTGGCCCTCCTCATGCGGGCCTTGCTGAGCGGGCGCGCCACCCTGGCGTTGGGGACGACTGTCATTATTTCCAGCTTCGCCTACGCCGCCATGGGCCTCGTCCTGGCGGCACGCGTCTTCGAGACGGAGCAGGTCCTGCTTTCCGGCGAGAAGCCGTGGCGGGACATTTTCGCCCGAAAGGCCAAAGGCAAACTCACCCCCCTCAACACCCTCTTCTTCGTCGCGCTCTTGGTGGTGGTGGTGTTTTACGGCTCCGTCCCCCTGGTGCGGGCCGTCACCCGCGAGCAAATTGGCCGGGCCATTGCGTTGAGTGAGTTGGGCTTCTTCCTCCTCCCGGCTCTCCTCTGGGCCCTCTACATGCGCGTCCCCATGCGGGACGCTTTTCAGCTGCGCCTCCCCAAGGGCCGCGGCGTCCTGGGGACGGTGCTTCTGGCTGCCAGCGGCTGGGCGGTGGGCCTGGCGGTGGGCGCCGTCCTCGTGAATTTTAAGGGGGCCCGGGACTACTCGGAGCAGCTGGGAGAGCTTGCTGGGGAAACACGGGCCCCTCTCCTTGGGGATGGCGGTGGCGCTGGTGGGCATTCTCCCGGCGGTGTGCGAGGAGGCCTGCTTCCGGGGCGTGGTGCTGGTGGGGCTCTCCCGCGGGGGCTCTCGCGCGCTGGCGGTGGTGGGAAGCGCGCTGGCCTTCGGCCTCTTCCACGTCAACCCCTACCACGTGGCCGCGGCGACGACGCTGGGCCTCGTCCTTGGGTATGCGGCCTACGAGTCCAGAAGCCTCCTCCCGGGCGTCCTCATGCACCTCGTCAACAACGGCCTTCAAATGGTGATGGTGCGCCGGCCGGCGGTAGAGGCCTTCTTCGAGTCCAAGGGCGTCCTCGTGGTGGGGCTTTTGTTGACGGCCCTCGCGCTGTGGCTTCTTCACGGAAGCGGCCGCCGTCCAGAGGCGGCTCCGCCCGCGCCAAGCTTTCGTCCCGCCTCGGAGGTGCACCCATGAAACACGTCTCGGCGTCGTGTGTCCTTGTCGCGGCGGTTTTTGCCTGGGGTGCGGCACCACGGAGACGCCGCCTCCTCAGCCCTCGCCCACCACCAAAGGCGTCCTCTCGGGCACGGTGACGTACCGCGAGCGCATGGCGCTCCCACCCAACGCCGAGGTGCGGGTGCGGGTGTGGGACGCGCTCGAGCCTCCCACCTCGGCCACGGTGGGAGAGACGAAATTCATCGCCCAGGGCCAGGTGCCCTTGCCCTTCGAGCTCTTCTTCAGCCCGGGACTCATCCAGTCGAGCCACACCTACGGCGCGCGGGCCACCATTTCCGTGGAAGGCGTGGTGTGGTTCCAGACGGAGACGCCGGTGCCCGTCCTCACCGGCGGCGCCCCCACCGTCGGCGTGGAAATTCTCGTGAAGCGCGTCGCGCCGCCGCCCTGAGGGCCAGCGCTAGGGAGCCGTCGTGAATTCGCGCGGGGCGCTCTGGCCCTCGGTGAGGTCTCCGTAGAAGAGGCCGTCCATGCCGCCTTGCGCGGCCAAGGCGTCCACACTTGTCACTGGCGAGAAGCCGATGACGTCCCAGCTGTAGCGCGCCGACGTCGGCAAGGGGAGGCCGGCCGCAGTGAGGTCCGGAATGCTGGCGGTGGTGGCGGCCGTCACCACCATGAAGGTGGAGCCCGACGCATAGACTTGGAAGAGGTACACGCCCGAGGGGAAGGCCGTCCAGGAGAAGGCGGTGCTGGTGGTGACGCCGGTGGCGTTGGCCGGCGGCGCGCTGAGCGCCGGCGCGGCCGGTAACTCGAGGGTGAGGCCGGACACGTTGGCGGACACCATGGCCTGCGTCGCGACGTAGTCCCCGGCCTCTCCATTGGCAGCAGCGGCCACGAGGACGGAGGTGCCGGCGATGGCCGGCGTGGTGTAGCTAAACGTCGTCGCTGAGACGTTGCTACTGCCGTACAAGTCCAGCACCACCCGCGGCGCCACCAGAAGCTGCAGCGTCCGCTGGTTGAGGGTGTAGCCACTCGCCAAACTCACCGTCCCGGAGACGGTGCCGGAGGTGACGGGACTCATGGCAACGTCCTGTCCAGTCAGCGTCAGCGTGTCCTGGAGCGGGACGTCGCCGCGCGAGCCATACCCGAGGTAGCTCGCTGGCCCCGTCACTCCAAGGCTGTTTTGAATTTGGATGGCGTAGAGGGTGCCGGTGGTGGTGGCGGGCCCGGGCCAACTGACTTGCGCCTCGTAGTTGGCCGACGTCGGCTCCCCCAAGTCCCGGACACCGTCGGGAGAGGCGAAAATGAAGCGCGTGGTGGCCAGCGAGGGCTCGGGGTAGGTGCCGCCCATCAGCACCCCGGTGACGGTGGCGCTCCGGGTGGAGGGCGGGGTGATGATGTCCGTCAGCGTGGGGTCCGTCCTCGTCAGGCCCTGGTAGGCCACGGCCAGGCCGCCGCCACTGTCCACCACCGTCGCCGTGTAAGGCGTGGGGACGTTTTGCGCGCTGAAGGCGCCGCTTCCGTCGGTGAGGGCCGTCTTGGAGAAGCTGCCACTTGAGAGCACGACGGTTTGGCCAGAGGAAGGCTGGCCGACGTTATTCACCACCGTGCCGTTGACGGTGACGGTGGGGCCGCCACCGCCTCCGTCCGTGCCGCTGGAGCTGCTCGAGCAGCCAGCGAAGAGGAGTACCGCCGCGCACGCTGACACCGCGCCCTGCTTGAAAGCCGAGACCATCCTGGGGAGTCCTTTAGGGAGAAAGGGTGAAGGAGCGCCCGCGCACGCCCTGTGCTTGGGAGACGCCTCAAATGACGGTGGGCGGCTCGTAGAGGCCAGAGGCGGTGGGCGACCACCGCATGGCGACGGCGTTGCCAGGGCAGGCTTTAAAGAGGGCCGACTCTTGGACTTCGGCGGGGACTTCCCGTCTGCGCAGCCGGACGAAGCCAAAGCGAGGGAAGAAGTCCTCGGCGGTGGTGGTGAGGAGAAACACTTCCCGCAGGCCCATGCCGACGGCCTCTTCGAGAAGCTGCCAGGTGAGACGGCTTCCAATGCCGGCACCGCCCGAGTCCGGGTCCACCGCCAGAGAGCGCAAGAGGCCCAAGCGTCCGTGCACCTCGAGGCCGGCCGTTCCCAGCACCTTGCCCTCGGCGTCGGCCACCCAGAACGTGTCGTAGTGCGTCTCGAGGCCGTCGAGCGGGAGGTCCCGCGACAACATGAGGGCCTCCACCGCGGGCTTGTCCGCCGGGAGGGCCCTGCGCAGGCTGACTTCCACGCTCAAACCTCCTCGGGTGGCCCCCAGGCACCCCAGCCGTCTTCTTCGCTTGCGAAACGCTCCACGTCGGAGCTCCCACGCCCCATTGCCACGCGCCCAGCACCAACCACCCGCGCCACCTTGTGTAAAGGCGCTTGCTCCTTTTGCTGTCTCCCGCACTTTTGGCGGCAGGACTTCTCCACCACGACAGCGCGTGCGCCGTACGAGTCGCAGCGCCACTCCACTTTAGCGAAGAAACTCTTCGTTGCCGGCCAACAGAGTACCAGCCTGCGATCCGTCGCCTGTGGCCGTGTGAGCAAGGGTAGGTGACGTGTCTGCGTCGCACGCCATGAAACGACGCCTGCGGCTGCTGTCCCACCCGCGGGGACACGCCGGGCGGCACCAGGTGCCTCTTGGGGGCCGGTGGCGGCTTTGGCGCACCGTACTTCCCAAAAGACTTGGCCTAGCGCCGCTTCTCCTCGGCCAGGGCCTCGTCGAGCTCGGCTTTGGCCGCCAGCATGCGCGCGCGGACAGCGTCGCGAAAGGCGGCGACGTCCGTCCCAAACACTTTGGGGTCCACCGGCCCAAGGACGCGCGCCCGGCAGTTGGCGCGCTGGCGCAGCACGAGGCCGTGCTTGGGAAGGACGTCCGCTGTCCCCGACAGCACAATGGGGAAGAGGAGGCAGCCCTTGGCCATGGAGAGGCGGAAGGCGCCATCCTTGAAGGCCTTCATCTGGCCGTCCGGCGAGCGCGTCCCCTCCGGGAAGAGAAGCACCGGGACGCCTCTGTCCAGCCAGGCCTCGCTTTGCGCCATCATCCGCCCAATGCTGTCCGCGTCCCCCCGCACCAGCGGCACGTAGCGGTTGAGGCGCATATTCCAGCCGATGAAGGGGAGTCGGAAGTTGCTGGCCTTACTCACCCACTTGAAGGGCCGGTAGAGGCCAAACAGCACCAGGATGTCCGCCAGGCTGGCGTGGTTACTCACCAGCACCGCCGCCCCGTGCCAGGGAAGGCGCTCGCGCCCTTCCACCCGCAGCCGCCAAACGGGGTTGAGGTAGAAGTACAGCTGCGCCCAGAAGCACGAGTAGAGGTGAAGGACGCGCCCATTCCTGTCAAAGGGGAAGGTGCAGAGCCACACCACCACCGCCACCGCAAACAGCGGAATGCAACTCAGCGCGAAGAAGGCCCAGAAAAGCGCGGAAAGGACCGCCTTCATGGGTAGAGAAGCGTCAAGCGAAGCGGGACGAGGGGCGTCGGCCCAACCGACTGGAGAGCGCGGCCGTCCGGAAGAGTGCGGTACGGCGTGCGCGACATACCTGGAGGGCCACCGTAGCACGCCACCGCCACCGCCTTTTGGTGGGCCCTTGCCCTCGCCCAAGGGGCGGTTGCAGCATGCGGGCGACATGACATTTCTCGTGGTTGCTTATGACGGAGTGGACGCGGAAGGGCCCGCGCGCCGCGCGGCCGCTCGCCCCGCCCACCTGGCCACCGCCCAGCGGCTGAGGGCCGCCGGCCATTTCTTGGAGGGCGGCGCCATTCTCGACGACGGAGGACAGATGCGTGGCTCGATGATGCTCATGGAGTTTCCAAGCCGCGCCGAGCTCGACGCCTGGCTCTCCGCCGACGCCTATACGGTGGGCGGCGTGTGGAAGGACGTCACCGTCCGTCCCTTCCGCCGCGTGCATTTCGACTGACGGCCCAAGGGCCCTTGCCCCGTTAGGGCGTCCCGGCGAAGGCTTCCAAGGGGTGCCAGGCCCTGAAAGGGCATGCAATGGAAGGCAGGCGACAGGCGTCTTGCCAACTCGGGTGCCCTACTGAAGAACCCCAACGAGCCTGTCCCTTCCCCTCGAGCTCCATCCTCGGAGCTTGCTCGCTCGAAGTAGGGCACCTGCTTTCTCCCTGAGGTGCTGTTTGCCCTGGCCCTTGCCGCAACGCGTTAGGGGGCGGGAAGCTGCTTGCCGCCATGGACCCTTCGTACATTACGCCCGACCCCCGGAGAGACGCCGCGCCCGGTGGTGGCCCTCGTGGCGCATGACGGACGCAAGCAGGAGATGGCGGAGTGGGCTGCCTACAACCGCGGGACGCTCGAGCGCTGCACCCTCTTCGCCACCCGCACCACCGGACGGACGCTCGTCACCACCTTGGGCGTGCCAGTCCGCTCTCTCCTCTCGGGCCCCCTCGGCGGGGATGCGCAGCTCGGCTCGCTCATTGCCGAGGGCCGCATCGACGTGGTGTTTTTCTTCTGGGACCCGCTCACGCCCCAGCCGCATGACGTGGACGTGAAGGCGCTCCTGCGTCTGGCGGTGTTGCACGACGTCCCCATCGCCTGTAACCGGAGCTCGGCGGACTACCTCATCTCCTCGCCCCTCTTCCGCATGCCCGAGGCCTACCGCCTCGAGCGAAGCCGCGCGCGCCTTCCGCACTAAGGCCCGCACGTAACCCTCTCGTCCGTCGGGTAAAGGGTGGCAATGCCGTAGGTGCCGTTCCGGCTACCGCACCAAATGCGGTAGGGCACGCCGCCCAAGTCCGGCGCCGCGTACACGCCGCCGTCCTTGCTGCCCTTGCTTCTGTCGCAGCAGCGGGCGAAGGCCCGGGTGCCAATGGCCAGCACCTGCACCGCGTCGTGCTCGACGGTGAAGCCACCGACGCGCTTTTTGCCGCAGGACCAGGGGGAGACGGCCGCGAAGCGGAAGACGTACTGGCCGTTGGCCTGGACGTCCTTCCCCTGTACCGGCCCCAAGAAGCACAGCTTCCCCTCGGACTCGAGCTGGGCGTAGCGGGGCAGGAAGTGGAGCCCGCCAATGGCCTCCTTCGTCCAGTCGTCTCCACAGAAGACGTGGGTGAAGGCATTGCGGGGCCCCGTACCCACCCACAACGAGGCCAGCCACTCCACGTTGGCCGCCCTGTCTCCAGGCCGTCCGGCCGCAGACAGCGCGCGCTCCAGCCGCGCGTCGTCCATGTGCGCAGCAATAAAGCGCCGCACGTCCTCCAAGGTGGCCGCGCCGTCCGGACGCGCCGGGCATGTGGCCAGGACTTCCCTGTCCACGGCCGAGAGGGACACGGGCCCGTGGAAAAGCGGCGGACTGCTGCAGGAAGTGAGGCACGCTGAAGCGCGGCCCTGGCTGCCCACCGGCGCCGCGGTGGCCGTGGCCCCCTCGCACGGCACCCAGCCCGGCGGGCCTCCTTTGGGCGACGCCAGCTTGCACCACGTCCCTCCCGGGCCACCTCGCTTGAGAAGCCCATAGGACGTCCCCGCGTGCACCTCGAAGAGGACGTGGTGCCCGGTGGGCTGGTCCACGGCCTCTGTCGAGGAGGGCGCGACGAAGGCCGTCCCGTCCGCTCGGGCCGTCGCCGCAAGGAGGCACAGCAACACCAAGGACAGAGGCGCGCGTCTCACGAGGGGCGAGGGCAGCCTCCCCGGGCGGGCCCTTGGCTGTCCATGCCTTGCATACTCCGTGGCGGCAACGGGCCCCGTTTTCGGGCCTTGACGAGACCTGGACGGGCGTTCAGAAATGCGGGTCCCGATGCGCGCCCCGCAAATGCCGCTGCCGTTTTCACCGGCCACCCAGGGCGGAGCGCCAGGCCTCGAGCACTTTCACCCCCTCGTCCAGCGGTGGTTTACGAGCCGGCTCGGCGTCCCCTCGCCGCCGCAGCTTCAAGGCTGGCCGCCCATTCTCCTCGGGACGGACGTCCTTCTGGCTGCGCCCACGGGCTCCGGGAAAACCCTGGCCGCCTTCCTCGTCGCCTTGGACAGGCTCTTCCGCCAGGCGCTGTCCGCGGAGCTCACCCCGCACACCCACGTCCTCTACGTCTCCCCGCTGAAGGCCCTGGGCAATGACGTCCAGAAAAACCTGCTCCAGCCGCTGGAGGAGTTGTACGCGCTGGCGCGGGGCGAGGGCCTCCGGCCCGAGCCCATTCGCGTGCAGGTGCGGACGGGGGACACGCCTGCGTCCGAGCGGGCGCAAATGGTGCGCCGGCCGCCGCACATTCTCATCACGACGCCCGAGTCCCTCTACCTCCTCCTCACCGCCCCTCGGGCCCGAGAGACGCTGCGGAGGGTGGACACCGTCATTGTGGATGAGATTCATGCCCTCGCCCGGGACAAGCGCGGAAGCCACTTCTCGCTCTCACTGGAGCGACTGAAGCACCTCACCGGCGCCCGGCCGCAACTCATTGGGCTGTCCGCCACCGTCCGGCCGCTTCCGGACTTCGCGGCCTTCCTCACCGGAAACCAGGCAGAAGAGTGCCAGGTGGTGGAGGTGGGCCACTTGCGGAAGTGGGAGCTCTCCATTGAGACGCCCGAGGAGGAGCTCTCCGCCGTCGCCACCCATGAGATGTGGGGCGAGGTTTACGACAGGCTCGTCCAACTCGTCAGCGAGCACCGCACCACCCTCATTTTTGCCAACACCCGGAAGCTGGCCGAGCGCGTGGCCCACGACTTGGGGCTTCGCCTTGGCCCGGGCCTCGTCTGCGCCCACCACGGCAGCATGGCCCGGGAGTTGCGGCTCGCCGCGGAGCAGCGCCTCAAAGCCGGGCAGCTGCGGGCCATGGTGGCCACCGCCTCGCTCGAGCTCGGCATTGACATTGGCTCGGTGGACGTCGTCGTCCAGCTCTCCAGCCCCCGCTCCTTGGGCGTCTTCCTCCAGCGGGTGGGCCGCGCCGGCCACCAGTTGGCCGGGGTGAGTAAGGGCCTCCTCGTCGCCCTCACCCGGGACGAGTTGGTGGAGTCCGCGGCTCTGGTGCGCGCCGTGAAGGAGGGGAAGCTCGACGCCGTGCACATTCCGCAGGCGCCGCTGGACGTGCTCGCCCAGCAGCTGGTGGCCTGCTGCGCCGTCGAGGCCTGGGACGAGCGGGCGCTGTACGCCCTCGTCCGCCGGGCCTGGCCCTACCGGGCGCTTCCTTGGGAGGCCTACCAGGAAGTGGTGCGCATGCTGGCCGAGGGCGTGGCGGTGCGCGGGCCGCCGCGGGCCCTGCTGCACCGAGACCGCGTCCACCACCAGCTGAAGGCACGCCGGGGGGCGCGCCTCACCGCCGTCTTCAACGCCGGCGCCATTCCGGACACGTTTAGCTACCCCGTCCTCGCCGAGCCCGAAGGCCGCCAGGTGGGGACGCTGGACGAGGACTTCGCCACCGAAACCATGGCCGGGGACGTCTTTCTCTTGGGAAGCACTTCCTGGCGGGTGCAAAGCATCCGCGCCGGGACGGTGCGGGTGGAGGACGCCCACGGGGCGCCACCCTCCGTGCCCTTCTGGCGCGGCGAGGCGCCGGGCCGCACCGACGAGCTCTCCTTCGAGGTGGGCCGCACGCGTGTGGAGGCCACCTCGGCCGAGGTGGAGACGCTCCGCGACGCCTGCGCCCTCTCCGAGGCGGGGGTGGACTCCCTCGTCCGCTACCTGCGCGTCTCCGAGGGCATTCTCGGCGCGCTGCCCACCACGGACACCCTCGTCGCCGAGCGCTTCTTCGACGAGGCGGGTGGCATGCAGCTGTGCCTGCACGCGCCGTTTGGAAGCCGCATCAACCGCGCCTGGGGCCTCGCCCTGCGCAAGCGCTTCTGCCGCAGCTTTGACTTCGAGCTCCAGGCCGCGGCCACGGACGACGGCATTTTGCTTTCCTTGGGCGAGCAGCACAGCTTTCCCTTGGCCGACATTTTCGACTTCCTCCACCCGGACACGGTGGAGGAGGTGCTGGTGCAGGCGGTGCTGCAGAGCCCTCTCTTCGGCACCCGCTTCCGCTGGAATGCCACCCGGGCCCTGGCCTTAAGCCGCTTCCAAAATGGAAAGCGGGTGCCCCCGCAAATTCAGCGCGCGCGCAGCGATGACTTGCTGGCCGCGGTGTTTCCGGCCCAGGTGGGCTGCCAGGACAACCATGGAGGCGGGGACGTCGAGCTCCCCAACCACCCCCTCGTCCAGCAGACGGTGGAGGACTGCCTGCGCGAGGCCATGGACGTGGACGGCCTCAAGGCCGTGCTGCGGCGCCTCAAACAGGGCGAGCTCCGCACCCTCGCCGTGGACTTGCCCGAGCCGTCTCCTTTGGCCCATGCCCTCCTCAACAGCCAGCCCTACACCTTCCTCGACGACGCGCCGCTGGAGGAGCGGCGCGCCCGCGCGGTGCAGGTGCGTCGCACCCTTCCGGCCGAGGACGCCAGGGACATGGGCGCCCTGGACGCGGACGCCATCCACCAAGTCGTCTCGGACGCCCGGGCCCCTGTCCGCGACGCGGACGAGCTCCATGAGTCCCTGTTGCAGGGCGTGCTGCTTCCCGAGGAGGGCCTCGAGGCAAGCTTGCTCGACGCCCTCCTCGCCCGCGGCCGTGCAGCGAGGCTTCGCGCCGGGGACAGAGTCTTCGTCCTGGCTGCCGAGCGGGTGGCCCATGCCCAGGCGCTTTTCCCCACCGCGGTGCTGGAGCCGGCCCTCACGCCCCTGCCCGGGGACGGGCCGCTCGACGCCGAAGCCGCACTTCTCGCCTGTGTCCGCGGGCGCCTGGAGGTGTCCGGCCCGGTGACGGCGACGGGACTCTCCTTGGCCCTTGTGCAACCCGTGCCGGACGTGGAGGCGGCCCTGTACCGCCTGGAGTCCGAGGGGACGGTGCTGCGCGGCCACTTCCGTCCGGCCCAGCCGAAGGACGCGGAGCTCGAGTGGTGTGACAGGCGCCTCTTGCAGCGCATCCACCGCCTGACGGTGGGACGGCTCCGGCGTGAAATTGAGCCGCTCTCGGCGAGCGACTTCATGCGCTTCCTCTTCCGCTGGCACCACGTGGGGAAGGGGGACGCCCTCCGCGGCCCGGGCGGCCTCCTCAAGGCGGTGGCCCTTCTGGAAGGGGTGGAGGCCCCGGCGGCAGGCTGGGAGCAAGCGCTGCTTCCTTCGCGGGTACAGGGAGACGTGGGCGCGCTCCTCGAGCAGGCCTGCTGGCGGGGCGAGGTGGCCTGGGGCCGCCTCACGCTGCGAGAGCCCAAGGCCGTCGGCCCGCGCCGCGGCGTGGAGGCCGAGGCGGCGGCCCCCAAAAAGGCGCCGTTAAGCCGCGTGGCGACGCTTTCCTTCTTCCGGCGGAGCCGCATGGACGCGCTCCTCTCCGCGGCCCGGCCGGAGCTCTCCAGTGACGGCGAGCCCTGGCTGCCCGAGGACTTGGAGGGGGCAGCGCTGGACGTGGGCCGGGCCCTCATTCGCAGGGGCGCCTGCTTCTTCCAGGACTTGCTTTCTACCACCCGGCGTCCGCCGGAGGAGGTGGAGGACGCGCTCTGGCAACTCTTGGCCCGGGGCGTGGTGAGTGCCGACGCGCTCGAGAATTTGCGCGTGCTGCAAAGCCCCAAGCGCCGCCGGCAGCAAAAGGCGGAGAAGCGGGGTGGGCCGGGACGCTGGACGCTGCTGCTCCCGACGCAGGTGCCGCCTGCTGAAGAAAAGCACAGAGCGCTGGCGGAGCTCTTCCTCCAACGCTGGGGAATTGTCTTCCGGGACTTGGTGGTGCGCGAGCCACTGGCGCCGCCGTGGCGCGTGCTGCTTGCCCTCTACCGCCGCATGGAGGCCCGGGGCGAGCTCCGGGGCGGGCGGTTTGTGGCTGGCGTCGCCGGCGAGCAATTCGCGCTGCCCGAGGCGGTGGACACGGCCCGGGCCATCCGCCGCGTCTCGCCCTTAGCCGAGCGCGTGGAGCTCTCCGCCGTCGACCCGCTCAACCTCACCGGCATTGTCACCCCGGGGCCGCGCGTGCCGGCGGTGTTGGGAGAGCGGGTGGTGTACGTGGATGGAGTACCGCTGGCGCCAGAAGTCTCCGTCCCGGCCGTCGACGTCGCGGCCCTCTGACGTCTCCGGGGGTATTCTCGCTGAGGTGCGGAGCTCCTCCCCTCGCCTCGGGCGCTTCCTTCCCGCGTGGACGTCTCTCGCCATGGGCCTCCTTTTGCTGTGGGGCTCGCCAGCGCAAGCGCAGGGCACCACCGGGCACCCCGCGTATTACGGCGGAGCCGTCGTCTCCAACCCGCAAGTCGTCGTCGTCAACTGGGGAAGCCTCGTCGACGCCAACGTGGTGAATGGAATGGCGGGCTTCTATTCCACCATTCTTGAGAGTCCCTACCTGGACTGGGTGAGTGAGTACTCGACGGTGGGCCTCACCGGGCTGACGGACGGGCTCGCCGGCTCCAACCAGCACATTGGCCGCGGCAGCTTCGGCGGCACCTTCACCCTGGCCGCCCCGGCGCAGACGACGGTGTCCAACATGGACGTCCTCATGCTGCTGCAGGCGGAGATTGCGGTGGGAAGCCTGCCGGCCCCGACAAAGGACGCCCAAGGCAACCCCAACACCGTCTACCTGGTGAATTTCCCGCCCGGCGTGACGGTGCTCTCCTACGGCGGCACCATGAGTTGCGCCGCGCCGCCCATGGGCTTCTGCGGGGCGACGGACACCATGCCGGTGGGAAGCCTCAACGTCGGCGTGGGCCTGGTGCCGGACATGAGCCCGGGCAGCCCGTGCACCAGCCTGTGCGGGAATGCGGACGCGGGCTACTTCAACAACACCACCGAGGTGCACGCGCACCTCCTCCTCAACCTCGTCACCAACGTCGAGGACGGCGCTTGGAATGCAGTCGGGACGGGCACCGTGGCCCGGCCCATTGCCTGGTACAACCTCGGCGCCGAGCACCAGGTGGCGGACATTTGCACCGGAATGTCCGCGGACGTCGGCGGGTACACTGTGGAGACGGGCTGGTCCAACACGCAGAGTGCCTGCGTCTCCGCCCCCGCCACGGCGCTGGGCGTCTGCACCGCGGGCCAAACCTATTGCCGCCAGTGCAACAGCACGGACGACGGCCAGGACGGCGGCTGCACCGGGGCCACGGCCGCCTGTGAGACGGACAACACCAACGTGGCCTTCGGGGAGTGCGTGCAGTGCACCAGCGCCACCACCTGCGGCGGCACCACGCCGGTGTGCGCCAAGGGCGGCACGGCCAATGACACGTGCCGGGGGTGCGAGGGGGACGGCGAGTGCACCACCAACTCCGCTGGGGCCACCTGCCTCACCTCCGGCGCCTGTGGCCCGGCTCCTGCGAAGGCCTCGAGCTCCGGGTGCAGCGCAACCGGTGGCGCGAGCAGCACGGTGGCCGTGTGTCTCGCCCTCCTGGCCTTCCTTCTTCGGCGGGCGTCTGTCCTCTCCCGACGGCAGCAGCGGCGACTCGAGTCCAGGGGCTTGAGGCAGGGGCGGCGCGCGACTCGCCGAAGCGTGTCTCGGTGGGAGTGACGCCTGTGGTGCGGCGGTTGTGCCCGTCGGGCTTAGGTGCCCGGGCTGCTAGTCCCGGCGGACCAATTCTTTCGTCCAGGACCCGTCGTCCAGGAGGGGCGAGACGCGCGTGTCGCCGCTTCGAAGTCGGGCCACTTCCTCTTCCAGTCGCGCAATCCGTCGCTGCGTTTCGTCTTCGTCGGACCTCAGTCCTTCGCGAAGCCTGAGAATCGCGTCAATGGTCGGCTTCACCGTCAGGCGGAAGACAATGCCCCCCACGAGGAGGAGCATGACGATGCCTGGAAAGACAACCTCCAGAATGCGCGGCACGTCGCTGGACCCGAAGTTCACAAGAGAACTCTACGGCCAACCGAGGCGGCGATTGCAACCCAATGCCCTCGGCCAAAGCACGGGACGGGCTGCCCCAGGGCATAGTCAGTGGGGCTCGGGGGTTGTTGTCACAGAGCGGCCAGAGGAGCGCCTCCGACAGAGGCGGTCCTTGCACCCCTAGGTTTTTTGGGGACGTCAGGAGGAAGACAGATGCACTGGGCCTCCGTTGTCGCGTTGCTGTGGGCCGCGGTTGGCCTGGCGCAGCCGGCTGCCAAGGGCTCGCCGCCCAAGCCCTTGCCGGCGACGTCTTCTCCACCTCCCTCCAAGGGCGCCGCCTATTGCCCAGGCGAGTACTCGGATGACTTTTCGGCGCTCCTTCCCAAAGCGCGGGAGCTCGAACAGCAGGTGGCCGCTTACACCTTCTGCATTCGCACCGCCGCCACCTACGAATGTCCCTCCTATGGGCCGGACGGAAACTTGAAGCGGAAGAAGCGCCGCGTCGTCGCGCACGGCACGGGCTTCTCCTACCGACAGGAGAATGGCGAGACGCTCATTATTACCAATGAGCACGTCGCCGAGTGGCCGGCCGTCACCGACGAGGAGCACCCTGTCGAGGACGTCCCCCCTGGCTGCAAGCGGGTGGCCGACGCGCTGAAAATTGTCGACAGCGACAGCGACACCTACGAGGCGGATGACATTTCACTTTCACGTGTGGTGGCGGACCCTCAACTGGACATTGCTGTCCTCAAGGCCAAGGCAGTGTTGCCCGTCATGCCCTGGAAAATTGGGCGAAGCGCCGGGCTGAAGGAGCGCAACGTCGTCGACGTGCGTGGCTTCCCCTTGGGCGTCTTCAAAGCCACCAACGTTGGGAAAGTCATTTCGGCCTATGACCACGATGGCTTCCGGGACTGGGACCACGATGACTTCGTCATCGACGCCCTGCTTTCCCCGGGGAATTCTGGGTCGCCGGTGTTCGCCATCTCGTGCAAGACGGGCGAATTCGAGCTCGTCGGCGTTTACCACGCAGGCTACACCCGCGGCAGCGCCCTCAACGTCGTCGTGGGCATCGACCAAGTCCGGGACTTGATGACGACGCTGAAGCGTGCCCCCCGCCCCCGGGTGGATAGCGCTTCGGCCCTCGACGGTACGGCCCGAGCGCAGCTTCTGGCCGCGAGCAAACTCACCCTCGAGCCCTTCTTCGGCTTCGGCTCCCTGACGGCGGCCGTCCGAGCGCGGGAGGACGGCGCCCTGTTGTACGAAGTCCTCGACCGGGAGTTTCCCATTCGCACCTACCCAGTCCTCGTCCTCGAGGACTTGCCCACCACGGACGGGTCCACCTTCGGCACCTTGGGACGGGTGTGGATTGGAAACCGCCAGGGCCTCAAGGCCTACGTCCACGCCGACCTCGACGCGGACACCCAAGCGCAGCTGGCGCGACTGCTCGACGGCCTGCGCCGCGAAAGCGTCATCTCCTTTGCCGTGCGGGCGTCGGACCACGACGCGTCCACCAGCAAAGAGAAATTCCAGCGCACCGAGCGCCTGGTCAAAGCCCTTCAGGGCGCCACCGCAGGCTACGTCGAGCTCGCGCAGTCCACGGGGGAACTCTCCGAGCGCTTTGGGCCGGCGCCCGGGGAACTGACGGTGGCGCTGGAAGCGACACTCTTGTCCCTGCCGAAAACCGCCTCCGCCCCAGCCGCCGCGCCCCCGTCTGCGTCCAGCGGCACCGCCGCGGTGCCCTCCAGTAGTCTGCAGGCTCCAAAGTCGGTGACTCCGGCGACGGAGCCGGCAGCCCCGCCGGCGCTTCACACCAGCGCTCAGAATTGAAACCGGACGCGCCGCCCGTGCCCGCGCCGTAGAGCCAGCGGCGGCAGCGCGCCTTGCGGACGTAGAGGCTGTGACTCCCCACATCCACGTTGACACGCGAGGGAGCGCCTCTCCCTAATACCGTGCCAGCAGTTGCCCCCGCGTCAGCCACACCAAAGAGAGGGGAACGTGGCCCCATGAGAGACGTCTCGAGCCGAGACGCGCGGTGCGCAGGGCTGGTGCTTGTCTTGCTGCTGAGCGCTGGGGCGGCGGGCGCCGAGAGGAGAGACGCCGGCGCTTCCGAGGAAGGCGCACCGGGCACCGTTACCTATGACGGCGACCCCATCATCACCTTCACCGAGCGTGTCTTCGGCTACCCGCCCCAGCGGCGGGCTGCTGACATCACCGAACGGCTCCAGAAGCACGTCGGCTCGCCGCTCTTTCGCTTCCAAGACGTGCGGGTCGAAGACCACGACAGCATCACCACGCTGTTTTGGAAGGACGAGTTGCTCTTCAGCGTGACGGACGCCGATGCGGCCGCGGCCCATGTGACGCGCGACGAATTGGCCGAGTCGGCCCTCTCTGCGCTCAAGCAGGCGGTGAGGCGCTCCGAGGCCGAACGGGCACCGAAAACATTACTTCTCGACGTCGCCTACGCGGTGGCGACGACGCTGGTCCTCGTCTTGGCCCTTCTGGCGCTGAATTGGGCGTTTCGTCGCGCGCGGGGCCGCCTCGAGCGCTGGTTTCAGCTCACCGGACGGAAGCTTCACAGCTACAGCACCGTGCACCGCCTCGGGGCGCTGGCCATGGCGCTTCTGTCCGTGTTGCGCGTCGTCGGCATTCTCCTTCTCCTCTACGCGTACATTCCGGCCGTCTTCCGGCTGTTTCCCTGGACGCGCGGCTGGGGCGCGACGCTGCTCAACTGGGCCCTCAACCCGGTGCAGGCATTCTTCCAGGCGCTGGTGGGCTACCTCCCCAATGTCTTTGTCATTGTCGTGGCCGTTGTCGCGGCTCGGGTGCTGCTTTCGCTTCTGCGGGCTGCCTTCGACGAACTCGGGGCCGGACGCATCCAGCTTCGCGGCTTCTACGCGGAATGGGCCAGGCCGACGTTTCAGCTTGTCCGGGCCTTGGTGGTGGTTGTTACCGCGGTCATCATTTTCCCCTACCTCCCAGGGGCGCACTCTCCCGCCTTTCAGGGGGTGAGCATTTTTCTCGGGGCGCTGCTCACCTTTGGCTCGGGCTCGACCGTCTCCAACCTCTTCGCCGGCCTCATCCTCACCTACACCCGGGCCTTTGAGGTGGGGGACCGGGTGCGGGTGGGGGAAAGCTACGGGGACGTCATCGAGAGGTCCCTCTTGGTAACGCGGGTGCGCACCATCAAAAACGAGGAGGTGGCCATCCCCAACGGCGTCGTCATGGGGGCGCACATTATTAATTACACCGCCGCCTCGCGGGGCCGCGGCCTCATTCTCCACACCCGGGTCACCATTGGGTACGACGCTCCATGGCGGAAGGTGCACGAGCTTTTGTTGGCCGCGGCCAAGGCCACGCCTCGCATTGTGCGTGAGCCCGCGCCCTTCGTCTGGCAGACGAGTCTCGACGACTTCTTCGTCACCTACGAGCTCAACGCAGCGACGGACCATCCGGAGGTGCTGGACGACACCTACGCCGAGTTGCACAAGGCCATTCGCGACGCTTTCGACGCCGGGGGCGTGGAAATTCTATCGCCGCACTACGCGTCGCTGCGGGATGGGAGCCGAAGCACCGTCGCCTCTCAGAAGTAGGAGCCTTTAAGGCCTCCTTGAGCGGCAGTCACCGCGGACGGACGGGCCACCCAACTGGGCAACAGCTTTGAGCTGCAGTCTACTGGGTTGGCTGCTAGGAAATTTTCAATGAATGCAAGCTCTCAACCCATGGTGGCGGCCGAGGCAGCCCGTCCCCGCGCACTCCCTCGATGGGCGTTGCTCGGTGCACTCTTCGGATTGGTGAGCGCGGCGTCGATTGCGCTCTGGGGGCCAATCGGCGTTTCAGGAACCTACCCGCGCTTCATCGGAGCGCTCCTGCGGCGTCTCGCCCCAGGGTATGCGGGAGACAACACCTACTTGCTCAAGATGGGCGACTTTGCCAGGCCCGAGAGCTTCCTGGTGCTGGGCCTATTCATTGGCGGCTTCGCGGCGTCCCGCTTCTCGCCCGTACGCGCGCCTCGCGTGGAGCTCATCCACCCTGGCCAGAGAAGCACCCTGGCGCGCTACTGGGGCGCTTTCCTCGGGGGCGTCCTCATCATCTTCGGTGCCCGGCTCGCCGGCGGCTGCACCAGCGGGCATATTATTTCCGGCATTACCCAGCTGGCGGTGAGCAGCATGATTTTCGGTGCCGCTGTCTTCGCCACCGCCATCCTCACCGCGCGGCTATTGAAAGCGAGGGGGCGCTGAGATGGCACCGCTTTATGCACTCCTGGTCGGCCTGGCGATGGGTGCGTTGCTCCAGCGCATCGGCGCCTCGAGCCCAGGGCTCATCGCCCGCAACCTCCGGCTGGAGAACCTCTCCATTATCAAGTTCATGGCCACCACCATCGGCGTCGGAACGGTTGTCGTCTACCTCGCCGGCCTCTGGGTGCCGATGCACCTCGACATCAGGCCGGCGTACGTCCTGGGCGTGCTGGCGGGCGGCATTATTTTCGGTATCGGGTTCGCTGTCGGTGGCTATTGCCCGGGGACCTGCGTCGTCGGCCTCGGCGAGGGGCGCAAGGACGCGCTCTTCGCGGTGGTGGGTGGCATCTTCGGTGCGCTGGTCTTCACGCTTGCCTACGACGCGCTCTTGGCCCCTCTGGTGAAGCTGCTCGACTTGGGCAGGCTCACCTTGGCCGGCGTGCTGCACTTGCCTGCGCTCTTGGTGGCGGTGCTCCTCGGCTCCGTCTTCCTCGCCGCAGTTGCGTTGCTGCCGACGGAACCGGGCCCAAGCGCTCGCTAAACAGCAGTCACTTGTAATACACCGCGTCCTTCGGCCGCTTCTGGACGTGGTAGTCGTATTGCTTTCCCGGAAATGCCGGGCGTGGCTTCCCGTCGATGTAGGCCGCCAGCTGCTGCGCTTCCTCGTCGCTGAGCGAGCCCGGAGCCGTGTACGGCATGGTGTGGCGGAGGTAGCTGGCCAGCGTGTAAATGCGGGCGGCGCCGGCGCCGTCGTTCCAGGAGCGCGGGCCCCAGAGCGGGCCGGGCTTTATGCCGCCCATGTCGACGCCCTCCCCATCGCGGCCGTGGCAGTTCGCGCACTTCTGTAGGTAGAGCTGGCGGCCGCGCCGTGGGTCCAGCCGTCCGAGCGGAATCAACCGCTCGCTGGGGATGTGCCAGCCACGCCAGGCGCGCGTGTCCTCGGCGGTCACTCCCTCCGAAAGCCAGCGCAGGTAGGCAGCAATGGCCCGCACCTCGGGCGCGGCGACGTCGGGGTGGGGCCGCAAATTCTCATGCTCTCCATTCGCGTCCGCGCGGAGCCCGGTGGCGTTCATGCTGCGCAGGAAGCAGCCCACCACTCGGTCTTCAAGCGAGAAGCTGCGCCCGGAGCGTTGGTTGTACTCAGGAAAAATAGCGGCGATGCCCACCAGCGGGAAGCGCGCCCTCCTTCTGTCCGGCGTTGAGGTGGCAATTCCCGCAGGAGAGCGCGTTGCCGACGCTGCCGGGCGCAAGGCTGCGTGTGTCGAGGAAGAGGTGGTAGCCGCGCAGAACCTCCTCCGCCTGCGCCACGTCGGCCGGCAGCGCATCGCGCTCCGGATCGCGCACCCGGGTGTCGATTTCGGTAATCGACCACCCGGCCGGCACCAGCCGCCCGCGGGCAGCGAGCGACGGGCCGGCATCGCCTTCCCCTCGTGCCGCGGACGGGGTGGCGCAGACGGCAGCGAGTGCGTACGCCAGCAGGTCAGCGGCCCGTGGCTGTCTCCGTTCGAGTCCCACCCAACTGCTCAAATCAGTGGGATCATCTTCCAGCCCGTCTCCATCGCCGCCTGCAGCGCGCCGACGCCTGCGGGGACGATCATGAAGCCGGGGAGCATGTTCGCCTTCCACTCGGCCAGCGCCGCCTTGGGGTCCTTTCCCATCCCCATCGCCATCATCCCGGAGAAGGCGCTCAGCGCGTTGTTGCACACCATGAACACGGCCCCCCGCTTCAGGCAGGCCTCGCCGCTCCAGTCCTGGTAGACGTTGCCGCCGGCGCCTGGATCGCCGTCGAAGCTCATGGTCGTCTCCGCCTTGTAATAGACGTTGGCCGTCTCCGGCTTCCCGTTCGCGTCCTTGAGGCCGAAGGCCGCGCCGAAATTGTACTTGGCCCACATCGCGTCATTGAGCGCGAGGACGATGGAGGGTCCGTAGAGCACCGCTCCGACGGCGTAGTTGCCCTTGCCCCAGCCGAACGAGAACTCGCCGGCGTTCAGGCTGTTCTGAATGTGGATGTAGAGGCTGGCGAGGCCAGGGATAATCAGTTTGGGCTCTGCCGACTGGTAAATTGTCTTGTGTGGCTTCTTGGTCTTCAGCTCCGCCCACATCTTCTTCTCGTCGTACTCGGACGGCTTGAGTACCGGAAAGTGCACGGCCGACGGCGGAGGCGGCGGTGGCGCGGCGGGCTTCGCGGGCGCCGCGTCGTCGGCGCTCGCCTTGGTACTAGTCAGTGCGACCACACCCGCTGCGGCGAGCGCGTGGCGTAGGAAGCTACCTCTGGTCATTTCCATGGTGACCCTCCGCAAATGGTTGGAAACCGGACCCCTCCCCCTCTGGTCGGAAGCCCGGCGACCGGCCAGGCTAAGAGGTCTCGCGGCGGCCCGCAAGTGACTCGACGGACGCCCAAAATCGAGCGAGGTCCACCCCTCGTTGGGACGTTGGCTGCTGCTCGAGCGCAGGCAATACTTGCGGGTTTCTCGTCCATTCCCGGGGGATTCTGATGAATGTCATCCGCGCTTGTAGGTTGCCGTTCGCCGCTGCCGTGCTCTCGCTGCTCGCCACCACCGCCTTCGCGGGCAGCCGGGAACCGTCCCCGGTCGCCGGGCTGAAAGAGGGCAAGATTGTTTTCGACATTACCGAAGGCGACGGAAAGGCACTCCTCGTTCGAATCGAGTCCATCGAGGAGACGCGGCAGGACCTCATCAAGCAGGGGATTACCCCCCGCTTCGTGCTCTCCTTTCGCGGCCCGGCGACGCTCTTGGTGCAGACCGACCTGCAACAGGTGAAGCCGGAGAATCGCCCCTACGCTGGCCAGATTTCCGCGCTGATTGCCCAGCTCTCGAAGGCGCCGGGCGTCGAGAGCCTGGAGCAGTGTGGGGTCGCGGTGCGCCACGCTGGCACCAAGGCGGAGAACGTGCTCCCGCCCATCAAAGTGGTCGCCAATAGTTTCGTGACCATCATGGCGTGGGAGGCGCAGGGGTACGCCTACATCCGGGCTTGAGCGACGGAGCGAAGTCCTCGGGGCGTCTTCTCAAACAACCGGCCGCGCCCCAAAGGTGGGCGGGCCGCGCCGGAGAATAAACCGTCAGCCGCCGTAGCTCGAACGCAGCAGGAAGTAGATGGTTACCCCGGTGACGGAGACGTACAGCCAAATGGGCCACAGCACTCGGGTGACGCGCGTATGCCGTTTGAATTGACGGCGGAAGGCAAACCAGAAGGCAGTGAGGGCGAGCGGCACCACCGTGGCGGAGAGCGCCACGTGCGAGGCGAGGATGCAGAAGTACAGCGTCCGCAGAGGCCCCGTCCCCGCGTAGCGCGTGTCGCCGTGCACCGCGTGGTAGACGAGGTAGCTCACCAAAAAGAGTGAGGAGGCCGCGAAGGCGGCCACCATGAAGAAGCGGTGGACGCGCCAATTCTTGCGGCGGATGGCCACGTAGCCCGCGAGCAAGAGTGCCGCCGCGAGCGCATTCAACGAGGCATTCACCGCTGGCAAAAAGGAGACGTCCGCCCCGGTGGTGACGGCTCCGTGACGCAAGAGCAACAGGTAGGCCAGGAGCGCCAGCGCCGCGGCCGACACCGCAGCGTTAAAAAGAAAGAAGCGGCGGTCGGCAGTGGCGTCCGGGACGCCCGGAGCGGGCGGTGCGGCAGGGGTCGGGGGCATGCGCGAAGGAGAAGCGGCTCCTAGGGAGGAGGAGCGGTTTCTCTAGCAGGCGCCTCCGGTCATGGGAATGGGCTCGCCCCTTGCGCGAGGCGCCGGCAGTTGTCCCCAACCGGCGTCCGCTCTGCTAGTCAGCTGGGTGGCAGAAGCCAGTCCGTTGCCCTCTGCAAAGCGTAGGCGCCATGCGGCCGTCCCCACGCAGCCATTCTCTTGCGCCGCTGGCGGTGGGCGGGCTTCTTTTGGGCGGCTCGGCCCTCTTGGGGTGCACGAGTGTCTCAACCTCGGGCTCGGCCACGGCACTCATGGTGGCTGGCGGCACCGAAGCCAGCCTCCACGAGTTGCGGACGACGCAGAATGTCCTCGCGCTGCGCGTCCCGGGCACCCTCGAGTCGGCGGCGGACGGTATTTCCAACCAGTCCACGGACGTCGTCATCAAACGCCATGCCCTCCTCTTCAAGATTGAGGTGGTGCCGGCCTTCTACGAGGCCCTCTTCAACGCGGACCCCTTGGCGGGGACGTTGGACGCCTGGTCGCTCTCCATCCAGCTCGAGGCCTACTTGGCCACCGGGGCCGGGAAGAATTTCTTCGGGCCCCAGCAGAGCCTGGCCATCGACGCGGCCGCCAAAGTCCGGCAGCAAATTGAAGGCGCCGCGCAGAGGGTGTCCAAGTCCCCGGAAGGCTTCAACCGGGCCAAGGCCAAGGTGGAGGACTGGGCGAGGGCCAATCCCATCGAGGGGAATTTCTACAGCCGGCCCTCTATTCTCCCAGAGCTCGCGAAACTGGCGGCGAAGGACACGGACATCAGCGTCTTCCAGGCGGTGGGAGACATTACGGGGACGGTGAATGACATTGCCACCCGTCTGGACATTTACGCGGCCTACCTCCCGAAGGCCGGGCGCTGGCAGGCGGAGCTCTTGGTGGAGCAGTTGTCGGACCGCAGTGAAAGCCAGCGTGTCATGTCCACCTTCGAGTCCGTGGAGAAGATGGCGGACCGGGTGAGTCAGCTGCTCTCTCCGGAAGCCATTCAGGCCTCGCTCAAATTCTCCATGGCCGAGGTGCACAAGGAGCAGCTGGCAGCCATGGCCGCGGTGGACGTCCAACGCAAGGAGACGCTGCTCTACCTCACCCAGGAGCGCGAAGCCGCCCTGGCCGCCGTTGACGTCCAGCGGCGCAACGTCATGGCGGACATGGACAGGCAGCGGGCCGCCATTTCCCAGCAAATTGAGGTGTTGCGGAAGCAAGCGCTCTTGGACGTGGACGACGTCATCAACCGCACCATCCGAAGAGGCATGCTGGCCATGGCGGGCCTCATTTGCCTCGCCGCCGGCCTGACGTGGCTACTCACCCGCTCCGTCCTGCGGCCTCGGGCGTCAAGGCCGCCTCCGGGGTGAGTCGCTTCGGGAAGCGCCCTAGCCCGGGGCGGGGACTTTCAACTGCGGCAGTCGCTGGGGCGTCTTCAACGCCGGGGCGAAGAGGTCTCCCACCCGGGCCAGCCGCGCCTCCAGCGTCTTCACGTTGAAGTCTCCCGGGGAAAGGGACGTCGTCACCTCGTCCCAGTGCAGGGGCGTGCTGGCCGGCGCGCCCTCCACCGCGCGCAGCGAGTAGGGGGCCACCATGGTTTTGAGGCGCCCATTCTGCTCGCAGTCCAGGTACAGCCGGCCGTGTCTGTTTTTGAGGGCCCGCTCGCGGGTGGCCAACTCGGGAAATTTCCGAGTCAGGACTTCTCCCACCGCCACCGCGAAGCCATAGGCCGCCTCAAACGTCTGGCCCTTGCCGAGGGGGACGAAGACGTGCAGCCCGCGCTTCCCGGAGGTTTTGGGGAGGGAGAGCAGCTTGAGCTCGTCGAGCAAGTCCCGGAGGGCCTGCGCCAACGGGACGAGGGCTTTCCAGTCCTCGGCGGCCGGGTCAAAGTCGAAGACAACCCAGTCCGGGCTGTCCAGGGAAGCGAGCCGGCTGGACGTCATGTGCAGGGTGAGGGCGGACTGGTTGGCGAGCCAAGCCACGGTGGCAGGCTTGTCGACAACTATTTGCTCGAGCCGCCGCTCCTCGTGCTGGACGGTGGCCCGTGTCACCCACGGGGGGGCGCCCTTGCCGTCGTGGCGGAAGAAGCCGGGTTCCGCAATGCCCCGCGGCCACTGCTGGAAGGAGAGGGGCCGGTTGTCCAAGGCCGTGACGAGGTAGGGCGCCACCACGTCGTAGTAGGCGCGCACGTCCGCCTTGGTGAGGTGCGACTTGGGAAAGAGGACGCGCTCCGGGTGTGTCGTGGGCACCGCCTCGGAAGCGCCGGCGCCGTCCGGCGGCGCGGCCTCGGCCGAGGGCTCCGTCCCTCGGGCGGGTTTTGGGGGTTTGTCCGCCACTGTGTCCTGTCCCGTCTCGGCCGGGGCCTTGTCCTCGCGCAGGCCCTGGAAGGAAGGGTGGCGCAGTCGGCCGTCGCGCGTCCACTCGGCAAAGGCCAGCTGGGCCACCAGCCGCGGGCGCACCCAGTGGACGCCCTTCATTTTGGGTGGGTCCACGACGGAGGGCGCGGGCACCTCGTCCGCGCGAAGGCGTTGGAGGAGCTGCGTACGGAGTTTGTCCGTAAAGCCTGTGCCCACTTTCCCCGCGTACCGGAAGCCCCGCTTGTCCGTCTGCGCGACGAGGAGGGCCCCAATCTCCGGCGCTCCCTTGGACTGGGCCGTCCAGCCGACAATGGTGAGCTCTTCGGTGCCGAGCAGCTTCAGCTTGAGCCAGTCCGAGCTCCGCTTTCCCGAGTAGACGGAGCCCTTGCGCTTGGCGAGGAGGCCCTCCCAGTGCTTCTTCTTCGCGTGGGCCAGGGCCTCCTCCTCGGAGCCCTCCACCCGCTCGGCCACTTCCAGAGGGGGCTTCGCGTTCCCCAGCACGGACTCGAGGAGCTCCCGGCGTTCCTCCAACGGGCGCTGGCGGAGGTCCTCTCCGTCGAGCCAGAGAATGTCGAAGGCTGCGTAGCGGTGGGTGGCCTTCGCGTCCCCGAGAAGCTGGAAGCGCGAGGTGCCCTTGCTGTCCAGGGCGAGAATTTCTCCGTCTAGCACCACCTCGGCCACCGGGAGGGTGCGCAAAGCCTCTGGCAGAAAGGGAAAGCGCACGGCGAAGTCGAGGTCATTCCGGCTTTTGACGGCCACTTTGCCGCCGGAGAGAGCCGCCAGCGCGCGGTAGCCGTCGTACTTCACCTCGTAGAGGTACGTCGTCGCCGGCGCGTGCTTGTCCTTGGAGAGGACGGCCAGCATGGGGGGCCATACCTTTTGCAGCAGGGCCTCGGGGCTGGGGTGGGGGCCGCGCAGCGTGGCTTGGCGTTCTGGCCCACGCGTCAGCTTGCGGCCGGAGGCCACGGACTCCGGGCGCTCCTCTTCCACGTCGTAGCCCGGGCGCTCCGTCCCGTCCTTGGCCTTAATGCACAGCCACTGGGCCTTTCCGCCCTGGGGCCGCGTCCGGACGAGGTGCCAGCCGCCCAGCAGCTTCTCCCCCTTGAGGACGACGTGCAGGTGCCCTTTCTTCCGCATGGCCGTGGCTTGGCCGGCGGGCGACGTCGCGTAGGTGCCTCTGTCCCAGAGGAGGCTGTCCCCGGCGCCATAGGCGCCTTCGGGAATGCGGCCTTCAAAGTCTCCGTAGGCCAACGGATGGTCTTCCGTCTCCACGGCCAGCCGCTTCACGGACGGGTCATAGCTTGGGCCCTTGGGAATGGCCCAGCTGGCCAGCGCGCCCTCCATCTCCAGACGCAAGTCGTAATGGAGCCGCGTGGCGTCGTGCTTGTGGACGACGAAGCGGCTGCCGTCACTGGCCCGCGCCGGCCGCTCGGGCCCGGGCTCCGGCGTGCGCTTGAAGTCGCGCTTCTTCCGGTAGGTGGCGAGGGTGTCCTTTCCCTTCGCCTTCGCTTTTTTGGGGCGGGCCATTTTAGAAAGAAGCCGCCGCCCCGGAGTCCAGGACGACGGCTGTCAAAGCAAGCAGTCTAGGCACGCTTTCGCGCCCAGGCGCGACGGGGTGGTGCGGAGGGCTAGTGCGTCATCGCGCCTTCGGTGAGGACAATGTCGTCCTTGTCCGCCTGAATGGTGGCCCAGCCACACGCCGTCTTCGTCCCGGTGGCGTCAAAGCGGCAGCCCCACAGGGCCTTCGCCTCGGCGGCGCACTGGCCGGCGTTGAGCTCGGTGAGGTACCAGCCGGAGCCAGCCGCCTTGCCCCAGGTGTTGTTGACGCCGTAGACGGCCGTCAGCATGCCGCCCTTGAAGGTGCCCGAGCCGTTGACGCACGGGAAGACGACGTCCGTGTAAATGTACGTCACCTTGTCGTCGTCGTCGTAGGTGTACTGGGCCGCGTCGACGTTACCGTCCAAGTCCAAGTCCACGGACTCAATCCACGTCGGGTCCGTGTCCGTGGGCGAGTTGGCGGTATTGACGCTCAAGCTGCCCTTACCAGCCGCCTGGGTGGTGGTGGCCGTCGCAGGCGGCGGCTGAGCTGCGCGTGCCAGCGCCGCGGGGTTAATTTTCGCATCCACGCCCGCCTTGCTCGAGCTGGCGGTGCCGGTCTCAGTCTTCGTCTCACTGCAAGCGGCGAGCATGCCCGCCACTGCAAGCGCCACGGTGAAGTGCGTCGTCTTCATGGGAAGTCTCTCTCTCGTTGTCGAAGGTTGCGGCCGGGCTTCCTACCCCCAACCGGGTCGCAAGGCACAGCAACGTTTCAAAGGGCCTTTGGGACAACGGGGAGCTAGGTGCCCAGCGTCCGCCCGTCAAGCGGTTTCGATGCGCGCCACCCAGCCGCTGGAAAACCAAGCACCGAGGGTGCGAAACGCCTCCTGCTGAGCGTCCGGTAGTGCACTAAACGCCTCACACACCTCCGCCAACGTCGCGCCGTTATTCGCGCGCACAAGCGCCTCCGCTTCCTCGGACGTCAGGGCACGGTGCAGCACTAAAAACCCCTGCCGCCAGACGGCGACGGAGACAGGCCCGGGGCGCACGTCGGGCAATTCCGTCTCCTCGCCGTCCGTCTCCTCGAGGTGTTTCCACAGCGCAAGGACGTCCGAGGCGAGCAGAAGCGTCCGGAGCGCGGGCACAAAGCCAAGCCGTGCCTCGATGGCCCGCTCTCCAAGCTGGCCTAAGTCCCGCGGGAGGAGGGGCTCTGTGTCCCTGGCGGTGAGGGCCTGGGCCCGAGCCCATTCGAGGCGGGCCAAGTCCGCCTCGTCTCCCCGGGGCCCAGGGTGCTGGGCGAGAAAGTCCCCGAGGTGCTGGCCAAATTGTCCAATGTCCGAGGAGGCGCTGGGGTGCCTTTGGGCATACGCCTGGGAGAGGTTGAAGAAGCCCTCGTCTCCCAAGAGTTGCGCCAGGCGCGGGAAGTCGGCCCGCAGCGCGTCCGCCAGGCGGAAGCGGTACATCTCCGCGTAAATGTCCGCCCGGGCCCGGGCATCGAGCGGCGCGCGCTCCGCAATGCTGCGCTGGAGGAGCTCCACGTCCACCGTGCCTGGGGACTCAATGGCGCTCGCCAACAGCGCCTGGAGCTCGCCCAGCTTCATGCGGCGTCCTTCAACGCGGCGGCTTCTACCGCCTTGGCGTGCGCGGACTCCTCGAGAAGCCTGGGGAGGGGAGGGACGTTGTCATCCCACTCAATGAGGGTGCTGACGGGCCCGAAGCGGCGCACCGCGGCCTGGTAGAGCGCCCACACCGGGTCCGAGACGGGGTGGTCATGCGTGTCCAGAAGGTGCGTGCCCTTGTCCTGGTAGCCGGCGAGGTGGAATTGGCCCACCCGCTCCTTGGGAATGCCCTGCAGGTACGCCTCGGCGTCAAAGCCGTGGTTTCTCGCGCTGACGTAGACGTTGTTGACGTCGAGGAGAATGCCGCAGTCCGCGCGGGCGGCCACCTCGGCCAGAAAGTCCCACTCCGTCAACGTCGAGTCCGAAAACGTGAGGTAGCTGGAGACATTTTCCAAAAGAATCTGCCGGCCCAGCGTCTCCTGCACCTGCTGCACACGGCTGACGACGTGTGCCAGCGACTCCTCGGTGAAGGGGAGGGGCAACAAGTCATGCAGGTAGCGGCCCTGGTGCGTGCCCCAGCACAGGTGGTCGGACAGGTATGCGGGCTCTACCCAAGACGCCAGCTCCCGGAGGTGACGCAGGTGCTCTTTGTCGAGTGGGTCCGGCCCGCCAATGGAGAGGGAGACGCCGTGCAGCACCACCGGGCGCTCGCTGCGGACTTTTTCCAGCACCGCCCGTGGACGGCCGCCGCCGGGAAAGAAATTCTCGGCAATGGCCTCCACCCACTCCACCGGGACGTTGCCCTCGAGGAAGTCAGTGAAGTGCTCGCTTCGAAGCCCAATTCCATGGCCGAGCGAGGGGAGCGAGAGGGACATGAGGCCTTGTGCCAGTCTTGCCAAAAGCAGAGCCGCCGGGCCCCTATTCTCCCTCTTTGGGGAGGTGAGGCCCGGCGTGCCCCTGGTGTTGCAGCTTCCTGACGGAAGCCGGAAGCGAAGCGACTAGCTCTTCTTCGCGGTGGCGGGGACGACTTTGCCGCCCTTGGCGGTGCAGTCCTTCTCGGTGGGGGTGTAATTCCAGCCCGTGCCCTTGCAGCTGTTTTTCCCGGCGCAGCTGTTGGACGCACCGGCGCAGGCGCCAGAGCCCTTGCACGAGTTGACGCCCGCACACTTCACGCCCTTGCTGGCCGCCGGGGCCGGGGCGTCACCGGCAAATGCGCCGGCAGCAAACATGGAGGCAACGGCGGAGGCAATGACGGCTCCCTTGAGGGTTTTCTTCATGGCTTTGTGTCTTCTCCTGAGAAGGGTGGGTGGCTACAGGTGAGTCCCCGGGCGCGGCACACGGGCCCCCGGGGGGGGAGGGGTTCTACAACCTCGGGACACCCGTGCGCACCCCGAAAGCTGGAACTGGTACGGATGGCCCCGGAGAATGGTTTCCGGGGAGGAGTCTTCTCCCCAGGGCTCTCGCCTCGACAGGGTAGGCTCTCGAGGGCCCTATGGCACCCTCCCACTGGCTTCTCGCCGACGCCGTCCTCTGGGAGGGCCAGCTCCTTCGCGGGGCCGCCGTGGAGGTGTCCCCGGACGGCATTCTCCTCTCAGCGGGCATGCCGCCCTCGGGTGGCGTGGTGGAGCGCCTGTCCGGCCGGCTCCTGCTCCCCGGCCTGGTGGACGTGCACAGCCACGCCTTCCAAAGGACGTTGCGCGGGCGCACCCAAGCGCGCTCCCCGGACGTCGAGGTGGATGACTTTTGGACGTGGCGCGAGGCCATGTACCGGGCGGCCATGACGCTGGACCCTTCCGGCGTCTACGTCGCTTCGCGACAGTGCTTTCTGGAAATGGCCCTGGCCGGAATTACAACCGTCGGGGAATTCCACTACCTCCACCACCAACCGGACGGGACGCCCTACGCCGACCCGCTCGAGCTCGCGCTGCAAGTCATTCGGGCCGCGCGGGACGTCGGCCTGCGCATTGTCCTGCTTCGGGCGGGCTACACCCGTGCGGGCTTTATGGAGAAGGAAAACCCCCGGCAACGGCGCTTCTACGACGCCACACCGGACGTCTGGCTCCGTGCCGCCTCCGACTTGCGCGCACGCACCGCCACGGACGCGCTCGTGACGGTGGGCATCGCCCCCCACAGCGTGCGCGCCGTCCCGCGCAGCTGGCTCGAGGCGGCCGTCAACTCCAAAGAGCCGCTCGTCCACATGCACGTCGCCGAGCAGCCCGAGGAAGTCGTGGTGTGCCAGGCGGAGTACGGCAAGCGCCCGGTGGAGCTTCTGGCGGACGTGGGCCTCCTCTCCTCCGGCTTCACCGCCGTGCACGCCGTCCACACGCTGCCGCATGAGCGCGAACTCTCTGCGCGGAGCCTCGGTGTGCGCCTGCCCCAGCACCGAGCGGGACTTGGGGGACGGCGTCCTCGCCAGTGACGGCATGGCCCGCGCCGGCGTGCGGCTGTGCATTGGCACGGACAGCCAGGCCACGCTGGACCTCTTCGACGAGTTGCGCATGCTGGAGGGAAGCCTCCGGCTGACGCGCGGCCGCCGGGCGGTGCTGGACGCCCCCGAGGGCCCGGACGGACTCGGCCAGACACTCCTCGGCATTGCCTCAGCGAATGGGGCCCGGGCCCTCGGGCTTCCCACGGGCACCCTGCGGCCGGGCACGCCGGCGGACGTCTGCACGGTGGACTTGGGCCACGTCAGCCTCCAGGGGGCGCCGGCCAATGCGCTGCTCGCGTCCGTCGTCTTCGGCGCGCCGGCGGCGGCAGTCCGGGACGTGGCGGTGCAGGGCCGCTGGGTGGTACGCGACGGACGTCACCGCCTCGAGGAGGAGTCCTCTCGGGCGTACTCGGAGCTGTGCCGGAGGGTGTTTCAAGCGTGAAGTCCGTCCAAGAGACGCTGGAGGAGACGCTGCGGACGCTCGTGTCCTTTGACACGACGAGCCGCCTCAGTAACCGCCCCCTCATTGACTGGCTCGAGCCGAAGGTGCGCGCTCTCGGCTTTGCGTGCGAGCGGCAGGTGTACCGAGACGACGCTGGCGTCGAGAAGCACAACCTCCTCGCGCTGCCCCAGGCCGGAGGGCTTCCGGAGCTCGCCCTCGTCGGGCACACGGACTGCGTGCCGTACGACAGCGCTTGGGCCGAGGCACTCCGCCTCACGGCCAAGGACGGGAAGCTGTACGGGCGCGGGGCCTGCGACACCAAGGCCTTCATTGCCTGTGCCCTCACCGCCGCCGAGCGGACGGGCGCGGCGAGGCTGAAGAAGCCGGCGGCCCTCATTTTCACGGCCGACGAGGAGGTGGGCTGCGTCGGGGCGAAGAATTTACTGGACGCGAAAAAAGGCATGGCCAAGCGGGCCATTGTGGGAGAGCCCACGCGCCTGACGCCCATCCGCGCCAACAAGGGCTACTGCCTCGCCGAGGTGGACGTCACCGGGAAGGAAGGCCACAGCGCCTACCCGGACTCGGGGGCCTCGGCCATTGTCGGGGCGGCGCGCCTCATTGGCCTCCTCGAGGCGTTTGCCAAAGGCGAGCTGCGTCAGGACGTGGACACGGCCTTCGAGCCGCCCTTCACCACCCTCAACGTGGGCGTCATTCAGGGGGGCCGGGCCAAAAACGTCATTCCCGGAAGCTGCACCTTTACCCTCGAGTGGAGGCCTTTCCCGCGCCAGGG
Organism: uncultured delta proteobacterium; assembly: GCA_963745475.1. Taxonomy (GTDB): domain Bacteria; phylum Myxococcota; class Myxococcia; order Myxococcales; family Myxococcaceae; genus JADGRA01. The sequence continues at coordinate 1,264,954 of CAVUXN010000004.1, forward strand.
GACGGACGTCGTCCCCCGGGCGCTGGAAGGCATGCTCGCCCAGCTTCGCCGCGACTCCCCAGGCCTCACCTTCCAGTTGCGCGTGCAGCGGACGGACCGCGGCGTGGACACCCCCGCGACGGCCGAGGTGGTGGCCTTCCTGGTGAAGGAAACCGGCAAAGCCCCGGAGACGGTGAGCTTCGGGACGGAAGCGCCGCAAATGACGGCGCTCGGCGCGGAGGCGGTGGTGTTTGGCCCCGGTAATATTCAAGTGGCCCACCAAACGGGGGAATTCGTCCCGGTGGCGGAGCTCCTCCGGTGCGAGGAAATACTGGAGAAGGCCCTCCGGCATTTCTGCGGATGAGGACGGGTGCCCAGGGCGCGCTCGGCGCCAGCGTCTCAGGGGAGCAAGAGGATATCCTCGAATCGCGGGGGCTTCTCGCGGACTACACGGTGAACTTGGCCAGTCGCTTCACATCATAGGTTTCGGTGTTTGCGTTGGATTTCCGCTCCGCGAACAAATGACGTGAAGTGTTGACCGCAAAGCTCGACGAAACGACTCGTTCCTCCGTGCGCATCAAGCCCGTCGGGCAAAGTTCGACCCAGAGCGGGACTCCTGCCTTCCAAAGCATCGAGCCCGAGATGACGATCTCACTCTCGTACCCGGCGTATCACTCAGTCCAAGACAAGCCGAGGGAACGCTACTCCCGTTTTCAGTAAGGCGTCGAGCATGGTCATCAGCGCTCGGGTTTTGACAACTGTCTCCCGCGGTCGAGGCGAGCCCCTGCGTTCCTCGAGCTGCGACCTGGCCCGAGCAGTGTCGCCGGTGAGACGCCTCGATCATTCCGCGAGTCGCGGTCGCGACCTGACGGCGAGGACTCGGCCATTCTACGTCATTCGAGCGCACATTGCTTCGAGATAGTTGAACGCCATGGGCAGGGTCTCGCAAGCTAGAACACGCTTCCCCGTCTCAGGCGCGGAGGATTGCTGAGTCACGGATACTCGCGTCGACGTTTATGATGAGGACAAAGCGCCACGTATGACAGGATCCTGCTCGAGTCAAGGTCCGAGCGAGCGGACCTGTGCTGCTCGGTAGCTGGCCGCGTGTGAAAGCTGCTCGACGATCACGCTCGACACTGGACCCATCCAGTGAATCCCGTTGCGCTCGGAGCCAAGGCTCTGCGGCCTTCCGGGACTAAGGACTTCAGCAAGGCGCCTTCGGCTAGGATGTCACCTTGGACTGCGCGATTGACTAGAGAGAGTACTCGTAGAACGCTTCGTATCGTAGGCATTTGGAGGCGTCCCTTACCTAAACAATCGGACCGAGCTAGCGATCCAGGACTCGTTTAGCTGACATGCCAGCGCACTTAGCCGATCTCGGACAGTGACCCGATCGAGACGGTGGCCCCGAATGGCTTCAGCGGCACGTCTTTTCCAGTCGCACGCGGCTCTGACCGAGTTCGATTGTTCGAATCGAGTCGAGCCCGGGCCTAGGTATGGACGACACCCGAGGGGCGTCGCGCGCACTTCGGGCCGTGGAGCGATCGGCGGCCGCTACTTCCGCATGGCACTCGAACGCTTCGACGACGGACTGTGGGCGGCTTGGGCGCCGCAGACGCTTCTCGGCGTCCAGCTGGGCACGCGCATGACGGTGGTGCGCCTGTCCGGAGGCGGCCTCCTCCTTCACTCGGTGGTGCCCATGTCCGGCGCCTTGCGGAGCGAGGTGGAAGCGCTCGGGACGGTGCAGCACATTGTCCTGCCGGACCTCTACCACCACCTGCACGTCGGCCCCTGGACACTCGCCTTTCCCAAGGCCCGCGTGCATGCGCCACCGGGCATGGCGCGGAAGCGGCCGGACCTCCGCATCGACGCGGAGCTCTCGGAAGTCCCGCACCCGGACTGGGCGAAGGACTTGAAGCCGCTCTTCATCTCCGGCTGCGGGCTTCGGGAGACCGTGTTTGTCCACCCGAAGTCGCGGACACTTATTACCGCGGACCTCATTGAAAACTTCCAAGGTTCGCCCCACTGGTGGACGCGCGCCTACCTCCGGCTCGGCGGCATTTACGGGCGGACGGGTTTCAGCCGACTGCTCCGGTTTCTCGTACCGGGACAGGCCACGCGCGCGGGCAAGCCTCGAGCGCGTCTTCGCCGAGGACTTTGACAAAATTCTCCTCACCCACGGCGAGCCCATTACGCACGGGGGCAAGGAGGCGCTGCGGCTCACCTACGCCTGGCTCTAAGCCAACAGGCCCGAAAGAATCAGGTTGAGCGTCATGGCCAGAATGCCGGTGTTGAAGAAGAAGGACAGCATGGCGTGGCCCAGCGTCGCCCGCCGGAAGCGCCAGTCGGTGAGAAAGACGTCCGTCGCGCCGAAGCACATGCCCACGGTGAATGAGAAGTAGGCGAAGTCCATGTCCGCCGGCGCTGCGTCGTCAGGAAAGCGGAGGCCTCCCGTTTCACCCGTCTCTCGGTAGTAGAGGTGCGCGTAGCGGAAGGTATAGGCCGTGTGGACGCCCATCCACGCAAGCGCCACGGCCAGAAGGGCGAGGAGGATGAGAGCTTCACTCGCGTGCGGGGCCAGCTTCTTGGCGTCGCGCACGACGGCGGTGGCGGCGAGGAGGCTTCCCACGGAGGCGATGACAACCACGACCCACACCAGCGTGCGCCCCGGGTCGACCGCTGCCGCACGGCGACGCGTCTGCTCGGGGCCGTAGCGAAAAATAATGCTCCACGCGAGGCCCAGCAGCACGAGAAGCCCCGCGTCCCAGCCGGCCACCATGCGAAACGTCCATCCGTGGTTGCCGGTGACGAGGACGCCCGTGAGGACGCCCGCGACGACGGCGGTCGCGAGTCGGAAAATGGCGCGCTTGTGCAGCGCGGCCCGCTTCTGGGCGTGGGTTTGGGCCGTCACGGAACGCCCGGGAGCGTACCGACGCTACTGACAGACGAGCGGGAGAATGTCCTCGTCGGTGCCGGCCGGGAAGGGGTAGCCGCGCCATTCCCGGGCCCGCAGGACTTGAAACAGGAGCGGCCCTCGCACGGTGCGGGGCTCGCGCGGCTCGTCCCGGTACACCGTGTCTTCGAAGGCCTTGTCCAACGTCACCCACTTCACACCCGCCTCCTCGTAGGCGGTGAGTAGCTTGTCTGCCATGTGGGCGTCGAAGGCCCCGACGTGAAGCAGAAGGATGTGGCGAATGGGGCCGCCAAAGAGGCGCCGCGCTGTGTCGTCTGACCAGCGGAGGGCCGCCAGGCCCGCGTCCAAGTACGAGGCCTCCAGCACCTCCACCGCCTTGGTGCTGCCCTTGGCCAGACACCGGGCGTAGGGGTTGTTCCAAGCCCAGTCCTCGAAGTCCACCGTCACCTCGGCAAACCGGTAGCCGCGTGGCGTCAGGACTTGCCGTATTTGCGCGCGTCCCTGGAGGTCCGCACCCTCATGGAGGTACGGGTAACGCAGCACCTTCCAAGTTTTCGCTTGGGCCTCCCCCATGAGGCCGCTCAGCACGGGCTCGTTCGCCACCACAGCGGCGAGAAAGTCTTCCACCGACACCTTCGCCGCATCCGCGTGCGTATAGGTGTGGTTGCCGAGTGGGTAGCCTGCCTCGAGCCAAGCCTTCAACGCCTCGGTGTCCTCTGGGTTGGTGAGGAGCTCGCTTCCGACGACGAAGCCGTACACACCTGGCACCTGGTGGTGCTTGAGCGCCTTCAGCAACTGCTGGTGGATGGCCAGACGCGAGAGTCCAGGGATGTCCTGGCCGTGCCGCGGCAAGTCATCCACCGTCACCGCCACCTCAATGACTCCAGGCGACGTGAAGGCGGGCTGGTGTCCCTTGCAGCCGACGCTCGCGACGCTCAAAACAACGAGTGACGCAGCGGTGCTGGGCAAGCGAGTGGGCACGGGGGATTGAAGCCAGCATGCCAGAAGAAGCGGCGGATGCGTCCCCGCCGGCTCTCGCGCGACTCGCGGAGACGTGAGGCGCAAAGCGCGTGTTTGCGCCTCTCCGGAGGCGCGCGCTAAGGACAGAGAGGGCCCGTGGACAACAGTCGCTGGGGACAGGGAAGCCGCAGCTCTGAGGAACGACAGTTTCTCAGGGGTCCCCAGCCGCGGGGCTTCGAGCTCGCCCGTGCGTGGCACATTTTCTGGGAGCTCTTGCGCGGCTTTCGAGCCCTCCACTTCGCGGGCCCTTGCGTCACCGTCTTCGGCTCAGCGCGCTTTCAGGAGAACGACCCCTACTACGCACTCGCGAGGGAAGCAGGACAGGCGCTGGCCCGAGCGGGGTTTACCGTCATGACGGGGGGCGGCCCGGGAATTATGGAAGCCGCCAACCGCGGCGCGCGGGAGGCAGGTGGGCGCTCGCTGGGCTGCAACATCGAGCTACCTGCAGAACAGAAGCCCAACCCCTACCTCGACAAGATGGTGGAGTTTCAGCACTTCTACGTCCGGAAAGTCATGCTGGTGAAGTACTCGTACGCCTTCTTGGTGATGCCCGGAGGTTTCGGCACGCTGGACGAGCTCTTCGAAGTCCTCGTCCTCATCCAGACGGGGAAAATTAAAGACTTCCCTGTGGTTCTGCTTGGCACCGAATTCTGGCGCCCGCTCCTCGAGCAGCTTCGCCAAAGCCTCATCGGCCACCACACCGTGGACACCAAGGACTTCGAGCTCCTCGAGCTCTTTGACTCCCCGGAGAAGGCCGTGGCGCACATTCGCAAACGGGCCATGGATGGATTTGGCCTCACCCAAGGCCCGAGACTTCGCCGGCGTTGGTTTCTGGGCGAACACTAAGCGTCGCTTGCGGAGGACAGCTCCAGGCGGAGAGCGACTTCGGTAATGTAACCAGCGACCGAATCCCGCAAGGGACGTTCTCGACGCAGAAGTACGCCCAACCTTCCAGTCCCTTGGTAGGTTGTGGGCCCGCCGCCAGGAGAGCTGGCCGGCTCGAGGAGGAACACATGCGTCCCTGGGTGCTTGCTGCTGCGGTGCTTGTCCCTTCGCTGGCTTTGGCCCAGGCGCCAGCCCCTACCCCAACCCCGGCCCCCCGTGCTGGGTTTGCGGAGCCGTCGACGGCCCCCCACACGATGCCACCGAAGCCGAAGGCCATGCCCATTCCCAAATGGAATCCGGCGACGGTGGGGACGGTTTCAGGAAAGCTCGTCGGCGTCTGGCGCGATAAGCACTATGGCGTGGTCATCGGCGTGGACACCGAAAAGGAGGACGTCGTTCTTTTGTCGGTGGGACCGTCCTATTTCATCGACCCCAAAATTACCTTCGCCTCTGGCGACCAAATTGACGCAACAGGCTCGCGCGTCGACTACAAGGGGCACTCCGAGATGCTTGTCTCGGTCCTCAAACGCGGCGACCTCACCGTCAAGGTGAGAAGCGACAAGGGCAAGAAGCTTTGGTGAAACGGCCTTTCGGTGTAGCCGCGGCTAGCGCCGCAGACGGCTCCGCGTCGACCACGCCCAAAGCTCAAGGCCGCACGGCTTCAAGTCTCGGCAGATCGGGCAGTGCGCACGCGCTCAGGTCCCGGAGCACTTTTTTGGCTTCGCCCAGCAGGAGTTCCGGTTGCTCCAGGCTGTCTCGCTTGGCGACCAGCTTCATCTCCGGAGTGAGTCGGTAGACGCCTTTGCTTCGCTGAACGAGGGCAGCCACCTTCGTCGGGTCCAGCAGTGCGTCCGCGCCGAGCGTCACCACCAAGCGCCCAGGACCGGACTCCAGCGCCCGAAGGCGGAGGTCGCGCATTGTCGTCTTGAGCAGCATCAACTCGGAGAGGTGGTCGACGTCGTCGGGGAGCTCTCCGAAGCGGTCCACCAGCTCGGCTCGCAAGTCCTGGAGCTCGTCGGGCGTCGTCGCCGAGGCGAAGCGCTTGTAGAGGACGAGCCGCTGGTGGACGTCCGGTACGTAGTCGTCCGGGATGAGAGCCGGAATGGGCAGCGTCACGTCCGGCTCGACGTCGACGCGGACTGGCTCTCCACGCATCTCCGCGACGGCCTCCTCGAGGAGCTGGGTGTAGAGGTCGAAGCCAATCTCCGCGATGCTTCCCGACTGGTCCGGGCCGAGCAGGTTGCCCGCGCCGCGAATCTCCAAGTCGTGCGAGGCGATGGAGAAGCCCGCCCCGAGCTCGGTGAACGCCTGCAGCACCTCGAGCCGCCGCTGTGCCTCCCGGGTCACCGGGCGTCGCGCCGGGACGAGGAGGTAGGCGTAGGCGCGCTCCTTGGAGCGGCCGACACGACCTCGCAGCTGGTACAGCTGGGCCAGGCCAAACGTGTCGGCGCGGTTCACAATCATCGTGTTGGCTGACGCGATGTCGAGGCCGCTCTCGATGATGCTGGTGGACAGAAGCACCTGAAACCGCTTGTCGACGAAGTCCGTCATCACCTTCTCGAGCTGCCCCTCGCGCATCTGTCCGTGCGCCACGCCTACCGTGACCTCCGGGACCAGCTCGTGGATGAAGCGCTCCATCGACGCGATGGACTGCACCCGGTTGTGGACGAAAAACACCTGCCCGCCGCGCTGGACCTCGCGCAGAAGGGCCTCGCGAATGGTGGGCTCGTCGAACTTCGTGACGAAGGTGCGGATGGCGCGTCGGTCCTCGGGCGGCGTGGCGATGATGCTCAAATCGCGCAGGCCGGACATGGCCATGTTGAGAGTGCGCGGAATGGGCGTGGCGGTGAGCGTGAGCACGTCCACTTGGGTGCGCAGCTGCTTGATGCGCTCCTTGTGCTTCACGCCGAAGCGCTGCTCCTCGTCCACCACCAGAAGCCCCAAGTCCTTGAAGGCGACCTCCGTCCCGAGCAGCTTGTGCGTGCCGATGAGGATGTCCACCTTGCCTTCGCGCGTGCGCTTCAGCACCTCGCGGCTCTCCTGCGCCTTGCGCATGCCGGAGACGACCTCAATCGTGACCGGGTAGTCCTTGAAGCGACGGCGAAAGGTGTGGAAGTGCTGCTGGGCGAGAACGGTGGTCGGCACCAGAACCGCCACCTGCCGGTGGTCGAGCGTGGCCTTGAAGGCGGCCCGCATCGCGACCTCTGTTTTGCCGTAGCCGACGTCTCCGCAGACGAGCCGGTCCATCGGCTCCGGCTTCTGCATGTCGGCCAGGACGTCGTCGATGGCCTTGGCCTGGTCCGGCGTCTCCTCGAATTCGAAGTCCGCCTCGAATTGCCGGTAGTAACGGTCGGGCGCTGAGAACGGGTGGCCGGGGTGCGCCTTGCGGGCGGCGTAAAGCTGCAGCAGCTCGGCCGCCATCTTGAGCAGGACTTCTTTGACGCGGGCCTTCGTCCTCGCCCAGGAGCCGGTGCCGAGCCTGTCGAGCGCCACCTTCGACGGGATCGGCGCCCGTGAACTTCTGAATCAGCCGCATCCGGCTGACGGGCAGGTAGACCTTGTCTCGGCCGGCGTACTCGAGAAGCAGGAAGTCCCCGGGCACGCCTTGCACCTGCATCTTCACCAGGCCCTGATAGCGGCCGATGCCGAAGTCGGTGTGGACGATGAGGTCGCCCTCCTTGAGCTCGCGAAAGGCTGCGACGAAGGGATGGTCGCCCTTCCGTGGCCTTCAGCTGACGGCGGGCGCGGGCGCCGAAGATCTCCTCGTCGGAGAGGACGGCCAGGCCACCAGCCATGTCGACGAAGCCGTGGCTAACCTCTCCGGTGAAGAGGTGGGCGTAGATGGCAGGGTCATAAAGCGCTCGGGCGTCGCCCAGAGGCTCAGCGTGGACGCGGACGTGGAGGTTTCGGTCGAGAAGAAGGCGCTTCACGCGGTCCACCTGGCCAGCCGTCCCGCAGGCGATGGCCGCCGCGACCTTTGCACTTCGCCATTGGTCGAGGCGTTCCACGAGAGGAGTGAGAGCTCCCTCCTCGCCGTGGTGGCTTAGAATGGCGTTGCGGAGGTCCTGAGTCGTGCCGAAGGCGAAGACGACCGGCGGCGTACTCGTCGGGCGTCGAGCGAGAGACCGCCACCTTCTAGAATGGGATAGCGCGAGAGTCGGCCGCGCGCAGCTCGTCGTCGTCGACGAAATGCGCGTCCGGCGGGAGCGCCAAATCGCCTCGCTCTTGAGCTTGTGTCCAGACGTGCTCAAGCTCGGCGCGAAGCTCATCTGCAGCCCGTTCCACGCCGACTGGGTCGTCGATGTAGACGAGAACGTCCTTCGACCAGAAGGGTAGGTAGTCCAGCACCGACGCCAAGCCATCGGGGTAGAAGCCGGGTAGGAGCGCTTCGATGCCGAAAGGGGGAATTCCGTCGCGAATCTTCTCCACGACGTCGCGGAGCTTAGTGGAGGGAAGGTTGATGCGCTCGGCCGCAGCGCGAGCCGTAGCCTCTGCGGCCTTCTTGGTTTCGGTGTTGAAAATCAGCTCCCGCGCCGGAACAAGGGTGACTTCCTTCAACGTCTCGACTGTTCGCTGCGAGTTCGGGTCGAAGAGACGTAAGCGACTCGACGGTGTCGCCGAAGAGTTCGATGCGGATGGGCCGGGAGTAGAGCGGACAGTAGACGTCGATAATGCCTCCTCGGACCGAGAAGGTCCCGAGGTCTTCGACGAGCGGCGACGATTGGTAGCCCAAGTCACTCAGCCGCCGCGCGAGAGCGTCTCGGTCGACCTCTTGCCCGACGCCGAGGAGCTCGGACAGCGAATTCATCAAGCTCGGCGGAAGGACGCGACGATGTAGAGCGCGCCACGAGACGACGAGTGCACGAAAGGGCGTCCCTTGGCGGAGGTGAAAGAGAGCGCCAAGGCGCTCGGAAACGACCGCAGCGTCGGGGCTCACCTCATCCCACGGCAGCACGTCGTCGCCTGGAAGTTGGAGGACAGGGGAGCAGCGAGGGTGCCCCGACCGCCGAGGAAAAAGGCCAGGTCTGCCGTCAGCTGCTCGGCCGAGTCGTCGTCGGCGGTGACGCAGAACAGCGTGCTCTGCGTCTCGGCCGCCACTTGCGCGAGCACGTGGCCCCGGGCAGCTCCCCGGAGCCCGTGTGTAGCTACAGCTGTCCCGGGCCTCAGCGCGGAGCGCGAGCGCGCTAAAGCGTCGCCGACCAGAGAGGTGATGGCGCAACAAGGCCGGCAAATTGGAAAGACTGCGGCTCGGACATCGGACGACTGCAGCTCTTAAGGGCTGGCGTGACGGCGGTCAATTAGAGCCACCACACTCCGCGCCAACGAACATGCTGCACTAATAGATCTCGGCTTAGCGCTCTCTTGACAGTCTCCAGCTAACGACCGGAAAGGTCGGAAGCCGTGCCACACGGCCGAAGTGGCGGGAAACACCGGAGTATTCGCGACACCAATGTCTTCGTCTATACAATGCCGAGATGCCGCGTCGCCGTGCGCCAGTACGTCTACGCCCAAACGCCAGCTCCGTCTTGTGCTCGAGATCGGCCCCGACGTGACACGGCCTGTGTCGGTCAACCGCGAACAGCCTATGCTCGTGGGCGGGGACGTCTGGATGCCAGAGCCCGCCCAACCTGGAGAGACGCTTAGAATCCGAGCGTCGGGCAACGCAGTTGTTCGAATAAACGACGTCGAGTTGCGGGGCGTTGGCAGCGCAAGTCCTGGAGACCTAATCGCGCTTCCGGACCGCTCCCTTCTCATTCAGCGGGCATCGATCGCAGAGAGCGTCCGTAAAGGGATCTTGAGCCACGAACTATTTGACGAGCGTTTCGTCGAAGAGGTGAATCGAACCGCTGTATCGAGGTCTCCGCTCTCGTTGCTATTGGTCCACTCTCGAGCGCTACTCGCCAACGGCTCGACTGATTTCGTGTCGGCACCGGAGTACACTGCTGTCGGGAAGCGCCAGGTCCCACCAACTGTCGGGCATACCGCACCCGGAACTCTCGCCTTCCTCTGCCCGGGCGCATCTACTGCGGCCGCAGACGACTTGCGGAATCATCTCTCGGACGCCCTAGGAAGGCTTGGCCGGCCATTCCGTTGGGGATGGGCGACCGCATCACCGGGCGAAGATGAACGCGGAGACGCTTTGGGGACGAGCATTCGACAGACTTCTTGCGGAGCGAACAGAGCCAGTTGAGGAGTTTCCACACGTTGATCCTGTGATGGTTCGCCTTTGGTCTTTCTGCGACGTCTGGGCGGGTATGAAGACCGGAGTTCTACTTCGGGGCGAGCCTGGTTCCGGGCGAGAAACCCTGGCGCGGGTAATCCACGAACGTCGCTCGTCGCGCTCACCGTTTGTGACAATACGGTCCGGAGCATTCGACCGGGCACTTTGGAGGCAATGCGTCGATCGAGTGCAAGGCGGCACCCTTTACGTCCGCCACTTGGAAGCGCTTCCAGCCGTTGAGGCAGCCAACTTCTGGAATGCAACCGCATTTCGCCCAATGGCAGGAGTGCATGAACTCCAGTATTTTGCACCGCCAGTCGTAATCGCTGTGCCGCCTCTCAGAGACCGTTCGCTCGATGTCGTTCCAATCGCAGAGCACGTAATCACACGATTCTGTGAGCTGGCTGACCAGCACAAATTGTGGCTGATGACCGTTGCCCGCGCAGCTCTCGCACGCCCGTGGCCACGAGAACGTCGAGAGACCTAAAAAACTCAATTCAGCGCGCGGCGCTCTTTGTAGATGTCACCGGGGACGTCCTACCAGAACACATTGGTTCCCACGCCGTAACAGGGTTAAGCAAACCCTGGAACGACGGTCTTCGTGCGTCTATGAGGCTCGTTGAGCGCCGTTTTCTTCTAGATACTTTAGAGCGCACCAATTGGAATGTTTCCGAGACCGCACGACTTCTAAGGTTGCCACGACGAAGCGTCGTCTACCGCTTAGCAAAACTCGGATTAAGACGCCCAACCTTGGGTTGAGTGCCTGTGACAATCCCTCGAGCTATCGAAGACTGTGGAAAGCCCAAGAACCCCCATCCCCTTCGGGGGACTCGAGCGTGTACCGTTCGGCATTGACGACGATACCGCGTGATCCAAGCGCATCCAGGTGCTCACATCATAGCCGCCCGCGGCAGACCACCATTGTCGGTTGGCTCACCAAATGACAACTCATGTTGAGATCGTTGTAGTTGCTTGGGAGGCGGCCGCTGATATCGACGCTTGCCTCGATCACCTTATAACCAACACGAGATATGAGAATTACCGCGTCACCGTCATAGACAACGCCAGCAAGGACGGAACACTGGAACTGCTCCGTCGTCGACGGCATCAAATCAATTTGGTAGAATTGACCGAGAACATGGGATCGATCGGCGCGGTCAATCATGCACTGATCACACTCCATTCAGACTTGTATTTCTTTCTGAACCCCGATGCGCGTGTTCAGAGCGACTGGTTACGTCCTCTAGTGGTTGCACTAGAAAGCTCTCAAACGTATGGCGCCAACTCGATA
>CAVUXN010000005.1:0-1157970 GCA_963745475.1 uncultured delta proteobacterium
GGGTTCGAATCCCGGCAGGGTCACTCGTAGCACCCAGTTTCAGAGGAGGAACGGGTTCTTGGTCGCCCTCTCCTTCTTCACATCCGGGCTGCAGGTGCTCCAGCCCTCAGCGCCTCTTACCGCTAAAGAACGGCATCGCGGCGGCTTGCTTCATCCACGACGCCAACTGGCGTTCGTCGAGCTCGCCCACGGACGCGGGCTCCACGCCCCGCGTCGCCTTACCCATCCCGGTCGGAGTCACCGGCGGCTCCGGCTTGAGCTCGGTGCCGCGAATGAACATCACCTTCACGTGGCCGAGGAAGGCCCCCGACGAGAAGCACCAGCCCCCGCCGACGCCGTAGTAGGCCATGCCCCACTTCACCGCGCGCTGGAGCCCCGGCAACGTCTTCGCCGCCAAGGCATCGATGCGCTCCGCGATGCCGCGCTGTGGCTGTGGCAAAGTGGCAATGTAGGCGAACACGGGCTCGTCGCCCTCGGCCGCCTTCGCGGCGCTCGCCTTGCCTGTCATCGCGACGAGCAGCTTCGCCGCAGTCTTGCCCTTGGCTTTGGTTTTCATGACCACCCGCCCCTCGCTCCCAGTTCGACGAGCCTATCCGTAGTGCTGTTCCCAATCATCACCAAGACACGACAAGGGATCTACCGGCCGTGGTCCTTCGCAAGAAATGACCGGAGCGTTCCATCCTCATCGATCCGCGACGGAGACCTACTCCTCTGCGCGCACCTTCGGTGCAGATGCTCTGGGGCTCGGCGTGACGAGCGCGAGAGTACCACCCGCTGGACGATAACCAGCGGGCTCAAGAATCCGAACGTCGTGCGGAAGCCGGATGCCTTGAGCAGCAGAAGGTCCGGCGGCTCACGTAAAGATAGCCTGAGCGTGGCCAGAGGCGCCTCCGCTGATGGCTAAGCTTCGAAAACGTGTCACAGCGCTGGCGGCGCGTTAGAGGCGACACTACCTTGGCGAGCTGGATTGAATGGCTCGGAGAAGCTGCCGGCCGCGAGAGGGTATCCAATGAGGAAGTTCTTTTTTGTTGGCGCGCTCAGCGTTGCATTCGGCGTCTTCGCTCAGGGCACGATGGAGACTGCTGGCAAGAAGGCCGATGATGCAGCGGCGGCCACAAAGGACACAGCCTCCAAGACCTCGTCCGACGCCTCGCACGCGACGAAGAAAGCCGCTAGCGATGCTTCTTCCGCTACCAAGCATGCGACAACGAAGGCGGCTGACTCGACGAAGAAGGCTGCCTCGGATGCTGATTCTGCGATACAAAAGAAGACCACGGAACCGGCGCACTAGAGCTTCTCTACGGCTCAGACTGTATTTGTAGACCAGGAGGCACCTGGCTCCAGAAGAGCCGGCGAGATCGCGAATCTCGGTGCCGATGCGGACGACGCGCAGCGTCTTCTCCGAGACGAGCTGGTGGACCAGCGCAATCCCGACAGCTACGTAATTCGCGACTTCCTCGAGCGTTACGACGAATGACGCCTCGGCGGGCCATCATAGGCATCTTCCGATCCGGAGCCGCCCAGATACCCGCCGCCGTGGATCCAAGCCATGACAGGTTGCCGCGCCTCGCGATCCTGCGACGCGGTCCAGAGGTTATTGCCTGGTGGTGCGCTCGGCAGCTCGGCACAACTTCAGGAGACCACCAACGCGCTGGCACCACGCCGCGGGGTACGTCTTGGGTGGCGCTTTCCTCAGGGTCCCTCACCGCCATTGCCGAAGCGAGACCCGAGACCGCGAGTCAGCTCTCTTCTACTTGGGTCTAGAAACCGGCCGGACTGGCTTCTTTCCGTAGTTCCTGGCCAGGTAGTCGACGATTCTAGACATCTCGTCCGGTTGTATCGGTGCGCCGAAGGCCTTGACCATCTTCTTGACTTCGCTTTCCCAGCCCTGGCGGTCGAGAAAGAACGAATTCATTTGGATGTAGTCGAGGCTGTGGCACACCGTGCAGCGACCAGCCACCAGGTCCTTGCCTGGGCCATCCTTTAGTTGGATGGGCCTCTCGTCGGCGAACGACGCGGACGCGATGAGCACGGGGACGATGACGAACATTCTCACGGCTGACCTATGTGACGCTGAGGGTGACCCGCGAGACGACGTTGTTGTGGTAGCCAGCGGGGTTGACGATCAGCTCAAACGGCTGGGAGCTGCCTATGCGGTTGGTTGCCTTCGCCAGCACCACTTGCCTTCCCGTTCTCAGCGCTTTGAATACGTGCCGAAATCCTCTGAACGAGAACCGGCCGTGGTCGCTGTCGAGCTCGGCCGCACGCCAGCTCCTCCCCTCGTCGCTCGAGACCTCGACCGTCTGAATTCCGTAGCCGGCGTCCCAGGCGATGCCACTGACCTCGACAAGCTCGCCGGTGGCGACCCTCTGCCCGTCGCTGGGGTTCGTGATGAGCGACTTCACTAAAATGTCGGTAATGGGCGTTGTGGCGTCGGTCTCCTGAGAGAGGAAGCGATCGACCACCGGAAACTTGCCTTTCGGTATGCGGTAGGCGGTCGACATCCAGAAGTTTCTGAGTGGTTGGGACACCACGCGAATCGTGACGATGTGCTTCATCCAGTAGGTTGCAGTCCAGCCCGGCACCACCAGGCGAACGGGCGCCCCGTTGAGGTGGGGCAGCGGCGCGCCGTTCATTTCCCAGGCGAGCAACGTGTTCCCGTCGCCGGCCTTCCACACCGGCAAACTCTTCACGAAGTGTGGCGTTCCCTGAAAAAGGGGAAAGTCGGCGCCATTGAAGATGACCTCGATGGCATCCTTCTTCACGCCCGTTCTGGCGAGAACGTCCTTCAATCGCACGCCCTTCCACATCGCGTTCCCCATCGCGCCCGGACCCCATTCGACGCCGGGCACATGAGGCTCGGAAAGTCCGCGGCGATTGCCAGAGCATTCGCACACCGCAGCGAACTCAACCGACTCAAAGTCGTGCTGCAGTGACGCGAGCGTGAGCGTGAGCGGCCTCTCGACCGCGTCACCGGCTACTTCCAGCTTCCATTCGGTCGGTGCCACATCCGGGATCCACTCAAGGTGGTAGCGGACAAAAAAGGCGTCGTTCGGGGTGAAGATGGTGTCGAAATACTCGACGGGTGTTTCGTAGTTGGGCGGACGGTACGCCCGCTTGATGAGCGGCCGCTTGCCAGGTAAAGCCTCGAGCACGGACGCCTCGAGGGTGCCCACCGGGAGCTCCGCCGCGCCTAACGATGGGCCATCGGCGGCAAACACCAGGGCCGGCAGCAGTGTTCCCGCGCCGAGCATCGTTGCGCCCTTCAGGAATTGCCGTCGGGTGTTCATCTTTCAGCCCTCGGTGCGAGGCCACCGAAGCACCGCGGAGCGACAAGGCTTGAGGAAGGAGCTGGGGCTGTCAAGCGGACGGGGACGCTCGGACTGTCGCGCTGCGACCGTGTAGGCACCCCATCTACTACAGCAAGGTCGACAAAGGCACGCACTTCGCTGCGTGGGAACAGCCGCAGTTGTTGACGACGGAACTTCGCGCGGCATTCAAGTCGCTCCGGTAGCTAGGTAGACGGGGCGGATTTTCCTGGGACAACGCTCGCGTCGTTAAGCGACGCGCGGAAGACTCACGGCATGCTGAAGGGCAAGACGCTCAACATCCTCGGATACGCGCCATACGGCCGGTCACCCATCGGGGCTTCCCCTCCCATTTGACGAACGAGGCGCTGGCCTACGTCGAAACCGGGCGAGCAAGAGGCAAGGTCGTCATCAAAGTGCGATGACGCTGCGTGCGTCCTGACGGGCGACCCGGTTACACGGTGAGCCACGCCGTGAAGCAGGTCGACAAACACCTCCCCTTCGCCACCTCCCTGGCCAGCGTGCTCCGGCGCGCCCAGCACTTCCTTCGAACGCGATTGAGCACCCCGGGAAAATACGGTAGGGAGGGCAGTACCGCCGCAACGAGCCGCGCCACCTTCGAGGACGTCGATCGATTCCGAGCCACCGCGGGAGGGTACCGATGATGAAGACAAGCGCCGTTCCCCTGATGTGCGTCTTGTTGATCGGAGCGCTGCTTGTCCCGACAGGCGTGTCGGCGCAGCCGCGCCCGGCCATCGCCGACAAGATCGCTAAGACTTACGGCCTCGACTCTTGGGGTCAGATCGAGGCAATTCGCTACACGTGGAACCTCGAGCTCGGCAAGCTGAAGCTCGCTCGCTCATGGGTCTGGGAGCCGAAGACCGATCAGGTCTCGTACGAGGGAAAAGACAAGGCCGGCAACCCACTCAAGGTCACGTACTTGCGCTCCCAGCTCGCAAACCAGAGCGCGGAGGTTAAGGGAAACATCGATCCCGGTTTTCTCAACGATCAGTACACGCTTCTGTTCCCGCTCCACCTCGTCTGGGACAGCGGCGTGACGATCACCGATGCCGGCATGCAGAAGGTGCCGCTGGGGACAGGGAAGGCCCAAAAGGTCGTGGCGAAGTACCCGGCTGAGGGAGGCGGCTATACCCCGGGTGACACCTGGGAGCTCTACGTCGGTGCCGACGGCCGTATCCGCGACCTCGTCTTTCGCCACGGGGGAAAGGTTCAGCCAAGTGTTCTGATCGTGACCTGGGGAGACCAGAAGAAGGCTGGACCGCTGCTCGTCTCCCTGGACAAGCGCGGCACGGCTGACGGCAAGCCACTACGCATTTTCTACACGAACGTGGCCGTCAAGATGGTTGGGTCAGACACCTGGATGGACGCGAAGTAGGACGCTGGCAGCGGGTAGCCCGATTCTGGGTGTAACTGACCGCACGGTCAGAGGCCGTCCGTCTTCTTCGTTTGGTTAGACCCGGCCCTGTACGCGAGCGTGTGTTGCAGCGCACCCTCTGACGCCCTCTCTGGCGAGCGCGGTGACGGACACCGCCCTCTGTCAGGAGAGGCACCATGGCGAAGTCAGCCCAAGCTCGGGCGTCGACGACTTGTCAGCTTGGCGGGCTGTTGACGAAGGGCCGGGGCGGCCGCTTCTCGATGAACGCGTCGATTCCCCTCGGCCGCGTTTCGGCTCGGACATCGCTCGTGTCCTTCAACCCTGCATCACCCGCCCCAGGAAGCCGCGCGTAAGTAACCCGATCTCTGCACAATGGTCTTGAAGCGCGAAGTGACCGCTATTGATCGGGTGGAACTCGATCGCCGCCATGTTCCGAACGCTTCGGCGTTCAAACAGCGTCAGGCGGTTCCTGGGGCAACGGCTGGCGCAACAGCGAGGACATGCTCCTTGACCTGGCAGACACGTGCGCTACAGAGGAGAGGCATTGCCTGCTTCCTACTGGCCGTCGGCCTGGCAGTCGCCGGAGGCTCTAACCGCGAATCGAACCTGCAGGCCTTTCAGCGCTACCTCCTCAATGTCGGGTTAACGTTTGTGGCCCTTTTGGAGACTTTCCATGCGTCCGTCGGTGCTCGCTGTGATCACGCTACTGTCAGTTGCCTGCAGCTCCCGGGACACCCCGACCGCACAAGCGGCCTCCAATGGTCCGGATAAGCCCTCAGTTCCTGCCGTTCCCCAGACCTCGAAGTGGGAGCTCGACCCGGAAAACTCCTCGGCGGAGTTCGTCTGTAAGCACGTGTTCACCAACGTGCGCGGCATGTTCCAGCAGCCTTCCGGAACTGTCATGCTGGATGAAGCCAGGCCAGCCAATTCCAAAGTCAACGCGACCATTGACGTGAAGTCGATCACGACGGGCGTAGAGGAGCGTGACACGCACCTCAAGGGTCCAGACTTCTTCGACGCGGCCAAGTACCCCGTTATCACCTTCGTCTCGACCAGCTTTAGTAAGTCGAGCGCCAACTCGTATTCGGTGACGGGCAACCTGACAATGCACGGCGTGACCAAGCCGGTGACTCTCGCGGTCACAGCCCCGCCCCCGTTCAACCATGCCGGGGGCATCCGCCGCGGCATCGAGGCCACCACGTCAGTCAATCGGAAGGAATTCGGCCTTCTTTGGGACTTCCCGGGCGAGGGTGCCGGTGTCGTCGTGGGAGACAACATTAAAATCACCATCGATGCTGAGCTGGTGCTTCAGCCCGAACCGAGCAAAAGCGGGTGAGGGCCACTGAGGCGAAAAAAGCGAGGCGGTGAAGGCTCTATCCCTTAGACGAGCCAGGGGCTTGCGCCCTGGCCGTGGTGTCCAAATGAGTGCCCCCGACTCAATTGAGCCGCGATTCGGAACAGGCACCCTCGGCGACGGCTCGGGCAACACGGCCACGCTTACAAACGGCATCTTCTCGCTCCCAGGCTCGGGAGACACGTCTAGCTTCCGCGTAAGCAACCCGGGCGAGCCAGCAGTCAACCTCGGGCCGGCGAAGGAGCGGCGGCGACGCACGTCTGATGATACGCACGCCACGACTTCTTTCCGACCTCAACATGATCATCCGAACGGGTGGCTGTGAGCGCAGCGAAGGGGAGTATCGAGCGCTTTACCGGGCCGCGGGCTTCAAGCTCACCAAAGCGGTCGAGACTCCATCCCCGACGGGGATGACAATTATCGAGGGCAGACCGGTTTAAGGACGGATGCATCGTCGGGTTCGAATCCCGGCAGGGTCACTCTCCCCGTCTTCATCGACGACCGAGGGAACTTTCAGTCCGCTCAGAGCGCGCGCCTAAGCTCAAACATCACGGCCTTTGTAGTCCCCGAACCCTTCGCAGGAACTCTGTTTCGCGAGTTCACAAGAGTCACGAAACCTAATTCGCTCCGAATTGTCTGCGCGGACAAGGCCAGCGAGATTCCAGTGCCGTGCTTCACCAGGCTAGAGCACAATGTCCTGCGGGCAGATGGCGACGAGGTAGTACCCCTTCCAGTAGACCATACCGGTGGGCTTGGCGGGACAGGCCTTGCCGACGCAACCGTCACCGATGAGATCCCAATCGGTCAAACACAGATCGCCAGCAAACCAATTCCAGAGACACTGGTAAATGCATTCAGTCGGTTTCGGCGTGGGCTCCGGCGTCGGATCGGGAGCCGGTGGAGGCTTCGAGGGCACGTACAACGCCCCTGTGGGTGCCTTGCCAGGTCGCGGCTGATCTATTGGTGCGGAATTTTGGGCTGGATCAGCCGGGCCACAGGCGTTGAGCAGCGCGACGAGCGAGGTGACGAGAACGAATCGAAACATGGATTCCCTCGTGGATAAATAAGTGAAACGCGTACACGCGCCATGCCAACCCTCGCACGTGTGAACATTTCGAGGCCCCAGCCACTCGTTGCTCCTTTTGCCGAGCCCGTGATCATCGCCCCACGGAAACGTCGGCGCGTTTAGACGCGGAACTGGACTGACCAATGCCAGAACGCCTGAGTTCAATATTGTTTTGCTGAGCTGCGATTACCGGAGGCGGGCACGAATTGGCACTGTGGAGTGCACGTTCGGGCACTCCCGTGTGTCCTTCGGGGCGCACTCCGCTCGCGTTCTAAGGGCTCATTTCGTCGACTCCGCAAAGCGCCTACTGAGCTCGGTGGCTCTAACGACCTTCACGCCGTTTTCGGTAGTAGGGCGACATTCCCAGCATGTACTCGCGGACCACCGGCTGCGACAGCCGAGCGAGCGAGCGCCTCCAACCGAGCAGCGCCGCGACGTCTCGCACGATGTCCTCAAAGCTGTGCCGCTGGTACTCGAACACCCGCTCGCTCTCCTCCGTGTCGAGCCAATCCGTGCAGTAAGGCGTTTCGCTGAAGGCAGACTCGGGTAGCGGGCCGCCCATCTCCATCGCCGCCATAAACTTGGCCAGGTAGTCGCCATACTTCACCTGGCAGCGCGGGCCGCCGCCCACCAGCCACACCTTGCCCCATGTCTCTTCCATCGTGGCCCCCTTGGCGGTCACGAGTCCGGCATCGTAGGGGTGCAGCGTCTCTATCCGCTGCGAAAGCGGAATCTCGAACATGATCGGCACCGGCTGCCGCAGAGCCAGGGGCGGCACGTCGGAGTACCGGAAGATGGCCCAACAAAGCCCGCTCTCGCGCACCAGGGCCTCACAGGCGAGCTTGTGCTCCGTGTAGACGTCGGTCGCGTTGACTGGATCGGTCACCTTGCGCGGCGGAGGCTGGTCGGCGGTACGACCGAACACATCGAGCGACGAGGCGAACAGGAACTTGGCCGTGGGCGCATGGGCCTTTACCGCCTCGAGCATGTTCCTGGTGCCCTCGACGTTCACCTTGCGCGCCTCGTCGGGTTTCTCGAGGCACGCCGGTGGGATGAGGTACGCCAGGTGCACCACTCGATCGACGCCACGCACCGCCGCGGCCAGTGTCTCGCGTCGAGTTACGTCGCCGCGCATAACCTCGACCTTGTTCCCCCAGAGCTTGGTCAGCCTGGAGTCAGGCGCGCCGAGGCTCAGCGCACGCACTCGCGTGTGTCGCTTGAGCAGCGCATCGACGCTGTGGCTTCCGATGTTGCCAAACGCTCCTGTGACGAGGACGTTCATTCAGCGGAAGAACTTGATGTTGTCCTTCGGAATCTCGGGAAGCTCGGGCGGCGGACGCAGCCGCTCAGTCAGGGCCCGGGCGGCCGCGCTTACCAGCGAGAACGGCTGCTTGAGCGAAGTGTAGCGACGGCCCAGGCTCTGGCAGACCAGGTCCGTGTAGAGGGTAAGCGTCTGCGCGGCGGTGACCCAGTCCCAGCAGCTGAGCAGCTCGTCGGCGATGCCGAATGGCACGCTGTAAGGAATCAGCCCGCGCGCGTACTCGACCGCCCACACGCCGTCGGTGAAATTCATCGCTCGCGCCTGGCCGGGACCGACGTAAATGCGATCGCCCGGTTTGTAGACGGTCTTCTCAAACTGACCTTCGCCGTAGTACCAGGCCTCGCCGTCGATCACGGTGTCCCAAAAGCCGGCCAAGTGTCGCCCGGAATGGCCCTCGGAGCCGATCGGCGTTCCCCAGATCATGATGTATTCGTGGATGGACGCGTAATAGAGCTTCATCTGAATCATCGCGCCGCCGGCGATGCTGTAGAGCCACGGTTGGCCGCGGTCGAGACTGTCGGGGAACTCCTGTTCCATCGCGTCGGCGAACACGTCGAACATTCGCGGCTTCTCATGTCCGAGGCTCTTCATCGCGCAGGCGTGGACCACGTCGGGGTCGAAGACGTACTGGGGCATTGGGCTCCTCGGACGAGAGAACACGCGGCGGGGACCGTGTAGCGCCGGGCTCCGGCCCGAATCAAGCTTACTGTCGCCTGGGGGCAAACTTCTTCGTCTGGTTGGCAATCATCCGCAGAGTCATCGTGCGGGGCAGCATTGCCACCAGCGAGGTGGTCAGCCGGTTGAACAGCCCCGGCACCACCCGCGGCCGCTTCCCTAGCGCTCCCAGCGCGGCGCTCACGACGTGGTCAGGATTCATCGTCGGGGGAAACGGCGAGGTTCGCACCTGTGCATAGGTCGGTGTCTCAGTCGGCCCGGCGACGCAGGTCACCAGGTCGACGCCGCGTGGCTCGAGTTCCGCCCACAAGCTGTCACCGAAGCCCAGAGCGAACGCCTTCGAGCCGGCATAGGTGGCGGAGTACGGAGAGCCGATCACCCCGGCTACCGACGACATCAGTACCAGGCCGCCCCGCCCTCGCACCGCCATCCGGCGGCCGAAGAGGTGGGCGAGCATGAGCGGAGCCCGCACATTCAGGTCGACCGAGCGCAGCACGTCATGGAGTTCGAGCTCAAGAAAGCCCGAAATCAGCGAGAGCGCGGCGTTGCAGACCACCAGACCAACTTCAAGGTCTTGGGTGTCCTCTGCCACGACTGCGTGCAGCCCGGGAGACGTGAGGTCGAGCACCAGAACCCTGCACTGGACGCCATGTTCATCGGCGACCTCAGCAGCCAAGGACTCCAGCGGCTCGCGGCGCCTCGCGAGCAGCACCAAGTTGAGCCCGCGGGCGGCCAGTGCACGAGCGAATGACGCGCCAATCCCTTCTGAGGCGCCCGCCACCAGCGCCCAGGGGCCGTAGCGGGCCAGGAAGCGCGTCGCCTTCAGAGCAGCCATGGAGTGACCGCGCGACGCTCCGGCGGGTATCCACGACAATAGGCCCCGCCTCTGGGGCAATCCAGCGTGTCCTGGCACACGGCGCCGTAACCGCGCGGTCTTGGGTTGGCCTATGGACCCTGTCTTTCGCAAGTATGGGGTTTCGAGGCCACAGCACCCGGTATAGCGGTCCGTCTGGTCACTTTTTCGGGCGTGGTACTTTAGGTGCCATGCGTTGGGCCCACAGTCAGCGCCATCTGCTTGCCGTCTGCCTGGGCGTCCTCACGTGGGGTTGCGAAACGGCGGTGATTTCGACGAACGACGCGGGGACCTCCGACGCTGGGCCCGACGGGGGAGTCGTGGACGGGGGCTCCGATGCAGGGAAGGTCAACGTGTGCAGCGCAGCGGCCGGCACCGTCGCTTGGACTGCGTCCATTCCGGCTGCGACAACGAGCCTGGTTCCCATGGACGTCGTCGCGGGCTCGACAAACGACGTGGTGGTGAGCGACATCAACAACGCATCCACCTTTGAGCAATACCGCTGGAACTCCTCGGGAGTGCTACTCAGTCGCCACCAGGACGCGAAAGGCGCGTACGCAGGTACGATGTTCCCGAGCAACCTGGTCCTCGATTCCCAGAACGACGCCTTCTACGGACTGGTCCTGACTGGCCTGCCACCGGGCTCGAACAGCGGTGCTTCGGTCACTTGGACTCGCCTAGCGCCAGATGGGGGAGCGGTTTTCGCCATCACAACCACATCAACAAGTGGGCAGCCCTCGGTTGCCGTCTTCCAGGCTGGCGCCGACACCGGGGGAGGTCTCCACACGACACTCACCATGGGGATGCCCTACTACTTCGACCCAGCCGTTTACTGCTGGGGGTCCAACGGTTCCGACCTTGGCCCGTCCGCGCAAGACCTCGCCACGGGTCTCACCGCGTCGGACTTCCTTTGGCCAAGCCTTGACGGCAACCTTTACCTTCTCCAGGGCCTCACCGCCCCCACCAACTTGCCCTGCGGCTCGCTCGCCGTACCAGCTGGCGGCGCTACTGCGCTGGGGAAGTTCACTGGCGGCGGTGGTTGCCTCTGGACCAAGCTGCTGATGCTCCCCACATCGGCAATCCAGAAGCGGCTTTTCCGGCAGGGCGCGGACGGCTCATTATCGCTGGCGGTTGTTTATTCCGGAACGATCGACTTCGGCGGCGGCCCGCTGTCGAGCTCGGGTACCAATTCGCTTGCCCTGGCGCGCTTTGATTCGGCGGGAAACCTGCTCTGGACGAAGAACTTCGGCGGGACGGGGTCGAGCTTCATTTTGGGCAGCTTGGATACAAACGCGGACGGAGTGGGCATCCTTACGGCCGAGTATGCGGGCAATGTGGACCTAGGCGCGGGAGTGCTCCCGTCAAACGCCGACACGTTCCTCGCCGTCTTCAACTCGGCTGGAACCCTGAAATGGAGCAAAGAGGTCACCGTTGGCTCCTCCGGCCAACTCCTCGCCGCCGTCGGCTCGTGCGGCCTGGTGTTGGCGACCAACAGCCTCACCGTGGACCTGGGGACGGGCCCGCTTTCGACCGCGGTCCCGCCCGCGTCACCGACCATCGGCGTTGCTGCGCTCGGGCTGTAGTCTCCTCGAGCCTGCGAGACCGCCGAAGCGGCTGCTGAAAACAGATGCCGAATGAGCAACATAGACCGCACCAACGGCAGCTCAAGGCAGTTCACTGGTAGGGGCGAGTCCGCCTCAGTCTCTTAAAAGGGTTCGAATTCCGGCAGGTCACTCGCAGCACTCCGTTTCAGAGGAGAAACGGGCCCGAACCAGACGAAACCTATCGGTTCCGAGCGGTCGCTCTTAGCCTCTCACCGAACGTCTGAAACTGCTCCAGCCGATTTTCTCTCCGGCACCACGCTTCGATTGCCTTCAAGTCTATCTCGTCCGGCCGAGATCGGTACACGGCGAGCGCTTGCTCAAGACCACTGAAGTCGTTCCACAAAAGGAAGGAGGCCAATCGGTCTCGGCAAGAGTCGGTCGGTGAGAGTACGTGTAGGATTTCTCAATCTCTGCGCACCGTGAGCCACGAAGTGATGAGGTCTTCGCCAATCCCCAGAGGTCCAGGCGGAAAGTCGAGGGAGAGAGGGGAGTGCTCATGAACGTAGAAGTCACCCTTTCGCTCGAATCCGAGGGATCGCAGGGCAGCTTCACCAGCTGTGCCTTTGAGGGTGACGACAAAGTCTAGGTCCTTCGACTGGTACGCCTCTGGCGCGTAGAAGGTAGCGGCGCTCCCTCCGGTCAGAACGACAGTGAAGCCGGCGCGATGCAGGGCCGTACAGACCGCAAAGGCGACGTCGGGCAAAGAGGTGTTCGGACCAATCATGTCATGCCCGGTTTGCCGGCGCGCCGCGGGCGACGCCGTAGCGCCGACAAGGATTGCTGGAGAATCACATCCTGTTTTCCGAGCTTCGAAAGCAGGACCGCCAACTCCTTATGAGCGAAATAACGTGGGTTCAGGGAGACACGCCGGGTACGCCCCAACAGTCGGCTGACGACGACGCCCTCCCGCTCTAATGCGGCCAGGATCGACTGTACTGTGTAGAGGCGTACGCCGAGGACCTGCGCGAGCTCGCTCGGGTAGGTCTCGCCGAGGAGCGAGACGGCTAGAAGGAGCGCAGTCCGATTCCGATTTCCGAAGAGTTCCTGATCGCGGTCGATCACGGCCATGTGGCACCAACCAAATTGGTAATATTACCAATTCCGCTGGTGGTTTCAACTTCGCCGGTACAAGCCTACGCCGCGACGTGGATCACGCTGACGCGACCTGGCCCCCTTTCCCGCTCCAGGACGAGCATCTTGAAAGGGTTCGAATCCCGGCAGCGTCACTCGCAACACGCTGGAGGCCGCCGGAGCCCAACAGCAGTCTTCATGACCGCCTAGGCGGTGTCGCGCAGAATCCGCTGCGTAGTTTCGAGTGCGAACTTCGCACCCAGTAGGAATTCGAGTGCGACGGTGGCTACGTTGATGGCCTCGGCGGGTAGCTCCTTGCCGAGCAGCTCTGACAGCTCCAGGAGGAAGGCCGACTCAACCGGCGTCGCGTGCCAATCGTGCTTCTTGGCGATGACCACGTTGATGAGCCGTTCGACCGCCACGAGCAGGCGGGTAACACGGTCTAGGGCGTCTTGAGACACACACTTCTAGTGCCACAGGGGAATGCGTTCGGGGACTAGACCTTCGCAGGGGGCACCCAAGCAAGGGTGCAACCCTTTGCACACCGAGGCGAGGCTGACCGCGGCCGGCAGCCTGCCGCAGGCAGTTGCACATCGCTCCGTCCGCCTTCGGTCGAGCGCACCCGGCTCGAGTCATCGCTCGCCGTGACGTTTGGTGGCGTCCGCAGGCTACGAGCACCTCTCTTTGGATGCCCGGAGCCCGCGTTCGCTGACTACGAGGCGACGCTCCGACGTCGGAGGAGCCTGAGACCAGCGCCCGCCCCGATGAGCAATCCCCCGAGCAAACCGACGAGCGGCAACGGACTCGCGGTCTTGGGCAACTTCGCTGGCTTCGGGGCAGGAGCCGGAGGCGGCTCCGCAGCAGCGACTTGGGCCGGAGCTGGAGCCGGAGGCGCCGCTGTCACTTTCGCGTTGACCTCGCGCATGGTTGAGACTTGGGGCGGGTAGCGGCTGACAATGGTGGCGGTGAGCTGATCGCCAGCCTTCAAGTCGGACAGCTTCACCTGCTGGCCATTCTGGTAAATCGTCACGTCGCGGCCCTGCTCGTCCTTGCTCGAGTATTTGATGAGCTTGCCCTTCTGGTTTTTCACGAGAATCGACCCCATCGAAGACTCCACCACCGTGCCTTTCAGCACTTGGGTGACGGTCACCGGCTCAACCGTCCTCGTCTCGGTAATGGTTGCGGTGATTTTGTCCCCCGGCTTGAGGTCGGCGAGGGTCACGTTCTTGCCGTTCATCTGGAAGACGAAACCCTCCGGCACATTGTGCTGGCGGGTCACCCCGTCGGATTCCTTGGTAATGAGGGTGTTGCCGGAGACGAAAACCACCACCCCGCTCCGCACCGTTGTCGTGGTGGTGGTGGTCGCCGCTGGCGCAGGTGGCGCCGCTGGCGCAGGTTGACAAAGTGCGGACGCACTCACCGTCAAGAAGCCGATGCCCACTGCTGTTTTGAGACTGTTCCGAATGGTCATGCTGCCCCTCCCTTTGGAAAGTTACAACGTCTCTACCAGAACGGCTCGGACGATGTACCGCTGCGGTGCAGACCCCACAAAATAGAATGGGTAGCAGGTGACCAGTGTCACCGTTGGTGCTAGTGTTGACTCCAGAACACTTGTGTCGTCGGGACTGACGATGCTCAAGCGACTGATGCGGTAGCTGGAGCGGTGCCCGGGGGACTCCAATTCGAGCGCATCTCCGAGCTTGACGTCTTTGAGGCCGCGAAAGAAGCCGTCGCGGTGCCCAGCGATGCCCACGTTCCCTGAGTCGCCGGGGCGGGCGGTTTCTTCAATCCATCCAACGCCTCGGTCGAGAATCCATTCGCTTGTCCCAGCGAGAACAGGGACTTCAAGACCAATCCGCGGGATCCGCAAGACGCCAAGTACTGGGGCACTCCCGTGACTAAGCGTGTCCTGGTAGGCGCGAATTCGCTCTTCGGCCCACTGGCTCTGGTCCACCGGTCGAAATGCCGTCGGTAGGAGTTTCATCTCCTGTCCGCGGGACGCTCCGACTCGGACGTTGGCTTCCCCCTGTTGGCGCTTAAAGCCCTCAAGGTCTCGTCGTTCGAGAGTGCTGCCGACTGTGCGGAACCCCGCCCAAACCGCGACCAGGAGGCCGCCGACGACGAAGGCGGTGCGCTCGGCACGCCGCATCCATCGCTGCTTTCCCTCGACGCCCACGGCTTTCACCGTCAGCTCACTTCCGGAGTTGTGCGAGCAGTTGCCGCGGCCATAGCTCTAAGACTTGGGAGTATGAACATCCGGTCGGCCTCCCTGGCAAGAGCGCGAGCCATTTCGGCCGCGTGACCATGCCCAACCCACAGGGACCTACGGGCAACGAATTCGTGGTTGGACGCGCGCGCGTAGAGTCCAAGAAGCAAGCCTCGAGGACGCTGGAAGCCAGCAGTGGAGAGTCGAAGCCGCCGGCCGTCCCCAGTTGCCCCCGACGTCCACCAGGATGCGCAGCTCAAGCTCGAGCGGGAGGCCCGCTGGAAACGTCACCGTGACCGACGACGTTCCCGCCCCAGGCGTAGCCGGGAGTTGAGCCAATGTCCGAGCGGGGGAATCACAAACGCAGCTACGAAAACGCCGAAAACGCCGAGGATGGCGGCAGTCATAGGTGAAACTTTGGCAGACGCCACTGACGGAGCCAATCACGTTCTTTTCGGACGCTCTTTGAGGCCGAAAACCTTTGCTCGAGGGTTGCACAGACGTCACCCGACGCCGAGTGGGCGTCGGCGTTTGGCGGTCCTGACGGCCACGAGCTGCAGAATTGCATTCAAACCTTAAGTCGCTGGCCGGCAGTGGCGGGCCGGAGTACGAGGCATCCTCGTCGAGAGTCCTGCGCTTCCGAAGGCCCCTCAGGAGGGTTTGATGAAAGCGACAACGCTCGCAGCATTGCTGATCGCGGCATCAGCGTTCGCGCAGCAACTCTCAGGCGACAAAATCAAACTGGGCGTACTCGTGGACATGAACGGCCCGTACTCCGCGGCCCTGGGGCCGGGGGCTTTCAAGGCGGCGCAGATGGCTGCCTCCGCCTTCATGAAGAAGCACCCGGAATACGCCGGGAAGGTGGAGGTCGTCGCTTTCGACCACCAGAACAAAGCAGACGTGGCCACAACAAAGGCCCTGGAGATGATTGAGCGGGAGGGTGTCGACGCCATCTTCGGCGTCGGAAACTCGGCGTGCGCACTGGCAGTCGCCGGGGTGGTGAAGACGCGTAACGCCCTGCTCATGGAAACCGGCTCCGGTACCACGGAGCTCACCAACGAGCAGTGCAACGGCCACACCTTCCACTACGCCTATGACAACTGGATGCTGGCCAACGGGACCGGGACGGCAGTGACCAAACGAGGAGGCAAGACCTGGTTCATTCTCTACCCAAACTATACGTTCGGGAGGAACCTGGACGCCCAGATGCGCAAGGCCGTGGAGGCTGCGGGCGGGAGGATGGTTGCACCGAGTGTCGCCACTCCCTTTCCAAATACTGACTTCTCGAGCTACCTCCTCAAGGCCGACTCCCTTCAGCCGGAAATCCTCGCCGTCCTGCAGGCCGGGGCTGACCTCGTCAACGTTGTGAAGCAGTACAACGAGTTCGCCTTGAAGAAGAAGGGCATCGGCCTCGCCATCGGGCTGTTGGGCGAGGCCGACGTCGATGCGCTGGGTCAAGACGCTTACGCCGGCTCAGTGGTGACTGTCCCCTGGTTCTGGAACTTCGACGAGCAGAGCAAGGCATGGAGCTCCGAGTTCGAGAAGGCCTTCGCCAAGAAGCCGACTTGGCAACACGGCGCCATCTATTCAGCGGTCACCACCTACCTCGAGGCAGTCGCCCGAGCGAAGTCGGACAACGCGGACCAAGTCCGGGCGGCGCTCGAGGGGTACCAATTCAGCGACTTCTTTGCGCGGAATGCCACCATCCGGGCCCAGGACCACCGTGTCCTGTTGGACGTGCTGCACGTCGAGGTCAAGCCGAAGACCGAGGCCAAAGAGGAGCGCGACTATTTCAAAGTCGTCTCCCGCACGCCTGCGGCCCAGGCCTTCATGCCGCTCTCAGAGTCGAAGTGCCGCATGGGTCCCTAGCGCGGCCGACGGACGCCCAGTCTGTCCGCGCGGCTTACGGCGCAATGGCGCGGTGGACAAAGCCAACCCCCATCGAGGGGTGCTGGCGGAAGAAGTGTCTAGGCCCTCGGCGACAGGGCAATGCGGGTGAAGTCCGTCCAGCGCCAGCCAGGGAGCTCCGTGCGGCCCCCAAAATCTCGGTGTCCGCCATAGGAAATTCCGCAGGGGGGGTGCTAAGGGCCTCCTGCGAAGTCGCTGGTGGGCACCTCCCGCCTCGTTGCACGGACCTCCGGCGTCTCGCGACCCCCATCGACCAAGGAACAAACTCATGCGCATCAAAAGTGCGGTTCTCGGCGTGTTGTTCGCCATGGCACCGGCGTTTCCGGTGCTTGCTCAGTCTGCCAACGTCACCATCATCGCCGCCCAGTTTCTAAAGCCCGGAATGACAAAGCAGTACGAGGCTGGTCGAACGAAGCATATGGGTTGGCACAAGAGTCAGAAGGACGCCTGGAGTTGGTACGTGTGGGAGGTCATTTCCGGTGAAAACACCGGCGCGTACGTCACCGGCTCCTTCGGGCACGCGTGGAAGGACTTCGACGGACGCGAGAAGTTTGAAAAAGCAGACGGCGCCGACGTGGCAGCCACCATGGGACCTTCGGTGGCACGTGAGACGCTGAGCTATTGGACGGAGCGAGCCGACATCAGCCAATCGCCGAGCGACTCCAGGCTCTACCCCGCCCCCCCTGACGAGCGTCACCACCTACCACCTCAATCCCGATTCGGTGAATGACTTCATTGACGCGGTGAAGAAGGTGAACGACGGCATCAAGAAGACGAACTACGCCGTGGCTGGGCCGAGCCGCTGGTACCAACTTGTCAACGGCGGCGAGGTGCCGACCTTTGTGCTGATTGGCGACCGGGCAAATTGGGCCGCCTTTCAGCCGAACGACAAGACACTCGATGTGATGATGGGGGAGGCCTACGGCAAGGAGCAGGGCGCAGCCATCCTCGCGAGCCTCCGGAAGACGTTCCGCAGCCTAAGCAACAGCATTTACCAGTACCGTCCCGAGCTCAGCTACCTCGCCCCGAAGTAGTCGACTCGCCCTGTAGCTTTCATCTCGTCCGGACAAAGGGCCCTCCGAGTACCCCTCGGAGGGTCTCGGTGTGTCCGCACCTGCCACTGGAGGACGACCAGGAAAGTCGGGCGACTCGTCGAGAGGCACACCTGGCCCTGCCCGAAATCCAACGTGAGCAAACCTCAGCGGAGCGCCTTCTTGGCTGCTTGTCCCTTTCCAACGAATGTCACCTTGACGACGCCCGACGGCCGCCTCTAGTGTGCCGGCACTTTTTTTGGTGGGCCGTTCGCCGGAGCCCTCCCTTCACCGCAGCGGCTCTTCCCAAGAGGCCTTGCGGTGAGCCTTCTTCCGGTTTTCCTGACATCGGAGCGTACACCCCATGCCGTCCCGTCAAATCCTCGTGGCCTTTCTCGCCACACTCTCGCTTCTCGTTCCTCGGCTCGCCCAGGCGCAGCAGAAAATCGGTATCGTGGATTACCAGCGCGCAGTCCTGGAAGTGGACGAGGGGAGGGCCGCCCGGACGCGTTTGGAGCAGATGAAGGACGCCAAGCAGAAGGAGTTCGACAAGGCCCAGGAGGCTTTGGCCAAGGAGGGGGACACGCTGCAAAAGCAAGCACCCACCATGACCGAGGCCACGCGCACACAGCAGGCCGCTGACTACCAAAAGAAAGTGGTCGAGCTTCGCCAGGCAATGGCCAAGGGGGAAGCGGATTTGGCTCAAACCCAGCGCGAGGCGTTTGGTCCCATCGAAGAAAGGATGCAGGCCATGGTGGCCGCCGTCGCCCAGCGCGAAAGCTTTTCCATGGTCCTGGTGAAGCAAGCCGTCGCCTTCGGCCCAGCCAGCCTGGACGTCACCAACGAAGTCATCCGCGCGTACAACGAGAAGTACAAAGTGGCGACGCCGGCTGCTTCCACAAAGAAGTCCGACACGCCGAAGAAATAGCCTTCGCTGACTCCCCGGCGGGGACAGTCGACGCACGAGGAGCGCGGCTCAAGATGACGGCTCGCGTGCGAGCGACTGGCCAAAAATTAAGGACCAGTCGCGCTTCGCCGGTGCCGGGCTGTTACCCGTGTCCCCCGTGGACAATGGGGGGGGCTGGCTCCTCGTCGAAAACGAGCCGCCGACTCCGCTGTTGCAGCAAAACCCTCAGCCAACCGAGCGTTGGGCTATAGAGCGGGCTCTCGAGAGCGAGAAAGCGCTGGGGGGGGCTAGGCACCCTGAAAACCAGGAGGAATCCGCTGCGGAACTCAGGGCATGCCCTCGGTCCGGTAGCGAGGTTGGAAGAAAGCGCAAACGGTAGCCGTCAAGCGCCAAAGGGTCCTGCCCAGAATTTTGGGACACATCGCCGGCCTCGGTTTCAAAAAGGGGCCGTCACGCAGGGGGTGGCACGTGAGTGAAAGGCGAAGCGGCCTGTTGACTGGCTGGTTGGGGGCAGTCCTGGTCTGCCTCCTCGGGGCTGTTGACGCCTCTGCGCAAAGCAGCCCCGTTTTTCCCCCGAGCGTGGTCATCACCAACTATGACCGGGTCCTGGTCGGCGAGCAGGAGTCCCTCGAAGCAGGCGCCTTCGTGGCACGTGTCCAGGACACGACGGCGGGCTGGTACAACCCCGCCGGGATGGCGCTCGTTGAGCGGACGGCCATCGGAGCGAGTGGAAGCGGCTTCGAGACAGACGTCCTCTCCCTAGAGCACGTCAATAAGGCCGGGGGCGCCTTCTCCATCACCCAGCTGCCCTCGTACTTTGGTGTCGTCTTCGGAGACGACATCCTGCACTCACCCTACTGGAGGCTCGGCTTTTCCATCACCAAGCCCATCTCCTGGGCCCAGGACCTCGAAGGCGGGGCGGCGGGGGCCGAGCGGCTCTCATATTCCTCGCACGTGAGTTTCTCGACGCTCGAGCCAACGTTTTCCGTCAGCTTTGCGCCGTTGCGTTGTCTGAGATTTGGTGTCGGCGTGGGCGTGGCGTTGACGTCCCTGAGCGAAGTCCAAACCCTTTCGGCCCAAGTCGTCACCGCGACGACGGCCAACGCGTTTCTGAGGACCGTCGATGCCAGCGGCTCCATCTGGGACTTCACGGCGGACGTGGGAGTTCAGTGGGACATCACGCCCAACCTCGTCCTGGGGGCTCTCCTTCGGCCGCCCGGTGTCAAGCTCCTGTCCAGCGGCGCCTTGACGTACCAAAACGTCGACAACAACGGGACGCCCTGGAGCCAAGCCTTCTTCCACGACCGGGGCGCAGCTTTCGACTACCAGTCTCCGCTCGAGGTCAACGTCGGACTGGCCTGGCACTCGAAACTTTTCGAGGTTGAGGCCGACCTCCGCTACCACACCGCGATTTCGGCTTACCCACTCTTCTCGAGTCAGATGCCAATACAGGTGACGACCACGGGCCCCGGAGGCGTGCCGGTGGTGACGCCTCAGCCATTCCCGGCCGTCCAGAATGCGGCACGTCAAGTGTGGAACTGGGCGGCCGGTGGGAACATCAACATCGGCGAGGCCTGGAGCGTCCATGCCGGCTTCTTCAGCGACTACTCCCCCACCACGACCGTGGGCCAAGACGTCTTTCGCGCGGTCAACATGTACGGGACGACCCTCGGCGGCCGGGTCCGCGGCGAGCACTTGTCTGCTTCACTTGGCTTCGCCTTCAGCTGGGGAAGTTCGTCCAGCTTCTCATTTCAGGACCCCGCGAGCGGGACGAACATCACGACGAAATTGAGCATTCGGACGCTGAGCCTTTTGTACGCAGTGACCTACCAGTTCTGACTCACCGTCGACCGTCGGTGCGAGGGCGTTACGCCCCGAAACCCTTGGAAGGTGCTCGAGGGAAGTGCTCTGTTCCGAGCGGCGGTCCGAACCTTCCCCAGGAGACAGGATGCTCGACCTCAACCGAGGCCGCTGTGCGTTACAGCTGGTGGGTGTGCTCGCCCTGGGACTGGCTGGCTCCGCGCGTGCGTCCCCATCGCTGCTGCTGAGAGCGGGCTGGCTGGTGGACCCGAGCAACGGAACCGCCGCCGCAAACCAGAGCCTTCTCATTGAGGATGGACGCGTCAAGGCGGTGGGGCCCCGGCTTGAAGTCCCTGCTGGAGTCCAAGTCATCGACCTCTCCAACCGCTACGTGTTGCCAGGCCTCATCGACGTCCACACCCACCTCTGCCTGACAGTGAAGACGCAAGGCGGGAACGGGCTGAATGACCTCCTCAAGTCACTCCTCTCCTCCACCCTGCTCGAAACCAATGGACGTCGCGTGTTGATGGGTGTGGTGAACGCACGGGAGATGCTCGCGTCCGGCTTCACCACTGTCCGGGACGTGGGGAACGCAGGAAACTACGCGGACACGGACTTGCGTCGCTCCGTCGACGAGGGATGGATTGCGGGGCCCACCATCGTCAATGCCGGTCGAATCATCGCCCCCCTCGGCGGTCAGTACCACCACCTTCAGCCCGAGCGCCCGGACTTGGGCGAGCCGGAGTACCTGTACGCCGACACCGCGGAACAAATGCGACTGGCCGTTCGAAAGAACGCCCTCTATGGAGCCAAGGTCATCAAGATTGTCGTCGATGACCAGCCGTACCTGTACTCGGTTGACGACGTTCGAACGCTGGTCGCTGAGGCGGCTCGGGCCGGCTTGAAGGTGGCCGCGCACTGCGGGACCGACGCCGGAGCACGGATTGCCGCCGAGGGTGGCGTCGCCTCCGTTGAGCACGCGTACGACGCGACGACGGACACCCTGGAATTGATGAAGCGAAAGGCGGTCTTCCTGGTGGGAACCGACTTCACCCGGACGGCGGCGCACGAGATGGGCATGGACGACTACCACCCGCGGGTGGTGGCCCGGCTCAAGCGCGCCCGCGCCGTGGGGGTGCCCATCGCCTTCGGCACGGACGTCATCTTTCCCATGCCCGGAGAAACCCGGGGCACCCTTTCCATCGGCTTTGTGGAGAGCTACCAAGAAGCGGGCTTTTCGCCGCCGGAGATACTTCGAACGATGACGACGAATGCGGCGCGTCTGCTCGGCATGGAAGGGCTTCGAGGCACGTTGAAGGTGGGAGCCGCGGCCGACCTCGTCGCAACTGAGGGCAATCCCCTCGTCGACGCCAGCGCCCTGCGCCACGTCTCCTTCGTGATGAGGGCTGGGCAGGTCTACCGACCCTGAAAGTCTGTCCTCCCTCCAAGGCAAAGCGGGGCGGGCGCACTGCAGCGGGAGGGGAGGCGCGCTACGCTTCTGAGCTGCGCATGGCCTGCTGCCACCCGACTACCGCGGACCTCGGTCACGAGACAGCATTCTCGGTGGATGTCTCTGGGCTCACCTTTGGCCCCGGCGTCCTGGCCGAGGCCGGGGAGACGCTCGCCGCGCTGGGTTGCCGTCGGGTCGCGGTCTTCACCGACGCCACCGTGGGGCGGCTGGAGGCGGTCGCCGCCACGCGCAGGTCGCTTCAGGCGGCGGGGCTGGACAGCGCCCTCTTTGACGGCGTCCACGTCGAGCCGACCGACCGGTCGTTTCAAACGGCGACCGGGTGGGCACGGGCTGGCCGTTTCGACGGGTTTGTTTCCGTGGGTGGCGGGTCGGTCATGGACACTTGCAAGGCCGCCGCCCTGTATTCGACTTATCCGGCGGACTTCCTGGCGTATGTGAATGCCCCCATCGGGGAAGGCCGGCCAGTCCCGGGGCCGCTGCCTCCACATGTGGCCTGCCCCACCACGAGTGGCACGGGCAGCGAGTGCACTGGCATCGCCGTCTTCGACCACCTGGACCTCAAAGCAAAAACGGCCATCGCCTCTCGGCACTTGCGCCCCACCCGCGCGCTGATTGACCCAACACTGACGCGCTCGCTACCGGCGATGGTGGTCGCTGCGAGCGGGTTTGACGTCCTCTGCCATGCTCTGGAGTCCTTCACCGCGCGCTCCTACGAGGCCCGTCCGCGGCCAGCGTCCGCGCGGGCGCGGCCGATGAGTCAGGGTCGCAACCCCTGGAGTGACGTCGGAGCGCGCGAAGCCTTGCGTCTTGCGGGGCGTTTCCTCGTCCGCGCGGTACGCGACGCCGCCGATGCAGAAGCCCGCGAAGCCCTGAGCTGGGCGGCGACGCTGGCCGGCATCGCCTTCGGAAACGCCGGATGCCATCTTCCCCATGCCATGTCCTACTCGGTGGCCGGCTTGGTTCGGGACTACCGCTGTCCAGGCTACCCCGAAGCGGAGGCGCTCGTGCCACACGGGATTTCCGTCGTGGTGAACGCCCCGGGCGTGTTTCACGCACTCGCGCCCCATTTGCCTCAGCGCCACCTCGAAGCAGCCCGTCTGTTGGGGGCCGAAACGGCCCAAGCGCAGCTCGAGGACGCCCCGGAGCTCATCTCGACTGCTCTGCGAGGGCTCATGGCAGCGGCTGGCGTGCCGGCGAGTCCCGCATCCCTGGGGTACGGCCCCGGGGATGTCGCCGCGCTCACGCGGGGGGCCATGCTCCAGAAGCGCCTCGTGGACAATGCACCCGTGCCAGTTGACATCGCCCAGGTGCAGTCCCTCTTCGAGGCGTCACTCAGGGAGGGTTAACGCCGGATGCCCAGTCCCGAGCCCGAAGAGCGGTCGGCCTACCTTCATTTCCACCCGCTGCCTACCCGTTGGATGGACAACGACGTCTACGGCCACGTCAACAATGTCGTCTACTATGCGTATTTCGACACCGTGGTGAATGCGTACCTCGTTGCCGAGGGCGGGCTCGACATCCAAGCCGGACCGGTGATTGGCCTCTGCGTCGAGTCGCACTGTCAATACCTCACGCCGGTGGCGTTTCCCGAATTGCTGGAGGGCGGGCTCCGTGTGGCGCAGCTCGGCCGCTCGAGCGTTTGCTACGAGTTGGCCATCTTTCGGTCGGGCTCGGTGAGGGCCTCGGCCCAAGGGCGCTTCGTCCACGTCTTCGTCGACCGCCTGACGCGCAGGCCGGTCGAGCTCCCCGCATTCTTGCGACGAAGTCTCGAGCGCCTTCGGCCTGGCACGCCCTAAAGGGCTCGGGGATGCTGGAGGTCTCAAGCGACGTCGCGTGGTAGGACGCTTCCCGAAGGGGACTTATGGCACCCAAGCTCCAGATTCTCATCGCCAGCACGCGCGAGCAGCGCGGAGGCGCTGCAGTCGCGGAGTGGTTTGTCGAGGAAGCCAGGAAGCATGGCAAGTTCGAGCTTCAGGTGGTGGACCTCAAGGAGGTGAACCTCCCGCTCCTTGACGAACCACACCACCCAGCGCTTCGTCGCTACGAGTACGAGCACACCAAAAACTGGAGCCGCACCGTCGCCGACGCCGATGCCTTCGTCTTCGTCGTGCCCGAGTACAACTACGGAATGCCTCCCGCACTCCTGAACGCGCTCGACTACCTGCTGCACGAGTGGAGCTACAAACCGGCGGGCTTCGTGAGCTACGGCGGCGTTTCCGGCGGGACACGTTCGGTGCAAATGACGAAGCAGGTGCTCACGACGCTCAAAGTGGTCCCGCTTCCCGAGGCCGTGGTTCTCCCCTTCTTCGCGAAAAGCCTCGACGCAAACAAGAAATTCGACCCCGGGGAGGCGCAGCAAAAGCCGTTGACGACGATGCTCGACGAGCTGCTGCGGTGGACGAATGCCTTGCGCAGCTTGAGGACCTAGAACGGCTGAGGGCCGGCGGATTTGCCAGTTCCGGCCGGCTGTGCGCCGGTGCCGTGGCCGCCGGGTGTCCGTCCGGCCCCAGGTGAGGAGCCTGACCCGGGGCCCCCTTTGCAACCCCTCGTCTCTCCTGGTGGCGCACCTTGGCCCGGCGTTTGCGCTGAGCCCATTGTCAAATGCAGCCCATGGCCCGCACCGTCCTCCTCGTCGACGACGAGGAGAATGTCCTCAGCGCACTCCAGCGCACCCTGCGCCGAGAGAACTACACGTTGCTCGTCGCGAGCGAGCCCGGCGAAGCGCTTACCCTGCTGCGCCAGAGCCAGGTGGACGTGGTGGTTTCGGACCATCTCATGCCCAACATGAGCGGCCTCGACTTCCTCAAGGAAGTCCGCGCACTCCACCCGGACGCGGTGCGC
Source organism: uncultured delta proteobacterium (assembly GCA_963745475.1). Classification (GTDB taxonomy): domain Bacteria; phylum Myxococcota; class Myxococcia; order Myxococcales; family Myxococcaceae; genus JADGRA01. The sequence goes on from CAVUXN010000005.1 coordinate 24,813, forward strand.
ATCATGCTCACCGGACACGCCGAGGCAGCGACGGCCATGGAAGCCATCAATGAGGGGGAAATTTACCGGTTCCTCACCAAACCTTGGGACGACGCGGAGCTGAAAGTGGCCCTCCACCTCGCCTTCGAAAAAGTGGCTCTCGAGCGCTCCAACCGCCAGCTCCACGCGGCCGTGCAGCGCCAACGCGCGCTACTCGCGAGGCTCGGGCGGCAACATCCCGGCCTTCGTCACTTGCTGCGCGACGACAGTGGCGCGCTTCTCGTGGACAAAGACGACCAGGCCCTGCTGGCCATCGGCTAGCGCGGCACCCCCCAAAGCGTCCCATGGCCCGCGCCCTTCCCGCCCTGGTGGTGTCGACGGTGAAGCCGGACCACGAGCTCCTGGCGGCGCTCACCGGCGCGGGCTTGGAGGTCCGCCACGTGACGCCCTCCGAGGCGCTCCGGCAAGTGGGCGGCGGAGCCGCCGACGGCGTCGTCTGCGAGCCAGTCCCCAACTGGCGGCTTCTCGTCTCGCGCCTGAGCGCTGCCGGAGCGGCCACCGTGCTCTACCTCGGTGACAGCCCCGCGCCCGCCGCGCTTCCGGCCGGCGTGCATGCGGTGCACACCTTGGACGCCGTCGTCCCAACGCTGCGGCGGGCCCAAGCCGAGCGCGCGGGCGCACGCCACACCGCCGTCGGCCCCACCCTGGAGGAACGTCTGGAAGAGGCGGAGCGCTTCGCCGACGCCGTGCAAAGCCTCCATACCCTGGCCGAGTTAACGGAGATTCTGCGCGACACTGTCGTCCGCGCGCGAGCTCTGGCCCAAGCGGACCGCGCCACGGTGTGGCTCACAGACGCCAACGGAGTGCTGGGCCTCGTTGCCGTCGACCCGCCGGAGCCGGAGCCACTCGACATCAGTGCGGTTGGCCTGGCGGAACTCGCGGCCCGGGACTTGGTACCGCTCATCCAAGCGGAGGGAGAGTTCTCCACGGAGGTGGCTTCGTGTGTCCAGCGGCGCACCGGCGAGAAGCCGGGCGCGCTCCTCGCGCTGCCGCTGGTCCGCGGTGCCACTTGCGTCGGGGCCATCGAGCTGGTGCGAAGGCCTGGGCTGCCGGGCTTTGCCGATGCCACCCTGCACCGGATGGAAGCTTGGGCGGCCCAAGTCGCTGTGGCCATCGCCAACGCCCAACTCACCCTCCGGTTGCGGGAGGCTCGTTCCGAGGTGCTCACGGCCAATGCCGCGCTGGAGCAAAAGGTCGAACAGCGTACCGAGCTCGTCGTCCGCGCCAAACGTGAATGGGAGCGGACCTTCGACGCCATCACCGAACCCATCGTCATCCAGGAAGGCTTCATCGTCCGCCGGGCGAACCTCGCCTATGCCCGTGCCGTGGGCCGGGACATCCGAGAAGTGGTGGGACAAACCTGCCACGTCCTGCTCGCTGGCCGCTCGAGCCCGTGCACGGAGTGTCCCCTGCAGCACGCCGAGGCTCGCGAGTCGGGCAGCGAGCTCGCGCTTCCCGACGGCCGCCGTCTCCGGGTGACAGCGTTTCGACTCTCGGAGGACCCCGACGACGGCAGGACGGTGCTCCAGTACCAGGACGTGACGGCGCGTCGCGCCCTGGAAGAAAGGTTGCGGACGACCGAGCGCCTGGCGTCCTTGGGCCAACTGGCGAGCGGCGCGTCGCAAGAAATCAACAACCCCCTGGGCTACGTCATCGCCAACCTGCAGTCGCTGCAGGCGACGCTGCGCGAGCTGGAAACCGGTGCCGACGCCGTCGAGCGTGCCGCCCGCTTGTGCGGCCAGAATGCGCCGGCGGACGCAGTCCGCGTTCTGTCCGAGGTCCAGGCACGGGAGCACGCCACCGAGGGGCTGGAGGCGGTGGGCGAAGCGCTGGAGGGTGCCCAGCGCATCTCCGGCATCGTCAAAGGGCTCCGCGAGCTGGCCCGACAGGACTTGGGAAAAATGGAGGCGGTCGACGTCAACGCCTCCGTTTCCCGCTCCGTCCGCGCCGAGCTCCAGCACATGCCTCCAGGGGCAGTCCAGGCCAGCCTCGGTGCACGCCAACGCGTCTGGGGCTGCCCGTTACAGCTGGACCAGGCCCTGGGCGCCGTGCTTCGCAACGCGAGGCAGGCCTGTCCGGCCGGCCCCCTTCAGGTGAGGACTCGTGACGAAGGAGGGGAGCTGCTGGTGGAAGTCCAAGACGCCGGCGGCGGGATTGCTGCCGCCATGCTGCCACGCATTTTTGAGCCCTTCTTCACGACTCGCGGCGGTACCAAGGCGGTCGGCCTGGGCTTGACGCTGGCCTACGGCGTCGTCCAGCGCCACGGCGGCCGCATTGACGTCGCCAGTGGCGTGGGCCGGGGCACCACGGTGACGCTGCGCTTGCCTGCCACTCAACAAGCGGTGGCCACGCGCGAACACGCTAGCGCCAAAGCGTCCTAAGCGAAGGCCTCTCTCCCCCACCCCCCCGCGTGGCTCCTGGGAGAGGCCTCAAAAGGCTCGGCGGCCGGCGAGCTCTCCCTCGAGGCGCTTGCGGTACTCGTAGTAGTCGACCTCCACCGCGTGGCGCGGTGTTTTGCCGTAGGCATAGTCCGGGTGGTCGAGTTCTCGTCGGATGACGGCGTCGATGTCCTTCGGCCGCTGCCATTGGCCCTGGATGGCCCTCGCCGCAAGCCTCCCCTGCACCTCAGCCAGTGGCCAGATGCACCCCAAAGGCTGGAAGAGGCCGATGAAGAAGAGGTCCCGGTACTTGGGGTGAAAGACCTTCAAATACAGGGGGACTTCGGTGCCGGCATAGTCCCCCACGTCGGCGGGCAAATAGGGGTAGGACGTCTCGAAGCCGGTGGCGGCGATGATGGCGTCGAACTCCTCCTTCGTCCCGTCGAGAAAGGTCACCGTCTTGCCCTCCCAGCGCTGGAGGTCAGGCTTGGGAAAAATCTCCCCGTGGCGGATGAAGTAGAGCAGCTCCGAGTTGATGGTGGGGTGCGCCTCGAAGGGTCCGTGCTTCGGCTCGGGGAGCCCATAGGCGCTGTTTTTCCCTTGGAAGAGCCAGAGCGTCAGTTTCAACGCCCAGCTCCGCACCAATTTTGGAATCTTCCGCATGAGCTTGTTGTGCAGGACGTCGGTGGGCATCCCCACCATGAATTTCGGGATGAACCAGTAGCCGCGGCGCATGCTGATGCAGGTGCGCTGTGAGACGCGGCTCGTCTCCACCGCTATGTCGCACGCCGAGTTTCCTCCTCCGATGACCAGCACCCGCTTGCCAGAAAAGGGCGTTGCCGACTTGAAGTCATGGCTGTGCAACAGCGGAGCGTCAAAATGCCCGGGGTAGCTCGGCATGCGAGGCTTCCAATGGTGGCCGGAGGCCACGCAGAGGTGGGTGAATCGCTCGGCACGCCCCTCCCCGAGCTCGAGCTGCCAGCCACCTTCCGGAAGCGGACGGGCTGACTGCACTTCCACCCCGAAGCGGATGTGCGGAAGAAGCCCGAAATGCTCGGCGTAGGCCCGGAAGTACGCTTGGAGCTGCGCGTGGCCTGGGTAGTCCGGGTAGGCCGCCGGCATGGGGAAGTCGTCGTATTGAGAGAGCGTCTTCGAAGAGATGATGTGGGTGGTTTCGAAGACGGAGGAGTGGCTCGGGCCCGGGTTGAAAATCCAGTTCCCACCCACGTCCGCGTTGCGCTCGTACACCACCACGTCCAGCCCAGCGGCGCGCAGTGCTTTGGCGGCGCCGATTCCTGAGGGGCCGGCACCGATGACACACACCTGAGGTGCCGCTCGCGCCGCTGACTGGGCCGGTTTCGGTGCTGGAAGGGGTTTGCCCATCCGAGTGGCGTCGCAGACGCTTACAGCAGCAAGCGAATGGGATGTTCGAGCAACGCCTTCACCTCCTGGAGGTACTGAGCGCCGAGCGCTCCATCCACCACCCGGTGGTCCCCGGAGAAGGTCATGCTCATGGTCTTCCGCACCACCGCCTGCCCGTTCCGCGCCACCACGCGGTCCGCCACCGCACCGACGGCGAGGATGGAGGCCTGCGGCGGATTGATGACCGCGATGAAGGAGTCCACCCCGTACATGCCCAGGTTGGACACTGTCACCGAGCCGCCGGTGTACTCCTCGGGCTTGAGCGCCTTGCGCCGGGCACGTTCGGCCAGCTCCTTGGCCTCGGCCGCAATCACCGACAGTGACTTCCCGTCGGCGTCGCGGATGACGGGGGTGATGAGCCCGTCTTCAATGGCGACGGCGATACCCACGTCCCCGGTGTGGAATTGCAGGATGCGGTCCCCCTGGAGCGAGACGTTCACCTTCGGTACTTTGTGCAGCGCCAGCCCCGCGGCCTTGACGATGAAGTCGTTCACCGAGACTTTGAGCTCCGCGGCCTTGGCCTCCTCGCGCATGGCCAGCACGGCTTCCATGTCGATGTCGATGGACAGGTAGAAGTGCGGGACGCCCGGCTTCACCTCCGCCATGCGCTGGGCAATGAGCTTACGCATGCTGCTCAAGGGCACGACGTCTGGCTCGACGCGCACGCCGGGCACGTAACTGGGCCGGCGGGCCGGTGGCGGCTCGCTCATCGCCGCCTGAATGTCTCGCTTCACAATTCGGCCCTGGGGTCCCGAGCCCTGGACTCCGCCCAAGTCCACCCCGGCCTGCTGCGCCATGCGTTTCGCCAAAGGCGACGCCCGGAGGCGGCCCTCGCCCGACTCGCTCGGGCGGAGCTGCACCACCTGCGCCGGCGCGCTGGCGCGGGCGGGCGGCGGGGGCACGGGAGCAAGCTTCGCCGCCGGCGTCGGAGGGGCCGGAGGCGCTTGGGGTGCTTGGGAAACGGCAGGCTTGGGTGGCGAAGCGGGTTCGGCGGCCTTCTTCGGTGCCGCGGCCGCCGCGGGGACGGCCTCCCCCTTGGCGCCGATGAAGGCGATGGTCGCGCCCACTTGGGCCACCTCGCCAGCGGGCACGAGAATTTTTAGAAGTACGCCATCGTCATAGGCCTCGACTTCGAGGTTGGATTTGTCCGTCTCCACCTCAGCAATGGCGTCTCCGGCGGCGACCTTGTCCCCCTCGTTCTTCAACCACTTGAGGATTTTTCCCTCTTTCATCGTGGGGGAAAGCGCCGGCAGCTGGATTTCGGTGGCCATGGAGTCCTTCAGCCTTCCTCTCGGTACAGCGCCTTCTTCACCCCGGCGACAACTCGGGCCGGATTCACCTCGGCGGCCTGCTCAAGCACCAGGGCGTAACTGCGGTTGACGTCCAACCCAGTCACCCGCTGCACCGGAGCATCCAGCTCATCGAAGGCCTTTAACTGGATGAGGTCTGAAATTTGAGCGCCGACGCCGCAGAAGCTCCACCCTTCCTCGACGATGACCGCTCGGTTCGTCTTTCGCACCGAGTCGAGGATGGCGGACTCATCCAGCGGCTTGAGCGTTCGCAAGTCGAGCAGGTCGATGTGGATGCCCTCGGCCTCGAGCTGCTTGGCCGCCTCCTCGCAGTGGTAGTACATCCGGCCCCAGGTAATGACCGTGCAGTCCGAGCCCTCCCGCTTGAGGGCGGCCTGGCCGAGCGGAAGCACCAGCTCCCCTTCCGGCACTTCGCCTTTGACGCCGTAGAGCAGCTCCGCCTCGAGAAAGATGACCGGGTTGTCGTCACGGATGGAGGCCTTGAGCAGCCCCTTGGCATCCGCTGGCGTCGAAGGGGACACCACCTTCAGGCCGGGGAACAGAGCGTAGTTTGCCTCCAGCGACTGGCTGTGCTGCGCGGCGAGGCGCCCGCCAGCTCCATTCGGGCCGCGAAAGACAATCGGGCAGCGCAGCTGCCCTCCCGACATCTGCCGGACTTTGGCCGCGTTGTTGACAATCTGGTCCATGGCCAGGATGGCGAAATTCCAGGTCATCATCTCGATGACTGGGCGCAATCCGACCATGGCCGCGCCGACACCGAGCCCAGCGAAGCCGAGCTCGCTGATGGGCGTGTCCACCACGCGTGCGCTGCCGAATTTCGCAAGAAGCCCCTGCGAGACTTTGTAGGCGCCGTCGTAGCGCGCCACTTCCTCTCCCATGAGGAAGACGTTGGCGTCTCGCTCCATCTCCTCGCTCAACGCCTGGTTGAGCGCCTCTCGCCAAGCAATTTCCGCCATGGGGCTTTTCTCTTCTGTCCTTTCCTTCGGCTACGCCTGCTTCTTCAGCCCGTCTCTCGGCTCGGCCGTTCGAACGGGCGTCGTCGGCTCGAGGTCCCAGGTGACGCGGAGCTCCTTCCCCGAGGGGTACTTGGGCCACTCCACCTTCGTCCCGTGCACCCGCTCGCGCGGCGGGACGTCCCGCTCTCCTGGCTCAACGTAGTGGTCGGTCCACACCTCCTCCACGGCAGACTCCGGAGAGGCGTCGGCAAATTTGACTGCTTCATCGACGGTCGCTTTCACCTCGGCTTCCAAGGCCTCAAAGTCTGCTTCCGAGGCCACCTTGGCGGCTGTCGCCCAGGCGCGAAGCTTGGGAATGGGGTCGCTCTTGCGCTCCGTCTCCACCTCCTCCTTGCTTCGGTAGGTGGCCGCATCGGACATGGAGTGGCCGCGGTAGCGGTAGGTGTCGGCCTCGAGCAGTACCGGCCCCTTCCCGGCTCGGCAGTAGGCGGCACAGTCCTGCGCGGCCTCGTACACCTTCAACACGTCATGCCCGTCCACTCGCTCGCCTCGCATTTGGTAACCCACGGCGCGCTTGTAGACTTCGGCCACGGCCGAGACGCGCTCCATGGCCGTCCCCATGCCGTAACGGTTGTTCTCGCAGAGGAAGAGGACGGGGAGTTTCCACTTGGCCGCCATGTTGAGCGTCTCGTGGAAGCTGCCCTGGTTGGCTGCGGCGTCACCGAAGTAGCAGACGGTGAGCCGGTCCTCGCCTCGGTAGCGGGAGGCGAACGCCGTCCCAGCGGCGAGGGGAATTTGTCCCCCGACAATGCCGTACCCGCCCAGGCAGTTGTGCTCGATGTCGTAAATGTGCATCGAGCCGCCCTTGCCCTTGCTGTAGCCCGTGCCCCGGCCAAACAGCTCGGCCATCACCATGCCCACGTCGGCGCCGCGGGTGAGCGCATAGCCGTGGTCGCGGTACGCGGTGACGAGGTAGTCCTTGGGCTGAATGGCCTCGGTGACGCCGACCGCGACGGCTTCCTGCCCAATGTAGAGGTGGCAGAAGCCGTTAATTTTGCCTTGGCCATACGCCTGCGCGGCGCGCTCCTCGAAGCGGCGTATGAGGTACATGCTCCGAAACATTCGAAGCACCAACTCCTTCGGGTACACACCGGCCACTGGGGAGTCCTCCGGGGGACAAGGCGCCGCATTCGGCACGCGAGACTTAGCGCCTACATCCCCGGATTTCCAGGCGATTCCGTGCCGCAGCGCGCCGCACCGGGACGCCCGCTGGACGCCGGAGGGCCGCGCGTCCCTCTGGGACGCTGGCCTTCTCTCACCCCCCTCGCGGCTTCACCCCGGGGACTCCACCTCGAAGTGTGGCGCCGCGAGAATTCCCGGCGCCAGGGTACTGACGCGCCCGGAATGCCCGGTCGCAAGCAGCACCACGGTGGCATCCGGGAAGGAGGCCCGGTAGTCATTGGCGTGGCTCGGCTCGTTGTCGAATGCCGCCAGCACGTGGCCGAGCTCCTTCAAGTGCTGGTGGGTGTCCCGCTTGAATTCCTCGTCCGTTTCCTCGGCATCGGCCTTCATCCACAGCTCCACACGGCGCCCGGGGACGGGAAAGCCGTACCGCTTGAGGGTTTGAAGCGTCCCGAGCCGCATTTCCTCCGGCCGCGCGGTGACGTAGGCCACCTGGGCTCGGGCCCCGGAGGCGCGTTGGACGTAGGCCGGTGCGCCGCGCACCGGCACATCCCACTGGCAGACGTCGCTCTTGAAGAAGCGCTCGCGCCAATACGGCCGGAAGTCCTCCAAAAAGGCCAGGGCCTCCTCGGAGGAAAGGCCATGGCGCACCAGGGCGTCGCGCATGTCGAAGCCCGTGTGGAGGTGGGCAGCGTCGAATTCGGCCAGCGTCTTTGAGCCGCCATGCTCGCGCACGTACCGCTGGACGAGCGCCGCTTGGCGAGGCCGGTTGTCGAGCAGTGTCGAATCGAGGTCAAACGCCAAGACGGCTGCGGGGCCGAGCCGTGCGGCGTCGGCCAGGACATTGGCCAGCACGTCGCGCCAGGCTGGATGGACTTCAAAGCGCACCACGCCGGGCAAAGACGCTACCAGCTCTCCCACTGCCTCAGTAGGGCTTCTCGCCGGAGGGGGGGTGCGGCGGAGGGTGTTGGGCCAGGAAGCGCAGCACGCAGAGCTCGGTTTTCGCGTCCTCCACCTCGCCGCTGCGGCAGGCGGCCAGCAGCGCGAGAATGGGCCACCACCGCACCGAGGCACCCTCCTCCAACGGCGAGCCGTCCCCGGTGGCCGGCCCGGCCTCTTGCCCGGTAACCTCCACGGCGGTGGGGTGAATTTTCTCCGAAATAATTCCGGGCAGCATGAAGAAGGCGGGGCCGAGCAACTCCACCGCGTCCGGCGCGACGGTGTACCCGGCCTCCTCCCGCACCTCGGCCGCCGCCCGGGCTTTCAGGCCCAGCGTCCCGCGGTCCTCGGCCTCGAGCACCCCGGCGACGAGCTCCTCCACGGTGAGGGAGGGCGCGCGGTCCGGGAGCGGAAGCGGCAAGTCTCGGCGGAAGTAGGCCGCTGGCCGTAGTGTCCGCCGCGTCAGCACCTCGACGCCGTGGGGAGTGCGTCGCCACAGCAACACCGCTACGGCGTCCGGTACCGGGCGGTCCACCACGTCGACGTTGTAGGGGCGCGACAGGGAGCCGTCAGCCCGCCGGTTGCGACAGCGCAGCCGCCGCATGTGGAGAAAGCCCTCGTCGCAGCGGGCGGTGGCGCTGAAGTCCTCCAGGACCTCGAGGTCCACCACCTCTTGCTCGGGAGGAAGCGCGCCCATGCGGCCTCAAGGCGAGAGGGCTTGGCCGACGCGGCGAGTGGCGGTCACGCGGAGGTCATCCGCACCACCTCGGCAAAGGTGGTGTTTCCCTGGGCCAGCTTGCGCACGGCGGCTTCGCGCAACGTGCGCATGCCGCCCCCACGCGCGAGCTCAGTGAGACGCGCCTCGGGGGCCTCCTGGGTAATGGCGTCGCGAATGGCCGACGTGACTTGCAGGATTTCGAAGACGCCGCTTCGTCCGTAGTAGCCGGTGCCCCGGCAGTGGACACAGCCCGCGCCTTGGCGAAGCTGCAGCCCGGTGGACAACAGCGGCAAGCGGGGCGCCGAGCATCACCAGCTGGTCCGGAGCGAGCTCGGCCGCTTGTGCGCACCGGGTGCAGACGCGACGCAACAGCCGCTGGGCCATGACGCCGATGAGGCAGCTTCCGAGCAGAAAGGGAGGAACGCCGAGGTCTTTCATCCGCGTCACGGCACCCACCGAGTCGTTGGTGTGCAGCGTGGAGAGCACCAGGTGGCCGGTGAGGGCGCACTGGATGGCATTCTCCGCCGTCTCCTGGTCGCGGATTTCGCCCACCATGATGACGTCCGGGTCCTGGCGGAGGATGTGGCGGAGCGCGTTGGCGAAGTCCAGCTCGAGCTTGGGCTGGACCTGCACCTGGTTGAAGCCCTCCCACACCATCTCGATGGGGTCTTCGATGGTGGTGACGTTGACGTCCGGGCCGGAGACCGCCTTGAGCGCGGTGTAGAGGGTGGTGGTCTTCCCGCTGCCGGTGGGACCGGTCACCAGGATGAGCCCATGGGGCTGGTCAATCCAGTTCTCGAAGATGACCTTCTCGTCCTCCTCGAAGCCGAGTTGGGCGATGTCCTGCACCAGCGTCTCCGGGTCGAAAATCCGGATGACGACCTTCTCCCCGAAGGCGGTGGGAAGGGTTGACACGCGCAGCTCAACCTCTCGTCCATCGCGCTCGGTTTTGATGCGCCCGTCCTGCGGTCGGCGCTTTTCGGAGATGTCCATCCGCGCAATCATCTTCGTCCGCGAGACGATGGGGACGTGCACCGTGGCCGGGAGGGTGTAGACGGTGTGCAGCACGCCGTCGATGCGCACCCGCACCATGGAGCTCTCCCGCTTGGGCTCGATGTGGATGTCCGAGGCGCGGTTGTCGAAGGCGTAGCGCAAGAGGTAGTCCACCGCTTGGACGATGGGCTTGTCCGAGGCGTCCAGCTCCCGGCCGGTGGACAGCGAGACCAGCTGCTCGAAGTTGTGGACTTGCGGCGTTCCCGTGGTGGAGAAGTCACTCGCCGCCTGGGCCAGCGTCCGCTTGAAGCCGTAAATGTCGGCGATGCAGCGGAGGATGTCCGCCTTGGCCGAAAGCACCGGAACCAGCGGGACGCCGGCCAGGCGAGTCACGCTCTCGATTGTCTCCCGGTCAAACGGGTTGGCAATGGCCACCACCAGCGCGCCCTCGGGGGTGCGCTCCAGCGGGAGGATGACGTGCTTCTGGGCGTAGGGCCGGGACACGGTGCGCGTGGCCAGCGCCATGTCCAACTTCAGCGGGTCGATTTTTCGGTACGGCAACCCGAGCGCCTCGGCCACCGCCTCGGTGATGCGGTCCTGGTCCAGCACTCCGCCGTTGGGCAGGGGCACCTGGAAGACGGCCACCAGCTCGATGGGAGAAACGGAGTAGCGGACCTCGTCCTTCTGCGCGCCCACCTGCTTTAGGACGCGCACCTTGGCGGCCGCTTCCTTGGCCGCCACGTCCTGGGCCTGGGACGCAGTGAGGAGCTCCCGCGTCACGAGGATTTGAAGCACCAGCGCCAGGTTGAAGTCCGAACTGGAGCGCTGCAGTTGAACCGCGGGGAGGGACACGGGCGGCCTGGGAGTCTACCCGCGAATGGCGCGCACCGCCGCTTCCACGAAGGCCACGGCCTGTGGCCGCTCCGCCACCCCGGCCGCTGGGAAGCCGAGCGCTGCCAGGGCGGTGGCCGTCGTCGGGCCAATGGCCACCACATGGGCTTTCTCCAGGACGGGACGGCCCCCGGCTTCGAGAAACGCCTCGGCGGTGCGCGGTGACGCAAAGAGGACGGCTGCCGGAGGCCGGGTGCGCAGGTCCTCCCACACCGCGTCCGCGACGGCCAGAGGTGTGCTGCGGTAGGCGGCCACGCGTGTCACCGTGGGGCTTGGACTCCCGGCTGCGAGGGCTGCGGGCGCAGCCTCCTGAAGCGCAGCTTCCAACTCGGGGCGCCCCACTTCCGCCGACGGCAGAAGCACCTCCTCACCGGGCTGAAGCCTCGGGGCGAGCTCCTGGCCCAGCGTGGCGCCGGTGCCCTGCCGACATTCCAGCGTCACCTCCAACCCGGCGGCGCGTGCGGCCCGCGCCGTGCCGGCACCCACCGCCGCTATTTTGAGACGCTTCAGGGCCGCCACCGTCCCTGCGGTGCGTGCCGCCTCGGCCAGCGCCTCGACGGCGGCCGACGAGGCAAACGCCACCCAGGAAAACCGCCCCAGCGTCTCGGCGGCGGCGCGCAGGCCCCGGCCGTCGCTCGGCGGCTCGAGCTCCAGCATGGGTAGCGCCACCGCCTCCGCTCCCTCCTCCTCGAGAAGAAAGCAGAGCTCCTCACTTCTGGCCCTGGGGCGGGTGACGACGACGCGCAGGCCCTGGAGACGGGCCAGGCTCATGGGCCTCCCCGGGCGAGACCGAGAAGCGTCCCTGCGCCTCGGCCGAGGAGCTCCTCCGCCAAGGCCTGGCCCACCTCAACCGCCGCCGTCGCCGGGCCCCTGCGCTCAGCGCGCAAGAGGGCCGTGCCGTCCGGAGCGCCGACGAAGCCGCGGAGAAACAGCTCCTCTTCCTCGAGGACGGCATACCCGCCCAAGGGGACGTTGCAGCCACCCTCGAGGCGCGCGAGGAAGGCGCGCTCGGCGTCGACGGCCAAGCGCGACGGACGGTGCTCGAGGCTGCGCGCCCGCGCCAGGACGCTCGCGTCTTCTGCTCGGGCCTCGAGCGCCAGCGCGCCCTGCCCCACCGCAGGGAGGCACAGCTCGACGGAAAGCACCTCGGTGATGTGGTGCTCGAGCCCGAGGCGCACCAGGCCGGCCACGGCCAAGACGGTGCCCGCGAGCCCAAGCTCCTCCGTCTTCTTGAGTCGCGTCTGGACGTTGCCCCGAAGCGGCACCACCTCCAAGTCCGGGCGCGCGGCCTTGAGGAGGCAGGCCCGCCGCAGCGAGGACGTGCCCACCCGGGCCCGCGGCGGGAGCGCCAAAAACTTCACGCCCTGGGGCGACACCCAGGCATCCCGGGCGTCTTCCCGCTGCGGGACGGCGGCCAGAAGGAGGCCCCGGGGAAAGGAGGCCGTCACGTCCTTGAGGCTGTGAACGGCGAGGTCCGCCCTGCCGTCGAGCAGCGCCTGCTCGAGCTCCTTGACGAAGAGGCCCTTGCCGCCGCTGAGCTGCAGCGGGCCGTCCACCAGACGGTCCCCGGCCGTCGTCATCTCCACCAGGGACACCTCGCTGTCCGCAAAGCGCGCCCGCCAGAGGCTGGCCACGTGGTTTGCCTGCCAGCGAGCGAGCGGGCTCTTTCGCGTGGCGATGCGCAGACGGCTCACGACTCTCCGCCGCCCGTGCGCCGGGAGGCAGGGTCCAGCCCGAAGAGCTCGGCGACCGCGTCGGCCAGGGGGTTGGCGCTCTCGCCCGGAAGGACAGAGCGCAGCTTGACCGTCGGCTGGTGAAGCACCTTGTTGACGATGGCCGAGGTCATGGCCGTGACAACGGCCGCCTGGGCCTCGGTCAGCGGGGTAGGCAAGTTGGCCAGCGCCCGCTCGAGCTCCGCTTTACGGATGGCTTCGGCCCGAGCTCGCAGCTGAGCCAGGACCGGGACTCCGTCACGAAGGCTGCGCTCGCGCAGGAAGCGGGAGACGTCCTCGGTGACAAGCGCTTCCGCCCGCGCTGCCGCCTCGGTGCGCAGGGCGGTGTTTTCCGCGAGCACCTTTTGAATGTCGTCGACGTCATAGGCGTAGACGTTGTCCAGTGAATTGACTTCGGGCTCGACGTCGCGGGGCACCGCCAAGTCCACGAGGAAGAGCGGCCGGTGTCGACGAGACCTCAACGTCCCGGCCACCAGCTCCCGAGTGATGACTGGCGACGGCGAGGCCGTGGTGCACACCACCACGTCCGCTGGCAGCAGCGCCTCGCCCAACGACTCGAAGGGAATCACCTCGCCGCCCAGCGCCCGCGCCAGGGCCTCGGCGCGCTCTTGGGTGCGGTTGGTGACCAGGAGACGTCGCGCACCCGCGGAGGCCAAGTGTCGGCCGGCCAGCTCGGACATCTCTCCTGCGCCCACCAGCAGCACCGTCTTGTCCTCGAGGCCTCCGAAAATCTTGCTCGCCAGCTGCACCGCAGCGGCAGCCATGGAGCTCGCGGCGCGCCCAACGTCGGTTTCGGTCCGCACCCGCTTGGCGGCGGCGAAGGCAGCCGCGCACACCCGCGTCATCTCGCCGCGCACCGCGCCCACCCGCTGGCCGAGCTCGAAGGCCTCCTTCACCTGCCCGAGAATTTGCGGCTCCCCCACCACCATGGAGTCCAGGCTGGCGGCCACCCGGAAGAGGTGGAGGAGGGCCTCTTCGCCCTGGTGCAGGTAGGCGTGGTGAAGCACCTCCGGACCCCCGAGCGCCGCCAGCTCGCGACGCAGCCCATCCGCCAACTCCTCCAACGCGCCGAAGCCGTAGAGCTCCACCCGGTTGCACGTCGAGATGAAGAGTGCCTCGGTGGGGGCGGCGCCCACCCGCTGCAAGAGCGCGCTTTGCGCCTCGGCGGTGAGCGCCATCCGCTCGCGCAGCGCGAGTGGCGCCGTTTTGTGTGAGACCCCCAAGCACACCAAAGCGGCGCTCATCGTCCGCCTCCGACGCCGTAGGTGCCGACGAAGGAGAGAACCAGGAGTCCGAAGCCGGCCATGGTGAGCCAGGCGACCCGCCGGCCGCGCCATCCTGCGAGGACGCGGGCCTGGAGCAGCCCGGCAAAGACGAGCCAGGCCACCGCGGTGGTGAGCTCGACGCCGACGAAGGCGCCGGCGTCCGCGGAGTGCGCCGCCACGCCGAGCCCAGTCGCCAGCGTCAGCGAGAGGGCGATGAAGCCCCAGATGACGAGACGACGGTTGAGACCATCGAGCAACTCGAGCGAAGGCAGCCGCTCAAACAGGACGCCAAAGTGCTTTCCCTTGACTTGCCGTTCGAGCAGCAGGAAGGCCACCGCCACCCCAGTAGCCACGGCAAACACGGCCAGCCCGGTGAGGGCCACGCCAATGTGAGCGACCAGAAGTGGCGTCCAGACACCGCTGTCGCTGGGTGCACCCCGGGGTTTGACCCACAGGCCGGGGAGCCACACCGCCACCGCGGCGGGGGCCAGGAACGCCCCCAGCACCGGGGCTCGGGTCCGCAGCTCAATGGCCAAGAAGAGCGCCACCAGCAGGAAGGCCAGGACGCTCAAGCTCTCGGCGAGGCCGTGCGGACGCCACCCCTGCCCTGCCAGCAGCAACCCGAGCCCGGTTCCGTGCAGCACCCAGCCCAGAAGCGTGAGCACCCGCGCCGTCCAAACCATTCCCACCCGACGCCCTGCCAGCAGCGCCAGGTAGGCGATGGCGCCGAGCGCGTAGGCGTGAAAGGCAAGGACGAAACAGAGACGAGGAATGTCCACGGGGCGAGCGAAGCGCTTGGGGTGGCTACAGCTTGTCGAGAAGAAACTGCGCCAAAAGGTCGGTGTCCGGGGTGGGTTTGAGCGCGGCCGCAAACTCTTCGTCAGGCAGCTGCACCAGGTAGCCCCGCTGCACGTCATAGGCGCTCTCGCCCACCAGCACCGAGTCCGCCAGCTGTTCGGCCGAGAGCGCGTCGAGTTGGGCGCTCGTCTTCACCTTGTGCAGAAGCTTCTGCTCGTCCAACCCGCTGACCAAGCGGGCCACATGGACCGCGTCTTCCACCGGAAGCCGAGTGGAGTCCGCATGGATGAGCAGGTGCTGCTCCCGGACGTCAGCCTTGTCCGCCACTGCCCACTCCTCGAGCGTCGCCTGGGAAAGAAAGAGCCGCATGGGTGTCTCGCAGTCTACTCTCAAGGGTGCGGAAGTCCCTGACTTCATTCAGTAAGGCGGTGAAACGCGGTGCCTCCCCGAGCATCCAAGCGCTTCCCGGGGGCTGGGGTCGCCGTCAGCCCGGAGTGGGATGCACGGCGGCCGAATGCGGTTATTGTTTCTGTAGGCTTACACGCTCGACAGAAGGAGTTGGACGGTCATGGCAGGAGAAGACGTTTTTCACACTTCGGACGCCGAATTTGCGAAGCAGGTTCTCGAGTCCGAGCAGCCGGTGCTGGTGGACTTTTGGGCCACCTGGTGCGGCCCCTGCAAGGCCATCGCGCCGACGCTCGATGCGCTGGCCACGCAGTACAAGGGCAAGGTGAAGGTGGCCAAGCTGAACATCGACGAGCAACAGAAGACGGCCCAGGCCTACGGCATTCGCAGCATCCCCACCTTGCTTCTCTTCAAGGGCGGCAAAGTCATCGAGCAAGTCGTGGGCGCAGTGCCGAAAGCGCGCCTCGAGGAAACCTTCAAGAAGGCGCTCTAGGGCTGCTCTAGGGCCCGTCGGGGGACAAGGGGCGCGCGACGTTCAGCGCTTGGGCGGCGCCAACGTTTCGCCGATGCGCCAGGGGTCGGCCGGGGCGGTGACTTTGAGCAGCTCCCACGCGGCCAGGGCGTCCACCACGCGGTCCAGCTCGGATTCAATGGCACGTGTGCGAGCCGTCTGCAGGTAGCCCTCGGCGAAGCGCCGAAGCTGCTCCCCCAGGAAGAGCCGTGCCAGCGTCACCTCGGTCTGCTTGAAGAATTCGAGAAACCGCAGGCCCATTCCCGTCCGCCCGGTGCGGTCCTCGCTGCGCTCTTGACGTAGCACCTCGGCCCGCGCCTCCACGGAGGGCGCCTTCGCCTCCAGCTCGAAGCGCACCATGAGCTCGGTGCCCACCGGGAGGAAGAAGGTGGATTCCATGAAGGCGCCGCTGACGCTGAGGTTCTCGGACCCGAGCGTGGCGCTGAAGCGCCGGTCGTTCCCCTCCCCAATCCACACCCGGAACGGAACCCGGAGGCGTGCCCGGGGGAAGGAGCGGTGCTCCGGCCCGGGCGCGGAGGTGTCGAGCTCGATGCCCCCCGGCAGGCTCGCCGGCGGCGCCTCGCCGCGCAAACCCCGCCCCGGGGTGGTGCCCACCGGGGCTGCTTCGGAACGCGTGGTGATGGTCGTCTTCGCCATGCCCTCTCCCCGGTGAAACTTCGCCAAAAAGACGTAGGCGCTCGCCCCGGACTTCATACACCATGTCGGGCTCTGGGAGACCTCACATGCTTGGCAACCTGCTCAAGCCGGAATTCGACGAGCTAATTCAATCCCGCGACTACGCCTCCCTCCGCGAGGCGTTCTCGGAGATGTCACCACCGGACATCGCAGAGGTCATCGAAGACCTGCCAGCGGCCGAGAGCGGCATCATCTTCCGCGTCCTGCCGCGCGAGGTGGCGACTCGAGTCTTCGAGTACCTCCCGGTGGACCAGCAGACGGCCGTGGTGGAGACGCTCGGCACCGAGCAGCTGGTGGGGTTGCTCAACGAGATGGCTCCGGACGACCGGACACGCCTCTTCGAGGAGCTGCCGGCCGAGGTGACGAAGCGCGCGCTCACCAGCCTCAAGCCCGACCAGCTGCAACAGGCTCGGCAGCTGCTCGGTTATCCAGAGAACACCGCCGGCCGGTACATGACGCCGCGGTACTTGGCCATGCCGCCGCACCTCACCGCCGAGAAGGCGCTGCGCTTCATTCGAGAGAATGGAAAAGGCATCGAGACCCTGAACGTCGTCTACGTCACTGACGACAAAGGCGTGTTGCTCGATGACATCCGGCTGTCGGACTTGGTGATGGCCCCTCCGGACACCACGCTCTCCGACCTCAACGACGGACAAGTGCTGAGCATCCCTGCCTCCGCCGACCGGAGCGAAGTGGTGGCGATGTTCGAAAAGTACGACCGAGTGGCGCTCCCGGTCACCGACAGCCAGGGCGTCCTCTTGGGCATCATCACCGTGGACGACGTCTTGGATGTGGCCGAAGCCAAAGCCACCGAAGACATCCAGGGATTGGGCGGCGTGGAAGCCCTCGACGCACCCTATTTCGACGTCGGCTTCTTTAGCATGTGCAAGAAACGCGGAGGCTGGCTGTCGGCGCTGTTCCTCGGCGAGATGCTCACTGCGACGGCGATGACGGCTTACGAGGATGAGCTGGCCAAAGCGGTGGTGCTGTCCCTCTTCCTGCCCCTCATCATCTCCAGCGGCGGAAACTCAGGCTCGCAAGCCACCTCCATCATCATCCGCTCCCTTGCCCTGAGAGAGGTGCGCCTGCGGGACTGGTGGCGCGTCGCCAGCCGCGAGCTCGCCTCCGGTGTGACGCTGGGGCTGCTCCTGGGAAGCATCGGCTTTGCCCGCATCCTCATCTGGGCCAAGGTGTTCCACCAGTACGGCGAGCACTACGTCCTGGTGGCGATGGTGGTGGCCCTGGCCCTGGTGGGGGTGGTGCTGTACGGCAACCTCGTGGGTTCGATGCTTCCCTTCCTCTTGCGACGGCTGGGCTTCGACCCTGCCAAAGCTTCCGCGCCTTTCGTGGCCACGCTGGTCGATGTGAGCGGACTCATCATTTATTTCACCATCGCCACCATCATCTTCAGGGGAACCCTGCTCTAGCGGGGAGAGCAAGTCTCCGCAGCGGGAAGGAAGGGAATGGCCAAGGAGAAAAAGAAGACCAGCGTCCCGCCGGAGAAGTTGCGGCTCTACGAGAAGCTCGTCTCCACCATCCCGGGCATCGCTTCGAAGTCCAACTTCGGCGCGGCCTACACCGCGGTCAACGGGAACATGTATTCCCTCATCTCCAAGTACGGCGTGGTGGGCATTCGTTTGCCAGAACCGGACCGCTCGGCATTCCTGGAGAAGTACGACGCGGACATTTTTCGGGCCGACCCCGCCTGGCCACCGAACAAAGAGTACGTCGCCGTTCCCGAGGAGCTGCTGGCCAACACTGCGGCCCTCCACCCCTACCTCCAGGCCAGCCTGGCCTACGCCCAAGCGCTGAAACGCAAGGCGTCGGCGAAGAAGAAGGCCTAAGCCCGAAAGCGGCGTCCCGGAGCCGATGCACCTTGGGGCCCTGGGGCTAGAAAAAGTGGCGGCGCATGGCGACGTTGGCCACCAGGCCAAGCGAGAGCAGCACGCTCACCATGGAAGAGCCGCCGTAGGACATGAGGGGCAGCGTAATCCCCGTCACCGGCAGTAACCCCACCACCATCCCGATGTTCTCGAAGACTTGCCAAAACAACATCGCCGCGACGCCGACGCAGAGGAAGGCCCCGAAGCGGTCCCGGGCTTGGAAGGACACGCCCAGGGCGAAGAAGAAAATGAGGCCGTAGAGCACGAGTAACGCCAAGCAGGCCAGAAAGCCGTGCTCCTCCGCCCACACCGAGAAGATGAAGTCGGTGTGCTGCTCGGGGAGGAAGAAGAGGCCGGTCTGGGTCCCCTGCATCCAGCCTTTGCCCAAAAAACCTCCGGAGCCGACCGCGATTTTGGACTGCGCGGCGTGGTAGCCGGTGCCCCGGAGGTCGCTGTCCGGCGACAGCCACCCGGCAATGCGAGCGCTCTGGTGACGCTTGAGGACATTCCGGATGAGCGTCCGATGCCCGTCGGAGGGGTCCCGGACGAAGTCGTTCCAGATGACCACCGAGAGGGCGAGCAGGCCCACCAGGCCTGCCACCACCAGCCCCCGTCGGAGCCGCGCGAAGACAAGGACCGTGCTGGCGGTGAGTAAAATCATCATCGCGTCCCCGAGGTCCGGGAGGACGAGCCCGGCGCTGACCAGCGCCAGGAGCGCCGGTTTCCAAATGTCTCTCAGCCCCAGGGCTTCGTCCGGATGCCGGTCCTGCTCCCCGAAGAGACGGGCCAACACCACAATCAACGCCACCTTCATGAATTCTGCCGGCTCCATGCGCAGCGGGCCGAGGGAGAGCCAGCTCGCCGCACCCTTGGCGCGGTGTCCGAGCACGCTCAAGAGAAGCAGCAGGACGACGTTCAGCCCGTAGAAGGGCCACGCCATCCGCTGGATGAGGCGGTAGTCGACCAGGCACACGCCCAGTGCCGCCAGCAGCCCCACGCCGAGGTTGATGGTTTGCCGCGTCCAGAGCGAGGTGTGCGGAGGGCGGGAGGCGGAGGCCAGATTCCAAATACCCAGAAGGGCGATGGCCAGCGTCACCGCCAACAAACCCCACGGGACGTGGGGCACCATCCGCCGCTCGATGCGCAGCAGCACCTAGGGCCTTTCCGCCGCGCCGCCACTGGGGGCCCGCGCCAGCGGACGCGCCTGCTCCGGCCCCTTGGTCCCCTCCGGGTCCGGAAGAGAGGCCGCCACCGGTCGAACCGGTTGGACTTCGGCGGGCGGCCGCGGAGGAAGGGGCACCGCCGGGAGCGAGGTGGAAGCGGCGATGCTGGCGTTGGCGTCAGAGCGCTTGAGCTCGAAGTACTTGTGGATGATGGCGGCTGCGGTGGGCGCGGCCTCCGAGGCGGCATGCCCGCCGTGCTCGTTGAGCACCACCACGGCAATCTCCGGCTCCTCCACCGGCGCGATGGCGGCAAACCAGGCGTGGTCCCGGTGCCAAAAGCTCATGGCCGACTCTTTGGTCCGCACTTTGCCCAGCGCGATGACTTGGGCGGTCCCGGTTTTCCCCGCGAACTTGATGTCTGGTAGCCGCGAGCGGTAGGCGGTGCCGCCCGGCTCGTTCACCACGGCCGCCAACGCATCGAGGACCAGGCGGCGGTATTCAGGGTCGATGCCCACCTCGCGCACCACTTGCGGCTGAAACTCCTGAAGCGTCTTTCCGTCGGGACTTTCGATGCGCCGCACCAGCTGTGGCCGGAAGACTTGCCCGCCGTTGGCCAGCGCGGCGTAGAGCACCGCCAGCTGGAGCGGGGTGACGTTGACGTCCCCTTGACCGATGGCGCTGTTGAGCGCGAGGCCCTTGGTGTACCCGCCTGGCGTCACGCGGTCATGGTAGGCGCTGTCCGGCATGATGCCCGGCACCTCCGCCACCACCGCCACGCCGGTGGGGGCGCCCAACCCCAAGGAGCGTCCCATCTCAGCGATGGGGTCCAGGCCGAGCAAGTCTGCGGCTCGGAAGAAATAGGTGTCGCAGGAGTGCTGCAGCGCCGAGCGGGTGTCCATGGGCCCGTGGCCCGCGTCGTTCCAGCAGCGCCAGCGCCGAGCGCCCAAGGAATACCCGCCGCTGCAACTCACCGTGCTGTTGGGCGTCAACACGTGGTTCTGCAGCGCGGCCAAAGCGGTGACGACTTTGAAGGTGGAACCCGGGCTGTAATGCTGCTGGGTCGGCCTGAAAATCATCGGCTGCATTGGGTCGCGGGCCATCTCCGCCATTTGCGTCGCCGTGACGCGGCCGGTGAGAAGGTTGGGGTCAAAGCCCGGCCGAGACACCACCGCCAGGACGAAGCCGGTGCGGACGTCGAGCACCACCACCGCTCCGGCCACGCCGGGAAAGGCACGCTCCGCCTCCTCCTGGAGCCGCATGTCCAAGGAGAGCACCACCGAGTCGCCCGGCCGGGGCTGCACCGGCGTCCGTCCCACGAGCAAGTCGTTGAGCTCCTGGATGGTTTCCCCGCGGGCGTTCACCACTTCTTGACGAGCGCCGTCGGTGCCGCGCAGCTCGCGCTCGAAGTACCGCTCCACCCCGCGGCGCCCGACGAAGTCCCCGAGGGCATAAGCGGCACCGGCCGGGGCGCGGTCCAGCTCCTCCTGGGAAATCTCGTTCATGTAGCCGACGACGTGGGAAAGCACCGGCCCGGCCCGGTAGTGCCGGTGGGGGACGGCCGGCCAGTCCACGCCCGGGAGCTCCGTCTTGTGCGCGGACAGCGTGTCCAACTCATCGCGGGTGAGGTCCAGCTGGACAGGGACTGGCTGAAACGGCGCGCTCTTCTTGGCCGCGTGCACCAGCGCCTCGGCGTGTCCCCGGGCGACGTCGTCCCAGCCGAGCCAGCCGGCCAAACGCGGAAGCACCTCCTCGGTGCAGTGCTCGCAGAAGGCCGGCGTCAGAAAGACGTCGAAGGAGGGGCGACTGTCGACGAGCACCTCTCCCCGCCGGTCCTTGATGCTTCCGCGGTCGGCGCGGATGCGAATCTCTTTCACGAAGTTGGCGACGGACTTCGCCGCGTACTCGTCGCCGCGAATAATCTGCAGCCGGTACAGCCGCACCGTGAGGAGGAGGAGGCCGGCGAACATCGCCAACCCCAAGAAAAGCGAGCGCCGCTTCAAGTCTCTGCCGGTGCTGGGCTGGCCGAGCGTCATCGCTGAAGCCCGAGGAGCCCCGGCTCCACCCGCTCGACGGACGGGCCAAAGCGTCGCAACAGGGGGTACAGACAGAAGGCGGCGACGCCGGTGAGGACGACTTCCAACGGCAACCCGGCCGGCGACAGCACGGCCACCCCCAGTGTCTTGCTGGTGAGCCAGGTGACGAGTAACGCGAGCAGCCCGTGCACGGCGTCCATGCCCATGGCGTAGAGCGCGAAACCCCCGGCGCCGCGGACCTCGACGACGGAGCGTGCCGCCCGGCCCAGGAGAAAGGTGAGGACGGCGAGGAAGGTGTACAGCCCGGTGGGGCGTCCACTCATCAAGTCGAGCAAGTAGCCCACCGCGAAGGCGCCGGCCGCCCCCTCCAGGAGCCCGGCCCGCAGCGAGAGAAAGGCCACGATGGCCACGGTGACGTCGATGCGGGCCAGGGTAAGCCCGAGGTACTTCACCAGCACCGACTCCACGGCGAGCAGCACCAGGGACAGTGCCGCCGCGAAGAGGACGCTCTTCACGGCCGCTCCTCGACGCGCGCCGGCACCGGCACCGTCCGGGGCAGGAGGGCTTTGGAGAGTCTGGGCGCAGGGAGCACCAGCACCTCTTCCAGACGGGAAAAGTCCACCGAGGGCAACAGCATCGCCCCGAGAAACATCCCCGCCCCCTGCCGTTGCACTTGGGTGGCGTGCCCCACCATCAGCCCCGGGGGGTAGACGCCGTCCGTCCCGGACGTCACCACCGGGTCTCCCTCCTCCAAGTCCTCCCCCCGCGCCAGGTAGTCCAGGCGCAGCAGGCGCTCATCCCCGGTGCCAGCGGCGCCGCCGCGGGCGCGGGTGCGCTGCACCCGGACGCCGAGCCGCGAATTGGGGTCTGCCAACAGCAACACGTCGGCAGAGCCGTTGGTGGCCCGCAGCACTTGGCCCACCACGCCGTCCGCCGTCACCACCGGCATGTTGCGCGCGACACCATCCGCTTCGCCTCGGTCGATGCGCACGGTGAGACGGTTTGCGTCGGGGTTGATGCCCACCACCCGCGCCACCACCTGGGGACCGCCTTCCGTCTCCGGGTAGTTGAGCAGGCGGCGCAGCCGCTGGTTCTCGTTGCGCGCCTCCTGCATGCTGCCCACCGCTTCGCGCAGGCCCTGGATTTCCTCGCGCATGGCGACGTTTTCGCGCTCCACCCGCCGCAGCGAGACGTAGCGCTGCCAGGCCCCGGTGACGCCGTCGATGCACGCCACCAGGCCGCGCTGCAGCGGCGCGCTCACGCCGAGCAACCCACGGTCGAGGAGGTTGGGCTCACGCACCCTGCGGCCAGAGCCGAGGAGACTGATGAGCGGATATGCCAACAGCACCAGAACGAGCAACGGCTCGCGATGGCGCTTGAACAGGGCCAGCACGTTCGAGAAGTGTCCTTCTAAGACTGCTCAATCCCTTGCACTTTCGCCCCGGGTTGCCTATGCGGTCAACCCCTTCCATGAGCGCATTCGAGCCCCGACGCCTCTTCAGTTTCCTCTTCGTCCTCGCCATCGCCGTGGTCTTCGTCCTGCAGTTCGGCCCCGGCAGCCGCGGCTGTGATGCCCCACTCACCCCGAGCGTGAGCACTGCCGCGGCGCTGGTGAACGGCAAGGAGATTCCCCTCCGCGAATTCCAGCGGGCCTACGCCATGAGGCTGCAAGCCTACCGCTCCCAGGGAGACCTGCCAGAAGCCTTCGTCCAGCGCATTGCCGCCGGGACGCTGGACGAGCTCGTCAGCTTCGAGCTCCTGAGCCAGGCCGCCGAAGCCGCTGGCGTGGGCATCTCCGACGACGAGCTCCTCGAAATCCTCCACAAGAACAAGGAGTTCCAGAAGGACGGCACCTTCGACTTCGAGCGCTACGAGCAGGTGCTCCGGGACTTTTACGCCAAGTCCGCGGCGGATTTTGAAGCCGAGCTGCGAAGGCGGCTGGCCGCGGTACGGATGCTGGAATTGGTGGAGTCCACCGCCGTCGTCAGTGACGACGAAGTCCACGCCCGATTCCTCAAGGACGGCGACACGGTGACGCTCAGTGTGGTGCGCTTTCTG
Organism: uncultured delta proteobacterium; assembly: GCA_963745475.1. Lineage (GTDB taxonomy): Bacteria > Myxococcota > Myxococcia > Myxococcales > Myxococcaceae > JADGRA01. The sequence continues at coordinate 48,186 of CAVUXN010000005.1, forward strand.
CCCAGCATGTTTGCCCACCAGGTGAAGCCGCCCAGCGCGGCCGAAGTCTCGGCATTCGAGGCGGCGCAGGCCTCGCGTGTGCAGGCCTACTACACGGAAAACCAGGGCTCCTACCGCTCCGGGGCAAAAGTGCACGCCCGCCATCTCCTCGTCCAGGTCCCGAAGAATGCCGCGCCGGGCGAGGTGGCCGAGGCCAAGGCGCGGGCGGAGGCGTACCGAAAGCAGATTGCGGACGGGAAGAGCTTCGCCGACGCGGCCAAGGCCTACTCCGACGACGCCAGCACCAAGGGCGACGGAGGAGACCTCGGCTGGGAGGAGCGCAGTGCTTTCGTCCCCGAATTCAGCCAGGCCGCCTTCAACCTCCAGGTGGGAGAGGTTTCCCAGCCGGTGAAGACGCCCTTCGGCTGGCACCTCATTCTGGTGGAGGAGAGGCAGCCCGCGGTGGCCAAGCCGCTGCAGGAAGTCTCCCCGGAGATTGCTGCGCTTCTGCTCAAGCGCGACCGCGCGCGTACGCTGGCCGAGGCCGAGGCAAAGAAGGCGCTGGCCGCCGTCCAGTCCGGCAAGACGCTGAGCGGCCTTTACCCCGCGAAGAAGGAAGGCGAAGGCAGCTTTGAGCAGGCGAAGACGCCCCAGACGGTGGACACCGGAAGCTTCAGCGTCTCGCGCAACTTCGTCCCCCAGGTGGGTCCGGCGCCGGAGCTCCTGGCGGCCGCCACCGCGGCCGAGGCCATGGGCCCCCTGCCGGCGGTATACCCCGCGGGCGAGGGCTTCGTGGTGGCCCAGGTGACGGCCCGCGAACGGGCGACGCCGGCGGCCTTCGCGGCCAAACAGGAGGCGGTGCGCGCCGACGCGCTCCGCGCCAAGCAAAACGAGTTGCGCACCTCCTACCTCGAGGCGCTGAAGAAGACGGCGAAGATTGTGAACAACCAGAGCCTGGTGGGCGCCGACGCCTTCCCTCAGACGGGCTGAGCGCCACTCACCGGCCCACCCCCCGGCGCCGAGGCCTCGCTGCCCGAGCCGGCGCGGACGCGCGGCTGAGCGGTGACGGCGGAAGCCACCCCGTCCCGGCCCCGGGCCTTCACCGTGTACATGGCCGCATCCGAGGCCGCGATGAGGCCCAGGCCGTCTCGGGAATGGTCCGGGAAACACGCCACGCCGATGGAGGCGGTGACGCGCAGCTGCAGACCCAGCTCGGCGGTGAAGCGCTGAGCACGAAACGCCTGCACCAGTCGCTCCGCCGTCTCCAGGGCCCGTTGCGCCCCCGTCTCCGGCAAGAGGACGGCGAACTCGTCGCCGCCGTACCGGAAGGCCGAGTCCACCGGGCGGGCGTGCTCGCGCAAAAGGACACCCACCTCGCGCAGGACGGCACTGCCCGCCAAATGCCCGTGCGCGTCGTTCACCGCCTTGAAATGGTCGAGGTCGAGGAAGAGCAGCGCCAGCGGGTGGTCGAAGCCGCGCGCTCGCGTCACCTCCCGGTCGAGCAAAGTGCGTAGCTGGCGCACGTTGCCAAGGCCGGTGTGCTCGTCGGTGAGGGTGAGCTCCTGCGCCCGCTGGAAGTTGCGGGCGTTCTCGATGGCAATGGCGGCGAAATCCGCCACCGCCGTCACCGCCTGCAAGTCCTCGTCGCTGAACGCCGGGTCTCCCTCGCCGTTCACCAACTCGATGACGCCCAGCACCCGGCGCCGGAAGACGAGGGGCACGGCCAGCACCGAGCGCGTCCGAAAAGCGGATGCGGCATCGAAACGCGGGGAGAAGTCCGGGGCATTGCGGACGTCATCCACGCGTCGCGGCTGCCCGGTGATGAAGACTTGGCCGGCGATGCCCTCCCCAGGCTTCACCCGCAGGTGGCGCAGTTTTTGCGCCCCGTCCCCGACGGCAATCTCGAAGTACAGCGTCCCGGACGTCTCATCGAGAAGGAGGAGCGACCAGTTGGCCGGCTTGAGTACTGCCGAAACCTTCTGCATCACCAGGGACAGCACCTCGCGCGTCTCCAGCGTTGAGGTGAGGACCTTGGCAATCTCGTTGAAGGCGGCCAGCTGCTCCACTGTCCGCTTCAAGGCTGAGAGCAGGTCCGCGGGCTTCATCGAGGGCCTCGGCGTTCAACGGAGGGGCTTCGGCGTGAGGTTCTTGCACGCCGCCCCCCGGGGCGGTCAAACATCATTCTCATGTCCAGTGTTCCATACCCTCTGGTGCTCGCCTCGGCCTCCCCGAGGAGGCAGGCCCTGCTTGCCGAGCTCGGCCTCACCTTCCTCGTCGACCCGGCGGACGTCGACGAGTCGGCGCAGCCCCGGGAGTCACCTCGGACCTATGTGACGCGTCTGGCGCAAGCGAAGGCTGACGTGGTGAGCCGTCGGCACCCCGGCAGTGTCGTCCTCGGGGCCGACACCACGGTGGCTCTGGAGGGCGAAATCCTCGGAAAGCCCAGGGACGCGGCCCAGGCCCTGGCCATGCTCGAGCGCCTCAGTGGCCGCACCCACCACGTCTGGACAGCGGTGGCCACCGCCGGCCCGCACCGCGCCGTCGAGGCCGTGGAGACACGCGTCACCTTCGCCTTGAGCCCGCGCGAGGCGCTCGCCTTCTACGCGGCCAGCGGCGAGCCCCTGGACAAGGCAGGGGCGTATGCCCTTCAAGGCCTGGGGGGGTTTCTGGTCGAGGGCATTTCCGGAAGCCATTCCAACGTCATCGGCCTGCCGCTGGTGCAGACGCTGGCCCTGTTGCAAGCGGCCGGGGTGCCGCTTCCTTGGAGGAGCGGGGCATGAATGACGTCAAGACGCGTTGGGCGGCGCTTAACGCGGAGGTGGCCGAGGCCTGTCGCCGCGCCGGCCGGCCGCCCCAAAGCGTGGAGCTGCTGGCGGTCTCCAAACTTCAGCCGCTGGAGGCGCTGCGCGAGGCCTACGCCGCCGGTGTGCGGGCCTTCGGCGAAAACTACGCCCAGGAGCTGAGGGACAAGGCGGAGGCCCTCCTCGACTGCCCAGGCGTTCGCTGGCACGCCATCGGGACGCTTCAGACAAACAAGGCGAAGTACGTGGCCAAGAGTGCGCACGTCTTTCACGCCCTGGACCGACGGACGCTGGCCGAGGAGCTCGCGCGACGTCGCAGCGGCGCCCCACTGGAGGTGTACCTGGAAGTCAACCTGGGCGGCGAGGCCACCAAGAGCGGCCTGGCGCCCGCGCAGGTGGGGGAGCTTCTGCAGCAAGTGCAGGCCCTGCCACAGCTGAAGGCGGTGGGGCTGATGTGCCTTCCCCCCTTCGCCGAGAGTCCCGAGGCCTCGCGGCCCTACTTCCAAAGGCTGCGCGAGCTCGCGGCCGCCCACCACCTTCCGGGGCTGTCCATGGGCACGAGCCAGGACTATGTGGTGGCGGTGCAAGAGGGCGCCACGGTGGTGCGGGTGGGCACCGCGCTCTTCGGGCCGCGACCGACGGGTTAGAGCTCCTTGAGCTTCAGCCGTCCGTCGCCGGTGATGCGCACCTGGAAATTTGCGCCACAGTAGTGGCAGGAAATTTCATCCCGGTCGCGCAGCGCGCTTTCCATGGGGTTGTTGGCGCTGCAGGTGGGGCAGTCGAAGTCCGTCGCCCGCAGCCGTGCGGCTTCTTCCTTGAGGTCGTCCTCGTCAGCGTTTAGGTCGGCAGGCATTCGCTTTCCAATGGCCTCTCTGGCGTGCCCCCTTGTGTCACGGGGGATGGGTGTGCAGCTTACCCCTTGCGCCCCGGGTCGGAATCCTGGGCTATTGTTTGATGTTGAGACCACTGCGATGTCGCACTTCCTCCGCCTTTTCGCCGTCCTGGCCCTGGTGGCCGCCCGGTTGGCGGCGGCGGAGACGACGGCCTTCACCCCCGGGGAGCAGGTGGTGTACCGCGCCACCTACCTCGGCATTCCGGCGGGAAACATTCAGGTGACGGTGGGCGCCGAGTTTCCGGACCAACCCGGCATTTGGCCGGTGGTGCTGACGGCGCGCTCGGACATTGGGCTCTTCTTCTTTCCCATCCGCGACAAATTGGTGCTGCACTGGGACGCGGTGCACTCGCAGACGCGGGGCATGGAGATGTGGGCCGATGAGAACCACAAGCGCCGTCACCTCCGAATCACCTTCGACCAAGCCGAGGGGAAGGCCACAGTCTTCCGCCAGGCCGAAGGCCAGCAGCCGTTGCAGACCGAGCTCGCGGTGAAGCCCGGTGCGGCAGACGTGGCCTCAGCCCTTTACCTTCTGCGCACCTTCGCGCTCGCACCCGGGACAGAGGTCACCGTGCCCGTCGTCACTCCCAGCAAACAGTTTCCGCTGCGGGCGGTGGTGGAACGCCGCGAGTTGTTGCGCACCGGCCTCGGCGAGCAATGGACGGTGCGGGTGCGCCTCACCACCGACTTCAATGGGAAGCTCCAGGCGAAGAACGACTTGATTGTTTACTTCACCGACAACGAGGCACACGTCCCAGTTCGCATCGAAGCCGACCTGGCGCTGGGAACGGTGGTGGCCGAAGCAGTGGATTACCATTCTGGCCTTCGGGCGCCGGTGCGCCCCACGGCCGCGGCCAGAACCGAGGTCCCCTGACCCTGTGGAGGTCCCACCCACCGAGGAAGGGCGCATGGCGGCCGTGTTCCGGAACTCGGCCCAGTGGGTCCGCAGCACCGTCCGCGGCAACGAGCGGGAGCGCCCCTCGCGGAGGGCTTTCTTCTTCACCTCGCTTCGCATCGGGCTGGTGGGCTTCGGCGGCGGCATCAGCGTGCTGTCCAACATCGACGATGCTCTGGTGCGGCGCCGTCGCTGGCTGACGCCCGCGGAGTTTTCGCACGCCGTCACCGTCGCGCAAATGCTGCCTGGAGGGGCGGCGGCCAACGCGCTGGCCTTCGTCGGCCTTCGCTTCGGCGGCTGGACGGGTGCGCTCCTCGGCTACTTGGGCTTCGTCCTGCCCGGAGCCGTGGCGGTGCTGGCGCTCTCAGTGACGTACGTGCACTACGGCGCCATCCCCACCGCGAGCCAGCTGCTCGCCGGCTGCAACGCGGCGGTGGTGGGCATCATCGTGGTCATCGCACTCAAGATGGTGCGCACCGCGGTGGGGTTGCCCTGGCAGATGGCCGTCGCCGCCGGGGCCCTGCTCTTATGCACCGTGGGCAGCGCCTCTCCGGCCGAGGTGGTGTTGCTCAGCATTGGCGTTGGCGTGGCCGTGGACTTGGGGGCCCGCCGCGCGCTCCCACGGGCGCTGGGTGCCTTGGCCCGAAACCGCACCCGAGTGGCGTTGCCCGAGGACGGGCGCGAGCTCGGCCGGGCTCACCCTGGCCCCGAGGCGCCAGCGCCGAGCTCCTTCCATGTCCGCTCGCCGGCGGTTTTGGCCGTGCTGGCCCTGGGGCTCACGCTGCTGCACGCCGGGGGGCTGGACGCGCGGCTGGCGGAGATGGCGGTGGTGTATTTCCGCACTGGGCTCGGGGCCTACGGAGGGGGCTTCGCCATCATCCCCCACCTCAAGGCCATGGTGGCGTCTCACGGCTGGGCCACGGACCGCCAATTCACGGACGCCGTGGCGTTGGGCAAGCTGACGCCCGGCCCCGTCCTCCTCATGGCCACCTGCCTCGGCTACCTTCAGCAGGGGCTAGCGGGCGCGGCGGTGGCGACGGTGTCCATTTTCGCGGCGCCCTTCCTCTTGGTGGTGCTTCTTGGCACCTGGCTCGACCGCATGCGCTCGCGGCGCTGGGTGCGCGCCGCGCTCCGGGGCCTGACGCCGGCCGTGGTGGGACTCATGGCCGGAGCCGCCATCACTCTGGGTACGGGTTTTCAGGACAAGGCGGAAATCGGCATTGCCGCCGCCACCGTCCTCACCCTCGTCCGCTTTCCGCTAAACCCGGTGTGGATGCTGGTGCTCGGCGGAGGCGCGCGCGTCGCCCTCGGCGCCTTCGGTCTCTGAGCGCCTCGTCCGGGAGGGCCCGGCCACCCGCGCCGCGGCCTGTGCCAGGTGGCGGCGGAGGCTGGCCAACGTGGACTCGAGCTCGAGGACGGCCGCCTGGGCGTAGGTGTCGTCGGCTGCTTCGAGGAGGTCGAGTGGCAGGGCACGCTCGGCGAGGAGTGCGCGGAGGACGTCCTCCAGATGCGCCCGGACGGCCTCGAGGCTACCAAGCGCCGAGCGCACGTCCTCCTCGACCAGGTCCGCGAGGACGGCGCCGTCGTGCCGCTTCAGCAGCGCCTGCCGGAGTCGGTCCGCCGCAATCCGCGCCAAATCCTCCTCTTCCGAGGCCCCTTGGCGCACCAGCGCAGCAGAGACGGGAGCGGCCATACCGCCTCGGGAGGCTAGTGGCCGGCAGCAGTCCGTCAATTTCAAGGGCGCGCTAGGCCCTCCGGCCGCGCGCGCCCTCAAGGTGGTGAGGAGGAGTCCCCCGTGAGGGAGACGCCAAGGCCCCCCCCGGGCCTAAATCAACCCGCGGGCTCGGCGAATTTGTTCCACCGTCTTGTTGTACTCAATCTCAAAGGCGCTCGTGCCTTCCTGCAGGTGCTTCAGCCGGGCCCGGGCTTCGCGGTCAATCTCGTCATCCACGTCGAGGTGGCGCTTCATGACCGCGAAGATTTTGCCCCTCAGCACGTTGTCCGGCGCGAAGACTTCCTCCACGTTGCGGCTGATGAGGAGGAACTCAATCATCTGGTTGATGATGAACTCCACGCCCTCGTCACCCATCTTGAAGCCGCGGACGTCGGCCATCTCGCGCTTGACCTGGTTGAACTTGCTGTAGTCGTACCCGCGGCGCTCCAGCGCCTCGCGGGTCGCCTGGTTCACCCGGTCCTCGTTGGTAAGGTACTCGCGCATGATGGCGGAGAGGTCCATCTCCGCGTCCGCGATGCGCATCGGCTCGACTTCAACGTCGCCGTCCTGCATCAACAGCTGGACGATTTCGCGTGAAATGACGGGGATCACCTTTGGGTAGATCCGCATGGCTCTTCCTGGCCTCTTGGGGGGCCGGCCCCGCTTTGCGGGGCCCGGGATTGTGTCGTTCCCTCATAGCGCATCCACGCCAAAGCGCTTTGAAAAAGAACGACTTCCGTTCACTTGCTGTCGACAGGCCCATCTTCGCCCCGGGACACCGCTGCCGAGGCGTCCTCCAGCGACGCCTGGCGGACGGCGTCCTCGCCACCGGCTTCCGCCTCCGTCGAAGACGAGGCGTGCAGTGCTGCATGAATTCGCTCCGCGAGCCCGACACTCACACCCTCCGCCTGGGAGAGCTCCTCGATGGACGCCGCCCGCACCCGCTTCAAGGACCCGAAATGCCGGAGCAGCGCGCGTTTTCGGCCCGCCCCGACCCCGGAAATGTCCTCCAGCACGCTTTGGAAATTCCGGCGCCGCATGAGTTTCTGCTGGTAGGTGATGGCGAAGCGGTGGGCCTCGTCTCGAAGCCGGGTGAGCAAGAAAAGCTCCGGAGACGTCTGCCTCAGCACCACCGGGTCCCGCCGCCCGAGGACGAAGATGCGCTCGGGGCTTCGCACCACCGGGGCCTCTCGGCCCGGGCCGTCCAGCTCCCGCGCCTTGGCCAGCCCCACCACGTCCAGCTCGGTGACTCCCGCGTCACGCAGGGCGGCGTGGGCCGCGCCCAGTTGGCCCTTGCCCCCGTCGATGACCAACAAGTCCGGCAAGTCCCCGTCGGCGAGCCCCCGCCGGAGCCTCCTTCCCACCACCTCGTAAATGGAAGCGAAGTCGTCCTGGCCACGCGTCAACTTCACCCGGAAGTGCCGGTAGCGGGACTTGTCCAGCTCGCCCTCGGTCATGGCCACCGCGCTGCCCACCACCGCCGAGCCCTGGAAGTGGCTGATGTCGAAGCATTCCATTCGGCGCGGAAGCCGGCGCAGCCCGAGGACGTCCGCGAGCCGCGCCAGGACGCCCTCCGTTTCCTGGGAAGAACGCCGCTGCTCGGCGAAGGCCTGGGAGGCATTGGCCCGGGCCATGTCCAGAAGCCTGGACCGCTCTCCCCGCCTTGGGACCAAGACCCGCACCTTGTTGCCTCGGCGCTCGGTGAGGAGCTCGGCCAGGGCCTCCCCCTCCCCCTCCAGCGCTTCGGGCAGCAGGACCTCGTCCGGGACGAGGTTTCCTTGGGCGTAATAGAGGTTGACGAAGCTCAACAGAAGCTCGGCGTCCGGGAATTCCTGCCCGGTGAAGAGAAAGGCTTGGCCGCCGTTGAGGCGTCCCTGGCGGACGTAGAGGACGTACACCAGGAAGCGGTCCGCTTCCCGGTGGTGGGCAAAGACGTCCTGGTCCAGAGGCTCGCTAAAGGCCACGGTTTGCCGCTCGAGCGAGCGCTCGATGGCGAAGAGCTGGTCCCGCAGCCGCGCCGCTTCCTCGTAGCGCAGCTCCTTGGCCGACTCCCGCATGCGTCCTTTCAACGACGTGGTGAGCTCGCCGGCCCGGCCTTCGAGGAAGAGCGCCACCTCGCGCACGTTGCGGTGGTACTCCTCGTGCGCCACCGGGTGGACGCACGGGGCCGGGCAGCGGCCGATTTGGTACAGAAGGCAGGGGCGCTTCCGGTTGGCGAGGACGTGGTCGGAGCAGGTGCGCAGCTGGAAGTAGCGGTTCACAATCCGCAGCGTCTCGCGAATGCTGCTCGCCGAGGCGTAGGGGCCGAAGTACTGCGCACCGTCGGCCTGAAAGCGCCGCACCACTTCCAGGCGCGGGTAGGGCTGGGTGTGGTCCAGCCGCAGGCAGATGTAATTCTTGTCGTCCTTGAGCAGGACGTTGAAGCGGGGCTGGTGGCGCTTGATGAGCTCGTTCTCGAGCAGCAGCGCCTCCTTCTCGTTGGACACCACCACCGTCTCCACGTCCCCGAGCAGCCCCTCGAGGATGGGGATGAAGGCCCGGGTGTCGCTGGAGCGGCCGAAGTAGCTCTTCACCCGCGCCCGCAGATTGACGGCCTTGCCGACGTAGATGACTTCCCCCCGGCGCCCCTTCATGAGGTAGACGCCCGGGCCGGTGGGAAGCGCCTCGAGCTTCTCCTCGAGCCAAGCGGCGGCCATCAGCGCCGCCCGCGAGCCCGTGCGCCACCGGCCCGCCGCCGTCCGCCGGCGCGCTCCTGCCGCGGCGGCGCCTCGCGCAACAGTGCCCGAGAGGGCGGCTTCAACCCCAAGTCCATGTCCTTCAGCACCAGCACCTGGTCTCGCAGAGCCGCCGCCTTCTCGAATTCCATGGCGTCGGCGGCGCGCAACATCTCCTCCGAGAGCTCCTGAATCAGCCGGCGGACCTCCTCCGGACGAAGCAAGTCCTCCGGGGCGGCCAGTGCCAGCTCCAGGGGCTCGGTGCGGTACAGCACCTGGGACATGTCGAGGATGGCCTTCCGGACGCCGGCCGGCGTAATTCCATTCGCCTGGTTGAAGCGCGCCTGGAGCTCGCGGCGTCGCCGCGTCTCCTCGAGGGCCTCCCGCATGGAGTCCGTCTCCTGGTCGGCGTACATCAGCACCCGCCCCTCGAGGTGGCGAGCGGCCCGGCCAATGGTTTGGATGAGGCTCACCCGACTTCGCAAAAAGCCCTCTTTGTCCGCGTCGAGGATGGCCACCAGCGAGACCTCGGGAATGTCCAGGCCCTCGCGCAAGAGGTTGATGCCCACCAGCACGTCGAATTCTCCGCGCCGCAAGTCGCGGATGATGGCCGTGCGCTCCAGCGCGTCGATGTCCGAGTGGAGGTAACGCACTCTGACGCCGACGTCGGCGAAGTACTCCGTCAAATCCTCCGCCATGCGCTTGGTGAGGGTGGTGACCAGGACCCGCTCCTTCTTCAAAGCGCGGAGCCGCACCTCCTCGAGGAGGTCCTCCACTTGCGTCTGCGCGGGCCGGACGTCTACCACCGGGTCGAGCAGGCCGGTGGGACGGATGACTTGCTCCACCACCACCCCGTGGCTCTTCTGCAGCTCATACTCCCCCGGCGTGGCGCTCACGTAGATGACTTGGCGCACCATCTGTTCGAATTCGCCGAAACGCAGCGGCCGGTTGTCGAGCGCCGAAGGGAGCCGGAAGCCGTACTCCACCAGCGTCTCCTTGCGGCTTCTGTCCCCGCGGTACATGGCCCCCACTTGGGGGACGCTTTGGTGGCTCTCGTCCATGAAGACGAGGAGGTTACTGGGGTAGTAGTCGAGCAGGCAGGGAGGCGGCTCTCCTGGCGCTCGTCCGGAGAGGTGGCGGCTGTAGTTCTCAATCCCGTTGCAGAAGCCGACCTGCTCAATCATCTCCAAGTCGTAGCGCGTCCGCTCCTCCAGCCGCTGCGCCTCGAGCAGCTTGGCCTGACTCTTGAGCTCGGCCAGCCGGAGCCCGAGCTCCTCGCGAATGCCGCGGACGGCCAGGCCTCGTTGCTCCTCGCCGGTGACGTAGTGGCTGGCCGGGAACACCGCCATCTTGTCCAAGGTGCCAAGCGTCTTTCCCCGCAGCGGGTCGAACTCGGTAATTCTCTCCACGGTGTCCCCGAAGAACTCCACGCGCACCGCGCGCTCTTCCTCGTAGGCGGGAAACACCTCCACCGTGTCCCCCCGGACGCGGAAGGTGCCGCGGTGAAAGTCGACGTCATTGCGCTCGTACTGCGCGTCCACCAGCCGCCGCATGAAGACGTCCCGGCCCAGCTCCTCTCCGGTGGCCGCGCGCACGGCGAGGCTCACGTAGCTGCGGGCCGTCCCCAGGCCGTAAATACACGACACCGAGGCGACGATGATGACGTCGTCGCGCGTCTGAAGAGAGCGGGTGGCCGAGTGGCGCATCCGTTCAATCTCGTCGTTTACGAAAGAGTCCTTCTCGATGTAGGTGTCGCTCGAAGGCAGGTAGGCCTCGGGTTGGTAGTAGTCGAAGTAGCTGATGAAGTACTCGACGGCGTTGTGGGGAAACAGCTCCCGAAACTCCCCGTAGAGCTGCGCGGCCAGCGTCTTGTTGTGCACCACCACCAGCGTCGGCCGTTGCACGCGGGCGATGACGTTGGCCATGGTGAACGTCTTTCCCGAGCCGGTGACACCCAGGAGCACCTGGTGCTCATCCCCGCGGACGACCCCGGCGGCGAGCTCCTCAATGGCGCGCGGCTGGTCTCCCTGGGGGCGGTAGTCTGTGATGAGCTGGAAGCCGGGCATGGGGGGTTTTGCTTTCTCTAACGCGGCCCCGTCAATGCACCACCGCCGAACGCGCGGCTTTGCCCGCGGCTTCAAACTCGTCGCCCGGCACCCAATCCGGAAGCCCTTTGGCTTGGGCCACGGCCAGCCCGAGGGTGAAATACAGACGGGCGTCTTGGACGGCTCCGGCCAAGTCCCACCCTGGGCTCACCTCATCCGAGGGCTGGTGGTAGTGGGTGGCCACCCAGGCGTCGTGCTGGGCACGTCCCCAGCCGGCCGGGTGGCCGATGGCGTCCACACCCGAGTAGTAGTGCAGAGCCGGCACGCCGGCTCGCGCGAAGCTGAATTGGTCCGAGCGGTAGAAGTGGCCTTGTTCCGGAAAGGTGTCCGCGACGAGGACGCGCCCTTGGGCCCGTGCCAGGGCGGCCAACGTCTTGTCCAGGCTGGTTTTCCCGAGACCGAGCACCGCGACGTCCCGGGTGGCGCCAAAAACCTTGAAGCCGTCCATGTTGATGTCCACTGCCATGCGGCCGAGCGGCACCGGGGGGTGGCGCACCAGGTACTCGCTGCCGAGAAGCCCCTTTTCCTCCGCCCCCACCGCGGCGAAGAGGATGCTGCGGGCGGGGGCTTTGGGCAGGGAAGCAAACGCCCTGGCCACGGCCAACAGCTGCGAGACGCCGCCCGCATCATCCACCGCCCCGTTGTAGATGGCGTCCTCGCCGGGTTTGGGGTTGGCCTTCATCCCCAAGTGGTCGTGGTGCGCCGTGTACACCACGTACTCGGCTGCGCGCAGAGCGTCCGAGCCCGGGAGGACCGCGAGGACGTTGGCGCTGTGGGTGCGGCGCACGGTGCTGTGGAAGGCGGTGGACAAGGTGACGCCCAAGGCAACGGGGCGAAAGCTGCGCTGCTCCGCCGAGCGCAGGAGCGCGTCCAAGTCCTTGCCGCCCAGCGCCACCAGCCGTCGGCAGGCCTCCAGGGTGGCCCAGGCGCGCAGCGCCGGCCCGAGGTCCGGCGAGGGGAGGAAGAATTGCTCCCCGCTCCAGGACGTCTGCACCACCTGCCAGGGGTAGCCGGCCGAGGCGTCGGTGTGGATGATGATGACACCGGCCGCCCCGAGCCGCTGGCCCATCTCCATCTTGTACGTCCAGCGTCCGTAGTACAGCCGCGTCTTCCCCGCGAAGAGGGCTGGGTCGTCCGACGGGTCATTGTTCATGACCAGCAGGACTTTTCCCCGGACGTCCATGCCTTTGAAGTCGTCCCAGTCGTATTCCTTGGCCTGGATGCCATAGCCGACGAAGACCACTTCTGCCGCCTCGAGGCGCGTCTCCTCCGCCGCCGTCCCCGACGAGGCGATGGCCTCCTCCGGCACGCGCAGCGAGAGGGTGCGACCCTGAGCGCTGAAGCTCAGCGCCTCCGGATGGCCCAAGGCTCCCAGCAGCTCAAACGGCTGGAGGTAGCCGTCGGTACCCGCGGGTTTGAGCCCGAGCGCCTCGAATTGTGAGGCGATGTAGGCCTCGGCCAGCGCATCTCCACGCGTCGCCGGGGCGCGCCCCTCCAGTAAGTCACTGCTGAGAAAGCGGTCCTGGGCCCTGAGCAGCGCGGGCGTAATGAGGGCTTCCGCCGCGGCCTCAGGGTGGGGAGGCTCGGAAGCCCCGAGAAACAACAGCGACAGGATGCTGGAGAGAAGGCGCATAGGGCCTGGTGAAATAGCAGACGTCCGGAGCCGCTGGCCCCTCCCCTTTCTTCCCAGTCCGTCCGCATCCCAGCGCCCCCCAAAAAACGCCGCATAAGCCCAGCGCACGGGAGCTCAATCCCGCGGCTTGTGGACCGGCCTTTAGCCGCGTCCAGGCACGGCACTAACATCTCCGGGGCAACGTCTGAAGGTGGGTTTGGGCGAATGTTTGACTCTGTGCTTGGCCGTGGTCTCGGCGCCCCCGGGCGTCCAGGAGTGGGAGCAGCCGTCTCGCTCAGTCTGCATGCCCTTGTCTTCGCGGTGGCGCTCCTCACGGTGGCTCCGCCCAAGTCGCCCCTCACCGTCACCCCTCTCCGCTGGCCGACGCTTCCCCGCGGCGCCCCCACGCGCCCGAGCAGTGGCGCCGAGTCCACGCCCCTCAAACCGCACCGCCCGGACGCGGTGAGGCCGCGCACCGCCGAGCCCCGGCCGCCCGTCGCCCTGGAGACAAGAGCGACGGGGCCGGACGTGCCCGCCGCTGGGCCCGCGGACGGCCCGGGCTCGCCTTTGGGAGAGGGGGACTCCGCAAACCCGTCGGACAGCCCCGGCGGGAGGGAGGGCAGTCCAGGCAACGTCCTCGTCCTTGGCCCCGAAATGGTGCCGCCGCGGCTCCTCCTCGGCCCGGAGCCCCGCTACCCGCAGGCCGCGCTGCTTCAACAACTCGGCGGGACGGTGGTGGTGCGCTGCACGGTGACGGACCAGGGAAGCGTCCAGGACTGCCGGGTGGTGAAGAGTGTCCCCCTTCTCGACGAGGCCGCCTTGCAAGCCGTCCAGGGACGGCACTACGCGCCCGCGCTCTACGAGGGGCGGCCCGTCTCGGTGTGGATGTACCTCCCGGTGCGCTTCGTTTCGCCTTCTCTCTAAGGCGCCTCGCGCACTTTCCAGGCCGTCCCGCCCGAGCCGTCGCGGAGCTCGACTCCGAGCGCCAAGAGCGCGTCCCTCAGCGCATCCGCGCGCGCCCAGTCCTTGGCTTTCCGCGCCGCCGCCCGCTCGGCGATGAGGGCTTCAATGTGGGCTTGGTCGAGCCCGCGCCGGGCGACGAGGCGCTCGCGTCGCCGCAGAAGCCACCGCGCCGGCGTCTCCTGGAAGATGCCCAGCACCTGCCCGAAGGGGCGCACCTCGGACCGCAGTTCGGCCAGGGTGCACGCCACCTGGTCTCGGTCCACCCCGGGCGCCCGGTCGAGAAGGAGATTCATCTCGGTGAAGAGGCCGTGCAGGGCCGCCTGCCCCTCGGCAGCGTTGAAGTCGTCGTCCATGGACAGCTCGAAGGCCTTGAGGAAGCGGCCGGTTTCTCCCAGCGTGCCGGCCGAGGGCTTCACCTCCCGCAGCGCGAGCCGCTCGTCGACCCGAGCCAGCGTTTCGTAGAAGTATTCGAGGCGCCTTTCGGCCTCGAGGAGAGCGGACTCGCCGAAGGTGAGCTCGTTTCGGTAGTGGCTCGAGAGAAAGAAAAGCCTCAGTGCTTCGGCGTCGACTCGGGCGAGCGCGTCTCGCAGCTTCACCACATTGCCCAGGGACTTGGACATTTTGGCGTTCTCGAGCTTGAGAAAGCCGGTGTGCATCCAATAGCGGGCGAGGGGCGTCCGGGCGGCGGCTTCGGACTGCGCAATCTCGTTGTCGTGGTGAGGAAAAATGAGGTCCAGCCCGCCGCCGTGGATGTCGAAGGGCTGTCCGAGAAACTTCACCGACATGGCGGAGCATTCGATGTGCCAGCCCGGGCGCCCGCGCCCCCAGGGGGCATCCCACGCCGGCTCCCCCGGCTTCTCCGCCTTCCACAGGGCGAAATCGAGCGGGTCCCGTTTGTGTTCGCCCGCCACCACGCGCTCGCCGGCGCGGAGCTCCTCCACATTCCGGTGGCTCAGCTTGGCGTACCCGGGCCATTGGGCGACGGCGAAAAAGACGTCCCCACTGGAGACGTAGGCCACACCGGCGTCGAGCAGCTGCTGCACAAGGGCCAGAATTTCCGGCATGTTGTCCGTCACCCGTGGGGCGACGTCCGGCACGAGCATCCCGAGGCCGCGCATGTCCTCGTCAAAGGCCTGGACGAAGCCGTCTGCGAGCGCCTTGGGGTCCTCTTGCGAAAGGTTCGCTGCATGAATAATTCGGTCATCAACGTCCGTGACGTTGCGCACGTAGGTGACGCGGTAGCCGCGGTACCGCAAATAACGCACCACGACGTCGAAGGCGGTGAACGTCCGGGCGTTGCCCAGGTGCACGTAGCTGTAGACGGTGGGGCCACACACATACAGCCGCACTTCTCCGGGCCGCAGGGTGGTTAGCGCCTCCTTGCGTTGCGTCAGGGTGTTGAAAAGCTTCAGGCTTGGGGCGGGCTCAGGCGGCGCAGCCAACGGTAGGGCTCCTCGAGAAGACCTTCCTTGGGACAGAGAGGCGTGTTTGGCTGCATACTAGAACCCTGCCCCCAAAAGGGGCGCCCTCATGGCACCGCCCAACCCCAAACGGCCCCCGCGCCCCCGGAATCCCCCGGACGACAGCGAGACGTCTGACGACGGCGAGCTGCCATTCGACGAGCGCGATGCAACGCCGTTGCGCGCTGACGACCCGAAGCCGCAACGGGTGACGACGTACCCTGCGCTCAGGCCTGGGCGGGGACGCTCCAGAGCCCGTGACACAGCCCTCGCCGGCGGCTTCGCCACGGCCAGCTTGACGGTCGCCGAGAGCTCGGAAGTCTTCCTTTACGCCGAGCGCGGTCCGGGTTCGGGCCAGCTGCTGCCCATCGCCCTAGGCACCCTCGTCCTCGGCCGCAGCAGCAGCGCGGACCTGCGGCTGCCCCATGCGTCCATCAGCCGTCGCCACGCCCGGTTGCAGCGTCGCGGGGAGCGCTTCTTCATCGAGGACTTGGGGAGCCAAAATGGCACCTACCTCGAAGAGGAGCGTCTCTCGGCCGAGCGCGAGGTGCTGTTGGGGCAGCGCATCCACATCGGCCCGGCGGTCCTTCGCCTGCGGCGGCCGGGAATGGCGGACGTCGTCTCGGACGAGATGGAAGGGGGCCTCGACGCATGGTCCTCCCCCGTCGTCAGCCGGCGTCGGATGTGGCGCGTCGCGCTGGTGGCTGGCGCCGCCGGCTTTTTGTTGGCGGCCCTCCTGGCGCTGTGCGTGGTGAGGCTGCAGCCGAGCACGAGCGCACGCGCGTCCGAGTCGCCGGCAGCACAGACGCGCTAAGCACGGGCCGCTGCGGCCCAAGCGCGTAGCGCCCGCGCGGCCAGCCAACCATTGAAGGCGGCGAAGAGCGCCAACAGCGCCGCCGTCAGCACCGCGCCCCAGTCCTCGCCGGGGCGCTCGCCTTCCAGCACAATCCACAGGCTGCCATTCCTGGGTCGCACCCCGGCAAGCTCCCCGCCCTTCTCGAAGGCCTCGCGGTAGCCGGGCGCATCATGCTGGGCGAGGAGTCGGCCCCGCACGGCGAAGGGCGTCTGCAGCGGCGGTGGGGGCGGCCGCCCAGCCGTCCACGTCTCGCCGGGGAGCGGCGCGCGGCGCACCAGCACCGGCGTGTCGAGGAGGCCCACGACGAGGAACGGGCCGCGGCGGTCCTTCCCCCAGAAGGCGGTGGCCGTGGGGGTGCCATGCAGCTGCACGTAGCGGTTGTTGGCCAGCGCTCCGAAGCGGTACGCCCCCTCCTGCCCCAGCGTCACAGGAGAGGCTGAGGACAGCGTATAGGCGACGTCCGGAAGCTCACGCCAGAGGAGGTAGAGGGCCCCCGCGAGGCACAGAAGGGCCACTGGAAGTCGGACGCCGGGGGTGGTGCGCGCGCGGAGCCGAGCTTCGAGCTCAGCAATCCGCGCGTCACGCTGCTCCACCGTGGAAGCCCCTTCCCCGGGGGGAAAACCTCGTCAGGGGATGTTGAAAATGCTCTTCAAGTCCGCCTCGATGGCGTCCTCGGTGCAATTCTTCGCCAGGGACAGCTCCTTGATGAGGAGGGCCCGTGCCGTGTCGAGCATCTTTCGCTCACCGAAGGAGAGGTCCTTGTCCCCCTTCAAGAGGTAGAGGTCCCGCAGCACTTCGGCAATTTCGAAGACTGACCCGGTTTTGATTTTCTCCATGTACTCCCGGTACCGGCGGTTCCAGGTGGTGGAGTCGACGGAAATGTCCTTCTCCCGGAGGATGGCGTACACCTGCTCCACATCCTCCTCGGAAATAATTTCCCGCAGGCCGACCGAGCCAACTTTGTTGATTGGAATCATGATGCGCATCCCGTTTTCCAGGATGCGCAGGACGTAGAAGGACTGGCGCTGTCCGGCGACTTCGGTGTGCTCGATGCCCATCACCTCGCCAACGCCCTGGCCCGGGTACACCGCTTTGTCGCCTGTTTTGAAGCTCGTCTGCACGGACGCGCTTGCCTCCTGCCGAATTCCTGCGGCGGATGTGGGGAAAACGGCGTCGTTACCATGGGTTGGAGAGAAATTCAACCCCTGCGCTTGACGTCCGGAAAGCGCTCCCATTAGCGTCTCGTCTTTCGCCCGGCCCTCGGGGGGCTGCGGCTCCTGGAGAGACGTTTTCTCTCTCCGCCGGCCGGGCGCCAAGGCCCGGCACGCTCGGCCCGTCTGCGACACGCTGGCGGGCGCTTCTGAGGCCGCTCCAGTGCGGTTCCGCGCGGCGTCTCTCGAGTCGGACGTTTTCATCCCCGGGTGCGGGTATTTCCTGACTTCGCCATGTCACTCGACAAGAGCCCGACCCCGGCTCGGGAGCCGAAAAGCGATTGAGTTTCTTATGTTTTCTGGCCTGGTACGGCGCGTGCTTTGCAACCTCCCCGTGGACCCGAGAGTGCAACAGCCGAAGCGGGGCCCCCGGGCGGCGGAGGCGGGCACGCGGTGAGCAACGGCCCGCTCGACCTCGAGACGCTTGCGCAGCTTCGCGCGCTCGCCGGCCACCGCGGACTGTCCCTCGCGGACGACGCCATCGACGCCTTCGAGAAGGAGTTACCCGTCCGGCTTCGCGGATTGAAAGACGCGCTCGCGCAGTCCGATTGGCGGACGGCTGAGCACGGCGCACAAGCTTTGCGTGGCATTGCCAGTACGTTGGGTGCGCGCGACGTGGCACGGCTGTCGGGTGAGCTGGCCGAGGCCCTGGTCCGGGGCGAGCCGGCCGAGGCCGGGACGCTGCTGGCGAGACTCGAGGAGGCCGGGCACGTGGCCCTCGTGGCCCTGGCGCAGGAGCGCAGTCCGGCCCCTTAGTCCTCGAAGACGAGCCAGGCGAAGCGGTTGAGGGCGTGAAAGTCACCCACCCGCGGCGGCGAAAAGGCCTGGCCCTCCACGTCGCGACGGTTGTGGTGCTCGAGGCGGTAGAGGTTGAAGCGCCAGCGGTCTCCCACCCGAGGCGGCACGTGCGGTACGGCCGCCAGCTGCGAGATGGGAATGCGCATCTCCACCCGCCAACCCTCATCCTTGTCGCTCGCATCGTTGAGCGTCCCCTGCACGGTGACCGCGGTGAGCGCTTGGGAGTCCCAGGAGAGGTCCATGCCCTGGCGACGCTCCGGGAAGTAGGCGTCGAAGAGGACGTTGGCCGCACTCACCTCAATCTCGTTGTACGTCCGTCCATCCCCGTCGGCGTCGATGAAGATTTCGACGACTTCCTGCGTGTACAACGGCTCGTCCCGCTTGGTGAAAGTGCCCCACACGTCCGGGTCCTCGCAGTCAAAGGAGACGTAGAGGTAGCTGTCGTCCCACAACAGCTTGGCGGTAGTGCGGACCCGCCCCGGGCTTCCGTCCATGCTGTTGACGAGGGTGACGGGCGCGGCCCGAGCCCAGGCCGCGTCCTCCAGGACGCCGTCGATGACGGGAGGAGGACGGGCTCGGTGCACGCGGTATTCAGGCAGCGTGCTGGGCAGCGCTTCGAGCAACGGGCCCACCATCCGGTTCTGTCCGTCCTGGGCCGAGGGCTGGTCCACACCCAATCGCCCATCGCCTTGCCAGAAGCCGAGCAGCATGCGGGCCTGGGTGACGCCGGGGGGCAGGACAATGTCCTGCGTGTCCTCATACGCCTTGCCGATGGGCCAGGATTCGAGGGGCACGGCCAGTGGGTGGTCGTCGTTGGCCAGCATTTGCCCGGTGCGCGGGTCCACCAAGTGGACGAAGAGCTGAAACCCAGGGGGAAGGGCCCGTTGGGGCAGAAAGACGTTGCTCACGCGCAGAGGCGCCCCGGGGGCGCTCGAGAGTGGAACCACCCGGGCACCGAGGTAGCGGAGTGCGCCCTGGGCCCAGCTCGCATTGCTGGTGAAGCTTAACGGGGACTGAAGCGCGCGGGCGGCGGCGGCGGCTGGCGCACGGGCACGCGGCCCGGCCTGCTCGTCGCGGCAGCCGCACACAAACAGGAAGAAGAGGACGCTGGCGTTGGCGGTGCGCATGGCAGGGGCGTCACCAAGCCTAGTGGCTCGGCCGCGCCCGGCGCACTCTAAACAGACGCCCTAGGAACGCTGTGGCGCGAGCCCGGCGCGTTCCACCAACAGGGCCACCAGGCGCCGGTGGTGCGTGAAGAAGCTCGTGAAGTGGACGCCGCGCCCGCGTCCGCGGATGGCATACACCGTGACCGGCCCGGGCCAGACGTCGAGGTGGAGAATGTCCCCGAAGGCGAAGCGCTGCGTCCGCACCATGCCGCGGTAGGTGACGCCGCCCGCGTCCACCTCGATGGCCGCTCGCGCGTAGTAGGCATGGCTCACGCCGAAGAAAGCGACGAAGAAGAGCGCCGAGAGAAACGTCTTCAGCGGTACGCCCTGAAAGGTGAGCAGGTAGACGAGCACCGCCACCCACAGAAGCCCGGCGACTCCCATGGAGACTGCGAGGAAGGCTCTCGGCCGAAACACCTCGCGTTGAATGGCCCCACGCACTTCCACAGCCCAAAGGCTAATGCCGCAGGCAGACACCACGCCACCCAACGAGCGCCCGGGCCTACCCCCTCAATGTGGGGGCGCAGGCGTCCCGGTACTCACCCCACCCCCGCCGGCCAGCGCGGCGGACTTGGTGCGGGCGTCCGCCTGAAGGTTGGGCCGGGCGTCCGGGGCCGTCGAGACGGCATACCTGTCGTAGTACAGGCGCGCGTCAGAGGCCCGCCCGAGCGCCCGGTACGCCTCGGCCAGCCCGTACAACGGCGAGGCCCGGGTCGGGTCCAAGCGCAGCGCGTCCTGGTAGTCCGCCGCCGCCTCGTAGAAGCGACGCAAGCCGACATTGGCGCTTCCCCGGGCGGTGTAGGCCACAGCCAGCGTCGGGTCCGCAGCCAACGCCTCGGTAAGTGCCTGGAGAGCCGCCGAGTAGTCCCGCGACAGCACCAGACGGACGCCCCGCTCGTACGCTTCCCGGGCCCGTGCCTGCGGCGTTCCGGCCGCGGGCGCCGGCGCCGCGGCCTGAGCGAGACGGGCGCGTGCCTTGTCCACATTCTCCTGGGCACTTTTGCGCACGGCACCGTCCGGCGAGAGCTGCACCACGCGCTCCCACTTCTCCACGGCCGAGCGGTAGTCCCCCGTCTTGGCGAGTGCGTTGCCCTGTTTGAAGAGGGCTTCCACACTCGTTGGCTCGAGCTGCAGGGCACTCTGGTACCACTGGACGGCCGCCGTGGCGTTGCCTGCTTTGAGCGCTTTGTCTCCTTCAACAATTTCGGCCTCGGCCGTCGCGCCCGCCGGAAGGGCCGGGGGCGTGGAGGCCGCTACCCCAGCGGCTGGAGCCGCCGCGCCGGACACCGCCGAGGCTGCCGCGGAGGGCTGGGCCTTGAGCTGAGCGACGTACGCCTTGGCCTTCTCCACCCAGCGCTGCTCACTGGGGCGGCTTTCCAGTTTAATGTACGTCTCGAAGGCATGGACCGCAGGCTCCACCTGGCCCTGGCCTCGGTAGGCCTCGCCCAGCGAGAAATAGCCGTCGGCATCGGTGGGGTCGAGCTTCACGTACGTCTCGTAGGCCTGCGCTGCGATGGCAAAGTCCCCGTTTTTCCGCGCTGCGTACCCGAGATTGAAGTAGGCGAGCTTCAAACCCGGGTCCGCGGCAATGGCCGCCTGAAACTTCGTCATCGCCTCGGCGCGCTTGCCCTGGCGAAAGAGGACACTTCCCAGGCCATTGAGGGCCTCGGCGAAGTTGGGCGAGGCCTTGAGCGCCTCTTGGTAGGCGATGGAGGCCTCGTCGAGTTGTCCAGCCTCGAGCGCCTTCTCACCGCGTTCGAAGGCGGCGCGCGCTGCCGGGGACACGGAGGCGGCTCCCAACACTGCAGCCAAGACGACGGCAACCCACATCCGTGCTACCTCCGAGTTGAGGGGAATGCGACGGCCAAAACAACCTTCCGTCTACCGGAAAGCCAGGCCGTTCTGCACGCTCTGTCGCGCCGAAAGCGAGGGAGGGGGCCAGAGCCACCGCGCCGCCCCGGTATGCTGCTTCTAGACTTCTCGTGTCAGCGCGTGGTTTGCGCCGCCGGCGCAGCTGGCTGGAACTGCGCATCGCCCAACTGCCAGAGGAGAAAGCTGTACTCGTCTGCCCTCTGCAAGTCGGCCTGGGTGCGCGTCGAGCCGAGCCCGTGGCCTGCGTCGAACTCCACTCGCAGAAGCACCGGCTTCCCGCTGGCGGTAGCAGCTTGCAGGCGTGCCGCCATCTTGGCCGGCATCCAGTCCGGCACGCGCGGGTCGTTGACCCCCGTTTCTACGAGCACCGCTGGGTACTTCGTCCCGTCCTTGACGTGGAGATAGGCATCCATGCCGTAGAGCGCCTGGTAGCCCTGCGCCGTCGTCGCGGTGCCAAACTCTGGGGCGTTGGCGGGGCCACCTTGCGTCGTCTCGAAGCGCGTCATGTTGGTGGCTCCCACCCGGTCGAGTGCTGCGGCAAACAACTGGGGCTCCTGGGTAATGGCACCGCCGATGGTGATGCCGCCGGCGCTGGTCCCCGTGCCGGAGATGTACTGAGGCGCGCTCCACTTCTCCTCGACGAGCATGCGGGCACAAGCGACGAAGTCTTCGACGGTGTGGTTTTTGGTCTCCTTGCGGCCAGCATTGTGCCACTCCTCGCCGAAGTCGCCGCCGCCGCGCGGGTGTGACTCGACGAAGAGTGCGCCGCGCTCGAGCCACACAAACAACGTGGGACTGAAGTAGGGCTCTGCAGAAATTCCGTACGCGCCGTACCCGTCGATGAGCGCGAGGTGCGAGCTGTCGCGAGCGAGGCCCTTCTTGCCGACCACGGTGCACGGGACCTCGGTGCCATCCGCGCTTTTGGTCTTCTCCTCGAGCACTTCGTAACCGCTGGTGTCGACGGACGATGGTGGCGAGAGACCAGTGTCCTTGACCGACGTCGCGCCGGCGAGCAGGACTTGCAAGGGATGGGTGTAGCCCTGCGCGGAGAAGGTTGCGCCCGGTAGCAGCGGATTGGTGAAGAGCCCGGCGATGGACGCCGAGAAGGGCAGCTTCAGCTCTGCCCCCGCTCCCCCCGCAAAGGAGGTGCGCAAAAGACGACTCGGGCCGCCCTCCAGCACTTGGACGTAAACCGCGTCACGCGCGAAGCCCAGTGCAGTGATGACGCCCTTTTGCTGCGGCATGAACTCCTGTGCGTGGGCGATGTCCGGCTTCTTGAGGCTCGTCTTCACGATGCGGAAGCGCGGCGTGTCCTTGTGGGTGAGCAGGAGCACCTCATCGCCTCGGAAGTCCAAATTCGTGACCGCGTCGCCCACCGAAGCAACCCGGGTCCACCGCGCATTCCCCTTCGGAACGTCCGCGGCCTTGGCCACCCAGATGTCCTGCTCGAGCTGAACGCCATGTTGGGCATACCCGATTGCCCAGGGCGAGACGGGCGAGACCTGGATGAAGGGAAAATCGAATTCACCGACGTCGACGCCGGGTACCACGCCGGCCCCAAAGAGTGGCTTCTCCGCGTCGGGATTTTCGCCCAGGTGGTGCAGGTAGAGCTTCATGAAGCGGTAGACGTCCGTCGGCGGCGCGTTCCCGGCCACTTTCTGAAGACGCATGTGGAAGAAGGACCGGTTGTCGGGGCGCCAACTCACGGCCGCGTATTGCGAGCGGTCGATGGCGTCAGCGAGCACTTTGCCGGTGGCGCTCTCCACGACGTGGAGGGTGCTGTTTTCCGAACCTCCGACCGAGATGCCGTAGGCGACGTACTTTCCGTCCCAGGAGGCGACGAACCAGTCGAGCGCGACATGGGCGTCGCTTTTCCCGAGCACCGTCGGGTCGACCAAGAGCGTCTCTTTTCCGTCCAGTCCCACCCGGGTGAAGAGCTTCTTGTCCTGGCTTCCGTTTTCCAGCTTGAAATAAAACCAGCGCTTCCCCATCCGCTGCTCGCCAAACGTCCGTGCGCCGCTGTTGGAGAGTGCGGTGATGCGTTCGAGCAGCGCCGCGCGACCGGGAAGCTTGTCTAAAACACTGCGCGTGTATTCGTTTTGCGCTTTGAGCCACGCGGTCAACTCCGGCCCCTGCTGCTCCATCCAACGGTACGGGTCGTGCGTCTCGATGCCGAAATTCGTCTCGACAACGTCGTGCACCGGGGCCGGCGGCGGCGTGCCGAGCGCGTGAGTGGCTCCCCCGCCTGCCGTCGCCGTGGACGCTGCGGGTGTGCTGTTGGCGACGGCTGGGGCCGCTTGGCTGGGCGTGGGCGACGCCGCCTTAGTGTCGACTTCCGCCGAAGCACAGCCCAAGAGCGGGAGAAGCCCTGCCACGAGGAGACGGCCATGGATGCGCATCGGTCCCCCTTTGGGGTGGGTATGCCCGAGGGGCCTTTAGCACGAGTAGGAGCGCGGGCGAGCCGGAGTCTCGGGTGCGCGCAAACCGACGAGACACGCCGGCAAATGCCGCCGCTCTTTGGTGCGGAGCTAGTCCCGCTCGAGCAGGAGCGTGATGCCCATGCCGTAGCCGATGCACAGCGTGACGGCGCCCCGCCGGAGCTCCCGCCGCTCCAACTCCGAGAGCAATGTCGCCAAGAGCATGGCGCCGGTGGCCCCGAGCGGGTGGCCAAGGGCGATGGCGCCGCCGTTGACGTTGACGCGGTCCAAGGGGATGGCGAGCTCCTGAGCGACGGCGAGCGGGACGGGTGCGAAGGCCTCGTTAATCTCCCAGAGGTCCACGTCCTCCACCCGCCACTTCGCCTTGGCCAGCGCCTTGCGCGTGGAGGGGATGGGGCCAGTCAACATCAGCACCGGGTCCGACCCAGCGACGGCACAGGCGACAACTCTCGCGCGTGGGCGGATGCCCAACCGCTGCGCGGCCTCGCTCGAGGCCACCACCACCGCCGCCGCACCGTCGACAATTCCCGAGGAGTTACCGGCGTGGATGAAGCCGTCCTCGCGGAAGGCGGGCTTGAGTGAAGCCAACGTCTGCACCGTCGTCCCTGGGCGCAGGTGCTCGTCCTTCGCAAAGCGGTGTCGTTTCCCGTCCGGGCCGGTGACGTCCACGGGGACAATTTCTCTGAGGAAACGCCCTTCGGCCTGCGCCCGGGCGGCCTTGGCCTGCGACTCGGCGGCATACTCGTCCAGTTGCGCCCGCGACAAATGGTAGGCGCGGGCCACGAGCTCGGCCGAGAGGCCCTGGGGGACGAGCCCCGGGTGCTGGGCGGAAAGCATGGGACTCGTCGGCCCCTCCCCGCCGAGGTAGTCCGAGCCCAAGGGCACGCGGCTCATGGACTCCACCCCTCCACCAATGCCCACTTCCACCCGGCCGGCGAGTACGGCACAGGCCACGTCGTCCACGGCTTGGAGCCCGCTTCCACACAAGCGGTTGACGGTTTTTGCGGCGAGCCCGATGGGAAGCCCGGCAGCCAGCACCGCGCCCCGGGCCACGTTGAGGCCTTGCTCCCCCACCTGCGTCACGCAGCCGAGGACGACGTCGTCCACGGCCTCGGCGGGCACGCGGACGCGCTCCAGCGCGGCCCTGAGGACGTGGGCCGCCAAGTCCACCGGGTGGACGGTGGCCAGACTGCCTTTGCGTTTGCCGCGCGCGGAGCGCACGGCGTCGAGAATGACGGCGGTGGGCATGGCCCCCGGGACTTGAGCCCGGCGTTGACTAGAATGTCAACGCGCAGCGCTACCGGTCGCCGACAGCGTCCGTGCGCTGGTGCGGCCCGTCGCGAGTCCGCGCAGCAGCGCGGCCGCGCTGGCTTGCAGTGCCGGCTGAAAGTCCACCCGAAGGGCCTGGAGGCCGCCCGTGGCGAGCAACCGGGCCACCTGCGGTGGCGGGTCGGACATTTGCCAGAGTCCAATGACGAGGGCATGCAAGTAGAGGGCGGCCTTGAGGCCGGCCTCCGCGGACGGCAGGCCCGCGGCACGCGCCAGCGTTTGCCCGAAGGTGGTGAGCAGCGCGTGAAGGGCCCGCTTAAAGCGCAGGG
This sequence comes from uncultured delta proteobacterium, assembly GCA_963745475.1. Lineage (GTDB taxonomy): Bacteria > Myxococcota > Myxococcia > Myxococcales > Myxococcaceae > JADGRA01. The sequence goes on from CAVUXN010000005.1 coordinate 73,260, forward strand.
CCTCCTCGGGCACCAGGTTGTGCTCGAGCTCCACGTGAAGGACGGCCAAGAGGCGGGCCATGGCCGGACGCCGCACCAGGGAGACACACAGCACCTCGGCCAGCGCGTCGGCGGAAGAAGGCCGCCGGAGCGCGTCGAGCGTTGTGCCCAGCTCCACCAGCCAGTCGCGCAGCTGCACCTCGGCCACCGCGAGAAACAGCGTCTCCTTGGTGTCGAAGTAGCGGTAGAGCGCGCCCTTGCTCAGGCCCACCCCGCGGGCCACCTGCAAAAGCGTGAGGCCGCTCCAGGGAAGGCGCTGAAAGAGCCGCCAGGCCTCGTCGACTACGGCTTGGCGGCGCGCCGCCTTGTCCTCCGGGCTGCGTGCCCGCCGCCTCACTCCAGCCATCTCGCCAAGCGAGCGGTGAGGCGATTCATGCGTCCGCTGTAGGGGGGGCTCAGCAAGCGGGAGAGCGGGTTTCCCCGCTGCCGCAGCACCGCCCGCTCGTGGCTGAAGCAGCGGAAGCCCGCCCGCCCGTGGTAGTTGCCGAGGCCCGACGGCCCGACGCCGCCGAAGGGGAGGTCCGGGTTGGCCAGGTGGAAGATGGTGTTGTTGACGCACGCGCCCCCGGAGGCGGTCCCGTCCAGCACCCCGTCCGCCTCGCGTCGGCTGCGGGCGAAGACGTAGAGCGCCAGCGGCGGCGGTCGCGCCCGGACGAAGTCCACCGCCTCCTGAGGCTTCTTGTACGTCAGCACCGGAAGCACCGGACCAAAAATCTCGTCCTGCATGACGGCCGCGTCCGGCGGCACATCCACGAGAATGGTGGGGCTGAGGTAGCGACTGGCGGCGTCGGCCTCTCCGCCGAAGGCCACCTTGGCGCCGGCCTTGACGGCCGAGTCGACGTAGCCCTTCAGCCGGGCAAAAGCTCGGTCGTCAATCAGCCGGCAATAGTCCGGACTGGCCTTGGGGTCCGGTCCGTAAAAGCCCTGCACCACCGTCTTGAGATGGCCCACGAATTCGTCTCGCAGCCCCTCGGGGACGAGGACGTAGTCCGGCGCCACACAGGTTTGGCCAGCGTTGATGAATTTCCCGTGGGCAATGGTGACCGCCGCCCGTTGCAGGTTGGCGGAGGGCTCCACCACCGCCGGCGACTTGCCGCCGAGTTCCAGCGTCACGCTGGAGAGGTGCTTGGCCGCGGCGGCCATGATGAGTTTCCCTACCGCGGTGCTCCCGGTGAAGAAAATATGGTCCCAGGGCATCTCGAGAAGGGCCTCGGCCACCGAGGCATCGCCGTCAATGACCGCCACCTCGTCCTCCGGAAAGGCTTCGCCGAGGACAGTCCGAATAATGCTCGCCGTGGCCGGCGTCTTCTCCGAAGGCTTGAGGATGACGACGTTCCCCGCGGCCACCGCGGAGACGACGGGCAGCACCGCCAGGTGAAAGGGGTAGTTGAAGGGGGCGAGCACCAGCACTTGCCCCCGGGCCTCGTGCCGCACTTCGCTGGAGGTGCCCGCCAGAAGCAGCGGGGTGTCCACTGGCTCGGGCCGCATCCAGTCGGCGAGGTTGCGGATGGCATGCCCGAGCTCGTCGACGACAATGTGCACCTCGGTGAGGTCCGTCTCCTCGGGGGCCTTGCCGAAGTCCTTCCGCACCGCCTCGTCGATGGCCAGCCGGTGTTTGTTGATGGACGCTCCGAGCCGCTTCAGGCGTGCGCGGCGCTCAGAGACAGTCGACTGGGCGATGAGCCAGCGTTTCTTCCCCTGAAGCTCGAAGACACGGCGGATGTCCGCCTTGAGTCCCGCGTTCTGCTGCTCGCTCGGCTGTCTCATTTAGGCCACCCGCTCCTGCATTCGGCGCACCACCCGCGTCACCCAACGGCGCGGCATGAAGCGAACCGACTGCGCCAAGAAACTGTTCTTGAAACCGGGGATGACCACCGTGGCCCCCCGACGAAACCCCTCATACCCCGCTTGCGCCACGCTGGCAGCGTCCGGCAAGCCCCTTGGCCTGGAAGAGCCGAGAACCTTGCATGGCCGCGCGGTTGGCGAAGCCCGTCACCGTCGCCCCCGGGCACAGTGCGGTGACGGTGACACCGCTCGCCGCCACCTCCTCCGCCACCGCCTCGGAAAAGGACAGCACGTAGGCCTTGCTGGCGGAGTACACGGCGGTGAAGGGCCCGGGCTGAAAGGCGGCCGTGCTGGCCACGTTGAGGACGCCGCCCCGCTTTCGGGCCACCATGCCCGGCAGCAGCCGCTGGGCGAGCTCGGTGAGGCTCACCACGTTGAGTTGCAGCATGCCCGCTCTGTCCGCCCACTCCGTCTCGACGAAGGCGCCGAAGCCGCCGTAGCCGGCGTTGTTGACGAGCACATCCACCTCAACCCTTTGCTGCGCCAGCACCTCCAACAGGCGCCGCGGGCCATCGGCCTTCGCCAAGTCCGCGGCAACAACACTCACTGCGACGCCGTGCTTCTCGCGGAGCTCCTTGGCCAGGCGGTCCAGCTTGTCCACCGAGCGTGCTGTCAACACCAGAGCGGAACCATGTTTGGCGAAGACACGGGCCAGCTCGGCGCCGATGCCACTGCTGGCGCCCGTGACGAGGACGGTTTCGACGGACATGGGGAGCAACTCCCTTGGGGCCCGAGCGGGCCTTGCGTGCGTTAGGTGACTCTTGGTCGCCTAGTAAGTGGCGAAGCGTCACCTGTCAATGCAAAGCGACGCCCCCCTCGCGGCGCTTCAGGCTTGGAAGGGGTTTTTGAGGAGGATGGTTTCTCCGCGGTCCGCGCCCACCGAGACGCAAACCACCGGCACCCCGGCCACCTCCTCCACGCGCTTGACGTAGGAGCGGGCAGCCGAGGGCAAGTCGGAAAAACTGCGGGCACCGCCCAGGCGTTCGGACCAGCCGGGCAACGTCTCGTAAATGGGCGTCACCCGGCCAAAGTCGTCCGGGTCCGTCGGGAGCTCATTCAGCGTCTGCCCGTCCAAGGTGTAGGCGTTGCAGAGCTGGAGGCTGTCGAGCCCGGAGAGAATGTCCAGCTTGGTGAGCGCCAGCCCCCACAGGCCGTTGACGCGCGCGGCGTAGCGCAGCACCACGCCGTCGAGCCACCCGCAGCGGCGTGGGCGGCCGGTGACGGCGCCGTACTCCTCGCCTACGGTGCGCAGCCGGTCGCCCAAGGGCCCCGTCAACTCCGTCGGGAAGGGCCCACCGCCCACCCGCGTGGTGTAGGCCTTGCTGATGCCCACCACCGTGTCGATGGCCGTGGGCCCAAGGCCCGAGCCCACCGCCGCGGCACCCGCGACGCAGTTGCTGCTGGTGACGAAGGGGTACGTCCCATGGTCCACGTCGAGCAGCGTCCCTTGCGCCCCCTCGAAGAGAATGCGCGAGCCCTTGGCCACCTCGCCGGAGAGAAAGAGGGAGGCGTCCTTGACGTACGGCCGCAGCGCTTCTCCGTGCGCGGCGTAGGTGTGTGCAATTTCAGAGGCGTCCAGCCCTGGGGCTGGCGTCCCCGCCCGCGCCGAGAGCGCCGTCAGCTCCTCGCGCGCCGAGACGAGCCGCTCCTCAATGCGCTGCAAAAGGCGCTCGGGCCGCAGCAAGTCCCGCACCCGAATTCCCCGGCGCGCCACCTTGTCCTCGTAGGCCGGGCCAATGCCACGGCCGGTGGTGCCAATGGGGGACAGCCCTCGGGCCTTCTCCCGCAGCGCGTCCAACAGCTTGTGCCAGGGGAAAATGACGTGCGCGCCCTCGGACAGCACAAGCTGGGTGGTGGCCTGAATTTTTCCGGCGGCATGAAGCGAGTTGAGCTCGCTCACCAACACCGCCGGGTCGAGCACCACGCCGTTGCCAATGACGCACGTCTTGTTGCCATGGAGGATGCCGCTCGGGATGAGGGTGAGCACCGTCTTCTGCCCATTCACCACCAAGGTGTGGCCGGCGTTGTTTCCGCCCTGGAAGCGCACCACCACTTGGGCATGCTCGGTGAGCAAGTCGACGACTTTGCCCTTCCCCTCGTCGCCCCACTGGGCTCCCACCACCACCACGTTTGGCATGCGCAGCTTGGGGCTATAGCCCCAGCACTGGCAGGTGACAACGGGCCGGCTCGTCGCGGGAGTGGGGTAGCCCTCCCGTCCAGGCCCTACGGGGCGGTGTTGAAGAACTGCTGGTTGCTCATGGCCTGCACGTAGTTGCCGTAGCGCAGGGATTGAAAGGCATCGGGCGCTGCCAACTGGTCGACGCTGCCTACGGGTGCATGGCCGTAGACTTGCCACAGGTAACTGGCTGAGGGGACAAGGGCGAGCCCGGCGTCGGCCAGGTCGGGAATGGTGAGCGTCGTCGCTGCGGTGTACACGGTGAAACTCTGGTAGGGCCCAACAATCTCGACGATGTACACGGCCCCCGCTTTCTGAGCCCACGTCCAGTTGAACGGTGTACCGAGGGTGACAGATGCGCCTCCGGCCAAGGGCTGCAGAAGCGTCGGCACGGCGGGAATGGTAAGTACGACGTTGGAGGCCGTCGCGGAGAGAAGCATCTGAGCCGAGCTAATCCCGCTGACATTGACGCCCTCTCCAATTTGCGCGCTCGCCCCGAGAATAAGTGAGGTGCCTGGAACCGACGGCGTGATGTAGCTGAACGAGGCGTCCTGAGAATGGTCGGCTACGACCGGCGACAGCAGCACACCAGGCGCTACCAGAAGCGAGACTCCTGCTCCGGTGAGAATGTAGTCCGGCGGAACGCTGATTGTGCCGGTCAACGTCCCGCTGCTGACTGGAGCTAGCGACACGTTCTGGTCGGCGAGGCTTGCTCCATCCTCGAGGGTGATGCCGCTCAGCGTGCCATAGCCCGGATAATCACGTGGAAAACCCGGGACCGCGCCGAAGTGCACTTGCAGGGCATAGAGCGTCACGGCGAGCGGGCTCGGCCCCCCCCAGGTGAGACTCGACGTATAACTTCCTGAACCAGGTCCTTGCGATTCCCCGAACAGAAGAATCTGGGGAATTTGTGGTGAGCCAAACGTGAGACTCGTCGCGTACTCCGAAGTCTCAGGGAAATGGCCCCCGTTAAGTTGGCCGCTGAGGGTCGCGCGGTGTTGCTCCACAGCAGTGCTACCGCCATTCGTCAGCATAAGCGTCGGATCGAGGCGCGTCAGTCCTGCGTAAACCACGGCCAAGGTCAAACCACTACCATCAAGCGGGTACACGAGCGTCGCATCATAGGGTGAGGGGACTCCTGAAACGGTAAACAGGCCACGCGCGTTCGTGATTGCCGTTTGGCTGAACGAGCCCGAGGAGATGCTGACCGCTTGCCCAACAATCGGGCCGCCGTAAAAGTCGACAACCGTTCCTTGAATCGTGACGCCACTCGAACATGTACCCCCGACGAGGGCCGCGACCAGTCCAACGAGCAGTCGGCCTGCCTGCGCGTTTCCCATGTTTCCCCCTCGAGCGCGCCGGCGCCTCGGCTCTCAGAACGCGATTCGACGATACCCCATTCATGCACCGCGATGCTCGCCGCTTCGATGGGTTCTTCGACCGAGCGAAGCAGCCCTAGGGAAGAAACGCGGTCGATCGCGCGGAGTCCTGGGACTTTGAAACAGCGTGACACCTGAAGCGGAAGCCGCACCCGAGCGCCTCGCACACCTCCAGGGGTTGACGTGGCGGGAGGCCGGCCGAGTCCTGAAGCAACGCTTGCGCAGCACGAGCGAGCGCCTCCAGTGGCCAGGGCGCAGCCTCCACCCATCGCGGCTCGCCGTCCTCTCCGTCGGCGAAGAAAAGTCCCACGCGCGGAGCCGTTGTCTCAGAGGCGTGCCACAGCACCGAGGCCGTCACCGCGAACGCTTCGAGGCCGAGGGGTGGAACGGCGCCGAGAACTATTTGCAAGAGGTGCAGCGTCCCCGCGTCTGTCCAGGCCAGCGTCGGTGTGGCGAGTAGGACGGCGCGGCCGACGTCCAGGGTGCACGCCCAGCCGGGCCGCAGTGTCCCCGAGGCAACGGCCGCCTTCAGGGCGCGGGAGTTGGCCAAGGCTTGTAACGGGGCCAGGAGTCCCAAAGCGCGGGCTTCCCCGACGGAGAGCCCCAGCACTGCCAGGTGGGGGACGAGGGCAGCGTCCGGCACCCCTTGGGCCCAGTCCTCGGGCGAGAGGCTAGACGCCAAGCGGCCCAAGAGCGCCCCGCGTGCGGAGACGTGACGGACGGGAATGCCCGTGGACGCCGCTACCGCGGCGTCGCCCGGCGTGGGCAGAAGGCCCACTTCCTCGAGAAGCCAACTCCGCCGCGGACAGCGGTTAAAGTCCTCGAGCGCGCCCACCTCGAGGGACACGCCCTCGAAGCGGGGATGAAGCGGCGCCCGGAGGCGCTCCAACGCGGTACGGGCCTCGTCCGTCTGGGGGGCCTCCTCGCGGAAAGGCGCCACGGGTGGTGCTTCAGGAATGTCCCCGAGCTCGAGCTCCTGGACGAGAGGCGCGACGTCCGGAGCCTCCAAAGCTGGCGCGAGCCGGTTGCGCCATGCGTCCACGGCCGAGCTGCCACCAGAGAGGACGAGCCGACTCTGGGCCCGCGTGAGCGCGACGTACAAAAGCCGGCCGGCTTCGGCCTTCTCCCGACGTTTGAGCTCCGCCTGCACGAGGAGCCAGCGCGGGGTTTTGCGCGGCTCGGCGTCGAAGGGCCCCTGGGGTTTGAAGGCCAGCCCGAGGCCTCTGTCGAGCAGCAGTCTGTCGCTGGGCGTCCGGACGCCGGTGGTGCCTAAGTCCGCCAGGCACACCACCGGCCACTCGAGGCCCTTGGCGGCGTGGATGCTGAGGAGTTGGACGGCGCCTTGGGTGCGCGCCTGCTCCACACCCGTTGCGCCGCCCACCACCGTTTGCTCGGCGAGGGCGCGGAGGCGCCGCGCGAAGGCTCCGACGTCCCCCCGCCCACCCGCGTCCCAGTGGCGAGCCAACTGTTGGAGGCGCTCCAACGCCGACAGGGACGCCTCCGCCTCCGGGCCCGCCGCGACGGCCGCGCGGTACCCCGTCTCCTGGAAGAGGGCTTCCAAAAGAGGCGCCAAGGGAAGCGGGGGCGAGAGGGCCGAGACGCGACGCAAGAAGGCCGCAAACTGAAGAAACCTCTCGCCCTCCGCTTCGGGAAACCCTGAAGGCAAAGGCTCGTCCAGCACGGCCACGTCCAGCCGGCCCCTCTCCGAGAGGCGAAACAGCGAGGCGTCGGTGAGGCCGACGAGGGGCGAGCGCAGCACGGCCGCCAAACAGAGTGCGTCGCTTCTGTCCGCCAAGAGCCCACAAAACGCGGCCGCGTCCAGGACGGAGGGCGCGGTGTAGGGGTTTTGCTCGCGCAGCACCACGTGCGGCACACCGTGAGCCCGGAGCGCGCTGCGGTACGTCTCCAGCCCTGAGAAGCCGCGCAAGAGGATGGCCACGTCGCCGCCTCGCGCCTGTCGCAGCACGCCGCCTTCCACCACCGTGGGTGGCCCCTCCTTGGAGAGGAGGAAGTGCAGCCAACGCGCCAGCACGTCCGCCTCCGCCTCACGGCCACTGCCGCGCGCCCCGTCCACCACCGGAAGCGCGTCGACGCACACCTCCGGGCCGACTTGGGGCCGCAGAGGAAGCAGGCCGTCCTCCTCGGGGACAAACACCACCTCGTAGTCTCTCCGGCCGGCCACCTCTGGCAACGCGGCTTGGGCGGCGGCGTTGAGGACGTGCAGGAGCGCCGGCTCGGAGCGGCGGTTGTCCCTCAGGAAGTGCCGGGCGCCGCCCTCTTCCTCCACCTTGGCTGCGAGGGACTCGAAGGTGGCGACGTCCGCACCGCGAAAGTCATAAATGGACTGCTTTCTGTCTCCCACCGCCAGGAGGAAGGCGGGCTCCAGCGGAAGCTGAAGGACGGCCGCGCGCTCCTTGGCCACCGGCCGCGGGCCGTTGGCCCGGGCCTCGGACAGGAGCACCACCAGCTCCAGCTGCAGGTGGTTGGTGTCCTGGACCTCGTCGACGAGGACGGCGCCGAGACGGGCCTGCACACTGGCTCGAAAGTGCACGTCGTCTCGGAGGAGGTCGCGCGCCGCCACCAAGAGTTCGGCGAAGTCCATCCACCCGCCTCGCCGTAGGGCACCGCGGAAGTCGGCCTCCACCTCGGCGCAGAGACGGCGCAGCGTGCGCTCGTGGCGGATGGCCGTGCAGCCAGCGTGGGCCGAGGCCACGCCCGGCGCCTCGGCGGTGCCGTCGAGGAGGGCCTCGCGGGCGCTGGCCAACGCGTCCCGAAGGCCGTTGCGGCCGGTGCGCGGAAGCGCCTGTGCCAGCGTCTCGAGGCGTGCCAGACGCTCCGGAGACGCGTCCGCGTCCAGCCCATGGAGGACGTCCAGGCACGCCTCGAGGGCGGCCGTCAGCGCCGGGGGGGCCAGGGTGGCGCGTCGAAGGGCCTCCTGGACGAGGGCCTCCGCCCGCGAAAGGGACAAAAGCAACACCTGCCGGGCGGTGTCCGGCTCGCCCACGGGAAGGCTGGCCGCGTCCCGTCCCTCCTCGCGCAGCCGGGCCACGGCGGACACCAGGAGGTCCAAGAGGCCACTGCCCCGGCCCACCCCGCGCAGCTCCGCCTGGGCGCACAAGGCCTCGACGTCCGCGTCTCCGGCGTCGAGCCTGTCCAGGACGCATTGCTCGGCGGTGTCCAGAAGGAGCTCGAGCGCGTCTTCCTCTCCGAGGAGCTCGAAGCCCACGGGAATGCCGGCACCGGCCGGCGCCTGGCGCAAAAGCCGCGCGCAATAGGCGTGGAAGGTGGAGAGGGTGGCGGCGTCGAGTTGCGTCTGGACGGCGCGCCAGAAGGCGGGAGGTGGCGGGGGCGTGGCCAGGGCCAGGAAGGCCGCGTCGAGCTCGGGCTCCACCGCACGGCCCTCGGCCAGGGCCTCCACCCGCGCCCGGAGGCGCTCCCGCATGTCCGCGGCGGCCTTCTCGGTAAACGTGAGGAGGCACAGCCCCCGAGGCTGAAGCGGTGCGGGACGGCCGGCGCCGGCCAGCAACCCGAGCGCGGCGGTGAGGAGGCCGTGCGTCTTGCCTGCGCCGGCGCCGGCAAACAGGCAGCCGTTGCGAGAAAGCAGGGCCTCCAGCGGAAGGCTGCTCACCAGCGTGCCTCCTTGCGTCGACTTCCAATGCGGCACACCGGGCCGAAGGGGCAAAACCCGCAGTCCAGAGGCCGGGCGCCGAAGTCTCCCCGGCGAGACTGCTGGACGAGGGCCTGCGTGGCGTTGGCCAGGTTGGGGAGGCCCTCGACCTTGGCCTGCACCCGCGTGGAGGCGTCCGTGGCCAAGAGGACGGCCTGTCCCGCGGCCGGCTCGAAGGGTTGAAACTCCCCGGACTTGAGGACGAGCCACCCCGCGCGCAGTGGACGGCGCTCGCCGCGCGCCCGCACCGCTTGCAAATAAAACGGCAGCTGGAAGTCCGTCTTGAGGAGTTCCCGTTCCGCGTCCCGCCGGCGGCTGGCCTTGTAGTCCAGTACGCCCACCCCGCCCGGGCCGGCGTCCAGCCTGTCCACGGCTCCGGTGAGGCACACCTCACTCTCCCCGGGCAGCGCGGCCGGGAGCCGCACCTCGCGCCAGTCCGGCGGGGCATTGGCGCGGCCGAAACTCGTCTCCGCCTCCACCGGGAGAAGCCCCTCGAAGGGAAGGCCGTGGTGGGCGGCGTCCAGCACGCGGCGCACCATCCACCGGGCGCGCTCTCGGGCCAGGGTAAAGAGGCGCGGGTGGCCGGGGCTGAAGCGCGCCTGGAGCGCCCGCGCGCCGTCGTCCAGCGCAGCCTCGAGGAGGGCCTGGGGGACGTCCCGGAAGGGCCGGCCCAAAAGCCCGGCCTGCGCCAGGCGCGGCATGAGGCTTTCCAGCACCGCGTGCCACAGGCTTCCCTGGCCGCGGGCGTCCAACCCCTCCCCCGGCGCTTCGGGTTGCTCCAGGCGCAGCGCGCTGTGGACGAAGCCTTGGAAGGCACAGCGGCCGAATTTTCCCAAGGTGCTGGCGGACAGCGGCGCCTCGGGGCCGTAGGCGTAGCGGCCGGCCAGCGCCTCCTGGAGCGCGCCCTCCCCCACCGCGCCGCTAAAGGGACCGCTTGGTGTCTCGGGAAACTCGAAAGCGCGGGCGCGCTCGGCCTCCATGCCTCCCATTGCCCGCGCCCGGGTCAGCCACCCTTCCCCCTCGAGGAGGTGCCCCAGGGCCCGGGCCGGCCCGTCCGTGGAGTCAGGCCCCGTGGCCAAGGCCACCGCTTCTCGGAGCTCGCGCTCGGAGCCGGCGCGGGCCAGCGGCGGCACCGCGACGTCCGCCCAGTCCACCCGCACAACGCCTGCGCTGCGGGCGAAGGCGTCCAGGAAGGAGGCCGGTGCGGCGACGTCCCGGAAGCCGTCGTCGCGGGCAAACCCCAGCGCCGCGCCCTGTGCGTGCGAGAGCGCCACCCCCAGTCTCCAGCCGTCCAGGGACAGCGCGGCTAGGGGGCGCACGTCCGCAGAGCCATAGCGCAACGGGAAGGCGTCACGCCCCAGCGCCCGGTTGAGGACAAACCTGTCCTCGTCCGTGAGGGCGCCAGCGCGCAACAGGGGCCGAGGGAAGTGACCCTCGGCGAGGGCCGGTGCCCCAAGCCACGCAAAGGGCGCGCGGGCTGGCGCCTCCTCATAGAGGAGGACGGACACCCCGCCCGGGCGGCCTCTTTCCTTGGGAAGCCTGTTGCGGGCGGCGGCCTCGGCCAGCCAAGCGGCGAAGCCGGAACGCAACAGCAGTGGGCCCTCGCTGCCCAGGGCGGCCAGCGCGCCGCGGGCCCCGCGCACCACCGCACGCCACGCCTCGCGCGCTTGCACTTCGCGCGCAAGCACCCGGCACGCAGCAGTCGCCTCCGGGCCCTCGGGCAAGAGGGCCAGGGCCGGTGCGCGCCAGAAGCCCAAGGCCTCGAGGGCCCGCTGCCAGGCCAACAGGTGCGCGGACAGCGTCGCCTTCGCCGGCAGCGCGCGGACGAGGGCAAACAGCGCCTCCGCGGCCGCCAGCAGCTGGCGCGCCTGGGCGTTGCGCGGCGAGCGCGCCTCCCTCTGGGCCAGGGCCTCCAGGCGGACGCGGTAGGCCCCCTGTCCTCCCGCCCCGCCCAGCGCCTCGTCCCTCACGCCGGCGCGCTCGAGGAGTGCCGTCGCCGCGGGGGGCGCCTGCGGACGCAGTCCCGGCAAGAGGCCGCACCCGAGAAGCCAGCCGACGTCCGGCGCGGGGAAGGCCTCGCCTTGGAGGCGTGCGACGAGGACGCCCAGCCGCCCTGCGGCGGTACTGGCCAAGGTGCGGCCGGGGCGCACGCCCAAGGGGAGGCCCGCGGCCTCCAGCGCGGCGGCCGCCGCCTCGGCGGCGGGCACGTCCGGGACGAGGACGGCGCAGCGGTGGGGCGGCGCTCCGGCCTGCACCGCGCGGCGCGCCTCAGCGGCCAACCCCCGCGCGCCGGCATCGGCATGCGCCGAGGAGAAGACGAGGGCAGGGCTTGGGTGTGCGGCGGGCAAGCCCAAGGCCTCCACGGCCCTCGCCAGGGGTGCCTCTGGGGGCGGGACGTCCCGCTCCAGGAGAAGTGGGGAGAGTTCCGGGTGGGACTCAAAGGTGCTGAAGAGGGGTTCCACCGCGGCGTCGAGGGTGGCCTCCCCGGTAACGGGCACCTGGTAGCGCAGGGCCCGCCCGGTGCGCTCGGCCAGCCGGGCCAGCGCCACCAGGGCCTCCAGCACCACCGGAGCGAGGGGCGGCTCAAGCCGCACCACAATGCGGGTGAAGCGCTCGAGGGGCCGAGGCCACCCCGCCCCGTCCGCCAGCGCCGCGCGGGCGTCGTCCCAGCTTCCCGCCCCGTCTGCCAGGCCCCGGCGGTGGAGGAGGCCCTCATAGGCGCCGAGGGCCTGGGCGACGGACGCCAGGCGGACTCGGGTTTGGCCTCCCTGCTTCTCGGCCACCCCTGCCAAGGCCCGCGCCCGGACGCGTCCTGCGCGTGCCTCCTCCACCGCGTCCGCCCAGCCCTGCAGCTGGGCGACGTCCGTGGCCGAGAGGGCGTTGCCCTGGGCGGTGGCCAGCGCCACAGCCAACGCCGCGCCCGGCCCATCCAGTGTCCGGCGGGCGCGGGGCACCGCAGCGGCCAGGGCTTGGCGGAGCTCCTCGAGACTCCAGACGGTGCGTCGGGCGTCGGCGGCCGCAGCACCGGGGCCGGGCCCTCCGTCTGGCCCTACCCACAGCGTCGCGTCCGTGTCCTCCATGGCCCCTTGAAGCCCCGTCCCTCCCCGGGGGGGCATTCTGTGTACGGGCCGGCCCTGACAGCCGCGTGGGCGTCCGTTTTGTGGCTAGGGCGTGTTCTGGCTTGGGCAGCGGGCGAGTGCCGGGGCGAAGGGCTTCTGGGCGTCGGTACTCAGCTTCCCGGCATGGGCCTGGACAGCTGCGCACCCCTCGGGGCCCACCGAGGCCAGGGCCTCGGCGGCGCGCTTCTGTAAGGGGGCATCTTGCGTCGCCAGCAATGGGCGCAGCACGGCCACCGCCTCGGAGACGGGCACCGTCCGGGCCACGGCGCGCATGGCGGCCGAGCGCACCACCAGCGGCTGCTGGGCATTGGCAGCGTCCGCGACGGCCAGCGGCGCGGCGCGGGAGGGGGCCACCATGGCCAACGCGGAGAGGGCCTTCGCCCGGCGGCTGGGCAGCGCGTCCTTTTGCGCAATGGAGGCCAGGTAGGGAGCCGCCGCGGGGCCCAGGGCCTTCCAGCGCGCCTCGGGAATGGGCGTGTCAATGGAGCCCAGGTACACCTCCACCATGTGCTTCACCTCCTCCGTGGAGGCCGTCGCAGCGGGCTCGGCCAAGCCGGGAAGGGGCACAAGGAGGAGGAGGACGAGACGACGCATGGAGTCTCCGGGCGGGCGCCTCAAAAAGTCGGGGCACCCAGGGGGGGCATTCGACAACAAAACCCTGGGCGGTGCCACCTCCTCTCCTCCAAGCGGAGGGCGTCGGCGAGGCCTCAGGCTTCCCGCTCTTGCGCTTCTTGGGGCGTCTTGTCCTCGCCCCAGGGCTCGCCGGTACTCCACTGCGAGCGCCCGCTGGTGCCCCAGCCCGCGTGCCGCGCCTCACCGCCCTCCCACTCCATCCAAAATACGGCGCCCTCGGGCGACGTCGCCTCGTCGAGGCACGCCACGCGTGTCCTTTGTCCGTCCTTGTGTTCCAGGGTGGCCGCCAGCGCCTCATGCGAGTGCCCACAGAGGAGCCAAGCCGGGCGCAGTGCGTCCACCAAGCCACGCGTCAGGGGGTTTCCCATCCAGGGGCGGATGGGGCGGCCGGCGACGCGCCGGAAGAGGCCGCGCGGCCACTCGTGCACCAACAACAGCTGGACGTCGCGCACCTGGTGCAGAAGCGCCACTTCCGGTGCGCGGAAATACCCGGCCTGCTTTTGGGTGGTGGGCGTCCTCGGCTCTCGCAGCGGCGTCTCGAGGTGCCGTGGGGCGTAAATGCCAGAAAGCCAGGCCACGCGGAGGCCGTCGAAACTCCGGCTCCCCACCCGGCCCAGGTAGTGGAGGCCTGGGGCCACCTGCCCCCCCTGGGGAAGGGCGTGCAGCGCTTGGAAGTCCTCGTTGTTGCCACCGATGAAATAGAGGGGCCGGTGCAGGGCTTTTTGACCGCCGGTGTAGTCGGCGAATTCCGCGGGCATGGTGCGCTTGACGGCCTTGCGTCGGGCGTCGTCCTTGCTTTGGAAGGCCTCCACGTCCCCCACCGCAAAGACGAAGTCCAGCGCGCGGCCGCGTCCCTGCTCGAGGTCACGCAGCCAAGCCTGGACTCGGTGGAACCTGCCGTGGATGTCTCCGATGCCAGCGATGAACAGGGGACCCCTCCCGAAAGCACCCTTTCCAGACGACTGCCCGGCCTTTGCGCCCTCTCTAGCACCCGGCGCGGCGTTTGCCGTGCCGCACGTCCGGGAGACCTGTTATTCGCCTCTGTCTGTCCCATGGCTGAACCCGACGTCATCGCCATCCGCGGCGCCAGCGAGCACAACCTGAAGTCGGTGTCGCTCGACGTCCCGAAGAAGAAGCTCGTCGTCTTTAGCGGCGTGAGCGGCTCCGGGAAGAGCTCGCTCGCTTTTGACACCCTCTACGCCGAGGGGCAGCGGCGCTACGTGGAAAGCCTGTCCGCCTATGCCCGGCAATTCCTCGGGCAGCTGGAGAAGCCTCGCTACGAGACGCTGCGTGGGCTGTCCCCCACCATCTCCATCGAGCAGAAGTCCGCCAGCAACAACCCACGCTCGACGGTGGGGACGGTGACGGAAGTCCACGACTACCTCCGCGTCCTCTACGCCTCCATCGGAGTGCAGCACTGCTGGAACTGTGGACGCCGGGTGGGGCGGCAGTCCGCGCAAGCCATTGTGGACGAGGTGCTGAAGGCGCCTTTGGGCACACGCGTCATGCTCCTCGCTCCCCTCGTGCAAAACCGGAAGGGCGAGCACAAGGAGGTGCTGGCCGACGCGGTCCGCCGGGGCTTCGCCAGGGCGCGGGTGGACGGACGGGTGCGGAGCCTCGAGGAGCGCATCGAGCTCGACAAGAAGGCCAAGCACACCGTGGAGGTGGTGGTGGACCGCCTCGTCCTCAAGCCGGAAGTCCGGGCCCGGCTGACGGACTCGGTGGAGACGGCGCTGCGCGAGGGCAAGGGCATCCTCCTCGTCACCGACGAGACGGGCGCCTCCGAGCGCGTCCTGTCCGAGCTCAACGCCTGCCACCACTGCGGCTTGTCCTTCGCCGAGCTGACGCCGGCGTCCTTCAGCTTCAACAGCCCGCTCGGGATGTGCCCGGACTGCAACGGGCTCGGGACGCGGCCGGAAATGGACCCGGACCTCATTGTCCCGGACGCCCGGCGCACCATCCGCGAGGGCGCGGTCGAGCCCTGGGCCACCGGCATGGGACGGGGCGAGGGCTGGACGGCGGAGCTGGTGGAGCAGCTGGGCCGCGCCTTCAAGGTGGACTTGGACACGCCCTGGGAGAAGTTGAGCAAGCGCGAGCGGGACCTTGTCCTGCACGGCTCTGGGGGGAAGGCCTTTAGCGTCCGGGGCTGGAAAATGGAGTGGGACGGCATCCTCAAGAAGCTGATGAAGGGCTTCCGCACCACCCACAGCGAAGGGATGCGGAAGTACTACTTAAAGTTCTTCTCCCCCAAGGCCTGTTCCACCTGCCACGGCGAGCGGCTGCGGCCGGAAGCGCGGGCGGTGCGGGTGCATACCAAGACGCTGGTGGAGCTGTCGCGGTTGACGGTGGCCGAGGCGCGGGAGTTTCTCTCCGGACTCAAGCTGTCCAGTCAGGAGGAGCCCGTGGCTCGCGAGCTGCTCCGCGAAATTCAGAGCCGGCTCGGCTTTCTGGTGGACGTGGGCTTGGGTTACCTGACGCTGGAGCGGAGCGCGACCACTCTCTCCGGCGGGGAGAGTCAGCGCATCCGGCTGGCCTCGCAGATGGGCTCGGAATTGACAGGCGTCATCTACATCCTCGACGAGCCCTCCATTGGCCTGCACCAAAGGGACAACGGAAAGCTGCTGGGGACACTGAAGCGGCTGCGGGACTTGGGCAACTCCGTCATCGTCGTGGAGCACGACGAGGAAACCATGCGCGCGGCCGACTACCTGGTGGATTTCGGCCCCGGGGCGGGGGAGCTCGGGGGCCAGGTGGTGGCCTACGGCACGCCCGAGGACGTCATGCGCAACCCGGCGAGCCTCACCGGCGCCTACCTGAGCGGACGGGCGCGCATTGAAGTGCCTCCCCACCGCCGTCCACCCGGCGAGCAGGTGCTGGTGGTGGAGGGAGCGCGGGCCAACAACCTCCAGGACATTACCGTGGAGTTTCCGCTGGGACGTCTGGTGGCCGTCACCGGTGTCTCTGGCGCCGGCAAGTCCACGCTGGTGAACGAGGTGCTCTTCCCGGCGCTGGCGCAGAAGCTGTACGGCTCGCGCGAAGTCGCCGGGCGGCACCGGGGACTCGTCGGGGTGGAGCTTTTGGACAAGGTGGTGGACATCGACCAGAAGCCCATCGGCCGGACGCCGCGGAGCAACCCCGCGACGTACACCAAAGTCTTCGATGCCATCCGCTCCGTCTTCGCCCTCACCCAGGAGGCGCGCACCTACGGCTATGGCCCGGGCCGTTTCAGCTTCAACATGAAGGGGGGCCGCTGCGAGGCGTGCGAGGGGGACGGGGTGAAGCTGGTGGAGATGCACTTTCTGGCGGACGTCTACGTGCCGTGCGAGGTGTGCGCCGGGAGGCGCTTCAACGAGGCCACGTTGCGCGTGCGCTTCAAGGGGAAAAACATCGCCGACGTCCTGGAGATGAGCGTCCGCGAGGCGCGTGAGCACTTCAGTGCCCACCGGGACATCGAGCGCATTCTCGGGACGCTGGAGGACGTGGGACTGGGGTACCTCCGGCTCGGGCAGAGCTCACCCACGCTCTCCGGGGGCGAGGCCCAGCGCATCAAGCTGTCCCGGGAGCTGGCCCGGGTGGCCACCGGACGCACCCTCTACATTCTCGACGAGCCCACCACCGGCCTTCACTTTGAGGACATCCGGAAGCTGCTTCGCGTGCTCGACCGGCTGGTGGAGGCGGGCAACACGGTGGTGGTCATCGAGCACAACCTGGACGTCATCAAGAGCGCCGACTGGCTCATCGACTTGGGGCCGGAGGGCGGCTCGGCCGGGGGCCGGGTGCTGGCCACCGGGACGCCGGAGCAAGTGGCGAAGGTGGCGAGCAGCTTCACCGGCCAATACCTGGCCCGGGTGCTGGCGGCGCCAGGGCCGAAGCGGCCACGCACCTCGGCCCTGGCCACGGCCTAGCCCCTCCCTCCCCCCATGCTCCGCGCAGCCATTTACGACATGGACGGGCTCCTCCTCGACTCAGAGCCGTACTGGGTGGAGGCGGAGCTGGAAGTCCTGGGCGCGGTGGGCGTGCCCCTCACCGCCGCGCTGGCCCGGGAGACGACGGGCATGCGCCTCGACGAGGCGGTGGCCTTTTGGTTTGGCCGCTTCCCGTGGAAGGGGCCGAGTCAACCGGAGGTGGTGGACAGGCTCACCCAGGCCGCCCACCGCCTCATTCTTTCCCACGCCAAGGCCAAGCCCGGCGTCCAGGAGTCGCTCGCCTTCTTTCAGGAGCACGGGTTGCGCGTGGCCCTGGCCTCCTCCTCGCCTTTGTCGCTCATCCACGCGGTGGTGGAGAAGCTGGGCCTCACCGGGAAATTCGAGCTCGTCGTCTCGGCCGAGTCCGAGCCCTTCGGGAAACCCCACCCGGCGGTGTACTTGCGCTGCGCGAGCCGTCTCGGCCTCCGCCCGACTGACTGCGTCGCGCTCGAGGACTCGGTGAATGGCCTCATCTCGGCCAAGGCGGCGCGAATGCGCGTCATTGCCGTGCCCGAGGCCGCGCAAAAAAGCGACGCCCGCTTCTGCCTGGCGGACGCGGTGGTGCCCTCGCTGTTGGAGGTGGACGGGGCGCTCCTTCAGAGACTTTCCTGACGCCGGCAGAGGGCGCGGGGAGCGAGCCCTACGGCTCGGGGCAGGCTTCCGCCGACTGGCCGCGCGCACAGCGGCACATGAAGTCCGCAAGGGAGGCGCGGGCGTCCCGTCCCGCGGCCTCGAGCTCGCGTGCCGAGACGTCCTGGCGAAAAGCCACCAGGCAGGTGTGCACCGCGTCCTGGCCATAGAGGGCGAAGGCGGCGGACGCCCAGGCGTCGTCTTGGGCGTGGAGGACGACGGCGCTGGCTTGCCCGGCGTCAGCGCCGGAGGCGTCGACGTGCCACTTGAAAAAATTGTCTGGGAGGAGGGGTCCGCATCCGGCGAGCGTGAGGAGGCCGAGTGCGAGAAACGTCGCCTTCTTCCGCGACGAGAGCGAGGAGGGCATCGGGTAAGTCGCCATGGTGTGTTGCTCCGAGGTTTGGTCCCGGGCGGACATTCGCCCGGGGGAAACGCTTCGGGGAATTGCAGCCCGCATGCCAGAGGAGGAAAGGCGAATCCCGGCGCGGACTTCACGCTGGGCACGGACGGCGGGTGAGCGCGTTTCTGGCGACGCGGTGCGCGAGTCGCGCAGACACCGCCTCACTTGGGTTGCGCGAGTCGCGCTCGTCGCTTTTGGCCGACAACTCCGCACCTGGCTCACCCCAGGTGCAGCCCGGGGGGTGGGGTGAGGTGCGAGGTGCTGTCGAATTCTGGCCGCCAGCGTGCGTGGGCTTTGGCCACTGGCGACACAGCGCTTGCAACCGGGGGACGGTTGGGGCTGTTTGCGGGCGCCGACACGGCCCTCCCCAACCCCCGACGGAAAACATTCATGGACGCTCGCGCTTTCTCTTGCTTCCGCAGCCTGGCCCGCTTGGCCCCACTGGCCTTTCTCTTGGCCGCCCCTGTCCTGCGGGCGCAGACGCCGGCCGCCCCGGCTGCCGCACCCGCGGCCGCCAAGGCCTATTCAGGGCACGGTGAGGGCAGTGTGTCGCCGGAGGTGCTGGCGAAATTCGCCCCGCCGGCCATTCCCTCCAGTGTGAGTAGCCGCATCCAGGCCCTGTTGGACGTCCGGTCCCCGGGCACGGGCTTCGTCTCCTCGGATGGAAAGCGGCTCTTCTTCAGCTGGACAGTCACTGGGACACGGCAGGTGTGGCGTCTGGACGGCCCGCAGCGGTTTCCGGTGCAGCTCACCGGAGGCGAGGACCGCACGGTGCCGGACTTCATTTCTCCGGACGGAAGCTTCCTGCTCATCTCGCGGGACCACGGCGGTGACGAGTACCCGGGCCTGTACTGGCAGGCGCCCGAGGGCGGCCCGCTGCACCTCATCCAGCGCTTGCCGCACGTGCAAACCATTCCGCAATTCATCAGCGACGACTCGCGCTACGTCTATTACCGGGCCAACGACGTCAAGCCGGACTCGTATGCCATCTACCGCTGGGAGAAGGGCACCGGCGTCAAGGAGAAGGTGTTTGGCGAGGACGGCCTGTGGAATGTGGCCGACCACCGTCCGGATGGACGGCTGTTGCTCATCAAGGAGTTGGGCAGTGCAGTGACGGAAGTTTACGAGTGGAATCCGGCCACCAAGGCGCTGACACCCATCATCGGCCAGGGGGAGAAAGAGGAGTACGACGCCGCCTACGGGGCGGCCGACGGCGAGGTGCTCGTCCTCACGCCCAAGCTGGGCGAGTACCGGCGCCTCTACCGGTGGCGCTCAGGGAAGCTGGACGCGGTGACACCGGAGTTGAAATACGACGTGTCGAGTTTCTTCATCGACGACACCCGCTCGCGCATCCTCTACACCGTCAAC
Source organism: uncultured delta proteobacterium (assembly GCA_963745475.1). Taxonomy (GTDB): domain Bacteria; phylum Myxococcota; class Myxococcia; order Myxococcales; family Myxococcaceae; genus JADGRA01. The sequence goes on from CAVUXN010000005.1 coordinate 92,481, forward strand.
GAGGAGGGCTACAGCCGCCTGCACGGGCTCGACGCGCGCAGCTTCAAGCCGCTCCCCCTCCCCAAGCTGCCCGAGGCGGACGGCGTGTTCCCCAACCGCTTCACCCACAATGGCCAATTCAGCACGGTGGCGGTGGACACCGGGACGGCGCCAGTCATCGGCTACGTCGTGGACTGGAAGAGCCTCAAAGCCACGCAGTGGCAGCTGCCGAGCGCGCCGGAAGTCAATCTCTCCCTCTTCGTCCGGGCCAAGCTGGAGTACTACCCGGCGCGGGACGGGACGCGCATTCCCATGCTGGTGCGCCGGCCGCTGAAGTGCACCGAGCCCTGCCCAGTCGTGGTGGAATTCCACGGAGGCCCGGAGGGCCAGTCCACCCCCGGCTTCAGCCCCATCGCGCAATTTTTCGTGGAGGGCGGCTTCGTCTTCGTCGAGCCCAACGTGGCCGGGGGAGCGACGGCTACGGGAAAAGCTGGTTTCACGCCGACGACGGCCCGAAACGGCTCAACATTATTACCGACATCGAGGACTGCTCGAAGTACATCCGCAAGGCCTGGGCGGTGGGCGGCCAGGCCCCCAAAGTCGGCATTTTCGGCGGAAGCTACGGCGGCTACTCCTCCCTCATCGGGATGACCATGTTCGCCGGCGCTTATGACGCGGGGGTGGACATCGTGGGCATCAGCAATTTGCTCACCTTCCTCAACAACACGGCTCCCTACCGTCGGGCCCTGCGCGTCAACGAGTACGGAGACCCGGAGAAGGACAAGGAGGCGCTCATCAAGCTCTCACCGATGACGTACCTCGACCGGGTGAAGGCACCCCTCTTAGTCATCGCCGGCGCCAATGACCCGCGCGTCCCGGTGGGCGAAGGCGTCCAAATCCACGACGCGCTCCAGGCCAAGGGCGTCAAGAGCCAGCTCATTATTTTCCCCGACGAGGGGCACGGCGCGGCGAAGCGCGCAAACCAAGTCGTGGAATTCGGCGCCTCGCTCGACTTCTTCGAACAAACCCTGAAGCCCAAGCAGGCTGAACCGCACGCCGAGCGCTAGGCGGCTGGCGCGGGCTTGGGGGCTCCGGCCCCCACGGTGACGTCTTCTGCGCCATGCGTCATCCGCTTGAGGGTGCCGGAGAGGGTGAGGAGCACCAGGCCCGCCCCGGCGGTCCCGAGGACAATCAGCCCAAACATGCTCCGGTCACCGACACGCTCGGCGGTTTGCCCGAGGATGCCGGCCAGCTTGTTGGCCGCGGCGTTGGAGAGAAACCACACGCCCATGAGGGCCGAGGCGAAGCGGGTGGGGGCCAGCTTCGTCACCATGGAGAGGCCCACCGGAGACAGCGCCAGCTCGCCCCAGGTGTGGAACAGGTACGCGCCCACCACCCACAACAGCGCGGCCTTCCCTTGGGCCGCGCTCTGGAGAGCCGCGGCGTACATGAGGACGAAGCCCACCGAGACGAGGAGAAGGCCAATGGCCATCTTGGTGGTGGTGGTGGGCTCCTTTCCGCGAGTCGCGAGCCAGGTCCACATCATGGCGAAGAGCGGGGCGAAGGCGACGATGAAGAGGGAGTTGACGGACTGGAGCCAGGTGGTGGGGACGGTCCACCCGAAGACACCGCGGTCCACCTTGGCGTCGGTGTAGAGATTCATCAGGCCGCCGGCCTGCTCGAAGGCCGCCCAGAAGAAGACGACGAACAGCACCAACACAAAAATGACGATGACGCGGTCCCGCTGGTCCTTGGTCAGCTTCGCGAAAAATGTCAGGTACACAAAAAACCCAATCATCGTCCCGAGAATCGCGGCCAGGAGCACGTAATCCCAGTTGACTAAGCCGGCGAGAGGGCCCTTCGTACCAACCCAGGCCAGCGCGGCTAGCACCACCAGGGCCAGCCCGACGACGGTGAAGAAGCGTTTCACGTCCTTGGCCGTCGGCTTCTCCTTCAGCATCCCGATGCCGACCAACAGCTTTCCTTTCAACGCCAGGAAGGTGGTCACGCCGATGGCCATGCCCAGGCCAGAGACGGCGAAGCCGAAGGACCAGTCCACCTTCTCGGCCAAGCCTCCGGCGATGAGCGGTCCGAAAAAACCGCCGAGGTTGATGCCCATGTAGAAAATGGTGAAGGCGTTGTCGCGCCGTCTGTCGCCCGGGGCGTAGAGCTGTCCCACCATGGTGGAGATGTTGGCTTTGAAGAAGCCGTTCCCGATGATGAGGACACACAGCCCGGCGTAGAGGGTGGGCGCGCTCTTCAGCGCGCAGAGGAATTGGCCGAACATCATCAGCGTGCCGCCCAGCACCACCGACAGCCGCTGGCCGAGGAAACGGTCGGCGATGTAACCGCCCAGCACCGGCGTCAGGTAGACGAGTCCGGTGTACGTGCCGTAGAGGCTCAGCGCATCCGTGTGCGACCAACCCAGGCCCTTGGTGGCATCCACCAGGTAGAGCACCAGGAAGGCGCGCATGCCGTAGTACTGGAAGCGCTCGAACGCCTCGGTGAAGAAGAGGAGGTAGAGCCCCCTCGGGTGTCCCTTCTCAACGGCGGCAGTGGCTGTCGTCATGCGGGCCCCCTGGGGCGTCCCTCGCGTCGTCCTGTCGCGTCACAAGCCGCGCGGAAACCGACAGTCGTACCAGAAGCCAGGCCGCAACAGGGTAGAAAGCCTGCCGGGCGGCAGGCGCTCACGGCCACCGACGCGTGGCGTCGGTGGAGGGCGCGGGTTATTCCTTGGTGTGTACAAGGAGGCGAGCGGCCGGCGCGCACTGAGGCGTGTCGACACGTTTCTTCCGCTGTTGTCCCCATGGCCATTGCGCTCGACATGCTCGACCTCGAGGCGGAGGTCCAAAGCCTCAAGAAGGAGCTCAACGCCGTCATCCTGGCGCACTACTACCAGGAGAGCGACGTGCAGGACGTGGCCGACTTCGTCGGCGACAGCCTGGCTCTGGCGCAAGAGGCCGCCAAGACGAGCGCGGACACCATCGTCTTCTGCGGCGTCCACTTCATGGCCGAGACGGCGAAAATTCTGAACCCTCAAAAGCTGGTCCTGCTCCCGGACTTGAAGGCTGGCTGCAGTCTCTCCGACCGCTGCCCGCCCGCGGCCTTTCGGGCCTTCGTCGCCCAGCACCCCGGGGCCTTCGTGGTGACGTACGTCAACAGCTCGGCGGCGGTGAAGGCCATGAGCGACGTCATCTGCACCTCCTCCAACGCCGCGCGCATCGTCGAGAAGGCGCCCCAGGACCGGCCCCTGCTCTTCGCTCCGGACCAGCATTTGGGCCGCTGGGTGATGAAGCAGACCGGCCGGGAGATGGTGCTCTGGCCGGGCAGCTGCATGGTGCACGAAATTTTTAGCGAGAAGCGCCTGGTGCAACTCAAGACGCAAAACCCGGGGGCGGTGGTGGTGGCCCACCCGGAATGCGAGGCCAGCGTCCTGCGCCACGCGGACTACGTGGGAAGCACCCGGGGAATTCTGGAGCACGTCCTCAAGAGCGACAAAAGCACCTTCATCGTCGCCACCGAGGTGGGCATCCTCCACCAAATGGAGAAGCACGCGCCGGGAAAGCGCTTCCTTGCCGCCCCGCCGGACAACGGCTGCGCCTGCAATGAGTGCCCGCACATGAAGCTCAACACGCTGGAGAAGCTGGTGGGTTGCATGCGCAACCGCAGCCCAGAGCTCACCCTCTCGCCCGAGCTCCTTCTGGCCGCGCGGGCGCCGCTTCAGCGCATGCTGGCCTGGAGTTAGGCCGCCCCGAGGCGGCAGGGGCGCGCTCTTTTTTTTGGCGAAAGCGTCGCGCCGTCCTCTTTGTGCTTCTTTTGCCTCTTCCCCCGAGTCCAGGTAATGGAAAGAAGTCCAGTGGCTACCCACTTCTTCTCGCTCCCGGCCCACCTCCTCCTCCCTCCGCCGCGACTGCTTCCGGCGGACCGCATTTTCGCGCCCGAGCTGCCGGCGGTGGTGGGGGCCGTGGACCGGGCCCTCACCGGGGCCGAGTTTCGCGACCAACGCCTCCTGGACAGGCTCGAGCTCCTCCTGGCGGACGGGACGCGCTACGCCGCGCCCTCCGCCGACGCCGGGCCCTCCGTCATTTTCGCCCAGCCCCCGGGGGACCTCCCGGCCCTGTTGCGCACCGCGGACCAGCTCGAGTCCATGGCGGTGGACACCGAAGGGGAGCGGGCCCTGGTTTGGAAGTGCGAGAAGTGCGGCACCCGCTACGCCGTCCCGGTGGCGCTGGCCCGGGACGTGGCCATCCACTGCGAGCGTTGCGGCGAGACGGTGCAGCTGCTGCGTACGCGCTCCTTGGGCGAGCAGTCGCTCATGGACGCGCACCACAGTGCGGTGAATGTCGCCCGCCGGGCCCTGGCCGCCTTTTTCCGCGAGTCCATGGCGCGCGGCTGGCCCGTCCTCGCGAGCCGCAACCGCAGCTGATGTCCCCTCGCCTCGGACGGACGGCGTACGCCGTGGGACTCCTCTTCGGCGTCGCGCCCCTGTGGGCGGCACAGCAGCTGCCGATGGTCGACCTCCCCCAGCACCTGGCCCTCATCTCCGCGCTCCACCGGTTGCAGGACAGCACCACGCTGTACCCGACGGTGTTTGCCGCGCGCGGGGAGCTCACGCCCTACTTGGGCTACTACCACCTGGTTTCCCTGCTCCACTGGCTGCTCCCCCTCGAGCTCGCCAACCGCCTCTTCCTCACCCTGGTGGTGGCCGGGCTGCCGCTCAGCCTGGCCTTCCTCTTGCGCGCGCTGGGACGGCCGCGCTGGCCGAGTCTGCTCGCCCTGCCCTTCAGCTACGGGGACAGCTTCGGGTGGGGCTTCATCAACTACTTGGCCTGCTTGCCGCTGGCGGTGCTGGCGTGCGGCTGCTTCGTCCGCGCGTTGACAACGACGCAGCACCGGACGCGCTGGGCGCTTGTCCACGCAGCTGTCCTGCTCTCGGTACTGCTGATGCACGTGCAGGGCTTTCTCTTTCTCGCCCTGGCGCTGCCCTGGCTTCTCCTCAGCACGCGGGTGGAGGGCGGCCTTCGCGCACGGCTTCCTGCCCTGTGGTCCGTGCTTCCTGCTGTGGCGGTCTTTGGCGTGTGGGGGGCGGGCCGGCTTTTGGCCCCGGCCGAGGTGGTGGAGGGCGCGCCGTGGAAGGCCTGGGGCCCCCTCTTCTCGGAGAGAAACCTCTCCTTCAAACCCTTCGCCCAGAATTTGGCCGAGCTGCCGCGCGTCCTGGCCAACCAGCTGCGCGACGGCTCGGACCGCTGGGCCCTCTTGGCCGTCAGCGTGCTGTGGGTGGCCGCCGCGCTGGCGGTGGCCTCGGGCGTCCGAGGGACGCAGCGCGAGGCAGGCCTGGAGCGGCTCCGGGTGTGGGGCTTGGGGCTGCTTGCGCTTCTGCTCTACTTCTCTCTGCCCTTCGACATTCGCGGCGCCATTTACTACCTCAACACCCGCTACGCCCACCTGGCCGCGGCCCTCTTCGCCGCTGCGCTTCCGCCCTTGGGCGCCCGGGCGAGGCCAGCCTTCCTCTGGGGCGCCGCCGGGGCGGCGCTGGTTTTGGCCCTTCCCCTGTGGCGCGCCTTCCGCGCCTTCGACGCCGAGGCCGCGCCGCTGCTTCACTTCGCCGCCCTGACGCCGCCCCGGCCGCGCGTCATGGGGCTCGTCTTCAACCCGGGCACCGCCGAGCTCAACCACCCGGTGTTTCTCCACGCCGCGGCGGTGCCGGCGCGACTGCGCGGCGGCATCAGCAACTTCAGCTTCGCCCTCACGCCGCACTCCCCCTTGCGCTACCGGGGCGCGCCCCCGCCCAGCTTCCCTTCCGAGTGGCGCCCGGACGGCTTCCGCTGGGAAAGCATGGGCCCGGCCTACTCCCACTTTCTTCTACGCGGTCCGCCTCCGGAGCGCGTCTTCGGTGCCCACCTCGGGCCGGACGTCCGCGTCCTCGCCCGCGAGGGGGACACCGTTTGGCTGGAGCGCACCCCGTCCGGCGGAGGAGGCGCACCGTGACGGCGCCCCCCTTGTCCCAACTGTTGCGCGAGCGCGCCGAGGCTCCGGAGGGCCAGGCGCCCGAGGCGTGGCGGACGGCGCGGGCCCTCCTTCAGGGTGAGGGGCCTGCGGAGGCAGCGGAGGCGCTTCCGGAGCCACTCCTCCAGGCGCTCCTCGAGGCCCTCGTCGCCGAGCGGCGGACGGGGCCCCTGGAAAGCCTCGCGGCCAGCGCCCACAAGCGCACGGCCAAGGCCGCCCGGCGGGCCCAATACCGCCTGCGTTCGGCCGGCGTCCCCACCGAGCGCCGCCTGGCGGCGGCACCTACGCCGCCCACCGCGCCCGAGCCAGCGGCGGAGCTGCCCTCCCTCGTCTCTCCGCCGGACGGGGCGGGAGAATTCCTCCTCCTGTTGGCCCGCCCGGTGCGCGGGGGGTTGGCGCTGCATGAGCTCGTGCTCTCCGACGAGTTGGGGGTGGTGGGCCACCTCGAGGCGGAGACGAGCCGCAGCAGTTGGAGGCGCTCTTTGCGCGAGGCCCGCGAGCGGCCGCTGCGGGAAATTGCACTCGCCGAGGCCAAGCGCCTCTTGGCCGAAGCGTTGCGCTGTAACCTCGCCACGCACTCCCCTCTACCCAAGGGCACCGAGGACTTGCTCCGGCGGCTGGAGGTGGTTCCCGCCTCGGCCCCGCCCGAGCCGCTGCCGGCGCCCCTCGAAGGAGACGCCTCCTTGGCGCTCGAGGCCTCGCAGCTGCACGAGGAGCCGGAGCTGCGCGGGTGGCTCCCGCCCCAGAGCGAGCTCCAGGTGCTGGCGGCGCGCGTCCAGGAGGTGCGGACGAGCCCGCTGGCGCTCTCGGAGCCGCAGCGCGCCGAGCAGCTTCAGGAGCGCGTGCGGGCCATGGCCCAGGCCTTCTTCACTCCGGAGCGTTCGCGCCTCTACGCCCGCCGTCTGTGGTTAACGGCCGACGTCTTCGAGCGGAGCGGCCGGACGCGGCCGGCCGAGGTGGCTCGGGCGGAGGCGCGCCGCCTCTTCCACCAGCCGCCGGGCCTGTTTTCGCGCTTCGCCGAGGGCCTCTACACCAAGCTGCTTCAGCCCTCGGCGCGTCCGGACTCGGCGGCCGTGGCGCGCGGCGCGGCTCCCGCCGGCGCGGAAACGGCCGGTAGCCCCGCGGAGCGGCGCAGCAAGGGCGGCCTCATTCTCCCGTGAGGGGCGCGCCTCACCCGCGGGCGGCGTCAGGCCTCCCGAAGGCGGGCCAGCCTGTCCAGCTCGCTCTTTCGCCCTTGCACCGCGCGCCCTGTCCACCACGTCGTGCATGGCGTCGAAGGTGAGGACGAGGGGCGGCCCCCCCCGCGCACGCGGGAGTGGACGGGCGCTGCCCCAGGGAGTTAACGAGTGGAAAAGCGCTCCCCCCGTGCTTCCGGCCTTCTTCCTCGGGCTTCGGCCCACGCTGCACATTTCCCACCGGGGGGGAGCGTTGCTCGCGCCGGAAAACACTCGGGCGGCCTTCGACTTGGCCGTCGAGCGCTGGCGGACGGACATGTTGGAGCTGGACCTCCACCTCACCCGCGACGGCCAGCTGGTGGTGTCGCACGACCCGACCGTCCAGCGGTGCACCAACGGCGAGGGGCCCATCCGCGAGCAAACCCTCGCCGAGCTGCAGCGCTTGGACGCGGGCTACCACTTCACTCCGGACAGCGGCCTCACCTACCCCTTCCGAGGCCGGGGCGTACGCATGCCGTCCTTCCAGGAGGTGCTGGTGGCCTACCCCGGCCTCCCCCTCAACGTGGAGTTGAAGCAGGACACGCCGGGTGCGGCGGAAGCCTTCGCCACCGAGGTGAGAGCCCTCGGCGCGGGCCCGCGCGTTTGCGTCGGCAGCGAGCTCGACTGGTTGGCCGAGCGCCTCGTCCAACTTCTACCGGAAGTCACCCACTTCTACCCGCGCGATGCCCTGGTGCAGGCGGTGCTGGCCATCAAGTCCAGCCAGCCCCTTCCGGCGGCCCCCTACGCCGTGCTGGACGTGCCCTACAGCTATGCCGGGGTGACGCTCGTCGACCGAGACTTCCTCGCCGCGGCCCGGGACGCGGACAAATGGGTCAACGTCTGGACGGTGGACGGGGAGCCGGAAATGCGTGCCCTGGTGGCCATGGGCGTGGGCGGCGTCATGACCGACCGGCCGGACATCCTCCGCCGCGTCCTGGACTGCTAGAAAGCCCCGGGAAAGGAACCCCCCTTGAGCGAGCCCAAGCCGGCCTCGGAGAGCGAAGCGGTGATGACGCAAGTCATTCTCCCCTCCGACGCGAACCCCCTCAACGCCGCCTTCGGCGGACGCGTCATGGAGTGGATTGACATTTGCGGCGGCGTCGCCGCCGGGCGGCACTGCCGCCACGCCGTGGTGACGGCTTCCATGGACGACTTGCACTTCCACACCCCCATCGGCGTGGGCTGGGTGGTGACGCTGCGGGCCCGCGTCTTGGCGGCCTTCCACACCTCCATGGAGGTGGGGGTGACGGTGCACGCCGAAAACATCCTCACCGGAGCCCAGCACCTCACCACCAGCGCCCTGCTCACCTTCGTCGCCCTCAACCCGGACGGCACCAAGGCCCCCGTCCCACCGCTCCTGCTCAAGACGGACGCCGAGCGCGAGGCCTTCGCCGAGGCGCACGTGCGACGCAAGGCCCGGCTGGAGCGGAAAAAGTCAGGCGGCACCTGGCAGGCCGTGCTGGCTCAGCGCTGAGAGACGGCCGAGCCCGGACGTCCGTCGCCTCAGGTGGAGAAGGACGTCCCGCAGCCGCAGGTGGACTTGGCGTTGGGGTTGCTGAATTTGAAGCCCGCCCCGGTGGTGCCCACCACGTAGTCCACCTCGGTGCCGGCGAGGTAGGAGTTGCTCAAGGCATCCGTCACCAGCTTCACCCCGTCCTGCTCGCCCGTCAGCTCGCCCGGCTGGACGTCCTTCACCAGATTCAAGTCGTAGCCGAATCCGCTGCAACCAGCGGGAACCACGCGTACCGAGAGGTAGTAGCCGTCGAAGTTTTGCTGTTTCTGGACGGCCTTCACTTGCTCCACCGCGCGCGCGGTGAGCCGCAGTGGGAAGGCGGTGCCCTGCGCGGTGAGGGGCGCTGGGGCCTGTGTGCTTTGCATGTCCATGACACAACCATATAGCCAGCAGGCCCCACGGAGTCCACGCCACCTTGCAAACGGCTGGCGACACTAGGGGCTGCGCGCACCCCGCACGCGCCCACCGTCCACGGCCACCACTTGGCCGGTGATGAAGTCCGGCCCGGTGAGTAAAAAGCGCACCGTCTCCGCCACGTCCTCGGGACGTCCGAAGCGCTTCAAGGGAATGCGCTCCCGCAGCGCCTCGCGCTCCTTCTCTCCCATGGCCTCGGGGGGAAGCACCGTTCCCGGGGCGACGCCGTTGACGCGCACCGCCGGCGCGAGCTCCACCGCCAGCACCTGCGTCAGCATGGCCAAGGCCGCCTTGGCCATGCAGTAGGCCGCGTAGCCCGGCCAAGGGACGAAACCTCCGCCAATGTCGAGGACGTTAAGGATGTCTCCGCTCCCGCGCGCCACCATGCCCTTGGCCACCGCGCGGGACAGACGGAAGGGCGCACGGGCGTTGAGGCGCCAGACGGCGTCCAACACCGCGTCCTCGGTGGCCAAGAAGGGGGCGCTGTCAAAGCGTCCGGCGCTGTTCACCAGCACCGACACTTCCCCCAGCCCGCGCTCCACGGCTGGAAGCAGGCCGTCCAGCGCAGCGTCGTCGGAGAGGTCCGCACGGAAGGCCTCGGCGCGGTGGCCGGCGGCGCGCAGCTGCGCGACGAGGGCTTCGGCCTCGGCCTCGGAGTGGTGGTGGTGGATGGCCACGCTGGCCCCGGCGTCGGCGAGGCTCTCCGCAATGGCCTTGCCCAGGCGGATGGCGGCCCCCGTCACCAGGGCCACCCGTCCGTCCAGTCTGCGCTCGCGGCTGCCCGTCACCCTGGCTTCCCTCCGTCTCGGCCCAAGTGCCCTTTGCGGAGCACGGCGTACAAAGCCTGTTATACCCAAGGCCTTGCGCCATGCCCTCCTACGCTGAGCTCCTGGCCCGCACCCGGGCCGAGACGAAGGAAATCTCCGTGGAGGAGCTCCGCGCGCTCCAGGAGTCCGGCGCCAGTGTGACGGTGCTGGATGTCCGAGAGGCGGATGAGGCCGCCGAAGGTCGCATCCCCGGCGCGGTGGTGCTTCCGCGCGGGTGGCTCGAGTCGCGCATTGAGGCCCTCGCCCCGTCGGGTGCACGCCTCGTCGTCTACTGCCAGAGCGGCGCGCGCTCGGCCCTGGCCGCGCGCAGCCTGGCCGAGCTCGGCTACGCCCAGGTGCAGTCTCTGGCCGGGGGTTTTGGCCGCTGGAGTGACGCGGGCTTTCCCACTGAGCGGCCGAGCGTCCTGCTTCGCGCCGCCCAGAAGGCCCGCTACCGCCGCCACCTCACGCTCCCGGAAGTCGGTGAGGCCGGGCAGGAGAAGTTGCTTGCGGCACGCGTCCTCATCCTCGGCGCCGGCGGCCTCGGGTCACCGGCGGCGCTTTACCTCGCCGCCGCCGGAGTGGGGACGTTGGGCATTGTCGACTCGGACGTCGTCGACGCGAGCAACCTCCAACGCCAGGTACTGCACACCGTCGAGCGCACCGGACAGCCGAAGACGGAGAGCGCCAAAGAGGCCCTCACCGCTCTCAACCCGGACGTGCAGGTGGTGGGCTTCCAGGAGCGCCTCACCGCCGCCAACGTCGAGCGCATCCTGCAGGGTTTCGACGTGGTGCTGGACGGTGGAGACAACTTCTCCACGCGCTACCTCCTCAACGACGCCTGCGTCCTCTCCGGGAAGCCCCTGGTGCACGGAAGCATCTTTCGCTTCGAGGGCCAAGTGACGACGGTGCTTCCGCACCGGGGCCCCTGCTACCGCTGCGTGTTCCCGGCTCCGCCGCCGGCGGAGCTTGCGCCTTCCTGCGCCGAGGCCGGCGTCCTCGGCGTCCTCCCGGGCGTCATCGGCCTTCTGCAGGCCACCGAGGCCCTCAAGCTTTTGCTGGGGACGGGAACGCCCCTGGTGGGGCGACTCCTCCTGTACGACGCCCTCGGAAGCCACTTCCGCGAGCTCAACGTCCGGCGGGACGCCCATTGCACCGCCTGCGGCGACGGCGAGCGGCGCCCACTCGCAGACGTGGCCGACGTTTGCGCCTCGGTGCCAAATGCCCGTGCGTGAGATTGGGCCTCGGGCACTGCAAGAACAGCTTTCCGCCCCGGGCCCCCACCCGGTGCTTCTCGACGTGCGGACGCCGGCGGAGCACGCCCTGGTGGCGCTCCCGGACTCCGTCCTCATCCCCCTTCAGGAATTCGGCCAGCGGTTGGCGGAGCTGGATGCGCTGAAGGGGAAGGCCGTGGTGACGTATTGCCACACGGGCGTGCGCAGCCTCCACGCCGCGGCCTTCCTCGCCTCCCGCGGCGTGGAGGCCGTCTCCCTGGCCGGCGGCATTGAGCGCTATGCCGTGGACGTCGACCCGTCGCTTCCCCGTTACTAGCAGCACTTTAGCGCGCGGAGGGACGGCCCCGGAGTCGCGTCATGTACGTCGGCACCCGGGTGAATACCGAGAAGCCGCAGGCCCGGTAGAAGGCGACTGCGTCGTCGCTGGCGCCTCGGCGCCGGCCCCAGGTACAAGACCGAGCCCCATGGCACGCCTGCCTTCCAAGACCCGAAGACAAGCCGGTTCCGGCGAGGCTCGGTCTCGAAGTCACCAGCCGGACGGAAGCCGAAAGGCACGCTCCGAGCACCGACGTGTCCGCCGGCGGGAGGAAGAGAGTGGGCTCAGGCCGGAGCGCCCCGTCCGTGAGGACTTGGCGACACCAGCCTGTCTGGAGGCCTACGGCGCCATCCGCCACGAAGGGCGCCTGGCGGACCGCGCCCTCGAGTACACGCTGCGGTCCAAGCGTCACCTCTACTCCAACGAGCGGCGCGCGGTGGCGGAGCGCGTCTACGCCTTGGTGCGCCGCCAGCGGACGGTGGACGCCCTCCTGGAGAGGACGGGGCCCGCCTTCGGCCACATGTCCACCACCGCGCAGGACCGCCTGCGCCTGGCCGCCTCCCGCGTCCTGGACGCCGAGCAACCCTCGGCCGTGGCCCAGGGCATGGGGCTCTCCTCCCCCGAAGCGGAGGCCTTGGCCGCGCTGCCCGCCGCGCGCCGAATGCTGTCCGCGCTCCCGGAAGAGGAGCGCTTTGCCGTCGAGACTTCCTTCCCGGACGCGCTCGCCCGGGCGTGGAGGGCCGAGTATGGCGAGGCGGCGCGAGCGGCCGCGGACGCCGTCAACACGCGCGCGCCGCTCACCATCCGCGCCAATACGCTGAAGACGGAGCGTGAGGCGTTGCGCACCCGGCTTCGGAGCGAAGGCGTCGAGGCCACCCCCACCCCCTTGAGTCCGCTCGGCCTCTTTCTCAGTGGGCACAAGAATGCCTTCGCCCTCAACAGTTTCCGCGAGGGCCTCTTTGAGATTCAGGACGAGGGAAGCCAGCTGTTGGGGATGCTCGTCGACGCTCCACCGACTTGCGTCGTGGACGCCTGCGCGGGTGCCGGAGGGAAGACACTCCAGCTCGCCGCGCAAATGAAGAACCGGGGCGAGCTCTTCGCCCTGGACGTGGACGCCCGCCGGCTGGATGAGCTCCGGCAAAGGGCGCGGCGCGCGGGCGTCCACAACACGCGCGTCCGTCTCATTCCGCGCGAGGGCGAAGCCCAAGCGGCCCTGGCGGACCTGCTCGCGAAAGCAGACCGCGTCCTGGTGGACGCGCCGTGCACCGGGACGGGCACCCTCCGGCGCAAGCCCGACGCGCGTTACCGTTTCACCGAGGAGATGCTGGCCGAGGCCGTCGGCCGGCAGCGCGCCTTGCTCGAGCAGTGTGCCCCCCTGGTGAAGCCCGGCGGGAGGCTCGTCTATGGCACCTGCAGCGTGCTGCGCGCGGAGAATGAGGCGGTGGTGGAGGCCTTTCTCCTCACCCACCCCGAGTTTCGAGTCTTGCCGCCGGCCGACAAGCTGGGGCCCGAGCTCGGGGCCAAAGTCAGTCGTGGCGACTTCCTCCGGCTGACGACGCACCTCCACGGCACGGACGGCTTCTTCGGGGCCATTCTCCAACGGGCTCGCTAGCCCCCGGTTCTCGGGGTCTTGCCTTACCGGGGTGCTCACGAGCGTCAGTGCGTAGCGGCCGCGCCGAGGTAGGCGTGCTGTACCTGTGGGTTGACGAGGAGCTCCTTCGCCGGACCCGCCAGTTTGATGTGGCCCTGCTCGATGACGTAGGCGCGGTCCGCGACTTCCAGCGCCCGAAAGGCCAGTTGCTCCACCAGCAGCAGCGTGGTGTCGCGCGCTGCTTTGAGGCGCTCGATGAGGGCGAACACCTCGTCGATGATGACGGGAGCAAGCCCCATTGACGGCTCGTCGAGCAAGAGCAGCTTTGGACGTGAGAGCAACGCCCGGGCAATGGCCAGCATCTGCTGCTCTCCGCCGGACAGCGTCCCAGCCAGCTGGTCCTGACGCTCCCGCAACCGGGGGAAGAGGGACAGCATCCGCTCGGTGTCCTCCGCCACCTCTTGCTTGTGTCCGGCGCGCAGCCGGACGAAAGCCCCGAGCAAGAGGTTGTCTCGGACGGACTGTTGGGCGAAGACGCGACGGCCCTCGGGGACTTGGGCTACCCCCAGCTTCACCACCTGGTGCGCCGGGAGCGACGTCAGCGCGACACCGTCGAAGAGCACCCGGCCGCTGGTGGGTTTGAGGAGGCCGGAGATGGTCTTCATCATGGTGGTTTTTCCGGCACCGTTGCTGCCAATGACCGCGACCAGCTCACCCTGGGCCACATTGAGGGAGATGCCCTTCAACGCGCGAATGCGCCCGTAGTCGACCACCAGCTCCTCGACGGAAAGGAGGGGCTCGGCCATCACGCCACCACCGCGGACGTCTTGTGCGTGCCCAGGTACGCCTCCACCACCACCGGGTCCTCCTGAATGCGCTTCGGCGTGCCCTCGGCAATTTTTTTCCCGAAGTCCAGCACCGAGACGTCGTCGCTGATGGCCATCACCATGTCCATGTGGTGCTCGATGAGAAGAATGGACACCCCGGCCGCTTTGATGCGCTGGATGAGGCCGTTGATGGTTTGGATTTCCCCGCCGGTGAGCCCCGCCGCCGGCTCATCGAGGAGGAGGAGGCTGGGGGAGAGCGCCAGCGCTCGGGCAATCTCCAAAAGACGGGCCTGGCCATAAGAGAGGTTCCGGGCCTTGTCGAACGCCGCCGCCTCGAGGCCCACGAAGCGCAGGAGCGCGTAGGCCCGCACTCGGGCTTCGGCCTCCTCGCGCCGCGCTCGCGGTAGGCGGAAGGCCACCTCGAAGAGCGAGGCTCGAAAAGAGGGGTGCAGCCCGACCATGACGTTCTCCAGCACGGTGAGGTCGCCGAAGAGCTGCAAGTTCTGAAAAGTGCGGGCGATGCCGGCTCGAGCGCGCTGGTGCGTCTTGAGCGGAGCGAGGTCGCGCCCGAAGGAGAACAGCCGGCCAGCGGTGGGGGTGTAGAGGCCGGTTAGGACGTTGACGGTGGTGCTCTTCCCGCTTCCGTTGGGGCCGATGAGCCCGCGCACCGCGCCCCGCGGCACCTCGAGGTCGAGGTCCCGGACGGCCACCAGGCCGCCGAATCTCATCTCCAGCCCCTCGAGCTTCAGCGCCGCCTGCCCGTTGGGGGCCTGCACCCCACCCAGGACTTCCATCCCGGTGGACTGCGCCTCGAGCGCTGCGCGCTGCCGAGCATGGTCCGGGGGGCGCAGCTTCACCAGGCCGCGGCGGACCAGCCCCACCACGCCCTCGGGGACGAAGTACAGCATCACCAAGAGAAGCGAGCCGTAGACCATCAACCGGTAGTCGGCGAATCCAGCGAAGAGGTCCGGCAGTACCACCACCAGCGCCGCGCCCACGACGTTGCCGGCCACGCTGCGCACGCCGCCGAAAATGAGCGCGATGAGGAACTCGACGGAGAAGCTGTAAGCAAAAGTGTTGGGCGCCACGTAGCTGTCCAACTGGGCGAAGAAGCCGCCCGCCAGCCCGGCCAGTGCGGCGGAGAGCACGAAGGCGGAGATTTTAAAGAAGCTGCGCCCGATGCCGCAGCACTCCGCCGCCACCGCGCTGTATTTGATGGCTTCGAAGGCCCGCCCCCAGAAGCTGTGGGTGACGTTGTGGACGATGAAGAGCACCAGCACCAGCACCGGGTAGACGACGTAGAGGTAATGCACGCCACTCAGCTTCACCGTGCCCAGGTGCAGGGGGGTGAGGGTGATGCCCTTGGTGCCGTTGGTGAGCCCTTCCTGCTCGTTGATGAAGGTGTAGATGATGAGGCCGTAGACAATGGTGATGACCGCCAGGTACGGGCCGCTCGAGCGAAGCGCGGGGAAGCCGAGCAAGAACCCGGCGAAAGCGGCCAGGGCGACCGCTGGGACCAGCGCCACCAGGAAGGGCAGCTGGGGCCAGTGCTGGATGGTGCTGTAGGCGTCGGTGTTGAGCGCTGGGCTCGCCGTCAGCACCGCCACGGTGTAGGCGCCGATGGCGAAGAGGCCGGCGTGTCCAATGGAGACGTCGCCGATGTAGCCCACCACCAAGTCCAGCGAGGCCACCAACATGGCGTAGACGACAATCCGCGAGACGATGCCCACGTAGTAGCTGTTGTCCACGACCCGCGGAATGAGGAGGGGCAATACCAGCAACAGCGGAAGCAGCCGGTAGAGAAGCGATGCTCTGGGCCTGTCGAGGACGCGCATCACACTTTCCGGATGGCGGCCTTGCCGAAGAGGCCCGAGGGCTTAAAGAGCAACAGCAGCACCAGGACGACGAAGCCCGGCACGTCCTTGTACCCGGTGGAGACGAAGCGCGCGGTGAGACTTTCGGAGATGCCGAGAAACAGCCCGCCCACCACCGCCCCGAAGCCCGACTCCAGCCCCCCGATGATGCTCGCGCTGTAGGCCTTCACTCCCAGCACCGTCCCCATGGTGGCGCTCACCAGGGTGATGGGGGCCACCAACACGCCTCCCACGCAAGCGATGGACGTGCTCAGCATGAAGGAGAAGAGAATGACGAATTTTTGGTTGATTCCCATCAGCGAGGCGGTGTCCTTGTCCTCGCTGACCGCCACCACCGCCTTCCCAAACACCGTCCTACGCTTGAAGAGCTCCACCGCCGCCACGATGGCCAGGCTCACGACGATGATGAGGACTTCCTGGGGGTAGACGCCGAGACCGCCGGACATCGAGCCGTCCGGTTGGCGCTCTCCAAAGAAGCGCCACGGGCTGTCGCCCAACGGAGAGCGGAACTTGAAGTCGTCGGTGCTCCAGAAAACCTCGGCCGCGTTGCGCAGGACAATACCCACCGCCAGCGTCGCCAGAATCCACCCGTAGGCGCTCCTTTGCTTCAACGACGGCTCCACCGCCACCTTGAGAAGCACCGCCCCGCCCACGATGCCCACCAACACCACTGCGGCCAGCGCGGCGAAGAAGGGCAGCCCCCGCGTCATGTAGAGGATGAAGCCCACCACGCCGCCCAGCATCAGGAAGTTGCCGAGCGAGAAGTTGAGCGTCTTCGAGGTGGCGAAGGTGATGTTGTAGCCAAACGCCACCAGGGCATAAATCATGCCCTGGGCAACGCCGCTAATCAGGAGCTGGAGGGTCTGCATCGGCCGGCCGCTGGGCCGCGCAATCTCGCACAGTTTTGCGGTGCGAGCGCCGGCAGGAGACGCCTCCTATTTCTTGTAGGCCGACGCCGGCACCACAGTCCCGTTCAGCACCACGCCCATTTTCACCACCAGCTCGGTGACCGCCTCGTGGTTGGTGGGGGTGAACGGCCGGCCGTAGTTTCCGGTGATGCCATTGAAGGGCGTCTTGAGGTTCTCCAGGGCATTCTTGATGGCCGTGCCGTCCGTGCTCTTGGCTTGCTCGATGGCGGCCTTCAAGAGGTACAACGAGTCGTAGCCCTGCGCGGCGGCCACCGCCACCGAGATGGGATTCTGGTTGTATTTGACGTGGTAGGTCTCCACGAAAGTCTTCTGCCGGGGGTTGCTCAAATCGCCCTCGATGAAGGTGAGTGGAGCCGCCGCCCCGTTGCCATTCTTCCCGGCGTTCTTGATGAACGCCTCCATGGAAATGGTCCAGCCGCCGAGCATGTCCACCTTCCAGCCGATGCGGTCCAGCGAGTTGGCCAGCGCCGCCAGCTCCGGGCCGATGCCATAAACCAAGAGGACGTCCGCGCCAGCGGCCTTGGCCTCCTGCACCTGGGCGGTCATGTCCGTGTCTTTGATTTTGAATTTCCCGACGCTCACCGGGTTGATGTTTCGCTTGGACAGCGCCGCCTTCAGCTTGGTGCAGCCGCCCTGGCCGTAGTTGGTGTCGTCGCAAATGAGGGCCGGCTTCTTGTACTTCCGGACGTCGACCGCCTCGCGGACGATGAGCTCCGTCTGCAGGATGTCCGAGGCCGCCAGCCGGAAGATGTAGTTGTCCACGCCCGGTGCGAAGTACTCGTTCACCTTGGCTCCGGCCGAAGCGTTGATGATGACCGGCACCTTCTTTTCATTGGCGTAGCGGGTGGAGTTGTCAGCCACGCCAGTGTTGATGGGACCCAGCACGGCGACGACTTTTTCCTTCTCTAGAAATTCCTGCATGATTTGCGCGCCGCGCTCGTTCTTGGCCTCGTCATCGCGCATCACCAGGTCCACCTTCTGGCCGAGGATGCCGCCCGTCTTGTTGATTTCCTCCGCGGCCATCTCCACGCCGTTGCGCATCGAGACGCCCATGCCCGCCGAGCCGCCGGTGAACGGGCCATACACGCCAATCTTGATGTCTGCCAAAGCAGGCGCCGCCAACAGCAGCACCGCGAGTCCCAAGCGTCGTCCAGTCATTGGAGCCTCTTTTTAGAATAGGAAACTGCCTCGCGCCGGACTCTCGCGGCCGTCTGGCAACCGGCGCAATGCATTTCTTCGGACTCGCCGCCTCACCGTCTAACGCGACGCGTCCAGCTGGTTGCGGGCATGCTATTTCAGCTAGGCCACGGCCAGACTGGAGGCACCCCTGGGTTCCGAAGCCGTCCGCTACCGCGTCTCAATGTCCCGCCCCCACAGCCACCTCTTCGAGGTGGAGGCGCGCTTTCCGGCGCGGGACGTCCTGGAGGCCGTGCTGCCGGTGTGGACGCCCGGGAGTTACCTGTTGCGCGAATACGCCCGCCACGTCCAGGACGTGACGGCCGAGGACGAGTCCGGCCAGCCGCTTCGCGTCGAGCGCAGCGACAAGCGGACCTGGAAGGTGGAAAGCCACGGGCGTCCGGCCGTCCTGCATTACCGCGTCTACGCCAACGAGCTCACCGTCCGCACGAGCCACCTCGATGGGACGCATGGCTACTTCAACGGGGCGACGCTGTTTCTCTACGCCGAGGCCCTGCGCGCGCTTCCGCACCGCCTCCAAGTCAGCGCGCCTCCGGGCTGGAGCGTCTTCTCCTCGCTGGAGCGCGACGGCGAGGACTGGGTGGCCCGGGACCACGACACCCTCGTCGACAGCCCGGTGGAAGTTGGCCCGCACCAGCCCCTGTCTTTCCTGGCCGGCGGCGTGCCGCACCAGGTGGTGGTGTGGGGGGAGCCAAAGCCGGATGCCCAGCGGCTGCTGTCGGACTTGAAAGCCGTCTGCGAAGCGCAGGCCGCCTTCTTCGGCAGCCTTCCACTCGAGCGCTACCTCTTTCTGGTTTACCTCACCGACAAGGGCCGCGGCGGGCTCGAGCACATGGCGTCCAGTACCCTTCTCTTTGGTCGGCAAGCGCTGCAGACGCCAAAAGGCTGGGAGGATTTTCTCACCCTCGCCGCGCACGAGTATTTCCACCTCTGGAATGTCAAGCGCATCAAGCCCCGGGCGCTGGTGCCCTTTCGCTACGGCGAGGAGACGTACACCCGGCTCCTCTGGGCCTTCGAGGGGACGACCTCCTACTACGACAGCCTCCTCGTACGGCGAGCGGGACTGATGGCGCCCCAGCGCTACCTCACCAAGCTGGGCGAGGCCTTGAGCGCGCTCGCCGCCGCGCCGGGGCGAGGGGTGCAGACGCTGGAGGAGGCTTCCCTCACCGCCTGGGTGAAGTACTACCGGCCTGACGAGAACAGCGTGAACAGTGGCGTCTCCTACTACCTCAAGGGGGAGTTGGTGGCGTTGTGTCTCGACCTCACGCTTCGGCAACTCACCTCCGACGCCGCCAGCTTGGACGACGTCCTGCGGCTGTTGTGGCAGCGCTACGGCGACGGGCGCGGCGTCCCGGAGGACGGCGTGGAGGCAGCCGCCGGCGAGGTGGCCGGACAGAGCCTCACGCCCTTTTTCGACCGGGCGCTGCGCAGCACCGGGGAGCTCGACTTGGCCGTCCTGGCGCACGTCGGACTCGAGGCCCGCTCCCGCGTCCGTGAGTCACCGACCGACCGCGGCGGCACGCCGCCACGCGTGAAGTCCGGAGAGTCGCGCGAACGCGGTTGGCTGGGCGTCGTCCCGCGCCCGGGCAACACCTTGGCCTCGGTGCTGGCCAGCTCCCCGGCCATGGACGCTGGCCTGTACGCGGAGGACGAGGTGCTGGCCCTCGACGGCGAGAAGGTGGACGCCGCGGGCCTTTTGTCCCGGTGTGAGGAGCGCGCCCCGGGAACGCGGGTCACCGTCCACGTCTTCCGGCGCGACCGGCTGATGGAAGTCAGCGTCACGCTAGGGGCGCGGCCGGCCGACGCCGTTTGGCTGGCTCGCGTCGAGAAGCCCACCGACGCCCAGAAGGTGAGCTACCAGAAGTGGATGGGCGCCTCCTGGGAGGATGGCTAGGGCGGCACGCACTCGCCTTCTCGGGGGGCCTTGCGCCCCAGCGCGCACCCAAGAGGAGGCTGGCCGGCTGTCGGTCATTGCGTGTACCGTTCCCTTCCGACGTGAGCGCCCGCCTCGAAACCTTGCTCGCGCTGCCGCTTGGCTCGCTGCGCGTCCGCTTCCTGGAGCGCGGCCGGGCCGTCCCCCGCGGCCTCCTGGAAGCGCTGGAAGTGGACATCCGCTCTGGGGCACGCGCGCTGGCTGGCGCCATTCGTGACCGACAGGCCACCAACCGCTCCGAGGGCCAGAGGCTGCGCCACTTGTTGCGCTTTGAGATGGAGCTCTGGGCCGCGGGCCACCTCCACGTGGCCGGCGTGGACGAGGCGGGCATGGCACCCTTGGCCGGCCCGGTGGTGGCCGCCGCCGTCGTGCTTCCTCAGGGTTACAAGCTGAAGGGGCTCGACGACAGCAAGAAGGTGCTCGACCCGGACAAGCGTGCGCTCCTGGCAAAGGCCGTCAAGCGCGACGCGGTGGCGTGGGGCGTCGGCCGAGCCGAGGTGGAGGAAGTCGACCAGCTCAACATTTACCACGCCGGCCTCTTGGCCATGCGACGCGCGGTGGAGGCGCTGGCGCTGGTCCCGGACTTCGTCCTGGTGGACGCCCGCCGCATCCCCCATTGCCCTGCCCCGCAGCGCGGCATCATTCACGGCGACGCGCTCTCGGCGAGCATCGCCGCGGCTTCGATGATTGCCAAGACGACGCGCGACGCACTCATGGCCGACTATGACGCCCTCTACCCGGGCTATGGCTTCGCCGTCCACAAGGGCTACCCCACCCCGCAGCACGAAGCTGCGCTGCGCAGCCTCGGCGCGTGCCCTCTTCACCGCCGAAGCTTCGCGCCGGTGCGCCAGGCGCTCGGGCTCGAGCCGGAGCAAGGGTTGCTCTTCGAGACGTCGCCCGCCCGTACCGGGTGAGCGCCGACGTCGAGATAGACGGCTGGCTCGAGAGCCAGGGCTACGGAGCAGGAGCCGCCCGTCTCGCCGCTCGCACGGCCTTAGAAGAGGCCCAGCTCACGCGAAAGGGAAAGCGACGGATGAGCGCCCAAAAGCTGGAGCGGGCGGGCGCCGAGCTGTTGGCCCATTTTTCTCTGCATTGCTCGAGTCCGGCTTGCACGCAAGCCGCGCGGGCCTCCGGGCGCACGCCGCTGCCGGCCAGCACCAAGGCGCTGTGCCCGCACTGCGGCGGCTCGGACAACACCCGGGCGGCGCGAGAGCTCCTGGCGGCCTGCGCCTCGGCGGGCATCCGCCGCGTGTTGGTGGTGGGCGGCTCGCCGTCGGTGCGCGAGGAGCTCCACGCGGTGCTTGGGACTGCGCTCGAGCTGCGCACCGTCGACGGGACAGAGCGCCGGACGCAGGAACGGGCGCGCGGAGACTTGGAATGGGCCCACCTCGTCGTGCTGTGGGGAGCCACCGAGCTCGACCACAAGGTGAGTGGGCACTACGCGCACCCGCCGGCAGGACAGAGGGGGAAGCTGGTCCACGTGGCACGGCGTGGCATCGCCGCGCTGGCCGCGGCGGCGGTCGAGCACATTCGGCGGAATGGCTAGCGCTCACCAGCCGTTGGGACGGCTGGAGAGACAGGCGCTCAAGGGAGGACGCGCCCGAAAAGTAGCGCGCGCCGGCCGGTTTCACTGGCAGCGGGACCGGTCGCTGCTAGAAGTCGGACCGGCGGCGCAGGCTACGTCCTTCATTGCGTTCAGCGCACCGGCCCTGCACCATCCCCGCTATGGCGACTTTTCCCTCTGACGAGTCCAAGAGCCTCTCGCTCGAAGAGCTGTGGATGCCCTTCACAGCGAACCGCGCCTTCAAGCGCGCCCCGCGCTTGCTCGCTTCGGCGTCGGGCGTCCACTACCTGGACGTCGAGGGCCGCACCATCCTCGACGGGACGGCCGGGCTGTGGTGCGTCAACGCCGGCCACTGTCGGCCGGCCATTGTCCAGGCCATCGGCGAGTCGGCGGCCAAGCTCGACTTCGCGCCCGGTTTCAACATGGGCCATCCCGCCAGCTTTGCATTAGCCCAGAAGCTGGCGGCGCTGGCGCCGGGCGACTTGGACCACGTCTTCTTCGCCAACTCTGGCTCAGAGGCCGTCGACTCGGCGTTGAAAATTGCCCTGGCCTACCACCAGTCGCACGGGGAGCCGGGCCGGGTGCGCTTCGTTGGCCGTCTGCGTGGCTACCACGGCGTCGGCTTTGGCGGCATCAGCGTCGGCGGCATCGAGAGCAACCGGAAGGCTTTCGCCGCCCAACTCTTGCCGCAAGTGGACCTTCTGCCGCACACCCACGACCTGAGCCACAACGCCTTCACCCGCGGGCAGCCGGCGTGGGGCGCCCACCTCGCCGATGCGCTCGAGGAAATTGTTGCCCAGCGGGGGGCGGGCACTCTGGCCGCGGTCATCGTGGAACCCGTGGCCGGCTCGACGGGCGTCCTCATCCCTCCCAAGGGCTACCTCGAGCGGCTGCGGACGCTTTGCGACAAACACGGCATCCTCCTCATCTTCGACGAAGTCATCACTGGCTTCGGACGGCTCGGTGCACCCTTCGGCGCCAGCTACTTCGGCGTCCAGCCGGACATGATGACCGTGGCCAAGGGCATCACCAACGGCGCGGTGCCCATGGGTGCGGTCGTCGTCCGCGGAAAAATCTACGACACCGTGGTCAACGCCACCGAGAGCGGCATCGAGTTTTTCCATGGCTACACCTACTCCGGGCACCCACTCGCATCGGCAGCTGGCCTGGCCACGCTCGAGCTCTACCGACGGGAGAGTCTCTTCGAGCGCGCCGCGTCCCTGGCGCCATTCTGGGAGCAGGCAGTGCACTCCCTGAAGTCCGTCTCCAAAGTCATCGACATCCGGAATCTCGGCTTGGTGGCGGGCATTGAAGTCGAGGCCCGCCCTGGAAAACTCGGCGCTCGGGGACAGGAAGCACTCATCAAGTGCTTCGAGGCCGGGCTCCTGGTGCGGGTGACGGGCGACATCATCGCCCTCTCCCCATCTCTCATTATTGAGAAGACGCACATCGAGCAGCTGGTGGATGTGCTGGGCGGCGTCCTGCAGAAGGTGGCTTGAACTCCAGGCGCTGTTGCTTTAGCGCTGCTTTAGCGCGGAGCGCCCTTTTTCACATAATAGAAGTCGTACTCCGTCACCCACGTCCGTCCGGCGTCTGAGGAGGACTCGCTCAGCTGGCGGAGGCGGCCGGTGGGCAGCTTGGAGATGGTCACCCGCCGCTGCAGCGGCATGCCAGCCCGGGTGGCGCTGTCGGCCCGGAGGTGCAACTCGCCATTCTCGAAGCGGCCGGTGAAAAAGATGGGCACCCCCTGCCCATCCACCCAGTACTGCTCCCAGCGGTGCAGTCCGGGGTTCCAGCTGGTGAAGCTCTGCCCTTCACCGCCACCGACGCCGTGCCACGTCTCGTGCAGGACGCAGCCAGCAAGCCTCCCTTCGACGTGCGTCGTCCCGAGCGCGTCCCCCGCCCTGTCCACCACCTCCCAATCGCCAATCCAATAGTCGAATTGGTGGTAGTCGGACGCGCTGTCGCGGTGCTGGCACGGCGCCCGATTGACTTCCAGCGCATTGGAAAGCTTGACGAATTCCGGGTCCTTGGCCAGGGACTCAAAAGCCTTCTCCTGCGCCGCGGGGGGTCCGGCGGGGAAGTAGTCGGCCTCGGCCAGGGACTTGAGAATTCCCAACGCCCGTTCCTTGTCCCCGGCCAGCGCGGCCGCCTGCGCCAGTTGGTAGGCGACGAGGCTCGGCTGCACGCCCAGCCTCTGCGCCTTGTCGAGCGGGTCCATGGCCTCCTTGCCTTTGCCGAGTTGGATGTAGGAGATGCCGAGCCTGAGCCACGCGACGCCGTCGTCGGGCGAGCTCGCGGTGCGCGCCTGGTACGCCTCCACCGCCTTGGCCCACTGGCGCTTTTGAAAGGCGGCGTCGCCCGTCGTCTCCACCGGGGAGGCCGAGAGCACGGCCAAGAGGGGGCACAGGAGCAGGGCGTGCATGACGTCGTCGCTTGGAAAGAGCCTCGCTTCTCTTTCGCGCCAAAGAAAGAGAAAGCACGAGAAGGCGGGGAACGAGCGCCCCCCGGGGGGCGGGTTTCTATTCCTCGTCCGCCCGCAGTTTGGCAAGGACGTTCAAGTCCTCGAGGGTGGTGGTGTCCCCGGTGGTTTGATTTCCGGCAGCGACGTCCCGGAGCAACCGGCGCATGATTTTGCCGGACCGCGTCTTCGGAAGCGCGTCGGCAAAGCGAATTTCATCCGGCCGGGCGATGGCTCCAATCTCCTTCACCACGTGCGCCGCCAGCTGCGCCTTCACCTCAGCCGAGGGGTCCACGCCTTTCTTCAAGGTGACGAAGGCCACCAGCGCCGTGCCTTTCAAGTCGTCCGGACGCCCAACCACCGCCGCCTCGGCCACCCGACCTTCGGAGACCAGCGCGCTCTCCACCTCGGCCGTCCCCAGACGGTGTCCGGCGACGTTCACCACGTCGTCCACCCGTCCCATCACCCACAGATAGCCGTCCTCGTCGATGCGCGCTCCGTCCCCGGTGAAGTACAGCCCGGGGACTTCGCTGAAGTACGTCTTGGCGTAGCGCTCTGGGTCGCCGTACACCGAGCGCAGCATGGACGGCCAGGGCTTGGTGATGAAGAGCTTCCCGCCCTGTCCGACCTGTGCTTCCTGACCATCCTTGCCCAAGACCTTGAGAGACACGCCCGGCAGCGGCAAGGTGGCGCTGCCCGGCTTGGTGGGCGTGGCCCCCGGCAGCGGACTCACCAGGATGCCGCCGGTTTCCGTCTGCCACCAAGTGTCGACGATGGGGCACCGCCCGCCGCCGATGACCTCCCGGTACCACATCCACGCCTCGGGGTTGATGGGCTCGCCCACCGTTCCCAACAGGCGCAGAGAGCTCATGTCGTGCTTCTTCGGATGCTCGTCCCCGGTTCGCATGAAGGCCCGGATGGCGGTGGGGGCGGTGTAGAGGATGGTGATTTTGTGCCGCTGGATGTTGTCCCAGAAGCGGTCCGGGCCGGGCGTCACCGGCGCGCCCTCGTAAAGAAACGAGGTGGCGTGGTTGAGGAGTGGCCCGTAGACGACGTAGCTGTGGCCGGTGACCCAACCCACGTCCGCCGTGCACCAGTAGGTGTCCTCATCCTTGAGGTCGAACACCCAGCGCGTGGTGAGCGAGACGTAAACGGAATACCCGGCGGTGCTGTGCAGCACACCCTTCGGCTTCCCGGTCGAGCCGGACGTGTAAAGAATGAAGAGCGGATGCTCGCTCTCCACCCACTCCGGCTCGCAGGTGGTGCTCTGGGACTCCACCAACCTTTCCCAGGACACGTCCTTGGGGCCCATCTGAATGGGGTTCTGTGTCCGCTTCAGGACCAGCACCTTTTCCACGGTGGGCATGTGCGGAAGCGCGACATCCACGTTGGCCTTTAAAGGCACCACCGCGCCCTTGCGCCAGCCGCCGTCGGCGGTGAGCACCACCTTCGCCCCGGCGTCGTTCATCCGCTCCCGCACCGCTTCGGATGAAAACCCGCCGAACACCACCGAGTGCACGGCGCCGATGCGGGCACAGGCCAGCATCGCCGTGGCCGCTTCGGGAATCATCGGCAAGTAAATGCCGACGCGGTCGCCCTTGCGCACGCCGAGAGACTTGAGCGCATTGGCCAGTCGACAGACGTCGGCGTGCAGCTGCCGGTAGGAGAGCTTGCGGACGTCCCCCGGCTCGCCCTCGAAGAGGATGGCCGTCTTGTCGGCGTACTTCCCCAGATGCCGGTCGAGCGCGTTGTAGCAAAGGTTGGTGGTGCCACCGAGGAACCACCGGGCGTTGGGCGGCTTCCATTCGAGGACGGTCTGAAAGGGCGTCCTCCAGTAAATTTCCTCTTTCGCGCGCGCCGCCCAGTAAGCGTCTGGGTCCTTGGCCGCCTCGTCGTAGAGCTTCTGGTACTCCTGCAGCGAGCGGATGAGCGCCTTTTTCTGGAATTCGGGAGGCGGCGGAAACACCCGCCCCTCGTGGGAGACGGAGAAAATTTCGGAGGAGGTAGTTTCGGCCATGGGACCCTCGCTGGTTACGAGCACTCCGTGGGCACTGGGGGACAGGCGGGCGGCGTGCAGAGCGCCGCCTGGAAGTTGAACCAAAACTGACAGTTGCACGCCACCGGACTGGAGGCCAGGTAGCTAATGCGCATGACGCCACTGAAGGACGACGAGTTGAGCGTGTCGCCGTCGAGGTGAAACTGAACGAAATTCACCTGACACAGCTGTCCATTGGCCACGAGCGGGGGGTTGGACGCGGTTCCGTCGGCGAAGAAGGTTTGGTTATTCAACTGGAATTGCCCCACCAGCTCCAGCTGAAGACAGTTGGAGCTGTTCTGCTGGACAAAGGCCAGGCGCACGTCATCCCCGTAACTGGTGAATTGGGCCTGCATCTCCGCCCCCGCATCGGCCAGCCCGCAATCATCTCGGAAGACACCGTCGGGGGCGATGGTGATGACGTAGGGGCCCTCTTGAAGGTCATGCACGCGCCCGCAGCCTGCGCCGGCGGCGAATAAAAGAGACACCGCAACCTGGGAAACCTTACGCATGGAGACGCCGGGGAGAATAGGGAGAAGCGCCGGGGGGCAGCAATGGATAGTCTTTAGCCCCTGCCGCAAACAGCATGCCGACTCTGGTTGCCCTCCTGGCTTTGGGTGTGCTCGTCCTGGTGCACGAGGTTGCCCACCTGGCTGCGGCGCGCGCGGTCGGGGCGCGCGCCGTCGTCTTCAGCATCGGCCTCGGGCTGCCGCTCTACGCCTTCCGGCGCCTCGGGCAACGCTGGGTGTTGGGGGCCATTCCCTGGGGCGGTTGGCTTCGGCTGGAGGGCGAGAACCCCTATGAGCCTGTCTCCGGGGTGTTGTTTTCCGAGCTCAGCCCGGTGCGGCGGATGCTCGTCTTCTTCGCCGGCCCCCTGGCCAGCCTCCTCTTGGGCTTCTTGTTACTCACTGGCCTCCATGCCGCCGGGACGCACGTCCCGGTGCCGATGACGGTGGGCGCCGTCGAGCCCGGCTCCGAGGCCGCGCGCGTGGCGCTTCGCCCGGGGGACGTCCTGGAGAGCGTGGCCGGAATGCAAGTCACCCGTTGGGGAGCGCTTACCCAAGCCCTGGCGGCGCACGCCGGACAGTCGGTGGCACTCGGTTTCCGCCGCGGCACGGCGCCCCTCACCGTTACCGTCCAGCCCACCCTCGAGGCGCACGGGTACGGCCACCTCGGCGTTGCCCAGGCTTACGCCTTTGAAAAGGAGCCTCTGGCGCGCGCCTTCCGTACCGCACTCGGCCACAGCGTCCAGCTCGTCCGGGAAACGGCGTCCTGGACGGCGGACCTCTTTCGCGGGCCGGACGGCGCAGGGGCCGGTGCAGCGGCGGTGCTGCTGCGGCGGCTGGCTGCCATCTCGAGCCTGGACGGCGTGGTGCGTGCACTGGCGGCAGCCACCCTTGCCTTGGGCCTCTTGTATTTGCTCCCCCTGCCGGCGCTGGACGGTGGCCGTCTTCTCCTCACCCTGTGGGAGGCCCTGCGAGGCCGTCCACTCGACGCGCGGGTGCAGACGGCACTCCAGCTGTTGAGCCTGCTCTTGGCGGTGGCGGCCGTGGGTTGGGTGGCCCTCAACGAGGTGCGTCAGGCCTTGGAAGCGGCGCAGACCCGCTGACGCGGGGGGCCGGAGGTTAGGGCCCGAGCCCGACCCAGCTCTCTCCGTCCCCGTACGTCTCCCGCTTCCAAATGGGGACGTCCTCCTTCAGCCGCTCAATGGCGAAGCGGCAGGCCTCGAAGGCCTCGGCCCGATGGGGAGCCGCCGCGGCAATGACGACCGCCACCTCCCCGGGAAGCAGGACGCCCACCCGATGGACGATGGCCAACTGCGCCCCCGGCCACCGGCCCTCGGCCTCGCGGCCAATGCTGGCCAGTACCTTCTCGGCCATGGCGCCGTAGGCCTCGTAGGTGAGGCGCACCACGACTTTTCCCCGACTCTCCGCCCGCACCACACCGGTAAACGTCACCAGCCCGCCGCGCGCCGCGCCCTGCACGGCGGCCGTGACTTCCTCCAGCGTCGGCGGACGCTCCACCACGCGGAAGAGTCCCGCGCCGCCCGCGACGGGTGGAATGAGGGCCACCTCCGCCCCCTCGGGAATGACGTCTTCCAGCTGCACAAACGTCTGGTTGACCGCCACCCGGAGATGGGGAAAGAGCGGCCGGAGCGCCGGGTGACGCTCGGCCAGAAGCTCCAGGAGGGCGCGCACCGTCCCGGGGGGAGGAAGGGCGCCGAGCTGCTCCTGGGACAGGCCCGCGCGCTCGCGCGCGGCAGCGAAGTAGAGGACGGAAAACGCCACGGTGAGTCGAGACTAGAACTCGAAGGCGAGGCCGAAAGTAAAGTAGCCGGCGCCGAGGTTGACTCCCGCCCCGCCAAAGTTGTTGGCGAAGTCGTCGTTGAATTCGCCGAAAAGGTAGAAGTGGTAGATGCCCGAGTCCTCGCGCGCTTCGCGGGCGTAGGTGGGGTTGAGGAAGTCCATCTCCAAGGCGAGCCCGACGGTGAAGCCCCACCCCCAGCGAACGCCCGAACCCTTGCTGCCGTTGACGACTTCCGTCATCCCGCCCTTGTTGGTCCACCAGGGGTAGGAGACGAAGCCCAGCTCCGCATAGGGGACGAGAGGGATGTGGTACAGGTGGGCCAGGACGTCGTAGCGGTAGACGCCCATCAGCCGGATGGGCAGCACCATGAGCCCCGTGGCTTCGCCGGACGGCGTTCCGTCGGCCAAGAGGGCCTTGGCGTACTTCTCGCCGTAGCCCACCGACAGGCCAATCCCCAGGTAGCCGTAGGCGTGGTACAGCGACCGGTCGACTTCGGCCACGCCGATGAGCATCGGCGAGTTGCCAAACGTCTGGACGTAGGGGTCGCCCGTCACTCCGGGCGAGTCGTAGACGCGCGGCTGGTAGAAGCCGAGCTTCAGCTCGAGGATGGTGGTGTTGGGGAGCGGCCGCGGGCCGTCTCCATCGGCGAGCGCGGGGGAGGCTGCGGCGAGGGCGAAGAGAAGGAGCGCCTTCCTCACCCACGCCTCCGCAGAAGCCCGAGCAGGAGCACACTCACCAGCGCCAGAGCCGAGGGCCCGCCGCCGGCCGCGTCTCCGCAACCTCCAGCAGGCTGGCCTCCTGAGCCGAGGTAGTTGGCGTAGAAGCCGTAGGTCACCACCGGAGAGCCGACAACGGCTGCGGAGGGCACACTCTGGTTGGTCGCTTCATCAATGCTGAAGCCCTGCACCAGGTAATTGGTGCCGTTGACGAGGCCCGAAATGGTGACCACGGGATTGTTGGCCGCGACGTTGCCTCCCGAGGCGATGTAGTTGGGCGTCCCGCCGTCTGCGGGCTCGACGGCGTATTGCGCGCGAAAGTAGGAAATGGTGTCGCTCGGGTCGGAGGGCGCAAGCCGCACCGAGAGCTGGCTGTCGAGCGGGACAATGGTGACCGTCGGCGGGGCTGGCGGGACGTTGTCGTAGCGGATGGTGAGCGGGCTGGGGGTGCCGGTGACAACCGTCCCGCTACAGGCGTTCGTGGTGTCGTTGAGTTGCACCGAGGCACAGACGTTGTTGGTGAAGTCCACGACCGCGCCGCAGGAGCTGCCAGCGGTGAAGGAGGGCAGAGAATTGAAAGTAATCTGAAACGTGTCCTGCGTGAGTCCGCCGGTGGTCAACTGTGCAGCGGGAGCCGTGTAAAAAACGTAGTCCAGGGCGCCGGGCGTATTGGCGCAAGTCAACGCGCTCATCCAAATTTGAAGGGGCGTGCAAGCCGTGGTGAGCGACGTCCCCACCCAGCCTCCAGCAACAATCGTCCCGCACCCATTGGCCGCGTTTCTGGCCAGGGTATTGCTCGTCCCAGCCCCGTTGAGGGTGAGGACGATGGCGCTCTGGGCAAGCCCAGTCGCGGGAAGCAACAACAGCGCTGCAAGAAGTGGACGCATGAGGAGGCCGCGGGAATAGCAAGGCCGGGGCCAGCCTGTCGCCTCTCTGCGGCACTGGCCAGAAAACCGCTCTTCTGCGCCAGGCGGGCAACTTGGACGAAGGGGACGTGTCAATTTGTCAGCGAGCGCGCCATGAGACGCTCTCCGGCGGACAGCGCGGCGGCGGCCACCAACGCTGGGCCGTCAACGGCCGCCACGAGCTCGAGGGCGTCCGCGCGGCCGGCCGAAGCCCGCACCCTTCCGACGAGAATGGCAGCGTCGGACGTCACCAGCATGGGCATGGGGTAGACGCGCTCAGCTGGCGCGTCCAGAAGCTTGAGCCCCGCTGCCGCGCGAAGGCGCTCCCGCACTTCGGCCGGCGTGGCCGGCTGCCCCAGCCGCACCTGGAGCGCCAAGAGCGCCCCGTGGAAGACGGGCACCAACACCGCCGTCCCGTCCACGGGCGGAGCGCCGGCGCCCCACAGCAGCGTGGCTTCCGCCCGCCAGCTCAGCTCCTCCAGCGTCCCGCCGCTTGCCTCGCTGAAGGGCCCCACCTGCGGGACGAGGTTGAAGGCTAAACGGTGCGGAAAATGCGTGGGCTCGAGCTCTCGCCCGGAGAGGAGCTGAGCAGTCGTCTGCTCGAGCTCCGTCAACCCCCGAGCGCCGGCCGAAGAGGCGCCCAAGAGCGCTGTGACGCGGGCCTCCGTCACCCCGTAGCCGGCCCGTAGCGGCTCCACCGTGCGCAACAGCCCCAGGGCCACCGGGCCCGGCACCCGCACCACGCGGCCGGCGAAGGGCCGTCCCAGCCCGTCTCCCCGGAAGCCCTCGGCGACGAGGGGGACGCTGAGGTCCGAGAGGAAGGCGCGGCTTGTGTCCACCACCCAGGCCCCCGCCTTCTGCGCCGCCAGGGCCAGCGTCCGAGCCACTTCCGCTGGAACGGCCAGGATGACTAGGGCGTGTCCCCGGAGTGCGTCTGGCGAGGCGGCCTCCACCTCCAACGAGGTGTGGCCGTATTCCGCCTCCGTCCCCACCGAGCGCTCGCTGGCGAGCGCCGTCACCTGCGCCTCGGGGTGTCCCGCCTCGGCCAGCGCCGCCAGGACGCCCCGTCCCACGAGTCCCGTTGCGCCCACCACCGCCACCCGCCAATTTCGCTCCATCGCCATTACTCCTCTTCGCCACGAATGCGCGCCGTGGGCGCTGGCCCGGGCAGCGGGGGAAACTTCGGGTTCCGCTCGGCCTCGGAGGCCCGGAGGTAATGCGGCTCGAGCGCAAACAAGGCCTCGGGCACGAAGTCCGTGGGCACGCGAGCCAGCCGTGCCACCGCCCAGGCCCTCGGGAAGGTGAAGCCCGCGAGGAGCTGCTCCGGCGCCGCCCCGCCCGCCATGAGGGTGTCGGCGAGTTCCGTGGCCCCGGGGCCCAGCGCTCTGGCCTCGGGGTGGGCGCGAAGGTGGGCGCCCAGCTCCGCGGGCGTCCAGGCCGCCTCCGGGGCCTCCTGGACAAGGCCGTCCCCGGCTTGCCGGTAGAAGCCGACGTACACCTCCCCCTTCCTCGCCACCATGACCGGCACGAGTGAGACGGCGGGAGGGCCGTCCAGCGCCAGAGCGGCCAAGGAAGACGCGCCGCCGACTGGGCACCTTTGCGCGTAGGCCAAGGCCTTCACCGTGGCCAGCCCAATGCGCAGTCCGGTGAAGGAGCCCGGGCCGAGGCCAACGGCATAGGCCGTGACGTCCGACAGCGAGCCGCCGCTTTGCGAGAGAAGCTCCGTCAGCGCCCCGGGCAACATCTCACTCTGCTTTTTCGGAGGCGGGTGCGTCGCCTCGGCCAACAGCACGGGCCCCGGCCCGACGAGCGCCAGCGACAACGTCAGCGTGGAGGTGTCCAGGGCGATGAGCATCCGTCGTCCTCCCCCCATGCCCTTGCTGGCACCAGCGAGGCAAGCCCTTCTGCGCCGACCTCGAGGAATGCACTCTGGCAGAGCGTCAGGCGGACGCGCACCACCCCCCGGCCCACCATGCCCACAGCGTGCGCCGCGGTTTCGGAGACGTCGAGAATGCGGCCCTGGACAAAGGGGCCCCGGTCGTTGATGTGGACTTGCACGCTGCGCCCGCTGTCCATCACCGTCACTAGGACGCACGTCCCGAAGGGCAGCGTCCGGTGCGCGGCGGTGAGGGTGCCGGGGCGGAGGACTTCTCCGCTGGCCGTCCGATGGCCGTAAAAACCGGGGCCGTAATACGAGGCGCCACCCTCCTCCGTCCACCCTGGGCCGAGCGGCGCGGTGTGCGCGCACCCCAGAAGGAAAGCGACGGCTGCGGCTCCGAGCCAGCGCACGGGCCACGGACGCGCTGGCTACATCAACAGCCGGGCGATGTCGTTCTTAAAGACGAAGAGCATGAGCAGCACCAGCACCGCCAGACCGAAAATGTTGGCAATCTCCCGCGCCCGCATGGGGATGGGGCGGCGACGGACCCACTCCCAAAATGCGGACAACAGCCCGAAACCGTCCAGCACCGGAATGGGGAGCAGGTTAAGGAGCCCGAGGTTGACGGAAATGAGCGCCATGGTGGAGAGGAAGACGCCGAGGCCGAGCTGAGCGCTCTGGGAGGCAATCCCGTACAGCATGATGGGGCCGCCGAGCATGGAGAACGGAACGCGGCCGGTGACGAGCATCGCCAGGTTTCCGGCCACGTTGGCGATGGTGTCCCCCAGCTTGCGTCCGGCGGCCACCAGTGCGGCGCCGGGGCCCAGGCGCGCCACGTCAAAGACGACGCGCTCGTCGGCGGAGGTGTCAAACGGGGTACGAAGGCCGAGGTCGAGTCCCTTCGAGCCGGCGACGTCCTTGGCGTCAATGGGCTTCTGCTGCACCTCGGCCGAACGCTCCTGGCCTTGGTGCAGCCATCCCAAACGGAAGGGCGTCTTTCCCAGGGCCTGGAGCTTCCTTTGCAAACGAAGCACCGACGCTACCGGCTGCCC
The DNA here is from genome assembly GCA_963745475.1 of uncultured delta proteobacterium. Lineage (GTDB taxonomy): Bacteria > Myxococcota > Myxococcia > Myxococcales > Myxococcaceae > JADGRA01. The sequence continues at coordinate 125,234 of CAVUXN010000005.1, forward strand.
GTCCACACTCAGGAGACGGTCTCCAGGCAAGAGCCCTGCCGCTTCGGCCGCGCTCCCGGGCGCCACCTGGCCAACATAGAGGTCTGGCAGCTCCACCCCCAGGACCGCCAAGCCCTGCCCGGGCTGTCGCGGCACGTCGGCACTGATGCGTTCCGGGACGACGGCCTCCACGCCGGGCAGGCCCGCTGGTTGGCGCCGCAGCGCTTCGACATGCAGGACGTCCGACTGCACCGCGTCCAAGCGGCGTTCGAGGGAGACGATGTTCTCGACGGGCTGGCCGTTGATGCTGAGAATCCTGTCGTAACTGCGCAAGCCAGCCCGTTCGGCGGGGCTCCCGGCGGGCACCCCCACCAGTGGGACGCGCGGCTCGGGTGAGACGCCCAGCCTCCCCCGCGTCCGGTCCGGCTCTCCCTCTTCGCTTCGAGCCGGGACGAGCTTCAGCTGAAGCGCATGCCCGTCGCGCTCCAGCCCCAGGGTGACTTCCTTGCCGCCCTTATTCTCCAGCGCCCGGCGGAGGTCCTCGAAGGTTTGAACGTGGGAGCCATCGATGGACGTGATGAGGTCGCCCACTCGGACCCCGGCCTCCACTGCCGGCATGCCTGGCTCGAGCATCATCACCCGCGAGGACGTCCGCAGGGGGTAGCGGGTGGAGACGTCGATGGCCTGCGGGAACCCGAGGAAGAGAATGAAGTAGAGGATGAAGGGAAAGCCGAGGCTGGCCAACGGCCCCGCCCCGACAATGACGGCGCGTTTCCACGGAGGTTGGGCGAGAAACCCGCGCGTTGGGTCCTCCTCGCCGCCCTCGTCACCGAGGTCCCCGGCCATCTTCACGTACCCACCGAGTGGAATCCACGCCACCTGGTACTCGGTCTCGCCGCGGGTGAAGGCAAAAATGCGAGGCCCGAACCCGATGGAGAAGCGCGTCACCTTCACATTCAGCGCTTTGGCGGCGAGAAAGTGGCCCAACTCGTGCGCAAAAATGAGCACGCTGAGCAGGACGACGAAGTAAATCGGGTTCTGCAGGAACATGTGGGGACCACAGTAGCCGCGCCCGCCCCGGCGGACAACGCTAGACCTTTGGCTAACCTAGAGGGCGTTCCTGAGGAAGGCCACGTACACGTACAGCACCGGTACGTTGAAGAGCAGTGCGTCAACGCGGTCGAGAATGCCCCCATGGCCAGGGATGAGAAAGCCCGAGTCCTTGGCACCGGAGGCGCGCTTCAGCATCGACTCGCAGAGGTCTCCCAAAGGGCCGAAGAGCCCGCCGGCAATGCCGAGCACCACGCAGTCCAGCGGCGAGAGTACGGGGAAGACGAGGCGCGCGATGAAGAGCCCACCTACCGACCCCAGGAAGCCTCCAGCAAAGCCTTCCCATGTCTTGTTCGGGCTCACCGACGGGTAAAGCTTGTGCCGGCCGAAGGCCCGCCCAACGAAGTAGGCACAGGTGTCATTGGCCCAGGTCATCACCAGCGCGGCGATGACCCACGCCAGCCCGTCCGGACCGGCGCGCAGCGCGGCAAGCGGCGCGAGCCCCAAGCCACCGTAGAGACAACCGGTGACGGCGTGCGCCGTCAACGTCGGAGCGTCCGCCAACGGACGGCGGAAGAGGTGGTCAATCCACGCCACGTAAAAGACGAGCGCCACCACCCAAAAGGCCGCAGCGGCGAAGCTGCGCGGCCAGAGGGTGGCCAGCACCGGGAGCGTGGCCGCCCCCAGGATGCTCAACAGCTGCGAAGGCCCGAGCCCTCCGGCGGTGAGCTGCGCGTACTCGAAGGCACAGGCGCCTGCCGCGCCGGCGAGGAGGATGCCCGCGGGCCAGCCGCCGTAAAACAAGAGCGCTAGCACCGCCGGAAGCAGCGTCACCGCAGTCACCACCCGGACGAGCAGGTTGCGGTTGGGGGCGTTCACTTGGGGAGTTGCGCGGAGGTCAGCCCGAAGCGCCGCTCGCGGTGCTGGTATTCCGCGACGCAGGCCAGAAAATGGTGTGCCCGGAACTCGGGCCAGAGCGTGTCGGCGAAGATGAACTCCGAATAGGCCGACTGCCAGAGGAGGAAGTTGCTCACCCGGTGCTCGCCGCTGGTGCGAATGACGAGGTCCACCGGCGGAAGCGGGGACGTCCACAACTCGGCGGCGAAAGCCTCCGCCGTCAGAGGTCGGTCGGGCAGCGTCCCAGAGCGAGCGGCGGCGATGAGCCGGCTCGTGGCGGAGACAATCTCCTCTTGTCCCCCGTAGGAGAGCGCCAAGGTGAGGACCATCCCCCGGTTGGCATCGGACTCAGCGCGCAGTGACTCCAGGGGGGTGCGCACCATCCGCGGGAGACGGTCCAGCTCGCCAACGGCATTCAAGCGGATGCCGTTGTCGAGAATCTCCTTCCGCTCCTTCTCCAAGTACTCACGGAGCAAGTCCATCAGGCCCGCAACCTCCTCCATGGGGCGCGACCAGTTCTGCGAGGAGAAGGCATAGAGCGTTAGCGCCTGGACGCCGATGCGGCGCGCGGCCCGCGTCACTTCACGCACGCTGTTGCTTCCCTCGCGGTGGCCTTCCAGCCGTGGAAGTCGGCGCTCCTCCGCCCACCGTCCATTGCCGTCCATGATGATGCCCACGTGCCCAGGCAGGGGCCGCTCCTTCACCTGGGCCTCCAGGGCAGCGAGCGACGGAATCGTAGACATGGCAGCGGCGCACCATAAGGGCGGCCGTGCCGCGCGTCCACGCTTCGGCGCTCCGGCTGGGGGTGGGGTTGCCATGACGCGCAGCCGTGCCAAAGCAAGCGCTGCGCCAGCCCCCGGACGATGCGCTACCCCAGCGGTTACCAAGCCGTGCGGCTCGCAGACCACACCGCTTCGGCTATGGTGCCGCGCTTTCTCGCTGGCCCACGGGAGGTCCGACTCCGAATGTCGCGCTCTGTGCTTCTAGCGGTGCTTTCCCTTCTGACGGCTGGCAGTACGTCTGCCGAGCCTCCCCGTCCCATCGTCCTTCGCGCCGCCCGGCTCTTCGACGGGACGACGGACCAAGTCCTCTCCGGCGGCGTCGCGCTCCTCGTCGAGGGCGGGAAAATTCGGGCGGTGGGAAAGGACGTCTCCATCCCCCAGGGCGCGGAAGTCATCGACCTCGGCGAGGTGACGCTGCTCCCGGGCTTCATCGACGCCCACACCCACCTCAGCATGCAGATGTCGGACAACTGGGCTCAAGACCAGGTGGATGAGCTCCGTCGCCATCCCGCGGAGCAGGCGTATTACGCGGGCACCTACGCGCGTCGCACCCTGGAGGCGGGCTTCACCACCGTGCGAGACCTCGGCGCTGGCATGGACTTCGTCGACGTGAGCCTGCGCAACGCCATCTCCGCGGGCCTGCTTCCCGGCCCGAGGATGCTCGTCGCCGTCCACGCACTCGGCGCTACCGGGGGCCACGCGGACATGGACCCCTACCCCACCGACCGCGTCATTCCGCCCGGGGTGCCGGAAGGCATCTGCAACGGCGCCGACAACTGTCGGGCGGCTGTGCGCTACCAAGCCAAGGCCGGGGCGGACGTCATCAAAGTGATGGCCTCGGGCGGGGTGCTCTCCCTGGCCGACTCCGTGGACGCTCCGCAACTCACGCTGGAGGAGCTCACCGCCATCGTCGACGAGGCCCACCGCCTCGGCAAAAAGGTGGCCACCCATTGCCACGGCGACGTCGCCGCCAAGGCGGCCATCGCCGCCGGTGTCGACTCGCTCGAGCACGGCAGCTTCCTGAAGCCGGACACCCTCGCGCAAATGAAGGCCAAGGGCGTCTACCTCGTCCCGACACTGCTCGCCGGGGAGTGGACCGGCGCCAAGCTGGCCACCTTTCCGCCTTCCATCGCCGAGAAGGCGAAGGCGGCGCTTCAAGCCCGCTCGCAGATGTTTCAAGACGCAGTGAAGGCCGGCGTGCGCATCGGCTTTGGAACGGACTCCGGCGTGAGCCCGCACGGCCTCAACGCGCGCGAATTCGCGCTGATGGTGTCTTTGGGAATGACGCCCGCGGCCGCTCTTCGGTCCGCCACCAGCGTTGATGCGGCGCTGCTTGGCCTCTCGGCGAAACTGGGCACGCTGGCGGTGGGGAAAGTGGCCGACGTCATCGCCGTGCCGGGAAACCCGCTGTCGGACATCCACGTCACGGAGCGCGTCGTCTTCGTCATGAAGGACGGGGCGGTGGTGAAGCGCCCCGCCAACTAGGCGCTCGTCTTCAACAGGGTTCGCCTTCCCAAAGGGCGATGCCGCCCAACAGGCCCGCGGTGTTGGAGACGAGCTTCACGTGCGGCGGAAGCTGGATGTTGATGTGTTTGGCGTTGCCGCCGCCGAGGTAGAGGACGCGGGGGTTAAAAATGGGTTCCACTTGCGCCACCACCTTGGCCACGCGACGGTTCCACTTCTTTTTTCCCACGCGCTCCAGGGCACCCTTACCGATGTATTCCTCGTACGTCTTTCCCCGCTTGAACGGGTGGTGGGCGAGCTCGATGTTGGGCACGTAGCGGCCCCCGACGAAGAGCGCGCACCCCATGCCCGTCCCGAGGGTGAGCACCATCTCCACGCCCTTGCCGTGGACGACGCCGTAGCCCTGGACGCCGGCGTCGTTGAGGACGCGCGTCGGCCGCTTGAGGTTGCGGGTGAGTGTCCGCGCCAAGGGGAAGCCCAACCACTTGGGATGCAGGTTGTGAGCCGTCTTGGTGATGCCGTCGATGCACACCCCGGGAAAGCCCACGGAGGCGCGCTCAAATGGGCCCAAGGGAGCCACCAGCTTCTGCAAGGCCCGCAGGACGGCCTGCGGTGTGGCCGGCCGCGGCGTCTCCACCCGGACTCGCTCGGTGAGCGGCTTCCCCCGGGGGCTGACGACGAGGGCCTTGAGCCCAGTTCCGCCAATGTCAATGCAGAGCGTCCGGGGAGTGGTGTTGGCCATGTCGGGGGATTCCATACCGACAAACCTCCGCACGGTCACCCCGGGGAGGCAAGGACTTCCGTCGCCTGGCCTTCCGCTGGCGGCGGTTTCACCCTCCTGCCGGTGCCTCCCGAGGCGCTAAGCTTTGCCCTGGACATGCCGCCCAAAGTCATCGGCCCATACCGAGTCCTGGAGACGCTCGGCAGTGGGGGCGCGGGGACGGTCTACCGCGCGCTGGACCGCCGAACAGGAGAGTCGGTGGCCCTCAAGCTCCTGTCCACCGGGCCAGCCCTCGACCCGCGGGCCGCGCGCCGACTGGCGCGTGAATTCGAGACGCTCTCCGAGCTCTCTCACCCCAATGTAGTGAAGGTGTTCGACACCGGGGTGCACCATGGCTACCCCTACTTGGCCATGGAGCTCGTGGACGGCCTCACCTTGCGCAACTACTTGGACCTCGATGCGCCGACGCCCAAACGCCCCAGAGCGGAGCCGGTTCCGCCTCCGCAGGTTCCCTGGGAGGACAGCGACACTGGGGAATGGAGCGGCCCACGCACCTTCACCCTCTCTCAGCTGGGAGAGGAGCCGCCCAGTGACGACGCCGCATTCGGAACCGGCCCCGAAAGCCTGCGCGCCCTGGCCGACGCCGTCGACGAGCCGGACACCAACGAGTCCCGGGACGTCTCCCTTCCCTACGAGCTCGAGCCGACGGGCGCCCTGCCCACCATGAGCGCCGTGCCTCCGGTGGACACGGCGTTTCTTAACCGGCCCGAGCGCACCGCGCGCCTCAGGGACGCCATGCTTCAGCTGTGCGACGCGCTCAGCTACGTCCACGGCCATGGGCTCATCCACCGGGACCTGAAGCCGAGCAACGTCATGGTGGATGGTGAGAAAGTCGTTCGCCTCATGGACTTCGGGCTGGCCAAGTTTCTCGCCGAAGACGGTGCGGTAACCGCCGGCGGGCGACTGGTGGGGACCTTCCGCTACATGGCGCCGGAGCAGATTTTGGGAGAGTCCGTCGACCCCCGGGCGGACCTCTACAGCCTGGGCGTCATCCTCTACGAGCTTCTCGCCGGGCGGCCCCCGTTTGACGCCAGAACCCCTCCCGAGCTCTGGCAGAAGGTGCTGGAAACCGAGGCACCCCTGGTGACTGCCCTCAACCCGGGCAGCGACCCGGTTCTGGCACGCATCGCCCAGCGCCTCATCCGAAAGGAGCCAGACGAACGCTTCCAGACAGCCGAGGAAGTCCACGAGGCTTTCTTGGAATGATGCGCACCTTGCACCTTCCGGCCGAGGTGGCCGGTCGCCGCCTGGACGTCGTGGTGGGTGAGGTGCTCGGCCTGTCGCGGGCTCGGGTGAAGTCCCTCTTCGAGAGGGGCGCGGTACGCGTCGACGGCCGACGCCCGAGCAAGGGGGACAAGGCCGCCGGCGGCTCCAGGGTGGAGGTGGAACTCGCTGAAGAGGGCCCGGCGCTCCTGCCCGAGCCAGACCTCGGTTTGCGTCTCTTGTATGAGGATGCGTGGCTGGTGGCCGTCGACAAACCGGCCGGCGTGCCGTCCCACCCACTGAAGCCGGGGGAGACAGGGACAGCGGCCAACGCCCTGGTCGCTCGCTTTCCGGAAGTTGCCCTCGCCGGCGAGGAGGTCCGCGAGGGCGGTCTCGTCCACCGGCTGGACATCGAAACGTCCGGCGTGCTGCTCGCCGCGCGCGACCACGAAACCTGGGAGGCCGTCCGCGCCCTCTTCCGGGAGCGCGCCGTGGACAAGCGCTACTGGGCCCTCGTCAGCGGCCCCATTGCCGACCAGGGGGCCATCGAGCTGCCGCTGCGGCACAAGGGGGAGACACGGGTGGAAGCCGCGCTGGACGGGGGCGAGGCGGGCCGCGAGGCGCTCAGCGAATTCCGCGTGCTGGCCCGCAAGGGAGAGCTGTCGCTTGTGGAAGTGCGCATTCTCACCGGCGTGCTGCACCAAGTCCGCGCGCACCTCGCCGCCATCGGGGCCCCGGTGGTGGGCGATGCCCTCTACGGAGGCAAGCCCTTGCCCGGCCTCGGGCGCTTCTTCCTGCACGCGCGCGCGCTGGGCCTCGTGCACCCCAAGAGCGCCGTCCAGCTGCGAATTGAGAGCCCCCTGGCCCCAGAGCTTCTCGGGGCGCTCGTGGACAACGGACTTCAGCTTCCCGTAACGGCTGCCTGTCCGCCGCTGCGGAAGCGGCGCCCCCCCCCCGCCCGACGGACGTGGACACCTCGTCCTCAGCCCTCGAGGCGCCGGCGTGCCTGTTGGAGTTCCAGTCGCACCCCATCGGCAGTGCTGCACTGCTCGACAATCTGCCGGTAGTAGTCCTGGGCTGTTGCGGCCTCCCCCGTCGCGTCGGCTGCGCGGGCGGCACCGTAAAGCGCAGCCAGCCGGTGGGGCGAAAGGCGCAGGGCCGTCTGGTATTCGATGAGCGCCTCTCGGCCCTGGTGCTGCTCTAGCAAGAGCTCGCCAAGGAGCTCTCGCATGGGCAAAACAGAACCGGGAGTTGCTGGGTGCTTGGCGGTAGCGTCTTCCAAGTCAGCGGCCGAGCGCATGAGCACCAACGCCGCTGCCTCGTCTCGCTGGCCGTGCAGTACCCAGGCCTTCAACCCGCGTCGGAGGGCTTCCAAGTAGTCACTCCAGAATGGGTCCTTGGGCTCTGCCATTTGAAGCGCGACGGTCTCCAACGCCGCAAGTTCTCGACTGGCACCCGACAGGTTTCCGAGACGCGCCAGCCCATACCCACGCGTGAAGGACGTAATGCCGCTTGGCCATTTCAACTTGCTCTCGTGGAGCGAGGACATCGCCGCGGCCTCAGCCCAATTGCGCCGCTCGAGCGCATAGCGCGCCGGGAGCGCAGCGAAGACGTAAGCGGTCTTGACGTTCTCCGGCTGGACCCTGCGAACCTTTCGCAATTCGTCGAGCACCGCCTGCGCTTCGCGGTCTTCTCCGAGTTGCAGGTAGGCATAGACGAGGTAGTCCATCGCGTGCAGCTGCTCGTCCCACGCCCCGTCCATGTTTACTTTCGCCGCATAGTCCTTCGCCGCCTGCTCCGAGGCGACGTTGGAGGCGATTGACTCACGCCACAGCCCGAGGCGAGTAAAAATGTGCGACGGCATGTGCAGCGCATGCGGCGCCGCGGGCGCAATCTGGGCGTAGTTGCGGGCCGCGGGCAGTCCCCATTCCGCCAGCTCCGGATAGTCGAAAGCATGGATGATGTAGTGCGAGGCGCCCGGATGGTCGGGCTGCGCGATGAAAATCTGCTGCAGGAGCAACGCCGCCGTTTTTTGCTTGGCGTAGGACTTGTCCTGCGGCGAGGCCGCCGCGAGGAGGGCGAGACCGTAAAACGCAGTCACCTCGCGGTCGTCAGGGAATCTCTGGTGGAGGCCCTCCATGGCCTTCTCGTAGGCCGCCAGGCGCGTGGCGTTGTCGAGCCTTCCCGCATCGCGGTAGAAAGCCTCGAGCGCAGCGACGAAACCTCGCTCACGGTCGCTCCTCGCCCCCGGGGCCTTCGCCTTCTGAATCTCCTCCCAGCCCGCGGCCAACGCGGCAGCGTCCGGCGCGTACCACAGCGGATGCCATTCGCTCATCGCGATGCCCCAATGGCCCATCGCGCACTCAGGGTCCTCGGCAACAATTCTCTGGAACGCCTGGATTGACGCCTCGTACCAAAAGGAATGGAGCATGGCCACGGCGCGCTCGAACGACGCTTGCACCGAGGGCTTACAGGAGATGGGAAACGTCACCCGTCCGAGCGTGCCGAGCGATGCTGATTCATCGTGATGCACATGGTCTTGCTCGTCGGCGGCGAGCGCGACGAGGGGCAAGCTCAGCGCAGAGACGAGAATCAACCGCATCCGCACCTTCATGTCTCGCGACCCGTCTCCCCAGCAAGGGGAGGAGCGTCCGCGTCAAACTCGCGAGAACCCGCCCTCCTCTGCTGCGGCCTGGAAGGAGTCCGGAGCGTGATGCGCGCTCTCTTCTCTGCTGAAGCGCTCTAGTTGTTCACCGCGAGAATGCCGCGCTGGGCCATGGAGTCGATGACGATTTTGGCAAAGCCCGTCATTTCCTGGCCAATGGTGGTGGGGTTGGTGGTCTGCGTCGTCCCGGACCATACCATCTCTAACTTCGCAGAGTCGAAGACATCCGTTTCCAGCGTCACCACCGTCGTCGAGGTCTGCATCGGCGGGACGTAGTCGTACCCCCAGGCCGAGCCGTAATAGCCGTAAAAGCCCCCGTAGTAGGACGGCCCCACCGGGCCGTAGACGTAGCCGGGGCTGTAACTGATTTGGGTATTGGTGCCGAGGAAACGGGTGACGAGGACTCCGTCGGCGCCGGAGGTGCGAATCGCCGCTTCCAGCCTGTCGTTTGGCACCTGGCCGTCCTGCGGAATGAGGGTGTAGCTCGAGATGGCCGTGACCCCCCGCCCAATCAGCTGGTAGGAGAAGGCGTCCTCAAAGGTGCGCCGCCGACCGCCGTCCCGCGTCACGCAGATGACGAGAACGCGCTTAAACCCACTGGGGACGTAGCCCGGCAGTTGCCACGCCGCCACCAGGTGGGTGCTGGGCCCCGTCTGACAGGCGGTGAACATCCCGCACAGGAGCGCGGCAGCGAGGAGGGATGAACGGTGCAGACGCATGGGCTGTTCTCCAAAGGGGAAGGTGCGGCGCACCGTAGCACTGCCGGACGCTGGCCCAGCCAGCGTTTTCACTTGGAAACGCCCGCGTCGTCGCCAGGGGGGGACGGGGGAAATTGCACCGAGAGGTCCGCGTCAGCGCCGGAACCGCCCGGCACCCCGTCGCGCCCCCACGTCCAGATGCGCGCCGAGCCGCCGTCACTCTCGTAATGGTAGGGGCGCCCCCAGCCGTCGTCGGAGAGGGATGCAATGTACTTAGGCGCCAGAGGCGCGAGCCCGTCCGCTGTGGACGGGAAGCGCCCGGTGTCCTTCCGGTAAAGCTTGGCGGCGTTGAGGAGGGTGCGGAGACGGTACGGTTCGAGCACCTGCGGCGGCTCTTCGAGTGTCCGGTAAAGAAGCCAGCAGCCGCCAAACCCAGCCAGCACCACTCCGACCACGAAGACGAGGGCGCGCGAGCTGCGGCGTCGGGCTGCCTGAGCTCGCTCGTGCGCTGCGTCCATGCCCACGCGTCCCCCTCCCCCGGGGTGCCTCCTTGGGGAAGCCTCCCCAGGAGTGTCGCTCCGCTGGCCGACGAGCGCCATGGTGCGCCGCCCGCAAACGCAGGCCAAGCCGCTACAGTCTCCCGGCCCATGGGGACGCCCCGCGCTATTCTCCATTTAGACATGGACGCCTTTTACGCGTCCGTCGAGCAGCGTGATGACGCCACCCTGCGGGGCCGTCCAGTCATCGTCGGCGGCCACCCCAAACGGGGTGTGGTGCTCGCGGCCAGCTACGAGGTGCGGCCGAGCGGCGTCCGGAGCGCGATGCCGATGGCGCGGGCACTGCGCCTGGCCCCCGACGCCGTCGTCGTCCCACCGCGGTTTGCCGCCTACGCCGAGGCCAGCGAACAGGTGTTTTCCATTTTCGAGCGCTACACGCCGTTGGTGGAACCCCTGTCGCTGGATGAGGCTTTTCTGGATGTGAGTGGCTCCTTGAGCCTCTTCGGGCCTCCGGGAGCCATCGCCACCCGCATCCGCCGGGAAGTCGCCGACGAGGTGCGCCTTCCGTGCTCGGCCGGAATTGCGGCGGTGAAATTCGTGGCCAAGGTGGCGAGCGACTTGGCAAAGCCCAATGGCCAACGGGAAGTCCCGGAGGCCGACACGCTGGCCTTCCTCGCACCGCTCCCAGTGTCCCGTCTGTGGGGAGTCGGCCCCAAACTCGAGGAGACGCTGCGTACCCTCGGACTCCGCACGGTGGGCGATGTCGCTCGGGCGGATGCCCAGCTGCTCGCCGAGCTGCTGGGAGACACCGGGCGCCACCTCTCGGCTTTGGCCCGCGGCGAAGACGACCGTGCCGTCGTCCCAGACCGACAGGCGAAAAGCATTGGCGCCGAGGACACCTTCGCCGAGGACACCGAGTCTCCAGAGACCCTCCAGCGGGCCCTTCACGCCCAGGCCCTCCGCGTCGGCCGACGGCTGCGGCGGGCGGGGCTCAAGGCCCGCACCGTCCAACTGAAGGTGAAGCTCCAGGACTTCACCCTCCTCACCCGCCGGCGGACGCTGGAGGCGCCCACCGACGACGGCCAGCGGCTCTACCGCGAGGCGGCCGAGCTCCTCACTCGGCTGGCGCTCAAGAGCGCCGTCCGCCTCACCGGCGTCTCGGCCCAGGAAGTGGTGGGCGCACACTCGCAGCTCGGCCTCTTCGTCGAGCCGGAAGCGCGTTCCAACCGCCTCAACGCGGCCCTCGACGCCATTGCCGCACGCTATGGCCAGGGCGCGGTGACACCGGCGGACGTCGCAGACCTCGAGGCGGACACCGAGGACGACGAGGTGCGAAGACGGGTGGGCGCGGCGCGCTTCGACGTCTCTCGCGGGCCCTCCCGGTAGCCGTGCCTTAGGCGGCCAGCGTCTGCGACCGCGGCCCGAGTGGGCCACGGACGCCGTACAGACGCCGGAGCCGCCGCTCGAGCTCTCCTGGCGCTAGACGGTGCCGGTGGATGCGGCCCCGTCGTGTCTCCACCGCATGGCGGTCGGTGAGGGTGAGCCGGCCCCAGGGACGGGCCAAGGTGAAGACGGCATGGCCGGTGAAGGGCGAGTCAGGCGAGGTCTGTTGCCAAACATTCATGGCCGCGAAGGATGAGAGAAGCCGCGGCTCCCGGGACACCCGGTAGAGTGAGCGCCAGTGCCTCTGTGCCGCGTGCTCCAGCACCAGCTCGTCCTGCCAATCGCCCTGCACCAGCCGGTACCTCCCGCTGATGTCCGATTGTTCGGCGGCGCCCAGCGGCATCGGCGCGCGGAAAGAGTCCCCGAAGCCCACGTCCACGAGGTAGGGCCGGTCCAACGTCACCGCCAGGCTGAGGTGGTCAAACTCCGGCCCCCAAGTGTGCGTCACCTTGCGCCAGACGCGTGCCGACAAAAGAGAAACCTCAAAACCGAGAGCCGAAAGCAGCGAGGCAAAGAGGCCATTCAACTCGTAGCAGAAGCCCCCCCGGCGAAGCTGCGTGACTTTGCCGAAGGCCCGCTGCACGTCCAGGGGGATGGGGTTGCCCCAGAAAATGTCCAAATTCTCAAACGGCACCCTGAGGAGGTGGCGACGCTGAAGCCGTGTCAAAAACGGCACGGAGGGCCGTTCGGCGCGCTCGAGACCCAGGTGACGTAAGTAGGACTTCACCTGCCCAGGCCGGAGCCCCACCTCGGGGGTCGGCCCGAAAGGAGGGACGGAAAGCGGACTCTTGGGGGCGGGCGACGGCATGGACGAAGTCCGACTTCCTGTGGAGTTGGATGCTAGCCGCGTTCCCGGGTTGCGGGAGGGAATGGCCTGCGTACCGAGTGCGGCCGTTCTCCACCGGGTGAAAAATTCTCAGCCGGGCGACGGGGGTGTCCCGCCCGCGGCGCCACCGCCTGGCGCACCGGGCCCGGACGGCCCGCCACCCGGTCCGCCGCGTCCGCCCCGGCGCCTGCGTCGGCGCCGACGGCTCCCCGCGGGGTCCGTCCCCGGACGCGGCACCGGCGCCTGGCCGGACTGCCAGGCCTGAAGCTCAGCCTCCCCTTCCCCGGTGGCCTCCACGGTGCACGCGAAGACGGTGAGAGACTCGTTGAAGAGAGGATGGCGCCGGAAGCTGGCCAGGTTTCCGCGCCGACGCCGCTGCCCGGAAAGGGTGGCCTGGGCGAGCAACATCATCCGGCAGCGCTCGGCGATGCGGCGCGGAAGACGTGCCGTCCGGACCAGCTCCTGCAGCATGGACTCGATGGCCTCGGGGACGGCGCTGGGGGGCTCTGGAGCCTCGGGCGCCTTCGTCGACGACTCTGGCGTCGCCCGCATGAGGGGGACGAGCAAGACAGCGAGCAGCACTGCGTCCTCTAGCGCCTCGCGCGCCTTGATGCGGGTGTCGGTCGCGCGGGCGAAGGCAGCCAAGGTGCGTTCCCCTTCGGGCCCGTGGGCCTTGAGGTAGCCGTCGATGGGCGGAAGCAAGTAGCGCAACGCGTCCAAGGCGAGCAGCAAGGCGAGCCCCGGTTCGGCGACGCCGCCACGAAGAATTCGAAACGTGTCCTCGAGGAGCCTCGGCGGGGCGCAACGGGGAAGGTCCTCCACTGCCCCCTCCATCGCGGCGTAGGTGCGGGGCTCGATGTCGAACTCCAACCTCGAGGCAAAACGCACCGCGCGCAGGATGCGGATGGGGTCTTCCCGCATTCGCCGCTCCGGGTCACCGATGGTGCGGACCAGGCGTTGCTCCAGGTCCCGACGACCGCGAACGAAGTCTAGAACCCGGCCCTCGGCGACGTCGTAGAAGAGGCCGTTGATGGTGAAGTCTCGGCGGCGAGCGTCCTGCTCGGCCGTACCGAAGACGTTGTCGTCGTCGATGAGCAGGTCGTCCGAGCGCTCCTCGTTGGGAACCGGCTCCGTCGGCTCGAGGTCGGTGATGGGGTTGGCGCGGAAGGTGGAAACCTCGATGATTTTTCCACCGCGGAAGTAGACGTGCGCTAACCGGAACCGCCGGCCAATGAGGCGGCAATTTCGAAAAGTCCCCCGCACCTCGCTGGGCAGGGCGCTGGTGGCGATGTCGAAGTCCTTCGGGGTGCGGCCCACCAGGAGGTCTCGCACGCAGCCGCCAACGAGGTAGGCCTCGTGGCCGTTTTGGTGGAGTCGGTTGACGACTTTGACCGCGTCGATGTCCAGGGAACGCGGGTCAATCTCGGCCTGAGGACTGGCCGCCGCGCGCGGCACCGAAGCGTCCAGCTGGTCCGCCTCGGACTCCCAGAGCACCGCCGGAACGGGCTCCGGCTCCCGCGCGTCGGCCGGTGGTGGCGGCTCGGGAACGGGCGCGTCGAGAGGGTCCGGCCCCTCGCTCTCCGTCTCCTCGTCCTCCTCCTCGCCAAAGCCCTCATCCAAGGCGGCCAAGCCCTCTTCCAACGGCGCGTTGCCCGCCTCGACGGAGGCGGAGTCCGTTCCGGGGGGAGGCGGTCCATCAGGCGTGTGGGAGGACGGTGGGTCGTGCGTCATGGGCGTTGACGCCCCGCGCCGGAGCGTGTTGAAGCGCAGCCGCTTTACACGATTTCGCCGGCCGGAGGGAGTCGTCCTGGTGCGAACGCTGGTGACTGGGGCAACGGGGTTGATTGGTGCCAACCTCGTTCGCCGCTTGGCGCGAGACGGCGAGCGCGTCCGCGTGCTGCTTCCCCCCGGCGCAAAAAAGCGTGCCCTCGTCGGCGTGGATACGGAAGCGGTGCCGGGTGATGTGCGGGATGCGCACTCGTTGGAGAAGGCGATGGCCGGGATTTCGCGCGTCTACCACGCCGCCGGCCGCATCCGCTTCGACGACGCAGGAAGGCTGCTGCTGTGGAGCATCAACGTGGAGGGGACACGTCAGGTGCTGCAGGCCGCTCGCAGCGCAGGCGTCGAACGGCTGGTGCACGTGTCCAGCAGCGTCGCCGTCGGAGCCGGCCCCCTGAGCAACCCAGCCACTGAGGACAGCGCCTTCCCGACCGAGGGCGGGACGCCTTATGCCGAAAGCAAACGGGCCTCGGAGGCGCTGGCGGCGGGGGACTGGGGGGACTTGGACGTCGTCATCGTCAACCCCACCTTCGTGGTCGGCGCCTACGGCACGGGAGCCAGCAGCGCCGAGGTGGTGCGCCTCGTCGCCGCCGGGCTGGTGCGCGCCTACCCACCCGGTGGCACGAATTTCGTGAATGCCGATGACGTCGCGGAGGGACTCGTGTTGGCGATGGAGCAGGGGGTGCCCGGGGAGCGCTACGTCCTCGGCGGGGAAAACCTCACCTACCGCGCCTTTCTTGGCCAAGTCGCGGAGGAATGCGGCGCCATGCCCCCGGCACTGCCCCTCCCCGGTTGGGCGGCGCATGGGCTCGGCCGGGCGGGCGATTGGCTCGGCCGGCTGAGCGCCTCGCGGCTCAGCTGGGTGAACAGTCCTTTCCTCCAGGGCCTCTTCCAGGCGGCCTACCTCTCTTCGGCGAAAGCCGACCGGGCGCTCGGCTACCGGCCGCGGCCCATCCGCCGCGGCATTCGAGAGGCGCTTCGCTGGTACCAGGAGCAGGGACTCCTACGCCGCGACCGCCCGCTCACACCCCGCGGCCTGGTAGAGCCGGGCGGAGGTTAGCCGGAGCCTACTCCGCTGAGCGCAGGCGCTTGGCTGGACGGCCCTTTGCTTTGCCTCGAGGTCGCGCATCATCGAGGAGCTGCAGGTAGTCGACCCGCGTCGCCGGCGGCAAGGGCGGCGTCGCTCCCAGTGCCGCCACGCGGCGGGTAAAAGCGCTGACGATGTCCGGCACCGGGCGCAGCGCGGCGAGCACCTTGTCCGGCCCCTGGAGCGCTCCCTCCAGCGCCTGCACCAGAGGGGCCGCCACCGCTTGCAAGGGAAGGCCCCGACGAAGCAAGTCCTGGAAGGAGTTGGAGAGGGTAATGAGGTTGTACCCGGCGGTCTGCACCATCTCCCGGGCCACCCGGACGACTTGCGTCGGGGTGAGGAGCCCGTCGCCGAGCAGCACCAGGGCCGCCTGGAAGTAGTTGAAGATGGGCACCACCCGGGGCCCGTAGCGCCCGAAGTAGGCCGGCGGGGTGAGACGGTCGAGCATGATGAAAATCCGTCGCACCGGGTCGGCCCTTGGCACCTTGTGCCAGGCGGCGAGGATGCGGGTGGCGTCGTCCGTGTAAACCTCGGCCGCGGCCAGGACTTGCGCCAACACCCGCTCGTCCACCCGGCCGGCGATGAGGTCCGCATACAGCGAGTAGATGAAGGCATCGGCCTCGGCGTCGTCCCCGAAGAGCACCTCCTCCGCTTCCACAGGCGCGCGCGCCCTTGATTCGAGCAGCACCGGGAGCTTGTAGCCGACCTGTCCGCGCAAAGCGCGGATGCGGCCGCGGAGCAAGTTGCTCACGTTGTCCTTGAGCACCAGCTCGTCCCACTCCACCCCATCGAGCTTCAGTTTCTCCTCCAGCACCCGGCGCATCTGCGTCGGGCTTCCGGAGATGATGCACAGACGCGAGTCACCAGCCGCGCCGAGCTCACGGATGAGCGCGGCGGCACCCGGGACGGCCGTCTTCTGGCTGGCCTTCTGCAGCGCCGTTCGCACCAGTTGTCGGAGCGAGTCGAAGTCGGTCTGCAAGTACGTCTTGTCCAAATCCCACCGGTAAATGTGCCGCGCCGGCGGAGGGTCAATGCGGTCCGGAAGACTCACCCGAGCCCCGCCTGGATTGCCTGCGCCAGGTCGGAGGACACCGCTTTGGCCGCCACCTTTCCAGCGTTGGCGACGGCGCGGGCACGACTGCGCCCATGCGCCTTGATGAAGAGATGGTCGAAGCCGAGCACTGGCGCGCCGCCATACTGCTGCCAGTCAGTGAGGTCCTTGAGCTGATTGAGCCCGTTGGACAGCATCCACAGGCCCATCCGCCAGCGCAGTCGGGAGGCGTAGGCGTACCGGGCCAGCTCGGTCACCGTCTCCGAGACTCCCTCCAGCATTTTGAGACAGACGTTCCCCACGAAACCGTCGGTGACGACAACGTCTGCTGTCCCCTTGGGGATGTCCACCCCTTCCACATTGCCCACGAAGTGCACGCCGGGGTGGTGGGCCAGCTTCTGGTTGGCCTCCACCACCCGTGGCGGCCCCTTCATCGCCTCGGTGCCGTTGGACAGAAGCGCCACCGTCGGACGTGGGTTTTTGCTGATGATGCGGGCGTAGGCCGACCCCATGACGGCGAATGACACCAAGTCATCAGCAATCGCGTCGACATTTGCCCCCACGTCGAGGATGAGGCTGAAGGGGTCCTGGTTCTCGCCGTGTCCAGTGCGCGTCGGGTAGACAGAGGCCAGAGCGGCGCGGCGGACGCCGCTCAGCAGACGGAAGGTGCGCGCCGCCGCCAGCACGCCGGCGCCTGTATTGCCGCAGCTCACCAAGGCGTCGGCCTCCCCGTCCGCCACCAGCCGAGCCGCCACCAGTACCGACGCCTCGGGCTTGTCGGCCAACGCCGCCGCTGGCTTCTCGTGCATGGCGATGAAGGAAGAGGCGTGATGGATGCTGATGTGCTCGCCGTTGTGCCGTGTCGTGGAAAGCGTCTCGTCGATGACTGCCGCGTCGCCCACCAGCAAGGCGTGAATGTGAGGCGCCTCCAGACTGAGCAACGCCGCCCCGCGGACCACCTCGGCGGGACCGTGGTCGCCTCCCATCACGTCAAACGCAATGGTCGTCGAACGCATGGCCATCCCGGGGCCGGACCTTACCCTGGCCTGGCCGTAGGTCGCGCGGCTACTGCGTTCCGCCGAGGCGGCGGTTGGCCGTGCTGCGGTCTACACACCCCTTGGTGAGGGTGTACTCGTACGTGCCCAGCTCGTCGCGCCAGTACTCGCCCTGGAACGGCCAGTACAGCTGGTCATCGGCAACGGCCACGGAGTAGCGGTACTGCTTGACGATGGCCTTGCGGCCTCCGGCCTGGAGCTGTTCCTCGAGGAACTCCTTCTCCTTGCCCGTCGTCTCGAACTTGATGCGCTCGCCGTTCCCAAGGAGCGTCCGCAGGTTGCCGAGCTCGAGCTCCAATTTCCCGCGCGCCATGACGCCTGCCCGCGCCACCAGCTGCTGGCGCTCCTTCTTCAGCCGGTCTTGGAGGTAGCGGGCAAGCTCCGAGGTCCGGAAGGCTGGTCCGCGCCCGGCGATGAGGTCGATTTCCTTCTCCACCTCGAGAATGGCGTCGTTGGTGTTTTTCAACTCGCGGTCGGTGAGCGCCAACTTCAGGACGCGTTCCAGGATGGCGTCCGTCCCGGTGGTTGGACCGGCGCGGCTCTTGCTCTGCACGTCCGCCAGCACCTGGTAGTACTGAGAGGCGTCCATGTCCTTTTTCACCAGGGCGTTGAGCTCGTCGTAGACGGGTTTGTAGCGCCGCTCGAACTCCTGGATGATGGCCGTCGACTCCCGGTAGCGGCAGTTCTCGTAATAGACGACCGCCTTCAAGAGCAGCGCCTCCGGAAAGTACTCGTCGCGGAAGAAGGGGCTGCTCAGCGTCACCAGGTTGCCGAGCGCCTGCTCGTACTGCCCAATGCGGTAGTTGGCCCAAGCCGCCTCGAAGAGCGCCTCGAGCCATTCAGGCCGGCCGCGCTCAATCTTTCCGTAGTAGTAGATGGCATAGCGATTCTGTCGGGCGGCGTAGTGGATGCGTGCCAAGTCCATGAAGGCCAGCTCGCGGACCATCTCGTTGGTGCGTGCTTCGGCCGAGGAAGTGTCGCCCGTCGGCCGCGTGAGCCGCACCACCTCCTTGAGCGCCTCCAGCGCCGCAGCTTGGTTGCCCTCGCGGTCGTAGGTGACGCCCTCGAGAAACCTTGCCCGGGCATAGAAGACGTCCCCCCGCGGCACTTTGGCCGCGAGCCGATGGGCTTCTTGGAAGCTTTTGGCTGCCTCCGCCTTTTGCTCGACCTGGTCCAGCGCTCGTCCTCGGACGAATTCGTAGCGTGCCAACAGGTAGTAGAACTCGTTTCGGTATTGCGCCGGCCACTCGGCGTTGGCGTACCGCGCCACCTCATCGAGGATGATGGACTCGTTGGTCGTCTTCCGGCCGATGAAGAACAGCCACTCCAGAGACTTGGAGAAGAAGCGCGTCTGCTCGCCACGGGCCAGGATTTGGCTGAATTCTCCCAGCGCCGAATGGTAGAGGCCCATCCGGTAAAGCGTCTTCCCCAAGAGGTACATCGACTCGAGTTGCAGGGGCGCCATCTTCGGGTCGTTGATGAGGTCCCAGGCGTCGAGCGCGGCCTTCTCGTACTCCTTGGCGAGGAACTGGGCATTGGCCGCTTCCAGACGCTGCCGGTCCGCCGTCTTCCCGGTGACGTCCAGCGCCTCGAAGGTGGTGGTTGGCGCCGAGCCCTTTTTTCCAGAACCCGCCCCGGGCGGCGGCGGCATGGGTAAGTCTCGGGCGCTCTTGGGTGCCGCCGGCGTGGGCTGGCTCAAGTCGACGCCCAGCCCCGGCTCGCCCGTGGGCGCGGGGGTGGGGACCGGTGCGGGCGTTTCCGCCGGTGGTGGCGCGGGAGTGGCGGTAGCGTCAGTCGCAGGCGGCGGCTTGGGCGCCGCCTTCTTCTTCTTCGGCGGCGGCTTGGGCGGAGTCGAGTCCAGGCCCTGAAATGTCTGCGCGCCGGCCGGAACGGTGCAGAGCAACAGGCCGAGAGCGGCAGCGCGTAGTGAACGCAGCATTCCTGGGCTACCCGTCGTGGAAAGTCGTCGGGAAGAAGAAACCAATCCCGACGTCGATGAACAGCTGGTTTTGGACGGCCGTCCCGCCGCTCGGCGTCGGGGACTTCTCACCGTAAATGTCGTCCCGAAGCTCCAAGCGCAGCGTCATCCACTTGTTGAAGAAGAAGCGCATGCCGATGCCCACCTCACCGCCGACGGTGAAGTCGCTGGCGCTCCCTGTCTGGCCGCTGGGAGGCGGTCCCTTGTAGCTGACGAAGGCTGGGCCGAGGATGCCGTAGAGGTCGAAGTGCAGCACCCACTCGGCGAAGAGGTTGAACTTCCCGTAGACGGGCGTCCATTGGACGTCCACCGCGCCGAGGAAGTTGATTTGACCGGTGCCCTTGCCGTTGACCTCGTCATAGGTGGGCGACCGGCAGCCGCGCGTGCCGCCCGCTTCCACGTTGACGGTGCAAATTTGGGCCGAGCCGGAAACGGCGTCCACGGCGTACCCGGCCCGCACCATGGCCCCTAGGGTGTCATTGAAATTGTAGGTGAGGCTGAGCTCGAAGACGTACTTGGTGAAGAACGGGTCGCGGAAGCTGAACGCCACCGAGGGGACGAGCTCCCAGCGCTCCTTGAGCAAGAAGACGTGGCGGACGACCGGCGGAATTCGGTCTTTGAGTGGGCCGACGTCGCGGTCGAGTGTTCCGGTGTCGCCGGCCTCGACGTCAGGAGGCGGTGCCGGCGCGGGCTGGCTGGGCGTGGGAGGAGGCGCCGGCGGCGTCTGGGCGAGCCCCGTCAAGGGCAGCAGAACGAGGAGCAGCGCGAGCGACGGGCGGCGCATTACTCGGACTCCCGCCCGGTGGACTTGAAGGGGATGAAGAAGGAGACGCCGGCGTTGATGGTGAACAGGTTTTGAATTCCACCCAGCGTCGTCCCGGCCGGAGTGTCGACGTAGCTTGTGTCGATGAGCGCGAGGTTGACGCTCAACCAGTCGAGAACGATGAAGCGCATCCCGACGCCCACTTCACCGGCGAAGGAGGGGCCGCGCTTCGGCCCATTCGGCTGGAGCGAGTCCACCGGGGTGGCGGAGGTTTCGGTCCACACCAGCCCCAGCCCTGCCAACAGGTAGAGGTCGAAGTGGAAGATGGAGTTGAAAATGGTCGCCTTGCCGTAAATCGGGCTCCACTCCAGGTCTCCCAGCGCCGACCACTGCGGAACGGAGTAGTAGATGCGGCTCTGGAAATTTTCCTTGGCGATGTTGACGTTGTCGGTGGTGACCAGCTGGTACCAGCTCGCATGGAGTGAAATGCCCAGCGTATCCGCCAGGAAGTATGTCCCCCGCAAGGAGATGCCCCACTTCGAGTAGTAGGGGTCATTGACGCTGACGAAAATGAAAGGCGCGAGCTCGAAGCGGTGGGCTTTGAGAAACACCTTCCGCTGGATGCTCTTCACCAGGTCGTCCTGGGTGAGGTCGGCCTCGTCCAAGGGCTGGGCCTCGCTCGCTGGCGCAGGCTTGGCCAGCGGTGCGTCTGGTTTGGTGGGCTCGGTCAGGTCCAGCCCCAACCCTTGGCTGGTGGGAGCCTGGGGGGACGGTGGCGGAGACGCCGGAGGCGGTTGCTGAGCTCGGGCGGCCGAACTCAGCAGGAGGAGACACGTCACCGCTACCACGCGTAGCAAGGTCTGGAATCTCCGTCCGAAGGGGCCGTGGTGGACGCTAAGGTTTGGAACCGTCGGGCGAACGTCTGGCGTCCAGTCTACCCGCGCTCGTCTACCCCAGCAATCTCATCGTCAGTGCTCCACACCCACCTTGCCCACCACATGGTGAGAGGTTGGAGCACCTCGCTATGTCGCTTCGCCACGCCGGTGTCTGGTACCCTGGCTCGCCGTTTTCCTGGGGGCCCCGCCCCGGCAGGACTTCAAAAAAAGGCCCACCTCTCGAATGCTGCGTCATCTCCTGTTCGGTACCATTCTTCTCGGCGTGACACTCTTTGCCTGCACGGCAAACACCGACCTCGGGGCACCCTGCAACATGGTGAAGGCAGTCGACGGCGGGAGCGGCGTGGCGTTGGTGGCCGTCGGGGACCTCTCTGCCGGGAAGGATTTCGTCAGTTTCGGGGCGACGGAGTGCAATGACTTGGTGTGCGTGGTCGACCAGGCATCGGCCAGTGAGCAGCTCTCGCAGGCGCAGCGCGACGCAGGCATCTCCCTGGACAGCCCGGCCGTTGGCTACTGTTCGCTGGCGTGCGTCCAAGGCAACAACTCCACCTGCACCCCGCAGTACAATGACCTCCAAAACGTCCCCGGAGACGCGATGACGTGCCGGGAGCTCGTCCTCGACCCGGCCCTCATCGCCGCCATCTGCCAGGCCAACCCCGCCGACTGCCAATTGTATTTCGGCAGCAACCGGGCCTCGTTCTTCTGCGCGCGCGGTGCGCCCAGCGACGGCGGCAGCTAGGGCTGCCCGGGCCGGCTGCTCAGACTCCCCGTCAGCTCCACCCGCGTCCCAGGCGCAATGCCCGTCTTCTCCGCCCAGCCGCCGGCCACCTCCAGGACGTAGAGCGACGGCCGCCCGACGGTGCGCTGGTCAAGCGTCTGGGGTTCGGCCTGGGCGACGATGCCCACCACCTGGCCAGACTTGTCGACGAAGAGCATGTCCAATGGAACAAGGGTATTGCGCATCCAAAATTTCTGCACCTGCTCTTCGGGGAAGATGAAGAGCATCCCCGTCCCAGAAGGCACGCTGGTGCGCCACATCATCCCGCGCGTGCGGGATGGCGCTGTGTCCGCAACCTCCACCTCCACCGGGTGAGCTCCGCCAAAGGCGTCGTGAAGCACGAGCTGTCCCCGATCGAGCGGCGGTCCGCTCCAGTTTTGCGCGGTGACGTCGCTGGCCGCTGTCCGCACCGGAGCCGGCTGCTGCAGCGGTTGGGGCGTCGGGCTCGTGCAGGCGAGCGCCACGACGACGACCGCGCCGCCCCTCACGGCTTGACCGTTTTGTTGAGCAGCTTCCCGGTGAGCTCGCGGCCCAGGGAGTCCGTCATCAGCCGCTCCACCAAGTCCTCGAAGGAAAAGCGTTGTGCGTCGTCGTTGTAAACGAAGCGGATGCCCATCCCCGCGTCGTCCACCTCGCCCTGTGACCAGACGACCTCGCCCAACAGCTCGAAGGGCTCGGTCCGGGTCGGAACGCCGAGCTTGAACAGGAAGCGGGTGCCTACCGGCAGCGGCTTCCGCGTGCGGATGAAGGTGCCACCTTTGGAGATGTTCTTCGTGTAGTCCGCGAAGAAGCTGTTCAGCTTCTTGTAGTCCACCCGGAGCTCGATGGGTGCCCGGGGGTGGATGCGGCCGTCGCTCTTCGTTTCCGTCATCGGATGGAGGCCGAGTATAGGGGACGTCGATGGGCCACGTCGTCACCATTGCTCTGGCCGTCCTCCGTCGCCCGGCTGGGTGGCTGGCGGTTCTGGCCGTGGGCGGCCTGGGCTGCCTGTTGCTCTGGGTCCCGCTCTTCGGCCAACCCGGCCTCGAGCTCGCCCTGGGCGTGTGCGCCCTCCTCAGCATTTTCGGCCTCGTTCTGGGGGCTACCGCCGCGGCCGAGGCCAGAAAGCCTCCGCGGCCCCGCGTCCCGCGCGTCGAGCTGTCCGGCCCGGGCCAGGCGGTGGCCTCAGCCATTGGCGCCGCCTTTCTCCTGGGCTCAGTGGCGGCCGCCATTCCGTTTGTCGGCGCGGCCCTCCTCACCCTCGCCACCACGCCTTGCAGCCCCTGGGCCCAAGCCCTCGTCTACCCAGTGCTCGTCCTGCCCACCGCCCTGCTGACGGCCGCCACCGGCGTCTTTGCCCGCACGCTGTTTCCCAGCCGCGTGGGTACCATCACCGTTTGCTTGGCCGTCCTGCTCGCCTCGCTGGGCTGGACCGTGTGGCCCATCGCTGTCGGGCCGCAGGTGTTCGCCTACAACTTCTTCCTGGGGTGGTTTCCCGGCCCCCTCTACGACGAGGCGCTTCGCCTGCCGAGGGCCCTCCTTTGGTTCCGCCTGGAGAGCGTGTTGTGGGCGGCACTGCTCGGCTTATGCGCCGCAGCCGTGTTTGCCCCTCTTTCCCATACGCACACCGGGGGGCGCGGCCGCACAGTCTTGGGTATCGCCGCGACACTGCTGGCCATCGTCCTTCTCGAGCGCAACGCAGTGGACCTCGGCTTTCGTGCCAGCGAAGCGCGGCTGCAACAAGTCTTGGGTGGACGCGCCGAGACGACGCACGCCGAGCTCTTCTTCCCAGCGGAGAAGCCGCAAGAGCAGGTGGAGCGCCTGCGGCGGGACGTGGAGTTTCGCTGGGACGAGGTGGCGCAATTCCTGGGTGGTGCGCCGTCGGGGAAAGTCCGCGTCTACCTCTTTCGTACGCCGACCGAGAAGGAGCGGTTGGTGGGCGCCTCCGGCACCCAGTTCACCAAGGGGCTGGCCGTCTACCTCAATGATGCGCCCTTCCCCCAACCCGCCCTCGAGCACGAGCTGGTGCATGCCCTCGTCACCCGCTACGGCAAAGGGCCGTTCGGTACCGCGGTGCGCTTCGGCGTCGTTCCCATCATGGGAGTGGTGGAAGGCGTCGCCGAGGCACCTCAGGACACCCACGGCGACCTGACCCTGCATGAGTGGGCCGCCGGCATGCGGCGGCAAAAACTCATGCCGGACATGCGCGAGCTCTTCCGTCCCGAGGGCTTCTACCTGAGTGCACCGGACCGCGCCTACACCGCCGCCGGCAGCTTCATCCGCTGGCTGCGCGAGACGTATGGAACGGCGAAGCTGCAGGCGCTCCTGGCCAACCCGGACTTCCAGAGCGCCTACGGGCGGCCACTGGCGGCTCTGTTGGGGGACTGGGAGCGAATGCTCGACGGACTGCAGCTCGACGAGCGAAGCATCAACCGTGCGTTCAGCCGCTTTCGGCGAGGAAGCGTCTTCACTCGGTCCTGCGCACGGGAGGTGGCGGGCCTGGTGGCGGACGCCCGCGCCGACGCAAACCCTCTCCGCGCGCTTCAGCTCATTCGGCGCAGCGCCACCCTACAGCCCGACGAGCCATCCTTTGCCCTTCAAGAGGCGGCGTTGCTCCAAAAACTGGGACGGCTGGGCGAGGCTTCTCAAGTCCTGTCTCGGCTGCAGGCGCGGGTGGAGGGGCTGCCCTCTCTGGAAGTCGAGGCGGGCATGGCCCGCGTCCGGCTGGCCTTCCTCTCAGGGGACTGGGACGACACGCCGGCGCTGCTCGAGCAGCTGGCCAGTGCCAGGCCCGGCCTCGACTTGGAGCGGCAGGTGGCGGTTTGGCGCGCGGCGGAAGGCACCGGAGAGGTGGGCAGCGCCCTCATGGCCTACCTCGCTCGTCCAGACGAGTTGCGCACTCTGGGACTCGAACGCGTGTTGCAAAAAACGCCCGACCAACCGCTGGTCCACTACCTGCTCGCTCGGCGACTCCTCGAACTCGGAGCCCCGGCCGCCGCGAGCGTGCACCTGCGCACCGCGCTCGGGCTCGGGCTTCCGCCTCCTGTGGACCGCGAAGCCTGGCGGCTCCGCGTCTCGGCGGACTACATGGCTGGAGACTGTGGTGGCGTCGCCGACGACGCGGGGCAGCTGCCGGACTTCGGGCCTGGCCTCCGCGCCGAAGTGACGGAATGGCAGAAGCGGTGCGCGTTTGATGTCAGGACGTTCAACGGCCCCCTGGTACCGGCGAACCCTTTTCGCTAAGGCTCCACGCCCGCATGCGCTTTGAGACACGGGCTTTTTTGGACGGAACAGTGGAGGAGGTCGAGCAGGCCATGCTCGACCCGCGGTACCTGGACTACCTCTTGCATCACCATCAGGTCTTGCTCGAGGTGAAACTGCTGGACCGGAAAGACGAGGGGGCGGTCGTGTACCGCCGTGTCCGCTATCGGCCGAAGCCGGTCATCGCCTCCGTGGGACCGAAGCCTGTCCCGCAGGAATGGTTCGCCTTCGTCGAGGAATCCACCTACGACCGGTCGAAGCGTGAACTGCGGTTCACCAACGTCCCCAGTGCGGCCAAAATCAGCCGGCTGCTCTTGAACAGTGGGACGCTGCGGCTGCGTCCGGCCGGCGCCCGCTGCGAGCGCACCGTGGAAGGGGACATCAAGCTGTCCCTGCCCTTCTTCCTCAAGCCGCTGGCCATGCTCGGCGAGCGACTCATCCAAGGAGAAGGCTTGAAAATCCTCGAGGCTGAAGTTTCCGTCCTCAACGGCTTCATCCGCGAAAACCTTCGGCCAGCGGGGTCGGCGTGAGCGCGCGCTGGCTCCCAGGCGTCCTGTGCGCTGCCCTCGGCTGTGCAGCACATAAAATTCCGGGAACGGAAATCGAAGAGACCGCTGACGCCGACGCCATCATCGAGGTCGTTGGTAAGTACAACACCGCGATCGACGCTCAAGACGCGGCGGGCATCCTCGCGCTGGTGGACCCCAGCTTCTACGACGACGCCGGGACGCTGACGCCTGAAGACGACCTCGACTACGCCACGTTGAAGACGAAGCTTCCGTCGATGTTGGCGAAATTTCAGGACGTCCGTGTCAAAATCGTCGTGAAGACGCTCAACATCACCGGGGACAAGGCTTCGCTCGTCTACAACTACGTCGTCACCTTTCGCATCGGGCAAAAAGTCACCACCGACTCGGACATCAAGCGCATGGACTTCAAACGCGTCAACGGCGTTTGGAAAATCGTCAAGGGCGTCTAGCCCGTAACCTGCCGCGCCTCACTCCAGCGGCGTCACTGTCGCCTCCACCAGCTTGAAGTGCCCGCCGTCGAGCGCGAAGAGCGCATCGACGTGAAACTGCCGCAGCTCGGCGTCGGTGATGGCCGCCAGGCCTGCGCCGCCGGCGCGCGCCGCGGCCACCCGCCCGCGCCAACGCCAGCGGCCGTCCACCTCGGGGAGGACGTCCGCCTGGAGCGTCACCACCCGCACACCGCCGCCACGAAGTACCTCTCCCAGCACGAGCCGCTGCACGTCCGTGCGGTTCCCCAGAGTGGGTGAGTGAAAGGCCTCTGAGACGTGCTCGAGGACCCGAGCCGCGTCTTTCGTCCCCAGGCCCTGCTCCATGTCGCGGACGGCGGCTCGGACTTCCTCCTCGGGGGAGCTCGCCCGTGGCCAGAGGGCATAGACGCCGCTGGCCAGGGCGAGCGCGGCGGCAGCGAAAAGGAGGGAGCGGCGCATGCCTGAGGGCCTCGAGCATGCCCCGGAATGCGCCCCGGCGCGCTAGGGTTCTCGGCCGCCATGTCCCCCAGCTCGAAAACTGCCCGCCAAGTCCCCAAGAAACGAAAGGCTCCCGTCCGCCGGCGCAAGACGACGGTGCGTGGGCTGCCCGCCAGCAAATTGCTGGAGGATGTCCCAGCCGATGCCCGCGCCTTGGCCGAGGCCATCACTGCGGATGGTGGCCTGCCCCTCGCGGTGTACCGGGACCCACTCGGTGGGCACGGCGTCGTTTTCGCGGCCTTGCCCATCGACAAAGTGCAACCCACGCCCTACCAGCGGGACTTGTCCGAGCCGCACCTGCGCCGCTTGGCCTCGGCCATGACGCGGGTGGACCGCTTCCTGGACCCGCTCATCGCCGTTCGCCAGGACGGTCAGTACTGGACGCCGAATGGGAACCACCGGCTCGGCGCCACGCGCTTCCTGGGGGCTCAATCTGTGGTGGCGCTGGTGCTGCCCGAGCCGGAACTGGCCTTTCAAATTCTGGCCCTCAACACGGAGAAGGCGCACAACCTGAAGGAGCGGTCCCTGGAAGTCATCCGGATGCTCCGCGGCCTGGTGGCCGTCAGGAAAGGCACCGAGCTGGAGGTGGCCCCCCTCTTGGAAGAGCCGGCGTTCGCCACGCTCGGCGCCGCCTACGAGAAGCGGCCGCGGCTGTCCGGGGGCGCCTACCAGTCCATCGTCAAGCGCGTCGACGGCTTTCTGGACGAGCCGCTCGCCGAGGCGCTGGCCATCCGCGAAGAGCGGGCCGACGCCGTTCTCAAGCTCGACGACGCGGTGTCGGCGGTGGTGGACCGACTCAAGGCGAAGGGCCTCACCAGCCCCTATTTGAAGGCCTTCGTGGTGGCCCGCATCAACTACCTTCGCTTCGTGAAGACGGCGCCCGAGTTTGACGCTGCCTTGGAAAAGCTCACCCGGGCCGCGGAGCGCTTCAGCGTGGAGAAGGTGCGGCAGGAGGATGTGAAGGCCTCCGGGCCCCCGGACACGAGCGACGAGGGGTAGACTGGCGTCCGTGCCCCTGGCCGATTCCACCATACTCGTCGTCGACGACGACCGTGCCAACCTCGACTCGGTGGCGCGAATTTTTCAGCACGAAGGCATGGCCACGCTCACCGCCTCCGACGGTGAAGAGGGGCTCGCACTGCTGCGACGCCCGGAGGTGGGCGTGTTGGTGACGGACTTGATGATGCCTGGACTCGACGGCAAGGAGCTCCTCCGGACTGCGCGCTCCATGCGGCCTGATGTCCAGGTGGTCCTGATGACGGCCTACGGCACGGTGGAGGCTGCCGTCTCGGCGATGAAGGACGGGGCCTACGACTTCATCACCAAGCCGCTCAAACGCCACGCCCTGGTGAAGACAGTCCAGAGGGCGCTCGAGCACCGCGCACTCATGGCCGAGAACGAGGCCCTCAAGGCACGGTTGGCGGACCTCGGGGCGCCCGGCGGACGGACGCTCATCGGCCAGTCACCCGCGTTCCGGGCGCTTATGGAGACCCTCCGGCAGGCCGCCGCCGCGCATGCCACGGTGCTCCTCGTCGGCGAGTCCGGAACCGGCAAGGAGCTCGCCGCGCGCGCGCTACACGAGCTGTCGCCGCGAGCCAACGGGCCCTTCGTTGCCATCAACTGCGGCGCCATCCCGGAGACACTCATCGAGGCAGAGCTCTTCGGAGTGGAGAAGGGCGCCTTCACCGGCGCGCTGGCGCGCCGGGAGGGGCGATTCGAGCGCGCCCACGGCGGCACGGTTTTCCTGGACGAGGTGGGTGAGCTGTCGCTCGGGGCTCAGGTCAAGCTTCTCCGGGTGCTCCAGGAGGGGGAGATTGAAAGACTCGGGGGCTCGGGTCCTCTCGCGGTCGACGTGCGCGTGGTGTCCGCGACTCGGCGTGAGCTGCCGCGCGAGGTGGCGGAAAACCGTTTCCGGGAGGACCTCTACTACCGGCTGAATGTGGTCGAGGTCCGCATTCCGCCCCTGGCCTCGCGTCGAGAGGACGTGCCGCTCTTGGCGGACCACTTCCTGCGCCGCTTCGCGGCGAAAAACACCAAGCCGCTGCGCGGGTTCTCGGCCGAAGCCGTGCTGGCCTTGGAGGACTACGCGTGGCCCGGAAACGTGCGCGAATTGGAGCACGCCGTGGAGCGGGCGGTGGTATTGGCCAAGGGAGACGTCCTCGAGGTGGGGGACTTGCCTGATTCCGTGCGTACCGGCCCCCGCGGTGCCGCTGGGCAGGTGGTTATCCCCATCGGGACTCCCATGGAGGAAGTGGAGCGACGGCTCATCCACGAGACGCTGCGCCACACCGGGGGGGACAAGACGATGGCCGCTCGGCTGCTCGGCATCGCGGCGAGGACCATCTACAGGAAGCTGGAGCGCGACCGCGGAGACGACTCCGAGGAGCCATGACAGCCCGTCCCGGGCCGTCTGGCAGGGGACTGACATTTTGTCTGAAATGCTCGGTTTCTAGGGGCACCTGCCCTAGGAAGCTGGCCGCTCGGGCTGGCACCTGGCTTGCTGGAGCACTCCACCGGTGCCCACCCAACCGATGGAATTGCTGTTTCGCAAGTACTTCTGGGCCGTCCAGCTGGCCTGCATTGCCACCGCTGCGCTCTTGGCAGCCAAAATCGTCAATCTCTTCGTGGAGGGGGCCATCCTCCCCAACCCCTCCCCGCCGGCGGCGCTGTCGACACGGCCAACGGCCCCCGTTCAGTTTCCAGCGATGCTCGACGCCGAGCGACTTGCCCGACTGACGGGGCTCGTCCTTCCCACCGAGCCGGTGGTGGACGCAACCAAGCCAGACCTCAGCTCCGACCCTGTTCGAACCACCATGCGGGCGAAGCTCCTCGGGACGCTGCGAGCCGCGCAGCCGGAGTGGTCACTGGCGTCGGTGTTGGACACCGGCGCGCAGAGGAATCTGACGGTGATGGTCGGCGACCGGCTGTTGACCTCTCAGGTGCTGGAGATTCTTCGTGACCGAGTCATCGTCCTCAACAATGGCCGCCGGGAGTACGTGGCCGCGGATACTGGAGAAGGTGGTGCGCCAGCTCTGGCCACCAACACCCCGGTGAAAGAGCCCGCGGGAGCCTGGGGCGCTGGCATCAAGGCGTTGGACGCCAACAACTTCGAGGTGCCGCGTTCAGAGGTGGACCGCGCCATCAACAACCTTAACGACATTGCGATGCAGGCTCGCCTGGTGCCGGCCTTCAAGGATGGGAACCCCGAGGGATTCAAGCTCTTCTCCATCCGCCCCGATTCGCTCTACTCGAAAATTGGCATCCAGAACGGCGACGTCATCACACGCATCAACGGTCTGGATATGAACGACCCAGCCAAGGCACTCGAGGTCTACACCAAGCTTAAGGACGCCCCGCGCATCGACGTCGACATCGACCGAAACGGCAGTCCCGTGCGCATGACGTACAACGTCCACTGACTCGCAGGGAGTCGCTACCCGCCCCACAGGAAATGAACTTTCTCCTCCAAAGCTCGCTGCTGCTTCCGCTGCTCTTGGGACAAGCGCCCGGCGCCACCGACTCCGCCGACGCGGGTCAGCTGACGGTGCCGCCAAACCGACGTCCGGGAGCTCTCGGCCTGCAGCGGCCGGGGCGGCCGGCGTCCGTCCCCGGTGACACCTCGTCGGACGCCGCGCCGGCGCCTGCTGCCGCCCCGCCAAGCGCAAAGGCGTCGACACCGGAACGCGCCCTCTCTCCGGCCCCGGAGCGGATGACCGCTAACTGCGAAGAGGTGCGGCGCAAGGCGAAGTTCAACATCTACTTCGAAAAGGTGGACATCGAGAAGTTGGTGCAGACCGTCGCCGACGCCACCTGCAAGACCTTCATTCTCGGCGAAAACATCAAAGGGAAAATCTCGGTCATCGGTCCGGACAATGGCCGGGTGGAAGTCAGCGCCGACGAATTCTACGCCGCCTTCCTCGCCGCCCTCGATGCCAACAACCTGGCCATCGTCCCCTACGGGAAATTCTCGAAAGTTGTCGAGAAAGCGAGGGCCAAGCAGAACAACATTCCGACCATCACCGACGGCAGCACCGACTACACCACCAATGAGCAGATGATGACCCGGCTGTTCAAGGTGCGCTACGTGGAGCTCGAGCCGCTGCGCAACGTGGTGCAGCAGTTGGTGAGCACCGGCGGCGACAGCATTCTCTTTCAGCCGGACACGCTCATCGTCAACGACCTGGGCGGGAACATGCACCGCATCGAGAGAATTGTTGAGCAGCTCGACGTCCGGAGCGCCAATGACGAGATGCGGATTGTGCAGATTCGGTACGCCCTGGCCTCGGACGTGGCGAACACCATCCAGAAGCTCTTCGAGCAAAAGGGACGGCCAGGGACCCGGCCTCAGACGCTTCCGCTTCAAGCCCAACCGCCCCCTCCTCTTCCCGGCGGGCTGAGGACCGAGACGCCGAGCCCGGCGTCGGGAGCTTCCGCCGGCGCTCCAGCCACGCTCACCAGCCTCATCCCCGATGAGCGCACCAACAAGCTCATCATCGTCGCCAGCGTCGCGGCCAACGACCGCATCAACGACATCATCCGGCAAATCGACGTGCCGATTTCGGGCGAGGGGCGCATCAATGTCTACTCCCTGGCCAACGCCACGGCCGAGGACATCGCCGCCACGCTGCAGGCACTGGCCCAGGGCACGGCCAATCGCCCGCGTTCACCGACCGGGACCGCAACGTCGACGACCGGTCAACCATACCAAACCCCAAGTCCGCCCCCGAGACCGGCGGGCGCTCCCGGCGTGTCGGCGACCGAGCTGTTCGCCGGCGAGGTCAAAATCTCCCCGGACAAGTCCACCAACAGCCTGGTGGTGGTGGCCAGCCAGAACGACTACCGAAGCCTGGTGCGGGTCATCGAGAGGCTCGACCTCCCGCGGCGCCAAGTCTTCGTTGAAGCGGTCATCATGGAAGTCGACATGACGCGTGCAACGGACGTCGGCGTCAGCCTCCACCAGGGCTTCACCGTCAACACCTCGCAGGGTCAGGCCGTGGGTATTTTTGGAACGAAGTACTCGGGCTCCACGCCCCCCTCCTTCTCCATCGCCAACCTCGCGAACTACGGTGGCTTTCTGGCCGGCATCCAAGGCCCAGCCATTCCAGCGTTGACGGCGCTTGGGCTGAGTGTCCCCTCCTTCGGCGTCGTCTTGCACGCACTACAGACGTCTGCCGGCGTCAACGTGCTGAGCACTCCCCACCTGCTCACCACTGACAACGAGGAAGCAGAGATTACGGTCGGTCAAAACGTGCCCTTCCAGGCAGGGTTCGCGCCGCAGAGCCTCCCAGGCGTTAACGCCAGCAGCGTGCCCAGCACCGCCACCGGCTCGTTGGGCGCCGCCATCGGCGGGCTGGGTGCGTACTACGCCCCCATCAGCCGGCAGGACGTCGCCCTGAAGCTCAACATCAAGCCGCAAATCAACGCCGCCGGTGACTACATCAAGCTCACCATCAACGAGTCTGATGAGGAGATTGTGTCCAATGACCCGGTGCTGGGGCCAACCCTCGCCAAGCGGACGGCGAAGACGACCGTGGTGGCCAAGGACCAGGAGACCGTGGTCATCGGCGGCATCATCCAGGACCGGACCATCGAGAACGCTTCGAAGGTCCCCGTGCTCGGCGACATCCCAGTGCTGGGTATTCTTTTCCGGGAGACGACGAAGCAGACCATCAAGACCAACCTGCTGCTTTTCCTGACGCCCTACATCATCCGAGACTCGAGCGATTTTCGGCGCATTTTCGAGCGCAAGATGGCCGAACGACAGAAATTCGTTGAGGACTTCTACGGCGAGCTTCCCCGCTACGACGTCGCGGTGGACTTCGACAGGAAGGCGGGGCCTCTGGGGAAGATGAACCAGGCCTCCATTCAGTCCCAAAAGGCGGAGACTGGGCTCACCAACCCTGGGGACCAAATCATCCGCCCCGCCGGGCCACCGCAGCCCATTCCCACCCCGCCGCCTCCCCCCTACTCGCCGCCAGAAGCCGTTCCTCCGAATACGCCGTCCATGCCTCCGGGCTCGAGCGGCATTCCCCCGCCGGCGGCGAGCACGGAGCCACCGGCTCCGGCACCGCCCGCTCCCGCGGCGCCGGCGACCACGGCTCCGGTGCCCGACCCGCAGGCTCCGCCGTATGACCGCTCGATGGTTCAACCGCCGCCCCCCCCGCCCAAGCAATAGCCATGCTCGATGTCCAGTCCAGCCTCGACTCTGCCGGTGCCGCTCCAGCCCAGGGTGGTTACGCGGGACGCCCCTTGGGCGAAATCCTGGTGGCCCTGGCGAAGCTCGACCCGGCCGTGCTCGCCGAGGCGCTCCGGGCCCAAGGTGCCGAGGGAGGCGGGCGCATCGGAGAGCTCCTCGTTCAGCGCAAGGCCGTCGGCGAGGAGGATGTCGCTCGCGCACTGGCGGCCCAACTCGACGTCCCCTTCGCCTCTCGCATCAGCGTAGAGCAAGTCGACGTCGAGCTCGCCCGGGCCATGCCCATCAATTTTGCCAAGCAAGCCCGCATCCTCCCCTTGCGCCGAGATGGGACGTCGGTGGTGGTGGCGGTGGCCGACCCGCTGGACACACCGGCGCTCGACCATGCCCGGATGCTGGTCGGTGCTTCGCTACTTCCGGTGGTGGCCTCGGCCGCGGCCATCGTCGATGCCATCAACGCCGTGTACGACCGCGCGCTCAACGAGGCCGAGCAGCTGGTGGGCGAGATGGAGGCGCAGGACGACCTCGACTCGGTTGCGCACCAGCTCGAGGAGCCACAGGACCTCCTCGAGGCCGATGATGAAGCGCCCATCATCCGGCTGGTCAACTCGCTGCTCTTCCGCGCGGCGAAGGAGCGCGCCAGCGACATTCACATCGAGCCGATGGAGCGAGACCTCATCGTGCGGTTTCGCATCGACGGCGTACTGCACGAGGTCATCAAGCCGCCCAAGCGGTACCAGAATTCCATCGTCAGCCGTGTCAAGGTGATGGGGCAGCTCAACATCGCCGAGAAGCGGCTTCCGCAGGATGGGCGAATCCGCATCAAGCTCGCGGGACGCGACATCGACATCCGCCTGTCGACCATCCCCAACGTCCATGGAGAGCGCATCGTGATGCGGCTTCTGGACAAGACCTCCACCCTGCTCGACTTGAGCGAAATCGGCATGGACAAGAACATCCTCGGCCAGATTGAGGGTGTCATCCGCCGCTCGCACGGCATCATCTTGGTCACCGGCCCCACCGGCTCGGGGAAGACCACCACGCTCTATGCAGCGTTGAGCACCATCAACACGCCCGATTTGAACATCCTCACCGTCGAGGACCCAGTCGAATACCAGCTGCAGGGCATCAGCCAGATGGCCATCAACCCAAAAATTGGGCTGACCTTTGCCGCCGGACTGCGAAGCTTTTTGCGACAGGACCCAGATGTCATCATGGTCGGCGAAATCCGTGACCGAGACACGGCAGAAATTGCCATCCAAGCCTCGCTCACCGGCCACCTCGTCTTCTCCACGGTCCACACCAACGACTCGGCGGGAGCGATTACCCGGCTGGTGGACATGGGCGTCGAACCCTTCCTGGTGGCCAGCTCGCTGACTGCAGTGCTGGCCCAGCGGCTGGTGCGACGGCTGTGCATTGCCTGCCGTAAAGCCCACATCCCGACGGTCGAAGAGCTGGCCGAGGTCGCGATGACGCAGGAGCAACTGGTCCGCGCGGGGAATCCGCCGGTGTACCGGGCCATGGGGTGCGCGGCGTGCGGCGAGACCGGTTACCACGGGCGCACCGGCATCTACGAGTTTCTGCCAGTCGACGACGACATCCGTACCTTGGCCATCAAGAACGTCGACTCCAACACCATTAAGAAGCAGGCCGTGAAGCGCGGGATGACGACACTCCTCGATGACGGCGCCCGCAAAGTGCTCGCCGGCGAGACGACCATCGCCGAAGTGCTGAGCGTCACGCAGGAAGACCTCTAGGACCGCCGTCATGCCCGTCTTCGAGTACAGAGGTCTCAGTGCAACTGGGAAGCAGGTGACTGGGCTTCTGGAGGCCGACAGCAGCAAGGCCCTGCGGACTCAGCTGCGCAAGGTGGATGTGTTTCTCACCGACGTGCTCGGGCAGTCCGAGGCACGCACCGGCCGAAAAGCGGCGGCGGACCGCGAAGTCCACGTCACCCGACTGTTCCGCGGCCGGGTCAGCTCTGAGGACGTGGCCATCATCACCCGTCAGCTGTCCACTCTGCTTCACGCCGGCGTCACTCTGGTGGAGAGTCTGGCGGCCCTGGTCGACCAGACCGAGAAGGACCGCCTGAAGCGCATCCTGTCGGACGTCAAGCAACGGGTGAACGAGGGCAGCTCGCTGGCCGACGCCCTTGGTCAACACCCCAAAATTTTTGGAAACCTCTACGTCAACATGGTGCGGGCTGGCGAGGCTTCGGGAGCGCTCGACGCAGTGCTTGCCCGCCTCGCGGACTTCACCGAGGGACAGGCCAAACTCAAGCAGAAGCTCATCGGGACGCTCATCTACCCCGCCATCATGACCGTCATCGGCGGCGGGATTTTGGTGATGCTCATGACCGTGGTGGTGCCCAAGGTGACGCGCATCTTCGAGACGATGCAGGCCACCCTCCCATGGACAACCCGGGTGCTGATTTTTGCAAGCAACCTGCTCTCCGGCTGGTGGTGGCTTCTCTTGCCTCTGGTGGTCGGTAGCGTGGTGGGGTTCCTGGCCTGGATGAGAAGTGCCTCTGGCCGGCCCATCTTCGACGCGTGGGTCTTGAAGCTTCCGGTCGCCGGCACGCTGCTCCGGATGCTCCTCGTCTCTCGGTTTAGCCGGACGCTGGCCACGTTGCTCAAGGCCGGCGTACCGATGCTCACCGCGATGGACATCACCAAGAATGTCGTGACCAACACTGTACTGGCAAACGTCGTCGAAAACGCCCGAGACGCCATCCGCGAGGGCGAGAGCATCGCCGGGCCGCTGAAACGGTCCGGCCAGTTTCCTCCGCTCGTCTACCACATGGTGGCGGTTGGGGAGCGCTCAGGGCAGCTCGAGGAAATGCTCCTCAACGTGGCCGACAGCTACGAGACACAAGTCAATGTGCGCCTCGGCGCGCTCACCGCACTTCTCGAGCCGCTCATCATCGTGGCCATGGGAGCCATCATCGCCTTCGTTGCGTTCTCCATCCTGATGCCGATTCTTCAGCTCAACACGTCAATCCGGTGACCGGCGACAGGACGATGGACAGCAACCTCGACCGGTGGATTCAGCGATTGACGGCGGCGGCGGTATTGGCTCTGGCCGCGGCGCTCTTGGTGGTGGGTTTCGTCTATTACGGACGCGGGGGACATTGGTCTCCTGCGCAGACAACGGAGGTTCGCTGATGCGAGAACTTTCACGAAAGCACCGTGCCGCGATGCGCGGCATGACGCTGATTGAGATTATGGTGGTCATCACCATCATCGGGTTGATTGCCGCAGCCGTTACCGTCGCGGTCATCCCCCAGCTACAGAAGGCCCAAGTCGACAGAACGGTGCTCGACATCAAGAACGTCGAGGGGGCGCTCAAGCTCTACTACGCGAGGAAAGGCAACTACCCGGACACGGCCACGGGACTGAAGGCCCTGGTGGACATGCAGATTCTGGACAAGATGCCGCAGGACGCCTGGAACCACGACTACGTGTACGTCCTCGAGCGCGGCCGGCCCATCATCACCAGCTATGGCCGGGATGGCGTCCCCGGAGGCGAAGGCCCGGACGCCGACATCACCAACCGACCGGACCAGAAACAGTGATTCGGGTCCACCTGGAGACGTCCTCGCACTGAGTCGCGGAAGCGTCCGCTTTGTGAACCTCCCTTTCCAATGAGACTAAGACGTGCGCCATCGGGCTTTACCCTCATCGAGCTCATTGTCGTCATCGCCATCGCAGCGACGCTGATGGGCGCGACGATGGTGGGCATCGGCGCACTCACCGGCGCCCGCGCCCGGGCGACGCTTGGGGAACTCGGGGGCACGGTGCGAGCGCTGTACGACACGGCTGCTCTCACAGGCCATACGTGCCGGCTGGTGTTCGACTTGCCACCGGGTGAGACCACCGGGTTCGCCTACCGCGCCGAGTGCGCGGCCTCCGCCGTCACCAGCGCCAGCGACCGGGACCAGACGCTCAAGGATGAAAACCAAGCTCGGGCTGACGCCGCGAAGCGCGGTGGAAAGCCCGGCCCGAATGACCGAAGGGGTGCCTCGCTGCTGGATGTGCTTTCGCAAGAGAAGGACCGCGTCGAGGCGGCGGCGAAGTTTTCCAACTTCACCTCGCCAGAGGTGGAGCCGCGCCGGGTTTCTGGGGTGAAGCTCAGCGTCTGGACGCCACACCAGCACCAGCCGGCCAAGAGCGGCGTGGCCTATGTGTACTTTTTTCCCCAAGGCGCGGTGGAGCGCGCCCAGCTGACGGCCCGACAGGGCAGCAGTGTTTGGACGCTCCTCGTGGCTCCCGTCACCGGAAAGACGACGGTGGTGGACGGAGAGCCGGAGATTCCAAAGTCGTGAAGCGCCAAGGGTTCACCCTGTTGGAGGTGGTGGTGGCGATGGCCATCCTGGGAGTGGCCTTGTTGGCCATCTTCGACCTCAACGCCGGCGCGGTGGCCAGCCACGCCTATGTGAAGCGGCTTACCATCGCCACTCAGCTCGCCCGCTCGAAGATGACGGACCTCGAGCAGGAACTGTATGACAAGGGCTTCGAGCTGGATGACGTCGAGCGAAAAGGCGACTTCGCAGCCGAGGGTTGGACTGGCTTCACTTGGAAGGCGAGCATCCTCGCGCCTCAGACAGCGGGCGTTGGGCCGGACAAGCTGCTGGAGGCCCTCTTTGCCATTCCAGCGGGAGATGGGGGCGCCCTGAGTTCTCTCTTCGGCAAGGCGCTGGGGGGCACCGACGGCGGTCTCGGGGCGCTCTCCGGCCTTGCCTCGGCCTTCTCAGGGAACTCCGGAGGCTCACCGCTTCCTCCCGGCGCAACCGGCCCGGGAGGACTGCAAGCACTCGGACCGTTTGCCACCCTCGCCCAAACGCAAGTCACCCAACTCCTCGACCAAATCCGCCGGGGCGTCCGCGAAGTCCACCTCACGGTGTCTTGGAAGGAAGGAACGCGGACTGAGTCCATTGACGTGGTGACGCATCTCGTCTCCCTCCAGCAGGGGTCGGATAGAAACGGGACTCCAGGAGCGGCCTTGGGCACCGGGGGGACGGGGGCATTGCCCGGAAGTGCGGGCGCTCTCGCTCCCGGCGCTGGCGGCACCGGCGCTTTTGGCTCTGGCGCTTTTGGAGCCGGCGCTTTCGGCGCAAACCCCAACTCGAAATACGTCAACGGTGTACCGCAGGCGCCGCCCGTCAACCCTTCGCGTCCGGTGGGAAGCTTCACCCCGTTTGGGGGACACTGACCATGGGCCGCCGCGGCTTTACGCTTCTCGAAATTATTGTGGCGGTGGCCATCACCGCAGCCATTGGCGCCACCATCGCCGCCGCCTTCACCAGCGGCTTCCGTGCCAAGGAGTTGGTGGAGTCCGAGGCCGAGCAGTACCGCGGCCTGCGCACCAGTTTGGACCGGATGGTACGGGAAATTAGCGCGGCCTTCGTCAGCGACCGCTACGACGTGCGCCGGTATCGCGACCAGAGCGAACGTCCCACCAATTTCATCGGGAGCCGTGACCGGCTCGTCTTCACCTCCCTGGCCCATCAGCGCCTTTACGCCGACGCCAAGGAGTCTGACCAGATGGTGGTGGAGTACTCGGTGAAAAGCTCCAGCAAAAAGGGCGCGCACGGCCAACAAGACCTGATGCGCCGGGAGAACCCCAACGTTTACGGCGAGGACAAGATGGAGCGCGGTGGCCTCGAGGATGTGCTCCTAGAGGACGTGAAGCGCGTCGAATTCTCCTACTGGGACTCCGACCAGAAGGACTGGGTGAACGACTGGGACACCCGCAAGCTGGAGAAGAAGTCCATCCTACCGACGCGGGTCCGCATCACCCTCGTGCGTTCCGACGAGGGTGGACACGAGCAGCGGTACACAACCGAAGCCCGCATCATGCTCAACACGGAGATTCCGAGATTCTGATGGCTCTCCGCCAACGACAGGGAGAACGCGGCGTCGCCCTCCTCCTGGTGGTGGTCTCCATTGCCATCCTGGCGGCGGTCGCGGCGGATTTCGCCTACAGCTCGCGCGTCGACTTGGAGCTGGCCGTGCATGAGCGCGATGCACTCCGCGCCGAATACCTGGCCAAGAGCGGACTGGGCATGTCGCGACTCCTTTTGCAGTTCCAGAAGCAGCTCGACACGTCGATGCAGACGCTTTCCGCGGCGTTGCCCATCGGCAGCAGCTTCAACCTGCAGCTGTGGCACATGGCGCACATCGACTGTCAGACGCTGGGGCGGTTTCTTCCGGATGCGTCCGACGCGGGCTTCGCTGGGCCGAAGAAGCGGCCCGAGGTGGGAGGGCTCGGCACGCCCCTCATCGACTACGGAGGCTTTCGAGGCTGCTACGGAACGCTCATCGAAGACGAGGAATCCAAGCTGAATGTCAACCAGCTGGACAGCCTCTTGACCGCCGGGGCCGGCGGGGCCGCCGTTCAGCGGCTGTACCTGCTTCTCACCGACAAGCGCTTTGAATTCGTCTTCGACCGTGAGGACGCCAATAACGTGAAAGTCAACGCCAGCGACGCGCTCATCAATATTAAAGACTGGGCGGACTCCGACGACTTGGTTTCAGCCTTAAACGTGAGCCCCACCGGCGCCCAGGTGACTTCGGGGTTTGCGGATGAGCCCGGGCTGTACAGCAAGTACGCCCCGCGCTACCGCCCCAAGAATGCTTCGATGGACTCCCTCGCGGAGCTCTACTTCGTCCACGGCATTGGAGACCGCTTCATGGCGGCGTTTGGTGACCGCCTGACGGTTTACCCCGACGTCAACGCCGTCCTGAACGTCAACACCGACGACCCCATGGTCCTGGCTCTGGCCGTGCGCTCTGCCGCCGACCCCGCCCATCCTGACGGGCGCCTTTCGGACCCAATTTTCTTGGATGCACTCGTCCAGAAAATCCAAGCTGCCCGGATGCTCAGCCCCATGGGAATGAGCGTCTCGGACTTCATCAACGTCCTGGTTCAGTCGGACATCGCAGTGAATCCTCAAATCACTGGCAACCTGCAGGGCAACTCCTTTCTTGGCGATCACACCAAGACCTTCCGAGTGACCTCCGTCGCCGAGGTGGGCAACGTTCAGCGCACGGTCACCGCCGTGGTTCGCATCACCCAACCCCAGGACGGCCTCGGCCGTCTCCTCTACTGGAAGGTGGACTAACCCGGTATGCCGCGCACTCTCGGCCTCGACCTCGGCAGCCATGCCCTGAAAGCGGTGCTGCTCGACGTTGGCCGAGCCACCACGCTTTCCGGCTGGGCCGAGGTGCGCCGTCCGGAGGGGAGCCACGAGGAGTCGCTCCGAGCGGCTTTGGCCACGTTGCGCGCAGAGCACCCCTGGCAAGTTGACCAAGTGGTGGTGGCCATGCCCGGAACCTCGGTGGCAACGCATACGCTCGTTCTCCCTTTCAAGGACACCAAGCGCCTGGAGGCGGCGCTGCCTTTCGAGGTTGAGAGTCAGCTGCCGGTG
Organism: uncultured delta proteobacterium; assembly: GCA_963745475.1. Classification (GTDB taxonomy): domain Bacteria; phylum Myxococcota; class Myxococcia; order Myxococcales; family Myxococcaceae; genus JADGRA01. The sequence goes on from CAVUXN010000005.1 coordinate 165,263, forward strand.
GAACTCGAGGAGGTCGTCTTCGACTACCAACCCGGAGCCCGCACTCCGGAGGGAACCGAGCTCCTGGTCGGCGTTGCACGCAAGGACGAGCTCCGTGTCTTGCTGGCACTCCTGGTCGACGCCGGCTACGAGCCGCGAGTCGTGACCCATCCGGCGCTTGTGTACCGGTCCCTGTTTGTGGGGCGCCCCGAGCTCATCGGTGTCGAGGCGGGCAGCCTCGCCGCTCTGGTGGACGTCGGGCACCTGCGGACCACGCTGGCCGTCGGGCGTCCCGGGGACGGACTCGTCTTCGCGCGCGTTCTGCCCGGAGGCGGACGAGACGTCACTGCGGCCCTGGAACGCGAGTTCGGCGTCTCCGCGGTGGACGCCGAGCGTTGGAAGGAAACCGACGGCTCGCTTCTCCCGGGCGGTACTGCGGAACATACCCGGGCGCGGGAGGCCATCCACCGCAGTCTTCAACCCTTGACCCGCGAGGTCCGCGCCACGCTCAAGGCAGCCACCACCCGCGACCGTCGACCGGTGCAAGAGCTTCTCTTGTGCGGCGGCACCTCGCTCTTGCCAGGCCTGGTAGAGGCGTGGACCACCGAACTCGACCTTCCGGTGAGGCTTTTGGCAGCAAGTGGCCACGCCGAGCTGGCAGCGGAGCAGCGGGCACAGGGCGCGCAGGCCTGGGCGCTCGCGCTTTGCGGCGGTAGCCGCAGCGATCGCTTCAACTTTCGCCGAGGGGACACTGCCTTTTCGGGTCAACTGGATTGGCTGCGGCGGCGGATTCCCCAGCTGGCCGCTTTCGCTGGGGTGCTGGTGGCGCTGCTGGTCACATTCGGCGTGGTACGCAGCGCCCTGCTCGGGCGTCGTGAGTCGGCGGTGGACGCCCAGCTGTGCGAACTGACGCGTCGGGTCCTGGGCACGTGCGAACGGAACTACGACCGGGCGCTCAACATGCTTCGGGGCAAGGAGAGTCCCACCGCCGCGCTGCCCAAAGTGTCCGCCGCCGGCCTTCTTGCCGAGCTGGCCGCTCGCGTGCCAGCCGACGTACCCCTGAAAATCGACCAGGTCGTGGTCGACCTCGACCGCCTGGAGATGCGTGGTGAAACGGACAGCAGCAAGAGCATCGACCGTTTGGCCGCCGCGCTGAAGACGTACCGCTGCTTTCGCGACGTCAAGGGCGGCAAGGTGGAGCGCACCAAAGACGGAGCGCACGTCACCTTCCAGGTGGATGTCCTTGTGGACTGCGGCGAAACACCTCCTCCGGGATAACGCACGAGCCATGGACCGACTGAAACAGCGCTGGGCGGATATTCAAAACTGGTGGAGCGAGCTCTCGCGTCGCGAGAAAGTGCTCGTCGCCTCAGCGGCGACCGCTGTGCTGGGTTTCACCCTCTTCATCATCCTCTTCTCGCTGGCGGTCTCTGCCGACGACACGCGCCGTCGCACTGCCACCAAACTCTCTGAGCTGGCGACGGCTCAGGCGCTCTCGCAGAGTTACGCTGACGCCGAACGCGCGAGAAAGGCAGACGAGGCGCAGCTGGCCACCAGCGGCGTGAGCCTCACCACCTACCTGGAGGAGAAGGGCAACCAGTCCGGGCTCGCAATTCCGGCTTTGACGCCCAAGGCGGATGCACCCATTGGTGACGGGCGCATCATCGAAAGCACGGTCGAGTTGACGCTCACCGACATCGCTCTCCCCAAACTGGTGAGCTTTCTATCGGCCGTGGAGCGAGGGCCGGGGATGGTACGGGTGAAGTCTCTTCGCATCGAACCTCGCACCAAGGACAACGTCCTCACCGCATGGGCGACGGTGGCCACCTACCGACTTAAGGAAGGCCCGTGACCGACGCGACTCCAGCAAGGTGGTGGGCGCTGAAGGGCTGGCGCCGAAATGCTGCGTTCGGACTCTTCGGTTTCGTCTGCTTCGTTCTTTTCCTGCCGTTGACGTTTCCTTCGGACGCTGCGCGGATACGCTTGCAGGCCGAGGCCGAACGGGCCGGGCTGGTGCTCCGAATGGACAGCCTTTCCAACGGCCTGTTCGGAGTCACCGCCAACCGGGTGCGCATCAGCCGAGCCGCCGACAACGACGCGGTGCCCCTTCTGGTCGACCAGCTCAGCGTGCGGCCCACCGTTTTTCCGCCCGGGCTGGCGGTGCGAGCAGGGCTCCTCGGCGGCACCGCAACAGGCTCGTTTCCAAGCTCCGGGCAGTGGATAAGACTCAAACTCAGCGGCATCGACCTGTCGCGCGCCAACCTCAAAGCGCTCTCGGGTGTCGACGCGGAGGGCAAAGTCGACGGCGAGTTGTCGCTCGACATGCCGGTGATTCGTGGCGAGGCGGACCTCTCCCAAGCCACGGGCGTGCTGCGCCTCAACGGCACAGACTTGCTGGTGCGGGGAGGAATGCTAACCGTTCCTCTGTTTGGCACGCCGACGCCAATCGACCTCCCGCGTACCGCGCTCGGAACGCTCGACGGCGAGGTGTCTTTCGACAAAGGCGCGGGCACGGTGCAGCGGCTTCACCTCAAAGGACAGGACGTGGAGCTGCTCACCAGCGGGACCCTGAAAATGGCCCGACGACCGGAGTACGTGGAGCTCGCGCTGGGCCTCCGTTTGAGGCCGGACGCCGACTTCCTTAAACGATTGGGAGTCATTGGCGCGGGGTTCAACGTCCTGCCCATGGACAGCGAGCTGCCGGGTTTCCGGGACGTGCGCGTCGGCGGCTACTTGGGCAAGCCGGTCTTCAACCCTGGGCGCTAGTCGTTTGGAGGCCCGAAAGTAGGCGTGCTAAGAATTGCCCTGTCTCTTTTGGGGGGGATGCAGACATGCCAGAGCTGGTGTTCCTGCGCCGGGGCGAGGAGCTTCTCCGCGTTGCGCTGGACCGCTCCCGCGCCGTCCTCGGTCGCGCGGAGTCGAGCGACATCATCATTCCCGACCCTTCGCTCGCCGGACACCAGGCGGCGGTGCTCTTCGATGGCGCGGCGGTCATGGTGGAAGACCTTTCTGGACAGGGCACGCTGGTGTCTGGCCGGAGGGCTGACCAGGCGGCCGTTCCCGACGGGGCAGAGATTGTGCTTGGCCAGTGGCGAGCCGCGATGCACGGCCTGGCTGCGCCCGACGCAGCGCCGAGACCGTCGAGAGAGAATCCACGGCGCTGGTGCTCCCAGGGTCCGATGGCGGGCACGGTGCGCGTCTTCGGCGCCGAGTCTCGAACGTCGCCGGGTTCAGGCCGAGACGGTATTTCGGACGTACTCCTGGGTGAAGACCCGGGAATGCGTCAGCTCGCAGATTTTATTGAGCGCGTGGCTTTGTCACAGAGTGTCGTCTCCATTTTCGGAGAGTCCGGAACAGGCCGTGAGTTGGTGGCCCGCACCCTCCACGCCCGAAGCGGCCGCTCCCAGTCGCCCTTTCTCCGGGTGAACTGCCGCACCGTTTCGAGCGGGCTTCTGGCCGAACTCTTCTCGTTCGGCGCACCGAACAGTGATGTTTCGCACGAAGCCGCGGGCGGAACGCTTTTTCTAGACGAGGTTGGCGCACTGTCGCTCGACTTCCAATCTGCACTCCTCCGCGCGCTGGAGTCGCGGTCATTGCAGCGAGAAAGCGCGTCCAGCCGCTCTCAGTTGGACACGCGCGTCGTGGTGGCGACCAACGAGGACCTTCTCTCGGCGACGCGCCTCGGCCTCTTTCGCGAAGACCTCTACGACTTGCTGTGCATGGCGCCCCTCATCCTCCCGCCCCTTCGCCATCGACGTGGGGACATCCCGGCACTCGCCGAACACTTGCTCAAGGCGTTTTCCCCCCGCGGGCAAACGGTCCGCATCACCAAAGAAGCACTCGACCGCCTCGTCCGACACCCCTGGCCTGGAAACCTCCGCGAATTGCGCGCCGTCGTCCAGCGCGCCCTCCTGCTCCGGACCAGCCCGACCATCGACGTCTCAGAGCTGCATTTCGACGTGCAACCAAGCCGTCCGGATGGACGGCCTTCGGGGAGCTTCGTCCCCGGCCTCACCCTGGAGCAGATGCTTCGAGAGCGCGAGCGTGAAATCATCGAAAGCGCGCTTCGCCATTTCGACAACAACCGCGAACGCGTGGCTCGAGAGCTGGGCGTCGCCCGCTCCACGCTCTTCAAACGGCTCAAGGACTGGGGCCTCACCAAGCACGACACCCCGAGGCCGGCCGCGTAACATCACTCTGGCCTGCCTCAGGAGTCCGTGGAAGCCACGGACTTCACTCGCATTTCTCTGCACTCTGGAAGGAGGTGCGTCACCCCTCCGCCAACCGGAAATGCAAGCGGTGCCTCGAGCGTACACCCATGAACGATGGTGACGTGGACAGCCCCTCCCCGGTCGGCAAACCTGTCTTCCATGGCGTCGACTGGGAGGCGGCCCGCAAGCCGTTTGGACGTTGGACGCCTGCTCGTCCTGGGCGCGCTCGTCGCCCTGGGCCTCGTCTTCTGGGACTCGCCGCTGCTCACGCCGGTGAAGCTGTTGGTGGTGATGGGGCACGAAAGCGGCCACGCCTTGGCGACACTCCTGGTCGGCGGTCACGTGCAGCGCGTGGTGCTGTCTTCGGACCAATCCGGCGCTTGTCTCTCGGCGCTGCCACCGGGCGCCTGGCCGACCATCCTCGTGTATTCATCCGGCTATGTGGGCAGCGCCATTGCCGGCGCCGTCCTCCTGGTGTTGGCTTTTCGCTTCCGCCTCGCGCGCGGCGTCCTGGCAGCCTATGCGCTCTGGCTCGCTGCGATGGGGGTGCTCGTCGCCGGAAGCGGCTTCACGGTTGCCTTCTGCCTGGGGATGGCGGTTGTGCTCGCTGCCGCAGCGCGCTGGCTTCCCCTGCTTGGAGTGCGATTCCTGGTGCTTTTTTTAGCGACCTTCACCGGCCTCTACGCCCTCTTCGACTTGCGGGATGACTTGTGGAACGCGGCCGTACGGGCACACAGCGACGCTGCGCTGCTTGCGGCACATACGCCCATTCCGGCGCTCGTCTGGGCCGGCCTGTGGTCGTTGTTGAGTATGGCCATCCTCGGCTGGGGCGCGATGGCCGCGCTGCGCTCCCGGCCTGAAACTCACTCCGGCCTTGCTCCGGCCGTCGACTCGACCTAGACGCCAGTCCCTCTCCCCTCGTCGTCTGCTCGGGAAGGTCGTCCCATGGTGCTTGCACTTCCTCTTTCGCTTTTGCTCGCCGCTGCTCCGACGCTCGATGTTCCGGTCACGCGGAGCGAGCTGCCCAACGGGCTCAAAGTCATCGTCGCTACCGACCGAACCGTTCCAGGCGTCATCATCAATTTGCTGTACCACGTAGGAAGCAGAGACGAGCAGCCGGGGCGCACGGGGTTTGCTCACCTGTTCGAGCACCTGATGTTCATGGGCGCGCGCTACGTCCCCTACCCTCAGTTCGACACGCTGATGGAAGCCGGAGGAGGTGTGAACAATGCCTTCACCAGCTACGACATCACCGACTACTACTCGATTGGCCCCTCCAACCTGTTGGAGACCTTCTTGTGGATGGAGTCGGACCGTCTACTCACGCTCGGCCAGGAGATGACGCAGGAGAAGCTGGAGACGCAGCGCAAGGTGGTGCTCAACGAGCGTCGCCAGTCCTACGAAAACGTGCCCTACGGAAAGGTGGAGGACGTGCTGCCGCCCGCGCTGTTCCCCAAGGGGAACCCCTACAGCTGGCCGGTGATTGGCTCGGCCGCAGACCTTCGCGCCGCGACGCTCCAGGATGTGAAGGACTTCTTCGCCACCTGGTACGTCCCCTCCAATGCGAGTCTCGTCATTGCCGGTGACATCGAGCCGTCGCAAGCCCTGGCGCTGGTCAACAAATACTTCGGCTTTCTCCCCAAGCGGCCAGTTCCCCAGCAAGTCATGGCCCCGCCGGCCAAGCTGACGACCGAGGTCCGAATCGAGCTCACGGACAAGGTCGACTTGGACAAAGTTGTTATCGCCTGGCTCAGCCCGAAGGATGGCACACCCGCGGACGCGGCATGCGACCTCTTGGCGAGCATCCTCGGCCGGGGCAAGGCCTCTCGGCTGTACCAGCGTCTCGTGTACCGCGACCAGCTGGCCACCGAGGTCCAGGTGCAACAAGAATCCCGCGAGCTCCAGAGCATCTTCACCATCTCTGCGCTGGCCCGTCCGGGGGTAGAGGTCCACGCCCTGGAAAAGGCCATCGACGAAGAGGTGGCACGACTCAAAGCCAGTGGGCCAACGCCTGCCGAGCTCGAGGCTGCGCGAACTCTGGTCTACACCGGGGCGGCGCGCCGTCTCGAGGCACTCACCAGCCGGGCGCAATACCTCAACCAGCTCGAACTCACCTATGGCGCCGGAGCCACCGTGAAAAACGACCTCGATCGCTACGCCGCCGCGACCGCGAAGAGCCTCCAGGAAACGGCCAACCAAGTCCTCACCAACGGCCGGGTGGTGGTGGAAGTGCGTCCCGAGCCCAAGGTGGCGAACGCCCAGGAGGTGAAATGATGCGCGGCTTTCACCTCGCTCTCGCCCTTGGCGTCAGTGCCTGCAGCTTCGCTCCCGCTACACCGGACATGACGCTGCCCCTTCCGCCGCCAAAGCCAGCCACCGCCGCGGCCCAGACTGGAACCATTCCTGGGGAGAGTGTCCTCGCGCAGCGGCCTCCCATCCCAGCGCTCAAGCCCTTCGACGCCCCCGTGCCCACAGTGCTGACGCTCGCCAACGGACTCAAGCTCTACGTCGTCGAACGACCGAGCGCCGGACTGGAGGCTTTGGGCTTTGTGACCCGCCAAGGTTCTGCCGCCGACCCGGTGGGGAAGGAGGGTCTGGCCTCGTTGGCGGCGGAGATGCTTCAGGCCGGCAGCGCTGGGAAGTCCCAGGCCGAAGTCGCGGCCGCCGCAGACGCCATTGGCGCCGACCTCTCCGTTTCGGCTTCGACAGACGAGCTGTTGGTTGGCCTTTCTGCGCTGGCGCCGCGGCTGAAGGAGATGTCGATTCTCTTGGCGGACGTTGTGCTTCGGCCAAACCTAGCGGCCGCGGACTGGAAGAAAGTTCAGGCGGAACGCGTGGGACAACTGACGGCTGCGCGGAGCCAACCCCAGGTCGCGGCCCGGGCGGCTTTCCGAGCGGCCCTCTATGGAAGCGGACCGCTTGGACACCTCCCGGAGGGCACCCTTTCCGCCGTGAAGAAGTTGCGGCTGGCCGATGTGAAGAGCTTCCTCACCTCCGTCTCACCCGGCGACTCAGCCATCGTCGCCGTTGGGAGCGCCTCCGCGGGTTCGGTGCGCTCCGCGATGGAGGCAGCCTTTGGCGGATGGAAGCCCGCCCCGTCCGCGGTGCGAGTCCGCCCCGAGGTTTCTGTGGCGTCGCGGCCACGCTTCGTCCTGGTCAACTTCCCAGGCAAACCCCAGTCCGTGTTGCTGGTGGGCCAGCCGGCTGTGCCGCGCTCCTCTCCGGACGTCCTTGCTCTCGAGCTCGCTAACGCCATCGTCGGCGGCAGTTTTACCAGCCGTCTCAACCAAAACCTTCGCGAGCAGCACGGCTACAGTTACGGGGCAGGCAGCGGCTTTGCGTTTGGAAAAGGGCCTGGGCCGTTTGCGGCGAGGACCAGCGTCCAGACGGACGTAACCGGGAAAGCGGTCGTCGAGGTCTTCAACGAATTGAACCGCCTGGTGGTTGAGCCGCTGTCGGCGGACGAGTTGAGCAAGGGGAAAGCGCTCTTGGCCTTTCAACTGGTGGAGGGCTTGCAAAGTGTGGGAGCAACGGCGCTTGGTGTCGCGGACATCTTCCTCTTCAACCTCCCGCTGGATGAGTACCGCACCTACGTCACCCGCTTGGAGGCACTGACCCCGGCCGTGGTCCAGGACGCAGTGAGACGGACGCTACATCCAGAGCAGATGACCTTGGCCATCGCCGGAGACGCCAAGGCGGTGCTTCCGCAACTGCAGGCGGAAACCGGACTGAGGCTTCCCCCACCGCAGCTCCGCGACGCCGAGGGGAAGTTGCTTCCCCCTGCGCCCGCGGTCAGCGCTGCGGGCGCATCCGGGCCTTCACAAGCGGCGCCGCATCCGTGAGCTGCAGCGAGGGCCTGACGCCCCAGGTCACCGCCGCGCCCCGCCGTCCTTAGGCGGACGTTGCTAGGACGGGCGTCCAGTGCCTACCCTTTGTGGGCCGGTTGCCGCGGGACGCGCCAGTTGCATCCAAACGTGAAGTGCTTTGCGGTCAGCCTCGGGTGCGCGCTCGCCCTCTTGACCTCCTCTGGCGCGGCGCGAGCCCAGGAACAAGGCGTGGGCACCTTGACGGGGACGGTTGTGGACGCAGCAACGGCGAAGCCCATCGCCGGCGCAGTCGTCCGGGCTGCCTCTCCCCAGCTACAGGGTGAGCAGGTGGTGGTCACAGATTCCACGGGCACCTACCGCCTCCCGCAGCTCCCGCCGGGCGTCTACACCCTCCGTTTCGGGAAGGAAAAGTACCAGAGCGACTCCCGTGGAGACATTGCCCTCAATGCCGACCAGACCCTGCGGGTTAACAGCGCTCTCATTCCCCAGGGCGTGTCCAACTAGGGCGAGGTGAGGGACCCGGCCGTTTGCCGTAGGAGGCCTTGGAGCCTCCAGCCCCTCATGACCCGCCCCTCGCGAAGGCCGACGTGGCCGCGGGCGTCGCGACTACTTGACCGCGCCCGCCGCCTTCTCGATGAGCGCCGCGACGGCCTTCGGGTTGGAGACGTAAATAGCGTGGCTGCCCGGAACCTCGCTCACGCTCGCCCCTGCTCGCTTGGACATGGCCCGCTGCGCAGCAATGGGAATCATCCGGTCGTCGGTCACGAGGAGGTACCAAGTCGGCTTGCTCTTCCACGCCGGCACCGTGATTTTGCCGGCGGGTGCCTCGACGCCCCAGGGAACCTGGCTGTCCGCCATGAAGGTTGCCGTCTTCTTGTCGACGTCCCCTGCGAACGAGGCAGGAAACTTCGCCTTGTCGAGGAACAGGAAGCCGTTCTGTGGCGGCAGAATCGGGGGAACGGGAGCGCCAGGCGGTGGATTGGCGATCAGCGTGTTGACCGACTCGCCGGCATCCGGGGCGAAGGCGGTGATGTAGACCAGCGCTGCGACATTGGGATTCGTTCCGGCCTCGGTGATGACCGCGCCGCCATAGGAGTGGCCGACGAGGACCACCGGGCCACCTTGTGCGTCGAGCGCCTGCTTGACCGTCGCGACGTCCCCTGGAAGGGAGATGGTCGCGTTCTGGACGACGCTCACGTTGAACCCGTCCTTCTTGAGAATGTCGTAAACGCCACGCCAGCCAGAGCCGTCCACGAATCCGCCGTGAACGAGAACGACATTCTTGACGGCTGACGGGCGCTGGCCTTGGGCAAGGACGCTTCCACCGAGCGTCATCGCGAGCAGAACAGCGCTCACGGCAAGTCCCAGCCCAGGACTTGATGCTGTGCGATTCATGGTCCTCTGACCGTTTTTCGAGGGGCGCGGACCATTAATGGAAACCGTTTGGCAGGGCAAGCCCGACACCGGGGTCCTGGGACTGGTCGCTCAATGGACTGTCACAGCCAGTGAGGTCAAGTCCGGGGACGCATCCGGTATTTCACGAACGATGCCGCATCCGTAAACTGAAAGTACGGGTTTTGCCGGGCTTCGCGCTCGAGCGAGGACACCGGGACGTCTCCGTAGTCGTGGCCTGGGAAAAGCCTCGTCGTTCCCGGTAGCTTTCCGAGAACTCCCGTGAGGGAGTGAAACATCTGCGTCGGGTCGCCGCCCTGGAAGTCGCAGCGCCCACAACCGTTGACAAAGAGCGTGTCTCCGGCCACCAGCGCGTCCCCGGCGAACAGGCATTGCGAGCCCGGCGTATGACCCGGCGTATGGACGGCGACCGCCGAAACCCCGCCCAACGGTACGGGGTCGCCCGGTCCCAGGCGTCGAAGCGCATCTCCAAAGGTTTGCAGGTCGGGCGAGAAGTCGATTTCTGCTCGCTGTGCATAGACGGGAAGGTCGTGGCGCCGGAGCAACTCAGCCACGCCGTTGATGTGGTCCTTGTGGCTGTGGGTCAGGAGAATGCCGGCCAGGGATTTCTTCTGCATGGCGCAGGCCGCCTCGATGGCATCCACGTCCCAGGCCGGGTCGACCACACACACCTCCGGCTGGCCCTCCGTCCCCACGAGGTAGACGAAGTTCTGCATCGGACCGAGCGGAAACTGGTGGATAAAGAGTGAGCGCACTTGGGAGGTGAAGGGCGGACGGCGAGGGAGGCCGGATGCTGTCACCGCGAGGCGGATACGTCTAGGCCTCAAACCCCTGCGGTACGGGCCGCACTCCTCGTGGGCGTTTTGGGGGACCTCGGAGTTCTCGACGCAAAGGCGTCCGAACGCGAAAATGAAGTCCTTAAAGCCTTCGGGGCGACCGCCTTGGGCTATCCTCCGTCAGTGCTCGACGGCGGAGATGAGGGGGACGGCGCGTCGTGATTGGCAAGCAGCTCGGGCATTACCAAATCATCGAGAAAATCGGCGCCGGCGGCATGGGCGAGGTTTACCGGGCGCGAGACCTGAAGCTGCACCGCGATGTGGCCCTCAAGCTTCTACCGGCTGAGCTCGCCAACAATCCGGAGTGGGTCCAACGCTTTAATCAAGAGGCGCGTGCCGTTGCCGGACTCAATCACCCCAACGTCGTGACCATCCACTCCATCGAGGACGGCGGGGAACGGCCATTTATCACCATGGAACTCGTCCCTGGGAAGACGCTGGACCGTTTGATTGGGCCCACCGGACTCTCGACGGATGGCTTGCTTGCCATCGCCATACCTCTCGCTGAGGCACTTTCGGCGGCGCATGCAGTGGGCGTGGTTCACCGGGACCTAAAGCCCTCCAACGTCATGGTGACGCAAACTGGCCAGCCCAAAATCTTGGACTTCGGCCTGGCGAAGCAAATCACTCCGCCGGAAACCTCCGGTGGAGGTGCACTGAGCACGGCCCCGATGCTGACCCGCGCGGGTGCCGTCATGGGCACGGTGCCTTACATGTCCCCGGAGCAGCTGCAGGGCAAAGCGGTTGATGCCCGGTCTGACATCTTCTCCTTTGGCGCGATGCTTTTCGAAATGGCTACCGGACAACGGGCTCACCGCGGCGAGAGCGATGCCGACTTGATTTCCGCGATTCTGCGGGACCCAGCACCCGCAGCGCGGAGCCTACGAGGCGACGTGCCGCCTGCCCTCGACCGCGTCATCCACCGCTGCCTCGAGAAAGACCCCAGTCGTCGTTACAACACTGCGGCCGAACTCGACCAGGAGCTGAAAGCGTTGCGGGCCAGCAGCGGCGCCGACGCGGTGGCGCAGACTGTGGCCAGCAAAACCCAGGCCCCGACGGACTCTCGGAGGCGTCGCCGGACTCTATTCACGCTGGCAACAGTCGTGGCCTGCGGGCTTGTACTGGCAGGAGGATGGCGAGCCCGCACCGGCTGCGCACCATCCACGGCGGAAGCCAGTGTCGCGGTGCTTCCATTCGCCAACGTCAGCAAGGATGCGAATTCGGACTACCTGATTGACGGTATCACCGCGGAAATCATCAATCGACTCTCCGAGTCGTCTGGTCTCCGGGTAATGTCCCAATTCAGCGTGGCCCGCTTCAAAGAGGGCAGCGCGGATCCGCTGGACGCCGGTCGGCAGTTGGGCGTCGCCTCGGTGCTCACCGGCCGATTGACTGCGCATGAGGAGAAGCTGGTCGTGGACGTCGCGCTCCTTGACGTCAAGGATGGTCATCAGATGTGGGGTCAGCGCTTCGAGCGCGACCGCGCCGACTTTCAGACGATTCAGCGCGAAATCGTTAGTCGGACGAGTGAAAAGCTGCGCGTCAAGCTGGCTTCCGGCGCCTTGCCCGCCCGAGACGCAGACCCAGAGGCGTACGACTTGTACCTCCGGGGCCGCTACGCGTTGGCGAGCGGCGCGAATGACGGTCTGCCCCGCGCGCAGGAGCTCTTTCGCCAGTCCATCGAGCGCCAACCACTCGCAGTCGCCTACGCCGGGCTGGGTGAAATCTACGTTACGCAAACGTGGCTCAACTCAAAGGACAGCGCCGAAATGCTGCCGCTCGCAAAAGCCGCTCTCAAGAAGGCGCTCGAGCTCGACCCAAATCTGGTCGACACCTACCTGCTCGCGGCGGATGTCGCGCTTTATTTCGACTGGGATTGGGAAACCGCTGGCGCCAATTATCGCAAGGCCATCGAAATTAGCCCCAGCAACGACGTCGCCCATCGGGAGTACGCCAGCTACCTGTTGTTGCTAAATCACGCCGACGCGGCCATCGCCGAGGCTCGAAAGGCACAGTCGCTCGACCCTCTCTCAGTCTACGCCACCCACCAACTCGGCTTCAGCTTCCTCGCGTTGGGCCGGTTGCCGGAAGCGGCGGCGGAATTCAAGAAGGCCATTGCCCTCAACCCGAACTGGCGCTGGGGCAACATTAAACTCAGCCTGACGTATGCCTTCATGCACGAGCGTGAGAAGGCGCTCGCTGCGGTGCAACGTGCTGACGAATTGCTTTCACCCAAAGAGGCAAGCCCCCTCTCGCAAAGCTGGCTGGCGACGACCGTTCTCCTCTGCGGGGACCCGGGTCGCGCCAAGCAAACGCTGGAGCATCTGGACCAGGAGTCGCGCACGAAGTTTGTCGACCCGGCGGCGCTGGCCGGCCTCGCTTTCAGCCTCAACAACAAGAATCGGGCCTTCGAGGACTTGGAAGGGGCCTTCCAGGCCCACAATCCCGGCATGGTGTACTTGCTCATCAACCGCCGGTTCCTCTGGAAAGACGTCGGAGATGACCCTCGCTACCTAGACCTGCTCAAGCGCATGGGTTTCCCTCGACTTCAGACCTGACGGTCCTCCTCGTCCCTTAGCTCCGCGGTGAGGGGTCCGCCTCGCCGCCATGAGCGGCCTCGCGCTGGAGTTGCCGCCGCATGTGGCGGTGAGGAATACCGATTTCCGAGAAAGGCTCGCCGAAAACCTCGTACCCAAGCCGCGCGTAGAAGCCGACGGCGCCTTCCCGGGCGTGAAGCGTGACCGTGCGAAAGCCGCGGCCGGCCACCTCCGACTCCAAGGCCCGGACCAACTGCTGGCCGATGTGCTTCCCCTGAAGCGCCGGCTCGACGGCCATCTGGAAAAGGCGGCCGGTGTGGGGACCCTCGGGGTGGAACAGGACGCAGCCCACGACCTTCGGTCCCTCCAGGGCGACCAAGTGCAGACTCTCCGCTTCAAAGGGGAAGCGGGTGGCTTCGCGGGGATGGCCCAGCGGCGCGCGCAGCACGCGCCAGCGTAAGTCGAGCTCGGCTTCCTCCAGGGCATCCGCGGTGCCCAAGAAGTGCAGCTCCACCGAGCTCAGACGTCCAGCTCCTCGCCGGCCACCTCACCGGCCCGCTCCATGATGAATTTGAAGCGCGCGCTCACGTCCCGGCCGAGCAAGTCGTTGATGACGCGGTCCGTTTCCAACTCGTTGGCGATGGCCACCCGGAGACTCGCCCGGTGCTTGGGGTCGAGGGTGGTGGCCTTGAGGTCTGCGGCCTGCATCTCCCCAAGCCCTTTGAAGCGAGTGATGCTCGGCTTGGCATTTCCTTTCACCTTTTCCTTCAGAAGCTCGTCTCGTTCGGCCTCGTCGAGGGCCCAGTAGGTCTCTTTGCCGATGTCGATGCGGTAGAGCGGTGGTTGGGAGAGGTGCACCACGCCGGCAACGATGAGCGGCCGCAGGTGCCGGTAAAAGAAGGTCAGCAACAGGGTGGCAATGTGGTGGCCGTCGGAGTCGGCGTCCATGAGGAGGAAGACGCGTCCATAGCGAAGCTTGGCCATGTCCAGCGACGGGCCGATGCCGCACCCCAGGGCGCTGACAATGTCCTGCAGTTCCTTGTTGCCCGACACTTTGTCCAGTGAAGCCTGCTCCGCGTTGAGCACCTTCCCGCGCAAGGGAAGGATGGCTTGCGTTCGCCGGTCCCGGCCCTGCTTGGCGGAGCCTCCGGCAGAGTCTCCTTCGACGATGAAGAGCTCGCTCTCTCGCGGGTCAGTCGAGGCACAATCGGCCAGCTTCCCGGGGAGGTTGAGGTGGTGGCTCACGCCCTTGCGGCTGACGGCCAGCGATGCCGCGCGCGATGCCTCGCGCGCACGCGCCGCGAGAACGATGCGGCCGACGATGGATTCGGCCACCGTCTGGTTGTCGTTGAGCCATTTCTCCAAGGCAGGCCGCACCGCCGAGTCGACGGTGGCCAACATCTCCGGATTGTTCAGCCGTCCCTTGGTCTGCCCCTGGAATTGCGGCTCCAGGACGTAGGTGGACAACAGCGCAACCATCCCCTCGCGAATGTCCTCCGCGGTGAGACTGACACCCTTGGGCGTGAGGCTGTGGGTTTCGATGTAGTTGCGGACGGCCTTCACCATCCCGGAACGGAGTCCCGCCTCGTGCGTGCCGCCATTGGCGGTGGGGATTCCGTTGACGAAGGACAGGACGTGCTCGTCGGTGGCTTCGGTCCAGCACAACGCAAGTTCCAGCCGGACGCCGTTCTCCCGCGAGAGGTAGAACTGTCCGCCCGTCGGGGGGACCAGTGCTTTGCCTCGCTCGGCGATAAGCTTGGGAAGGTATTCAGCGATGCCGCCCTCGTGCAGAAAGGTGGCTTCGGCCGCCGGGCTGACGGTCTCGTCCCGAAACCGCACCACCATCCCTCGGTGCAGGTAGCTCTTGGTTTCGAGCCGCTCGCGGATGAGCTCCGCGTCGAACCGCAGCTTCTCACCGAAAATGTCACTGTCCGGGGTAAAGGTGATGGTCGTACCCGAGCCCCGTGCCGGTGCCACCACCTTGAGCGCCGAGGTCGGCTTGCCCCGGACGTACGTCTGTTCGTGCCGCTTCCCATCCCTTCGCACCTCAACCACCAGCTTGCTGCTCAGCGCGTTGACCACGCTGCTGCCCACGCCGTGCAGCCCGCCGGAGTGGAGGTAATTGCCCTGGTCGAACTTTCCGCCGGAGTGCAGGGTGGTGAGAATAATCTCCACCGCCGGCTTCTTGTATTTGGCCATCACGTCGACGGGGATGCCCCGACCATCGTCGCCGACAGTGACGGTCTTGCCGTCCTTGTGGAGGGTGACGTCCACCTTCGAGGCGTATGCGTTGATGACTTCGTCGACGCTGTTGTCGACAATTTCCCAGAGCAGGTGGTGGTAGCCCGAGGTGTCGGTCCCGCCGATGTACATCGCCGGGCGTTTACGGACAGGTTCCAACCCCTCCAGGACCTGGATGTCGCTCGCGGTGTAGGTGGCCTTACGTGCAGTGGCCATGGCTCAGGCGTCCTTCTTCTCGGGCAGCGGGGTCCAGGTGAGCGGGGTGGCGACTAACTTCACCGTTTCCTTCTTCGCCATCTCACGGCCGCGTCCGCCCCTCGTGGAAACCTCGTAACGCTCCGGGCTGAGGATGAGCTTTCGCCCCTTGCTGGTCTCGAGCTCCAGCGCAGCGTCCTTCTTCGCCGTGCAAAGGAAGGCCAGCACCCGGTCGTCCTTTTCCACCTTGATGACCGTGACGCCGCGCCCCGGACCGGACAGCTCATTCACCTCGCTCACCTTGCACACCAGCGCTCGCGCCTTCTGCGTCACCACCGCCAGGAGGTCTCGAGGCGATGCCGGTGCCACGCCGATGAGCTCGTCTTCCTTGCCCGGTCGCGCGTAGCGTCGCCCGGCTCGGGTGCTCGCCTCCAAATGCGGTGCGAGCGCGAAGCGGAGCCCGTAACCCCGGGCACTGACCGCCACCAGGGTCTCGGGGATTTGAAGCCGTGCGTCGAGCGACAGCGCGCCCACCACCCGCTCGCCGTCGTCGAATTTGAAGAGTTTTTGCACCGGGTCGCCGTAACCGGTGGAGGCCGGAACGTCATTGAAGCGCGTCACATACGCCGTGCCGAAATTGGAGAAGAGCACGACGTTGGCTTTGAGGGAGCCCGCCACGACGGCCATCACTTCGTCGCCTTCCCGGAGCCGGGTGGAGGTCGGGTCCTTCACTTCGCGAACCCGCTTAATCCAACCATCGCGTGAGAGGACGACGTGGCTGTCCTCGTCGGCGATGAAGGCCTCCTCGGTGTACTCCACCTCCTCGCCGGCGCCACCGATGCGCGTCCGCCGCTTGTCCGCGTAGGCCTTTTGGATTTCGTCCAACTCCTCCTGGACAACGGCCCAGCGTTTCCGGGCGTCCTTGAGCACCGAGGCCAGACGGGCTGCTTCGGCGCGCTTCTCCTTCAGCTCCTTCTGGATGACCAGAATCTCCAGACGCGCCAGCTTGTAGAGCTTCATCTCGAGGATGGCGTCCACCTGCTCGGCATCGATTGAAAAGCGCTGCATCAACTTGCCGGCGGCGTCCTGCTTGCCATCCGACTTTCGGATGATGCGAATCATCTCGTCGAGCGCGTCGTAGACAATCTCGAAGCCTTCGAGGATGTGCAGCCGCTTCTTGACCTCGGCCAACTCGTGTTGGTGCCGCAGCGTCACCACTTCGAAGCGAAAATCCAGAAAGTGCTGCAGCATCGACTTGAGGTCGAGACGCTGGGGTGTACCAACGTTGGTCTGTTTGCTTGGGACGAGCGCCGTGAGATTGACGTTGAAGTTGGTCTGCAGCGGCGTGTGCTTGAAAAGGTACGCCATCACCATCTCGGGGCCGGTGTCGCGCTTCAGCTCGAGCACGATGCGCACGTCCCCGGTGCTTTCGTCGCGGACGTCGGTCAGGGGCGCCAACTTCCGCTCGCGGACGAGGTCGCCGATTTTGGCGGTGAGCGTCGACTTATTCACGGCGTAGGGAATGGAGGTCACGACAATTTGCTGCCCGCCACGGGGGAGCGTCTCCAACGTCCATTCGCCTCGGACGCGGACGGAGCCCTGGCCGGTCTCGTAAATCTCCTTGAGCTCGGCCTTGCTGTTCAGCACCTGGCCGCCGGTTGGAAAATCCGGACCTCGGATGTGCTTGAGCAGCTCGCGAAGCGGTGTCTCGGGCTTCTTCACCAGCTCTCGCAGCGCATCGCACAGCTCGCCGAGGTTGTGGGGGGGGACATTGGTGGCCATGCCCACAGCGATGCCAGTACTGCCATTCATCAAAAGCTGCGGAACCTTGGAAGGAAGCACTACCGGTTCGCTGGTGCTGGCGTCGTATGTCGGCCGGAAGGGAACGACGTTTTTCGCGAGCTCGGCGAGCATCTCGCTCGCCAGCGGCTGCAGGCGGCATTCCGTGTAGCGCATCGCTGCGGCCGTATCTCCGTCCAGCGAACCGAAGTTTCCGTGCCCGTCCACCAGCGGGTAGCGCAAGGAGAAGTCCTGTGCGAGGCGCACCAGCGCGTCGTAGACGGCGGTGTCGCCGTGCGGGTGGTAGGAGCCGAGGATGGTCCCCACCACCTTGGCGCACTTCATGAACTTGGCGTCCGAGTTGAGGTGGTGGTCGTGCCACATCCCGTAAAGAATGCGCCGCTGGACGGGCTTCAAGCCGTCGCGCACGTCGGGCAGAGCACGCGAAGTGATGACCGAGAGCGCGTAGTTGAGGTAGCGGGTGCGGGCCTCCTCGTGGAGCAACGCCGCCGGCTCCTCGGGACCACCCCCTCCGGCGGCGGAGGCCCCGCCCCGGCCGCCTCGGCCCCCGGCGCGGCTGCCAGAGTTCTCCAAACGCATTTTCAGCTGTTTCGCCATGGGCTCTTGTGAGGGTCGGCGGCGTTTCAAACCGGCCAGGAAGGCTCCGGTTGACGGGGCCGCCGAGTACTGAATTCTCTTTAGAAATCGGACACTTGGGCGGTATGTAGCGCCCTGAAGCAAGGCCATCCTAGCGGGGGCGTCCGACCTGTAAAGCATTCGGCCGTCGCGAGCCCGGGTGCTTTAGCCCTCCCGAGAGGCCCTTGCATCGGGCGGCTCGCGTTGACATCCAGCGGGGGGAAGGCCGGTGGTGCCTAAAGCGGAGGCAAAACGTGGAGCAGCGAATTCTTGGCAGCAGCGGCATCCGAGTCGGCGCCATCGGCTTGGGCTGCATGGGAATGTCGGACTTCTACGGACCGACCGACGACATCGAGTCACTGGCCACGCTGAACCTGGCGCTCGACCGTGGCGCGAACCTCCTGGACACCGCGGACATGTACGGGTTCGGCAAGAACGAGGAGCTGGTGGGGAGGGTGGCGCGTTCGCGCCGCGACGAGATGGTGCTGGCCACCAAGTTCGGCTTTGTGCGCGACTCTCAAGACCCCACCAAGCGCGCTGTAAATGGCCGGCCCGAATACGTGCGCTCGGCCTGCGAGGCAAGCCTGAAGCGGCTCAAGGTGGACGTCATTGACCTCTACTACCAGCACCGCGTCGACCCAGACGTGGCCATCGAAGAAACGGTGGGGGCAATGGCCGAGCTCGTCCGCGCAGGGAAAGTGCGGGCGCTGGGCTTGTCCGAAGCGGCACCGGAGACGTTGCGCCGAGCCAGCGCGGTCCACCCCATTGCCGCGCTCCAAAGCGAATACTCCCTGTGGACGCGAGACCCCGAGGACGGCGTCCTGGCCACGTGCCGAACGCTCAACATTGCCCTCGTGGCCTATAGCCCGCTCGGCAGAGGCTTCCTCACCGGCGCCATCCGCCGGGTGGAGGACCTCGCACCCGATGACTACCGGCGACAGACGCCACGCTTTCAAGCAAATAATCTCTCCGCCAACCTCGAGCTGGTGAAGCGTGTCGAAACACTTGCGCTCAAAAAGGGCTGCACTCCGGCGCAACTCGCCTTGGCGTGGCTCTTGTCCCAGGACGAGGACGTCATTCCCATTCCGGGCACCAAGCGCCGCTCGCGGCTCCTGGAAAATGTGGGCGCGGCGAGCGTCCAACTTGGCAAAGAGGAGCTGACCGCGCTCTCGGCTGCCGTGCCGCGTGAGGCGGTGGCCGGGCAACGCTACCCCGAGGCAGCGCAGCGGGCGGTAGGGCGGTAGTCGCTGTCCAACGGGTTTCTAGCGAAGTTCGGCAAGCAGAAGGGTGCAGTTAGACGGCGGCTTTGCTATGAAGTGGGAGCTGTTTCCGGGGTGGGCCTGGAGTGAGCGGGCCGGCCGCGGAGCATCCCCGGTGGACACGGGTGGAGGACGGCGTCCCGCCAGCACGCGGGTCGCCCCTTCGTCCGTTGTGTTCCACCGGCATCCCGACAACCGTACAAGGTCACGATGAGCGACAACGACAACCGCGATCCAGCCGACGCGCTTCCACCGCCGCCGGTGCCCTCGGCGACTCCGCCGGAGGACGAGGGCGGCGAAGACGACGGCCCCGACGAGCCAGCGACTCCCTCCTCGGGTCCGGCAACCGCCGGCATGCCGACAGACGCCCCGGGAGCCATCGGTGGCGGGCGCCGTCGGCGCAGGCGACGGCGTCGCGGGCGCGGCGCACCCGTCCTCTTCACCGCGGACGGTCAAGCCTACCGGATGACTGCCGGCCCCGACGGCCAGCAAACACAAGTCTTCCTCTCCCCGGCTGAGCTTGCGGCCCATCAGGCGCGGGGCCCGCAAGGCGGGCCTCCGGGCGTCGCCGGGGGCGGCCAGCGGCCGCCTCCACAGGTGCACACGCCGCAGGGATTGGTGAGCGTGGAGGGCGTACTGGACACCGAGGCCAAAGGTCCGAACGCCTTTCTTCGCCAAGTCAAACGCAGCCTTCTGGCCGGGCCAGACGACGCCGAGTTTCCGAAGAATTTGGTGCAGAAGCTCCGGCTCCGTCCGGGCCAATACATCCAAGCTCAAGCACAAATGCGGGGCCAGAAGGGTGTCGTGCAGCGGGTGGACACCGTGGATGGCCTCGCACTCGAGGCGGCCGCCCGCCTTCCCCACTTCGGCGACCTGACGAGCATCGACCCGGTGGAGCGCATCAAGCTGGAGCACGGGCACCGCGAGATGGTGACCCGGGTCCTGGACCTCATCGCCCCGCTGGGCAAGGGTCAGCGCGCGCTCATCGTCGCGCCGCCGAAGACTGGCAAGACCATCATGCTCCAGCGCATCGCGCAGGCGGTCATCACCAACCATCCGGAAGTCCACGTGATGGTGCTCCTCATCGATGAGCGGCCCGAGGAAGTCACCGACATGCGCCGCAGCATCAAGGGCGAGGTGCTGGCCTCGAATGCCGACCGGCCCACCGGCGACCACCTCAAGGTGGCCGAGCTGGCCATGGAACGTGCCCGGCGGATGGTGGAAGCCGGCAGGGACGTCATGGTGCTTCTCGACTCCATCACCCGGCTCGCGCGCGCCTACAACAAAGAGGTCGACAGCTCGGGTCGCACGCTGACCGGCGGCGTGGACAGCCGGGCTCTGGAGCGGCCGAAGCGTCTCTTTGGCGCGGCCCGCGCCACCGAGGAAGCGGGCTCGCTGACCATCGTCGGGACGGCGCTCATCGACACCGGCAGCCGGATGGACGAAGTCATCTTCGAGGAATTTAAGGGCACCGGGAACAGCGAGATTACGCTGGACCGCATGCTGGCCGAGAAGCGCATCTTCCCGGCCATCAACATCCCCCAGTCCGGTACCCGGAAGGAGGAGAAGCTCTTCACCCAGAAGGAGTACGAGAAGGTGAAGAAGCTGCGGCAGATGTTGTTTGCCGTGAAGCCAGTGGAGGCCATGGAAGCGCTGGTGAAGCGCCTGGCGCGCTCCACCTACAACGACGAATTCCTCGAAGAGTTGTGAGGGAGGGTTGGCCGCCTCCAGCGGTTTACGGAGGACTGGCCAGCTCCGGTCGCGGAAGGACTTCCTGCACGCTCACCTCGCTGCACGCGGCCCGTAGGGTGGCGAAGAGCGCCGCGGCCTTTTCCGAACCCAGGCTCCGCGCCACCGCTTGCTCGGGCGGGCCGGCTCGGAGAAACGCTTCGCGGTTGGTGGCAAGCCAGAAACTCACGTGCTTGCCGCTGCCAAGACTACTGAAGAAGGCCCTGCGCCCGACGGGGTAGTGGGCGTCGGTGAGCGCGGCACGAAGCTGCTTCCACACCGCCTCGTACTGCTCGGAGCTCACCTGCTCCACCACCAGTTGCATGTAGCCCGCCGTGTACTCGCTCAGCTCGGCCCCCGGGGGGCGGTAGTCCAACTCCTCCAAACGCGTCCACACCTCGCTGTTGTGCGGGGACAGGAGGGCGACGTCGCCGCGGTCGTACAGCTGCACGGCCCGCTCGCCGTCAGGCCCAATCCGCTCGGCGACGCTGGAGCGAAAGGCGCGGAGGGCGTCGTATTCGGAAAAGGAGTTGAAGGACCGCAGCGTGAGGAAGGTGTTTCCGCCGCGCTGAAGGAAAAAGCCGCGCCCGTCGGTGGTGTGGCGTCCAACGAGCACCTGGAGCCAGCCACGGCGGGCCTCCTCGAAGACACCCTGGAGCTTTGGGTCCAGGGTGTCGATGTGCACCGCCCGGAAATGCGCTGCAGCGTCGTAGGCGGGCGTGGTGAGTGCGCCGCAAGGCACGGAGGCGCTGCCCGCGCCGAGCAAGGCGGGCAGGCACACCGCTAGCCAAAGTAACGCCGAGCGCGCCATGAGTCCTTTCCCCAAGCCGTCCTGAATGGGGAATATGCACGCCCGCTGGCCTGTCCAACTGGGAAAGCGGCGTGAGACGCGCGTTTTTCATGCTGTGGGCACTTTGCGCGGGGGGTACCCTCGCCGCGCCCGCGCCTGCGGAGGTGCCCTCCTTTCGCGTCCAAGTGGCGTCGGGCGCGGAGACGCTGAGCGTCGAAGCGTCCTTTCCCGCCAGCCCCAGGGGCGCACTCGTTTTGGAGGAGGGTGGCGAGCGCTTCCTCCGCGACCTCGAAGTCGAAACGCACGGCCACTGGTCGCCCGTTGGGCAGCACCTCGCGCCCGAGAGCTGCGCCCGGGGCTGCAAGCTTCGCTACCGGTTTCTGCTTCGAGAGGCTGCCGCGGCACTGGCCGACCCGCAGGCCGCGGCCGCTTATGGCGAAGCCCTGGTGTCTCCGCCGTCGACCTGGCTCCTTCACCCCAAAGAAGTGCCACTCGCCGGCTACCGAATCCACGTCAGTCTTCCAGAGGGAATTGGCTTCTTCTCTGGACTGTCGCCCGTGAACGAGCCGGACACGTATGAATCCACAGCCGGGTTGCAAGTCACGCCGCTGTGCGCGTTTGGCCCTTGGAAAGCGACAGCGGTTGCGGTGGGAGAGGCGCACGTCACCCTGGCCGTCGCCCCGGTGCACTTCACCATGTCGGATGAAGAGATGGTCCCTTGGGTGACCGAGGCCACCCGGGCGGTGGCTGCCTACTACCGGCGCTTTCCCGTTCCACAGCTGCTGCTGTTGGTAGTCCCGGACGCGGGCCAGCACTTGAGTGGCTTCACCCTCGGTGAGGGCGGCGCGTCCATTCTTCTGCGGCTTGGAACGAGTCTCTCCGGCACACGCGCGCGCTCGCACTGGGTACTCACCCATGAGCTCATGCACCTGGGCTTTCCCTCGCTGCGGCGGAACCACCTCTGGCTTGAGGAGGGCATGGCCGTCTTCGGCGAACCGATGGTCCGAGTCCGCGCTGGGATGATGGACCAAGGAGAGCTTTGGTCCGAGTGGCTGGAGCAAGGGCCACTGGGCCTACCTCGCCCGGGTGAGGGTGGGCTCGAGTCGACGCACACCTGGGCGCGCACCTACTGGGGGGGCGCCCTCTTCTGGCTCGTCCTGGACGTCACGCTGCGCGAGCGGACTCGGAATGCTCGCTCGGCCGACGACGTTCTCCGTGCGCTTGTCGCGTCGGGCGGCAATGTCACCCGTCGCTGGGAGGTGGAAGACGTCATCCGGGTAGCCGACGGCGCGGCCGGCTCTCCCATCTTCAGCGAGCTCTTCGAGCGCTTCGCCCTGGCTCCCGGAGCCCCGGACCTCGCGGGCCTCTTCCGCCGCCTCGGTGTCTCGCTGAGAAACGGAGCGCTCGTCTATGACGACTCGGCGCCCTTGGCCTTCGTCCGACGGGCCATGGTGGGCCAGGGCCCCTAGGGCTCGAAGCGCGTCCTCGCCCGGCCTCGAGGGCTCTCCCCGCGCCCCTGGGGCGGAGGCACCCCCGGGCTTGCGCGTGGACCACAACAGGAGCTATCTACAGATACATCTATAAGACCCATCTTTAGATGGGTCGACAAGGAGCGCACATGCACGAGCGACTTTGGCAGTGGGAGCACCTCATGGGCCCCTCTCACCGGGGCAGCCACCGCGGTGGACGGCGCGAGGTTTGGGACTTCTTCGGTGGGCCGCCGCCGCGCGCCGACCGCGGCGCCGTGCGCTACCTCATCCTCGACTCCATCGAGAAGCAGGCCCGCCACGGGTACGAAATTATGCAGGCCATCGAGGAGCGCAGCCGCGGGACGTACCGCCCGAGTCCGGGCGTGGTGTACCCCACCCTGCAGCTGCTCGAAGAGTTGGGGCACGCCCGGGTGGAGGAGGCCGACGGCCGAAAAACCTACGCCATCACCGCCGATGGCCGGCGCGACCTCGAGGAGCACCGGGAGGAGGTGGACGAATTCTACGAGCGCTCTGGCGCAGCGAGCTGGGAGGAGTACGCCGAAGAGCTGGGGGACCTCATCAAACACGCCACCCGCCTCTTCAAGGTGTTCCGCCACTCGGCCCGGCACGGCCGGCTCACCCCCTCGACGATGAAAAAAGTGCATGCCGTGCTCGACGAGGCATTGGCTAAAATCGAAGCCTTGGTGGAAACCAACCGGAGCTAAGCAGCCACGCGGAAGACGCATGCCGGGACGGGCCCCGACCGGGCCCAGCAGTCTCGCCACCCTCGCAGCAGCCGTCGGTGGTAGACGCTTCCTGGACAAGACGAGCGCGCTCAACACTTTTTCATCAGCACTCCGCTTGACCGGAGTCCGACCTGCCACTAGCCCCCCAGTGCAAAAGGGAGGATGGGATGGCCCCCATCGTCAGCATTGCAGACGTCTACAAAGACTACAGCCTCGGAAAGACCGTGGTCCCGGCGCTTCGGGGCGTCTCACTCGACGTGGGGGCAGGCGAATTCATTTCCATCGCCGGGCCATCGGGGAGCGGAAAAACGACGCTCCTCAACCTCATCGGCTGCGTCGACGTGTCGACGCGGGGAACGGTGGAGGTGGCGGGGAACAACACCTCGGAGCTCAGCGAGCGCGAACTCACGGCGCTCAGGCTCAACACCATCGGCTTCATCTTTCAGAGCTTCAACCTGGTGCCGGTGCTCAGCGTCTTTCAGAACGTCGAATTTCCTCTCCTCTTACAGCGCCGGCTGAGCCGGGCCGAGCGGCGCTCCCGGGTGATGACGTTGCTCGAGCAGGTGGGAATCGCCACGCACGCCGACCACCGTCCAAGCGAGCTCTCCGGGGGGCAACGACAACGGGTGGCCGTGGCGCGTGCCTTGGTGGCCAGCCCGCAAATCGTCCTCGCGGATGAGCCCACCGCCAACCTCGACTCGGTGACCGGAGAGCACATCATCGACCTGATGAAGGAGCTCAACGAGCGCGACGGAACCACCTTCATCTTCTCCACCCACGACGCGCGGGTGATGAGCCACGCCAACGCCATCATCCGCCTGGAGGACGGGAGAATTGTCGGCCGCGAGCAACCCTCGGTGTCAGCGCACGCGGCGGGGATGCACTGATGTTGCGTCTGTTGCTTCAGGTGTCGTTCCGGAACCTCTTTCGGAGCCGCATCAACCTCCTCATCGGGGCCATCATCTTCTTTGGGACCCTGCTCCTGGTGGTGGGTGGGGCGATGTTGGACAGTCTCCTCGGGTCGATGAGTCGCAGCATCGTCGGGACGGTCTCCGGGCACATCCAGGTGTACAGCGACAGCAGTCGAGACCCAGTGTCCATCTGGCCCACCGGTGGCACGGAGCCGGATTTGAGTCCCATCCAGGACTACGAGCGCGTCCAGAGCGCCATCGCCAAGCTCCCCAACGTCAAGGCCGTGGTGCCCATGGGCATCAAAGGCTCGCTCATCACTTCCGGCAACACCGTGGACCTGACGCTCGAGGAGCTGCGGAACGTGGTCCGCGAGGAGAAGGAACATGGCAGCTCGGCGGAGCTCGAAACCCAGCGGCAGAGCCTCAAGGCGCACGTTCGTCAAATCGTCCAAGTCCTCCGCGACGACCTGACGCATGCCGGGGAGATGGAGACGGCGGATGCCCGGGACCCCGAGGCCCTAGCTGCAGTCGACCGCGCCTCGTCGCAGGCGTTTTGGGACGACTTCGACCAAAACCCCTACGCCGCGCTCGAGTTTCTCGAGAACAAGGTCGCGCCCCAGCTCCCCGACGGAGACTTGGTGGCCTTACGCTACATCGGCACCGACCTCGACAGCTTCGCAAAATCCTTCGACCGGATGCAGATTGTGGACGGCGAAGCGGTGCCGCCTGGGCGAAGGGGCCTGTTGCTCGCCAAATTCAGTTACGAGCAGTACTTCAAGCTGAAAACGGCCCGTCGGCTGGACCTCATCAAAGAGGCCCTTGAAACCGGCGCGAGGATTTCCCGCGACCCCGAGCTCCAGCGCTACATCCGGGAGAGCAGACAACAGACTCGGGAAATCCAGTTGCAGCTGGACAGCCTCAAGACCAACCAGGCCGTGCAAAGGCTGCGCGCCCTCCTCGGTCGGTCGGACGGCAACCTGGATGAGTTGTTGTCGGCCTTCTTCAATGTCACCGACGAGAATTTCCAGGCGCGCTATGCCTTCTTCTACCGCGAACTCGCGCCGCTCTTGCAGCTCTACCGGCTCAAAATCGGCGACCCCCTCACCATCACCGCCTTCACGCGCTCCGGCTATACCAAGAGCCTCAACCTGCCGGTGTGGGGCACCTTCCAATTCAAGGGCCTGGAGAAGTCGCCGCTGGCCGGGAACCTCGACCTGATGGACATCATCTCCTTCCGCGAGCTCTACGGGTACCTCAGCACCGAAACCAGCGCGGAAATTGAGGCCCTCAAAAAGGAGGCCGGAGCTCAAGCGGTGGACCGCTCCCACGCCGAGGAGGCCCTCTTCGGAACGAACCGCAACGTGGTCGTCGAAGCCACTCCGGGCCGCATCGACGACAAGAACACCTTCCCCGCGGTGGCGCCCGACGCTCGCCGAAACGAGCTTCTGACGCGTTCCTTCGACCTGGCCGACATCCCCCGCGGGGTGGTGCTCAACGCCGCGGTTATTCTCAAAGACCCCTCCCGGCTGAAGCAAACGCTGAAGGCCATCCAGACGCTCTCTCACGACGAGCACCTGGGAGTGGCCGCCTTGCCTTGGCAGGATGCCGCCGGCATCCTCGGCCAACTGGTCAGTCTGGCGCGTCTGGTGCTCTACATCGCCGTCCTCATCATCTTCGTGGTGGCGATGGTCATCATCAACAACGCGATGATGATGGCGACGTTGCGGCGAACGGCCGAAGTGGGCACCATGCGCGCCATCGGTGCCCAGCGTCCCTTCATCCTCTCCATGGTGCTGGCCGAGACGCTGACCCTGGGCTTGGTGTTCGGTGGCGCCGGCGCCCTTCTGGGCGTCGCCATCGTGGGCTGGCTCGGCGCAACGGGCATCCGGGGCACAGACGTCATGTATTTCTTCTTCTCGGGTCCGAGCCTCTACCCGCACCTGTCGGCGGGCAACGTGCTGTGGGCGATGGTCATCGTCCTCTTGGTCAGCGTGCTCTCGACACTCTACCCCGCGTTCCTGGCCGCCCGAGTCCCTCCGGTTCGAGCCATGCAAACCGACGAATAGGACACAGGACACTTTGGGCCAACTCTTTCTCATTGCCTTTCGCAACCTCCTCTCCCACCGGCGACGCTCGCTCATGCTCGGCGGTGCCATTTCGGGCGTGACCCTCCTCCTGGTGGTCCTGCTCGGTTTGCTCAACGGGATTCGAACGACCATTCTTGAATCGGCCACCACGGTGATGGCGGGTCACGTCAACGTGGGGGGCTTCTTCAAAGTGACGGCCGGCCAGTCGGCACCGGTGGTGACGCACTACCGAAAGGTCTTGGAGGTGGTGCGGGCCAACGTCCCGGAGCTCGACTTCGTCACCGAGCGCGGGCGGGGTTGGGCCAAGCTGGTCAGCGAGACGAGCTCGCTCCAAGCCGGGGTGGGAGGCATCGACATCCGCAACGAGCCCGGCTTCCGCCGCGTGGTGCAGGTCACGGAGGGGTCCCTCGACGCCCTGGCTGAACCCGGAACGCTGCTCATTTTCGAAGAGCAAGCACAACGCCTCGGCGTCCGCGTGGGAGACGTGGTCACCTTGTCCGCCTACACGCTCCGCGGGGCGGCGAACACCGTGGACGTCCGGGTGGTGGCGGTGGCGCGGAACCTCGGACTTCTCAGCTCCTTCAATACCTTTGTCCCGGCGGTCACGCTGAGGGCTCTGTATGCGCTCAACGAGGACGCCACCGGGGCCCTCTTTCTCTATTTGAAGGACATGCGCGACATCCCGAGGGTGGAGGCTCGGCTGCGAGAGGTACTGCCCGCCGCCGGCTTCCAGCTCATGGACAAGGACCCGCGGTCGTTCTGGCAAAAGTTTGAGGTCGTGAACCGTGAGGGTTGGACGGGACAGAAGCTCGACGTCACCAACTGGGAGGATGAGATTGCGTTCATCAAGTGGACGCTCACCGCCATCACCTGGCTGTCCTACGTGCTGATTGGCATTCTCTTGGTCATCATCGCTGTGGGCATCATGAACACCCTGTGGATTGCGATTCGCGAACGGACCCGCGAGATTGGAACACTGCGCGCCATTGGGATGCAGCGCACGCGCGTGTTGGCCATGTTCCTGGTCGAGGCCTTCACCCTCTCCTTCTCGGCGGCGGTCTTCGGGGCAGCGCTCGGCCTCTTGGTGTGCGCGGCGGTGAATGCCGGCCACATTCACGTGCCGCTGAGCGTGCAGCTGTTTCTGATGCGCGAAGAGGTGCACTTCTCGGTCCGTCCAGGCGTGCTCCTCGGGTCCATTGGGTTGATTACGGCGTGCACCACCGTCATCTCCCTTCTCCCGTCCTTTCTCGCAGCCAGGCTTCAACCGGTCACGGCCATGCACCGGGTGGGTTAAACGGATGAAGCAGCCTCTGTTGGTGACGCTCCTCCTCATCCTCGCCGCGCCCGTCTGGGCTGCGCCTTTGACGGGCCAGGACGCGGTCATGCAGGTCCTCAAGACCATCGACTACCGGCAGCGGAACAGCGGCGACTTCAAGTCGCTCGCCTACCTGGAGCAGAAGGAGAAGGACAAGACAGACATCGCCCGCGAGGCCTTCATCTACCGGAGGGACGAGGACGAGAAGCTGATGATTCTCTTCACCAAGCCCAAAGGTGAAGCCGGTAAGGGCTACATCCGACTGGACAAAAACCTCTGGTCCTACGACCCGGGCACGGGCAAATGGGACCGCCGAACGGAGCGCGAGCGCATCGCCGGGACCGACAGCCGGCGCGCGGACTTCGACCAGTCACGGCTGGTGGAGGAATACGACGCCACCTACAAGGGCGAGGCCAAACTCGGTCAATTCGACGTTTGGGAGCTGGAGCTCAAGGTGAAGCCCAACACCGACGTCGCCTTCCCGGTGATGAAACTCTCGGTGGACCAAGCCAGCGGGAACGTCCTCAAGCGGCAAGAGTTTGCGCTCTCCGGCCGGCTGATGCGGACGCTCTACTACCCACGCTGGCAAAAGCTCTACAGCGAATCGAAGAAGGCCGAAGTCTGGTACCCGGGTGAAATTCGCATCTACGACGAGGTGGAGAAGGAAAACAGCACCATCGTGGTGATGAAGAGCGTGGACCTCCACCCGCTGGAAGCGAACATCTTCACCAAGGCATGGCTCGAGGCAAAGAGCCGATGACCGCCCGCGCGACGGCGCTCCTTTTGGGACTCGTCGCAAGCAGCGTCTCCGCGCAAGGGCGCCCCGACGAGAATGCGCTTTTCGGCGCGCCCCCGGACGCCGGGACACCCGCCCCGGCACCCTCGAGCCCTCCCCTCATCCCCGGCGCCGGGGCGAGCGGCGCTCCGAGCGCGGACCGAAACACGGCCGCCGGCGAGCAGCAGATTCTCACCGGCGCGCCGGCCCAGGACGCCTTTGCCGCGGGGTTGGTGAAGGAGGATGCACTGAAAATCGGCGGGCAATTCTACCTGCGCGCCCTCACCACCATTTCCGAGCACCAACCCCTGGGGAAGTCGAGCTTCAATGTGCCCCTGCTGGTGGACGTTTACCTGGACGCACGACCCACGGACAGGCTGCGCGCCTTCGTGCTCGGACGGCTGGCGTATGACCCGTTGCTCAGCAGCACCACCGTGGTGACGGGCGTTCCCACCACCGCCACCGGCTTTCAGCCGGTGAGCAACCCGGCGGTGTACCTCGACCAGGCATGGCTCGCCTTCGACATCGCGCGGACGGTCTTCGTCACCGCCGGGCGCCAACACGTCAAGTGGGGGACGGGTCAATACTTCAATCCCGATGACTTCCTTGCCAGTCAGCCGCGCAACCCGCTGGCGGTCTTCGACGCGCGCCTCGGTGTGACCATGCTCCGCGCCCAAATCCCCTGGGAGCGCACCGGCCTCAACTTCACTGCCGTCGCGCTCTTCGAGTCGACGCAAAACATCAGCACCACCGGAACCACCTTTGGCAGCTCAGGCGGCTCCGTGGACCTCATCTCCGGGACACAGAACACCTCCAACGGACTCCTGGAGGACGTGGGCGGGGCTGGTCAGGTGGAATGGGACTTCAAAGGCGGCGCCGTCGGCGTCAACGCCCTGGCTCAGCGTAACCGGGCCTGGCGGGTGGGCTCCTTCGTCACGGCCGGGCTCGGGGACTTCGACGTCTACGGCGAGGCGGTGGTGAAGCAGTGTCTGGACTTTCCCAACATGGCGCCCAACACCTCGTGCGGCGTGTCCCTGCCGAGCGGCGTCGTCCAACCGGGGACTTACGGCGGCTACACGTTTGGAGCGCTCCAGCAGCCCGCCTCACCGCTGTTTCAGGCCGTGGCGGGCCTCACCTACAGCATCAACTTCGAGGGCAACAAGAGCATCACGTTGGGAGGCGAGTACTTCTACAACCGCGCCAGCTTCACCGCGTCTCAGTACCCGAACCTCATCGTCCAGGGGGCCTTCCAACCTTTCTACCTCGGCCGGAATTACCTCGCCCTGAGCGCGACACTCGTCGACACCACGGCGAAGACGACGTGGGTGCTCACCAATATTGGAAACCTCACGGACGTGAGCTTCATCACCCGGGTGGACTTCCTGGTGACGGTGCTCAGCTACCTGCAGGTGGAGTCCTTCGTGGCGGTGGACTATGGCCATTTGGGCGGGGAGTTCCGACTTGGCTTTGACATTCCAGGCGTCCCCATCAACGCCGGCGGCTCGGCGCCCGTGCCCGTCAACCTCGTCGTCCACGCGCCCATCGTCCAACTCGGGGTAGGCCTTCGGATGGCGTTGTAACGACCGCCCCGGGCGGAAACGCCGGGGGGACAGCTCCCCACCGGGGCCTCGGGGGGGCTGCCTCACGCTCGGGGTTTCCATTACCCAAACTGTCGCAGGCGAGGTGTCGGTTTTGACGCGCTGGGTCTACTATTGGCTCAAGAGAAACCCACTTTGCCCAACGGCCTACCGACACGGCACGGGCTGTATGACCCGTCGACTGAGCATGACTCCTGCGGTGTCGGCTTTGTGGTCCACATCCGTGGCGAGAAGTCGCGCTCCATCGTGGAAGACGCGCTCTCCATTCTCGACCACCTGAGTCACCGCGCCGCATGCGGGGCTGACCCCGAGACGGCCGACGGGGCGGGCATTCTCCTGCAGCTCCCGCACCGCTTCTTCAAGCGGGAAGGCCTCCGCCTGGGCTTCGAGATGCCCCGCCGTCGTTGCTACGGCGTGGGACAAGTCTTCCTTCCGCAGGACCCCGCAGCGCGCGCGGCGTGCGAGGCCGTCTTCGAGGAAGTGGCCGAGGAGGAGCACCAGCGCGTCATCGGCTGGCGCGACGTCCCCATCGACGAGAGCCAAATGGGCTGGCTGGCGCGGGAGAGCGTCCCCGTGCTTCGCCAGATTTACGTCGCGCGGCGCCGGGTGGTGCCTTCCGCCTTCGAGCGAAAGCTGTACGTCATCCGCAAGCTCGTGGAGAACCGCGTCCGCGAGCGCGGGCTGGACCCGGAAGGCCGTTTCCACATTGTCAGCTTCTCGTCCGAGACCATCGTCTACAAGGGACTTTTGCTTCCGACGCGCCTTCAGCGCTTCTACCGAGACCTCCAGGACCCGGACATGGTGAGCGCACTGGCCCTGGTGCACTCGCGCTTCTCCACCAACACCTTTCCCACCTGGGAGCTGGCACAGCCCTTCCGGCTCATCGCCCACAACGGTGAAATCAACACCGTCCGCGGCAACCGGAACTGGCTCGCCGCTCGCCGAAGCCAACTTCAGTCCGCGAAATTCTTCGGCAGTGTCGACCGGCTTTTCCCCATCGTCCGCGAGGACGCGAGCGACTCGGCGCAATTCGACAGCATGCTCGAGCTGTTGACCATGGGCGGGCGCAGCCTTCCCCAGGCGATGATGCTGATGATTCCCGAGGCCTGGGAAGGCGACCCGGGAATGGATGACAGCCGGCGCGCCTACTACGAATACTCGAGCGCATTGCTCGAGCCCTGGGACGGACCGGCGGCCATCGCCTTCACCGACGGCACCCGCATCGGCGCCACGCTCGACCGAAATGGGCTCCGCCCTGCCCGATGGATGGAGACGGACGACGACAAAGTCATCCTCGCCTCGGAAGCAGGGGTGCTGGAAGTCCCGCCGGAACGCGTCCGGCGCAAGGGTCGTCTGCAGCCGGGCCGTATGTTTCTCGTGGACACCGAGGAAGGCCGCATCGTCGAGGACGACGAGCTCAAGCGCGACATCACCGGCCGCTGGCCCTACCGTCGGTGGCTCGACAAAAACGTCTTCACCTTCGACGAGCTGCCGGAGGTGCCCCCGCCGCAACCCCTCGAGGGCGAGCAGCTCGACCGGCTTCAACGGGCCTTTGGCTACACCGACGAGGACGTGCGCCTCTTGCTTCAGCCCATGGCGGAGGCCGGGCACGAGCCGACGGGCTCCATGGGCAACGACACGCCCCTGGCGGTGCTCAGCGACCAAGCGCCGAGTCTGTTCCGTTACTTCCACCAGCTCTTCGCCCAGGTCACCAATCCCCCCATCGACCCGATTCGCGAGTCGCTGGTGATGACGCTGGCGACCGCCACCGGTCCCGACGGCAACACCCTGGATGAGACGCCGGAGCAATGCCACCGCCTCACCCTGCCCGGACCCATCCTCACCAACCAGGAGATGGCGCGACTCGCGGCCATCAAGTCCCAAGGGATGTTTCAGCCGCACACGCTCTCCCTTCTCTACCCCACCGACGGAGGGGCGGGTGCGCTCGAAGCGGCCGTGGACCGGCTAACGCGCGAGGCAGCCGAGGCCCTCGACGAGGGCTGCAGCATCCTCATCCTCAGTGACCGCGGGGTGGACGCCCGCTCGGTGGCCATTCCCGTTCTCCTCGCGCTCTCGGCAGTGCACCAGCGGCTGGTGCGCGACGGCATCCGGATGCAGACCGGCCTCCTGGTGGAAACGGCCGAGGCCCGCGAGGTGCACCACCTGGCCCTCCTCTTCGGCTTCGGCGCGGCGGCCGTAAACCCCTACTTGGCCTTTGACACCGTCCGGGCCCAGGCGGTCAGCGGGGACGTCCCTCTCGACGCGTCCGCCGCCCAGGAGCACTTCCGGAACGCCCTCTCCGAGGGGCTCCTCAAAGTCATGTCGAAGGTGGGCATTTCCACACTCCAGTCCTACCGGGGCGCGCAGATTTTCGAAGCGGTGGGTCTCGACCGGGCCCTCATCGACAAACACTTCACCGGCACCGCCTCCCGGTTGGGAGGCATCGGCCTCGCGGAGCTCGGACGGGAGGCGCTGGAGCGGCACGCCCGGGGCTTCGGCCCGGCGCCGGGCGACGCCGGGGGCCTTCCGGTGGGCGGCTTCTACCAGTGGCGAAGGCGGGGCGAGCACCACCGCTGGAACCCCACCACCCTCGCGCTGCTGCAAGCCGCGGTGCGCGCCGGGGATTCGGACCTCTACGCGCGCTATTCCGAGGCGGCCAACGACGAGACGGAGACTCCAGTCACCCTGCGGGGGCTGCTGACGCTTGCCACCGACGTCTGCACGCCGGTGCCACTGGCCGAAGTCGAGCCGACTGGCGAGCTGGTGAAGCGCTTCGTCACCGGAGCCATGTCCTTCGGGAGCATCAGCGCCGAGGCGCACGAGACACTGGCCATCGCCATGAATCGCATCGGCGGCCGAAGCAACTCCGGCGAAGGCGGCGAGGAGGCGCGGCGCTACCTCCCAGACGCCAATGGTGACTTACGCAAGAGCGCCATCAAGCAGGTGGCTTCGGCGCGCTTCGGCGTCACCGCCGAGTACCTGGTGAATGCGGATGAGCTCCAAATCAAAATCGCCCAAGGCGCCAAGCCGGGCGAAGGCGGGCAGTTGCCCGGTCACAAGGTGGACGAGCGCATCGCCAAAGTGCGCTGGTCGACGCCGGGCGTGACGCTCATTTCTCCTCCGCCGCACCACGACATCTACTCCATCGAGGACTTGGCCCAGCTCATCTACGACTTGCAGTCCGTCAATCCCGCGGCGCGGGTGAGCGTGAAGCTGGTGAGTGAGGTGGGCGTCGGCACCGTGGCCGCAGGCGTGGCCAAGGCTGGCGCAGGCTGCGTCGTCATCTCCGGTTACGAGGGCGGAACGGGCGCCTCCCCGGTTTCCAGCATCAAGTACGCTGGCCTGCCGTGGGAGCTCGGCCTGGCCGAGACGCAGCAGGTGCTGGTCCAAAACCAAATGCGCGACCGCATCCGGGTCCAGGTGGATGGCGGGCTCCGGACGGGCCGCGACGTGGTGGTAGCGGCGCTGTTGGGGGCAGAGGAATTCGGAATGGCCACCGCGTCCCTGGTGGCGCTGGGCTGCATCATGCTCCGCAAGTGCCACCTCAACACCTGCTCGGTGGGCATCGCCACCCAGGACCCGGAGCTGCGCAAACATTTCTCCGGCTCACCGGAGGGCGTCGTCCACTTCTTCTACTTCGTGGCCGAGGAGGTGCGTCGCATTTTGGCCAGCTTGGGCGCGCGTACCCTCGATGACGTCGTGGGCCGGGTGGACTTGCTCCGGCGCCGGACCGACCTCACGCACTGGAAGACCCGCGCGCTCGACCTCTCGGCGCTGCTGGCTGCTCCGCGCGCCGCTCCGGCCGTCCCGCGGCGCTGCGTGACGGTGCAGCGCAAGGACGTCTCCGACCACCTCGACCACGAGCTGCTGCGCCGGACGCGGGCCACCTTGGACGGGGGGCCTCCCACCATGGTGGTGCTGCCGGTGCGAAACGCCCACCGGGCGGTGGGCGCCATGCTCAGCGGCGAGATTGCCCAGCGCCGGGGAGCCAACGGACTGCATGACGACAGCATCCGGGTGCGACTGCGCGGCTCGGCCGGACAGAGTCTGGGAGCCTTTCTCGCCGCGGGCGTCACCCTGGAGCTGGAGGGAGATGCCAACGACTACGCCGGAAAGGGGCTCTCCGGCGGGCGAGTCATCGTCCGTCCTCCGGCAGCCAGTCGTTTCGCTCCCGAGGAAAACGTGGCGGTGGGCAACACCGTCCTCTACGGTGCGACCTCCGGCGAATTCTACGTCAGCGGCCTGGCCGGAGAGCGCTTCGCCGTCCGCAACAGCGGGGCGACGGCAGTGGTGGAGGGCGTCGGCGACCACGGCTGCGAGTACATGACGGGCGGTGTGGTGGTGGTGCTCGGGCCCACGGGGCGCAACTTCGCGGCGGGGATGAGCGGCGGCCTGGCCTTCGTCCTTGACCGGGAGCGCCGCTTCCGAGCGCGCTGTAACACCTCAATGGTGGAACTCGAGTCGCTGGTGGACGAGTCCGACATCTGGCTCGTCTACGGACTCGTGGAAAACCACCTCCGGCACACCGGGAGTCCGCTGGCGCGGCGGGTGCTGGACAACTGGCAGCACTTGGTCCCGCACTTCGTGAAGGTGCTGCCCACCGACTACAAAGCCGTCCTTCAAGCGCGTCGCGCGGCCATGCGTCCCCCGTCGGCACCGACCCGCCTGCGCGCGGTGGAGGGCTAGCGCCCTTGGGGAAGGTGACGGGCTTTCTGGAGTGGACCCGGACGGCGCCGGTCAAGCGCGCGAAGTCCGACCGGCTCCAGGACTGGACGGAATTCACCCAGGCCCTCCCTGAGGAGACGGCACGTCAACAGGGCGGGCGGTGCATGGACTGCGGCGTCCCGTTTTGTCACCAAGGCTGTCCGCTCGGAAATCTCATTCCAGAATTCAACGAGCACGTCTTCCGCAACCGGTGGCAGGCAGCGTTTCAGTCGCTGGACAGCACCAACAACTTTCCGGAATTCACCGGGCGGCTTTGCCCTGCTCCGTGCGAGGCGGCCTGCGTCCTGGCCATCGACCAAGAGCCGGTGGCCATCGAGACGCTGGAGAAGGAGATTGTGGAGCGCGCCTTCCGGGAGGGCTGGGTGCGTGCGCGCGCCCCCTCCTTGCGCACCGGGAAGCGGGTGGCGGTGGTGGGCAGCGGGCCGGCAGGGTTGGCCGCCGCCGCCCAGCTCAACCAGGCCGGTCACACCGTCACCGTCTACGAGCGGGCCCCGGCACTGGGCGGCCTTCTGCGCTACGGCATCCCGGACTTCAAGCTCGAGAAGTGGGTCATCGACCGGCGCCTGGCGGTGCTCGAAGAGGAGGGCGTTCTCTTCCGCACCGGCGTCGACGTCGGGAGGGACCCCACCTTTGACGCGCTCCGGGCATCCCATGACGCCTTGGTGTTGGCAGTGGGGGCGCAGCGCCCGCGGGAGCTGGACGTCCCGGGACGTGAGCTTCAGGGGGTGGTGCTGGCGATGGATTTCCTCGAAGCGCAAAACCGGCGCTTGGCGGGACAGCTGGTGCCGGTGGACGCGCCTTCGGCGCACAACAAGCGCGTCATTATTCTCGGCGGCGGAG
The DNA here is from genome assembly GCA_963745475.1 of uncultured delta proteobacterium. Lineage (GTDB taxonomy): Bacteria > Myxococcota > Myxococcia > Myxococcales > Myxococcaceae > JADGRA01. The sequence goes on from CAVUXN010000005.1 coordinate 201,160, forward strand.
ACACCGGCTCAGACTGTCTGGGGACGGCACTCAGGCAGAAGGCGCGCGAAGTCCGGCAAATTGAGCTGCTGCCCATGCCGCCGCGGGAGCGCGCGGCCAACAACCCCTGGCCACAGTGGCCCCTCGTCTTCCGGACGTCTTCCAGCCAGGAGGAGGGCGGGGAGCGGGGCTTCGGGCTCATGACACGGGCGCTCACTGGAAGGGCTGGGCAGCTCCTCGCGCTGGAGGCGGTGCACGTGGAGCTGCAGCGGGACGCGACGGGCGGCATGCGCTTTGTCGAGGTGCCTGGGAGCGAAGTCACCTACCCGGTGGATATGGTGGTGCTGGCCATGGGCTTCGTGGGCCCGGAAACCGCGCCCATGGCGACGCAGCTTGGCCTCGAGCTCGACGCGCGTGGCAACGTCCGCGTCGACAGCCACTTCGCGACGACAGCGCCGGGCGTCTTTGCCGCCGGCGACGCAAGCCGCGGAGCCAGTCTCATTGTGTGGGCCATCTCGGACGGCCGCGAAGCGGCGCGGGCCACGGACGCCTTCCTGATGGGAGAGCCGTCTCGTCTGCCGACACGGGGCGCCCACCAGCCCTTCCTTCGCTAGCGCGGCTTCTCACCCGCGGAGTGTGCTGAAGTCTAAAGGCGCATGGGCACCCGGCCCGAGAAAGCGCCCAAGCGTCCCTCGCCAGCCCTGGTGGTGCACGGGGGCGCCTGGAGCATCCCGCCCGGGGAGCAGGAGCCCCACCGGGCGGGGTGCGCCGCCGCGGCCGCCCGGGGCCGCGACGTCCTCCTTCGGGGGGGCTCGGCGCTGGACGCCGTCGAGGCGGCCCTCCTCCTCTTGGAGGATGACCCAACCTTCGACGCCGGGACGGGCTCGGTGCTGGTGGCGGACGGCTCGGTGGAGCTCGACGCCGGACTCATGGAGGGGGCCTCTCTCAAAGTCGGCGCGGTGGCCGCGGTGAGGCGCTTCAAAAACCCCATCTCCATCGCCCGCCGGGTGCTGGAGGCGAGCGAGCACCACTTCCTCGTCGGCCCGGGCGCGGAGGCCTTCGCGGAGGCCCAGGGCTTTGTGCCGGTGGACAACCGGAGTCTCGTCGTCCCCAGGGAGCGCGCCTGCTTTGAGGCCTTTCTCCGCGGGGAGCGCACCACGGCGGACAGCTTCGGGCCGGCAGACACGGTGGGCGCGGTGGCGTTGGACGCCGAGGGCCACTTTGCGGCCGGAAACAGCACCGGCGGTGTGGCCTTCAGTCTCCCAGGCCGCGTCGGCGACGCGCCGCTGCCTGGCGTCGGCTACTCCGCTGATGACCGGCTGGGCGGCGTGGCGTGCACCGGTTGGGGCGAGCACATTCTGCGCGTGGGCCTCGCCATGCGGGCCATGCAAGGCCTGGAGCGCGGGTTGACAGCCCAGCAGGCAGCAGACGCGGCCGTGGCCTTCTTGCTCGAGCGGGTGCAGGGTCGCGCCGGGCTGGTGGTTCTCGACAGCCAAGGTGGCATTGGCTTGGCCCACAGCACCGAGTGCCTGGCCCACGCCTATTGGACGGCGGCGAGTCCCACGGTGGTGAGCGGCACCACTGCGAGCTCGGCGTCCGGGGCCCGCTAGGCGCGGGTGCGCGGTGACGGCGTGGGTCGCGTCTGGTCCGTCCCAGCCGCGTTGGAGTCCACGGCCTGCATGGACTCGAGGGCATCGGCCACGGCCGAAATCTCGTCTCCCAGCCGCTCCACCCCGGCCTTGAGCTGGGCACCAGCGACATCCGAGCCGGCGGTCGAGCGCACCGCCAGCACTTGCGTATAGAGGTTTTCCAGGGTGTAGCCGAGCCGCACCCGCTCTGCCTCGAAGCGCGCCCCTTGGGTCCGCAGCGTCTCGCGGTGCTGAAGCTGCGCGTCGAGCGCCTGCAGCGCACCTTCCCAGCGCTCGCGCGTCACCGGGTCCGAGGCCGAATCCCGGCGCGCCACGACGTCCGCGCGCTCGCGCTGAAGCCGCTCGCCGTCGGAATTCGTCACCAGGGCGCGAAGCTCGGCCTCACGCTTGGCCAGCCCGTGAATGGCATCCTTCAGCCCGCGCACGGACTCTTCCGGCTTGCGCACCACCTCGCGCAGGACGTCGGGACCTTTGCGAATCTCCTCGATGAGCTTGTCGCAGAGGGCGTCGATGCGGGCCAGGTTGGCCGGGTCCCCGTTGGCTTCGGGGACGGAAGTGGCTTGGCCCTCGATGACTTCGTCCTTGCTGCGGCCGCCCCCCCAGCCGCTCGCGAGTTGGCCGATGCCCGAAAGCGACAGGCCAAACGCCACCCACAACAGCCAGAAAGGGCCGCCGTCGAAGACGAAGTAGGTGAGGACAGCAGCCATTCCAAGAAAAACGGCGCCCCGCGGTCCAGAGCTGCGGCGCCTCGAAAGACGCTTCTCGGCCTTCAGCGCACGCCGGTGCTCCTTCCAAGCATCGCGCCACTCGCGCGGGTCGTCCGTGAGCACGCGATTCATCGGCCCACGCCAGGCGCCGTCCATCGCCTGACGCATGCGAGCAATGCTTTCATCCAGCGAGTCTCGACGCTCGTCGGCCACTGTTTTGCCTCCGTCTCTTCTAGCAGTCCGTCTTAACGCCCCGGACGCCCTGCCGTCACATGCGCCAGCCCACGCGGCGCGCCCAGGCCTCGAATTCCGCCTGGCGCCCCGCCGGGTCGTCCGGCGCCCCTTCCTCCGCCTCCGCGGCCAGCCGTTTTTGCGCCACGGACACCTCCAAGGCTGGCAAGCCGAGCGCGGCTCGGCGCGCGTCCACGCCCTCCGGCGACTCGAGTGGGCCCACGGAGAGCCGTCCGGCGGCGTCCCAGTCCAGGGCCGTGCCGTAGAGCTGCGGCTTGCCCTCGAAAAAGCGAATGCGGTCCAGAAGCATGGCCGGCTGGAGCGGCGGCACCTCTCCCCGGGCGGCGGCGGCCGCCAGGAGTGGAAGGCAGCGCCGCTGGAGCGCGGGCTCGGCAATGGCATGCTGCAAAATAAGAAAGGCGGCTTCCGCCCCGTCCTCTCCCGCCACCGAGGCCCCGGGCCAGCCACCGGCCAGGAGACTGGCCAACCGCGCAGCGTTACGACGGTGGATGGCCTCCATGTCCTTTGAATAGCCCTCGAAGAGGCGTCCGTCCTTCGCCAGGCGGCTTCGGACCCGCTCGTCGTCTGCGGCCATGGCCAGAAGCTCGAGGCGGAGCCTGTCCCTCTCCGGCGGGGCCACCTTCCAGCGGCGGTGCAGCCACAGCCATTGGTCCGGACTGTCGCGGATGAAGCCCTCCAGGGCCGCGGTGAGGCGGGCGGTGTGCGTCCAAGCGTCGCGCATCCGGTTCCCGGTGGAGGGAACGGGAAACGGGCCTTCCACGCGCAGGCGAAACCCCTCCGCCGAGCGCGTGCCTACCGACACCAGGACTGGAGCTCCCGAATGCATGGCCGCCAGACTGACGAGTGCGGTTGTGGCCGCCGGTCGACCAAAAAAAGGGACGAAGAGGGCGTGCTTGCCTCCCACCGCCTGGTCGAGAAGCACGGCCACGGCCTCGTTTCGGCCGAGCGCGGCGAGGGTGGCGCGGAGGGCATTGCGCTGCGGGAGCAGCTTCATGCCCGAGCGCGAGCGGCCCTCCACAATTTCCGCGTTGAAGGCCCCTTTCAACGGCCGCACCACGGAGTTGAGCGGGATGCCGCGGCGGGTGACCGCCTCTCCGACGAGCTCCCAGCTGGCGAAGTGGGCAGTGACGATGAGCAACCCCCGCCCTTCGGCGAGCGCCTGCTCGAGCGCGCGGCCGTCCTCCGCGGGCACCAGGGCCGCGAGCTCCGCTGGCGAATGCTGGGTGGAGAGGGCGGCTTCCAACGCGGCACGCGCCATGTTTTGGAACGTGCTCCGTGCCACGGCACGGCGCTCGGCCGCACTCCAGCTGGGGAAGGCCCAAGCGAGCTGGTCCAGGGTAAGGCGGCGGCGAATGCCCAACGCAAACGCGAGCCTCCCCACCGCATGGGCCAACCACCGTTGGAGGCGCGGGGGGACTCGGCCCGCCACCGCGAGAAGCAGCCGCACCGCGGCACGGGAGAGGGGTGAAGCGGGGACGGCGACGTCTGGCGGCGGCACGTCGAGGCCAAGCAGTAGCACGCCTCCCCCGCCGGGTGGGGACGGCCCCAGCCAGAGCCCAGAGAGAGCGGGCGGCCGTGGGATGAAGGGTTTACAATAGGGCCACGTGATGACTGAGGACGTTGCCACCCCTGGAGTCCGAGCCGCCGGGCCCAACACCGGCGCGGAGGACCTCGTCCAACTCGACCAAAACCATCCCGGCTTTCGAGACCCGGTGTACCGCCAGCGACGCAACGCCATCGCCCAGCGGGCATTCCGGTGGCGGGTGGGGGACCCGGTGCCGGACGTGGAGTACGACGACTCGGAGCAGGGCGTGTGGCGGACGGTTTGGGAGCACCTGACGCCGTTGCACGACCGTTTCGCTTCCCGCGAATACCGCTACTGCTCCGCGCACGTCGCCTTTTCGCGCAGCCGCATTCCTCAGCTGCGCGAGGCCAACGTCAAGCTTGTCCCCAAGACGGGCTTTAGCATGGTGCCGGTGGCGGGCCTGGTGGCCTCCCGGGCGTTCCTCGGAAATCTCAAGTCCGACCAGTTTCTCTCCACCCAATACATCCGCCACCACAGCGTCCCCCTCTACACACCCGAGCCGGACATCGTCCACGAGTTGGTGGGGCACGCGGCGACGCTGGCCGACCCGGGGTTTGCTGAAATTAACCGGGCCTTTGGCCGGGCCGCGGAGCGCGTCTCGGAGGACGTGCTGAAGCAAATCGAGCGGGTCTACTGGTACACCCTGGAATTCGGAGCGGCCTACGAGGACGGGAAGTTGAAGGCCTACGGCGCTGGGTTGCTCTCCTCCTTTGGGGAGCTCGAGCGCTTCAGCCGCGAGGCTCAACTCGTCCCCCTCAACTTCGAGCACATGGCCGCTCGGCCCTATGACCCCACCGTCTACCAGGACATGATTTTCGTCGCCCCCTCCTTCTCCGAGGCGGTCCAGAAAACCACGGCTTGGCTGGACGAGCTCCGGTAGGCCATTCCCCCACGGCTAGGAGCGCCCTGCCCCTTACTTGCACCCGTGCCGCGCTGCATTAGGGTGGTTAATGAATGGCGGGGGAGCCTCAGGCGCCCCTCTGGCTATCACCCCGGTTGTCGAGTACAGGGCCGCGGCCCACCACCTTTAGAGTCACGAGCAAGGAAGCACACGAATCATGGCGTCCTCTTTTCCCATCGAACGCGTCCGCAACATCGGCATCTCTGCCCACATCGACTCGGGCAAGACCACGCTCACCGAGCGCATCCTTTATTACACCGGGCGCATCCACGAGATTCACGAAGTCCGTGGCAAGGACGGCGTCGGGGCGAAGATGGACTCGATGGACCTGGAGCGAGAGAAGGGCATCACCATCCAGTCCGCGGCGACGTACTGCGTCTGGAAAGACACCAACATCAACATCATCGACACCCCGGGCCACGTTGACTTCACCATCGAGGTGGAGCGCGCGCTTCGAGTCCTCGACGGGGCCATTCTCGTCCTGTGCTCGGTGTCCGGCGTCCAGAGTCAGTCCATTACGGTCGACCGGCAGATGCGCCGCTACAAGGTGCCGCGGCTGGCCTTCGTGAACAAGATGGACCGGGCCGGGGCGAATTACGCCCGGGTGGGTGCACAGCTTCACGAGAAGCTCGGTCACCACGAGGTGATGATGCAGGTCCCCATCGGCGCCGAGGACCGCTTCGAGGGCATCATCGACCCCATCATCGGCAAGGCCTATTACTTCGACGGCGAGAACGGCGAGCACGTGCGCATGGAGGACGTCCCGGCGGAGTACGCCGAGGCAACCAAGAAGGCCCGTCACGACATCATCGAGGGCGTGGCCAACGTGGACGACCTCCTGGCGGAGAAGTTCGTCCACGACGAGCCGATTTCCAGCGAGGAGCTCAAGGCCGCCGTCCGCCGCGCCACCATCGCGCTGAAGATGACGCCAGTGTTCTGCGGCTCGGCCTACAAGAACAAGGGCGTGCAGCTGCTGCTGGATGCGGTGGGGGACTACCTCCCCAACCCCACCGAAGTTGTCAACGAGGCCTTGGACCAGAAAAACAACGAGGCCAAGGTGGTCCTCACCTCCGACCCGGAGAAGCCTTTTGTCGGCTTGGCGTTCAAGCTCGAAGACGGCCGCTACGGACAGCTGACCTACATCCGCATCTACCAGGGCCACGTTTCCAAGGGCGACTTCATCTTCAACCAAAGCAACCAGCGCAAGGTGAAGGTGCCACGCATCGTCCGCATGCACTCCAATGAGATGAACGACGTCGAGGAAGCCTACGGCGGAGACATCGTGGCGCTCTTCGGCGTGGAGTGTGCTTCCGGCGACACGTTCACCGACGGCACGGTGAATTACACCATGACGTCGATGTTCGTGCCGGACGCGGTCATCTCGCTCGCCGTCGCACCGAAGGAGCGCGCCGGCCAAGCCAATTTCTCCAAGGCGCTCAACCGTTTCACCAAGGAAGACCCGACGTTCCGCGTCCACCGCGACGAGGAATCCGCGCAAACCATCATCAGCGGAATGGGCGAGCTCCACCTGGAAATCTACATCGAGCGCATGAAGCGCGAGTACGCCTGTGAAGTCGTGGCCGGCAAACCCCAGGTGGCCTACCGCGAGACCATCACCCAGCGCGGCGAATTCGCCTACACCCACAAGAAGCAGACGGGTGGCTCGGGACAGTTCGGCCGAGTCTGCGGTTACCTTGAGCCGCTCCCGCCGGATGCCGTCCAGCATGACGAATTCGTGGACGACATCACCGGTGGGTCCATCCCGCGGGAATTCATCCCGGCGGTGGAGAAGGGCTTTCGCGAGGCGCTGAAGAAGGGCAGCCTGATTGGCTTCCCGGTGACCGGTGTGCGCTACGTCATCAACGACGGCGCGTCCCACGCGGTCGACTCATCGGAGCAGGCGTTCAAGACGGCGGCGTTGATGGCCTTCCGTGAAGGCTATGACGCCGCCAAGCCGGTCATCCTCGAGCCCATCATGAAGGTGGAGGTCCAAGCACCCGAGGACTTCCAGGGCTCGGTGGTCGGCCAGCTCAATCAGCGCCGGGGCACCATCCTCAGCACTGAAAACCGCGAGGGCTACGTCGTCGCCGTCGCCGAGGTGCCGCTCAACTCCATGTTTGGCTACAGCACGGACCTCCGAAGCGCCACCCAGGGGAAGGGCGAATTCACCATGGAATTCGCCCGCTACTCCCCGGTGCCTCGCCTCGAGCAAGAGGCGATGATGAAGGCCTACCGAGAGAAGCTGGCAGCGGAGAGGAAGTAACCCCACCCCGGCGCTGGCCTGACTTGGGCTCGCGCTCGGCTAGCGCCGCGTGGCGCCAGCCGGCGCTGCACCGGCGTCGAGGGGTGCGGCCAGGGCATTCCGCAGACGGGCCGTCGCCTCCTCCAGCGAGACGGGCGCCTCGCCGGAACCGGGTACCGCGGCGGCCTTGGAGGCCTTGGCCGAGGCGGGGACACCCCCGGTGGTTGAGGTCACCCGCGCCACCTTCTTCTTCGGCTTTTTTTTGGTTGGCGTGGCGGCCAGCGGAGTCGCCGGCGCGACAACCAAGGGCGGCGCAGAGGCGGTAACCGCGGTGGGCCCTGGGGCCGGCGGAAGCCGGGGAAGAGGTGGCGGCGGCAAGGGCGCATCGTCCAGAGCCCCCACCATTTCCGGCTCCACCTCAGGGCGGAGAACGAGCCGCTGAGCGGCCGGCGCTTGGGCATTCATCTCCACCACCAGTCGGACGGTGAAGCGCAAACCGTGACTCGCCTGAAACGGCACCCGAGCCGGAAGCACCCAACGTGGCCCCTGCTGCCAGGGGTAAGGGCCGGTGGGCTGGCCCCGGTAGACGAGTCGCGCGGTGACGACATGGTCCCCGTCCGGGACTTGGGTGCCGGTGAAGGGCGCCCCGGCGTCAATGCTGGATGCAGCGGACAGCAGCGGGCCCGCGTCGGTCACGACGGAGAGGGGCCAGCCCGCGTCCGCACCGAGGACAGTCGTGATGGGAAAAGGCGGACCCGCATCGACAGTGTCGGAAAGTGCCCAAGGCGCCCCGGCGTCCACGACGGTACCCAGGGCCAGGGACGGCCCTGCGTCCACGGCCCTCGAGAAGGCGACCGTCACTCCATCCAGAGTGACCGTGCTCTCTTCGAGCCGGTAAACCGTCGCGTCTGGGCCTTCCAGGACTACCCGCACTTCGGCCATGGGCGCTTGGAGCGTCGTCTTGGCCAAAAGCGCCTCGAGTTCCGCCTCGGCGGCCGCCGGGCCCGGGCCTGCGTCGAGGCCGCCGGCGTGAAGCACCACAGTCAACGCAAAGGCGGCAACCAGCTGCACAGGACAAAGAATGCCACGCCAGAGGGCTCAGCGCCCAGACACCGAGCCCCGGCCTGTAGCAGGTGGCACGTGCGCTCACGTGCGCTAAGGAACAGTCTTAGGGGCTGGACGTTGTCAGGCTTGCGCCGTGCCGCTGCTCGGCTTGTTGCTTTGAGCGGCGATTTCTGCGCGCACCTTGTCCATGTCCACCGCCCGCGCTTGTCGGACAATGTCTTGGAGGGCAGCGGCCGCCAGCGCTCCGGGTTGCGAATACAGAAGGACACGGTCCCGGAAGACCATCAGCGTGGGAATGCTCTGAATCTCGAAGGCCCCGGCGAGTTCCGTCTCCTCGTCGGTATTCACCTTGCCGAAGGTGATGTCGGGATGCTCGGCGGCCACCTTCTCGAAAACGGGCCCAAAGGAGCGACACGGCCCGCACCACGGCGCCCAGAAGTCGAGAAGGACGATGCCGCCCTGCTCCACCGTCTCGCGAAAATTCTTCGCGGTAATTTGCATGGCACTTCCCATGGCGACCTCCACGCCCGCGCTCACACGCAAAGTCTAATCAGCTCGGTGCCGTAGCGGCATGACCTTCCTCGCCGCAGTGCGTCCCGGCCAAGCGCATGACTCACTGCGTAAGCAACTTCGATGGCTGCTATTCGCTTGGCCCGTGGCATGAAAGGGCCTAGAAGACGCGAACCGATTTTCGAATCAGTGGCCTGGCGCTTGCTCCAAGGCGAGCTGAGGGGGTCGCAATGCAGCGGTCATCCTGGGTTGTCTCTGCCGTCGGTGTTGCCGCGATTCTTGCCGCGTGCACGCCCGACATTCCCCAAGTCGCCCCCACTCCAACGGTCATCATCGAGTTCGACCCTGCGGCCACACCGGCCGTCGCGCCTCAGCCCAACAACCTGGCCATCGACCCCGCGACAGGATTGGTGGTGATTCCCCCCAACCCCGGCGACACGCCGACGCAAACACTCTTCAACACGACTTACCTCAACACGCTGACTGGTTTTCCCATGGAGACGCCGGCCACGGTGGCCACGTCGGGCGACCTCAACCCGGCCTCGCTTCCGACGGGCGTCCTGGTGCTGGACATCACCAACCCCGCCCCCACCCTGGTTGCAGTGAAGCCGAGCTACGCCTCCGCTGGCGCTGACGCAGGCGGCGGCACCCTCACCATTCCCGGACCGCTGCCTGGAGGAACCTGGCAGCGCGGTCACACCTATGCGGTGACCGTCATCGGCGGCACGCAAACGGGCGCATTGACCGGCTCAAGTGGGCAACTCGTCACGGGCTCCGCCACCTGGGCACTCATTTCCAGCCCCTCCAACTGCACCAGCCCCGGTGCGGCCTGCGCACCGCCGGTACCGGTATGCATCCTTCCCGACGGCGGTCCAGGCGGTCCGAACTCGGACTGCCAGCCAGTCACGGATTTGATTCCGTCGCAGGAAGCGGCCGTCCAGCTCCAGGAGATTCAGACGGGCTATTCGCCGCTCTTCGCTGCGCTGGCCGGACCGCCCTTCAACATTCCGCGCAGCAACATCGCCATCCTCTGGACGTTCTCCATCACCAATCAAGCCGAAGTCACGTTCGACCCGGCCAACACCATCATCCCCTTCCCCAACGACGCCGTCCGCACTGGACCCGGCGGCACCGTCAGCCTGCCGGTCCCACCGGGAACGCCGCCCGTGCTGGCGCAGCTGATTGGCGGGTTAAACACGTTGGACGGCTTCTCGGAGACGGCCACCATCGTCAGTGCCGTCGACTTCAGCCTGCCCAACAACGGCGTCAGCGCGCTGATGCAGGGCAACGTCGACCCGGCCACCGTCACCCCGCCCTTGGCCATCGGGCTGAGCAAGGCCTTCTCCTCCGCGCAGACCAATAGCCAAGGGCCGGTCAACGTCGCCTTCTGCTTGAGCAACGTCGGCGCGGGCTGCCCGAGCGTCAGCCCCACCCTGCTGGACGGCGGCGTGAAGCCGCAGATTCTGGGAATTGTCCCGCTCACGCCGCTCGATGAACTGACTGAGTACGCCGCGTACATGACGAACTCCATTCGCGACACGGTCGGGCTACCGGTCATTCCCAGCGCAGCATTCGCCTTGGTCCGGCTCCCCTACGCCACCGCCCCCCTCTACGCGAATGGAAAGAGCCAGGTCGCGCAGCTCACGGATGAGCAGGCCAGTTTGCTCGTCCAACTCCAGAAGGGCTTTCAGCCCCTTTTCGACGGCCTCGCCCAGCAAGGCATTCCCTTCCAGAACATCGTCCAGCTGTGGGCCTTCCAGACACAATCGACCATCTCCCAGCTTCAAGGACTCTCGACCATCCCTTACAACCCGGCGGCAAGCTTCCCGCCCAACCCGCTGTGGGTGGAGAACGTCACCGGCCCGGTCAAGACACTGCTCGCCGGCCTTGGCATTCCCACCACCAACATCAACACCATCTGGGCCGGCGAGATTGTCGACCCCTTCGCGCTCACCGGCCCCACGGGCACCTTCAACCCGGACGGCGGCGTGGACCCGGTTCCCATGTCCTTCATCATGACCGTCCCCAATGGGACAACGCCCCCGGCTGGCTTCCCGGTCACCATGTTTGGCCACGGGCTCACCGGCAATAAAACCAACGCCTACGCCATCGCCAACTCTCTGGCCGCGGCCGGCCAGGTGATGATTGCCATCGACGAGGTGTGGCACGGCGAACGGAACACCTGCACCGGCTTCGGGGCGTATGCCGATGGCGCGGAGCCTGGAGCGGGACCGCTGCCTGACGGCGGCTTCCCAGACTTCGCAATCTGCACCACGGCCACCACCGCCCCCACGCTCTGCAACTCGGTGGGCCACTGTCAGCTCGTCAGCCGAGCCACCACGGCATGTCCCTACGGAACAGCCCCAGCGGACCAGGTCTGCTTCAACGTCGGCGAAGGCTCCTGTGCGCCGGACAGCCACTGCGACGGGTCGGACTTCAACGAGGCCTTCTCGGGCTGGAACCTCCTCAACCTCGCGAACCTCTTCGCCACGCGCGACAACTTACGGCAGCAAGTCATCGACAACTCTCAATTCGCCCGGGTGGCCAGCGTACCGGCTGGGGTGACTGGAAGCCTCGCGGCGCAGACTGTCCCGTTGAATGCGGCAGCCATCTCGTATTCGGGCCAGAGTCTGGGCGGCATCCTCGGGACGCTCTACACCTCCGTCGGCTTCAACATTCAAAACGCCGGCCTCAACGTCCCCGGCGGTGACCCGGTGGGCATCCTCCTCACCTCGCCGTCTTTCGCCCCGCTCTTGGCGGGGTTCCAGGCCGGCTTGGCGGAGGCTGGCATCGAGACTGACTCGCCGACCTACGACCTCTTCATCGACATTGCGCGGTGGATTTTGGACCCGGCCGACCCGACCAACGCCGCCTACTTCACCCTGCACAAGACGGGCATCAACGCGGTGAATGGCGGACCCAGCATCCCGGCGTCCCGCCGCACCTTCGTCCAGTGGATTATTAACGACCAAACGGTGCCCAACCCGACGACGGTGCAGCTCGTCCAGGCGGCACTCCACGACCCAAATGCAACTGGCATCCTCTTCACGCCTGACACCGGACCTTTCTGGGCCTACCAATTCAGCCACTCCCAGACCATTCCCCCGGGCTTTGCCTTCAACGACAACGACCCCGGCACGCCCAGTACCTACATCCCGGCATGCAATCGGCACCCCTTCCTTCTCGCGCCTCCTGGCGAGACCTGTGGTGGAGCCTCGACCGCGGCAGGGTTTGCGCTCACCACCAACGCTCAGACGCAGCTCGTCGGCTTCCTCGCTGGCGCCGCGCCCTACTAGCTCCCATGGAAAGGCACACGCACATGAAGACGCTCATGTCAGCAGTGGCGGTCCTCGCCGTGGCAGCAGCGGGCACCGCCCAGGCGGCCGGAACGGCGCTCGACACCCAGTCGGGACGCGCCACGGCGATGGCCGGCTCGGTGGTGGGTTTCATCGACGACGCCTCGGCCATCTACTTCAACCCGGCGGGCATCGCCCAGGGACAGGGCATCGACTTCATGCTGGGCATCACCGGCATCGTCCCCTTGTTCAGCGTCACGGACTCCACTGGAGTCCAGACCAACGGCAACCACACCCTCATCCCCCCGCCGTTTATTTACGCCACCTACGGCATCTCGGATGAGGTCACCGTCGGCATCGGTGTCTTCACGCCTTACGGCCTCTCCATCGGCTGGCCCGACGGGTACCCGGGGCGTTTCATCGCCACCAACGTGAGCGAGAAGCTGTACGACATCAACCCCACCGTGTCCTTCCACTTCGGTCCGGTTCGCTTCGGCGGTGGCGTGCAAATTGTCCGAGCCACGGTCGAGCTTCAGCGCAACATCAACCTCGGGCTGAGCAATCCCAACGTCTATTCTCCGCCCGAGCCGGCGGTGGACTTGGGCGCTTCAGCCTGGGGCTTCGGTGGCAACGCCGGCATCCAAGTGGACCTCATCGAGAAGGTGCTTCAAGTCGGCGCCTCCTACCGAAGCCGGGTGACGTACAACTTCAACAACGGCCTGGCCCACTTCAGCAACATTCCTCCCCAATTCCAGGGGCAGCTTTACGACCAGCCGGGGAACACCACCACCACCACGCCCGACTCGGTCGCTGTCGGCATCGCGTGGAAGCCGCTGAGCTGCCTCACCCTCGACGCGGATGTCACCTATTTCACCTGGCAGGTGTTCCAGGAAATCGCGCTGAATTTTCCCCAGACGCCCGCGCTCAACTCGGTGGAGCTCAAGAGCTGGCACCACACGTGGAATTACCGCGTCGGCGCGGAGTGGATTATTGACGAGCACTGGGCATTGCGCGCCGGCATCCTGGTGGACCCGACACCGAGTCCATCCTCCACCCTACAGCCCGACGTTCCCGACTCGACCCGCATCAACTTCGCCGGCGGCTTCGGCTGGCGGGCGGGCGCCTTCCACGTGGATGTCGGGGCACAGTGGATTTACTTCCTCCCGGTCACCAGTGGAGAGGTGAGTAACTCTCCGCCGCTCTTCAACCCAGCCTCCTACAACTCGAACGCCCTGCTCGGGACGCTGTCCTTCGAAGTGAAGATTTAAGGACCCCGGCGCACTCAGCGTTAAAAGGGAGCCGTGGGCACCAAGCCTCCGGCTCCCTTGCCATTTCCGGACAGTCTCTGCCACCGGTGCGCGGCGCCCCCCCGCTACGTGCACACCAACACCAGTACCTTCGTCCTCTGCCCCCTGGTGCCCGAGCGCTACCCCCGTCAGCCCGTCCTGGCCTGTCCCTTCTTCCGTCCGCGAAGCCCTCCGCCAGAAAACGCGCCCGCGCGCTGAATTGAGGCCTCAGGGCGTGCCGGCGTCTAACACCCTCACCAGGAGCCCATGGGACTCCCGCAGCATCTCTCCGACCGTCACCAGCTGGTAACCCCTGGCGCGAAGACCCTGGATGATGGCCGGGAGGGCTTCCGAGGTGTGGAAGGCCCGGTGGTTAATGTGCATGACGACGATGCTCCCGGGCTGAACCTTCTTCAGCACCCACTCGATGAGCTTCTCCTTGGTGGCGTGCTGGTCCGGGTCGCCCGAGGCGAGGTCGTATTCGATGGTGGTGAGCCCGAGGTCAGCGGCAATCTTCACCACCCGGGCGTCATACTCGCCATAGGGCGGCCGCCACAGAAGCGGCGTCCGGCCGGTGAGGGCCTGCACCTCGGCTTGCGTGCGGAGCAGCTCCTGGCGCACTCGAGCGTCGTCCTTCACCGCCGGCATGTGGGGATGGGTAAAGGTGTGGTTCCCGAGCTCAAAAAGCTCTGGGTGTTTGGCCAGCTCGCGGACGTGTGCGGCCTCCTCCTTCGCCCAGCTGCCACCGAGGAAAATGGTCGCCGGCGTGTCGTTGGCCAGGAGCTCCCGGGTGATGCGCTCGTCGTAGTTGCTCACGTCGCGCGTGCTGCAGGCGTCGAAGGTGAGCGCCACGGAGCGGACGCTCCGGGACCCGTGCGCCACCACCTCCGGGGCGACGGGGCGGAGAACAGGCGGCTCGACCGGAGGTGGCACGGCGAGGTCCGTCTCCGCCTTGGCGGCGCGCTCCGGGGTTTCGTGGCCCGTGGGGCCCGGGAGAGGTGCCGGGGCGGGCCGGGCACACCCGGCGAGCGTCGCCAGCACGGCGAAAGCGACAAGCGAACGGTGCATACCGTCTCCTCGAGGCCTTCCTCAACGACGGCGAAACATGAAGCGCAGAGCAGCGGGAAGCCGACGACGCCACGCCTTCTCGTTGTGTTGCGCCTTCGCGTCTGGAAGAAACTTCAGCTGGGTGGCGGAGTAGCCCTTGGCCTTGAAGACCTTCGACATCTCCCGCACCACGGGAAGCATCCGCCCAGCGGCTTCCTTGCCGCCGCAGTCGAGGTAGAGGCGCGACACCGCGGGTCGCTGAAAGGCCTTGGCTTCCGTGAAGACGGCGCGGCCAGCCACCCACAGCGAGGGGGAAAGGCACAGGGCGCCGCCAAACGCCTCCGGGTGCTTCAAATGGCCCCACAGCGCGGCCAACCCGCCCAAGGATGAGCCGCCGAGAACAGCCCCCAACGGCCCGGGCACAGTCCCGTAAACCTGGTGTGCCTTCGGCAGGACAGTGGAGATGACCCAAGCGAGAAACGCGGGAAGCTGGCCACCGCCTTGGGACATTCTCCAGGGGACGAGCTCGTCGACGCGCCGTTCTCCTCCATGGGGAATGGCTACCACCACCGGGACATTGGAGGTGCTGCGGGTGAGTGCGTCCACCGCGTCTTGGGCGTACCAGCCACCGGCAAAGCTGTAGGCGTCGTCGAAGACGTTTTGTCCGTCGAGGAGAAAGAGTGCCGGGCGCGTCCCGTCGCGGACGTGGTCCGCCGGCACATAGGCCGTCACCACGCGCCGAGAAAAACCTGGCGGCACCCAGTCACCGAGGGTTTCGAACCGGCCCGGCGGACGTTTGCGCTTCGGAGAGGCGCTCTTCATGCCCTAGAACGCAAAAGCGAAGCGGGCGCCGAATTCTGCTCCGCCGGTGAGGTAGGCCACCTCGGCCCCGAGGCGAATGGGGCCGTGCCGCCAGCCAAAACCCATCCCCACGTGCGCACGGACGACAGTGCCGGAGAAGAAGAACCACGGGCCGGCCATCCCCTCCAGGTAGAAGGCGCCCACCACTCCGCGAATCTGAATGTCCAACGGGATGCCAGCGGTGCCGCTGTCCAGACTGCCCGGGGTGACGAAGAAGAGGCCCGAGCGCGCACCCAATTCCAACCCGGGAAGCGCCGTCCAGAGGACGTCCGCGGTGAAGCTGAAAAGGCCACTCGAGCCCCCGGCCGTCCATACGTCGGCGCCGACACCAACCGCCACCTCGGTGGCGTGCGTGGGAGAGCTCAGCGACAGCGTCGCCAGGACAACCGCCGTGGCCGTGAGTCGATGGAGGGACGCCTGAAGGCGACGCCTCCTCGCGCGTTGGGCACTCGGCGGCATGAATCGGGCGGGCATTCCTTGCTGGAGGGTACCCCAGGACTTGGTTTAGAGAGCACGGAATGCGAACGGCCGTCCTCGTCTTTCTTCTGCTTCCGGCCGTCGCCTGCGCGCAAGAGACGCCCCCTGCCGTCCAGCGGACGGCCGAGAGCTACCTCACGGCGCTCACCGCCACCGGGGATGACGCAGGCCGAGAGCTCCTCCTCGGTGGCGTGACGCTGGATGCACGCCTGGCCGCGGTGGACACCTGGCGCATCGTCCGGCGGGACTATGCGAAAACGGAAACCGGGAGCCTCAAGACGGCCAACGCGTTGATGGCCGACTTGGACAAAGCGGGGCGCCGCACGCTGACCGACCTCTTAAAAAAGGGGGGCAGCGGCGACGACATGGCCGTCGTCGAGCTGACAAAAGAGGAGGCCGCACGCCTGCTCGCGCCGATGAAGCAACGCAATGACGCCTTCCTCAAGACGCTTCCCCTGCTCGCCTACGTCGCGCGGGTGGGCAAAGAGGTGTACTGGCACCCCAAAAACCCAGTGCGGCCCCTTCTGCAGCAGGCGGGCACGGACGGGACGTACAGCCTCGACGTCTACCACTTCACCGTCGAGACGACGGAGGGGCCGCGCAAGCAGGCGCGGCAGTGGCCGTTGCGCATCGTTCGTCTGACGACGACCAACGGGCTCGACACCGGCTGGAAAGTCCTGCCTGCCTCGGACTGGAGCCCAGAGTGATGGCCGAAGGGAAGACTCGGCCCCAAGACGACACCTCCTGGCCCCGCGCACGCCGGCGTGGCCGTCCTCCCCCTGCTCCCTCGCGCGGCTTGCCTCCCCAGAGCCGAGGGCGAGAATTCCGGGTGCTTCCAGCGTGAAGCCGCGGCGACGGGGTGAGGGCTGTCCGTGACACTTATACAAGTCCGCTTCATAAGCACTTACAGATGTCCGCTTCTGGTTAAGCTGCAGCTACGGTGGGACTGCGCAGTGGGAGCAGGTCTCCGGCTCGGTTGAAGCGAGCAATTAGACGCCCCTGGTAGCTCACGCCGAGGGTGTCGCTGAGGAATTCGTGGACGAGTACCGGGCAGCGGACGAAGCGCTGTCGGTGCGTGCTGGGCGGCAGCTGCAGCAGCAACTTCTCGAAGACGACGATGCTGTCCGGACGGACGACACGTTCGTGGTGGACAGACAGGAGTAGCTCGAGGTCCGAGCGGGCGACCTTGACGAAGGCGCTCCCCCGTTCGGCCGGCACGACAGTGAAGCGCCGATTGAAGTCGGGGATGAAAGCTATCGTCAGGTACTGGTTCGCGGCCGCGTAGCTGGCAATGCCATGAAGACGGAGCTCCTGGGGTAGTCGGCCCTGTAGAGTGCCAAAGGCGCGCTCGCTTCGGCCGCGGGCCTCCGGTGAGCGGGCCAAAATGTGGCGGATGCCCACCGCACGCAGGACGCGCTGCACCTGACCCTCTGGACGGAGCTGTCCGGCGCTGGATTTGGTCGTGGGAGCGAAGTGGCTCCCACGGTCCGTATAGAGCTCGGAGAAGCGCCCATAGCGCTCCAGCACCTCTGAGAGGGCAGCCAGGGTGGACAGGGTGTCCTCCTGCTCGACGAAGCGGGCGTGAAGGATGCGACCGTCGGCGTCGTCGAGCATCACCATCAAGTCCTGCATGGGGAGCTCGGGGAGCCAGGCGTGGGTGGAGGCGTCGAGGTGGAGGAGCATCCCCACCAAGGGCCGTCGCTCGCGCCGCCGCCGGTACTTGCCCCGGCCCGGAGCCCTCTCTGCCAGCCCAGCGTCCTGGAGCACCCGTTTGCAAAACGTGTAGGAGAGCTTCAGCCCGTGCCGCTCGGTGACGTGCTCGTGAAAGTGCGTCACCGAGAAGTCCGGGTACTTGTCGCGCCTCAACCGGAAGAGCTCCTGGAGCACCTCAAACGACACGCGGCGCCGTCGTTGTTTGCCGCCTCGGTTATCCAGGATGGCCTTTACCCCCTCGGTCCGGTACTTGAGGTGAAGCCGTCGCACCTGCCGCGGCGTGATGCCCAGGATGTCGGCGGCCTGGAGCCAGCTGAGCCTTCCCGCCACAGCTTTCATCACCACTTCTTGTCGTGTCATCGCCCTGGACTCCCGGGCTACCCGCCGCTCCCATGGGCTCATAGCCGGGGAGATTGGGCGCCCTGTTGGGCGGACATCTGTAAGTGCTTATGGGGCGGACATTCCCAGTGCTAGCTACAGCGACGGGGTGAGGGCTTGTTGACTTCCGAGTCAATCGCGTAGGGTGCGCCCCAGCGGGCTGGCACTGGCACAGCTCGGCCCGGCCGGCCGGGGCGGCGCTTCGGCGGCGGCCTCTCAAGGAGTCCACATGAGCGTCAGAATTAGGAAGGTGGCGGTCCTCGGCTCGGGTGTCATGGGGAGCGGCATTGCCGCGCACGTGGCCAACGCCGGATTGCCGGTGTTGATGTTGGACATGGTCCCCCTCCAACCAGGGAAGGGTGAGGACACCAAGTCCAAGGCTTACCGCAACAAATTCGCCCTCGGTGCCTTGGCCAACCTGCGCAAGCAGCGCCCGGCGCCACTCTTCACCCCGGCCGTTCTGGACCTCATCGAGGTCGGCAACTTTGAGGATGACTTGGCCCGCATCGCCGAGTGCGACTGGGTGGTGGAGGTGGTGAAGGAGGAGATGGGCGTGAAGCAAGCGCTCTTCGCCAAGGTGGAGCCCGTGCTGCGGCCGGGCACCGTCGTCAGCTCCAACACCTCTGGGCTCTCCATTGTGGGGATGCTCGAGGGCCGCGGTCCGGCCTTCCGAAGGAATTTCCTCGTCACCCACTTCTTCAACCCCGTCCGTTACATGAAACTGCTCGAGCTCGTGCCGGGGAAGGAGACCGACCCCAGCGTCCTCGAGCGGATGGCGCGCTTCGGTGAGGAAGTCCTTGGCAAGGGCATTGTCTACGCCAAGGACTCCACCAACTTCATTGCCAACCGGGTGGGCACCTACGGGATGCTTCGCGTCCTGGCCGAGCTGCAGAAGGCCGAGCTCACGGTGGAGGAGGTGGACAAGATTTTTGGACCGGCGTTGGGCCGGCCCAAGAGTGCGGTGTTCCGCACCACGGACATCGTCGGACTCGACACCTTCGTTCACGTCGCCAAGAATTGCTACGACACGCTCGTCCACGACGAGGAGCGCGAGGCGTTCCGGGTCCCGGCGTTCGTCGAGCAGATGGTCCAGAAGGGCATGCTCGGCGACAAGACTGGGCAGGGCTTCTACAAGCTGGTCCGAAAGCCGGACGGCGAGAAGGAGATACTCGCCCTCGACCTCGCCACCCTCACCTACCGCCCGCAGAACAAGGTGCGATTCGAGTCCCTCGGAGCTGCCCGCAACATCGACGATGTCGCCGAACGGATTCGCACCGTCCTCAAGGGGACGGACAAGGCGGCCCGCTTCGCCGAGCGCGTGACACTGGACACCCTGGCCTACGCCAGCCGCCGCATCCCGGAAATCTCGGACGACCTGGTGAACATCGACCGAGCGCTGCGCTGGGGCTTCGCTTGGGACTTGGGGCCCTTCCAGGTGTGGGACGTCTATGGCGTGCGCAAGGGCGTCGAGCGAATGAAGGAGCTGGGGCTCAAAGCCGCGCCGTGGGTGGAGGAGATGCTCGCCTCTGGCCGCGAGAGCTTCTACGGCGTGGAAGGCACCCGAGACACCGCTTGGGACGTCACCTCCCGAAAGGCCAAGGTGGTGCCGGAAAACCCGCGCATCATTCGTGTGGAGTACCTCCGTCGAGGCAACAAACGGGTGGAAACCAACGACTCGAGCTCGCTGTGGGACGCGGGCGACGGCGTCTTTCTGCTCGAGTTCCACTCCAAGATGAATGCGCTCGACGACGCGATGATTGGGATGATGAACACCGCGTTGGACCGAACCGAAAACGAGGGTCGCGGGCTAGTCATCGGGAACGATGGCGCCAACTTCTCCGCCGGCGCGAACCTCATGGGCCTCCTCATGGCCATCCGCAGCGACGACATGGCCTCGGTGGCGAAGCTCGTCGAGACCTTCCAGAAGGTGAACCAGCGGATGCGCTACAGCCCGGTCCCGGTGGTGGCGGCGCCCTTCGGCCTCACCTTGGGCGGCGGCGCCGAGGTGAGCATGGGGGCCAACGCCATCCAAGCGGCAGCCGAGCTGTACATGGGCCTCGTGGAAGTGGGCGTCGGGCTCATCCCCGGGGGGGGCGGGAACATGCAGCTGCTTCGCAACCTCTACGGCCCCTTCTCGACGGACAAGGAGTTCGACCCGCTGCCTTTCCTCAAGAAAGCCTTCCTCTCCATTGGGACGGCCAAGGTGGCGACGAGTGCCGAGGAGGCGCGCGAGGCCGGCTTTCTCTCGGCGCGGGATGGCATCTCCCTCAATCGAGACTTCCTCCTGGCTGACGCCAAGGCCCGGGTCTTGGGCATGGCCAACGCCGGCTTCCGGCCGCCTCGGCCGACGCACTTCCGGCTGTCCGGGCGAAGCGGCGCAGCCACCATCGACATGCTCCTGTACGACATGGAGTCCAACAACCAAATCTCGGCCTACGACAGGCACATCGGCCAAAAGCTGGGCACGGTGCTCACCGGCGGAGACGTTTCCACGAGCTCGCCGGTGTCCGAGGAGCGGCTCCTCGAGCTCGAGCGCGAGGCCTTCCTCTCCTTGTGCGGGGAGGAGAAGACGCAAGCGCGAATGGCCCACCTTTTGGAAACGGGGAAGCCCCTGCGGAACTGAGGGCGCTTCGTTAAACATTGGCTTTCAAGGAGACGTCCCATGGCCGGCAAAGTCGTCATCGCCAGCGCAGTGCGCACCCCCTTCACCCGGGCGTTGAAGGGTGAATTCAAGGACACCCGTCCGGACACGCTGGCCGGAATCGCCATCGCCGAGGCGGTGAGGCGCGTCCCGGGACTCAAGCCCGCGGACATCGACGACGTCATCCTCGGGTGCGCCATGCCCGAAGGCGAGCAAGGCATGAACGTGGCCCGGCCGGCGTCTTTCCTGGCGGGCCTCCCGGACACTGTGCCGGCGATGACCATCAACCGCTTCTGCTCCTCGGGCGTCCAGTCCATCGCTCAGGCCGCCCAGAGCATCACCTCTGGAATGTACGAGGTGGCCGTGGCCGGCGGCACCGAGTCGATGAGCATGGTCCCCATGGGCGGCAACAAGGTGTCCGCCAACCCAGAGCTCATGGAGAAGCTGCCTGAGGTTTACATCTCCATGGGCGCTACGGCCGAAAACGTGGCCAAGCGCTTCGACGTCTCTCGAGCGCAGCAGGACGCCTTCGCCTACGAGAGTCAGCGGCGCGCGGCCACCGCTCGCGAGAAAGGCTTCTTCAAGGACGAGATTGTCAACGTCACCACCGAAGTCTTCGACGAGGCGGGCGTGCCCCACACGGCCACCATCAGCGTGGACACCATTCTGCGCCCGGACACCACCCTGGAAGGGCTCGCCAAGCTCAAGCCGGCCTTCAACCCCCAGGGGACGGTGACGGCCGGAAACGCCTCGCCCCTCACCGACGGCGCAGCCGCGGTTGTCCTCATGACCGAGGCGCGCGCCCAAGCCCTGGGAGTGAAGCCGCTGGGGACCTTCATCGACTTCCAGGTGGCGGGGGTACCACCGGAAATTATGGGCATCGGCCCGGTCCCCGCCGTCCGCAAGCTTCTGGCCAAGAATAAGCTTCAGGTGAAGGACATCGACGTCTTCGAGCTCAACGAGGCCTTCGCGGCGCAGGCGGTTTACTGCATCCGCGAGCTCGGCATCCCACCGGAGAAAGTCAACCCCAACGGGGGCGCCATTGCCCTGGGCCACCCCTTGGGCGTCTCCGGCACGCGGATGACCGGCACGCTGTTGCGCGAGCTAAAGCGCCGCGGCGGACGCTACGGCGTCGTTACCATGTGCATTGGCGGCGGCATGGGAGCAGCGGCGCTCTTCGAAGTCGGCTGAGCCCCGCGGGCCGAGCGGGCCGGGCCCCAAACCCCGACGCCCTTCCCCGCAGCCCCGAGGGCGCCTCAGGGCTTGGGCGCTGCCTGGTCGGGCTGGTGCAGGTACAGGGAGTGGCAGGCGATGCAAGCCTGCATCATGTTTCCAAACGCCGTGGCCAAGGCCGCGTTGTCGCCGTTGCTGCTGGCCTTGGCCAGCGTCGCCGTGCGCTCCCGCAGCACAGCCTCCAGGTAGCGGAAGTTGCGCTGCGACTGAGTCTCCGTCGGCCCGGGCGGCACGACGGGAAGCCCGGTGTCCAAGCCGATGCGCGTCGCGGCCTCGGCAATGGTTTTTCGCTGGAGGAGCGTCACCGCCAGGGTGAGCTCCATGAGGCTCGCCCCGTGGTTGCTCATGCGTCGCTGCACGAGGGTGCGCCCGTCCACGACGTCCGCCGGGAGGGGGAGGACTTTGTCCGTTGACGAGGGGCCCGGTGCCTGCGCGCGGGCGTCGCCCAAGAGGACGGTGAGAGCCAAAAGGGGCAGGAGGCGTCGCTTCATGGCGCTCATCCTAAGGTCGAGCCGCGGCCGAGGGGCAAGTCGCGAAGGAAGCACCTGTCCAAAGTGACGCCCCCCAAAGCGCCGCCGGCGCCGCCCCAGAGCCCGTCGGGCCATCCAGGAGAGCCCCTACCGGCGCGGGGACTCCTTCAGTTCGGGACGCAGGCCGCCGGCCCGTTGAAGGAGTTGCTGAGGTCGCACAGGGGCGGGTTGAACTTTCCGGCGAGCGAGCCCGCGCCGCCAAAGCCGACGTTGGCCGAGCCGGAAATCTGGCTCAAATCAACCGCCACGCCAGACAGCACCACACTGCCTGTGGTGCCAGCGGTGGGCTGAGAGACATTGC
This sequence comes from uncultured delta proteobacterium, assembly GCA_963745475.1. Classification (GTDB taxonomy): domain Bacteria; phylum Myxococcota; class Myxococcia; order Myxococcales; family Myxococcaceae; genus JADGRA01. Next base: position 223,813 of record CAVUXN010000005.1, read on the forward strand.
ATTTATTGAAGCTCTGGAAGGCGACTTGGGCGGAACTGGAAGTGCCCGGAGCCGCGGTGACTGGGTAGGTGCCCAACGCCGGGTCGAATTGCCCGGTGCCAACGGGGTTGGAGTAGGTAAACGTCGCGACGTTCATGTTCGCGAGGTAGGCGTTGGCGTTCTGCTGCAGCACGTTGCAGTAGTTGACTTGGTCCACGGCGAAGACGATGAAGTTGTAGTCGCCGTTGGTTGCGGCACTCGCCAAGAAGAAGCTGTCCACTGGGGCGAATGCGATGCCATTCACGGTTCCCCAAGGGGTGGCCGTGACGGTGGTGCTGGAGCAGCCGAGGACGCAGGCCGTTGCGATTGCGAGGAGGAGTCTCATTCGTGGCGAGAGTCTGCCCTCTTGCGACTCCTGGGTCAGCCCTTTTCGCCCCTCGGCTGGGCGTCAGGCAGCCTCGTTGGAGCGCTTTCCAGCCGAAGTGAGTGCTGGCATTTCCATTTGCCGGACGAGGTTTTCCACCGGCTCCAGCTGCGGCACCTCCTCGCTTGCACCGCCGGCACCGAGGTCTCGAAGCTTTCGTGCACCAGGCAACACTCGGCTCTCCAGCGACCCCACCGCCTTGTTGTAGGCGTCGACGCTCTTTCCCAGTTGCGCGCCGAGCGCCTGGAGGTGACCGGCCACGGTGCGGACGCGGTCGTGGAGGTCTCGCCCCAAGCGCTGGATGGTGCGCGCATGCTCGGCCACTTGCTCCTGACGCCACCCGTAGGCCACCGCGCGCAGCAGCGCGATGAGGGTGGTGGGGGACGCTGGAATGACGTTTTGCTGTGCGCCAAACTCGATGAGCTCCGGGTCCCGCTCCAGTGCCGCCGAGAAAAAAGCTTCTCCCGGCAGAAACATGACGACGAATTCCGGGGCCGATGCAAACTGCGCAGCGTAGCCCTTCTCTGCAAGGGCTCGCATGTGCCGACGGATGTGAGCCGCGTGCTCGTCCAGTTTCAGTTTCCGCACCACCTCGTCCTGTACCTCGTGGGCGTCGAGGTACGACTCCAGCGGGGCCTTGCTGTCCACCACCACCTGCTTGCCCCCAGGGAGCTGCACCACCATGTCTGGCCGGAGCCTTCCGCTCTCCCCCGCTACCTCCGTCTGCTCCACGAAGTCACAGTGGGCGAGCATGCCGGCGAGCTCCACCACCCGCTTGAGCTGAATCTCCCCCCAGCGTCCGCGCACCGAGGAGGAACGTAGGGCCCCCACCAACCGCTCCGTCTGCTGCTTGAGCTGACTGTTGGCTTCGGCCACACCCCGCAGTTGCTGGTTGAGGGCGCCGTAGGCCTGGGCGCGACCCTTCTCGAGCTCCAGCACCTGCCCACCCATTTTCTCGAGTTGCTCCTTGAGCGGCCCCACCAACTCCCCGACGGCGGTGGCGCGGGCTTCCAAGTCGGACTTGGCGCCTTCCTGGTACTTTTCGAGCGTCGTCTTGGCGAGGTCAAGAAAGGCCTGGTTGTTGGACTGCAAGGCGTCCAGCGACAGCGCCTTGAAGTGCTGGACGAGCTGCTGCTGAGCATCTGCCAAGAGAGCCAACTTCTCTTCGGCCGCACGGAGCTCCTCGGCGCGGCGGGCCTCGAGACCCGCCAGCGCGGACTCCAGGGCAGCGCGCGTCTCGGCGAGCCGGGAGGACTCCTGCCGGGCAACAGAGAGCTCAGCCTCCAGCCTGGCGCAGCGCTCCTCCCGCCCTTGGAGTCGCTCGGCGGCAGCAGCGAGCTCGGCTTTGAGCCCCGCGTGCTGTTCGCCCAGCGCCTGGGCCAGGCGCGCCCGGCCCAGCACCCAGGCAAAGAAACCCACCGCCAGTGCCGCAAGCGCGGCCATGGCTCCGACGAGCCAGCTCTCCATACAACGGGACGGTAACGGGCCGATCCGACACCGACGGCTGGAATGCCGGCCGTCGCCAGTCGTATGTCGCCAGTACGCCTTCGTTTTCAGTCCCCGCCTTTTCGCCCCCCTAGGAGCCCGCTCCGGATGCGCGCATTCGCCCTCGCCCTCTCCGCTCTCTTGTCCGCCCTGCCTGCCTTTGGCCAGCCGGCCGCCGCGCCGGCAGCGAAGCCCCATGTCGCGCGCTCTCGGGTACTGCCGGCGCCGGAAAAAGTCGCCCAGGTGGAGGGCATCACCGAGTACCGCTTGGCCAACGGCCTCAGGGTGCTTCTGTTTCCGGACGCCTCCAAACCGTCGATGACCGTCAACATCACCTATTTGGTGGGCTCGCGGCAGGAGAACTACGGCGAGACGGGGATGGCCCACCTCCTCGAACACCTCCTCTTCAAGGGGACGCCGACCCACCCTGACCCGACGAAGACGCTGACCGCCCTCGGGGGGCGGGCCAATGGCTCGACGTGGTTCGACCGCACCAACTATTTCGTCAGCTTTCCAGCGAGCGAGGCCAACCTGGCCACCGCCCTGGAGCTGGAAGCGGACCGAATGGTGAACAGCTTCATCGCCCGAAAGGACCTGGACTCGGAGATGACGGTGGTGCGCAACGAGTTTGAAGCCGGCGAAAACGACCCGGAAAACGTCACCACCCAGCGCCTCCAGTCGGTGGCTTTCGACTGGCACAACTATGGAAAGGACACCATTGGGGCCAAGAGCGACATCGAGCATGTCGACATCCCCCGCCTTCAGGCCTTCTACCGGCAGTACTACCAGCCGGACAATGCCGTCCTCCTGGTGGCGGGTCGCATCGACGAAGCCAAGACGCTCGGGCTCGTCAATCAGCTCTTCGGCTCCATCCCGAAGCCGAAGCGCGCTCTGGTCAAGACGTACACCGAAGAGCCCACCCAGGACGGCGAGCGGAGCGTCACCGTCCGCCGCGTGGGTGGCACCCCGCTGGTGGCGGCCGGCTACCACATCCCTGCGAGTTCGGACCCCGAGTCGCCCGCGCTGGGCCTGGCCGCGCGAATTCTGGCCAACACCCCCAGCGGCCGGCTCCACCGGGCGCTGGTGGACACCAAGCTTGCCTCGGCCGTCTTCGAAACGCGGGTGAGCACGCTCGACCCAAGCTTCGTCATCTTTGGGGCCACGCTCCCGGTCGCCTCGAAGCCAGACCCGGCCCTGGAGGTACTGCTCAACACCGTCGAGCACGCCAGCACCCCACCCTTCACCCAAGTCGAGCTGGACCGGGCGAAGGCGGAGGCGCTGAAGCAATTCGACCTCATCTCCAGCGAGACCTCGCGACTCGCCATCGCGCTCAGCGAAGCCATGGCCGCGGGCGACTGGCGCCTCTTCTTCCTCAACCGCGACCGTCGCGAGAAGGCGACGTTGGCCGAAGTCCAAGCCGCGGCAGAGCGCTACTTCAAAGCCAGCAACCGTACGGTGGGCATTTATGTGCCGACGGAGAAGCCGGACCGCTCCAGAGTGCCCGCCACGGGCGACGTGGCAGCGATGGTGCGCGACTACCAGGGCCGCGCGCCCATCGCCCAGGGCGAAGTCTTCGACGCCACCCCGACCAACATCGAGGCGCGGACGACGCGCTTCACGGCGCCCAACGGACTCAAGGGTGCGCTGCTTCCCAAGAAGACGAAGGGGACGCTGGTCTCGTTCGAGCTCACCTTGCGCTTCGGGACCGAGGTCGCGCTCAGCAATCTCGGTGAGGCGCCCCTGCTTGCGGGCAGCATGCTGTCCCGCGGGACGACGTCTCACACCCGCGAGCAGCTGAAGGACACGCTGGACAAGCTCAAGGCGCAAGTCAACGTCGCCCCGGGGGCCGAAGGCGTTCGAGTGAGCGTCACCACCGTCCGAGAAAACGTGCCTGCAGTCCTGACGCTGGTCGCCGAGATGCTGCAAAAGCCCGCCTTCCCACCCAAGGAATTCGAGCTTCTCGTTTCCGAGGACATCACCCAGACGGAGGAGACGAAGACGGAGCCCCAGACGGTGGCCACCGTGGCCATGGAGAAATACGTCAGCCCCTACCCGAAGGGCAGCCCGCGCCAGGCCAAGACTCCGGATGAAGTCATCGCCGGCCTCAAGGCGGCGAAGCTGGAGCAAGTCCAAAGCTTCCACCGCAACTTCTACGGTGCCGACCATGCCACCTTCGCCGCCGTGGGCGACTTCGACCCGCAGGAGGTGCAAGGGCTCGTCACCCACCTCTTCGGCGACTGGAAGAGCGCCCAACCGTACGCACGCATCCCGGACAGGATGAAGACGGTGAAGCCCCTGGAGGAACAACTCGAGACGCCGGACAAGGCCAGCGCCTTCTTCTTCACCGTCTACCCCATCGCCATGCAAGACACCGACGCGGACTACGCAGCCTTCACGCTCTCCAATTGGTTGCTCGGCGGAGGCTTCCTCAAGAGCCGGCTGGCCGACCGCGTGCGCAAGACCGACGGCCTCAGCTACGGCGTGGGCTCGGGCTTTTACGCCAGTAGCCGAGAGCCCGTGGCCCGCTGGCTCGGGTATGCCATTTACAACCCGGCCAACGTCGGAAAGTTGGAAGCGGCCTTTCGCGAGGTGCTGGCGAAAGCCAACAGCGGAGGCTTCGGCAAAGAGGAGCTCGAGGAGGGCCGGAAAGCCTGGCTCCAGAACCGCGAGATTTCCCGCACCCAGGACGCGGCGCTGGCCGCGAAACTGTCCAGCTACTTGGACTTGGGGCGCACCCTGGCCTTCGACGGCGACGTCGACAAGAAGGTGCAGGGGCTCACTGTCGACCAGGTCAACGCGGCCTTCCGGAAGTACCTCGACCCTGCCCAGGTGAGCGTGGTGAAGGCGGGCGACTTCGCCACGAAGAAGCCCGGGACCTAGCGAGCGCCGGCGCGCGATGGATTGAACGCGGGCCTTGAGGAAGCCGGTGGGCTTGAGGCCCAGAGCACACCACCCGCGAAGTGTCTTTCCTTTCGAGGTGCCGGGCGTCCGCCCAGGGCTCGCTCAGAAAGAAGCCCCACTCCAAGGAGCGCTCGCGCGTCCGGCCAACCGCCCAGTAGCGCCGGAGCGCTTTGCGCTTTGGGGCACGTGGAGAGGCCGGCTTCCACTTAGGGCTCCTGTTTCGCTGCGGAATAGACACGAAGTCCCCAGAGCATCACTGCGGTCGCCACGATGAGTGACACCGCGGCGGGGTCCTCAGGCCGAAAGCGATGAGCGTTTCCTCAAGGAAAGTCCCGCGAGCCGCACCTGCGGCCATCGGCAGCATTGCGTGGCCGGCGCCCACCAGTGCTGCCAGCACATTGGCGGCCCAAGCAGCGAAGCAACCGTAAATGGCAAGCCAGGTCCCGACACGAGACGTTCCGCGCGTCAATTCCAATCTCGGCCACAATAAACCGGCGACCATCAGAAAGAGCCCCTGGGTGATGCCGAGCAAATGGGCCGACAGCCCGAGACGCGGCACGGCGAAATGCGGCACCGCAAGCCCCACCAGCAGCGCGCAGAGGAAGAGAAGAACGCCCGCACGAAGGAGAGAGTGACCATGTCGTCGCGCCGAGCTTGAGGTGTCCATTGCCTATTCCCCTGGGGTTTCCAGCGCTCCGCCGCCGCCGGCGTCACACCATCGGGCCTCATCGCTCCCCACACAATGGAATCGGCCTCGCTGGGCACGGAGGTCATGTGCCGCTCGCGAGGTTTGAATAAAGGGAGGCCCCCCACCCGTCTCATGGCGCCGAAGTCAGAAACCTTGGCCCGTCTGGTGGGTTCCTTTTGACGCCGTCCACTTCCGGGGGCTTGCGCCAGCCCTTTTCTAGAAATGAAAGGCACCATGTCCCGCGAACGTAAGAGACTCCTCAGTTTCCTCGCTGTCCTCGGCACCAGTGGCCTGCTCTCCTTCGCCTGCTCGAGCTCGTCGAATGTTTCGGCAACTCAAGCTTGTAGTGACGTGTCGCAGGCGCGCTGTCAAAAGTTGCAGGTGTGTGACCCGCAAGCACTGCTCAACACCTACGGGGACCTGGCCGGCTGTCAGTCGACCCAGGCCAGCACCTGCGAGAGCAACCTCGCTGTTCCGGACACTGCCAACACGCCGGCGCACACCGAGGGCTGTGCTCAGGCCCTCTCTGGCGTGTCTTGCGACGACTACCAGTTGGGCAATGTGCCCAGCGCATGCCAGCCGCCCGCAGGGCCTCGCGACGCCGGCAGTGAGTGCTCCTTTTCGGGACAATGCGCCACCGCCTATTGCCTCCTCTCTAAGACGGAGACGTGTGGCACCTGCTCGGTCACGCCGGGGCTTGGGGATTCCTGCGCCAACAACGCCTGCGGACCGGGGTTTCTTTGCGACACCGTCTCACAGCTGTGCGTGGCGCCAGTCGAGGCCTCCGGCCCGTGCAACAGCTCGAGCGCGTGCGCCCCGGGCCTCACCTGCCTTGGAAACACCGAAACCTCGCTCGGCACCTGCGCGCCCCTGGCAGCCTTGGGCGCCTCGTGCAACCTCGCCGACGGCGGTAGCCGGTGCGACGCCCGCTTTGGCCTCTACTGCAACACCGAGGCCGGCAAGGTGTGCGCACCGGTAGCAACGGCCAGTGCGTCTCAGCCTTGCGGCACCATCGACGGAGGTGTGACTGACTGCCTGGCCGACTCCTTCTGTCAGAAACAAGCTGGTTCGAATGCCGGGACTTGCGTGGCCCCAGCTGCGGAAGGCGGTGCCTGTGACACGGTGAATGGACCCATTTGCGCAACGCCCGCTCGTTGCGTGCTCGCCACAGAGGGCGGTACCAGCGGAATCTGCCACACCACCAACTCCAGCTGTAATTGAGGAAGGCCTCTGTCACGCAAAGGGCTGGCGCGCCGTGCAGAACGCCCGGCGCGTGGGTGAAAAGCAAGGCGCCCAACACCTCGCACTCAGTCTAGGGGTGAACATGCCTGCCTTCTTTGCCATCATCCGGTGAAGAACCTAGTGGAGGTGAGCTGACGCGTGACCCCCATCCTTCAGAAGCAGGCTCGTCCAAAAGGCCGCCCAGCCAGGCGCGTGAGGAACATCCCCGTGCCGCCACACCGGCGTCGCGGGCTCATCCTGGTCGCGACGCGAAAGGGAGCGTGGCTGTTCCATGGCGATGCAGCTCGCCGCACGTGGCGGGCGGACGGGCCTCACTTCCTCGGTCACATCGTCAACCACCTGGTGCTCGACCCGCGGGATGGAAAGACGCTTCTGGCGGCCGCGACGACGGGACATCTCGGTCCCACCGTCTTTCGCTCGACGGACTTTGGCCGCACTTGGAAAGAAGCATCGCGGCCGCCGGCTTTCCCCAAGGCGCCGGAGGGCCAAAAGGGTCGCGTCGTCAACCACACCTTCTGGCTCACACCGTGCCACGCCAACGAGCCCAACGCTTGGTACGCGGGAACGTCGCCGCAGGGGATGTTTCGCTCCGAAGACGGAGGCGTCACCTGGGAGCCGCTGTCCGGGCTTCATGACGACCCCCGGTACCGGGTGTGGATGGGCGGCGAGCAGGATGGGACGCCGGACGGACCGAAGCTGCACTCCGTCATCGTCGACCCACGCGACCCAGCGCACCTCTACTTCGCCATGTCGAGTGGAGGTGTTCACGAATCCCTCGACGCTGGTCGAACTTGGGAACCCATGGTCCAAGGGCTGGAGGTGGTGGAAAACCTTGACCCGGCCAACATCACCTTTCATGACCCGCATTGCGTCAGGCTCTGTCCGAGCAACCCGAACCGCCTCTACCAACAGAACCATTGCGGCATCTACCGGTTGGATAGACCCTCGAAGGAATGGGTCCGCATTGGAAAACACATGCCGAAGCGGGTCGGCGACATCGGCTTCCCCATGGTGGTCCACCCTCGCGATTCAGAAACCGCTTGGGTTTTCCCCATGGACGGGACGCTGGTCTGGCCACGGACCAGCCCGGAAGGCGTTCCCAGCGTCTACGTCACACACAACGGCGGCCACGCTTGGCAGCGCCTCGCTTCTGGCCTGCCCGACAAGCAGGCCTGGTGGACGGTCAAGCGACAGGCGATGACAGCCGACGCCGGGGAACCGGTGGGGCTCTACTTCGGGACGACAAGCGGCGAGGTTTGGTTCAGCCGCGACGAAGGCAAACGCTGGCAGTGCATGGCTCGGAGCCTTCCGGAGATTTACGCGGTGGAGGCGGCCGAGAAGGCATGAAGGAAGGTCCGGCGCAAAATCACCTCGAGGAATGGACCCTGAGCCCATGAAAGTGCTGATTCCCGGTCCGCTGCTCTCGTACACCCAGTCTCGGGAAGTCGAAGCGACAGGCGCAACGCTCAGCGAATTGCTCGACGACCTCGACCGACGCTACCCCGGCCTGCGATTCCGGTTGATGGACGAGCAGGACAACATCCGTCCCCACATGCGCCTCTTCGTCAATGGAGACCAGGTGCTGGACACCTCGTGCGCGCTTCGTCCGAGTGACGGCGTGCAGATTGTTCAGGCATTGAGCGGCGGTTGACGCTGACCAGGCGCGCCAGTCTCTACAGGACGACAGGGTCGTGCCAGCCGCCAACCTCTCTCGGGAGGCGGTCCGCCTCCTTGGGCCCCCAGGTGCCCGGGGCGTAAATGTGCACCGGACGCGGGTCGTCGAGAATGGGCGCCACCGCGGCCCAGGCCGCTTCGACGGCGTCCTCTCGGACAAAGAGGATGGCATCTCCGTGAAGGGCGTCGGTGAGGAGCCGCTCGTACGCCTCCTCCTCGTCCCCCTGTTGGGACTTCACCGCTTCGAGCTCGACATTCATGCCCAGCATGGTGGGTCCGGGGCGTTTTACCCGGGCCCCGAGGCTGAGCTGCATGTCCGGGCCCAGGCGGAAGCGGAAGTAGTTGGCATCGTCCCGGCGGTTGACCTTGCGCAGCGGCGGCCGCCGCAGACGGACGAGCACCTCGGTGCAGGTGACTGGCAGTTGCTTTCCCGCGCGGATGAAGAAGGGCACGCCATCCCAGCGCCAGCTGGCCACCTCGAGCTCCAGCGCGGCGAAAGTCTCCACCGGCGAGTCCTTGGCCACCCCCGGCTCCTGCCGGTAGCCCTGGAACTGCCCGCGCACCAGCTTCTCCGGCTCCAGGGGAGGAATGGCCCGAAAGACGTCGGCCAGCTCATTGCGTACCGACTCTGGGTAGAGGTCCGAGGGCGGCTCCATGGCCAAGAACCCCACCACCTGCAGCATGTGGTTTTGCACCACGTCTCGGATGCAGCCCGTCTCGTCGTAAAACTTCCCTCGACCCTGGACCCCGAAGGACTCGGCCATCGTGATTTGGACGCTCTCCACGTAATTGCGGTTCCACAACGGCTCGAGAAAGGTGTTGGCGAAGCGGAAGACAAGCAGGTTTTCCACCGTCTCCTTGCCGAGGTAATGGTCGATGCGAAAAATAGAAGGCTCGGGGAAGACGCTGTGCAGCGTCGCGTTGAGCGCACGGGCCGAGGCCAAGTCATGACCGAAGGGCTTTTCCAGAATGACGCGCGCGCCGGAGGCGCAGCCTGACGTTCCCAGCGCCTCGACGACGGTGGCAAAGAGGCTGGGAGGAATGGCCAAGTAGTGGGTGGGGTGCTGCGCCGTGCCCAAGAGCTGCCTCAGTTGGTCAAACGTCCTGGGGTCGCCGTAGTCGCCGTCGATGTACTTGAGCTGGCTCACCAGCTTCGGGAAAGCCACCTTGTCCACCCCGCCTCCATGCTGGGTGACGCTGTCGCGGGCCCGCGCCACCAGCTGCTCTAGCGTGAAGCCAGATTTGGCAACGCCCACCACCGGACAGGGCAATGTCCCCCGATGCATCATGTTTTGCAGCGCGGGAAATATTTTCTTGAAGGCCAGGTCTCCGGTGGCGCCGAAGAAGACGAGCGCATCCGAAATGGGGGCCGATGCGTCGGGCTTCAGGGAGGTGCTGTGGTTGGGCTTGGACATGGGGACGGGGCGGAGCTTCGCTGAGCGGACACCGCGCCTTCAACGGCCTTCGGGGCGGCGAACCCCCCAGGCCGCCACGGCGCCGCCGAGGGCGGCCAGCCCCGCGCACAGCGCCATGGCCCGGTGAAAACCGGAAACCAGGGCGCCCGGCTCGAAGTGGCCCCCGACTCCAGTGAGGCCCGCCGCCCAGGGGACGGCGGCGACGCCGAGGAGGCCGGCCAGCCGGGCCACGGCATTGTTTACCCCGGAGGCTATTCCTGCGTAGGAGGTGTCCACCGCGGAGAGCACTGCCCCGGTGAGCGGCGCAACGGTGAGCGCCAGCCCAACCGAGAAGACGAGCACCGCCGGGAGCACGTCCCGCACGTAGCTTCCATTCTGCTGGACACGAAGAAACAGAAGGAGGCCCACGGACACCACCACCGGGCCGACGCTGAGCGGAAGTCGCGCGCCAAAGCGCTGCGCGAGTCGCCCGGCACTCGGCGAAAGAACGAGTAAGAGCAGCGTCACCGGGAGGAGCGCGGCCCCGGAGGCAAGCGGCGAGTAGCCGAGGGCCTGCTGCAGGGTGATGGCCAAGAGAAAGATGGCGGCTGAAAGGCCCGCGTAGACGGTGAGCGTCGTCAGGTTGGCAGCGGTAAACGTGCTTGAGCGAAAAAGGGCCAGAGGAAGCATCGGCGCTGGGCGCCGCTCCAGCGGCACGAAGACGGCCACGGCCACCACGCCCACGGCCGCGGCGGCAAGCTCCGGAAGCCTCCAGCCTCGCGCCGGGCCCTCGATGAGGGCGAACGTGATGCCGCCGATGCCCACCGCCGCGGCCGTGGCGCCAGCGACGTCGAGGCGGACGCCTTGCCTTCCCGGACTCGAGGAGAGAAAACGCAGCGCCGCCCAAATGGCGAGCGCACCCACCGGGATGTTGAGGAAGAAAATGGCGCGCCAGGAAACACTTTGCGCGAGCCAGCCTCCGAGCAGGGGGCCAACGGCCGTGGTGACACCGGAGAGGCCAGCCCAGGCGCCGATGGCTGCCCCCTGGTCCTCCTCCGAGATGCTGGTGCGTAGGACGGCCAAACTCCCCGGCACGAGAATGGCTGCGCCGACGCCCTGGACGGCCCGGGCCAGTGACAGGCCGAGCGTGCTGGAAGTGAGTCCGCACAGAGCGGAGGCGACGGCAAACCAGGCGACGCCGAGGACAAACATCCGCCGCTGGCCAAAGAGGTCCCCCAGACTTCCTCCGAGAAGCAGAAAAGCGCTCAGCGTGAGGAGGTAGGCATCCAGCGTCCACTGGAGGCCGGCCAAACCCGTCCCGAGCTCGCGCTCCAGGGTAGGAAGAATGACGTTGACGGCGGTGCCGTCGAGAAACGCCATGCCCGAGCCGAGGACGGCCGCCAGCAGTACGCCGCGGCCTTGCATGCTGGCCAGCCGCGCCTGGCTCAGGGCGTCTCCACGCTGGCCAGCCGCAGCCCCTTCGGCACAAAGACGCGGCCCAACAGCTCGAAAGCCGCTTGAACAACGAGCGCCAACAGGGCTGCAGGCACCGCGCCCTCGAGTAGCAGGCCGACGTTGTCCAGACGGATGCCGGTGAGAATGGGCTGTCCAAAGCCACCGGCTCCTACCAGAGCGCCGAGCGTCGCCGTCCCCACGCAAATGACGGCCGAGGTTTGAATGCCGGCCAGGATGGAGGGCGAGGCGAGCGGTAAGTCAATGTGCAGCAGGCGTGCGAAGGGCGACAGCCCGAGCGCCTCGGCGGCTTCCCGGAGCTCGCCGGGAATGCCCGTGAGCCCGGCGTACGTGTTTCGCACCACGGGCAAAAGCCCATAGAGGAAGAGTGCGGCGATGGCCGGCCGAGCGCCGATGCCGAGTAGCGGAATCATCAGCACCAGAAGGGCCAGGGAGGGCAGCGTTTGAAGGACGCCCACGGCGCCCAGCACCACTTGGCCGAGACGGGGGCGGCGCGCGGCGAAGATGCCCAACGGGAGACCCACCAGCACCGAGCCAGCGAGGGAGACTCCGACCAGCACCAAATGGTCCCGCAGGTACCCGAGGAGACGGCGGGCCAGGCCTGCTTGCCGTGGCGCAGCCGCGTCGATGCCCTTTTCGCGGAGGAATTGAGAAGCGACTTGGGCCTCAGGCACCCGGGCCACTTTGGCCTTCTCATTCATGGCCACCATGTCCGAGACGGAAATGCGCCCCTCCAGCCGAGACAACGCGGCCAGAAGTTGCGGCCTGGAGGCCGCCTCGCGCACCAGCAGCAGCGCTTGGTATTCCGGAAAGTGGTGGCGGTCGTCGTCGAGGACCCGCAAGCCCAGGGCCTTCACTTCGGCGTCGGTGGAGTAGAGGTCGGTTACCTCGAAGGCACCGCTCGCCAGCCCACGGTAGGCCAGGTCGTGGTCCAGGCCCCGGACGTTGGTTTGCGGTAGCGCGTAGGCGCGCTGCAGCGCCCGCCAGCCATCGCCTCGGTCCAAGAATTCGTTGCTGAAGGCGAGACGCACCTCGGGATGATGCGCGAGGTCAGAAATGCTTCGAATGCCCAGACGCTCCGCGACCTCCGACTTCATTCCCAAGGCGTAGCCATCCGCGAAGCCCAGCGCGGCGGCGATGCGGACGCCCCGCGCTGCGAGGGCGGGGCGGAGGGCCTCCAGTGCAGAGGACACCTGACCAGAGAAAATTTCCTCGGCGAGCGTCCCCGAGTACTCGGGGTAAACGTCCAAGTCCCCCCGCTGCAGCGCATCCCAGAGGATGCGGGTCCCGCCAAGCTCGCGGCGGTGGACTGCGGGAAGCCCGGAGGCCAGCAGCGTCTGCGTCGTCACTTCCCCGAGGACGACGGATTCGGTGAAGACTTTGCTCCCCACCCGCACCGGTGTGGCGAGCAGAAGCCCGAGCAGCACCGATGGGAGAACGCTCATGCCCGCGTCTCCCGGGGCAGCCCACGCTGGGCGCGGACAAAACGGCGGACAAAGTCATCCGCCGGCCGTTGGACGAAGTCTTCGGCCGTACCGGTTTGGACGACGCGCCCGTCCTTCAGGAGCACCAGCGTGTCCCCAAGGTAGGCCGCTTCGCCGAGGTCATGGGTGACGAGCACCACCGTCGTGCCCAGAGCTCGGAATGTCGAGCGCAAGTCATCCTGCAACTCAGAACGGGTAATCGGGTCCAGCGCTCCGAGCGGCTCGTCGAGCAAGACCAGCGCGGGCTCCAGCATCAGCGCACGCAGGAGGCTGACGCGCTGCCGCTGGCCCCCCGAAAGCTCGGCCGGGTAGCGCGGGACGACAGCTTTCGGAAGTTGGACTTGCTCCAAGAGGACGTGGAGCCGGGCGGAAATGCGAGGCTCGTCCCAGCCGAGGTACCGGGCGACGAGCGCGGCGTTGCCTTCCACGTCGAGGTGGGGAAAGAGCCCTCCGCCTTGAAGCACGAGCCCCATGCGAAGCCGCTCCGCGGGAGCACTCTGGGGGGTGAGCGGCCGGCCTTCAAACAGGACACTTCCGGTGTCGGGATGGACGAGGCCCACCATCATCCGCAGCAGCGTGGACTTCCCCGAGCCACTCGGGCCCACCAACACCGTCGTCTTCCCGGCCGGAATCTCCAGCGTCAACGGGTGCACCGCCGGGACGCCGGAGAAAGAGCGCGAGACGCCCTCCAGCAGGACAAGTGGCCTCATGCCGCCTCGGGGAGGTGGCGCCCGCGCGCGCGAAGGGCCCGGGACACCAGCTCCCGGTGGCAGCCGTCCAGGCTGACGGCCAATGCTTCACTCTCGAGGAGCGCGACGGCGCTAGAGACGGCCTCCAGCGTGGAGAGTTGTGCGGGCGAAGGGGCTCGGCGGAGCCCCACCCGGCCGGGACGCGGCGGGACGCTCAAGCGCGGCAACCCCTGCAACGCTGGCAGGGCCCGCAGCATTCGCCGCACCTGGCGCCAGGTGCCGTCGAGTACCACCAGTCGCTCGGGCCGGGCCGCCGCTGGAGCGGAGCCCTGGGGCGTCTGCTCTTGGGGAAAGAGGAGCCAGTCGCCTGGACGGCCGACGTCCCCGAGCTGCGTCGCGTCCGGGCGGCCGGACCAGCCGAGGAGCTCGACGTTGGGCACGAGGAGGGCCACCCAGCGCGCGGTGTTGCTGCTTTTGTGGGCTTCGCGCGCATGGCGGACGATGACGAAGTGTGTCTTGACGGGCAGACTGGGCAAGAGCGCGCAAGGGCAGGCGCTCGTGTGCAAAGCGCAGCGCGGGCAACGGCCGCCGCCGTCGGGGGCAGTGCGTGACCTCACCCTACCGTCCTCTGTCCGTCCATGGTCGGCCCCTTCCTTAGCGCGGGAGGGACTCTACCGGCTCTCTCTTCTGCGGGGAGGGGACTAGCGCCGGGTGGCGGCGCGCTGCAGGAAGGCCTGGACGAAATTCTTCTCTGCGTCCGGCAACGTCATCAAGCGCACGCCGAAGCCCACCGGCGTCCGTGGGTCGCCGCCCGCGTTTTCGAGGATGACGCGGCCGCGAGCCTTGATTTCGCGTTCTGGTTCATCGAAGCGGAACACCACCTCCACCGGCGTGCCAAGGGGAAGCGACGTATGGCAGGCGAGGAAGACGCCACCGCTTTGGAGATTCACCAACGGGTGTTGGGTAAACATGGCGCTGTTGCGCGCATTCACCCGCACCGTCACCTCAACCCGGTCGTCGCGCCGCTCGAGCCCGACGAATTCCGTGGGGTGGTAGGTGGCCCGCTGCGGTTGGGCCAACGTACGGGTGGGCCGCGGCGCCGGTTTTGGCGCCTCGGACTGTGCCTGTGCCGGGAAGTTCGTCGGCCGGGGCAGCTTCGGAGCCGGAGCCGGAACCGGTGTCGCGCCCGCCGAGGGCATGGCACCCACCGAGTTCCCGGCGGCGAGCTCGTTCTCGATGTGCACCATCAGCCGGCTGAGGAAGTGGAAAGCATCCGAGTAGGCTCGGCGCAAGTCCGGGTGGGCTTGGGCACGGACGCGGTCCGGATAAAAGCGCTTCACCAGCTTGAAGAAGGCGTTGCGGTAGGCGTCCACCGACGCGTCCTGCTCGAGTCGGAAGAACTCGTACGGTGCCTTGCCCTGCATGGACCGAAGTTGCTCCCACACCCGTCCCGCCTCTTGTCGCTCGAGCTCGAAGAGCACTTCCGGCTTCGGCGCATGAAGAAGCAGCGCGAGGATTTCTGGGTATTGCTCGGGAGCTCCCCAGCGGTGGCCATCGGTGCTGGCGCGCGTGACGTCCTGGAGGCGACCGGTCTTCACCAGCTCCTGGACGACGTCCAGGCTCACCGGGCCGAGGACTCGGCCGTCTGCATCACCAATCCAATAGGAGGTCGCCATTGCTCAGTTCGCGAGTGCTCGGTCTACCGCAGAGGTGATTTCCATGGGGTGAAAAGGTTTGGTGATGTAGCCCGCGGCGCCCGCCTCGAGCGCTTCGGCCACCAACCGCTCGCTCTCGAGGGAGCTAATGACGAGGACCCGAGCCGAGGGCCACCGCTCGCGCATCAACGTCAGCGCCTCCATCCCACTTAAGCGAGGCATGAAGAGGTCGAGCAGCACAAGCTGCGGCGAGCGTTCTCCGAGGACATCGAGCGCTTCGCGTCCATCCCCGGCTTCGAGAAGCGCGTGGCCTTGGCCCTCCAGGACGTCTCTCAGGACGGTGCGGACAAAGGCGTCGTCGTCGACGATGAGGATGGTGGCCACAGTATTCCGACGCTGCACGCTGTCGCGAGACCCGTCAACCCCAGGTTCACCTACCCAGTCCGACCCCCGAGGCGCTGCGAGACGCGTCCGTAGGGCGCACTGACCCCAGCAGCCCCGGGCCAGTCCACCCCACCCCCTGGGTGTTCTCGTCCGCTGAGGGGGCAAAAGGACAGTGCATGCAGTCCGAAACGACGGGCCGTGTCCCTCGGCACCGCGGGGGCGGCGGCGCACCGCCCCACCAACGCACTGTGCAGGCCTCGGGTAACTCCTTGCAGTCGTTGACTTCTGAACGAGGGGACGCTGAAGCAGGCCTCCGGTGAGGCCACTCACCCGGCCAAGACTCCGGCGAGGGCGTCTCGCTTAGTCCTCGAGCTCGCCGTGCCAGTAAGCAACGTCCCGCAGGAATTTCCGCCAGGCGTGAGGCATTCCAGGCTCATAGCCGAAGGAGAGCCGGAACGTCTCGGGCAGCTTCTTCGGCTTGACGGGCTCGGCGTGCAGGGCCATGCCGGCCTGACTCGGCGTGCGGCCCCCCTTCTGCTGGTTACACGGGAAGCAACAGATGACGACATTTTCCCAGGTGGTGTGGCCGCCCTGGGCGCGCGGGACGACATGGTCATAGGTGGCGTCCTGACGTGACACGCGCTGGCGGCAGTACTGGCAGCGCCCGCCGTCCCGGGCATAGACGTTTTCGCGGCTGAATTTGATGGCGCGCTTGCGGCCGCGAATGGCTCGCAGGAAGCGGATGACGGACGGCATCTTCAAGGAAAACGTCACCGAGCGGACGAGCCGGTCGTCGTACTCCTCGACAATCTCCACCTTCCCCAGGAAGAGCAGATGAATGGCCCGTTGCCAGGGGACACGGGCCAGCGGCTCATACCCGGTGCTGAGCACCAGCGTTTCCATGGGCGGTGGATACTACATGCTTGGTGCGTCGGCCGTGTGAACACTCGTCCCAGTTGCACAGTCGGGCTTGGAGGAAATGAAGGCGCCGTTCACCGCTGCGGCGGCCGGAGCGTGACGAGCGTCACACCCCAGCCACCCCGCGCCTCGTCAGCAGTGCGTACTGAAGCGACGTCCTGGCGACGGGCGAGGAGCGCTCGCACCCTTCGCGCCTGAGCGCCGGTCCCTTTGCCGTGCACTACCTCGATGTCCAAGACGCCCGCCGCCCGGCACTCGACGAGATACGCGTCCAGCAACTCGGGGACGTCCGCTGGCCGGAAGAGGTGTAAGTCAAGCCGACCATCCAAGGGGAGCGGGACTGGCTCGTCGGGCCTGTCGTCCAGAGCCACCGGGGTTTCTCGCTCCGTCCCTCAGCCCTTGACGCGTGAGCCGAGGAAGCGCGCCAGCGCCTGGGCCTTGGGGACGAGCGTACTCGCCTCGATGTGCTCCTCGACGGTGTGGAAGCCTTTGCCCCGGGGCCCGAGGCCGTCGATGGAAGGGATGCCCATGGCGCTGGTGGTGCTCGCGTCCGAGCCGCCACCGATGAGCGCCGCCTCGCCTCCGCCGAGGCCGCTGGCCTTGGCGCAGGCCGCGTACTCTGCCAAGAGGGCGGCGCTCGCCGCCGAACGCTCGAGCGGCTCGCGCGAGATGCCGCCCGAGAGCTCGAGCCGCGTCCCCGGCACGGCCGCCGCCGCTTGCGCCGCGGCCAACTGAAACGCCACCACCAGCGCCTCGCCGTCGGCACGCGTGCAGAAGCGCAGGTCCACGTGGGCCTCGGCATAGTCCGGGACGGTGTTTTTGCCCTGGCCACCGAGCACCTTGCCCACGTTGACGGTGAGGCCACGGGGGTAGTCCGTGAGACGCTGCACCAAGTCCACGAAGCGGGCGATGGCCCAAATGGCGTTGGCCCCGTCGGCGTGGTGGTTGCCAGCGTGGGCTGCCTTCCCGCGGGCGACGGCCTCCATGGCGCCGGTGCCCTTGCGGCGGGTGATGATGGCGTCCTCGGCCCGGCCGGACTCCAGCACCAGCGCCGCGGCGCTCCCGGCGCAGACGCTGCGAATGACGCCCTGCCCTTCGGGTGAGCCCACCTCCTCGTCGGACACCACCACCACCCGCAGGGTGGGAGACGGCCGAGGCCGCCCGTCTCGGACAGGGCGCGCAGCGCAGCCCCCAGCACCACCAGGCCGCCCTTCATGTCCAGGGTGCCGGGGCCACGCCGCAAGGCACCGTCGCTGCGGTAGCCCTCGAATTTCCCCGGAGGAAACACGGTGTCCAGGTGGCCCACGAGCGCCACCGGCGGCAGCCGTGCATCCCCTGCCGAACGGAAGACGAGGTGGTCCGCAAACCGCGTGCTCTTCACCACCTCGGCCTCGAGGCCGGGCAGCTTCCATTGCTCCCGAAGCAGCCGGCCCACCTCCCGCCCGCCCTCGGTGTTGTCGGTGAAGGAATTCACCTCCACCAGCGGTTTAAGCGCTGCTTCCAGCGCGGCTGTCCTGCCCTCCAGCCAGCGCGCGGCGTCGTCTCCGGCCATGGCCCTGCTCATACCAGAAAGAGCGAGGCTCCCCAGCCGAGCAGCAGCACTCCGGCCACGACGCGCACCGGCCACCCGACGGGAGCCACGTTTTCCAGAAGCAGCAACGTCGTCAAGAGGGCCATGGCCACAGGGCTCATGACGCCGGTGACGAAGAGGACAAGCATCAACAGTCCGCAGGAGCCGATGGAGACCGCGCCCTGGCCCATGCCCCGGAGGAAGGAGGCGACCAGAGTCTCGCCTGCAGGGCCCTGCACGGCAGCCCGCGAGCGGCAGAGCTCAAGGCAAACGCGCTTCAACGGCGAGAGCTGCATCGCCCCAGCGAGAAGAAGAAGCGCACCCCCGAGCGCTCTGCTGTCGGTGGCCATCTGCCGGGTGAGAAGGCCGGCCGCCGCCAGTCGAGCCTGAAGCAGCGCCGCACCCACCGAGGCCAACATCCACGGCGCGAGGTAGCCGAGGAGAAACGCCAGCGTGTGCAAGAGGGGGTCCCGGCGCGCCTGTCGGACAAGCCACAAAACGCGTGGCACCTCCGGCGGGACCATCATCGCCACCATCATCCCCGCCCACATGAGGGCCAGGGGCCACACCGCGCCGTGCTGGTGGTGAGGGCTCGTTTCTCCGACGCCGGCGGCCATGCGAAAGGACCAGGCCCAGCTGGCAGCACACATCACTGTGAGAAACGACAGCACGCGGCGCTGGTCGCGGCGCACCAGCACCGAGTCCAGCGCGAGGTGGGCGCGGCTTTCCACGTCTTACTCGGCCACGCCCTTCTCTTTGAGAACCCGCCACACCCGCTCGGGCGTCATGGGGATTTCCAGGTGCGTTACCCCGAGGTGGGAGAGCGCGTCGACGACGGCGTTGACGATGGCCGGTGGCGCGCCCACGGTGGCCGACTCGCCCACGCCTTTGGCCCCAAACGGGTGGTGCGGGGACGGCGTCACCGTCTTGTCCGTCTCCCAGGAGGGCGTCTCCATGGCCGTGGGCACCAGGTAGTCCATGAAGCTGCCACTCTGGTTGTTGCCGTTCTCATCATAGGAAATCTCCTCCATCAGGGCGGGAGCCATCCCCATCGACAGGCCGCCATGAATCTGCCCGTCGACAATCATCGGGTTAATAATATTTCCGCAGTCATCGACGGCCACGAAGCGGCGGACTTTCACTGCCCCCGTACCGCGGTCGATGTCCACCACGCAGATGTAGCTTCCGAAGGGGAAGGTGAGGTTGGGCGGGTCGTAATAAGAGACGGCCTCCAGGCCCGCCTCCATCCCTTGGGGATGGTTGGTGTAGGCGGCGAATGCAATCTCGGCGATTGTCTTGGAGCGCTGGGGCGCCCCCTTCACCGAGAACTTCCCCACCTCCCAAACCAAGTCGTCTGGGGAGACTTCCAAGAGGTGGGCGGCAATCTTCCTGGCCTTCTCGCGAATTTTCCGAGCGGCCATGGCGCCCGCCGCTCCGGCCGTGGGCGTGGAGCGACTGGCGTACGTCCCCAAGCCGTAGGGCGCGGTGTCGGTGTCGCCTTCCTCAATCTGGACCGCCGAGGCGGGGATGCCCAGCTCCTCGGCCACAATCTGGGCGTAGGTGGTTTCGTGCCCCTGGCCCTGGGACTTGGTGCCGAAACGGGCGATGGCCTTCCCGGTGGGGTGGATGCGAATCTCCGCCGAGTCGAACATCTTGATGCCGAGGATGTCGAAGTGCTTGGAAGGGCCGGCGCCGACAATCTCCGTGAAGCTGGAGATGCCAATGCCCATGAGCTCGCCCCGGGCGCGCTTCTCTGCCTGTTCCTTGCGGAGGCCGGCGTAGTCGATGCGCTCCATGGCCAGTTTCAGCGCGCCCGCGTAGTCGCCGCTGTCGTACTCCCAGCCCAGCGCCGACTTGTAGGGGAACTTCTCCTTGGGGATGAAGTTTTTGAAGCGCAAGGCGGCGGGGTCCATCTTCAGCTGCTGCGCCAAGCAGTCCGTAATGCGCTCAATCATGTGCACCGCCTCGGTGACACGGAAGGAGCAGCGGTAGGCCACGCCCCCGGGCGGCTTGTTGGTGTAGACGCCGTCCACTTCGGCGAAGGCATTCTTCAAGTCGTAGGAACCGGTGCAAATGCTGAACAAGCCGGCCGGGAACTTGGAGGGGTTGGCGGCGGCGTCGGCGCAGCCGTGGTCGGCCAGCGTCTTGCTCCGCAAGGCGAGCATGGTGCCGTCCTTCTTGGCCGCCAGCTCGACGTGGATGTGGTAGTCGCGCGCGAAAGAGTCGGCCTGGAGGTTCTCCATCCGGTCTTCAATCCACTTCACCGGTTTACCGATGACCACCGAGGCGGCCACGGCGATGACGTAGCCCGGGTAGACGGGTACCTTGCCGCCGAAGCCGCCGCCCAAGTCCGGGGAGACAATCCGAATCCGTTCCTCGGAGAGGCCGACGTGCCCGGCCACCAGGGCGAAGACCGTCCGGATGGCGTGCGGCGCCTGGGTGGTCATGTAGACGGTGAGCTTGCCGTTCACCCGGTCGAAGTCGGCGATGCAGCCGCAGGTCTCGATCGAAGCGACGTGGATGCGCGGGATGTGCATGTCCTGCTTCACCACCACGTCCGCTTCGGCGAACGCCTTGTCGGTGGCGGACCGGTCGCCCACCTCCCAATGAAAAATCTTGTTGTCCTTCTTGTCCTTCTTGTCGGTGCGAAGGACGGTCGCACCCGGAAGGGACGCCTTGAAGGGGTCGACCACCACCGGAAGCGGCTCGTAATCCACCTCGACCGCTTCCACGCCGTCGGCGGCGACGTAGCGGCTGGTGGCGATGACCGCCGCCACCTCCTGCGCCTGGTACATCACCTTTTCGACCGGGAGTACCATCTGGGTGTCCGACATGAGGGTCGGCATCCAGTGCAGCTTGTACTTGGCCAGCGTCTCGCCGGTGATGACTGCCAGGACGCCGGGGATTTTCAGCGCTTTCTCGGTGTTGATGGATTTGATTTTGGCGTGGGCGTAGGGGCTGCGGACGATGTCCATGTAGAGCATCCCCGGCAGCTGCATGTCGTCGACGTAGTTGCCCTTGCCACGGATGAAGCGCGGGTCCTCCTTGCGCTTCATGGAGTGGCCCATGCCACTCACTTCTGCGGTGGTCTTGAGGTCCATGGTGTCTCTCCTAGGCCAGTCGCTCGGCCGCAGACTGAATCGCTTTGACGATGTTGACGTAGCCGGTGCAGCGACAGAGGTTTCCGGAGATGGCCTCGCGAATCTCGAGCTCGGTTGGCTTCTTGTTTCGCTCGAGCAGGGCGCAACTGGTCATCATCATGCCCGGCGTGCAGTAGCCACACTGCAGCCCGTGCTTCTCCCAGAACCCCTCCTGGATGGCGTGGAGCTTGCCGTCTTTCTCCAGGCCCTCCACGGTGTTGAGGTGGCGGCCGTCGGCTTGGACGGCGAGCACGGTGCAGGACTTCACCGGCTGTCCGTCGAGGAGAATGGTGCAAGCGCCACAGTGGGTGGTGTCGCAGCCGATGTGGGTGCCGGTCAGCCGGAGGTTCTCGCGAAGCAGGTGCACCAGGAGGAGACGAGACTCGACGGTGGCCTGGTGCTCGACTCCGTTCACCGTCACTTGGATTGTGTGCGTCGCCATGGTCAGTGACCTCCCGCCCGCTCGGTTGCCTTCTTCAATGCCCGCGTCGCCAGCACCCGCGCCATCTCCTTCTTGTAGTCCGGGGCGCCCCGCCGGTCGGCGTTGGGCGAGGTGGCTTGGGCCGCCATGCGGGCCGCCTCTGCCAGCGCCGCCGCGTCTGGCTTCTTTCCCACCAGCAGTTTCTCGGCTGCCGTGGCCCGCACCGCCGTCGGGCCGACATTGGTGAGCGCAAGACCGACGCTCTCCACCACCCCGGAGGCTGCCAGGGTGACATAGGCGGCGGCCGCCGCGGTGGCGTAGTCCCCGACCTTGCGTTCGAGTTTGACGTAGGCGCCTCCGCTTCGGGCGGCCGGCACCGGGATGCGAATCTCGGTCACAATCTCGTCCGGCTGGAGCGCGGTGGTGAAGAGGCCGAGGAAAAACTTGTCGATGGGGATGACCCGCTCGCCCTTCGGGCCGGTGGCCACCACCTGCGCTCCGAGCACCAGCATCGTCGCCGGATGGTCGTTGCCGGGGTCGCCGTGCGCGAGGTTTCCGCCCACGGTGGCCATGTTGCGCACCAGCGGGTCGGCGATCACCGCGCACGGTGTCGAGGAGGATGGGGTAGCGCTTGCCGATGAGCTCGGAGCGCTCGAGCGCCGATTCGCGGGTGCGGCCGCCGATGCGCAGCATGCCCCCCTCCTCCTTGATGTACTCGAGGCCGGGGATGCGGCCGATGTCCACCAGGTGGCTCGCCTGTCCGAGCCGAAGCTTGAGCAGCGGGAGCAGGCTCTGGCCTCCGGAGAGCACCTTGGCGCCGTCGCCAAATTTCGTGAGCAGCGCCACCGCCTCGGAGAGGGTGCTGGGTGCGTGGTAGTCGAAGGCAGCCGGGATCATGTCTCCTCCTCAGCGATTCACGGGCTCGTTTAGCGGAAAAAAAGGAACCACAGCACAACGACGACGACAGCGATGGCCGCCCAGAAGGCAGGACGGCGCACCAGTCGACCGGCGGCCCGTCGCGCGGCGGTGCCTCCCAGCGCCACGACGTCCAGCGCTGGCGCAGCGCTCGCTGGCGGTGCCGAAGCCGAGGCCGTCCCCGGCGCGGGCGCGGCGGCGTCGTCTCGAGCTCGCCCCGCATGCGCTCGGAAAAAATCTGGAAAATCTGGTCCGAGACATCCTGGACCATGCCCCGGCCCATCTGGGCCAGAAGCCCGGTAATATTCACCTGCGAAACCGCGGTCACTTCCGTCTTGCCCGGGGCGACTTCGCGCAGCGAGCTGGTGAGATTCAAGTCCGCGCCGCCCTTGCCTCGGATGTCCTGGCCTGTGGCGCGGATTTCGGCGGTGCGGGTGGACGCATCGAGCCGCTCGAAGGTGACTTTGCCCTTGTAGCTGCTGGACACTGGCCCCACCTTCACCGTCATGGTCCCGGTGTACGTCTTGTCGTCCAGCTTCTCTCCAATGGCGGCGCCGGGAAGGCAGCGGGCGACGCGCTGGGGGTCAATGAGGAAGGCCCACACCGCCGCCGGGGGAGCGTTGATGGTGAAGGTCTTGGTGATTTCCATGGCCATGAAGGGTTAGCCCGCGTGGGTCGGTGGCGCCGAGGAAGCCGTCAGGTAGCGCTCCGGAGCGGCGAGAAACTTCTCGCGGCAGCGGGGGTTGCAAAAGTAGTAGGTGCGCCCGGCGTGCTCTCCGGTGTGACGCGCACTGGCGACGACGACGGTCATCCCGCACACCGGGTCCAGCTCCTCGCGCTCGACGGGCACGGGCTCCGGCGCCGGCGCGTCCGCGCGCAAACGCCGCAATTGCACCACTTCGGCGAGGATGCTCAAGGCCACTTCCTCCGGAAGACGCGCCCCGAGGTCCAGCCCGGCCGGGTTCTTCACGCGCTCCAGCATCTCGGAGGTGACGCCGCTCGCGAGCAGCGTTTCGCGCAGCCGTGCAAACCGAGTTCGGCTGGCGACGACACCGAGGTAGGCCGGCCGGGCCCGGAGCGCCGCGGCCACCGCTTCCTCGTCATTCTCTCCCATGGTGGCGACGACGGCGTACAGCCGCTCGGCGGCTGCTCCGGAGGGCGCCTGGACTTCGGGCGCTTCGAGGTTGTTGAAGAGATGGTCGGCGCCGAGGACGGCACCGGGGGCGACGTGGGGGTCGACCACGTCCACGGTGTAGCCCAGTGCCTTCCCCAATTGGGCGAGCGCGCGCACCACGGGCGAGAGGCCAAAGAGCAGCAGACGGGGGGCCGGCAGGACAGGTTCCAGGTAAATGTCCACGCTTCCCCCACTCTGACAAGTCATCGGCAGCGCGGTGATGCCCGCGCGTTGCTCGCGCGCCGGCTCAGGCGACAGAGAGATGAGCCGTGGCCGCCCGTCGAGGAGCGCCCGGCGAGCCTCCCGTTTCACCGTCGGCTGGGTGCAGTTGCCGCCCAGCCAGCCGTGGTAGCCCCCGTCTTTGGTGATGAGCGCCATGTCCCCCTGCTGCGCCGAGCTGTAGGACTCGCGCCGCACCACCATGGCCAAGACAAACGGCTCGCCCCGCTCCGCGAGGTCCGCCGCCAACTGGAGCAGCTCGGCCCTCAAGCGCCGCCCTCCAGCTCCGCCGAGGACGGTATCCACGTCCGCAGGCACGTCCATGTCCCGCAGGGCAGAGGCCGGCCAGGCGACTTGCAGACACTCGTCGCGGTGACGCTTCACGACTTTTTTTCCACAGCCGTCGCCTTTCACTGCGCTGAGCTCGGAAAACAACGACTTGTCATAAAGCATGGGCGGGGCCTCAACGCCCTCGTACGTCGACACCACCAAAGGTGAGGTGGAGGCTCGGTAGCGTGCGGCGACGGTCTGTAGCATGTCAGGCGTCACGAAGGGCATGTCGCCGAGCATGACCAGCGCACCCGCGGCGTCCGAAGGCACGGCAGAAATTCCGGTGCGCAACGAGGTGTGGATTCCTTGGGCGTAATTCGGGTTGAGCACTGCCGTGCAGTCGAGGCCGGCCAGCTCGGCCTCGGCCCGGGCGCTCTCGTGCCCGACCACCACCAGGACGGGCTTCAGTCCGGCGGCCAATGCCGTCCGCACCGCCCTTCGCAGCAGGCTCTCGCCCTGCACGGAGACGAAGAGCTTGTTGTGACCCATTCGGCTACTGGTGCCGGCGGCCAGCACGACACCGGCGACGTTTTGGCGGTGTGTCTTCAGTCGGCACGCTGCGCTCCGCGCGGCGAGGCCATCGCCCAGGCCGCTTCCGCTCCGACCGTCCGGCAGTGTCGCCGAACCGGCGGGACGGTCTCGCACGCATGCTGCACGAAGTCTCCACCGACAGACGCTGAAGTGTTCGTATTCTCGTGCTGTTCCAGTTGTCAACGTGCAAACTCCTGAGAGAAGTCCAGTCTCACCAGCCGGAGGGGATGATGCGCATCGGAGTTCCGCGCGAAACACTCGAGGGTGAGCGACGGGTGGCGCTGGTGCCTGACGCAGTGAGTCGTCTGGTGAAGGCGGGCGTCGAGGTCGCCGTGGAAGTGGGCGCCGGCCTCGCGGCGTTCGTTTCGGATGACGCTTACGCCAAGGCCGGCGCTCGGCTGGCGTCGACGGAGGAGGTGTGGGGGCGAAGCGACCTGATTACCAAGGTGCGTCGTCCAAGCGATGTGGAGATTGCCCGGCTCCACGACGAGGGAGCAGCAGTGGTGGCGCTCGTCGGGTATGGGCCCAACGAGGCGCTGCTCACCCGGTTGAATCAGCACCGGGCGGCGTTCCTCGCGTTGGAGCGCGTCCCGCGCATCACCCGCGCCCAGTCCATGGACGTGCTCTCCTCGCAAGCCACCGTCGCTGGGTACAAGGCGGTCCTCATCGGCGCCTCGGAGCTACCTCGGCTTCTGCCCATGCTCACCACCGCGGCTGGCACGCTGGCCCCGGCGCGCGTCTTCATCCTCGGCGCCGGCGTGGCCGGACTGCAGGCCATCGCCACGGCCAAGCGGCTGGGAGCGGTGGTGTCGGCCTTCGACATCCGCGCCGCTGCCGCCGAGCAGGTGAAGAGTCTCGGCGCCACCTTCGTCTCCGGCGAGCTGGCTTCGGCCGAGGCGCAGACCGCGGGCGGGTATGCCAAGGCGCAGACTGCCGAAGAACGCGCCCGGACGCTGGCGGCCATCAGCGAGCATTTACCGTCGGTGGACCTGGTCATCGGCACCGCTCAAATCCCGGGCAAGGCCGCCCCCGAGCTCATCACCGGGGCGATGCTTCAGAGAATGCGACCGGGAAGCGTGGTCGTCGACCTGGCCGCGGAGACGGGCGGCAATTGCGCCGTCACTCGGCCTGGGGAACGCGTTGAGGTCGACCAGGTGGTGGTGCTCGGCCCGCTGAACGTCGCCGCCTCGCTGCCCATCCACGCCAGCCAAATGTTCAGCCGCAATGTCTTCACACTCGTCCAGCACTTGCTCAAGGACGGAAAGCTCGTGCTCGACCCGAGTGACGAGATTACCCGCGCCATGCTGCTCACCTACAAGGGAGAGGTGTTCGCGCCATGACCTCAATCGCCATCATCCAGCTCTACGTCTTCGTGCTGGCCGGCTTTGTCGGCTACATGGTCATCACCCGCGTTCCTCCGCTGCTCCACACGCCGCTGATGTCGGCCACCAATGCCATCTCCGCCATCTCGTTGGTGGGCTCACTGGTGGTGGCCGGCGCCAACCGGGGGACGGCGAGCACCGTGTTGGGCTTCGTCGCGGTCACCGCGGCGACCATCAACGTCGTCGGCGGCTTTCTCATCACCGACCGGATGCTGAAGATGTTTCGCCGCCACGAGCTCCCCCGGGGGGGAAGAAGTGAGTCGCGAGCTCGGCATCCAGGCGATTTACCTCGCCTCCTCCATCCTCTTCATCCTCGGACTCAAGAGTCTGACCCGACCCGAGCACGCCCGGCGCGGGATGCAGCAGGCCGCGGTGGGGATGCTCCTGGCCATCGTCGGCACGCTCTTTCAGCAGGAGATTGTTCGCTTCGACTGGATTGCCGCGGGCTTCATCCTCGGCACCGTCATCGGCTACCCGCTGGGGATGTTTGTCCCCATGACGGCCATGCCCCAGCGGATTGCCGTCTCACACCTCTTCGGCGCGATGGCCGCGACGCTGGTGGGCGTGGCCGAGTACTGGCACGGCGGCCACGGGAGCACCGTGGGCCACGGGCAGATGGCCGCCTTGGGCTTCGAGGTCCTCTTCGGTGCGCTCACCGTCACCGGAAGCTTCATGGCCTTTGGGAAGCTTCAGGAATTCATCACCGGCATGCCGGTCACCTTCCGCGGCCAGAACGCCATCAACCTCACCCTCTTCGCGGTGACGTTTGGCCTCTTCGGCTACCTCATCTTCTTCCCGGCGATGACGGTGGTCTTCTACGTGATGATTGCACTTGCGCTCTGCATCGGCGTTTTGATGGTGCTTCCCATCGGCGGCGCGGACATGCCGGTGGTGGTGTCGCTGCTCAACTCCTATGCCGGGCTCGCTTCCAGCGCCACCGGCTTTGCCATCGGTAACAACGTGTTGATTATTGCCGGCGCTTTGGACGGAGCCTCGGGCTTCTTGCTCTCGGTCATCATGAGCCGGGCCATGAATCGCTCCTTCGGGAACGTCCTCTTCGGCGCCTTCGGCAGCCCTCAGGTCGCAGCGGGCGCCAAGACGGCGGAGGGTCTGAGTGTGCGTTCCATTAGCCCCGAGGACGCGGCCATGCGGCTCGGCTATGCCAGCAAAGTCATTTTCGTCCCTGGCTATGGAATGGCGGTGGCACAGGCGCAACACCAGGTGCGCGAGCTGGCGGAGCTCATCGAGAAAATGGGGGGCGAGGTGAAATTCGCCATCCATCCCGTCGCCGGCCGCATGCCCGGGCACATGAACGTGCTGTTGGCTGAGGCCGACGTCCCGTACGACAAGCTGTACGACATGGAGGCCATCAACTCGGCGTTTCCGGAGACGGACGTCGCGGTGGTCATCGGCGCCAACGACGTCGTCAACCCTGCCGCGCGCAACGACAAGAAGAGTCCCATCTACGGGATGCCCATCCTCGACGTGGACAAGGCGAAATCAGTCATTGTCCTGAAGCGGAGCATGAATCCGGGCTTCGCCGGCATCGAGAACGAGCTCTTCTACAATGACCGGACGTCCATGCTCTTTGGTGACGCGAAGGCCTCGCTGAGCAAGCTGGTGTCCGAGGTCAAGGCCCTCTAGCTCCCTAACGCGGTACCTCCTTTTACCTGTGGCCCCCCAAGCAGGCCTCCCACGGGCTAAAGAGCTGCTCGTCCTTTCCCTTTTCTGCCCACGAGCGGCCCCGACCAAGGCCGCTCTGCAACGGAGGCTACGGTTGATGAGTGGATGCCGTTTGCGAAAGCTGCGTTCCTGGCCACTGCGCTGGGGACTGGGCTTGGCGTTGGCCGCTTGCGCGACGCCGTCCGTCCCCAAGCCGCCGGCGACGTCCGACGCGGCGCCTCCGGCGCCGGTCGCACCCTCCGTCCTGGAGCCGCCGGCGCTCAGGCTTCCCACCACCGTCCGCCCGCTACGGGAGTCTCTGGCCCTCACCCTCGTCCCGACGGAGACCGCCTTCTCCGGGACGGCCACCATTGAGTTGCAGCTCGAAACCGCGACCGACCACTTCTGGCTCCACGCCCAAGGGCTCACCGTGGATGAGACGCGGTTTCAGCTGGGCGACAGAGGGGTGCAGGCGACGGCCACTCCGAGCCGAGAGGACTGGCTCTTGGTCCGCCTCGCAGCCCCGGCCGGCCCGGGGCCGGCGCGCCTCGTCCTTCGCTACCACGGCAATGTCGACGTCGCGCGCAGCCGCGGCATTTACCGCGTGGACGAGGACAAGACGGCGTACCTCTATACGTTTTTTGAGGCGGTGGACGCGCGGCGGGCTTTCCCTTGCTTCGACGAGCCCGCCTTCAAAATCCCCTGGACGCTGTCCCTCACCGTCCCCGAGGCGGACCAGGCTTTTGCCAACACCCCAGTCGTCTCGACTACGGCGGGCGGGCCCGGTTTGAAGACGCTCACCTTCGCCGAGACTCGCCCTTTGCCCAGCTACCTCGTGGCCTTCGTCGTCGGCCCCTTCCAGGTGGTGCCGGGAAGCCCAGCCGGAAACGAGGGCATTCCAGTCCAATTCATCCTCCCCCAGGGCCGGGCGGCGGAGTTGCGCTACGCCCAGGAGTTTCTCCCTCACTCGGTCAAGCTCCTGGAGGACTTCACCGGCGTCCCCTACCCCTACGGGAAGCTCGACGTGGCGGTGGTGCCCCGCTACTGGGGGACCATGGAGCACCCGGGCCTGGTGGCGCTCGGGCAGTCCATTCTGTTGATTCCGCCGGGCCAGGAGTCGCTGCAGCGTCGACAGTTTGCCGCCAACATCTCGACGCACGAGCTTGCCCATTACTGGTTTGGGGACTTGGTAACCAACGCCTGGTGGGATGACACCTGGCTCAACGAGGCCTTGGGCACCTGGCTGGACTTGAAGGCCACCGACGCTGTCGACCCGGCTTTTCGCTTTCAACGGGTGGCGCTCGCTCGACGCTCCAGCGCACTGGCCGCGGACGCACTGCCCAGCGCCAAGGCCGTTCGGCAGCCGGTGCTGAGCCGCACCGACATCGACGCCTCCTTCGACGCCGCGCTCACCTACGACAAGGGCTCCATCGTGCTCGGGATGTTCGAGCGCTGGGTGGGTGCTCCGGCGTTTCGGCGCGGTCTGCAGTTGTACCTCAAACGCTACGCCGACAAGACGGCCACCGCGGAGGAGCTCTTCCGGGCCCTCGACGAGGGGACGGACCGCCCGGTGGGCAACGCCCTCTCCACCTTCGTCGTCCAGCCGGGGGCGCCCTTGGTTTCAGTGTCGCTGCGGTGCGCGTCGGGCGACTTGCCGGTGCTGGAACTTGCCCAAGAGCGCTTTTGGGCCGAGCGCAGCGTCTCCCAGGACACGGCCACCTGGCAGCTTCCGGTGTGCGTCCGCGCCGCCTGGGGGAAGCATGTGGAACGCGCCTGCATTCTCCTCACCGACGCCCAGGCCGAGCTGACGTTGCCCTACGGCGGCTGTCCCACGTTTGTCACCGCCAACGAAGGCGGCCTCGGTTACTACCGCGTGGCGTATGCCCCGGCGCTGCGTGCCTCGCTGTTGGCCCACCAGGGGGAGCTCGACGCGGTCGAGCTGGCGAGCTTCGCCGGAGACATCGGCGCACTGGCGCGCCGGGGAGACGTCCCGACGGAGGAGGCGCTCGCCCTCGGGGCACAACTGGTGGCGAGTCGCGACTCAGACGTTGCACTGGCGGGGCTGGGCCTGCTCAGTCTCGTCCGCCGGGACACCCTCTCGCCGGAGCTGCAGTCCGCGCAGTCCGCACGTCTCCAAAAGCTGCTGGGGAAACGGGCCCGGGGCTTGGGATGGAAAGAGCGCCGGACGGACGGCCCAGATGAGCTCCGGCTGCGGCCGAGGGTGGTGCCCTATTTGGCGGATGCGGGCCGGGATGCGGCGCTTCGCACCGAGGCGCGAAAGCTGGCCGACGCCTGGCTGCAAGAGCCGGGAGCCGTCGACCCGGACGTGGTGCGCGGGGTGCTGGTGACGGCGGCAGCCTACGGGGACACGGCGCTTTTCGAGCGGCTCCTGGCCGCCGCACAAGGCCTCCCCAACCGCCAGGAACGGGCCCAGGCCATTCGCGCCCTGGGACATTTCAAGGACGCAGGGCTGGCCGCGCGCGCCAGGGCACAACTCCTGGACAGTAAGAATGACGTTCGAGACTGGCTGGTCATCCTCCTGGCGCAATTCGAGATGGCCGAGACGCGCCAGGACGCCTACACCTTCCTCGACCAAAGCTACGAGACGCTGACGGCGCGCATGCGGGACGACGAGGTGGCGCAACTCCTCACCCTCCCTTCCGTCTTCTGCGAGCCGAAGATGCGGGCCACCGTGGATGCCAGCTTCGCGACGCGCGCCGCCAAGGTGGACGGCGGCACGTTCCACCTCGCGCAGGCGCTCCAAGCCATTGACGAGTGCGCGCGCGTCCAGAGCCGCCTTCTCCCCGGGGCCACCGCCTGGCTCGCCCCGGCGAGCGGACCCCGCTAGCCCGCCCGGAGAACGACTTTGCCCACCGTCCGGCGCGCCTCCAGGGCGCGGTGGGCCTCGGCCACCTCCTCCAGCGGAAGGCGGAGGCCCAGCGTGCAGCTCAGCGTCCCGGCAGCCACGTCACTCACCAACTCCTGGAGCGCCGCACG
Source organism: uncultured delta proteobacterium (assembly GCA_963745475.1). Classification (GTDB taxonomy): domain Bacteria; phylum Myxococcota; class Myxococcia; order Myxococcales; family Myxococcaceae; genus JADGRA01. The sequence goes on from CAVUXN010000005.1 coordinate 254,544, forward strand.
GTGGGAGTCCGCGGGGTGCGGCGAGCCCAACCAGTAGGCGCTCACCTTGAGTGAGCGGGCGTAGAGCGCCTCCACATCCACGGGCGGAGGCGGGCCGCTGGCGGTGCCGAAGAAGACGAGGTGGCCGAAGGGCGCAAGAGCGCGCAGGCTGGCCTCGGCGGTGGCACGGCCCACGGAGTCGAAGACGAGGTTGACGCCCTGGCCACCGGTGAGGCTGAACACCTCGGCGACCAAGTCCCGGGGCGCCACCAGCACCGCGTCCGCCCCGAGCCTCCTGGCCACCTCGGCCTTCTCCTCGGTGGAGGTGGTGCCCAGGACGCGTGCCCCGGCCGCTTTGGCCAGCTGCAGCAGCATGAGTCCCACGCCTCCGGAGATGGCGTGGACGAGCAACGTCATGCCTGGCGTCACCCAGTCCACGGTGTGAAGGAGGTGGTAGGCGGTGAGTCCCTGGACGGGAAGGGCCGCAGCGACTTCGAAGTCCACCTCGTCCGGAAGGAGCACCACCTCCGAGGCCGTCATGCGCACCACCTCGGCCTGGGCCTCCGAGGCTAGCCCCACCGCCCGCAGCCCGCGCAGCATGGGATTCACCCCGTTTCCCACGGCGATGATGACGCCCGCCGCTTCCGAGCCAAGGATGGCGGGAAGGGGTACCTGCCGACCGGCCAGGCCGCTCCGGCGCTGGGTGTCCGCGAAATTGACGCCCGCCGCGCGCACGCGCACCAGCACCTCCCCCGGGCCGGCGACGGGCTCGGGCACTTCGTCCAGGCGAAGCACCTCTGGCCCTCCATACTCATGGATGCGCACTGCCTTCATGACGCTCCAAGCGTTGCTCGACGGGCGTCCCGTCTTGAATGGGTGGCCCGTTGTGGGGACCGCTAACAGCGCGCACCCTACCTCGGCGCGGTGGCGCTTCGCCCGTGCCCGCCCGGGCCAAGGGGGGGGCCGGCGGACACCCGGTGCGTCTCCGCTTCAATGTGAGGGGGGAGTCCAGGCTTGACTCCTCCGCGCCGGGTGTGGGACGCGATTCAGCAGCGGGGACCGGGGCCGCCACTTTGGCCCCAGGGGGAGTGGGGACGCGTCGCAGGCTGCTGGCGTTTTCGGCCCCAGCTGGCGCCTGTGGAAGCGGCGGCCGCGGAAACGGCGGCGGGACTGAAACACCGTGGACAACGCGCCAGCTTTTGTCGGCACGTGAGCGGGACGCTCACCGACACCGAGCCGCGCCGAGGGCCGGGACGCCGCAGTCCACCAGGGCAGCGAAGAAGTAACGTCAACTCAAGCCGGACGCGAGGGCCCGGCGTTTCGAAAAAAGAGGGGGGGGAAACATGCGCCGAAGGCATCTGGTTGTACTGCTGGCCATCGCCTCGGGGTGCGGGGGGGGCGACGCACCGGACTATGCGCCAAACTTCGCGGGCCTCTGGGCTGGCACTCTCACGGCAACGGACCCAGCCACCGGGACGGTGCTCGGCTCGAACAGCGTCGAAGTCAATCTCATCGAGACGAGCCGAAGCCTCCTCAAGTTTAACAACGCATGCTCGGGCAACGGCCCGTTCCTCCAGGCGACGTCCACGACTGCATTCAACATTCTGGCGGCCTACACCTGTGGCCCGGAGGCCGATGCGGAGTGCGGTTCCGTCGTTGTCACCTACAACTCGATTTCGGGCGGCCGCAGCGGGGCCAGCCTCACGTTCACCGCCCAGGTGAGCGGCGCGCTTTGCAACCAAACCGTCGCCGAGACATGGACCTTCACCGGCGTCCAGTGAGGCCCCCGACCGAGGGGGGCCGCCCAGGCGACCCGTCCCGGGGCCACCCGCCGGCCTTCCTCGTCAGGAGGCGCCGGTGAATTCAGCGCTCACCTCCCGCAGTTCCCGCGCGCTGATGCCCAACAGGTAGAGGATGGCGTCCAGCCCGCCGGCGGTGATGGAGGTATCCGCCGCCTCGCGCAGCGTTCGCTTGGCGTGGTAGGCGATGCCGAGGCCGGCCCGCTCCAGCATGAGCAAGTCATTGGCTCCGTCGCCGACGGCGATGACTTGGTCCAAGAGGACGCCTTCGGCCTGGGCGATGGTTTCCAAGAGCTCGGCCTTGCGCCGAGCGTTGACGATGGGGCCCACCACCCGTCCGGTGAGTTTTCCGTTCAACACCTCCAGCGTGTTGGCGTAGGCGTAGTCGAGCCCCAGCCGGGCCTTGAGAGCGTCCGCGGCGATGGAGAAGCCACCGGAGATGACGGCGATGCGGTAACCGAGGCGCTGCAGCACACGCACCATGGTTTCGGCGCCCTCGGTGAGGGGCAGCTCGTTGGCCAGGCGCCGCAGGACGGCGACGTCCAGTCCCTCCAAAAGCTTGAGGCGCTGGCGGAGGGAGTCGTCGTAGTCCATCTCCCCTTGCATGGCGCGCTCGGTGATGGCCCGCACTTGCTCCGCCACGCCGGCGGCCCGCGCCAGCTCGTCAATGACTTCAATGCGGATGAGGGTGCTGTCCATGTCCATCACCACCAGCCGCTTGCTGCGCCGGAAAATGCCCTCCCGCTGCAGCGCCACGTCGAAGGTGCCGCGCATGGCCAGCTCCAGAAGCGCCCGCTTCAGCGGCTCGGCGTCTTGCCCGGCGGGAAGCCCGAGTTGGATTTCCACCGAGCCCAACTCTCCTTGGGACAGACGGTGGATGCGCTCGATGTTGGCGCCGTGCGCCGCCAGCGCCGAGGACACCTGAAAGAGCTCCCGGGCGCCGAGTTTGGGCCCGATGGCCGTGGCCACGTAGCGCTGCGCCGCGGGCTCGGAGGCCTGCCCAGCGTCCACGGGGGCAAAGTCCAATTCCACCCCCAGGGACTTCGCCGCGAAGAGAAGCTCTTTGAGAAGCCCCCGGTCCGCCTTCATGGAGACGAGAAAGGCCAGCGTCAGCTGGCCCTGCACCACCACCTGCTCGATGTCCAAGAGCTGAGCCTCGGCCTCGGCAATAATTCCAGTGAGCCGGGCGGTGATGCCGGGGTGGTCCGGGCCGGTGACGGTGACGAGGACGCAGGTCTCGGTCATGCGCGCGCCGAGGGCCATAGCAGTGGCGCCCGGCCGTCGTCGAGCCAACGGGCCCAAAGGGCACCGTCCAGGCTCAACCCCTCGGGGGGGTTCCCCTTGCGGCGCGGGGCCACGGCGGGGGATGTCACACCGACAGACATGGTGGACGTCGCGACGCGGCTCGGGCCTCTCGAGGTGAAAGTCATTCAACGCCAGCCGAGCGTCCGGCCGGCGCTGGCCGTCGTCCTCTGCCACGGCTTCGGCGCCTCGGGGACGGACCTCGTCCCGTTGGCCCAGGAGCTCTTGGCGCGGGCTCCACGGCTGGCCGACAGCGTGCGCTTCATTTTTCCCGCGGCTCCCCTTTCGCTGGAAGGCTTCGGCGGTGAGGCCCGCGCCTGGTGGCCCATTGACTTCGAGGCGGTGGTGGCGACGCGGGCCTCCGGCCCCCAGGGCCGCGCGGCCATGCGCGCCCGCGTTCCGGAGGGGCTGGCCGCTGCGCGCCGGCAACTGGCCGCCTGCGTGGAGGCGGTGTGTCAGACGTCCGGCCTCCCCATGGCGCGCGTCGTCCTCGGCGGTTTCAGCCAGGGGGGCATGGTGACCACCGACCTCGCCCTTCGCCAGGACGAGGCCCCGGCGGCGCTGGTCGTCCTCTCCGGGACGCTTGTCGCGGAGACGGAGTGGCGCGCCCGGGCGGCCCGACGCCAGGGGCTTCACGTGCTTCAGTCCCACGGGCGCCAGGACCCCATTCTCCCCTTCGAGGACGCGGTGGCCCTCCAAGCACTCCTGGAGGCAGCCGGGCTGGACGTGGACTTTCTTCCCTTCGACGGCGGGCACACCATTCCCCTGGAAGTGCTCGACCGACTCGGCAGCCTCCTGCTTGGCTTGCTAGAGAAGGCCGCATGACCGACCGCTTCCGCCGCTTCACCGGCACGGACACCTACCTCACCAGCCCCGCCCTGCAGGCCGCGGTGAATTGCGCCCTGGCCCTGGAGCGGCCACTTCTGGTGAAGGGCGAGCCGGGCACCGGCAAGACGCTGTTGGCAGAGGCCATTTCCAGGGCGCTGGGCACCCCGCTGCTCACCTGGAATGTGAAGAGCACCACCCGGGCACAGGACGGGCTGTACGTCTACGACACCGTCCAGCGGCTGTACGACAGCCGGTTTGGCGACGGGGACGTGCGAGACATCCGGCGCTACATCCGCTTCGGCCCGCTGGGGGAGGCCTTCCGCAGCGCCGAGCGGGTGGTGCTGCTCATCGACGAAGTGGACAAGGCAGACCTCGAATTTCCGAATGACTTACTTCACGAGCTGGACCGGATGCGCTTTCGCATTCTGGAAACCGACGAGGAGGTACAAGCCCGGGCCCGTCCGGTGGTGGTGGTCACGAGCAACAACGAGAAGGAGTTGCCCGACGCCTTCCTGCGCCGCTGCGTCTTCCACTTCATCGACTTCCCGGACCGGGAGCTGATGGAGCGCATCGTCCGCGTGCACCACCCCCAACTGGAAGCATCGCTCACCGAGCAGGCGCTGGACGTCTTCTACCAACTGCGCGACCTCACCCGGCTGAGAAAGCGTCCCTCCACCAGCGAGCTCGTGGACTGGCTGGCGGTGTTGAAGTCCGCTGGCGTGAAGGAGCTCAAGCTCGACGAGGCGTTGCCCTTCGTCGGCGCGCTCCTCAAGCGGGAGCAGGACCTCTTGGTGTTTCACGAGTCACTGGCCGGCGGACGACGGCCGCGGGCCTGACGAGGGGAGATGTTCGTCGGCTTCCTCTACGAACTCCGGCGCCGAAAAGTCCCAGTGGGGGCCCAGGAGGCCAAGGCCCTGGCACAGGCGCTCGAGGCCGGCCTGCATGACAGCTCGCTGGAGGGCTTCTACGAGGTGGCGAAGGCGCTACTCGTCCACAGCGAGGCGCACCTGGACGCGTTTGACCAGGCTTTTTTAGCTCACTTCAAGGGCATCGAGACGGCGGGAGACGCGCTTCTGGCCGAGTTGCTCGAGTGGCTGGAGCAAGCGGCGGCCAAAAAAGAAGCGGACCGGACGCCGGAGGAGGCGGGGGCGCTCTCCGCCCTCGAGCCCACGGCGCTGCGGGAGCTCTTCTTAAGGCGGATGGCGGAGCAGGACAGGCGCGGCCGGGGCGAGGGTGCTGCCGAGGAGCGCTCGCGTCGGGGGCGTGGCCCACAGGGTGAGGAGGGCGAGGCCCCCGAGGGAGCGGGCGGGCGGGGCGGGGCGATGAAGACGGCCGACGCCCGGAGGTACCGCGGCTACCGCGACGACAGAGTCCTGGACACGCGCTCGCTGGGCGTCGCGCTGCGCAAGCTGCGCGCCTTTCAGCGGGAGGGCGCCTTCGACGAGCTGGATGTGGAAGGCACCATCGACGCCACCGCCCGGAACGCGGGGGAGCTGGAAATTATTTTGCGGCCGCCGCGCAAACCCACCACCCGCGTGCTGTTACTCATGGACGTGGGCGGCTCCATGACGCCGCATGCCCACCTCGTCAACCGCCTCTTCAGCGCCGCCCGCAAGGCCACCCACTTCCGCGAGCTGCGCACCTACTACTTCCACAACTGCGTCTACGGCCGCGTCTACCGCACCGAGGGGTTTGGCGAGCCGTTGTCCGTCCCGGAGCTGCTCGCCGAATGTGGGCCGCACTGGAAGCTGGTGCTGGTGGGGGATGCGTTGATGGCGCCCTATGAGCTCCTGATGCGGGCCGGAAGCCACGGGCGCTACAGCCAGGACGGGGTGGAGGGGGTGGTGTGGATGATGCAGCTCGCCCAGCATTTCGAGCGCAGTGCCTGGCTCAACCCCGAGCCCCCTACAAGCTGGTGGTCCCCCACCATCCGGACATTGAGAAACGTCTTCTTTATGTTCCCGCTCACCGTCGAGGGGCTGGGCGAGGCGGTGGGGCACCTCACCAAGGGCGGCGTGCGCAGGGGCCCGGTGCTCGTCCGCTGAGGAGGCCACACCAGAGTGGAAGGCCCCAGCACTCCTCGTAGGAGGCGCCACGTCTGGGGCGGTGAGTAGGCTTTTCGCGACCATGACCGAAGAGCGCTTGCCGCTGGATGACGAGAGCTGGCTTCTGGTGCTCACCGGTGCCGGGGTGTCTGCGGAGAGTGGCGTGCCTACCTTCCGCGGCGTCGACGGGCTGTGGCGGACGCACCCCGTGGAGCGCGTCGCTTCGCCCGACGGCTTCGACGCGGACCCGGGCCTGGTGTGGGAGTTTTATTCGGAGCGGCGCGCCAAGGCGCAGGGCGTCGTGCCCAACGCCGGCCACGCCGCCTTGGCGGACGTCGAAGCGCGGCTGGGCGAACGCTTTCTCCTCGTCACCCAAAACGTCGACGGGCTACACCAGAAGGCGGGCAGTCAGCGGCTGGTGGAGCTCCACGGAAACCTCTTCACCAGCCGCTGCAGCAAGTGCCCCCGGGCGCCGTTTGCCGACGAGGCCGTTTACCCCCCGGGCAGCGTCCCCACCTGCGACGTCTGTGGGGCGCGCCTTCGTCCGCACATTGTGTGGTTCGGGGAAACGCTCGAGGAGCGCAACCTGGCAGCCATCGACAGCTTCCTGGAACGCGCGACGCAAGGACGGCTTTTCTTCCTGGCGGCGGGCACGTCCGGGGCGGTGTACCCGGCCGCGGGGCTGGTGGACGTCGCCCGACGCGCCGGCGCCAAGAGTTGGCTCGTGAATGCCGACGCGGCGGACAACGCCCGCGCATTTGACTACGTCTACCGGGGAAAGAGCGGGGAGCTCCTCCCGGTGCTGCTTCGGGGCTGAGGCGGCCCCCGAAGCGGCGAGTCCTGCAGCGAGGTTAAGCCACGCCACCCGGCGGGTGGGCGAGCTCGAGCGAGTTGGCCCCCATCGAGACCACCGAGCGGGAAATCCAGTGGCAATGCCCGCAGTAGCTGAAGGCGCTGTTGGGCGTCACCCGGAGGTCCAGCGGGCCAGCGCAGAGTGGGCAGCCAGACGGGACGGAAATGTCCGCCCGGCCCTGCCCGCGGTCGAGAGTTCCCTGAATCATCAGTCTTGCTTAACGCACGAAACCGACAGCGCAACTCCTGCGCGTCCTTGGGGCTCAGGGGCGCCGGAAGTGCAGCGGCGCGTACTCGGCCTCGGCGGCCTCGGAGACGCTGATGAAGCCCGCCCCCCGCATTTTGGAGATGAGGTCTCGGGTGCGTCGCTCCCAGCTGCCGGTGAGGGCGCCGCGTTCAAAGAGGGCATGGTACTTCACCGGGTTGGGGATGATGGTGGCCAGAAAGACGGCCTGCTGGACGCTCAGGTTGTGCGCCGGCACACCGAAGTAGTGCCTTGAGGCCTCTCCAATGCCGTAGAGGTTGGGCCCCCACTCAATAATGTTGAGGTAAATCTCGAGCAGACGTGACTTGGGGAGGGAGGCCTCGAGCGCCAGGGTGAAGAGCGCCTCGCGCACCTTTCGGGCGTACGTCCGCTCCCGGGAGAGGAAGAGGTTCTTCGCCAGCTGCTGGGTGAGGGTGGAGGCGCCGCGCACCCGGCTGCCTTCCGCGGCGTCGATGAGGCTCTCCTTCAACTCGTCGAAGTCGAAACCCGGGTGGTACCAAAAACCGGCGTCCTCGCTGGTGGTGACTGCCCGGCCGACGTACCGCGGAAGCTCTTCAATGGAGACGAAGGATGGGTTTTGGGGGCCCACCCACAACTCCCGCGTCCGGCCCAACGCGTCCACCGGGTGGTAGATGAAGGGACCGCGCAGAAAGAAGGGCACGTTTTTGGAGGCTGCGCGGAGACCAGCCAAGTCGAGCTTGGCTTCCACCGTCCAGCGCTCGGGGTCCCGGAGGGGCCCGGAAATGCGGACCCGCGCGTCGAGCAGCCCCGGAATGCGTGGAGCCTCGTCGCCCAGCGACAGTTGCGGCGGGAGTGCGTCCACCGCGTCCTGGTAGCGCAGCCGGTCGACCTTCGCCTCGGCACGGAAGGTGGGACCACCCTGGCGGCCCTCGTAAACTCCCTCCAGGCCCACCCGCAGCGAGTCGTTCTCCCCGAAGGCAATGTGGGCCTCGCGCAGGTGGACTTCTCGCGTCTGGCGCTCGAAGTCGACGTTGCCCGCCATGGAGAGCCGCCACGGCCCCACCGGTTCGGTGGCCAGCCGCTTGCCCTCGAGAATGAGGCCGTCGAGGTGGCCCTCTATTTTCGCCTCGGCGCGCTTGAAGTCCGGCGGCAAAAGCCCATTGAGGTGGCCGGTGAGGGTGCCGGCGGTGGCGCGGAGGCCCGCGCGGTGCCCCAGGAGCTCCACCACGGGCTCGAGGGGCATGAGGGTGAGCCAGGCCTCGAGCTGCACTGGGCTGTCCCGGGCCACGCGGGCCACGCCGCGCAGCTCTCCCCCGCCGTGTCGCTGCACGGACAGCTCCACCACCCGCGCGCCAGCCCCGCCGGTGACTTCCAGTTGGGCGTTCCAGGTGCCGAGCTCGAGTGGCTTCCCATCCGCGCTGGACGTCATGTCCAGCTGGACGTCCTGGAGCTCGAGCCGAGGCACGCGGACGCTGCCGCCTGCGGTGGGGACTTCCGGGCTTTTCGCCGGGTGGGCTTTGGCCTCCACCCGCTCGACGAGGGCTTTGAGGCCGTCCAGGTGCTCGCCCGGCCGCAGCGTCACTGTCGAGAGCTCCACCACGCCCGGCTCGAGGCGGCCCGCGAGGAGCGCCGCCCACAGGGGCCGCACCCGGACGCGCTCCACCTCCAGCACCACGCCCTGGCCCGGCACCGGGGCGATGCGCACCGGCCCAAAGGTGACGTGGAAGGACCAATCCACGCCCGTGCCGCTGCCGACTTGCACCTCGCCCAGGCGCTCGGACAGCACCTTCTCCACCTTGGCTTGCAGCCTCTCTCGGACAAACGCCGAGTTGAGGACGAGGTGCAGCCCGCCCACCAGTGCGACGCCGCCGAGGACGAGGAGGGCGGCGTTGCGAATCCGTCGCGCGCGCCGCCGCTTTCGGCGGGCCTGCCGACGCACGCTGGAGGCGGAGCGTTTCGGTGGTGCCTCCGGTTTTTTGGGCGGGGGCGTCCCTGACTGGAATTTCAGTGCCGGCCGCATCAGATGGGGATTCCTACGGGAAATCCCCATCTTAATGCTGGGGAGGGGGGTCCACCGAGGGGGGAGTATGTCCCCTGGACGACGCACAGGCGCAGCAAAATTTTGTTGCGCGGCGGCCCGCCCGGGGCGCAGGGTGGGAGGCATGATGACCTCCTTTCGACCGGCCCTTTTCGCTGGTGCGGCCCTGGCCCTGGTGGCAGGCACCGGCTGTAACTCCTATGACGAGCTCATCGCCAAGGACCAGGTTTGTGAACAGCGCTGGGCCGACTACCAGGCCGCCTTGCAGCGGCGGGCGGACCTCGTGCCCAACCTGGTGGAGACGGTGCGCGCGGGCGCGAAGCAAGAGCAAGCGACGCTGACGGCGGTGCTGGAGGCGCGCGCCAAGGCAACCTCCATCCAGCTCTCCGGGACGGACCTCGAGGACCCAGCCAAGGTGGCGGCCTTCGAGAAGGCCCAAGGCGAGTTGAAGGGAGCGCTCTCTCGGTTGCTGGTGGTGCAGGAGGCTTACCCGGATTTGAAGAGCAACCAAGGCTTCCGCGAGCTGCAGGCGCAACTCGAGGGCACGGAGAACCGAATCCTCCGGGCGCGCGAGCAGTACAATGCGGCCGTGGCCGCGTACAACACCGAGCTCAAGAAAATTCGCGGCTCGGTGGTGCGCAAGGCGACGGGGACCACCTTCAAGGAGCGCGTCTATTTCTCGGCCTCGGCCGACGCGCAGAACGCGCCCCAGGTGAAATTCTGATGGGGACGCGGGCACTCGGCCCGCTTTTGGGTGCGCTGCTTCTGTCCAGCGCTGCGAGCGCGTACAAGCCCCCACTGCCGCAAGGTTGGGTGACGGACGCCGCCGGGAAGCTGAGCGCGCAGGACAAGGCCTTCCTCGACGCCCGGCTGAAGGCGTTTCAGGACGAAACGGGGGCCCAAGTCTTCGTCTTCATCCCTCAGTCCCTGGACGGTGAGCCCATCGAAGACGTCGCTTACGCCACCTTCCAGACTTGGAAAATCGGCCAGAAGGGCAAAGACAACGGCGTTCTGCTTCTCTGGGCGCCGTCTGAGCGACGCGTCTACATCCAAACCGGTAAAGGCGTCGGCGGAGAGCTCACCGACGTCCAAAGCTTCCGCATCGTCCAGAGGATGAAGCCCTACCTGCAGGCGGACCGCGCGCGCGACGCGCTCCAGGTGGGGACGGATGCCATCATGGAGGCCATCTCCGGCAAGCCTCCGCCGGACGGGCTTCCGCGTCGGCCGGACACGGGCGTCAGCGACCCGCGGGTGGCACCGGTGGACGGCGGCGACATTGTCGGCCTGTTGTGCCCAGTGCTGGTGCTCCTCTTCGTCGTCTTCATCGCCTCCCGCCGCCGGGGGCGGGGAGTGCTGCCCTTCCCCATCTTCTGGGGCGGTGGCGGAGGTTGGGGCGGGGGCGGAGGCGGCTGGGGAGGGGGCGGCGGAGATGGCGGCGGCGGCTTCTCCGGCGGGGGCGGCGGCAGTACCGGCGGCGGGGGCGGCGGAGACAGCTACTAGGGCGCGCCCCACCTCAGGGAAGTCTGCCCGTCGTCCCCACTTTTTGCGTGTGAGGGCGAGTGTGAGCGCCGCACGGCCGGCGACGCGAAAGACGACGGGGCTGGTGCCCGCCTGCTAGGTTTCGGCCTCAGGCCCCCTTGCTCAACGGCATCTTCGTCGTCCTCATCGTCGGGTCCATCCTCGTCGCCGCCTTCACCGGCCGGCTTCCGGACATCAACCGGGCCTGGCCGGACGCCGCCATCGATGCTGTCAGCCTGGCCATCAAACTCATCGGGCCCATGGCGCTCTGGCTCGGCTTCTTCGGCGTCCTGAAGGAGGCGGGGCTTATCGCCTCCATCGCCCGTGCGCTGCGGCCCGTCATGCGGCGCCTCTTTCCGGACGTACCGGCGGACTCGCCGGCCATCGGCGCGATGATTCTCAACATCTCCGCCAACATTCTGGGCGTCGGCAACGCGGCCACGCCCTTCGGCCTCAAGGCCATCTCCGAGCTCAACAAGCTCAACCCCTACCCAGGCGTGGCCAGCAACTCCATGGCGCTCTTCGTGGCCATCAACACCTCGGGGCTCGCGGTGCTGCCCCTGGGCGTCATTACCGTGCGCGCGGCGGTGGGCTCCAAGGACCCGGCGGCCATTTTCTTTCCCTCCATGCTGGCCACCATGTCCTCGGCGGTGGTGGCGGTGGTGGCCTGCAAGCTGCTTCAGCGCTGGAGACTCTTCTCTCCGGAGCGCGTGGTGCTCGAGCCCGTGGAGCAGCCGAGCCCGCCGGTGAAGGCTCCGGACGCGGAGGCCACCGCGGCGGCGGAAAAGGCCGCCCAGCCGCACGCCCCGGCCAGCCTCGGGCGCAGACTCCTTGCGCTGGCGGTGGCGCTGGCTCTGCTCGCCGGGCTCGTCCGGTCCTTCCTCACGCTGCGCATCGGCCACACCGGTTTCGAGGTGTTCCGCGCCGCCATGAGCAGCTGGGTGCTCCCCGTCCTCATGGTCAGCATCGTCCTCTTCGGCTTCGCCCGACGGGTGAAGGTGTACGAGGTGCTGGTGACGGCAGGAAAGGAGGGCTTCCAGGTGGCCGTCTTCATCATCCCCTACCTGGTGGCCATCATGGTGGCGGTGGCCCTCTTCCGGGCCTCGGGGGCCATGGACGTGCTGGTGTCGGTGCTGGGGAGAGTTACCGGGCCCCTCGGCTTTCCGCCCGAGGCGCTCCCCATGGCGCTCATTCGGCCACTCTCCGGGACGGGGGCCATCGCCGTCTTGGCCGAAACCATGAAGACGTACGGGCCGGACTCCTTCATCGGCTACCTCACCTCCACCATCAACGGCAGCATGGAGACGACGTTTTACGTGCTGGCCGTCTACTTCGGCAGCGTCCAGGTACGGGCGCTTCGGCACACGGTGGCCGCCTGCCTCATTACGGACTTCAGTGGCATCGTCATGTCCACTGTCCTCTGCCACTTCTTCTTCCGCTAGGCGCCGCGCTCCTCGGCGGTGGGCCGCCGCGTCCGGGTGAGGCGCCGCGGGTCCGAGGCCCCCAGGGCTTTGAAGTTTTTTCTCCCGGTGTTGAGGCTCACCGCGTTGGTGCCGCCGGCGAAGTCCGGGTGCTTGGCTTGAAAGGCGTCGTCGTCCCAGCCGCACACTGGACACAGAGCGAAGGTGCCGGGCGGCTCCTCGGCCAGTGTCCAGTGGTTGCAGCACAAGCACCGGTGGCGCTTCAGGGCCTCCGTCATTGCAGCGCCTCCGAGACGGCCCGCAGGGTGCCTTCTGGGTCATCCACCTGCACCCAGTGCCCCGCCTCTTCCAACACCGTCAGCCGAAGTTTTCCCTCCTCGGCGAGGCGCACAAGCCGCGCCCGGTCCGCACCCTCCACCGTCCTCGAGCGGCCTCCCAAAATGACGGCCACCTGAAGGCCCTCGGGCGGCGACTCCAGGAGGGCCCAGTCGTCGCGGGTGAAGGCGTCCTGGAGGAGGGCCTCCATGGCGTCGAGCTCGAGCCCAAGGCGGAAGCCCCCTTCCGTCCGCAGGAGATTCATGGCCAGCCAGCGGGCCATGGCGCTGGGCTGGCCAGCGGCCTCGAGCTCACGCACGAAGGCCTCGCGCGTCGGCCAGGGCCCGCGCAGGCCGCGCAGCGCGCGCAGCACCGCAAGCGTCGTCTCGCTTCCTCGGCCCTCTTCTCGCGGGCCGGGGTTGGTGTCGAGGAGAACGAGGTGGGAGAGAGGCTTCTTGAGGCCAGCGTAAGCCAGGGCCACCTTGCCGCCGAGGGAGTGGCCGAGGACAGCGTCCAAGGGCCCGGGAAGCGTCCCGGCGACACTCTCCAAGTCCAGCGCCGCCGCCTCGACGGTATGTGGGGAGGAGAAGCCCTGGGAGTCCCCGTGCATGCGCAAGTCCACCAGCGCTGCGCCCCAGCTGGGGTGTGCCTCCACCAGCGCGCGCGTCAGCGTCCGCCAATTGCTGCCCCGCCCGAGCAGCCCGTGCAGGACGAGGAGGAAGCGGGAGGGCGCGGCACCGGGGGCCGTTAGCAGAGTGTGCGCAAGCGTCGGCATGTGGCGTCCTACGGAGACAAAGGAGGGCCCGGGGGCTACCACGGGACTCTGGCATTCAGGAACTTGGGGTTGGGGACGGACCTGCTAATGTTTCCACCCCGTGGCCCAGACTGACGAGTTCGAAGCCGACTGGCAGCGGGCGCGCCCGTCGCGCCTGCCGTGGATTCTGCTGGTGGTGGCGGTGGCGGCCGCGGCTGTCCTTGGCTTGACACTGACTGGCGCCAAGGATGATGCCGAGAAGCAGCTGCGGGTAGCGCGCGAGCAGGGCGACGCCATGCAGAAGAAAAACCTCGAGCTCCTCGGGCAGAAATCCGCGCTGGAGAAGCGCGTCTCGGACTTGGAGCGGGAAAACAAGCTGCTTGCCGAGCGGAAGGTGGAGCCGGTGAAGCCGCCGCCCCCAGCCGCGAAGACGCCGGCCAAGCCCACGAAGAAGAAGAAGAAGTAGTCCCCCTCCCCTCTCAAGCGCTTTTGGCGGCCCCAGGACACTCCAGGAGTGCCCGGAGGACATGGCCCGTGGCGGTGTCCCTCTGGGCAATGCGCGACGGCGTCCCCTCGGCCACAATTCGGCCACCCGCTTCCCCGCCTTCCGGCCCGAGCTCGACGACGTAGTCCGCGGCGGCAATGACGGCCGGGTGGTGCTCGATGACGGCCAAGGTGTCTCCCCTGTCCACCAGCCGGCCCAAGAAGCGCACCAGGCGGTCCACGTCCGAGAGGTGCAAGCCCGTGGTGGGCTCGTCTAAGACGTACAGCGTCGGCTCGTGCCGGGCTGAGGCGGTGAGCTCGGCCGCCAGCTTCAGCCGCTGCGCCTCGCCGCCGGAGAGGGTGTGGCTGCCCTGGCCCAGCTGGAGGTAGCCCACCCCCAGTTGCAGAAGACAGTCGAGCGGCGCGGCCACGCGCGGCACCGCGGAAAACACCTCCCGCGCCTCCTCCACGGTGAGGTGCAGCACCTCGCCCACGTCCAGGCCCCGGTAGCGCACCTCGCGGGTGGCGGCGTCAAAGCGCATGCCGCCGCAGGCCTCGCACGGCGTCGTCACGTCCGGGAGGAAGGACATCTCATGGCTGATGCTGCCCTGGCCGGCACAGGCCTGACAGCGTCCCCCGGAGGCGGTGTTGAAGGAGAAGCGGGCTGCAGAAAAGCCCCGCGCTCGGGCCTCGGGGGTGGCGGCGAAGAGGCGCCGCAACTCGTCCCACAACCCGAGAAAGGTGGCCGGCACGCTTCGCGGTGTCCGCCCAATGGGGGACTGGTCCACGGCCAGCACCCGGCGCAGCGTGCCCAGGCCCGAGAGGGTGGTGAAGGCCCCGGGTGCCTCGGTGACGCGCCCCAGCGCGGCGCGCACCGCCGGGAAGAGGACGTGACGGACGAGGGTGCTTTTGCCGCTCCCGGAGACGCCAGCGACGACGGTGAGGCGCCCGAGCGGCAGCCGGAAGTCCACGTCCCGGAGGTTGTTGGCGCGCGCCCCGCGCAGCTCGAGCCACGCTTGGGGCAGGCCACGGGCGGCCAGCGGCGGCAGCGGACGGGCCAGCGCCCGGGCGGTGGGCGAGCTCTCCAGGGAGAGGACGTGGGCCGGCGTCCCTTCGGCGACAATGCGTCCGCCCCCGCGCCCGCCGGTGGGCCCCAAGTCCACGAGGTGGTCCGCGGCACGCAGCGTGTCCGCGTCGTGCTCCACCACCAGCACCGTCGAGCCGGTGTCCACCAGCGCCCGCAGGTTTTGAAGCAGCCGGCCCGTGTCCCGAGGGTGAAGCCCAATGGTGGGCTCGTCGAGGACGTACAGGGCGCCCGTCAACCCGGCACCCGCCTGGGCCGCGAGCCGGAGCCGCTGCATTTCACCGCCGCTCAAGGTGGAGGCATTCCTGTCCAGGGACAGGTAGCCCAGGCCCACGCGCTCGAGGAAGTCCAGCCGACGCACCAACTCGCCCAGGGCCGTGTCCGCGAGCTGGGCCTCGGTGCCGCTGAAGCGCCACCTCCGGACACGGGCCAGCGCACGCGAGACGGACTCCTGCACCACCTCGTGGTAGCGGACGCCTTGGAGGCGGACAGCGCGGGGCAAGGGGTGCAGGCGCGTCCCGTCGCAGGCCCGGCAGGCCGTGGGCGGGCCCAGGGCGGAGGCCTCCCCTCCGCCCTCCAGGCCTGTCCCGGCGCACGCCTCACAAGCCCCCTGCTTGGTGTTGAAGGAGAAGAAGCGCGGGTCCAGCTCCGGGACGGCCGTGCCGCACCGGGGGCAGCTGTGGGCCGCGGAGAGGAGCGTCTCCCGGCCTTCGCTGACGAGGCGCGCCAGCCCCTTCCCCCAGCGCAGCGCCTGCTCGAAGGCCTCGCGCGGCAGCGCCGAAGCGCGGCCCGTCCAGAGGACGAGGTCAATGTCATGCTCCTTCGTCTTCCGCAGGCGGGGCGGTGCGTCGGTGGAGACGAGGGCGCCGTCCACCACCGCCTCCTTCACCCCGGCGCGCGCCGCCGCGGTGAAGACGTCCAGGTAGGTGCCCTTCCGGGCGCGCACCACGGGCGCGCGCAGGCTACAAGGGCCCGGGCCGTGGCGTGCGCGCCGCAAGAGGGCCAGCGGGGACTCGGGGGCGATGGGCACGTCGTCCCGTGGGCAGTGCTTCCTTCCCACCTTGGCGTAGAGGAGGCGCAAGTAGTGCGCCACCTCGGTGACGGTGGCCACGGTACTGGTGGCACCCGCGCGGGCCGTGCGTTGCTCGAGCGCCACGGCCGGGGGCAGCCCGCGAATGCGCTCCACGTCCGGCCGGGGAAGCATGGGGAGAAACTGACGGGCGTAGGGGGAGAGCGTCTCGATGAAGCGCCGCTGGGCCTCGGCGAAAATAACGTCAAAGGCCAGCGTGCTTTTCCCGCTGCCCGAGGGCCCCGTCATGACGACGAGTTTCCCCAAGGGAATGCGGCAACTCACGTCCTTGAGGTTGTGCTCGCGGGCGTGCTCCACCTCGATGGCCGCCGGCAGCGGCTGAAGGCGGGGGCCCGGCGTCTGGGGCGCGGACGGCCGTGGGCCCTCCCGCAGGGCCTCCGCCGTCCTTCCGACGCCGGCGCGCGCCAAATCCGCCGGCGTCCCCTGGGCGACGAGACGGCCGCCGTGCCGGCCTCCACCGGGGCCCAAGTCCACCACGAAGTCGCAGCCGCGGATGAAGGCCAAGTCATGCTCCACCGCGAGGACGCTGGCGCCGCCGTCCACCAGGGCATGCAGCGCAGAAAGCACCTGCGCCACGTCCTCGCCGTGCAGCCCCGCGCTCGGCTCGTCCAGGAGGTACAACGCGCCCCGCTGCGGGCCTCCCAGGGCCCGCGCCAGCTTCACCCGTTGGGCCTCGCCTCCGGAGAGGGTGGACAACGGCTGGCCCAAGGGCAGGTAACCCAGTCCGAGGCGGGCCAAGGGCTCGAGCGGCCCACGGACGAGGGCGACGTCCTGGAAGAGGGCGAGCGCCTCGGCCACGGACAAGTCCAGCACCTCGGCCACGCTTTTCCCGCGGAGCCGCACCGCCAGCACCTCCTCCTGGAAGCGCTGTCCCCGGCAGCTGGGGCACGTGAGGCGGACGTCGGCCAAAAACTGCATTTCCACCGTCTCTGCGCCTTCACCGGCGCAGGCCTCGCAGCGGCCGCCTTCCACGTTAAAGGAGAAGTGGCTCGCCGAGAGGCCGCGCAGCACCGCGTCCGCAGAGGAGGCGAAGCTTTTGCGCAGCGCGTCCCAGGCCTTGGTGTAGGTGGCGGCGTTGCCGCGGGACGTCCGGCCCAGGGGAGACTGGTCGACAAGCACCACCCGGGTGAGGCCCTGGGCCCCGCCCACATTCTCCACCCGGCCCGGTGCCGCGACGTCCCGCTCGCCCAAGCCCCGCGCCAACGTCCGGTACAGCACCTCCTCGAGGAGCGTGCTTTTGCCACTCCCCGAGGGGCCGGTGAGGGCGCACAACGTCCCCAGGGGAATGCGGACGTCCAGGCCCTGGAGGTTTTGAGCGGCGGCGCCGCGGACGGTGAGGGCCCCGGTGCCGGGGCGCGGCGTGCGCGAAGGGCCCGAGCCGGCGCGCGCCAGCACCCGCCCGGTGGGGAGGTCCGTGCGTTGGGCGAGGGCCTCGGGCGTCCCGTCAAAGCACAGCTGGCCGCCGTGCGGGCCTGCGCCCGGCCCGAGCTCGAGGACGCGGGTGCAGCGACGGACAATGGCCGGGTCGTGCTCCAGCACCAGGGCAATGTTGCCTCGGGCGGCGAGCTCCTCCAGGGCGCCGGAGAGGGACTCCACGTCCGTGGGGTGAAGTCCCACCGTCGGCTCGTCCAGGACGAAGAGGGCTCCGGTGAGGGCCGTGCCCAGCGCCGCGGTGAGGGAGACGCGCTGCGCCTCTCCGCCGGACAGGGTGCGGCTTTGCCTGTCCAGGCCGAGGTAGCCGAGGCCTACCTTCTCCAGGTACGTCAGCCGCGACAGCAGCTCCCGGCGGACGAGCTCGCCCTGGCCGCTTCGGGTAGAGAGCGCAGTCAGCCGCGACTGGGCCTCGGTGACTTCCAACCTGTGCCAGGCACCGAGGTTGAGGCCCCCCACCCGGTAGCCCAGCGCGGCGGGGTTGAGGCGGGCCCCGCTGCAGGCGGTGCACAGGGCGTAGGCCCGGTAGCGGGCGAGCAGCACCCGGACGTGCATTTTGTACGTCCGTCCCTCGAGCCAGCGAAACCACGCGCGCAGGCCCGGGTAGTGTCCAGCCCGGTAATGGCCCTCCCCTGCGAGGACGGCCTCCCGCTGCGCCGCGGACAGCTTGCGCCACGGGACGTCCAGAGGAATGCCGTGCTTCTTCGCAAAGCGCTCAAGCATGGAGCGCTCCCACTCGCTGGAGCGGCCATTCCACGGGCGCAGCGCGCCCTCCTCAATGCTGAGCGAGTCGTCGGGGAGGACTTTGTCCCAGTCAATGCCCAGGGTGCGCCCGAAGCCGCGGCAGCCGGGGCACGCGCCCACCGCGGACTGGTAGCTAAAGAGGCCGGGGGAGGCGGCCTCGAAGGCGCGTCCGCACCCTGGACAGACGAGGCCCTGCCGCAGCGGAGTCCGGACGCCGTCCACCCACAGCCCGGCCGAGCCGGCGGCGCGTCCCCACGCCTGCTCCACGCTGGCGGAAAGCCTCTCCAGGGACTTGGCCTCGAGGAGGAGGCGGTCCACCACCACCTCCGCCGTCCCGGCCGCGCCCATGGCCTCGGCGGGGCGCAGTCCCTCGAGTTCCACCACCTCCCCGTGGACGAGGAGACGGCGAAATCCGTCCCGGAGGAGGCGCTCGCGGGCGTCGAGGAAGTCGAGGGTGTCGGCCATTCTCACCGCGTAGGTGAGCACCGCTTGGCGTCCGGAATGGGCGGCGAGCGCAGCTGCGGCCGCCGTCCGGGCGTCGGTGCGCTGGGCCTCCGTGCCGCAGTCCGGGCACAGGGGCAGGGCCTCCCGGGTGAAGAGGGCGGAGAAGTAGGCCTCGAGGTCCGCCAGGGTGGCCACCGTGGAGCGGGAGCTCTTCACCGGAGAGCGGCGGTCCACCGCAATGCCCGCAGCGACGGGCTCCAGGGCCTCCATGGGCGGCCGCTCGAGGCGCTCGAGAAACTGCCGGGCATAGGGGCTGAAGCTTTCGACGAAGCGCCGCTGGCCCTCGGCGTAGAGGGTGTCCACGCAGAGGCTGCTTTTCCCGGAGCCGGAGACGCCGGTGACGGCCACCAGCGTGCCCTCGGCGAGCTCGACGGAGACGTCCTTGAGGTTGTGGGTGCGGGCCCGGAGGAGATGGGTCTTCTGCATGGGGACGACCGCGGCCTAAATAGCGGAGCTGTCGGCCGGGCGCCGTGCTCAATTTTGGAAAAACCCCCCAAAGGAGCGCCTGCTGGGGGGCCGCCCAGGGTGGCTCGGGCTTGCGTTGCGGGCGTGACACGAGGACGGGAAAAAAGAAGGCCATGGACGAGGACGCCGCACGGAGGGCCGAGAAACGACGCACCGCCGCTCAGGCCCTGGCCCTCGACGACGAGGCCCTGCTGCGTGGCTGTGAGGAAACCTTCTTCGTGGGAAGCGGCCCCGGCGGACAGCACCGCAACAAGACGGCCTCCGCCGTGCGGCTCCTCCACCCGGCCACGGGCCTCGTGGTGACAGCCACCGAGCGGCGCAGTCAGGCACAAAACCGTACCGTGGCCCTCGTGCGCCTGCGCGCCGCGCTCCGGGCCCTGTCTCACGTGCCGCGGCCGCGGCGGCCCACCCGTCCCTCGCATGCCGCAAAGGAGAGGCGGCTCAAGGCCAAGCGCCACCGGGCCCGCAAAAAGGAAGACCGCCGGGGCGAGTCCTAAAAGGCGTTACAAAAAAGAAAGGAGGGCGTCCCCATGCCCCCAAAAAGCCCGTACGCGCTGCACCCCTCGGTGGCCTACGTGCAGGCCATTGTCGCCAACCTGGAGGCCAACACCGGAAGGCCGCTTGCGGCCTGGGTGCGTCTGGTGAAGGCCAAGGGCCCGACGGACGTGAAGCGCCGGCGGGACTGGCTCAAGGCCCAAGGCCTGGGGGCCAGCCAAGCCTCGCTGGTGGCGGAGCGGTCGGCCGGGGTGAAGACGAATGGTTTCGCCACCACCGCCGAGGGCTACCTCGCCGCGGCCGCGGGGTACGTGGAGCGCCAGTACGCGGGCAAGAGGGCGCCCTTGCGCCCCCTCTACGAGTTGCTGTTGGAGGCCGGGCTCGCCGCCGGGAAGGAGGCCAAAGCCTGCCCCTGCCAGACGGTGGTACCGCTGTTTCGAAACCACGTCTTCGCCCAAATTAAGGCCAGCACCCTCTCCCGCGTGGACTTGGGCCTGGCCCTGGGGGACCCAACGCAGCTGAAGGCCGCCGGGGCGCGGCTTTTGGACACGGGGGGCTTCGCCAAGAAGGACCGCCTCACCCACCGCATTGAAATTACAAAACCCGAGGACGTGGATGCGGCCACCCGGCGCTGGCTGAAGGTGGCCTACGAGCGCGCCGCCTGAGGGCCGTGGGGGGGCCTAGTCCATGCTTTGACGGACAGCGTAGAGGACTTGGTCCACGGCGTCGAGGCGAATGAGTCCTGCACTGGGGTACTCGAGGTCGAGGATGACGTAGAGGGTGACGACGAAGATGACGGGAAAGGCGACGGACTGGACGAGGCCCACCTTCGGGCTCTTCGCAGTGGCCGAGCCGGCGAGAAACGAGCAGAAGAGCGCCAGCAGCGCGAGCATGCACAAAATAATACTGGGGAGGTGCGTGACGGCCGAGACTTCCCGGGCGACGGCGATGTCGAACACCTCGTTGAGCGCGGGGAGAAACAGCCGCGACGCCTGGGCGTCCCCCGCTTGTGCTGCCGCCACCGCTTTGTGCCACAGGGAAGCCTGCAGCACCGCGGCTCGGGCGAAGTCGACGTGGGCCCGCGTGAGGTCCGGCAGCGCCTGGTAGCCCCGGATGCGTGCATCCAGGTAGTCGCGGAAGTCGGCCCGCAGCGCCGGCTGGGACGCGGCCGGAAGCAAGTCCAGCCGCAGGTAGGCCGTCCCGATGGCGTTGGCCTCGTGGAGGATGAGTTGACGGCGGGCCTCAAAACGGGCAGCGGCACTGGAGAAGGTAAAAGCCACCAACAGGCCGAGGAGCCCAAAAATGGCGCCCTCCAAGGGCCCCAGCCAGGAGCCCGAGTCCATCCCCTGCTCGGCCAGCTGACGCCGCCCGGCGCGCCGCCCGAGCTCCAGGCACAGCACCATGGCCAGAAACAACCCAAGCAAGAAGAAGACGACGCCGAGGGTATGGCTCATGCGGTGCCAGCCCCTAGGCCGTCGGGACGAAAGCGCGTGCGGATGCGGAAGCGCACCTGCTCCAGGGCGTCGGTGAGTGAAACCTTCGTCCCCGGCGCGAAGGCCACCGAGAAGGTGCGCGAGGGACAGTCCGCCAGGAGGCGGCGCTCCGGGACGGGCTTGCGGGCCTGGAGGAGCCGCACCTGCTTCTCGCGGACGTCCACGCCGTGGCGGACGAGGACGTCGGCCACGAAGCGGCGCTTCAGCTCCAGGACGCTCGTCGTCTCGTGTTGCGCCGGAAGCAGCTGGGTGCTCACCGACGCCCGGCCCAGGCGAAACGTCCACTCCGCGAGCAATTCCAAGTCCAGGAAGGCGTCGTTGAGGACGGCCTGGACGTCCTTGCCCCGCGGCATCCAGTAACTCTTGAGGGTGTGTCCGCAGGCTGGACACACCAGCGCGTGCAAGTCGTCGAGCCCGCGAAGCCGGTAGAGGGGGACTCCGAAGACGTCCTCGGCGCACGCCGGACAGGACGCCGCCTCCCCGAGGGTGGCCAGCACGCGGCGGAACTCGGCGCGCACGCCATGGCTCTGCAAGCTGAGGGGCACCCCCTCGGCCAGCGCCGCGTCCCGAAACCGAAGGCCGGTTTGTACGCGCGTCGCCCCGGCCCGACGGACGCCGAATTCCAGGAGCTCCGCTGCGTCCACCAGTGTCTCTTCCAGGTGTACCGCCTGCTCGCCAGAGGCGGCCCGAAAACGCGCCCGCAGCGCCTCCAGGCTGGCCAGCGTCTCGAGCCCCTGGGGGACGAGCTCGGCTGCGTAGGCGAAGAGGACAAGGCGCACCACCGCCGGCCGCTTTTGCACCTCGGCCAGAAGCCATTCCGAGCGCCGGCGTGCCTCCGCCGAGGCGCGAAGGGCCGCCAGGCCCTCCAGCGTCCAGCGGACGAGGGGTTGGCGGGTGTGGGCGTCGAAGACGGGGCCCATTCCCCGGCTGGGGGCGGACGTCAGGCTTTGCGCACTCTTGTTGTAGCGGCGGACGGCTTCCTCCAAGGCAGAGGCAACGGCGGGGATGTCGTTGTACGCCTGACGGGTACGCGCGCCCAACTCCAGGCGCAGCTGCGCGAAAGCGTCCAAGCCAGCCGCCTCGCGCGCACTCACCTCGCGCCACAGACGCGCCGCGGGGCAGCACTCAAGCGCGGCCAGCTCCTCCTCCAGGCCGGCCAGCACCTGGCGAAAGCGCGCACAGCGCTCCTCGAGGAGGGCCACCTCGCGCTCCAGCGTCAGGCCTTCCTCGGAGGGCTCGGCCCCCAGCGCCTGGTCGAGGAGCGCCTTCAACCCAGCCAAGTCTCCGGCGCGGTAGAGGGCGTTGATTTGGGCCATGAGGCCCGCCGCTCGGCACTGCGCCTCCTCGTCCCGGGCCAGGTCCGGGTGGTAGCGCCGCGCCAGCCGCCGGTAGAGGGACTTGAGCTCCGCCCCGGCGTCCGCCGGGCGACGGGCCTCCTCTGGCGCTTCGGCCAAGGCCTGGGCCGCCTCGTTCCTGAGCTGGCGTGTCCGCCGCGCCTCGAGGCGTTTGCCGCGAGTCCCGACGTCCTTGCGCGGGGCGCTCTGTAGGAGCTCCACCCAGCGCTCGAGGTGCCGCACCGCGGAGGTGACGCGCGCATGGCGTGCGTGCAAGTCCCGAAGCGCCCCTTGGGCCCGGGCGTCGAAGACGGAAAGCGTGGTGCGCAGCGTCTCAATCTCCAAGTCCAAGGCGGCCACCGCGTCGCGCACCGACTCGGCCGCTTCCTGGAGAAACAAAAGCCGGGCGCGCAGCGGCGAGTCGGCGAGGACGAGGGAGCTCGGGAAGGGGGCGGACATGCGGGCTGACGGGCGCGCGCAAGCTTAACCTCGCCGTCTCCTGTCGGGTTTGTTTCCAAAAAGCCCCTCCCCTTTCTCCCTGGAGCCCCAACGCCCATGCCACGCTTCACTCGCCTTCCCGGACGTCTCGCCGCTGCGTCGCTTTTGTACTGTACGGTGGCCCTGGCGCAGGCCACGCCTCCGCCTGCCGGTAGCCCGCCCCCCAAAGGAGGCGCCTGCCGCGCGGACGTTGCCGCGCTGTGCCCCAACATTCCCCCGGGCCGGGCGGACCACCGCGCCATTCTCCAGTGCTTGGAGACTCAAGCCGACAAGCTGTCCGCGCCCTGCAAGGCGGAGCTGGACCAGATGAAGGCCCGGGCCGAGGCGGCCAAGGAAGCCTGCAAGCCCGACGTGGACAAGTTTTGCTCGAGCGTCGCGGTGGGCGGCGGCCGCGTCATGGAGTGCCTCAAGCAGCACGAGAGCGAGTTGAGCGACGCGTGCAAGGCCGCCCAGCAGCAGCGCCGAGGACCGCCTCCGCCGCCCGCGGCGCCACCGAAGCAGTAAGCCCGCCCTGAGACGGGCCTCCCCCACCCCGGGGGGGGGGAGGAGGACTAGGGCGTCGTCGTCGGCGCCGGGCTCGTGTCCGCGGCGGGAGCCGCCAGGGCGCCCATCAGCTGGTTGAGGTTGAGCGTCTGCACGCCCACCCCATTCTTTCCGGTGGGGAGGAAGATGAGCTCCTTGCCGACGAGGGCCTCGGCAATGCGCAGCTTCACCAGCGCCTTGCCTCCACTGCCGGACAACGCTTCGTTTTGCTTGCGCACTGCCTCGGCGTGCGCCTTGCGCTCGGCGACGATGGCTTCGGCCTGCTTCTGGCTCTGGACGAAGCTCGCGTCTGCGGCCAGCCGCGCGGTGTCCAGGGCGCCGGCAGCCGCCGCGAGCTGTTGAGACACCGTCCCTTTGGCCTTTTCCAGCTCGCTCTTCCACTGCTCGGTGGTGGCCCGTCCCTCGCTGCGCATGCGCTCGCTGTTTTGCTCGGCCAGCTTCTTGTCGCGGATGACTTTCTCGTACTCGGGGTTGAAGCGGTGCTCGCCCAGAATAACTTGCCGCACGAGAATGCCTTCCGGCCCCAGCACCTCCTGGAGCCGGTCCCGGGCTTCGGTGGCCTTGGCGAAACGCTTCTCGGAGACGTAAAACTCCTCGCTCCTCAGCTCGTTGAGGACGTCCCGCACCACGCTGCGGCATGCCGGGCGGACGAGCTTCTCCTTCACCTCTTCCACGTTTTCCCCCACCTTGGTGACGAGGTAGGGAGCGCGCTTGGGGTCCACCTGCCAGGCCACGGTGACGTCGACGCGAATGTCGTTACCGTCCACCGTCTTGAAGTTGAGGTCGTCCTCGGCGTTCCGGTCCCCCCGCAGCGGGTCTTTCACCATGGACAGGTTCTGCATGGAGACGTCGAAGGTGTTCCAGTCCGTGAGGAAGGCCGGGAACAGGTAGGTGGCGCCGGGCGCATAAATTTCCGGCTGGACGCCAGGCTTTCCCAGGAGCCCGCCCAAGGCCAGCTTCCGGGTGAGCACCCCCACCTCGGTGCTTCCGGTGGAGTGGCAGGTGCAGCCCGAGAGCGGCAGGGCCCAGAGCCACAGCAGCAAAAGCGGATGGTGGCGCATTCGACTCACTCCTTCACGTCGAAGCGCTTGAGCGCCGTCTTGAGGTCCAAGGGGTTGGTGCCGTTGTCCCCGTCGGTGGGGACGATGATGATGCGCGTCCCCTTCAACACGTCCGCCATTTTGAGGCCCACCAGGTTTTCGGCCCCCACGCCGCGCAACGCCTCGTTTTCGAGCCGCGTTCCCTCGGCCTCGGCCAGCTGCACGGCCAACTCGCCCGCCGCGTGGCGCTTGCGCGTGTAGAGGTCCGCTTCCGCCTCCAACTTCTTCTTCTCGCCTTCGCCCCGGGCGAGCTCCACCTTCACCGAGGCCCCGCCCACCGCGGCAATGCGGTCGCGCTCCGCAGTGGCCGTGGCCAGCTCGGCCTCCGCCTGGTTTTTGAAAACAGTCTGGTCCTGGATTTTGCGCTGCTCGATGGCCTGCTGGTACCGGGCGTCGTACACGTAGCGGCGGACGAAGACTTGCACCACCCGGACGCCGGTGGGGAGTAGCTCGGCATTCAAGTCCGCTACCGCTTTCTGGACTTTGTCCGTCCGTAGCTTCACGTCGTAAAACTGCTCGGCGTCGAGCTCACCGAGCCGCTTGCGGAGAATTTGCTCGGCGCGCGGGAAGACGAGGGATTCCTCGTAGAGACGTCCCGGGCCGGCCACGGTGATGACTCGGTAGGGGTCCTCGATGCGAAAGGCCACCGAGACGTCCACCGTCACCGTGTAGCCCTCGGACGTTTGAATGTTGAGCGGCGGCCGGACGGTTTGCTCCGCCTTGCCGCGCTCGCTGGCGTCGTTGGTGAGGTTGAGCAGCTGGACGTCGGCCGGGAAGACGTACATGCGCTCCGTCCCCGGGCTCACCCAGTGAATGCCCGGGTAATACACCTCGGGGAGGATGCCCTTGTGGCTCCCGACGATGACTTGCTTCACCCCCAACTCATTGGGACGCAAATAGGTGGTGCACACGCCATAGGCCACCATCGCCACCAGCAATGCACCGAGGACGAGGTACACCCGGCGCCCGCGGGAGGTGCCAAAGATGCGCTGACTGGCAGCGCGCAAGTCGACGGGGATGCGAGGGTCAGCCATGGGGGCGGCGGGAGCCTACTCTCTGTTGCGCGTCCGGTCTGCGGAACGTTCAGACGGAGCTGGTAGCTCCTCGAGCGGCCCGGGCGCAGCCAGCGGCTGGTAGAGCTCGTGCTGGACTTCGGCGTCGTGCAAGTCCGCCACAATGGCCCGGAGCGCGCCGCGGTAGCGGCGCTTGGCGAGCCACACTTGAGCGTCAGGAATAAAGGGGGCGCCCAAGAAGAGGGCGAAGGCAAAGAGGTCCCACGTCTCGGGGATGGGGATGAAGGGGGCCTTCACCAAGAAGAGGCCGAGGGCCAGGCCTCCCAGCGCGTAGGCCCCGCGGGCAAGCAAGTCCCCATGGCGCCACAGCCCGTAGTCCCGCTGCTCGAGCTCCGTCTGCTTTTGCGAGGCGGCCAGGTAGCGAGGCACGGCGACGCCCAACAGCGTCTCCTGCAGCCGGTCGAAGTAAGCCGCGTCCCCGAAGAGCTCGAGAAAGCGCGGGCGCACGTCCGCCAACTCGGTGGCGAATACGTCGCGCAGCCGCGACTCCACCTTGGGTGACCAGGGGCCGAGGCCTGGCCGGACACGCTCGGCAGCGGCGATGAGGACGCCGGTGAGGAAGGGCAACCGGAAACGGTCTGGGTACACGGGGAGAGGCTAAGCAGCGTAGCCCAACCGCGTCGCGCCGAGGGGCCTCGCTGCCGAGGCCCCCCGTTTGGGCCGTCACTCCTTCTTTTCAGTGGGAGGCGGCTTTGCCGGCGCTGGAGGCGGCTTCTTCTGCTGTGGGGGCGGCTTTTGCGGCGGCTTCTGCTGCGGCGGGGGCGGCGCGTGCTGTGGTGGAGGCGGCGCCGCGTGCGGAGGCGGCGGCTGCGCGTGCATTTCCGCCGCGGGCGGCGCGGCCGCGGGCGTCGGCGCTGGATGCTCCACGAGGGCCGGATGTGACTGCGGCGCGACGGGGCTCGTCTGCTGCGGCGTGGCCGGCGGCGCTCCCTGGTGCGGCGGCGTGCCCTGGCTCGAGTAGGAAGGCGGCGCACTGCCATTGCGCACCGGCGGCGGGGGCGCGGCCACCGGCGGCGGCCCATTGCCGTGCGGCTCGACGGACATGTTGCGCTGCACCGGCTTCCCTTCTCGGGTGACACCTTGGGGAGCCACCACCTCGACGCCCGCCGCGCTGGAGCGCACCACCATGCCGGGGCGCACCAGTGGGGGAGCGCTCGCAGTCACCGAGGGCGGCGTGCCAATGGGCGCCGGAACCACAATGCCGCGCTGCGAGCCAGGCGGTGCGGGGACGAAGACGCCCGGCTGCCCGACGGGCCGTGCGTAGTGCGCGACGTATTCCGGACGCGGGTGCTCCACTACTATGTAGACGTTGGCCGGCGGCGGGACGAAGACGACGGCGGGCGGTCGCCAGAAGCCAGCCACGTAGATGACGTTTCCGCCCCGCAACTCATAGTAGGGCTGCGTCCAGGCGTAGCCTCCATTGGGCGGCGACACCCAGCGGCCGCGCGCCCAAATCCATTCGCCATTCCACCAGTGCCAGTAACCACCAATCCACACCGCGCCGTAAAACGGAGCGGGGGGCGCCGGGTCATACACCATGGGTGGCGGCGCGTACTCGATGGCCACCGGGGCCGGCTGCGCCAAGGGCGGCTCGACGTACTCGGACACCGTCACCTCCGCCACCGGCGCGGGCGCAGGCGGTGGAGGGGGAGGTGCGGTTTGGTACACCACCGGCGCGGGCGTGGTCACCACGCACCCAGCCAGAGCGAGCACTGCTGTAAAGGCGATTCGTTTCAAGAGTCCTCCTCAGCGGCTGTGCATTGTACGGACGCGGGCGACGTCCGGGCTATTCAGCGCTAGACGTCCCAGCTCGCGGGGCGCTCCATGCGTGTCACCGCGACGAAGAAGGCGACCACCAAGGGGCCGGCAATAATTCCGACCGGGCCAAACGCCGCCAGCCCACCGAGCAGCGCAAAAAACACCACCGCGCCGTGGAGCTCCACCCCGCCCCGGATGAAGAAGGGCTTGACGAAGTTGTCGATGGTGCCCACCACCAGCGCGCCCCACACCAAAAGAAACACGCCGGCGCCGGTGCGGCCACTCAACAGCAGGCTAACCGCGAGGACGATGGACACCATGCCCGCAGCCCCGATGGGAATGAACGCCGCGACGAAAGTCACCAGGCAGAAGAAGAGCGCGTTGGGGACGTGAGCGATGAGGAAGCCCACCAGCGCCGCAAGGGACTGCACGGCCGCGGTGGCCACGGTGGAGATGAGGACGGCGCGCGTCACTTTGCGGAATTCCACCATCAGCGAGCGAAACTGACCGGGCGCCAGCGGGACGACACTTTCCAACCAGGCCAACAGGTCGCGGCCGTTGGTGAGGAAGAAGAAGAAACCCACCAGCGTGAGCAGCGTCATGAACAACAACCGGCCGGTGGCGGTGAGCACCCCGCCGAAGGCGGACGCGGCGCTTTTCCCGGATTCCGAGAGGGTGTCGAAAAGCTGCTTGGGGTCCGGAAGCGAGTCCACCGCCCGGTCCGCCCAACCGCGAAGGCCCTCCGGCAGCTGCCGCACCAGGCCGTGCAGCCCCTCGGACTGGAGCGCCTCCCGCAGAAACCCGAGGCCCTGGCTGGCCTCGTTGATGGCCACCGCCAGCAAGCTGGCCACCGGGCCGGCAATGGCCAGCACCAGAACCAAGGTGAGGAGTCCCGCGGCCAAACCGCTTCGGCCGCGCAACCGGCGCGTCAGCCGCTGGTGGAGGCCAAAGAGCGACCCCGCCAGCACCGCCGCCAGGAAGAGCGCCGAGGCGAACGGCATGAGCATCGCCCCGAGAAGAAAGAGCGAGACGACGACGAGGCAAATGTAGAAGAGGCGGGAACCCTGTGGCGGCGGCGTCCCAGTCGTCGTCACGGTTTCTCCCCTCCCCTCGCTTTCAGCGTGCTTCTACGCGACTGCGTTGCCGAGCACCACCCACGCCCCCGCCACCACCAGCGCCGTCCAGCGCACGGCCTCCAGTGGGAGCGCCCAGCGGCGCAACTCCAAAAGGCCCCCCAGCGTCGTGAGACTCAGCAGAATGAGCGCCACCGCGGCGATGCGGGCGGGCATGGGCAATGCGCTGCCCCACATGACGAGACTGAAGGCGCCCACCACCAGAAGCACGAAGTTGGCGAAGACGTAGGCCGTTCTCGGCCGGCCCGGCTGGACGGTGTACTTCGTGTCCGGCGTCCCGGGTTGACCGCGCAGCGCGCCGGTGGGCCCCACCCACGACGGCCGCCAGGCGGGAGAGGCGAAGAGGAAACGCACCGCGGCGCCAAGCGTCGGAGCACGCGCCACCTCGGAGAAAAGCGCCACGAAGGGCTGCACCTGGGCCCACGCCGGGTTGAAGCTCTGCAGCGGATGACTGACGCCGTAAATGCAGCGCTCGCCTTCCGGGGCGAAGCTTCCGAAGAGGCGGTCCCAGACGATGAAGGTGCCGGCGTAATTCTTGTCCAGGTACTGGGGATTCACCGCGTGGTGCACCCGGTGGTGAGACGGCGTGTTGAGGACCGCCTCCAGCGGGCCGATGCGGTCCACCAACTCGGTGTGAATCCAAAATTGGTACAGCGTCACCAGCGCCTCCACCACGGCGAAATGCACCACGGGGACGCCCAGCACCGCCAGCGGGAGGTAGAAAGGAAGGACGGTGACTGGGGAGAGAATGGCCTGCCGGAGCGCCACCGCGAGGTTGTAGTCCTCGCTCTGGTGGTGGACGACGTGGACTGCCCACAAGAGGTTGACCTCGTGCGACAGCCGGTGCCACCAGTAGTAGCCCACCTCCACGCCCACCATGGCCAGCAGCCACGGCCAGAGGCTTCCCTCGGCAAAGGTGACGAGGCGGGCGTGGGCATACACCAGCGCGTAGACGCCCAAGACGGCCGCCGCCGCCAGCACCAACACCGCCCGCTGGCCGATGCCACACCCCAAGTCCGCCAGGGCATCCGCCAGCCGGTACACCGACGCCCCTCGGCGCCGCGCCACCAAGAGCTCGACGCCGATGAAGAGGAAAAAGGCCGGAATGGCCAGGGCGATGAGGTTTGGACCCACGGGACTCCCGAGGGTGTGAGTCTACCCCTCGCCAACACCTGAAGGAGAGCGAGAATGGGACTTTCCTGGGTGCCGTCATGAGCAAGGCCTTCACCAAAGAAGACGGCGGCGACGAGCCAGCGGTGGCACGGCCGCGCCCCACGGGCCGCCGGCTCCTCACGCCGGAGGGCCACGCCCGCGCCCTCGAGGAATGGCTGCGGCTGAGGGACACGGAGCGGCCACGCCTCTTGAAGGAGGCTTCGGTGGGCGGCCGCGAGGCGTTGCGCGCCGTGGAAGCCCGACTCCTTGAAGTCTCGGCACTTCTCGAGGCGGCCGAAGTGGTGGAACCGGCCCCGGAGGGAAGCCCGGCGTCCTTCGGCGCCTTTGTGACAACCCTCGACGAGTCCGGACAGCGAGCCACCGTCCGCCTGGTGGGGCCGGACGAGGCGGACCCACGCTCGGGACTCTTAAGCGTCGCCTCTCCCGTGGGGCGGGCGCTCCTCGGAAAGCAGCCTGGGGACACCGCCGTCGTGGAGCGGCCCCGCGGCAGCGCCGAGCTTCAAGTGCTGTCTGTCCGCCCTTACCTCTAACTCCACCACCGCAAGCCCTGGGGCAGTGGCCCGGCCCTTCTAAAGGGCGTGGCCGTGGCCCGGGGGCCTATGAGAGTGTCCCGAGGCCCATGGCCGACTTGAGCCTCAGTGTGGATGCGTACTGGACGAGCCCCTATGCCTTCAGCGCCTTCGTTGCGTTGAAGGAGAAGGGACTCGTCTTCGACGTCGAAGAGGTGGCGCTGCACCAGGGCGAGCACCGGAAGCCCGCCGCCCTGGCGGCCTCGCTCACCGGCCGGGTGCCGCTGCTTCGTCACCGGGGCTGGACGTTGACGGAGAGCAGTGCCATCGACGAGTACCTGGAGGACGTCTTCCCCCACCCCCAGTACAGGCGCCTCTTCCCAGAGGACGCGCGGGAGCGGGCGCGCGCCCGGCAACTCATGGCTTGGGTGCGAAGCGACTTGATGCCCATTCGCCAGGAACGGCCCACGACTGGCCTCTTCTACGAGGACATGAGTGTGGAGCCCCTCTCCGCTGCGGGACAGGCTGCCGCCGCCCGGCTGCTGGCCGTCGCCGAAGCCCTCGTCCCGGAGCGTCGCACCACCCTCTTCGCGGACTTCTGCATCGCCGACGCGGACTTCGCCCTCATGCTGCAGCGGCTTTTGTGGAACGGGCACCCGGCGGTGGACAAGCTCCAGGCGTACGTCGACGCCCAGTGGGGAAGGCCCAGCGTGCGCGCTTGGCTCGAGCAAAAGCGGCCGCCCTACGTGCCCTACTAGAGGAGGTGGGCCCGCTACCTCTCTAGAAGGCGTCTTCGTCGCCGTGCGGAGGGACGCCACCGTCGCTGGTGGGTTCGTCCCGCTGCCGCGACAATTCGGCCTCGATGACGCCCAGGAGGATGCGCTCCTTCTCGTGGAAGCGGGCCTTGCTCGGGTCGCTCAGCGTCCGCCTCGCGCCGTTGGCGTAAAACTCGAGGTCCTGGATGCTGGCCCCATGGATGGGGGCGCCCTTGCTTCGTCCGTAGGGCGGGAACACAGAAGGTGCGTCCCCGGCTCCGCTCGGAGGAGGACGTCTCCGCGGCTCTCCCGCCTTCGCCGAGCTGATTTCCAGCTCACCCAGCTTCAGACTGAAGCCCTCACCATGGCGAACGGCCGTTCCGACGCGCACGTGCTCCACGGCGCCGTCGGGCCGCACCACCGCCACCGTCACTGGCAGTTCCTGGTCGCCCATGGGAGCCGCATCCCACCGCCGGCCAGACGCTGTCAACCCTGGTGAGTGGAGGGGTTAGAGTCCCGTGCCGGACGTCGACGGGTGCGTTACGCCGCCCGCGCCCGCACCAGCGCTCCCAACCGCTCCAGGGCCCGCTCGAGGACGTCCATGGGCGGCCCGAAGCTGAAGCGGGCGTGGTTTCGGAAGCGGGAGGCGCGCCCGCGCCGGCGCTTGCCAGGGTTGACGTCAAAAAACTCCCCGGGCACGGTGATGACTTGGTGCTCGAGCGCCGCCCGAAACAGGGCCATCCCCTCAGAGAGCGGCGGCGGCAGGCCAGACAAGTCGCCCCAGACGTAAAAGGTACCCTCGGGAGCCGGCTCGACCCGGACGCCGAGGGCCCGCAGGCCCTCCAACAGCCGCTCCCGCTTCGGCCGGAAGGCGGCGTGGATGGCGAGAAGTTCCCGCTCGACGTGGCTCGGCTCGAAGAGCGCCACCGCGGCGCGCTGCAGCGGCTTGCTTCCCCCACCGTCCAGAAAGGAGCCGGCAGAGGCCACGGCGTCGATGACGGACTTGGGGCCCACCGTCCAGGTGACGCGCCAACCGGGGTAGCGCCAATTCTTGGTGAGCCCGTCGAAGAGCACCACCGGGTCCTTGTTGACGTCCCGGACGTACGCGGCCGCGCTTCGGGGCGCCGGCGGCGCGGTCCATACGTAGTGGGCGTAAAACTCGTCGACGAGGAGTGCGCAGTCGAGCGACCGCGAGAGGTGCACCCAGGCCTCGAGGGCGCCGTCCGCCACCACCTTCCCCGTCGGGTTCGCTGGGTTGGAAAGGAGGAGGGCGGACAGCCCGCGACCCAGGACTTCCTTGCGCAAGTCCTCCAGGGAAAACTCATACCCGCGCTCGGCGTCGAGGAGGATGGGGATGGAGATGAAGCCCTTGAAGGCGTCCAGGAGCTCCTCGTAGGCCGTGTAGTCCGGGAGAAAGTGGCCGAGGTTGACGGGCCCGAGGCTCGCGGCGGCCCGGGTGAGCGCGGCCCGCCCGCCTCCTGAAACGCTGACGTTTTCCGCCGAGTATTGCGAGGGGAGGCCCCGGCGGTAGAGGCGGTTGTAGTGCGCGGCGATGGTTTCTCTGAGCTCCCAGAGGCCAGCCACTGGGGCGTACTCCTGGTCGCCGGGGTCGATGGCCACGGACTCCACCCGCGGTGGCGCACCGGGCAGCGTCCCGGTGTCTGGCTGGCCCTGGCCGAGGTTGCACCACGCTGGGTCCTGCGGCGTGAAGCCACGCTTCGCCGCTTCGGCGGTGACGAAAATGACGCCGGTGCGCGGCACCGTCCGAAAGGCTGAAACGCCGCTCTCGCTGGACATGGTTTTTCCGCCTCCCACCCTACACCACCCCGCTGGCAGCACCGCCCCCCCGGGGCCACCCTTACCCCTCCGCCGCCGGGTGCAAACGCCCGAGGCAGGCATGGAAGTGGCCATTCACCGCCCGCGCGTACCGGGCGGTGCTGTAGCCACCCTTCAGCTTCGGGCTCGACAGCTCCAAGTCCGGAAGCTCCCCGGCGGACAGCGGCGTGCCGAAGCGCGCCTGGTAGGCGCGCTCCAGGGCGCGGTAGGTGGGCGTGGCCTCGAAGTCACCGCGCTTTTCCAAAAGCACGTCGCGGTGCACGTCGGATGCGCTCAGCTCAGGCACCTGTTGGGCGAAGGCGAGGAGCGCCCGGAGGGAGGCGCTCTCCTCGCTCTTGGGCTCGGCGTTTGCGTCGTAGGCGAGCAAGTCTCCGTCCGGGGCCAGCGGCTGTCCGGTGAGCCGGCTGAGTGCCCGCTGTACCGCCGCGTTGCGCGACGCATACTCGCCGGCGTTGTAGTCCGCGAAGCGAAACAAGGGGCGCGGGTAGTGGGCCGGGTAGCCCCACAGCCGTTGCACGCCCCAGCGCAGTCCGCCAGCGCGGGTGAAGAGGACGTCGCGCACCGCGTCGGCATCAGCAAACTGCCCCTGGCTGTGGTGGAGCACCCAGCGCGCACCCACCTGCATCGAGCCCGCGGTGCCGATGGGGTTCAAGTCCTCGAGGCTTGCCTTGCGGAAGACGCCGTCGATGACGTTGGCCGCTCGGTACACCACCGGGTGGCGGGCATGGGCGGCGGCCAGCATGTCCCGGAAGAGCAAGTCCAAGTCGCGCTCGGTGCGCAGACTCCGCAGGCGCTGAGCAAACGTCCGGCTGTCGCCCGGACGCCGCTCGGCGAGGAGATGCTGCACCTCCGCCTTCCCGGGGGGCCCAAGCTTTCCGGCGAGCTCGTCCAGGCGCTTGCGCGCCATTTCCGCCAGCCCCGGGACTGGTGGGTCCACCTGGAAGCCCGATTCCTGCTGGAGTATGGCCACCGCGCCGCAGACGCGCTCGCTGTCGGCCGGAATCCCGGCGGCGGAGAAAGCTCGGAGGAGGTCCCGCGCCCAGCCGTCCGCGTCTAAAACCCCCTCTGGGAAGAGCCGCACCACTTCGGACGCGTCCAAGGTGCGGGGGGCCTTGACGGGGGGCGCCGGCACTTCGGCCTTCCGGCAGCCGGGCGCCAGCATGAGCCCGGTGAGGGCGAGGCCGAGCCAAGGGGACAGACGTGCCACGCGAGGGCCTCCTTAACACCGCCCCCAACACCGACATCAGGCGACGCGCGTCTCTTCCATGTCCAGCTGGGACTCGATGCGGTGCAGCACCTCGTCGCCGATGAGGCCCTCATTCCTCAGCCGCACCAGCTCCGCGCGCTGCGCCTCGATGAGCTCCCGCATGAGTCTCCGGTAGCCCTCGCCCGTCCCGCCCTCGGCGCCCGGCCCCTGGGCCACCTTGGCTTCGAGCCGTCGTCGACGCTCCTCAAGCGAGGCGTCCAGCGCCTCCGCCCGTGTTTTGGGAAGCCAGGACTCACCGAGAAGAGAGCGGACTTTGGCCTGGCCTGCCACCACGGCCGCTAACCGGGCCGTTTGCTCCTCGCGCGCCACCTCGCCGCCGTCGCCCTTGAGGCCCAGCCAACGGATGAGCGGCCCGAGGGTCAGCCCCTCCAGCACCAGCGTCACCAGCACCACGACAAAGGCCAGAAAGATGAGCTCCCCACGGAAAGGAAACGCGGCCTGGTTGCTGGTGGCGAGCGGGAGCGCGAGTGCCGTGGCCAGGGACACCACGCCGCGCATGCCGGACCAGCCGATGACGAAGAGCACCGAGGGCGGCGGCATGGGGTCGGCCCGGCCGATGGCCGGGATGAGCACCCGCGGCAAATAGGCACTGGGGAAGA
This sequence comes from uncultured delta proteobacterium, assembly GCA_963745475.1. Classification (GTDB taxonomy): domain Bacteria; phylum Myxococcota; class Myxococcia; order Myxococcales; family Myxococcaceae; genus JADGRA01. The sequence continues at coordinate 288,988 of CAVUXN010000005.1, forward strand.
CCCAGACGATGCGCACCACCATCACCACCAGGCTCACCAGGAGCCCGAGGCCCACCATCCTCAACAGCCGCTCGCCGGTGTAGCCCGAGACGACAGTCCTCAGCTGGAGTCCCAGGAGGATGAAAGCCAGGCCGTTGAGGACCAGCACCCAAGTCTGCCAGACGGCGTAAGCGGACAGACGCGCATTGGCCCGCAGCGCCGTCGGCGAGTGGTAGGCGGTGTAGAGGCCGGCCGTCACCACCGCGAGCACGCCGGAGACTTGAAGGGCCTCGGACGGCAGCCACACCAAGTACGGGCCGACCAGGGAGAAGAGAATCAAAATGAAGGGGTCTCGGATGCGCTTGAAGACTTGGACGATGAGCCAGCCGCCGGCCAGCCCAACCAAGACGCCGACGCCGGCCACAAATAGAAAGGTCAGCGCAGCCCGCCCTAAGTGGAACGTACCGGTGCACACGGCCGCCACGGCGAAACGGTAAGCCACCAAAGCCGAGGCGTCGTTGACCAGGCTTTCGCCCTCGATGATGGCGACAATTTTCCTCGGAAGCCCGAGATGCCTGGCGATGGCCGAGGCGGCGACGGCGTCGGTCGGCGAAAGCACGGCCCCGAGGACAAAGGCCACCGCCCACGGCATGCCCGGAATCAGGGCATGGACGGTGAAGCCCACCGCCAGCACGGTGGCGAAGACCAAGCCAATGGCCAGTTGGCCGATGGCGCGCTTGTTGCGGCGAAAATCGCGCCAGGACGTGTCGTAGGCCGCTGCGAACAAGAGCGGCGGAAGGAAAAGCAAGAGCACGAAGTCCGAGTTGAGCTGCACCTGCGGTACTTGGGGCACCAGCGCCAGCACGAGCCCGCCGAGGACGAGGAGGATGGGGTACGGGAGGCGCAGCCTCTGGGCGATGGTGGCCAGGACCACCACCGCCAAGAGGAGCCCCACCATCAGCTCCAGCGTCGCCTTGACGTCGAGTTCGCTCACTTGGAGACGGCAAGGCTAACAGCAGCGGCGGCAGGGGGGGCGCTCTTCCGCAGAAGGCCCCCCCGGGCGGGGACATCCGTCCCGCACTCGACACGCGGGGCGGCTCAAGAGTAGCCAGCGTCGCTTCGTCCATGCGTTGGTCGGCCCTCAACCCCTGGAAGGACCTTGCCGGGCTCCCGCGCGAGTCATGGCTCATCGCGCTCGCGACGTTGGTCAACCGTGCCGGCACCATGGTGATGCCGTTCCTGGTGCTCTTTCTCACCCGGGACCGGGGCCTGGCCCCGAGCCGAGCCGGCTTGGCCATCGCCGTCTACGGCGGCGTGTCTCTGGTGTGGGCTCCGGTGGTGGGACGTCTGGGGGACGTCTGGGGCCAGCTGCGGGTGGTGAAGGCGTCGCTCTTCGGCACCACCGTCGTGCTGCTCGGCATTCCCCTCCTCCACTCCTACGGCGCCATCCTCCTGGGGCTGGTGGCGCTGTCCCTTGTCTCTGAGCCGGTGCGGACAGCCACCATGGCCCTGGTGAGCCACCTGGCCCCGCCCGAGCGGCGACGGCAGGCCTTCGCCCTAAACCGTCTGGCCGTCAATCTGGGAATGAGCATCGGCCCCACCGTGGGCGGCTTCCTGGCCGACGTGTCCTTCCGCTCGCTCTTTTGGGTGGACGCGGCCACCTGTTTCTTAGCGGGCCTGGTGCTGGTGGTGGTGCCCTTCCGCGGGCCTAGGCATTTCCACGACCCGTCTGCGCTCCCCTCGGGTTCCGCCCTCCGAGACCGGAAGCTGCTCTACGCGCTGCTCGCGCTTCTTCCCGTGCTGCTCGTCTTTTTTCAGCACACGTCCACCATGCCGCTCTTTCTGGTGGAGGGCTTGGGATTTCGGCCTTGGGTTTACGGTGCACTCTTCACCATCAACACGGTGGTCATCGTCCTCACCGAAGTCCGTCTCAACACCCGCACCGGCCATTGGCCCTTCGCCCGCTCCCTGTCGACCGGCGCGCTGCTGGCCACGGTGGGGTTTTCGGCGCTGGCCTTCGCGCGTACCCTGCCGGCGGTGGTGGGGACGGTGCTCATCTGGACGGTTGGGGAGATGATTCTGTTTCCTTCCGCCGCGGCGTACTTCTCGGAGATTTCCCCACCCTCCCGGCGCGGCGAGTACCTCGGCTACTACACCATGATTTTCGGCGTCGCCTTTACCGCGGGCCCCTGGCTCGGAACGCTGGTGCTCGAGCACTGGGGCGCCACCGCGCTCTGGGCCCTCTGTCTCCCGGTGGGCGGCCTTTCGGCCTGGGGACTGTCGCGCGTGTCGGGCCGGGAGCGGCATCCACTCGGGGCCTGAAGGCTAAAGCGTCGGCTCCTTGCCTAGCGGTCCCCCTTCTTTGCGCTCGTGGGACGAGCACGCCTGTCCAGCCCTAGGGCAGGCATGTGTGCGCTGCCCCAAAGCCTCGAAGAGCAATTGACGGTTGGGTGGAATCGGGGTCTCGTTTGCAGCCGTTGGACAGTCTCCCCTCCCTCTCTTTCCTGGAGTCCCGAATGCGTACCGCTTTCGCCGTCCTGCTTTCCGTCCTCGGCGGTGCGTGGGTGCTGGGGTGCGGGAGCAGCGGAGCGTCGGGGCCCGTGGTGAGCGTTTCGCCTGGGACACTCACCGTCACCACCGGTGACGGCGCCACCACCTTTGCCGCCATCCTGAGCAACGGCGCGGTGAGCCCAGTCACCTGGACGCTGACGGGGCCTGGCTCCATCTCCGCCACCAGCGGCGCCCAGACGAGTTACCAGCCGCCGCCGTTGGGCGGCGCGGGCGGTACGGCCATGCTGCGGGCCACCGCCGGCTGCGGCGCCGGCTGCGTCCCGGTGGGAGACACCGCCACCATCACCGTCAACGCGGCGACCACCGGGACGTTAACCCTCACCGTCCAATTGCAAGCGGCAGGGCCTGCCAACCTCACGGTGACCGGTCCCAACAGCTTCTCGCAAACGGTGTCCACCAACGGCACCACGACGCTGACCGGCCTCGCGCCGGGGACGTACACGGTGACGGCGGCAGACATCACCGTCAACGACCCCATCGTCACCTCGCAGTATTCAGCGCCGGCCGTGTCCGTGCCGGTGGCAGCCAATGCCGCGGCGTCGGCCACGGTGACGTACGCCGCCAAGCCCGGGTACGGGATGCTGTGGACGGTGGGGGCCACCTCGGACACCTTGGATGGATTCACCTCCGGCGACCTGACGGTCAACAAGGCCCCCAGCGTGACGCCGAGCGCAGGCGGGCTGGTGCAAGGCGTCGCCTTCGACGCGTCCGGCAATCTCTGGGCCTCTCTCAAGGGCGCCCCGGACTCGGTGGTGAGCTACCCGCCGGCCGGCCTCGCCAACTCGGCGCCCCTCACCCCGTCAGTGACGCTGACCGACCCCAACATCTCCGACCCCGCCGGGGTGGCGATTGGACCCGACGCACGGCTCTGGGTGGCCAACTGCGGAAAGAATTCCGTCTCCGCCTACCCCCTGACAGGCGGGTCTGCCGAAGTCATTATCTCCAACCCCACCGGGAGCCTCTTCGCCTGTCCGCGCGGCATCGCCTTCGACAGCACCGGCAACCTCTGGGTGGCTAACGCGAGCGGCGTCGCCGAGCGCTTCCCGAAAGGCCAAATTCAGGCCACCAACAGTACGCCCAGCGTGGACGTGACGCTGACGCCGCCCAGTGGCTCGAGCCAGCCCTACGGCATTGCCCTCGACGCAAACGGCAATGTCTGGGTGTCCTTCTGTGCCGGCTCAGCGGTGTCTCTGTACGACGCCAACGGGAGCAGTGTGACGGCGACACCGGCCTCCACGCTCACGCCCTACACCGGGAGCTTGATTAGCCTGGACTGCCCGGTGGCGCTGGCGCTCGACAACTCCGGGCTCCTGTGGGTGGCCAACAAAGGCACCGGCACCAATGCCACCACCCTCTCGCAATTCGCGGCCAGCGACATGGCCATGGGCGGCGCGGCCATTCCACTGAGCGAGCTGCCCGGCATCGGCATCACGGTGGGCGGCCTCGCTTTCAACCCCACGCCTACCTCCCTCCCCATCCGTCACTAGCGACGCATTCAGCCGTTTGTCGTTCGAGGTCCCCGCCCCGGGGCGTAGTAGCGTCGCGGGATGTCCATTGGATGGAGTCTTCTTCTCCCCGTGGCGCTGCTCGCGCCGCTCGCCTTGGCCGCTCCCCCGGACGCGGCGCCCGCGCTTCCCCACGCGGACCCGGTGCTGGAGCGGGCCATCTCCCGCGTCTACCCGGCGCTGGTGCAAATTCATGTGCTGTCGGCCTTCAGTGAAGGTGGCCGGGAGCGGAAATTTCAGGCCTCGGGGAGCGGAGCCATCATCTCGCCGGAGGGGTACGTCATCACCAACCACCACGTGGTGGGCAAAGCCACTTCCATTCGCGTCATCCTTCCCACGTTTGAGGAGTTGGAGGCGACGCTGGTGGGGACCGACCCCTTGGCCGACATCGCCATTATTAAACTGGACCTCTCCCAGCGCCCGCCGGGCTCGCCGCCGCTGCCGGTGGCGCAATTCGGGGACTCTTCCAAACTGAGGGTGGGCGACACCGTCCTGGCCATGGGCTGTCCACTCGCGCTCTCGCAGTCGGTGACCCGGGGCATTGTGGCCAACACCGACATGCGCATTCCCAGGACGCTGGAGCTGGACGGCGAAAACGTGGGTTCGGTGGTGAAGTGGATTGGGCACGACGCACAGATTTTTCCCGGAAACTCGGGAGGCCCGCTGGTCAACCTCGACGGGGAAATTGTCGGCATCAACGAGCTGGGCATGGGCCTGGCGGGCGCCATCCCCTCGGACCTCGCCCGGACGGTGGCCCAGGAGCTCATCGCCAAAGGAAAGGTGGAGCGCGCCTGGACGGGCATGTCCTTCCAGCCACTTCTGAAAGACTCCCCGGCTTCTGTCACCGGCGTCTTGGTCTCCGCCGTCCTTCCGGGCACGCCTGCCGCCGCCGCCGGCGTGAAGCCCGGTGACCGGGTGTTGGCTGTGGAGGGACGGCCGGTGAATGTGCGTTTCGACACGCAGCTGCCGGCCTTCACCAACGAGCTGCTGCAGCACACGCCTGGAGCCCCGTTGGTGCTCAAGCTCGCGCGCGGCTCCAACGAGCTGTCGGTGACGCTCTCCCCGGTGCGGCGCGACCAGGCCCGGGCCAAGGAGGTGGAGCTCAAGGAATGGGGGCTCACCGTTCGCCGGCTCACGCGCATCGAGTCCATTGAGTTGCAGCGCCCGGACACGCGCGGCGTCCTGGTGAGTACCCTCTTGCCCGGTGGACCCTCGGACAAGGCGGTGCCTCCGCTCCGGCAAAATGACGTCCTCACCACCGTGGCCAACACACCCGTCGACTCGCCGGAGGCGCTGGTCAAGGCCACCGCCGACATCCTCAAAGGCGCGCGGGCCCCGGTGCCCACCGTCGTCGCCTTCGAGCGCGGTGCCGAAAAAATGCTCACCCTGGTGGACGTGGGCATCCGGCCGCCCCAGGAGCCGGCGGCCGAGGCCAAGCGCGGCTGGCTCCCCCTCTCCACCCAGGTGCTCTCCCCGAAGCTGGCCACGGCCCTTGGCTACAAGGGCCGGAAAGGAGTGCGGGTGACACAGGTTTACCCGGACGGAGACTCCACCGGCCTCAAGGTGGGGGACGTCATCACCAAGGTGGACGATGCGTTGGTGGAGGCAAGCGAGCCGCAGGACTCCGACGTCTTCGACGCCCTCATCCGCGCCTACAAGCCAGGCAGCAAGGCGCAGTTCGCCGTCCTCCGCGACGGAAAGCCACTCACCCTCACGGTGACGCTGCGCGAGGGGCCGCGCCAGGAAAACGAGCTTCGCGTCTACGAGGACGTGGCCCTCGAGTTTCGGGCCCGGGACATCTCCTACCTCGACCGCGTGAAGCGGCGCTGGTCGAAGGACGAAGCTGGGGCACTGGTGAGCCAAGTGGATGTCGGCGGCTGGGCTGCCGTGGGCGGGCTTCGGGCCGATGACCTCATCATCTCCGTCGACGGAAAGCCGGTGCACACCGTCCAGGACCTGGAGGCGCTCTTGAAACTGGTGAAGGAGAAGAAGCCGCACCACCTCACCTTCTTTGTGAAGCGCGGCGTGCACACGCTCTTTCTCGAAATACAACCCACCTGGGGCGACATCCGGGAGGCGGCCAAGTGAATCTCGCCCGCTCCTCAGTCCTTGCCGCCACGTTGCTCGTGGGGCTGACTTCCCCGGCAGCCGAGCTCCGTTCCACAGGTCGCGCGACCGCGGAGAAAGTCCGCGGCGCCGTGGTCACCATCCGGATTGTACTCAAGCTGAAGATTGGCTTCGGAGGCCAGGCCCAGGACCAGGAGCAGAAGGTGGAGGTGGCGGGCGTGGTGATTGATGCCTCCGGGCTCACCGTCGCCAGTGCCGCCAGCATCGACCCCTCGGGAGCCCTTCGGAAAATGGCGGGTGGGCAGGCCTCTCGAATGAAAGTTGAGTCGGAGGTGAAGGAGACGACGCTTCTCCTCGAGGACGGCACGGAAGTGGAGATGGACGTCGTGCTCAAGGACACGGACCTGGACTTGGCGTTCCTCAAGCCCCGGGAGGCCGGACGGCACTTCACCGCCGTCACCATGCGTCCCCGCACCGGCACGGTGCCGCTGCTGACTCCCATTTTCGTCGTCAGCCGCCTCGGAAAGCTCACCAGCCGGGCGCTGGCGGTGGCCACCGGGGAAATTCGAGCCTCCGTCCGCGGCCCGGCGCCCTACTACGTCACCGACGCCGAAACCGCGGCCTTCGTCGGCTCGGTGGCCTACACCGCCGATGGCGTCCCGTTGGGCGTCTTCGTCAACCGCTTCAGCTCCTCCCCGGATGGGCGCAGCAGCGGAATGTTCGACGGGGCCTTCGGCCGGAGCGGCTCGGACGTGGTGCTCAGCGTCCTTCGGCCCGTGGACAAAGTGCTGGAGCTGGCCGCGCAGGCCCGCGCGCTCCCTCCGCACGCCAAGCCCGAGGACAGCGAACACTGAAGTGCTTCCACGCCTCAGCGGCGACGCGGCGTGAGCGGACGACGCATTCGAATTTTCGCGTGGGCGGAGTCGGCGGCGAGTACGAAGCCGGCCTTCTCGAACATGGGCACCGTCCCGGTGTAGCTGAAGGTTGCGGGAAGGGGGCTCCCGTCGTGGCTGGGCTTCACCGGGTAGCCCTCGGCCATCGGGGCGCCGTAAACGCGCATCCGCTCGATGGCGTGGGCCAAGAGCGCCGAGGCCACCCCCTTCCGTCGAAAGCCGGCTTTGATGAAGAAGCAGGGGACGCTCCACACTTGGCCGGCGTCGTCGCACGCCAGCGAGGGCGAGCGCTCCAGTCTCGGGAAGGCCAGACGCGGGCCATAAGTCACCCAACCCACCGGCTCATTGTCCACGAAGGCCAGGGCGCCGAGAATTTCTCCCTTGGCCACCCGCGCTTTGAAGCGGCGTTTCAGCGCCGGGCCCTTGAGCTCCGAGTAGGGGTCGCCCGTCTTCAAACGCCAAAACATGCACCAGCACCCACCGCAAGCTCCATTCTTGCCAAAGAGTTTCTCCAAGGAAGGCCACAGCGCCGGGGTGAGGTTTCGCACCTGGATTTGCATGAGCCCTCCCGAGGGTAACTCTTGCACCCCCGCCCACTGGGCGTCGACGAGGCCGTTTCCCCGCCGACGACGGAAAGCGGTTTCCCGGGTCCCGGTGGGGACTTCATTTTCTCCGACCCTGCCCCCCTGCGGTGGAAGGCGGCTCGGCTTCCGCCCTAGGCCGACAGTGCGCCGGCGCTGCGCGCGCAGCGGAGAATGGCCTCTGCCGAACGGTCGATGTCGGCCTCGGTGGTGTTCCAGCCCGAGACGCTCACGCGCATCGCCCCCAGGCCGCGCCACACGCTGCCTCCCAGCCAGCAGGTGCCATCCGCCTGCACCCGGGCCACCACCTCTCGGGTGAGCGCGTCGGCGTCCTTGCCCGCACCCGGCTCGAAGCGCAGCAGCACCTGGTTGAGCACCACCTCGTTCAGGATGCGCACTCCGGGACCCACGGCCAGTCGTTCGGCCATGCGGCGCGCCAGCGCGCAACAGCGCTCCACCAACTCCGCGACCCCCTGGCGCCCCAGCGTCCGCAACGTCGCGTAGGTGGGGATACCGCGCGCCCGTCGCGAGAATTCAGGGACGAAATTCACCGCGTCTCGTTCCACCTCGGACTTCACCAAATAGGCGGCATCGCTGCCCATGGCCGCCCGCAGCACCGCCGCGTCGCGGACGATGGCCACCCCGGCGTCATAGGGGACGTTGAGCCATTTGTGCATGTCCACCGCCCAGGAGTCAGCCCGCTCCATTCCCTCCGCCAGCTGCCGGCGGCTCGGTGCGGCACGGGCGAAGAGGCCGAAGGCGCCATCCACGTGGAGCCAACCCCGGTGCCGCTCCACGGCGTCGGCGATGGGTGAGAGCGGGTCAATGGCACCGGTGTTGACGTTTCCCGCCTGGGCACACACCAGCGCTGGCCGGTCGAGTCGGGCCAGAGTCCCAGCCAGGGCCTCGGGCTGCATCCGCCCCTGCCCGTCCACCGGCACGCGGAGGGCCGTTTCCGCTCCGAGGCCCAGGAAGCGAAGCGCCCGGAGGACAGTAATGTGCACTTCGTTGCCGACGAGAATGGGGAGCGCGGGAGCTCCGAGCAGCCCCTTGGCCTCCACGTCCCAGCCCGCCTGGGCCAAGAGCGCGTGGCGGGCACAAGCCAGGCCGACCAGGTTGGCCAGTTGCGTCCCCGTCACGAAGCCCACCCCACTGGCTTCCGGCAGCCCGAAGAGCTCGCACAGCCAGCGCCCCGCCGTCTCCTCCAGAACGGCGGTCAGGGGCGAGGTGACGTAGAGCCCAGTGTTCTGGTCCCAGGTGGAGGTGAGCCAGTCCGCCGCCAGCGCGACGGGGTGACTCCCGCCAATAACGAAGCCAAAAAACCGCGGCCCGGCCGTGGCCACCAAGCCCGCGTCCCCCTCCACGGCCAGTGCGCGGAGCACAGCCCGGGCGTCCTCCCCCCGCTCTGAGAGAGGCAGGGAGAAGCGGGCCCGAAGCTCGGCAGCGGTGGCCTGCGCGCCAACCGGGCGCTCCGAGAGAGAGGCCCGGTACCGACGGGCGTAGTCCATCGCATCAGAGAAGAGGGCGTCGTCGGACATGGCGAAGAGGAATTTCCCTCAGGAGGTGCAGCACAGTCGAGTGGCCCCAAGCCCCCGTGGCGCCCGAGGCCCGGAGACAAAGAAGCTTTCGCTCGGCCGCCCCGGCGAGGGAAGCTTTACCGTCACGGATGGGGACTCCCGGCTACCTCGACCCGGCGGAGCTCGCTCGGAAGCAGCTTTTCCGCGACCAGCGGCGGCTCGGCCTCGACCACTGGCTCTTCAAGCACAAGTGCGCGCGGATGGCCGCCACGCCGTTTGACTTTCTCCGCGGCTCGGCGCCGCTCTTCTACGCGGCCCTTCGCAAGGTGCCTCAGCTGGCGGATGGGCCCGAGGGTGACGGATGGCTGACGGGAGACTTGCATCTGGAGAATTTCGGCGTCTACCGGCCCCAACCCCCTAGCGAGGACGTCAAGTCCCCAAACGTCGTCTTCGACGTCAATGACTTTGATGATGCCTTTGTGGGGCCGCAGCGGCTGGACGTGCTGCGGCTGCTCACCAGCACTGTGTTGGCCGCCCGCACCTGGGGGTTGCCCGCCTTGGGCGTCCGCGACGCCACCGAGGCCGTGCTGGACGGCGTTCTGGCCGGCAGAGCCGGCGGAACGGCAGGACGTCCGCCGGAGGCGGTGCGGCTGCTGCTCGACCGGGCCGCCACACGGACGCGCCAAGAGCTCCTCGACGCACGCACGGTACTCACTGCCAAGGGACGCCGGTTTCTGCGCGGCGACCGCTACCGCTCGGTGCCGGCAAAGCAGCGGGCACGGGTGGTGAAGGCCTTCGCTCGCTATGTCCGGAGCCTCCCTGCGCCCCTGCATGGACACCCCTCGGCCTGGCGCGTCCTGGACGTTGCGTTTCGCATTGCCGGAACGGGGAGCCTTGGCGTGGAGCGCATCGCCGTCCTTGTTTCCGGCAAGGGCGGTCCCAACGGGGCTTGGATTTTCGACATGAAGGAGGAAGACAAGCCGTCCGGGGCGGCGTTTGCGACCGGCCATGCCGGTTCAGGCGCAGGGCGAGTCCTCAAGGCCCTCCGCAAGTGCCTGGCCCGGCCTCCGCGCATGGCGGGCTCGACGACGCTGGGTGAAAAGTCGCTCCTCGTCCGCCGGTTGATGCCGCAAGAGGACCGTCTGTCCCTCCTGCACCTGCCGCTCGCCCAGCGGGAGACGGTGCTGCGCTACCTCGGCGCTCTCACCGGCGCCCTACACCGCCGAGGCGCAAAGCGAGCGAAGCCCTGGTCGCTCGACAAGGCCCAAGTCCTTCTGGACAACGCGGTGACGCTGGCCGGCCTGTACGAGGCCGCTGCCCTTCACTACGCGGTTTTGGCCCGAAGCGTGCGGAGCGGCTGAAAACTGGAGCTGTCACCACGGGCCGCTAGTCTGAAGGGCTACAGGACTGTACGGCTCCTGCCACGAGCAGCCCCAGGGACGAACGCCAGAATGGACAGAGAACCCCTCCTCGACATCTTCGACGAGCTCAACCGCTTCCGCGAAGTATTCGAGCGTGCCCAACGCCTCGTGGCACCAGTCGTTTCCGAGCACGCCCGGCGGCTGGAGGCCATGGCCAAGGGATTGCGAAAATTTTATGGGCCCTCGGTGGACCCCTTTATTCGCCAGGTGGACGACGTGCTCGCCACCGCCCGTCGGCTCACCGAGCCGATGAAAGAGATTCCGCTGGAGAAGCTGGGCGAGCGCCGCTCGACAGACCGCCGCCAAGAGCAGCCCGCTCCCCTCCCCGGGCTCATTCCCCGCTCACGCTGAAACGGGGCGCGCCGGACTTAGCGCTTGGGCTCGAAGGCCAGCGAGACCCCATTCATGCAGTAGCGTTGCCCGGTGGGAGCCGGGCCGTCGTCGAAGACGTGGCCCAAATGGCCGCCGCACCGGCTGCAATGCACCTCGGTGCGGGCCATGAAGAGGCTTCGGTCCTCACGCGTGGCGACGGCGTCGGCGAGCGGCACGAAGAAGCTCGGCCAGCCTGTTCCGCTGTCAAACTTGGCCTCTGAGGCAAACACCGGAAGGGCGCAGCCGGCGCAGAGAAACGTCCCCGGACGCTTCTCGTGGTCGAGTGGGCTCGTCCCGGCGCGCTCCGTCCCGTGCTCGCGCAGGACGCGGTATGCGGCCGGCGAGAGCTGCTCACGCCACTGGGCGTCCGTCTTCTCCACTTCAAACTTTTCCGGCGTCTGCTTGGCCATGCGGACTCCCCCAAAAAGGGTTGAAAGCGGCCGCTCCATAACCACCAAAGCCTGACAATTCAGCTGGAAACCAGCTGGCCTCTCCAGAGGCCGACGTCAGGCTCCTTTCTGGGGGGCCAGTGTCGCCAAAGAGTCGCAGGAGCCGCGGCTCCCGGGGTGAAGCGGTCCGTCGGGAGCCACGGTCCCTCTGGTGCCGTTGGCGCATCGGGCCCTTGCGGTTTTGGCCAGGCAGTCCGTTGCGAACGCATCGACTTGACGGTGGCCCCGCGTTAGGTGGTCTCCTTTCGCCGCGTAGGCCTCTTTCGAGGGGAAGGAACGTTTCGCGATGTGGATTGTCCGCCTGGCGCTTCGGCGCCCGTACACCGTCGCCGTCCTCTCGGCCCTCATCTTCATCTTCGGGGTGATGTCCGCGGTGAGGATGAACAAGGACATCTTCCCGTCCATCGACATCCCGGTGGTCATCGTGGTGTGGGCTTACCCTGGACTTCCCGCCGAGGACATGGAGCGCCGAGTGGTCCTCATCAGCGAGCGCGCCTACTCCACCACCATCGACGGCATTCAGCACATCGACTCGCAGTCCATCGCCGGCATCGGGCTTCTAAAGGTCTATTTTCAACCCGGTGCGGACCTCGGGACGGCCATCGCACAAATTAGCTCGGTTTCGCAGACGGCCAGCCGCATCATGCCGCCGGGCATTACCCCCCCAGTGGTGCTTCGCTACAACGCCGGAAACGTTCCGGTGGCGCAGCTGACCACCAGCAGCCCGACGCTGAGCGAGCAGCAACTCTTCGACTACAGCCTCAACTTTCTCCGTGTCCGTCTTTTCACCATCCCCGGGACTTCCATCCCTGGCCCCTACGGCGGCAAGCAGCGGCAAATCATGGTCGATGTCAGCCCAGCGGCGACTTCGGCCAAGGGGTTGTCACCGCAAGACGTCGTCAACGCCCTGCTTTCTTCCAACGTCATTGTCCCGGCCGGGACCGCACAGATTGGGACCACCGAATACAGCATCAAGCTCAACTCAAGCCCGGACACCGTGGAGCAATTCAACGAGCTCCCGGTAAAAATGGTGAACGGGGCCGAGGTGAAACTGGGTGACGTCGCTCACGTCCGTGACGGCTACGCCGTCCAGATTAACCAGGTTCATATTGGCGGGAAGCGGGCGAGCTACCTGGCCATCCTCAAGCACAGTGATGCATCGACCTTGGCGGTGGTGGACGGAGTGCGAGAGCTCCTTCCCAGCATCCAGGCCGCCGCTCCCGAAGGCATGGAGCTCAAAATCGACTTCGACCAGTCGATTTTCGTTCGCGCGGCGCTGAGCAACGTCCTCCACGAAGCCGTCATCAGCTCCATTCTGGTGTCGCTAATGATTCTGTTCTTCCTCGGGAGCTGGCGCAGCGTCCTCATCGTCTCGAGCTCCATTCCCCTCGCGCTTTTGGTGGGAGTGAGCGGCCTCTTCCTCACCGACCAGACATTTAACATCATGACGCTGGGGGGTCTGGCTCTGGCCATCGGGATGTTGGTGGATGACGCCACCGTCGAAGTGGAGAACATCCACCGAAACCGCCACCACGAGCCGAAGCTGATGGTGGCCATCCTCGACAGCGCTCACCAGGTGGCCACCCCGGCCATCGCCGCCACGCTCACCATCTGCATCGTCTTCTTTCCCGTCGTCCTGCTCACCGGGCCGGCGCGCTACCTGTTCACCCCGCTGGCGGTGGCGGTCGTCATCTCCATGCTGGCTTCCTACGTCTTGAGCCGGACGCTGGTGCCGGTGCTGGCCCGTCAGCTCATGGAGAAGGAGGCCATCGACCTAGGTGAAGGCACTGGCCGCTGGGCGCGGTTCAACCATTGGCGCGACAGGTGGTTCGAGCGCTTTCAGAATGGCTATGGGCGGGCGCTGGCTGTCGTTCTCCAACATCGGGCGTGGGTGATGGGGACCGCGACCGCTGGTCTCCTCATTTCTGCCGCTCTGCCCTTCGTGGTGGGACTGGACTTCTTCCCGAGCGTCGATGCTGGGCTGATGAAGCTCCATTTCCGTGCTCCCATCGGCACGCGCCTGACCGAGACCGAGCGGCTGGTCCTCGGAGCGGAGGCCAAAATTCGAGCCATCATCCCCGCCGAGGAGTTGAGCGCGCTCAACGACAACATCGGGATTCCACTCTCCTACAACCTGGCCTTCGTCGCGACGGACAACATCGGCCCCCAGGATGCGGAAATCCTCATTTCTCTCAAGCCCGGTCACCATCCGACCGAAGGCTACATGGACAGAATTCGCGCCGAGCTTCCCAAGGACTTTCCGGGGAGCACCCTCTATTTCCAGCCAGCAGACATCGTGAGTCAGGTGCTCAACTTCGGTTTGTCGGCGCCCATCGACGTGCAAATCGCCTTCAACGACCTGGACAAGGCCTATGACGTCGGACGACAGCTGGCGGCTCGCATGCGGCACATCCCCGGGCTGGTGGACGTGCGCATCGCACAAGTCCTTGACTACCCGACGATGAGGCTCAACGTCGACCGCGACCAAGCCGCGCGCGTCGGACTTTCTCAAAGCAACGTCGCCAGTGACGTACTCACCACCCTCGCCAGTAGCACCCTGACGGCCCCTTCCTTCTGGCTCAACCCCAAGAACAATGTGAATTACCTGGTGGTGGTTCAGACGCCGTTGGACAAGCTGGAAAGTGCCGGCGATTTGTTGGCCACGCCTCTCACCACGAGCGGTCAGCTGCTCAACCAAAACATCGCCCGGACACCCACCGACTCGGCCAGCACGTCCGGGGCGGCTTACTTGGGGACCATTTCTCGCATCAGTCCGGGACGCACGTTGGGGAGCGTTAACCACGCCACCATCCAACGCGTCATCAACGTGCAAGGAAGCGCGAGTGGACGGGACTTGGCGGCCATCGGCAGTGACATCCGCAAGGCCATGGCCGAAGTGAAGGATGTCCCGCCGACGATGAAGATTACTCTTCGCGGCCAGATCGAGAGCATGAACAGCTCCTTCTCGAGCCTGGCCGGCGGATTGCTCCTGGCCATCATCCTGGTCTACCTGCTGATGGTGGTGTTGTTTCAGTCCTGGCTCGACCCGATGATTATTATGGTCGCCGTTCCTGGCGCTCTGATGGGCGTCTTGTGGATGCTGGGGGTGACCGGCACCACGCTCAATGTCGAGTCCTTTATGGGCGCCATCATGGCGGTGGGCATTGCCGTCTCGAACAGCATCCTCCTCGTCAACTTCGCGAACGAGATTCGCGTCGAGAGAAACATCGGAGCCCTGGAAGGTGCCTTGGAGGCCGGGAAGACCCGCCTGCGCCCGGTGTTGATGACCGCCTTGGCGATGATCATCGGCATGCTCCCCATGGCCTTCGCGTTCGGTGAGGGCGGCGAGCAAAACGCTCCCCTCGGTCGTGCCGTCATCGGGGGGTTGTTGATGGCCACCGTGGTTACGCTGTTCGTCGTTCCGCTGGTGTACAGCGTCCTCCGCACGGCGCCGCCTAGCGCCCACCGGTTGGACGAGCAATTCTCTGCTGAAAGCGAGGGCGCCAGCGCCGGAGCCCGAGGATGAGTATGAAGCCCACTGCAACGATGTCTTCCGGCACACCCATTGCGCACGCCCCTCGGCCGCGAGCCCTCACCCTGCTCTCGGTGGTGGTCGTCGTCGCGGCGATTCTCGGCGTCGGCCTTCTGGCCTGGCTGCGACAACACCGCGAGGCCTCGGACATCCAACGCCGAAACACCGTCCTGGCGAAAGGAAACACCGTTCAGGTCGCTCAGGTGTCCGTGTCTCCGTCGGACCAGACGCTCACGCTTCCAGCCGAAATCCGTGGCTGGGCCCAGGTGACGCTCTACGCCAAGGTGGCCGGTTATGTCCGCGAGATTCCCGTGGATAAGGGAACCCGCGTCAACAAGGGCGACGTCCTGGCAAAGCTCGAGTCACCCGAGACCGACCAAGCTGTGCTCGGAGCGCGGGCAGACCTGGAGTTGAAACGTCAGCTTCTTGCGCGCGTCACTGCGCTTCGCCCGGACGGCGTGGTGTCGCAACAGGACCTAGACAACGCCACCGCTGGGGTGCGGGTCGCGGAGGCCACGCTCCAGCAGGCGTTGGCGCAAAAGTCCTACGAAGTCATCCGTGCTCCGTTCAGCGGCGTGGTGACGGCGCGCTACGTGGACGTCGGCGCGCTGGTGCCCGCTGGCACGGGCAACACCCAGTCCATTCAGCCAGTCGTCGACGTGGCGGACATCGACATCGTCCGCGTCCAGGTTTACGTCGGCCAATCCGACGCGGCGCGGCTCGCGGACGGGGACTCGGTGACGGTGACTTCGGACACGGACCCGGCCCACCCCATTCAGGCAACCATCAGCCGCAAGTCCATGGGGCTCGACGCGCGGACGCGCACCATGCTCTGCGAAGCGGACGTGCCCAACCAGCCACCTCGACTCTTCCCTGGCCAATTCGTCAAGGTCACGCTGAAGCTGAAGGGTGCGCAGACGCCCTTGGTTCCCGGGGAGGCCCTCACCTGGCGCGGGGATAGGCTGTTTGTGGCCTTGGTTCAGGACGGTCACGTGCATTTGCAGCAGGTGACCACTGGGGATGACAGCGGCCGCACCGTGCAAGTACTCACGGGGCTTCAGGGCGGCGAAACCGTCATTCTCAACCCAAGCCCGGAGCTCTCGGACGGCGACCGTGTCCAAGTCGCCGAGTTGCCGCAGAAGCCTTCGGCTCCCGCGCCGGCCCAGGCCGCGGCTGCACCCAGGGCGGCGAACCCGGGCCCGGGACTCCCCGCTCCACGCTAGGGCGTCCGCACTTCCCAGCCACCCAGCACTCCCTCGCACGAGCTCCATGGCGGAGCGTGTACGCTTGCGAAACCGGTCTGCCCACACCCGACGCCAGGCGCGCCGCAAGTGGTTGGGATGACCACCCGAAGTACGGGCGTGTCGGTTTGCGAACACGACCGCCTTCTCTCCTAAACTTATGGGACGCAGCGCGCTCGAGCACGAGCTCGCGCTCCGGCCCGAGAGAAATGAAACCTCTTCTGCGCAACGGTGAGTTTTCCGAGTGTCCTCTGGTTGAAGTCCTGGACGGGTACTGTCAAACGGGCCAGACGGCGGCTGTCGCCATCCGGGTCCCGCGTGCCGGTGGCGTCGACGCAACAGGAGCCTTCTTTCTCGAGTCCGGAGCGCTGGTTGACGCACGCTTTGATGGGCGTGAGGGCGCAGAAGCCGTCCGCCATGCGTTGAAGGCCCCGCTGGGGCGGTTTCAGGTGGAGCTCGGCGCGCGAGCCTCGCGCCGCACCGTCCACGACTCGTGGGCGTCGCTGTCCGCGCAGTCGACATCGGGACGCGCCTTACCGCCCACGCTCTTCCCCACGGAAACGGGACAGCGACCAACGCCCCCGCCTGCGCCGCTGCCACGAATGACGCCCCAGCGTCCGCTCGCCGTCACCGCCTCCCCTCCAGCATCACCGCCCTCGCCGAGCGGCGTGCACCACGCTCCTCCGAAAGCGATGGGCCAGCGCGCGCCCACTGGCGAAGTGGCCACCGCGACATCCGCCGCTACGCCGGCTCCGGGCCTCCCCTTCCCTCCGCCGGTGACCACCGGACCGCGGCCTCTCCACACCTCGGGGCCGGCCACCTCTCCCTTCAGCGGTCCTCACACCCCACCCAGCGGCCACCCGTCCGCGCCGACATTTGCCAGTGTTCGCAAACCGCCGGGAAACGGTACCTTCCGCGTCGCCGCCATTCTCTTGCTGTCCGTGGTGCTGGGCGGCGCCCTGTGCGTGGCCATGGCCACGCTCTACAACCGTTCCGGACTCACCGAGGCACCCAAAGTCGCGGCCCAGCCGAGCGCGCCGGTGGCCGCCCCCCCGCCGCCCGTCACCGTGGCGGGCGTCAGCGAAAGCCAGGTGACGCTGGGCATGGCGGCACCACTCACCGGCGTCTCCAAGGAGCTCGGGCGGCAAATGCGTGTGGGCCTCGAGGTGGCGTTCGCCCGTGCCAACGCCGCGGGAGGCGTGAATGGACGAAAGCTCAACCTCATCGCCCTCGACGATGGCTACGAGCCGGCACGCACCCACGACGTCATGCGTGAGCTCGCCGAGCAGAAGGGCGTCTTCAGTTTCGTGGGCAACGTGGGGACGCCGACCGCTGCCGTCGCGGTCCCGTATGCCCTCGAGCGGAAAATGCTTTTCTTCGGCCCCTTCACCGGCGCGTCCTTGCTGCGCAAGGAGCCGCCCGACCGTTACGTCTTCAACTACCGAGCCAGCTACGCCGAGGAGACGGCGGCCATCGTGCGTTACCTGGTCGAGGTCCGTCACATCAAGCCCGAGCAGATTGCGGTTTTCGCTCAGGACGACAGCTATGGCGATGCGGGCTTTCAGGGCGTGGCGCGCGTCATCCGGCAGCTCAAGCGGACACCGACCTCCATTCTGAAGGTGACCTACACGCGAAACACTGCCGACGTCTCCGACGCCGTGGCCCGCATTCTCGACCGCAAGGCCAATGTGGCCGCGGTGGTGATGGTGGCGACCTACCGTCCGGCGGCGCGCTTCATCGAGAAGGTGCGTGAGCAGCGGCCCAACATGATTTTCACCAACGTCTCCTTCGTCGGTAGCCAGGCCCTGGCCGAGGAGCTGGTGCAGCTCGGTCCGCAATACGCGCAAGGCGTCATCATCACCCAGGTGGTGCCCCTTCCCACCGGTCAGTCCACGGTGGGGATGCGCTACCGGGAGGCGTTGCGCAAGTACGCGCCTGAGGAGAAGGCGGACTTCATCTCCCTGGAGGGTTTCGTCACTGGCACCTTGCTCATCGAGGGTTTGAAGCTCGCCGGTAGGAACCTGACGACGGACGGCCTGGTGGACGCGCTGGAGAACATCCACAGCCTGGACCTCGGCCTGGGCGTCCCCTTGAGCTTCGGGCTCTCCCAGCACCAAGCGTCCCACAAGGTGTGGGGCACCGTCCTCGACGGCACCGGGAACTTCCAGAACCTCGACCTCGAGTAGTCCGAGCAGGGCACGGTTTGCCTTGCCTCTAGGCCGGCGTCGGCGAGCGCGGGCTGGCGGCGAGTGCCCACTGAAGCAGTGGGGCCAGCCCGACAACAACCGTGCAGCCCAGGACGTTGTACCAAAGGAATCCAATTCTTCCGAAGGCGGCCGCCGCCAGCACGCACGCTTCCCCGACGACAGTCGCCCAGAATGCGGCGCGGCCGTGGACTCGGGCGAGGAAGAAGCCCACGAGGAAGACGCCCAACATCGGGCCATAGAAGAGCGAGCCGAGGATGTTGACGGCCTGAATCAGGTTGTCCAAGAGCGAAGCGAATGCCGCAAAGCCGACGGCCAAAAGGCCCCAGGCCGCGGTGGCCACCCGCGCCACCAAGAGTGTTTGGCGGTCCGTCGCCCCTGGGTGTCTGGGCTTGTAGAAATCGACGACCGTCGTCGCGCCGAGCGAAGACAGCGCCGAGGAGTTGGCGGACATGGCGGCGGAGAGGATGACGGCCACCAACAGGCCAATCAGCCCGCGAGGAAAGTGGTCGAGGACGAAGCGCAGGAAAATGAAGTCCGAGTCCTTGGGGTCGGCGCCGGGAAAAGTCCGGGCCACCAGGGCACCGGTTTCTCGACGGATGGCCGTGAGCCGCTCCTCGTCTGCGCGGACTTCCGAGCGCGCCGCGCTGACCGCCTCATCGCTGGCTCCGGGAGCGAGGAGCCGGTCGATGGCAGCGCGCTTCTTCAGGAAGACGGCGCTGTGTGCCGCCTCCAGGGTGGCCACCGCCGCGCCGTCGCGCGCCCTCACCCGCTCGAGCTCGGCGCCATTGAAGAAGAGGGGCGGCGGACTGAGCTGGTAAAAGACGAAGACCATGACCCCGATGAAGAGAATGAAGAGCTGCATGGGGACTTTGAGCAGACCATTCATCAACAGCCCGAGCCGACTCTCGGCGAGCGGACCGCCCGACAGGTAGCGCTGCACCTGCGACTGGTCCGTCCCGAAGTAAGCCAACTGCACGAACAGTCCGCCCAGGAGCCCTGACCAGACGGTGTACCGGGTGTCGAATCGCAGCGAGAAGTCGACGCCGTGCAGCTTCCCCAGGGCGCCCGCCAACGAAACGCCTTGGGCAAAGGACACATTCGGCGGAAGCCTCAGCACGGCGATGACGACGGCCGCCACCAGGCCAACCGAGATGAGGGCCATCTGTGCAGACTGCGTCCGGCTGACGGCTCGGCTTCCCCCGAGCACCGTGTAAAGGATGGTGGTGCCACCGAGCAGAAAATTCGTCCACAGCGCCGGCCACCCCAGCACTGCGGAGAGGACGAGCGCCGGCGCATAAATTGCCAACCCGGACGCGAGACCCCGCGACACGAGAAAGAGGAGTGCGGTGAATTGCCGCGTCCTTCGGTCGAAGCGCTGCTCCAGGTATTGGTACGCCGTGTAGAGGTGCAGCCGGTGGTAGATGGGGACAATGACGGCGGAGAGGATGACCATCGCCAGGGGCAGCCCGAAGTAAAACTGAATGAAGCCCAGCCCATCCTGGTAGGCCTGTCCCGGCACCGAGAGAAACGTAATGGCGCTCGCCTGGGTCGCGATGACCGACAGCCCGATGGTCCACCAGCGGATGTCCTTTCCCGCCCGAAGAAAGGACTCCGTGGTGTGCACCCCTCGGCTGCGCCAGGAACCGTAGAGGACGATGGCCGCCAGCGTTGCGACGAGCACCGCCCAGTCGACGAGGCTCACCCGTAGGCCCTCGACAATGCCCAGAGCAAGCCCACCTCGACCGCCAGCGCGCCCAAGAGGAGCGCGTAGAGACGCCCCCAAGTCCCAAGCGGCGGACGGATTTCCTCCCCTCCCGCCGACGGCTCAGCCGCCATGGTCGACGAGGTTCGCGAAGAGACGGAATGCGCCAGGCACGCCGGCTGGAAGTTGCCGGAAGAACGACAGGCCGGTGTAGATGAAGGCCCCCTTGCCCACTTTCGCGACCAAGAGCGAGCCGCGGAGAGGCTGCTCACCCGCGTCGTGCATGGAAAGCGGGGCGGCATAGCGCTCGTCCCACGTCTCGGCGAAGTAGAGCCCCCGTTCTTGCACCCAAGCCTTCCAGTCGTCGGGGCCAATGGCATTGGGAGAGGAGAGAACCTTGTCCTTCGTCGTCGTCACCGCGGCGCCTTCGTCGGTGACCCTTCCGTGGCCGATGCTGAAAGGGAATGGGCCGAGGACCGGAGGCGTGGGGGTCGGCCAGCTGGTGGTGTTGTATTGGACGATGACCGTGCCGCCGGCCTCGGCGTACGACATCAGCTTGTCGTGGAGAGCCGCCAACCGCGGCTCGACGTTGAAGGCACGCACGCCGAAGACGATGGCCTCGAAGCGGGCGAGGGACTGGTCGGCAAGCTCCGTCGCCGTCAGAGGGACGACGTCGTACCCTGCCTGCCGCAGGGCCGCCGGCACCTCGTCGCCTGGACCAGCGACGTAGCCAATTCGGTGGCGAGCGTGGAGCACGTCCACCCGAGTGAGGGCCACCTCGGCCGGGGGAAGCCAAGTCTGAATGGGGATGTGCGCGTACTCAATGCGGCGGAGGCCGCGGTCGAAGCGCTTGCCTCCCACCATCGCAACTGCACGCAGAGTGCCGGTGGCCGCCTGCTTCGGCGGCTTGACGTGAAAGGTGAGCGCCACCTCGCCGCCTGGGTTGAGCGTGAAAGGCACGCTCTGCGGTGTGGCCGAGAAGCCTTGAGGCATCTCCAGCCCAAGCGTCCCGGAAGCCCCTGCAACGCTTCGGACGGTGACGGTGAGTTCCCGCGCGGACGCGTCTGGGAACAGTAAGAGCGATGCTTGGGGACTGACGGTGACGGCTGGAAGCACTTCCACTTGGCGGTAGCGCTCGCCGAGCACGGGGTCCACCCACTTAAAGGTGACGGGGCGGCGCACGGTGAGCAACTCGCCACCGAAGCTGAAGGTGAACTGCGCCTGGAGGGGCGCCGCATCCTCAGGCACGCCAACCAACGCCGGGTCACGAACGGGGTAGAGACCCGCCGTGGCCGGTAGGTCGAGCCAGGCGGGGTTGCTGACGCGGGCGTCGCCGGCCACCGCGAGCGTTTCTGGCAGCTCCACCAGTTGCCCGGTGACGAGCGCTCGGTCCGCTCTCACCTGGCGTCCGGCGATGGTGACGTCTGCCAGCGTCACCGTGGCGGGGCGTCGGAGAAGCGCGGTGACCGTCACCGGGAGCCTGGCTCCGGGCGAGGTGGTCGGCCTATCCGCCACCACCTCGGCGAACAGGCCAGCGCAGGCAAGAATGGCGCCTTCCAACTCCGCAAGCTTCTGTCCCTTCCACGGGTTTTCGGGCAAGGCGAGCAGCTCTTTCCGGGCCGCAAGCAACCCGGGAAGCGCCGCTTCGGGAGTCGCCGGGCGAAAGGCGGCACGGGCACGCACCAGCTCGGAAACCAGACGCTCGCTTCCCTTGACGCGCGACCAATCCAACACCACGCCGTCGAAGGGCGAGCTCTGCATCGGCTCGCCGGCCAGTAAGCGGAAGAATTCAGGCAACGGCCCGCGGCGGCGCGGAGCTCCGAAACCTTGGCTCTTGTGGTTGCTACGGCTGTCGGCGGCGAGTTCGCCATACGAGAGCCCCAGCCAGGGGTCGTACACGCCGGAGTCAATGCGCGGGAAACCGGCCAGCTCCTTCTCGGTGGCGCCGAAGCCGGCCGTCTGGTTCCATACCAGGCGCTTGGCTTTCCAGGGTCCCAACCGCCGGTGCTCGGCGTCAGGCATGTAAGTCGGGTCCGCAGCCAGCGTGAAGGCCTCCACCGCTAGGCGCGTGGAGGCGGTGTGCTGCCCATGCGTGTCCTTCCAATCCGTGGGAAAGCGCGTCATCACCACGTCGGGCCGAAAGCGACGAATGGCGAGCACGACGTCGGCTACCACGGCGTCATGCCCCCAAATGGACAGCGCCTCCTCCGGAGTCTTCGAGAAGCCAAAATCTCGCGCTCTCGTGAAGAGCTGCTCGGCACCGTCCATGGCACGCGCCGCC
This sequence comes from uncultured delta proteobacterium, assembly GCA_963745475.1. GTDB lineage: Bacteria > Myxococcota > Myxococcia > Myxococcales > Myxococcaceae > JADGRA01. The sequence continues at coordinate 311,306 of CAVUXN010000005.1, forward strand.
AGCAATTCCTGCGTCCGGATGAGGCCTAGCTCCCGGCCAAGCTCGGGGCCAATGAGGTTTTGGCCACCATCCCCCCGCGTGACCGACAGGTAGCCGGCCCGCAAAAGCATCCCATTGGAAAGGAAAGCCAGCAGTCGCGTGTTCTCATCATCGGGGTGCGCCGCGATGTAGAGGACGTTCCCGACGACGAGTAATTTGTCCAAGAGCCGCTCGAGGTGCGCGGCGTCCGGTTGGACAGGCCTCAGCGCGGGCTCGGCGGCAGCCGTGGACAGCATCAGGGTGAGGGGCAAAAGGACACCAGCGACTCGCTGCATGTAATTGGAAGGTCGGAAGGGCACTTGTTACGTTGAACCTTCGCATGCCTGCGGACTTTTTCACCTCCTTCATTGCCGGAGAGCTGCGAGCGACAGCGCTTCTACCCGCGCGCCCGCTTGACGAGGAGGCATGGGCCTCTGCACAAGAACGGGCCGGCCACCGCCGGATGGCGGAGGGGCTGCGCGAGGAGATGAAGCGCCAGGCAGCCAGGCTCCCGGCTTCTGCCCCGCGCGAGCGAAATCTGGAGTTGTTGGCCCATCCCGGAACCACCGTCGTGGTGACTGGGCAACAGACAGGGCTCTTTCTCGGGCCCCTCTATACGCTGCACAAGGCGGCCACGGCCGTCGCGCGCGCGCGCTGGCTCTCGCAATACACCGGACGCCCTTGCGTACCCCTCTTCTGGCTGCAAACCGAAGACCACGACTGGGCGGAGGTGGCGCACGCAGAGCTGCTTCTCGCCGGAGGCCGAAAGACGTTGGAGCTCCCTGCCGAAACGGCTGAGCAAGCCCGCGTCTCCATGGCGCAGCGGGTGCTCCCTGCGGAGGTGGACACCCTCACCGCCGCCTTGGGAGACCTCCTGGATGCCGCGCCGCATGGTGCGCCCGTGGCCGCTCTCCTCTCCCGCCACTACCGACAGGGGCGACGGCCGGGCGACGCCTTCGCCGGTGTCATCGCCGAGCTCTTCGCTGAAGAGGGCCTGCTCATCCTCGACCCCAGAACCCCGGCCATGGCCCGCCTCGCGTTGCCCGTGCTGCAGCGCGCCATCGAAGAGCAACACGCCATTGGCAGCGCGCTGACCACGCGGGCCGAATCCCTGGCGAAGAGCGGCTTCACAGAACAAGTACACACCCGCCCAGACGCCTCCCTGGCCTTCTTCCATCCGCAGGGTCCAAATGGCCCCCGCTACCGGCTCCAATGTACGGGCGCGGGCTTCTGCACCCCGAAGGGTGAGGTGAGTCGTAGCGAGCTCCTCAGGGCTCTCGAGGTGGACCCCCTCTGTTTCAGCACCTCCGCCCTGCTCAGGCCCCTCGTCCAGGACACGCTTCTTCCCACCGCGGCCTACGTGGGCGGCCCGGCCGAGTGCGCCTACTTCGCTCAGCTGCCACCCCTCTACGCGCTGTTTGGCCTCGAGCTCCCCATGGTCGCGCCCCGCGCGCGCCTTCGTCTTCTGGACCAGGGAACCCGACGCCTCCTGGACCGACTCGGCCTTCAGCCGGAAGACACCGAGCGCCCCCGCGACGAGGTCGCTGCGCGGGTACAGTCCCGACCGGCCTGGTTGCCACCGGCGGAATGGCTGAAGGCACGGCTTCTCGGGCCGCTCGAACGCGAGCTCGACGCCCTCCTCCCCCACGCCGTCAGTCTGGAGCCTGACTTAGCGAAGAGCGTCCGCAAGACACGCGACCACGTGGCTTACGGCGTGGAGAAGCTGGTGACCCGAGTGGAGCGCGCTGCCCTCGCCCGGGACCATGTCGCAGCTGACAACCTCGAGAAGCTCTGGACCAGCCTCCAGCCGGACAGCATGCCGCAGGAGCGGGTGTACGCCTTTCCGCCGCTCGCAGCGCAGGTCGGGACGCGCACTCTGGTCAATACCCTGGTTGAGGCAGCCCGTCCTTTGTCAGCGGACGTCCGGAGCGTTGACTTGTGAAACCGCTCCAAGTGGGCATCGCGTGCTTCCCCACCGTCGGCGGAAGCGGTGTCGCTGCTTCGCAACTGGCGTTGAAGCTGGCCAGCCGGGGGCACGCGGTGCATGTCTTTTCGTCGGGCACTCCCGCGCGTCTGTCGACGACGCAGAATTCCTGCATTCTCCACCGGGTGCTGCCCGTCAACCGCCCGCCCCTCGAGAACGGCGTCTACGCGCTGGCCCTGGCTGGGGAGATGGCCAACGTCGCTACGCGTGAGGCGCTGGACGTGCTTCACGTTCACTACGCCCTTCCCCACGCTGCCAGCGCGCTCCTGGCGCAAGAAATTCTAGTGACTCGCGGGGCCCGTCCACCGAGGTTGGTCACCACCCTGCATGGGACCGACGTCACCGGCGTAATGGGCGACGCGGCGCTCACCGCTGTCACTCGGCATGCCGTCTTGCGGAGCGACGCGGTGACGACACCCTCCGCTTGGCTGCGGCAGATGGCCGTTGCGAACCTGTCGTTGCCCGCGGCCAAGCGGGTCGAGGTCGTCCCCAACTTCGTGGACCCCGAGGAATTCCACCCCGGAGACGACCGGAACGACCTCCGTCGGCTATTTCCTGCGCTCGCTTGGGACGGGCCAGTCCGACCGGCAGTTCTCCTGCACGCCTCCAACTTTCGACCGGTCAAGCGCGTGGGCGACGCCGTGGTCGCATTCGCGCAGGTGCTTCGGACGCGTCCCGCGGCTCTGATGCTGGTGGGAGACGGGCCAGAGCGAGCCAGCGTCGAAAAGCTCGCCGCCTCCCTTGGAGTCGCTGACCACGTGGCCTTCCTTGGCGAGCAGCTTCGAATGGGCCCCCTCTTCGCCCAAGCGGACCTCTTTGTGCTGCCCAGCGAGCAGGAGAGCTTTGGTCTCGCCGCGCTGGAGGCACTGGCGTCAGGCGTCCCGGTGGTGGCCACCGACGTCGGGGGACTGCCAGAGGTGGTCCGACATGCCGAAACCGGCTGGCTGGTCCCCGCGCACAACCCCCCAGCCCTGGCGGCTGCCATCTTGAAATTGCTTGCCGACGAGCCGCTCCGCACCGCGATGGGCCGAGCGGCCCGCATGGATGCGTTGGAGCGCTTCCGGCCCGAGCCCGTGGTAGCCCGAGTCGAAGCGCTCTACCGCGAGCTCCTCTGACGCCGCCTTACTTCTTCCAGGCAGAAATGGCCTTAGCGACCTCCTCTGCGTAGAAGAAATTTTTGGAGGCCTTTCCCAGCTCCTGAGCACGTTGCGCCAAAGCCAGCGCGTCCTTGGTGTTACCGCTCGCGGCGAGCAACTGCGCCTTCGTCCAGTCGTTCTCCCATTCCTCTTTGAGCTTGATGGACTTGTTGGCGAGCTCCAAGGCGTAGGCCGGTTCAATCTTGGCGTCGAGGAGGTAGCGCGCCGCGCGGTTGTACTGACGCCAGTCGTCCGTCTTCAGCGCTCTAATTTCGGCGAGGACGGTGGCACGGGTGTTGAGCTCGAAGTGCACGGCAACCCGGACAGTGTCCCACTCCATGGCCAGTGTTCCGCCCTCGTCGGTAAAGTCCAGAATGCCGTAGGCGAGTCGTTCGCGCGCCGCAATAGAAGTCACCGTTGCCGGAACGCGCAAAACGTCATTCTCCGGCTTGTAGCCGTCACTTCCGTTCAGGCTCGTGTCTTTGTTGAGAATGAAGGTCCAACCGGACTTCGTCGGCAGGAGGAAGAGGCAATTGGTGCCAGCGGCGACCGGCTTCCCACCAATGGTGGCGGCCGTCGTCAGGGTCAACTTGGTGCAATCGTTTGCGCCAGCGCGCCACACAGCATCAAAGGGGACCACGTCGCCGAAAATCTTCCGGCCCCGAACGGCTGGGCTGGAGTAGGCGATGGTGACATCCGTCAATCCAACGGTTTGCTTCAGGGTGGCGTTGGGGCTCGGACGCGGAAGGTCGAGCTTTTGGACCTCCTGTGCCTGGGCGACGCCACCTACAGCCGCGGCGAGGATGGCAAACGCAACTCGAGACGAAAAACGCATGCGGGCTCCTACGGAGTCGAAGGGAGAGTGCGAGGGCGCGGACTGTACCGTCTTCATCGCCACCGCGGACAACCCAAGTGCAAGACACCACCCTGAAGGCAGGCAACCGAGCGGTAGACTTCCGAGAAGGCGAAAGGCGGCGATGAGGGCCAGCGGGCACACCCCCCCTCGACGTGCACCCACCGCGCCAGGAATCGCGGCCGCCAACGCCCGCGACTCACACTTCTGCGTCCGCCTCGATTTCCACCAGCGCGTCCTCGGAGACCAGTGCCGCCTCCACCAGCGTGTTGGCCGGCTGGATGTGCCCGAAGCGTTCTCCGTGCACCCGTGCTACCGCTTCCCAGTCCGCGATGCGGCGGACGAAAATGCGCGTCCGGACGACGTCCTCGAGACGGCCGCCGAGCGATTCGAGGGCCCCCTCCAGTTTGTCGATGACGAAGTGCGTCTGCGCAGCGACGTCCACTCCACCGATGGACCGCTCTCGGTGGCTCGCGGTTGTCCCGGAAACCGAGATTCGGTTCCCTTTGCGAACCGCACGGCTATAGCCAGCCAGAGGCTCCCAGGGCGTGCCGCTGAGACAGAGCGTGCGCCCAGCCTCGGCGCGGGTCGCGTAGGGCGCCGGAAAGTCGTCGACGTGGTGGCTCAAGTCCCCTGAGGCGGTGAGAAAGGGAGGCTTGCGGTATTCGTCACCGCAATCACCGGGAATGGCTAGCAGCTTGGCCAGCGCATCGGCGAGCTGCCGACGGTCCTCTTCGTCGAGCGCGAAGGAAAAGACGCGAGCGTTGTCCTCGAGGTGGGCGCGCTCGCCAAGCCGCGCTCCGATGATGATGCCGGCAACCGCAGGCTCGTCCAGAATCGCGCGAGACGCGACATTGGCCATGGAGACGCGGTGCTTTCGGGCAATGGCCTCGGTTGTGCGCAACACCCGCTGCAGTCCGTCCCAACCACCGGCCGCTCGAACGAAACGGGCGTACTTCATCAGTGACCAGGTGACGAGCTCCTCGTCCGCTGGCGCCCTTCGCTCGAGCCACCGCTCGGTCAAGAGGCCGCCGGCCAGGGTGCCATAGGCGAGCAGCTGCACGCCGCGCTCCCGGCACAGCGAAGTCATGCGCAGACGAGCCCGCTGGTCGAGCAAAGAAAAGGAGACTTGGTTGGACACCACCCGAAATCCGCTGCTGAGGGCAATGCGGAGGTGCACTGTGTCAAAATTCACCAAACCAACATGGGCGATGAGCCCTTCCTCTTGAAGCTCTTGGAGGTAAACGAGACAGTCCAGCCAACTTGGGGCACTGAAGCGCCAAGCATGCAACTGCAGCAAGTCCAGTCGACTGGCCTTGAGGCGGTCGAGCGAGCGCTGGATGGCCGCACGCACATCTTCGCGGGTGATGAAACCGGGCTTCGGGACCCACTTGGTGAAGAGCTGGACGGCTTGGGGAGTTCCAGGGCCGCCGGTCGCGCGGCGCTGTGTGAAGCGGCCGGCCACCTCCTCCGCCGAGCCATAGTGGTCAGCCATGTCGAACGTCGTGAAGCCTGCGTCCACATAGGCGTCCATGGCGCGCGCCGTGGCGTCCAAATCCAGGCTCCGGCCGTCGCGCTCCATGTCTGCGATTTGCCAGAGGCCGGTGATGACCCGGGAGATGCTCAAGCCCGGAGCAAGATCTCGTCGTTCGACCGGTGTTGTCATGGCGGACTATTCAGGTGGAAGAGACGCAAAGATGGCTGGGACATCGACGCCTCGGCGTCGGAGTGTACCTACCTCCCGAATGTAAACGGCGCTGCCCACAGCCATCACCAAGAGCCATACCGGCGTACTGCGGAAGTACCAGGCGCCTGCTGGTGCCGAGAGGTCTCTCAGGGTGTGCACCACCAAAAGACCTCCCAGGAGGAAAATTCCCGCGACCGAAAGAACAATCTGGGCGCTCCGATTTCGGACCACGCGAATTTCGACTGCCAGAGCTGGGTTCCGTCGCGGGAACGCCAACACCGAGGCGCACATCAAAATGAAAGTCACCAGCATGGAGGTGACGAGAATGTCCACTCCGAGAAAAAAGTCGCCGGCGAGGTGACTGCCGACAATTCCGAGCGAAGCCATGCCCGCGCTCGCCAAAATCGCCACATGCGGCGTCCGAAAGCGTGGGTGAATTTTCGCCACGGCTCGCGGAAAGATGCCGTCCTCGGCCCAGGCAAACATCAAACGCGAGACCCCGAGGAGCATCGCAGGCAAATCCTTGGCCAGCGCCACTGCTGCTCCGGCCACAACTGCAATCCGCACCGGGACCGGAAGCAGAATCCCGAGCAGCCCTGGAGCGGAGATGTCGTGACGGAGTGCCTCGCGCTGTACCAAGGGCCAAGGCACGGCATGATAAACGGCTGCGACAAAGGCCATATAGAAGAGGGTCACAATTCCAATGGAAAGGCCGATGGCCAAGGGCAGCATCCGGCTCGGGTTTCGGGCTTCACCGCCAGCTTGGGCAATGGAGTCGAACCCAATGAAGCTGGAGAAGAGGAGCGCTGAGGCGGTGACGAACGTCCGCACCGGCTCGCCCACGGCGGGTGGCGCGGGAAGCGGGCCAATCCCAGCGGCCCGCTGGTAGTCGCTCGGTCCAAACCAGAATCCGGCGAGGATGACCAAGCCGCTGAGTAGGAAGGTGAGCCCCAGAAGGGGGACGAGAACTCGCTCGTAGGACTTGACGCCACGCACGTTGACGACGGTGAAGGCCCACAGGACGAGAAGCGGAATCCCGAGGCGGGCCACCCCACCCTCCAGCATCGCCGCTGCGCCAACGGCCCCGCCGGCCAGAGCCACATCGCGCAAGAAGGGCACCAGGAGGTAGCTCACCACCCCGATGGCGACGCACAGTGAAAACCACTGCGAGAAGCTCGCGATGAAGCCGAGATAGGGGCTCAGAGCACGGCTTGCGTAGATGTAACTGCCCCCCGCTCGCGGCATGGCCGAGGCGAGGATGGCGTAGGCCAGCCCAGCCAGAATGGCGGGCACGGCAGCTGCCATGTACGCGTAAAGCACATGGGGACCAATTCCCGGGAGGTGTTTCTGAATCATGAAGGGAATGACGTTGATTCCCGCGCCGACCATCGAAGCGATGCCGGTGGCCGTGAGCCCGACCAATCCCATCTCTCGCGCGAGGCCGGAGCGCACTCCGTCACTGTGCACAACGCCGATCGGCCGAGCAAGCGAATTGGTCCGGAGACACGTCACCTAGAGTCGGTTCCGCTTGTCACACCGGGCCCAGCAACGGAACATCGTCCGATGCGGACAGCACCCCTTCTGCTCGGACTCGCGCTAGCGGCACCGTTGTACTCCCGGGAGGCGCGCGCCGATTCGCCAGCGCCACTCACCATCGAGCGCATCGTCTCGCGCTCGCCCTCGTGGTTCGGAACCTCGCCCACCTCTCCTGCCTGGTCTCCCGACGGGAAGCTCTTGGCCTTCCTCTGGAACGACCAGGCGATGCCCGCCCGAGAGGTTTGGCTCGTCGAACGCGACGGCTCAGGTCTGCGTCGCCTGACACACGCCACCGAGGGCGGCGGAAGCGCGGTCACCGAGTTCGCCTGGGCCAACGGTGCCGTCATCTATCTCTCCAAGGGTCAGCTTCACCGCCTGCCTACTGCCGGTGGGTCTCCTGAAGCCCTGCTCACGAGCGATGGCGAGCGGGCCGGCCTCTCGGTGTCTCCCGACGGGAAAACAGTTGCCTACGTCCAGGAGGGGGACCTGTGGCTCTTGCCCCTGTCCGGGGGGCCGCCAGTTCAAGCCACGCACGTCGGAGTGAAGGCAATTGGGCAGATTCCGCTCGGGACCTACTACCACCCAGATGTTGAAATCGGCAGCGCCGACTGGGGAGAAAACAGCGCCTATGCCTGGGCCCCCGACAGCAAGTCCATCGCCGTGCACTATGTCGATCGCCGCAACGTGCGCCGCTTTCCCATCCCCTACTACCTCACCCCGAACGCGATTCTGAACGAGCTCCGCAGAGGAGCGCCGGGGGACGTCAATGAAGTGCGCACGGTGGGCGTGCTTGATGTCGCCACCCGTGAGCTGCGGTTACTGGACCTGCCCAATCCGTCGGGTTCTCGCATCCTCGGGTTCGCCTGGTCGCAACGCGGGCCCCTGCTGATTGACCGCGAGACGGACAACTCGGTCGACCGGACGTTGACCCTGTTTGACCCGCAGACCCACGCCCTGCGCGACGTCTGGACGGACCATGGCCCGTCCCGCATTTACAACGAAGTGGCGGCCGCTTGGCATCCCGACGGCATTCACATCCTCCTCACCGGGGACCTCGACGAGCGCTACCGCCTCTACCTGCTCAATCCGGGCGACTCCCAACCGAAGGTCATGACGCAAGGGCCTTACGACATTGAGGGCGCGGCCATCGCTCCGCCCAACTCACCGTTCATCTATTACGTCTCCTCAGAGCCGAGGCCCGAAGAGCGACACGTCTGGCGGATTCCCACCGTCGGCGGAAAACCAGAGCAGGTCAGCCAGCTCGCCGGCCTCAACATTCCTTGTGTCTCTCCCGATGGGAGCGCCGTCGCCTTGCTCCACAGCGACGATCGTCATCCGATGGAGCTCTACGTCGGAGGACACGCGGTTACACATTCCCCGCCGCCAGAGTTCGCACGCACCGCCTGGGCCAACGTCCGCTACGCGAGCTTCAAAGGGAGCACTGCCGACGTCGACTTGCATGTGCGAATTTTTGAACCGCCCAAACTCGACCGCACCAAGAAATACCCGGTCATCTTTGGACCCGTCTACACCAACACCGTCCGGAACCGGTGGGATGACCGCTGGGAAGGGCTCATGCAGTTGCTCGTGCAACGCGGTTACATTTTGGTGCAGCTCGACTCGCGCGGAAGCACTGGCTACGGCCGAAAGTTCCGGGAGAAGTTCCTCTCGCAATGGGGAAGCTCGGACCTCGACGACTACCAAGACGCCGTCGGCTTCATGAAGTCCTTGCCGTACGTCGACCCAAAGCGGATTGGCATTTTTGGAAGCAGCTACGGTGGTCTGCTGACGGTGTTCGCCCTTTTCAAGAAGCCCGGCCTTTTTGCGGCTGGCGTGGCGGCTGCGCCCGCGACTGACCCCAGGTACTACGGCAGTGACGATGTGGCCATCGCCAGAACGCCTGAGAGCAATCCCGACGTTTTCGAGAAGGGCCGGGCGACGCTCTACGCGAAGAATCTCCGCGACCACCTGCTCCTCATCCATGGGATGGCCGACGACGTCGTGCCCTTTCAGACCTCGGTGATGCTTGCCGAGGAGTTAATACGCCAGCACAAGGACTTCGACTTCGCGTTCACCCCCACGGCAACACACCGATGGGCGGCCCGCGAGGAGGATGCCCTCTACCTTTATGGCAAATTAATTTCTCATTTCGACCGGTGGCTGGGGCCGGGCCCGCGCTCGAAGACAGAAGGCAACCCATGATTGGCCTTCTGCTGGTGACGGCCGCGGCCGCTCAACCCGCCTGTCCGACGTTCGACGCCCTCGCCGCGCGCATCTGGGAATTCAGGGCACGCACGATGCCGTTCTCCGCTGACGACATTCCCAGACTCGAGCGCCCGCCAGGGCTCATTCGCTCCTGGTCCAAAGCCAGCGTGGACGCGCAGCGCACCGAGGCAAAGGAGTTCACCGCCTGTCTCGCCACGAGCACGGCCAGCGAGGCCTCGTGGCCAACCACCAAGAGAGTCGACGTCCGACTCATCCGCTCTCTGCTCGCGCGGGTGCACTGGGAGCTTGACCTCAATCGGCGCTGGCAGCGCGACCCTGGCTTCTACCTCGAGCAGGCTCTGACGCCGCTCCTGGAGCTGCTCGCCGAGCCTCCGCCCCTCGATGGAGCGCGTGCCAGTGAACTCCTCTCGCGCCTGCGGAACATCCCCGCGCTCCTGAAGGATGCGCAGTCGAACCTCGACAGTGGGGTGCCCCTGTTCGCACAGCTCGCACTGGCCGAGCTCACGGACATTCGATCCAGGATGAAACGCGTCGAGGTGGGCGTCTTGCCGCTGCTCCCGAAGGAGACTCAGGCGAGCGATGTGACAAGCGCATTTACCACCGCGGTTGAGGCTCTCGAGGCCTACCGAGCGTGGCTCTCGGGGCATGCGCCCTCCATGCAAGGGAGGCCCAGTGTCGGCCGGGCGGCATACGTTTTTTTCCTTCAACAGGTCGCCTTGATTCCGTACTCGCCGGAGCAGCTCTTGGCGATGGCTCAACAGGAGTGGGAGCGCTCGGTCGCCGCCGAGACGCTAGAGCAGCAGCGGAACGCGGCCCTCCCACCGCTGGCGTACATCCCATCTCTGCAGCTGCAAATCGCTCGGTACACCGCTGACGAGGCGGCCATTCGCCGGTTCCTGGAGGAACGGGGCATTTTGTCAGTGCCTTCGGACCTTCCGCACTACACCGTCCAGGCAATTCCCGACTATCTCGATGCGCTCGGCGACTTCGGCGAGCAAGACTGGTTTACCGGACCCTCCACCCTGAAACAGAATGGAGTGCGTTGGCTCTATGCGCCCTCTCCAAAGCTTGGCTACTTCGGCCGGGCCACCGCGCGCGACCCGCGGCCGGTGATTACCCACGAGGGCATCCCTGGTCATTACTTCCAGCTCAGTCTCTCGTGGAGACACCCGGACCCAATTCGGCGGCACTACTACGACTCGGGAGCCAATGAGGGCATCGGTTTTTACGCTGAGGAGATGATGATGCAAGCGGGCCTCTACGACGCGAGCCCCCGGTCGCGTGAGCTCATTTGGGAGATGAGCCGGCTCAGGGCTGCGCGGGTCACCGTAGACGTCAAGCTGGCGCTCGGTGAACTCTCGCTCGAACAGGCCGCCGCCTACCTCGCTCTTCGCGGACCGATGGATTCGCGCAGCGCGCACACCGAAGCTGCTGAGTTCTCGGTAAATCCTGGCCAAGCGATGACTTACCAAGTGGGAAAACTTCAAATTGAAAAGCTGCTCGCCGAAAGCCGGCTCCTCCAGGGTGACGCCTTCTCGCTCCGGCGTTTCAATGACACCCTCTGGCTTAACGGCAACGTCCCGTTGGCGCTTCAGCGTTGGGAGACGCTGGGGCTCGACGACGAGGTCCGCATGCTCGACGCGACTGGCGCGGCAAGCACGAAATGAGGCAGGTGCTTCGTGTTCCAGCGCCTAGGAGGCTACAACACCAGCACCAGTCCGGCCGAGAAGGCGCCCTGGATGGAGGGGACACCGGCCGACACCACGAATGCCGCACCGCCTCCACCAGCGTAAAAGCTCCCGCTGGTGATGTACACCGGCGCCAGCAAACGCGCTTGGAGCACGAGGGCCAACCGTTCCACAACGAAGAATCTCACCCCAGCGCCGAGGGTAAAAGCGGCGCGCCAGGTTTCATTGACTGAGACTTGCTCGCCGGTAGTGAGGAGGACTGTCCCAGGGACCAAGAGTACGGCGCCGACGGTCGCCTCACCGAAACATTCGAAGTCGCCACACTGGACGCTTTTGGTGATGCCAAATTGAAAATAGTTGATGTTGAGGTGATTGGGGATGGTGCTCGCACCGCCAATCACGTTCGAAATCAATTGGGCATGCGTGTCCGTTATGGTCCACAGCAACTCCAGCTCGAAGTCCGCACCGACTGCGAGGCTCAGCGACGCTCCATAACTGGGCGCGGCATCGATGTTGATGGTTCCCCCGGTGGTGGCAATGGGTGTGGTGAACTCGTACCCGACCCATGCCTCCAACCGAACGGGGCCGCGACTTTCCACCGGCTGGGGGGGAGCGCCGAATGATTGGGCGCTGGAAGTTGCCGGAAGCAACAACCCCACAGCGGCCCCGAGGACGGCACACAGCCGATGGGTGCTTCGTTGGCCGATGCAGAGCACTGAAGAACAGAAGCTTACCATCAACCCCGAATGGCGCCGACTGAAGTACGCTCGCAGAGGAGTGCACACCCCGGAGGCCCGTTCGTGAGATGGGTTCGGTCGACGCTAGCCTTATCCAGCTGCACGCTCGTCGCCGTGGCCTGGTCCGCTCCCGAAACCAACAAGGTGCCGCGCTTTGCAGTTGTCTCCGTCGGGCAATGCAGCGCCCCCTCGACTGCCATCTCCACGCGCGCCTTCCGGTCTCTGCTACTACCGAAGTTGGGAGCCGGCCTGCAGACCGAGGCGGATACGGCGCGGCCGCTCGGCGGCCTCGCCGAGCGCACACTCGAGGAAGTGGAACGCGGTGTCGCCGCCGCACGAAAGGACTTCTATTCCCGCCAGGTCGACACAGCGGTCGCACATCTGAAAACGCTCGCCGTCGACATCACGCGCATCGCCCCTTCGGAGGAGCGTTGGAAGGTTGAACGGGATTTGCTGACGTTGCTGTCGCAAGCCCAACTTGCGTCAAACACACCGGCAGCTGAAGTCACCATGGCGGCCGTGCTGCGTGTCCAGCCAAGCTACCAAGCGGATACTGGGCTCTACCCGCCCAGCTTTCGGAAATTCGTCGACGGCGTGCGCTCTAAGCAAGCAGAGATGCCGACCAACCGACTCGATGTTGCCGTGGCCCCTGCAGGGAGGACCGTCTACGTCGGGGGTTTCCCGGCCGGGCCTGCCCCGCTTTCCCACCATTTCCCCGCCGGGGACTACCGAGTCGAGGCCGACTACGGGCACCGGAGCTTGGTGCGTACGGTTCACATCCCCGAGCCACCGGCGGTGGTTGCACCGGTGGAACTCGCCGCCAGCGTCGAGGGTTCGCTCTTTGCGGACGGCGGCCCCTGCGTCGAACCGGGAAGCGACCGAACGGGGAACCTGGCGCGCGTTCTTGCGCTCACCGGAGTGAGCCGCCTCCTTGCGCTCCGAAGTGAGACGTCGGCTGGCCAGCGCTGGGTTTTTGTCGAGGAGGTGGATTCCACCGGCAACACGCTTCGCGAAGCGCGTTCGAAGGTCCAACAGAGTGCGCCGGAAACCGACGCGCTTGCGGGCCTCGCCGAATGGGCCGCCACAGGGAACACCGCCCTCACTGTCGAGGTTCTCAAGAGGTACAGCGCAGCCTCGCCTCTGGCGGCGAGGGCGAACACGCGTGGGCGGATGTCTGGCAGCGTTCTAGGCCAGCCTGCGCCCACAGGCTTTACGCTGGAGTCGTTCCCGGTGAATGGGCAAATCGCCCCAGGACCACGCGCGCACTTCTCCGGCAGTCAATTTGAGAACGTCGACCAGCCTTCCGGAAAGGCCTCTGTCCGCATTCTGACGGATGACGGACGCGTGGGTACAGCGGATGTCGAGATACCAGCCGACGCTGCCGTCCAGGTGAAGGTGCGAGTGGATACCGCCTGTACCGCGACCGGTCGGGTGATGAATGGAAAAGGTCAGCCTGCCCTCGGGGCGCACCTGGTGGCGCAACAACTCGGGTCTCGGATTTCCGAATCCGTCACCACCGGACCGAAGGGAAGGTTCCTCTTTCGCGAGCTCACGCTGGGCGACTACCAATTGACCATCGCGGTTGGAAGCGCACATGTCATCCGACGGTTTTCTGTGGATAGGACGTGCGCCACCGACCTTGGAACGCTGATGCTCCTTGACGCTCCTGCGGACGGGAAAGCCGCCAAGTGATGCCGGTGGCCAAGGCAACCGAACTCATCGGTGACTCGCGCCGAGGATGCCCCCAAAGCAGCATGAGTCCCTGAAAGCCAGCCAGCGCCATCTTCAACTGCTCGTGAAATGTTTTGTCCGCGCCACTAGGCCTCGCCACCGGGATTTCGCTTGACCGAGAGGCCATGGAATTCGACAGTGGTTTATGACCTTCGACACCTTCACTTCCCGTCTGGAAGCGACAACAGGGAGACGCTCGCGGAGTCTGCTGTTTTCCGCCCTGCTGATTGCGGGCTGCGTGACGGACAGCGCGTACAAACAAGAAGAGCAAAAGGCGAACGCATCCGCCAGTCAGGCAGCGACCTACCAAAAGCTAGATACGCAACTTCAGACCGAGGTTAAGGCCGACCAAGTCCAGATTCAGCAACTTCAGGGCCAGCTGAAAGTCACCATCGTCAACGAGATTTTGTTTCCTGAGGGCGGATGGGAGCTGAATCGAGCGGGCGAACAGACCCTCGACAAAATCATTCCCACCTTGAAGACGCTGGAGAACCAGCGCATTGAAGTTGACGGCTACACAGACAATGTGCCCATTGGGCCGGAGCTGAAGAGTCGCTTCCCTTCGAACTGGGAGCTCTCGACGGCGCGGGCTACTGATGTCGTAAGGTATTTGGTGAGCAAGGGCGTCAACTCAAACCTGCTCTCGGCAACCGGCTTTGGTGATACGCAACCGGTGGCCTCCAATGACACTGCGCAGGGACGAGCGAAGAATCGGCGCATCGAGCTTGTCCTAAAGGCGGTCAGCCCGTAGCGGTTTGCTTTGCCCAGGGTCGACTGCTGTGCTCCGAGAAATGCCGGAGCGGGTCCAGAGCAGCTTGGCCCTGTAACCTACAACGCTGGACGCTGGCCCCAGTCCAGCCAGACCCCCATTCCAGTCGCAAGTGCGCGCTGATGAATTGCGTGTGCTGATGCCAAGTCTTCAATGGCGATGCCAAGCGACTTGAAAACGGTGATGTCGCCGCTCGAGATGCGCCCTGGAATTCTCTCAAGCACGACGTCACCGACCTCGCCTAGGAGGTGACCGTCCTCAATGTCGCCCTCGCGAAGGGCGATTCGAAAGTCTCCCGATTCGTTCAGGCAGGACTCACGGCTATCGGTAAATAGCCGGGCACGGCGCACCGCCTCCCCGTCGAGCTCCCGATGTGTCGCAAAGCAAGCGCCTACCGCGTTGACATGGGCACCCGGCGCGAGCCAAGCGCCTCGGAGCACCGGCTCCCGCGCCGAGGTCACAGTGCAGATGAGATCAGCATTTCGAACTGCCTCCTCGGCCGTGGCCATCACTTCGATCGCACAGCTCACCCGGGCGGCTTCTCGACGAGAAAAAGCCTCGGCGTTCGCTCGCGTTCGACTCCACACTCGCACGCGCCGCAGACGTCGAACGGCGGCCATCGCGGCCAGGTGAGTACTAGCCTGCGTCCCACAACCGATGAGTGCCAGGTCTCCAGCATCTCGAACGGCCAATACGTCTGTGGCCACGCCCGAGGCAGCCGCTGTGCGGATGGCGGTGACGGCGGTGGCGTCCAGAATTGCCAGGGGCTCGCCATGTGTGACTCCAAAGAGCATGACCACACCCTGATGGGACTCGTAGGCCGTGCCGCGATTTCCGGGCATGACGCTAACGACCTTGAGTCCGAAGGCCTGCGGCTCACCGAGGTAACCCGGCATCAGGCCGAGGACGCCTGTGCCATCGGGAAGGCGCAGAAGACTCCGGAGCGGCTGAACCGCCTCGCCACGCGCGTAGCTGGTGAGCGCCGTGCGCATCAAGTCGATGCACGACCGCATTGGAAGAAGCTCGTGAACCAGAGCCTCGTTAACGAAGAGAACCTTCACCCCAACAAGCTCCGTTTCGGCTGCGGGTCCGAAAAGCCGCCCAGGGGACAGTACGACGGCATTCGGCGACTCGCGGAGGAATTCACGCCTCAGTGCTTTGCACTCCCCTCACGAAGCGCAAAGGCATGGTGAGCCGCGCGTCGCCCTTCGCGGCAAACGGGTGTCTGGCCTTCAGAGACGAACCGTCGACCTGAGGAATCCCCCGTTTGCGAATGGACACTCATGGTGTGCCACATCCGCCCACAAGCTTGCGGTCGGCCCAAAGCGGACCCATCTCAGAGTCATGCTTCGGACATGCGATTCAGTCCTTCGGCTTCCGCCAGGTGAACTGACCTGTCTCAGGCAACGTGGGCACACCGGACTATGCGAAGCCGTCGGGCGGAACGGTGTCATCTACTTTGCCCCTCCCGCCCGCTCCGGAGCGGGCTCGCGAAGGAAGACTCCCCGCACGAACCGCCGGAGCAGTCTGACATCGCAACCAGAAACGCACTCCCACCAATAAACTGCGCAGACGTATCCCAGCGCCAGGACGCGCGCTTTCTCGTTTTTGCTCTCAGCCTTGCCAGGTTCTCAGATGGACCCGATTCTTCGCACCGGTCTTGATTGGTTCGTGCAAGAAACGCGTTCGCTCCCGAGCGTTGCTCAACTGCATGAAGCGCTGCGCGACCTTCGAACTCGGGTGGACAAGTTACCGTCTCGCGTATTTTTCCTGGAGAGCCCGGACGAGCCGTACGAATTGGGTGAGATTCTACGGATGATGGGGAAAGAGGCGCTGACGTGGCAGGCGGACACGCAAAAAACGACTGAGCGCAAGCTGCTTGCTCCCCAGGTCGAGGAAATCTTACAGAAAGCTCTCGAGTGCCGCGCGATGCTGGATGCCGTCTTGAAGGAGGGGCCAATGGAAACGCTCCGCCTCCCTCTGGGTGGCATTCGACACAACATGGAGAGCCGCGGCGAGCCACTCCCCGACCGCCTGTGACGCCTTCGGGCGAGTTCCTCTTTTTTTTCTAAGCGCCCGGTAGGCCCCCCCTCGTCTCGAACGCCGAGGCCTCGCGGCGGCTGGCTTGACGCCAGGCCCCGTTGATTCTGCTGGTGTTGTGAGGTCACACTGTGAGTGAATACTCACATGCCCGCCGCGACCCCCTACTTGCAGCGGGTCTCCGAGCTTCTGGCACGCGTCCTGGCCCTCACCGACAAGGTGATTTCAGAACGGGTTGCTTGGAAGGCGTCGCCCGCAGAGTGGGATTTCCTCCTGGAAGTCTCGAGTCTCACGGAACGGGTCCTTCCGGCGGAGGCGGCGACCGATCCAAGTGCGGCCCTCGCCTTTCTGTTGCTCGCACGCTTCAGCCTTGAGTCCACGGTACGAGCGCTCCGGGACCCCTCGGACCCGAACTGACCTCTCACCTCCCTGAAGCTCGGCGCGAAATCAGTAGACACGAAGCCCCCTCACCGCGACGTCGGGCCGCGCTCATTCTTCTGCTCGAACGGGGGCTTGTCAGCTGTGCGGCGCAGAGCTCTCTGTCGCAAACCGTCGAACTCCACCTGCATCTCTTTGATGGCCTCGTCCGGGAGACCCTCTAGCCGAACGAAGAAATTCCGCGCATCGCTGGTGGACCGAATCAGCTCATCGAGCTTCAGCTGCAGCGCGTGCGTGTCACGGTTCTGAGTGGCTTGAATCAGGAACACCATCAGGAAAGTGAGAACGCTTGTCGCAGTGTTGATGATGAGGAGCCACTTGTCGGAGTACTTGAACGCCGGGCCCACTGCCAGCCAAGCGACGACGCAGAAGACGACGAGCACGAACGTGCCAGGCGTGCCGGCGAGATGAGACGCCGCCTGAGAGAACCTTCGGAACCATCGCATTCAAGATGAGATAGGGGCAGGAGCTAGCCCCGCCCGCAGGCCCCGAGCGACTTCCGCCGTCGCGGCGAACTGCCACCGGCTGGGGCATTCTGCGACAGGTCCTATACCCATTCTCCTATGGCATTTAGGGCACGGGATTCGCATGGGTTCCAAGAGGCGGCGTTCGGCGAGTTCCGGAGGGTGAGCGTGGCAGTCATCTCGATGGTCGTCATAGGCTTGAGCGCCGGTCAGGTCGTTTGGGCTCTGTTGCCGGCTGGGCGGTTTCCGGGTTGGCCCTCTGTGATTGGGCTCGGAGTCGCGGGTTCCGTCGCTGGCGGCATGGTGATGAGCCATTTGCTTCATGGCCTTGGGCTCCACGCAGCTGACTTTCACGCTCTCGGGCTTTTCGGAAGCATGGCAGGTACCGCGGCGTTCGTAAGCATCACCTATTTGCATCGCAACAGTAGGTCTTGATTCGGCGGGCCCATCGCTCAAGGAGTGGCAAACAGCGGGCGCACGCACTACTGGTTCTGCCGATGGATGATTCCTGGGCCAACCCCCCTTTCGGGAGCTGGGGCAAAGTCCTCGCCGCGTGGAGAGCACTGCAAACTCTCCGGACCCGAAGCGCTGCGTCCTCCACCGAAGCAAGGGTTCTGTTTTGGCTGTCGCTGGAGGAGTGGCTTGTCGGTGACTTCAGTAAGTGGGTAACCGTCGTCTTGCTCGGCGCGACAGTCATTGCTGGCTGTCTAGCGCTCGCGAAGCAAGCTGCAGGTTGAGGCGCCGCCGGACCCTCCGGCCTAAAAGAGAGGGTGTGCCACGCTACGCGACGTGCTCGTCTGGCAGAGCATGAGATTGCAGTTCGAGACGTCGATGGCGAAGGGGTCGGCAACCGCGCTAATCGGACCAACGTTCGTCGTCAAGGTCCACTCCAGCGTATCCGTGCAATTGATGCTGCAGGGAGGAGTGACACAGCAACCGATGTTGCCGTTGGTCAAGTCGAAGACCGTCTCCGTTGCGCCAGCGTCCACCGAAAACGGCAACTGAGTATCATCGGCACTCGTGTAAGCCGCAGGTCCATTGAAGCCGCACGTGCCCGCGTCCGTACCCGCGTCCGTACCCGCGTCCGCGGTGGACACGAAGCCAATGGTGGTGATGGTCACGACCTGACACGAACCGTTTGTCACCACGATGGACGTCGTGAACGGGTCCGTACAAGCGGTGTAGGAGCTGGGGGACGTGATGACGGCCGTGACCGGGGTGTCGACGCAGACGGACGTGGTTGCCACCGTCGTCCCAGTCGAATTGGTTGCCGACAGCGTGAATAATGTGGTGGCAGTGACGGTGGGTGTTGCACTTCCCGTCGTCACGGGAGTCACCGACCCGACGGCGTTGTCGATGCTCAGGGCGGTTGCCCCAGTGACATCCCAAGTGAGGGTCACCGTTCCTCCCCCCTCATGCGAGGCTGGTAGGCGAAGCGGTGAAACTTGCGACGGTTGGCGCCGACGCGACGCTGCTCGCCAGAGCAATCCCGAACGTCAGAATGTCTCCCGCGGCGACTGTCAGCGACGGAACCGAGCCAGGGAATGAGATGACGTCGTTTTGGGCGGTCGTTGGGAACTGGTAAGGCGTGCTCGTGCCGTTTTCGACAACGATGACATACGCCGCATTCGGTCCCGACGTGTCGAGTGTCCCAAGATTCAGGTTGAACTCCGGCACGGAGGCCAATGTGAACGCAAAGGGTGCGGTGACTGTCATCTCAAAAATGAAGGGGCCGACAGGTCGAGCCGCCTCCGAGCTCTTCTCCATCGCGGAGGATTGCGGCTGGCGTGGGACGGCGCGTTGAAACGCGACGTTCGACCCAGAAAGAATATTGATTGTGAGGTTCCCACTCATGCCGGCAGGAACCGTCGAGACGGGTGGGAACGTGACTGTCCCGCTGACGGGTCCGCTCCCCTGAGGCACCTGGACCGTTTGCGTCTGCGGTGGATTGGCAGAGATGGTCAGCGTCACCGGGGTAGTGGCAGGAGGGCCGTTGCCACCGTCGGGATTGCCGCTGCCGGAACTGCAACCGACAACACCTGCTCCGAGAACCGCGACAGTAAGAAGCCGCAACGCTTTCATTGCCTTCCCTATGTTCAGAACAACGCAAAACGGTAGCACAGCGCGCCGAACGGCTTGCTTTCACTTCCAGGCTCCGGAGCTCTGCTGTTGTGTGTGGAGTTGCTTCAAAGAGCCACATCTCCAGGGTCAGGCGCACCTCACCTCTTCGCGTGAGTGACCCAGCAACGCCGCCTCTAGACAAGCTCCCCAACGCCGCAGAAGTTTGCTGGGCTTCAGCTCGTCGTCTCCGACAGGGGACGCAACATGGCTTTGAGCAAAAATCTCCCAAAAAACTCTCTCGTGCTCAAAACTTACGGCGAATTCTGGGGGGCAACGTACGTAAAGTAGGACCTCACCCATGATGGCTGGCGGGAACGGCCTGATTGTTCCTCTGAGGGGCGACATGCTGAGGCCGTTGTTGCTTGCAGCTTTGCTCTCGACGTCTCTCGAGGCACGGCCGACTGTGCGGTCGGCGCTTGCGACCCTCAACCGCGTGGTTCACTTCGAGCGGGTCGCTATCTCTCCCGATGGCCGGCAGGTGGCCTGGGTGGAGGCTGCTCCCACGGACGATGGGCCCTCTGGGACGCTGCGGGTCATCCGGGTCAGTGAACGTTCGGGCTCTAAAGCGGCACGCATCACGGCTGCGAAAGACGGGGCGTTCCATGCCGAGGACGAACCTGTCTTCTCGCCCGACGGGCAGAGGCTGGCGTTTCTTTCCGACGCTGAGCACAGCGGTCAGCCTCAGCTCTATGTGGCCGACCTCAAGAGCGGGACCATCCGCCAACTGAGCCAGGTCGTCGGTCACCTCGAGTCCCCACGTTGGTCGCCAGACGGAAAAGAGCTCTCGGTTCTCTACATGGAAGGTGCGCCCGACGCCTTGGGTCCGCTCGGCCCAAGCGCACGCGAGACGGGCGTCGTCGAAGAAGTCATTCATGAGCAACGCATCGCCACCGTTCCCTCCGACGGCGGGCCATTGGCCTTCATCTCTCCCGCGGACCTCTTCATCTATGAGTACGCCTGGAGTCCAGACGGTACGCGCTTCGTGGCCACAGGCGCGCACGGTGTGGGAGATGACAACTGGTGGTTGGCGGAGCTCTTTATCGTCCCGCGGACGCCGGGGAAAGCAGTCGTCCTGCACCATCCCCTTCTGCAACTGTGCGAGCCAACGTGGAGCCCCGACGGCACTCGCGTCGCCTTCATCGAGGGATTGATGAGCGACGCAGGTGCGAATGGCGGTGACGTCTTTGTCGTCGCAGCCCGAGGCGGGCGCGCACAAAACGTGACTCCAGGGATGCACGCCTCAGCGACTGCGTTGAGCTGGACAGGCACCGGTGCCCTGGTCGCAGCAGCGGTCATCGGAGGCGATGCGGCTTTCCTTCGCGTGGACCCGGAAGGTGCCAAGAAGCCGGTAACGCTGTGGCGTGCGAGCGAAACGGTGACGCGTCATTGGGGCATCTCGGCGGCGGTGGACCGCGACGGACAAACCACGGCCGTCATCCGGTCTTCGGGGCTTGAGGCACCCGATGTGTTTGCTGGCCCAATCGGCTCCTGGGCTCGGGTCTCCACGGCCAATCAAGACGTCCGGAGTCCAGCGTCTGCGGTGAAGAACCTGACCTGGTCGAGCGACGGTCGGGACGTTCAGGGATGGCTTTTGCTGCCCGCATCCAACGAGGAGAGCGGGGCGTTGCCTCTGCTCGTTTGGGTGCATGGTGGGCCGGCGTCCGTTGTCACCAATGATTTCGAAACTGACGTTCTCCTCATGGTCACGCAAGGCTACGCAGTCTTCCGACCCAACCCCCGGGGCAGCTTCGGCCAGGGAGAGTCATTTACCCGCGCCAACGTGAAGGATTTTGGTCATGGAGACCTCCGCGACATCCTCACGGGGGTGAACCGAGCGGTGAGCACGAAAGCAGTCGATGGAGCCCGCGTGGGCATCATCGGACACAGCTACGGCGGGTACATGGTGATGTTCGCTGTCACCCAGACCGCGCGCTTCAAGGCCGCCATCGCCAGCGCCGGGATTGCCAACTGGCAGAGCTACTATGGCGAGAACAAGATTGACCAATGGATGCTCCCGTACTTTGGCGCGAGCGTCTACGCAAACCCTGAGGTTTATGCGCGCAGCTCGCCCATGACTTACATCACACGGGTCAAGACGCCGACGCTGGTCCTGGTCGGTGAACGGGACGCGGAGTGCCCGGCGCCGCAAAGCTACGAATTCTGGCACGCTCTCAAGACTCTCGGCGTTCCGAGCCAACTGGTCGTCTACGCTGACGAGGGCCACCATTTCCGGGATCCGGAGCACATCCTGGACCGCGTGCAGCGCGAAGTGACCTGGTTCGACCGCTACCTCAAGGGGATTACCCTGCCACCGTCACGCTGAGCTGCTGGCGCTCGACGAGGTGCGCGGCTCTCGTCGTGAGCCCCCCGGAGTCTCCGCGCAGTCAGAAAACGGCTGAGCTTCGCTCACTAACGCACTCAGATCCGGCGAGACGCTACTTACTGGTTCCATCGCCGTGCACCTGCTCCTGGCGCGTCCAATTCCCTTGCACGTACCCGTTGGGGTTCCCGTTGGGACTATTCGTCTGGTAGGCCTGCGTGCCCGTCTCGTTAACCCACGTGTTGTTGTAGGCGCCCGAGACCTTACTGACCTGGCCCGTA
Source organism: uncultured delta proteobacterium (assembly GCA_963745475.1). GTDB lineage: Bacteria > Myxococcota > Myxococcia > Myxococcales > Myxococcaceae > JADGRA01. The sequence continues at coordinate 333,335 of CAVUXN010000005.1, forward strand.
TTGGGGTCACGGACTGTCTGCTGGCCAAGCGAATAGTCCACCATGTCTGAAGCCGCCGCATGGTTGGCGGCAGCATTTTGCTGGGCTCGCTGCATGGACATGTCCGTCCCCCGCTGCATGGTGGACAGGAATTGTTCATGCTGTTGCTGCTGACTGGTCTGCGATTGCATGAACTGCTGGTGCTGTTGAAGCTTCAGAGCTTCTGATTGTTGGAATTGTTGATTCTGGAGCTGCATCTGTTGGTTGAAGTTGTCTTGTGTTTGTTTGGCCATCGCTTGGTCGCGACGATTCTGGAGTTCCATTCGGGCTTGAGCCCACTGCGGGTTTTCAGAGGCTCCCGCTGGCTCTAAGCGTTTCACCGCTTCGTCGAGTTTACCCGGCGGAGCCCGCACGACTCGGACGGTTGCGTTGCAATTGTCGACCCAGGAGCTTTGTCTCTTGAAATTTTTGAACGGGTTGTGGCTGCAATAGAGGTTGACAAAAAGCAACGCCTCCATCGGAGCGCTGCCGTTGCGATATTTCACCCTCGCCTGGGCCATGTCGCCACGATGAAGGATGGGGTCATTGTGAAAGCGAGCTGCCATCTGTGCACTGTTTGCGTTGAGTTGCTCGAAATACTTCTGCTGGGACGCAAGCTTGTCGGCAGGAACGGGGACCTCGCTGACGTACTCGACCTCGGAGATGGCTGACAGGCGTTTGAGGAACTCTGCCGCGCTCACAGCCTCTTGTAGGGGAAGGCAACCGGGCGGTGTCTTTTTCGGCAACCACGGCGCTGTACCAAAACGCCAGTCGAAGCGGGGAAGACGCTCGAGTTGCGTGAGTCCGTCTGCGCTCGAAGCGCGAAAGACCGGAAAGGGTGCATCAGAGCACCCAGTTCCCTGGAGCATCGCGGCTTGAAAGCGCCAATCCGCTGGGACGGCTACGAAATAGGCGTCCATGTTTACTGCCGGGTCGTGAATGGCTTCTTGGCGCATTCCCTTGGGCAACTGCGGGCCTCCGCTGCCCGCTTGTGGTGTTCCCCCTGCAGCCGCAGGTCCGGGAGTCCCGTCAGCGCCTCGGGCGGACCCCGCGAGGGCGACGCCCATAGCGAGCATCGCTGCAATTCGTCCGGCAACCTCTTTGGCCGCAAGCATCTTGGACCTTCCTCGCTTTAGCCCGACAAACCTCACGAAGCCTACCGCGGGGGGCATCGTGGAGGCCAACCAGCTTGCCACCGCTTCCGAAACTCTTACCCCGCCGGCTGTGTAGTTCGCCTTTGATGGCGTCCCGGCGCAACCTAGGTGCGTATTGCTGGACGACAGCGAGTACCGAGCTCGACTCCAAAGGGAAGAACCTCGGACTCTGTACCGGCGGAAGCGGTAGAAACGCGCCCGCCGGATAGTTCAACCATGCTCAAAGTCCCTCCGCCCGTTTGGGCGCTCATTTACGTTTTAGCTTCCTTAGCCATCAGCTGGTCGCTCGGCTGGCCCGGGTCCCCTGGCCTGCCCACGGCAACGCTCGGGGTTGCACTGATCGCCGTAGGCTTCATCCCGCCCGTCTGGGCTTTCGCTCTTTTCCGCCGTGAGGGTACCGAGATCAATCCAACCTCAGTCACCAACCGCAGACTCGTGACCTGGGGCCCCTATGGCTTTACCCGCAACCCTATGTATTTGGGTCTCTGCTTACTCACCCTGGGTATCGCCTTCTGGGTCGACGCCTGGCCAATGTTCGTTGCGCCCATTGCCGTTTTTGCGACTACCAACTGGGTCCACATCCCCTTCGAAGAAGCGAAAATGCGTCGCCAGTATGGGGCAGCCTTCGAGGACTACTGCCGTCGAGTACGCCGCTGGCTGTGAGGTGCGTCTGGTTCCGCGGTCCTCCGCGCCCTCGTTTCGGACAAGCAACTGCTCGAAACAGTTTGTCCACCACCTGGTTCATCGCAGGCCGGGAGAACCCGAAGTCATCCACTCGCTCTCTAAAGAGCCCGACGCCGTAAATCGCCGGACTTAGAGTTGCCGCAAATGCGCACTGAACGGAAGCCTGGACGTTCGTCGCGTGGGGCTGAACGGAATCCACCCAAAGTGCCCGTGCCCCGAAGCCTCGTTTATGCTTCCGCAGGAGGACCTCGTGAATCGCGACTACCAGAAGTTGCCGTGGATACTCGGGGGGGCGTCTTTTGTACTGTTCACAATGGTCCTCGACTACTTGGCGTACAAATTGAGGCTGTCGCATCGAAGTTGGGCACCGGGGGTGGCGATTGGACTGGCCGCCACAGTGGTAGCGCTCGCAAGGTATTGGCTGCAAGGGTCACGACGTTAAAGCCAAGAAATATTATGGCTTTAGCGCATTCGTTAGTCCGTAGTTTCCTGGATAGTCCGCCTCCTTCCGGGCCGCCTAGCAAATGCATTTTGCTATCGCCGCCCGGGCGGCGTTCTTTGCCGCCTCAAAGGGTCTTGCGGCAAGTTGGAGACTCCGGGGCTTTGCTTCGCTCGGCTTGAAGCGTCACGCCGTCGACGGAGGGAAGGCGACCACCTGGAGCATGGCTTCCTCCAAGGTGAGTGCGGCCCCCTCCTGGCGCAGGCGCTCCAGTAGCTCGGAGGGGATTCGGTCAGCAATCGCCCGACCGCGGGGCCAACCGTTCAGGCGGCGCCGCTGCGTGCCGTGCTGCGCTCAGCAGCCTGCGACCTTTGGTCGCAGACGTCGTCGCGTGCGGGCTAAACTGGCACGCCTGTGCGCCCTCCGCCTCTCACGTTGAGGAAGACGCTGGGGTGGGGCGACGGTCTGGCGCTCGTGGTCGGGATCATGATCGGCTCGGGGATCTTTCGGACTCCCGGCATCGTCGCCAGCTCGACCGGAAGGCCGGCGCTCACCTTTGTCGCCTGGGCTCTGGGAGGAGCGGTGGGGCTACTGGGCGCGCTGGTCTTCGCCGAGCTGGCCACCCGGCTCCCACACGCTGGCGGAAAGTACGTGTATGCGCGGGAGAGCTTCGGGCGCCGGGCCGCATTCGTCGTCGGCTGGGTCGAGGCGCTCGGCATCTACTGCGCCGCGGTGGCGGCCATCGCCGTGGTGTGCGGTGACTACCTGTCGCGGGTTCTGGGATCGAACCCACGCACCGCCTCTGCCACCGGAGCCGGGCTCCTCGTCGCCCTGACCGCGGTTCAGCTGGTGGGAGTGCGCGTCGGGGCGCTGGCCCAGAACGTCATCACCGCGGCCAAGGTCCTCGCTCTGGCGGGAGTGCTGGGGGTGGCCGCCGTCGCCGGCAGCGGAGCAGGCTGGAGGGGCAGCCTCCCGGGGGCACCCACCGGCTTCGCCCTTTTCGGAGCGCTGGCCGTGGCCTTCCAGTCGGTGATCTGGACCTATTACGGCTACCCCGACGCCGCCAAGATCGCCGAGGAGATGAAGGACCCGGATCGCTCGCTGCCCCGGGTGTTTCTCGGCAGCATTGCCGCGGTGACCGCGCTGTATCTCTTGCTCAACGCGGCCTTCATCCACGTCTTGCCCTTCGAGCGGATTGCCGCCTCGACGCTGGTCGCCAGTGATGCAGCCAACGCGATGTTCGGTCCTCGGGCAGGCGCGGTGATGTCGGCGCTCGCGCTCCTGGTCGTGCTGGCCTCGCTCAATGGCAATCTCTTCGTCACTCCGCGGGTGGTCTTCGGGCTGTCCCGCGACGGCCTTGGGCCTCGGGTGCTCTCGAGGGTGAATTCGGGCGGAACTCCTTGGACCGCGTTGCTTCTGGTCACTGGCGTCTCAGTGCTGCTGGCCGCCACCGGGACATTCGAGCGCCTGCTCTCCCTGGCCATCACCTTCATCTTGGTGATCGACGGCTTCATGGTGGTGGTCCTGTTCAAGCTCCGAGCCGAGCGGCCCGCCGCGCCTTTCCGGGTTCCCCTCTATCCGCTCGTCCCGCTCCTGTTCCTGGGCATTTATCTCCTGTTGCTCGTCGGAGCGCTGATCCAGCAGCCGGGCGTCACTCTGGCGGCGCTCGCGGCGCTTGCGCTGGTCGGGCTCGTGAGCCGGGTGCTGGTCGAGGAGGGTGCAGTCAAAGGCTCGGCGGATCACCCGACGGCATAGTCGTCTCCGTAATATTTGCTGGTGATCCGGGTGTGGAAATGGCTTGCCTGGATCGGCTCGTATTTGGGCGGCCCGAGACCGGGCAGGACCTCCAGCATCTCGTTCTCCCAGAGGTAAATCGCCATCGGGAGGGAGACCCGGGGCCGCTGGCGCTCGGCGGCGAGCCGGGGCGGGCTCACCCGGTGCGTCGTCGAGGGGAAGATGTCATTGGAAATGCGCTGCACATAGTCGCCGGTGTTGAGAATGATGGAGCCCCGGGGCGCCGCAAGGCGGATCCACTTCCCGTTGGCCCGGTTCAGGATCTGGAGGCCCTCCACCCGGGAGGCAGGGAGGAAGGTGAAGAGGTCGACGTCCTCGTGGCCGAGCATGCGGCCGGCTCCCGAGGCCTCGTCGGCATTGCTGATCGGCGGGTAATGGTTGAGCCGCAGCCCGAAGTTGGTACGGGTCAGGGCGCGGTCGTAGAGATGCGGATCGCAACCCAGCGAGCGGAGCAGACTCTGCATCACCGGGAGGATCAACCGCTCGTGCGTCTGGCATAGCCGGCGGAAGAGCGGCTCGAGATGCGGGCGGGGCCAGAAGTCGGCCTCGCGGTAGGACGGGTCACCGTCGAGGTCGAACGCACGCCGACAGAACACCCAGCCTTCGACCAGGTCGGGGTGGATGTCGCTCGTCTCCTTGACCGGAAAGTAGCCCTGGTTGACCGAGCCGAAGCGACGCGCGCGGTAGCGCATCTTCTCTTCGAGTGGCACCTCGGTGAAGAGTGCGAGAATCTGCTCGTCGGCCTCGTCGTAGAGCGCGGCGTCGACCCCGTGGCCTTCGAGGATGGCGAAGCCCAGCCGGCGCAAGGCATCGCCCAGCTCGCTGGCGAAGGACTGCTTGTCGCTCTCGTCGCCGTGCAGGAAGCGCCCGAGGTCGCAGGTGGGGATGCCAGTCTCCTCGTCGAAGGCCTCAGTGTGGTGTGCCTCCGCCAGGTGGTACTCCTGTTTCTTCTCGACCTGGTCGTACCGGCGAAACTCCTGGTTCGTCGCTTCGATGCCCTGTGCCTTGCGATCGCTCACGGTGAGCCCTCCGGGGCCGGCCGGACATTACCAGTCCGTCGAGGGGTCGCGGGATCGTGTCGTGGAAGTGACCTCCAGAACCCGGAGGCCAGGTGAGCCCAGGAGCAGGAACGGGCCCGGGGGAAGCGCCACCGCGTCGTAGGCCGCGAGCCCGGTCCTCGTCGCGCCCTGGATCGAGCCCGACCCCTCGCTCACGAACACGAAGCGCAGGTCATCCGCCTCACGGAGCTCGACCGTTCCCGCGCCCTGGAAGTGCAGCGTCCGGGCGGTGGCGACGCCGCCGCTGGCGGCATCCAGTCCCAGGTCGCGCGACTCGACACCTGGAGCCAGCAACTGGGCCGAACATCGGTCGGCGACGGCATGGAGAAACCGCTGGCCGGAGCGGAAGCGGGCGGGCGCAAGATCCGGTGATGGCAAGACCCTCTGGTGATCGATCGAGGTCGGGTGCCAGGCCGGTGACGCGACCTCGACCACTTCAAACCCCGAGCTGGCAGAGAGCACCCGATGCCGGAGGCCCGGCGGCTGGAGCACGAGATCGCCCGCACGGAACGTGAACGGCCCTCCCTGGTCCTCGTAGACCAGCTCCGCGTCACCCGACAGGCAGTAGATCAGCTGCACTCTTACCTGGTGAGAGTGCACGCGATCCTGCACCGGACCGCCGGTGGCAGCGCGGATGTGGCTGGCGACCCACCGTCCCCCGAGCCGCGACGGCAGCAGGTCGCGGTAGAGCAGGCCGGCGCGACCCTCGTGGAACGGCGTCTCGGCGTAGCGGGTGTGGACGAAGGTCGGAGCGGCGGGTGGTACGTCGAGCGTCCTCGGCGCGGCGACTTCGACCACCAGTCCGCCCGGCCCGAGATGCCGACCTGGCGCCAGGGCTCCGGCGGCGGGGACGACCAGCTCCAGCGCCCCCCGATGGGCGCGGTCCAGCTTCAAGCGAAGCCCGTGGCCGCTCATCAACGCCTCGGACGGATCATCTGCGGGGGCGATTTCCTCGAGTAGGAACCCGAAGCACTCCAGGAACGCGACTGTCGCTTCGAGGGGATCGGCGGGAACCCGGACTGCTCCGTGCTGGGTTTCGGTGTCCATGGACGCCGCTCAGCGCGCCTCGAGCTCCTGCACCACCAGGGACATGGGCAGGAGCCCGGTGCGATTGAGGCCGTCGAGGAGGGCCTTCATCGGGAGCGGGCCATTCTGCGACAGCGAGGCCACCAGCTCGTCGGTCATCGCCTTGCCGACGATGTAGCTGGTCCCGTAGCTGGGCCGACGCAGGAAGAGCTGCTGCTCGCTGCGGACGGTGCGCCCGTCGAGGCGGAGCCACCCCCGCGGTGTAGCTCGCGACGCGAACTCGCTGGCCTGCTCGAGGGTCCAGGTGTTGTCGTGCATCCGGAGGTCGCCCAGCGCGCGCGCCGCGCGCTGAGCGAGCATCACGTAGACGAGCTCGCGCGAGCGCGGACGGCCCTCGTAGAGTCCTGCGTGCATCATCAGCTCCTCGAGTGCAGTGGCGAAGCCCTCAGTGCGGGTGGCGAAGATGTTGTAGAGGGCCGGGCGCGCACGAACCGGGTCCGCCGGCGGCCTGCGTGCCAGCACGGCCAAGTCCATGAAGTGCCACATGTGCAGCCGGAGGAGAAGCGGATCGCGTGCCTCCACCTCGGAGAAGAATTCGAGCGGCGGTTTCGGGTCGAAGCCTCCGGGGAACGTGGCCAGGGCCGGCTCCATCCAGTCCTCCCAAGTAATGAAGTCGTTTTCCCGGAGGAAGCGGATCCAGGTTTTGAGGGCATCCTCGAAGCGGCGCTGGTGCTCCTCGACAGTGGTCGCCGGAAGCTGCGGCGGAAGGGCGCGGTTCCTCAGCTCCTCCGCGGCGAGGGTGGCGCGCGCCCGGCCCAGCTCGCGCTCCATCAGCGTCACCAGCTGGGCGTGGGTGTAGGGCACGAGCGCGACGTTCGCCAGGTACCAGTCATAGTTGCCGACGCCCACGCCGGAGGGCCCGGTCTTGGTCGGCGCCTGCTGCTCGACCCAGCGGAGGTAGTCCTCAGTCGCGGCCAGCGCTGTCTTCACCGCGGCCGAGAGCGAGGCGTTCGAGACGACCTTGGGTACGAGCGCAGCGAGCGCCGCCGCCTGCTGGCGGATGGGACCGCCGGCCATCCGCCACAGGTCTCGACCGTTGCCGGTGAGGTGCTTCCTCGCCTGGGCGAGAAGGGATGGCACGACATGGAGGCCGTCGAGGAGCTGGCTCTCGGCCGCGGCCGAGAGCGGGAATTTGAGAGCCCAGAGCTCCACGGCGGCGTCCGCCCACTCCGCCTCCCGGGCCGGCTGGTCCGACTGCTCGTCGAAGACTGTGACGTAGAACGCCGGATCTCGGGTCCATGGGCTGAGGACGCGTTGATCGAAGTCGAGCCCGTTCATTTCGGCCCGGATGAGCCGCACGTCGTTCCGCAAGGGCAGCGGCGCGCCGGAGACGTCGAGCGCATCCACGCGCGAGAGCCAGCTCGGGAGTGCGCGGGCTTGCGCCGCCATCGCCTTCGCCGAGTAATCCGGAACACCGGCGACACGGGGCGGCCGCTGAAACTCGCGCCACTCCGAAAAGAGCGTGGCGACGTCCTGCGGCGTGGCAGGGCCCCCGAGTGCGGAAAGGGGGACGAGCGTCAGGGCGAGCCAGAGGGGAGCGCAAGGGCGCATGGGGCGCACTGTACAGGGTCCCTCGTCAAGCGTATCGAGCACCGCAATGCAAAGCCCGAACGCGCTTATTTCTGCATCGCTTGTGTTCGCATCCGCCCTCGCAACGGCCGACTCGCCATCAGGCGGCGCAACTGAGACTGTCGTCCTCCACAACGGTTCCATTACGCTCCATGCGCTTGTCCTTCGCCCGCGGGGCTCGGGACCGTTCCCCGCCATCTTGTTCAGCGGTCCGACCGTGGAAAGTTTGAAGCGGCTCGGAGCCTACGAGAGGAGTGCCGAAGGACTCGGACCGCTCTTGAAGGCGAGGACGACGACGAAGACGACGACTGACTCGTTTCAGGTTTGCTCTGAGCCGCAAGGCGCTGCTGAATGTCTCAACCGGTCAGGAGATGACTCATGGCGTATTCACTTGCTTGCGCTGACAGCGGGGCCAAGTGCCCCGGGAAGTTTGTGACGGAGACCGAGAAGGAGTTGCTCGATCACGTGAAACTCCACATGGGCGCGTCGCACCCGGAGATGATGAAGAACCCACCTTCGCCAGACGCACTAAAGAAGCTGATCAAGCACGTTTAGACTCCCTGCCCCGTCCACCTGGTCATGCCCAGCCGGGGCTCTACATCCACGGCCTCAGATCACGGGGCATGACGTTCAGGTTCTGCCGCGACCGGCATGCGCCAAGCGTGGCTTGCAGCTTTGGAGCCACAGCTGGGTCCTCCCCTTGAAAGGGACCCACTCCTTCATTGGCCCTTCCCCGCTGAACCAACGTCGGCGTCTGGGGTCGCCTCCCAGCTGGCCGTTCAAGCTAGGCCACCCACCTACCGCGCAAGTCCGCGACGTTTCGTGGGGGTTGCACGCGCATCAGTGGATTGCCTTATGCCAGGTGTCCACCACCCAGTCGCCGGAGCCTCCGTTCCGTCGAAACAAGACCATTACGCAGCCCCAGATGGTGCAGTAGGTGCGGACCAGGCACGACCACTGATCACCGCTCGATTTGGAGCCACAGGTGGTCATCTGCGCCTCCTTGGCCATCCCGAGAACCGCGTCCACGTCAGCTACGAGCAGGCCCTTCTTGACAAGTAGCGACGGATGACTCGACTCCAGCCTCGCCCTGGCTGGTGTGATGGCATCCATGCGCGCCTGAAGGGCTTCGGCGGTCGCCGAGGCGCTCGTGAGCCGCTCTGCGCACGCCGCACTGGCGCGCCGCGCAACCTCCAACTCCCGGTCCCGAGTGTCGTCTGCTGCGGGGGCGGCGGGTTTGGAGCTTCGCGGGCACTGTCCGAGGCCAACTCCAGCGGCGAACGCAACGAGGCCAACCGCGATGATCTGCCCGCGCGGAGACATACCGCTGGCATCCTAGACGGTCGCGCGCCAAGCCGCGCGTCCTAATCATCGACAACGTCGAAACGGCGGCGAGGCATGGGCCAGTGCCGTTGAGCATCTGGTTGCGGCTGCGAAAATGGCGTCGAGTTGGGAAAGGCCCGCGGATTCTCCGCTGGCCTCGTACTCATGTCATCCGGTACGGGCCGGGATTTTGTTTTCGGAGCTCGAGCTCTTGCTTTCGCAGCTCCCCCGAGGGGTCACTTGGGCCGAAGTCCTCCATCTCGAAGAGGGGACGAATCTCCACCTCGCCGTCCTGAATTGGGGAGCGCCTGACCCACTCGACGGCTTCGCTGATGGACTTCACTTGCCAGAGTGAGAAGCCAGCGATGACCTCCTTGGTCTCACTGAAGGGTCCATCGAGAACGGTCTGTTTGCCGCCGGAGAACCTGACCCGTTTCCCAGCCGAGCTTGGCCGCAGGCCTTCCGCGGCCAGCAGCACGCCCGCCTTCACCAGATCGGCGTTGAATTTTTCCATCTCTCCGAGTTCCGCTTCTGTGGGCAACGCGCCGGATTCGGACGCCTTGGAAGCTTTGCCAATCACCATGACTCGCATTGTGTCGCTCTCCTTTTGGGTTGGTCGGACTTCGTCGTTCTCTACGCCTTCGTCGAAGGGCCATCCCCCAAATCGACACCTCCTCGAACGAAGCGTGCCCGTCGTCTAAATGCCTGGAAAGTGGACACGTGGGCTGGGCACCTAAATACCCGCGCCCGGTTTCCTTTGCGGTGCCGGGGCCTCCCCCGGTGGGGAATGGGCTTCTTTTTTGGCGCCTACGACTTCCAGTGGGGATGCTCGGGGAGTGGGCGCCCATTGCACGTCCAGCCCGAAAAACGCGCTAACCAACTGACTTCATTGTGGAGGCGGCGGGAATCGAACCTTCGTCCTTTACGATTGGTGGCCGGCGTCGCTGACAGCTTTCAGAGGAGGCCGCCATGGAAGCGGCCGAAAGCACGAGCAAGCATCAGCGCCATGAGGACACCGCCACACCCTGCGACTACCACGTGTCGCGTCTTGCGAAGCTCGAAGCTGCCGACGCGCCCCAAAAGCAGATAGGCGACTGCGAAATTGAAGCAGCCCCACAACACGTTCACCGTCGAGGACGAAAGACCCTCACCCGGCGGGGAGGCGAAAGGGCTCTGAAACGGGCTCCCAGAAACACCGCTTAGGAAATGAGGCAGTGCGTTGACGAGGAACGCACCACCGAAGAAATACGCAACATAGTGATACCAGCGCATCGGGCTCTCCCTGGGCTCGTTTCGTTGCCGCGGCCTGGCCTCAGCCGCGCTCTATACGAATTCGGGTGCACCGACTAGCCCGCTTCGCCTTGCACTCATCGGTGGACTCTGCCCTCTTCCAGACTCAGGGACGCGGTTTTCGAGCGAGCCACGCCATCTATGCATGGCTCGCGCGCGAGTGAGGGGAGACGCCTGAGGCTATTGGCCCGTTGCCTCTTGAATCTTCGTCTTGATGGCTTCGAGGTTGAAGGACGCGGGCGCCTGCATCGGCGGGTACTCGATGGCCGTGCTTGCAAGTTCCTCGAGGTACTGCTGGACCAGGACGAAGCGCCAGAACTCCCGCGTGTAGAAGTCCGACCCGTACAGCAAGGAACCTTCGTCTATTGATTCGCCTCGGATGTTGGGCGTTCGCTCGAACGGGTCCCACCGGATGTTCATGATGGTCGGCGTGTCCGTGGTGACCTTCTCACCCGGCCAGCCGCAGGGCTACTGGAAGAATTGGTACTTGAAGTCGTCGATTCGGACGGCACCGCGGTCAACGCACTCGCGCCAGAAGCCCTACTGTGCGCGCGTTCAACTCAGCCCACCCAGGCCCCGCGCAACCCTGCGTCCTTTCGTGGGGCCGACTGCACGCCCATTGCACGTGCCGCCCAAAAAGCGCTCTTACCTCAGTACGGCCGCACCTTGCCCATGCGCGGCGGCTTAACTGGGGCCGCCACGCCATAGATGACCGTGAAGCCGGAGCCGCCGCCCCAGGTGGAGGTTGGAAAAGCTGGTGGGTCACCAGCCGCCCCGTCGGGGGCATTCCAGTTGTTCGCGGCCCAGACGTTGCCAGCGGGGTCGATTGACACGTCGGTCAGCATTTGGATGCTGCCGCCCGTGAAGACGTGGATGACATCGCCGGTCTTCGTGCCCCCTGAGTGACCTTTCGGCTCGGCCCCGGCCATTAACACCACGCTACGACCTTTGAAGTTGCCCACCCAAACGTCGTCATTGCCGTCGATGTTCAAGCCCCACGGAACATCAATCGCCCCAGCGCCCGTGAAGCCTGCAGGCACGGGTTGGGTGCCGTCGGGGCGCATCATGCTGACCAAGCCAGTCGGCTTCGGGTACCTCAGCGCGGCTCCGCCAAGAATCCGAAATTGCTCCATGATGGATGCACCGTCAGGGACCGGCGGCACGGGGAAGTCCAAGGACGCGTTGCTCGCTACCCAAACGTTCTCCTTCGAGTCCAGCGCAAGGGCGCGAACGCTTATCCCCGCCCGGAACGTTTCCACCTTGAGTGGGTCGTTTGCCGGGAAGCGCACGACCGTGTCGGACTGCGAGTTACTGACCCAGACGCGATTTTGGGAGTCAATGACGATGTCGAAGGGCGACTTCAGCCCTGCGACCTTGACGATGCGGCCGTCCTTTATTCGTCCGCCCGGAAAGAACAACAACTGGTCGTCCGAGCCATCTGCAATCCACACGTCACCACTCTCTGAAACACCAATCCCCATCAGGCCGAGAAATTTCTCCTTGAAAGGGAAGTCGCTCTCTTTGGCGGCTGGATGGCCGTTAAAATCCATTACGAGAATTTTCCCGTCGAAGCTCGTGGCCCAGACTCTGTCGCGCGTCACTGCGGTACCCCATCCGACACCGTCCAAACCCATGCCGGTGAAACCAGTAATCGGAGGTGAGAGAGGCGTCCCGTTCGGTGTGAATTTGACAACACCGCCACCGATGCTGTGGATGACACCGGACTGCGAGCCCGGCATCCAGTTCTGCCCGCTCCACAGGTTCCCACTGGCATCGAACATGAACCTCCCATTGGCGTAGACCCCGCCGCCAGCGAAACAGAGTGTCAGGGCGAAGTCAGGCGGGGTCCACGCGAGGTACGGCACGAACGGCGCTGCACGCCTCGAACCGTCCTTCGGCTGTGGATAGGCTTCATCGAACAACCCGTAGAGTGTCTTCGGGTCGGCCCACGAGGTGCGGGCAATACTCGCCATCGCCTCGATGGTGTCCTTCGGTGTCGTTCCGCCGATGGGAGTCGCCGCCTTCAGGAAGCGTGCGCGCCAGCCGTCGTCGGCCAAGGTGTCAAACGCTGTAATGAGCGAGCCGAGCGTGTCCAAGGTCGCAAGGGTCGCGGTCTGTGTGCTGTTGTTTGAGTCCAGAATCACCCTGCCCCAGCCGCCCGTAGCGAGGTCCACAAAGTTCGGCACGTTCTCGGCAGCGATGTGAAGCCCGAGCGAATTGCCGGACATCGCGCCCCCCTTGATGAATTGGGCGGCGGTGAATGCCGAGGCCACCGTCGTTAGCTCGTTGATGGTGACTGTTTTCGGCAACGGGCTTCCGAGCAGCACCATCAACGCGATGGCCGGGTTATCGCCAACTGCCTTGTTTGCTTTGGGCTGTCCGCCCTTGGCGACCACCACGAGGACACTGTCTTTGCCCGGAGCATTTATTGCCCGAAACTCAAACCGCCCGTCTGCGCCCGTCTTTGCTTGGGCGACTTGCTGGGGTTCGCCGACGCTAGCAGTCCACACCGTGACGGTGGATTTGGCAACCGGAGCACCCCCGACGAGCACCTGACCCTTCATTGAGTCGGCTGCGGCAGCCTGGCCGCCGACTGAGAGGCTGCCCGCGAGCAGAAGCGACCCCAGATGCGTGAGCAGGTTCCGGCTGGTTCCAAGCATGTAGTGAATCTCCTCCGCAGGCGACGATGAAGGACGCTGCTTCACCAAGCCTAGCCAGAACGGTCAAGCGCAATGTGCCGTCAATGGGACGACGGCCGTTTGGACAGCCTGTCGTTTGAAGGGAAGCGCGTCAGCACGCTCGCACGGACATCTCCCACTACGCGACCGTTCAGTGCGGGACAAGCCCGTCCCGCGCAAGTCCGCGACGCTCCGTCGAGCGGGGAATGCCGCCCGAAAAGCGCGCTAAAACAACTGACTCCAGAAAGCATCCAGTGTGCCATCAAGGGGTTACGACCTCAGGTGCTGACGATTCCTTCGTTCTTGATTCTGTCCAGTCCGCGGCCTCCCGGCGTCTTCCGTACCGTCCCGCGCTGCATAGCGAATGCATTCGCTATGAGAGCGAAGGGCTCCGAGACGTTGGCTGGGGGAGGGTCACGGAAAGGCGCAGACCGTTCGAGGACCTCGATTGCCTCTCGCGTGAACTCGGCGGCGAGATGAATGTAGCGCATTGTTGTGCTTAGTGCGGAAGCGCTCGCAACCGTCTACAACCGGCAATCAAGCCATGAAGCGCGACCCGCGAGACTTCTACGATGCGCTCGCCAATGACTACCACCTCATTTTCGACGACTGGGACGGTTCCATCCTTCGCCAGAGCGCGGTCATCCATTCCCTCTTGGGAAGTCAACCGCAGCGAGTTCTCGACGTGGCGTGCGGCATGGGCACGCAGGCCATCGGCCTCACTCGCCTAGGACACGCTGTTGTTGCCCGCGACCTCAGCCCTGCTCTGGTCAAGCGCGCAAAGGTGGAGACCCACCGCCTCGGTACCGCGATGGACGTCTCGGTGGGCGACATGCGCGTCGCAGTGGCAGCCGACCTTTCAGTGTTCGACGCTGTCATTGCGTTCGACAACGCGCTTTCGCATTTGGAGACTGACGCCGACCTTTTCGCAGCGTTGAAGGCTGCTCACGATGCACTACGGCCGGGCGGACGGATTTTCGCGTCCGTCCGCGATTACGACGACCTCGTCCAGAAGAAGCCGTCCTGCGACCAGCCGCGCCGTTTGGGGTCGGGGGAAAACGAGCGCGTGGTCTTACAGCTCTGGGACTGGGACCAGGACGGGCGAGGCTACGGCTTTGAGCACATCATCCTTGTTCGGGACGGACAGGCTGGGTGGGAAGCCCGAACAACGCGGGGACATTACCGGGCGCTCCTACGTCGCGAGCTTTCCGAGGCGGCCGCCTCGGTTGGCTTCAGCGACCCTCATTGGACCGCGCCGGAGGTTTCGGGCTTCTACCAACCCATCTTCATTGCGACGAAGCCCGGCGCTGAGATTTAACATACGCTTGCGTCAACGGGGCGGGCACTTCCCACCTGCGCGCCTGTTCTATTTTGTTTCTGGGAAGGCTGTGATGAAGGTCGCTCTCTCCGGCGGCACGCCTGGAACACTCGGGCCGGCAGGACTTGCACCTGGATGGAGTGGCAGTCCGACCTGTCGCACCTAGCCGCGCTCCCCCCCGCGGGCTCAACTCGTCCCGCCCAAGTCCCCGCGACGTTCCGGCGAGCCCGTAGCGAACAGGTGCCAATGTCGCCCGAAAAACGCTCTGGCCTGGACGCGCAATTGCTTCAAAAATGTGCTCGCTCCCCCAGCGCCGGTAAAGCAGAGTGCGCTCCGCGCGACCAACGCGTGGCGTGAAGGCTTAGGCCGCAACGAAGAGGAGGAGTTGTGACTCTGAAGACGCTCGGAACGCTCGGTTCGATAGCCATCACAGCCGGGCTGTTTTCCTGCGGACAAAAGGCCGAAGACAAGGCTGTCAACGCTGAGGCCGCTGCGCTCGACAAGGCGCGCTCGGACGCCAAGGCTGCCGAGGATTTGGTGAAGACGAAGGAGGCGCAAGAGACCGGCATCGACGCCTACGTCTACGCCTATCCGCTGGTCACGATGGAGCTAACGAGGCGGGTTCTGACGAACGTGCGTGCAGCCGGAAGGTCCGAATTCGCCGATGGGACAGTTCGCCAGGCTGCGGACCTATCCACCCGTTGACAACCATACGGTGACGGCACCCAACGCCGATACGCTCTACACCATCGTCTGGCTCGATGTTTCTAAGGAGCCCTGGGTCGTCAGCCTCCCCGACATGAAGGGGCGCTATTTCCTCATGCCGATGCTGGACGCTTGGACGAACGTCTTCCAGGTTCCCGGGCAAGCGCACGACTGGCACCGGAGCGCAAACCTACGTGATTACCGGGCCAGGTTGGACGGGGACAATTCCTGCCGGGATGACGGAGTACAAGTCCCCCACCGGGCTGGTTTGGATAATCGGGCGCATTTACTGCACCGGCACCCCGGAGGACTACGCGGCAGTCCACGCTTTGCAGGACAAGGTGACGACGTACCCGCTCTCCTCGGTTGGCAAAACGTACACCCCGGTGCCGGGGACCTTGGATGCCAAGGTGGACATGAAGACCGCAGTCCGCGACCAGGTGAACACCCTCGACGCAGCGTCCTATTTCAAGCTCTTCGCGCAACTGCTCAAGACGAACCCGCCGACGGCCGAAGACGCGCCCATGGTGGCGAAGCTGGCAAAAATTGGCATCGTACCGGGGCAGGACTTCGACGCCTCCAAGCTCGACCCGGCGGTCGCCAAGGGCCTGGCCGGTGTCCCCAAGCCTGCGCAAGACAGCATCATGAACATGATGAAGGAGGGAGTCGTCGTCGGCGACTCCCACTTTACTGATGGTTGGGTCTATTCCACGAAGATGGGCCTCTACGGCACCAACTATAGGTGGCGAGCATTCGTCACGGCCATCGGACTTGGTGCAAACCGCCCTGAGGACGCCATCTACCCAACTTCCGAGGGACCCGGCATCGTCGAAAAGTACGACGGTGCGAAGAAGTACGTCATGCACTTCGGCAAGGGCGAGCTGCCCCCTGTTAGTGGCTTCTGGTCGCTCACCATGTACGACGCGAACTACTTCTTCGTACCGAATCCTATCCACCGTTACACGGTGAGCCAGCGCAACAAGTTCCAGGTCAACAAAGACGGTTCGGTGGACTTGTACGTACAGAACCAGTCGCCCGGGAAGGCCAAGGAGCAGAATTGGTTGCCCGCACCACAGGGCAAGTTCATTCTCATGCTTCGCCTTTACTGGCCGAAGGAGAAGCCTCCCTCCCTGCTCGATGGTTCCTGGAAGATTCCTGCGGTCAAAGAGGCAGGCTGACAATTCGGGTCGCTAGCAGTCCAGCCACATCTCCCGCTCCACACCCGTTCAGTGCGGGCCAAGCGCGTCCGCGCAAGTCCGCGACGTTTCGTCGAGTGCAGGTTTTTCGCAGTCCTTCCCCGGCAGCCCCAGCTGGTGTCGTTGCATTGAGAGCTGGTTGCCTGTGGCGCCCAGCCGATTGAGTAGCGGCCTGACGCGTTGCAGTAGTTAGACGGCCTTTAGGCGCACGGATGATGTGACCGGGGCTCACACTCGGTGGTGCGACAACTGGACGCACGTTCGAACCGACCTCTTGGCGGTAAGAGGCGAGCGATGACCAAAGCGCCTGACCGGTTGCTCTTTCTGCAAACCGTTCCTCGCCGCGGTCGTTGGTTGCTTTTGTAAAGAAGCGGCTCGCGGCGAGTCGACTGTCTTGGGGAAGGATGGCGAACGATATGAGGTTTCTAATCGCTAGTTGCTTCGCCGTTGCGCTTGCCCTGTTCGGCTGTTCGAGTTCTGACACACCGACCGGACCTCCGGGAGGGCCCGTTGCCGGCGCTCAGGACACTCACTGCAACGGCGTGGCCCCGCAGGTCGTCGACCTCTCGAGCTGCAATCTCCCCGCGGATGCCGGAGCGCCTGATTACGGGCCGACGATGTACAACGCTGCGGGGGACGATGACGACTGCAAGTACCACGTGTTCTTCACGCAGACGCCTGTTTACGAGAACACGAACGTCCAGTTCACGCTGACTGCGGTCTACCTAACGGACGGCGGGCCGGCCACCGGTGCGAATGCCATCATGGAAGTGTATTTGAATGACACGCACCCCGCCCCAAACTCCGGGCAGACGACGACGGAGCCTTCTCCCGGCGTGTACAGCATCGGGCCCATACACTTTGACGCCCCCGGGCAGTGGACGGTGCGCTTCCATCTTCATGAGAATTGTCAGGACGCGACGGACGACTCGCCTCATGGGCACGCCGCCTTCTACATGGCAGTCCCGTGAGGCATAGACTTGCCGCAGCCGGGGCTAAACGAGTGACTCGCTGCCCTGAAGTGCAGACTTCGGGACGAATGGCGGCGCGGCGATGACTACAAGAATGACGGTGCGTTCGCTGCTTTGCGCGGTCGCGCTTACTGCTTGCAGCTCATCCACGCTGATGTCGACGCCCGATGCAGGAGGGGGGGACGTCATCGATTGCACGACAGATAGGCGAGTCGCGCAGTACGCGCCGAATCTCTCGGTAACGTCCGCTAGTGGGGCGCTGGAGTTCATCCTGCTCGACTCGAATCCGGCTCCCCCGGCTACCGGGACGACCGTTTGGTCGATGCGAATCACTAATACCGGAGGTGTTAGCCAACCGGATGTAGTGGCGAACGTCGTTCCATTTATGCCGGACATGGGCCATGGAACGTCAATTGTGCCCTCAATGACAGCGAACGCCGACGGCACCTATACGGTTCAGCCTCTGTACTTGTTCATGGCCGGAGTCTGGAGCGTCACATTTACAACCGCTCCAGCGTCGGGCCCCAGCGATTCCGCGGCCTTCTTCTTTTGCGTTGAGGGGTAGTCCCGCAAATGGCTTCAGCGACGGAGGCCGGCCGCTAAGTCTCCTGGCTCCCTCAAGCGTTCGACGCGGAGGTAACGAGTCGGTGGTGCGCGAATTCGCAGCTTCTGAAGTCCGCAGTCATTTTCTCTCAGGGCCGCAAACCCTCTCACGGAGAGTGCTGAGGCAGGGTCGCTGCGACAACTCGACGCAGCGCCAATTCGAGGACCCCGCGCTATGAGACCGGCCATGACCAAGCGCCTGGAGTCGACATCTCGAGCTTCACGGGGACAGGTCTAAGTGAGGCTTCACGTGGTTCCTATGCGCATTCTCCACGCCATCTCAACCTTTCTTGTAGTCGGCGCAGCCGGCGGCTGTGGATTCGAGTCCCGCCGCCCAAGAAGGCTTCGGGAGCAGTCCGTTGGTCACAGTCGTGAGCGCCTCTGGTGCGCTCCAGCTAGCCGTGTTTACCAATCCGCAACCTCCCACGAACGGCAACGTCGCTGTGCGTTACGTCGTCACCGACACTGCTACGAAACAGCCAGTCGACGGTCTCTCGTTGGACATTGTGCCGTGGATGCCGGCGATGGGACACGGTACGACTGTCGTCCCGTCCGTGAGCCCAGTCGGCGAGGGCGTCTACGACTTAAGCAACGTGTACCTTTACATGGCTGGACAGTGGCAGCTCAGAACAACCATGAGTGGAGGTACGAGCGATAGTGCAGCGCCGGACCTCATGGTTCAGTAGGGCCCTCGTGGTCGTCGCATTCGCAGTGCCCGGGCAAGCGTTCGCCCAGGCTTGCTGCGCAGGGCCCTCCGCCCTCACGCCGGCACGACTAGGAATCCACGAGGATGCGGCGGTTGGTCTCATTGTGAAGGGGACGGGAATTCTGGGTGGATGGGACGGCCAGAGGAACTACTTCGCCGAACCGGAAAATCACGGCGAGTTCGATGCAGAGTTGGACCTCGTCGGCACACTGCGAGTCTTTAGCGATGCCCAGGTGACGCTTCTCATTCCGTTTCTCAAGACGTGGCGTGAAGCGCCGGGGATTTCTGAGTGGGGAGGGGGCATTGGCGACATCAATCTCAGCGGCCGCTATGACTTCACACACGCCGGGCAATATTCCGTCTTTCCGGGCATCGCGGTGCTCATTGGCGTCACTTTTCCAACCGGCCGTGCTCCGGAAAGCGCCTCGAATCTCCTGGCCACCGACGCCACAGGGGTCGGGGCCTTCCAGCTCACTGGCGGCATTGCACTGGAGCAGAGCTTCGGACACTTTCTGCTCAACCTCACTGGGCTTGTGGGTTGGCGAGCACCGCGCTCGGTCCTTGGCGTTGATGAGACGCTTGGCGTTCAGTTTCAAGGTCTCTTCGGCGTGGGCTATGCCTTTGACAACGACGCTAGCCTCGCCGTCTCCTTCGGTTACATCGCCGAGCTCGACGCTGTCATTAACGGAGCAACGGTTCCGGACAGTGGACGCGCCCTTCCGACCATCGGCCTCTCCGGCTCGCTGCCGCTCGGAGAGTCCTGGCGGCTGCAGGGCGGAATCAACTACAACCCCCCCGTTTCAGGGCTCGGCAGGAACCAAACCGCTGGGCTTGGATTCACTCTGTGTATTCTTAGGACTTGGACATGAAGAATCTTGGCTCGCCACTCGTCTGCGCCATGCTCCTGATTGCTCCGACTAGTGCCTCGGCGTCGGAGCCTACTCTTCCCAACCTCGCACTCGAGGCGACGAACGGTCGAACGCTCGAGCTCCGCCCCACCGTAAGCGCAGCGCGGTTTACCGTCTTCATTTTCTTCTCGGCACACTGTCCATGCATGGCGGCGCACGACGACCGCGTGAGCCAGCTCGCAAGTGCCTACCCAGCCAGGGACGTTCAGCTGTTTCTGGTCGACTCGGAGGTCGGCGACGCTCTGGAGCGAGACCGGATGGAGGCCCAACGACGCCAATACCCCTTTCCGATTCTGGCGGACCCCAACGGAAAGCTCGCGCAAGCGTTTAATGTACGGTTTGCGACGACCACCGTAGTTGTTGACTCGGCGGGAACCGTTCGGTACCGCGGCGGCATCGACAGCGAGAAACGCAAACCCGACCCCGCAGGCCGCTTTTATTTGAAGGAGGCCCTGTCCGCTTTGCTGAAAGGACAGACTCCAGAACTTACCGAGACCAAGAGCCTCGGCTGCTACCTGCGGATTACGTGAGCTCTTTCGCTTTCCGGATCTCGCACGCGTCTCGGCGCGCCCCTGCGCGCGACTAGGAGAAGCTGCGCATCCTGCTACAACAGTTGAGCAGCAATGGACATGTGCGATTGATAGCAACGACACCTGTCGGGGCGGGAAACTCGCTCCGACACACGCCCCAAGGCTGGCTCGACAACTGGCTCCGCAAAGGAGCGCCTATTCGAGCTATGGGGGGCGCCTTTTCGGAGCTGCCGGCGCCCGAATTTTTCAGTCATTTCCGCACGCTCCCCTCTCCCACTCATTCCTTCCACGCAGCACGTGCAGCACCCCGTACTTCCGGGCTAACTTCCGGAAGGTCCAATACCGGCAAATCTCGAACAGTCTCAACCCCTTAAAATGTGGAGGCGGCGGGAATCGAACCCGCGTCCGGAAGCCTTCGACCCACCGACCCTACGTGCGTAGTCCGTGTTGTCAGCGTCGGGCCGCGTCCGAACACGGACAATCTCGCGCGGCCCCAGCCTGGAAAATCTCGCCGAACTTCACCCAGGCGGTGAAGCTCAGCCAGCCCGCATTCTGACGGCCCATCCCCGGCCCACGGGCCGAGACCGGGGGGACCGCGCACTAGGACTGTTTAAGCAGCCAGCGCGAGCTCAACGTTGTCGTTGGCTTTTGTGTTGTTGCCCTTGTGATTTACGAGTGTCAGGCCCACTCGGCACGCGTCGGAGGGCTTCATTGCCCCCGTCGAAACCAGGGCGCCCCCGGATTCAACCCCCTTACCCTAACCTCTTTCGCGCGCTGGTCAACGGTTGAGAGGCGGTGGGGCGAAAAGGCCTTCTTGGCGCTCCGAGCGCTTCCGCTGTAAGCCAGAGGGCTTACGGAAGGGGACGCTTGACCCAGGTCGGCAAAGCCGCCGTGCTTTTTGTCGCTGTCTTCGCCGCGCTGCCTTCCCAGGCGCAGACGAACTACGACACCCGCGGCTTCGAACTCGTCCCCAACCAACCGAGCCCGTACGCGCGCAGCGGGATTACTCTGGACGGGGCGTGGGCGGCACCAGTCGGCACGTTGCGCGGTGAGGTGCTCGTCGACTGGAACACACAGATTCTCAACCTCAACCTCGGAACGGAAAAGCTGGGCAACCTGGTCCCGTACCGGGTGGACATGCACCTCATTTTCTCCTGGACGCCGCTCTCCTTCCTGGAGGTGGCGGTGGACCTGCCTTTCACTCTGGCCGAGGGCAGCAACTTCCAGGAATTCGAAGCCGCCGGGCTCACCATTCCCGGCATCGCCACCGCGGGGCTCAATGACTTGCGCATTCTGCCGCGCGTTTTTCTTCTCAATCCGGAGAAGGCCTTTATTGGAGCGGCACTGTCCCTCGAGACGCGCCTTCCCACTGGGAACCAGCAGAGCTTCATGGGAGCGGAAACGGTGCTTTTCGCGCCCCGGCTGGCACTCGAGCGGGCCTTCGGGCCGGTGCGGCTGCTCTTCAACGTGGGGTTTGTCTTCCAAGGCGCAGGACAGTTTTTCAACCTCTACGTCCAAAACCAGTTGAGCTTGGGCGGCGGCGCCATTTTTCGCTTCGGGGACTTCGGCCCCTTCCATGAGTTTCAGGCCATGGTGGAGACAGTCACCTACACCCAGCTGCAAGCCCCCTTCACCTCGAACCCTTCCCTGCCCACGCCGTGGGAAGTGCTGGCCGGAGTGAGGACGCGCATCGGCCGCATTTTCGGGGCCGAGCTGGACTTGGGGCGCGGCATTACGAGCACGCCGGGGTATGGGCGGGAGGCGTTCCGGCTCATCGCCGCCTTCCGCGTCGACGTCGAGCCGCAACCGAAGAGCACCCTCCCCGGGTCCGTCGGAGACCGCGACGGCGACGGCGTCCCCGACGACATCGACAAGTGTCCGGACCAGCCTGGGCCCAAGGAAAACGACGGCTGTCCGGACGTGGACACGGATGGAGATGGAATTCCCGACCGACTCGACGCCTGCCCGAACGAGCCGGGCTCCAAAGAGATGGACGGGTGCCCGGACCGGGACGGGGACCAGATTCCCGACCGCGAGGACAAATGCCCGGACGAGCCCGGACCGGCCGAAAACGACGGCTGCCCGGTGGTGGGCGAGCCCTTGGTGCAGCTCGAGACGAAACAAATCCGCATTCGCGGAAGCGTGCTCTTCGACACCGGGATGGCCACCATCCTGCCGCAGTCCTACCCGCTGCTCGACGAGGTGGTGCAGGTGCTGAAGGACAACCCCTCCATTGGCCCGGTCCGCATCGAGGGAAACACCGACAGTCGCGGCGGACGCGAGTACAACCTCGACCTCTCCGAGCGTCGCGCCACCTCCGTGCTCGACTACCTCGTCAAGCACGGCATCAAGCGGAGCCGTCTACGCACCATTGGTTATGGCTTCGACCATCCGGTGGCCACCAACGAGACGGCGCTCGGCCGTGCCAAGAATCGCCGCGTGGAATTCAGACTCCTCGGGTCGGACGGTGAGGAGGTGCGCGACACCCCGGTGCCCCCGGGTGGAAAAGCGCCCGGACCGACTCGCCCCAAGCCGCCCGAGCCGGCGCCCTACCCGGCCTCTCCGCCAAAGACGCCTTGAGGGCAAAGGCTGGGGGCGCTTCAGGAGCCGCCCAACGCGGCTTCAATCCGCTCTCGCCAGGCGCGCTCCGAGGCCGAGCCGAGGTAGGTGGCCACGACTTTCCCCGAGCGGTCGATGACCACCATGGTGGGAAGCAGGTGGACGCCGAAGGCATTCGCGGAGGCGTCATTGCCGAAGGCGGCATAGGGCGCGAGCCCGGGGACGCGTCGGTCGATGAAGGCTCCCACTTCCACGAGGGCGCGGTCCGGGTCATCCAGGCTCGGGGCGACGAAAACCAGGCCCTGCGACTCGTACTCGTGGGCGAGCTTCACCAGCACCGGCATTTCCTCGACGCAGGGTGGGCAGAAGGTGCCCCAGAAGTCGACGAGAACGACTTTTCCGCGCAGCGACTGCAGGGAAACGGCACCTCCGCCGAAGCGTTGAAAGCCCACGTTGGGCGCCTGCAACCCGGAGGGGTGAGGACGCGCCTCGCGGGCTTCGCGGATTCCCAGCCACAGCGCCCCGAGGATGCCGAGGCCCAGAAGGAGGACGACAAACAGCCGGGCGGAGCGCACTGGCGACGGGCTCGGCTGGGGGGGCGCTGGGGCTTCCATGTCGGGGCGGCTCACCTACCGGGCTCGCTCGAGGGCGTCCATGTTTTTCAACAGTCGAGCGCACCCGTGCACCAGGGCCCGAAGGATGCGGTCTGGGACGGGGTGGCGTGGGAGCCAGCGGACAAGCGTGGGCGCGCTCCAGTAGTAGACGCGGACGAAGCACCGCCCCGGGGCGAGCTGCAGCAGGACGAGGTCCCGGAAGGCCCGGAAGCGGGCGAGCTCCGGCGCGGCCTCTCCGTAAACGTGGGTGGCCAGGTAACAGGGGCCGGCACGCGTCACCCACAGCGTGCGTCCGGTGGAGAGGTTGGTGACGCCGCGCAGCTCCCGCTCAGCGGTGTAGAGAA
The DNA here is from genome assembly GCA_963745475.1 of uncultured delta proteobacterium. Lineage (GTDB taxonomy): Bacteria > Myxococcota > Myxococcia > Myxococcales > Myxococcaceae > JADGRA01. Next base: position 356,882 of record CAVUXN010000005.1, read on the forward strand.
AGGCGAGCAAGTCCCCGCGCACCACGGCCAGAAGCTCTGTCCCGTCGTCGTTGAATTCCACCCGCGACAGGCTGCCGCCCAGCGCCTCGACGCGAAACCCGTAGCGGCGGCCTCCGGAGGTGCGCTCGACGCTGAGCTCCCGTGCCTCAGCGAGGTAGGCGACGTAGGGCTGTCCGCAACGCGGGCACGTCTGGCGGTGGATGGCGTAACTGGGCGAGAGCTGGACTTCCTCGACGCGCCGGCAGGCCCACTGCGGACAGGCGAGCCGGAGGCGTAACGAGGGGGCCGGACGCGGGTCGAAGCGCGAGGCGCCGGTACCCGCGTCCCACACCGGAAGCTCGACTTCCTCGTCTCGGACGAAGGCGCGACGGGCCGCGCGCGCCTTTCGCTCGAGCCCGGAGGCCCGACCCCAGGCGGCTTCGGCCCGCTCGAGTTGCCCTTCGGTGACGAGGCACAGCGACTCGAGGTGCGCCTCGAGCGCCTGCGTCAGCGTGGTGTCCGCGGGAGAGGCCACCCCCGCCTGCATGAGCGCCCAGCCCCGCGCGAGCAGGCCCTCCCCGTCCGGCAGGAGCGCCGCCGCGCGAGCCCGGGAGGGGTCCTGCGCCCGGCGGTAGAGGGGGGGCTCCGGGACGCGGGCCACCCACTCCGCGCAGTCCGCCCGGTAGCGCTCCAGTGCTGCGTCTCCGGAGGGTGGCGGCCCGAGCGCCCGAGAGCGGGCCAGCACCGACGTGAAGAGCTCCTGCGGCTGCACGGCCATTCCATAGCGGCTACGGGCGCGCGGTGTCACCCGCAAGCCTCTGGTAAAACTTGTGTAAGCTTTAGGCGTAGATGTAGGCTTATGTCGGAGGAGTGTCCATGGGACTTCTGAGGCGCCTTTTTTGGGCAGTCGGCCTGGTGGCTTTGGGCGCAGTGCTGGCCACCGTACAAGTCAGCGGCAAGACGTCGCTTCAACACCTCGGCGAGGTGGTGAGCGGGGCCTGTGTGGCATGCCGTCAAGACAGGCTTCGAGAGTGCGTATGACAAGGCGCGGGCGGCACTCGCCAGTAAACCCGTCGAGCAGCACTCGCCCGAGGACCGGGAGGCCCTCAACAAGCTCATCGCCAAACGCGCCGCCCCTTGAGGTGGGGCCTTCCGAGGAAGCAGCGTAGGCCAAGCTTTCAGCGCAACAGACTCTCCCAAGGCCTTCTCCCGGGAGAGTTGCGCCCGCGCGCAGTCGGAGCGCATTCTCGCGCTCGCGGCCCGTGACTGAAGGAGGGCCCCATGCGGTCGAAGCCTTTGCTTTTGGCGGCGCTTCTCAGCGCAGCCTGCGGTGGCGGGATGAGTCCTTTCACTCAACAGCGCCTCGACGGCCTCCGACGCCGGCACTTCAAGTCCAGACGGCGGCCCCGCAGCCGCTGAGCGTTGCGACTGTAGGGGGATGGCGCTGCCCGACATCTGCATGATGTGCGACATGAGCATGGGCATGGGCCAAACCATGTGCGCACACTTCGTCTGCGAAGTCGGAGAGTGCGCGGTGCAAGTCTGCCCGTAGCGGCGCCCTCCCCCTTTGAAACCTCAGCGCTGCGGCTCTCCGGTCACCACGCGCGCCAGCTGCTTGAAGGCCGCCGCCCAGAGCTCCGCCTCCCGCAGGCCGAGGCCGCCTTTCACCAGGGCGTGCACCATCTCCTCCAGCACCCCTTCCGGGTTCTGGGCGTTGAGCGCGTCCGCCGCCAGGAGGGCCCGGCGCATGCGTGCCCGGAGCACCTCGAGAAGCTCGCTCGGCGCGCCCGGCTCCGGCGCCTCTGGCAGAAGCCCAGCGCCGTCCGCGCGCGCGACGAGGTAGAGCAGCACCGCCGCCGCGCCGGCGAGATTCATGGACGGCTGGATGGCGCCCGTGGGGATGACGACGACGTCCTGGCACAAGGAGAGCTCCTCGTCAGACAACCCGCGGCGCTCGCCCCCCAGCACCAGCGCCACTGGCCCGCGCGCCGCCGCAACCCGGAGCCGCTCCACGCCTCGCTCGGGCTCCACCGCGGCGCGACGTTCGAGCGCTCGGCGAGAGGACGTCCCCAAAACGTAGACGCACGGCGCGACAGCGTCTCGGAGGCTGGGCACCACGCGCAGGGCGTCGAGCACGTGCCCGGCACGGACTCCCAGCTTGCCGGCGTCGGCGAAGTCCCGTGTTTCGGGCGCGGAAAGCCACAGCTCCGTCACCTCGAAGTTCGCCATGGCACGCGCCACGGCACCTAAGTTGTCCGGCGATTGGACTTGGTGAAGCACCACTCGGAGTGCGGAACGGAGCGACATGGTGCGTCGAGCGGCGACCCGCCCGTCGGAGGAGACTTTACTTTCCCCTCTGTGGGGCGGGTTGGTAGATTGGAGCGTTCCAGCCTGATGCAACTTCGCCTCCCCACCCTCGCCCTTCTCGGGCTCGCGCTCGCCGCTTGCGGCGACCCGATGATGCCGGCCCACAGCCAGACGGCCCGGGCGGCGCTGTTGCAAACCCCCGAGGCCATCGAGCTTTTGCCCGTCCAGGCGCGGCAGGACCTCATTCACGCCGTCATCCACGACAGCGCCCAGGAGCAGATGGGGGCGACCGACGGTGCCCTGGCCCTCTTTCCCTTCGTCCAAAACGGCGAGCTCCGCGCCGCGCCCGCCCTCGACGGCCGAAGCGACCTCTTCGACGTGCCGGACGCCGGTGGCGCCTCGGCACTCGTCTTTGAGGGCGAGCGGTGGTCCGAGGAGCGCCGGGCCAGCCTCCAGGGCCTGTCCGAGCGAGAGGCGGCCGAGCTCGTGGCGCGCTCCCTCGCCGCACGCTGGAACCTCCAGCCGCACGGCGCACTTCGCGTGGACCGCGCGGACGGGGTGCCCTACGCCGCCGCCTACGCCGACGGCGTGCTGCGACTGAACCCCGTCTTGCTTTACCTCGTCGGCTCCGACGTCCGCTAAGCCGCTCGCCGTCGCTCGGCCGGTCCACCTCCTGGGGCAGCGCGTGGTAGGAGGGGGCGTCATGTCCGACCCGGCCGTTCGCGCCCAACTCAACTTCACACTCGCGGAGACGCAGTTCGACGCGCTCGGCACCCGCTACCGGGGAAAAGTCCGCGACGTCTACCGGAAGGGGGACCGGCTCTTTCTCATCGCCACCGACCGCCTGTCCGCCTTCGACAAGGTGCTCACCACCATCCCCTTCAAAGGGGAGGTGCTCAACCGGCTGGCCCGGTTCTGGTTCGAGAAGACGGGCCACCTCGTCAAAAACCATGTCCTCGACGTCCCGGACCCCAACGTCACCGTGGCCCGGGCCACCGAGCCCTTCCCCATCGAAGTCGTCGTCCGGGGCTACCTCACCGGCAGCTTGTGGAGGGATGTGGAGAAGGGTGAGCACCGGGTGTACGGCGTCCCCATTCCGGACGGCTTGGGAAAGGACGCAGCATTTCCGGCGCCCATTCTCACGCCCTCTACGAAGGCCGCTCCGGGGGAGCACGACGCGCCGATGAGCGAGGCCGACATCCTCGCCCGGGGTCTGGCCACCCCCAAGGAGTGGGGAGCCATTCGAGAGTCCGCTCTCGCCCTCTTCCGAGAGGGCCAGGCGTGGGCGCGCAGCCGGGGGCTGCTTCTGGTGGACACCAAGTACGAATTCGGGAAAGTGGGCTCTACCCTCTACGTCATCGACGAGATGCACACCCCGGACAGCTCCCGCTTCTGGCGGGCCTCGGAGTACGAGCGGCGCCTCCGGACGGGCCAGGACCAGGCCATGCTGGACAAGGAGACGGTTCGCCAGTGGCTCATCCGGGAGAAAGGCTTCTCCGGGCATGGGCCATTGCCTGTCGTCCCCGAGGACGTCCGCATCAAGACGGCGGAAACCTACCTCGACGCCTACCGGGAAATTACCGCGGGCACCTTCCCCTTGACGGTGGGAGACGCGGCCGAGCGCATCCGCGGCAACCTCACCACCCACGGCTACCTCTAAAGCGCCTTTGGAGCGCCTTACCGGGTCAGCTTTGAGAATGGAGTCCGTGCTGACCCCGCGCCTCGTGCCCTCCTCGCGCGGGAGGAATGGCTCCTCCTTGGGACTCTCAAGCAATTCCAAAAACTTGCGAGTTGGCGCGCCGCCTGCAGTGTACGGTTTACGTGCGCGGCGTCATCACCAACCGAGAAGTCCTTCAGAACCTCGGACTCATCTACCGCGAATTCGGCGTGGCCTGTTTGGCCCGCTGCCTGTGGGTGGTGATGACGCGCAAGTCCACCACCTTCCTGGAAGTCGTCCTTCCGCGCCGGTAAGCGGACGGGCCGGCCGTCCTCAACTGCGGCCAAACACCCGCTGAAACACGGTGTCCACGTGGCGCAGGTGGTACTCCGGCGCGAAGCAGGCCTCGACTTCCGCGGGTGAAAGGACGCGCATCAGCTCCGGGTCCGCGAGCAACGCAGTCTTGAAGTCCACCCCCTCGTCGTACATGCGCATGGCGTTGCGCTGCACGAGGACGTAGGCCTTCTGCCGGTCGAAGCCCCGCCGAGCGAGCTCGAGCAGGACGCGCTGGCTATTCACCACCCCGCCCAGCAAGTCGATGTTGGCGCGCATGCGGTCCGGGTAGACGCGCAAGGCATCCACCAGGCCAGCAAACCGGTGCAGCATGAAGTCCAGGACGGTGGTGGCATCCGGCCCCACCAGGCGCTCCACCGAGGAATGAGAAATGTCCCGCTCGTGCCACAGGGGGACGTCCTCCAGCGTCGACAGGGAGTAGCCGCGGAGCATTCGGGCCAGGCCGCTCAAATTCTCGGAGAGAATGGGGTTCCTCTTGTGGGGCATGGAGGAGCTCCCCTTCTGCCCGGCGCTGAAGGGCTCCTCCACCTCGCGCACTTCCGTCCGTTGGAGGTGGCGGATTTCCGTGGCGAATTTTTCCAGGGAGCTCCCGAGGAGCGCCAGCACCTGGAAATACTCGGCGTGCCGGTCCCGCTGGAGGATTTGACTCGAGGCCGGCGCGGGCTCGAGTCCCAGGCTCTTGCAGGCGTGCTCCTCCACCTCCGGGGGGAGGTGCGCAAACGTCCCCACCGAGCCGGACAGCTTGCCCACGGCAATGGTTTTCCGGGCGTGCAGAAGCCGTTCTCGGCCGCGCCGCAACTCGTCGTACCAGAGCGCCAGCTTGTGCCCGAAGGACATGGGCTCGGCGTGAATGCCGTGGCTCCGCCCCATGATGGGGGTGCGCTTGTACTCAAAGGCGCGGCGCTCCACCGCGGCCATGGCGCGCTCGAGCCCCGCCAAGAGGAGGTCCGCCGCGTCCCGCAGAATGAGAGAGAGGGAGGTGTCCAACACGTCCGAGGACGTCATTCCGAAGTGCAGCCACCGCGCCGGGGGCCCGATGCGCTCCTCGAGGAAGGTGAGGAAGGCGATGACGTCGTGCCGGGTGACGCGCTCAATCTCGTCAATGCGGCGGACGTCCGCCTCGTCGAAGTCCCCCGCGCGGGCTCGGCACTCGGCCAGCGCCTCGGCGGGGGCGATGTGGGCCGCCACCATGCCCTCCAGGGCTGCCAGCTCGACGTCGCGCCAGCGGCGGAGGCGCGCCTGCGCGCTCCACAGCGAGGCCATTTCCGGACGGCTGTAGCGGGGAAGCATGCTCCTCTCGTCCTACCGCGAGAGGAGGCCGGCGGGCCAGCAGGCGCTAGTGAAGGCGCAGCAAGACAAGCGCCCCGACGACGCCGATGAAGAAGACGACGACGCCCACCAGCCCCCAACGGAGCAGCCTGTCGACGGACAACTCCAGACGCCGGACAGGCGGCGGCTGCGGTGCGGGGAGGGGCTTCCGGTGCCGCCCAGAGACGGACGCCATTTGCACCGTCGGCTCGTCCGAGGCGGACATGAGGGCCAGCCGCTCGCGAGACGCCCGCTGCTCGGTGGCCGTCTCGGCGGCCCGTGCCGTCGACGCAGCCTCACCGTCCGCTTCGGCCAGGCGCCGGGCGTCCTCGGTGCGCAGCTCCGAGACGAGCTCGGCCAGCGCGGCGCCGGGGCTCCATTGCCCGTGCTGGTGGCCAAGGCCCGGGGGTGCAGCGCTGGCCAGGGGGGCCGCCTCGACGGAGTGCAGGGCCATGGAGGCCGTCGCGACGTGACGCTCCGCAGGGCGCACGGCCGGAAACGGGGCCGGCGTCGGCACCGGCCGCACGGCGGGCGCCGCGTCCTCCTCGAAGGGCAGCGCCGGCGCCAACGGGGAAGTGGAAACAGGCTCCGTTGCTGGGGCCTCGGGAATGGCAACGGCCACCGCTGCGTGGGCGCCTGTGCGCCGCGCCCCGGGGCCCCACAAGCCGACGGAGGGCACCACCGGACGGGACACGGCGGCAGCTGGCAGCGAGGCGCTGCCAATGCGCGGGACGCTGGGACGGCGGGAATGGCGCGGACAGCCGGCGGCTCGGGCTCGACGTGGGGCGTGGCGGGCGGCTCCGGAGCCACTGCTGGGGGCAACGGCGGCTCGGCGGCAGCGGCCGCCAGGGACAGCGCGGGTGCCACGGGCTCGGGTGCAGCAAGCGCGGCCTCCGGCTCCTCTTCCTCCTCGTCACTCCACAGCGTCGCGACGGTAGCCGGCTCGGCGGGGCCGGAGGCCTCTTGAGCCGGAGCTTCCTTGGACTCGCTCCAAAACTCGGTTTCCGGTGGGGCCTCGGGCGGGGGCGGGACGTTGTCCGCGCTTGGGGGGACGACGGGGGCCGGGGCTTCCGCCATGGCGGCGACGACTTCCGTCGCTGCGACGGGTGAGGGCGGGGGAATGTCGGCTGGCGACTCGACGGGCGCCGCCTCGGCCACCGGGGCCGGCGGCTCGGGCTGCACCACCACCGTCTGCGTCTCGGTGAAGTCGACGACTTCGAAGCCCTCGTCCACCGCCGCCTCCGGCGCGGCGGGGGCCTCCGCCGGCTTCCCCTCCACCACGGCCGAGAAGGCCTCAAACATTTCCCGCACGCTGCGGAAGCGGCTCGCCGGATGCTCGGAGAGCGCCCGTCGGTAGAAGCCCTCGATGGCGTCCGGGAGCTCTGCGTTGACGAGGCGGAGCTCCGGAATCTCGTCTTCCGGGGTGAGGCCAGTAAGCAGCTCCCCCACCAGCACGCCCAAGGAGTAGACGTCTGCGCGCGGCTCGAGCGCGAGTCCGGCCAGGTACTCCGGTGAGAAGTGCCGGTGGGCCGACTTCTGCCGCTCGGCCTGGACGAAGGGCGGACGCGGCACCCCCGCGGCCACACCCCAGTCCGTCACTTTGAGCATGTCCGGCAGGACGAGAATGTTTTCGGCCTTGAGGTCCCCGTGGGCGCCGGCAGGGTGCGCGGCCTCGAGGGCGGCCATGAGCTGGCCGAGGATGGGCTCCACCTCGTCCAAGGCAAACGTTTGCCCCTTGGCCAGCCGCAAGTCGATGATGCGCCGCAGCGGCAGCCCGTCGAGGAAGGTGTAGGTGTAGTAGGGCCAGCCCTGGTCGTTCCCGACGTCGTGCAGCCGCGTCAGCGAGGGGTGCAGGAAGCGACGGGCGGGCTCGAGCGCCCGGCGGAAGGCCTCCCGCTCCTCGCCTGTCTGGACGAAGCGGGGGTGGATGAGTTTCACCGAGACGTCGATGCCCAGCTCGCGGTCCGCGGCGCGCAGCACAAAGCCCAGCGGGCCGACGCCGACGGCGTCCTTGACTTGGTAGCGGCCGGCCATGACGTCGCCTTCACGGTAAGGCAGGCCGACGAGGAGCGCGGGGTTGAGCTTCTTGCGAAGCCCGGTGGCACTCGTCATGCGCGCGGTGCCTACCTGGCGCTGGCCGCACGCGGCGCAACGTTCGGCCGAGTCCGGGACGTGGCTGCCGCAGCGGTAGCAGAGCACGGCCGCGAGTCTATTCGACTCACTCCACTGCGCCACTCCTGCGCCCCGGCACTAGACGCCGGTGGAACCGAAGCCACCACTGCCGCGCGTAGTCACCGGGAGTACCTCTACCTCCACCAGCACAGCACGGACCACCGGAGCCAAGACGAGCTGCGCGATGCGCTCGCCGCGCCGAAGGCTGAAGGGCGTGGTGGAGAGGTTGGCGAGGATGACTTGCACCTCGCCCCGGTAGTCCGAGTCGATGGTGCCGGGCGAGTTGAGGCAGGTGACGCCGCTCTTGAGCGCCAGGCCGGAGCGCGGACGGACTTGACCCTCGAAGCCCGGTGGAACGGCCACGGCGAGCCCGGTGGGAATGGCCCGCCGCTCCATGGGCAGAAGCGTCCACTCGCCGTCGATGTCCGCGAGCAAGTCCATGCCCGCGGCACCGTCCGTCTGGTAACGCGGCAGCGGGAGCGGCTCGCTGTGCGTCCGCACCCGCCGCACCTCGACGGTGACGCGGTCCATGGGCGCCCTTAGGCCTTGGCCTGGGGCTCTCCCGGCGTCGGAGTGGCAGCCGGCGTCTGCTGCGCGCCCTCCGCCCGCTCGGCCATGGCCTCCTTGCGCGAGAGGCGGATTTTGCCGGTGCGGTCGATGCTGATGACTTTCACCATCACCTCGTCGCCTTCCTTGAGGACGTCGGAGACGCTCTTCACCCGCTTGTCCGAGAGCTCGGAGATGTGCACCAAACCGTCGGTGCCGGGAAAGAGCTCCACGAAGGCGCCGAACTCGGCGATTTTGCGCACCGTGCCCAAGTACACCTTCCCCACCTCGGCCTCGCGGGTGAGTGCTTGCACCATGGCAATGGCTTGCTGGACGGCCTCGGCGTTGTTGCTGGCGATGTCCACCCGGCCACTGTCCTCAATGTTAATGGAGCAGCCGGTGCGGGCGATGATGTCCTTGATGACTTTGCCGCCCGGGCCGATGACGTTCTTGATGAACTCCTGGCGAATCATCAGCGTGGTGATGCGCGGCGCGTAGCGGTTGATTTCTGGACGCGGCTTGTCGATGGCCTTCAGCATCTCACCGAGGATGTGCAACCGCCCCCGGCGGGCCTGCTCCAGCGCGCGGCTCATGATGGCCGTGGTGAGCCCGGTAATTTTGATGTCCATCTGGATGCTGGTGATGCCCTTCTCGGTGCCGCACACCTTGAAGTCCATGTCCCCGAGGTGGTCCTCGTCGCCGAGGATGTCCGAGAGGATGGCCACCTGCTCGCCTTCCTTCACCAGGCCCATGGCGATGCCCGCCACCGGCGCCTGGATGGGGACGCCCGCGTCCATGAGCGACAGCGTGCCGCCACAGACGGAGGCCATGGAGCTCGAGCCGTTGGACTCGAGGATGTCGGACACCACCCGGACGGTGTAGGGGAACTGCTCGCTCTTGGGCAGCATGTTGCGCAAGGCGCGCTCGGCGAGGGCGCCGTGCCCAATCTCCCGCCGGCCCGGGCCGCGCAGGGGCTTCGTCTCGCCCACGCTGAAGGGCGGGAAGTTGTAGTGAAGCATGAATTTCCGGAACGTCTGGCCGGACAAGAGCTCAATCCTCTGCTCGTCGTCGCTCGTCCCCAAGGTGGTGGCCACCAGGGCCTGCGTCTCACCGCGGGTGAAGAGGGCGCTGCCGTGCGTGCGGGGGAGAATTCCCACCTCGCAGGTGATGGTGCGCACCTGGTCGTGGCCGCGGCCGCCGACGCGCCCGCCACTCACGGTGAGCTGCCGCATGTGCTCGTACTTGAGGTCCTCCACCACCGCCTTGGCCAGCTTCTCGGTGGTGGGAGTGAAGGCCTCACCGAGGCGCTCCTTCAGCTTGGCCAGGGTTTGCTTCTTCACCGCGCTCAGGGCGTCGTAGCGGGCGTGCTTCTCGGCAATGCCATAGCCCTGGCGGATGCCGTCCATGGCCAGCTCCCGCACCATGGCCTTGAGGGACTCGTCGGCCGAGGGGGCCTTGTCATAGGCCCGTACGGTGACGCCCAGCTCGCGCCGCATCTCCTCCTGGAGCTGCAACACCGGCTGCACCGCGCGGTGGCCGAATTCGAGCGCGGCCACCATGTCCGCCTCGGAGACCTCTTCGGCGCCGCCCTCCACCATGACGATGGCTTCCTTGCTGCAGGCGATGATGAGGTCCAGGTCCGAGACGGCCCGCTGGGTGGCGGTGGGGTTGGCCACCAGCTTCCCGTCCACGCGGCCCACCCGGACGCCGGCGATGGGGCCGTCGAAGGGGATGTTGGACACCATCAGCGCCGCCGAGGCGCCGGTGATGCCGTGAATGTCGCCCTCGTTCTCCGGGTCGGAGGAGATGACGGAGGCGATGACTTGCGTCTCGTAGGCGTAGCCCTCGGGGAAGAGGGGACGGCAGCTGCGGTCGACTTGCCGCGAGCTCAGCGTCTCTTTCTCGGTGAGGCGGCCCTCGCGGCGGAAGAAGCTGCCGGGGATGCGGCCCGCAGAGTACAGGCGCTCCTGGTACTCGACGGTGAGCGGCAGAAAGTCGACGTCCTTCTTCTCCTTCGCCGAGACCGCGGTGACGAGGATGACGGTGTCGCCGTAGCGCAACACCACCGAGCCGTCGGCCTGCTTGGCCATTTTCCCGGTCTCGAGGCTGAGGGTGCTCTCGCCGAATTTCACTTCCTTTTTGAGGTACATGTCGTTCCTTGTGGCTGTTGGTGCGGAGTCACCCGGAGGCCAAAAAAGAGGAAGCAGCATTCCTCCTTCAAGGCCCGGAGCTCCCCGACCTGTCCGTCCCAAAAAACTGCGCTCAACTCTCTTTTTTGGGCCCCAGGAGAGAACCACCAGCGACAGGAACTTTCAGTCTCTGAGCGCAGGCGCCGAAACGGCCAACTGTTGCCAACCTCGGCGCCTCCGTACGGAGGCCAAAACTCCTTGTCGCCTCTACCCTGAAGCCCGTCCTGCCCTTTCCCCTCGGTTTGGCTTGGCAGGGGCGGCCGCGGGCTGCACCGCGGAGGGCCCCTGCTGTTGTCCCAAAGGAGGGAGACTGCTTGGTGACTTCCTCAAGAAGGCTTCCTTTTTGAGAAGCCGTCTTCTTGTTAGGGGCCCGCTACTTCCGGATGCCGAGCCCGTCGATGAGCTTCTTGTAACGCGTGGTGTCCTTCTTCTTCAAATAATCCAGCAGCCGCCGCCGCTGGCCGACGAGCTTGAGCAGGCCTCGGCGGCTGTGGTGGTCCTTCTTGTGCGTCTTGAAATGGTCGGTGAGCTGGTTGATGCGCTCGGAGATGAGCGCCACCTGGACTTCCGGGCTCCCGGTGTCCGTCTCGTGCGTCCGGTACTGGGCGACGAGCTCCGCCTTTCGTTCAATCTCGACACTCATGTACGACTCCGTCCCGCTCCCATGGGGTTACAGGGCCGTTGGGCCAAACGTCACGGCCCCTTGGCCTTCCACCCGGAAACCCAAAAGGAAAGGCCCCAAGACGGCGGGACTTCCCCTGTAGGCCTGTCGTCCGCGGAGGGGTGCAGACGCCCGGGCGCCCCTCCGGCGCTTCCCGGCCAAGGGCGCGGCGCTTATAGGCGCCTCCGACGGGAGAATGCAATTCGGCGGGGGCCCCGCGTCCACTGGCGGTGCCGGGCTTAGCGGGCCGGCTCGGCCACCGGGGCAAACAACCACACCCGGGCGTGCTCCCGACGCCCGTGGCGCGTCGTCGCCTCCTCGAAAAACAGCGTCAACCCCGGGCGGCCGTGCTCCCGCTCGGTAGCCACCATCCGGGCCAGCTTCGGGTAGAGGGTGAGCAGCGTCTGAAGCACCTCCCCCACCCCCGAGCCCGCCGGGACGCCGAGCTCTACCCGGCGCTTGCCGTCCAGCGCGGACTTGAGGCTACTGGGGATGAGGACGGTGACATTCACGTCGTCGGGGCCAGCACGCGGACGTAGGCCAGCCGGCCGTCGCGGACGTCGGCCACGGCGAGGAGTTGGCCGTGCGGCCCCACCACCCGCACCCGTCCGGGGGTTTCCAGGTGGGCCGGCAGGGGGAGGCCATGGGCGACTTTGGCCGCGTCCTCGGCATTCACCCGGAAAACAGGCAGCTGCGGCAGCATGTCCAGCGGCGCCACCAGGCGGGCGCGCAGCCGCTCGAGCCCGTCGGCTTCGGCGAGGAGCGCCTCGAGGCGCTCCAGCGGCAGAGCGCGGTCCAGGCCGAAGGGGCCACTCTGCGTCCTCCGCAGCGACTTGAGGCAGCCCCCGCAGCCCAGGCCCCGGCCCAGCTCCTCGGCCAGCACTCGGACGAAGAAGCCCTTGCTGCACCGGACGGAGAGGGTGACTTCGGTGGCGGAGAAGTCGCGGAGCACCAGGGCGTGCACGGTGACGGGGCGGCCGGCGCGCTCCACCTCCTCGCCCGCCCGGGCCATGGCGTACAGCCGCCGCCCGCGCACCTTCACCGCGGACACCATGGGCGGCGTCTGGAGGAAGCTTCCGCGGAAGGGGGCCAGCACTGCCTCCAGTCGCGCCTCGGACAGAGGCGGGACGTCGGCCGTGCGCCGCACGGTGCCCGTCACGTCCAGGGTGTCCGTCTCCAGCCCGAGACGCACCACCGCGTCGTAGGCCTTGTCCCCCTCGGTGAGGAGCCCGGCCAGCTTGGTGGCTTCGCCGAGGGCCACGGGAAGGACGCCGGTGGCCAGGGGGTCGAGCGTCCCGGTGTGGCCGGCCTTGCTGACGCCGGTGAGGACACGCACCCGCCGCACCACCTCGAAGGAGGTGGGCCCGGCCTGCTTGTCAATGACGAGAAGCCCGTCCATTCCTTCCAGAGAGCTTAACGTCCTGGATGACGCTCACCAGCCCTCCTTGGCCTTCACCTCGCGCAGGAGGCGGTCAATTTTGTCCCCCTCCTCGACGGAGCCGTCGAAGACGAAGAATATTTCCGGGGACACGCGCAGCTTCACCCGGGACGTCACCTCCCGCCGGACGAAGCCTTTGGCGGCGTCGAGGCCTGCCTGGGTGGCTTTGTGGGCGGCGTCGTCGCCGAGGCTCGACCAGTAGACACGCGCGACGCGCAAGTCCGGGGACACCTTCACCCCGGTGACGGTGATGAAGCCAATGCGCGGGTCTCGCAAGTCCCCCCGGCCGAGCAAGTCCGCCACCGCGGCCTGAATCTCCGCCCCGACTCGCTCCGGCCGCGCGGGGGTGCTCATGGCTTCTCCCATTCCCGGCGGTTGCGCAGCGCCCGGGCGCGCACCCGCGCCTCGGAGACGGACAAGTCTCCGCTGGTGCGTTGCCCCGCGCGCCGGACGAGGGGCTCGTCCGGCCGCCGGTCCCAGGCCGCCATGCCCTCGGCCTCAGCGAGGCTCCTGTCCTCGCGGGCAAAGGGCAGCTCCAGCGTGCCCGGGTCGGTGCTGTGCACCGGACTGGCGAAGAGCTGCTCGCCGAAGCTCAAAATCTCCCGCTCCCGGGTGAGGAGGGGGGCGAGGTACATCTCCTCCACGAAGTGCAGCAGCTTCTCCAGTTGCTCGTCGACGTGCCGCTTGTCGTTGCCCACCACCGCGAAGGCAATGGTGGCCCTTTGCCAGAGGTCCTGGTCCTCGACTTCGGCCACCGAGGCATTGAAGCGCGCCTTCACCCGGTCCGTAATTCGACGGAGCACCTGCCGCTTGGACTTCAGCGAGCCGGAATCCGCAATCTGGAGCGCACAGCGAGCGACACCGACGAACATGGAGACTGCTGCTCCCTCGAAGAACCACGGCCCGGGGGTGACTGGGGAGGGCCCCCTTCTTTAAAGCGGGGCTACTCCAGGCTGGGCCGCGTCTCCTCGATTTCGAACGCCTCGATGATGTCGCCGGCCTTGAAGTCCTGCCAGCCCTCGACGCCAATACCGCACTCGAAGCCCTGAGCCACTTCGCGGACGTCGTCCTTGAAGCGCTTGAGGCTCGCCACCTTGCCCGTCCCGAGGGCCTTGCCCTCGCGGAAAATGCGCACCTGGCTCGTCCGCTTGATGACCCCCTCGGTCACCGAGCAGCCGGCGATGGTGCCCAGCTTCGGCACATTGAAGAGATTGCGCACCTCGGCCCGGCCGAGCTTCTTCTCTGTCCGGATGGGCTCGAGCAGACCCTCCATGGCCTTACGCACGCCGTCGATGAGCTCGTAGATGATGGAGTAGGTGTAGATGGCCACGCCCTGGGCCTTGGCCGCCGCCTCGGAGCCGGACTCGGGCTTGACGTTGAAGCCGAGCACCGTTCCCTTGCTGGCCGCGGCGAGCATGACGTCGGACTCGGTCATCGCCCCCACGCCCTTGTGGATAATCTCCACCTTCACTTTCGGCGTGGACAGCTTGGTGAGGGCCTGGGCCACCGCCTCCACCGAACCCTGGACGTCGCCCTTGATGACGACGCGCAGCTCCTTGGCCTCGCCTTCCTTCGTCCTCTGCAGAAGCGACTCGAGCGAGTCCTTGGACGTCTTCCCCAGGTCCGCCTGCCGCTCCTTGGTGATGCGGTGGTCGGCAATCTCTTTGGCTGCCTTCTCATCCTCGACGCCGTTGATGGTGTCCCCCGCGGTGGGGACGCCGGATAGCCCCACCACCTCCGCCGAGTAGCCGGAGAGGACTTCCTTCACCGGCTGACCACGCCCATCCAACATCGCCCGCACCCGGCCGTAGTGGGTGCCGGTGACGACGGCGTCGCCGGTGCGCAACGTGCCTTCCTGGACGAGGACGGTGGCCACCGGCCCGCGCCCCTTCTCCAGCTTGGCCTCGATGATGGTCCCCAGCGCCGCACGGGTGGGGTTGGCGGTGAGCTCCAGGACTTCGGCCTGGAGGAGAATATTTTCCAAGAGGAGGTCCACCCCGGCCTTGGTGCGGGCCGAGACGGGCACCATGATGGTGTCCCCGCCCCACTCCTCCGGGACGAGCTCCAGCGCCGCCAAGTCCTTCTTCACGCGCTCGGGGTTGGCGCCCGGAAGGTCCATCTTGTTGATGGCCACCACCAGCGGCACCTTGGCCGCCTTGGCGTGGGCCACCGCCTCCTGCGTCTGGGGCATGACGCCGTCGTCGGCGGCCACCACCAGCACCACCAAGTCGGTGACGTTGGCGCCCCGGGCGCGCATGGCGGTGAAGGCCTCGTGGCCCGGGGTGTCGAGGAAGGTGATGTCGCCCTTGGGCGTGGTGACGGTGTAGGCGCCAATGTGCTGCGTAATTCCGCCCGCCTCGCCCTCGGCCACGTGGGCCGAGCGGATGGCGTCCAGGAGCGACGTCTTCCCGTGGTCGACGTGTCCCATGACTGTGACCACCGGTGGCCGGGGGCGCTCGTCCTCGGGACGTTCCGCCACCTCCGGCAGGTAGTCCTCGACTTCGAAGCCCACCTTCTCCACCTTCCAGCCGTAGTCGGTGGCGATGATGGCCGCGGTCTCCATGTCCACCATCTGGTTGGCGGTGGCCATGGTGCCGCCGGCCATCAGCTTCTTAATAATTTCCGCCGTCTTGACGCCCATGGTCTGGGACAATTCCGAGACACTGATGGCCTCTTGAATGCGGATGACCTTCTTCTCGCCAGCCATCTCAGTAATCTGCGTCTTCTGCCCCTTCTTGGTGGGCTTCCGCTTTTTGCCACGAACCGGGATGGTGACGCGGCCCCAAATCAGGTTGTCCATCTCCTGCTTGGTGATGCCGCCTTCCTTGTCCGTCGTGCGCTTCTTGCTGCGGTCCTGCTCCTTCTTTTTCGTAATGTCGATGAGCTCGCGGCCGCGGCCGAGCCCGTCGGGCACCACCTTGAATTCGCGCACCTCGCCGATGGCCTTCTTGCCGGGGGCCATGGGGATGTTTTTGTGCGCGGTGGACGAGGGCGTCACCCGGCGCACGGCGATGAGCGGTCGGCTGATAACCACCGCCTGGGTGGCGGTGGGACGCCGCTCGCCCTGCGGGCCGGAGGGTGCGGCGCTCGCACCGGGCGCGCCGCCGGCACGGGGGCCGGCCAGCCCAGGACGGTGGGTGACGGTTTGGGTGGCGGTCCCGGTGCGGCCCTGAGAGGGCCCGGCGCGGGTGCCCTGGGCTGCGGGGCGGGAGAGAATTTGGGCCGGACGGAGGCCAGCTGCCGCTGGGCGTTGCGCCGGGGCGGCGGCGGGGGGCGCGGGCTGGGCGACGGGGGGCGGCGGGGTTTCGCGGTGCACCGGCGCCGGGGCTGCCGGTGGAGGCAGGGCGGCGGGCTCCGGCGGCGCGGCGGCCACCTCGGGGACGGACTCGGTAACGGCCTCGTGCGCCACCTCGGGCAGCGCGGGCGGCGGCTCCACGGCCGGGACGGCCACCGGGGCCTCGGCGACGGCGGCCTCGGCCGCCGCGGGTGTCCCGTTGGGGCCGGGGTGGACGTCGGCACCCGGGCTGCGGCGGCGGACGACGAAGCCCTTGGCGGCCACCGGAGTCGGCGCTGCCTTGGGGCGGCGCTTTTCGACAATGCGCTGCACCGCCGCAGTGGCCTGGTCGTCCTCGAGCGAGCTGGAGTGACTCTTGACGTCGTAGCCGAGCGAGGTGAGCTCGGTGACGACCTCACGGTTGTCCAGCTCGATGCCGAAGGACTTGAGCTCCCTGGCGATTTCGTGAACGCGCTTCTTCGACATAAGCCCCTGTCAGCTGTCTTCTAACGCACTCCTCGCTCCTCGGCCCAGACCTTCAGGACGCTGGCCCCAGCGCCGCCTCCAATGCGGAGACGTCGATGGCGCGCATCCGGCCGCGAAAAGCCCGAGCCAGCGCTTTTCGCTGCACCGCAGCTCGCAAGCACCCTGCTCCGCACACGTAGGCGCCGCGACCGGTCCCGGTCTTCGTCTTGTCCCAGTAGCCTGCGCCCTCGCTCGACAGGCACAGCCGCTGGAGGTGTTGCTGGGGGCGCTTGGCCCCGCATCCAATGCAGGTGCGCTCCGGAAACTCGCGTCTCGGTGTCACCTGGTGGTTGCCCTCCTGGCACCTTGCAAAACCGCCCCTGGTGCCGCCCCCGCACAAACGGTGTTGGGGGAAGCGCTGGAGAGACGTGGCGTCCGCGGGTTCGGGCTACTTTTCCTCCTGTGTGGGGGGGGGAGCCAGGGCGGCCAAACCGGCGCGCTCGGCGTCCAACTCGGTGCGCAGTCGGGCCTCCTCGAGGAGGTAGGACTCGGCGGCGCTCTTCAGCTGACGGGCCTTCTTGATGCCCACCCCCGGCACGTCGCCGAGCTTGGTGAGGTCCTTCTCGTTGGCCACGTCCTCCACCGTCTTGTAGCCGCTGAGCACCAAGGCCTCGATGGTCTTCTCGCTCATCCCCCGCACCCGGGCCAGCCGCTCGGCCTGGGTGAGCTCGTCCGGGTGGCGACGGGCTTCGAAGAGGCGCTGCTGCTCGCGCTCGTACTCCATGCGCGACAGCTCTGCGGCGTCGTCCACCATCTGCTTACTGGCCTGCTCCTGCATGGCCGGGATGCGCGCCGGGTCCACCCCCGGAATCTGCGCCAGCACCTCGGGGCTCGCCTCGGCGACGTCCTTGGCCTGACGGAAGCCGTGGGCGTAGAGGGTCTCGATGAGGATTTCCGTCACCCCGGGCAGCGCGCCCAGGGAGCGGTTGGCGAATTCCCGCATCTCCCGCACTCGGCTCTCGCTGTTGATGTCCAGCTTCCACCCGGTGAGCTGGGCGGCGAGTCGCACGTTCTGGCCGCGCCGACCGATGGCCAAGGAGAGCTGGTCGTCGGGGACAATGAGCTCCATGGCGTGGTTGGCCTCGTCAATGATGACGCGGCTCACCTCGGCCGGAGCGAGCGCCGAGCAGACGAAACGCGCCGGGTCCTCGTCCCAGGGGACGATGTCGATTTTTTCCCCGCGCAGCTCCTGCACCACCGCCTGGACGCGGCTGCCCTTCATGCCCACGCAGGCCCCCACCGGGTCCACGTCCGCGTCCCGGCTACTGACGGCAATTTTCGCCCGGCCCCCGGGCTCGCGCGCCGCAGCCTCGATGACCACGATGCCTTCGGCAATCTCCGGGACTTCCATCTCGAAGAGCTTGGTGAGGAGATTCACCGAGGCGCGGCTGAGAATAATCTGCGGCCCTTTGGACTCGCGGAGCACGTCCAGGACGAAGGCCTGCACCCGGTCGCCAGCGCGGTACGTCTCCCTCGGCACCTGCTCGCGCACCGGCAGCACCGCCTCGGCCCGCCCGAGGTCGACAATAATGTTGCCCCGCTCGAAGCGCCGGGCGATGCCGGTGACAATCTCGTTCTTCCGGTCCTTGTACTCGTTGTAGACGTTTTCCCGCTCCGCATCGCGCGTGCGCTGGAGGATGACTTGCTTCGCCGTCTGGGCGGCGATGCGGCCGAAGCCCCGCCGAAACGTCTTCAGCTTGAGGATGTCCCCGTACTGGTCGTCCTGGGCCTTGGCCTCGGCGGCGTCCTCGTCGCGGTAAAAGATTTGAAAGACGAGCTCGTCGCCGGGCTCGACTTCCATCCCCTTCTTGCGCGCCTCGTCCAGCCCGAGCTGGTTGACGCCCTGGGCGGGGTCGGTAATTTCCTCCACCACCGTCACCGCCTGGAAGAGCTCCACCACGCCCTTGTCCAGCTCGTACTTGGCTTCCAGGTTCCGGTCCTGGCCGAAGTGCTTCTTGGCCGCGGTCTGCATCGCGTCCTCGAGCGTCGCCACGAGCACACTCTTCTCGATGCCCTTGTCCTTGGCCACCTGCTCCAGGACGAGGTTGAGATTTACCACCGGATTGGCTGCCGCCGCTGTCGTCGCCATGGCTCGTTTGTGTCCTAAAAGTCGAACTCCAGATTCGCCTTCGCGATGTCCCGGAACGGGATGCGAAAGGCGGGTCCACCTTCGACGTGCACCATCACACTGTCCTCGGCCACGTCCTCCAGTGTCCCGGTGAAGCTCTTGCGTCCCGGAGCGCCCAGGGGGCCAAACGTCTTCACCTTGATGCGCTGACCGAGAACCCGCCGGAAGTGGTCCGGCTTGCGGAGCGGCCGGTTGAGGCCCGGACTACTGACTTCCAGGCTGTAGGCCTGCTCGACGACGTCCTCGACGTCGAGCGCCGTCTCTACCGCGTGCGACACCCGGGCACATTCCTCCAGCCCGACGCCGCCTTCCTTGGCCAGGGGGTCTCGCCCGGCCCGGTCGATGTACAACCGCAAAATCCATCCCCCGGGCTCCCGGAGGTACTCGGTGTCCACCAACTCCAAGCCCTCGGCCCGCACCAAGGGCTCCGCCACGCGCGCCGCGCGCTCGGCCACCGACGCCTTGTGGAGTACCTCGGCCATGGGAGGGAGGGGTCCAAAAACGAAAAAAGCGGGCACGAAGGCCCACTTTTCGAGAGTTAAATCGAAAAATGTGGACGCCCTCGGTACCACAGCCCTCCCAAGAGTGTAAAGGCGGCCGCCCGTCCCGCACCGAGGCAGCGAGAGGCCTCAGTCGCCCCGATTGACGCCGCGCGTCAGGGCTGGCTTTGCTGGCCTCCGTTGGCGGCGGCACACGCTGGCGTGGGAAAAGCGAGCCAGCCTCTGGCTTCTTCGCAAACGAGTCCGTCTCCATGCCCCGCATTGCCGCCGTGCAAATGGCCTCCGGCGCCGACAAGGCCCGCAACCTCGCCACCGCCGAGCGCCTCGTCCGCGAGGCGGCCGCGCGGGGCGCGGAGCTCGTGGGCCTTCCGGAAAACGTCGCCTGGATGGGGCCGGAGACGGAGCGTGCCTCCGCGGCTGAAGCGTTGGACGGGCCGACGCTGGGCCGCTTCGCCGCTCTCGCCGAAAGCCTCCACCTCCACCTCCTCGCGGGAAGCGTGCTGGAGACGGGGGGCGCGCAAGGGCGGCTGTACAACACCAGCGTCCTCTTTGGCCCTTTGGGACAGCGCCTCGCGGTGTACCGGAAAATGCACCTCTTCGACGTGGAGGTTGGCGACGGACAGACGTACCGGGAGTCCGCGGCGGTGGCGCCGGGCCAGGACGTCGTCTCGGTGGAGACGCCCTTGGGCCGAATAGGGCTTTCCATCTGCTACGACTTGCGTTTCCCGGAGCTGTACCGCGCGCTGTCCGCGCAAGGTGCGGTGCTGCTCGCCGTCCCCTCGGCCTTCACCCTCCTCACTGGGAAGGACCACTGGGAGGTGTTGCTCCGCGCGCGCGCCATCGAGAACCAGGCCTACGTCCTCGCGCCGGCGCAGGGTGGCCGACACCCCGGAGACCGCCTCACCTATGGACACTCCCTGGTGGCAGACCCCTGGGGCCTGGTGGTGGCGTGCGCCTCGGAGGGCGAGGGGCTCGCCGTCGCGGACATGGACGCCGGCTTGCTGGAGCGCGTCCGGACGCGTCTTCCGGCGCTGCGCCACCGGCGACTGTAGGCACCCTTGTGCCGTGGCGGGCCTCCTGGGGGTGCGCACCTACACCACCCCGTCGCTTCCACCGAGGGCCGGCGGCAAAGCGGACGGCGGGCGAGGCCTATGGGTAGAGTCGACGGACTTCACCGGACATCCGGCCCCTGCACCCGTTGGGACGACACATGGCCCTGTGCCTCACGCTCCTCGCGGCGGGCGACGCCTGTCGCAAGTCCTCGCCCGGCCCGAGTGACGCCTCTCCTCCGCCCGCGGCCCGCGCCACGTTGCAGCACCTCACGGGGAAAGTCTCGGTGAAGCGCGCGGCCGCCGACGACTGGACGGTGGCCAGCGAGGGCATGGCGCTCTTGCAGAATGACACCGTCCAGACGGGCACCCGGGCCTCGGCGCTTCTGCGCTTCCCCAACGGGAGCTCGGTGCTGGTGGGGGAAGAGGCCCTCATCGGCATTGCCGAAACCGGCGGCGCGCCGGGCCGAGACAGGACGGACCTCACCGTGAAGCGCGGCACCGTCGACGCCACCTTGGAGGCCCCGGCCACCCAGGACTTGAGCGTCGGGACACCGGCGGCCACCGTGCGCGCCGGGCGGGAGATTGTCTTCCAATGAGAGCCGGCCTCCTCCTGGTGGTGCTGCTGTCCGCGGCGGCGGTGCGCGAGGTGGTGGTGCAGCCCAAGGAGACGCTGGCCGACGTCGCCCGCCGCACCCTGGGGAGCGCGGACGCAGCCAGCGAGCTCCAGGCCATCAACCACCTCTCCTCGGACACCGTTCCGGCCGGCACCCAGCTGTTGTTGCCCGGGCCAGAGCGGGACCTCGCGCTGAGCGCCATCGCCTCGGCCAAGAGCGCGGTGCGCCAGGCCAAGCCCGGCGCGGCGCGCACCGAGGCCTCGGAGCGCGTGGCCGACGCCGAGAAGCTGCTGGCGTCTGCACATTACGCTGAGGCCGCAAGCCAGGCCGACGGGGCGTGGAAGCTCGTCTCGCAACGGCCCGAAGACGCCTCACATTTTGCCATCCAGGTGGCGGACGACGGCACGACGCAGGTGCACGTCAACTCCGGCATCCCGGTGCGCGTGGAGGCCGAGGGGCACACCCGGGCGGTCAGCGCCGGAGAGACGGTGCTCGTCCGGCGCGGGGAGGCCCCCGGGGCTCCCTCCGGCCCCGTCCCGGTGCCTGGCTCCGGCGTCCTCGAGGCCCCGGAGCTCCTCTCGCCTGCCGCCAACCTCCGGCTTTCGCTCGACCCGAAGGGCAAGGGGGTGGGGCCCTTGCGCTTGAGCTGGCGAGCGGTGGCGGGCGCGCGCGGCTACCTGGTGGAGCTCAAAGGCCCAACGCCTCAAACCTTGCGCACCCCCCGCGCCGAAGCCAGCTTCCCGAGTGTCCTCACCGGCTCCTACCGCTGGAGCGTGAGCGCCCTCGGGCTGGACGGCGCGCTCGGGCCTTCGGCCGAGCGCGGACTCGAGGTCTCGACGAGTAACATCAAGCTCGAAGTGCAGACACCGGACTGGAAGTGAAGCTCTTCAAGGCCATTTTTCTGTTGATGCTGGTGGTGGGCGTGGTGTCCACCGCCACCGTCGGCCTGCTCGTCCTCTCCGACACGCGGGAGCTCTTGAGCCGTGACGCGCAGGAGCTCTCCGGCGAGCGGGTGAAGCAACTGCGGCTGAAGACGGAGCGCGCGCTCGAGGAGCCGGTGCGCGCCGTGGTGGCGCTGGCGCGCACCCCGGGCTTCTTCTCCCTGCCGCTCTCGGAGCAGCGGGCCCTGTTGACGTCCGTCCTCACCCAGCGCCGAGACGTCACCGCCCTCACCCTCTTCGACGCCAAAGCGAGCCGGCTCCCCGGGCTTCAAGCGTTTGCCTTCAACGACGTCCCGCCCACCGAGGTGGCGGAGCACGAGGCACGAGCCCGCGGCCTCTTGGAGGGCATTTCCGGGCTGCGCTACTCGGCGGTGGTGGCCCACCCCGGGCGGCCACCCACGGTGACGGTGGCCTTGCCGGTGGGGGAGCCGGTGAGGGGGTACGTGGCCGCGGAGCTCTCTTTGGCTGGGTTGGCCAGCACCGTCGAGGACCAGCGGGTGGGCTCCAGTGGCTTCGCCTATGTGGTGGACGGGCACGGAGTACTGGTGGCCGGCCCGCGGGGTCGCTTTCCTCCCGGTGCGGACCTCGCCCAGCGGCCGGCGGTGGCCAGCCTTTTGGCGACGCTGGCCCACACCCCCGACCCGGAGCTCTTCCGCGTGGGCAACTTCGGCGAGGGCGAGGGGCGGGTGGTGGCCGCTTACGCGGTGGTGGCCGGCCCGGGCTGGGCGGTGGTGAGCGAGCAGCCCTTGGACGCCGCCTACACCCAAGTCCGGTCTATGCAGCACCGGATTCTCGTGGGCTTCTTGGCGGCACTGGCGGTGGCCCTGGTGTTGGCCCTCCTCTTCTCCAGGGGGCTCACCCGGCCGCTCAAGCGCTTCGTGGCCTCTGCCTTGGACATCGCCAAGGGGCGCTTTGGAAGCCAAGTGGAGCTCAAGAGCAACAACGAGCTCGGCGAGCTCGCCCGGACGTTCAACCACATGAGCGTCCAGTTGCTCAGCTACGACAAGGAGAACAAGAGCCTCTACCAAAGCCTGGAGCAGGGCTACCTCGAGACCATCCTCGCCCTGGCCAACAGCATCGACAGCAAGGACCCCTATACCCGCGGCCACAGCCAGCGGGTGGGCGACATCTCCGCCGCCATCGGCCGCGAGCTCGGGCTGAGCGAGCCAGAGGTGAAGCTGCTTCGCTACGCCGGCATCCTCCACGACATTGGCAAAATCGGCATCATCGACACCATCCTCGGCAAGCAGGAGCAGCTCACCCCGGAGGAGATGAAAGTCATGCGGGAGCACCCCGCCATTGGCGCCTCCATTGTCGAGCCCGTCACCTTTCTCGGCGCGGCGCGGGCGGCGGTGAAGAGCCACCACGAGAAATGGAATGGCGCCGGCTACCCGGAGGGCCTGTCCGGAGAACAAATCCCGCTGGTGGCCCGAATTGTAGGCTGCGCCGACACCTGGGACGCGTGCACCACCACCCGGCCCTACCAGCGGGCCATGTCGCTGCAGGCGGCGCTGGAGATTATGGAGCGCCTGCGAGGCGTGGCCCTCGACCCCACGGTGGTGGATGCGTTGCGGCGCGTACTCGGCCGACGCGGTGCCCTGCCCGAAACCCCGCCCAGGCCCATCCAGCTCGCCTCATGAGGTGCCGGCCCCGGGTGGCGTCCTTCGGCCGCTGTCCGTCGGCTGGAAGCCCCGCCCGGCTGTCCTCGCTGGGCCTCCACCACCCAGCTGTCATACAACGCGGGGGTGAAACCGAGCGCCACGGCCGAGGGCCCCGTGTGGGTGCAGGGCTTTTTCGGGCGGCTGGCCACGGCCCAGGGGGCCGGCGCCGGGCCGCCTCCCCCACGGAGCGCCGCTTGAGTTTCTGGGACACCATCAAACCCAACACCTTGCCGCCGGCAGCGGCTCACGTCGAGGTGAGTGGGGGTGGCCGGGTGCTGCGCCTCACGTGGGACGACGGCGTGCGCACGGCGGTGGCGGTGCGCACCCTGCGGCAGCAGTGCCCGTGCGCGGCGTGCGTCGACGAGTGGACGCACAAGCGCACGCTGGACGCTGAGGCGGTGAGCCGGGACGTCACGCTGCTCGAGCTCAAACCCGCCGGAAACTATGCGCTACACATGCGCTTCAGCGACGAGCACACCACCGGCATTTTCAATTGGGAGACGCTGCGGGACATTTCCGAGCGCTTCCCGGACAAAGGCGAGACGGCCTAGGACTGCCAACAGGCGTGGACCCCAAGGACGACAGCACCGAGGACGAGTCCTTCGACTACTCCGGCCGGACGCTGGACGCCGACGGTAACCTCGACGCCCCGGCGCCGGCACCCGTCGCCCCGAGGCCGAGCCGCATCAGCCGGCCGCGGCCGCCCCCAAAGGAGCTCGAGCTGGAGGAGCGCCCCAAGGCGCCGCCCCTGGAGCTCGAGGCGCGCTCGCCCAAGCCGGAAGCAGACTACGTCCCTCCTCCGCCGGCCCGAGCACTGGCCCACGTCGGGGGGCCAAGCCTCGCCCCCTGGTTCGCGCTCTTGGTACTGGCCGCTCTCGCCGCGGCGGGCTGGTACTACTTCCTGGCCAAACCCCCGCGCGCACCCGTGGCCGTCGTCGTCCTCATCACCAGCGAGCCCACGGGAGCGCAAGTCAGCGTCGAGGGCAGCCCGGTGGGCGTCACGCCCTGGGCCGCGGACAACACCTGGGCCAAGGGCCCAGTCAACGTCACCCTCACCGCTCCCGGGTACCGCCCGTGGACGGGCACTTTCTCGGGCGGCCGGCCGGCGCGGCTCGAGGCCCGCCTGCAGAAACGCTAGGCACCCGGTGCAAATGGCCCCGGAGGCGCGTTGGCCGGGCGGTTGGAGGCGTTGCTACTTCACCACGCGCAGATGGCCACGTCCGCGCTGCGGAGGCTGCGCCGCGCCGTCCTCGGCCGCCGGCGTCTCAAGCGACACCTCGCGCAGCGGGCCAGGCCTTTCCAGAGGCTGCCGCGGCTGGGGCTTCACCGGCGAGCTCCGCGTCAACTCCGCGGGCATGTCCTCGGGAAACATCCAAAACTCGTGGCTGGCATGGCTGGTGATGCCAAACACCGCGCACCAGGGAATGGCCACCGTGAAGCGGTTGCCCGAAAAGCGCAGCGTGCTGCGCAAGCCCCACTCCCCCACCGAGAGGTCCGAGGGCTCGAAGCGGTAGCTGAGGTTGAGGCGGAGGTGGGACTCGGTGCGGAATTCCGAGGGCACCACCACCCCCGGTCGACGGGCGTCGAGATGGACCATCACCATCCCGCGGTCCAGGGCCGCGAGCAGGTGCTGCTTCTTCTCCGGAGTGCGGTCGTCCATGGCCTCCCACGGCCCTTCTACAAACGCTAACGCCTCCGGAGCACGCGATCCATCTCTCGCTTCGTCTCGCGCTGTTTGATGTCTTCGCGGCGGTCCTCGTGCGTCTTGCCCTTCACCAGCCCCAGCTGCACCTTGGCCCGCCCCCCCTTGAAGTAAAGCACCAGCGGAACGATGGAGTACCCCCGCTCCCGCACCTTGGCGGCCCAGCGGTCCAGCTCGGCGCGATGCAGCAGGAGCTTCCGGGCCCGGGTGGGCTCGTGTGGAAACAACGCCGCCGCGCCGTAGGGGGCGATGCGGAGGTTGTGTAGGAAGAGCTCGCCCCCCCGGGGCAGGGCGTACCCATCCGACATTTGCACCGCGCCCGCCCGCAGGCTCTTCACCTCGCTGCCCAAGAGGGCGAGCCCCGCTTCCAACTTCTCCTCCACCGAGTAGTCGGCGCGCGCCTTCCGGTTGGTGGCGATGACTTTCTCGCCGCTGGCAACGGCCTTAGAGCTGGTGGACTGCATTCGAGACACACCTAACCGAGGGCGGCGTTGTCGATGAGGCGCGTGGCTCCGACGTAGCCTGCGACGAGGAGCCGAGCACGGGCCGTGCCGTGGCGCAGAGGCTCTAGAGTATTGGGGTCGACCAGCGCAACGTAGTCCTCGCGGACGTCCTCGGCACGGAGCGCGTCGCGGACGATGTTTAACAGCGTGTCCGCCTCCAGGGTGCCGTCCCGGTAGCGTTTCCGGGCCGCCTCGAGTCCCCGGTGAAGGGCCAGCGCGCGGCGACGTTCCGGCGGCGTGAGGTAGGCGTTGCGCGAGCTCATGGCCAAGCCATCCGCCTCACGGAAGATGGGCATTCCCACCACGTCCACGCCGAGGTGGAGGTCCAGCGCGAGGCGCCGTACCACCAACAGCTGTTGGTAGTCCTTCTCCCCGAAGACGGCGACGTGGGGACGGAAGAGGGAAAAGAGCTGCGTCACCACCGTGGCCACACCTCGGAAGTGTCCCGGGCGCCGTGCGCCGCACAGTCCCTGGGAAAGCGCGGCGACCTCGACGGAGGTCTGGTGGCCGGCCGGGTACATCTCAGACGCCTCCGGGTGAAAGACGGTGTCCACGCCTGCGGCCGCGCACTTGGCCAAGTCGCCGGCGAAGTCCCGTGGGTAGCGCGAGAGGTCCTCGGCCGGGCCGAATTGGGTGGGGTTAACGAAAATGGTGACCGCCACCACGTCCGCCCGGGCGCGCGCTTCCGCCATGAGGCTCAAGTGGCCCGGGTGGAGGAAGCCCATGGTGGGCACGAGCCCAAGCCTCCGGCCCTGACGGCGGGTGGACTCGGCGAATTCGGCGGCCTCGCGGGCGGTGGTGAGCACCCGCGGAGGCGTCGCAGCGGCGGAAGTCAGACTGGCACTCCGTAAATGGAGCCCACCCGCTCCTCGCCCTGGGCGACGGGAGGCGCCGGCGCCGCGGGGTTGCTGGCCACGAGGCGGATGGTCTTCGACTTGAAGGAATGGTTTTCGTCCGGGAAAGCCTCGGCGCGCACCTCGGAGAAGAATGTCTCGGCGGCGGTGCGCGTGGTGCCGTAGAGGTCAGCGTAGCGCTTGACGAATTTCGGCTTGAAGTCTGGATTCAGGCCGAGCAAGTCATAACAGACGAGCACCTGTCCGTCGCAGTGCACGCCCGCGCCGATGCCGAGGGTGGGGATGCTCAGGGCGCCTGTAATCTCCTGCGCCAGCTCGAGGGGGACGCCCTCCAGGACGAGCGCATAGCAGCCTGCGTCCTGAAGCGCGAGTGCGTCCCGGTACAGCCGTTTGGCGGAGTCCTCGTCGCGGCCCTGGACGAGGTAGCCCCCCATTTTGTGCACTGACTGGGGGGTGAGGCCGATGTGGCCCATGACGGGGATGCTGGCCCGGAGAATCTGCCCGATGGTTTCAGTGAATTCCGCACCGCCCTCGAGCTTCACGCTTCCCACCCCGCCCTCCGCAACCAGCCGGCCGGCATTCTTCACCGCTTCGATGGAGGAGGTTTGGTAGCTCAAAAAGGGCATGTCGCCCACCACGTGCGCTCGTCGCGCGCCGCGGGTGACGGCCCGGCAGTGGTACACCATCTGCTCCATGGTGACGGGGAGCGTGGAGTCGTGCCCCTGCACCACCATGCCCAGGCTGTCTCCGACGAGCAGCACGTCGGCGCCGGCGTCGTCGAGGACGCGGGCGAAGGTGGCGTCGTAGGCCGTGACCATGCAGATTTTCTGGCCGGCCTGCTTCAGGCGCTTCAGCGTGTGGATGGTGACCTTGTCCACGGTTCACCTCCGTTTGACGGCGGGTTTTTTTGACGACACAACCAGGCCATTCACCGTCCCGACATGGGCTCGCCGCTGGCCCTTCACCGGCTACTCTAACGCCCTTGACGGCGCCGTCCGCTAGCGAAGGAGGCGCCTTCCGTCCGGTGGGGCCAAGCCCGGGCCAACGGTTTCCGCTCCGGCTGAACAGCGCCCAGCGGCTACCGGGCGCGGGTGTCCGCCAGCGGAAGGTAGTGGTGGACGCCTTTGCGCATTTTCCGGATGACGGACACGAGGTTGTCCATGTCCGCCTCGTTGTGGACAAAGTCGATGTCGCTGGTGTTGATGACCAGGAGCGGCGTGTCTGCGTAATGGAAGAAGTAGTCGTTGTAGGCGCGCGACACTCTTTCCAGGTAGCCGGCGTCGAAGTGCCGCTCGTAGTCCCTGGCCCGCCGCTTGATGCGGGCCAAAAGGACGTCCAGACGCGCCTGGAGGTAGATGACGAGGTCCGGCTGCACCACCCGCGGCCCCAACGCGGCGTACACCCGCTCGTACAGGACGAGCTCGTCTGGGTTGAGGGTGAGGGTGGCAAAAATCCGGTCCTTGGCGAAGACGTAGTCGCTCACCGTCACCTGGGCGAAGAGGTCCGCCTGGTTGAGCGCCTGCTGCTGCTGGTAGCGGCTCAACAGAAAGAAGAGCTGCGTCTGGAAGGCGTGCTCCGCCGGCGACTTGTAAAAGGCGGGCAGGAAGGGGTTCTCCTCCACCGTCTCCAGCACCGGCCGGCCGGCAAGACGCTCGGCCAACAGCTTCACCAGGCTCGTCTTCCCGACCCCGATGGGCCCCTCCACAGCGATGTAGCGGTGCTCCATGGAGCGCTTTTGGACTCCTGAATGCGGGGGGACGTCGCCAAACGCGGAAAAGGCGGCGAAGTCAACCACGCGCCGCCGGGCGCTTCAACGCGTCCTGTCAACGCCCCTGTAGGTGTCCGGCGCGTTGACAACCCAGCCGTCGGCTTCGCTAGCATTCAGCTTCCGGGGGACCTCCCCCCCCGGGCCGAATGCAGACCCGGAGAGCGAGAGGACATCCGCGGGGCGACGCCGAACACCGGCGCTCTGGTGCTACGTCCGACGACTCCCACCACGGAGCGGCCATGCTCCGGCTCGCCCTCGCGCTCAAGAAGCCCGGGGCCCTGCCCTTTGACGCCCTGGTGAGCGAGCTCGCAGCGCAAATGCGACTCCACGAGCCCTCGTTTCGACGCTTCCTCGCCCAGCAGGGTGAGCTCTTCACTGCGCTCGCCACCGGCCGCGGCTAGCGCTGAGGCGGACGCAGGTCCTGTGGAAGCACGGTGGCAATCAACAGGCACGCTGCGTCGTAACCGTCCGGCCCCCCTGGGCGAGGCGTTTGCCTGCACCGGGAGTCTAGAAGATGACGCGTCACCTCTTCGCCCTGCTGGTGCTGGCGAGTCTCGTCCTGCCGGTGAGCGCGGTAGCCGAGGACGAGACGCGCTGGCTCTCCGACGCTTCCCAAGGCCCCCGACTCAAGCGCGTCGAGCAGGGGCTTCCAAGCGTCATCCTGGCCGATGGCACGGTGTTACAGCTCGACATTCAGGGCTGGATGAAGCTCTTCGGCGTCCCGGGCCTCAGCATCGCCGTCTTCGACAACTTCCAAGTGGTGTGGCGACAGAGTTACGGCGTCCGGGAAGCGGGTACCTCTGTGCCGGTGACGGTGGACACCACCTTTCAGGCGGGCTCGGTGAGCAAGCCCGTCACCGCGCTGGCGGCCATGCGGGCGGTGCAGGACGGCCGCTTCACGCTAGATGAGAACGTCAACAACAAGCTGCTCTCCTGGAAGGTGCCGGACAACGAATTCACGAAGCAGGAGAAAGTGACGCTCCGGAGGTTGCTCAGCCACAGCGCCGGCCTCAGCGTCCATGGCTTTCCCGGCTATGCCGTCGGCCAGCCGCTTCCCACGCTAGTGCAGGTGCTGAATGGCGAGAAACCGGCCAACACCGCGCCGGTGCGGGTGGTGATGGTCCCGGGGACGAAGTTTGAATACAGCGGCGGCGGGACCACCGTCGTCCAGCAACTCCTCATCGACCAGCTGAAGAAGCCCTTTCCTGAGCTCATGGCCGAGACGGTGTTTGCACCGCTGGGCCTCACCCACAGCAGCTACGAGGAGCCGCAGCCGCCTGGCCGCGCTGCCCTGTCCGCCGTGGGCCACCACATCGACGGAACGCCGGTTCCCGGAAAGTGGCACGTCTACCCGGAGATGGCTGCGGCGGGACTGTGGACCACGCCCGGTGACTTGGCAGAGGTGGCACTCGAGGTCGCCAAATCCAAGCATGGGAAGTCCAACCGTCTTCTCTCCCAAAAAAGCATCCAAGAGATGCTCACCGTCCAAGCCACGCCCCTGGGCCTGGGCTTCTTCGTCGACCCCCAGAGCGACCGCTTTGGCCACGACGGAGATGACGATGGCTTCAAGACCGCGCTCATCGCCTTCTCCGACTCCGGAAAGGGGGCGGTCCTCATGGCCAACTCCGACTACGGCGTCTGGCTGGTCGGGCCTCTTCTCTCGAGCCTGGCCAAGGAATACGGATGGAAGGCCTTCCATCCAGACCCCATGCGGCCGCACGTCCGCTTCATCTTCATCGCGCGCAGGCTCGGCGCGACCCAGGCCCTCGAGGACTATTCCGCACAGAGGGCCACGAGAGCGGCCAAGGACTTCAGCGCCGTGGACTTGAACGCCGGCGGCTATGACTTGCTCGGCCTTGGAAAAACCGAGGACGCCATCCGCGTCTTTCAGGCCAATGTCGCGCTCTACCCCAACGACGCGAACGTCTACGACAGCTTGGGCGAGGGCTACATGGCGGCGGGACAGAAGGAACTGGCCATTTGGAATTACCGCAAGTCGCTCGAGCTCAACCCCCACAACGACAACGCCGTCGCCATGCTCAAGAAACTTGGCGTGGCAGGGCTCCCCGACGCCGGGGTGCCTTGACTTCTGGGCTCGCCCGCCCAGCCATGACCGAGGCGCCCGTTGGCCGGGAGGAGCGGGCCGCCAGCTGAAGCTGCAGAGCGCCACGCCAAAACACACTTCACGCGGGGACTCGACGGCTGCTCTGGTCGCCTAGTTGAAGTTGTACTGAATGACAATCAATCCAAGGACCGAGGAGAGAAAAATATTGGTGTTCCCCACCACCGGAGCCCGGTTGTAGACGATCTCAAGTCCGGCATCGAGCGCCCTCACACCGGTGTACATGATGCCGAACTGGTAGCGGAACTCGAGGAATTTGGTGCTGTCGACGCTGAAGTTGGTGGCAAAGCCGGCGAGGAAACCGATGGGCGCCACATTCACCGAATTCAAATCAAAGTCGAAGAGAATGTTGGTTCCCAAGAGATTGGCAGTGCTGCCCAGCTCTTCATTCGAGCCGTGGGTGTACTGGTAGTTCACGTTA
This sequence comes from uncultured delta proteobacterium, assembly GCA_963745475.1. Lineage (GTDB taxonomy): Bacteria > Myxococcota > Myxococcia > Myxococcales > Myxococcaceae > JADGRA01. The sequence continues at coordinate 387,558 of CAVUXN010000005.1, forward strand.
AACACCATGCCGATGAGCCGACTAATGGACCAGGCACCGACGAAGGCCGGATTGAGAGAGATTTGTGTGAAGCTGTTGACGGGCGTGACGATTTCCCCGCCTTTGATGCTGTCCACGAAACCCTGGACGACGTTGAGGAAAACGGCTGGACCCATTTTGAAGTCGAAACTTCCTCCGAGCCTGAGGTTCTCTCCGACTTTGAAGCTCATGGTGGTGCCGGCCGAAAACGAGAGGTTGGCGTTGGTACCGACGCCCGCGAAGCCCGTACTGTTGGTGCCGCTGTAGACCACCACTTGGGCACCCACACGCACCGCCCACCAATCGAGGAAGCCGTACTGGTAGTCGAGCACTTGGGCAAACGCTCCCACTCTGTAGGTCGCAGCAGCCCCGGGACCAGGACAGACAACGGTTCCGCAGATGTCGTAGGTGCGCCCGGGTGCCCAGCCGGTACCGATTCCCGTCTCGGAGGCCACGTACGTGGAAACAAAGGGGTCGTCGGTAAATTTGGAGGGGATGAAGAGGTGTCCGCCGAGCTCGCGGCGCAGTTCAGGCAAGCCTGGCGTGGGCGCGGGTGCGGCCGTCACCGGAGCCACGTCCTCGTCCGCCCATGCACCCAGCGGGGAAAAGGCTGCCAACACCACCAGCGCCCGGAACCCTCCGAGGGCAACCCGACGTACCCAAGCCCGTTCTTCCAATGCCAACGCCCCTCTCTTTTTTTTGAAGAGCCGCACCCTAACCCATGCGGGTTCTAGGGCGCAGCCCCAAGCCGCGAAGAAAGCGCCCCTGTCCTTTAGGGATGTTCGGCCAGCGCGCGCTCCACGGAGGCAAACTCCTCCACACTCAACGTCTCGGCGCGGCGCATGGGGTCGACGCCCGCTGCGTCGAGCGCGCGACGCACCTCTGCGGCCGTGCCCAGCGCCGCGTTGGACTGCAAGGAGTTGAGCAACGTCTTGCGCCGCTGGGCGAAGCCGGCCTTCACCACCCGGCGAAAGTGCGCGTCGTCGGTGATTTCGGCGCGCGGGACGAGGAGTGCCGTCAGCCTGAGTACCGCCGAGTCCACCTGGGGGGGCGGATGGAAGAGCCGCGCCGGAAGCGTGAAGAGGAGGTGCGGCCGGAAGTACAACCCCAAAAGCACGCTCAACAGTCCGTAGGTGCGGCTTCCCGGCTCGGCACAGAGTCGCTCGGCGACTTCCTTCTGGACGGTGAAGACGGCGCGGCTGATGCGGGCGTGCTGCTCGAGGACGCTGAAGAGAATGGGGCTGGTGAGGTGGTAGGGGAGGTTTCCCACCACCGCGACTTTGTCCGCGCCCGCGAGCCGCGCGAAGTCCGCCTGCGCCGCGTTGGCTGCGACGACGGTGAGTCGCTCGTTGTGGAGCTCACCCAAGGCCTCCACCATGTCCCGGTCGCGTTCCACGGCCGTCACCTGCGCCCCCGTCTCCAATAGAAAGCGGGTGAGGTGGCCGAGGCCCGGACCGAGCTCCACCACGGGTTCGCCGGGCAACAACTGGAGCGCCGCCACAATTTGTTCGAGCGCCTCCGGGTCCCCGAGGAAATTCTGCCCCCAGCTGTACTTTGGGCGGAGGCCGCGGCGGCTGAGGATGGAGCGCGGGGACTCCACGTCAGGGCCTCCAGGCGGAGTCCACGGCGAGCCCCGCCCCGGGCTGGACGCCGCGGCGGAAGGCCTCGTGGCCGGCCACCCCAATCATCGCCCCGTTGTCCGTACACAGCCGGGGCGGCGGGAGGAAGACGCGAATGTCACGCTCCAGAGCCCGCTCCGCGGTGAGCGCCCGAAGCCGGCTGTTGGCGGCGACGCCACCGCAGAGGACTAGCTGCGGCACGCCCAGGCGCCGGGCCGCGGCCACCGCCTTGCGCGACAGCGCGTCCGCCACCGCCTCCTGGAAGGAGGCGCAGAGGTCCGCCAGCGCCTGCCCCTCGGGCACACCGTGCTTCTCGACGTGGGCCCGCACCGCCGTCTTCAGCCCACTGAAGCTCCAGTCCACCACCTCCGGCGCGTTGAGGGCGCGCGGGAAACGGATGGCACGGGGGTTTCCCCCCTGCGCCAGCGCGTCGATGGGCGCTCCGGCTGGGTAGGGAAGGCCGAGCAGCCGGCCCACCTTGTCATAGGCCTCGCCAGCCGCGTCATCGCGCGTGGTGCCGAGCCGTCGGTACCGGCCGAAGGCTTCCACGAGGTAGAGGCTGGTGTGGCCGCCGGACACCACCAGGCCGAGGAAGGGGGGCTCTGGGGCGTCCTCCAGGAGGCGAATGGCCAGAAGGTGTCCCTCCAGGTGGTTGACGCCCAGCACCGGAAGGCCGGTGGCCAGTGCCAGGCCGCGGGCCGTCTGGAGCCCCACCAACAGCGCCCCTTGCAGCCCTGGCCCCGCGGTGACGGCAATGAGGTCCAAGTCAGAAAGGCTGACGCCGGCGCGGGACAGTGCCTCGTCCACTACCGGAAGGACTTGCACCACGTGGTTACGGCTGGCGAGCTCCGGCACCACCCCGCCCCACCGTCGGTGGATGTCCACCTGGGTGGAGATGACGTCCGAGCGCGCACGACGGCCGTCCTCCACCACGGCGGCGGCAGTCTCGTCACAGGACGTCTCCAGGCCCAGCACCAGCATTGACTGGAGGTGGCGTTTAGCGTGCGTGGCCCCGCCGCGCTACCTCCGGGCCTAACACGCGCACCACGTCTCGGACTTCTCGGGCCCAGCGGTCGTTGGGCGCCAGCTCCAGGTAGGTGCGGTAGGACTCGAGCGCCGAGGCGTACTGGCCGCTGAATTGCTGCGCGGCGCCGAGGAAAAGCCAGGCCCGGGGACGTTTCGCGTCCGCGCGCACCACCTCCCCCAGCAGCGTCGCGGCCTCGGTGTAGCTGCCCGCGGAGGCGCTGGAATTGACGATGGCGCCCCCCAGGCCCTCCTTGGCCTCGAGCGAGCTCGGCTTCACGCCCAGTGCCCCGCGGTACTGCACCGCGGCCGAAACAAAGTCTCCGTGCCCCGCGTCCCGGCCACCCTCCTCCATGCAGTGGCGGAAGACAGCCTCCGGAGAGTCCGGCGCCTCGGCGGACTCCGGCGCCACCGGGGATTCCATGGGCGAGGCTCCAGTCAACGCCGTGGCCAGCGCCGAGGCAGCAGCCGCCGTGGCCGCCGCCGCTCCTGGTGGCTCTGCGGCCAGCGTGGCCTGTCCGCGTAGGCGCAGGGCGAGGAGGCCGAGCGCGAGTAGGGCGAGGACGACGAGGCTCAGAAGGCCAAGCCGGCGCCGGGTGCGGCGCACGGCGCGAAGCCGGGCCTCCTCCACGAGCTCTTCAGCCTCGGCCGCCTCGTCGGCCGTGGGCGCCGGGTGGGCGTGAGCCGCCGGACTTGGGGTGGGCCGCACGGCCTCCGCCTCGGGCGGCCGGGGCGCAGGCACGCTGTCACCAAAGCGGCCCGCCGCCTGCCCCGCCGTGACGGAGGCGGCGGTGAGGGGAATGGGGACAACGGCGCTTGCCTCGACGGGCTGCTCGAGCTTCGGCGGCGGCGCGTCCCCGGTTTCCAGCTTCGGCGGCGAAACCGCGGCCGGAGGGGGAAGCGCCTCCTCCAACTTCAGGGGAATGGGCGGGGCCTCGGCGGCCCCCCCGAAGCGCGGCAGCGGGGCTGGCGTCGGCCGAGGCGTCAGCTTGGGCTGGGCCGCGGAGAGGTTGGGCGGCGCCGGCGGCTTTATTTTCGCCTCGGGCGTGGGGCCCCAACTGGCCGGCGGCTTGTCCGAGGGGGACGCTTGGGCCCAGCCGTCGAGCTTCTGCTTGGCCGTGTCCAAGGCACTCGGCACCGGCGGCTCGGGGGGCGGCGGCGGCACGTCGCGTCCTGCAAAATGCAGCACCTGGGCGCCGGGGACGGCGGCTGCGCCCGGCGCCTCCTTGGGGCCGCTGGCCTCAGCCGGCCTGGGCAACAGGGGGAGCTCCGGCTCGGCACTGGCCAAGGCCTCGGCCACCGCGTCCAGCTCCGGCCGAGCCGAGGGCACGGGCGGCGCCGCGCCCACCGGGCGGGCCAGCCATTCGTCGAAGGCCGGACGGCGTTCGTCCCGCCCGCCAAAAGGCGGCGTACTGCCGAGCTCGCGGATGAGTCCCTCGAAGTAGAGCTTGCTGATGATGCCCAAGGCCGCGAGGTCCTCGAAGTTGGAGTCCTCCACCACCCGCGTCAGCGTGCGGTGCCCGTCGAAGAGGCGAAGGAGGGCATTTACCTCGTCCGGAATCTCACTCAGCCGCTCGGCCAGCTGCCGGTAGTCAATCTCGAAGACGGTGTCCAGCGAGGGGAGCTGCTCCAGCATCCGCCCCCACTCGTCGAGGCGCCGCATCCCTTCCAGAAGGAGCCCCTGGGTGGAGACTTCAATTCGGTCCGGCCGCGCCACCGGCTCGAAGCGCACTTCGAATTTCCCCTCGAAGGTGTTGAGCACCCGGTAGAAGGCATTCTCCCCCGTCAGCTTGTCCAGCTCGGCGTCCACCACCCGCCCGTCGCGGAAGAAAATCGCGCCGGAGTGCTCGCCCTCGATGCGCACATAGCCCGTCTTCCGGCCGACCTCGAATGTCTGCACCAGGTCGACCACCCCCATGTCCGCCAGGTTGCCGGAAAACCCGCCTTTGGTTTCCCGGCGCTCGAAACGCTCGTCGGCCTTCTGCAAAATCATCTTCATCCGGGTGACAATCTCGCGGATGTAGATGGGCTTGGTGAGGTAGTCCTCTCCACCCAGCTCCAACCCCCGCACTTTGTCCTCCAGCGTCTTCTGGCTGGAGAGGAAGACGAAGGGGATGGCGGCGAAACGCTCGTCGGCCTTCAGTCGCCGGCAGAGCTCGAATCCGTCCATCTCTCCGAGCCGAGTGTCGGAAAGGACGAGGTCCGGAGCGCTGATTTGCACTTTGGCGAGCGCGTCCCGCCCGTCGACGGCGGTGGTGACTTGGAAGCCGGCCTTCTTCAGGCTGACTTCCATCACTCGCAGGTTCTTTGCGTCTCCGTCGACGAGGAGGAGGTGCTGCTTGGCCACGCGCGTGCACCGTCTCAGGGAAGGGCGGCGAAGGGAAAGCCCCGGCCGTCCTTTCGGATGATTGTGGGCGGCGCACCGCCCCGTCAACGAAGTCCGACGGACCCGGGGGGCCAGGCGGGACGCGGGCCGCTTGACACCTTGGCCTCCGGACTGATTGAGGGGACGGCTGCATGGCTCCGGGACCCGAGCAGCGCAGACACGCCCGACGCGCCGTCAGCGTGGAATTCCGGGGCAAGGACGCGGGCGGAGAGGGCGAGCTCACCCTCGTCGGCGCGGACTTGTCCCCCGGGGGCACCTTCCTCCGCTCCGACGTGCTCCTCGAGCCCGGGGAAACGCTGGCCCTCGAATTTCATCCACCGGGTGCCGCGGCCTCCCTGTCCGCGCAAGCGCGGGTGGCTTGGGTGCGGCGCTTTCCGGATGGGGAGGCGCAGGCGGGCATGGGCATTGAGTTTCTGGCCATGCCCGAGGCGGACCGCCGGCGGCTCGAGGCTGCCCTGGGGGCAGGCTCGCCCTAAGGGGCGGCTCCCAAAGAGGGCACTGTCACCGCGGCTTCTTGGAAGGCCCGCCGCGCTTGCGCATCTCAATGAGTCTCAGCTCCTGGCTCGACTCGAGGTGGCGCGGGTTGGCCCTCAGCGCTTCACGGAAGTGACGCTCAGCGCGCTCGACGTCGCCCTCCACCCGGGCGATGACGCCCAGCTGGTAGTGGGCGCGGTCGCAGTTGGGGTCCTCCTTGAGGGCGTCCACCATCATCGCCCGCGCCGAGGCGGCGTCGGCCTTGCGGTTGGGGTCCATGTAGATGGCCCAGGCGCGCGCCGCCAGCACGTGCGCCCGGGGGTAGAGCCGATAGGCCTCGACGAAGTGCGCCTCGGCGGCGGCGTGGTCCCGTCGCCGCAGCGCCACCTCCCCCGCCCGGTAGGCCTCGGCCGCCTCCGCCTGGTCCCGCAGGGGGCGTCCACTGGCCAGGGCCGCCATTTCCCGCGCGTGAAAGGCGCGGCGCTCGTCGTCCTGGAGGTAGTCGTGCGCCTCCCGAAGCGAGTCGAAGACGGCGGTGGCCTGCGGCACCAGCGCCCCGAGCGTTGGCGGCAGCCGGTCCGGGTGGAACACCTTCACCAAGTCCAAGAAGGCCGCCTTCACCTGCTCCCGGCTGGCCTCGAGGTGCAGGCCAAGAATCTCAAAGCGGTTGCGGTCCCCGGACAGGCCGGCGAAGCGCTCCTCCACCTGACGCGCCAGGGCCTGCTCGGCCGGCGTCCGCGGCAGAGAGGAAGGAGGAATGGGGGCCGGCGTCGGCTCGAGGGGCGTGGCCGACCCCATGGTGCGCGGCGGCCGAGAGACGAGAGAGCCGAGGTTTTGCATGGCACGGCGAAGGAGCCGCTGCCGGCGCTCGCGTGAGGCCTCACCACCACCGGAGCCGCCGGAGGGCGTGAGGGCTGGCGTTGCCTCGAGGGGAGCCGGCGGCGCCGGCGGCGCTTCAGCCACCGGCGGCAGCGTCTCCATTTGCCAGGCACCCGCCTCGGCCGAGGCCTGGAGGATGGCGTCCACCGGCAGCATGTCCCTGTGCGTCACCGGCTCCTCGGACAGTCCCACCAGGGTGGAGAGGTGGGCGTCCACGTTGGCCAGGGCTTCCTCGAAGGAGGCTGCGGCCGGAGCCGGCGCGGCAGGCGCCCGGACGAGGCGCCACAAGTCGTCCTCGGCCGAAGGCGCCTCCGGGCCGAGGCGCAACGGGGGCCGCGAGGGGGGCTGCTCCGGCGGACGAGGGGTGCCCGGGCTGGCTGGGGCCGGGGCTGCGGACACCACCCCCTCGGTGGCGGCGAGCCAGGACTCGGTTGGGACGCCGGCGCCGGCGCGGCGCAGCGCCTCCGTCATCTCCTCCACCAACGCCGAGGGGCTGCTGGCCTCCGGGGGGAGCTCGGCGTCGGCGAAGAGGAGAATGGGCTCGGCCTGGACGTCGGCGTGCCCTCCGGGCAGGGGGACAATTTCCACGCGCTCCGCCGACTGAAGCAACGTCTCGGAGGCGTCGACGTCCGAACCCCAGATGGGCGTCGAGGCAGGGGGCCGGCGCTCGGTTTCCGGCGGTGCCTCGGACAGCACCGGCTGTGGCTCCAAGGCGGCAAAGGTGGGCAGCGTGTCCCGGCGTTTCACCGGGGCCTCGCCGGGGACGTCGGCGGGGATGATGAACGGCTCCTCCGTCTTGTGCCGGGTGGGCGCGGCCGGGCCCTCCTCCTCCGGAGGGTGGCTTCGCAGGGTGTCGCCGCGGCCGCTGTACGCCGGCACCACCGCCGGGCGGAGGGTGTCCGGCTCGAGCAGGCCCGAGGCAACGGCCTCGGCGGCCGTCAACCGAGGGACGTCCTCGAAGCCGGGTTGAGGGAAGGCCGGGTCGGTGGAGTCCACCAATGGAAGTGGAATGGTGAGTGTCGTCGGCTCGACGGTGGGGTGCCCACGGACAACGGTGTCCGCCAGCGCCTCCTCCACCGGGGTGTTGTGTCGCGGCACCTGGGCCTGGGCTTCGCGCCACGCCGCCTCCGCGGCGCGGGCGGCCTCCAGCGCCCGACGGGCTTGTTCCGCGCGCAGGCGTTGCTCGGTGCGTCGGGCCTCCTCGGCGCTGCGAGCCTGCTCAATGGCGGCCCGCGCCATGTTGCGGCGCGCCTCCTCCTCGGCCCGCCGCTGCTCCTCCTCCTGCTCGAAGGCGGCGCGTGCCTCGAAGCCTGCCGCGTCCAAAATCTCCACCCGTCCGTCATGCTGGAGGAGCCGCAACAGCGCCGCTTGCGTCGAGGACAAGTCCCCGGCAGGCCGGAAGGTGGAAAACCGCGAAAGGAGCGCGCGCTCCTCCTCGTCGAAGAGCCAGCCGGCGCACTCCTCCACCTCCCGGCAACGGACGATGGCACCCGGCGCAAGGGGCCCCAGCGTCTCGAATGCGGCCCGCGCCGCCCGGGCTCCGGACACCCGAGCCTCGCCCGCCTCCACCAGGGCCGGCATGAAGGTGGCCTCGCCGCCGTAGCTCACCAGCCTTCGCACCGAGGCCAGCGTCTGAACCTCCGTGGCGACGGCAACGTCTCCGCCCACGGCCTGCAACAGTCCGGAGGAGGACGCACCCAGCTCGCCGCGGGCCCAGAGCGCGTCAAACGTCGGCAAGTCCAAGGCGCCCGAGACGAGGAGAGCCTGGGCCAGCGTCTGGTAGCCGAAGCCGAGACGCGCGCCCACCAAGTCTCCCGCCTGGAGGTAAAGCCTCGCCTCGGCATCACCCGAGGTGAAGGTGAGCCAGCCGGTGGCGTGCTCCCGCGCCGCGCGAAAGAGCGCGTCGGCGGCGGGCGGGGGCAAGGAGGTGCGGGAGTCCATGGGGAAGTCTCTTCTGTTTGGAGTCTAGCCGAGCTGGCGGAGCGCCTCGTAAGTCCCCACCCCGGCCGCAGTGGAGAGGTTGAGGCTGCGCCGCTGGGGAAGCATGGGAATGGACACCGCCACTCCGTGTCCCCCGGTGAGCAACGCTTCCGGGAGCCCCCCCGTCTCAGAACCGAAGACGAGATGGTCCCCGGGCTGAAAGCGCAATCTCCACAAGGAGGTTTGGGCATGGCTGGTAAAAAGGAAGCGGCGCGCCGTTGGATGTGCGGCGACGTAGGTGTCCCAGCTCGGGTAGAGCGCGAGAAACACCTTGTCCCAGTAGTCGAGGCCGGCGCGCTTCAACTCCTTGTCCGCAATGGAGAAGCCGAGTGGCTCGATGAGCACCAGGCGACAGCCGGTGACTGCGCACAGCCGGGCAATGTTGCCGGTGTTGGGGGGAATTTGCGGCGCCACCAGCACCAGGTGCAGTGGCGACTCGAGGGGGCGGAGCATGTTCCTGTGCTACGAAGCAAGCCCGACTCCGGAGCCAGCCGCCAGTTTCTGACCGACCGGTGCCCCCCCAGAAAGCACATGCTTTGCCCTCCTCCCCTGGCTTGGTAGCGTGGTTCGACGCCCATGCGGATTGAAGTCGCCGGCCGCAGTCACGTTGGGATGAAGCGAAACCACAACGAGGACGCCTTCCTCGTCTTGTCGGATGAGCAGCTGTACTGCGTCGCCGATGGGATGGGAGGACATGCCTCGGGCGAAATCGCCTCCCGCATCGCCGTGGAAGAGCTCGAGGATTTCTACCGGCGCACCTCCAAGGACGCCGACCTCACCTGGCCCTTCAAGATGGACCGGACCCGAAACTACGAGGAAAACCGGCTGGCCACCGGCATCAAGCTCGCCAACGCGCGCATTTACGAGGCGGCCGGCACCGACCCCAACTACCGGGGCATGGGCACCACCATTGTCTCGCTGCACTTCGCCGAAGACGGGGTGTACATCGGCCACGTGGGAGACAGCCGCGCCTATTGCCTGCGCGACGGGGCGCTCCGACAGATGACCGAGGACCACTCGCTGCTCAACGACTACCTCAAAGCGAAGAAGCTCACCGCCGAGGAAATCGACGCCTTCCCGCACAAGAATGTCATCGTCCGAGCCTTGGGAATGAAGGACACGGTGCAAGTGGACATCGAGCGCTTCGCGGCCGTGGACGGAGACCTCTTCCTCCTCTGCTCGGACGGACTGTCGGGCATGGTGACTGACGAGGCGGTGGTGGCCGCGGTGGGCGCCGGGGCAGACCTGGAAGCCAGCTGCGCGAAGCTCATCGAGCTCGCCAACGAAGCGGGCGGAAACGACAACATCACCTGCATTCTCGTGCGCTACCGCACGAGCTGAAGCCTCAAGCCGTCAGCCGCCCGCCCGGCCACAGCACAACGTGCGAGAGCTCGCCCGAGGGCGTGCTTCCCTCGAGAAGCGCGGCGTGCGCCACGCGCGCGCCTTCAGGGACGCGGACACCCCGGCCGACGTAGACGTTGGGGCCTACCTCCGCCCCCGGCGCCACCACCGCCCCGGCGTCGAGAAACACCGGCGCCTGCGCCGTGCCGAGAAGCTGCGCGCCCGGTGACATCCACACCCCTTGGCGTTGGGTGGCTCGGGCAAAGGGCGAGGCGCCGCCGAAGACGTCGGGCAGCGTCCCCTTGAGGAGCGCGGCTTGCGCCTCGAGGTAGCGCGCAGGCGTCCCGACGTCGTTCCACGCCGCTTGCACCACACTGCCGCGCACGCTGTCTCCTTGGGCCAGGAGGCGCGGGTAGACGTCGCGGTTAATGTCCTCCGGGCCCGAAGCCGCCATGGCCGAGAAGACGCGCGGCGAGAGGAGGTGCACTCCGGAGAAGTGCCAGGGCGTGAGGTGCGCTCCGCCCGGGCCGCGGCCGGCAATGCGCCGCACCTGCCCCTGGGCGTCCGTGTCCACCGTGGCGAAGGAGGCCCCGGGCGGCATGGGAAGCAGCACCAACGTCGCCGCGGCGCCGCTCTCTTGGTGCGCGGCCAACACCGGCCCGAGCTCCAGCGTGAACAGGGCGTCCCCATTCCACACCACGAAGGCGGCCTCGTCCTCCACCAGCCGGCGAAGCCCGCGGATGCCGCCCGCCGTCCCTTGGATGACGGGCTCGTGCGAGAGGGTGAGGCCCATTCCAAAGCGCGCCGCTTCCTCGGTGGCCACCTGCTGCATGACGGCCGCCCGGTGGTGGGTGTTGAGCCCGACGTCCGTGACGCCGGCACGCGCCAGCACCGCCAGGGTGTAACGCAACAGCGGCTGTCCCAGGAGCGGGACGGCGGGCTTCGGCCAGGTGTCGGTAAGCGGCTGAAGCCGTGTCCCGAGGCCGGCGGCGAGCACCAGCGCCTTCATTGAAGCGCAGGGACGTAGCGGGAGGCCACGCGCCGGAGTGCCTGCACCTCCGCGTCGTTGGGCAGCCGCTCGAAGGCCGCCCGCACGTAGGCCAGGGACTGTGGAATGTGGGGAAGGAAGCTTGGGTTGTGCTTCACCCGGTGGATGAATTCGAAGCGCGCCGCGTCCTTCAGCTTGCGCTGCAAGGTGAGCAAGTCGAAGAAGCGCCGAAAGGCGACTGCGTCCACGGGCTCCCCGGTGGCCCGGGCCAGCCGCTCCTGGTACCTGCGCAGCATGGCGTCGAGAAGCCCCTCGTCGAGCGCGACGTAGCTGTCTCGCAGGAGCGCCACCAAGTCATAGGCCCTCGGCCCCTGCAGCGCGTCCTGGAAGTCAATCACCACCACCTCGCCGTCCTTCACCATGAGGTTCCGGCTCTGGTAGTCGCGGTGGGTGAAGCCTCGAGGGGCGGCGGCCAGCCGCCGGGCAATGTTGCCGAAGGCCGCGTCCAAGACGGACCGCTCGCTCGCGGTGGGCACCTTGCCGCTCCAAGCCTCCAGGCCCCATTCGCGGAAGTGGTGCAGCTCCCAGAGGTAGAGCTCCTCGTCGAAGGCCCGTCGGAAAGCGATGCTGTCCCTGTCCGGGTGGGACTCGGAGGCGGTGCGCAGCGAAGCCAGGAGGTCCACCGCCGAGGCCGTACAGCGTCTCGGCGGGCGTGGTCTGGAGCGCCTTCTCGAGCGTGACGTCGCCCAAGTCCTCGAGCACCATCATCCCCGCCGGCGCGTCGTAGTGGAGGATGGCCGGGACGCGGACGCCGAGCTTGGCCAGGTAGCGCTGCACGTCGACGAAGGGGAGCTCGGCGGGGACGGCCTTCCCGGACGCCTCCTCGCTGGTGTGGGCCCGCTCCGGCATCACCATCACCACCACACTGTCGCGGCCATGTCCCAACCCGGAGGTAGCTTCGGTTGCTCGCGTCCCCTTTGAGTTTCTGGACGGGGGCACCCTCCTGGGGCCGGCCCGTGGCTCGAGCAACTTGGTCGCGCAAGGCGGCCTCGAGAGTCATCGCCCAACGGACGCTACACGGGGCCCCCTCGCCCCACCAAACATGCTGTCGGCAGGGCAGCCCCGGGGGGCGCGTGGATGCTACCCTCCTACGTCGCCATGCACGTCCAACCCAACATCCTCGCTGCCATCGGCCGCACACCCCTCGTCCGCCTCAACAAGGCGGTGGGGCCGGCCGACGCGGCCGTGTATTTGAAGTGCGAATTCATGAATCCCGGGGGGTCCATCAAGGACCGGATGGCCCTCTACATCATCGAGAAGGCCGAGCGGGAGGGGAAGCTCAAGCCCGGCGGCACCATCGTCGAGAATACGTCGGGCAACACCGGCATGGGCATCGCCATCGCCGCGGCGGTGAAGGGCTACCGCTGCATCTTCACCATGCCGGACAAGATGTCGATGGAGAAGATCAACCGTCTCAAGGCGCTCGGGGCGCAGGTGGTGGTCACGCCGACCAACGTGCCGGCGGAGAGCCCGCAGAGCTACTACGAGACTGCCAAGCGCATCGCCCGCGAGACGCCGGGCAGCTTCTACCTGAACCAGTACCACAGCCCGGACAACATCGAGGCGCACTACGTCACCACCGGCCCGGAAATCTGGGAGCAGATGGGCGGCGCCATCGACGTCTTCGTGGCCGGGCTCGGGACCGGCGGCACCATGAGCGGCGCGGGAAAATTTCTGAAGGAAAAGAAGCCCGCGCTGCGCAACGTCGGGGTGGACCCGGTGGGCAGCGTCTACCAGGGCTACTTCCAGACGGGGAAGCTGCCCGAGCCCCACGTCTACAAGGTGGAGGGCATCGGCGAGGACATGCTGTGCAAGGCGCTGGACTTCACGGTCCTGGACGAAGTCCGCCAGGTGGATGACCAGCAGTGCTTCAGCGCGGCCCGGCGGCTGGCGCGCGACGAGGGGATTTTCGCAGGCGGAAGCTCGGGCGGCGCGGTGCACGTCGCGGTGGAGCTGGCCAAGGAGCTCGGGCGCGGGAAAGACATCGTCGTCGTCCTCACCGACACCGGCAACAGCTACATCAGCAAGTTCTATTCAGACGAGTGGATGCGCGACAACGGCTTCGTCGTGGACGACAAAGGCCCCGGCCGTGTGGGGGACCTCATTCGAGAGCGGCAACCCACCGTGCACTTCGCTCGCAAGGGCCAGCACATCGACGAGGTGGTGGACGCCATGCGCCGCCACGGCATCAGCCAGATGCCGGTGAAGGACGCCTCCGAAAAGGCAGTGGGGATGATTCACGAGTACGACTTGCTCAACGCCCTGGTGGCGAAGACGCAGCGTTTCCAAGACCCCATCGACGCGCTGGTGGCGCCGCTCCAAGGCGTGGTGAGTCCGGAAGCCAGCCTCTCGGCCCTACGCGACGTCTTCGCTCAGGACAACGTGGCGGTGGTGAAGGAGCGCGAGCAGGTGGTGGCCATCATCACCAAAATCGACCTCATCGAATTCCTCGCCGCACGGATGTAGCAAAGGAACGGCTCCGCCCGTATGTGACACGCGGGCCCGCTTTGGCACCCTCCCCCCCGCGTTGGGCACGCCTGGGCGTCACGCCACGTTTGGCCAAGGGAAAGGAAGACAGCCGGTTGAAACTCGGGACGCCCATGGCCGCCCTTCTTCTGCTGGCGGGTTGCGCCACAGGACAGAAGGCGGGCGGGCATACGGAAGCCATCGAGAGCCACGTCTACGCCCTGCCGCTGGAGGACGTCCTTCCCCAGGCGACGGCGCTCCTCAGTCAGCAGGGCTGGCGCGTCGAGCGCTCCGGCGACCAGCTGGGCACCAACTGGCGAATCGACTCCAGCGGCGCGGCCCTCGGTTACCGCGTCGAGGGGACGCGGGTGGACGAGGCCCACAGCAGCATCCAATTCGAGCTCGTGGCCGCCACCTCCTTCGCACCGCCGCCGCCCCCGGGCTCCGCGAGCCCCAGCGCCAACCTCAGCGGGACGCCGATGTATGCGCGGGACAGCAGCGGCGGCAGCGGGGCCAGTGGTGGACGAAGCACCGGCTGGGACGGCGTGGACGCTCCCACCACTCTGGGCGAGCCACCCCCTGGACTGGTGATGCTTCCCCGCGGACGCGACGAGGGCTTGGAGTGGGCGCTGTTGCAGCGCCTCGACCCGCGCGCCGCACAGGCCATTGCCCACGCCGAGGCGCGGCGCACCTCCGCCGCCACCAGTCGCGCCGCGGCGCCCGGCGCCGCCCAAGCCCCGCGGCCGCCTCCCCCTGGGTGCGAGCCGGAACCCACCGGCTTGGAGGGGCCCGAGGCCGAGCGCCGCCTCATTCTCCTGGCCGACGTCCCCGGTACGAATGAGATTCCGGACTTTGTCGGCCGCCTCGCCTGTCAGGCCACGCGCAAGGGCATCCCAACGGTGGTGGCCCTCGGGCTCTACCGCCTCGACCAGGAGTTGGTGGACACCTACTTCGCCAGCCAGGGGACGGCTGAGGACCGAGCCGCTTTTCTCCAAGTCGCCCGCAGCTTCGACGCCCAAACGTCCGGCGTCCGGGGGAGCGCTGCGGTACTCCAGCTTCTGGACACGCTCCGGGCGCTTCGCGACACCGGCCTTCCGCTTCGCCTCGTCGCCTTCGACGAAGCCGGTAACCCACCCCAGCGAAAAAGGGCCGTCGCCACCACCTTGGAGCGCGTGCGGCGTACGCAGCCCGAGGCGTTGCTGTTGGTGGTGCTGGAGCGCGCAGAGGCCCAAACCCTCCTCCCTTCAGGCGCGGCTCCTTCCCAAGCGCCGGTGGGCTGGTTTCTCGCCCACTGGGGCCTCCGGCCTCTGGCCCTCGACGTGCACTCCCAAGGGGGACAGGCCTGGTCCTGCCCAACCGTCCAGGGCAAATGCACACCCCTCAGCGTCCCGGCAACAGCGGCAGCGGTGCACAGGGACGCGGCCAGTGTCGAGCTCTACGGTGCCCACGACGCGCAGGGGTTTGAAGGCGCGTATTCCCTCGGCCTCTTGACGGCGTCCACACCCTCCCACTGAAGACGGGTGCGCCGCCTAGGCCAGCGCCCTTCGCCGAAGGCCCAAGAGAATGAGGACGGAGGTGGCCACCGTCACCAGGCCGACGCTCATGAGGCCCGCCGTCACCAGGCTCTCTTGCCAAGCTGGAGCGCCGTGGCCGGCTCCCGTAATGGGGCTCAGGGCCGCGGTGCCCAAAATGGCCGCCAATGTCGTCATCGCCCAGTTGACGTAAGTGCCATACAGCGCGCCCCAATACGCGGCGGCCTTCCACGGAGGAGACAGCCTCACCTCCAACCAGACTGCGCCCAAGGCGAGAAGGAAGGTGCCATTCATCACCCCCTCCAGGTGGGCGGCCAACCCCATCCTTGGGTTCTTGAAGTGGAGCTCGAGAAAGCCCGTGAGGAGCCCGAGGAGAAACAGAAACATCCCATGCCACAGCACGCTGCGCTTCGCTTCGTCCATGCGGTGTCCTCTCGGACGCCTCGGGGGAGGCGTCAAATGCGTGCGTCAGGTTTTTGGGGTGGGAGGCGAAACGTCGCCGTCGGACGTGGCCGAAAACGGCACAGACGCCCGTGCCGCGCGCCACTATGCCCGAAGCAAGGCCCGTACGGTTTGAGCCAAGGGCCCATTGGTGGCGATGGAGTCCCCACCGAAGGCGGTGGCCGTCCCCTTCCAGTCGGTGAAGACGCCGCCCGCCTCCTCGATGATGGGCTTCAGCGCAGCGGCGTCCCAGGGAGCCATGACGCCGTCCACCATGGCTTCGGCCCGGCCGGTCGCCACCAAAAGGTAGCCGTAGCAGTCCCCCCAGCTGCGCGTCAGCGCTGCCCGCTCCGCCAGTCGACGAAAGCCTTCTCGCTGAGGGGCGTTTCCGGCGAACTGCTCGTCGGTGGCGAGGACGGTGGCCAGGGAGAGTTGGCTGACATTGGAGACGCGTGCCGGCGCGCCATTCCAGAGGCAACCGCCGCCGCGGGCGGCCACCACCAACTCCTCGACGGCTGGGAAATAGGCCGCACCGGCGAGCACTTCCTCTCCCTCCACCAGCGCCACCAGCGTGCCCCACAGCGGCACCCGCCGGACAAACGTCTTCGTCCCGTCGATGGGGTCCACCAACCACCGCCGCCGCGCTTCGGGACGCGCTGCGCCGAGCTCCTCTCCGAGGATGCCGTCCTCCGGAAACCGAGTTTCGAGCCACGCGCGTACCGCCTCCTCCGCCTGGCGGTCCGCCACCGAGACGGGAGTGCCGTCTCGCTTCGTCTCCACGGTGACGCCGCGACGGTAGTGGCCCAGAGCCACCCCCCCAGCCACGCGGGCAGCGGCCTCCGCGGCCTCCATCCAGTCCGACGGCTCACTCATGTTGGAAAGCTCTCCACGTGCGCTGCCAAACGCCTTCGCAGCAGCCGCCTCACGCGCGCGCCAGCGCTGCTTTCAAGTCCTCGAGGAGGTCCGCGACGTCCTCGATGCCCACCGACAAGCGGATGAAGCCGTCGGTGATGCCCAGCTTGGCGCGCGTCTCAGGCGGGACGGAGGCATGCGTCATGATGGCCGGGTGCTCGATGAGGCTCTCCACCCCGCCCAAGGACTCGGCGCAGGAGAACACCTTGCAGTGGGCGAGGAAGCTTCGGGCCGCCGGTAAGCCTCCCTGAATCTCGAAGGTGAGCATTCCCCCGAAGCCCTTCATCTGCTTTTTGGCCAGCGCCTGCTGGGGATGGCTGGGGAGGCCGGGGTAGACGACTTTGCCGGCCTTGGAGTGTCCGGAGAGGAATTCGGCCACCTTGAAGGCATTCTCCTGGTGGCGCGACATGCGCACCCCAAGCGTCTTCACTCCCCGAAGGACGAGGAAGCTGTCCATGGGAGAGGGGATGGCCCCCACTGCATTCTGAAGAAAGCCGATGCGCTGTGCGAGCTCGTCGCTGCTGGTGCCGACGAAGCCGCCCACCACGTCACTGTGGCCGTTGAGGTACTTGGTCGTCGAATGCAAGACGACGTCCATGCCGAGCTCCAGCGGACGCTGGAAGTAGGGGGACATGAAGGTGTTGTCGCAGACGCTGAGGACGCCGCGCTTGCGGGCCACCTCGGAGACGCTGGCCAAGTCCACCAGCTTCAGCATGGGGTTGGTGGGCGTCTCGACCCACACCAGCTTCGTCTTCGGCGTCAGCGCCGCGGCCAGGGCTCCGGGCTGACTCAAGTCCACAAAGCTGAAACTCAGCCCCTGGCGTTTGAAAACCTTGTCGAAGAGCCGGAAGGTGCCTCCGTAGACGTCGTCGCTGCAGACGACGTGGTCTCCTGCGTCGAGCAAGTGCATGAGGCAGTCCGCAGCGGCGCAGCCCGAGGCGAAGGCAAAGCCGTGCTTGGCCCCTTCCAGGGCGGCAAGACAGGCTTCCAGCGCGGTGCGGGTGGGGTTACGGGTGCGGCTGTACTCGTAGCCCTTGTGCTCTCCGGGGCCGGCCTGGACGTAGGTGGAGGAGAGGAAAACCGGCGTCATGATGGCACCGGTGGTGGGTTCCGGCTGCTGGCCGGCGTGGATGGCGAGGGTGTCAAAGCGCATGGCGCGCGGCAACACACCAGAAAGCCCTGTCGCTGTCAGCTGCCCCAGAAAGAAGGCGGCACGCTTCCTGCCGAAGCGAGCGCGTGCGGCCGGGCCGCAGACTGGCTACACATGAGGACCCCCTTTCCCCGCGCTTGAAGCGCCTCTTTCGGGAGCTTTGCCATGGCCACACTGCCCGCCGCCGCTTCTGGAACCTTCACGCTGGGAGGTGACCTCCCCGTCGCCCGCATGGGTTTTGGGGCCATGCGGATTACTGGCCAAGGCATCTGGGGCGAGCCGAAGGACAGAGAGCACGCCAAGTCCGTCCTGCGCCGGGCGGTCGAGCTCGGCGTCAACCTCATTGACACGGCGGACTCCTACGGCCCGGAAGTCAGCGAGCGCCTCATCGCCGAGGCGCTGTACCCCTACCCGGCGGGCCTGGTCGTCGCCACCAAGGGAGGCCTCACCCGCTCCGGCCCAGGCGCCTGGGAGCGCAACGGCAAGCCGGCGCACCTTTTGGCCGCCTGCGAGGCGAGTCTGAAGCGGCTCCGCTTGGAAACCATCGCCGTCTACCAGCTGCATGCCGTGGACCCGGCCGTCCCTTTTCTCGAGTCTCTGGGAGCGCTCATCCGCCTCAGGGAGCAGGGGAAAATTCGCCACATTGGCCTCTCCAACGTCAGCGTGGAGCAGTTGGAACAGGGGCGGAAGGCAGTCCCCATTGTGTCCGTCCAAAACCGCTACAGCCTCAGTGACCGAAGCGCCGAGGGCGTCCTGGACGCCTGCACGCGACTCTCCGTCGGTTTTCTCCCCTGGTACCCGCTGGCCGCGGGGGACCTCAACCGCCCCGGCGGCCTGTTGGACACCCTCGCCAAGCGCCACCAGGCCACCCCGGGGCAAGTCGCCCTGGCCTGGCTACTGCGTCGCTCGCCGGTGGTGCTGCCCATTCCCGGCACCTCGTCCCTCGCGCACCTCGAGGAGAATGTGGCCGCCGCAGCGCTTCAGCTGACGGACGAGGAGTTTCAAAGCCTGGCCCGCGGCTGACGCCCCGGGGGGCCCCTGCCCTCCCCGGCCGTCACCGCGTCGTCACTGGGCCGAGACTTGCGGCTCGCCCTGAACCCCGGCAAGTCTCCTCAACAGGCATGGCCGCTCCCCGCCCTGTGCGAGGCCTTCGGGCCTCGACCCGCCTCGTCGACGCGGCGCCGGCTTTTCTCGCCGCGCGTTTGGCGGACGTCCAGCAGCATTGTGCGGCGCTTGGCGAGCGGCTCAGCCCGGAGCGCGTCCACAACGTCCGGGTGTCGCTGCGCCGTCTCCGCGGTGCGGTGCGGCTGTTTGGCAAGGGGAAGGCCGCGCGCCGAGCCGACGGCGAGCTTCGAGGCTTCCAAGCCGCCTTGGGCGCGCTGCGGGACTTGCAAGTCCAGCTGGCCGGGCTGTCTCGGCTCGAGCGCAAGCTGCCTCCGGAGGAAGCGGCCGTCGTGGTCCACGTCCGGGCGAGTTTGGAGAAGGCACGGCCCAGCAGCGCCGAGTCCGCCCGGGAGGCGCTGGCGCACTGGGAGAAGCGCGGCACGCGCTCCATCACCAGGCTGGAGGGCCTGCGCCCCAAAGGCCGCCTCGGTGGGCACCGGCTGCGAAAACGCCTGGTGCGTCAGCTGGAGACGCTCGAGGAGTGCGCCGGCGCGGCGCTGGCCGACCCGGGGCCGGCGCCCATGCACCAGCTGCGCATTGCCGTGAAGCGCTTCCGCTACGCCTTGGAATTCCTCGAGCCCGCCATGCCCATGGAGACCGCGGAAATTCGCACCGAGCTCTTCCCCCTACAGACGACGCTTGGGCACCTGCACGACTTGGACATTCAAATTGGCCTGGTGGACGGGAATGCCTCGCGGGCCTCGCTACCGGCCGCCGCGGACTTGCTGCGCCGGCTGCGCGCCGACCGTGAGCGGTTGGCGGCCACACTGCTCTCTGTCCTCATCCACTGGGAGGAGGAAGCGAGCGCCTTGCGGGCCCAGGTGCTTCTGGGCTCGAGCCCCATGCGCGTCAGCGGGCGCCTGCGTTGAGGGCCGTCCTCTGGCCCCTAGGCCGTCTTCGGCCGCCGCGAGGCCACCCAGTACAGAAGCACCGTCAGGCCCACCAGCGGGATGAAGGACCAGGTGGCGGACGCTTCGATGCGTTCACCGAGGGCCTGGCCAAACACCTTGTAGGAGAGCTCGAGGCCCCAGTGCTTGAGCAGCGTCTCTTGGCGGGGGAGCCCGTCGGGACCGGGGATGGTGGTCTCCAGTCCCTCCAGCGCCGCGGAGACGAGCCCCACCAGCGCGCCGCCGGCGATGAGGCCCGAGGAGAAGAGCACCCCGGGCGAGGACTCGGACTCGGCCGCCGAGGCCTTGGAGCGTTTGTCCGCGAGCCAGCGAGCGAGGCCCCCCAGCCAAATGGCGGAGGAGGTGGAGAGCGGGAGGTAGGCGCCAACCGCAAACGGCAGCACCGAGACGCCGCACAAGTCGAGAAGCAGCGCGAGAAAGACGCCGATGAGCACCAGGCTCCAGGGAAGGTTCCGCTCCAGCACCCCGTCAATAATCAACTGGAAGAGCCTGGCCTTGGGGGCGTCGAACTTGGACACCACCTTCTCCACCGAGCCGTCCTCGCGCCGCTGCACCGGCTCCACGCCGGAGACGCCGGGGTCGGCGAGAAAGGCAATTCGCCCGTCGCCGCCCACCAAGTACTTGCCGCGCGGCACGCCGGACACCTCGTTGCGCACGTACAGGACGCGGTAGTCCTTCCCGCGGAAGGCGAAGGGCTCCTTCCCGAAGGCAATCAAGTCCCCGCCCACACGGCTGGCCGTCGCCTCTGTGGCCTGAAAGGCCGGGTAACTTCTGGGGACGTAGGTGGTGGCCGCCCGGTTGAGGGCCACCAGGGTGAAGCCAATGACGAGGGCGCTGGTGAGAACCCCCACCATGATGGCGATTTGCTGCTTGCGCGGCGTCGACCCCACCAGAAAGCCCGTCTTCAAGTCCTGTGAGGTGGTGCCCCCGTTGCTCGCCGCAACGCACACCAGCGCCGCGGTGCACAGCGCCATCTCCTTGTAGGGGACGCCGGTCCAACCGACGGCCAGAAAGAGCAGACAGGTGATGAGGAGGGTGGCCACCGTCATCCCCGAAATGGGGTTACTGGAGCTGCCGATTTCGCCGGTGATGCGGCTGGACACGGTGACGAAGAAGAAGCCGAAGAGAATGATGAGGATGGCCGAGAAGACGTTGATGCCCAAGGACGGGGCGACGGCGATGGCCACCACCAGGGCCAGGGTCCCGCCGAGGACGACCTTCATCGAGAGGTCCTGCTCGGTGCGGGGGACTTTGGTGGCCGCTTTGTCTCCGGAGAAATTCACGTTCCCCAGGCCACGTTTGAAGGCGGAGATGATGGTGGGGATGGTCCGGATGAGGGTCAGCACACCGCCAGCGGCGACGGCGCCGGCACCGATGTAGAGCACGAAGGCATTGCGAATCTGCCCGGTGCTCATGGCGCTGACTGTCGTGGGCCCGTAGAGGGCCGACGTCATCTGCGGCCCGAAGAGCGTAATCATCGGGATGAGCACCAAGAACGACAGCACGCCGCCGGCGAACATGATGTTCGACGTCCGGGTGCCGATGATGTAGCCCACGCCCACCAGCGCCGGGTTGGCCTCGAAGGACATCGAGCCGCCCTTGAACCAGCGGTTGAAACTCCAAGTGGGGTACTCCCCCCAAAACTTGAAGATTTTCCCCAAGGTGTAGAAGAGCGCCCCCACGCCCAGGCCGCCGAAGACGGTGCGAGCGCTCATCCCGCCCTTCTCCCCCACAATGAGCACCTCAGCGCAGGCTGTGCCCTCGGGGTAGGTGAGGTTCCCGTGCTCTTTGACGATGAGCCCCTCGCGGAGCGGAATCATCATCAACACGCCCAGGGCACCGCCGAGGAGCGCCACCAGCGTCGCCCGGAGCGCATTCAGCTCGAAGCCCATGAGAAGCAGCGAGGGCAAGGTGAAGGCCACACCAGCGGCCAAGGACTCACCCGCCGAACCGGTGGTTTGGACGATGTTGTTCTCGAGGATGGTGGCCTTGCCGAAGGCTCGAAAGATGGTGATGGAGAGGACGGCGATGGGAATGCTGGCCGAAACGGTGAGCCCGACTTTGAGCCCCAGGTAGACGCTCGAGGCCGCAAAAATAATTCCCAGCAGAGAACCCACCACCAAGCCCCGGAACGTCAGCTCGGTCATGGTGACGTCGGCTGGGACGTACGGCCTGTAGGTGACGGCCGTTGCGGCTTCCCGGTTGTCCATGAAGGCAGAGGCTTAGGGATGTTCCGCAGAGAGTCAACGGCGGATGCGCACCCACCGGCCGTTTCCAGTGAAAGGATGAGCCCGTGGCAAAGTGGGGGGAGTCCACCCTCCCCTTTGCGCTCCGCCCTGCACCCGTGCGAGGAGCGCTCCCTTGCCCACTGCATTTCGCAACCGGCTCGCCAAGAATGCCCGGCACTTCAGCCGCTGGGCGGAGCGTCAGCACCTCACCGCCTACCGGGTGTACGACCGGGACATCCCGGACTTTCCCTACGTCGTCGAGCGCTACGGGAGCCGCGTGCACCTCATCGAGTACCCGCGACGCGCGGCGCGCGGCGTTGCCGGCGAGGCGCTCCGGGAGGGCGTCCTTCAGGACGTGGTGGAGGTGTTGGACGTCGCCAAGGAGCACGTCTTCACCAAGACGCACCTCCCCAAGGCCTGGGGCCGCGCGCAATACCCACGGCTCGCCACCTCGGGCGAGGACTTCGTCGTCGAGGAGCAGGGGCTGCGTTTCTACGTCAACCTCGCCGACAGACTGAATACCGGCCTCTTCCTGGACCACCGCCGCACCCGGGCCCGGGTGCGGGATGAAGCCCGCGGCAAACGCTTTCTCAACCTCTTCGCCTACAGCGGGGCCTTCACCGTATATGCGGCCGCGGGAGGCGCCAAAAGCAGCACCAGCGTCGACCTCTCCAACACCTCCCTCCGCTGGATGGCCCGCAACTTGGCCTTGAATTCGCTCGAGGCACCGGCGCATGTGCTGGTGCGCGCCGACGCGCTCGCCTGGCTTTCCGAGGCAGCCACTGGCCCAGAAACCTGGGACCTCATCCTCCTCGACCCGCCCCCCTTTTCCACGAGCAAAGGCATGCGCGGAACGTTCGACGTCCAGCGGGACCACCTGCGCATTCTCCAAGAGGCGTTGGCCGTGCTCGCCCCGGCCGGAACACTGTACTTCTCCACCAACTACCGCCGCTTCCAGCTGGACCCGCGCGCCCTGGAGCTGGGCACCTTCGAGGAGCTCACCCCAGGCATTCTCCCCGAAGACGTCCAGCGCAAGGACGCGCTCCGCGCCTGGCAGGTGCAGCACGCCCCGAGTGGTGTAAGGGAGGGAGATGGCACAACGCCCCAGACCTCCGCGCGGAGAACCGCGCCGCGCCGACGCCACTGAGGGCTCGGCGTTGGTCCCGCCGCGAGGCCAGGCCCGTGCCGTCCGTCGAAGCGCCGACCCTCGCGACTCGCGCTTCAAGCCCCGCGCCGGCGCCGCGGCGAGCGCGCTTGAGAAGCCCTCCCTCGTTTCCGGGAGGCCCGCGAGGCCGGGCCTGGCGCCGCCTGTCGACCGCCGGAGCCCGAATGCGCGGGAGTCTTCCCGGGCGCTTCCCGAGGCCGGGCCGGATGGGTTGCCCAACGTCGTCATCACCCGTCGGGGCACCGAGCGCTGGCAGGAAGGCCACCCGTGGATTTACCGGGCCGACTTGGCCGTCGAGCCCGCCCTGGCCGGGGGCGAGGTGGTGCGTGTCCTCGACGGGCGCGGCTGGTTTTTGGGAAAGGCCTTCTACTCCAAGGCCTCGAAAATCGCGCTCCGCTGCCTGACGCTGGAGGACGAGCCGGTGGACCGGGCCTTCTTCGCCAGGCGCATCGCCCAGGCCGACGCCCTGCGGCGGCGCATCGACCCGGGCCAAACCACCTACCGAGCCATCCACGCCGACGCGGACCTCCTCCCCGGGCTGGTGGTGGACCGCTTCGGGGACGTGCTCTCGGCGCAATTCCTGGTGAAGGCCACCGACGACCGCCGGGAGCTCTTCGCGGACCTCCTCGTCGAGCACTTCGCCGCCCGGGGCCTGATGGACAGAAGCGACGTCGGAGTGCGGGCGTTGGAGGGCCTGCCCTCGCGCCGCGAAGTGCTGCGCGGCGACGTCCCGGAGCGGGTGCCCTACGCCGAAGGGACAGTGACGCTCTTGGCCGACGTGCGCAGCGGACAGAAGACGGGCGCCTTCCTCGACCAGCGCGAGAACCACCTCCTCGCCGCGACGTACGCCAGCGGCCGCGCACTCGACTGCTTCGCCTACCACGGAGGCTTCGCGCTGCAGCTCGCCCGCGGTGCGTCGCACGTCACGGCGGTGGAGATTTCGGGACCGGCCTGCGTCACCTTGCGCGAAAACGCGACGCGCAACGGCCTCGCCAACGTGGAGGCGGTGGAGGCGAATGCCTTCGACTTCCTGCGGGACGCGGTCGATGAGGGCCGCCGGTTTGACACCATCGTCCTCGACCCGCCCTCCTTCGCCAAAAACAAGGACGCGCTGGAGGCGGCGCTGCGCGGCTACAAGGAGATTAACCTCCGTGCGCTCCAACTCTTGGCGCCGGGAGGCGTGTTGATGACCGGAAGCTGCACCTACCACGTGGACGAGGAGCGCTTCGAGACGATGCTCGCCTCGGCCTCCGCTGACGCGAGGCGCCGGGTGCAGATTGTCGAGCGCCGGGGCGCACCGCGCGACCACCCGGTGCTGGTGCACCTCCGGGAGACGCGCTACTTGAAGTTTTACGTGCTGCGCGCCTTGGAGTAGCCGCCGGGAAGAAGGACACTCTGTCGAGGGAAGACTTGCCCATGGCCGAGGCCTACGACTTCAACCGGGCGGAGAGCCAAAGAGCGCGCGCTCGCCGCACCGCCTTTCAGGAGCTGCGGGCCGTCTACCGGCTGGCCGACGCAGCCTACCGGCCCTACTCCTGCCCCGGGACGGCCGAATGCTGCCAGCTGGCCTCCACCCAGCGAGAGCCATGGCTGTGGCCGGTGGAGTGGGAGTTTTTGCTGGCGGCCAAGGGAGGGGTGGTGCCCGCGCCGCGCGCCGACGGTGGCTGTCCCTTCCTGGAGGCCGACGGCAAAAGGTGCAGCGTCTACGCCTCGCGTCCCTTCGGCTGCCGGACTTTTTTCTGCCACCGCATTCGGGGCCCGGCGCGGGAACCCCTGGAGGCCGTGGCCGTCCTCTTGGTGCGTCTGGAGCGCGTGGCCCAGACGCTGGACGCCGACGCCTCCACGCCCCGCCCCTTGCTGGCTTGGGCCGAGAAGGCCCGCGAGAAGCCTACCGGGGGCCTCTAGGTGGCCCGCTACCTCATTGCCCCGCTGGAATTTAAGGGCAGCTTGACGGCGGCCGAGGCGGCCGAGGCCATGCGGGAAGGCCTGGTACGCGCCCAGGCCGCAGCCGAGGTGGAGTTACTTCCATTGGCCGACGGCGGCCCGGGCACCGCCGAGGCGCTGGTGGCGGCACTGCAGGGCAGCTGGCACACGGTGCCGGTGCATGACCCGCTGGGACGGACGGTGGAGGCCACCTACGGGACGTGGGCCAACGGCACGGCGGGGATTGTGGAGATGGCCCAAGCCTCCGGCCTCTTCCGGCTCAGCCCCGGCGAGCGGAATGCGCGGCGCGCCAGCAGCTTCGGGACGGGCGAGCTCATTCGCGCCGCCGTCTTGGCCGGCGTCCGGACACTCAGCGTGGGGTTGGGAGGCAGCGCCACCAACGACGGCGGGGCCGGCCTCCTCCAGGCCCTGGGGGTGAAGCTGAAGGACATGCAGGGCCGGGAGCTTCCGCCGGGCGGAGCCGCGCTGCGAGACTTGGCCCGCATGGAGCTCGAGGGGACGCTGCGCCAAATGAGTGAGGTGGAGCTCACCTGCGTCACCGACGTCACCAACCCGCTGACTGGGCCCCAGGGCGCCTCGGCGGTGTACGGCCCTCAGAAAGGTGCCAGCCATGACGACGTCGCCCTCCTCGACTCGGCGCTGGCGCATTTCGCCGACGTGGTCCGCCGGCAGCTGGGCCTGGACGTCTCGCGAGAGCCGGGGATGGGGGCCGCGGGCGGCCTGGGCTTTGGCCTGCGGGTGGTATTTGGCGCGCGGCTGGTGCGGGGCTTCCAGCACGTGGCCGAGGTGGTGCATCTGCAGGAGCGCCTCGCCAACTGCGAGGTTGTGCTCACCGGCGAAGGGCGACTCGACGCCCAGTCCCGCCAGGGCAAGGGCCCGGTGGCGCTGGCCGAGCGCGCGCGCGCCGCGGGCAAACGGGTGGTGGTTTTCGCCGGAAGCATTCAAGGGGAGTGGGAGCCCGGGGATTCGCCCTTCGACGACGTGAAGGCCGCCGGCGCACCGGGCTGGGACGAGCGGCACCCGGAGGCCAAAGCCCTGGCCGCCGCCGCCCTGCGCGAGGCCGTGGAGGCCTGGGCGCGCACACTCGAAGGCTGAAGAGCGGCTCCCGAGGCGCCCGCTCAGGCTTGCTTACTTGAGCAGGGCGCGCAGTTTGGGGATGCGCGCGGCCGGGTCACCGAAGTGGGTGTGGTAGTCGGCTTGGCTTCGGCGAATGACTTCCTGGGCCTCGGCCCGGTCATACACCTCCGGGATGGAGACCTTGCGCGGGGCGTCGCCCGGAATTTGCTTGTAGGTGAGGAAGTAGTGCCGGAGCCGCTCGACGAGAGGCCGGGGCACGTCGGCGAGGTCGCGCATCCCGCCGTAGGCCAGGTCCCCCTCGAGAATGGCGACAATTTTGTCGTCGGCCTGGTTGCCGTCCACCATCCGCAGCCCACCGATGGGGTGGGCTCGGAGGATGAAGGCGCCGTGGGTGAAGTCCCGCTCGCTCAGGACGCAGATGTCCATCGGGTCGCCGTCGCCCTCGATGCCGGCCAGACCCGTCCGCTCGGCGCAGCGCGCGCCCACCTGCTCGCCGCAAAACGTCTGGGGGATGAAGCCATAGAGCGAGGGACAGAGGTTGGAATAGCGCTGCGGCCGGTCGAGCTTGAGCTCGCCGCTGTTCCTGTCCAGCTCGTACTTGACGGTGTCGGTGGGGACGAGCTCGATGTAGGCCACCACTTTTTGCGGCATGTCCGGACCTGGCGAAATGCCGTGCCAGGGGTGGGCTTTGAAGAGGACCCTGAGCAGCGTCTCCAGCGCCTCGTCGTCGGAGTCAGCCATGGTGGAGCAACTCCTCCACCCGGGCATTGGCTGAGGCCAAGAGTTGTGCCACCGCCGCGTGGGCCTGCTCGGTGAGCGCGTCGCGGTCCTCGAGCGTCTTCCCCAAGGTGCGGAGGGGCTCACCCACCCTGAGTACCGTCGGGCGCCCACCGTGAATGAGTAGGGTTTTCTTGTGCATGACGTCCTTTGTCCCGGCCACGGCCAGTGGAACCAGCGGCACTTGCGCCTGTAGGGCAAGGACGGCCGCCCCCTTCTTGAAGGGCCGCAGCTGGCCATTGGGGTCCCGCGTCCCCTCGGCGAAGAAGAGGATGCTGGCGCGATGCTGCACCGCTTCCACCGCGTTGGCGATGGCCTCCTTGTCGCGCTCGCTGCCGCTGCGGTCCACCGGAATCATCCCCGTCGCCCGCAGCGCCGCGCCGAAGATGGGAATCTGGAAGAGCTCTCGTTTGGCGATGAAGCGCAAGTGCTTCCCCAGCCGGGCGTAGATGAGCACCGGGTCGAAGTTGGACTGGTGGTTGCAGACGTAGACCGCGTTTCCGGCCGGGAGCCGCTCCAGCCCCTGCACCTCCTCGCGCACGCCAGCGGCCCTGAGGAGGTTGTTGCACCAGAAGCGCACCAGGGAGTCCGGCGCGCGCTCCCCGGCGAAGGCCAGCGCCACCACCGCCGGGCCGATGAGGGCGGTGCTGGACGCTGCAGCCATGACGCCCGCGGTGCGAAGGAAGTCCCTCACAGGAAAGCATGCGCCGGAAAGAGAAGGACCTCGGAGATGGAGGCCGCCTCGGTGAGCAGCATCAGCAGCCGGTCCAGCCCCACCGCCACGCCGCCCGAGGGCGGCAAGCGCCCCACCGCCTCCAGGAAGGCCTCGTCCAGCGGGTACACCGGCCGTCCGGCGCTGCGCCGCTGGGCCTGCTCCTCCAACAGACGGCGCCGTTGCTCCACCGCGTCCGTGAGCTCACTGAAGCCGTTGGCCAGCTCGAGCCCGTGCGCGTAAAGCTCGAAGCGCTCGGCCACCGACGGGTCGGTCGCCTTGAGCCGCGCCAAGGACGCCATGGCCGCCGGGTACTCGGTGAGGTAGGTGGGCCGCTCGCGGCCAAGCCCCGGCTCAACCCGCTCGAGGAAGAGCCGGAAGAAGACGTCCTCGAAGCTGTCGCTCTCCTTTGTCACGATGCCGACACGCTGCGCTGCTGCACGCAGGCTCCGGGCGTCAGTGCAGAGGGAGAGGTCCAGGTCCACCGCCCGAAGCACGGCGTCGCGCACCGTCAACCGCTCATAGGGTGTCTGGGCGAAGAAGCCGCTGGCCCCCAGCGCTCGGGCGGCGGCGGCCAGCGTCGTCTCCAGGTCGGCCATGATGCCCGCCATGTCCGACTGGGGCCGGTAGAACTCGAGCATGGTGAATTCGGGATTGTGGGTGCGGCTCACCTCGCCGTTGCGGAAGACCTTGCACAGCTGAAACACCGGCCCCGAGCCCTCGGCGAGCAGCCGCTTCATCGCATACTCGGGGCTGGTGTGAAGGTAGAGCGACTGCGCTCGCCCGACGTCCGTCTCCGGGACGAAGCGCGTCTCGAAGGCGGTGATGTGCGGCTCCATCCCCGGCGCCGGCACCAAGCACGGCGTCTCCACCTCGAGGTAGCCCAAGCGGCCAAGCGAGTCCCGAAGGGAGGCGTAGAAGCTCTGGCGCGCGCGCGCGGCGGCCCATCGACGGGGAATGGGCATGGACAGTGCGCGACGCTACATTGCGCGGCCCCCATGCGTCCAAGCACACCACTTCTCGTTGCCCTGCTCCTTCTCGCCGCCTGCTCCACCGGTCCGCAGCCTGCGGGTCCCGCTGATGCGCCGAGCGCGGCGGAAGTCGCCCGCGCGGCGCTGGCCCAGGAGGTGGCGGCCGTGTCGGCCAAGGCCGAGGCCCTTCTCAAGGCGCAGGACGAGTTGGTGTGGAAAGGCTGGACGGAGGGCACGCCCGCCGACTTGGCGAAAACCTATGCCGGGACGGAGGCCTGGCTGACGCCGGCGGCCATGGCCTCCACCGAGAAGCTGCGCCAAGCCACCACCGACGCCCGGGAGAAGCTGGCCCTCACCCACCTGCACGCCTACCTCGTCACCGAGTGGCTGGCGCAAGCCACAGCCGGGCTCTCCGGGGAGGCCTCGAAGCTGGAACAGACGATGACGTTTGGCCCCGCCGGCCAGGAGCACTCCTACCGAAACCTGGAGGCGCTGCTCGCCTCGGAGCGAAGTGCCTTGCTGCGACGGAGTTACTACGAGGGCGCAACCCAGGACGTGACGAAGCTCAGCGCGGTGCTCGCCCAGCGGCGCGCCCGCACCGAGGCCCTGCTGACGGAGGTGGGCGTCTCTCCGGAAAGTTTTCTCGTCGAGCTCCGAGAGGCGGAGGTGGACAGCCTGGTGGCCCTGGCCGACGCCGCGCTCAGCCGGACGCAGGCTGCCTTTGTTGCGACTCTGAGCCACCTCTCCTCGTCCGAGTTGCAACTGCCGCTGGAGCGGGTGACGCGAGCGGACATTCCCCGACTCTTCCGTCTTCCCGCCGAGGACGCTGCCTTTCCCAAGGCGGACATTTACGCGCGGGCGACGCGGACACTCGAGGGCCTGGGTGTGGACGTCTCGATGATGAAGAATGTCACCGTCGACTTGAAGGAGACGCCTTCCAAGAATCCGCGCGGCCTGGTGCTGGGTGTTGTCATTCCCAGCGACGTCCGCCTCTCGCTCCTGCCGGTGGGCGGGGCGCGTGACGAACGGGAGACGTTGCACCAGTTGGGGCACGTCCTCGCGGACGCCTTAAGCCAGGAGCGACGCTGGGCGCTGGCCAAGTTGGGAAACCGCACCGTGGGAGAGGCCTGGGCCTTTCTCCTGGAGGACTTAACCGTCGATGCGCTGTGGCTGGAGCGGGTTGCGGGTTTCACCGGCGAGGCCCAAGCCGGCTGGCGTGCCTCGGCAGGGGCACAGCGACTCTTCCTTCTCCGCCGCGCCGCCGGACGGGTGCTCTTTAACGCAGCCGCTCGCCTTCCCGCAGCGGACGTCCCGGCGCTCTACCGCCAAGTCATGACGCGCACCTACGCCTTCCCCATGACGGCCGTCGACGAGGCCCGGGCGGAGCTCGACCGGGAGGAGTTTCTGGCCTCGGCCGACTACCTCGAAGCCTTCCTACTCGCAGCGCAGCTGGAGGAGCAGCTCCGAGTCCGCTTTGGGCCAGCGTGGTGGGAAAGCAAGGCGGCCGGCACCTTCCTGCGCGGGCTCCTCGCCCCCGGAAACTCCGTCACCGCCGCCGGGCTGGCCCAAGCCCTCGGCGCCAAAGGCGTCGAGGTGGACGCCTTTGTCTCAGCGCTCCCGAGGACGCTGGCGTGGACGGCGCCAAAGCCCAGCCTCCCGGACGCCGGGGTGCCCGTGGCCTCGCCGGCCGACGCCGGGCCCAGCCTCCCGGCACCGGTACCGCTCCCTCCGGACGCAGGACCCGCGCCGGCGGCGCCCGACGCGACTGGCCTCTAGCTGAGTCTCGGCAAGCGCAGGGGCGTCCCCCCCCGCGTTGCCTCTACCGTCCCACGCGTCCGTAGACGGCCCCTCGGGCCCCGAGCAATGGTGCCCGTCCATGAGACGTAAGGCTCGAGTCCACTGAAGAAAAAGGGGCCCCTTTTGCGTCGAGCGGTGAGTGTCCCCATCCTCGCTGGGCTGACCGGGTTTCTCCTCCACCTGGTGGGAAACCCGCACTACGGGTTTTTTCGCGACGAGCTCTACTTCATCGCCTGCGGCCGGCACCCGGCCTTCGGGTACGTCGACCAGCCGCCACTCGTCCCGGCACTGGCCGCCATCTCTCAGGCGTGGGGGCCCTCCCTCCTGCTGCTTCGGGCGGTGGCTGCCCTCTTCGCTGGCGCCTCCCTCTACGTCACCTGTTTGCTTGCGAGAGAACTCGGCGCCGGGGCCTTCGGCCAGGCACTGGCGGCGCTGGCCGCATTCCTGAGCCCGGTGCTGATGAATTTTGGGATGAAACTCTCGACGGACACCCCGGGACTCGTCCTCTGGCCGCTGGCCGCGCTGTTGGTGCTGCGTCTGGCGCGGGGCGCAGACCCTCGAGGCTGGCTCGCGGTGGGCGCGGCGTTGGGGGTGGCCGCGGAGGCCAAATACAGCGTCATCTTCTTTGCTTTGGCACTCCTGTTGGGACTGCTGGCCACCCCCACCCGACGCATTCTCTGGACGCCATGGCTCTTGGCGGGAATCGCCTTTTGCGTGCTGCTCGCCCTGCCCAGCTTTTTGTGGCAGGCGGCGCAGGGCTTTCCCATGTGGGAGCTCCTCCGCAACGGCCAGAAGGGCAAGAATGTGGTGTTGAGCCCGCTCGGCTTCTTGGGCGCGCAACTCCTCATCACCAACCCCGCGCTGGCGCTGGTTTGGCTTTCGGGACTCGCCTTCCTCCTGCGGGACGCGGCGACGCGCTTTCTCGGGCTCACCTACCTGTTTTTGCTGGGTGGGATGGTGGCGTTGCACGCCAAGCACTACTACCCGGCGGACGTCTACCCCATCCTCTTCGCGGCCGGCGGTGCGGCACTGGAACGCTGGACGGCGTCCCGGCAACCGGTGCGCGTGGCGCTGGTGGGAGCCGTGGTTGCGCTGGGAGGCGTCCTCGTCCCATTCGCCATGCCCATTCTGCCCCTCCCGGCGTTTCTGGCCTTTCAATCCCAAATTGCGCGACTCCTGCCACTTCAGTCGACGAAGACGGAAAACCTGAGGATAGGCCCATTGCCTCAGGACTGGGCGGACATGCAGGGCTGGCCGGAGTTGGCCGACGCCGTGGCGCGCGTCTACCGCGCCCTTCCACCGGAGGAGCGACGGCGGGCCGCCATCTTCGCGGACAACTATGGCGAGGCGGGGGCCATTGACTTCTTCGGCGCTCCCTTGGGCCTGCCGCCGGCCGTCACCGGCCACAACCAATACTGGCTGTGGGGCATGCACGGCTATGACGGCGCCGTCCTCATTGACGTCAACGGCAACGTCGCCGACGACGCCAAACTGTGCCAGTCCGCGACGCTGGGCGGCACCTACACCTCGCCGCTCTCCATGCCCTACGAGAGCCACTTCGACATTGTCCTCTGTCGAGGGCTGAAGCCTCCACTGGCCGAGTTCTGGCGGCGACAGCGCGTTTACCGCTGAGGGCGAAGGACGCCGCTAGGACGCCGCCGGCTGGCCGCAACTGCCACAAAACTTGGCGCCCGGGGCAAGCTGTCCCCCGCACTTCGCGCAATTGGACGCCGGCGCGAGGCTCGAGCCGCAGCTGCTGCAAAACTTTCCCGTGCCCGGCGTCCCGCACTTCGGACAGGGCGCGCCTGGAAGCGCGGCGGCCGCCGGGCGAGGCGCGCCTTGGGCTTGTTGGAGCATCTGCGCCATCCCCATTCCCACGCCGAGGCCCGCGCCCTGGAGCAAGCCGCCGCCACCGCCGTCCCCGCCCTTGGCCATCCCCTCCGCGGCGCCAAGCATGGCCTGGCCGGCGGCGTATTGCTGAAAGCCCCCCGCCATTTTGGTGTAGGCCTGGTCCTTGGTGAGGCGCTTCAAGTTGGCCTCGTCCTCGGGCTTGATGCCGATGGTGAAGTTGCCCAGGCGGACGACGGTGAGACCGTAGCCGTCCACGTGGGGCTTCACGCCGGTGATGACGTCCTGCTCAATCTCCTCGGTGTACGCCCCGGACGTCACGTCCAACAGGGGCCACCGCTTCTTCACCAGAAGCTCGGCCACCCGGTCGCGGATGACTTTCAGGACTTGACTCTTAAACCAAGCGAGGAATTCCTCGTTGCTCGTCTGCCGAAGGCCCACCAGCCCCACCACCAGCTTCTCCGGGTCCGTCACCTGCACCGAGAAGTCCCCGTACACCATGGTGCCGATGCCCAGGCCCGTCTCCGGGTCCCGGACGTCGCCGATGGGCCCGCCGAATTTCACGCCAGGGAACTCGCGGGTGCTGACGAAGTACAGCTCGGCGATGAAGAGGTTCCCGCCGGTGAGCTTCTCGAGAAAGCGCGAGAGGAAGGGGATGTTGCTGGCGTCGAGTTGGTGCTTCCCCGGCCCAAGCTTCCCCTGCACGGTGCCGTCCTTGACGAAGAGCGCCACCTCGTCCGCGCCCACCGTCAGCTGAGTCAGCATCCGGATGTTGTGTTCGGGGTAGGCGTAGAGAATGTCGTTCTTCGCCTCGTCGGCACGAGCGATGAAGTTGCGCTGGGATTCCTGCTTCAGCGAGTCGAAGAGCCCCATGGGCGAGGAGCCTCCTAGGGAAGCGGCAAGCCAAGTGCGGCGAGCCTGGACGGCGGCGAAAGGATGGCACACGGCCGAGCGGCGTGCCAAAGCCGGCCCGGTTTTCTTGGGGGCGCTTAGCTCCAGCGGCTCACCAGCCGCTCCCGGTCGAAGAGGCGGATGCTGGCCACCACCAGGCCCACGTCCAGAAGCAACACCACCGCCCCTTGCAGGGCGTAGTAGGCCGTCCCGGCCCGGAGCCAGCCGGCGAGCTGTCCCGCCACCAGGCCCATGAGGGGCAGGACGACGAGGGCCGACAGTTGCTGGGCGAGCCTCGCCTCCCCGACGCGCGCCGACACCAGCACGGCGATGCCATTGCCGAGGAAGGCGTAGAGGGGAGCCACCACGCCGATGCCGAAGAGCCACACGGCGTTGGGGAGGACGGGTCCCTGCACCAGCGGCCAAGCCACCGCGTCCACGGCGATGCAGAAGGCGACGAAGGCCACCCAGGAGATGACGACGGCCGGCACCACCGCCGCCAAGCTTTTCCCGGTCACCAACTCGGCTGACGTCACCGGCGAGGCCAGCAGCGGCTCCAGCGTGCGCCGCTCCTTCTCCCCGGCGACACTCTGGGAGGCGATGAGGATGGGCGTAAACAGCGGCATGAGGAGGAAGAGGCCGAACCAGTCGGTGAGGACTTTGTCCACCATGAAGCGCGCGGGGCTGGCGCCGTCGGGGAATTTGGGCTCGTAGTACAGGGCCATCGTCCGGAAGGTGGCGTCGTCAGGGTGCCGCACCCAGGCCCACACCAACAGGGTGGGCACCAGCACCAGTACCGCAGGGAGCGCGAACATGCTCCACAGCAGGCCCGGGTTCTTCCGCAAGTCCAGGGCGTCCTTCCAAGCCACCGCCCGTGCCCGTCGCCAATGGAAACTCATGCCGAAAGTCCATCCGCCGCGACGGCGTCGTCGACGTCATCCGCCTCTCGCATCACCTCCAGGTAAAAGTCCTCGAGACTGCGCGCCGACGGGGTAACGCTTCGCACCCGCACGCCGGCCTGCACCAGCGCCGCCACGACGTCCGGACCCCGGGAATCCTCGGCCAGCGTCACCCGGAGGAGGGGGCCGTGCGCCGTCCACGGCAGCTCCAGCGGCGCGAGCGCCGCCCCGGCCGCTGCGCCGTCGCCTTCCACCCGCACTTCCAAGACAGTCCCCCGGCGGCGCAGCACGCTGATGGGGCCCTCGGCCAAAAGCCGAGTGCGCACCACCGCCACCCGGCCACAGAGACGCTCGACCTCGGCCAGGTTGTGGGAGCAGAGGACGATGGTGCGTCCATCCGCGGCGAGCTCAGCCACCGCGTCGCGCACCGTCCGTGCCGCCTCCGGGTCGAGGCCACTCGTCGGCTCGTCGAGAAACAGCACCTCCGGCTCATGGAGCAGCGCCCGGATGATGGCCAGCTTTTGCCGCATGCCCTTGCTGTAGCTCCCACAGGGCTCGTCCTCGCGACCCTGAAGCCCGAAGCGTTGAAGGTAGCCTTCAGCGCGCGCCCAGGCCGAAGGCTCGTCCAACTCGTTGAGCTGAATGAAGAAGCGCAAGTTTTCCCGGCCAGTCAGCCTGTCGTAGAGGCCGGGGTGCTCGGTCAAGAGCCCCACGCTGCGCCGCAGCGCCTCTTCGTCCCCGAGCGCATGGTGACAGACGAGCGCCGTCCCGGTGGTGGGGCGCAAGAGCCCGGTGAGCATGCGCACGGTGGTCGTTTTGCCCGCGCCGTTGGGGCCGAGCAGCCCGAAGACTTCTCCCGGTTGGACGGAGAAGGACAAATCCTCCACGGCGATGCGATTGCCAAAACGCTTGCCGAGGCCATGGACCTCGAGACGCGCCGTCACTCGATGGTTACCAGGACGAATTTGACGTTGAGGTTTCTGTCGATGAGGTTGACCGTCTTCTCCGGCCCCACCGCTTGACGCAGAAGGCTGAGACGCGGCTGCTCGACCAGCGCCCACTTCCGGCCCGGGAGCTGTCCATAAAGGGTCAACCGCGCCGGGCTCTCCTTATCCTGGCGCACCGTGTTCCGGCTGTAAAAAGTCTCTCCCTTCCAATCCATCATGTAGGCGGCGATGGGCTCATAGGGCTTGCGCAAGTCGTAGTACCGCCAAAACAAGTCGCGCTGCGTCCAGTGGTGGGAGAGGTCCACCCAGTGGCTCCAGCTGAACCACAGCGCAAACCCCAGCGACAGGGCACAGAAGGTACTGAAGAGCTCGACCTTCGCTCGGCGCAGCGCGGCCACCGCCAGTGCCAGGCCACCGGCGCCAAACGTCCAGCCCATGCCCATCTTCACATTCAACGGTTGACGGATGAGGAGGATGAAGGGGTCACTGACGCCGATGCGGATTCCGGCCACCAGCAGCACCAGAGCGGCGCCCGCCACCAGCCACGCCATCCACATCGCCGAGCGGCGTGCGGCCCCCTTCTCGCGACTGGCGAGGTAGAGCGCCACGCCGGCCGCAGCGGCCATGGTGATGGCCCACACCAACAGCGGCGAGCTGCCCGCAAGCTTTCCTGAGATGAGCGCCGCCAGGCCGGTGGCGCCGAGCACCGCCGCCCAAAGCCGCGATGACCACCGCCGGGTGGTGTCGCTCGAAGCGTCGAGGAAGAAGTACGCCGCCGCGGCCAGCAGGCCGGCGGCCACCACGTCTCCGGTGGCGAGGATGTGGTCGCCAAAGCGGATGGCGCGCGCATCGAGCTCGAAGGGGTAGGGCCGGTCGTAGTTGTAGACGAAGAGGTCGGTGAAATTCTTGGGGTTCCCGGCCAAGTCCTTCCCCACCAGGACGAAGAGGACCAGGCCCAACAAGAGGCTCACCCCGTGGGCGGCAACGCCGTCCTCCCACAACTCGTCGACGAAGAGGGCCAGGAGGATGGCCACCCCGGGGAGGACGGGCAGCACGTAGTGGTGAAACTTGGTGGCGGAGATGTCCACCACGAAGAAGGCCACCACCGTCCAGGCCAGGGCAATGAAGGCCACGCGGGTGCGCGTGTCCTGGGCACCGAGCCGGATGCGCGCCGCCAAGGCCAAGGCCCCCGGTAGGAGCGCCACCCAGGGGAAGATGGCGAAGCCGCCCTGCTCGATGAAGTAGATGAAGGTTCCGCCTGGCGTCGTGGTGTGGACGCCTTCCACCAAGCGGTTGAAATGGTCGTGGATGAAGAAGCGGAAGAAGAAATTCTTGTTTTCCAAGTCGACCGCTGGAAAGAGCGAGAGCGTCAGGTACCAGGGCCCGGCCACCGCCAGAAAGACGAGCAGGCCGGGGAGGAAATGCATCCGCCGCATTTCCGCAAAAAGGACGGGCACCGGTTCTGGACTTCGGGAAGGCGCCGGCGAGGCCTTTCGCCTCAGCGCCCGCCAGAGCCCACCCGCCACCGCGTCGAATCTGCGGGAGAGCCACTGGGCGTGCTCCTCGAAGCTCTCCCACGTCCAGGGGAAGACGAAGAAAGCGGCATAGAGGACGAGGATGACCGCGGGAAGCGCGACCCCGAGAAGTCCCTTGGACAGGGTAGACAGGCCCAGCAGGACATAAAAGGCGTACCACCAGGCGGCGCGGTGCGTGGTGCCGGTGTCGAAGAGGCCGAGGATGGCGCACCCCATGGACGCAATGAGCGCCGCGATGAAGGGCGTGTCGGTGACGGCCTGCCGGCTAATGAGGAAGTAGAGCGGCATGGTGGCCAGCGCGAAGGCGGCGGTCAGGCCCACCCGCCGGTTGACGGTCCTTGACAACGCCCAGGCCAGCACCCCCAAGGCCGCTGCGGACATGAGGGCGAACGGAAGGCGCATCGCCCACTCGGTGTAGAGCGGCAGCTTCCCGTCCCCGTGCTCGATGCCCACCAACAGCATCCCCAGGGCGTCAATCCACATGGTGAGCGGCGGTTTGCTGAAGAACCAGCCGCTCTCCCAGTAGGGGTAGACGTAGTCGGCGCGGGCAATCATCTCCCGGCCCACTTCTCCGTAGTGCGTCTCCCAGGGGTCCCACAGCCCCACGGCGCCGACGTACGGCACAAACACCAGCGCGGCGATGAGGGCTGCACCGCCTGCCACGCGCCAGGAGTCCGGAAGCTCCCGGAGGCGCCGCACCCAGGGGTGGTTCCATGCCCTGGCTCCGAGCAATGTCTCCAGAACGCCGCCGTCCTGCTCGCTTGCCTCGACTGTAGCCTTCGTCACGGAGCGGCCTTCTAGCATGGAGCGCGCAGGCCTCGAGCTTCCGTCCTTGGGAGCTACAGGGGGATGCCTGCTTGCCGGCTGACCCCGTCGAGGAAGCCCCACAGCGCGAGCGCGGCGGTCCGGGTGGCACGCTCGGCCTGCTCCGGCTCGGCGTGCTCGTCCACCAGCTTGGCCACCGCCCGCGAGTGCTCGACGTCGTAGGTGAGGTGCGCTTGGAAGAAGCTGGTGGCCCGCTCGTCCGTCATCCCGTAGAAGCGCTTCAAGCCCTCCAGTTTGGTGCGCGCAATTTCCGGCACCTGGGCCTCATAGGCGTACAGGGCGCACAACCCGTCCCGCCAGTCACCTGCTGCGAGCTCGAAGAGCGTCTCCACGGTGGACCGCGTCTCGGGGAGCGGCTCGGCCGCGCGGACCGACTCCCGGCTCGCGCCCAGGGCCTCGGCAAACCGCAGCCAGAGCTCGGGGTGGTCCGGGCCGTGGAGCTCCTCGTCGAGGAGGTTTTGCAGGAGCACCTTGCGCACCGCAATGTCCGGACAGCGGCTGTGCACACTGGAGACGAAGCGCGGGAAGGCGTCCACTTGTGAGAAGTACTGCACCGCGTACGCGCGCAGCGTCTCCTGTGAGAGGCTGCCTTGGTTCCAAGCCCGGTAGTAGGGGTGGGCAAGGAGGCTGTGCTCAGAGAGCACTTCATTGAGGCGTTTGGACAATTCCATGGCGGGTCGGTCCCTTTGCGTT
This sequence comes from uncultured delta proteobacterium, assembly GCA_963745475.1. Classification (GTDB taxonomy): domain Bacteria; phylum Myxococcota; class Myxococcia; order Myxococcales; family Myxococcaceae; genus JADGRA01. Next base: position 425,208 of record CAVUXN010000005.1, read on the forward strand.
GGGGGGGTGACGCAGGCCTCTGGTATACCGCGTCCTTAGCCGGCGCAGCCCACCCCCAATCCTCCGGATGAAGCTGGTCATCGAAGACGACGAGGGGAACCGCCAGGAGATTCCCGTCGACGGGCTGGAAGAGGTCACCCTCGGTCGGGCGCCCGGCAACACCGTGCAGCTGACGGAGCGCAACGTCTCTCGGAAGCACGCGCGGCTCTTCAATGAGGCCGGGACCTTCGTGGTGGAAGACCTCCACTCCGCCAACGGCATCCTCTTGAATGGCCAAAAGGTGACGGAGCCTCGCCCGCTGCAGGACGGCGATTTGCTGCGCATCGGCGACTACGGCGTCGTGCTCCAACACGACACCGACATCCACCGCATCCAGGTGACGGAGGCCGAGCCCGTGGAGTCCGGCGCGGACGCCGTCCACGACACCGCACCGCACGCGGTGGCCGCCCTGGTGGCGGAGGCCCAGCCGCGGCTGTTGGCCCTCAACAGCCGCCTGCAGGGGACGCTTTGGACGCTGGGGCGCTCCGAAGTCCGGGTGGGGAAGGACGACCAGGCCGAGCTCTGCATTCCCCACCGCTCCTTGGCCGACTTCCACGCCAAGCTCCTCCAGACGTCCGGCAGTGACTGGCGGGTGCAGGAATTGGTTCGGGCTGGCGTCCGGGTGAATGGCGTGGCCTACGCCGACAGCCCCCTGCATGACGGGGACGTCCTGGAGCTGGGGGCGCTCCGCCTGCGCTTCGTGGGCCCAGGGGCGCCGGCTCCCCAGCTGCCGCGCCGCTCGAGCTCCCGCCTCCCCCTTGTCGGCGCCGGGGTGGTGGCCCTGGCGCTGCTTGCCTTTTGGGGGCTCCGCACCCTGCGAGGAAGCAAACCGGCTCCCGGGCCCGTGCCTGTGCATGAGGAGCCGGTGCTGGAGATTACCCCGCCCACGGTCCCTCCGCCGGCCACCATGACGCCCGTGCCCACCCCGCAGGCCGTCCCCTCTGACGCGCTCTCCCAGGCCCGGGCGGCCATGCAAGCCCGAGACTTCACGCATGCGCTACAGCTGTTGGGCACGGTGAAGGACCCGCACCGGGCAGCGGAAGTCTCGGCGCTCCGCAAGACGGCCCGCGCGGAGGCCGCCGCTGGGCGGGCCGTGGCCTCGGCTCAAAAGGAGTTGGACAACGGCCGCCCGGGTGCCGCGCTGCGGCAGCTGAAGGGGGCGAAGGGGACGCATGCCTGGGCCCTGGAAGCCGAGGTGGTCCGCTCCCGCGCCCTGGAGGCCCTCAAGCCCAAGGCTTCCAAGCATTCCGGGCCCCATTCCGGCGCTTCCGGGGAGGCGGTGAGCCTGTACCAAGAGGGGCGCCGCGCTTACGACGCCGGGCAGCTGACGGAAGCGGTAACCTCCCTTACCCGCTGTTTGGAGAAGGATGCAGAATTTGCGCGATGCCACCTCATGCTGGGGGCGAGCTATGAGAAGCTGGGCCAGCTGGATGATGCCGAGCGACACTACCGACGCTTCCTCGCCTTGACCCCCGTAGATGACCCCGAAGTCCCCAGGGTGAAGAAGATTCTTGAGGATTCGGACAACCAGAGGAAAGCTACGGGGCAGGCTCCCCCGCGCTAGGAGACGTGATGCAAATCCGCATCCTGGTCGTCGATGACGAAAAGGAGACCGGCGACTACCTCCAGTTGCTCCTGAGCAAGGCCGGCTACGAAGTGGTGGCCCTCACCGACCCGACGCAAGTCCTCGACCGCATCCGGGCGGAGGACTTCCACCTGGTCATCCTGGACATGATGATGCCGCAGATGTCCGGAACCGAGGTGCTGGAGAAAATCCGGTCCTTCGACTCCGACATCGCGGTCATCGTCGCCACCGCCCACCCCGCGGTGGACACCGCGGTGGCCTCGCTCAAGGCACAGGCCTCCGACTACGTCAAAAAGCCGGTGGAGCCGGAGGAGCTTCTGGCCGCGGTGGAGGCCGCCCTGGCCAAGAAGGGCCTCAGCAAGGACCCCGAGGCCGAGCTGCACCGGGCCATCGGCCGGACCATCCGCGAGGCCCGGAAAGGCCAGGAGCTCACCCTGAAGCAGCTTGCCCGGCGCACCGGGCTCTCGGTGTCGCTGCTCAGCCAAATCGAGCGCGCCGAGTCCTCGGCCTCCATCAGCTCGCTTTACAAAATTGCTTCCGCGCTCAGGCTGCGGATGGCCGAGCTCTTCGGCGGCGCTTAGGCGCCGCGGAAGCGCGGCGTCCGGCGCTCTCGCAGCGCAGCGCGCCCCTCGGACGCGTCCGCCGAGGCAAAGGCGCGCGCCCGCACTCCCTCGAGCTCGAGGCGGTCGCCAGCGGAGAGGGGAGCCCGTCCCAGGCGCCGCAGAAGGAGTCGCGTCCCAGCCATGGCGATGGGCGCGGCGTCCGCCAGTTGCTCGGCCAAGGCCCGGCCGGCGGCCGCCGCGTCGGCCTCCAGCCGGTCCAATAACCCCCAGCTGCGTGCCTGCTCTGCGCCCAACGTACGCCCAGTGAGAAGCATGTCCCGCGTCCGTTGGAGTCCAATCAGCCGCCCAAGTCGCCACACCCCGTCCGGGGCGTACACAATGCCCAGCTTGAGAGGGGGTAAGCAGAAGAGGGCGTCCGCGCTCCCCAGGCGAAAGTCACAGGCGCAGGCGAGCTCACACCCCGCGCCAAAGGCGGCGCCGTGGACCACCGCCACCGAGGGGACACTCACCTCCTCCAGGTGGTGCAGCACCTCCTGAATGAGGCCGTCCGGTGCCCGCCCGGCCGAGGCATCCGCCTCCAAGCAGTCCAAGTCGTACCCGGCGCAGAAGGCCGGGCCCTCCCCTTCCACCAAGAGGGCGCGAATGCCCGGCAAAAACTGCAGGGCCTGCTCCAGCTCGCCAAGCATTCGGGGCGTCAGGGCGTTCCGACTGGCCGGGCGGACCAGCGTGACACGGCGGACGCCGTTGGGGAGGTCCTCGGCTCGGACGGCGCCGTCGGAGACAGGCGTCACGGGTCGAGCACCACCAGGACGTCGCCTTCGTTCACCGCCTGCGCCGGCTGGCAGCGGACTTCCTTCACCGTCCCAGCATCGGGGGCCTCAATGGGCATCTCCATCTTCATCGACTCGAGGATGAGCAACACCTCGCCCGCCGAGACTTTCTGGCCGACCGACACCTCCACCTTCCACACCGTCCCGGTAATGTGCGCGGCCACGTCCGACATGTGCGTGCTCCCCTTCTTCTGTCCTTAAGGTTGCGCGTGCTTTTCCAGGAAGTGCGTGTCCAACGCCCCGTCTTGAAAGGCCCGGTCGCGCACGATGCGCAGGTGCAAGGCCACGTTGGTTTTGATGCCTTCGACTCGGAAGTCCCTGAGCGCGGCCTCGGCACGGGAGATGGCTTGGGCGCGGTCCGCACCCACCACAATCAGCTTGGCCAGCATGGGGTCGTAGTAGGGGCTGACGACGTCGCCCTCGACGTAGCCCGCGTCTACGCGGACGCCCTCGCCCTCTGGGAGCCGAAAGACGGCCAGCCGGCCAGGGCTGGGCAAAAAGCGCACCGGGTCCTCAGCGTAGATGCGGAACTCCAGGGCATGCCCCTTGCGGCGCACGCTGTCCTGCAAAACACTCAGTCGCTCCCCGGAGGCGATGCGCAGTTGCCAGCCGATGAGGTCGAGCCCGGTGGTGGCCTCCGTCACCGGATGCTCGACTTGAAGCCGGGCATTCATCTCGATGAAGTAGAAAGCGCCCTCGCTCACCAGAAACTCGACGGTGCCGGCGTTGGCGTAGCCAAAGGCCCGAGCGGCGGCCAGGGCGGCGCTGGCCATGGCCCCCAACAGCTTCTCGTTTTGTCCGCGGAGGAAGAGCGGGCTGCCGGCCTCTTCCACCACCTTCTGGTGGCGCCGCTGGATGCTGCACTCTCGCTCCAGCGCGTGGATGAGGTGGCCGTGGCCATCCCCCAGGACTTGAATTTCGACATGGCGGGGAGAGGGAAAGTAGGACTCGAGGTAGACGCCCTCCCGTCCAAAAGCCGCTTTGGCCCGGTCCGAGGACTGCCGGAAGGCCTTTTCCAGCTCGGCGGAGGTGTGGGCCACGGCCATGCCAATGCCGCCTCCACCCCCCGCGGCCTTCACCAGGATGGGGTAGCCGATGCGCTCTGCTTCCGCGGCCGCCGCGGCCGCGTCCGACACCACCCCGGCGCTGCCCGGCACCAACGGAACGCCGGCCTCGCCCGCCAGCACCCGAGCCCGCGCCTTGTCCTTCATTCGAGCCATGGACTCGGGCGGTGGCCCGACGAAGACGAGGCCTGCCTCGGTGCAAGCCCGGGCGAAGTCCGCACTCTCCGAGAGGAAGCCGTACCCGGGGTGAACGGCCTCCGCGCCAGTTTCACGCGCGGCTGCAAGCACGGCCTCGGTGTTGAGGTAGCTGTCCCGCGCCGGCGGCGGACCGAGCCGCACCGCTCGGGTGGCCTCCTTGACGTGGGGCGCGGCAGCGTCCGCGTCGGAGTACACCGCCACCGTCTCCAGCCCCATGCGCTGTGCCACGTGGTTGATGCGCCGGGCGATTTCCCCTCGGTTGGCAATGAGCAGCCGGCGAAACATTGGGCCGCGGACGGTAGCATGCGGCCTCGGGCCCGTGTTTGCGCGTTTCGATCCGGCTCGGCTACCCTACCGTCTTCTGCGGCCATCTCCTTTGAAGACGCGACGACGAGGTACCGACGGCAAGCCGCGGGTGGTGCACCTCTCGGTGGTACGAGCGCAGAGCCGGCTCCTGTCCTACCAGCAGGCCATCGGCGCGGTGCTGGCAGCCAACCGCCGCACGTTCGGTCGCCTGCATGACTCCGGAGCGCTCTTTAGCCGCGAGGGAGCGCGCGCGGGACGAGACTTACTCCTCGCCCACCAGCACCTGCTGCGGGTGGTGGCCCTCCTGCAGCGCCTCTCAGCCCGTGCCCACCTGCGAGGAAACGCCGCTCTGGCGCGACTCGAGGCCGCGCACCACGAGCTGGACCGGCTCTTGGAGCGCAGCTCCGTGCTTGCCGAGCGCACCGGTGCCCACCTCGGGCGCATCGCCGGCCGCTGAATGCCGGGCCCGTCTGGTAGAAGGTCCAGCCGATGAATGTGGCCGTCATTTACGCTCGCCTCTACCGAGACTGTGCCCGCAGGACGCTGGCCAGCATCGGCAAGAGCCCCTGGACGCTGCTTCTGCCCATGGCCCTCTTCCTGGTCATGAACTTGGCCAGCGCGGTGCTGGCCCAACTGGGGACCGTGGGGGGCTTCATCATGGGCGCGGTCGTCGCCGCGCTCGGGAGCTGTTACCTGTATTTTCTCGGGGAGCTGGTCTCCAACGCCAAGGTGTCGCTGACCGAATTCGGCAAGAGCATCGGCGTCTATTTCTGGAGCGTCGCCAACATCCTCTTCCTGTACTGGATTGCCTCCTACGCCCTCGGCGCGGTGCTCAGCGGCTCGCCCCAGGCTCGAGGCGCGGGCAGCGCGCTCGCCTGGGGGGCGGTGGTGCTGTTGAATGCAGCCCCGGAAGTCATCTACCGATGCCACACCTACGGGGGCCTGGCCACCATCCAGCGGGCCGTCCACTTCCTCCAAAGCAACTGGCTCGAGTGGGGCATCCCCAACCTGCTTCTCCTCGGGGCTCTGAAAGTTGTCCAGACGGACGGTCTGGCCTTGCTCCTCTTTCAATTTGGCATCTTGGGCCTTCTGCTGTGGAGCATCGTCTGCGGCGGCTTCCTTCACCTGGTGATGGTGTTCCGCGGCCACCTCTTCGTTGAGTTAGACGGGAGCAGCCACCGCCAGCGGATGTTCCGCTACCGCACCACGGCTTGAGGGCCCTAGGGAGGAGCCTGAGGCTGAACGAGAAACCCGTCGCCCCCCGGCTCGCCGCGCTGTTTCTTTTAGCGCAGGCCGCTTGCACCGCGGCGCTGTTGGCCAACACCCGGCGCTCGGACGACGAGCGGCTTCTGGTGGCCTGCTTCATTGCGTTGGACGTGGCGCTGGCGGTCGCCCTTCTCCTGCGCTGGCGCCGAGCGCCGCTGGCCCTCGGCCTCCGCAGCCTCCTCGGGTTCATCGTCTTCGGGGGGCTCGCCCTTCTGCGACACGAGCCTGTGGGCGCGGGCCTGGCGTTGGCCGCCACCGCCGGGTTACTGCTTCTGGCCGTCGGCTCGGCCAGCCCCGTCCGGACGGGGCTGGCGGCGCTCGTGCTCCTGGGGGTCCTGACGGTGGAGGGGTGCGGCCTCTACGCCGTCCTCACCGGGGACGCTGTCCTGGCGCTTCCCATTTACCGGGCGCTGGGCTGGGTGGAAGGCCCGCCGGTGGAGGCAGTCACCGGCCGGCGGCTGCCCTACCAGCTGCGGCTGGAACCTGGGCACTGGGTGTACGCCACCGCCGCCCTGCACGCCGGCGAGGGCACGGACGAGGACGCGGACATTCACCTCGTCTGGCCGCGGCGAAGCGCGCATTTGGTAGTGCGGGCCTTCGATGCACCCGGCGCCGGGGGTTTTGACTTGGCCGAGCTCCAGAAGCGCCTGGAGCGGCTTTTGGCCGACACCGAGTTTCGCGAGGCGGAGGACTTGGGCGGGGACTTCGAGCGAAGCCGGATTATTCGCGTCCACAGCCGGACACCCGACTTTGATGAGGACGGCTGGCTCGGCCTCTTCACCCGCGGAGACCACGGCTTTTTGGTGAGCGCGGCAACGCCGAGTCGAAATTTTCCGTTGCTCTCGGCCACGCTCCGCGACGCGGTGACGTCCTTCACCTTTGACTTGCCTTCGCCCCCCACCATTCCGCTGGAGGCCATGGAGCGCGTGAAGCGAGGCGTGGTGCTGGTGAAGACGGCCACCGGCTCCGGCTCCGGCTTCGTCGTCGACGTGGTGGGCGGCACGGCGCGCATCCTCACCAACGCACACGTCGTCCAGCCGCCTGCAGACGGCGGGCCGGACATGCTGGGCGTGGTGTTTACGGATGGGGCCGTCCGCACGCTCCAACCGGCACGGGTGGTGCACACCGACGCCCAAGCCGACTTGGCGCTTTTGGAGGCGCCCGTCGGGCTGGCCCGGCCTCCCCGGCTGTTGCTGCACACCGCGCGCAACGCGCCGGTGGGGCTGCCGATGTTTGTGGTGGGCTTCCCCTTGGGCCTCGGGGCCAGCGCCGCCGCGGCGTTTCCCCCGCCCACGGTGAATGCCGGCCGGCTGGCGGCGGAGGCCGAGCCCGAGCCCAAAGGCCCCATCCGCATGGACGTGGCCATCAACCCCGGCAACAGCGGGGGCCCGGTGGTGGACGCCACCGGCGCGGTGCGGGGCGTGGCCATGGCCCACATTCGCGGCAGCGACACGAGCTTCCTCATTCCGGCGGAGGAGGTGGGACGCTTCCTCGGGCACCCGGCCTGGCTGGGCTGGAGCACCCTCGAGCCGCCCGAGCCGCTGCCCGTCCTCCCAGTGGTAGCCAAGGAGCACGAGGCGGCGCTGCAGGCCACCGTGCTCGTGGAAACGGGCGGAAGACTCGCTCCGGGCGTCCTGGTGGGCTCGGCGGACGCCCCAGTTGTCCTCACCAGTGCCACGGCTCTTTCCGGAGGGGACGGCGGCACGCTGGTGCGGCTTCGCCCCGGTTTTGAAGACGAGCACAGCGTCTCCGCTGCCCTCCTCACCACCGAGACGGCGCTGGACTTGGCGCTCCTGCGCCTCGAGCCGGACGCCGGCAGTCCGGCTCCCCTGTCCATCGGGGCGGCCGGTCCGGTGGCGGAGACGTCCCCCTTGGACTTGGCGGGTTTCTTTCTCACCTCCCCCGGCGGCCGCGCTCCCGGACACGCGCGCGCCGTGGTGCGCCCCGGGGCCCTCTCGTCACGCAAGCGCGACCGGACCGGACGGCTGGTGGCGCTCTCGGTGGAAGCCGGAGTACTCCCGGGCTTCACCGCCGGCCCGGTATTGGCGCCGGACGGGAAGCTGTTGGGCTTCGCCCGGCCGCACCGAGACGCGGCCTCGTCCCTTTTCGAAGTGACGGCCGGCGAGCGACTCTCGGACTTTCTGGACGGCTGGCCCCGCGGCGCGGTGTTGCAAGCCGTCACGGATGGCATCGGCCACTGCGCTTTCCGCATGGACGTGGCGCTGGAGGACCCGCTCCAGCGCATTCAGCGCGTGGGCGTCCAGTTTGAGGACCCGCGCCTTCCGCCCGCGCGGGACGCGCTGGCCCTCGTCTTCCTCCCCCCGGCAGACGTCCAGCCCGTACGCCGTGGCCACGCTTCGCTGCATTTCCAACCGCACCATTGTCCCACGGGGCCGACGGCGCTGCGCCTGTTTACCGAGACGCAGCGGGGGCGCAGGACGGACGTCGCCTACCCCTTCCGCCTCTCGGCTGGCCCTGGGGTTACGGAGCAGCTGGCCTTCGGCCCCCACCCGCCAGAGCACCTGGAGCCGTTGGTGCTGCCGCATGGGTGGACGGGCAGCGAATGCGCGCCGGGGGACGTCCCGAGCTGCGCCAAGGCCTGCAAGCGCAAGCGCGCGACGAGTTGCTACCTCTTGGGCGCCGCCTACGACGCGCGCGGGACGCCGGAGCTCGCGGACCGGCCCTACCGTCAAGCCTGTGAAAAGGGCGTGGCCGTGGCCTGCGTGGCACTCGCCCCGCGCGTCTCGACGACGCTGGCGCTGCTCGAACGGGCCTGTGCGCTTGGACACGCTGAAGCCTGCACCCGCGCGGCGTCCTTTGCCGAGCGGCCCGAGGGACGGGAGGCCTCCCACATCTCCGCGCTGTTTCGCCGCGGCTGCTCTCTCGGAGACCCACGGGCCTGCCTCGCGCTTGGCATCGGCGAGCCCGACGCGCCCAACCCCCCCACCCCGGCGGAGCTGGAGACCAATGCAGCCTTCCTTCTCCAAGCGTGCCAGCGCTGGGAGCCGGAGGGCTGTTTGCGGCTGGCGCTCCTGCTCCAGTCAGGAAACCTCACCCCACGAGGCCCCCTCACCACCCTGGCGCTCCTCGACCGCGCCTGCGCCATGGGAGAGGCGCACGGCTGTGCCGAGCTTCAAAGGATGGGACTTCCGGCGGGCGGCCCGCTCCGCTGAGCCGCTGGGAAATTTCCAGCGCCTGTCACCTCTCCCTTTGAGGGCACTGCCCCTGTCACCCGGCGGAAGGGGTGCTTACCCTTTTCAGCTGAGGAGAGGAGGCTCCCATGCCCACGGCTTCCCCAAAGCGCTCACTCGCACAGCTTTGTTCGGCAGAAGACGTCGAAGAGGCACGGGATGCGAGCGAGTGGGACTTCGACATTGAGGTCGACTTCGAAGGCCTTCCCTTTGACGAAGAGGAACTGGACATGCCTGAAAAAGCAACGAGGCGACGAGCGGCAGCGGCGAAGCGACGAGGCGACAAGCCCTCCACCCAGGCCGGCGCCTTCGTCCGCGAGGAGATGCACCACAAGGCCTCCCGGAAACACGGTGCCATGTCGCGGAAGCAGGCCATCGCCATTGGCCTGTCCAAGGCCCGGGAGGCCGGCATTCGCCTGCCTCAAAAAGCGCGCTCGCCGCGCTAACGACGAAACAGCCGCTCCCCAGGAAGCCCGCCACACGCGGGGCACAAGGTGTGCGCTCGCCTGCCTGTGGCCTCCGAGCTGACAGGCGCATGCACGGCATGGCTCGAGCCGTCGGCCGTGGGTTGCCGAGCCCCCGCTGGCCTCCTAACCCTTCACTGCGTCCACAAGAAAAATGGAGGCAACTCGCCATGACTGGAACGCTAAAGCGTGTCTTCTCTCTCGCCGTGTTGTTGGTGCCCTTCGCTGTGGTTGCCCAAGTGAACAGCGCCGCCGACCCCCTCTTTCAAACTCGGCTTCTCAGCTCCCTCCACGAGGGGAACCTCCAGGAAATCGCCGCCGGCCGCTTGGCCATCACCCGTGGCTCGACACCGGCCATTCGCCAATTCGGTACAGAACTCGTACAGGACCACAGCACGGCCGATGGAGAACTGGTGGCCCTGGCCGCGAAGCTCAACGTCGTCCTCCCCGCTGCCGCCCCACCCCAAGATGGGCTGGACGCGCTCAACAACCTCAGCGGGCGCGCCTTTGACCGGGCCTTCGCCAAGATGATGCTGGACGACCACGACAAGGCCTTGGCGCTGGTACGAAGTGCCCAGCCCAATGTGAAGAACGGGGAGCTCTCGGCCTACTTGGAGAAGCTCTTGCCGGTGCTCGAGAGACACCGCGCCACGGCCAACACGCTCAACCAGGCCTTTCAGAGCTGAGCTTCGAAGCCCCCGGGCTCGCCGGGCGCCGGGAGGTACGGTGCTCGCGCGCTGAGTCCCGTCGCCTGGAAGCCCTGGGGGGCAGGCGTGGGGTGAGTGGAAAGGCCGCGTCGAGCCCTCGCGGGGCGAAGCGGGCATCACCGCCGGCTCCGACGGGAACCTGTGGTTCGTCGAGCGAGCGCAAAACAACATCGGGCGCATCACCACCAGCGGCACCATTACCGAATTCCCCATCCCCACCTCAGCCAGTGGGTCGTGGACCATCAGCGCGGGTTCCGACAACAACCTCTGGTTTTCCGAAGCCGCCGCCAACAACATCGGGCGCATCACGACGACCGGCACCTTTACCGAGTTCCCCGTCCCCACCGCGAACGTCGTCCCTTACGGCATCACCTCTGGTCCGGACGGCAACCTTTGGTTTACCGAATCTAATGGAAGCAAAATCGGCCGAATACCACCAGCGGGACGGTGACCGAGTTCGGCGGCCTCACCGCCAACAGCTTTCCCTACTTTGGCATCGCCCCGGGCCCGGACGGCAACGTTTGGTTTGCAGAAGAGACCGGAAACAGGATTGGGCGCATCACGCCAAGTGGAACAGTCACCGAATTCGTCATCCCCACCGCGTCCAGCCAACCCCTGTTCATCACTTCCGCAAGCGACGGGAACCTCTGGTTTACCGAAAGCACGGGTAACAAGATTGGACGCATCACGACCGCCGGCACCATTAGTGAGTTCCCCATCCCAACCGCAGGCAGCTTCCCCTATGCCATCGCCAGTGGCTCGGACGGCAACCTCTGGTTCGCGGAAGGCAATGGAAACCAGATTGGCCGCGTCAACGTGGCGGCATGTCCTTGAGGGTGGGGGGGCCCGGGGCCGCTGAGGCAAGGACAGCCTCCCGGACGGCCTTGCCCATCTAGCGAAAACGGGCCCACGCCCTCGACTGGCGGCCTGTGTCCCCACTCGAGAAATCCCTGCCGGCTACGGCGTCTCGCTCTGTCCCTGCCGTCGAAGGAAGGTGGGGATGTCGAACTGGTCCTCATCCACCGGCAACGAGGGGTCTCGAGCCGGCCGACTCGCGGCCACTCTCGGCTCGGCGCGCACCCGCACCGGCGTCGCGGCCGGGAGCTCCGAAGAGGTCGAGCGGGCACCGGCCGGGGCCGCGGCCACGGGACGGCGCGCGTTCTTGTCCAGGAAGCCGGTGGCGATGATGGTGATTTTCACCTCTTCGTGCACCTCGTCGTCGATGAGGCTTCCGAAGATGATCTCCGCCTCCTCGTCCGCGGCGTCATGCACCAGGGTGAGCGCCTCGTTCACCTCCTGCAAGGTGAGGTCGCGGCCGCCGGTGATGTTGATGAGCAGCCCCGTCGCGCCATCGATGGTGACGTCCTCGAGGAGCGGTGAGGAAATGGCCTGCTGCATGGCGGTGACAGCGCGCTTCTCTCCCGCTGCGCGGCCGGTGCCCATGAGCGCCAGGCCCTTGTCGGACATGATGGTTTTCACGTCGGCGAAGTCCACGTTGATGTAGCCGTGGTACTGGATGAGGTCCGAGATGCCCTGGACGGCGTTCAGGAGCACCTCGTCCGCGCGCTTGAAGGTGTCCAACAGCGGCATGGACTGCCCGCCCAGCGTCAAAAGCCGCTGGTTGGGGATGGTGATGAGGGTGTCCACCGCCGTCTTCAGCTCCACCAGCCCCGCCTCCGCCTGCTTACGGCGCTTGTTGCCTTCGAAATGAAAGGGCTTGGTGACGACCGCCACGGTGAGCGCGCCCAAGGACTTGGCGATGTCCGCAATAATAGGCGCGGCGCCGGTGCCCGTGCCGCCGCCCATGCCGGCGGTCACGAAGACCATGTCCGCCCCTTCCAGGGCCTGGGCGATGAGCTCCTTGCTCTCCAGTGCCGCCTCTCGACCGATGTCGGGATTGGCACCCGCGCCGAGGCCCTTGGTGAGGCCGGAGCCGATTTGCACCTTGACGTGGGCATTGCTCGCAGCCAGCGCCTGGATGTCGGTGTTGGCCGCGATGAATTGCACGCGCTCGAGCCCGGCGGAAATCATGGTGTTGATGGCGTTGCAGCCCGCGCCACCCACTCCAACGACACGGATTTTCGCGCCCTGCTTGCTCTGTTCCGAGGTGTCCATCAGAAAATCTCCTCCAGCCACTCCCGCATCCGTCCCTTCACCTTCCGGTAGACGTTCTCCTCGCGGATGCGGAACAGCCGCCGGTCCTGATGGCGGGCCCCGTAGATGACCAGCCCCACACCAGTCGCGTACATGGGGCTCTTCACCACGTCCACCAGGCCGCCGATCCCGCGGGGCATGCCTCGGCGTACTGGCAGGCCGAGCACTTCTTCGGCCAGCTCCGGCATTCCCGCCAGGAGTGTGGAGCCACCGGTGATGACCACTCCACTGGCCAACAAGTCCTCGTAGCCGCACTTTTGAATTTCGCGGTGGACGAGCTGAAAGATCTCCTCCACCCGCGGCTCGAGGATTTCACAGAGAATCTGCCGCCCGAGGACACGGGGCTGACGTCCGCCCACGGAGGGGACCTCGATGGTCTCTTCCTTGTCCACCATCGAAGCCAGCGCACAGCCGTACTTCTGCTTGATGCGTTCGGCCTCGTGCGCCGGGGTGCGAAGCCCGATGGCGATGTCGCTGGTGAGGTTGTTGCCGCCCAGCGCGATGACCGCGGTGTGAACGATGCTTCCGCCGGAGAAGATCGCGATGTCGGTGGTGCCGCCGCCGATGTCGACCAGGCAGACACCGAGCTCCTTCTCGTCCTCGGCCAGCACCGCCTCGCTCGAGGCCAGCGGCTGCAGCACGATGTCGGCGACGTTGAGGCCGGTGCGGTTGGCGCACTTGACGATGTTCTGCGCGCTGGAGACGGCGCCGGTCACGATGTGCACCTTGGCCTCCAGCCGGACGCCGGCCATGCCCAGCGGCTCTTTGATGCCGCCCTGGTCGTCGATGATGAATTCCTGGGGCAGCACGTGGATGACCTCGCGGTCCATGGGAATGGCCACGGCCTTGGCGGCGTCGATGACCCGGGCCACGTCTGCTTCGCGGACTTCCTTGTCCTTCACCGCGACGATGCCCTGGCTGTTGAAGCCCTTGATGTGACCGCCGGCGATGCCGGTGTAGACGGTGGTGATCTCGCAGCCGGCCATCAGCTCGGCCTCCTCGACGGCGCGACGGATGGAGGACACGGTGGCCTCGATGTTGACCACCACGCCCTTGCGCAGCCCCTTGGAGGGGTGGGTGCCGATGCCGATGATGTCGATGCCGTTGTCGGTCAACTCGCCGACGATGGCGCAGATCTTCGTGGTGCCGATGTCCAGGCCGACGATGATCTCCCCGCCCTTCTGCTTCGCCATGTGGTTCCCTCGTGCCTTCACTTCGCCGCGTGCTGTGGGCCGGCGAGTTGGACGGCGACCCACGTGGGTCGCACCCGGTTCTCCAGATGAATGGTTGCCGCCGTCAGGCCCCGTTGACGGAGCTCAGCCTTGACGCGAAGAAGGCGTGCCAGAGCGTCGTCCGGTGCTCCGGAGGCGAGCGCTACCACCTGGCCGTCGGTGTCCACCGCGCGCAGCCCGCCCTCCTCGAGGCGGACCTCCGACAGGCCGGGCCGCTCGATGGTGCGTTGCCAGGTGGCGATGAGCCCGAGGGCAGCGCGGAAGCGGCTGGCCGTCTCCTCCGGGTCGCGCGCCGCATCCTCGCGGGTGACGCCGGTAATCAGGGGGAGGTCGAGCGCGTCGCTACCGGAGACCTTCTTGAAGGGGATGCCTTCGGCGTCCACCACGTAGAGGTCGCCCATCACCGCCAGAGCCGCGGGCACGTGTTCCTCGACACGGATTTGAAGGGTGTCCGGAAGCGCGCGGCGGACGTCCACGGCACTCACCCATGGGTGCCCGGCCATGGCCCGGGCAACCTCCGAGGCGTCCAGAAGCCAGAGGTTGCACCCCTTCTGGACGCCGGCCAGCGCCAGGAGCTCTGCCTCGCTGGTACGGGTCGCCCCCACGAGCTGAACCGAGCGCAGCGCGAACCTGGGTGAGGTACGGGCCCAGCTGTCAAAGCGCACTCCCGCCACCCCCAGCGCCAGGAGGGCAGCGACTGCAAGCAGCAACCTGGGGCCGTGCGTCAACGCCAAGCCGCGGAGGCGGGCGGTGCGCTCGAGCCGTCGGCGGCGATTCCTAGGCGAGCCGGGAGGCATTGTCTGATCCGCCTATGCTCAGGCTGGAATTGGGCAGGCGCCAGTTTTTCGCCACAGCTACGTCGTGGGGCGAGCCTGTAGGCTTCCAAGGCTTTTCACGGCACGGACGGGGGGCACCCAGTGGAGAGACAGAGCGCGGGCGTGGTGCTTGGGGCGGTACTGGCGCTGGCGGGAGGAGCGCGGGCCCAGGAATCCACGCCGCCCAGCCCTCCGGCCTCGACGGGCGCCGACGTCTCTCCAGACGTCGCGCGGGACCTCGCCCGCCTCGAGGCGTTACTTCCCGCCTTTGCGGCGCAGGCTCGCACCTCGCGACTGGCCGTGGGCTCCATCTTCATCGCCACGGGGCTGGCGGCCGTCCCCGTGGGCATTGTGGCCCAGGCCTCCTGGCACCAGGACTATGGCGTCGGGCTGTGGGTGAGTGGCGCCCTCTTTCTCGGCTTCGGCACCCTCAGCCTCCTCTGGCAGACGCCGCTCGAGACACTGGCCTACGACTTCCAGGCCACCGCCGGGAGACTTGCGCCGGCCGAGCGGCTGGCCTTCGGAGCGGGCGGCTTGTCGAGCGTGGCGGCGGGCGCGCGCTCCGGGCGCACCATCGGCGCCATCATCGACTTCGCCCTGGCCGGGCTTTTCTACGGAATTGCCATCGGAGAGCTCGTCTCGGCGTCCAACAGCTCGGGCTCGGACCGCACCAACGCCCAGTCCGGTGCCGCGAGCTCGCTCATCGTGGGTGGCCTTCTCACCGGAGTGGGCGTGGTGCAACTCATCCTCCCCAGCTCAGCGGAGACGGCCTACGCCGTGTACACCTCGGGAGCGAGCCCCAGCACGGGGGGCGTTCACCTCTCGGGTGGGGTGGCCCCCGTCCATGGCGGGGCGGTGGTGGGCTTCGGCGGGAGTTTCTAAGTCACGCCTTGAGCGAGGCTCCCAACAGGAGCCGCTCGCACAACGCGGGAAAGTCGATGCCCCGGCCGGCGGCAATTTTCGGCAAGAGGCTCAGGGCCGTCATTCCAGGAAGGGTATTCAGCTCCAAAAGCCACACCTCGCCCTCGGCGGTGACGATGCAGTCGCTGCGGGTGGCTCCACTGCAGTTGAGCGCACGGTGGGCGGACAAACACACGGCATTCACCCGGGCGTACTGAGGCCCAGGGAGCGGCGCCGGGAAGAGGTACTTGGTGCCACTTCCGGCGGTGTACTTGGCCTCGTAGTCATAAAATTCGCGGGCCGGGACAATCTCGATGGCTCCGAGTGAGACGTCGTCCAGAACGGCTCCCTGGACTTCTCGGCCGGCGATGAATTGCTCGATGAGGATGGTGCCGGCGAAGCCCGCCGCCTTGGGAATGGCCACAGCGCAGGCCTCCCGCGTCCGGCAGATGTAGACGCCGACGCTGCTCCCCTCGCGCGAGGGCTTCACCACCGCGGGGAGTGGAAAGGGCAGCTCGTCCAACCCGGCCAGCGCCGCCTCCGCCGTTTCGAAGGAAACAAACGGAGGCGTGGGGATGCCCCGCGCCAGGAAGACTTGCTTGCTGAACACCTTTTCCATCCCCACCGCGGAGGCCAGCACGCCTGAGCCGGTGTAGGGGATGTGCATGGACTCCAACAGCCCCTGGATGCAGCCGTCCTCCCCGTAGCGTCCGTGCAAGGCGATGAAGGCCACGTCGATGCTCATGTCGAGCAGCCGCAGGGCAACGTCGCGCTGCACGTCCACCTCCACCACGCGGTAGCCCAAGGAGCGCAGCGCCTCGGAGACGGCCGCCCCGCTGCGTAGGCTCACCTCCCGCTCCACGCTCAGCCCTCCGCTGAGGATGCCCACCCGCTTGTGGGCGAGCTCTTCCCTGCTGAAGCGCTTCACGTGAAGACTCCCACCCGCTTAACTTCCGGGATGAGGCGAACGCCCGTGGCCTCGTGGACGCGGGCCATGGCCAGTGCCATGAGCCCGGCCACGTCGCGCGCGGCGGCGTCGCCTAGGTTGACAATCCAATTGGCGTGAAGCTCGCTGATGCGCGCTCCACCCAGCGTGTGGCCCTTGAGGCCGACGGATTCGATGAGGCGCCCGGCATAGTTGCCGGGCGGGTTTTGAAAGACGCTTCCGCAGTTGGGCTGGCTCAACGGTTGGGTGCGCTTTCGGTAGGAGAGGTCCGCGTCCATGGCCGCCCGGGAGGCCTCGACGTCGCCGCTCCGCAGCACATAACGGATGCGGAGGGCCACCGCGTGGGGAGGTAGCGCCGTGTGCCGGTAGGAGATGGCGAGCTCGGAGCGCGCCAGCCAGCCGACGCCCGAGGGCGTGGCCAGCTCCACGGCGTCCAGCACCTGGCTGCACTCGCCGTGCTTCGTCCCGGCATTCATGGCCAGCGCTCCGCCCAGCGTCCCGGGGATGCCGGCCAGAAATTCCGCGCCCACCCAGCCTTGGGCCCGCATGACATTCACCAACCGGGCGATGGCGGCGCCGGCACCCAGCGTCACCCGGCCCCCGTCCGGCAGCACCTCGTGCTCCTCCTCGAAGAGGTCCGCCGGAAGCTTCAGCGTCACCCCGGGAAGGCCCCCGTCCCCCACCAGCGTGTTGGCACCCCCGCCCAGCACCTGCAGCGGGACACCCTCGTCCTGGACGCGCCGGAGCAGCACCACCAGCGCCTCTTTCGAGCGCGGCCGGACGTAGAGCTCCGCCGCCCCGCCGGCGCGGATGCTGGTTTTCGGCCCGAGTGGCTCCTGCGCGCTCGCCTCGGCAGACAGCCCAAGCACGAGGCGCAGAAGACTGGGGGTTGCGGCAGCGGCCTTCACCTGGACTCCCTTGTGAGCGAACTCCGCAGGTGGAGCAAGTCTCTTGCCAGCTTTTGGGAGTGCCTTCGGGGGTGCCACACCACCTCGGAAAGGCCCCACCCCAGTCCTCCTCCGCGCTTCCCGGGGGGCGGGGCGGCCTCGGGGCCGTGCGGCCAAACACCCGCGCCCGAGGCAGGAGGACTCAACCCCAGCTGAGGGAGGACGGCGGCCCTGAGGCGAGGAGGCTTTCCCTGCAAAGTCCCTCCGCTGCGGCGCGGCCCCGTGTTTGGATGGGGAAGTCCCTCCAAAGGGTTGAGAAGAAGGGCCCGACGCCATGAAGCTCCTCGCGCAGCTCCTGGTCCTCCTCGTGGCCGTAGAGCACCTGTGGTTTCTGGTGTTGGAGATGTTTCTCTTCACCAAGCCCATCGGCCTCAAGACGTTTCACGTCTCGCTGGCCCAAGCCCAGCAGTCCGCCCGGGCCATGGCCAACCAGGGCCTGTACAACGGATTTCTGGCCGCGGGCCTCCTGTGGAGCCTGCTCGCGCCTGAGCCGCTCGGCTTCGAGCTCAAGCTTTTTTTTCTCGGCTGCGTGCTTTTGGCAGGCCTCTTCGGCGCGGCGACGGTGTCCCGCGCCATTCTCTACGCCCAGGCGCTGCCGGCCGCCGTGGCGGGCTTCTGGGTGCTGTTCGCCAGGCCCTGGTGAGCCGCTAGAGCCCCTCGGTGACGCCGTCAAAGGCCTGCTCGACGTGGGCAGAGAAGGCCACGTCCTCCCAGGAGCCGTCGAGACAGGGCGGCGCAGCCCAGGGCTGGCAGGAGTGCGCCCCCGCGTCCGCCGGCGCGCCGCGCTGCCCCCAGCCCTGGTGCTGTTGGTTGACGTCGTCGGGCACGCCGCGCTCCTCGTCGAGACGGTGCATCAACTCATGGGTGAAGGAGGCCCCATGGTCCACCAGGTACACCTGCGCTTGCCCAAAGAGGAGACAGCCGGTGGCGTCGTCGCACGGCGCCTCGGGGATGGTGGCGTCGTCCGGCCACAACCACACCGTCAAGCCCGAGACGGAGGCCGTGAATTGGGTTTGGGTGAAGAGGCCCCGTCCCAGCAGCGCCTGCTGGCCACGCTGCACCATGGCGTCCACGCCGGGGCACTCCACCGGCCGGGAGGCATTCAGCGTCATCCCCGAGGACACGCAGGCGTTGGCCGGCTGGAAGGGCTGGCTCGAGCAGCCCAAGACAAAAAAGGCCAGGGCGGCTCCCAGCGGCGTTGGGCGAAAGGTGGCGGACATCCGTCTCGAAGGGCAGCAAGCGTCGCCGGCTTCTGCGCCAGCGCGCAACGGCGGCGCTCTCCCACACCGTCACCGAAACGGCGCCGGCGCCCCAAGGGCCTTTCCCCGAGGCGTTGGCGGTCGCCCGTGTCAGAGTACGCCCGGGCTGTTTCGCGTTGAGGGGAGGGCTGGTTAGGGCATGGAGAAAGCGGGCGCGGTGGCAAAGGAAGGCCGACTGGTGGCCATCGACTGGCTGCGCGGCGTGGTGATGGTGCTCATGACGCTCGACCATTCGAGCCATGCCTTCAACGCTGGGCGCCTCATGACGGACTCGGTGCGGATGGACAGAAGCCCGCTGCCGGTCGCGGACTTCCTGACTCGCTGGGTCTCCCACCCCTGCGCGCCGACGTTCGTCTTCCTGGCTGGCGCCTCGCTCGCGCTCAGCATCGCGCGGCGCTCCCGCGACGGCGACCGCGCGGGTGACATCGACCGCCACATTGTCCTTCGCGGTCTCCTCATCACCGCCCTCGAGCTGTGGATGTCCCTCGTCTTCGTCGGCCCCGGCACCGTGCTGTTTCAAGTCCTTTACGTCCTCGGCATGGGGATGGTGTGCATGGCTGGACTGCGTCGACTGCCTGTCCGCTGGCTCCTCGCTTTGGGCCTTCTCGGCTGGCTCGTCTCCGAGCCGCTCGCAGGCTGGGCGGCGTCTCTCCAGGGCCCAGGCGCCGTCCCCGGCATCCTCTTGTTTTCGGGCGGGGCCATCGGCAAGCACTTCATCTGCGGCTACCCGCTCTTTCCCTGGCTGTGCACCATGGCGCTCGGCTTCTGCTTCGGCCAGTGGCTGCTGGCGCAGCCGAAAGAGCATCAGGCCCAGCGCGCCGCTCGGCTTCTTCTGGCCTGGGGAGTCGGCCTGCTTGCGCTGTACCTCGTGCTGCGAGCCCTCAACGGCTTCGGCAACATGGGGCTCTACCGGCACGACGATTCGCTCGTGCAATGGCTCCACGTGAGCAAGTACCCGCCCAGCCTCACTTACTGGGGCCTCGAGCTCGGGCTCGCGGCGCCGCTCTTGGCACTCGCGTTTGCAGCCCGCCTCGCCTGGCCACCCCTCGTACTGCTCGGGCAAACCGCGCTCTTCTATTACCTCTTGCACGTCCACCTCTTGGACGCGGCCAGCTACGCCTTGGGCATGCACAAGTCGGCGGGCCTCCTCGCGACGTACGTCGGCACCGTGGCCGTGGTGCTGGTGTTGCTTCCCGTCTGCAGCTGGTACCGGGGCTACAAGCGGGCGCACCCGCACGGCTGGCCCCAGTACATTTGAGGCGCTCTCACACCCCTGGGGGGCTCTTGGGGGCCGTGTCCTAACGACGGCGGTGGAGCAACTCCAGAAGGTCAGGGCCCACCTGGGTAATGTCCCCCGCGCCCAAGGTGAGGACGAGGTCCCCCGGCTCGAGTCGCGGCAACAGCGCCAGGGCCAAGTCTCCGCGTTTCTCGACGTAGGTTACGTCCCGGTGGCCATGGGCCTGGACAGCCTCGACCAGCGCCGCGCCCGTCACCCCGGGAATGGGCTCCTCGCTGGCCGCGTAAATGCCGCTCACCACCACCACGTCCGCGTCGTTGAAGGCTCGGGCGAACTCCGGAAGCAGGGCTTGCGTCCGCGTGTAGCGGTGGGGCTGGAAGGCCACCACCAGGCGACGTCCAAAGGCGGCCCGGGCGCCGGCCAGGGTGGCCATCACCTCGGCCGGGTGGTGGCCATAGTCGTCCACCACGGTGATGCCGCCCGCTTCGCCGCGGACGGTGAAGCGGCGCTGCACGCCCTCGAAGCCGGCCAGCGCTTTGCGCACCACCCCCAGCGGGACTTCCATCTCGTCGGCCACGGCGATGACCGCCAAGGCGTTGAGGGCGTTGTGCGCTCCCACCATCCGCACCGCGAATTCCCCCAAGGGCTCGTTTCGTCGGAAGGCGTGGAAGCGGGTGGTGAAGCCGTCCAACACCACGCCCTCCAAGCGGTAGTCGGCGGCGTGCGTCGTCCCGTAGGTGACAAAGCGCTTCTCGATGCTGGGAAGCAACGCCTGCACGTTGGGGTGGTCGAGGCAGAGGATGTTGAGGCCGTAAAAGGGGACGCGGTTACAGAATTCGGCGAAGGCGTGGCGCAGGGCCTCCACCGTCCCGAAATGGTCCAGGTGCTCCGGGTCGACGTTGGTGACGACGGCGATGGAGGGGTGCAGCTTGAGGAAGCTGCCGTCGGACTCGTCCGCCTCGACCACCATCAAATCGCTTTTCCCCAGCTTGGCGTTGCTGCCGAGGACATTCACCTTGCCTCCCACCACCGAGGTGGGGTCGAGCCCGGCGGCATTCAGCACCGTGGCCACCATGGAGGTGGTGGTGGTTTTTCCGTGGCTCCCGGCCACCGCCACCGAATACTTGAGCCGCATGAGCTCGGCGAGCATCTCCGCGCGGGGGATGACGGGGACTTTGCGCGCGTGGGCAGCGAGAATTTCTGGGTTGTCGCGCCGCACGGCGGAGGACGTCACCACCACGTCCGCCTCCCCGAGGTTTTCCGCCCGGTGTCCATAGGCCAGCCGAGCACCCAGTTTGGCCAGCCGCCGGGTGGTGTCGGACTCTTTGAGGTCGCTGCCACTCACCCGGTAGCCCAAGTTGAGGAGCACCTCGGCGATGCCACTCATGCCAATGCCGCCGATGCCCACAAAGTGCACGCGGGCCGCATGCCGCGTCTTGAAGAGGCTGGCGTGAGGCCGGGCAGTCAACGGCCGGGCGCCTCCGAGGCCTGGCGCTCGGCTCTGCCGCGCGAGCGCTCGATGAGCCCCACGCACACGTCGGCCAGCTCCCGCGCCGCCTCCGGGCGGCCCAGGCCCCCCGCTTCCCTGCCCATGCGTGCCAGCCGGTCCGGGTCCCGGTACAGGGCGCGGATGGTGCTTGCCAGGCCCTCGCCGGTGAGCTCGGACTCCCGAAACATGACGGCTGCGCCGGCGGCCACCAGGGCCCGGGCGTTGAGGGTTTGGTGGTCATCGGTGGCCGCCGGGAATGGCACCAGCACCGAGGCCTTCTTACACACCGCGAGCTCGGCCACCGTGGTGGCCCCAGCCCGGCACACCACCAGGCTCGCCCGGGCATAGGCGAAGGACATGTCCTCGATGAAGTCCACCACCTCGGCCCGGAAGCCTCCCTGGGCGTAGGCCGCCCGCACAGTGGCCGCGTCGGCGGGGCCGCTTTGGTGGACGAAGTCGATGCCGTCCCGCAAGTCCTGGAGGAAGTCCAAGGCCTCCACCACCCGGGCATTCAACCCGTGCGCCCCGAGGGAGCCACCCAGCACCAGCACCTCGAAACGGTCATGCGCGGATTTGCTCCGCAGGTAGTTGTCCAAGAGCTTCCTTCGGACGGGGGTCCCGACGAGGTGCGTCCTGCCGGACGGAAACGCGGGGCGCGCCTCCTCGAAGGAAATGAAGACCGCCTGCACCAGGTGCCCCAGCACACGGTTGGTGAAGCCCGGGAGCGCATTCTGCTCCTGCACCGCGGTGGGGATGCGGCGCAGCCAGGCGGTAGCCACCAAAGGGCCACTGGCATACCCGCCCACCCCCACCACCACGTCCGGGCGAAAGCGGCTGAGGATGCGCCAGGATTCCACAAACGCCCACGGCAGAAGCAAGAGCCCGGAGAGGAAGCGGCCCAGAGACTTCCCCTTCAGCCCGCGGACGGAAATGGTTTCCAAGCGAAAGCCCGCGGCCGGCACCACCCGGGCCTCCAGGCCTCGGCGGCTGCCGACAAAGAGGACGGCATTGCCGGGGTGCCGGGTTGTGAATTCCTCTGCCAGGGCGATGCCGGGAAATAAATGGCCTCCGGTGCCGCCGCCAGCGATGAGCATCCTCATGCCAGGGCTTCCCGGACGGGCCGCGGCCCTCGCCCGGTGGCGCGCATGGGGGCGGTGGAGGCGCTCAAGGACAGGAGCGCCCCGGCCGCCGTCATGGAGACGACGAGGGAGCAGCCGCCATAGGAGACGAAGGGCAAAGTGAGTCCCTTGGTGGGCAACATGCCCATGGCCACGCTCATGTTCACCACCGCCTGCGCCCCGAGCAGCGCGGTGAGTCCGAGCCCCAAATAGGTGCCGAAGGTTTCCTGAGCGCGCAGCGCGGCCCGCGTCCCGCGCCAGACAATGACGCCGTACAGAAGCACCATGGCCGCAGCACCGAAGAGGCCGAGCTCCTCGCCCACAATGCTGAAGATGAAGTCGGTGTGGGCCTCGGGGAGAAAGAAGAGCTTCTGACGGCTCTCCCCCAGGCCGAGGCCGAAGAAGCCGCCCGAGCCCACCGAGATGAGGGACTGCGCCACCTGGTAGCCGACGTCGTGGCGGTGGGCCCACGGGTCGAGGAAGGCCCGGATGCGGGCCAGCCGGTAGGGCGAGTGCGCCACCGCGTGGTAGGCGAGTGGCAGCGCGAGCAGCACCGAGCCGACGAGGTAGGACAGCTTGGTGCCTGCGGCGAAGAGGAGGACGAAGAGCAGCACCAGGAGCTCCACCGCGCTTCCAAAGTCCGGCTCGGCCATACACAGCCCCACCAACAAGCCGCCCAGAAGCAGGTGGGGGAGGAAGCCAATGCTGAAGGACGCCACCTTCTCCCGCTTCTTGGCCAGCGAGTAGGCGAGGTACACCACCCAGGTGAATTTGGCGATTTCGGCCGGCTGGATGCTCACCCCGGGGAAGCGAATCCACCGGCGGGCACCACCCACCAGCGTCCCCACCCCGGGCACCAGCACCAGCACCAAGAGCAGCACCGTCACCAGCAACAGCGGGTAGGCCAGCCGCGCCAGCCGGCGGTAGCCCAGCTTCAGCGCGGTGGCCATGGCCAGGAGGCCCAAGGCCGCCGCCACCAGCTGCCGCTCGAGAAAGTAGAAGCCGTTGCCCGTCTTCTCCAGCGCGGTGACGGCGCTGGCGGAGTACACCATCACCAGCCCCAAGGAGAGCAGCGCCAACACCGCGCCGAGGAGGATGGGGTCCACGCTGAGACGCACCGGCTCATGGCGTCCGTCGGGAAGGGCTTGGGAGGGTTGGGGGCGGCGGCGCCAGCTCATGTTGAAAGGGCCTGCACCAGACGGCGAAAGGTGTCGCCTCTGTCCTCGAAGTTTCGGAACTGGTCGAAGGAGGCGCAGGCCGGAGACAACAGCACCACGTCTCCAGGGCGGGCGAGCTCCCGGGCACGGGCCACCGCCCGTTCCAGCGTCTGACAAGCGTGGACGGTGTACTGCGTAGAGAACTCCTGCTCGATGAGAGGGCCATCCTGCCCAAGGGTGAGCACCGCGGCGACTTTTCCGCCCGCCGCCTCCACGAGGGGGGCGTAGGGGGCCCCCTTCCCCTTGCCGCCGGCCAGAAGAAACAGCCGGCTTCCCTTGGGAAAGGCCTGGAGCGCCACCACCGCCGCGTCCACATTGGTGGCCTTGCTGTCATTCACCCACTCCACTCCGTCCAGCACGCGGACGGACTCGAGTCGGTGGGGAAGCCCGGGAAAGCTGTCCAGCCCCCGTTGCACCGCCTCCGCCGAGACGCCCAGGTGCAAGGCGAGCAGCGTCGCGGCCATGGCGTTTTGCAAGTTGTGGGCACCGCGCAGCGCACGGTTGTCGAGGCGAAAGGCGAGCTCCTCCGCCAGGACCCGGAAGCCGCCCCGCCAGGCCACCGCCGCGCCCTCGAAGCCTCCGGGAAGCGTCGTCCGCTCGTCCAAGGTGAAGCCCCGGAGCGGGCACCGGGAAAGCTTGGAGAGGCGCACCGTCCAAGCGTCATCCAAGTTGAGCACCGCCACGTCCGAGGGGCCCTGGTGCTCCAGAATCCGCGCCTTGGCCAAGGCGTAGGCTTCGAGCGAGGGGTAGCGGTCCAGGTGGTCCGGCGTGAGGTTGAGAATGGCGGCGGCATTCACCCTCAAACTCTGGAGCCCCTCGAGCTGAAAGGAGGACAGCTCCACCACGTAGGCCCCCGGGGCAGGCCCGTCGACGGCCGCGGACAGGGGCGTACCGAGGTTGCCGCCGACGAAGGGCGCGAGCCCGCCTTCGGTGCACAAGGCGCCGCACAGTGCGGTGGTGGTGCTCTTCCCGTTGGTGCCCGTCACTCCCACCACCGGCACCGAGGGCAAGAGGAAGCGCCCGGCGAGTTCCACCTCGCCCCACACGGGGACGCCGCGCGAGCGCGCCTTTTGAAGCGAGGGCAGCGCGAGCGGCACCCCGGGGCTGACCACCAGCAGCGCGGGCGTGCCGAAGTCCACCGCCTCAAGCGCCACCCCGGCCAAAAGGCCGGCGCCCACCGCCTGTAGGGCGGCGCGTGCTGCGGGCAGGCCGGCCTCCGGCTGGGCGTCGTACACGGTGACGCGGGCGCCTCGCCGAGACAGAAGTTGCGCCGCGGCAAGTCCGCTGGCACCGGCGCCCAGCACTCCCACCGGTTGGCCCAGAAGCGAAGGCACCGGCTCGGCGTCGCTCACCAAGGGGGCCCGCCCCCTAGCGCAGCTTCAGCGTGAGGAGGGCCACGCCGCAGCAGAGAATGGAGACAATCCAGAAGCGCACAATAATTTTTGGTTCGCTCAAGCCCTTCAACTCGAAGTGGTGGTGGACGGGTGCCATGCGGAAGACGCGCCGGCCGGTGAGGCGGAAGCTGGCCACCTGAATCATCACACTGAGGAGCTCGGCGAGGAAGACGCCGAGGATGAAGGCCGACGTCACCTCCTGCTTGCTCAACACCGCCAACCCCCCCAGGGCACCCCCCAGAGCCAGCGCGCCGACGTCGCCCATGAAGACGGTTGCCGGGTAGGTGTTGAACCAGAGGAAGGCAATGCCGGCGCCGACGATGGAGGCGCAGAAGACGGCCAACTCGGCGCCCCCCACCACCTGAGGTACGCCCAAGTAGCGCCACAAGGGGACGCTCGCCAGCTTCTGTCCGCCCCCGGCGGCGGCCACCAAGTCCGCGAGGTACAGCCCGCTTCCGGCCACGTAGCAGAAGACGGCGAAGGTGAGCGCGGCAACAATGGTGGGGACAATGGCCAACCCGTCCAGCCCGTCGGTGAGGTTGACGGCGTTGGAGGCCCCCACCACCACCACCCAGGCAAACAGCAAGTACGCCCAGCCGAGCTCGAGGTTGAAGTGGCGGGTGGGGACGAAAGGCAGCGTTAGCCGGGTGTCCACCAGAAG
The DNA here is from genome assembly GCA_963745475.1 of uncultured delta proteobacterium. Lineage (GTDB taxonomy): Bacteria > Myxococcota > Myxococcia > Myxococcales > Myxococcaceae > JADGRA01. The sequence goes on from CAVUXN010000005.1 coordinate 450,790, forward strand.
GTGCGGCGTCCCGCCCTCCCAGGTGCAGAGAATTCCGAAAATCCCCACCACGAAGAAGAGCGTCTGCAAGAGCAGCTTCTTCCGCCCGGCGAGGCCCTTGGAGTTCCGCTTGGACAACTTGAGCCAGTCGTCGAGAAAGCCAATAAAGCCGAAGCCCAGCGTCCACAGCAGCGCCACCCAAATGACGCGCGAGCGCAAGTCGGCGAACAGCAACGTGGCCAGTGCCACGCACAAGAGGATGAGGGCCCCACCCATGGTGGGGGTGCCCTTCTTTGTTTGGTGACGGTCCGGCGTGTCCTCTCGGACGTTGTTGGCCTCCCCTTGGGTGGCCCGCAGCTGCTCGATGAAGCGCCGGCCAAAGAGCAGGCCGATGAGAAGCGCCGCCACGCCCGCAGCGACGATGCGGAAGGTGGGGTAGCGCAAAAAGTTGAGGAAGCGCCCGGCGTGGGTGTCCTTGAAGGCCTCGTAGAGGAGAAAAAGCATTCCCTTTCGCCCTAGTGTCCGGCGGTGGCCGGCGCTCCCGTCAGTCGTTCCACCAGCCGCTCCATGCGCATGCCCCGGCTGCCCTTCACCAGCACCACGTCCCCGGGCCGTAGCCTCGGCTCGAGCCAGGCCCAGAGCGCTTCCACGTCCACGAAGCGTGCCGCCTCCGGCGCCTCGTGGCTCGGCGCGGCAGCGGCGCTCCTCGGGCCGAGAAAAGCCCGGAGGGAGGCAAACCCTTGCGCGACTTGGGCCATGCGCTCGTGCTCCACGGCCTCCCCTTCCCCGAGCTCCAGCATGTCTCCCAGCACGGCCACCACGCGCCCTTTGCCGGCGAGCTCCCGCGCCGTGCGCAACGCAGCCTCCACCGAGGCTGGGTTGGCGTTGTAGCAGTCGTCGAGGACGGTCAGCCCCTGCGGGCCCTCCACGACGTTGAGGCGACGCGCCGTAGGGCGGGCGCGCACCAGTCCCTCCACGCAGGCCTCGGCCTTGACGCCCAACGCGGAGGCCAGGGCGAAGGCCCCTGCCGCGTTGAGGGCATTGTGGGCACCGACGAAGGCGAGGGGGAAAAGGTGGGTGCGGCCGTCCGCCCGCAGCGTCACCTCCTGGCCGGCGCGGCCCGACGCCCGCGCCTGCAGGAGTTGGACGTCTGCTTTCGCGTCCCGGCCGAAGGTGCGCCAGCGGGCCCGCGCGCCCTTGGCCTGCTCCACCACCAGTGGCTCGTCGAGGTTGACGACGGCGGTGGCGGCGGGTGCAAGGCCCAAAAACAGCTCGCCCTCCGCTTGGGCGACGCCGGCCAGAGTCCCCAGGCCCTCCAGGTGCTCGGGCTGGATGGTGGTGAGGAGGCCCGCGTCCGGCTCGGCCAGCGCCACCAGCCGGCCCATTTCTCCAGGCGCATTCATCCCCAGCTCCACCACCGCCGCCTGGTGCTCGGCGCTCAGCCGCAGCAGCGTCAGCGGCAGGCCCACCTCATTGTTGAGGTTGCCTTCCGTCTTCAGCGCCGGGCCAACCGCAGAGAGAATGCTGCCCGTCATCTCCTTGGTGGTGGTTTTCCCGTTGCTTCCGCCGACGGCTCCGAGTGGCAGCGAAAACCGCTTCCGGTGGAAGTGGGCCAGCGCCCCCAGAGCCCGAAGCGTGTCGTCCACGAAGAAGAGGGCAACGCCTTCCGGGACGCCGGGGAGCGCCCGCCCGCGGCGCACCACCGCCCCGGAAGCGCCGCGCGCGGCTGCAGCCGCGACGAAGGTGTGGCCGTCAAAGCGCTCGCCCTCCAGGGCGACGAAGAGGGCTCCCGGAAGCAGCGTCCGGCTGTCCGTGGAAACCGAGGGGTAGCTGGCTGTCCCGCCGCCGCGCACCTCGGCGGAGGTGGCCAGGATGACGTCCCCTCGGGTGAACGACGCCACCGTCGGTTCCACCCCTCAGGCCGGGCCCGGTTTGCTGAGCGCGGCGCGGGTTTCGGCCACGTCGTCGAAGGGCAGCCTCTGCTTGCCCACTTCTTGGTACGTCTCGTGCCCCTTGCCCGCGACGAGGATGACGTCCTCCGGCTTAGCCAGAGAGGCTGCAGTCTCGATGGCCGCGCGGCGGTCGGCTTCCACGAGGTAGCCCCGCTCGCCGGAGCGGGCTTTGCCCGAAGAAATTCGGCGCAGCCCGCCCTTCTCCAGACCGGGAGTAATTTGGGAGATGATTTCGCCGGGCTCCTCGGTACGGGGGTTGTCGCTCGTCACCACCGCCAAGTCGGCTCCCTCGCCCACCACCTGACCCATGATGGGACGCTTGCCCTTGTCGCGGTCCCCGCCGCAGCCGAAGACGACGATGACGCGGCCCTTGGCCAGGGCGCGCGACGCCTCCAGCGCCCGCTTCAGTGCGTCGTCGGAGTGCGCGTAGTCCACCAGCGCCACCCGGCCATTTTCCTCGATGCGCTCCATGCGCCCCGGGACGCGCTTCACCCGCTCGATGCCTTCCTGGACGTCGCGACGGCCGAAGCCAGCCCCCAGCGCCATCCCGGCCGCGGCCAGAATGTTTTCCAGGTTGTGCGGCCCGAGCAGCGAGGACTGGATGTTGATGTCGCCGGCCGGCGTTTTCAGCGTGGCTTTGATGCCGTTGAGGCCGAGCTCCACGCCAGCGGCCGAGATTTCTCCCGTCCCGGTGCGGCTGAATTTCCAGGCCATGCGCCGGGCGTTGCGGACCTCGTTGTAGATGCGGGCGGCGTAGGTGTCATCGCCATTCACCACCGCCACCCCGCCCGGAGAAAGGTTGTCGTTGAAGAGCTTCCGCTTGGCCTGGAAGTAGGCCTCCATGTCCGCGTGGTAGTCGAGATGGTCGCGCGAGAGGTTGGTGAAGCCGCAGGCCCGGAAGGTGAGCCCGTGCACGCGCTCTTGGTCCAGCGCATGGCTGGACACCTCCATCACCACCGTGTCCGTGCCGGCGTCGAGCATTTCCCGGAAGAGGCCGTGCAGCGCCAGCGCGTCAGGGGTGGTGTGGGGGGACTGTTGCGTCCGGCCGGCGAAGCGCACGTCGATGGTGCCGATGCGACCCACCGCCGCGCCTCCGGCCGAGCAGATGGATTCGAGGAGGTAGGCCGTCGTCGTCTTCCCGTTGGTGCCGGTGACGCCGAGGAGCATCAGCTCGTTGGCCGGCCGCTTAAAGACGTTGGCCGCGACTTCCGCCAACGCGCGTCGCGCCGACGGCACCTTGAAGACCGGCAGCTCGACGGACACCGCCCGCTCAGCCAGCACCGCCACCGCGCCCGCGGCTTTGGCGTCAGCGACGAAGGCCGTCCCGTCGTGGGTTGCCCCGGTGAGGGCGACGAAGAGGTCGCCCGGCCGGACTTTCCGGCTGTCGTGCTGGACGCCGGTGACTTCCAGCGCGGCCCGAGACCCGGAGAGCTGCTCCGCCCCCACTCCCGCCAACACGTCTGTCAACTTCATTAGGGATTCCTAGTCTCCGGCGGCGGTGGACATCTCAAGTGTCACCCGCGCCCCCTTGGCCACACGGGCCCCGGGCGCCGGGCTCTGCGCCACCACGCGCCCGCTACCTAACAACCGCGGCTCGAGGGCCAACGACAGGAGACGTGCCACCGCCTCCCGGCCCACCCGCCCCTGGACATCCGGGACGGCGACTGCCCCGGGGGGGAGGCGCTCGGTGAGCGTCTCGCCCGGGGTTGGCTCCCCCTTTACCTGCACTGGAGGCGTTATGGGGAGGGTTTTTGGAGGTTCGACCGTCCTTCGGACGACGCTGGCCCCCTGCGAGGCTGGCACCCCCAGCCCTGGTAGTGCCGCCGCGGCAATTTCCTTAAAGGCCGGCGCCGCCACCAGGCCCCCGAAGACGTCTGTTTTGGGCTCATCAATGACGACCAGCACCACCAGCCGGGGGTCCTCGGCAGGCACAATTCCCATGAAACTCGCAATGTGACGGTCGGTGTACCCTCCGGCCACCGTGTCCGGCTTCTGCGCCGTGCCCGTCTTGCCCGCCACCCGGTACTCGTCCATGTGGGCCCGCGCTCCCGTCCCCTCTTTCTGCACCACCCCTTCCAGCATGGACACCACGGCACGCGCGGTACGTTCCGACACCACCCGGCGCACCTGTGTCGGCTGGTTCTCCAAAAGCACCATGCCGTCCGGGTCCGTCACCCGCGCCACGATGTAGGGCCTCATGAGGACACCGCCATTGGCCAGCGCTCCAAAGGCGGCGGCCACTTGCACCGCGGTGGCGCTCACGCCTTGCCCAAAGGCCTGTGTGGCCAAGGAGAGTTCCGCGCGGGGGTAGGGCACCGAACCCCGCCCCTCTCCCACCAGGGCCAGCCCAGCCCGCTCGCCGAAGCCGAACTGCTGCGCGGTGCGCACCATGCCCTCCCGGCCCAGCCGCTGTGCCACCTTGGCCATCCCAATGTTGGAGGAGACTTGGAGAATTTGCGCCAGCGTCAGCCAGCCGTGGGGGTGCGTGTCGTGGATGACGTGCTTTCCCACCTCCCAAGCGCCATTCTCGCAAAAGAAGCGCTCGTCGAGGCGCACACTTCCGCTCTCGAGGGCCCCGGCGGCGACGAAGGCTTTGAAGGTGCTGCCGGGCTCGAAGACGTCCAGGGCTCCGCGGTCCCGCAACACCCAAGGCGGGACACCCCCCGGGGAGTTGGGGTTGAAGCGCGGGGAGTGGGCCAAGGCCAACAACTCGCCGGTGCGCGGGTCGAGCGCCACCACCAAGCCAGTGAGGGCTCCGCTCTCGGCCACCGCGGCGTCGAGCACCTTCTCGGCCGTGTACTGCAACGTCCGGTCGAGGGTGAGGGTGACGTTGGCGCCCTCCCGGGCACGCGTGCCCGGCGCTCCGTCCAAGAGGACGTTTCGTCCACGGGCGTCCCTGAGGCCCTCCACCTTGCTCCCGGTGCCGGTGAGTTCCTCCTCGAAGGCGAGCTCGAGGCCTTCGAGGCCGAGCCCATCCTTTCCCACCACACCCAGCACCTGCGCCGCGAGCTCCTTCTGCGGGTAGAAGCGTTTGGGTTCCTTGGTGACGCCCAATCCCGGCACCCCGAGGGCGCGCGCCGCGGCCAGCTCCTGGGGCGTCACCTGACGCTTCACCCAGCCAAAGCGGCGGGCCCGCTCCAGGCGTTGCACGAGCTCCGAAGCGTCGAGGTGGAGCGTCCGGGCGAGGTCGGTGGCGGCCCGGCGGACATCCCCCAGCTGCGAGGGGTCGACCCACAGCGAGTCCACCTCCACGCTACTGGCCAGAGAGACGCCGCGGCGGTCCAGAATCTCTCCCCGGCGCGCCGGTACGTCCATTTCCCTCTGGGACTGGTCGGTGGCCATGAGGCCGAGTCGCGCAGCCTGCACCACTTGCAGTTGCACCGCGCGCCCGAGCGCCAGCGCGAGGCCCAGCAAGAGAAGGCCGCCCATCATCGCCACCCGCAGGCGCATCCACCGGCTCGCCCCTGGGCTGGGCGCCTGCACCGGGCTGTAGCCGGGCCGTCGCATGGCTGCTAGCGGCGACCGGCCACGGCCACCGGGCGCGGCAGCGCCGCGCGCTGCGGGGGGGCCTCGAGGACGGTGACGCTGCCCGGGGAGGGCGGCGCCATACCCAAACTGTCCTTCGCCAGCTTTTCCAGCCGTGCCGAGCGCTTCAGCGTCCCGAGCTCGAGGCGCAGACGGTCGTTCTCCAGCGTCAACGCCCGGTTTTCTCCCTCCAGGTGACTGAGGGTGTAGCCCGTGTCCAGCACCTCGGTGCGGGCGGCGACGTGCAGAATGCCCACCGCCGTCAGCAGTGCGGCCACCAGCGCCCCGGGGAGAAGCTGGCGCAGCACGACGCCCAAACTCGGGCGTCGGGGTTGGTGGCGGTCTGCCCTCATGCCAGCCGCTCCACGGCCCGCAGTCTCGCGCTTCGGGCCCGAGGGTTACTGGCCACTTCGGCCTCGGAGGCCTTCACCGCCTTGCGGGTGAGGACGCGGAAGCTACCCCCGGCACCGCAGGCGCACACCGGAAGCCCCGGAGGGCAAGTGCAGCGACCCTCCAAGCTGCGAAAGGCCGTCTTCACCCGCCGGTCCTCGAGGGAGTGGAAGGAGATGACGGCCGCACGCCCTCCCACTCTCAACACCTCGGGCAGAGAGCTCAGGAGGCGGTCCAACGCCCCGAGCTCGTCATTCACCCAAATGCGCAGGGCTTGAAACGTCCGAGTGGCGACATGGGTACGCCCCGGCCAGGCCCGGCGCGGCACCGCACGCTTCACCGCTTCCACCGCCTGTTGGGTGGTGGTGGGTTGGGCCGCCTTCAAGGCACGGGCAATGGGACGGGCGAAGGGCTCCTCGCCGTACTCGCGCAGCACGTTGGCCAGGGTGGCCTCGTCCGCAGCGGCGATGGCCTCAGCCGCCGTCTGGCCGGAGGGCCCCATCTTCATGTCCAACGGCCCATCCGCTTGGAAGGAGAAACCGCGCGAGGCGTCCTCCAGCTGGGGGCTACTGACGCCCAAGTCCGCGAGCAGCCCGTCCACGGGCAAAAGGCCCAACGGGCCGAGAAGCGCGGTGAGGTTTCCCGCGTTGCCCTGCAGCGCCCGGAAACCGGCGTAGGACGCGAGCCGGGCCGTGGCCGCAGCCAGCGCCTCGGGGTCCTGGTCGACGCCGATGACGTCCGCGCCGCGCTCGAGCAGAGCCTCGGCATGCCCGCCGCCACCGAGCGTGGTGTCGACAATCCGCTGTCCCGCCTTCGGTGCAAGCAACTCCACCACCTCATCGCGAAGGACCGTCTTGTGCGCATAAGCCACGACAGCGCTTGGGGAGGCCCCCTCGAGGAGCCCCTACTCGGGCCGCTCGAAGGGACTGGTCATCGCCGCCCGCGCGTCGCTCGCGTCGTGAAACACCTCGAAGGCTCCGTGGGCCCCACCGGCCCGAAGCACCGCCTGGAGGTAGCGCGACAACCCACACACCTTGAGGTCGCCTCCGGCGCGGCGGAAGGCCTCGGCACGCGCCACCAGTTGAGGCACGCCGCGGTAGTCCAGGTGCTCCACCGCACTGAAGTCGAGCAGCACCCAGACGCACGACTGGTCCAGGAGACGCAAAAGCCGGTCGCCGAGCTCCCCCAAGGCCTGCTGGTCCAGCTCCCCCCGAAGCCCCAAGGTGGTGTGGCGCAGCCTCAGCCGCGACTTGCTGCGCAGACTGCCCGGTGCCTTCCTCGCTACCTCGTTCACGTCTGCTCCTTGCCGTGGCGCAGCTCAGTGAGCACGCGCATGACGTCCTGAGAGTCCGCTCCCTGTCGCGCCTCGGCCTGGGCCTTGGCCCAGCCCTGGTGACTCCACAACTCGATGACCCGCACCATTCCCGCCCACACCACGTCCTTCTCCAGCTGGGCGTGGAGCCGTAAAGACGGCGGCACGAGGAGCCTTCCCAAGCGGTCGAGCGGGCACTCCTGGGCCGGGGCCACGTAAAGGCGCATCAGCGTCTTCACCCCAGGCTCCATGGGGTTTCTGTCGGCCAGCGAAGCCTCGAGGCGCTCCCACTCGCGCACCGGGTAGGCATGCAGGCAGCTGTCCAGCGCCGTCGTCAGGATGAGGCGGTCGTCGTAGCTGCCCAGCAGCGTTTCGCGCAGGCGTGCCGGAAGGCTGGTTCGGCCCTTGCCGTCGATTTGATGCTCGAAGACGCCCCGAAACACGGTGCACGGCCCGTCCTGGGAAGGGTGTGGATGGCTGATCCGCTGTTTACCACTTCTTACCACTCCCGGCCAAAACCAAAATTTCAGGCCCCGGTGCTGGACCTTGTCTTTCTCCCGCCGTCACGCGAGCTTGGAAAGTTATGGAACCCGTGCGGCTCCGAGTCTCGTACCGGAGCCCCACCTCGCTGTTGCAGGCATTCACCCGGAGCGTCGGGAAGGGGGGAGTCTCCCTGCCCAGCCATAAGCCCCTCGAGCGAGGGACGCGTTTCGTCTTCGAGCTCGTGGCCCCGGACGTCCAAGAGGCGGTGGAGGTGACGGGGGAGGTGGTGGAGGTCCGCGCCGCCGCCAACGGCGAGTACGTGTTGGGCATCCGCTACCTCCCTGGACGGAGCCGTCGCGGGCTGGACGCCGTGCTGAGCCGCCTCTTCGAGTCCCACCGCGACGAGCAGGTGCGGCGCTACCCGCGCGTCCCGGTGCACCTCCGCGCCCAGGAGAATTCAGGCCTGGTGACGGTGTGGAGCGTCCGAGACTTGTCCCGGGGTGGAGCGGGCGTCGAGCTCGAGGCTGGCGACTTGCCCTCCCGTGCCCAAATGGGCTCGCCAGTCCTCATTGAAGTGTGGCTCGACTCCGGAAGCATCCTCCTCCACGGCGAGGTGGTGTGGATGACAGCCGGCAGCGCCCACCCGAGGAGTCCGCCCGCGCTCGGCGTCAGCTTTGGCCGTCTGCTTCCGGACACCTTGCGCGAATTGGACCGTGTGCTGGTGCTGGACGGGTTTCCAGCCGGGCCTTGGAAGGCCGAACTGCGCTTCGGGCTTCACGCCGTCGAGCGGATGCCCTGAAGGCCCTCCACCGGGCGCTGAGGTGGCTTTTCAACAATCGACCCGCGGCTGTCGATTTGGCAGCCCCGCCGGCGTCGGAGGGGCAATCTCGGGATGGTCCCGGGCCCCGCAACGAAGGAGTCACCCCATGCAGTACATCCTCCTCATCTACGGCGACGAGCGGCAGTGGGGGAAATTGTCCCCCAGTGAAACCGACAAACTGTACGCGGCCTACATGCAGTACACGAAGGCCCTCATGGACGCCGGCGTCATGCGCGGCGGCTCAGAGCTCAAGCCAACCTCGACGGCCACCACCGTCCGTTCGCGCAACGGCAAGGTGACGACGGTGGACGGTCCCTTCGCGGAGACCAAGGAGCAGCTCGGCGGTTACTACGTCATCGAGGTCCCCAACTTGGAGAAGGCCCTGGAGTGGGCCGCCAAGTGCCCCGGCGCGCGGGACGGCTCGCTTGAAGTCCGTCCGCTGCCGGAGACGCCGGCCTAAAGCGACTTCCTGAAGGAGTGCCTGCGCTTGCTCCACCATCTCATCGACCAAGTCTTCCGGCGAGAGAGCGCTCAGGTACTGGCCGGGCTCATCCGCACCACCGGGGACTTCGAGCTGGCCGAGGACGCGCTGCAAGAGGCGTGTGCGCGCGCCTCTGCCGTCTGGCCCCGGAACGGGCTTCCCGAGCGTCCCGGGGCTTGGCTCACCACCGTCGCGCGGCGGTGCGCCGTGGACCTCCTCCGCCGCCAGCGCCCGCGCCCGACTTGGACGGAGGACGTCTCACAGACAGAGGAAGCGTCCGAAGAGGACCCGGCCAGCGTCTCCGGCGTCGAGGATGACCGCCTCAGGCTGCTGTTCACCTGCTGCCACCCGGCCCTGGCTCGACCGGCCCAGGTGGCGCTGGCCCTGAGGACGCTGTGCGGGCTGTCCACCCGGGAGATTGCTCGCGCCTTCGTCGAAGCCGAGGCCACCACGGCGCAGCGCCTCGTGCGGGCCAAGCGCAAAATTCGCGAAGCGGCCATTCCCTACACCATCCCGCGGCCGGAGGTCTTCCAGGAGCGGCTACAGGCAGTGCAGGCGGTCGTCTACCTCGTCTTTAACGAGGGTTATGCCTCGACCGAGGAGCAAGGCCTGATGCGCCCCGACCTCTGCCGAGAGGCCATTCGGCTCGGGCGGCTCTTGGTGGAGCTGCTCCCGGGCGAAGCCGAGACACGCGGACTTCTGGCCCTCATGCTGCTGCACGACGCACGGCGGGAGGCACGGGTGGGGTTGCAGGGTGCGCTCGTTACACTCGAGGAGCAGGACCGAAGTCTCTGGGATGGGTCTGCCATTGCCGAGGGCAAGGCGCTCTTGGACGTCGCGCTCGCGGCCCGCGCGCCGGGGCCTTACCAGGTACAGGCGGCCATCGCGGCGCTTCACGCCAGCGCGGCGCGCGCGGAAGAGACGGACTGGCCTCAAATCGCCGCCCTGTATGGGGCGCTGTTGCGCCTTGCGCCTTCACCGGTGGTGGAACTCAACGCTGCCGTGGCGCTGGCCATGGCCGAAGGGCCGGAGAAGGGCCTTCGGTGGGTGGACGGCCTCTGCACCCGCGAGGAGCTCTCGAGCTACCACCTCTTGCCCGCGGCTCGGGCTGACCTCTTGCGCCGCGCGGGACGTCTCGCCGAGGCACGCGCCGCCTACACCGCGGCGTTGGCCCTGGTGCGAAACCCCGCGGAGCGTCAGTACCTGGAGCGCCGGCTTCAGGCCCTCGCCGAGCCCACCTCCGGCGCGCCGGCCCCTTAGAAGTTCGAGTAGTCTTCCCTTCCGTGCAACCCACAGTCCCACGCCATCTCGCCGAGGACCCAACCGCCGGGCCGAGGCGGTGGTGGGTGGCGGGCGTCCTCTGGTGGGCGCTCTTTCTCACCGTCCTGGTGGTAGCCGTCCACGAGTGCGCCTAGGCCTCGGGCCCTTCACCAGCGCAAGACAAGAGGCAGGGCGGGACGCAAATCCGCGGCCCTGACGTCAGGACGTCGCCGCTCGGCGCCGGGCTAGCGCCCCGTCCGCCAGGACGACGAGGGCGCCCAAGGCCAAGAGCACAAGCAAGAGGGCCGCAGCGTAGCCGAGGACACCCGCCGCACCCTCTGTGCGCACGTCCAGGAAGTAGTAGGGGTAGAAGCCAAACAGCGCCCCGAGGATGAGCGCGAAGAGGAAGTAGCCGAGCGGGTAGAGCAGCCATGAGAAGACGTCCGCCCAGCGCAGGCCCCCCTTCGGAACGTCCACACACCAAAAGACGACGTAAAGCAAAGGCGTCACCACGTGCAGCGTCTCGTCCGCCACGCGGCCCAGCCCCTGGGGGTGAAAGCGTTGTCTCAACAGGACGTTGTAGGCCGCGGCCACGAGGGTGATGGCCACCAAGAGGCCTGCCAGCACCTTGGGCCTCTCGAAAAAGTGCCCCGTTGCGGGAAGCTGCCCCCGTTGCGTCAACGCCACGGCGACGAGGAGGTTGGTGAGGATGGTGAAGTAGCTGAAGTACTGGGCTGCCGCGGCGAGGAGGCTTTGGTCGCGTCCGGCTGCCGTGGACAAGGTGACATAGAGCTGAAGCCCGAGGCCAAACCACGCCACCGCCGCCGCGCAGGTCGCGTAGTGGCGTCCCGCGCCGTCTCGTCGCGTCGGCATGAGGAACTCTCATTCACTACAGGGCGCAAAGGAGACGCTTTGCCGTTTCCCTTCACCGAGCTTCGGGCAATGTGTACTCGAAGACGTAGAAGTGTTTTCCGTCCACAATCTCGATGTCCATCTTCCCACGCAGCCCAACCAGCTGGGCTGAGCCCGAGTCCGGCACGACGGTGACGGAGAGTTGGAAGCCGCCCGCTTTGGACATGGTGCCCGAATGCTGCAGAAGGAAGCTGCCCCGCCGGCCCTTCAACGTCCCGGTGACGCGCTCCATGGCCACGTAGCCCGCCGAGCCGGGGACGTCCGTCGTCCCGGTGAGCATCTGTCCTTGGCTTTGGCCATCCAGCTCGCCGTGAAAGTGCTTGTCGATGGTGAGCCGTCCCAGCGTCGAACCGCCGGCCTTGTCCTCCGCCGCCTGGGGAGCGAGTTTGACCTCGAAACTTCCACGCACCTGCGTCGTCATGGCTTTCCTCATCTCGTTGTCCGCGGGGGCGGCAGGCGCGCCCCCCAGAAGCAGGAGGGCAGCGACAGGCGTCATGAGCCTTTGCCCTTCGCCTCGTACGTCAAACACTGCCCACTCCCGCTCTCGGCCCCATGGGTGAAGGGCAATAGTCCTCGCGCGCCGGGCCGGTCTTGTAAAAACACGACAACCGCCTAGCCTCGCTGGCTCCGTTTGAGCACCACGCCCGCCGACTCGCCTCGCGGAATCCTCTCGCCGTCCAGCGAGGCAGAAGGCATCGCGCACGAGCGTTTTCCGGCCTCGGCCGAGCTCGCTCCCTTCCTGGCACACTTCTGGACGGTGCGCTGGGACTTGCAGGACCGTCCCTCCTTTCTCGCGGAGACGTTGCCCCATCCTTGTGTCCACCTCCTCTTCGAGCGCGGTCGCGCACTGGTGGCCGGCCTCTCGACCCGGGTTTTCAGACGACGCCTCCGCGGAAGGGGGCGCGTCTTCGGGGTGAAATTCCGTCCCGCGGCGTTCCATCCTTTCTACGGAGCTCCGCTGTCGCGGCTCCGCGACCGCGTCCAAAGCCTGTCGTCTGTCTTCGGACGAGAGAGCCACCGGTTGACGCAATCCATTCTCCTGGAGCCGGACGTGCGGCGGTGCGTCGAGCTTGCCGAGGCCTTCCTAACGGCGCGGCTCCCGGTCTTGCCTCCACGCACCGCGGCGCTCCGGGACTTGGTGGAGCGGCTGGCGGTGGACCCCACCATCACCCGCGTGGAGCAGGCCGCGGCGCTGGCCTCTGTCGACGTCCGCAGTCTGCAGCGCCATTTCTCGAAGGCCGTCGGGGTGAGCCCCAAGTGGGTGATTGCCCGCTACCGCCTGCACGAGGCGGCCGAACAGCTGAGCCGCCCCCACCCCCAGGACTTGGCGAGTCTCGCCTTGGAGCTCGGCTACTTCGACCAGCCCCACTTCATCCGCAGCTTCAAAGCCATCACCGGGCGACCGCCGGGCCGTCACCTCGCCCGCCTCGCGCACCGTCGGCCCGGGGCGCCCAAGGCAGCGCGCCGGAAGCTTTAAGCTTGCGAGGCATGGCGGGCGAGGCCGTCAAGACAAGCCCTCCCAACCCCGCGGGTGGCCGTCGCGTGCCCCGGCTGCCGCTGGGGCCGCACCGGCCACGCCAACCCACTAGGCGAATGGGTAGCCGCCGGCCGTCTCCAGGGCCTGCACCACCGTCTCGCGCAACTTCGAAGGCGCGTAGGGGCGGAACTGGGTGAGGGGCGCAATCCGCCCCAGGGCAGCCTCCAGCGCGGCGCCCTCGGCGCATGCGCACAGCGCGCGGCGGGCCCGCTCGGTGCCGCGGGCGTGCGCCTCCACGGCGTAGGCTACCGTCATGGCCGTGCGGACGGGGTCCAGTCCCGCCTGCCGGGTGCGGGTCACCATGGAGTCCACGGCGTAGGCGTCGATGACGATGTCCGAAACCGCGCCGAGGACTTCCTGGTGTTTCTCCTGGTCCGTCCCAAAGGCTTCCACCGCCGCCTTGAGCGCGTCGAGGGCAAGCCACTTCAAGCACTCGGCGGTGTGCGCCGCCCCGGCCAGGGCGTCCCGGCCGACGGGCGCCGGGCCGCTCTTCGCGTCCAGCGCGCGGTCCACCGCTTCGGCTTGGGCGAAGAGAGGCAATGTCCCTTTGGCCGCACGCTTGAGCAGCATGCCCGTCACCAGCATGCGGTTGATTTCGTTGGTCCCTTCGAAAATTCGGTTGATGCGCGCATCGCGGTACGCCCGTTCCACGGGGTAGTCGGCGATGAAGCCCGCGCCACCGTGGATTTGCACCGCGTCATCCACCAAGGCCCCCAACGCCTCGCTCCCAGCGACTTTGAGGATGGAGGCTTCCACCGCGAATTCTTCGATGGCGGCGATGGTCTTCGCGTCGTAGTCGGCGGCCGACCGGTCCTCCTTGGCCAGCGCGGCGTCGATGAGGCCCGACGTCCGGTAGCACATGGATTCCACGGCGTAGATGGCGCCGGCCATGCGCGCGAACTTCTCGCGCAACAGCGGGAACTTCCCCACCGGCGTCCCGAATTGCTTCCGCTCGGCGGCGAAGCGAATGGCATTCATCAGCTGCTGCTTCATCCCCCCGAGGACGGCGGCTCCCAGCTTGAGCCGACCGAGGTTGAGGATGTTGAAGGCAATTTTGTGGCCCTTCCCAATCTCGCCGAGGACGTTCTCCACCGGGATGCGCGCATCCTCGAAGTACAGTGGGCAGGTGGAGGAGCCGCGGATTCCCATCTTGTGCTCCTCCGGGCCCACGGTGAAACCAGGCGCGCCGCGTTCCACGACGAAGCCCGTGAATTTGTCGCCGTCCACCTTGGCGAAGACGATGAAGACGTCGGCGAAGGCAGCGTTGGTGATGTACAGCTTGCTGCCGTTCAGCACCCAGGACTTCCCGTCCGCGGACTTCACCGCCTTCGTCTTTGCCCCCAACGCATCCGAGCCGCTGCCCTGCTCAGTGAGTGCATAAGCCGCCACCTTCTCCCCGCTGGCCAGCCCCGGGAGCCAGCGCCTTTTCTGCGCCTGGGTGCCGAACCAGGCGATGGGAAGGCTGCCGATGCCGGTGTGGGCGCTGAAGGTAACGCTCCAGCTTCCGTTGAGCCCATTGGCCTCGGTCACGAGCATGGACGTCGTCTTCTCGGCCTGAAGGCCGCCGTACACCTCGGGCAAGTCGAGACCGAGAAGGCCCAGCTCGCCCGCCTGGTGCAGTAGAGAACGCAACAGCGCGTTGTCCTTATCCTCGATGAGGGCGGCCTTGGGCAGCACCTGCTCCCGGCAAAACTGCAGCGCCGTCTTCAAGTAGAGCCGCTGCTCCTCGCTCAGCGACTCGGGGGTGGTGATGGGACGCTGCCCCACCTCGGTGAGGAGAAACCCCCCTCCCTGGGAAACAGCCTCTGAGGCGGAGTGCAGCACGGCAGCCATGGGAGGACCTCCGGGATTGACTCTAAAGTCAGCCCGCTCTTAACGCCACCCGGGGGTGTCGCGCCAGCCCGGAGGCCGGGGGTACACGAGACACAGCGAAGTGAAGAGCGGAGCGTCGGCCGCGGACCAGGCCGCCGTCAGCAGCGCAGCCGTCTCGCGGACCTCGCTGGCAAAGGAGGGCACCACGCACAGCGTCTCCGCCTCGGTAAACCGGCTCTTCAGCCGCTCCAGCCCCTCCCGAGCCAGCGCCACGTCCAGCTGTCCGCCTCGGCGCGGGACGGTGGGGCCGTTGGCGTCGCCGCCCGGGAGTTTCCCCACGTTGCTCACCAGCTCGAGCCCGTCCTGGCGCTCGATGACGCGCAACGCACCGGGCTTGGGCTCGTGCAGCCAGGCGTCGAAGGCGGGCGCGTCGCGTAGCACGAGGTGAAAGGCCACCTTGCCCGAAGCGTGCTGCAGCCACGTCTCCACACCGCCATCATCAAGCGCCGCCAGCAGCGGGGCGATTTGGGCGAGGTAGGTGTCCGCGTCCGGGACGAGCAGCACCGGGCCCTTCCCCACCAACGCCAGGACGCCGGCGCGGCCTTCTGGGGTGTCCACCTCGTAGTCGACACTGCCCACCAGCACCGTGGCGCCTCCGAGCTGCACCCGCACCGCCCCTGTCGGGAGGGCCTCCCCCCACACCGGGGCCGGCTTCACGCGGTAGGCGGCCTCGCGACCGGCGTCCGCGGGAAGCACGGCCTGCAGCGGCGGAAGCGGGGCCGGGGCCAGCGCCTTCAACGCGGGCGCACCCTCCTCGCGCTGACAGCCGGCGAGCATGAGGAGGCTGAGAAGAAACAAGGGGCGCATGGGGGAGAACGTGCGGCTTGAGGGCGCGTCCGTCGTGAAGTCTAGACGCCTGACACCGTTCCACTGCAAGCGGAACGTGAAGAAGGAGAGGCGTTTGAATTCCAAGCGCTTGCCCGTCCGGGCCGCGGCAGTTTTTCTTTATTGCCAGACGCGGCCACCGGCGAGGGCCTTGGGGGTGACAGAAGCGCGCGCCGCACTGCGTGTTACGCTTCTGTGCACAACTCATGGAGGAAACGCCGCTCCCGTTTGGCCGCTACCAGTTGCTCGAGCGTCTCGCCGTGGGCGGGATGGCGGAACTTTACCGGGCGCGCTCGGTGGCCGCCGCCGGCGTCAGCAAGGCCGTGGTGGTGAAGAAAATCCTCCCGGCCTTCGCTGGGCAGCGCGACTTCGTCCGGATGTTTGTCAACGAAGCGAAAATCGCGGTGACGCTGAGCCACGGCAACATCGCCCAAGTCTTCGACTTCGGTGAGGTGGACGGCGAGTACTACCTGGCCATGGAGTACGTGCGCGGCCAGCCGCTCTCCAAAGTCATCCGCCGTGCGCATGCGCTGGGCCTGCCCTGGCTTCCAGAGGAGTACGCCGTCTTCATCGCCCTGGAGATGACCAAGGGGCTGCACTACGCCCACACCCGCTCGGACGAGGCGCACCGGCCGCTGCACATCATCCACCGCGACGTCTCACCGCAGAACCTCATCATCGGCTACGAGGGCGAAGTCAAAATCGTCGACTTCGGCATTGCGCGTGCACGCGGTGCCACCGACTCAGAGCTGCGCGAGGGCGCGGTGAAGGGCAAGTACCCTTATTTCTCGCCGGAGCAGGCGCGGGGAGAAGAGGTGGACTTGCGGACTGACCTCTACGCCACCGGCGTGGTGCTCTACCAAATGTGCTGCGGCCGGCTGCCCCATGAAGGGAAGATGGTGCAGACCATGCAGAGCATCCTGCGGGGCGAGTTCCCCGCGCCTGGGAAGCTCAACCCCGGGCTCTCGGCCGAGCTCGAGCACATTGTGCTTCGGGCGATGGCCGCTTCTGTCGGAGACCGTTACCCGAGCGCCGAGGCGATGGGGCACGCGCTCGCCGAGCAGTTGCACAAGTCGAAGGCGCGGGTCTCGAGCCGCTCACTTTCGGACTTCATGTCCTTCCTCTTCGAGCCCGAGCTGCTGGCGGCCGGGGTGGACTTGAAACAGGCGCACGCCATCATCGAGCAAGTCCCGACGTGGAGGCGGCGAGGAGGCGCGCCTGCAAAGGAGGCCGCCGAGGCGGCGGCCCACACCCATTCGGCTCCCACCGCCCCAGCTGTCTCGCCGCCCACGCCCTCCGCCCCGCGCCGGCGGCGGGGCCGCGTCCTCGGGGCGCTCCTTCCGTTGTGCGGGCTTCTCTTCGGGTCAGGCGCCCAGGCCACGGTGTCGCCCAGCGCGCAAAGGCCCACGTTGGCCGACAGTGGCGCCGGCCGTCCCGCAGTTTTTGCAGCGCAAGGGCCTGCGCCACAGGTCGCCAAGACCTCAGCCGGCTCGGACTGACCGCCCCACCCCTCGGGCAAAGGCTCGGAAACAGAGAGGGCGCCCGGCCTGGCCCCACCTTCGCAAGAAGGTTTGGGAGCGGTCATGGCTTTCGACGACGGTGCCCACGCCCTCTTGGACTTAGAGCCAGTCCGGCTTGCCCGCCGGCGTGGGTACGTCCTCGTGGTGGACGACGAGCCCCTCATCGGCGCCTCCGCCCGCCGGCTCCTCGCGCCCGAGCATGACGTGGTGGTGGTGCACAGCGGCGAGGCGGCGCTCTGCGCGGTGGAGTCCCCGCGTGCCTTTGACGTTGTCCTCTGTGACTTGATGATGCCGGGGATGACGGGCATGGAGCTCCACCAGGCGCTCGCCAAGAAACGACCGGAGGTGGCGGAGCGGATGGTTTTCGTCACCGGGGGTGCCTTCACCGAGGCCGCCGAGGACTTCCTCGACGGTGTCGGCGCCCGGTGGATGGACAAGCCTTTCGACCCGCGCGCTCTGCAAGCCGTCGTCCGTGCGCTGGTAGGCGACTAGGGAAGCACCCCACCCGCTAGCCATGGCGGGACCGCGGCCGATGGTGTAGGAAGCCGGCCCCGGGAATGTCCGACCTAGCGCCGCCCCTCAAGCTCGCCGTGGGCGATCGCGTGGTCTACCCCAACCAGGGCGTCTGCCGGGTGAGCAGCGTCGAGACGAAGGAAGTCGCCGGGCAGCGCCTGGTGTTTGTCACCTTGCGCCGCGAGGAGGATGGCGCGGTGGTGATGGTGCCCGAGGCCAAAGTCCAAGCCATCGGCGTGCGGAAAGTGGCCGGCCGGGAAGAGGCCGAGCAGGTGGTGTCCTTCCTTCGCTCGGACAGTGACCGGGCCACACTCGACTGGAAGCAGCGCGCCCGCACCAACGTCGAGCGGATGAGCCAGGGCGGCGTGCTCGGCCTGGCCGAGGTGGTGAAGGGGCTGGCAGAGCTGAGCGAGCTGCGTCCGCTGCCGACGAAGGAGCGCGAGCTCTACGACAGCGCGCGCCACCTGTTGGTGGCCGAGCTCGCGGCGGCCCTCAACGCCCCACCCTGCGATGCCGAGGACACCTTCGACCTGGTGCTGTTTCCGCCCGGCCGTGAACGTCCCAAGCGCACCGTGGAGGAGTTCGCCCGACCGCCCGACGAGGCGGACTTGGACGCCCTCGGCGATGACTTGCTCGACCTCGACGCGGATGTGGAGATTCCGGGCGAGGAGACGGCGGCCGAAGGCGACGCTTCGGAGACGGCTCCCGAGGAGCCCGCTCCGGCCTCAGAGGCCAAGGGCAAGGCCAAGTCCAAGTCCAAGGCCAAGCCCGCGGCGAGCAAAGCCAAGCCGGCCTCGACGAAGGCGAAGCCCAAGGCCAAGCCCGCCAGCAAGCCGAAGAGCGCCGCCAAGCCCAAAGCCAAGCCGGCCGCGAAGGCCAAGAAGCCGAAGGGAGCGAAGAGGAAGTGATTCGCGTCGTCACCCTCGACCCGCATGAGCCTGTGGCGGTGCAGAAGCTGTGCCGTTTGCTCTTCCAGGCTTTCGGCGTGGGCTGCGAGAGCGCCGGGGACATGCCTCTGCCGCCCGGACTGACGGCTCCCTTCGACGCCGAGGCGCTGACCACCGCCGCGCCCGCGCCGCGCGTTTACGCCGATGACCGCCTCCTCTACCTCACCTCCCGGCCGCTGAAGGAGCGCACCCTCATTTCCGGCACCGCGCCCACCCACGGCTTCGCGCAGTACTCCGGCCAGCGCGCCCTCATCACCACCGCCGGGGTCAAAGACTTGGAAGCGTCCTTGAAGCTCGTCGGACGCCACGCCATGCACCAGCTCGGCCACTGCTGGGAATTGCACCACTGCCTCGACCCGCGGTGCGCAATGTACCCGCCCTGGACGCCCTCCTTCGGGGCGGGCGATGCCATGTTCGACACCTTCTGCCGCGAGAAGAGCGAGCAGAAAATCCGCCTTGCCAAGTCCTGAGCCGCAGCCGTCCCGCCTGGCCGCTCTTGAAGGCGCCAGCTTCCTCCTGGTGGCGCTGTTGGCGCTCGGGTTTCAAGCCTGGCTACCCACGGTGCTCCCCCACGAGGTGGACGAGCGTGCCGTGGCTGCTGTCCTCGAGACCGAAGCCCAACCCGGGGACGTGGTGCTGCTTCACCCGTGGTGGACGGACCGCGCGCGCCTCTTCCTCCCGCCAGAGCTACCCATTGTCGGCTACCTGGGGGACGAGACGGACGCGCTCTCGGAGCACCCGCGGGTCTGGGTCCTGGCCGAGCCAAAGCTTCCTCGCACACCCCAGGCCGCCTTTGCCGCAGGCTTCCTCCCCGGCCGCGCGCTGCTCGGAGCGGAGCGCCGCTTCGGCCCGTACGCGCTGAGTCTCTACCGCAATGGCCGCTTTCGCCCGGTGCGCTTCTCGGCCGACGAGGCCCTGAAGACTGCCTCGGTGGCCGTGGACATCCCGGGCGCGGGGTCCTCGAGTTGCACCCGGGAGGGCTCGGGCTTTCGCTGCCCGGGCGGCGCACGCGTTGAGGCAGGCCTCCACGAGGTGCTTTACCGGCCGAGCCGCTGCCTCTTTGTCGTCCCGCCGGGGGGCCCGGGCGCGGTGGAGCTCACCTTCGAGGAGGTGCCCCAGGCCCGGGCTTTGCGCCTCGAAGTGGGAATTGTCTGGGAGCACGCCTGGAAGCACGGCGGCCACCTCACCCCGGTACGTGTGAGCCTCACCGATGCGGACTCGGCGCGCCCTGTGGCCGCAGTCACCGTCGAGCCAGGCCAAGAGGGCTTCGTCGTCGCGGAAGCACCGGGCGGGGCCCGCCGCCTTCGGCTGCGCGTCCAGTCTGACAACGCGCATGAGCGCGAGACGTGCATCCGGCTGCGCGCCCTCGACGGCCCGGAGGCCGCGCCGTGAGCCGCGCCCCGAGCCGCACCGACCGGCGCATTGCCGTTGGCCTCTTCTTCGGAGGGTTTTTCCTTCTCTGGGCCACTGAGGCCGCGGTGGGCTTCGTCCGCGACGAGACGGTCTACTTCGCCGCCGCGGAACAGGCGGCGCGCTGGCTGCGCTACGTCTTTCAAGCCCCGAACCGGGCGTTTACCGACGCCCTCACCACCCAGGCCTTCGACTTCAACCACGAGCATCCAGCGGGGATGAAGTTTCTCTTCGGCATCTCCTTCCAGCTGTTTCATGAGGTGCTGGGCGTGCTGCGCCCGGCCACCGCCTTTCGCCTTCCGGCCTTCGCGGTGGCCGCCTCCATCCCCGCGGTGCTGCACGCCTGGGGCTCCGTCCTCTACGGGCGTCGGGCAGGCCTCTTCGCCGCGCTCTGCTTCCTGGCCGTGCCTCGGCACTTCTTCCACGCGCACCTCGCTTGCTTCGACATGCCAGTGGCTGCTGGCTGGCTGTGGGTGGTGTACGCCTTCTGGCGCTCGGAGACGGACGGCCGGTGGTGGCTGTGGACGGCCGTCCTGTGGGGGGCGGCGCTGGCCACCAAGCACAACGCCCTGTTTCTGCCGCCGGTGCTGCTACCCTTCGTCCTTGTGCGCGGCTTTCTCGCCAGCGCGGGAAAACCTGCGGCCCGGGCCCTGCTGCACCAGGCGCTGCTTCTCCTGACTGCGGCCGTCGGCCTCCTCGCCGTCCTCCTCCTCCTTGAGACGCCGGAGGGCTTCTTGCAGCGCTGGACGCTTCTGAGTCCCGCCACCTGCGTGGTGGGCCTCTGGGCCGCCGGCTTCCTGGTGCTGGGCGCGCGCCTCTACCGCACGGACGTCCCCACCTTCCGGGCGGTGGCGGCCTTCGGAGCCATGCTTCTGTTGGGGCCGGCCATCCTCTACGGGGTGTGGCCTTGGCTCTGGTACCACCCGGTGGACCGCTTCCAGGCCTACCTTGAGTTCCACGCCACGCATGTCCACTACGCGTGGACGTACCTCGGCACGGTGCTGCGCGAGCCGCCCTTCCCCCTCACCTATGTGCTGGTGGTGACGGCCCTCACCCTTCCCGTCTCGGTGCTCGCGCCCATGGGCACGGGACTCTTTTCGCTTGGAGTGCGGGCCACGGGTTCTCTCTTCTCCGGGTGGCGGGCGCGCTTTCCGACAGCCTCGGCCTCGGAGGTGCTGGTGGGCGTCAACGCGCTGGCCTCCATCGTCCTCATCTCGTTTCCGGACGTGCCCCACTTCGGTGGGGTGAAGCACTGGCTTCCGTCCATGCCCTTTCTGGCCCTTCTGGCGGGACGAGAAGTCCAGCGGGGGGGCGAGGCACTGGCCAACGTGCTTGGGCCCCGCCTGCGCCGGCTGTCTCCGTCCCTCGTTCCTCCGCTTCTGTCGGCGGCGCTGTTGGTGCCCGCAGCGACGCTAACTGCCCACCTGCAC
This sequence comes from uncultured delta proteobacterium, assembly GCA_963745475.1. Lineage (GTDB taxonomy): Bacteria > Myxococcota > Myxococcia > Myxococcales > Myxococcaceae > JADGRA01. Next base: position 471,958 of record CAVUXN010000005.1, read on the forward strand.
CCCTATGGGACAAGCGCCTACGGGGAGTTGGCGGGAGGTGTCCCCGGGGCAGCCTCGCTGGGAATGCAGCGTCAATACTGGAGCAACAACGTCACCGGCGTTTTGCCTTGGCTGAATGCCAATGCCCCGCGGGGAGCGCGCGTCTGGCTCCACGAGGTGGTTTCCTTCCGCGACTACCAGCGCAACGGAATGCTGCGGGAGGACCTCCAGCCCGCCAATGGCCCGGCGGATGCGGACGTCGCCGTCGTGCAGTACCATCAGGAGTTCAGGGAGCAGGAAGTGGCCGTCTGGCAAGCCTTCGGCACCACGCGGCCAGTGACGGGTCTCTACATCGACGAGACGCCGCAGGTTGCTGTCTACCGACGCCGTTGACGTCCCCTGCGGGCGGCCTTTCGTCGCACACAAGGGGAAAGCCACATGTCGAAGACTCTGACGGTCGCCGTCTGTGCAGCGGTGTTGGCGGCGGCCTGTAAAAAGCCCGCACCTACGCCGGCTCACCGCATGGAAATCCGGGCGTTGACGGGCAGCACCGTTCAATTCATCCCGGCACAGGACCAGCTGCCTTACTGCCTCATCTATACGCAGAGCGCCAACGGCGTGACGCGGCAGATGACGATGACCCGCAGTAACCAGTCGGTGGCCTGCCCTGCCGGCGAGCCCGTCCTCGGCCTGCGCTTTCGCCTGCCAGTCGAGGAAGGCCCGGTCCGCGTCCATGTCCTCTTCTCCGACCAGAGGCTGCAGGCCACCACGCTGGCCGCCCAGGTGGTGGACATGGCCAGCCCGGGATTCAACCCCATGGACTTACGGCTGCCGGGCCGGGTGGTGTTGGAGACTCTGGAATACGTCCCCATCGAGGAGCCAGCCCCGGTGGTGGGCGAAGTCGTTCACCAAGCCACGTCGGACGGGGGCAGCCACACCAGCCTCAGCCCCACCTTACCCAGGTAGCCTCGTCCACACCGTCTTCGTCTCCAGGTAGTTGTCCAGGGCGTGGTGGGAGAGGTCCCGCCCCCAGCCGGACTCCTTCACCCCGCCGAATGGGGCCGCATCGTCGAATTCGTTGAAGCAATTAATCCACACCACGCCGCTCTTGAGCCGCCGGGCGAGGGCGTGCGCGCGGGCCACGTCGGACGTCCAGAGACTCGCCCCCAGGCCATAGCGCGTGGCGTTGGCCAGGGCGACGGCTTCGTCCGCGTCCGCCACCCGCATGCAGGCCAGCACCGGCCCGAAAATTTCCTCCTCGGCGATGCGCATGCCGGGCCGCACCTCCCCGAAGACGGTTGGCTGAAAGAAGTGCCCCTTGGCCTTGGGCCCGGCCGTGTCCCGGGCGCCGCCGGTGAGGAGGCGCGCCCCGTCGGTTTCCCCCGAGGCGACGTAGCCGAGGAGGCTGTCCACCTGGCGCGCGGACACCTGCGCCCCCATTTCCGTTTGGGGGTCGAGCGGGTCTCCCACCCGGAGGGCCCGGGCCCGCTGCACCAGCCGCTCGACGAAGTCCGGGTAGGCCTCCTTCTGCACCAGCACCCGGCTTCCCGCGCTGCACACCTCGCCCTTGCTTCCGAAAATTCCCCAGACGCACGCTTCGAGGGCGGCGTCGAAGTCCGCGTCGGCCAGGACAATTTGAGGGCTCTTGCCGCCGAGCTCCAGCGACAGCCGCTTGAGGTTGGTGTCCGCTGAGGCGTGGAGGAGCCGGCGAGCGGTGCGGATGGAGCCGGTGAAGGCCACCTTGTCGACGCCCGGGTGGCGCGCCAGCGCCTCGCCGGCGGGCTCTCCTTCCCCGGGGAGGACGTTCAGTACCCCATCCGGAAACCCCACCTCGCGCGCCAGCTCCCCCAGCTTCATGGCGGTGAGGGGCGTCCATTCCGAGGGCTTGAGCACCACCGTGCACCCCACGGCGAGCGCCGGCCCGAGTTTCCAGCAGGCGAGGCTGGTGGGGTAATTCCAGGGCACGATGGCGGCGACGACGCCCACCGGCTCGCGCAGGACGTAGGTGAGGAAGGGCCCGTCCACCGGCGCCACCTCGCCGAGCACCTTGTTGGCCCACTCGGCCGCATAGGCCAGTGTGGCCGCGCCCGGCGCGACGTCTCCGCCGAGCGCTTCCCGGAACGTCTTCCCGTTGTTGAGCGACTCCACCAAGGCGAACTCCTCGCGTCGCTCCCAGAGCGCCAGGGACAGCTTGCGCAAGAGGCGGCCCCGTGCGCTGGCATTCATTCTCGGCCAGGGTCCCGCGTCGAAGGCGGCCCGTGCCGCCCGCACCGCGGCGTCCACGTCCCGCGGCCCGGCGGCGGACACCTCGAGCAGCGGCTCGCCCGTCGCGGGGTTGTGGGCGCAGAGCTTCCCGCCCTCGGCGGCCGGGACGGACTTGCCGGCAATGAGGAGCTCCGGCCTCGGAAAGCGGGGTGTCAATGTGCGCGCATCGGTCATCCGTGACTTCCTCCGTTTGGGGACAAGGGCCGGCCAGCCCTGTGCCGAGCGCCCGGTGGGACAAGACCTCCCATGGAGCCCGGCCGGCAACCCCCAGGGAGGTCCACCCGGGGTACGCGTGCGGACGCACCGGAGGCCCGGGCCTCAGCAGGGCTGCGTTTTTGCAAGGCGTCAACCTCATGACCCGGTGGTCCCGTACCGTGTCCCGTTGGCGGCGAAAGGCGCGCTACCTGCGCGGCTACCTGGACTTTGACGCCACCGGCAACCGCGTCCGCCGCCGGACGGACTTCCAGGCCTGCCCGAGGCCGGTCCTGCTGTTGTACGGCCTGCTCAGCACACGGCGCAGCTGCGAGGTGCTGGAGCGGCGGCTGCGGCGGGACGGCTTCGGCGTGTTCTCCATTGACTTAGGAGGCCTGCGCGGAGCCTTCAACACCCGAGGCATTGATGAGAGCGCGGAGCTGGTGCGCGACAAGGTGGAACGGCTGTACGCCCGCTACCCCTTGGGCCCGCTGTGCATTGTCGGCCACAGCAAAGGCGGACTCATTGGCCGCTACTACGTGGAGCGTCTGGGTGGGGACGCGCGCGTGCGAGCTCTGGTGACGCTCGGGACGCCGCACCAGGGGACACCGCGTGCCTACCTCGGCTGCGCCACGGTGGGCCTCTTCGCTCCCAGCGTCTGGCAGCTGCGGCCGCACTCCCGCTTCCTGCGACGCCTCAACCTCGGCCCCTGGCCCGAGGGCGTGCAACTCACCTCGGTGTCTTCCCGCGCCGACGGCTGCACACCCTACCCCTCCGGGCACCTCGTCTTCCCCGGCGGGGACAGCGTCCACACCGTCGAATTGCCGGGACTTCGCCACCGCGACTTCCTCGTCGCGCGCTCCGCCTATGCGGTGGTGCGACGGGCCCTCGAGCAGGCGCACGCGAGCCCAAGCCCCATGGAGCACGGCCCGCGGGTACTGAGCGGTTCCGCCGCTTGACGGGCTGCCGCTTCTCCCCGGGGGGAGGCCCTACCCTGGGAGTTTTGCCGCGAGGACGTCCACCTGTTCAATTTTCGGAGGCTTCGACAGCAACTCCTTGGCATTCGCCATGAGCGCCGCCGCGACCCGGCCGGCGAGGTGGGCCTTGCGTCCCGCCTCGTCCGGGAAGGCGTCGAAAATCCCGAAGGTGCTGGGGCCCATGCGCAGAGCGAACCAGGCGGTGGTGGCGGGCTCACCCTGGACAATGGCCAAGCCGCCTTCGAGGAATTTCGCCACGTCGGCCTCTTTGCCCGGCTTGGCCTCGAGCGTGACCAACAACGCGACAGACACGGTTTTCACGGGTTGCCTCCTACCGCTGTGGGAAACCTGACTAGGTACGGCAGGCCCCGGCGGTTACACGAAATTCGTCCTGGCCGGTAGCACGCGCCGACGAGAAATGGTCCGCTCCTCGACACTTTTCCTATGAGCACCCGCTGGGAGCGCCTCCTCGACCAAAAGCCCAGGCCCCTCCTCGAGCATCTACTCGAGGAGGTGGCTCGACTGCTGCACCGCGAGCTCCAGGCCTGGCCACTCAGCATTCAGGAGTTGGACACCACCACCGGCGGGCGTTTCGCGGACTTCCTCACCGGCGATGCCCAGCGCCCCTTGAAGGAAGTTTTCTCCGAGGCGCTGCGTCTTGCACGCTGGGACTTGGAGCGGGCCACGGAGCGCAGCGACGACTACTTCAAAAACAGACGCTACCAGGAGGCTGGCCTCACCGACGCCGACCGCCCGGCGCTCCTCTTCGTCAGCCGCTGGCTCCTGGAGCAGCTTTTGAGCCTCCAGGAGGCGACGTCGGGCCGAGTGAAGCGCACGGACCTCCTTCGCGTCCTCGACCGACTGGGGAGCCCCGGCCCCTCAGCGTAATCGCGTCACCAGCACCCGCTCCTCGGTGAGCTCCTCCATGGCCGAATGCACGCCCTCGCGCCCCAAGCCCGAGGCCTTCACGCCGCCGTAGGGGGAGTTGTCGCTGCGGAAGTTAGGCGCCTCGTTGATGAGGACGCCTCCCACCTCGAGCTGGTGAAAGGCCCTCCGCACGTTGGAGAGGCCGTTGGTGAAGACACCGGCCTGAAGCCCGTACTCCCCGTGGTTGATGGCCGCCAAGCCCGCCTCGAAGCTGTCCACCGGCCAGAGCGCCACCACCGGGCCAAATACCTCCTCGCGCGCCACCCGGACATCGGGTGAGACGTCCGTCAGGACCGTCGGAGAAAGCATCCGGCCGTCGGCCTTTCGCCCCAATGCCACCTGGGCTCCGGCCGCCACCGCCTCGTCCACCCAAGCGGTGATGCGCTGGGCGCTGGCGTCGTCGATGACTGGGCCGCACAGCGTCGTCTCCAGAGAGGGGTCTCCGGTGGCGACGCTGCGCGAGCGCGCCACGAAGCGCTCGAGGAAGGCCGCGTACAAAGGACGCTCCACGTACACCCGTTGCACCTTGATGCACACCTGACCGGCGTAGGCGAAGCCGGCCGCCACGCAGCGCTCCACCGCCCACTCCAAGTCGGCGTCGGCGGCCACCAGCACCGCCGCATTGCCACCCAGCTCCAAAAGGACACGCCCCGGCGCCTTCTGCTTCAAATGCCAGCCCACCCGGGCGCTGCCGGTAAAGGACAACACCCGCACTTTGGGCGACGTCGCGAGCTGCTCGGCAACGGACGTCTCACACGGGAGGACTTGAAGTGCGGCCGGGTCCGCCCCGGCAGCTTGGGCGAGCTCCGCCAAGAGCAGCTGCGCGCTCGGCGCCTGGGGCGGGGGCTTGATGAGAATGGGGGCCCCCACCGCCAGCGCTGGCGCCACCTTGTGCGCGCCGAGGTTGAGCGGAAAGTTGAAGGGGACAATGCCCACCACCACCCCGGCCGGGAAGCGGCGCACCTCGCACTCCAGCCCGGCCGAGCTCGCGTCGAAGTCCACCGGCACCACGCTGCCTCCGAAGCGGGACAGCTCCGCCGCGGCCAGCCGGAAGACTTCCACCGCACGGCGCACCTCCGCCCGGGCCAGCGTCCGCGGCTTCCCCGCCTCGTGGCAGATGGCGTCTTCGAAGTCCTGGCCGCGGGCCACAAGCCCAGACGCCATGGCGTCCAGGACGGCGCGGCGCGCTCCGGTGCTTTGGGCCTGAAGCCGCGCCCGGCCCTCGACGGCGAAGGCCAGCGCGGCGTCGGCTTGGGCGGGACTGGCCTGGGCAACGCGACGCAGAAGTCGGCCGTCCCACGGTGCGCGCACCTCCGCGGTGCGGGGCGTCTCCACCCACTCCCCTTTGAGAAACAACCGTCCGTCGTCCATTTGCGGACTCTCTTCCGCGGGCCCCTCTTGGAGGAAGGCGAATGTGCTCCGGCCGTTGAACGGGGGCCCGTGGCTCTGCTTTAAGCACCACGCCCCCGGGGGCGCCATGGAGACCTCCGCCCCAGCGTCCAGTCGCAGCTTGCGCCGGCGGGCGGTGCTGCTCGGCTCGTTGTGGCTCACCCTGGGCCTTTTGGCCGTCCTCTTTCGCGCGGCGGTGCTTCCCCTGGTGGGAGCAGCGCTCATCGCCTACCTGGTGGCGCCACTGGTGCGGCGGCTGGAGCGGATGACGGTGGCCGGCCGGAGGTTGCCGAGGGCGGTGGCCATCCTGCTCCTCTACACCGCGTTTTTCGGAGCGGTGTACCTCTTCGCGGTGGCCATCGTTCCCCAGCTGTACCGGGAGCTGACGCGCATCAGCGGCAACGCCGTGTCCTTTGCCCAGTCGCTGAATCCCGAACGGATTCAGAAAATGGCGCAGGACACCGAAGAGTGGTTCTCCCAGCGCGGCATCCCGGTGGCGCTGTCCGAGCGCGCGCTGGAGGGCAGCGAAGCGGACTCGGAGAGCGGCACAGCGCCGTCCTGGAGCGTGCAGGTGGACTTGGAGCGGTTAATTCGCAACCTGGCCGGGCGCTTCTCCGGCCTCGTCCGGGACAACGTGGGGAACCTGGTGCAAGTCACCCGTTCGGTGGTGACCGGCGTCTTTGCCGGCGTCTTCACCTTCTTCATGATGTTGTTTTTGGCGGCCTACCTCTCCATTGACGCGGCCGCCATTCGCGCCTACGTCTGGACGCTGGTGCCCCCGGAGTGGTTTTCCGACGTCCAGGGGCTGGCGGAACGCATCGACCGCTCCTTGGCCGGGGTGGTGCGCGGACAAGTCACCATCTGCCTGGTGAATGGGACGCTCACCCTGGTGGGGCTGGTGCTCTTCGGAGTGAAGTTTGCCTTTCTCCTGGCCACCATTGCCACGCTGTTCAGCCTCATCCCCATTTTCGGCACCATCATCAGCTCGGTTCCCATCGTCGCCGTGGGCCTGTCCCAGAGCTGGCGCGCCGGGCTGGCGATGCTGCTGTGGATTATTGGAATTCACGCCCTGGAGGCCTACCTCCTCAACCCCCGAATCATGGGCAGCGCGGCGCGCATCCATCCCGTGGTGGTGGTGCTGGCACTCCTCGCCGGCGAGCAGAGCTATGGCCTCATCGGAGCGCTGGTCGCGGTCCCGGTGGCCGCCATTCTCGTCGCCTGCTTCGACTTCGTCCGCCAGCGGGCCCAACCCTCGGCGCAGGCGCTGGCCTAAAGGCCCCCGCGCCGCGGCCAACGCCCAACCGGGAGGGCTAGCGGTTCATCGAGCCGAGGAACTCGGCGTTCGATTTGGAGGGCCGCATGTGCTTCAGCACGAATTCCATGGCGTCGATGGGCGTGAAGGGGTGCAGCACCTGGCGAAGGGCGGTGACGCGCACCAAGTCCTCCGGACGCAGCAGGAGCTCCTCTTTCCGCGTGCCGGACTTGTTGATGTCCAAGCAGGGGAAGATGCGTTTCTCCATGAGCTTGCGGTCGAGCACAATCTCCGCGTTTCCGGTGCCTTTAAATTCCTCGAAGATGACTTCGTCCATGCGGCTTCCGGTGTCGATGAGGGCGGTGCCGATGATGGTCAAGCTTCCCCCTCTTCAATGTTCCGGGCTGCGCCGAAGAAGCGCTTTGGCTTGTGGAGGGCGTTGGCGTCGACGCCGCCGGAGAGGATTTTCCCCGAGGGCGGTACGACGGTGTTGTAGGCCCGCGCCAGGCGGGTGATGGAATCGAGCAGGATGACCACGTCATGCTTCTGTTCCACGAGGCGCTTGGCCTTGTCGATGACCATCTCCGCCACCTGGACGTGCCGGGTGGCCGGCTCATCGAAGGTGGAGGAAACCACCTCGCCACGGACGTTGCGCTCCATGTCCGTCACTTCCTCGGGACGCTCGTCCACGAGCAAGACGATGAGAATAATCTCCGGATGGTTCTTGGCCACCGCGTGGGCGATGTTCTGCAGGAGCACCGTCTTGCCGGCTTTGGGCGGGGCGACAATCAGGCACCGCTGGCCGAGGCCGATGGGGTCAAAGAGGTCGATGATTCGGGTGGTCATCTCCGAGCCGTCGTGCTCGAGCATGAGCTTCCGCGTGGGGTAAAGCGGCGTGAGGTTGTCGAAGAGAATTCGCTCCCGGGCCTCGGTGCTGCTCGGGTCGACGAAATTGACCCGGTCGACCTTCTGCAGCGCGAAGAAGCGCTCTCCCTCCCGCGGCTGGCGGATGCTGCCGGTGATGGTGTCCCCGGGCCTGAGGGCGAAGCGACGCACCTGGCTCGGGCTGACGTAGATGTCGTCCGGGCTGGGCTGGTAGTCGCTGTCCGCGCTGCGCAGAAAGCCGAAGCCGTCGGAGAGGAGCTCCAGCACGCCCTCGGCGTGGACTTCGAATTTCTTGTCGGCGATGCCGGAGAGGAGCGCGAAGATGAGTTCCTGCTTCTTCAGTCCTTGGGTACCGTCGATGCCCGCGTCATGGGCCATCTTCCCGAGCTCGGTAATCTTCATCCGCTTCAAGTCATTGAGGCGGAGCACCTGCATCGGGGTGCCGTCCGGGCCGAGGACGGTGGCCGGGGGGGCCCGGTCATCGCCATTGGTGGGTGCAGCCCCGCTGGGGTGGAGCGCGGCCAGGGCCGGTGAGCCCTCGGCGTCGGGCCCGTGCAAGTCGTCATCCCGCACCGGCCGGCTGATGGCGGTGAGGACCGGGCGCAAGGGGGCAGCCCCCTCCTCCTGGGTTGTCGCCTCGCCGTCCGTGTCCTCACGGGCGGTGCGACGAGGCTCCTCCTCCGAGCTCCGGACACGGCGGCGGCGCGGCCGCTCGCCGGAGGCGGCTTCGACCAGTGGTTCGACTTCGGGAGATTTCTCTTTGCTGATGCGGGCTTTGGGCATGACAGGCGTTCGCCAGAAGGGCCAACCCCATTCGCAGGGCGTGACCTGCTCCCGTGGCGAGCAGTAGAAACGGCGGAAACGGGTTGGAAACCGGAGCCTCAGAACGCAGCACAGCGCTCCGTACCCCGGTAACAAAGAACGTTATTGACGCCCCGTCGCCGTGTCAAGGCATCGTCTTGCGAAGAAACAAATGACACCCACCCACGTCGAGACGGCCCAAGCAGCCGAGCGGGTGGCCCGGTTGCGGGCGGACATCGCCTACCACGACCAGCGGTACTACGTCCTCGATGACCCCGAAATAACGGACGCCGAATACGACGCCCTGATGCGCGAGCTGCAAGCGCTGGAAAAGGCCCACCCCCAGTTGGCCACCGCGGATTCCCCCACCCGGCGGGTGGCCGGGGCGCCCGCGGAACGCTTCCGCAGCGTCGAGCACCGTCAGCCCATGCTCAGCCTGGCCAACTGCTTCGACGAGGCGGGGCTGGTCGAATTCGACGAGCGGGTGCACAAGGTGCTGGGCACGGCGGAGGTGACGTACGACTGCGAGCCCAAACTGGACGGGTTGGCGGTGGAGCTTCTGTACGTCGACGGCGCGCTGGCCGAGGGTTCCACCCGCGGAGATGGGCTGGTGGGGGAGGACGTGACGGCCAATCTCCGCACCCAGAGAAGCGTCCCGTTGCTCCTGCAGACAAAGACGCTCCCCGCGAGGCTCGAGGTACGCGGCGAGGTCTTTCTGCGGAAAGCCGACTTCGTGCGCCTCAACGAGAAGCGGGAACGCGAGGGGGACCCCACCTTTGCCAACCCACGGAACGCCGCGGCCGGCTCCTTGCGCCAGCTCGACCCAAGCGTCACCGCCGGCCGCCGGCTGTCGCTCTTCGTCTATGAGCTCGGGGCCTGGGACGGGCCGCGCTTTGCGACGCACCAGGCGAAGCTTGCTTGGCTGGCGTCGTTGGGGCTCCCGGTGAATCCCGAAAACCGCACCGTGGTGGGCCTGCAGGCCGTGCTGTCCGCGCACCGCGCTCTGCTCGAGCGCCGCCATGGCCTCCCCTATGAAGTGGACGGGATGGTGGTGAAGCTGGACGATGAAGACGCCCGACGGCGGCTGGGGACGGTGTCTCGAAGCCCGCGCTGGGCGGTGGCCTTCAAGTTTCCTGCGGAGGAGGCCCGGACGCGGGTGCTGTCCATCGAGGTCAACGTCGGCCGCACCGGCGCGCTGACGCCGGTGGCCTTCCTCGAGCCGGTGCAGGTGGGCGGGGTGACGGTGTCGCGGGCCACGCTTCACAACCCGGGCGAGCTCGAGCGCAAGGACGTGCGCATTGGCGACCAAGTCTTCGTCCGGCGAGCCGGGGACGTCATTCCGGAAATTACCAAGGTGGTGACGTCGGTACGCACCGGGGAGGAGCGGCCCTACGTCTTTCCGTCCCAGTGTCCGGTGTGCGGCTCGGCCACCCTGATGGACGAGGACGGCGCCATTCTCCGCTGCACCGGGCTGGCCTGTCCGGCGCAGCTGCTGGGACACCTGCGCCATTTCGCCAGCCGGGGCGGGATGGACATCGAGGGCCTCGGGGAAAAGCTGTGCGCCCAGCTGGTGGGCTCGGGGCTGGTGAAGCGCCAGGCGGACCTCTACCGCCTCGACCGTCGAGACGCTCTCGGCACTGGAGCGCATGGGAGACAAGAGCGCGGAAAACCTGGTCGCGGCGCTGGAGCGAAGCCGGCACCCGCCCCTGCGGCGCTTCCTGTACGCGCTCGGGATTCGCCACGTCGGTGAGGCCACCGCCCGCACGCTGGCCGAAGCCTTCCCGGACGTGCGGAAGCTGTACGCGGCGAGTGAAGAGGAGTTGATGCGGGTGAAGGACGTCGGGCCGGAGATGGCCCGGGCCATCTCCGCCTTCTTTCACGACACGCAAAACCGCGAAAACATCGACGCCCTGTTGGCGGCCGGCGTGCAGCCGGAGCCGCCGACGGAGCGCACCGGCGGTCCTTTTACGGGAAAGACGGTGGTCCTCACCGGGACGCTCGCCGGGATGAGCCGCGAGCAGGCCAAGGAGGAAGTCGAACGCCGCGGGGGGAAGGTGTCCGGCAGCGTCTCGCGAAAAACGGACTTCGTGGTGGCGGGCGCCGATGCGGGCAGCAAGCTGAAGAAGGCCCAGGAGCTCGGGGTGCGGGTGTTGGAGGAGGCGGGCTTCCTGGACCTGTTACGTGAAAACGCGTAGGCCTGCTCTCCGCACCATGTCGCGCCGCCGCATCCACGTCGTTGTCCGAGGGCGCGTCCAGGGCGTCTTCTTCCGGAAGGCCACGGTGGAGGCGGCCGGGCGCCTCGGCGTCACCGGCTGGGTGCGAAACCGCACCGACGGCGGCGTGGAGCTAGAAGCCGAAGGGACGGAGGAGGCGGTGCAGGCGCTGCTCGCCTTTTGTCGCCGCGGGCCGGAAGCGGCGCGTGTCGACGAGGTGGTGGTGAAGCACCACCCGGTGCGTGGGGACACGGGCTTCCGGGTGGAGGAGGACGCATGAGTACGCTGGCGGAGACGCTGGGCATCCGTCCCGGTGCGCGGATTGCCGTGGTGGAGCCGCCGCCCGGGCTGGAAGCGGCGCTCGAGCCGCTGCCCGCGTCGGTAGAGCGACTCACGCTGGCCGAGGTGGCGCTGGACGTCATCCTCTTCTTCACCCACGACGCCAAGCACCTGGTGGCCAGGATGCCGGCCCTGGTGCGGGCCATGGCGCTCAGTGGGCGGGTGTGGATTGTCTGGCGCCGGCACGCACCCGCCGCCCTGGACGAGGTGCTGGTGCGCCAAGCGGGGCTGGAAGTCGGCCTGGTGGACGACCGGCGGGCGGACGTCCTTCCGGACTGGACGGGACTCCGGCTGAGGTGGCGCTCCCGTCCCCGAGTCGAGCGTCCTTCGCCCCGGGCCTGAGACGGCCTTTACAGGGAGCCCCGCCTGTACCATGTTGGAGTTGAAAGGACTGCCCTCAAGACAGGGTGTTTCCTGGGGCTGAGGCCTCGGGCGCTCTGGAGTCAGGGCATGGACGTCCAAAACTTTTTTTGACGGGTCGTTTTTCTCTTGGGACCCGGCCTTCCCTACCTCGGTTTTTCGCCCTGACGTCAGGGTGGCCCAGAAGGAAGGTCCCCCCGGGGAGCCAACCGCAAGCCGGGAGACTCCGATGGAGCTCCCCAATTGCATTTCGGGAGTTGACGCGAGCGTGACCACACCGCGCCCAGGCACCGAGGCCATTCAGGCTGCGGGTCCGTTGTGCGCCGTCGGCACGCCCACACCTCCCCTGGCGCACGCGCAGGCGCTTTCCGCCGTTTCCCGTCCGGTGGACGCCGCCCCGCGAAGTGCGCAGGCAGGATTCACGCATGAGCAGCATTTTGGTCATCAACGCGGCGGGCCGCGAGACACGAGTCGCGCTCGTGGAAAACGGCGACATCGCGGAGTTCTATCTCGAGCGTAAGAAGGACAAGGGGATTGTCGGCAACATCTACAAGGGGCGCGTGGTGCGCGTGCTCCCGGGGATGCAGGCCGCCTTCCTCGACATCGGGCTGGACAAGGCCGCTTTTCTCTACGTCAGTGACGTCGTCTACGACCCGGACTTTGCTCGGTCCGCCTTCGACTTAACGGAAGGCGAGCACGACGAGGAAGTCGCCGACGTTCCCGAGCTGGCGGCCGACGGCCCCGCGGAGCATCCGGAAGCCAGCGCCGCGACCGCCGAGGGCCCTCCACTCGAGCACGCCGAGGAGGCCCCCGAAGGGGACCCGGACGAGGACGAAGACGACGCCCCGGACGGCCTTGACGCCGAGAGCGAGATGCACGCTGCGCAGGCCGAGGCCGACACGGCGCAGGGCACCGTGCCCCTCGCGCCTCCCTCGGAGGCGCCACCCGCAGCGCTAGAGCTCATACCCATCCCCCTTCCCTCCCAGGTGGGCTCCGAGAAGCCACAGGGCGCCCCCCAGGAAATGCTGCCCATGGCCGAGGTCCCTGCGGCAGTCAACGAAGCCGCGGTCGAGCCGGCGGGTGCTGTGGAAATGCCAACGGCACCGTTGGCCGGGCCCGCGGCAGCACCCCTGACGGGCGAGCGGCGCGCGCCTCGCGAGGAGCGGGGACGAAGCCGCGGCGACCGCGGTGGCCGGGGCCATCGGAACGGGCGCGAGGACGAGAAGACCAGGGTGCGCAAGTCAGCGCGGATTGAGGACCTCCTCAAGGTGGGCCAGGAAGTGGTGGTCCAGGTGTCCAAGGACCCGATTGGGACCAAGGGCGCGCGGCTCACCTCTCACATCAGCATCCCCGGCCGTCACTTGGTCTTCATGCCAACTGTCGACCACGTCGGCATCAGTCGCCGCATCGCCAATGAGAAGGAGCGCCGACGGCTCCGGGAGACGGTGGACCGACTGCGGCCCCCGGGCACAGGCTTCATCGTCCGCACCGTGGCGGAGAACGTCCCCCAGGCGAAGCTGGAGAGCGACATCCGCTTCCTCATCGAAATCTGGAACCAGGTGGTGCGGCGCAACGAGCGCCGGGGTGGGCCGGGGCTGATGCATCCGGACCTGGACCTCATCCTCCGCGCCACGCGAGACCTCTTCGCCCAGGACGTCGAGCAACTGGTGGTCGACGACCGGGAGGAGTACCAGCGCATCCTCTCCTTCGTCACCGCGCAGGACCCGGCCCTGGCTTCCCGGGTGGTGTTCCACGACAGCGAGGAGCCTGTCTTCGACGCCTACGGCATCGAGCAGGAGCTACAGCGCGCCGCCCAGCGCAAGGTGTGGCTGAAGAGCGGGGGCTACCTCATTTTCGATCAGGCCGAGGCCCTCACCGCCATCGACGTGAACTCCGGGCGCTACGTCGGAAAGAAGAGCCTCGAGGAGACCATCACCAAAATCAACGTCGAGGCAGCCAAGGAGATTGTCTACCAACTCCGGCTGCGGAACATCGGCGGCATCATCATCTGCGACTTCATCGACATGGAGAAGTCTCAGAACCGAGACAAGGTGTTCAAGACGCTGCAAGAGGCGTTGGGGCGGGACAAGGCGAAAACCAACGTGCTCCGCATCTCCGAGCTGGGGCTGGTGGAGATGACGCGCAAGCGCGTCCGGGAGTCGTTGGGCCGCATCCTTCACGAGGACTGCAGCTACTGCGGCGGCGAGGGCTTCGTGAAGACGGTGACTACCGTCGTCTACCAGATTTTCCAGGAGCTGCGCCGCGAAGCCCCCAACCTCCGAGACCCGACGCTGGTGGTGAACTGCAACGCCGACGTCGCCCGCGTCCTTCAAGGCGAGGAGCGCGAGGAGTTGCGCCACCTCATGGACCGCTTCAACAAATCCATCCAAGTGCGGCCGCAGGCGAGCTACCACCGCGAACAATTCGACCTCTACGCGCGCACCGTCGCCGGCGAGGACCACCGCATCGCAACCTCCAAGAGCACCTTGCGCCAACAGGAGGGCCTCGGTTCTCCGCCGGAACGCGGTGAGCCGGCTCAGCGCGATGGGGGTGGTGGCGGGGGCGGGGGCGGGGGCGGGGGTCGTGGGCGCCGTCGCGACCGCAAGCGCGGTCGGGAGGGTGGGCAGGCTCAGGCCGGACGCGGCGGCGGGGGGGAAAAGGCCGGCCCGGCCAAGCCCCCTCCGGGCCCACCGCCAAATTCCTGAGCAGTTGCAGAGGCTTGTCTGCCGGGCGTGCTTGCAACCCAAGTCCATCGTGCTAGTGTCTTTTGCTCCTGTTCGCCCAGGAGTCCTTCGGGGGGCGCCCCTGTAACGGTCCCCGAAGGGGGGAGTTCGCCATGCTCAAGAGCGACCTAATCAACATCCTGGTGGCCAAACGCGCCATCACCCAGAAGCAGGCCGAGGCCACCGTAGAGACCATCTTCGAGGCCATGAAGGAGGCGCTCTGCCGTGGAGAAAACATCGAGATTCGCGGGCTTGGCGCCTTCCACGTGAAAAACTACGAGGGCTACCAGGGCCGGAATCCGAAGACGGGCCAAGTCATCCCGGTGAAGCCGAAGCGCGGACTTCTCTTCCGTACCGGAAAGGAGCTGCGGGACCGCGTCAACCGCGCCCCGGGCACCAACCCCTCCGGCTCCGAGGGTGGCGGGACGAGCAGCGCCGCCTGAGGTGCGTTTGGGGGGGAGCCGTCCACCGCCCCAGCGTCGCCCGGGGTTTTGAGTCCGTCCCCTTCCCCCCCAGGTGGCCTTCTGTCCTTGGGCGGCGCCTCCCCGTTTTGAAGGGAAGGGGCGCTCCGGACGTCAGGACGGCGCCAGAGGGGAGTGCACCCCCTCCGGCTTCGTCTTGGCTTTAGGAAAAATTGCCCGGCGCGCAAGCCGGACCGACACTGCCCGTTGAAAACCTGCCATGCGCGTTCCGTCCTTTCACATCCCGGAAGTCCCGCTGAGGACGCACCCGCGCGTCCCCGCCGGCTTTGCAGTGGAGGTCCGCGCCCCGGACGGGGCTTGGGTGGCGCAGGCCCGAGACCTCTCCATGGCCGGACTGCTTCTGGTGGGCTTTGCCGCGGAGGCCGGAGAGGTGCTGGACCTGGCCATCTCGCTGCCCGGAGACATGGTGCGCGCCTTCCGCGGACGGGTGACGCGCGTCCACACCGAGGGTGTGGCCGTGGAATTCGAGCGGCTGGACTGGGATGACCTCTTCGCCCTGGCCCGGTTTCTCCACCCCCGCCTCCCCTAGACGGCGCTGCTGGGGGGGAACTCGCTTCGCCGGCCCTAGCCCCGGCCCTCGCGGTGTCGGTCCACGAGCTCCATGAGCTCGGCGGCGCGGAAGGGCTTGTGGATGTAGCCGTTGGCCCCGGCAGCCAGCGCCGCCTCCATGTCCGCCTTCTTCACTTTGGCGGTGAGCATGTAGAGGGGCACGCTGGCCGTCATCGGGTCGCCCTTGAGCATCCGGCACACCGTCACCCCGTCCATGAGCGGCAGGACGACGTCGAGCAGAATGAGGTGAAACGTCTGCGTCCGGGCGCGCTTTAGGCCTTCGACGCCGTTGGCGGCCGTCTCCACTTCCACCGGCCCGTCGTGGAGCATGGTCCGCACCAACTCTCGGATGACAGGCTCGTCCTCGACCACCAGAATCCGGAACGGCGCGGGCTCGCTCATCGAACCGCCCACGTGTAGCCCGCCGGCGGCCTCGCCCGCCAGCAACTCCCGATGTAGGACACCTTTCACCTGCGTGAAGGCGCGCCGAGTCAAAGCCGCAGCACCTCAGCGGGCGTCTTCACACGAGCGGGCCGAGGGGCCACCAGTTTTCCCTCCGGCCTGCGCTGCCGTGCCTCGTCGGTACCTTCGCGAGCCGCCTGCCCCCAGCACCACCCCGAGCGCTCCTCGCCGAGGGGAGGTTAGGGCGACGCCCTAGGGCACCGCGCTGCCGTCGACGCGCGCCAAGTCGCGCTGCTCGGCCCAGCCCTCGAGCCCATTGGGGAGGCGGAGACGGACGAAGGGGCCGGCATTGGCGAGTAAGCGGACGTTGCTTCCGGCATGGAGCTCGAAGGCCACTTTGCTGGCCCCGTCCGGCGTCTCCCGCACCGGCAGCGTCTTGGACAGCACCACCGCCTCATGCACCGTCTCGCCGACAACAGCGTGCGCCAAGAGAAGTCCGGCACCGGGGAGCGCGAGCAACAGGAGCAGCGCCGCGGCGGCACCCAGACCGCGCCCGCGGCTCCACAGCCGTCCAGCCAACAACAGCAGGCACGCCGCGCACCAGGGAATGAGGAAGGCCAGGGCAGCGGCGGTGGCGCTGGTGGCCGCCACCAAGCGGGGCACCATTCCCTCCTCCGAGGCGCTGCCCACCACCTGGTCCACCACCCGGCCGCGCGCGATGCTGAGGTTGGCGTCCACGTCTGGACCGCCGCCGGCCCGCTTCGCCCGCTCGAGGTAGAGCACCGCCTCGCCGAGCTTGCCCTGGGCGAGGTCCACCGTGCCGAGGTTGAATTCGACGTCGGCGCCGCCCATGCCGTGCTCAAGCAGTTTGCGGAAGGCGGCTTCGGCGCCCGCCAAGTCATCCCGGCCGTAGGCCTCCACGCCCTCGGCAAAAATGCTGCGGGCCTCGCCCGGCGAGTAGCTGACTTGGGACAGGAGGAGCGACAGAAGAAGGGCCTTCATTCCCAGCCCTCCAGCACCCGTTGGGCCTCGGTGAGCAACGCCTCGCGGTCCAGCCGCACCGCGCCCGGCGCGAAGCGCACCGCGTCGCAGGTGTCCAGAACGCGGGCCGCGTCCTCCACCAAGGCCTCGGGCGCGCCCGCGTCGGTGAGCCTCTGTCGCAGGCCGTCTCGGGTGAGGCCGGAGAGTCCCGCGCCAAGGCGAGCCTCGAGGAAGGCCGTCACCGCCCGTTCCACCTCCTCGGAGAAGGCGGTGTCCGTTCCGGTGGTGCGTAGCCGTGCCGCTGCCGCCAGCCGCCCGCGCGCGGCGCGCGTCCCCCGACGCTGCTCGCTCACCGGGTCTCGACGCGCGCGCCGAGCCCGCACCAGGCCCACCAGAGACACCAGGGCCCAGGCGGCGGGCGGCACCAGCGCTGCGGCCACAAAGAGTGGCCGCCGCCAGACGGCAGTCTGCGACTGGAAGCGCGGCTCGAGACGCAAGGGCCGCAGGGCACCCGCGGCCAGGACGTTGTGCGGCGTGTCCGGCAGGTTGCCGGCAGTCCCCGGAGCCCGCAGCGCGCCGGCCTCTCCTGGGGTGACGGTGAGGCTCAGAGCCTGGCTGTGCACCGTCTCGTAGCGCCGCGACTCCGGGTCGAAGTAGCTGAAGGAGAGCGCCGGAATCTGAAAGGTGCCCGTCTGCTGCGCCATGACCAGGTACTCCTGGATGCGTTTGCCCTGGATGCGGTCGTGCGCCGCGGAGATGCGCTCCTGCGAGGTCGGCTCATACAGCTTAAGGGCGGCCGGGGCCGTCGCCCGGGGCACGGCCACCTCCTTCATGTTTCCCTGGCCCTCGAGGACGACGCGCAGGGTGACTGGGGAGCCGAGCTCGGCCGTCGGGGACGAGAGCTCGGCGGAGAGCTGGAAGTTGCCGACGTTGGCCGGCACAAAGCCCGGCGGCGCGCCCGGCGGAAGCGGTTTGACTTTCACCGTGAGGGGGTTGCCCACCCGGTGGTCCCGGTGGCCGGCGAAGAGAAAGCCCGTGGTGACGTCCGCTTCGACGGGCCCTAACTCCCGCGTCCCAGGACGCACCGGGAAGAGCGCCTGGCGCTTCAGAAGGTAGGCCCGGTAGGGCACTCCATCCACGGTGCGCGGCTCGAAGGTGAGGTTGGTGGGGCTGTCGATGTCCTCGCTCCAAAATCCGTCCAGCTTGGGCATGGTGACGTTGTCCACCCGCGAGAGGTCCACCCGGCTGTAAATCCAAAAGGACAGCGTCACCTGCTCGCCCACGTAAACTTCTTTCTGGTCCACCTCGCTTCGTAAGAAGAGGTCGTTCTCGCCGCGCGGGCGGCTCGCCTCCCGCTCGCGCTCCCTTAGGGCGGCGAAGGGGTCCTCGCTGTCGGAGAAGGGAGAGGGAAAGCCAGGCATCATGTTGGGCCGTTGGGCGAGGCCCGGCGGCGGCCCGGCCACATGCGTCTTGTGCACGTTGATGGACACCGCATTGCTCTTCACCACGCCATCCGGGGTCCGGAGCTCCACCGGGGCCAACGTCAGCTTCCCCACGCGCGTTGGCCGGAGGAAGACGCTCAGCGTCAGCTCCTGGCGGATGACCGGGCCGCCCGAGCCCAGCTGGATGCTGCTCGACATGCCGCGCTGGGTGCTCAACACCTCCACGCCCTCGAGGGGTGGCAGTTGAAAGTCGCTTCCCCGAGGCGCGTTGCTGGCGCGGACGGTGAGGACGAAGGTGTCCATCAACCCGACGTCGCTGCGGTCGACTTCCGCTTGCACGTCGGCGGCAGCGGAGGCGGCTGTCGCCGCCAGCAACGCCACGACTGCGGAGAGTGCGCTACCAGTCCTTCTCATTCGGCTTCCTCGGCGGCTTCTTCTGCTGAAAGCGCCACAATTGTAGGTTCTTTTCGCTTTGTCGCACGGCGTCGAGCAGTCGCTCGGCATCCCGCCGGTCGAGCTGGCCCGCCTCTCCCAGCCCGGCGTCCCGGAAGGTGTCCCATTCCGGCCCAGCGTCAGCGTCCCTCGGCGACTGGCCCGCGTCCCGTCCAATGTCTCCGGACTCCCCGGTGCGCTGCTGCGGGCTCTGGCCTGCGTCCGCACTGCCTTTGCCCGAGCCCGAGCCGCCGTCGCCCGTTCCCCCGTCGCCGCCCGTCCCCCCGTCCCCCGAGCCCCCGTCGCCTCGCCCGCCATCGCCCGGCCCCGCGTCACCGCGGCCGCCGTCCGGAGAGCCGGCGTCAGGCCGCCCGGCGTCCTGGCCCGCGTCGGGGGTGCCGCCGTCGCTGCCCGACTTCGGCGGAGGCAAGCGGCGCAGCAGCACTTCCAGGTTGTGGCGGGCGGCCTCGTCGTTGGGCTCAGCCAGAAGCGCGCGGCGGTAGACGGAGATGGCCTCCTGGGTGCGCCCCAGCTCGGCCAGCGCATTGCCGAGGTTGTAGAGGTCCCTTTCCCCGAGCTCGCCGGGGGCCATCTCCGCGGCGCGCTGGTAGGCCTCGCGTGCCTCGTCCATGCGCTGCAGGCGGTAGAGGGTGTTTCCCCTGTCGTACTCGAGCGCGGCGCTGTTGGGCAGCTGCTTCTGGGCCGCCTCGAAGTCCTTGAGCGCCTCCTCGTACCGGCCCTCGTCGTAGGCCCGCAGGCCGTCGGACACGTTGGGCGGGTTCCGCTCCAGGGGCCCCAGGGCGTGGGCCGGCCGCGCGCCGAGGAGCAGAAGCCCGAGCACGGGCGCAGTCAGCAGCGGGGTGGCGCCGTGTCGCCTCATGCCGCCCCGCGTCTGCGCCCCGGAAGCAAGAGGCCCAGTGTGAGGAGCACCAACCCCGGCGCGAGAAAGGTTTGGAAGCGCTCGTCCCAGCGGACGGTGAGGCGGCTCTCAATCTCACTCTTCTGCAGGCGGTCAATGCGCGCCGCCACCTCCTGCACCGCCACGCCGTGGGGCTGGTAGAAGAATTCACCGCCCGTCAGCTGGGCCACCGCCTCGAGGCCGGCGCGGTCGAGCCGGGTGAGGACGGTGTTGCCCGAGCTGTCCTTCTTGTAGCCCACCACCTCCCCGCCCTTGCCCAACTCAGGAATGGGCTCCCCGGCCTCGCTGCCAATTCCCACCGCGTACACTTTGATGCCAGCCGCCTTCAGCGACTCGGCCGCCTCCATCTCCTCACCGGACAAGTCCTCGCCGTCCGAGAGGAGCACCACCACCCGGTCCTTGGCACCCCGGTCGGCGTTCTCCAGCATGCTTTGGGCCAGCTGCAGCGCTGCGCCAATGTTGGTGCCGCCCTGCTGCATTTGCTCCGGGTCCACCGCCCGGAGAAAAAGCTTGGCCGCCGCGTAGTCGCTGGTGAGCGGAGACTGGACGTAGGCGTCCCCGGCAAAGGCGACAATCCCCACCCGGTCGCCCTTCAGCGAGTCGAGGAGTGAATTGAGCTCCAGCTTGGCCCGGTCGAGCCGGGAGGGCGCCACGTCTCGCGCCAGCATGGACTTGCTGGCGTCGATGGCCACCACCAAGTCGATGCCGCGCCGGCGGGCGAGCTCGGTGCGGCTCCCACACTGGGGCTGGGCCAGGGCCACGGCGAAGAGGACGAGAGCGGAGGCCCGGAAGGTGGCCTGCAGCGCTCGCAGGACGTTGCTCACGCCGGGAGCGAGAAGCGGTGCCAGCCGCGCGCCGAACAGCGTCTCGAGGCGCGCCCTCCGCCGCAGCCCGAAGAGCAGCCCCCACACGCCGAGGGCGACCGCGGCCAGCGCCAGGAGGAGGTAGCCCGGGTGGGCCAGCCCCAAGGGGTAGCCGAGGAAGCCGAACCGCAGCGGGTTCTCGCTCACGGGAACACCCTGAGCCAGCTGAGGCGCAATAGGAGCTCGAGCGCGGCCAAGAGGAAAGCCGCGAGGAGGAAGGGCGGGAACTCCTCTCGCATGTTGGCCATGGCGCCGCCCTCGAGGAGCTTGCTCTTGTCCAGCCGGTCCAGGACCGAGCGCAGGCCGCTCTGCAGGGACTCCCGGTCGGTGGCGCGGTAGTACTGGCCGCCCGTCTCGGCGGAGATGGCCTTCAACAGCTCGGGATTGATGGCGATGTCCATCTCCCGGTAGGTGGGGTTCCCGAAGAGGTCCGTGCCGTCGGGAAAGGGCACCCGGCCACCCTTCCCCACGAGGACGGTGAAGACCGGGATGTGCAGCGACTTGGCCATGGCCGCTGCGTCGAGTGGGGAAATTTTGCCGGCGTTGTTGTCGCCGTCGGTGATGAGGACGATGACCTTGCTCTTGGCGTCCGAGTCGCGGAGCCGGTTGAGCGAGACGGCAATGGCGTCGCCGATGGCGGTGCCGTCCTCGATGACGCGCGTGCGGAGCTGTTTCACCACCTCTTTCAGCACCCCGTAGTCCAAGGTGAGCGGGGCTTGGGTGTAGGCCGCGCCGGCGAAGACGACCAGGCCGATGCGGTCGTTGACGCGCGAAGAGATGAAGTCGCTCAGCGTCTCCTTGGCGACGCTGATGCGGTTGCCTCCGCCGCCCAGCGAGCGGAAATCGCCGGCCTCCATAGAGGTGCTCAAGTCGAGCGCGATGACGATGTCGATGCCTTCCACCGACAGGTCGCGCGTCCGTGAGCCGGACGTCTGGGGGCGGGCCAGCGCCAGGATGGCCAGCGCCAGCGCAGCCGTACTCAACAGGGGCAATGCACTCAGCGCCCAAGCCCGCACGCCCCTGGGCCCGAGGGCCAAGCGGTGCGTTGCCGAGAACCGCAGCGCCGTCCGGCGCCGCTGCACAGAGAAGGCCAGCGCGCCCACCACCGGGACCAGGAGGAGGAGCCACAGCACCCGTGGGTCGTGCCAGATGACGTCAGGCAGCATCGACCGACACCGCAGAAGGGGCAGGGGGAGCGGCCACCGGAGTGGTGGCGTCGACGAGCGCGAAGGCGTAGCCCAGCGCCCAGTCGCACGCCGCCGGCGAGAGTTCTGCGCGCGCGAACTTCGCCACGTCACACTGGTCGACGAAGCGCTGCAGCGCGCGGGCCTCGACCCCGGGAGGGTCGAGGCGCTCCACCTGGCTCAGGAGCTCACCGCTGGTGCACTCCAAGGCCTCGAAGGCGAAGCGCTCGCCGAGGTAGCCGCGCACAATGTCCGAGAGGCGGAAGTGGTACTCGCGCACCAGGCCCTTGGTGAGGAGCCCTTCGGCGCGGAGCGCCTCCAGCGCCTCCCGGGTGCGGTCCCGGAGTGGACGGGGCGGCGGCGGAGGAAGCCGGGCGCGGCGGTTGGCCAGGTAGCGGCGCACTCCCAAGGCCGCCACCACCAGCGCGGCCAGCCCCAACAGAAGCCACAGGAGCCGGTAGCTGCGGACGGGGACGTCCGCATTGGGCTTGATGTCCATGAGGGCCGCACCGTTGGTGGCGGCGTCCTTGGGGAGGCTGGACAGTCCCTCCACTGCGGCGCCGGACACGGACGCCGTCCGCGCCGCGCCGCCGCCCACCACGTCAAAGACGAGCGTGGGAAGGGTGTGCTCGCCGAGCTCAAAGAGGGCCATCTCCAACCGAAAGGTGGTGGTGCTCAGCTCCTGGCCGTCGCTGCGCTGCCGGCCGCTCGAGCGCAGCCCGAAGGCCCCGAGGTCCGCCACCGGCCGCAGCTCCCAGCGCTCGTCTGGGGAGTGGACCACGCTCACCGTGTAGGTGAAGGGCTCGCCGAGCCGCACCTTCTCCGCCGAAACCACGGGTGAGATGCGCGGCGGGACGCTGCCCCCGTCCGGCGCCGACGCCGCAGCGGCCGAGAGCACCAGGAGGGCCAGCGACACCACCGGGGCGGGGCTCATGCTGCCAGCCTGCGGGCCCGGAGCCGGAAGAAGCGCACCAGGGCCTCCCCGTGGTCCTCCCCCGCTCTCAGCTCGATGGCGTCCAGTTCCAAGCGCCGGAAGACTTGGGTGCGCTCGACGCGCTGGGCGCGCATGGCCTTCCGAAAGGCGTCGGCAACCGCAGCGCTGGAGGTGTCCACCAGCGCGCGCTGAGACGTCTCCGGGTCCTCCACCTCCACCAGGCCCAAGCTGGGGAAGCTGTCCTCGTAGGGGTCGCGTACCACCACCGGGATGACGTCATGGGTGCGCGCCGCGCCCCGAAGCGGCGCCTCGTACTCCGAGACGAGAAAGTCGCTGATGACGAAGGTGACAGCCCGGTGCTTGGCCACCCGGAGCAACCAGGTGAGTCCCGCGGACAAGTCCGTCCCGCGGCCGAGGGCTTTGTGCTCGAGAATCTCAGTCACCACCCGGAGCACGTGTTTGCGGCCCTTCTTGGGGGGAATGACGCGCTCCACGCGGTCACTGAAGAGCACCAAGCCCACCCGATCGTTGTTGGCGATGGCGGAGAAGGCAATCTGCGCCGCCACCTCCGCGGCCATCTCCCCTTTCGTCTTTCCCTGAGAGCCAAAGCCCTGGGAACCGGAGATGTCCACCAGGAGCATCACCGTCAGCTCGCGCTCCTCGGTGAAGACTTTGACGTGCGCGTCATTCATCCGCGCGGTGACGTTCCAGTCGATGGAGCGAATCTCGTCACCGGGCTGGTAGGGACGCACCTCGGAGAAGGCCATGCCCCGGCCCTTGAAGACCGAGTGGTACTGGCCGGCGAGGAGGTTGGACACCACCCTTCGGGTGGCAATCTCCAGCCGGCGGATGCGTTTGATGAGTTCCCGGGGCAGCACGGCGGTGGCGCCTCTTCAGACGTCAGGGAACGGGGACGCGGTCAAAGACCCGCTGGACAATGGCCTCCGGGGTGAGCTCCTCGGCCTCGGCCTCGTACGTCAAACTCACCCGGTGGCGAAGGACGTCCATGCCCACGGCTTTGACGTCCTCCGGGGTGACGAAGCCCCGGTGCCGCAGGAAGGCGTGCGCGCGGGACGCCAGGTGCAGAAAGAGGGTGGCCCGCGGGCTCGCGCCATACTCGATGGAGCCCGCGAGGTCCTTCATCCCGTGCGCTGCCGGGTCGCGCGTGGCGAACACCACGTCGAGGATGTAGTCCTTCACCTTCTCGTCGACGTAAATTTGATGGACCACGGCCCGGGCGCGGGCAATCTGCTCCGGGGAAACGACGGGAGTGGCGTGGGGAATGTCTTCCCCGCCCATGCGCTCCATGATGACCCGCTCTTCGGAACGGCTCGGGTAGCCGACCTTCACCTTCAGCATGAAGCGGTCCACCTGCGCCTCGGGCAGCGGGTAGGTTCCCTCCTGCTCGATGGGATTTTGGGTGGCGAGGACGATGAAGGGGTCCGGCAGCGGGTACGTCTTGTCGCCGATGGTGACTTGGCGCTCCTGCATGGCCTCGAGCAGGGCGGACTGCACCTTGGCCGGGGCGCGGTTGATTTCGTCGGCCAGAATGACGTTGGCGAAGATGGGCCCGTGGCGAACGGTAAAACTCGAGGCCTGCTGGTTGAAAATCATCGTCCCGACCAAGTCGGCCGGCAATAAGTCAGGGGTAAACTGAATGCGCTGAAACTTTGCCGAGATGCCGTCGGCAAACGTCCGTACAGTGAGCGTCTTGGCCAACCCCGGCACGCCCTCCAGGAGGACGTGGCCGTTGCTGAGCAGGCCGATGAGGACCCGCTCCAGCATCTGGTGCTGCCCGACGATGACCCGCCCCGTCTCCTTGAGCAGGTTGTCCACGAAGCCGCTCTCCTCGCGCACGCGCTCCGTCAGGGCTCGAATGTCGAAATTCAGGGTAACCCTCCTGTTACAAATGGGCGGCGGACTGTAGGTGCTCTCCGCGACCCCGGACAACAGTCTCGGACTGCTAGGAATTCCGCGCATGTTCCGGCGTGCCAGAGGTGAGTTTGACACCACCTTGGGTCGGGGGGTTTCCTTCGGGACGTCGTTCGAAAAAGACGGCCGCCCCCAGCAAGGACGTACCCCGCGCCTCTAAGCCAGGAGCTGCAGTCAGTAGAAGAGGCCCTTTGGGATGATGACCTCCTCGCGCGCAGAGGCGTATTTGGGCCTTCCGGAGTGGGCCCGACGGATTACCCGGCATGTGGAAGTCTCCTTCCACGAGTCGCTGGCTGGCACCTGGCGGGCGGACGGCACCGAGGCTGACGCCGTCATGCTGCTCGAGCTGGACAGCGTCGCTCCGAGCGCACAGACGCTGCTGGACACGGGGCAGATGCGGGCCGCCGGGACGTTGAGTCTGGAGGGGCTCGCGCTCCGGACGGAAGTCCAAGGCCAGCGACACGTCAACTGGGACAGCGGCCGGATTGAATTCCAGCTGCGCTTCACCGGCGACGACGGGCAGCCCTACCTGTTGGTGGGGGGCTGGACCCCCCTTCCAGTCCCCGAGCCATTCCGCTTCCGCCTCGAATCCGGGGACGGCACCCCCGCCGGGCACGCGGTGTTGAGCGCGGCCGGAGTCTAGGCCCTCACATCTCGAGCGCGACCGCTACGCCGTGCAGGGTGGCGGCGATGCGGACCGCGTCGTGGACCTGGTCCGAGCTGAGCCCGGCTTGCCGCACGACTTCCTCGTGTGAGCGCACGCACGTCTCGCAACCGTTGACGGCGCTCACCGCGAGACAGAAGAGCTCGAAGTCGGCCTTGTTGCTGGCCACCTGCGCGAGCCGCTGCATCCGCAACCGTGCCGGCTTTTGTCCGTACTCCTCTTTCGCCACCATGTGCCGGAAGCGGTAGTAGACGTTGTTCATCGCCATCAGGCTCGCCGCGGCCTTGGCGTCCTCCACCACCGCCGGGGGGACCGTCAGAAGGGCGTCCTCCAGCACCGCCTGGCGGAGCTGGGGGTTGCGCGAAGCGATGGCGGTGGCCACGGCCACGCCCCACACCTGCTCCAGCGTGAGGCTGCCCGGCTGAAGCACCGCGCCGAGGTTGAGCTTCAAGTCCTTGGCCACCTCGGGAATGGCGGCGCGAAGCGTCTCTACGGCGTGCATCACCCCGCCGCCTTCAGCTGCTGGGTGAGGGTGTCCTTGCCCTTCTCCCAGTTGCACGGGCAGAGCTCGTCCGTCTGTAGCCCGTCGAGGACGCGCAGCACCTCCGGGACACTCCGCCCCACCGAGAGGTCATTGACGCTGGCCCAGCGGATGGTGCCCTGAGGGTCGACAATGAAGGTGGCCCGAAGGGGCACGCCGTCCTTGTGCAGGATGCCCAGCTTCGTCGCCAGCTCGCGCTTGGTGTCGGCGAGCATTGGAAATGGCAGGGTGTTGAGGTCCTTGTGGTCCTTGCGCCAGGCGAGGTGGACGAAGTGGGTGTCGGTACTCGCGCCAAGCACCTGGGCGTCGCGCTCGAGAAACTTCGCGTTCTGCCGCCCGAATTCGGCAATCTCCGTCGGACAGATGAAGGTGAAGTCCATCGGCCAGAAGAAGAGGACCTTCCACTTGCCCTTGTAGTCTCGGTCCGAAATCTCGTGGAACTCCTTGCCCTTCTCCAGGCTCACCACCGCCTGCAACTTGAACTCCGGAAGCTGGTCGCCAACCGTCAACATCACTCTCTCCTTGAAGTGGGATGCGTGTGCCCATTTAAATGCGCACCAAAGACCACCGGCGCCACAAATTCTTCGTACTTCCAAGTAGATGGACACTGATTTCAACGATTAGTCGTTTCAATAATACCGCCCAGTCGGTGAAAATTTTACCGACATTTCGGTGGGGTGGGAGTTAGAGTCGCTTTGCATGGCAGCTGCGTCGCCCAAGCCCCCCGTCGTTGACCTGGTCCAGGACCTTCAGGAGCTGGCCCGCCTTGCGCCGAGCGAAGGCGCGCTGGACGACTTGCTGCGCCGAGGCTTGGACTGGCTGGAGCGCGTCGCCGCCTACGACTTGGCCACCATCTTCGTCCTCGACGGCCCGCGGCTCTTGGTTCGGGCGGCGCGCGGAAGGCTCGCCGCCCGGGTGAAGGGCCACAGCCTTTTGCTGGAGCGCTACCCCACTCTGCGCGAGGCGATGGACACGCGACGGGCGCGCGTCTACCGCGAGGAGGACCACCTGCACGGCGACGGAGACCCCTTCGACGCGGTGCTGGGGCTCCCGCCCGGGCACTCCTGTCTGGTAGCCCCGCTGTACGCTGGCGACGAAACGTACGGCGTCCTCACCCTCGACCGGACGGTGTGCGAGGCCTACGCGCCCTCGGTGGTGAGCCTGGTGGAGGTGTACGCGCAGCTGTTGGCCATCGCCATCCAGGCCGCTGGGCACAAGGCCACCCTCGAGCGGCTCCACCGGCAGGACCACGTCCACGCCAAGCTTCTCGAGGAGGAGCTGGCCGGGGACCCCTTGGGCTGGGAGGCCTCCAAGAGCGCCGCCATGCAGCGGGTGCTGGCCCTGGGGCGCCAGGTGGCCCAAGGGACGAGCCCCGTCCTCATCCACGGTGAGACGGGGACGGGCAAGGAGCGGCTGGCCCGGGCGCTCCACCGCTGGAGCCCACGCGCGGACCATCCCTTCGTCACCCTGCACTGCACCGCGGTGCCCGCCCCCGCCCTGGAAGCGGAGCTCCTCGGCCACGCCAGTACCGAGCGGGAGCGACCCGGGCGCCTCCTCTTGGCCAACGGCGGGACGCTTCTCTTGGACAGCGTCGAGGAGCTGCCCTTGGGGCTGCAGGGCAAGCTGTTGCGCGTCTTGGAGGCGGGCGCCTTCGAGGCGCTGGGCGGCGAGCGCAGCACCCGGGTGGACGTTCGGTTACTCGCCACGACGACGGTCGACCTCGACCAAGCCGTGGGCACCGGGCGCTTCCGGGGAGACCTCTACTTCCGCCTGGCGGCCTTCGCCCTGGAGCTGCCGCCGCTGCGCGAGCGGCGCGAGGACTTGGACTTGCTGTGCCGAACGCTGCTTGCCGAGTTTGGGCGACGCACCGGAAAGCGCGGCCGCTTCGTCACCGCGGAGGCGTTGGAGCGGCTTTCGGGGTACCCGTGGCCGGGCAATGTGAGAGAGCTGGCCAACGTCCTCGAGCGTGCCGCCATTCTCTCCTCCCAGCCGGCGCTCGGCCCGGAGCTCGTGGAGGTGCCCGGCCGTCGTCGGCGCGCGAGCGGCGGCGAGCCTCAGCCGACGTCGACGTTGGCCGAGGTGCAGCGCGCGCACATCGAGCGCACCCTCGCCCTCACCCGGGGCCGCATCTACGGGCGAGGCGGCGCCGCCGAGGTGCTGGGCCTCAAGCCCTCCACGCTTCAAAGCAAAATGGTGAAGCTCGGCCTCGGGCGCCCCGCGTAGGGCCGTCCTCTGGGGGCTCAGGAGGACGCGCCCTGCGGACGGTGCTCCACGCGCTGGGTGGGAAGCCACTCTGGATGGGCCCGGAGAAAGACCAGAAGTTCCTCTCGCACCAGGCACCGCAAGTCGAACGCCTCGTCGGCGGAGTTCGCGCTGGCCAGAAGCCGCAGGGTGGCCGTGCCGTCCGCAATGTCCGTGACTTGTGCCTTCGCCACCTGCCCATTCCAGAGCGACTTTCCCGGCCCGGACAGGATGCGGGCGAATTCGGCGCGCATCTTTCCCACATCGACGCTGTAGTCGAGCTGGAGAAAAACCACGCCCATCATGTCCGGGGAGCCGCGGCTCCAGTTTTGAAAGGGCTTCTCCAGGAAATAGGTGACCGGCAGCACCAGGTGGCGGTTGTCCCAGAGTCTCAGGACGACGTTACTGAGTGAAATCTCCGCCACCGTCCCCGACTCGCCCTCCACCACCAGCTTGTCGCCGATGCGAATGGGCTGGCTGAGGGAGAGCTGGATGCCGGAGAAAATCGCGCCAATGGACTTCTGTGCGGCGAGGCCGACCACCACGCCCACCACGCCCGCCGAGGCCAACAGCGAGACGCCCACCGTCCGCACCACGTCGAACTGCATGAGGAGGGCGGCCAGTCCCAGGACGTAGACGACGATGGTGAGGACCCGCCACAGGACGCTGAGCTGCGTCCGCATCCCCGCGGCCGCACTCGTGCCCCGTGCCACCAGCTGCCGTTGCAAGGCCGCCGTGGTGACGTCCAGGGCCCGCAGGGCAAACCAGGTGGCGGCGAGGATGCCCAAGGAACGACTCACGAGACCCAGGCCTTGCTGCCAGGCGGGCGGGAGCAGCAGCCGCGACTCGACAACCCCAAACGTCAACACCCAGAGCGGCAGCTTGAGCGGGCCGCGGGCAGCCTTCACCAGCGCCTCATCCCAGCTGAAACTCGTCAGCCGGGTGAGGCGACCCAAGAGCGAGAGGAGCAGCTTCTCAAGGAGCCAACCGAGAAGAAGCGCGAGGACGACGCCTAGGAGAAGCCCCAGCCACTGCCAGAGCTCGAGGCCGAAGCGGGTGGTGAAGAGGAAGTCCGGCATGCTTTCGCCGAAGGGCGGGCCGTAGGCCTCGTACAAGGCATCCACCGCCCGCACCGTGTCCCGACTGAAGACCCAGATGGGCCCCTCCGGCGCCCGCACCCGGACGAGCCGCACGGGGGTAGGACGGCCGTCGAGCTCGAGGGTGGTGAGCACGACGCTGCTCGGGCCGCCCTCGCCTTCTTTGGGAAGCGCGGCGAGGTCGAGTTTCTGCCGGTCGAGGACGAAGCGCAGTCGTCGCGCAAGCCGGGCTCCCTCCGCGGCTTGGGTGCCCGGCGGGAGGTCGTCGAGCCACAAGTCCTGGGCAGCGAGGGCGGATTGGCCCCGCCGCGCTTCGCTGAGAAAGCTCTGGACAGTGGCGTAGGGACTGGAGCGATCGAGCTCCCTGGCGGCCTCCCCGAGGCCCTCGTTGAAGGCGCGGGCTTTGCCGGAGAGCGCAAACAGGGCGCAGGCGAGGAAACAGGCGTTCCGGCGGTACACGACGGGGGTCCCGAGCAGGCGCACGACTAGCGGCCGGTGGCGCCCGCTTTGCCTCGCACCTTGAGCCGCTTCACCTTGCGGGCGAGCGTGTTGCGGTCCACGCCGAGAAAGCCCGCCGCCGTCGAGAGCTGTCCCGCGCTCCGCTCCAGGGCCTGCCGGAGGACGGCGCGGTCCACCTGGTCGAGCAACGTGCGGTAAAGCTCGGGCACCTTGCGGCCATGAAGCTGGTCGAGGAAGTGACCCAGGCGAAGGTAGACCAGCTCTTCCAACGGCAATTTCAGCGGGTCTGCAGCCACGAGCGCCCCAGGAGCCAGACGGCGAGGGTCGTGGCTTACAGCACCTCCTTGGGGCACAGGTCAACGACGATGCGCAGGGCCCGCGCTGTGGTACACCCTCCACAGTGCAGGTGACGCACGTTCGGCGGAAGTTTCCGCCGCGCCGCTGGCTGGCTCCAGCCGCCGCGGCCCTCCTGGTCAGCGGGGCTGTCTCCGCCTGGACGGCTCGGGCATGGGTGGCTCGGCCTGCACCACCGGCGGATGGCGGCGCGCCCGCCCAACGCCTTGTCCTCTTCGTGACGGCGGACCTCCAGGGGCAGCTGGTGCCCTGCGGCTGCAGCGCAGGAATGCGTGGAGGGCTGGGCCGTGCCGCGGCGCAGCTGGCCGAGGCGCGCGCCGAAGGCCTCCCCACCCTCTACTTGGACGCCGGGGACGCCCTCTTTGAGCGCTCCGGGCTACAGCCCGACGAGGCGGTGGAGGCCGAGCGCAAGGCGAAGGCGGTGGCCGAAGCCCTCGTTGCCATGGGCCTCTCTGGGCGCGCGGTGGGTCCCCTCGACGACGTCCAGGGAAGCGCCTTCCGTCGCTCCCTCCGGCTCCCGGAGCTGGCGCCGGGCTCGGCCACCGTGCACACCATCGCCGGCCACCCGCTGGGTGTGGTGGTGGCCCGTACGGCCCAGGAAGTCGCCGAGGGCTCGGCCCGCGTCCGCGCCGAGGGCGCCCAATTTGTCCTGGTGCTCTTTGGCGGCTCTTTGGACCGGGCGGTGGCCGCCGTCCGCGGGACGGACACCGCGGACTTGGTGGTTTCTGCCCAGGACGCGCCGCTCGTCACCCTGGACGACGAGAGTCGCCTCACCCGCAGCGGTGTCCCGGTGGCGCGGGTGCAGAGCCGCGGCCGGGCGCTCCTCCGGGTGGACCTTGCCTTTGACGGGACAGGACGCTTTCGACTCCTGTCCTCTCCGGAGGACGTCCAGCATGAGGCCGCCACCCTGGACGAGCGCATCGAGCTGTTGAAAGCCGAGCTGGCTCAGCCCGGGCAGCTGGCGGAGCGCAAGCAGCTCCTCACCGCGCGGCTGGCCACCCTCGTCGCCCGGCGCGCCGCGCTCGCCCCCGCGCCGCCTCTCACCGGGGGCAATGCCTTCACCGTGCGTCTCCTCCCCCTGGAGACGACGTTGCCCAGCGACGCACGGGTGGACGCGGTGGTGGCGAAATTCGACGAGGAAGTCTCGGCGCTCAACCTGGCCTATGCCCGGGCCCACGGCCAGGACTGTCCCGCCCCGGCCCCTGGTGAGGGGGCCTATGTGGGCAATGCGGTGTGTGCGCGCTGTCACCCGGCCGCTTTCGGCGTCTATGCGAAGACGGGCCACGCCCGCGCGTACCGGGAGCTCGAGCACGTCCACAAGCAGTACCGCCTCGAATGCGTGGCCTGCCATGTGGTGGGCATCCAGCAGCCGGGCGGTGTGTGCCGAGTGGACCGTGTCAGCGGACGGGAGGGCGTGGGATGCGAGAATTGCCACGGGCCGGGCTCACTGCACGCAGCCCTTCCCTCCCGACCCATTCCCCGGCCCGTGCCCACGGCCTCGGTGTGTGTGGGTTGCCACACCCCTGAGAATTCGCCCCACTTCGACTTTTCCGTCTACCTGCCGAGGGTGCTGGGCCCGGGGCATGGGGCGAAGCGTTGACGCTGCTGCCAGGTGCCCCATACGCTATCGCTACACGGTCACTCGTTCGTCGCGCGACGCGCGGCGCCCCGGTTGGACGCCTGATGACGCCGCTCCTTACCCTTCTCTCTCTCGGCGTGGCCTTGGCCTCGGGGCAGGTGCCCGCTGCGCCGCCTGCTGCCGCCGGCAAGCCCCTGGCAGCCACGCCCCCTTCCACCGAAGCGACGCACCCGGCAGCGCCCGCCGACACCGAGGAGGCCGACGACGCTGAGAAGGCCTCCCCAGAGTTGGAGGAAATGCGCGCCCTGGAGGACGCCACCATCGAGCCGGCGAAGCCGGCGGCAACCGGTGTCCAGTCGGTGCTCCGCCTCGGTGCCAGTAGCCCCTTACGCGCGCGCATCGACGACGGGGATGATGGTTGGGCCGTGGACGCGGTGGCCGGCCCCGAGCTCGGCCTGGTGACGAACCTCGAAGCCTTCGACATCTCCAAGGTCACGGGGAGCTACGACATTCCGGTGGAGATGCAGCCGCTGGTGGCGCAGTACATCCGCTTCTTCCAAGGCCCGGGCCGCAAGTGGTTTCGAGTGTGGATGTCGCGGAGCTCCCGCTACATCCCGATGATGGCGCCGCTGCTGGAGGCCTCCGGGCTCCCCCGGGACACCGTCTACCTGGCGATGATTGAGAGCGGTTTTTCGCCCGAGGCTTTTTCCTGGGCGCGCGCCGCTGGGCCCTGGCAATTCATCAGCAGCACCGGGAGGCGCTTCGGCCTGCGCCAGGACTTCTGGGTGGACGAGCGGCGCGACCCGCTGAAGGCCACGCGCGCCGCGGGGCGCTATTTGCGCGAGCTCCACGACGCGCTGGGTACCTGGTACCTGGCCTGGGCCGGCTACAACGCGGGCGGGGAGAAGCTCCGTCGCCTCGTCGAGCGCCGCGGGACGGACGACTTTTGGGAGCTTTCCGAGGGCCGGGGCCTGGCCAAGGAGACGAAGCACTACGTCCCCAAGCTCATCGCCTGTGCCCTGGTGGCGAAGCACCCCAAGGCCTTTGGCTTCAGCGACGAAGAATTCTCCTTTCAAATGCCGCTGGATTTCGAGGAGGTCCCGGTGGTGGAACCGACCGACCTCGAGGTGCTGGCCCGAGCCGCGGGGGTCCCGGTGGAAGACGTCCGAGCCCTCAACCCCGAGCTGCGCCGCTGGTGCAGTCCACCGGCCACCAAAGAGAAGCCCTACCTGCTCCGCGTCCCGAAGGGCAGTGGTGACGCATTTCTGGCCAACGTCGCGAAGCTCTCGCCGCACGACCGCCTCACCTTTCGCATCCACCGGGTGGCACGCGGCGACACCCTGTCCCGCATTGCCGTCACTTACCACTCGGCACCGGAGGCCATCGCACTCTTCAACCACCTCAAAAACGTGCGCGCTCTGCGCGTCAACACGGAGCTCGCCATTCCGGTGCAGCCGGCGCGCGCAGGCACGGCGGTGGCCCAGACGGACGGCGGGGAGTCCGGCGGCGGCGCACTCGAGCGTCAGGTGGCCCGAGCCCGGGCTCGCGGTGTCACTGTCCCTTCCCCGGAGGAGGAAATTCCGGCCGGCACCCAGACGCGCAAGTCGCTGAGCTCGGGCGTGGTGAAGACGGAGACCGTGGATGGCAAGCCCCACGTCAGCTACGGCGTCCAGAGCGGCGACTCCCTGTGGACCATTGCTTCCCACTTCGGCGTCTCGGTGGAGGACTTGAAGCGGTGGAACCACTTCGGCGCGGCTGGACGGCGTTCGCGCGGTCTCCAAATCGGCACGCTGGTCGAGGTATGGCCCCCGGTAGGCATGCCGCTGCCGGCGGCCCCGCCACCGACCTCACCCCAGCCAGCGTCGCAAACGGTGGCGCTGCTCGCTGCGCCGGCCGCACCGGCGGCCACCGCCACACCCGTCACCCCCGCCACCCCCCCGCCAAATACGGCTGTCACCGCGGACAGTGGGCCAAGGCCCACCACGCACCAGCTGGCAGCCGGCGAGACGCTGTGGAGTGTCGCCCAGCGTTATGGCGTCTCGGTGGATGATTTGAAGCGCTGGAACCGCATCACCCGGGCCAAGGCACTCCGGGCCGGGACAACGCTGAGCCTGGTGGCGCCTTAGAGATTTGCTGCCAAGCGCATGAAATGGCGAGAACGCTCGAGCGTCCCCGCTAGCCGACACCTCCCAGTTTTCGCCCAAACCGAGCCTTATGACGCCGCGTCATGCCACCCTGTTGCCGCTGCTGCTCCCCCTCTTCTGTTGTGCCACTTCCTCAGCGCCCGCGCCGGCCCAGGCGCCCTCGGCGCCAGGGGCTCCTGCACCGGCAGGCGTTGTGGTGGCCCCCCCGGGCGCCGCGCCCGAGCCTCCGGCGGGCATGCGCCTTCCGGCCACGCTCAAGCCATTGGCCCAGCGGGTGGAGCTCACCCTCGTGCCGTCGGCGGATGGCTTTCAGGGCACCAGCGAGCTGGACGTGGAGCTCGCCTCGGCCACCGACGTTCTGTGGCTGAACGCCAGGGAGTTGGTGGTGACGAAGGCCACGGCCCTCGTGGGAAAGGCCGAATCCGTGGCCCAAGTTTTCGTCTCCCCGGAACGGGTGGCCTTCCGCTTTCCCCATGCGCTCGGCCCGGGACGGGCGACGCTTCATCTCGAGTTCACCGGCGTCGTCTCCAAGACGGATGACTCGGGCGTGTTTCACCAGCAGGAGGGCGGCGACTGGTACGCCATGACGCAATTCGAGGAGACCGACGCTCGGCGCGCCTTCCCGTGTGTCGATGAGCCGTCGGCAAAAATTCCCTGGGAAGTCACCTTGCGAGTGCCAAAGGAGCTGGTGGCCGTTTCCAACACTCCCATCGCCTCTACCGAGCCATCGGGAGAGGGGATGAAGCGCGTGCACTTCGCAAAGACGAAGCCCCTCCCTTCCTACTTGGTGGCCTTCGCCGTGGGCCCGTACGACTTCGTCGACGCCCGGCCGGCGGGGGCGAACAAAGTCCCGATGCGCATCTACACCCCCCGGGGCCGCACCGCCGAAGCGGCCTACGCGGCACGCACGTCGCCCGAAATTTTGGAGAAGTTGGAGGCCTACTTCGGCATCCCCTACCCGTACGAGAAGCTCGACTTGCTGGCCATTCCCCTCACCGTGCATTTCGGCGCCATGGAGAATGCCGGGCTGGTAACGGTGGCCACCGGCCGGCTGCTGGCGCGTAAGGAGAACGAGTCCCTGTACTTTCAGCAGACGTGGGCCGTTTATGCCGCCCACGAGTTCGCCCACCAATGGTTCGGCGACTTCGTGACCTTGGCCTGGTGGAACGACATCTGGCTCAACGAGGCCTTCGCCACCTGGATGGAGAACAAGATCGTCGATGCTTGGGCGCCGACGTGGGGCTTCAACGTGGTGGAGGTGACGGACCGCAGCATGGTGGCCAATGTCGACACCCTGGTCACCGCGCGCAGCATCCGCCAGCCCATCGAGACGTATGACGACATCAACAACGCCTTCGACGGCATCACCTACGAGAAGGGGGCGTCGGTCATCCGGATGTTCGAGATGTACCTTGGCAAGGAGAAGTTCCAGAAGGGCGTGCAGAACTATTTGCGCGCGCACGCCTACGGCAACGCCACTGCGGCCGACTTCCTCGCCGCCATCTCGGATGTCAGCGGCCGGGACATGGTGCCCGCCTTTGACAGCTTTCTCGACCAGTCGGGCGTGCCACAGCTCACCGTCCAGCTTTCCTGTGCACGCGGAAAGAAGCCCGAGCTGGCGTTGGCCCAGCAGCGTCTCTTGCCCGTGGGCACGACGGCCACCAGCGACCGGCTGTGGCAGGTGCCTGTCTGCGCGGTGTGGTCGAGCGGCAAAAAGGAGGGCCGCGGGTGCGTGCTCATGACGTCCGCCACGGCCACGCTGCCCCTCAGTGGCACGGGGTGTCCGGACTGGGTGCTCCCCAACGCGGGTTACGCCGGCTACTACCGGCTCAATCTCAAGGGCAACCTCCTCAAGACACTGGTGACGCGCGGCCGGCGCGCACTCACGACACCCGAGACGGTGGGGCTGCTCGGCGACGTGGAAGCACTGGTGAAGGCCGGGCGTTTCCCGGCGGGCGACGGGATGGAGCTCTCCACCCATTTTGCCGGGGCCAAGGAGCGTTGGGTGGTGGAGCAAGCCATCCAACTCGCCACCCTGCGCCCCGACTTTCTCTCCGGGGCCTCGGAACAGGCTTACCCACCCTGGGTGCGCCGCCACTTCGGCGCACGGGCCCGGGCGCTGGGGATGCAAGCGCAGCCCGGGGAGCCCGAGGACACGCGGCTGTTGCGACCAAAGTTGGTGCCATTCGACGCCATCCGAGGCGAGGACGCCCCCCTCATCGCCGCCGCGCAAGCAGCGACGGCGCGATGGCTCAAAGACCCCACCTCACTCGACCCTGACATGGAGTTTTCCACCCTCCGCATTTCCGGCGCCTTCGGGGACAGTGCCTTGCGCACCGCCTTGGCGGAGAAACTGACTGCCACCTCCGACCGGGCCACCCGCTCGAGACTTCTCCTCGGGCTCAGCTCCTTCCGGGAACCGGCTTTGGTGAAGGCCAACTTGGCTCTGCTGCAAACCTCCTCCGTCGACCCCCGCGAGTTTCTCCGTCCCCTCCTCATCGAGCCCATGCCGTGGCCGGTGCCACGCGAAATTGTCTTCGAGGAGGTGGCCCACAACTTTGACCGGTTTGCCTCCTACCTCGGCGACCGAAGCGTCGCCTACCTCTTCACCGTCGGCGCCAGCTTCTGCGACGCAAAGCACCGCGCCGAGGTGCAAGCCGCCTTCGGGCCGCGCGCCGAGAAAATACTGGGCGGTAAGCGCGACCTCGCGCAGACGCTGGAGGCGGTCGACCTTTGCATCGCCGCGAAGGCCGTACAGGAGTCGAGCATCAGTCACTACCTCGCGCACGCAGCGCGCTAAACGTCTGCCCCGAAGTGGCTTCTGTTTAGCGCTCCTCGAGCAGCGTCTTGAGCTCGCGGATGCGCCGCGTAATGAGGTCGCGCTCCATGGCACGGTAGGCCTCGGGAAGCAGCTCGCGGCTGGTGCACTCCTGGACGGCCGCCAGGTTCTGGAGCTCGATTTCCAAGGGGTACGAGGGCGGAACGAAATCCTGCACCACCGAGCGGACGTCGGCCTCGGTGGGCTGGTCCCGGCCGCCGTTCAAGGCGGCGAACTTGCTCCGGACGAGGATGGCCTCGATGTCGGCGCCGGAAAGCTGGGCCCCCTTGGGGAGCACCGCGGCGAAGGAGGGCACGTCGAGCGTCATCTTCAGCTTGCGCGCCACCACCTTGTACAGCTCGTCCCGCTCGGCATCGGACTGTGGGTAGAAGAGCGCCAGGTGCTCTTCGGCGCGGCCCTGGCGCTTGAGGTCAATGGGCAGCAAGTCCGGCCGGCAGGTGAGCAGGAACCAGACGATTTTCCCCCGGTACTCGGTGTTGCCCATGAAGGAGGCGATGGAGGCGAACACCCGAGAGGACGTGCCCGAGTCCCCGGAAGCGTCCCGGTTTCCTAAGAAGGCATCCGCCTCGTCAATCATCACCGCCACCGGCCAGAGGGCCTTCAGGAGGTTGAAGATTTTTTCCAGGTTGGCCTCGGTGACACCCTGCCATTGGCTTCGGAAGTTGAGAAACTTCACACAAGGGATGCCGATTTCTCCGGCGAAGCAGGTGGCCAAGAACGTCTTGCCGGTGCCCACCGGGCCGGCCACCAGGTACCCCATGGGCAAGACTTCCAGGCGGCCCTTCTTCAGCGCATTGGCCGCCTGAGCCAGCATCTGTTTGGCGCGAGCGTGTCCGGCCACCGCCTCCAGCCTGTGGGCGGGCTCGATGAATTCGAGGAGGCCGTGACACTCCGCTTGAATAATCTCCTTCTTCTTCTCTTTGAGGAGCTCGGGCGTGATCCGAATCTGGCGCTCGGTGGCCTCGGTGAGGACGCGGTCGAGGTTGATGCGGGAAAGTCCAGCCGTCGTCTTGGCCAAGGCGGCCAGGGGAACGTCGGACACCGAAGCCAGCTTTCGGCCGTCGAGCTTCGTCTGGACGAATTCCAGGCGTTCCTCCTCGTTGGGCAAGGGAAGCTCGATGCTGGCTACGTAGGGGTTGCGCGCCAGGCGAGGGGAAATCTCCGCCAGGTTCTCGACGAGCAGCACCACCGAGAGGTCCCCGGCCAGGAATTGGGGGTCACTGGCCCACTTCACCAGCGTGGCCAGGCTGAAGCGGTCCTCGGACGAGAGCGCGCCGATGTCCGCGCCGGGCGCCAGCGTCTCGGCGAAGTCGATGACCAGGGCCAGGGACTGACCATCGGCCAGCCGCATCCGCAAATAGTTCTCAATAATTTGAAGCGCCCGCCCGGGCTCACGTGGCATCACCTTGGCGTAGTCGGTGCCATACAGGGTGTCGTAAGCGGACATGGCACGCGCCAAGTCCTTCTGCGTGTCCGGCGAAGCCGCTCGGATTCCACTGGACCGGTCATAAAAGAGGACATGGTTCCGGCCGCCGAAGAGCTCATCGGCGAGAAACGTCTTCAGCGGACCGAAGGTGCGAACGCCGTCCTCGGCCTGGAGCGGCTGCAAATCCCGCACGCTGCCGTGCAGGAGGAAGGTGCTGACCGTCTTGGTGTAGTAGGCCTGCGCGAGCTTCCGGGCCCAAGCCGGAAGGCTAGCGAGCGGGTCCGCAGACTCCGACTTTCGTGTGCGAGGCAAAGTGGCCTCTCCTGGTGGCCCCCGGGGAGTGGGGGGAAGCCCAAAGGGGGCTTTTGAGGAAGGTGTTTAGCGGCAGTTGGGCGCCCGGCGCAGCACAACCCGCACCGGGAGGGCTGGGCCGGGCTGTTCCGGCAGCCGCAGCGGCACCTGGGCCGTTTCGAAGCACCGCTTGCGCAAGGTGAGGGCGGAGGCCGTGGCCGGCACCTTTCCGGTAACCGGGGTGACGCCGAGTTGCCGTTCGCCGCTGAAGACGGCCGCTCCCGGGGGCTGGGAAGTGACGCGCACCGTGTACTCGAAAGGCTCGAGCACGGCCCGCACCTGAAGCGCGTCCTCGGTGGTGTGGGCCAGGACCGAGGAGACATAGGGCCGGAAGCCACCGCGGCGGACTTCCACCTGCTGGTCCGTCCCCACCGGCACCTCGCCGGCGTAGAAGCCATGGACGCCGGCCCGTTTGACGGGCGTCCCATTGAGGCGGACCTCGGCGTCGTCCGGGTCAGGCAGCACCACCAGCCGGGCCGTGCCCACTGTGCGCTGGAGCGGCACGGTGAAGGGCGTCCCCAGAGAGCCCCGCGCCACCGTCACCGTACCGGCCCAGGGCTTGAAGCCGTCCGCGGTCACCAGCAACGCCACCGCGACGTCTGCGGGGACCCGGAGTGTAAGGGGCCAGCTGGACGGAGTCCCGAGCTCCTTGCCGTTGAGGTTGACACGGGCATGGCCGCGCACGTCCAAGGGTGAGAGGTCCAGGAGCAGCGTGCCCTGGGGCGGCTCCCGCACGGCGAAGAAAAGAAGCACGGCGCCCACCGCCACCGCCGCGAGGACGGCCCACCAGCGACGGTGTCTAGTCTCGC
The DNA here is from genome assembly GCA_963745475.1 of uncultured delta proteobacterium. GTDB lineage: Bacteria > Myxococcota > Myxococcia > Myxococcales > Myxococcaceae > JADGRA01. The sequence continues at coordinate 510,884 of CAVUXN010000005.1, forward strand.
GGCTTCCTTCGGCGAAGAGGGATGGGACCGCGTCACTCGGGGAACTCGCCTCCGGTTGCACCGCCGGCGGGACCTCGGCGGCGAAGAGCTCGACGCCCTGCACCAACGCGGGCAGGGGCTCCTCTTGGGGCTCCTGCGGCGGCCGGGGCGGGACAAAGGTTTCCGAGCTGCTCAGGGGCCGCGAGGCCGGCTCTGGCGGAGCAACGGTGAGGACCGGGGCCGCTTCAAGCGCCGGGTCGGTGACGGGTTCCGCCGGGAGGCGCGAAGGCGGACTCCGTGTATTGGGCGGGGGCGGTCCGCCGAGGTATTCGTTGCCGTCCACGAGGAGGGTGGCGCCGTCCTCGGCATGCACTTCGCGCTGAGGAGAAGTGGCCGTCAGCTTGGGGATGGGTGGACCCGCGGGCCGCACCACCACCGCACCGCCCGAGCCGACCGAGCCATTGCCCACCGGCGCTGGGGCGGACTGCGTGCCGTGAGCCGCGTCCATGGCGGCCAAGAGGCTGTCGGGAGCCTTGACGTCGGCATAATCGGCCAGTCGCGCCTTCTCGCGGTCCACCTCTTCGGCGAAGGTAGACTTCATGTACTGCATCAAGTCTTTGCGGCTGAAGATGCTGTCCGAGGTGATGAGAAAGCGCTGCAAGTCATCCGCCAGCTCGCTCGCGTACTGGTAGCGGGCGTTGACGTCCTTGGCCAGCGCGCGGAGCACAATTTTCTCGAGCGCCTCCGGGATGCGGCGGTTGTACGTCGAGGGCGGCAGCACTTCGGCCTTTCGCACCTTTTCCAAGACGGCGAAGTCCGAGTCCCCGACGAAGAGGCGCTCTCCGGTGAGCAACTCGTAAAGGCAAACGCCGATGGCGAAGACGTCGCTTCTGCGGTCCAGCGGGAGCCCTCGAATCTGCTCCGGGCTCATGTAGCCGAACTTCCCTTTGAGGATGCCGGCTTGGGTCTTGGTCACCTTGCCCGCCGCCTTGGCGATGCCGAAGTCGATGACTTTCACTTCGCCCTCAAAGGAGATGAGGACGTTTTGGGGAGAGACGTCGCGGTGGACGATGTTGAGGTCCCGGCCGTAGCTGTCCTTCTTTCGGTGGGCGTAGTCGAGCCCCTCGCAGAGCTTGCCGATGACGTAGCAAACCAGCGGGACGGGCGGCGGCTCCCCCTTCTTTCGGGCCCGGTCAAAAATGGAGCGCAAGTCCTTGCCCGGGACGTACTCCATCGCGATGTACAGGCTCTGCGCGATGCGGTTCAGCTCGTAAATCTGGCAGATGTTGGCGTGGGTGAGCTGGACCGAGATTTTCGCCTCGTCCTGGAACATGGCGATGAATTCGTCGTCCTCCGCGATGTTGGGGAGAATGCGCTTGATGGCCACCAGGCGCTCGAAGCCACCGGCGCCGAAAGCCTTCCCGCGCCAGACCTCGGCCATGCCGCCGATGTTGATTCGGTCGAGCAGCAGGTAACGCCCGAATGGAATCGGCTGCTTCTTCGGAGCCGGGGCGGTCAACGCAGGGGAGCTGGGAGTGGGCAGGGGACCCGCAATGGTAGCGACGCGTCGCCGAGGCGGTCAACGTTCGATGGCGGTCTGCATCCTACTCGCCCGTGAACTGTGGGGGGCGCTTTTCGAGAAAAGCCGCGACGCCTTCCATGAAGTCCCGGGTGCCCAGGAGCTTGAGCTGGCCGTGCATTTCGGCCTCCAGCGCCGCCTCGAATGTACTCCCCAGGCCAGCATAGACTGCCGCCTTGACAGCACGGTGGACCAGGGGTGGCCCCGCCGCGAGCGAGCGCAGGAAGTCCAGGGCCGCGGCCTCCAGCTGAGCGGCCGGAAAGACACGGTTGGCAAGACCGATGGCCTTCGCCTCCGCCGCGTCCACCATGTCTCCGGTGAGGCACATCTCGAGCGCTCGGCCGAGCCCCACCAGCCGTGGCAGCGCCCAGGTGCCTCCGCCATCCGGCATCAGCCCTCGTTTCACGAAAATCTCTCCAAACCGAGCGCGGTCCGAGCAAAGCCGAAGGTCGCACGCCAGGGCCAAGTCACACCCGAAGCCGGCGGCGACGCCATCCAACACGGCGACCGTGGGGACGGGACAGTCGCGTAGGGCGCGTACCAAGCCGTGGAAGTGGGAGCGCATCCGACTTTGGACGGTGCTCGCGTCCAACCCTTCCGAGGCCGCCCACTTGAGGTCGAGCCCGGAACAAAAGCTGCCGCCCGTCCCGGCCAGTGCCACCACACGAGCCCCGGCGGCGGGGGCGGTCTCGATGGCCGCACGCACGGCCATATTGACGGGGACGGTGAGGGCATTCTTCGTCTCCGGCCGGTTGAGGGTAATCCAGCGGATGGCGGCTTCGTCACGGACGAGGACTTCGGTTGAGCTCATGGCAGGCAACTTTTACGGGCGGCACCGAGCCTTCGCAAGGGCTCGCGCACGCGTCTCGGGCATTTGCAGGGTTTTGAAGTCGCGGCTCGACGCCAGGGCTCGTTGAGGCGGCCGTCGCTCCCCTTCACGGCTCCGCCATTGCGGACTAGCGCACGCGGATGCCGTGCGGGAGGGGAGCGGCGGTCTCGTCAGCGAAGTCCATAAACTGCTCCATCTCGCGGACCGTGTCCTCGGTGGCCTGGACCTCCACCGAGAGCGCGTCAAGTTGCCGGTTGACGTGCTCCGGGTCACGGATGGCGATGGACTGCTCGTGCGTCAGCCGGAGGAGGTCCTCGATGCTCGCCAGCTGGTGGCTGACCACGGCGCGGCTCTCCTCGGCCTGGGTGAAGCGCTGCAGGCGCTTGCTGAGAATTTCCACACGCTTCTGTTTCACCTCGCGCAGTCGTGCACTGGACTCGGCGGTGGCGTCGGCCTGGAGCTCCTTCAGCTCGCGCTCCAGCGCCTGACGGTCGGCCATGCTCAAATAGCGCCGGTACCCATTCAGCGTGTTGAGGAGCCGGAGAAACGACGTCAGGAGCGCATCGACGCGGCTCTCGCTGGAAGCGGCCAGCACCCGGCCCCCGGGAAGCCGCCGGTAGTTGGCTTCAATCTTCTCCTTGAGGTCGCGCAGGCGATGGTAGTGCTCGCGCTGGCTGGGAGCGAGCTCGCTGAGCATGCTCTCCACCTCGTCCTCGGCGCGCCCAGGGCCTGGCGTGACGCGCGCCGCGCGGCGGAAGCGTGGGTTGATGCCCACCACCAGGAGGTAGAAAACTTCCAGGCCTCCGGCCACCATCACCGGGAGCGTCTGACCCGTCACCAGCGTCGCGCCGACGGCCCCCGAGAGGCCGATGATGTTGGCCGGTGACAGAAGCGCCGTCCTCAGCCAGGCCAGTCGTCCAGGAGATGTGTCGCTCACGGTCCTCTTGCCTCCGCCATCCCCCGCAGTGCCGAGATGTCCACCGTCTCCCCAGCGCCGCGAGGCGGCTCCGTCCGACGCTCCAGCTTGGCAAACAGCTGGAGCGCGCTCTGGTACAGCTCCTCGTACGTGACTGGCGCCTCGCCCGCCAGTCCGAAGAAGGCCAAGTTGTCCTTGAGCGTGGCCGGTGCGCTGCTGGCCACGGCCTCCCTAGGGTCTCCCAGCTGTGGGGCCACGTCCCCCAGCAAGCGGGCCGCAGGGCCGGGGTCCTTGAGCACCGCCGCGTTGGCGTCGATGAGTCCCCGGACGATGCGACGGACGGCGTCCGGGTAGCGGGCCGCAAACTCTCCTCGGGCCACCAGCACCACAGAAATGAGGTGCGGGGCGTCGGCGGTGGAGGCCAGCACTCGGCCTCCTCGTTCTCGGGCCGCGGCCTCGACATCGGCCGACAGGCCAACCACCGCGTCCGCCCGCCCCTCCCGAAGGGCACGGCCGGCGTCAAAGCCTGAGGCCAACTCCACCCAGCGAACGTCCACCGGCGTCAGTCCGGCCCGCATGAGGAGCCACAGGGCGAAGTACTGCCCGGCGGACTGGGGGGCGGTGGCCAGCCGCTTCCCCTTCAGCCCGGCCAGAGAGGCGATGCCCACCGCCCCGAGCACGTCCTCCCCCCGGCTCCGTCCGAGAAGCATCTCCACCCGGGGGGCCACGTCCCTCAGCGAGGGTGCCCACGCCGCCAGGCGCTCCACCGTCACCGCCGCCAAGTCCACGCCCCCGCGTTCCCCGCCCTCAGCCAGCGCCGCGCGCAGCTCCTCCTCCTTGAGGAAGGGCACGGCGCGGGCGTCGATGGCGTACGCCGACTTGAGGAGGCCCGGACGAGCGTCCGGACCTGTGCCGCCGCTGGCCAGGAGCAAGGCCGCGTCGCTTCCCCGAGGAACGAAGCCCACCACCGTAGGCCGGAGGGGAATGGAGGCCACCTCATCGCCGGGCGCGGTGACACCGGCCGGAAAGTCTCCGGCGGAAAGCGTGGCGCGCAGACGCAAGGAGGGAAAAACCTTCGCTTGAATCCGCTCCAGCCAGCCGGTGGCGGAGGCCACCGCCCAGCCGCTGACCAGCAGCACCAAGGCGAGGAAGAGGTACAGGCCTCCTTTCCGTCGCCAGGCCACGGGAAGGCGCTACTTGACCTCGACCTTCTTACCGATTGTTTTCTCCGCCGTCTCCCCGCCTTCGGAAACCGGGGCCGGACTGGTGATGCCCATCTCCATTTTGAACTGCTTCACCAGTTCCATGGCCTGAATCTTCTCCGCTTCCTCTTCAATCTGGAGCGACTGGTGGTCCACGCCCTCCAGCGCCATTTGCATGCGCGCCTCGTTGATGGCCGAGGCCTCCTGCACCTTGCGCAGCATCTCGTCGTGGGTGGCGTCGATGCCCGCGACCTGGAAGGACTCCATGGCGTCGGCCACCTTGGCCTGCCACTTGGCGCGGCGTGCGTCGCGGATGGCCCCCATCGCCTCTTGGGTCTTCTTGTCCTTCTCGCGCATGAACATCTTCTTCACGTTCAGCGCCTTGTCGTAGGCGGCCCGGGCGGTGCTCAGCTGCTCCTCGTTGCGCGCCAGCGCCGACTTCTCCATCTGCAGCCGCGTGGCGTATTGCGCCGCCAAGTCGTCGCGGTTGGCCTGGATGGAGGCCTTCACTTTGGCGGTGAGGTCACTCACCTCGCCCCGGTACTTGGCGTTCTCCTTTTCCAGGAGGGTGACATTCGCCCGCACCATGGCGATGGACTCGTTCATCCGCGGGACCTGGTCGTTCAGGTCTCGGATGTTTTGCTCCAGGATGAGCTCCGGGTCTTCGATGCTGCTCACAAAGAAGCCGAAGAAGCTGCGCATGGCACGTCTGAAGCGATTCCACATGGGTATGAGCCCTCGCCGGTCTGGCGGCTCCCGCATTAGCACGTCCGCGGGCCAAGCCGCCCGCTTGGTGGTGTAGCGCAAGGACGTACGGCCGGGCCACCCATTGCGAAAAGCCCCGTGGGGACGGGCGTCTTCGGGTGGTGCCGGCCCCGAGTCGCTTTAGCGGCCAAGCCACTCCGGTCCAAAGGCTTCGGGAAGGAGGCTTCCCAGGGTGTGCGTCATTTTTGCGCCGCCCACGGTGCGGCTCTGCACCGGGAGCTCCGGCCCTGCAAACTCGGACAGCACCTGGCGGCAAGCGCCGCACGGCGGCACCGGCCGTGCAGAGGAGGACAGCACGAGGACGGCGCGAAGTCGGCCGTGGCCGCCCAGCACTCCCGCCGCGACCGCGTTGCGCTCGGCACACACCCCCAAGCTGTAGGAGGCATTCTCGACGTTCGCGCCTTGGGTGAAGTGGCCGTCCTCGAAGAGGGCGGCGGCGCCGACGGCGAAGCCGGAGTACGGGGCATACGCCCGTTCCCGGGCCGCGGCAGCGGCACCGGCGAGCGCCTCCCAGTCAATGGGTGTGGGGGACATGGCGTGGGGTTGTCCTCGCAAGAGGGAGCAGGCCAGTCTTTGTCGTCTGCTGCAAGCGGCACAGGCGCATGTTGCTACAGTGCTCTTCCCGCTTATGACTTCCTCTGAAGCGCCGGGCAGCCTTCCTGGGGCACGAGTGTGCGCGGCGCTGCTCCTGGTGGCGCTCATCAATGCGCTGGCGGTGCGCACCAACGACTTCCAGGTATTTCACACCGCCGGAACTCGGGCCCTCCACGGAGAGTCCCTCTACCGCGCCGAGGACGGCCGCTTTCCCTTCAAGTACGCGCCGGTGGTGGGCCTTTTGCTGGCCCCGGTGGGCGCGTTGCCGCTTCGGGTGGCCAAGGGGGCGTGGGTGATGGCCTCGGCCCTGGCCGTCTTCCTGTTTCTTCGTGAAGCGGCGCGGCTCGCCTCTCCAGTTCGAACCAGCGGCTTGCACTTCTTCGTGCTGCTGCTGCTCGGCCCCTACGTGTGGCACCTCTTCTCTTTGGGCCAGATTGACGGCTTCCTCCTCGCTGCCATGGCACTCAGCGAACGGTGGGCGAGCAGGCGGCCCGCTCTCTCGGGACTCCTCTGGGCCTTGGCCGTCCTCACCAAACCGCCCTACCTCGTCTTTCTCCTCGTCTCTGCACTGGCCAGGGAGTGGCCGCGCCTCCTGGCGCTGCTGGCCTCCCTCGTCGCACTGACGGCCCTGGCGCTCCCTTTGTGGGGCCTCGGCGCCCTGTCCTCCTGGTGGGCGCTTTTGGGGGAAAGTACGCCGGAGCTCCTCTGCTCAGCCCAAAACCAGTCCCTGTGGGCCGTCGGCTGCCGCTACGCGCCCTTCGGCCTGGCCGGTACCTTGGGCCTGGTTGCGGTGGGGACGCTTTCGCTGTTGGCCATCGCGCTGTGGGCTGCGCGGGCAGCGCCCGCCGGCGCCCGCGCGACCGGGACGTCGGCTTCGCTGGCCGCGACCGCGCTCCTCTCCCCCTTGGGGTGGTGGACCAACTTCATCGCGCTCGCGCCCCTGGTTTACGGACTCCTGGGGACACTGCGGAGCGCGCCGACGCGCGCGCCCAGAGTGTGGGCCGCCGCGGCGGTGCTGGGCCTCGCGGCAGTGGCCGTCCTCACCGCCGAGCTCATCTCGCGCGAGGCCTTTGGTTTCTGGCTGCGTCAGCGGCACTACGGAGTTGCGGGGCTCTTCTGCGCCTATGTGGGCTTGGCGGTGCGCCCGGCGGCCTATTCCCAGCCGATGACGACTTCGTCGATGTAGCGCGCGATGGCCAGCTCGCCCTCGGTGCTCAGCTCGACAAACCGCACGTGGAAGCCCACTGAACCGTGTCGGTCGCGGCTCCCAATAATTTCGCCTCGGGCGGCAATTTCCTCGTCGTGTCCCGGCAGAGTGACGCGCACTTCCACGTCCCGGCACGGGACGGGGTGCCCGGCTGCCCAGAAAACGCCTCCGGTGCTCAAGTCCCCGCTGGACTGCTCGAACTCCGCGGAGTCCAAGGCGCACCGCACGCGGAAGTTGAAGGGCACACGGGGCGAGTCCCGCCGGTCCTGCACACCTCTCGTCGCTACAGGCATGGGTGTCGCCCCCTGCATCGTCATCATGGTTCAATTCTACATAGTTGCTGCACCTGGAAGAAACTCCGTCAAGAGACGGGCCAGGGTCCCCACCGCCCCATGGGCCACCGCCTGAACGTCCTCATGCGTTAACGCGGTGCTTCCCAGTCCTGCTGCGACGTTGGCGATGCAGCTGAGCGCAGCGACGGGGACGCCCTGGTGCGCGGCGGCGATGACTTCTGGAACGGTACTCATGCCGACGCAGTCCGCGCCCAGCGTCCTCAGCATCCGCACCTCGGCGGGTGTCTCGTACGAGGGCCCGGCGAGCATGGCGTACACCCCTTGCTGAAGCGGAATGGCCAACTTCTCGGCGCTCGCCTTCAGCAGCCCCGAAAGCCGCGCCGAGTAGGCGTGGCTCAAATCCGGAAACCGGGGGCCGACGCGCTCGTCGTTGGGGCCCTGGAGGGGGTTACTCCCGGAGAGGTTGAGGTGGTCGGTGATGAGGAGGAGCTCCCCCGGCTTCAGCCCAGGACGAATTGCGCCCGAGGCGTTGGTGAGCAGGAGCGCGCGCACGCCGAGCCAGCACAAAAGCCGCGTCGGAAAGGCCGCCTCCTGCGCGCTCCAACCTTCGTAGAGGTGGAGTCGGCCCTGGAGGAACGCCACCGAAACGCCGGCGAGCGTCCCCAACACCAATTGCCCGGGGTGGCCCTGGACTGACGGGCGACCGAGGTGCGGCACCGCTGAAAAGGGGATGGAGACGCGGGACGTGCAGAGGTCGGCCACTGGGCCGAGCCCGCTTCCGAGGACGCAGCCCACCTGGGGTGCGAGGCCCGGAGCCCGGGCGCGCACCGCCGCGGCCGCGGCATCGAGTTGTTCGTGCAGCGTCATTCCCGAACGCTTCACGGCCCCCAAAGCCGCCGGCCGCTCCGCCCTCCCCGAAAAAGGGGAGGCCTAGAGCTTGTAGGCGAGCCCGAGGAGCGTCTGTAGCGTGAAGGAACTCCCTCCCGAGGTGGCGATGGTGGGCCCCAGCGCCAGCTTGAAGGTGAGGTCCAGGTTGGGCTGAAGGAGGTACTCCACGCCGCCGCCGAACATGAGCGGGATGAAGAAGTTCCCTGGGCTGAAAGTCACGTACATCGGGAGCTCAAAGGACCCGTTGACGGTCCACTTGTCGGCGACCGGAAACCCAATCTGCGCGCCGATGGGGAACATGATGCCGGCGACAGTCTGTGAGGCTGGGAACTCGAGAATGAAGCCCGGGTCAAAGGTGAAGGCGACCTTGTAGCCCCCAATGTCGAACATCTGCTTGCGCAGCAGGAGCTGGAAGGTGAGGCCGATGTAGCTGCCCTGCGTGAGCCCTGGGTAGACGCCCCAGTTGAGGCCGAAGCGACCTCCGATGTCGAAGTCCGGACTCGCGCCTTTAATGAAGTCCAACCAGAGTCCTGGCCAGCCCACCTGCCCGCGGACGACGGTGTTGCCGTCGCCAACTGTCTGACCCGAATCCACCGTCCAGCTGTAGGCCGGCGCGCCGCTGGCTGTCGTCGGAGCCGTGGTCGTCGTCTGAGCCTGAGCGACACCAGCGCCAAGCAAAAGCAGAAGTACCGCTGCAGGAACTACCGTTTCCTTACGCATTCACCCTCCCTTGAATTTGAGCGCCGTGCCCGCGCGCTAGAACTTGTAGGCCACGCCAACCATCAGGTACAGCGTAAATTGAGCGTTCGAATTCGCGAGCGTAAAAATCGTCGGCCCGAGCTTCAGCTGAAACGTCAGCGCAAGGTTCCGCTGCGCTAGGTACTCGAACCCGCCACCGAAGAGAATAGGAACGGCGAGATATGCGGGGACGAGTCCGCTGTACGACGAGAAATTAACATACATGGCCAAATCGAACGTCGCGTTGACCGTGAAGACTGGGCTCACTGGAAAGCCAAACTGGACGCCCAGTGGAAATTTGATGCCGACAACGGTGGTGCCCGTTGGGAAATAGAGCTGGAGTCCCGGGTCGAACGTGCCAGCAATGAACATTTTACCGTTGTCGAAGAAGTTCCTCCGCAGGAGCAGCTGAAAATCCAAGCCGACCGTGCAGCACCCGTTGACCACGCCCTCCGCGGCGTAATTGAAGGCAAATCGGCCGCCGATGTCCGTCTGCGCGTCAATTCCGTGAACCAATTGAAGCCAAACGCCTGGGAACCCGGCTTCACCCCAGAAAGCCGTTTGCCCGGTCCCCATGGTCTTTCCGGATTCCACAGTCCAGGGCGCGTCTCCTGCCGCTTGGGCTGGGACCGCCCAAAGCAACCCCGCTGTCACCGTGACCAGGACTGCGATTCGTTTGCCCACGCTTCCTCCTCCCGAGAAGTTCTAAACCTGTGCGAGCCCACGCAAGCGGGCTTGTTCCAAGAGTCCCTCCGCCAGAGCGGAGGCCGTGGTCGACACGCGCGCTCGTATCACCTCTAGGGCCTCGTCAGTGGCTGGAGCTTCACGCACCTCCACATAAAGTTTGAGCTTCGGCTCTGTCCCTGACGGGCGCAGGAGCACCTGGGCGTCCCCCTCGAGCTCGAAGGCCAAAAGGTCCGTTCTTGGAAGGTTGAGGGCGGTGCGCTTCCCCGCTTCCACGCGGACACCGCTGGCGTAGTCGCGGACCGCCAGCACCGAACGCTTGGCAATGGCGGACGGTATGTCCTTCCGAAACCCTTCCATCACCTGAGCCATGGTGGTGACGCCGGAAGCCCCCGGCAAGACGACGCTTCTCTGCAGAGAGCCGTAGACGCCGTATTGCCGCGCTAAGTCATCCAGCGCATCGAGCACCGTGGCGCCGCGCGAACGCGCCCAGCCGGCCAGGTCCGCAAACGCCACCGCCGCTCCCATCCCGTCTTTGTCATGGACGGCCGGGCCCACCGCGTACCCCAGCGCCTCCTCGTATCCGAAGACGAAATGCGCACCGGCCTCGGCCCGACGGAGCGCGCCGTTGGCAATCCACTTGAAGCCGGTGAGCGTCTCCGCGTACTCGGCGCCGAGCCGCGAGGCGATTTGGCCGAGCTCGGGCGAGGACACCACCGTCGTCATGACCAGGGGCGAGGACGGCTGGGCGCCTTCGGTGAGCAGGTAGTGGCCGAGGAGCACGCCGACTTCGTTGCCGCTGAGCTGTCGCAGGCTTCCGCCGGGGGCGCGCACCAGGACGGCCAGTCGGTCGGCATCTGGGTCATTGGCCAGCACCACGTCCGCCCGCACCTTGTCAGCGAGCCTGCGGGCCAAGTCGAGCGCGCCGGGCTCCTCGGGGTTGGGGAACGCCACTGTGGGAAAGTCGGGGTTGGGCTCTTGCTGCTCAGCCACGGCGTGCACCCGCTCGAAGCCCGCGCGATGCAGCGCCTCCAGCGCGAGGGCCCCTCCCACGCCGTGCATGGCGGTGTAGGCGATGACGAGGTCCGTCCCCTGGCCTGGGTGGCGGCGCTGCTGCAGGACGGCTTGCAAGTAACGCTCGCGCACCTCCGGCCCGACCTCTCGGAGGAGCCCCCGCGCGCGCGCAGCGTCCGCGACGAGGAGGGGCACCCCGTTGGCCGGTCCGACTTCGGCCATTTGCTTGGCAATGGCGGCGTCGTCCGGGGGAATGACTTGCGCCCCGTTGGGCCCATACACCTTGTAGCCGTTGTAGTCCTTTGGGTTGTGGCTGGCCGTCACCACCACGCCCGCCGCCGCGCCGAGGGCGGTGACGGCAAACGCGCCGAGCGGCGTCGGGGTGCCGGCCACAAACACCCACGCCGGGATGCCTGCGGCGGCCAGCACCGCCGCGGTGTCCGCCGCAAACTCGAGACTCATGTGACGGCCATCGCGCGCCACCACCACCCCCCGCTGGACGGCGTCCGGGGCGGTGCGCAGAAGCCAACGCGCCAGCCCAGCGGTGGCGCTGCGGACGACGGCTCGATTCATCCTCGCCGGGCCCGCGCCCATGAGCGCCCGCAGGCCCGCGGTGCCGAAACCCACCGGCCTGGCGAAGCGCTCCTCCAATTCGCGCGTGTTGTTGCTCCGGAGCAGCTCCTCGAGCTCCGCGCGCGTGGCTGCGTCGGGGTCTCCGCCGAGCCAGTCGTCGATGGCCTTTCGCAGCTCGCTGGGCGTCATCGCTGTCCAAAAAATGCGGGCCCCGGGCCGGCCTGCTCCCTCCAAGCCTCCTGGGAGGCGCATGGGAATGGCGCGGCGGGAATGTCGCCCGAAGTGCGGGCGGCTGCCCACCGCTTTCGTCCCGCACCCAGGTGAATTCTCGAGACCGACGCGTGGGCGTCATGATTGTCTAAAAGTGAACGACACGGGCGCGTCGCTGAGGAGTGCCAGCGACGCGGAGGTGCCGAGGCGGCTCGCCCCCGCCAGCACCAATGCGCGGGCCTGCTCCTGGGTGCGGATGCCGCCCGAGGCCTTCACGCCCAAGTGAGTGCCGACGACGGACCTCAAGAGGGCCACGTCCTCGACGCGGGCCCCGGGGGGCCCCGAGCCCGTGGACGTCTTCACCCAGGCACAGCCGGCCACGAGCGCGAGGCCGGCGCCCAACACCACCGCGCGCTTTTCGAGGAGTCCCGTCTCGAGAATGAGTTTCACCGGCCAGGGGTGCGCGGCCCGGACGACGGCCGCCACGTCGGCGAGCGCAGCCTGCACCTCGAAGCCCCGAAGCGCTCCGAGCGCCGCCACCACGTCCAGCTCGCGCGCCCCGTCCGCCACGGCCAGCTTGGCCTCGAGTACTTTGACGTCGGTGCGGTGAGCGCCGTGGGGGAAGCCCACCACCGCCACTGGGAGGACGGCCGTCCCTTCGAGGACGTCCCGCAGCACCCGGAGGTGGAGCGCGTGGACGCACGCCCCGGCCAGACGGTGTACGCGGGCCTCTTCCCCGAGGCGGCGGACGTCGGCAGACACGGCGTCCGGCCGGAGCAGCGTGTGCTCGAGGTAGGGCGCGAGCGCACGAGGTGTCCCCAGGTGCGCCGAAGCGGCCGGCCCAAAGGGCAGCTGCGGGACGGGGGCCCCCGGAGGCGAGAGCCCGAAGGCCTCGGGGCGGAGCTCCGCCGGCAGTTGGGCAACAGGCGCCCAGGCTGCGAGGGCTTCTGTCCAGGCGTGGAGGGCGTCGGTGTCCACCCGCCCTCTAGAGGGTGGTGGTGAGGACGAGTGGAATTTCCACGTCCACGTCGTTGCCGGTGAAGGCGGAAAACACCATCCGCTTCGCCCGGGCCTTGAGGCAGGTCCCTAAGTCCGTGCCCTCGAGGTCATGGCGGTCCAGCTGCACCTGCTTCACGGTGCCCGAGCTCCCGACGGTGGCGACGAGGCTGACTTTCCCGCCTCGGAAGGTTGGGTTTTTGCGCAGCTGCTGCTCGATGCAGGCCTGGAAGGCGCCCTGCGTCTGGCCCACCACCCGGGAGACCTCCTCGCTGCTGGGCCCGCCGCCGCCGCGGCCCGATGAGGTGGCCTCCGTGCGCCGGACGCGCGGGCCGACGTCCGCCTTGTTGCCGTCACCGTAGAGTGCCCGCAGCTCCGCCGTTTTCGCCCCGTCCGCGGGCTTGGCGGAGGGCTTCGCCTCAGGGGTTGCGTGTTTGGGTGGCGCCGCGGGCGGTGGCGGCGGGGCCGGCGCCGGTGGGGGAGCCCTCTTGCCCAGGAGTAAGTCTCTCAACTCTTGGACACGGCGCACCGGGGCGATGGGGGTGGGCGTGGGCGCTGCGCCCTCGAGGGGAGACTCCTCATGCGCGGCGACGACAGGCTCCTTACGGAGGGACACGAGCCAGGCCAGACCTCCCACCGGGAGGGCCAGCGCGGCACACAGCACCAGGGCCAGCTTCCAGGGGCTCTTCCGAGTGAGCCCCGAGGGGATGAAGTCGCGCTCGGGCGGCGGCGCGCGGGGCCGCTTTGGAACGCGCGCCAGCTCGAGCTCGTCGGCTTGCGTCGCCTGCGCTGGGGCTGGACTCGGGCCTCGGGGGACGGGCGAGCGGTCGCTCGGGGTGGCGGCACGAGGCGGCGTCCGGCCACCGGACGGCGTCCCTTTCCCGGACAGCCCCTCGGCCGGGGTGACCGGGCCGTGGGGAGGCGTCGAGGGGAAGCCTGCTTCCTCGAGGACGGGGATGAGCTCTGGCACTTCGAGGGCGCGGCGCCAACCGTCGAAACCGTCCCGCCAGACAAAGGTGCGTCCGTGCACCTCACCTGAGCGGACGCGTTCCACCAGCGCCCGCGCATCGAGCGGCCCCACCTGTTTGGTTTGCAAAAGCACAAACCAGTCGGGGTCGGACGGCACCGGGTCCGGGACGGCGTCCTCCCAAGGCGCCGGCCCAGTCGGAAAGCGTACCCGGGCCCCACATTCCGGGCAGGTGACACCTTCGGGGCGGTGCCCCCCCTCCTCGAGGGAGAGGGCGCGTCCACAGCTGTTACAGGGCACAATCAAAGGGGGTCGACGCCCATGCTAGCCGACGTCGGTTGACTTCGGGGGTGCACCACCACTAAGGACGCCGCCCTCGAGATTAGGTGGGGTCAATGCCCGCGAAGGACCTAGGCAGCAAGCACGTTTGTTTCAAGTGCAGCACCAAGTTCTATGACCTCAAGAAGCCTGAGGCGCTCTGCCCCAAGTGCGGGGCAGACCAAAAGCTGAGCCCGGCCAACCGCCCAGCGCCTGAGCCGCGCAAGGGTCGTCTTGCGGCCGTTCCCAAAGTCATCGAGCCGGTCGTCCCCGTCGAGCCAGAAGGCGCCGCGGAAGAGGAGGAGCTGGAGACTTTCGAGGACGAGGCCGAAGTCGAAGAAGAAGAGCCGTAGCTACAGCGAGCCCTTCTTCCGCGCGGCAAGCCAGTCGGCGACGGCGAGTCCCGTCCCGAAGGGCCAGGCGCGCAGTCGGTCGGCTTCCACCGAGCGCATTTCGGCAATCTCCTCCCCCAGCGCCACCGTCCCGGTCGCGCGGAGGTGGTAGGCGAGGATGACTTCGTTGCGCTCCGGGAAGGCGTAGACGCCGATGAGGCGCACCACCTCGGCCTCCAGGCCGAGCTCCTCCTTCAACTCGCGCAGCACCCCCGCTTCCGGCGTCTCGCCGCGTTCGAGAAACCCGGTGACGAGCCCAAACCACTTCTCGGGCCAAGCCTGGTTTCGGACCAGGAGCACCTGGCCCTGGTGCTCCACCAGCGCCGCCACCACCGGCAGCGGGTTGTCATAAAACACAAAGCCACAGCCGGCGCTCGGACAGGCGCTCCGCACACGGCCCGCGTCCTGCCGCGAGGCGAGCGGGCTCGCGCACCGCGGGCAAAACTTCATGGCGGTCCTCCAAATACGAAGTCGACCTCAGTCGCGCCCAGCCCCACCTGGACTTCTCGCCAGGCCTCCCCCAGCTTCGGATGCCAGGCGTGCACCACCACCGGGCCCACCCCGAGGCCAGCCAACTGGAAGCGGCCCAGGGCCCCGGTGCTGGTGAAGTGCGAATGCTCGAACGTCCGGACGACGGCATGCATCCAGGGGTGGACGTCGCAGCGGACGTCCAACAGGCCGGGCTGGGGGGGCAGCGGGCGACGGAGCTCCATGTGCTCGAGCGGCATGGCCACGTTGAAGACGCTGCGGCCGCCGTCGAGGGCGTGGACGGTGTGCGTGAGGGGGTCCGAATTGCGAAGACGCAAGACTCCCCCGGCGCGCGCGGCCAGGACGGCCGGACGGTAGAGACAACCCCGCTGGTCGAGCACCGCCTCAAGGCCAGGGGCCGGCGCTGTGGCCGGGGCGTCCACCCACACCACGGCCTCCGCCACGCCACCTTCTGCATCGACTTGGAAGGAATTGTCCGAGACTTCCGCCCCACACACCCCGAGCACCGAGGGGCTCGTTTTCAGCGGCTGAAGCACCGGCTTCGGGCCAAGCCAACGGACACGTCCCTCCAGGCTGCCCGTCGCCTCGGCCGACCCAGCGAGGCGCTCGGCCTTGGGCGGTGGCAACCCCGCATCGGCGGACGTTTGCGCCGGGCGGCTGCACCCAAGCGCCGCTCCGAGGAGGGCCCAGCGGGCACGGCGGAAGAGTTTGGACACGGTGGCCACCTTGCCATGACGAAGAGGGCGTTGGCGCGCACGGACGTTGCTGTTAGAAGGCCCCCCGTGCAGGACAAACTGATGGCCCTGGCTGAGCTCCAGAAGATTGACCTGGAATCCGCCGCTCTCCGCAAGGCCGCGGAGGTGTACCCAAGACAGATGGCAGAGCTCGAGCGTGAGCTGGGCGCGGCACGCGGAGCAGTGGAAGCCGAGCGCGCTCGACTCCTCGACGTCGAGCGCCAACGCCGCACACTCGAGCAAAACATCTCCGACGAGAAGGAAAAGGTGAAGAAGTGGGAGGGCCGCCTGGCAGAGCAGCGGTCCACCCGCGAATACGCGGCCTTGGCGCGAGAAATCGACATCGCCAAGAAGGCCAACACCACCATGGCCGAGGAGCTGGTGGAGCTGGGCAAGGGGATGGCCACCTTGCGCGAGACGGTGAAGCAGAAGGAGCAGGAGCACCTGGCGCGCGTGGAAGGAGTGGCCGGGAAACTCGGCGAGCTCCGCCGCCAGTCGGAGAGCTTCGCCGCGCAGGTGAAAGGCTTGGACGGCCAGCGAGCGGCCGCCGCAGCGCAAGTCCACCCGCCGTTGCTCCAGCGCTACGAGACGGTGCGCCGACGGCGGATGCCGGCTCTGGTGACTGTTGTCTCCGGCACGTGCCAGGGCTGCAACATGAATGTGCCACCCCAGCTGTACAACACGCTCAAGACGACGCTGGGGACGGACATCTGCCCGTCCTGTCACCGCATCATCTGCGCCCCGGAGGCCATCGAGCCGCCGGCGGCCCGGGCGCCCGCCGCCAAGGGATGAGACGCGCAGAGCCTGCCGCAGGAGCCCTTCGCACCTTGTGCGTTTTCTCCGACGGCGCCAGCCGTGGGAACCCTGGCCCGGCCGGCGCTGGGGCAGTGCTGACGCTGCCTTCCGGAGAGGTGGTGGAGCGCCTCGGCCTGTTTCTCGGAAACCAGACCAACAACCACGCCGAATACATGGGCGCCATTCTCGGCCTCAAGCGGGCGCGTGCGCTCGGTGCTGATGAGGTGGAACTGGTGGCCGACAGCCAGCTTCTCATCCGTCAGCTTGCGGGGCGCTACCGGGTGAAGAGCGCCACCTTGCGTCCCCTCTTCGAAGAGGCCCGCGCCCTGCTCGCCCTCTTCCGGCACCACCGCCTGCGGCACCTCCCACGCGAGGAGAACCAGGAAGCCGATGCCATGAGCAACCGGGCCATCGACGAGCGTCTGGACGGCCGGCCCGTGTAAAGACGGGCGGCACCCTGGGCAAAGGGCCCGGCCACCTGCTAGAGCGTCGCTTGCCGGAGTGGCCCGGGTGAACGCTGGCTCCAACACCGCAAGGCGCTGGAGCGGGAGGAAAGTCCGAGCTCCAGAGGGCAGGGTGCTGGTTAACCACCAGTCGGCGCGAGTCGCAGGACAGTGCCACAGAAAAGAAACCGCCCCGGTTCGCCGGGGTAAGGGTGAAACGGTGCGGTAAGAGCGCACCGCGTCCAAGGTGACTTGGACGGCACGGCAAACCCCACCTGGAGCAAGAGCCAATAGGGAGGCGCCCGTCCCCGCGAGGGGGCGGACCGGGGTTGCCCGCCCCGATGCCTCCGGGTCGCTCGCTGTTGAGGTTCCCGGGCAACCGGGGCCCTAGAGGAATGTTCACCGCGCGGGGGACGCTTCTCCGCGGACAGAACTCGGCTTACAGGGCCACTCCGGCGTTTTTTTAGGGTTGGACGAGGAGGTGGGCGAGAAGCACGCGGTCGCTCTCTGTCCGCACCACCTCGGGGTTCTTCACCGGCAGGCGCGCGTCGGTGCGCGGCAGCCAGAAGCCGACCCACAGGTCGACCGAGCGCTGCGCGCTTCCGGCGGGGATGCCAACGGAGAAGGTGTCCTCGATGGTCTCCCCGGGGCGCCAGGTGCTGGTGGGACGCTTGGGCACGTGGTCGAAGTTGGTCCGTGAAACCTTCCCCTCCGGGTCCTCGGCGTGGACGAAGACCTGCCAGTCGTCAGGCAACGGCTGCAGCACCCGGAAGTACAACTTCACCTCGCTCACCTCACCGGGCGTCAACGTCGGCGGGTTGAAGGAGGCGGCCAAGAGCTCGACTTTTCCGTCGAAGTTGGCGCCACTGCGCACGCCTGCCGGCCGGGCACCAGGCCGCGCCGCGGGCGCAGACGCCCCAGGGGACTGCTTGTCTCCGCCGGGAGCCTCGACGATGCAGCCCATGGGAAGGAGGACGAGGAGGAGAAGGACGTTTCTCATGGGGGGTGTGTGCCGCTCCATTAGGCGCTCGACGCTGCAACCGCCAGCGTCTTGTTGTATTCGAGGCGCCCCCATGCTGGCCCCTCCTTTCTCCGTCCTCGCCCCGTTTTGCGTCCTGGGGCTCGAGCCAGCCCTGCTCCTCGCCCTCGGGGCGGCCGTCCTTCTCCTCCTCCTTCTCACCGCCGTCGCCTTCGGCCGGCGGCGTCGACGGAAGCCCGAAGGCCTCCCCACGGCGTCCGGCGCGTCCCAACCCTCGAGGCCCGCACCGGAGAGCGCCGAGCAGCGCCACCGCCGGGCCGAAGCGCAAGACGCGCGCGAGCACGCGGCTCGGCTGGCGCAGGAGCGGAGCGCGCGAGCCAACGCTGCCAGCGAGGCTTCCGAGGCTTCTGAACGAGAACGCCTCCTGGGGGAGGCCCGCGCCCTCAAGGCGCAGGAGGAGGAGGCGAAGCGCGCCGCCTACCGCGCGGAAAAAGCAGCGGAGCAAGAGGCGCGCGCCCAGAAGGCGGCGCTGGAAGCAGAAACCACGCGCGCCCGCGCGCTGGCCGAGGCGCAGGCGAAAGCTGAGGAGCTCCGTCTTTCACGCGCCGAAGCGGAGGCCCGGACGGCGCGGGTGGAAGCCGAGGGCGGACAGACGCTGGCCGCGGGCCTCGAGCGCACGCGCTCCCACGGCTTCGTTGCGCGCCTCAACAGCATTCTGGGAGCTGGGCGTCAGGTGGACGCCGGCGTCCTGGCAGAGCTCGAGGAGGCGCTCTTCACCGCGGACATCGGCGTGCAGACGGCCTCCAAGCTGGTGGAGGCGGCGCGCGAGCAGGCCAGGCGCAGCGAGCTCTCCGACGCCTCTCGGCTGAAGGCCCTCATCGAAGCTGAAGTCACCCGCATGCTGGCGCTTCCCGCACCGGTGTCGCTTCAAGGTGGCGGGCCGCCGCACGTGGTGATGGTGGTGGGGGTGAATGGCGCCGGGAAAACCACCACCATCGGAAAGCTGGCGGCTCGGCTCACCAGGGCTGGTAAGCGCGTCGTCCTCGCCGCGGGCGACACCTACCGGGCGGCGGCCACCGAGCAGCTGGACGTCTGGGCGGCACGCTCACAGGCCCAGCTGGTGAAGGGCGCCGAGGACTCGGACCCAGGCGCGGTGGTGTACGAGGCGGTGAAGCAAGCGGTGGCCACCCAGGCGGACGTCGTCTTGGCCGACACCGCCGGGCGCCTGCACACCAAGGCACCTCTCATGGAGGAGCTTCAGAAAATCCACCGGGTGCTGGGGAAGGCGCTCCCCGGCGCTCCTCATGAGGTGCTGCTCGTCCTGGACGCGACCGTCGGCCAGAATGCCATCGCCCAGGCCAAGCGCTTCCAGGAAGCGGTGGGGGTGACGTCCATCGTCCTCACCAAGCTCGATGGGACGGCCAAAGGAGGCGTCATCATCGGCATCGCCGACGAGTTGAAACTGAGCGTGTCCTGGGTGGGAGTGGGCGAGAAGGTGGTGGACCTTCGTCCCTTCTCGGCCTCGGACTTCGTCCACGCCCTCTTCGCCGCCTGAAAAAATGCCTTTCACCGGCGGACCCTGCCGTCGTGGAGGCTGAGCGGCCCCCAGGCGGGGTTAATGCTCCAGCTGTCGGAGCAGCTTCTCCACCTCACTCCAGGACGGGATGCCGGACAAAGCGGCGGCGTCCGCCGAGCCCAAGTCCTCGTCGCCATGGGCCTCCGTCCACCAGCGCCGCTGCAGCGCGCGCAGTGTTTGAGCCTCGGCTGGGTGGCGCTGTGCCAAGAGCGCCGTGAGGCTGCTCGAGTCCGCCCAGCCCCAGCGGTGCGCGTCGACGTAGGCCCGCAAGTCTCGGACGAAGGCTGCGTCGCCGAGGAGCTCCCGTTGGCGCGCGTGCAGTCCGGGCGCTTTGCCGTACACCAACGCGCCGTAGGCGGTCTCGTCGGCAAAGTCCGACGTGGCGCGGTCCGCAGCGGCGTCCTGGCCGCCCAGCGCTCGCCACATTTGGTAGGCGCCGCGGACTTGCTGGGCGTCTACGGCGCGCGCGGCCTCCGCCCCTTGCGTCCACTCCACGGCCAGAAGCGCCACCGCCTGGGCCAGCGCTTCGTCCGCCACCGGGGCGGAAATGGGGTCTGAGCCCACCAGGCCGGGAAACCATTGGTGGGCGAGCTCATGCGCGAGGGCAAAATCGAGCAGCCCACGGAGGGCCTCGGCGGCGCCCGGCGGCAGCTCTGCTGTGGGGAGTCCCAGCGCGCGCCCCGGGTTTTCCGCGAGCTGGACGAGTGGCGTGGACACCGTCACCAGCCCGGGAAACTCCATGCCGCCCGCCCCGCCGGTGAGGGGCGCCGCCACCACCCGCAGCGTCCTGTAGGGCGTCGGGCCGAGCCGTCTTTCCAGGGCCCGAAGGAGCTCCTCGGCCTCGTCCAGAAGGCGTTCCGCCGGACGCGCCAGCTCGGCGGGGAAGGACGTCTCCAGCGTGACGCCCGAGACTTCGCGCCGGGCCAGGCGGTGGCCGCGCGTCACGAGCAGCACCACGTCGCGCGCAGCGGCGATGCCAAAGCGAAAGCGCGTCCCGCCCTTGGGCGCGGCCGTCTCGCCCAGGGCCGCCCCTGCGGCCACCGCCCGCCACCCGGCGGGGACGGTGACGGAGAGCAGCACATTGGCCGCGTCGTAGAGGGCCAAGTCGCCAATACCCGAGGGGCCCGCGCCCTGGCTTCCGTCTGGCAGCGTGAGGGGTGGGCGCGGGAGAATGCCCACCAGGCTGACGGCGTCGGGCTGGGCCGAAAATGCACCGTGGTCGGTGCGCTCTCCGGAGGCGCCGAGCGACAGCGAGGAGAGGACGGAGGCCGCGGCCTGCCCCCGCGGCACCCGCGCCACAAGCTCGACCTCGACGCGCGCTCGCGCGCCCTTGGGAAGCGCCCTTGGAAACTCCACGCGCACCACGTCGTCGCTCACCGGCCGAAGCGTGCCCGGCTCCCCATTCACCGTCGGCACATGCAGACGCACCACCGAGGCGCCGAAGGCGTTGGGCGTGAGGCGAAGGTCGAGCGAGCGACTCTCGGCGGCGGGCGTCCAGGTGAGGGACACCCGGCCGCGGACGGTGCGCTCCTCCGGTTCCACCACCAAGTCCGCTTGGAAGAAGGGAAGTGCCTCGAGCGGCCCCAGCACTGCCTCGGCGCGGGCGCGCTCGCCGTCTCGAAGCGAGGTGAGGCACGCCTGCACCTCGGGGGAGGCTTCCAAGGCCGAGCCCGTCCCTGGGAGAAGGAGGAGAAGGCCAGCGAGGGTGGCGGCGGCGCGCATGGGAAGGCCCAACACGGGGGATGCTAGCAGCGCTCGGCCAGCACTCCGTTTCCCCCGAGGGCTGGCTCCAGAGGTCCTCGAAGAGGCCGGTGTGTGTGGACGGCGCACCCTCCTTGGAGTGGCGGGCGAGGTTCTTGTCCGACCTCGAAACGGCGACGGGCCAAGCGTCGGCCGGGGAGATGGACTTGCCTCGGGGGCTTTTCAAAACGCGGCCGCGGGGAGCCCATTTCCGGCTAGCGTCCAGCGGTTCCCGTGCGCTCCCCTCTCCTCGTGCTGGTGTTGGCCTGGGCGTGTGCCGTACGGCCTCCGCCGGAGCCGCCTTCAGGCGCCCTGCACCCACCGCCGCCCACGAGTCCAATGGACGCTTGTCGCCAGGACTTCTCGGGCCTCTGGCGTCACAGTGAGGACGACGGCTTTCTCTACCTCGCCGAGGATGATGGGGGGGTGCTCTTGCTCAAGACCCTCCGGAGGGCCAAGGACGGGGGCCCGCCTTCGTCAAGCGAGGTGGTGCTTGTCCGCTCCCCCGGCAGCTTCGTGGGGGCGGTCGGCGTGGCGCGCCCTCTGGGTGACGGAGGCTGCGCTGCCCTCTTCCCGGCCGAGGTGGTGAGCTGCGCCGACGCCGGCTTGGTGGTGGCCACCGTGGACAAGCTGCGCGTGGACAGCCAGTGCCGGCCGGTTGGAGAGCCCGCGGAGCCGAGGCTGCACCGGCTGGTGCGGGTGGCACCCGACGGCGGCAGTTGAAGCCCCGCTAGACGGCGCGCTGCGCTTCGGCGGCGAGCCGCACGCGAACTTCGCGCCGGGCTGGGACCCGGCCTTGGAAGAGGCTCATCAGCCCGACGTAGAGGAAACCCATCTGGAAAAGCACCAGGAAGGGCACCGACGTCCAGATGCCCGAGTCCACGGCGAACCAGAGGGCGCCGGTGAAGTACAGGCCGAAGCAGAGCTCCACCACCGGCATCCAAGTCTTCTTCCCCCGGTAGCTGCGCTTCACTGGGCCGAGCGAGTCCTTCCCCTCACTTCCCGTCTTGGGGGTGCGGGTGAAGCCACTCTCCTGGCTCAGCAACGCCTCCAGCACGGCTTTGGCGTTGTTGATGGCCAGGCCGATGCCGAGCGACATGAGGAAAGGAAGGTAGCGGATGCGCTCCCACCAGCTCAGGCCCCGTTCACGTTGAGCGGCCACGTAGAAGAAGCACACCGAGGCGGTGGCGGTGATGCAGAACGGGAGGTCCAGGAAGAGCGTCGAGTACAACCCGTGGTTGAAGCGCACCACCATCGAGAGGGGCATCAACACCGAGAGCAACACCATCAACAGGTAGGCCATGTTGTTGGTGAGGTGGAAGAAAGCTTCCTGCTTCTGAGCAAAGGGCAGGTTGCTGCGCAGGATGGTGGGAAGCAGCTTTCGCGCGGTCTGGATGGAGCCCTTCGCCCAGCGGTGCTGCTGGCTCTTGAAGGCATTCATGTCCACCGGCACTTCGGCTGGAGACACCACCTCGGGGAGGAAGATGAATTGCCAGCCCCGCAGCTGGGCGCGGTAGCTCAGGTCCAAGTCCTCGGTCAGCGTGTCGTGCTGCCAGCCCCCGGCGTCGCTGATGCACACCCGTCGCCAGATGCCGGCCGTCCCGTTGAAGTTAAAGAAGCACCCGGAGCGGTTACGAGCGGTGTGCTCGATGATGAAATGGCCATCGAGAAAAATGCTCTGAGCCTGGGTGAGGATGGAGAACTCGCGGTTGAGGTGCCCCCAGCGGACCTGCACCATGCCCACCTTGGCGTCGGCGAAGAAGGGCACCGTCCGCTCCAGAAAGTCCGGGCTGGGGACGAAGTCGGCGTCGAAAACGGCGACAAACTCTCCAGAGGCGTGCTTGAGGCCGTTGGCCAGCGCGCCAGCCTTGAAGCCCTGACGGTTCGTTCGATGGATGTAGGTGATGTTGGAGCCGCAGGCGCGGGCTCGCTCCACCGCCGCCCGGGCAATGCTGGTGGTTTCGTCGATGGAGTCGTCGAGCACCTGGACTTCGAGAAGCTCCGCCGGGTAGTCGATGCGGCACACCGACTCAATCAGCCGCTCCACCACGTACATCTCGTTGAAGACGGGGAGCTGGATGGTGACGCGCGGCAGCTGCAAGAGCCGGCCGTTCGGCGTCGGGAGGTTGAACTTGTGGCGGTAATACAGAAACGCCATCCGGTAGCGGTGTGACCCGTACACGGCCAGCACGCACAGGACGGCGAAGTAGACACCGAGAAAAACGAATTCGACTGTTGTCATCTTTGGCGCAGGCCCCTGCCCGCGGGAACAAGAGGCCCGCGGTTCGCTTTACGACCGCCGAGAGACAAAACTCCCTCAGGCCCCAAGCCCAGGGGGCCAACGGCTGGCGTCTCCGATGTTTGCCGCTCCCCTTCCCGGACGCGGCGGCCGGTGACAATAGGGAGCAGCCCCCTCGGTGTCAAACGAAACTAGCGATTTCGATAACTTAGCTCGGAGCCACCAGGGACTTTGACCCCTTGCGTCACATCCCTCAGGGGGTTCGTCCCGCAGTCCCTGTCGACGACTGGGGCGCCGACGTTCCCGGAGACGTCGGGGGCGGGTGCTGGATGACACCGGGCGAGGAAATGGCGGCGGTCGGCCCAGGGCCGTCGCCCGACACGTCGTGGAGGTAGTTGAGGGCCAGCCGCAGCTGCTCATCCGGGAGGCTTGCGGTGACGGCCCAGTCCTTCGCCTGAAGGACTCTCGGGGCGCGCGCATCCGGCGTTGCCTCGTTGTGGAGGTGGTGACGCAAGTCCTTCTCGCGCGGCATGTGGGTGGCTGCCGCATCTCGGGAGTCGAGCACCACCACGTCGGGCTGGATGCCGAGCTCCTGGATGGAACGGCCCTTGGGGGTGAAATAGCGGGCGATGGTGAGCTTCAGCCCGCTTCCGTCCTCCAGCTCGATGACGGTCTGCACCGAGCCCTTGCCAAACGTGGGGGTGCCGACGATGAGCGCCCGCCCGTGGTCCTGCAGGGCGCCGGCGACAATCTCCGCGGCAGAGGCGCACCCGCCGTTGACCAGGGCCACCATCGGGTAGGGCTTTTCCGTATCCCGGTCGTGGCTCCTCTCTTCGGTGACGTTGTGCGCGCCGCGCCCCCGGGTGGTGACGATGGTCAGCTTCCCCGGTAAGAAACGGTCGCTCACCGCGACCGCTTGGTCGAGGAGTCCGCCCGGATTGTTGCGCAAGTCGAGCACCAGCGCGCGCAACTCATGCCCGCCGTTGAGCCCCCGCAGCCGGTCCAGCTCCCTTTTCAAATAAGCGTCGGTGCGCTCTTGGAAGTTCTTCAGTTTGACGTAGCCGATGGAGCCGTAGAGCGTGCCCTCCGCCGAAACAATCCGCACGTGGTCGCGGAGGATGGTGATGTCCTGTGGCTGGACAAAGCCGGGGCGCATCAACGTCAGCGTGACGCGCTTTCCAGCCGGGCCTCGCATTTTGGCCGCAGCCCGGGCCACGTCCATGGAGCGGGTACTTTCGCCGTCGATGGCCAGAATCTCATCCCCCGCCCGGACTCCAGCGCGAGCCGCGGGCGTGTCGTCCACCGGCGACACCACCACCAGGACGTCGCCTTTCTTGGCAATGTCCAGCCCGAGCCCTCCGAATTCGCCGGAGGTGTCAATCTTCATCTCCTTGAAGACGTCCGGAGGCATGAAGACGGTGTGCGGGTCGAGGGTGTCGAGCATTCCCTTGATGGCACCATAGATGAGCTGTTTGTCATCCACCTTCTCGACGTAGTTGTTCTGGACGTAGCTCAGCACGCGCGCGAACAGCTCGAGCTGCTTGTACGTCGTCGAGTCGACAGGGGCCGACGGCGCCACCACCGGCGCGGGTGTGGCGGGAGCAGGAGCCGCGGCGAGGACGGGCGCAGCGACCAAAAGACTAAAGACGAGAGCACGACCCAGGGAAGTCACGAGAAAGGCCAGCTTAGTCCACCGCCTGCGGGTGGCGCGACCCTGAGCCCCCACGTGCAGCGGGGGTGCTGTCCCACCTCGGAGGCACCCTAGAGCGATGTGGGCAACCGTCTGCTTTTTGAAAGTTGTACGTATTCGTACTATACGTAAACGGATGAAGACAGACGTCCGTCGGCTTTCACTCATTCCCTTCGTGCATCGGGCGACGCACCGCATCGGCCTGTGGCTCGACGCGGCCCAGCCGGCGCTGCGTGTCACCCAAGGCGAGGCGCACCTGCTCGCGCACCTGGCGGAGACAGGGACCTCCTCCGTCAAGGCGTTGCATTCGGCTTTCGCCCACAAGCGTTCCTCGCTCACCAGTTACCTGGACCGGCTGGAGGGGCGTGGGTATGTCTTGCGCGCGCTCCACCCGAAGGACCGCCGTTCCTTTCTCGTCTCGCTCACCCCCGCCGGAGCCGCCGCCGCAACCCGCATCCACCGCCGGTTGGCTGCTCTGGAAGCGGCCGCCTTGCGACGGCTTGCGCCCCGAGACATCCATGCCCTGCGCGGCGCGCTCCAAGCGTTGCAGGACGCTGCCGAGGTTCAGAAGCAGCCCAAAGGACGCCCGAGAGAGGCGTCACGGTGACGGACGCCCCGGTGGAAAGCACCGCCTCCCGGGCCGAGCTGCAGCGGGCGAGTTGCGTGGCGGTACAGACCTGGAATGCGACTCCCGAGCGCCTGCTACCGCTGCTCACACCGCTGGGCGAGAAGGCTTGGGCCGTCGGCTGGGAGCCCGAAATGCGCTGGCAGCCCGCGGACCAAGGCGCGGGGACACTCTTCGTCACCCGCGCACCGGGCGGAGGCGAAACGGTGTGGGTGCTCGAGACCTTCGACGTTGCACGCCAGCGGGTGGCCTACGTCCACGTCTCCCCCGGCTCGCTGGTCGTGGAAATTGTGGTGACGCTCGCGCCGCTCCCCGAAAACAAGACACGCGCCGAGGTGCACTACACCTTCACCGCGCTCTCGGCGCTGGGAAACGCCCACATCGCCCAGATGACCGAGGCAAACTTCGAAGACTTCATGCGCGACTGGGAACGGGAGTTGAACCACTTTCTCCAGACGGGCCAGAAGCTGGACGCGCCATCACGCCGAGCAAGCCGGCCTGCTCCGCAAAGTCCGTGAGGCGGCGCACCACCTCGCCCGGCCGTTCCATCTGCGGGACGTGCCCCACCCCGTCCACCACCTCGATGCGGGCGTTGCCCGGAAGGTGACGGCGAAAGTAGGCCAGCATCTCGGGGGGGAGCAGCTTCTCGCTCCCGCCCCAGAGCAGCAGCGTGGGAGCCTGGACGTCCGCCAGCATTTCCGGCGAGAGGAAATCCTCCACGGTGGCGCGCGCGCGGATGGCCGTCACCGCCGGGGTGTTGTGCACCTTCACCATCTGCGGCGCGAAGAGGAGCGCCGCCAGAGGCGCGCGATGAAAGAGGCGCCGGGTGAAGGCCAGTCCTTCCCAGGCGGTGTGGACCTCCAAGTGGCCCATCATCTCGGAGAAGCGCTCCGGTGGAAGACGGGCCCCGGCGGGTGCGAGGAGGCCGATGGCACACACGGCCTCCGGCGACTTCGCGGCCAGCGTCAAGACGAGGGCGCCGCCGAGCGAGTTTCCCACCAGGAGCGCGCGCTCCTGCACCACGGTGCGGCAAAAAGCCTGCAGCACGGCCAGGTGCTCGTCGAGCGCCAACGGTCCTGTGGGCGGCAGCGGCGAGAACCCATTCCCCGGCAAGTCCAAGGCGTAAACGGACGAAAACCGGTCCGCCAGCCCCACCAGGAGCCGCGCGAAGCCGTTGGCATTTCCGCCGAGCCCATGCACCAGCACCACCGGAGGCCCGCCGCGCTTCGCCTTCCCGTGGAGCCGGTAGAAGTGGACGGTGTGTCCTCCCACCGGCTGCAGGCGCGACTCGACGCCCCGAAAGCGGAGCGCCCGGCGCACCACGGCGTGCAAGAGCTCGAGGAGAGTCATGGGCGGTTTGGGAGCGCTCTCTAACGCACTTCCTGCGGCTTGGCTTGAGCCGCCTCAGCGCCCGGGGCCTTTCCGTAGGCGGCCGCGCCGAGCCAGGGCGCCGGGTCCACCGCCAGGCCTTGACGCCGGATTTCGAAATACAGCACCGGCCCATCGAGCGAGCCCGTATCTCCCACCGTCCCCAGCACGTCCCCTTCGAAGACATGGACGCCTTGCGGCCGCATGACGTCGGCCAGGTGCGCCACCACCGAGTGGTACCCGTCGCCATGGTCGAGGATGACGACGTTGCCATAGCCCCGCATCCACCCCGTCCAGGCCACGGTGCCGGGAGCCACCGCGCGCACCGGGGCTCCCGCGGGCGCG
This sequence comes from uncultured delta proteobacterium, assembly GCA_963745475.1. Taxonomy (GTDB): domain Bacteria; phylum Myxococcota; class Myxococcia; order Myxococcales; family Myxococcaceae; genus JADGRA01. The sequence continues at coordinate 538,051 of CAVUXN010000005.1, forward strand.
CGAATGTCAACGCCCCGGCGCAGGGTGACGGTGTTGAAGCGCGGCTCGAGCACCTTTCCGAATCCACTCTCGATGCGGCCTGGGGCGGGCAGCGGGAGCCGCCCGCGCAGCGCACCAAAGCCAGTGCTTTCCGGCCGCGCGTCGAGCTCCGACACCAGCTGGTCGAGCCGAGCCTGCGACCGCGTGAGCTCGGCCAAGACGCTGCTGCTCGCCCGCGCCTTGGCTTGAAGCAGCAAGAAAGCCTCGGCCAACTCGCTCCTCTGCTGCCCGGCCTGCTCGCTCTCCTCCCGCAGCACCTCCATCCGCTCCGCGAGCGACACCTTGAGCCCGTCCAACTCGGCCAGGGAGGCGCGCTGGACGTCCGCCACTGCCCGCATTTCCTCCAGCGCAGTCACGTCGCCCTGTACCAACGTCGAGAGGGCGCGGGTGCGCCACAACAAGGAAGAGACGTCCTTCGCGGGAAGGAGAACGTCCAGCGGGCTTCTCCGTGTGAGACGGTCCAGCGTCCAAAGGCGGGGCTCCATTTTTTCAGCGCGCGCCTGGAGGACGGCGCGGGCCAGCGCCTCCTGCACCTCTGCCGTTGCCAGCCGAGTGCGCAAAGAGCGCACCTGCGCAAAAAGCGTCTGGGCCCGGGACTCTGCGCCGCGTGCGAGCCGCTCGTAGACGTCGAGGACCGCCAATGTCCCGCCGCGCTGCGCCTGGATGAGGGCCAGCGCCGCCCGCTGCGCGGCCAGCCGCTGCTCACCCTGGCTGCGCTCCGTCCGCACGTCCTCAGCGCCCTGCGCCGCCGTGCAACCCAAGAAGACGGCCAGGCCCCACGCCCACCTCATGCGCGCAGCGCCCGGCCCACGGCGAGGAAGCTCCCCACCAGGCCCAAGCCGGCACCCACGCCGAAGAGCTCCACTGTCCCGCGGAGGCCCCACAAGGAAGACGCCGCCGGCGGCACCTGGAGGAAACGAAACAGCGTCTCCAGCTGGGGCGAGACGGCATGCAGCACCAGCCCCAGTCCAAGAAGGGCCAGCGCGGCTCCCGTCACCCCCTGGAGCACACCTTCGATGAGGAAGGGTGCGCGTACGAAGCGGTCTGTGGCGCCCACCAGCTTCTGGATTTCCACCTCTCCCCGGCGGGCATAAATCGCCAACTGCAGGGTGGCGCTGACCACCACCACTGTGGCCGCGAGCAGGACGGCAAAGGCGAAGACACCGCCCCAGCGCAGGGCACGCGCCAGGGCTCCCAGACGCTCCACTGCGACCTCGCCCCAGTCCACGGCCGACACCTCCCGTCGCCTTTGGAGCTCCTCGGCGAGCAGTCGGAGGGACGCGGGGTCTCTGAAGCCAGCCGGCACTTGAAGCTCGAGCGAAGGGGGCAGCGGGTCTCTGGCCAGGCCCCGGAGGACGTCCGCCGCCGGCCCCAACTCCCGCGACAGCCGTTCCAGCGCCGCCCGCGGCGTCACCAGCTGGACGGAAAAGCCTCGTACGCGCAGCGAGGCCACCAGTGCGTCGACGTCGCCCACCGGCGCCTCAGGCCGAAGCCACACCGTCACCTGCACCTCGCTGTTGAGGCTGGACAGCACATGCTCCACGGCCGCCGAGCAGGCCTTTCCTAGCCCCAGCGCAAAGAGCGAAATGGCCAGCGTCAGCACGGCCACGGCGTGGGGAAATGGTTGGTGGCGAATTCCCTGAAGCGCTGAGCGCCAGAAGACTTCCGCCTTGGCGACCGCACCCATCTCGCTCGGGGCTCCCCTTCGCTTTGCCCTAGCCGGTGCGGCGTACGGCCTGCACCTGGGCGGTATCGGCGACGACGCGCCCGCGCTCCAGGCGAATGACGCGCTTTTGGTAACGCTCGAGAAGTGTGGCGTCGTGGGTCGCGACGACAACCGTCGTTCCACGCACATTCACCTCGCACAGCAAGTCGAGAATCTCCACCGTCAACCCTGGGTCCAAATTTCCAGTGGGCTCGTCCGCAAGGAGAATGGTGGGGTCGTTCACCAGTGCCCGAGCAATGACGACGCGCTGCTGCTCACCACCCGACAATTTCAGTGGGAGCGACTCTGCCTTGTGCTGGAGCCCAACCAGCTTCAACATGCGCAGGACGCGCTCGCGGGATTCGGCACGGGGAGTCCCGAGCACGTCGAGTGTGAAGGCGACGTTGTCCAACACGCTCCGGTGAGGAAGCAGCTTGAAGTCCTGGAAAACCACACCAATGTTTCGCCGCAGAAAGGGCACCGACGCGGCGCGGATGCGCGCGACATTGCGGCCCCCGACGAGAATCTGCCCTCGGCTGGGCTTCTCGTCGCAGAACACCATTCGCAACAGCGTCGTCTTCCCAGCGCCGGAGGGGCCGGTGAGGAAGACGAATTCCCCCTTCTCCACGGTGAGGTTCACGTCGGAGAGCACCGGGGGGTCCCCGGGGTACGCCTTGGTGACGTGAAACATCTGGATCATTGCAGCAACAGCATCGCACAGGGGCACCTCGCCCGCGATTCCACTAGACTTGTCGACTCAGGAGCCTTGGATGTCCGACCTATTCGACCTCCCCGGAGGCCCCCCACCCCTCGACCCGGTCGAGCCGGAACCCCCCCCTGCGCGGCCGCCGCGCGCGTCCTTGGGAGCGCTATTGCCCTGGGCGCTCGCCGTCATCTCGGTGACGGTGCTGGTGGGCGTCTCCCTCTACGGGAAGAAAGTCGTCGACGACCAGGCGGCGCGCACGGTGCAGGCTCAGCGGCTGGCGGAGGAATACGGCGCACGCACCGGCAGGCTGGAGCAGGATAGGAAGGACGCGCTCCGACAAACCATCGACCTCTCTCAGAAGCTGGAGGAGGTGGGGGCGGCTCGCTCGGCGCTCGCCGACCAAGTGAAGGACAAAGAGAGCGCTCTGGCGAACCTCAACCAGCGACACGACACTCTGGTGAAGGAAATCCGGTCCGCGGTGCGGACGGCCAAGAGCAAGAGCGCGCTGCAGAAGCAACTCTCCGTGGCCCTCAGCCGCGATGCATCGGCCAGCGCCCCAGACGCCGGGGCGCCCACCGCCACCCGCCCCCACGGCCACCGCAAGAGCCAATAGAAGGAGTCTTCCCATGCCCCATCGTGCGCTCGCCTTGGCCGCTCTTTTGGTCGCAAGCCTCGCTTCGGCCGACGACTCAGTGAGGGTCGCGGTTGGCCAGACAACGACGGTCAACGTCGGCCTGGCCAAAGGACTGAATTGCGATGACTTGACGGTGGCCCAGGTCGAAATCCGGACTCGCTCGGCCGAAAACAACCAGCTGGTCATCACCGGACTCAAGCCGGGGAAGACGTGGTGCCGTGCCGGGCTGCCCACCGCGGGCGCCACGGCCCTGGTTCACATCGTCGTCGTGGAAAAGGACGACTGACGCCGGCCCTTTCGAGGCCGCTCGTTAGCTTCCCAGCCGCACCGAGCCGAGCACGCGCTCGAAGCGGTCGGCATCCTCCGCGCGGTAGTGCCCCTTAAAGACGTGCACAATCGCGCAGACTCCGTCTCGCTGTAAGTACAGCAGCACGTGCCTTTCCCGGACCGCTTCGCCGTTAGCGCTGGACACAAGAAACTCCACCCGCGCCTGGTCGCCTTGGCTGCTGAGGCGGGTCTGTTCTCGAACGAGCGGTTGCTGCTGCCGCCCGGCCCAGTCGTGGTCGCGACAGGAGCGCGCGCTCGGGTCGCCCGGGCTGGTGGCCAGCGTCAGCGAGACGAAGAGGCCGGAGGTTGCCGAGGTCCCCAACGTGCGGGCATTGCCCGGGCGCTGCTGCACGGGGTCCATCTCGAAGCCCGGCAAGGCGACAAGAAGCCGCCACGGCTTGTCCGGTAGGCCCAACGCGTAAGGCGGTGCCGCGTCCAGGGGTACCCCGGCGTCCGCGGCCAAGGCCAAGGGTGCGAGGGTCAGCGCCCAGAGCACTGCCACCAGACGTGCGCTGCGGCTCAGGGCGGCGCTCAGGACTTCGGGAGAACCTGCTCCACCTTCCCGGTGAGCATCGAGCCGCTGGGGTCTGCCTTACTGTCGAAGTGCTCCACCACCGTGCCGTCCGGTGCGACTAAGAATTTGTTGAAGTTCCAGGTGATGGGCCCGCCCTGCTTTCCGGGAAGGCTGGTGAGGTATTTGTAGAGCGGAGCGGCGGACTCACCCTTCACGTCAATTTTCTCGAAGAGCGGAAACGTCGTCTTGTACTTGAGCTCGCAAAACTTTTTGATTTCGGTGTTGCTGCCCGGCTCCTGTCCTCCGAAGTCGTTGGAGGGAAAGGCCAGCACCACCAACCCCTTGTCCTTGTACTTCTCGTAGAGCGCCTCGAGGCCGGCGTACTGCGGCGTGTAACCGCACTGAGAGGCGGTGTTCACAATGAGCAGCGCCTTGCCCTTGTACTGGGCCAGCGACGTCTCCTGGCCGTCGATGCTCTTCACCTTGAAGTCGTAGACGGACACGGGCCCTCCTGGGGCGGTGGGTTCGGTTGCGACGCTAACCGACGCAACCAGCGGAAGGGCAACGGCGAGGGCGTTGAGCAGCCGGTAGCGCATTCGACAGGTCTCCGACGGTTAGAGGATGTTAGCCGACGGTTGCCTAACCCGCCTGAAAACCCACCGCCCCTCTTTCGGGCGCAGCAGTCCCACTCCGCGGGCCGCCCCTGGCCGCTCACGTTGCTCTGCGTAGTGGGAGCCGTCCTGCTTTGTTGGAGCTGCTGGCACGCCAGTGGCGGGTCCGCCGCTCGGGCCTTCGGCCGCGGCTATTGGCTCTATTTTTCCGCAACGACGGGCGCGCTGGGATTTGCACTGTGGGGCCTGTGGAAGCTTCGGCGCTGGGCGCTCTGGGTGTTTCCCTTGGCGCTGCTCCTGGACGACGTGGTGGTGGGCCTCATGGGCGAGCTCCGGCCTGGCGTCGTCGTCCTCCAGGTGGCGCTCATCCTTTTGGTACTCAGTCAGCTGCGGGCCTTCGGACAGAAGTAGGCGTACTCAAAGGGCATCCCGCCAAATTCTCCGCAGCCGGAAACCTGCCCGGTCCCTCCCTCCTTGGTGAAACCGACGCGCGCCTTCGGCGCAGCCTTTGCACTTCCGGCGGCTCGGCCCCTACCGGTGCGGCTGGTTTTCCGCATACAGCCCGCGCGCTGACGGCCTGGTGTTTTCCCCTGGGCGGAGAGGGCCTCTGGATGGAGCAGCGTCGCGTGCGGTGGTGGTGGCTCTCGTTGGCGCTCCTGCTCCTCGGACTGACAGCCCTTGTGCAGCGGGGGTGCGGACATGCTGCGCTTCCCGTCTCGCCGCTTCTGCATGCGCCGCGCTCGACGGCGTCGCGCATGGCGCAGCGCCAAGCCCTGGCGTCGCCTTCCCAACCGAAGCGCAGCGATGACCCTCTCCTCAGCGCGGCCGCCGCGCCCGGGACGAGCGTCGTCGTGCTCTTCGAGGTCAGCGCGCTTCGACATTCGCTCGCTGGACGACTCCTCCTCGACTGTTTGGCCTCGCTGGATGAAGCGGACGATGGCCCTTCCTTGGCGCTCGGCGAGCTTCGGGCACAGGGGCTCGACCTCCTGCAGGACCTCGACCGCGTGGCCTTCGTCGACGGCACGGTGATGGCCTCCGGGGATTTTAGTCGCGTCAATTGGGACACCCTGCTCCCCTTCACCACGCGCGAGACGTATGGGACGGACGGCCACCTCCGCAGCTTCTACACCGGCGCCACAGGCGCCGAGGTGCCCGTTTTCGCGACTTGGGGCACGAAGCTCGCGCTGATGGCACCCACGCGGCAGGCGGCCATGGCCACGCTCGACCGCGTCGAGGGGCGGAGCCGCACCGAAGCGCTGCTCAGCGAAAGCCAGGCCTACGGAGCCCTGTCCGGAATGCTCCGCGGCACGGCCCTCCGTTTCGTGTTTGGCCCGCCCAACACGCCTCTGTCAGCGCACCTCCAAGCCGCAGCGCGCAGCGTCGAGTTCCACCTCGACGCGAAGAGCGACCTCCTGCTCGTGGCCCGGGTGCGGGGCGATGACCCCGGTCGGCTGCGGGCGTTGGCCCAAGCACTGACCGACGCCCTGGCTCAGCAGCTGTCCGAAGCGACAGGGTCGCGGACCGCCGAGCTCCTGGAGCGAGCCCAGATGATGGTGCGCGGGAACGAGGTGGACTTGGAAGTCACCGTCCCCCTTGACGTCCTGAGGAGGCAGCTCGACGCGTGCGGCCAGGCAGTGGGCGGCCACGGCCGGTGAGGCCGAAACCAACGGCCTCAGCCGTCTTTTTCGGAGCTCAGGTAGCCGAGGATGACTTCGTCCAGGGACTTCTCGGACAGCAAGTCCTCCCCGAAGAGCGTGCCCGCGGCGACCTCGGCCGGCGTTACCTCAAGGGTCGCGAGCTCCAGGAGTGGGATGGGCGCTGGACTTTCGGCGGGTGGCTGCCGCGCCGGCGCATTCGCGCTGGGGGGCACCTTTGGGCCCTCCGCGAGTTGGCCGGGCTGGTAGGCCCGAGCTGCGTGGGCGTGGTCCGCGCCGTCGTATTTTCCAGCGACGACGTTGCGGAGCATCTCCTTGTGCTGCTCCTCCATCCGCTGCCGCACTTGCTCGGCCACGTTGGGGGTACCGAGCAGCTCGGCGTACGAGGTCTTCTTCTGAGCCAGGATGTTTCCACCAACGTACAAGAGCGTGACGATGGTCGGGTTGTTGATGCCCGAGTCCTCGGTTTGCACGTGGTAGACGCGCTCGCGGTGGGTGATGTTGTGGTTGAAGCCGTTAACGGCTCGGTCGAAGGTTCTGGCCATTCGGACGAGCGCCCTCGAGCGCAAACGCGTGGGTCACGGTAGCAACCCCCTCGCGGCGGGCGCAAGAAACCGGGCGCACTTCCATGCCGTCGGAGGGCTAGTGCCCGACGTTCGGAAGCTCGATGGCGAAGGCGCGAGCCTCTTCCGGGGTGTTGACACTCACCACCGCCCGCCCCAAGGGGTCGACTTCCTTGAGCGCGGCCTCGGGCAGCAGACACGCTCGCACTCTCTGCCACAAGACGGGGAAAGACGGGTTTTCCACGAGAGCCGCGCCCCAGGCCGGGGCCAGCGCCGTCCGGTAGAGGGCGAGAAGTGGCTCCAGGCGACCGCCCAGCTCGAACCCGACCGCGTCGACGTCCAGTCGGCGCTCGGCAAGGAGACGCTCCACGACGGGCCAAGTGACGAAGGGCATGTCGGCAGCGACCGCGAGCACCCAGGAGGTGTGCGCGTGCACCAGGGCGGCGTGCAGCCCGCCCGGCGCGCCGCGCCCGGGCACAACGTCCGCTACCGCCCGCACGCCGAAGCTTCGGTAGGGGCCCGCATCCATCGTCACCAGGAAGGTGTCCGCGAAGTGCGGGGCGAGCTCTAAAAGGTGCGCCACCAGTGGCCGGCCGTCGCGGAGAAGGAGGCCCTTGGGAATGCCGCCGAGGCGGCGCGCTCGGCCACCGGCGAGAATGGCGAAAGAAACATCCGCATCCCGCAGGCCAGCCCCGGAGAAGCCATCCACCCCGCGTGCCCTCCCTTGACGGCCGCTACCCCGCCACCTTGTTCGCCACCACCTTGGCCAGCTCGAGGACCTCCACCGGCACAGCAATCACCACCGTGTTGGAGGGAGATGAGCCGAGGCCGTCGAGCGTCTGCAACGTCCGCAGCTGCATGGCGCCGATGCTTCGCGCCATGGTGTCCGCAGCCTGGGCGAGGTTAACAGCTGCGTCCCGGTCGCCTTCGGCCTTGGTGATGGTGGCCCGTTTCTCCCGTTCGGCAGAGGCCTGCCGGGACATCATCCGCTTCAAGTCCTCGGGCATGTTGATGTCCAACAGGCGGATGGAGTCGACGTGCGTGCCCCAGGCGCTGGCGCGGCTCTCCACCACCTCTGCAATTTTTCCTTGAATTTGGTCGCGCTCGCTGAGCAGCTCGTCGAGCGTCATGCTTCCGATGACGTCGCGAAGCGACGCTTGGGCGTACTGCGAGATGGCGTAGCGGTAGTCCTGGACGGTGATGACCGCCTTCGCCGGGTCCTTGACCATGAAGAAGATGACGCCATCCACCTGGACTGGGACGTTGTCGCGGGTGATGACTTGCTGATGGGGGACGTCGAGGGTGAGCAGGCGGGTGTCGACGAACCGAATATTGTCGAACACCGGAAACACCAGCATCAACCCGGGGCCCTTCAGCCCGTGGTATTTGCCGAGACGAAGGATGACGCCGCGCTCCCATTGGGCGGCGATGCGGATGATGCGGCTCACCCAAATGGCCAGTACCAAGGACAGGAAGGCGCCCACCGGAAAACCGACGCCCACGCCAACCAGGCCTCCTGAACCGAGACCGATGGCTGCCGAGAGGCCCGTCCCAGCCGCCCACACGACGAGAAACACCACCACCCGCAAGGGACGGCCCAGCGAGATGTGCTCGAAGGAAGGTCTCGCGTAGCGGTCGGCTTGGGCTTCTCGCGCCTCACGCGCATTCGCCCGCGCCTCCTCCATCAGCTCCTTCGCTTGAGCGGAAATGATTGGGACCATGCTCGAACCCTCCTCGGCAAAGCGTCCCTAGGGAGCATCGCATGCGGGACCTGGAGGGGTTAGCCTTCTCCATCCATGTCGAAGCCGGGAATGGCAGAGCGACCGGTGCGTCGCATTCAGGCGGATGCCCTCATGCCCATGGCCACCGACGCGGTGGCCATCGAGGAGCCACTGGAGATTCGCGTCGCTGGCGACGCGGTGGCCATCACCATGCGCACGCCGGGCGCGGATGCGCAGCTGGCCGCCGGATTTCTCTTCGCCGAGGGCATCATCCGCAACGTCGACGACTTGGGCACGTTGAGTCACTGCGGCCGGGTGGACGAGGAGGGCTACGGCAACGTCCTCGACGTCATCCCCGCGCCCGGGGTGCACCTGGACTTGGAGCGGGTTCAGGCCACGCGCCGTGGAACGTTGACCACCGCCGCCTGCGGCGTTTGCGGCCGGCGCAGCGTTGACGATTTGCTGGCGCTGGTAACGCCCCTCCCCGTCGTGGAGCGCATCCCCCGCCGCTTGGTGGCCTCGGCTCCGGAGCTCCTCCGGGCCGCACAAGCCACCTTCACTCGCACCGGCGGCACGCATGCGGCCGCTCTTCTAGCGGTAGACGGAGGAATTCTCGCCGTCCACGAGGACGTCGGCCGACACAATGCAGTGGACAAGGTGGTGGGCACGCTCCTTCTCGCGGCTCGGCTGGGAAACCCGCGCTCGCCGGCGGATGCACTTGCTCCGGCGGTTTTGGTGGTGAGCGGGCGCTCCAGTTTCGAGATGGTGCAAAAGGCGGCCATGGCCCGCATTCCTGTCCTGGCCAGCGTCGGTGCCGCAAGCACGCTGGCCATCGACCTGGCGGCGCGGGCCGGCGTGACGCTGGCGGCCTTTGTCCGCGGCGGAACCTTCAACCTCTATACCCACCCCGAGCGTCTCGTCGCTGCGGACTCGCCCTCCTAAACCATCGGCAAGTCGACTTGCTCGGCGCTCGGGACTGCCGTCCCGAGGAAGCGTGCGCTCACCGCGACGAAGCGTTCCGGCACGTCAGTGACGTAGAAGCGCTCGCTGCGAGGCGTCGCGCCGGAGGGCCGTGCGGCGCCGCTTTGGAGTGCACGCGCCACCGCCTCGGCGGTGGCGTCGCCGGAGTCCACCAGCGTGACGCCGGCGCCAACGACGTGCTGCAACACCTCGCGCAGCACCGGGTAGTGGGTGCAGCCCAGCACCAGCGTGTCCATTCCCGTCCCGAGCAGGGGCTCGAGGTAACGCTGTGCCACCAAGAGCGGGACGTCCCCGGTGAGCCAGCCTTCCTCCGCCAAGGGGACGAAGAGTGGGCAGGCCTGGGCGTGGACGCGCAGCCCCGGGCGCTCGGCTTCCAGCGCGCGTTGGTAGGCGCCGGAACGGATGGTGCCCGGCGTCCCCAGGACGCCCACCACCCCCGAACGCGTCCGCGCGGCCGCCCGCTGGGCACCGGGCTCGATGACGCCCACCACTGGGATGCTCAGACTCGAGCGCAACGTGGGCAGCGCCACGGCGGAAGCCGTGTTGCAGGCCACCACCAGAAGCTTCACGTCGAGCGAAGTCAGGAAAGCCGCATTCAACTGCGCGTAGCGTGTCACCACGCCGGCACCCTTGGTGCCATACGGCACCCGTGCGGTGTCCCCCAAGTAGACGAGGGACTCGGCGGGAAGCCGCTCGCGCAGCGCCCGCAGCACGGTAAGGCCGCCTACGCCGGAGTCGAAAACGCCGAGCGGTCTTGTGTCGACGGAGCTCATCCTCCGCCGAGAGCTAGCACGAAGTGTGCCCTCTTTAGTTCAAAGGCACGCTGACGACGGTACCAGCCGTCCCATCGTAGAAGTGGCCGGGCTGGATGCTCACCGACCCCGCGGTGCCGGAGTAGACCACCGGGGAGGCCGGAGGCGCGCCGACCGCGCTCACGCTAAGCGCGTAGGAGACGCCCGCCCCTGCCGCCTGAAGGTGCTTGAAGGGGGCCACCGAGGTCGCGCAAGGGTAACCCGAGGTGCTGTAGCCGGAGTTGATGGGGCCGGAGAAGGAGGCGGCTACCGAAGAAACCGACGCGGTACAGGCATCCGTGACGGGGTACGTCCAAGCGACGCCGACCCCGCCCACCAGCCAATTCAAGGTGAAGGCCTGGGAGGTGGGGCTGTTGGCGACGATGGTTACCGCCACCGGGCTGCTCTGCGCAAAGGCGTAGGAGAGGCCCGCTTGGTAGGCCACGAGTTGAAGCGAGTGGCTGCCGGGCGAAAGGGACGGCGCACTCACTTGGGTACCCCCCGAGCCCTGGGTGCAGTCGTAGGTTTGCGCAGGGGCGGTTGCTCCGTCCACGTAGAGGGCCACCGAGTCAATCCGGTCTGGGTCCGAATCCCCCGATGCAGTGCAGGGCGGAAAGAAGCTCCCCACGGCAGTGGCGAAACTCCAGGACAGAAGGGCGCTGTTGGGGGAGGCGCTCGGCTGCATATTCACCACCGTTGCGACGTTGCCGTTCACCACCACCGTGGAGCTCCCGCTCCAGATGACGTTCCCACTCACGTCCAACCCCGAGAGGCTGACGATGTAGGTGCCAGGAGCGTAGTTGTAGATGACCAGCTGGTTGGGCGGGCTGCCTACCTGGCAGGCGAACGTATTGGGGACGATGGGCAGCGGGTCATTGAGAACGCTCACCAGGACTTGCGCCACCCCGGGCGTCTGCGCACAGCTGGCTCCAGCGAACGTCCAGCTCACGTAGATGTTGCCCGGGTACCCGGAGTACGGCGGCGGGGGTGGCCCGTAGTAGTACGTCGGATAGCAGCCCGCGGCGAGAGCGGCGGCCAACGGAAACAGGGCGAGGCGGGCCAACGGGGTGAGGCGCATGAGGCAGTTCTCCTCCGGGCGACGGCACTTGAGAGACGAGCGCCCGGGGGCTCCTATTCAGGGGGGTCCAATTTAGCCCAACAGAATCGTCGGGGAGAGGGGTGCAGCGGTTTGACCCACCCCAGGAGTGCTGGTAGCCCATCTCCGGTGATGCTCCACCACGCCCCCGCCCTCGCGACGATTAACTATTTAGACATCGTCGAGAAGAGCTCGGCCGTTGAAATTGCCGTGCTCCTCCTGCTGGTCGTCGTCTCCATCGTCTCCTGGGCGCTCATCGCTCTCAAGAGTCGTCAGCTCTCGAAAGCGCGCGCCCAGTCGGTGACGTTTCTCGACACCTTTTGGAAAGCGAGCCGCTTGGACGCCATTTACCAGTCCGCCCGGGGGCTCGATTCCTCGCCGCTCTCCAAGGTCTTCTGCGCCGGGTACGAAGAGCTGTCGAAGCTTGCTCAAGCCAAGGACCCTGACGCCGGCCCGATGTCGGAACGGCTGGGCGGAATCGAAAACGTCGAGCGGGCGCTGTACCGCGCCTCTTCCTCGCAGATTACCGAGCTCGAATCCCGGGTCAGCTTTCTGGGGACGGTGGGAGCGACGGCGCCATTCGTCGGGTTGTTCGGCACAGTGATGGGAATCCTCGGCGCCTTCAACGAGATTGCCGAAAAAGGAAACGCCAGTCTCTCCACGGTCGCCGCTCCCATCGGCAATGCGCTCTTCGCCACCGCGGCTGGCCTCTTTGCCGCCATTCCGGCGGTGGTTGCCTACAATGCCTTTGTCAGTCGAATTCGCGTCTTTGACGTGGAGATGGCCAATTTTTCCTCAGACTTTCTCAACATCGTGAAGAGACACTTCTTCAAGTGACTGGCGCTCAGAGGACAACAAGATGGCAATGAGTGGAGGCCGCGGCGCTCCGGGGCGAACCACGATGAGCGAAATCAATGTCACGCCCATGGTGGACGTGATGTTGGTGCTCCTCGTCATTTTCATGGTCACGGCGCCGCTCATCCAGCAGGGCGTGAAGGTCAACCTACCGGATGCCCGCGCTCAGCCGGTGGAGGCCACGGAAAAGCGGCTGGTGCTGAGCATCGACCGGCAGGGTCACATTTTTCTCGGCGACGCCGAGGTGGCCTCTGACCAGCTCGAGGACAAGCTGCGCTCCAACGCCAAGGCGCAAGCCGACAAGGAAATTTACCTCCACGCCGACCGGGACGTGCCCTACGGGGCGGTGGTGGAAGTCATGGCCTCTGCACAGCGCGCTGGCATCCCCAGCGTGGGGATGATTACCGACCCGGCAGGCGCTCCCCGGAAGAAGGACCGACGGTGAGCGTTTGCCGGGCACGGGAACGGATGAATTGAACGCCACTGCCCCGACGAGCCTCCTCGCCACTCCGCCCCAGCCCCTGGGACGCTTCCTCGTGCCGTCCGTCCTGGTGCACGCTGTCCTTTTGGGGCTGGTGCTCGGCTACGGTGCTCTCACCGCACGACCCTTCATCGACCTCAACCAGAAGCCCATCATCGCCAAGTTGGTCCGCCAGGGGACTCCGCGCGACGAGAAGCTCCTTCCCCGCATCGAGGAGACTCCGCCCCCGCCGAAGGAGCAGGCCCCTCCACCGGCCCCTGCGCCGGTCGCGGTCCCACCGCCGGTCGCAGCCCCTGCTCCGGCCAAGACAAAAGCCCCGGGCGAAAAAACTGGGGACGAGCGGCAGAAGCTGCTCGGGGCATTTGACAAGATGAGCAAGACGAAGCGGCCGGCCGAGGCCTCAGGCGCCACCGACGGCGACCCCTCGGGCGACTCCGCGGAAGCTGAGGGAGAACGCTACTACGGCCAACTCAGCGCTCAGGTGAAGCGCTTCTATGACGTCTCGGAAACCATTCCCGACCAAGAGCGTGTGCATCTGGTGGCGCAGGTAGCGCTGTTCATCGACCCCAATGGCCAGCTGGGTCGGGCCCGCCTTGCCAAGCCCAGCGGGAACGACCTTTTTGACAGCGCCGTGCTGGAGGCGGTGAAGCGGGCTGCACCGTTTGCTCCTCCTCCAGTCCATCTCCGCAATGCGCTCCAAAAGTATGGAATCGTGCTTCAGTTCAGGCCCTGAAGGAGACTCTCCGCGTGCCGAATATTCGATTCGCCCCACGTCTCCTGCTCGCCCTGGCCGCGCTCGCCACCTCTGCCCGTGCCCAGACACCGGTTCTCGAAATCTCAGGCGCTAACTTCCGGCCGCTTCCACTGGCCATCCCGGCTCCGCAGCCGCTGGCCGATGATGCCAAGGCGGCTTCCGCGGTGTTCGACGAGGCCTTTCTCTTTGACGCCACGTCGGCCGGGATTTTTCAGGTGCTCGACCGGAAAAGCTTCCTGGCCGACGTCCGTGAAGGCTTCACGGCGGCCAGCATCACCTTTTCCCGGTGGGCGGACGTCGGTGCCGAGGCGCTGGTGAAAGTCCAATTGGCCGTGGACGGAACGAGCCTTCGCGGCGAAATGCGTCTTTTCAGCGTGGCCTCCGGCAAGGAGGAGCTCCGGCTGGTGCATGTCGTGCCCCTCGACGACCCACGCAAGCTGGCGCACTTCTTCGCCGACGCGCTCTACCATCACTTCACCCGCGAGCCTGGGCCCTTCCAAACACACCTCACCTTCGTGCATCGGGTGGGGAAGAATCGCGAAATTTGGCTCTCGGACTGGGACGGGCGCGACGCGGTAGTCCTGGCGAAGGATGGGCTCAACGTCCTGCCAGCAATGGGACGCGACGGCACCACCGTCGCCTACACCAGCTACCGGAGCGGCAAGCCGGACATCTACCGTCAACGCGTCGGCGCTCCGGCTGCGGTGCTCATCTCTGCCGGCCAAATGGCCACCGGGGTTGCCTACTCGCCGGACGGCAAGCGCATCGCCTACAGCTTGGCCCAGGGCGACGGGACCAACATTTGGGTGGCCAACGCCGATGGTTCTGGGGCGCACGCCGTCACCGACAGCACCTACTTCATCAACAGCAGTCCGAGCTGGTCCCCGGATGGCAAACGGCTGGCGTTCGTCAGCACCCGGGCCGGCAGCCCGCAGCTTTACGTGCTCAGCCTGGACAATCCCGCCGACGCGCGCCGAATCACCTTTCAGGGCAACTACAACCAGACGCCGAGTTGGTCTCCGCGCGGGGACCTCATCGCTTTCACCGCTCGTGACGAGCGCAACGCCTTCGACCTGTTCAGTGTCAACGTGGACACCGGAAAGGTGACGCGCCTGACGCAGGACCAAGGCAACAACTCCGAGCCCACTTTTTCGCCCAACGGTCGGTTGATTATCTTCACCAGCTCCCGCAACGGAATCCCGCAGCTCTTCGTGATGACTGCCGATGGCCAGCACCAACACCCACTTCCCATGGAGCGGGGGGAGTTCGACACCGCGGACTGGGGGCCCTAGAGACCATGCCTGCACTCCGTCCCATCAACGAGGTCGCGGAGCGCTTGGGTCTCCGGGTGGAGAACGTCATCCCCTGGGGTCGGCATCGGGCCAAAGTCGAGCTGGCCGCCCTCGACGGGCGTCCGGCGCGCGGTCGACTGGTGCTCGTCTCGGCCATCACCCCCACTCCGCCCGGGGAGGGGAAAACCACAACCTCTGTCGCGCTGGCCATGGGCCTCTGTCGTCGGGGACGCAACGCAGTCGCCGCTCTGCGCGAGCCCTCGCTCGGGCCTGTCTTCGGCGTCAAAGGAGGAGGGACGGGCGGAGGTCTGGCCACGCTCGAGCCTGCACAGGACATCAATCTCCACTTCACCGGCGACATCCATGCGGTGGGTGCGGCCAACAACCTCCTCGCAGCGCTGGTCGACAACGACCTGCACTTTCGGTCGCCGGTCGAACTCGACCCCAGAAGCGTGCGCTGGCGCCGCTGCCTGGACATGAACGACCGGTCCCTCCGAGAAATCGTCACCGGGCTTGGGGGTCGTGGCAATGGCGTGGTGCGTGAGACGGGCTTCGACATCACCGCCGCCAGCGAGATGATGGCCATCCTCGCCCTCAGTGAGGGGCCGAAAGACTTGGAGGCTCGCTGTGCCCGAATTGTCGTCGGCCAGAGCCTAACGGGTGAGGCCGTGACCGCGGGGCAGCTCAAGGCGGCCAGCGCCATGGCCGCGCTTCTGCAGGACGCCCTGCTTCCCAACCTTGTCCAAACGCGCGAGGGCGGTCCGGCGATTGTTCACGCCGGGCCCTTCGGGAACATCGCCCATGGGTGCTCCAGTGTCTTGGGGACCCGGCTCGGCCTGGCCTACGCCGACGAAGTCATCACCGAGGCCGGCTTCGGCTTCGAGCTCGGCGCTGAGAAGTTTTTGGACATCAAGTGCCGCTCGGCCGGCCTCTGGCCACGGGGCGTGACGCTGGTGGCCACACTACGGGCTTTGAAGTTCCACGGCGGCGCCCCCCTGGCACGCGTCGCCGAGCCAGACGCGGACGCACTGGAGCGCGGGCTCGAGCACTTGTGGAAGCACCTCGAGACGGTGGCCGCCTTCGGCCTACCGGCGGTGGTGGCCGTCAACCGTTTCCCACAGGATAGCGAAGCGGAGCTGCAGACGCTGAAGCGCTGGGGGCGCTCGGCGGGCGTTCCGGTGGCCGTCTGCGAAGGCTTTGCCAAGGGTGGAGAGGGGGCGCTCGAGCTCGCCGACGCGGTGCTCGCCATGCTCGACCGCACCGAGAGCTCTCCCCCCACCCCACAGTTTCTCTACCCCCTCGACGCGCCTCTGGCCGAGAAGGTGCGCGCTGTGGCACGCACCGCCTACGGTGCCCGGGACGTGGCTTTTACGGCCGCCGCAGAGCGAGACCTCCGTCTGGTGGAGAAACTCGGGGGCGCCAAGCTGCCAGTGTGCATCGCGAAAACGCACCTCTCACTCTCGGATGACCCAGCCCGCCACGGCCGGCCACGAGATTTCGTCATCACCGTGCGCGAGCTGCGCCTGTCTGCTGGCGCTGGCTTCGTCGTTGCCCTCACCGGGGAAATTCTCACCCTCCCTGGACTTCCCAAAGAGCCCGCCGCCTCACGCGTCGTCGTCCATCCCGACGGGCGCGTCACGGGACTGATGCAAGGGGAATAAGCGGCGCGCCTTCTCTTGCGCGACCAGCGTTAGCGACGCGGCACACCTTTCAAGGGCCGGTGCCTCTGTCGCAGGTGAGGAAGCGGGGCCAGAACGGGCTTCGTCGGCAAGACGCACCCAGGAATTCATAACGGCGACTACTTCAGCACAGGCGCCAGCGCAGCCCGATGAAGGAGCCATGCTCGGACGAAGGCGAGCATCCCTCCGAGCAGGAAGACCAACGTCAGCCAAGCCGCCGCCCGCAACCCAGGCGTTCGGTACTTGAAAATGACTTGGTGTGTTCCAGGCTCGACGGCCACGGCGCGAACGGCGTGATTTGCAGCCAGTACCGGACTGCTGACTCCATCCACTGTGGCCTGCCAGCCGGAATAGAACGCATCGTTTAAGACCACGACGGCCGCGGTCTTCGCGTGGATGGTGAGCGTCACTCGCTCGGGCTGCGACGCAAGCGACGTCACCTCTCCCACCTCGCCGATTGACGGAGGGAGGGGATGCTCGCACTCGACGACGGCCTCTACCCCGCGATGGAAATCCCGGGCTCGGACCGCCAAAAGGGAGGCCGCCGGACCAGCGACGCATAGCGGCCGCGCAAGGTAGGCCCGCGGGAGTGCGGTCGGGTCATCGAGGAGGACGTAACCGAAACTCGGCAGGGCGTCGATGACGCGTTTCCCAGACGTCACCACCTCCGCCTTGTTCTCTTCGGCGACGCTGAGGTACCGCACGGAGAAGAGGCCGGCGCGCTCAAAGACCCAGGCGCGCTCGTCGTCCCTGAGCTCAGCCACGCGGGTGGCAGTCGCCGGAAGGTAGGTGTTCGCGCCTTCCACTCCGAAGAGCGCGGGCGTTACCGGCTCCAGTGTCAGCACCGCTCCCATCGCCCAAACTTCTACCGCGCTGAGTGCTGAATCCATCGGGACAACATGAGGACCGGCCAGGTACAGGACGCGCCAAGGGGTTCCCCGGACAGTGGCGGGGAACGGGCTGGCAAGTTCGAGGACGTCCGGGGACGAGAGGGCGTACTGCGGCTCATTGAGCCAGAAGAGCCCGAGGAACGAGCACGCAGCCGGCACCCAGGCGACAATCTGCGGGCGCTGCGCCCAGAGCAGCGTTGCGGCGACCAGACCTGCGAGCAGCGCGCTGATGAACGCTCCCCGTGCGAGTTGTCCCGAGACGTGTGCCATCACCTCGGGTGCGAGGGCGCCATCGCTGACGTGTTCTGCCATCCAACGCCCGCCGAGTTGTAGCCAAGTCTCCTCAGCGCCAAGCGCGAGAGAGAAGACGCCACACAGACCGAAGAGGAGTCCCGCACGCCGTCGGAGTGACGCTTGCTGGAGAATGGCCTGAAGGCCTCCTACTGCGCCCAGCGCCACCCCCAACGAGACATAGGCCATCCACTTCTCGGGGTAGCGGAAGGCGCGCCAAAACGGAACGACGCTGTAAGCGAATGGTGTGAGAGCGCCCCGCCTTCCCAAAGCCAGCGCGAGAAGCAGCCCCGTGCAAACGAAGAGCGTCCGGCCCACACGAGAGCCTCGGTAAACCCACGTCCCAAACAATGCCAGGACCACGGCGGGGAGACCGAGATAGAGCGAGTCGACCCAGAGCGTGCCCTGTCCTGCGCCGAGCAATGCGCCGGCAATCGCGGTTCCAACTGGGTCGTTGGGATCTCGCGCAAAGACCGGACCAAAGACGAGCTCCGCCAGGCGAAGTGGATGGGTCGACCAAGCGATGGCCTGAGCGAGGGTCTGCTGACCGGGCCCGGCTTGGCTCAGAACCTGCCAACTCGGGACGAGTTGCACCGTGCTCGCGGCAAGCGCCGAGCCAACCAAGAGCCCTGCCATGACCCAGGAGACCCGCCGGCAGACAACGAGCGCGAAGAAAAGTCCGAGGGTGAGCGCGAATGCCTGGACATCACCGGCGAGCAAGACGAGAGCTGTCAGACCGCCAGCTGCACTGGCCCGGGGCCAGCCGGGACGCTCCAGGAAGCGATCCGCGCCCCAGAGCGCCCATGGCACCGTGGCGGCCGCCATCAGGTAGAGGTGATTGTTCGTGCTCGAGACGAGGCAGCCACAGAACGAGTACGTCAGAGCACCCAGCACGGCCGGAGAGACTCGGGCCCCAAACCGCCTGGCGAGCAAAAACACACCGCCAAACGCTGCCGGAAAGCACAGCAGGGTGTTCACCTTGAGCGCTACGCCAACGGGAAGCGCGAGATAGGTGACGTTCAGCGGATGAAAAGCACCGGAAATGACCATTCCGGCGAACGGCTGGCCGAGCCCATCAAAGGGATACCAGTCAGGAAAGGAGCCGCTCAGGACGCGCTGCGCCCAATAAGCGTGAAGTGGGTAGTAGACGCGAAGGATGTCGCGCGCGACAAAGAGCCGACCGCTCACCAAAGCCCGGTGGAAAAAGAGGGCGGTCGCAAACAGGGCCCCACCGCTGACGTAAGCCGCCGTCCTCCGGTTGAGGTGCGTCACTCTTGCCCGCGCTCCGGACCGTCTTGCTGGCCGTTAGACCGGCCCCGCGGCCAACCGCTTGCCATCCTCGCAACATACCAGCGCACCACCCCCGGCATGCCTCGTTCCGGCACCCTTTGCCGGGGTAGCGACCTCCGCAGTGCCAGGGACCCGAGTCCGTAGCTCAAGAAGCGCGGCCTTGGGCATGGCGGCGGCGCAAGGGACCCACAAACGCTCCCGCGAAGGCCCGAGCGAGCTCCGTCTGGCGCACTGGTGAGCTGGTTGGGCTGAGACGCAAGCCCTACGGCCACGGGAGGGGCTCGACTGTACTGGCCGGCCTGTGGCATGGGGGACGTCGATGGGCCGCCCCGAGCAAGTCATCGTTCGCCCGGCGCGCCCCGAGGACGCCGAGGGGCTCGCCGGGCTCTTTATGCGCCTAGGGTACGCCACCACCGCGGGCATCGTTGCCAGCCAATTCGTCGTCTACCAGCCGGGCTCTGCCTTCCATGCCCTCACCGCCGAGCACCATCCCGCCGACGAGGGGCCACCTCGGCTGGTGGGCGCGGCGACGGTAAGCGTCCAACAGCGCCTGTACGCGGCGCGACCCGTTGCCCAGCTCACGGCCCTCGTCACGGACGGAGACGCTCGACAGCTCGGCGTCGGGCGAGCCCTCGTGAAAGCGGTGACCGAACTTGCACGCGCCGCTCGGTGCGAGCGCCTTTTCGTTCGGTCCGACCGTCGGCGCACGGAGTCCCACGAGTTCTACCGAATGCTTGGCTTCGACGAGGTCAACCTCACTTTCGATTTGCCACTCGACCCATGACACCCTCGCGCAACACGCTTCCTTCACCATCCGCCCTTTCCACCGCCTGGTCTCTCGACCCGGACATTGTCTTCCTCAACCACGGCAGCTTCGGCGCGACTCCGAGGAGTGTTCTTCAGGAACAGTCCGAGTTGCGCGCCCGCATCGAGCGCCAGCCGGTGCGCTTCTTCATCCGAGAGCTGGAAGCGCTCCTCGACGAGGTCCGTGAGGAACTGGGCCGGTTCCTCGGCGCCGACCCCAATGACTTGGCGCTCGTGCCCAACGCCACCACCGGTGTCAACACCGTGCTGCGTTCACTCGACTTCGGTCCAGGCGATGAACTGCTGACGACGTCCCATGCCTACAACGCTTGCGCCAACGCGCTGGCCTATGTGGCCGAACGAGCCGGCGCGAAGGTTGTCACCGCCAGCGTTCCCTTTCCCGTCGAGGGGCCAGAAACGGTGGTGAACGCCGTTCTCTCCGCGGTTAGCGAGCGGACGCGCCTCGTCCTGCTCGACCACATTACCAGCCCGACCGGAGTGGCTTTCCCTGTCGAGCGCTTGGTGCCGCTGCTGCAAGGGCGCGGGGTGGACGTCTTGGTTGATGGCGCCCATGCACCGGGAATGCTTCCGTTGCACCTCGAGGCGCTCGGTGCTGCGTACTACACGGGCAACTGTCACAAGTGGTTGTGCGCGCCCAAAGGCGCCGCCTTCCTGCACGTCCGCCGCGACCGCCAGGACCGAATCCAGCCGCTGGTCATCAGCCACGGACGAAACGCTCCTCGCGTGGACCGCTCGCGCTTCCGGCTCGACTTCGACTGGGGCGGTACAGATGACCCGACAGCATGGCTCTGCGTCCCGAGCGCGCTGCGAGCTCTGGAAGGCCTGACCCCCGGCGGCTGGCCGGAAGTCATGGCCAGAAACCATGCCCTGGCGGTCGCTGGCCGGCGCCTGCTCTGCGCCGCGCTTGGAGTCGCGGCGCCCTGCCCCGAGACAATGCTCGGCTCCCTGGCCGCGGTGAAGCTCCCGGACGCCGAGGGACCTCCTCGCTCCTTTCTCGCCACGGACCCCCTGCAGGACCTTCTTCTCGAAGAGAAATCCATCGAAGTCCCGGTCTTCCGTTGGCCGGCGGCGCCCTCGCGCTGGCTGCGTGTGTCCGCGCAGCTCTACAACTCGGCCGAGCAATATGCGTTTCTCGCGCAGAGCCTGGTCGAGCTGCTCGCCCGGGCCGACTCGCCGCGGGCGGTAGGGTAGTCGCACAGCACGCGGTCCCTTCCGTCGGCAGGCGCCGAGGGAAGAATTCAAAGGGACCCGGAGGAGCGCATCCGCTGCTAGGCTGGCGCGCCTCGCATGGCCCGCTACGCCGCCATCGACGTCGGGACCAACACCGTGCTTCTGTTGGTGGCGGAGCAGACCACCTCCGGCTTCAGCCCAGTGGCCGAACGGAGCGCCATCACCCGGTTGGGGAAGGGCGTCGATGCGAACCGGCGCCTCGCGCCGGAGGCCATGGAACGTACGCTCGAGGCCCTGGGACGCTTCGCGGCGGAAGCGCGCTCCTTAGGGGCCGTGGACGTCGTCGTCAGCGCCACCTCGGCCGCGCGCGACGCGCAGAATGGAGCCGAGTTTCTCGCGGCGGCGCGAGCGCGCGCCGGCGTCGAGGTGGAAATACTCTCCGGAGACGAGGAGGCCCGGCTCTCCTACCTCGCCGTTGCAACTGACTTCGCCGCCGAGGCCGCGGGCCGCGAGTTGGTGGCCATCGACATCGGCGGCGGTTCGACGGAGTTTATTTTCGGAACCGAGCATTCCGTCCGCTTCCACACCAGCCTCAACGTCGGCTCGGTCCGTCTCACCGAGCGCTACCTCCGCTCCGACCCGCCGGCGGCGGAGGAGTTGGCCGCGCTTCACGCCGAGGTCGATTCGGCGCTCCGTGCCGTGCCCCGTCCGAGGGACAACGCGCTGGTGGTGGGCGTCGCCGGAACCGTCACCACCCTTTACGCCGTCGCGTACGGCGTGGCCCCGTACGACGCTGCACGCGTACACAAGGGCTGGCTCTCCCGCGAGGAGCTGGCCCGGACGCGCGCTCGCCTTGCCGCCGTGCCTTTGGCGGCGCGGCGTACCATCCCTGGGCTCCAACCCGAGCGCGCCGACGTCATCATCGCCGGGGCTTTGCTTTTGGAACGAGCTCTGGACCACCTCGGCGCTGCGGGTATTCGGGTGAGTGACCGAGGCTTGCGCTGGGGTTTGCTGGCCTCACGTTTCGGAGGGTCAAACGGATGAGTGCTGAGACGAGCGCGGTCACCCGGGGTCAGGCTCGGTACGGGTTAGCCATTCTCACCCTCATCAACCTGCTCAACTACCTCGACCGGTACATCGCCGCTGGGATGATGCCCCGCATCATGGAGGCGTTTCACATCGACAAAGCCGCGGCGGGATGGCTCGGTTCCGTCTTCATCATCGTCTACATGCTCTTCGCACCACTCGCAGGAGTGCTGGGCGACCGCTTCCCGAGAAGACTGGTGCTCGCGGGGGGCGTCTTCCTCTGGAGCCTGGCCACGGTGGGCGGCGGCTTCGCAGGCAGCTTCGCCGCTCTCTTGTTGGCGCGCTCCATCGTCGGCATTGGCGAGGCGGGCTATGGCACGGTGGCCCCAGGGCTCATCGCGGACCTCTTTAAGCGGAGCGAGCGCTCCCGGATGCTGGCCTACTTCTACGTGGCCATTCCCGTTGGGTCGGCCATGGGCTTCGCCCTCGGCGGATGGCTCGGGCACCGCTACAGCTGGCAGCACGCCTTTTGGGTGGGCGGCATCCCCGGCTTGCTGGTGGCAGCGTTCGCGCTTCGGGTACCGGACCCGCCGCGCGGGGCGACAGACGAGGGACCGCCACCGGTGAAGGTGCCCTTCAAAGTGGGCCTCGTCCGGCTCCGGAAGAACGCCATGTACTGGACGGCCGTGGCCGGACTCACTCTGATGACGTTTTCCATTGGCGGGCTCGCCAACTGGATGCCCAGCTTTCTGGAGCTGGAGCGGGGAGTGAACCCGGAAATTGCCGGGTTGTATTTCGGAGCCATCACCGCCGTCGCCGGCATCGTCGGCACTTTGGTCGGAGGCTGGCTAGGAGACGTCGCGGACCGCAGGTCGACCACCGGGGGCATGTCTCTGTCGGGGTGGGGATTGCTCTTCGCGGTGCCCCTCATGGCCGTGGTGGCCCGTTCCCACTCGCCACTCATCATTTTCAGTGCGGTGGCGGGGGCGCAGTTCTTCATTTTCCTCAACAACGGCCCATTGAATGCGGCCATCGTGAGCGCGGTCCCGGCGGACGTCCGGAGCTTCGCCGTCGGTCTGAGCGTCCTCGCCTACCACGCCCTGGGCGATGCCATCTCTCCTCCCATCATCGGGATGGTGGCCGACCACTCGAGTCTGGGAACTGCCATCCTGCTCAACGCCATCCCCGTTGCCCTCGGGGGCCTGGTCCTGGTCATCGGCGCTCGTCTGATGGGCCACCCCGTCGTGCATCCGAAGCTGGCCGTCACCACTTAGCGAGGAAACGGAGGAGTCCGGTTGCCGGCGAGGCCCTACCTCGGTTAGCCAGTAAGGACGATGGCCAAGCCCAACGGCCCCTACGTCCGCAGCGTCGGCACGGCGCTGCCCCCGCACTACGCGGACCAGGAGACGCTCATCGCCGCGTTTCGTACCCATTGGGCGAAGGAGCACTTCAACGTCGAGCGGCTAGAGGAGCTTCACCGCGCCGTCCAGGTGGGGGGTCGGCACCTGGCGGTTCCACTCCACGAGTACCCTGCCCTCGTCGACCTTCGCTCGCGCAACGATGCCTGGTTGCGCGTGTCCACTGAGGTTGGTGAGCAGGCAGTTCGACAGGCACTGCATCGCGCTGGGCTTACTGCCAGCGACGTCGATCATCTGTTTTTCGTCACGGTTACCGGCATTGCCACTCCCTCGGTGGATGCACGCCTCATGAACCGCCTCGGACTGCGTTCCGATGTGAAGCGGACCCCCATCTTCGGATTGGGTTGTGTGGCCGGGGCAGCTGGAACGGCCCGGGCCAGCGATGTGTTGCGCGCTTACCCAGACGAGGTGGCAGTGCTGCTTTCGGTTGAGCTGTGCTCGCTCACCCTTCAGCGCGAAGACCTCTCCATTGCCAACATCATCGCCAGCGGCCTCTTTGGCGATGGTGCAGCAGCACTCGTGCTTTCGGGCGCCGAACGGCCGATGGCGGGCGTTCCGCGAATTCTCGCCACCCAGAGCGTCTTCTACCCGGACACGGAACGGGTGATGGGCTGGGACGTGGTGAATGGTGGATTCAAAGTGGTGCTCAGCGCCAAGGTACCGGAAGTGGTCCGCAGCCATGTCCGCACGGACGTGGCCGGCTTCCTCGCCGAGCACGGCCTTGAAACCAAGGACATCCGCCACTGGGTGGCCCATACCGGCGGGCCGAAGGTGCTGGAGGCCTTCGAGAGTACGCTCGAACTCCCGCCAGGTGCACTCGAGCGTTCCTGGAAATCGCTGCGGGAGACGGGGAACCTCTCTTCGGCGTCTGTCCTCTTCGTCCTCGACTCGCTCCTCGCCTCTGGCGATGCGCGACCTGAGGACTTGGGGCTGCTCATGGCCATGGGGCCGGGCTTCTGCGCCGAGCTGGTACTCCTTCAATGGTGACGTCGCAGGCGCTCTACTTGGCTTTCCTCGGGCTCGTGGCTCTGGAGCGCGGCGGAGAGCTTCTCCTCTCCCGGCGGAACGCGCGGCAAGCTCGGGCCGCGGGCGCGGTCGAAGCGGGCCGCGGGCACTACCCGGTCATGGTGGCCTTCCACACGCTCTTCCTCGTCTCGTGCGCGGCGGAAGTGCTGCTGGTTCCCCGTTCCTTTCCGGGCGCCGTGGGTTGGGCGGCGCTCGGCGCGGCCCTTCTCGCCCAGGGGCTCCGGTACTGGGCAGTGGCTTCCCTCGGAGCGCGCTGGAATACCCGGGTCCTCGTTTGGCCGGGGCTTCCTCCGGTGACGTCCGGGCCTTACCGCTTCCTTCGCCACCCCAACTACCTGGCGGTGGTGGTTGAGCTGGTGGCCGTTCCGTTGGTGTACGGAGCTTGGGTAACAGCGGTGGTTTTCTCTTTGGGGAACCTCGTTCTGCTCACCGTCCGCATTCGCTCCGAGGAGCGTGCCCTCGGGCCCTCCTGGGCCAAGGCCTTTTCGGGACGCGGACGTCTGCTTCCGGAGCTGCACCGTGGCAAGTGAGGCGGAAGTGTTGGACACCATTCGCTCCATCGCCCGCTCGGAGCTGGAGCTCGAGCAACCCGTGCAGCCCGGGGATGACTTGCTGGCGGACCTGGGGCTCGACAGCCTGGGCCTCACCATCCTCGCCGTCGGGCTGGAGAACCGCTTTCGGGTGAGGCTTTCCCAGGAGGACGCTGTCGGGCTCCGCACGGTGGGAGATTTGACGAAGTTGGTGGTGCGGCGCGCGGAGGCCTCGACATGAACGCTCCTTCGCGCCTGGTGGGGCCGACGCAACCGGCGCCGCGTCATGCCTCCATCCCCGAGGCCCTGTTGCGCGCTTCCGAGCACCCGTCCGGGCTCACCTTCGTTGATGCCAACGAGTCCGAAGAGACGCTGCTTTGGGCCGACGTCCGAATGCGCGCCAGAGCCACGGCCGGAGCGCTTCACCGCCTCGGCGTCCGGCCCGGAGACCGGGTGGCCATCGTCCTTCCCACCTCGGCGGACTTCATGGATGCCTTCTTCGGCACGCTGCTGGCCGGAGCGGTTCCGGTGCCGCTCTACCCCCCGGTTCGACTCGGCCGGTTGGAGGAGTACCACCGCACCACCGCACGCATGGTGCAACTGTCGGGCGCAGTCACCGTCCTCACGGACGGCCTGGTGGGGCGCCTCCTCGGCGAGGCCGTCGCGGCGTCACGGCCCCGGCTGGGGTGCCACCGCGTTTCGACGCTGCGCGAGGCGGGCGACACGCCGCTCGAACACTCCGTGGCCCCCGAGACCCTGGCCGTGGTGCAGTTTTCCTCGGGCAGTACCGTCGACCCGAAACCGGTCGCGCTCAGCCACGCCGGCGTCATGGCCCAGGTGGAAACCATCCGTGCGCTCATGCCGGTGCGCGACGGCATGCGTCCTCTGGGCGTGAGCTGGCTTCCGCTGTACCACGACATGGGGCTCATCGGCTGCCTGGTGAACGCGGTGGCATACCCGGGGCCCTTGGTGCTGCTCCGCCCGGAGCAGTTCCTCGCGCGTCCGGCGCTCTGGCTGCGCGCGTTGTCGCGCCACCGGGGGACACTGTCGGCTGCCCCCAACTTCGCCTATGCGCTCTGCGTCCGTCGCATCCGTGACACGGAGCTGGCGGGCGTCGACTTGTCCAGTTGGGCCCTGGCGCTGAATGGTGCCGAGTCCATTTCCTCCGAAGTCGCTCGCCGCTTCGCGGAGCGCTTCGGCGCTTACGGCTTCGACGCCCGAGCGCTTGTCCCGGCCTACGGGCTCGCCGAAGCGGCTTTGGCCGTCACCTTTGCCCCCAGCCGGAGCCGTCTCCGGACAGTCGCGGTAGACGCCGCTGCGCTTGCCGCTGAGGGCCGCGTCCGTCCGGGAGACAGGACGCTTGTCTCGGTGGGCCGGCCCGTGCCCGGCGCCGAGGTGGAGATTCGCGACGAGACGGGCAGCATCGTCCCGGCGGGCACGGTGGGACGGATTCACGTCCGCGGGCCCTCGATGATGGTGGGCTACCTCGGGCAGCCCGAGGCGACCCGCGCGGCCCTGGTCGACGGCTGGCTCGACACCGGCGATTTGGGCTTCATCGCCGAGGGCGAACTGGTGGTGTGCGGCCGCGCCAAGGACGTCATCATTCTCCGGGGTGCCAACCACGTCCCCCAGGAATTCGAGGAAGCGCTCGACGGGCTGGAGGGCGTCAGGGCCGGGTGCGCGGTGGCACTCGGCGCCACGCTCCCTGGCGCGGAGGGCGAGGAGCTCGTGCTTCTCGTCGAAACCTGGGCCGTTTCGCGGGTGGACTTGGCGGACCAAATTCGAACCCGCGTTCTCCAGCGGACGGGCATCCGTCCGAACCGCGTCGAGCTGTTGGCCCCGGGCACGCTGCCGCGGACGTCGAGCGGGAAGCTCCGCCGCCGAGAGGCACTTCGCCGCTGGCAAACCGGCACGCTGTCCCCTCCGAGGAAGGTACGCTGGTTCGGACTCGCGGGGGCCATGCTGAGGAGCGCGCTGGCCTTCGCGCGGGTGGACCAAGAGGCATGAAAGTGGACGTGGCCATCGCCGGCGGCGGACCGGCGGGGCTGGCAGCAGGGATTCACGCCGCCCGCGCGGGCCTCTCGGTGGCCGTCTTTGAGCGGGAGGAGCTCCCGCGGGACAAGGCCTGCGGCGAAGGGCTGATGCCGCCTGGCCTGAGAGCGCTGGAGCGGCTCGGTGCCCGGGCCGGCTTGGGCGCCGCCGACTGGGCGCCCATCCGCGGCGTTCGCTACCTCCAGGAGGACGGCTCAGCCCTCGAAGGCCGGCTTCCCGGAGCCGGCGGCATCGGCATCCGGCGCACGGCGCTGGCCCGGGTGTTGCTCGAGAAGGCCCGAGAAGCGGGGGTCGCTGTCCACGCGAAAACGGCCGTGCGTGCTCACCGCCATGCCGAAGGCCGCACCTCGGTACAAACCGACGGTGGCACCTGGGAGGCAGCAGTTCTCGTCGCTGCGGATGGATTGGCTTCGCCCCTCCGGGCGGCCGAGGGACTCGACGCCCCTGCCTTCGGGCCTCGCCGCTTTGGGTTGCGTCAGCACGTCCGCTTACGTCCCTGGACGGACTGCGTGGAAGTCCACCTCTCCAAAGGCCTGGAGGCCTATGTCACGCCCGCCGGAGAGGAGCGCGTCGGCGTGGCCTTCCTCTGGGAGGACGGACGCGTGCCGCCGCAGATTTCCTGGCCCGCCCTCGTACAGCGTTTTCCAGCGTTGGAAGCTCGCCTTCGCGGTGTTGAGACGGACTCCACGCCGCGGGGCGCTGGGCCCCTGCGCCGTCGAGTCCTGGCGCGCGTCCGTCCTGGCTTCGTCTTGCTCGGGGACGCTGCCGGGTACGTCGATGCCATCACCGGAGAAGGCCTCTCGCTGGCGCTGGTGTGTGCCGAGGCCTTGGGAGCGTGCCTGCCCGAGGCGGTCTCTCGGCGCGGGGAGCCCTCGGCCTTCGGCCCCTACCTGGCCACCTGCCAGCGCGAATACCGTCGCTATGCCCTCGTGGCAACGAGCGTGCTTTGGCTTGCGCGCCACCCCATGTTGCGTCGCTCTGTCTTGGCTGCGTTGGGCCTCAGTCCCGACGCCTTTTCCTGGCTTTTGGCCCACAGCGTTGCCTGACGACTGGTGCGCCTCAGCGGTCGAAGGCAAAACACGCCTCTGCCTCGTTCTGCTGCTGACGGTCCAAACATCGGGCGGGAGCTTTCGCTCGCTTCTGTGAGTGCATAAATAGCTTCCGCTCGATGACATTCAATCCCGTGAAGCACCTCTTTCGTCCCCTCCGCAACCTCCGCTGGTGGCACTGGACGCTGCTCGGGCTGGCCTTGCTTTGCCTCGTGGTGTTTGTCGTGCGCCAGCCTCTCACCCGCTACGCGACGCACCGGGCGCTGTCGTCAATTCCAGGCTGGGAGGCCGATGCGGCTGACGCGCACATCAGCTTCTTCCCACTGGTTTACACCGTCACCCAGTTGCACCTCGAGCCCGTCGACAAAACACTCCCCATCTTCTATCTCGAGCGACTGGACACTGGCCTCTTCTGGGGCGACTTGCTGCACGGGCGTCTCAACGCCTGGGCAAACTTCGACCACTTGAAGATGACGTTCTTTCTCATCCCCATCGTCATCCCCGACATTGCCGCACTGCTTCAGAAAGTCATGCCCCTTGCCGTTGAGCGCATGCAGCTCAAGGGCGGAGAAATTACCATCGCCCTGCGCCACACTCGGAGCGACGACCCGGCGAAGCCGGAAGGCAACGGTCCACAACTGTGGTTTCACAACATCGAAGCGACCGCGGAGGGCCTCGCCACGCGGCCCGGGCTAGAGCACCACGCCACGACGCTTGCCATCCGTGGAACCATGGCTCAATCCGGGACGGTGACGGCCTTCGTCACCGTCGACCTCCTCACCCCGGAGGCCATTACATTTTCCGGCCAGCTGCAACTCGTCGGGTTGCACCTGTCGGACCTGGACTCGGTGCTTCAATCCGCGGGGCTGAAGATGAGGGGAACATTCGACATGCTGGCCCGGTTTGGGTGCGACCACGGGAAGCTCACCGGCGCGCTGCAGCCCGTCCTGAAGAACGGGAATGTTGAGGCCATCGGCCCCGACTTGGGAAAGAAACTCGAAGCGACCCTGGCCGACACTGGCGTGGAGGTACTTTCGGACAGAGTGCCTGGGCGCAACGCCCTCTCCACCATCATCCCCATCCACGGAAACCTCAACCGGCCCAAGCTTGACGCGTGGACGGCCATTAGCGGTGTGCTCCGCAATGCCTTCGTCGTCGGCTTGAGGGAGAGCCTCCAGCGGCTCCCCGCGCCAGACAGCCCCGGCAGCACTTCCACTCCCGGCCCTCTTGCGCCCAAGGACAAATGACATGCGACAGCACCCTTCCCTTTTGCTCGGCTTAGGCCTCGCGGTCGGCCTGGCCTGTTCGCATGCGGAGACGGTCGCGCCGCCCAATGCTCCCAACTCGCCGGAGGCACCGAGCCGCCTCCCCAGCCCAAAGGCCGTCACTCCGCAGACAGACCCGGGTCATCCGGACTTGGCTGCCTCCCCAAGCCAGCTCATGGCGCCAGGTTCTGCAGACGCCATCGCCGCGGCGCTCCGCAAGCGGGGGCTCCTCGCCCCAGACGACAACAGCAGCAAAGGGGTGGAACAGGCCCTTCGCACCTTTCAGGAGTCGCAAGGACTCGCCGCGACCGGGTTTCCCGACCACGAGACGCTCCGAAAGCTGGGCATCGACCCGAAGAAAGTCGACCAAACGGCCGCCCTACCGGACGCGGGGAAATAACCCCCCCTGCCGAGCTCCCTCAAAAGCCCGGTGGTCGTTGCGCGGACACCCCAAGGGCTTTCTCCAGCGCCATGCCCACGCGGACGAGCGTCCCCTCGTCGAAGAGACGGCCAACCACCGTTACCCCCTGGGGCACGCGGTGCTTCTCAGGGAGCAGCGGCCACTGCTGACCGGGCGGCGGGTACCAGTCGCTCCGGATGCGGTCGACTTCCACGAAACCCGCGCGCAAGGTGAGCGAGGGGTGGCCGGTGCAGTTGGTACCAATGAGCGTCTCATCTCGCAGGTAGGGCACCAAGAGCACGTCGACTTTCGTCAGGAGCTGATTCATGGCCGCCGCCGCCTGCCTCCTGAGCCGGTCGGCCTGGACGAGGTCTACCGCGGAGAGGAAACGCGCCTGCCGAAAGGTGTTTGGCCAGGCGTCGAAGACTTGCATCTTCAGCTCATCGTCCTTGTGCGACAGGGTGAGTTCCTCGAAGGAGGCGGCGGCCTCGGAGAAGAGGATGATGTTGAGCGCCGCGTAGGGCAGGTCCGGGAACTCGACGGGGACGGGCGTCATTCCGGCGGCCTTCACGGCCTCGACGACAGCACGGTCCACCGGCAGGGACTGCTTGTCGAAGTCGTTGGCAGGCTTCTCCAGCCAGGCCGGCACGTAGCCCACACGCAATTTGCTAACCGGCTGGTTGGCGTCGAAAGCCAAATGACTCGGGACACAGCTCAGGTCCTTACCGTCTGGGCCGGAAATCGCGGCCAGCACCAGCATCGTGTCCTCCACACCGCGGGCCATGGCGCCCAGTTTGTCCATCGACCAGCAAAGCGTCATGGCGCCCGTCCGCGGCACCCGGCCAAACGTCGGTCGGAGCCCGGTGATGCCGCACCTGGAGGAAGGCGAGACGATGCTGCCTCCCGTCTCGCTCCCGATGGCGAAGCCCACCAACCCGGCGGCGGTGGCCGCCGCCGAGCCAGCACTCGAGCCGCTCGAGCCTTCGGCCAGGAGCCAAGGGTTTCTTGTCTCCCCACCGAACCAGATGTCGTTGAGGGCCAGCGCCCCAAGGGACAGTTTCGCGAGCAACACCGCGCCCGCGGCATGCAGCCGGGCGACCACGGTACCGTCCGTGGTGGGGACCCGGTCCTTGAAGGGTTCGGCGCCCCAGGTGGTTCGAATGTTGGCCGTGTCCAGGAGGTCCTTCACCCCCCAGGGGACGCCGTGGAGGGGGCCGCGCCACTTCCCCTGAGCGATTTCAGCGTCAGCTGCCTTCGCTTGGGCTCGTGCCAAGTCCGGCGTCAGCGTGATGACGCATTCCAACTTGGCGTTGAACTGCTGCAACCGGGCCAGGTACAGCTCGGTGAGACGGGTCGAGGAGATTTTTCGCGTCCGGAGCCATTCCGAGAGCGCGGTGACCGGTGCGTAGGCGATGTCCTCGTCTCGCGTCGGCAGCTGAAGCGTAGACCGTGAAAACTGCGTCCGCGTGCGAGCGGGGCCCGTAGGCGCGCCGGGAATGCGTGGGTCCCACAGAGACGCCGGCACCACGGCGCTGGAGGGGTGGTAAGCGCGACGGTCGTTGAGCGCCGCGCCCATGATGGTTTTCCAAGCTGAGGCCACCTGCGCCTGGTGCGCCGCCGTGTATTCGAGCTGCACGAGCCTCAATGACTCGGAGATGGTGGTCGGGGTAATGGCCGACGGGCCGGCGGCGGGCGGTGCTGGGCTGAGTGCAGGAGTCCCGGCGTCAGGCAACGGCGCCGCCTGCGAGGTCCGGCGAACGACGGCCGCACCCGCCAGCAGCGCACTCCCTGCGATGAACTTGCGTCTCGAGGTCCGACCCATACCGGTTTCGCTCCCCTCTCCTTGGAAACTCGAAAAACAGCACTCTAGTCAGGATGGGAACGACCGGCTCGGATTCGCAGGGCGTAGGTTACGCCGCAAGTCCGAGAAAGACGCGTAGCGCAGAGCTACATGCGAAAGGAGCCGGTCGTGAAGAAGATTACCCGATGGGTGGGGCTGGACGTCCACGCAGAAACCATCGCCGTCGCCGTGGCCGAGAAGAATGGGGATGTCCGAAGCTTGGGCGTCATACCCAACACGTTGGAAAGTCTACGGAAGCTGGTCAAGAAGCTGGGGCCTCTGGACGAGGTGAAGGCTTGTTACGAGGCCGGGGTAACCGGCTTCGCCTTGTACTTGGCAGCTCGACCAACTGGGAGTCATCTGCGAAGTGATTGCGCCGGCCCTGGTACCAAGGAAAGCCGGCGACCGGGTAAAGACCGACCGGCGGGACGCCGAGAAGCTCGCCCGGAGCTACCGAAGCGGCGACTTAACAGCGGTTTGGGTGCCCGACGCTGGCCACGAGGCGCTTCGCGACCTGGTCCGAGCTCGCGAGGCAGCCAAGAAGGACCAACTCCGCGCCCGCCACCGGCTGCAGAAACTGCTCATTCGACGCGGAATCCGTCCACCTGAAGGGATGAAGGCCTGGACCGAGAGGCACTACAAGTGGGTGAAGAGCCTCACGCTCGAGCCGATAGCTCTGGAAGCAACGCGGCTCGACTATGTGACGGAAGTCGACCACGTTCGAGAACGCATTGTTCGGCTCGAGAGGGCCATCGATGAAGCAATCGAGACAGCGCCCGAGCGAATGCGAGCTGTGGTTGAAGGGCTCCAGGCGTTGCGTGGCGTAGCAAAGATAACCGCAGCGACCATCGTCGCTGAGCTCGGAAGCCCCTCGCGATTCGAAAGCCCCAGGCTATTGATGGGGTACAGCGGAGCCGTTCCTCGAGAACACTCAAGCGGTGGAAACATCTCGCGCGGACCCATTACCAAAACCGGGAATAGTCACCTACGACGAGTCATCGTCGAAGCATCGTGGGCGTACCAGCACAAACCCAGTCTCTACCGTGTGCTGCAGCGTCGTCAGGCCAACGTGAGCGAGGAGGTGAAGGCCATTTCAATGAAGGCTCAGCACAGACTCCACGGTCGGTACCGAAAACTGACGGGGCGAGGAAAGTCCCACCAGCACGCAATGATGGCGGTGGCCCGAGAACTCCTCGGCTTCATCTGGGCGATTGCCACTCATATCGAGAGGCAGCACGAGGCGGCCGAACGGAAGGCCGCGTGACCTAAGGAAACGACAACTTGTCTACTTGGAACAGAGCAGGCTTCGGTCGAGGGGCACACGGAAAGGAGAACCCTCGCGAACCGCTATGCGACCGGGCTTTAGCCCAGACTCGCGCCTCTAGTCCGAGGCAGCTCCCGACGGATCACGACCATGCGGCTCGACCCGCGAACATCAGAGTGATCAACCGTCGCGAAAGCTGCCTCGACCGCGGCCTGCTCTGCTCCAGTGAGAAAGGACCCGACGCACTACGAACGCATTGCTAGACTTGACGGGTCGTTCCACATCAGCGGGCTGCTAAAAGACGCCCACGCTGAACTGAATGGCGGCTATCTGCTCGTTGATGGAAGCGTCCGGCGCCAAGTTGAAGCCCAGGTCGAGCGCAAGCGGCCCAATGGGCGTGCCGTAGCGCAACCCCACGCCGGCCACCGGGCGGAGCACGAAGGGGCGGTAGAGGTGTGCGCTCGCCCAGAGATTGCCCGCCTCGGCGAAGAGTCCGAGGTCAAAGCCGTAGGCGACCGGGAACCGAAGCTCTGCCTTAATGAGCGTGAACAACGTGCCGCCCTGGCTCGGCACCTGACGACCTTCGTTGAGGACAATACCGGAGGGCGTACAGCCTCCCGGCCAAACCAGTGCCGCACATGCGTTTCGCTGCACCGTGTAACCGGCGCGCTCATCCTGAGGGATGACACCGTCCTCCGGAAACCCTCGGAGCGTATTGACACCTCCCAGGTAGAACCGTTGGGGAGCAATGATTTCCCCGCCCTTCACCAAATCCCAAATCCGTCCACCGCGGACGGAGAGGGCCAAGACGACGCGGTCGTTGACTGGAACGTAGCCCGTGATCCCAGCGGACATTTTCCAGGTGTAGATGACGGCGGGGACCGGATTGTTCCCGAAAGCGTCCGTCGACTCCGCGCTGATGTCATTCGTCAGTTCGCCCACCGTGGTGAAGAGAATTCCTTTGTGCGGGTTAATCGGGTTGTCACGAAAGTCGAGCGTGAAGCCCGGACTGATGGTCTGGAGGATGTAGTTGCCCGTGGGAAAGCGAAGTCGCGTGATGTCGACGCTGGAGGTGGCGAGGAGCGCCGAGAGCGCGTCGTACTGGCGCACCAGGATGCCCTCCACGGTGTACTGGCCGGTGAAGCTCAACCAGGGCAAAAGCTGCCAGGCCATGCCCGCGATGGCCGCCACTCTGCTGAAAAAGTAAGAAGGCTGATGGACGCGCTCGGCAACGACCGTGAGCCGGGCGCTGATTTCCGCCGGAAGGAGCCAAGGAACGCGCGCCTGAGACAGAGTGGCATTGAAGTTGAAATCAATCCCATTCAGCCCTTGGAGTTCTGCTGCCGGGGCGAAGTCCCGCAAGGGAAGCAAACTCAGTCCGACGTAGTTGATTTTCCCGCGCGCAGTGAAGTTGATGGCCTCGCCAAAAATGTTCGGGAAGACCAGGTCCCCCACCACGCGCGGCCCGTCTACCGTCGAGTAACCCACTCCGCCAGAGCCTGACAGGAGCGCGCGCTCGCGCGCCTCCACCAGGACATCCTTCACCGGCTCCTCGGCGTCGGGATTAATCATCGTCACCGACACCTGACGGAAAATACCCAGGGCCAGAAGGTTGGCCTGGCTGGCGTAAACCTCTTCCGGGTCCAAGGGACGGCCAGGACGGACCACCAGGTTGCGCCGAACAAGGTTCTCGTTTGTGCGTTGCAGACCGCGGACAACCACTTGGCCGACGCGGACAGCGGGACCGGGTTGCGCGCGAAACACCACCCGGGCATTCCGTCCACCGTCCACCAACTCTGGGAGCACATCGACCCGCGCGAACAAGTAGCTGGCGCGCCCGAGCCGCCGCAGGACCTCCAGCCGGAGCTGCTCCATGGCCCGCGCCGAGAGCGGCGCTCCGGTCGTCAGCGGGGCCGTGGGCGGTGCCGCGAGGCCGGGGGGAAGTCCCTCGAAGGTGACCGTCTGGACGCGCGTCTGGACACCCTCCTCCACCCGAAAGTGCACCTGGGCCTGGTTGCGTGCGGCGTCCCAATCCAACACCGTGAGCTCGACTCGCGCGGCCAGAAAGCCGTCTTCTCGGTAAGTGGCTTGGAGCGCCTCCGCGCCGGCGCGGTAAGCCTCCTCGACGAAGACCTCCAAGGGCGTGATGACTGGCGGCGTCCCAAAGTCCGTCCTTTGGGACTGGTCGGGCGAGGCAATCGGGTCATCCAGTAGCCGAGCATCGCCGGGGAGGGGCGGGGTGCGAGCTTCGATGACCTCCGCCAGGATGCGTCGCAACCGTGTCTCGGACAGAGAGAGGGCCCCGTCGAAGGCGATGTTCGTCACCCGGAGGACTGGGCCTTCGTCCACGGCGAAGACGACCACCGTCGGACCCCCGGCGGCGTCCGGCTCTTCACTGGGTGCGACCTGTACCTGAGCGAAGCCGCGGTAGCGGTAAAAAGTTTCCAGTCGACGAGCGAGCCGCGTCTCGAGGGCGTGGTCCAGGGTGTCAGCCGACTCGTAGTCCAAGACAGACAACAGTTGCCGTGACGAGAAACGCCGGTTCCCCCGCATGGCGAAGGTGAGCTCTGGTCCCGCATCGACGGGCACGTTCACCACCGCCCCTGCGGCGTCTTGGAGGACGGTGGGGCTACCCACTCGGGCCCGGTAGTGGTGCGTCTCCCGGTAAAGGTCTCGGAGCTTTTCGGTTCCTTTTTCTAGAACCGTCTGGTCGAGAATGGCGCCGACCGGAAGACCGAACGTCTTCCGGAGCTGGGCCACGGGGAGTCCCGGCGTCCCCACGAAATGGACGTCGGCCACGCGGGTGGGTGGCCCCTCGAGAATGCTCAGCGTGATGTCCACCAGGGGCCCGGAGCGCGAGACGAAGAGACTCACTTCGGCGTGGTTCCAACCCTTGCGGGCGTAGGCTTGGAGAATTCCGGCCTTGGCCTCGTCGAGCTTCTCGGTGAAGAAGTCGCTGCCCTGGGCCAGGTGTGCCGCGGCAAGGACGTCACTCCGACTGAGCACAGTGTTTCCAGTCACCACGACTTCGTGCACTTTGGCCACCGGCGTGCACTCGACCTCGACGACGATGCCGCCCACCTCGGGGTGCGCTCGAACCACGACATCCGCGAATTTCCCAGTGGAAAAGAGCAGCTCGATGCTGCGCCGGACCGCCCGCGCGTCCAGTGGCTGACCAGGCTGGACCACCACCAATGGCCTGAACTCCGTCGAGGAGAAGCCGGCCGGTAGCTTGAGCACCACCGAGGTCACGATGGGCCGCGGCGGCGGCTCCGCTGGGC
The DNA here is from genome assembly GCA_963745475.1 of uncultured delta proteobacterium. GTDB lineage: Bacteria > Myxococcota > Myxococcia > Myxococcales > Myxococcaceae > JADGRA01. Next base: position 574,072 of record CAVUXN010000005.1, read on the forward strand.
GTGCTTCGGCGCTGGCAGGAGCCAGCGCGAGCAACAACCAGGCGAGCGCTACTCGACTTCCCAACGGAGCTTTAAGTCGATTCCGAGGTTCCCGATGGGGAGGTCGCTGTAGGCGTTGTCCCATCCGGCCTGTGCGGACAAGCGGTTGTCGAATCGGTACTCGGCTTGCGCGTGCGTGCCCCTGCCGGACACGGGCTGACTGAGGCTCAGCTTAAGCTGGTCCACCAAGAACTTCGACTCCAATTGCGCCGTGGGCTCCACCAGCCCCGTCCCCTCGCTGTATTGGGTGGAAATGCGGAAGGACGGGTCGCGGAGGATTTCGTTCTTGGGAAGGAAGCGTTGCACCTGTCGGTCAAGCCCGGAGGCCTGGTAGAGCGCCTCGGCGGCCAAGCCCGCGCCAGCGCCGGTCGTCCCGGAAATGCCGGCTCGCTCCCGGGCGGTCACGCCCAGCGTCAAGAGCGACAAGACGTCCCCCTCGGGGAGCGAGGGCTCGCTCGAGAACTGGACTTGTGGAGCGCTGGAGCGCCCAAAGGCGTGAAGCCGAATCTGGTAGTCCCGCACTTGCGTGTCCGCGTAAACGTCAAACACACCCTCCAGGCTGTGACGGTCCTTGAAGTCCGCCACCCCTTGGGTGATGGCAAACGCATTCCCGCGGAAAAACGCCTGACTGCCCTCCCCCGCCTCCACCGTCCCCACCAGACCTGGATGCAGGAGGGTGCCGGTGACTCGGAGGTCGCCCAAGAGCCTGGCCCGGGCAACGTTGTTGTCCACCCGCGCGTCCTTGAGGTGGAGCGCCACGTCCAAGGACAGCCAATCAACGCCCTTCTCCTCGGCGCCGTCCACCGCCTTGGGCCGTACCAGCGCGTCGACACCGAAGGGGCGCACGTAACGAAGCCGCGAAACCTCCAGCTCACCCGAGAGGCGGAACGCCCCCGGCTTTCCTGAGAGTAAGAGCTCGCCGGTCGCGCTGAAGGGCGCATCCTCGAGAATTCGCAGCGTCACGTCTTGAATACGCGTCGACGTCGTGAGCTGAGTGACGGTGAAGCCTCCCCACGCCAAGTCGCCGCGCGAGGTAATCTGCCCATCGTTGAATTGCCCACGGACGTCGGTCCACAGGACGCGTGTCTCGCTAAAGTCGACGCGGCCGGTCAACCCACGGAGCTCGAACGCCGTGTCTCGAAGCCCCACGCCCACGTCCAGCAGGTTGGCATTCCCGAGGAGGGATGGCTCATGCGGATTGCCCTCGGCACTTCCGGAGAGCTCGATGCGGCCGGCGAGCCTGTCCAGGGAGTGGGTGAAAGGCTCCAAGAGCCGCATATCGAGCGTCCCGGCCACCTTGAAGTCCAGAGCGCTCGTCGAGGCCGAACCCGAAACGGTGAGGGCAGTTTCTGGACCGCGCAAAGAGATGCCGCTCGTCTCTAGCTTCCCCTTCCCAAAGCGGAAGTCCCACGCGCCGTCATTCTCGGCCCGCACCTCGCCGCGCTGCAGTCGCACCTGCTCCAAATGAAGCGTCCCTTCGGTCGCTTCGGGCTCGAGAAAGGTCCCGGAGGCGGTGAGGACTCCGCGGAGAGCTCCCTGCCAGCCGTCGCCCAGCAGCGCTCGGACGTCGGACAGTCCCACTTTGAGGTTGGACTGAAACGGGTAGGGCCGGCGGATGTCGGCGGTGAGACGCGCCTCGGCCTCGGCAATTGGACGTCCCGAAATCTCGAGTCGTTCACCAAGCAAGTGCCCTTCGAGCCGAACCGGACCAAGTGACCTTCCGGCGAGCGTCGTTTGAGGGGACGTCAGCGTCGCCTGAACGTCGGGGACGTCGGAGGTGCCGCGCGCTGTCCCAGCCAGCGTCAGCACTCCCCGCACTTGTGCCTTCCGTGCGCCCGCGCCGAGAACCTCATCCAGTGGCATCCCGTCGATGCGGAAGCGGAAGTCGAGCGCATCCCCCGTGAGGCGTCCCTGCGCCTGGCTCACGCCGAGTGGCCCTCGCAACGTCGTGGGCAAGAGTTCTAGCGTCTCGTCTCGGACGCGAAGGTGGACGGCTCCATTCCCCATCCGCCGTTCGTGGAAGGCGACCTCGGAGGCGGTGAAGTCAATATCTGCGTCGAGCGCCTCAGAAGGACCCCACAGTCGGAACTCCCCAGCCGCGCTTCCGGTTAGCACGCGGCGGAGCGGCTGCCACACTTGGGACAGCGGAGCCACCACCTCCACCAAGTCCTCCACCCTTCCCTCGGGCATGCGCGCCCGAGCCTCCAACACGAGCCCGTTTCCTCGAAAATCGAGCTTCGCCGCACCGGTGTACGGTGAGCGACCGCGCAGTCCGTTGACGTCTGAAAAGGTCAGGACCTCGTCCGCAAAGTGCAATGGACTCTTCACCGTCCCCAACGCGAAGTGACGGAATTCGGCGTCACGCAGCGCGACGTCCGCGTCAATGTGCACCAAGTCACCCCACGCCAGCCCGAGTGAGAATCGAGCCGAGCCAACGCCCGACCACGGAATGGCCAACAACGGCCCGACGTCATGCAAATCCAGCGGGTCGATGACGCCAGAGATGGCCAGGCCAGCCGCCTGCTGAAAGCCGAATTTCGCATTCACGTTGGCGTGGCCATTCCCCACGCGGAGCTCAGCGTTCCGCAACTCCACGCTGTCAGCCAGCACGTGCAGCTCAAGACGGATGTCTCCCCCTGGAAATGCGAGGACTGGGGGATTCCCCCGCGGCTGCTTGAGGACCGGCCCGGACGTGAACAAAAAATTCGCAGCGTGGAGGCTGGCCTCGCCCTGAAGCAGCGGAGTGGGAGAAAGCTTGCCCTGGGCGGTCACCTGGCCCGAGACGGCAAAGTCCACCCAAGACGCCGGGCCTCCAGCGCGCTCCAGCACCCGGGCCAGGCTTACCGCGTCCAGGTCCGCCCGCAGTTTGACTGGAAGGCCTGGGACGAGACGCGCGGTCCCCGAGACTTTCACCTCCCCGGGCGCCATGGGAACCACCAAGTCATGAAGCGTGAGGGTGTCTCCGGCCAACGCGAAATGTGCACTGAAGTCCCCGGGGTGGGCCGGCGGCAGCTCCAGGCTCTTCCCCAGCACCTCGCCATTGAGACGGATGTCCGGGGCTCGGCCACTGACGGCCAAGCGTGCCCAGAGGTGTCCGGACGCGCCCTGGAAGGCGCCGGTGGCACGGGTGAGGGCGTGCATGGGGAGGAAGAGCTGGGCGTCCACGGCCAGGGCTGGATGGCAGAGGTCATCCACGCGGCCGCTGAAGGACAACGCTGCCTCGCCCACGGAGAGCTCGCCGGATGTGACTTCCAGGTCTCGACCGCCGCGGGCGAGCTCGCCTTGAATTCGCAAGCCGGTGAGCGGAAGGGAGGCGACACCTCCCCCTGGGTCGACGGAGCCTTGAGAGGTTTCCACGCGGAACTCGGCCACGCGACGTCGCATTCGCCAGCCGAGCGAAAGCCCCTCGACGTCGACCGCCCGACCTCCGGGCAGAAGTACGTGGGCTTCGCCTCCTCGGACGTCGAAGTCGTCGATGGAGACCGCCTGCAGGGCTTGGAAGGGGCAGCCGGCCTTTTGCCGCGCAGGGGTGGGATGGGAGACGTCCAAACGCACACGTGGTCGCGTCACCAGGAGGCGGTCGAGGAGAACGCGGCCAGTGAAGGGCTCGAAGCCTCCCAGCGTGGCCTCCACCAGGTCGGCGCTGAAGACCGGAACGTCCTGCCCGGAGGCATACACCGACACGCCTCCCAGGCGGACGGTGCGCGACGCTGGGTCCACCTCACATCTGCCAATCCCGACTTCCGCACCAAGTGCCTTCGGGAGCTCGCGTCGCGCAAGGGTGCACACCTGCTCCCAGGCCACGTGCGTGCGCAAGGCCAGCACGGCTCCGACCACCGCCAGCACGCCCAGGAGGGCGACGATGGCGACTTTGCGAGAACCGGGAACTGTCAAAACCTACGCCTTCCTCAGGCCTCGAGGTCGTCGAGGTAACGGTCGATTTCCGCGAGGTCGACCCGCTCGCCCGACGCCCCTTTCGGGGACTCCTGCTTAACCGCAGCCGGCTCCAGTTGCGAGGGCCCGATGGCCAGCGAGCGAGCAATCTCCTCGATGCGCGGAGCATCCACCAACGTCTCCCGGCCCAGGTAGGCCTCGAAGAGCGCGTTGTCGCAGAGAGTGTTGATGACGCGCGGGCTCCCACCGCTCAGTTGGTGAAGCGCGGCCATGGCTGCCGGGGTGAATGGAAGCCGCCCACCGCCAGCAGTCTGGATGCGGTGGCGAACGTAGGCCTCCGTGGAAGCCAGGGTGAAGGGCTCGAGGCGGTAGCGCATCGCCACCCGCTGGGCCAAGGGCGGGTCCAGTCGCAGGTTTCGCTCCACGTCCGGGAGCCCAAAAAAGACGAAGCTAATGAGTTTTCGCTCCGGCACTTCGAGGTTGAGGAGGCCGCGAAACTCCTCCATCAACTCTTTCGAGGCGAGCATCTGTGCCTCATCGATGAGCACCACCGCTTTCCGCCCCTGCTCGTGGATTTGCATCAGTCGCTGGTAAAGCTGTCCGAGGAGGGCGAGCTTCTCATTGGCCGGATTCTCGACGCCGAGCTGCAGTGCAATGCGCTTCAAGAGCCAGCCCGCGGTAACGCCGGAATGGATGATGACGAAGAGCGCGGCCTCGTACTCCTCCTCGGGCAGCGCATCCAAGAGCCGACGGGCGAGCGTCGTCTTGCCGGCGCCGATGTCTCCCACCAAGACGCACAACCCCTTCATGTTGGAGACGGCGTGGCGGAGCCGCACCAGCGCTTGCGCGTGCTGGGGAGACTCAAAATAGAAGCGCGTCACCGGTGCATTCGAGAACGGCTCCTCGGTGAGGCCGAAGTGGTCCAGGTAGCTCATGGGCGCTTAGAGGTAACCCACTTTTCGCGTTCTGGAACCTGCCGGAGGGCCATCGGGAGTGGGGCCCGGGCCCGCGCGCGGTGCCGGCCCGTCGTCCTCCGGCTCAGCCACTTTCGAGAGTCGGGCAATGAACTTCTGCACATCCCTGTGGTCCGGGTCCAGCTCAGCGACCTTGAGGTATTGGAAGAGCGCTCGACCGGGCGCCTTCGCCGACTCGTAGGCAGCGCCCAAGTCATAAAGCAGGGCCACCAGCGTGGGTCCGGCAGCATGTTCACTGGCCAGCGCCTGACGGTAAGCGGCCACCGCCTTGTCCCAGTGGCCCCGCATGCCCTCCAAAAGCGCAACCATGGTCAGGCAGTCCAATTCCTTTCGCCGTCCGGCGCAGCCCCGGCGCGCCACGTCGAACATCGCGATGGCGTCATCCACGAGGCCCATCTCCTTGTAGGCGATGCCCAAGTCGTAGTGGGTGTCGACGTCCGCGGGGTTGACGACTTTCTCCAGGCCCTTCTTGAATTCGGAAAACACCTCGTCGACCGAGTATTGGAAGTCGCCGTCGGCCGCCTCCGGGACGACCTCCTCCTCCTCAGGCGGGTTGGTGGCCAATTCCTCGGCGAGCTCCTCGGCGAGGTTGTAGGAGCCGGTGCGGATGGGAATGGGCTCAATTCCCGGCGGCCGCTCGTGCCCCGTCACCGGCTCCGGAAGCGGTGTCCCTTCCTGCTCCATCGCCTCCAGCTGGCGAAGTAGGGCCGCCGTCCGCGGAAGACCCGGACGGACGAGCTCCACCGTCTCCAGAATCTCCCGCGCCTCCTCGACCAGGCCCTGCTCGATGAAGAAGGTGGCTTCGTTCAATTCCTCGGAGACGGGGCCCGTCTCCACCGGCGTCTGGAGGATGACCTCCTCCTCCACAACCTCGTCCACAACCTCGTCGGGCGGGAGCTCTACCGCTGACTCGACACCGGCCTCGTACGCCCCGAGCGGTTCCTCCGCCGGAGCTTCTTCCTCTTCGGCCACCGCCTCGGCCTCGGGCTCGAAGAAGGGCACGGCTTCGCCGAAGTCGTCTCCCGGCTGCTCGCCTCTGAGGCTGGGGCGCTTGAAGTCCTCGGGCGGGGGGCCCGGGGCCGGCGTCAGCGGCTCGTCGTCCGCATCGGCGACAGGTCCTTCCTCGTCCTCGTCGGACATCAGCACCGCGTCTTCGGACACCACCTCCTCGGAGACGCCAGAGGCCGCCGAAGCGAGACCCAAGTCCCCCTCCGGCTCGGGGGCTTCGCCTTCATCCGGAAGCAGCGCCTCGTCCTCGGATGAGACGGCGGCCAAGCCCTCATCCCCGCTGACGCCCTCGGGACGCAGCACCGCGAGGAACGCGGGTACCTCCGGGTGGTCGGGCGCCTCCTCGAGGAGCGTGTCCAGGTAGGGTTGGGCGCGCTCGCCTTCGAGGCGGCGGGTGAAGAGCCGGAGCACATTGAGAAGCTGCTCGCTGGCTTGCGCCGACTGCCCAGCGCTTCGGTAGATGTGGTACGCCTTTTCGTGCGCCCCGATGTTCTCCGGATCGACGGAGAAGATGCGCCGCAGGTGCTCGAGCGCCTTCTCGTGCAGTCCATACTTCACGTAGACGTCGGTCTCGGTGAGCAGCTTTTGCACCTGCTCGGGCCGCAACGCCGGTGCGGCCGGCGGCGGTGGGGGCGGTGGCGGCGGAGGGGCGGCCGCAGCCGGAATCGGTCCTGCGTGAGCCACCGGCCCCCGGGCGGCCTCGGCCCGCCAGGCCATGAGGTCCGCGTCATGGGGGTCGAGTTGCTCGACTCGGGCCCAGGCCGCGCGCGCGTCGCCGATGTGGTTTCGCTCGGCGTGGAGCTTGGCCATCTCCTTGAAGACGCTCAGCGTCTTGCTGGTGTGGCCAAGGGCGGTGAACGCTTCGGCCAGCAGCTTCAGCGTCTCCAAGTCCCTGGGGTCGACCTTGAAGCAAAGCTGTAGCTTGGCCAGGGCACGTTTGGCGTCACCTCGGCTGAGGTAGTCGCGGGCCAAATCCCGAGCCAACGGGACGTTGTCGGGCTCGAGGGCAGCGATGCGCTCCAAGACACGGAGTCGTTCATCCCCTCGGCCGTTCTTCTGGAAGTAGTCGGCGGCGCGGCGAAACTCGAGGAGCGCCTCGCCTCCCATCCCCTCGCGTGCGTAGAGCTCGGCCAATTTGAGGCGGCTGGAGACGTTTTCCGGGTCCAGGTCGACCATCTTCTTCAGCGTGTCGAAGGTGGCCCGGGTATCCCCGCGCTTCTCGTGGTGCGCGACGACCGTCTGGAAGAAGGCCATCGCCTCGGTGAGGAGACCGAGTTGCTGGTGCAGTTCGGCGAGCTTGAGGTTGACCTCCACCAGCTCCGGGTTGAGCCGGAGCACCTGTTTGTAGAGCGCAACGGCTTTCAGGAAGAAGCCATCGCCCGAGTAGCACTCGGCCACTCGGGTGAAGAACGCCGCCGCTTGGACGTTGTCGTTCTTCTTCTGAAAGAGCTCGCCCATCTTCTGCAGCACCCGCACGTCACGCGGGTCCGCATCGAGCACCTTCTGGTACTCCTTGATGGCTTTGTCGTAAGCGCCCTTGGCAACGAGCTTGGCGGCGCCTTCGATGATCTTGTTCTTGTCCATCGGGCGCGGGAGACGGTGGGCCGCCTTGCGGGGTTCAGCCCCGCAGCCGGCTCCAGGGAAGCCCCCGCCGGGGGCCCCTCGTCCCACCCCGGGACGCTGGCGTACCCTGAGTTGTGAAACGGTAGCGGACCGCATCCGGCCGGGTCAAGGTTCCGACCACAGCTTTTCCAGGGACTCCGGGGGGTTAGCCTGCCTTTCCCCCACCTTTGGTAGGGCCTAGGCGGGGGGCCGCCTACGGGGTCTCCTCAATGGCTCGTTTGAGGCGACGGCTCCCACTTTCGCTGGCCAACAGACGCTCCACGAAACGCGTGTCGTATGCCCCCGAGAGGAAGGCCTCGTCCGCCAGTGCGGCCCGATGGAAGGGGATGTTGGTCCGGATGCCCTCCACCACGTACTCGCCCAGCGCTCGCTGCATGCGGGCGATGGCGGTTGGGCGGTCATCGGCGTGCACCACCAGCTTGGCCAGGAGCGAGTCGTAGTACGGCAACACCGAATAATTCTCGTAGGCTGCTGAATCCACACGCACCCCGTACCCCCCTGGAACCGAGTAGCCGGTAATCCTTCCCGGCCAGGGAGCGAAGGTGACTGGGTCCTCGGCGTTCACCCTGCATTCGATGGATGCACCGCGCCAGGTGACGTCGGCTTGCTTCACCTTCAACGTCTCGCCCGCGGCCAGGCGAATTTGGGTGGACACCAAGTCGACGCCCGTCACGAGCTCGGTGACCGGATGCTCCACCTGCACCCGGGTATTCATCTCCATGAAGTAGAAGTCGCCCCGCTCGTCGAGCAGAAACTCGATGGTCCCGAGGTTGTTGTAGCGGATGCGCTCCATGGCCTGAACGCTCACCTCACCCATGCGCCGCCGCAACTCCGGGCGTACCGCTGGCGACGGGCTCTCCTCGATGAGCTTCTGGTGGCGCCGCTGGACCGAGCATTCGCGCTCCCCGAGGTGAATGACGTTTCCATGCTCGTCGGCGACAATCTGAATCTCGATGTGGCGAGGTTTTTCCACGTAACGCTCAAGGTACATGTCACCGTTGCCGAAGGCGTTGGCGGCTTCGGCCGAAGCCGTGGCAAAGGCAGCGGCCACCACCGACTTCTCACGGACAATTTTCATCCCCCGCCCGCCGCCACCGGCCGACGCCTTGAGGATGACTGGAAAGCCGATGGACTCGGCCACGGTGCGCGCCTCGGCGGGGTTCTTCAGCACGCCCACGCTTCCCGGCAGCAAGGGCAGCCCGGCCTCCTTCGCCGCCGCACGCGCGCTGACTTTGTTGCCCATCAACCGAAGCATTTCCGGCCGAGGGCCAATGAAGCGGATTTTGCAGTTCTCGCACACCTCGGCGAACTCGGCGTTCTCCGAAAGGAAGCCATAGCCGGGGTGGATGGCATCGGCGCGCGTGATTTCCGCCGCCGACAGGATGGCTGGGATGTTGAGGTAGCTTTCCTTCGAGGGTGGCGGCCCGATGCACACCGCTTCATCTGCGAAGCGCACGTGCAGTGCATTGGCGTCGGCTGTGGAGTGGACGGCGACGGTGCGAATTCCCAACTCGCGCGCGGCACGGATGATGCGCAGCGCGATTTCGCCCCGATTGGCGATGAGAATCTTCTTGAACATCCCTAGAGCGGCTCGATGCGGAAGAGCGCCTGTCCGAATTCCACCGGCTGCCCGTTCTCGGCCAGAATTTCGGTGACCTTGCCCGCCACCTCAGACTCAATCTCGTTCATCAGCTTCATCGCCTCGATGATGCAGATGGCCTGGCCCTTCTTCACCACCGAGCCCAGCTCTACAAAGAGCGGCTGCTCCGGGCCCGCGGCTCGATAGAACGTCCCCACAAAGGGCGAAGTCACCAGGACGCCCGGCTTCTCAGCGGCGGGAGCAGCTGCCGGCTCCGCAGCGGACACCCGAGGCCCTCCGCTGCTGGGGATGGGCGCCGGGTGGGTGTGGACGTGTGTGGTGTGTGCCGGAGCTGGAGGGGCGTGCTGCGCGCCAGGCGGGAAGCCGCGCTGAATAACGAGTCGCTCCGACCCTCGACGCCAAGAGATGCGGGTAACGCTGGAGCGCTCCAAGAGGTCCACCAGCTGTTGAATGGTGTCGAGCCCCAGGGGGCTCTCCACTCCAGAGCGCGCGGCCCCGGCGTCCTCTTCGAATTTCTTCTTTCCCGCCATCGCTGAATTGCCCCCTCTCGTAGGCTCGCCCGGAAAGGAGCCCGGGGCCGATTACCCGGTGGAGACCCGCGTCAGGTACTTCCCGTCGCGTGTGTCGATTTTCAGCACGTCCCCTTCGTTGATGAAGAGCGGAACGTTGACCACGTAACCGGTCTCCAAAACGGCTGGCTTACTCGCGCCGGACACCGTATCCCCGCGCACGCCGGGGTCGCATTTGGTGACTTTCAAATCCACCGAGTTGGGGAGCGACACACCCAATGCTTTGCCGTTGTAGAAAAGCACTGATGCCTCGAGGTTCTCCTTGAGAAAATTCTTGGAGTCTCCGAGCACTTTTTCTCCGAGGAAAGTCTGCTCGTAATTGCGGGTGTCCATGAAGTAGTAGTCTTCGCCTTGCCGGTAGAGGAACTGCATGGTGCGTTCCTCGATGTCCGGCTTTCCAACTTTGTCACCGCTCTTGAAGGTGGGCTGAAGGAGCCGACCGCTGAGCAAACTCTTGATGCTGGTCCGCACGAAGGCCGAGCCCTTTCCGGGCTTGACGTGCTGGAACTCAATAATCTCGAAGGGTTCCCCGTCGACCTCAATCTTCAGGCCCTTGCGGAACTCAGAGGTGTCGATGACTCCGGCCATTGCGGCTGAGCGGTCTAGCCTGGCCGGGTCGCGTTGGGAAGGGTGTTCAGAGCTCGTCGCGAATCTTCGGCGCCGCAATGCGGAGCGCGTAGCGGCCTTTGCCGTAGTTGCCTTCGGGCCTGAGGGCCAGCACGACGAAGTACTCCGGTGAAACGAGCCTCATCACCGTGATGAGCTTTTCGGTGTTGACGCTCACCTCGGCCACTCCGCCCGTTTTGAGGAGCGGAGCCGCATTCTTCAATTGGGCCAAGATGGCGGCGTACTCCACCCAGGTGGTCCCCAAGTCCAGGTCCGCCGCGGCTTGGTCCTGAAAGGTCTCGACGGGAATGCCATCGAAGCCCATGACGCTGCACGCCAGCGCACCGTCAACCTGGGACACGACGCCCTGCAGGTGCGCGAGGAAGGACATGCGGGGGCTATTGACCGACGCAGTACGGAATGTCGCGGCCGGGGATGCCGCAGCTCGTGACCTCGGGAGCGGTGCCGGGCGCGCAAGAGAAGCCTCCCGTAACGGGATTGTTCACCACGTTGCCGCCCTTGAAGAGCGTCAGGGGGAAGGTGACGGGATTGGTCTGCGCCGCGCCGCCTCCGACCAACGAGCCTGCAATCTGGAAGGTCACCAGCAGCGTGGATGGGCCGCCAGTAAAGGCCGGACAGTTGTCCGCCAGAGTGGGAGCACCGCAAATGGCTTGGACCGCGTCGTTGGTGAGCAAGAAAACACCCACCGAGTTGGTGTTTGCTGTCGCACCGGGAAAAATGGCGGCGGTGATGCTGACCAATCCGTTGGGAGGACTCGTCCCACCGACCATGACGTAGTTGTCCTTGATGGTGGTGGCAATGAAGGTGTTGGGCGTCTCCGTCGTAATTTGCGTGTTAACGGTGACGCTGATGTTTTGGAGGTCATTCTCCCAACTGAAGACTTGGTAGTAGCTCTGGAAGAGCGGTGGCACCGAAAGGTCGAGGGCGCCGCCTTCGACGTATTTCGTCGAATCGCTAAAATCGCACGCTTGCCCTGGTGCCCTGGCCGAGCTGACAATGATGGATTGGTCAGGCGGTGCACTACACGCTGACCCTAAGAGGAGCGCTGGCAAGATTGAGACTACCGTTAGTCGGTGCTTCATCGGTGTTCCTCGGCTGACGGGACGACCGCGGCAACTGGCTTAATTCCAGTCAGCCCCAGAATTCGTGGGGTGATGAAGAACAGGAGCTCTTGGCGGGTTTCGCTGTCGTTCGTGTGTTTGAAGAAGTAGCCCAAGATGGGGATGCTCCCCAGAAAGGGCACGGAGTCTTCCTGCGTGCTTGTCGTTCTGACGTAAATGCCACCGAGGACCGTGGTGTCGCCGTCTTTGACCAGTACCTGGGACGTCGCCTCCTGTTTGGAGATAGCGGGCTGTCCGTTGGCACCAGTGAGCGAAGGGTCCGGTTGGTTGTTGGTGGCGTGAACCAACATCAGCACACTGCCATCCGAGGTGATGTGCGGAGTCACCTCCAACGACAGCTGTGCATCGACGAAGACGGTGTTCACGCCTTGCGCCGACACCTGGCTGAACGGAATGGAGAGGCCCTGGGTAATGCGCGCCGTCGTGTTGTGTACGGTGGTCACCTTGGGCGAGCTGATGGTCCGAATTTGCCCCTTGGTCTCGAGTGCCGACAGGCGCAAGTTGAGCTGGAAAGCTCCGTTGACTGAGCCGAAGGTCATACCGATGGCACCGCCTGATCCAGCACCGACGGCCGCGGGCAGGTTGACCGCGAAATTTGGAGTACTGGACGTCCCGTTGGAGGGAGCGGTTCCAGTGGCGACGCCGCCAGAGATGGCGTAGTTGTTTGGAAAGACCAGGCCTGTGGAGTTGTTCGTTCCCGACGCCTGCTGGATTGAGCCACCCCACTGCACGCCGATTTCACGCACAAAGTTGGTATTGGCTTGGACGATTCGGCTCTCGATGAGGACCTGCGGCGTGATGGTGTCCAAGTGCTGCACCAGAGAACGTGCTTTCGCGACGTTCTGCGAAATGTCACGCACCAGAAGGGTGTTGGTGCGGATGTCGACCGTGACCGTACCGCGCTCGGAAAGCACGTCCTTGACTCGGGGACTCAGCTCGCTAGCAACGGCGTAGTTGACCGGGAGGAGCTCGACCAGCAAGTCCTCTTGGCGGCGCAGAGCCTTCTTCCGTTCCTCCCGAGACCGGGCCTCGTCCTCGAGTGTCTTCAACGGGGCGACGCGAATAACGCTGCCGATGATTTCTTTCCCGAGCCCCTTACTGGCCAGAATGATGTCCAAAGCCTCGTCCCAGGGAACGTTGCGAAGCCGGATGGTGACGGTGCCCTTCACATCATCGGCCACGACGATGTTGAGCTTGCTCACCTCGGAAATAATTCGGAGCAGGTTGTGGATGTCGATGTCCTTGAACTCGAAGGACACCTTCTTCCCGGTGTACTGGGCCCGGGCCGGAGCTGCTTGCGCGGCGTAGGACTTGGCTTCGGTGGTGAAGCCCGCAGTGCGGCCGTTCACCGCCACTTCCTCCACCTCGGTACCTTTGGCTGCAAAGCGCCACGAGAGGCCCTTGGTGGTGCGCTCCAATTTTTCGGAGAGAGGCCGGTCACCTGCCACCACTACCCTCACCTGGCTTCCATCGCCCGGGACCGCGAAGGTGCTGACCATCTTCACCGGACTGTCGAGTGCACTGGTGTCTAGGCTGCGTTCGAGCCGGTGCGGAAGCCTGGCCCCAGTCAACGTCAACACCGCACCGCGTGGCTCGGGTCGGTCAACGGACCAGGCCACTTCACCTGTGAGCCTGAGCTCCACGACTCCGCCGCTCGACGACTCGGTAAAAGTGACGTCCTGGACCTCGCCGGTGGGTGCAGAGGCCTTGAGGGCTGGTGTGGAAGCCGCGGGGAGCTGATCGAGCGTTACCTTCTTACCGTCGATTTCCACCTCGCCGTCGTGCAGCTCGCCACTCAAGGCTTTGGCCACGGCCGGGTCCGGAGCGGCTCCTCCCACCGCCCAGACCAGGCCGGTGGCAGTCCAGGTGACGGAGTGCGCAGGCTTCGTCCCGTCGACATCCAGCACGAGGCGGACTTTGTCGGCGTGAGCCCCAGCGCGAAGCGACGCAAATGGAACTGGCCGTGCCCCGGGGAGCTTGCCGGTGAGGGTCACCCCATAGACGTCGAGGGCCAGTCGGGACGGGTCGGAAAGCTCGAGCACCTCGAAGCGAGAGAGTGAACCGTCAGCCACCAGCTCCAGGCGGTGCGACGCGAGGTGAACCTGCGTGATGTGCCGCGCCGGATGCTTCACCTGGCGGACGTCATGCTCGGCAAGAACCGGCTCTCCGCTCGACGGAGCGGTCGCAGTGGAAACAGCTGGAGGAGGGGCAGCGGCGAGGGCTGTCGTCGACACGGCCGCTGCTGGTGTCGATGCGGTGGGCGCGGCCGGCGTCAATGAAACAGCGACCGGGGAGGGGGAGGACGCAGTCTCGTTCTGGACCATGATGAAAATCCGGTCGCCATCCCCGTGGACATCAAAGGACCCTGCTTTCTTGAGTGCGACCAGAAACCGCGCCACGTTCCCGTGCTCGTCGGAGAACTGAGAAATCACCACCCCACCAACCGGTCCGGCGCCGTCCTTCACACCCTTGACGGCGGAGGCATCGGCCGAGGTGACGTCCACCACCAGCCGGTCCGGATTTGGAAGCCGGAAGACAGTGAAGACGCCGGGGCGGCTTCCCGTCACCACCACCTGAGCGCCAGTGGGCGTGGCCGCGACCTTCACTTCCGAAAGCGCGTTGAGCTCTGTGGCAAAAGCGCCATGGGCGAGCAACCACCAGCCGGCGCCCGCCAGCACTTTCAGCCCCTTCGACATGACGCGCGTGTTGCGCATGGCTTTCCTCGACTTGCTGCTTGCATGCGGGCCGTCGCCAGACGGGCCGCTAGTAGGTCTTTCCAGTGGAGAGATCGAGCTCCTGCGGAGCCTGGCGGTCCGCTTTGATGGCCAGCGTGAGCTGGTTTGCGTTGGATTTCCCGTCGGGCGCGGTGAAGTACTCGGTGACGATGACCGAATCCCGAAGGATTTGCGTCACCTTGCCGCCTTGCCGACCAATGCGTGTATTCCGGTGGAGGATGTACCCGCGTCCCTGCGAGTCCTGCACCATGGCGACGGGATCGCTGTCGCCAGAGACCACGGCCACCAGTGTGAGCTGGTCCAAGTCGAATTTGCAGAGCGGCTCGTTGCACGCGGCATTGCTCACTGAGGAGGCGCGCGCCAAGTCCAAGTCCGGACTGCGAAACGGGTCTCGTTTGCCGATGGGGTTGTAGACGTAGGTGGGTCCCGCTGGGGCCGCGGCTGGCGTCGGAGGCGGAGCCGCCTTGGCAGAAGCCTGGGCGCCCTTGGCCGCCGATGGCGGCGGAGGCGCGCTCCCGCACGCTCCGAGTACACCGGCAGTAGCCAGTGCAACGAAACGAAGGGTGACAGAAGAGCGCCTCACGGGTTGGCCTTCTGCTTGTCTGCCTTCACCGCACTCTGGTCGAGGAAACGGAAGGCGGTCGCAATGAAGTCCGCGTTGAGGACCACCTTCTCCGAGCGCACCTGCGGAGTCCCCAGTCGAATGTTGTTCACATTGACAATCCGCCGCATGTTCGCCACTTCCTGTAGGAACAGCGCGACCTCGTTGTAGTTGCCAACGACGGACATGCGGATTGGAATTTTCACGTAAATTTGTGCGGGCTGTTCAGCGGTCGGCTCAACCGTTGCAATTTCCAACCCGCTCTTTCGCCCCACGTCGTTGAGTTGAGCCAACAGCTCATCGACGTCGGCTTGCTCTGGCAATTCAGAGAGCGCCTCGTCGAGCTTTTGCTGGAGCACATCCATCTCTCGTCGACGCTCGTTCAAGTTTTGCGCAATTTCCGATTTTTCTTGGAGCTGTGAGTCAAGAGCCCGTTGGCGTGCCTGCTGCTGCTGAATGGAGCCTTCCACCGGGTTTACGAAGAAAAAGAAGTTGGCGAGCGTCACCAAGACCACGGCCACGGCCAGACCACCCCATCTGTAGAGCGGGGGCGCTTTGAGCAGCCTGTTGATGAGCTCATCCATCGTCTGGTTCCGGCAGTCGCCTTTCCTTTAAATCGTGTAGTTGGAGTTGAGGTTGAGCTCGAAGTCCACGAGCTTGGTCGGACCTGCTGCGTCCTTGACGTCCCTTTGCTCAGCCTTTTTGAGCTGAATGTTGCTGAAGAAGGTGGCGACGTCCTTGGAAGGAAAGTCTTCGATGGCCCCTTCCGCGGAAAGAAGCTCCACGCGTGAGGTCTGCGTGTCGCGCTTCTGTTCCACCAAGCGGCCCATCCCCTTGGGGGTCCAGACCATATTCTGCAGACCGCGCATGAATTCGGACACGTCGTCCACCGACGCTGCGCGTCCATCCACCACCACCGCGTTCTGCTTCTCTTCGAATTTCGTGAGCCAAACCTTTTTCGGCGTGGCTGTCGCCAAGGCGTCCAGCATCCGAACAGGCCCAGTGCGCTGCTTCCGCAAGTCGTTGAGGATGACCAGCTTCGCCTGGACGTCCTTCTTCCGAGCGTTGATGTTGTTCACCTCACCGATGACCTTCTCCAACTCGGCGATGCGGGATTGGGTCGAGGCGATTCGCTGGCTGTTGCGCTTCTCTTCGCTGGCACGGGAGTCGTACCAAATCCAGTTGGCGATGAGCGCGAATCCCAAAACGCCAGCGATGACCACCAACGCCTGGCGGCCAACCTCGCGTTTCTTCACCTGCCGGACAGGCAGGAGGTTGATGTGAATCATCATCCGAGCTTGTCCCCTGGGCGCCGCAACGCGAGGCCCACCGCCACCGCGGCCATGGGAGCCACGTCCATGACGAAGGCAGGATCGAACTTGCGGTTATCGATTTCGATGTTCTTGAAGGGGTTGAGAATCTCGACCGGAACTCCGGTTCGCGCCTCGATGGTTTTGAAGAGTGCCGGGATCTTCGCCGTTCCACCCGAAAGGTAAACTTTGGAGAAGGAAGCGTCCGCAGCGGTACCGGCATAAAAGTCGAGTGACCGCTGGATTTCGCCGGCGACCTGCTCCGCCACGGCGGCCATCACCCGCTCCACTTCCTGAGGGACCACCGCGTCCGAATCTCCGCGGCCGCCACCGATTTTCAACGCCTCGGCTTCTTCGTAGGAGACGTTGAGCTGTTTTTGGATTTCCTCGGTGAATTGGTTTCCGCCGATGGTCACGTCGCGGGTAAAGACAGTCGCGCCACGGCTGATGATGTTGATGTTCACGACCGAAGCGCCGGCGTTAATCAACACCACGGACTCCGTCGCCGGCATGTCGTAGTTGACGCTGAACATGTTCTGAACCGCGAAGGCATCGACGTCCACGACCACCGGGATCAGACCCGCCTCGGAAACGACGGTGGTGTAGTCGTTGATCATGTCCTTTTTGGCCGCCACAAGGAGCACGTCCATTTGACCGGTGGCGTCAGTACCTTCCGGCGTCAGGATTTGTGTGTCGATGTGGACGTCTTTGACGTCGAAGGGGATGTACTGCTCGGCCTCCCACTGGATGGATTCCTCGAGCTCGTCTTGGCTCATCCGCGGCATGGCGATCTTCTTGATGATGACCGAGTGCCCGCTGACCCCGATGGCCACGTCCTTCTGCTTGATCCGCAGCTCCCCCAAGAGCTCCTGCACCGCTTGAACGATGGCGGTGGAGTTCATGAGGGTGTTGTCGACGATGGATTCGGGAGGCAGGGGTTTCATGCCGAAATTGACGAGGGAATACACAACCTCGCCGCGGCGCCGGGTCTCCTTAAGCTGGATCATCTTCACCGAGGTCGACCCGATGTCGAGACCGATCGCTAGTTTGCCCCGCGCCATTCTCTCTCCAACCCGTGCCGCGCCTCAGCGCCGCTGGGCCTCGTCTTCAAAAAACACGCGCTTCCGTTCCGCCACGTTCATCCCCAGTGCCAGAATGATTTTTCGCTTTGTGTCCACGCGGCACGCACTCCCACGCTCGACTCGGTCGATGGTCAGCACCGAGACGCCAGCGCGCCGCGCCAACTCCGCCTTGGAGAGCAGCTGCTCCTCTCGAAGCCGCTGCACCGCATTCTTGAGTCGCTGGCCCATGCCTTTCCTTCGGAACCTGCCCCCTCAGTGTCGGGGTCCCGTCCCGCGAATCGAACGAGTATCCCCGCCTGGACTCCAGAACGTCAAATCGCGAGTTGATCTCACCGTATGAACAATGAGATGTCTTTGATAGCTTAAAGCCCAACCGGCAGTAGGTAGGGTGTTCTCGCCCACCCACCACTGGTGCCGCACTTTCAACCACGCTCAGCCTCCGAGTCCGGATCGACCCCGTACTCCTTCACTTTGTAGAGAAGTGCTCGGTGGCTGATTTCGAGGAGTTCGGCCGCGCGGGTGCGGTTGCCGCGCGTCTGGCGCAATGCAGCACGGATGAAGGCCTCCTCCAACTCGCGGGAGGCACGCTTCAAAGACAAGTCCCGGAAAAGGCCAGGCACCAAGGACTGAGCGTCCCCGCCTCCCGGTGGCACGCCAGAGCTGGACTGTGCTTTGGGTCCCCAAAGCTTCTCCGGCAAGCTCTCGGGCACCACCACCGAGCCTTCGGACAAAAGCACGGCTCGCTCCATGGCGTTTTCGAGCTCGCGCACGTTGCCGGGCCAGTCGTAGGCGACGAGGACGGCTTCGGCCTCGGGGCTGAAGCCAGTGATGGGCGTGTCGCGGTTCAACTCCCGGTTGAAGCGTTCGATGAAGGCGCGCGCCAGCAGCGGCACGTCCTCTCGTCGCTCACGCAGCGGCGGCATCTTCAGGTTGACGACGTGCAGGCGGTAAAAGAGGTCCTCTCGAAAGTCGCCTCGCTCCACGAGCTTGCCCAGGTCTCGGTGCGTGGCCGCGAGGACTCGCACATCCACTTTTTCCGAACGGTTCTCTCCGACGGGGCGAATCTCCCCTTCCTGCAAGAAGCGCAAGAGCTTCGTCTGCGCGGGGGCTGGGAGCTCCCCCACCTCATCGAGCAGAAGGGTGCCTCCGTCAGCCTCGGTGAAGAGGCCGCGTTTGGAAGTCCTGGCGTCGGTAAACGCACCTCGCGCGTGGCCGAAGAGCTCAGACTCGATGAGCCCGGGGGGAATAGCGCCGCAATTCACCGCGACAAAGGGCATCGCGGCGCGCGGGCTGAGCTCGTGGATGGCACGCGCCACCAGCTCCTTTCCGGTCCCGCTCTCGCCCGTAATCAGCACCGTCGTCGAGACCGGGGCGAGCTTTCCAATTTGACGCTGAAGCACCTTGACGACCTCCGAGGCGCCGAGGATGCGCTCCAGCGCTCGCTGGCCAGCGCCGCCGCCCCGGAGGCGCTGGTTCTCCGCCACCAGGCGCCGCCGCTCCTCCGCCTTGCGGAGGACGAGCACCATTTCTTCTGGCTTGAAGGGCTTGGGGATGTAGTCGTAGGCGCCCTGTGCCACCGCCTCCAGCGCCGCGTCCGGGGCCCCGTATGCGCTCATCACCACGAAAGTGAGCTCAGGATGGGCGGCTAGCGCTCGCTTCAAAAGAGAGAGCCCGTCCAGGCCTGGCATTCGAATGTCGGAGATGACAGCGTCGTACGGACGGGCAGACAGCTCGGCGAGCGCTTCCTCCCCGTTGGACACTGCGCGCACGTCAAAGCCACGCTGGGTCAAAACCAGCGTCAGGACGTGGCGAATTGAAGCCTCGTCGTCTGCGACGAGGATGGTCCGGATGGCAGGCATCCCTTGGAGAGGCCCATTCTCCCCTAGAACGCGCCTTCTGCGAGAGAGTGTGGCAGTAGTAGGGCGAAACAGTGTACCGACGGTAAATTTCCAGGTTTGGGAGTGCCTTGCGAAGCCCCGCCGAGCTCCAGCGTCTTTCAGCGCCAGACACCCACAGTGGTGTCAGCCCCCGCGTGTCCGTGTGGGTGCGCTTCCAGCGATGGAGCTGGCTCCTCATCGTTGGCAACCTCATCGCGCTGCGGCTGGTGGTTTTCGCCACCGCGCACGGAGACTTGGGCTTCGGCGGGAAGAGCGCCTTCTCCTGGGCCGGAGCCATTTGGGCCCTCCTCACGCTGCTGGTGCTCCTTCAGTCTCTGAGCCTCGAGTTTCTCATCCTTCGCGGCGTCGACTGGGCAGTGGCGCGGCCTTGGCTTCGCTGGCCGGCGCGCCTTGGCCTCTTCGTCGTCCTCATCGGCGAGGTGGCGGCAACCAAGTGCTTTTGGATGGTCGAAACCTATGCGCGCGGGTTTCAGCTCATCCATGCCTCGCCCGGTGAGACGGGCTCCGTCGTCTCCGGGGTGGCAGAGCCGTGGCTGGTTTCGGCAACCGCCTTCGTCGCCCTGCCCGCACTCTTCCTCGCTCCGATTCCCACGGACGCCTTGTCACCGCGAACTCGAAGGACACTTCGCGGGTTGACGGTCTTTGCCTTTTTGGCAGTTGCCGCACAGCTCGTGTTTCCCGCCGCACTTTCCACGGCCGCCTACTCGCCGTGGCTTCTCACCGTCGAGCGCGAGCAACCAGGGCGGATTCCCCACCTCTCGGCGGCGACGCCCGCGCCGGAGGATTGGGCTCCGGCCACCCACTTGGCTCCCCTCTGGAATGGCCTCGAGCGCGAACTCCGTAACTTCAACGTCGTGGTGGTGGTGCTAGAATCTCTGAGGGCCGAGAGCTTCTGGCCATCCGCCGCGGCACCACCCATGCCTCGCCTCGCGGCGCGCGCTCAAGAAGCGGCGGTCTTCACCCGGGCCTACGCGCACGAGCCCTGGTCTCAAAAGGGGCTGGAAGCCCTGCTCTTCGGCATTTACCCCTCTCCATTCTTCGACTCCTTTGCTGGACACCGGAGCGGAGTCGCCCTCGATTCGATGGCTTCTCGCTGGACCGAGGCCGGCTTGCGAACTGGTTTTTTCGGACACGGGGAGATCCCCGCCACCGGCGAGGGGCCCTTCCTTCACGCCCACGGCTTCAAGAGCTACGTCGGAGGTGCCGAGCTCCGCCTCTTGGAGCCACACCCCTCCGACCGCACGCTGGTGACGGCGTTTGCGCGTTTTCTTGACGAGGCGCCAAGCGGCCGCTTCGGCGCCTTGCTCTGGCCGCACGGCACCCACCTGCCGTACGCCGTTCCTGGGAGCAAAACGAGGCCGGCCAGCTTGGGCGCCTACCGGGAGTCAGTGACGGCTCTGGACGGGCTTTTGGGTGCGGTGTTCGACGCGCTCGCCACCCGGGGACATGCCGAGGACACCATAGTGGTGCTGGTGGGCGACCACGGGGAATCCTTCGGAGAGCACCCCGCATCCGGCTTAGGCCACGGTGCTTGGCTCTTCGAAGAAACCGCCCACGTTCCCTTGGTGCTTCTCAACGCCCGTCTCTTCCACGGAGAGCGCGACGGGCGCATCGTTCAGCAAAAGGACGTCGCGGCGACAGTCAGCTGGCTCGCGGGGGATTCCAGGTCCCAGCTCAACCTGGGAAGCTCCATCTTTCACCAGCGAGCCTCCGAGACCGCTTACCTCATCAACCGCTATGACGCCTCGGAGCTACGCGGCGGGATGGTACGGGGCGGCGATGGCTTCGTCATCGGACGAGCGACCACGCGCGTCATCCCCCCGGGAAAGCTGTTCGACCTTTCCCACGACCCCGCCGAGACGCGGGACCTCGGAGCACGCGAGCCCGAGCGCTTGGAGGAACTGACGCGGCGGTATTTCGGCTGGCTCGAGACATGGACTGAGCGTTGGATGGTCATTGAGAACTCCGGGGCTTGGAACGACCCGGACGCGGTCGCCCGGGCACTCCACCTTCCACCCGTGTCGCGTGCCGCTTCGGTCAAGCCCTCGGCAACCGGACGCTGAAGCAGCTTCCCCAGCCAGGGGCGTCCGAGACATCCAGCGTCCCGCCCATGGCCCGCACCAGGCTTTGACTGACGGCCAGTCCGAGTCCCGTCCCCTTGCCACCGGGCTTGGTGGTGAAAAAGGGCTCGAAGAGGCGCGGTCGCACCTCGGCTGCAATCCCAGGTCCCGTGTCGAGGACGGCAATTCGGACCAACGATGCCGATTCGGCTCGCGCCTCGAGCCGGATGGTGCCGCGCCCGCCCATCGCCTGAGCGGCGTTGAGCAGCAAGTTGATGAGCACCTGGCTCAGCGGGCCCGCGTCGGCGAGAACAGAAAGCCCAAGGGGGACATCCACCGCGACCTGGACGGTCTGAAAGTCCGGACCCGCGGCCACCAGGCGAACGGACGTCTCGACGACTGGCGTTACTTCAACTGGTGCCAGAGTGACGCGTGCCGGACGCCCCAGGTCGAGCAGGCCGTGCACGATGCCATTAATCCGGTGCACCTCCGCCTCGATGCGGTCGATGTACTCGCGGTATTCCCCCGAGGCCCCCGTCTGGCTGCGCAAGAGACTCAGGTAGCCGAGAATTCCGGACAAGGGATTGCCGACTTCATGAGCGACGCCTGCAGCCAGCCGACCCACGGTGGCCAACCGCTCCGCCGCAACCAGCTCTTCCTGGGCACGGGTGATGTGCTCGTTGGCCAACCGCAAGTCCTCTAGCTGCTGGTGGGTGACGGAACGCTCGGCTTGGAGGGCCGAAGCCGTCCGACGCAGCGACGCCTCGACGCGCGCGAGCAGCGGGCCGCCCGAGCCGCGCGCCCCGAGCTGCAAATCCAGCCGTTCCAGCTGGGCTAGCTCGGCTTCGAGCCGCTGGACGGGACGTGCAACGGCCAACCAGAGGATGGCGTAGGCGAAGAGACCAACGAGAAGGAGGTCGAGACCCAGAAGGAGCGGAAGCGCCTCGCGTGCCCCGGTGCGGACGAGGGCCGGGGCACTCCCAGGCACACTGGCACGTCGAAGGGCTTCCATGAGCCCAGCCAGGACAGGCTGGAAGGAGAGTGAAGTCAGCCCGGTGGCGAGGACAGCCACAAGAAAAACAATGGCGGCCAAGCGCAGCTTCATCCCCACAAGCCGCCGGTCAGCACCCGGGCCAAGGGGGCGGGAAGAAGTTGCTCCAGGAGCGGCCCAAGAAGAAGCAGCTCTAGGCCGGCGAGGGCGAGCCACGGGCCGAAGGGGAGATGGGTGGGACCGGGATGCCAGTCCTCTTCCTCAACCGGCCGAGCACCAGTCGTCGCCGCTCCCGACAGCGGAGTCCCATCCGTTGTCATCTGCAGTGGCGGCCGGGTGGGAGGTGGAGCGAGTGACGGACCTGCGCGTCCGCGAAACAGAAGCAAGAGGCTTCCCACCACAGCGCCTTGGACGTTGCTCAGGAGCACGATGCCGAAGAGCGACTGCCAACCGAGGAATGCCCCCAAGAGTGCGACCAGCCATTTGTCTCCAGCGCCCAAGCCCTCCTTGCCCAGAAGCCAGCGCACCAGCGCCTCCAGGCCCCAGAAGAATAGGAAACCTGCCGCCGCTCCGAGAACGGCATCTCGCAGGGCGTCCCAACCCAAGAGCGCGGAGGACAGAACGCCAACGGCAACTCCGGGCAGCGTAAGCTCGAAGGGCAGTACCCAGTGGTCGAAGTCAATGAATGTTAACGGGACGAGAAAGCCGACCAACAGCAGCCCGCGGAGAAGGCTCCACGACGCTCCAAAGCGCAGCCAACATGCGACAAAGAGCATTCCAGTCAAGAGCTCCACGGCCGGGTAACGCACCGAGATGGGGGCGCGACATGCCCGGCACCGCGCGCTTAAGAGAAGCCACGAAACGACCGGTACATTCTCGAACCAGGCCAGGGCGTGCCGACACCGTGGACACCTCGAGCCCGGTCGGACGATGGATTCGCCTAGAGGGACACGAGCGATGACGACGTTGAGAAAGCTGCCGACGACGAGCCCGAGGACAAACGCGCAGGCCCCGAGCCACAGACTGAGGAACATCACGGCCGGCGAGCCTACCCCGGAGCTTTGTGGCGAGCCCGAAGTCGTCCCGACGACCATAAGAATGTGCAACTCAGTCCTGCGTTTTCGACTGCGGTCTTCAACAACGCGAAGCCATCCGCGTTCGAACCGCGCCGCTGCTTCGAGGGTCCTCCGGGGGTTTGGGTCACAGGGCAACATCCCTGTTTCACGGAGGAGCTAGACCCACTTGGGGTCCAGGGTGAGCCGCGACAGCACCTGGTGCTCCTGGGTCATTGGCGCTCTTTGGGCAGTCGAACTGACAAAATTGGTCGCTCCACATGGACCGTTTCGACCGCCAACCCTGCGGAAGAACGAGAAGTTGGAGCTGGCACGAGCACTGCTAAGTCCTGAAAGCGCGGAACACCTCCGCTGCTTTCCCACCCGTCCAACAACCAGGAGCAGTCCATGACACGTCGTACCCTCAAGCGCGGTTTCACGCTCATCGAGCTGATGATCGTGGTCGCGATTATCGGCATCCTTGCAGCCATCGCAATTCCCAACTTCCTCAAGTTCCAGGCCAAGTCGAAGCAGAGTGAAGCAAAGGGCAACCTGAAGGCCCTCTTTACTGCCCAACGGTCACAGTACCAGGAGCACGACAAGTACCTGACCTTGGTGGGGGAACTTGGGTTCTCTCCAGAGCGCGGCAACCGCTACTTCTACCAGAATGGAGCGGGAACTAACCAAATCCGCGCCGCCGTCACCGCGACGTTCATTCCTGCCACGGACAGCGGGATCACCGTGGATACGTACAAGTACCCGACAGCGCTCGCCACCCCGGCGGCCGCTGCCATCGCCTTCACAGCTCAGGCTGCTAACGAAGGTACTGTCAACGGCGTTGTCCCGGGAGTGACCGGCGCCTGCCCGAACTGCAACTTCCTGGCGCATGCGGCGGGCGACATCGACAACGAAGCAGTGGGCATCGACACTTGGTACGTCGCCAGCATCGACTTCACGGCGACTCCGGTCTGTGGCGACGCCGCCAACACCCAGGCGCCTGCCGGCCAGCCCTGGAACGACTACGACGACGTGAACTGCCCGTAATTCGTTCGTAGAAGCGGTTTGTTTCGAAGGCGGTCGGAGGAGTTTCTCCGACCGCCTTTGTCGTTGCGGAACTGCGTGCTGTAGGACCGCTGAGGTACGGAGGCTTTTTCTTGCGCCGCTCTGCCAGAGAGGCTCTGCTCAATGAACCCTGTGTCGAAACCCGTCAGGCACATTCTCGGCTTCGGCAGCGTGGGCGTTTTCGTGCTGGTTGTTGTCCTCACGCTTACGCCTCCCGCCCGGAGCTCAGAGGACCAAGAGCATGTTCCGCCACTGCTTCCACGCGCCTCGTTGCTACGCATCGGGGGACGGGCCTTTCTTCCGACGATTGCAGACTACTACTGGCTCATGGCGATTCAGGCCACGGGCAAGGCCAGGACCGAGGCCGAGTACCGAGACATCGCGGATTACGCGCAGCTGATTACGGACCTAGACCCAGACTTCGAATACGTCTACCGCTTCGCAGCGGTAGTGGTCCCCTTTAACCGCGGCCGGGAAATGTGGGTCAACACGAAGGAGTCGACATCCCTCTTGGAGAAGGGACTGGCTCGCTTTCCAAACTTGGTGTCTCTCCGCACGCTGCTTGCTTACAACTACAGCGTCTTTCAAAGGGAGTACGTGCGCGCGGCAAAGCTCCTCGAGGAGACTGCCCGGCTTCCGGGGGCGCCACGGTACCTTCCGTGGCTTGCCACCCGCCTCTATGCACAAGGGGGCTCGTTCGAAGCCGCCAGCGCTTTCGCCGATCAGTTCGCCGCCGAAGCGGACGACCCCGAGACGCGAGCGGCCTTCGAGCACCGCAAAAAGGAGATCGCGCTGGAGCGCATCCTTCAAGCAATGGATCGGGCGGTGGGTACATTTCGAGAGCGGACCGGCCGCCTGCCGAATACTTTGACCGAGCTGTCTACCTCAGGAATCGTCGCCCGAATGCCCGAGGATCCCTTGGGGGGAGACCTTTACTTAGGCACAGACGGACGGACCTACTCGACCTCTCAAGAGCACCGACTCGAGGTCTACGACCCGCTCAAGGACAAATAGAAAACATGACAGCGATGCCCCTCGAGCTGCGTGGTCTGTCGAAAACATACCGGCTGGGCTTCTTGATGAATCGAAAGGTCCGAGCGCTGGACGGTCTGGACATGACCATTCACCCAGGCCAAGTCTACGGGCTCCTCGGACCGAACGGAGCGGGGAAGTCCACTACCATCAAGATTGTGATGAATCTGGTGCAGGCATCCTCCGGCGCCGCGCACGTGTTTGGGCGCCCTCCATCAGACACCGAGGTCCGCAGAAAAATCGGATTCGTTCCCGAAAACCCAGCGCCTTACGAGTACCTGACCGGCCGCGAATTCGTTGAGCTCGCAGCGGACCTCGGCAACGTCCGGCATAGCGATGTGAGAGCTCGCAGTACGGAGGTCTTAGAATCTGTAGGGATGACGCGAGCGGCTGACCTCCAAATTCGTCGCTACTCAAAGGGCATGATTCAGCGCATCGCGCTCGCGCAAGCCGTGGTCCATCGGCCAGAGCTGCTCATCCTCGACGAGCCCACTTCGGGGTTGGACCCGGTGGGTCGGCGAATGGTTAGAGATTTCATCCTCGCCGAGCGTAAACGTGGCACGACCGTTCTCTTCTGCACGCACATCATCCCGGATGTCGAGACGCTTTGTGACCGAGTCGCGGTGCTGGTGAATGGCCAAAGGGTCCGTGAGGGCCGGGTCGCGGAACTGCTCACCTCATCGAATCCACAGGTAGAGGTGATTCTCGAGGGGCTGACGGAGCAGGCGTTGCGCGGATTGGGACGCAGCCTGGACGAGGTGCAGAATCTCGACACCCGATTGCTCGTCCGTTGCCGAGACACAGAAGCGCAGCAGCTGGTGGCGCAAGTGCTCCAGGCGGGAGGACGGGTACTCTCACTTCAGCCTGCTCGTTTCACGCTGGAAGACCTCTTCCTTCAGGCCCTCAGCGAAGCCAAACACGGCACGGTGGGAGGCGAGATTCAATGATTCGAGCCTTCTGGGCCATCGCCTACAATGGTTTTCGAGAGGCCCGCCGCAACCGAGTGACTCTGGTGCTGGCCTTCTTTGCCGGGCTCCTTCTGCTTTCTTCCTCCCTCATCACCGACATCACCGTTGTCACGTTCGACCGCGTGCTGATCGACGTCGGCCTGGGCGGAATGAGCCTCATTCTAGTGCTCTTAGCCATCTTCCTTTCAACGGGACTGCTCAGCCGCGAAATCGAGCGCCGAACCATCTTCATGGTGGTCACCAAGCCGGTTTCACGTGGGGAATTCCTCCTCGCTCGGCTTGCCGGCAACATGCTCACTCTCAGCGTCCTCCTGGTGCTGATGGGCGCTTTGCTACTGCTCGAATTCAAGGTTCTCAAGACATCCATCACCTGGCCCACCGTCCTCGCCATGGGGATGCTCTGGTTCGAGCTGCTTGTGCTTTCCGCCGTGGGGTTTTTGATGTCCAGCTTCGCCGGACAGATGACGGCGACGTTTGTCACCGTCAGCCTGTTCTTCGTCGGCCACCTCTCAGGCGATATTTACAATATCGCTCGTCGTTCGAAGAACGAGGCACTTCAAGTCTTCGGCAAGGTGCTCTACTACGTCTTGCCCAACCTCGAACGGCTCAACCTTCGTGCGCAGGCGAGCTATGGCGTCGTTGTCCCGAGCAAGATTTGGGCAACGTCCATCGTTTATGCCCTGGCGTATGCCGGGGTACTGGTCTGGTTGGCCGTCGTTGTCTTCAGGCGACGCGACTTTCGCTGAAGTCGCTATGTCGCCAAACTCAAGGGTTCGAGACGGCCGGAGTCAGGACAGTGTTCGTATCCCGCTCCCCTCCAAGTTGGAGCCACTACTAGGCCTGTGCGCAAACCCTTAACTAAGCCTCAGAAAGGCCGAAGCCAGTCCACTGCCGATGGGCCCTCATTTTTGTTGAAGGCCGGATCCCGGTTCCGCCATTTCCCACAACTGGATGGACTCCGTGGGAGCGCGGTGCTGATCGTAGTCATAGGACATACGCTCGTCTTTAGGCTTGGCTTTGGGTACCGCTGGACGCACTTCGCTCTGTTGGGCGTTCTTGTTTTTTTTGTTCTCAGCGGCTTCCTAATCACTGGCCTTCTCTGTTCCGAGGAGCGAAGATTTAACAAAATATCTCTCAAGAACTTCTATCTTAGACGCGTCCTGCGGATCCTTCCGGCTTTCTCCGTTTTCTTACTGATAGTCTGTGTCCTGATTCACTTCAATTTGATCATCGACACGCCATGGACTTCAATTGCTGTGTCCATGATGTTCTTGAAAAACATCTTTGGTAGCGGCATAACCGTAGCGCATCTGTGGTCACTTTCGCTGGAGGAGCAATTTTACCTTGCTTGGCCACTTATCTTTAGCGTTATCGGACGACGGCGGATTTTAGCTCCGACGCTGGGCCTCATTCTCGGCATCGTGGTGTACCGAACGGCTGCAATTAACCTTGCTCCGTATTTGCATGGCAGCGGCATATTTGAGCTGCGTTCCGATTTCAGGATGGACTCGATTCTAGTTGGCTGTGCTCTAGCGCTCTTGCTCGATCGGCGTCCGGAGCAAGCAACTCAATTCGAGCCGCTTGTTCGGTGGGGGACGCATCCAATATGGATCGGCCCACTTCTGCTATTTTGGACACTCTATTGCGATATTCCACCACTCTGGAGTGTCTACCTAACCATTCAGACCGTTCTCGTTTGTGCTTTAGTTTTCAATGCCATCGCGTTCCCAGATTCCGTGTTTGGCCACCTGCTGAGGATCCGCTCGCTTTGTTTTGTGGGTCTGATCTCGTATTCGCTTTACCTTTGGCAACAAGTGTTTCTTGTTACGAACGATCCGGACTGGGGACTGGTTCGAGAGTTTCCTTACTGTCTTTTCAGTTCCGGTGCCGCGGCCGTGCTGTCGTACTTCATTGTCGAGCGACCCTTCCTTCGGTTGAAACGCCGATTTTCGCGGACCATCTAGGCCGACCAGCACGTTGGGCTTCGAAAAAATCCCGTCTGCTTCGAAACCGTTTACGAATTACCCGCTGACGCGATGGATCGATTGGTACAACACAAGCCGACCGCATCAGGCACTCGTCTACGGAAGCCCTAGCGAGTATAGAAAAGAAGTCTTGTATGAGGTCTTGAAATCGGGGAGCACTACATCCCGTCCGTGTCGCCGAGACCGTGCTTCGCCAGTCGGTACCGAAAGCTGCGAAAGGTGAGGCCGAGCATGGAAGCAGCACGCGTCTTCACGCCGTCGGCTTTGCGCAATGCCTCGAGAAGGTAGCGGCGTTCGGCGTCGTCGAGGTACCGCTCGAGGGAGAAAGCCTCCGCGAGTTCACTCGTCTCGGAACCTTGCACCGCTGCTGCGTTCTCGCCCCGCAACGCACCCGGCAGTGACTCCGGCCCGAGTTCGTCCGACTCGGCCAGTGTCGCTGCTCGCTCGACCATGTTCTGCAGTTGCCGAACGTTGCCTGGGAAGCGGTACGCCTCCAGTATGCGG
Organism: uncultured delta proteobacterium; assembly: GCA_963745475.1. Lineage (GTDB taxonomy): Bacteria > Myxococcota > Myxococcia > Myxococcales > Myxococcaceae > JADGRA01. The sequence goes on from CAVUXN010000005.1 coordinate 602,807, forward strand.
AGCGCGTCAGGCGTGAAGTGCAGGGAAGGCCGCTCGAGCTCCTCTCGCATCTTGGAAAGGAAGGACTCAGCAAGCTTGGGGATGTCCCCTGGCCGTGCCCGGAGCGCCGGCAACTCAATGACGATGACGTTGAGGCGGTAAAAGAGGTCTTCCCGGAACCGACCCTCCTTCACCTCCACTTCCAAGCGGCGATTCGTGGCGACCACCACCCGGGCCTCGTAGGGAATTTCCGCGGCGCTTCCCACCGGCTTGACCGTCCGCTCCTGCAGGACGCGCAGCAACTTGACTTGGGTGGCGGGGACGAGCTCGCCAATTTCATCGAGAAATACGGTCCCGTCTCCAGCGGCCACCAAGAGACCAGTGCGGTCGGTGAGGGCGCCGGTGAAGGCCCCCTTCATGTGGCCAAAGAGCTCCGACTCGAGGACTCCTTCGGCAAGCGCCGCACAGTTGACGGGCAGAAAGGGCTTGCCGGCCCGGGGACCGGCGAAATGGATGGCTCGCGCCACGAGTTCCTTGCCCGTGCCGCTCTCACCGGTGACGAGCACAGTCGACTTCGAGCTCGCAACTTTGCGGACGAGACCACGCACCCGCTCCATCGCGTCACTGTTCCCCACCATCAACAGGTTGCCGCCGAAGGACTCGCGCAGTGCCCGGTTCTCTTCGCGCAGGGCGCGCTTCTCGAGCGCGTTTTGCACGAGCAGCGTCATCTCTTCGTTGTCGAAGGGTTTGCAGATGTAGTCGTACGCGCCCTCGCGCATGGCCTCTACGGCCGCCGCCGGAGTGCCGAAGGCGGTGATGAGAATGACTTCTGTTTCGGCCGAGCGCTCCCGCACCTCGCGTAAGACTTGAAGTCCGCTCTCCTTTCCAAGCCGGATGTCGGAGACGACGAGGTCTAGCGATCCTTCGGAGATCCGGGTGCGGGCTTCGACAAGGCTCGAGGCGGTGACCACGTCATAGCCTCGCCGCCGGAGCAACACCTCGAGGTACTGTCGCATCGACAGCTCGTCGTCGACGACGAGGATGCGCGCCGCATTCATGGACTGAGCGCTACCACGAACTCGGTGCCTTGGGCGGGCGAGGAACTCACATGAACCTGGCCGCCATGCGCGCGGACGATGGAGTGTACGGTTGAAAGCCCGAGGCCGGTTCCGCCAGGGGTCTTGCTGAAGAAGGGCTCGAAAATATGCGGCAGGTCCGTGGAGGCGATGCTCCCGGCTGAGTCCCAAACGTGAATGCGGCGGACTTCTCCGGAGCTCGAAAAGTAGGCTCGGACCTTTCCGCCGTTTCCAGCTGCGGCGAGCGCATTGCGCAGAATGTTGAGCAGGACCTGCCGAATCTGGTCCGGGTCAACGTCTGCCTCAAGTCCCGCAGGTTCGACTTCCAAGTGCACGCCCACCGCAAGCGGGTCGCTTGCGAGAAGCTCCACGGTTTGGCGTACCAATTCGTCCAGCGCGCAGCGCCGTCGCACCGGCGCCGGGGGGCGGGCGAAGGCAAGAAAGTCATCGACCAGCGCTCCTAGCCGGTCCGACTCCCGCTGCAGAATGCCTAGGAGCCGACGCGTTTCGCTGTCCCCGCCCTCCGCTAACAGCTGCGCTGAGCCCCGCATTGCGGCCAAGGGATTCTTAATCTCGTGCGCCAGCTCCGCCGAGAGGGCGCCGAGCTCCGCCAGCCGGTCCGCCCGGCGTAGCTCCTCCTCGGCGCGCCGGAGCTGCGTGAGGTCCTGAAAGACGACAAGGCGCGCGCCGGGAGGCGTGCTGAGAGGGACGATGGCCAGGCCCAGCGTCCTAAGGCCGGCCGGGGTTTTGACAGTCAACTCGGCCCTCGGCCGTCCGAGCTGTGGCGCGGAAAGTGACAGGACGCCTGGAATGAGACTGTCGATGGGGACGGGCAGCTCATCTGCGCTGACTTGGAGGATGGCCTCACCTGCGCGGTTGACGAAGCTCACACTGCCTGTACTGTCACAGGTGATGAGACCGGAGGGCATCGACTCGAGGATTTGTCGCTGCACTTCCGCCATCTCGCGAAGGTTCTTCTCGCTCACCCGGAGTTTGCGGCCGGTCTGGCTCAGCTGGCGACTCAGAAAGCCGGCCAGGAATGCGAGGAGGAACTGCGCCAGTACGTTGCTAATGATGAGGAACGTGAGCCGGCCCTGCGGTAAGGGCTGCGGGCCTGCTGGCGATTGAAGCCACCCGAGTTGCAGCGCCTCGACCAGGACGACGTAAGCCACAGAAGTGGCCGCGGCCGCCACGAGCGTCCCACGCTGGTCGAGGAGAATGGCCGCCCCGACGACTGCCAGCAGGTAGGTGAACGTGAAGGGGCTGTCCGCGCCCCCGGTGAGGAACACCAGCGCTGTTGCGAGAAGGACGTCCCCAGAAACGTGGGCGATGGCACTGGCTGATTTCGGGCGCGAGCGACGCAGCCAGGCTGCCTGAACCAGCACCACCAGGAACACAGCCCCACTGACCCAGAGCGAGAACATCTCCGCAGAGCCGCCCTCCTCTATGGTTGGTCCGGAAAAGAGCCGAACGGCGTTCACCAAGAGGAGCAGCGTCGCAGCGACGGTTCGGAACGCGGTGATCCACACCAGCCGCGCTCGCAGGTCTCCGAAGGCCGTCACCGGCCCAGTCGAGGCGCTACTTGACGGCACCGGCGATGGCGAAAATCGGTAGGTACATGGCGATGAGAAAGCCGCCGACGACCGCTCCGAGGAAAACCATCAAAATCGGTTCAATCATCGCGGTCAGTGAACCCACCGCGCTGTCGACCTCGTCGTCATAGAAGTCGGCAATTTTCTGCAACATGGCGTCCATCGCGCCGGTGGCCTCACCGACGCCAATCATCTGCACCACCATGGGGGGGAAGACTTTGGTTTCGAGCAGCGGACCGGCGATGTTCTTGCCTTCGGAAATCTTGTTGCGCACGTAGTAGATGCCATCTTCCACGATGCGATTTCCGGCAGTTTTTGCGGTGACGTCGAGTGCGTCGAGGATGGGAACGCCCGAGCTGATCATCGTTCCCAGCGTTCGGGTGAACCGTGCCACGGCGACCTTGCGAATGACGTCTCCCACCAGCGGGAGACCCAGCAAGGCTCGGTCGATGAGTTTCCGCCCCTTCGGAGTGCGGTACACCACAATGAACGCGCCAATTGCTGCGCCAATGCCCAGGACCATCCAGATGAACCACTTTTGCAGCCAAGTCGAGAGGTCGATCACGAGTTGGGTCGGACCCGGCAGGGCTTGGCCGAAGTCGGCAAACATCTTCGCAAAGACCGGGGTCACTTTGAGGAGCAGAAGCGCCGTGACGCCGATGGCGACGCTGATGACGATGATTGGATAGATCATCGCCCCTTTCACTTTGCGCTTCAGCTTCTCCGCTTTCTCGCGGTAGGTGGCGAGCCGGTTGAGAATGGTGTCGAGGATGCCGCCCACTTCGCCGGCAGCGCACAGCTGGACGAAGAGCTCGTCGAAGACTTTCGGATGGTCCTTCAAGGCGTCGGCAAATGTGGATCCCGACTCGACCTTCGCCTTGATGGCAAATACGACTCTGCGGAGCGACTTGTTGTCCATCTGGCTGCCGAGGATGTCCAGGCACTGAACCAGCGGCAGACCCGCATCGATCATCGTCGCGAACTGCTTGGTGAAGATGAGCAGGTCCTTGCCCGTGACCCCGCTGCCAAACTGCGGCATGCGAAGCTCGGCCGACTTCTTCTTCACCTTGATGGGCGCGAGCCCAAGCGCTCGGATGCGCGTTTCAACGGTTGACCCGTCGAGCGCTTCCATCTCGCCCTTCTTCAGCTCGCCTGCCTTCGTGCGCGCCTGCCACACGTAGACCCGCGGCTTCTTCGGCGTCGTCTTCAGCGCTGTTGCGGAAACTGCCATACCTTCACGCACCTCCAACTACGCCGGACTCGGCCGATTCTAGCACCGACCGACGGCTTTCAGTACTTGCCGGCCGGTGTTCGCCCGAGCGGCGTCGCTGTATGGCCCGGAAGGGCACCCGCTCCTGCGCCACTGGCCAGGATGTTGCGCAGCTCCTCCGGGTCCGAGCTGCGTCCAAAAGCCTCGTCTTGGGTGATGAGTCGTTTCACCACCAAACTCGCCAAGCTCTGATTGAAGGTCTGCATGCCGTACTTGGCCTGACCGACTTGCATCGAGGAGTAAATTTGATGGACCTTGTCCTCTCGGATGAGGTTCCGGATGGCGGCGTTCGGCACCATCACCTCGAGTGCGAGCGTTCGGCCGCCCTGACCGGCCCGAGGGATGAGCGCCTGGCTCATTACGCCTTCGATGACAAACGAAAGCTGCGCGCGTACTTGCGGCTGTTGAAAAGGCGGGAACACGTCCAGAATTCGGTTGATGGTCTGAACCGCGCTGTTGGTGTGGAGGGTGCCAAAGCAGATGTGGCCGGTCTCGGCGATGACCAGGGCCGCTTCGATGGTTTCGAGATCGCGCATCTCGCCGACCAGCACCACGTCGGGGTCCTGTCGCAGGATGTACTTCAGCGCGGTCTTGAAGCTCCGCGTGTCTGCACCCACCTCGCGCTGGTTCACCAAACAATTCTTGTGCGGGTGCAGGTACTCGATGGGGTCTTCGATGGTCATGATGTGCTCATGACGATCGGTATTAATCTTATCGATGATGGACGCGAGCGTCGTGCTCTTGCCTGAACCTGTCGGTCCGGTGACGAGCACCAGCCCACGGGGTTTCTTAGACAACTCGGTCACCACCGGAGGCAGACCGAGCTCCTGAAACGACAGGATTTTGAAGGGGATGGTCCGAAAGGCGCCGGCGACCGCTCCGCGCTGCATGTAAACGTTGGCGCGGAAGCGGGCCAGCTGCTTCACGCCGAAGGACAGGTCGAGCTCGTTGTCCTCCTCGAACTTTGCCTTCTGGGCGTCGGTGAGTACCGAGTAGCAGAGTTGCTTGGTTTCCACTGCAGACAGCGGGGCCATCTTCAAGGGAACGAGCTCCCCGTCGACGCGCAGCTGCGGCGGCGAGCCGGTGGTGATGTGGAGGTCGCTCGCCCCCTTGTCCACCATCGCCTTCAACAGCTGATGCAGGTTCGCCACGCTCGCTCCGTTCCTAAAACCTGTCGGGTGCTGTGTTGCCCACGACTTCTTCCAGCGTGGTGACGCCAGCCATCATCTTCCCCAGCGCGGCCGCCCGAAGCGTCTGCATGCCCAAACGCACCGCCTCCTGCTTGAGCTCGGCGGCCGACGCGCCGTTGATGACCAAGTCCTTGAGTCCGTCCCAGAAGGGCATCACTTCGTAGATGGCAACGCGGCCCCGGTACCCGCGGTCGTTGCAATCCCTGCAGCCGACCGGCTGCTGGAGAACAAACGAGCCGATTTTGTCAGGAGGCACCCCAGCGTCGATGAGTGCCTGGTCCTCCACGTTCTCCGCGGGCTTCTTGCAGACCGCGCACAGCCGGCGCGCCAGGCGCTGGGCGAGAATCAGGTTCAGGGAGGCGGTCACCAAGAAAGGCTCGATGCCCATGTTGAGAAGCCGGCTCACGGTTCCCGGAGCGTCGTTGGTATGGAGCGTCGAGAGCACGAGGTGGCCGGTGAGCGCCGCTTTGACGCCGATTTCCGCCGTCTCGAAGTCGCGGATTTCGCCGATCATGATGATGTCGGGATCCTGACGAAGGAAGCTGCGCAGCGACGAGGCGAAATTCAAACCGATGTCGTCGTGCATCTGGACCTGGTTGATGCCGGCGAAGTTGAACTCCACCGGATCCTCTGCAGTGCGAGATGTTGACGTCTGAAGTGTTCAACGAGCTGAGCGCAGAATAGAGCGTGGTCGTCTTCCCGGAGCCGGTGGGCCCGGTGACCAACACCATCCCGTAAGGTCGGTCGATGGCGTCCTTGAACCACTTCAACGGCTCGGCGTCGAAGCCAAGCTTGGTCATGTCGAGCTGGAGGTTCCCCTTGTCGAGGAGCCGGAGCACCACCTTCTCGCCAAACAGCGTAGGACAGACGCTGACACGGAAATCCATCTCCTTGCCGCTGAACTTAATCTTGATGCGCCCGTCCTGGGGCAGCCGGCGCTCGCTGATGTCCAGCTCAGCCATGATTTTCAAGCGGCTGGTGATGGCCATCTTCAGTTTCTGCGGCGGGCGCATGACGTCGTAGAGGACGCCGTCGATACGGAAGCGAATTCGGAAGTCCTTCTCGTACGGCTCGACGTGGATGTCCGAGGCGCCCTTGCGGATGGCGTCCATCAGAACCAGGTTGACGAGCTTCACCACCGGCGCGTCTTCCGCCGCGCGGGCCACGTCGTCCACGTCCTCGGATTCCGCTGCGTGCAGCTCGACATCGTCCTCGGCGACCGAGCCGACAATCTCCTCGAGGGAAGGCCCCTTCTGGGCGTAGTAGCGCTCGATGGCTTCTCGGATGGAGACTTCCGAGGCCACCACGGGTTCGATGTTGTAGCCGGTGGTGAACTTCAAATCGTCGACGGCGAAGATGTTGGACGGGTCGGCCATCGCCACAATGAGCGAGGGACCGGCCCGGTTCACCGGGATGACGACGTGCTTCTGCGCGACGTCCTTCTTGACGAGCTTGATGATTTCCGGATCGATGTCGAAGTCTTTGAGATTGATGGCCGGAACGCCGTACTGCTTCGACAGGAAGTCGGTGAGCTTGTGCTCCTCGATGGCGCCGGTCTTGATGAGCGCGGAGCCAATCCGCGAGCCGGACCGCTGCTGTTCTTCCTGGGCCTTCCGAAGCTGCTGAACGGAGATCAGGTTCTCGCGGACGAGGAGCTCACCGAGCCGACCGGACATACTTGTGTCCTATCACGGGTGGCCTACCTCGGCCGGTCCCGATCGCTTGTCACGTGGGAAAGTGTGTCGTGGAGAGAGAGGAACGCCCCGCAAGACTAGGGCGTCTGAAAAAAGCGTGTCAACCGGTGGGATGAGCCACCACTGCGCGCGCCGCCTCCACATCGCGCCCAATCTGGGCCGCCAGTTCCGGTACCGACCCAAATCTCTGTTCGGGACGAAGCCGCTCTAGAAACTCCACCCGGACGGTCTCGCCGTACAGGTCGCCCGCCCAGTCTAGGACATGCACCTCGACCGACACGTCCTGGCCGCCAAAGGTGGGCCTAGAGCCCACGTTGGCCGCACCGCCTCGCCAGGGGGCCGTCGGGGAGGCTCCGAGTCTCATCCGGACAGCATAGACTCCGGAGCCGGGACGAATTTCGGCTGGAGTTTCTACATTGGCAGTGGGCCATCCGAGTGTCCGTCCCCGGCCGGCACCGCGGACGACGATGCCGTCCAGGTCAAACGCTCGCCCGAGCAACGCCCTGGCCGCAGAAACCCGACCCTCCAAGAGGTACTCGCGGATGCGGGAGCTCGAGGCCACGACGCCCTCCACGGTAACCGGTTCCACGACGTGTACTCGGGCCGAGCGGGCTTGCGCCTCCCGCTGGAGACTGGTCACCGTCCCGGCCCGCCGAGCGCCGTAGGTAAAGTCCTGCCCGACCACCAGGTGGGATGCCTTCAGGCCGTCGAGGAGTGAGGCGGCGAAGCTCTCGGCAGACGTTGCGGCGTAACTCTGTGTAAACGGCAGCACCACCGCCGCCTGTAGTCCGTAGGCCGCGAAGAGCTCGAGCTTCCGGCTCAGCGTCGTAATGAGCTTTGGGGCAAGCTCGGGCTGCAGGACCTTTCCTGGGTGGGGCTCAAAGGTGAGCGCAGCGGGGATGGCGAGCGAGCCCGCGACGCGGAAGAGGGCCTGGTGTCCGAGGTGCACGCCGTCAAAGTTGCCCAAGGCCAAGGCACAGCCGGCGAGCTCCGTGGCGTCCGAGAGCGAGTGGAAGAGCTTCATCGCGGCGCTCTGTCTAGCGTATACGCCCTAGCCTCTTCCATGACGCGTGGACCCCTCCTGCGCTCCGAGCCCGCCGGCCGGGCCTTCACCGAGCTGCTTACCCCGCCGGACTGGGCTCTGGTTTTCGGACGCCACGCCCCCCTGGAATTGGAGCTGGGCTCGGGCGCCGGCGGCTTTGCCCTGGCCTATACGGCGCTACACCCCGATGTGAATTACGTCGCCATCGAGTGGCGAAAAAAGTACGCGCGGGAGGTGGAGCACCGGGCTCGAGTCCGCGGGCTCTCAAACCTGCGCGTCATTGAAGCGGACGCTCGCGCTGTGGTGCCTAGGCTCTTCGCTCCAGCCTCGCTGTCCGCCATCCACTTTCAGTTCCCCGACCCGTGGTGGAAGCGCGCTCACCAGAAGCGCCAGTTGCTTTCCGCGGAGTACTCGGCCCTCCTTTTCGCCGTCTTGGCGCCGGGCGGCCTTTTCGACCTCCGCACCGACGTCGAAGACCGAGCCCGAGCGATGCTGGAGACGCTGGAAGCAACCGGCTTCGAAAACCCACTGGGACCAGGAGCCTTTCACCCGAGCCATCCCGAGGAGCCCGCGAGCAGCCGAGAGCGCAGGTACCTCGCCTCTGGGGAGCCCGTCTACCGGGCCCGCCTGCGCAAGCCCAAGCTTGTGCCCACCCCTGCCTCGGGCGGACCATCCCAGGGATGAGAGTGTGCCTGCTGGCCGCGACCGCCTTCCTTGCCGCTTGCCGTCCCCAGCCAGACGGGACACCGGAGGGCGCTTACCGAGCCTTCGCCGCAGCAGCCAACAAGGGGGAGGACACCACGGCCTTTGCCCTGTTGGCGCCGGCAAGCCAGGAGGCGCTGAGGCGCCAGCTGGCGGGCGCATCGAGTGCGAGCGGCGGTTCCCTGGGGGAGGACGTAGCAGCCCTAGTGTTCCGCGGCGGTCGTGGCACCCCCATTGCCGGTATCCAGGTGTTGAAAATCGGCCCAGACCGCGCGACGTTGGCCGTCACCGCGCGGGCGGAAACACGAGAGGTTAACCTTCTGCGGGAAGGCTCTGAGTGGCGGGTGGAACTTCCGTCGTTAGAAGGGAGGCATCCGTAGGGAGGTCGAGAGGGGAGTGCCGAAGACGGTGCGGTTTCTGGGGAAGCCTGGGACCGGCTGAGGGGTTTTGGAGGGGATGATGAACGAGAAGAAGTCGCGTCCGGCACCTGCCGTGGAGGTTATCCGCCGTCCGCCGCTCGCCGGCGCGCCACGCCCGACGTCTCCCCGGAGTGCGCCCAGCCGGCCACCACCGTCGCGCCGCCCGCCGCTCCACCCGCCAACAGAAGCGCAAGTCCAGGCGTTGGCAGTCCGAGAGCGCGTCCCGGCTCGCATTGCGCGCGGGGAGCTGGACGGGAAGATGAAAGCCCGCGTGTGGCGCAAGCTGCATGCAGAGGAGGCCCGCCGATTCGACGAGGCTTACCAATTGGTGGCGTCGACGCCGGGTCTCGCCCTGGATGACGCCTTTGCGTTGCTTCAGTCCGGCTTGAGTGTGGAGGAGCTCCGCGCCCGTCGGGCGCGCTCGGCCCGCCGGGCCGACCTTCGGGACGCACGCCGCGGAGTTTCCGCCGAAGCCATTGAGAGCTGGCTCGCCCGACGGATGCAGGACAAGACGCCCCTGGCGGTGGTGCTGGCCGACCGAACGGTGTTGGATACCATTGCCGCCGTCCAGCCGCTGGCCCTCTTGCTCGAGCGGGGCGGCCGGGTGGAGAAACTGCAGGTGGTGCTTCTCTCCGATGCGCAGAGCTGGGAGCAAATTCAACCGACGTTGCCTCGAGATGCGCGGTTGGCCCAACGTCCGGCTCCGGTCGCTCGGGAACCGGACCGGCGACCGGTCTCCGACCCGCGTCCACTCCTCGAGCACTCGGGCCAAGCCGTCCGGCTCGAGCTTCGAAACGGTCTGGTCGTGGAGCGGAAGCTTCTCGCGGTGGGTCCGTACGACGTACTCGTCGGGGCCCACGGAGACGAGCTGCTCGTCCCGTTACATGCGCTCATGGCCTGGGCACCGGGCGACGCGGCTTCATAAGCCCGCTCCGCTCGGCCGCTTTTCGCCTTTAGGGCCCTTTAGGGCGCCACGGTCGCGCCCGACATCCCGAGCCGCATGCGCAGGCGACCCTGAAGCGCGCGAAGGTCCTCCAGCGAGGCCGGCCCGACGCCGCTCGAGGACTCGGTTCCCAGCGCAGCCGCCACCGCACGCAGCGCGGATTCGTCGTCCGCTCGGAGCGCCTGAATGAGACCAGCGGCCGATTCAAAGAGCTCGCGCAGTTCGTCGCCCGAGCGCAAGGAGTGGGTGGGGACGTCCCGGCGGCCCTCGGCCAGAGCTTCGAGCAGCCGACGAACGCGGTACACCGGGCCGGCAATCTTGTGGGTGGCGACAATGGAGGCTGACACCACGCCCGCGATGAAGACCAAAAGGCTCACCAGCAGCACCCAGGTGGCGCGGCGTTGCTCGCGCTCCAGCGCCGTCCTCTGGGCAATCACCGCTTGGTGCTCGCGTTGGTAGGCCTCGTCAATGGCTTGGGACTGCCGTTCGAGTGCCGCAGCGAAGGCCGGGTCGTCGAAGCGTTCTAGGAGGTTCTTCCCCAACGCAGCATTCCCCAGCTCACGACTGGCGAGGGCCGCCGACTCGCGGGCCTCCACCGCTCCTTGGGCTTGCTCCGACAGCGCAGAGGCGGCGCGAGCCAAGAAGACACCCAGCAGTGCAGCGGCGCATAGAGCGCTGGTGAGTGCGAGCAAGGTGAAGCGGAGCTGCAGCGGCGCATCGAGGAGGTAGTTGCGCAACAGGCGCTGGGACCTCGGGGCGGCGGGGGCTTCGTCGGGTTCAGCCATTGCACCCTCCTCAACTCACTCTAGAGATTCCAATCGAAGGTCGAAGCCGAGATCTTGCAGCAGACGTGGCACGAGCGCGCGGAGCGCGTCCTCGGGGCGGCCACCACTGGCCTTGCCCGTCACCTCGCCGAGGACTTCCTGGTCCGGATAGGTGAGACAAACCATCACCACCGCCACCTCCGAGCCCTTCCGTACGAGCCGCGTCCGGATTTGAAACCCACGCAGCTGAGCCTGGCTCAGGTTGGCGCGGACTGCAGCGTGGTCCTCGGTCTCCGGCGCCACCTGCGCCCCCATCCATTGCAGCCGACTCACCAAGCGCGTCCGCGCGAGCGTCAAGAAAGACGCCTCCGCCGGAGGGTCGCTGTCGTCCACCACCTCCGTCACCGCGACGTAGACGCGCGGCCGACGCTGCTGGACCTCACGAAGCATCGCTATTGCGTGGACCACCTCGCTGCGGGCCAGCGCATCCGAATCCTCGCCGTGGCCGAGCAGACAGTCCAGAGCCCGCGCGTCGTGGAGGTGCGGGAGGCTCCGGGCGACGGCGGCCCGCACCAGTGGCTCTGGGTCCGAAAGCGCCGCGCACAGCGGCGCAAGCGCGGTGGCATCCTCGGTGGCTCCGAGGGTGAGCGCGGCCTGCACGCGGGCGCGTGGGTCCTGGGCGCTGGTGAGCTGTCGGACGAGGAATGTCCAGCGCGCGTCGGCGTCGGCTGTGGCGCCGCCAGCGATGAGAAGCACCAGGGCACAGAGCGACTTTCGCCGCGCACAGACGGCCCTCGCGCCTCGCTGCCACACCCTTCGAGAGCAGGCGACGGTACTCACCGGGCCGGTGCTTCTCCGAGGACGACGGGGAGCTCCACCTTGTGTCCGTCTCGCAGCACGGTGGCGGTCATCGAGTCCCCGGGCTTGCTCGCGGTGAGCGCGAACATGAAGTCCTCCACGCCGCCGATGGAGTGCGTGCCGAGCTGCACCAGGACGTCACCCCGACGAATCCCGGCGCGCTCCGCCGGCGACCCGGACCGCACCGCAGCCAAGAGGACGCCCGTCACGCCCTTGGGCGGACCCGCATAGTCCGGGACGGTGCCCAACGAGGCCCGCAACTGACGGACGTCTCCCGCCGACGGGGGTTCGGCCACTCTCTGCAGCGTTAGCGGTGAAGACCGCGCGCCCAGGGCGCGCACAACGTCTTCGGCGAAGAGACCCACCTGCGCCGCTCCGACAGCATTCACTTTGTCCGCCGAATCCGAAGGGCGGTGGTAGTCGGCGTGCGCCCCGGTGAAGAGGTGCAGCACCGGGACGCCGGCCGCGAAGAAGCTGGAGTGGTCACTCGGGCCGTAGCCGTCGCCCCCGGTGGTGCAGGTGAGGCGGGCGCTACCGCAGGCCGCTGTCACCAGCTCGGTCCACTCCTTGGCTGAGCCGGTCCCGAGGACGCTGAGCCGGTTGTCACGGAGACGTCCCACCATGTCCAAATTCACCATGGCTAGAAGACCCTCCGAGATGTGGCGTTTGCCGTGGGTGGAGCGCACGAAATACGAAGAGCCGAGCGTGCCCGCCTCTTCTCCGCTGAAGGCCACGAAGAGGATGTCGCGTCTAAGTGCCAGACGGTTGGCCGCCAGGCTCCGGGCAATCTCCAGCACCACCGCCACGCCCGAGGCGTTGTCGTCGGCACCGAGGTGTGCCTGCTTCGCTTCCGGCGCGAGCGAGCCTTTGCCTCCGAAACCGAGGTGGTCGACGTGGGCGCCCACCACCAGCGCCCCGGAGAGCCGGTTGGCCTGGGGGACGCCCGCCGGAAGGCGCCCCACGACGTTGGCGGTGGTGGTGCGCTCCTCGATGAGCTCGACGTTGAGGCGCACTTTCACGTGCTCGCCGTGCGCGAGCGCCTCCAAAACGGGCGCAGCGGCCTCGCGGCTGACGAGAAAGACAGGGAGCCCGGCGTCGCCGGTGCCGGTGAATTCCTTGTCCGCGAGTTGGAGGCTGGCCTCTTTGGGCATGGCCCACCCGGGGGCGGCGCCGGGCGGTGGCAAGGGCGCGTCCACCACCAGGAGCGCTTTGGCCCCCCGCTCGCGGGCGAGCCACGCCTTGCGACGCAAGTCCCCGTGTCGTCGCTGCTGCTCGGGTGGGGCGAGCGCGGGGACGTCCGGGACGAAGCGCCGGACGAGCACCACCTTCCCCTGGACATCCAGTAGGTCCGGCTTCACACCCGGAACCAAATAGTCGTCGATGCCGAGCTCCGGCGCGTGGACGCCGTAGCCAGCGAGGACAAGCTCGCCTTCCACCGCACCGCGTGCGCTGAAGGGCGCGGGCGCCCGGGCCTCGGCGGGGAGCGTCCGGCCGTTGAGGTCCAGGGACGTGCCCGGCCCTTCCCGGACTCTGAGAACAACGTCAAAGGGCTCTCGGAACCCCTCGCTTCCGGCGGGCTCGAGGCCCAGCGCCCGGAAGCGGTCCTCCACATAAGCCAGGGACGCGTTGAGCCCAGCCGAGCCCAAGCCGCGTCCCTCCCGCTCTGGAGCCGCCAGCCAAACAATGTCCCGAGCGATGCGGTCTGCGGCGGAGCGCGGCTCGGTCGGAGCGGCTCCCGTCCACCGGGCGAGAAAGAGGTTGGTGTCGTGCTGCCCCACCGGCGTGGCGCGGTTGCTTGCGAATACGAGCGTCTTCCCGTCCGGGGACAGCAATGGAAACCCATCGAAGCCAGCGGCAGTCGTAATTTGCTCGAGGCCCGTCCCGTCGATGTTGACAGCCCACAGGTTGAATTCCCGGCCCTTCGGGTCTCCGTAGTTGCTGGAGAAGAGGATGCGTCGGCCGTCGGGAAACCAGGAAGGGCCGAAGCTGGCCGCATCGAGGTACGTAATCTGCCGGACGTCTGTCCCGTCGGCATTGGCCACATACAGCTCGAGCTTGGTGGGGCGCACCAAGTGGCGACCGAGCAGCTCTCGGTACTGCTCGAGCTCTGCCCCCACCGGCCTCGAGGCGCGCCAGACAATTTTGGTGCAGTCCGGGCTGAAGAAGGCCCCCCCGTCGTAGCCCGGCGCGTCGGTGAGGCGGCGGACATTCTTGCCATCCGCGTCCATGCGGTAGAGGTCCAAGTCCCCGTCCCGCACCGAGGTGAAGATGATGCTCCCGTCCAAGGGGCACACCGTGCCTTCAGCATCGTAGCCAGGCGTCTGGGTGAGGCGCTGGAGTCCGCTGCCGTCCTTGTGGGCGCGGAAAATGTCGTACGCCGGATGCAGCGCCCAGACGTAGCCCTTGCTGCGGTCGGCCGGCGGCGGACACTCCGGGCTCCCGAGGTGGGTCGAGGCGTAGATGAGGTCCTGGTTTCCGGGTAGGAAATACGCACAGGTGGTGGCGCCCTTGCCACTGGACACCGGCACTGGGCGCAACGGCTCAGCGAGGGGAAGGCGCCAGATGCGGTCGCAATTCTCGCCGGGACTGCGTGCCTGGAAGACGAGTTCCTTACCGTCGAACGACCAATAGGCTTCGGCGTTCTCTCCCTCCAGCGTCAGCTGGCGCAGGTCGGCGAGGTGGACTTCGCCTGGCTCCGCCGGAAAAGGCCGGGGAGTGGGCGGGATGGCAGGCGTCGCGGCGAGTCCGAGCGCGGTCAGCGCGGCAAAGAGTGGTTGGGTCACGGGGAGTGCCACCGAATCTAGCAAGGGCGCCCCCCCGTCCGTGCAGTTCGGGCCCCTGGGTGGGGGTGTGGGCGTGTAGCAGAGAGACTGCGTACGAGGCGCCTCTCCGGTATATGCCTAGGCCCATGTCCAACGGTCGCACCGCCGCACAGGTCCGCGAGGCCTTCCTGCGCTACTTCGAACAGCGCGGGCACACCCGCGTGCCGTCTTCCTCGCTCGTTCCATCCAACGACCCGACGCTGCTCTTCACCAACGCCGGAATGGTCCAATTCAAGGACGTCTTCACCGGTCGGGAGAAGCGCGCCTATGTCCGAGCGACCTCTTCCCAGAAGTGCGTCCGGGCTGGCGGCAAGCACAATGACTTGGACAACGTGGGCTTTACCGCCCGGCACCACACCTTTTTCGAGATGCTGGGAAACTTTTCCTTTGGGGACTACTTCAAGGCCGACGCGGTGGATTTCGCCTGGGACTTCGTCACGCGCGAATTGGGCATCCCCAGGGAGCGCCTCGCGGCCACCGTGTTTTCCGGGGACAAAGGCATTCCCTGGGACGAAGAGGCCTTCAAGCTCTGGCGCAAGCAAGGCTTGAGCGAGGACCGCATCCAAAAGCTCGGCTACAAGGACAACTTTTGGGCCATGGGCGACACCGGGCCTTGCGGGCCGTGCTCGGAAGTCCATTTCCATCAAGGAGATGACTTCCCTTGCGCGGAGGAGGCCGCCGGCCGGTCGTGCCTCGGCGTGGCGTGTGACTGCGACCGCTGGTTGGAAATCTGGAATTTGGTGTTCATGCAATTCGAGCGGCGCGTGAAGGACGCTCCGCTGACGCCTCTGCCCCGGCCTTCCATAGACACCGGCGCCGGGCTCGAGCGGGTGACGGCGGTGGTGCAGGGGGTGCGGAGCAACTACGACACGGACCTCTTCACGCCGCTTCTGGCACGGGCGTCGGAGCTCAGTGGAAAGGCGTACGGCCGCGACGCGGCCGATGATGCGTCTTTGCGCGTCATCGCCGACCACAGCCGAGCGACGGCCTTTCTCATCTCGGATGGTGTGCAGCCCTCCAATGAGGGACGAGGGTACGTACTGCGTCGCATCATGCGGCGGGCCATCCGCCACGGGGCGCGTCTGGGGCTGGAGGAGCCATTCCTCGACCAGACGGTGGACCGCGTCATCGAAGTCATGTCCGGGGCCTTCTCCGAGTTGCGGGAGAACCGGAGCTTCGTCCTCCAGGCCACCCGCCACGAGGAGGAGTCCTTCCGGCGGACGTTGGACCGCGGACTGCGCCTCATCGACGAGGAGATTGCCAAGGTGCGCGCGGCTGACCGCAAGGCGCTTCCGGGCGACGTGGTCTTCTTCCTACACGGGACGCACGGCTTTCCTTGGGACTTGACACAGCTCATCGCCCGCGAGCGTGGTTTGGACATCGACTTGGCCGGCTACGAGAAGCTCATGGACACGGAGCGCGAGCGGGGCAGCTTCGGCGGCTCTGGAGACCAGGCCATCGCCGACCTCTGGCCGCAGCTGCGGGAGCGGCTGGGCAAGGACACCGAATTCCTGGGCTACCAAGGAGCGGGCGAAGTCGGTGACGGCCGGGTGGTGGCGCTGGTTTCGGGAGGAAAAGAGGTTCAGGAAGCAACCGCCCCGGCGCGTTTGGAGGTGGTGACCGACCAAACGCCTTTTTACGGTGAGTCCGGCGGTCAGGTGGGAGACACCGGGCGTCTTGAGCAAACGGGCGGGAACGCGCGGGCGGCAGTGCTCGACGCGCAGCGTCCGGTGCCCGGACTGGTGACGCATCAGGTGCAACTGGAGCAGGGCGCGTTGAAGGTGGGAGACAAGGTCCACCTCGTCGTCGACGGTGACCGGCGTAACTCCATCCGGCGGAACCATTCTGCGACCCACCTCTTGCACCGCGCGCTGAAGGTCGTCCTCGGCGACCACGTCAAACAGGCCGGCTCGGTCGTCGCGCCGGACTACCTGCGCTTTGACTATGCCCACTTCCAGGCGCCCAGCACGGCAGAGCTGGAGCGAGTGGAGGACCTGGTGAATGGCTGGATTCGCGAGAATGCTGACGCCACGACGCGCATCATGGCGCTCGACGAGGCCAAGTCCTCGGGTGCGGTGGCCCTCTTCGGCGAGAAGTACGGAGACCGGGTGCGGGTGGTGAGCATCCACCCGGAAAGCACCGAGCTTTGCGGAGGGACGCACGTCCGCAGGAGCGGCGACATTGGTCTCTTTAAAATTACCTCCGAGTCGTCCATCGCCTCCGGCGTGCGGCGCATTGTTGCCCTCACCGGAACCGGAGCCCTGGCCTGGGTACGTGAGATGGAGCACGAGGTGCGCCGCGCCGCAGAGGTGCTGCGGACGTCGCCCAAGGAGCTGGTGAAGCGGGCGGAGGCCACACAGAAGCGCCTCAAGGAGTTAGAGCGGGAGGTAGAGAAGGTGGGGCTTCAAGCGTCTTCCTCGTCCACCGACGCCCTCTCTCTGGTGCGTGAAGTCAACGGCATCAAAGTACTCGCCACCCGCGTCGACCCCGCGGACGCCAAACGCTACCGGGGACTGGCCGACCAGTACCGCGACCGTCTGAAGTCTGGCGTCGTGGTGGTGTGGGGCGAGAAGGACGGCAAGGGTCTGGTGCTGGTGGCAGCCACGAAGGACTTGGTAGCCAAAGGTCTGTCCGCCGGGGACATGGTGCGCGAGGTGGCCCGTGAAACTGGCGGCGCCGGAGGTGGGAAGGCGGACCTGGCCCAGGCGGGTGGTGGCGACCCGCTGCTCCTCGCGGCGGCCGTAGAACACCTTGTGGCTCGCGTTGGCGCCCCCCTCCCGGGGTAAGTTCTTGCAAAGCGGCCTGCCCGGGCCATCGTCACCCCGGACGACTGCCTGCCCACGATGGACTTCACCCCGCTCCGCATCCGTTTGCCCTTCGGCAACGAGGAAGAGTTCATCGCACGCTACGGCGTCCACGTCGGACGGGACGGCTTCTTCCTCGCCACCAAAAATCCGAAGGACGTCGGGGCTCAGCTGGCTTTCGAGCTGGTGCTCGCAGATGGGACGGCGCTTCTCTCCGGAGAAGGCGTGGTGGCGCGCACCGTTGCCGGCGCGCGGACGGGCATGGTGGTGCGCTTTCTCCGGCTGGATGGCGCCGGCACAGCGCTGGTGGAGCGCA
Source organism: uncultured delta proteobacterium (assembly GCA_963745475.1). Taxonomy (GTDB): domain Bacteria; phylum Myxococcota; class Myxococcia; order Myxococcales; family Myxococcaceae; genus JADGRA01. The sequence goes on from CAVUXN010000005.1 coordinate 620,278, forward strand.
TTCTCGCCGCCCGCCGCAACGCGGCTTCGGAGAAGTCCTCCTCCGAGGTCACGACCTGGCACGGGGACCCGACGCGGGACGTAGCACGGGTCACCGGTCCGGCCGGTGCGCCTCTTCCGAGCGCCAAGGCTGCGGCCGAAAAGCGCCGCGAGCTCCCCAAGGAAAAGGAGGTGCCGCCCGACGAGGAACAGACGTGGCCCGGCGACCCCACCCGGGACGTCGTCCGGTTTGCACCGGCGGACCACTCGGTGGTGAATGGGCCGCGGGTCGAGGCCAAGGCTCCGCCGGAGGCCGCCGCCCCCGAGCCCGAAAATAAGCTTCCCTTCCACCTGCGGCCGACGCCCGCTTTAGGCGTCCCGGAGACGCAGGTGCACACGGCGGTGACTCCCGTCCGGGGAATTCCTGCGCTGGGCCCGGAGGTGGTGGCCTTCCTCTCCGGACGGACGCCGACGGCGAAGACGGACACCGTCCCTTTGCCCCAGCCCGCCGTGGTGCCGCCCGCCTCAGAGCAGGAGACGCGAAGCGCCAAAGCCTCGGACATGGCCGCTTCTTCCGGTGTCCCTGCTGCGGGCCAAGCTGTCGAGGCCAAGGCCGAAGCGCCCGTGCCGGAGGCCTTTGCGGTGGTGCACACCCTCGCGCCCGCCCCCGTGCCACCCCACCCCGAGCCAGCAACGCCGTTGGTGGAGCCGCCCCGGACGGCCCGAGTCCCGCTCGTCAGCGACGCCATTCCACTCCCGGCTCCCTCCACGGTGCAGCCGTTGCCGGTGTCACGTCCACCGCCTTCCAAGCCCTCGCCGCCGCAAGACGCGCCGGTCCCCTCCGCCCCTGCGGCGGAGAGCCCGCGTCCCGTCGAGACTCGCACCGAGGTGGCCACGCCACTTCTGCCACTTCCCGGCCCGGCGGCCGCGCCCGGGCCAAGTCCCGAGCCTGGGCTCGCGGCGGCAGTGCTGGGCCTTCACGTCGGCACCAGCTGCGCGCGCATGGCGTGGGTCCATGACGGCCGAGCGGACGTCCTGGCCCCGGATGCCGACGGCAACGCCCAGGCCCTCGTCTGCAGGCTGGTGCGCGACGCCCACGGCGTCCTGCGCGCCCTGCAGCCCGGGGAAAGCGAGGAAGCCCTCTGGGTAGGCAGTCCCGTCTCGCTTCTTGGGACACGGGCCGACTCGCCGGCGGTCCGCACCCTGGTGCGACGCTGGCCAGTGCCGATGGTGGCCGACGAGCGGGGCGAGGTGGCCTTCGACTGGGCCGGAGTCACCGTCACCGCGGTAGAACTGGTAGCGGCCCTGCTCCGCAGCCTCCGTGCCGCCGCCGAGCGCCACGCCGGCCGGCCGTGCACCCAGGCGGTGCTGGTGGTGCCCGTCACCTTCACCTTGGTTCAACGGGCCCGCTTTCGCGAGGCGGCAGAGCGCGCCGGCCTCAACGTCCTCCGGCTCCTCAATGCCCCTACAGCGGCGGCACTGGCCTTCGCCTATGACAAGGGCATGGCACGCCGCAGGGTGCTGGTGTGGAGAATGGGCGCTGCCACCTCGGATGCGGCGGTGGTGGCCGTCTCCGGAAACGACTTGGACGTCGTGTCGTGCGGCGGCGATGGGGCGTTGGGTGGAGTCAATTTCGACGAGCAGCTGGCCTTGAGCCTCGACAAGCTGGCGCGGACCGACCCGGCCCGGCTGAGAACGCGGGTGGCGCAGGCGGAGCGCTGCAAGCAAACGTTGAGCACCAGCGAGCGCGGCCTCGTCCCACCGGCCGCGGCCGGGGAGCCTTCTCTGGAGGTGAGCCGGGCGGATTTGGAGCTCCGCACCGCGGCACTCGTCGAGCGCAGCGTGCTTTTGGCGCAGGACGTCCTCCGGGCCTCGGGGCTGAGCGCTGAAAACCTGGACGGGCTTGTCTTGACGGGAGGCATGTCCCAGCTGCCCCAGCTGCGTCGCGCGGTGGAGACGGCCTTCGGAAAGACGGCCGTCGAAATGGACGCGGCCGCGGGCCCCGCCCTGGGAGCGGCCCTCCTCGGAACCACCCTCAGCTCACCGGCCGTGAGCGGACGCGCCCGCTCCAATGTCGTAGAGGTTTTGGGCGTCCCACTGGAGGCGGTGGCCCCGGAATTCGGGCACCAGCGCGCCTTCGAGCGAAACACGCGCCTTCCGGCGGAGAAGACGCTCACCCTCGTGCTCCCGGCGAACCAGCCGCTGGAGGTGCAGCTGTTTCAAGGCATGGCGCGTGCGCCGGACCCTCGAAGCTTCCTCGGTCTCTTGCAGTCCCCGGGCGTGGAGCGGCCGGGCGAGTGGGCCCTCCACCTCGGCCTGTCCGCGGATGGGCTTCTGCAAGCTGCTGTGACGCCCCCCGGCGGAAAGCGCCGTCCGTTGACGCTTCAAGCAGCCCCCGCGCCGGCGGAGGCGGAAGCTTCTCCTTCGGGGACGGAGGAAACGGACCCCGGCGCCCGATTGCTTGGGGGCCTCAAGCGCCTCTTCACCAAGAAGTAAGTCCCCGCGGAGGGGTGCCGGTTACAGGGCAGCGAGGGTGAGCAGCTTCCCCGGGCTCGAGTCTTCGGCGTGGGCTTCCAAGAGGGCGTCGGCGGGCGAACGCGCGCTCCGGGCCGCTTCCTCGAGTGGCTCAAGCAGTGGCACGTCCAGAGGGTCGAGCCGCAAAAGGCCCTCCCGAGCGACGCGCACCATGTCCCTGGCCAGCGCCGAGATGGGCGTCTTCTGGAGCTTCCCGTGCAGCCCATGCCTCTGGGCCTCGGCGTGGAAGGCCAGGTGCTCGGCGAAGCTGAGTCTTGGCACAGTGCGCCCCGCGTCCTCCAGGGCCTGGGCGTCGTAGAGAAGGCCGCGCCACAGGGCAGCCATGGCACCCGCGGTGGCGACCGAGCCGCCATCGGCCGAACGCACCTCGAGCACGGACTTGATGCGCACCTCTGGAAACAGGGTGGAGAGGTGGTCGGTCCAATCCGAGGCAAGGGCGGGGGCGCCGCCAAAGCCGCGGGTGAGCAGCTCCCGAAAGGTCAGGTCGGGCTTGAGGTAGCGGCCGTCGCGGCGCAAAAACAAGAGCGGCGCGTTGAGTGCCCAGTCGACGTAAGCCTGGTAGCTGAAGCTTCCGTCCACGAGCGCTGGAAAGTAGCCACAACGGGTCGGGTCGACCTCGTTCCAGACCCGGCTCCGGTAGGACTGCCAGCCAATCGGACGTCCGCCCACGAGGGGACTGTTGGCGTAGAGGGCCACCAATACCGGAGCCAGCCGCGCGGCCAGCGTCACCTTGCGCGCGCAGTCGGCTTCGTCCGCCCAGTCGAAGGAGGCCTGGGTGGTGCACGTCATCTGCATCATGTCCCTGGCCAGCCGGCCCTTGGCGCCCAGCGTCTCTCGCATGGCCGCGTAGCGGGCCTTGGGCATCCACGGCATTTCAGCCGCGGTCCCCCAGGGACGGTACCCAAAGCACACGGGCACGAGGCCTAGGGAGGCGGCAGCCGCCCGGACGTCCGAGGCATTGGCCAGGCTCTCCGCGTGCGCCGCGCGTGCCGTGCGGTACGGGGAGCCGGAGAGCTCCACTTGCCCGCCGGGCTCGAGGGAGACGGTGAGTCCCTTCTGGGTGAGGGCGATGGTTGGCCCGTCGGGAACGTCGTGGAAGGGTTGGTAGCCCTTGGCTGCAAGAGCGTTGAGGAGCGCGCCAATGCCGCTCGGTCCCTCATAGGGCACCGGCTGGGAGGACCCCCGGGGGTAGACGAAGCGCTCGTGCTCGAGGCCAACTCGGAAGTCGCCCTGGGGCTTTTCCGCGGCACGGAAGGTCTCCAGGAGGTCCTGGACGGAGCTGAGCGTTCGGACGTCCGTGGGGGCGCGATCGAGGGACATGGAGCCTGTAAGTGGGCGGGAACGCTCTATAACCCTCCTCGCCAGGGCCGGCGCCTCATTCCGAGCAGCCCGCTGCCGTTACCTTGAAGGGGCCGGAGTCCGGCGATTAGAGTCAGGTTAAGGAAGCTTTTCCCCCCTCCGCTCGTTCACTCGTTCAAGGGGCGCCTGCTCAGTAGGCCCTCCCCTCACCCTATGCGCATCTTTCGGCGAATCCTCCTCGTAGCAGTTCTCCTCGGGGCGTGGGCCTTTGTTGGCCGTGACCGCGCCCCGCTCCCCGTCACCTTCAACGAGGCAGTGGCCGGTCCGGCTGCCGGGCCTTCGCATCTCGAGGGTGCTCCGGAGGGCCTGCGCCCGGCGGACAAGGGCACCCACGACCTCTCGGCGCTCAAAATCTTCAACAAAGTCGTCCTCTACGTGAAGGACAACTACGTCGACCCAAAGCGCATCCGGCCTAAGGAGATGCTGGTACAGGCGCTGGAGGCGGTGCAGCGGACGGTGCCCGAGGTGATGATTGTCGAGCCGGACAAGAACCCAGACCACGTCCAGCTCAACGTTAACGGCAAGGTGCGCGACTTCGACATCAGCCACGTCGATTCGTTGTGGAAGATGTCCTTCACCATGAAGGACATCTTCGACTTCATCGCCTCGAACATGCGGCCGGTCGAGGACACGCGCGAAGTCGAGTACGCCGCCATCAACGGGATGCTGAGCACGCTCGACCCACACTCCATTCTGCTCAAGCCCGAGCAGTACCGGGAGATGCGGCTCACCACCAAGGGGGAGTTTGGTGGCCTGGGCTTCGTCATTCAAATGCGGGAGGGGAACCTCACCGTAGTTCGCGTGTTGCCCCAGACGCCGGCGTTCAAGGCAGGCATCAAGCGCGACGACGTCATCCGCAAAATCGGCGAGGAATCCACGGTCAACATGGACCTCAATGAGGCGGTGAACAAGCTGCGCGGGCCTGTCGGCAGCAAGGTCACCATTACCGTCGACCGCAAAGCCCTCGAAAAGCCGATGGTGCTGACGCTGGCCCGGGACATGATTTCCATCGAGTCGGTGCAGTCCAAGCTGCTCGCCGGGAACGTGGGCTATGTCCGCCTGAAGAATTTCCAAGGCAACACCACCCGCGACCTGCAAGCGGCGCTGACTCGACTGGCGGCCGAGAGCAAGGCCACCGGCGGGCTCAAGGGCCTGGTGTTGGACTTGCGTGGAGACCCAGGGGGCCTCCTGGAGCAAGCCATCCAAGTCACCGACCTTTTCGTGAGCCAGGGCACCATCGTCACCACGGTGGCGCAGATGGAGCGGGTGCGCGAGGAGAAGCGGGCCCACGCCGACGAGTCGGACATCAACGTCCCGTTGGCCGTGCTGGTGAACCCGGGGAGCGCCTCAGCCTCAGAAATTGTTGCTGGCGCACTGAAGAACCTCAATCGCGCCACCATCATCGGCCAGCAGACGTTCGGCAAGGGTTCGGTCCAGGTGTTGTACGAGTTCGGCTCGCCGTCGGGTAACCCCAATGACGAGAGCGCCCTCAAGCTCACCATCGCCAAGTACCTCACGCCCGGAGACGTCTCCATCCAGGAGGTGGGAATCGAGCCGGACATCGAGCTCATCCCCACCCGCGTCACCCCGGACCGGGTGAACGTCTTCGCGCCGCGCAAGACCATCGGCGAGGCGGACCTAGAGCATCATTTCGGAAACCCCTCCAGCCAGGCCGCGGCCACCAAGCGGGAGCAGGTGTTGGGTCGCGAGAAGCCGCTGGCCACGGTGCATTACCTGAAGGAGGACACCCGGCAGAAGGACGCGGCCGCCCGGCAGCAGAAACTAGAAGAGGGCAAGGACCCTAAGCTCTCCAAGACGGACAAGACGCTGGGCAAGAAGAAGCCCGGCGAAAGCGAGCCCGCGGATACAGACCCCGGTCATCTTGACGAGGACCTCTATGACCAGCTCGATGCAGATACTCAGGACGAGGTGAAGGAGGACTTCGAGGTCCTCTTCGCCCGCGACTTCGTCCTCAAGGCCCCGGCCTCTCAACGCGACCGGATGCTGGTGCTGGGCAAGCCCTTCATCCAGGAGCGGATGGACAAGGAGCAGGAGCGCATCAACGACGCCATCGCCGCCCTCGGGGTGGACTGGAGCCCGGGTCCCACTCCCAAGGCGCCGCAGCTTCAGGCCATCCTCAAGCCCGGCCCAGACAAGCGCATCCTGGCTGGGGAGAAGTTCGACCTCGAAGTCACCGTGGACAACAAGGGGACCGAAGCCATCAAGCGGCTTCGCGCCTGGACGGAGAGCGAGAACCCCCTCCTCGACCGACGGGAATTCATCTTTGGTGCGCTCAAGCCTGGGGAGAAGCGGAGCTGGAAGGTATCCGTCCAGATTCCCAAGGACATGACGAGCCGCCGGGATGACGTGACGGTGAAGTTCCTCGACGACTCGGGCCCGCTACCGGAAACGCTGGTGGCCGAGCTCAACTTTGCGGAGCTGCCCCGTCCGGCCTTTGCCATCGGTTGGCAAGTCATCGACGACTGCGCCAGCTGCAACGGCGACGGCGTCACCCAGCGCGGCGAGGCCGTTCAAATCCTTGTGGACGTCACCAACATCGGCCCAGGCAAAGCGCTCGATGCTTTTGCCCAAATCAAGAATGGGGCCGACCAAAACGTCTTCATCGACAAGGGACGCTTCCGACTGGGTGACCTCGCTCCCGGTGAGACGAAGACGGCGCGCTTCGAGCTCGAGGTCAAGAAGGGCTACGTCGGCGAGACGTTCCCGCTGAAGTTTGCGGTGGGGGACATCCAGCTCGAAGAGTTTGCGAGCGAGAAGCTTCAAATCCCCATCGCCGACCATCCCTTGACGGTGGAAGCGCGTAAGAGCCTGGTGCGGCTGGATGCCGGCACGGCCGTCCTCGCCCGTCCGGACCCCCAGTCAAGCGCCCTCTTCAAAGTGGCCAAGGGTGGCGCCGTGGTGGCGGAGCTGGGGCGCGTCAACGGCACAGTGAAGGTGGAGCTGGAGAAGGGGCGCTTCGCCTTCGTCCGCGCTCAGGACGCCCACGAAGTGAAGTCCGGCAAGCTGGCCACGGCCAAGGAATTCCTGCCGACACCTTTCCGCGACCCGCCGGTCATCAGCGTCAACGTCGAGCCGGAGAAGGGCGGCTTGGTGGCTTCCGGAGACCGCTTCACCCTCAGCGGGACGGTGTCCGACCCGCTGGGGCTGCTCGACATGTACGTGCTGGTGAATGACCAAAAGGTGTTCTTCAGCACTGTGGACGCAAGCACGCCGGACCCAACGCACCTCAAATTCACCACCGACTTCCCCCTCAAGGAGGGGGAGAATTACGTGCTGGTGGTGGCTCGGCAGACGCAAGACTACGGCGCCAGAAAGGCGCTCGTCATTCGGCGCCGACCGGCTGCGGTCGCCCAAGCCCTGGCCCGCTCCTCGGAGGAGGCGTCCGGGCCGGGTTGGGTGCGTCCTCCGGAGGTGGCTCCCCCGCCGCCGGCGGCGCAAACGGCCGGTAAACCCTAGTTCCGACGGGCAGCAGCGGCCGCGGGAAGCGCGTCTGCCGCGCCGCCGCAGCGTCAGGACCGCTGCGCTCCGCGGCTTAGGCCGGCGAAAGGGCTGCGCGCAGCGCGCCGGGGTGGTTGGTGATGAGGGTGTCGACCCCCCAGCCCGAGAGGATTCGCGCGCGGGCCGGGTCGTCCACGGTCCAGACGGCAACCTCTCTGCCTGAAGCATGCCACCGGCGAAGGCGCTCGAGCGTCACCTGAGTGTCCGCGGGGTGCACCGCATCCCGCCCTACCAGAGGCGCGACTACGCCGGACTCGAGCCAGAAGGGCTGGTCGGGCTCGAGCAGGTAGCCCCGTCGGAGGCCGGGGCCGCGGGCGGCCAGCGCGAGGAGGCACAAGGGCTGGAAGGAGGACACCAGCACGTGCGGCTCGTGTTTACCCTCTAGGAGCAGCCGGGCGACTCGGGTGGCGAGGCGGAACCAGCCAGCGTCGCCCTTAAGCTCGACGTTGATGAAAGCCGTGCGCGGAAGCGCCTCCAACACCTCGCTGAGAAGGGGGATGGGAGCTGTGCCGTTGCCGGTGCGGACTTCGAGTGTCCGCAGTGTCGACCAGGGTGTGTCCGCCACGCGGCCGGGCCGCCCTACCAGCCGGTCCAGCGACGCGTCGTGGAATACCACCACCTCTCCACTCGCGCACAGGCGGACGTCCAACTCCACACCATCCGCCCCCTGCGCGAGGGCGAGCTGAAAGGCGCGCAGTGTGTTTTCCGGGGCGTCGGCACTGGCGCCGCGGTGACCGAGAATGCGCATGGTGTCCGTCCGCCCCCTTTCCAGCGCTGGTAGGGCCGTCCCCGGGCGCGGGTCAAGTCCAGAGAGAACGGTGCCCGCCCCGCTTGCGCCGAACGCCGGCCGATGAGAGGGTGGCGTCTGAATTATGCCCCGCATCGGCTTTGGCGAGTTGCTGGTCATTGGCTTCGTGCTCTTGGTGGTGCTGTCCGCCTCACGGATGGCCGCCTTGGGAAACGCCGTCGGAAAATTCGTCTACTCCTTCCGAAAAGCGGCCCGCGGCGAGGGCTTCATCGACGCGCGAGCGCGGACGCTTCCGCACACCGAGGCTGAGACGACGGAAACGCACCCGCCGCAGCCACCCGGGCCAGCCCGCCACTAGCCCATGGCCTGACGGAGGGGCTTCAGCCCTCGGGGTCTAGCTCCACCACCCTCCTCGTGGAGGGCGAAGAAACTCCCGGGTGCGTGGGAGCGGCAAGCAAGCTGAGCGCCTCCGAACGAACGCTGGGGTGAAGCCCACCGTCTTGGCCAATCTCCTCCCAGTCCGTTCGGAATAAGAGCGGCACGAGCTTCACGCCGACTTCCGGAGGGAGGTAAGGGTTCAAGACCAGCGCGCGGCGCACGGCATGTCGCGCCCCCCAGCGGGAGCGCCAAACTTCCACCAGAGGTGCAGCACGTGCCGGCCGGCGTGCGGCCAGCCGCACCACGTCGGGCTCTGTGAGACGGGGGTTGAGGAGGAGGTTGCGCACCACCGAGGGCTCCGACGCCAGGGCAATTCGGGCGAGCGCATCGGGGTCCTTCGCGGTGCGCGCCTTCGTCTTCAGCAGACCCAGCGTCTCCGGAAAGTTTCGGGCGTCTGCCCTGGCGGCCGCGTCCTCGTCCAAGACGCGAGCGGCCGGCCCTGAAGCGAGCAACCCCTCCACTTCTTCGGGAAGCGTCGCAACCGGAAGACGTCCCAGTGCCTCTTGGAGCTCACGGCCAAGGCTCGTCTCTTCCAGTCCAGCCATCGTCGCTCCCAGAACGCACGCCGCCGCTTCGTCTCCCGAGCGCTCCAGCCACAGGACGTCACCGAGAAGGCGTGCCGCCTCCTCAGGTGGCAACTCGGCCAGCGCGCGCACCACCGCGCGCTTTCTCACCTCTTGCCCGCCGGCCACGGCATGCATCCTCTTGACGAAGGAGCGCCCGTCCTTGTGCTTCGCTGGCTGCCGTTTGCCCACGGGTTAGCGTCCGTCGGCTGCGGCTGCGGCAGCGGTGACTTTGAGTCTGAGTCCAGACACGTCGGCCGGCGGCTCGTCGAAGAGGAGGACGAAGTCCGTCCCCTTTCCCGCGGGCACGGCCGGGGCTCCCTGTTGAAGCCGTGCGCGAAGGGCCTCCACGTCCCGACGCGTGCTGGCCTCCACCATGTCCTCTGGCGTCGGCAGGACGCCGGCCAAGCCCTCACTACTTCCGAGCAGTTGGCTTCCGTCCCAAATCTCCGCGCGCACCTTCACCTGCCCTGGGCGTTGTCCCCGGTTCTCCACCCGGCCGCGGACGTAGGCCAGTGGCCGCCCCCCCCGCGTCTCGTAGAGTCCATTGGTGACGTCCAGGGTGACAATGCCACTCGGCGGGACAAAGAGGGCCGCCCAACGCCTCGGCGACAGCGCGGCCCAGTCGAGCCGCCCCTCGTTCACATAGACGTTGCCCACTGCAGCAAGCACAATGACCAGCACCGCGGCGACGCCGATGTTGCCAACCGTTCCACTCAAGCGCTGGGCCGTGCCGCGCTCGCGGCGTTCCTCAAGCCCGAGGACGGACGTCCCGGTAGGCGGCCGGCTGACGCGGCCGAGCGGTGTGGCGGGCACCGCCGGCAGCCCCACCGCTGGATGGACGGGTGCGTCCGGAATGGCATCCGGGACGTCGGCCAGAAGCGACGTCGGCTCGGCGGACGTTGACGCTGGAGGCCCGACGGTAACCGACATGTCAAAGAGGGCGGCCCTGTCCGCCGTCCTGTTGTCCACCGGGAAGGATTCCTCGTCGAGGGGGGTGGCGCTCTTGCCAAACAACTCGCCGGTGGGTGTCTTGGTACGGGGTTCGGGAACGGGGGTGGTGGAGGGCAGCTCGCTGAATGCGAGCGCCGGTTCCGTCCGTGGCCCGGGCGTGGGGGCCAAGTCCAAATCACCGAAAGAGAAGTCTGGCTTCGGCGGCGGAGCGGTGCGGACTGGCACCGGGGTGGGCGGACTGTCCATGGCGCCAAAGTCCAAGTGCCCCACGGCGCGTTCCGGCGTGGGGGTGGGTGTGGTGGCCGCCGGAGGAGGCGGGGGCGGCGTATGGGAGGGTTGAGAAAGGGGGGCTGACGCCGTGTCGAGGTTGAGGTCTCCGAAGTCGAATTCGGCCGAGGCTGGTGCTGGAGGAAGCTCGAGACCGCCTTCGAGGGAGCCCTGCCACGCCGACTGGTGCGCGCCAGTGTCCAACTCGAGGCGCTCATCCGGCGGACCCTCGAAATCGCTGAACTCCGCTGCCCGCTCCTGCACAGGCTCGGGAGCCGGTGGTGGTGGTGGTGGAGGCGAGGGAGGTGGTACCACCGTCAGCTGGCGCACCATCGCAATCCGCGCCAGGGCTACGCGCGGCGTCGGGTCCTCAGGAATGTCGAATGGTGGCTCGAGCGGCGGCGGTGGCGCTGCGACAGGGGGCGGGTCCTTGGTGTGAGGCGGTGGCGGCGGGGGTGGAAAGCTCCTGGACGGAGGCTCACGGCGTTTGGCGTCGGGTGTTTCGACGTCCACGTCGAAGTCGTCGGCGGAGGGGCGACCCGCGGGTTCCACCTCCACCCCGAGGGCCGCTGCGACTGAAATGCCGCGGGCGGGCGTCTTGTCCGCCTCGGAGAGTGCATCCGGTGGGGAAAACTGAGCGAACGGGTCTTCAGCGGCTTCCACCGGTTCGGCGGGCCGACTCACCCGGAAGGTGTGACGACAACGCGTGCAGCGCACCTTCACACCCTTGGCGGTCACCCGCTCGTCAGGGATGCGAAAGCGCGTCTGGCACTGAGGGCAGGTGACGATCATCCAGGACGCAGGAGCCGGGGGTCCCCAAGCATACCTTGGGTCTCTGGTTTCGGCGCGGTGCGCAACGACCTCCCCCCCGGGCTTGCCGGGGCCCAATGCGGCTGCTATCCATTGGAAAACCCAAGCTTCCTGGCAGTCCACGCTGCGGCGCGGCACTGTTTGTGAAGCCCCTTCCCACACCGGGGTGCCTTGTAAAGCTCCTTGCCCCGGCGCACCTCTGGCAGACGATGAACGACGCCGAGCCGCTCGCCCCACCCCCGCCGCCGGCCCGAGAGCCGAAAATCATCAAGCGGTACACCAACCGCAAGCTCTACGACACCGTGGAGAGCCGGTACGTCACGCTCGACGAAATTGCGGAGATGATTAAGCAAGGGGCCGAAGTCAAAATCGTCGACAACCGCAGCAAGGACGACCTCACGTCCATCACGTTGGCGCAGATTATTTTTGAGGAAGAGAAGAAGCAGAATCAGATGCCGCTCTCGGTGTTGCGCGAAATCATCCGCCACCCGGGCGAAGTCGTGAGCGGCTTCATCGAGCGGGAAGTCACCCCACGCGTTGCCTCCATCCGCGAAGAAGCGGAGACGCGCATCGATCGGTTGCTCGGCCGCGAGGCCGGCTCGGACGGCACGTTGAAGGACGACTTGGTGCGCATGAGCCAGCGGACGTTGGAGGACTGGCAACGCAAGGTGGATGAGCGGGTGAAGGCTGCGGTGGAAGGCGTTCTCGGCGGGCTACCGGCACTGGGGCATGACTTGCAGGCGCTCACCCGGCGGCTGGAAGAGATGGAGAAGCGGCTGGACGAGTTGGAAAAGCGCTAGGTGCGCTCCCAAATCGCCTCCACGACGTTCCGCATCCCCGCCGCGCCCTGACTCTTGGGCGCATACTCCCAAATGGTTTGCCCGTGGCTCTGGGCTTCGTCAATCTTCACGTAGACGCCCAGGCCCGGAGTCACCTTTTGGGGAAAGTGCGCCTCGAGTCGCTCGAGGATGGCCTCCGCGAGCGACGTCCGCCGGACGAGCATGGGCACCACGGCGCTGATGTGGAGCTCCGGCACCGCCTCCTCGCGCGCCACGCGCTCCACCGTCTGAGCAACTTCAGCGCAACCGTCGAGCGCGAGGTAGGTGAGTGCCACCGGGAGAACCACTTCCCGCGCCGCCACCAGCGTGTTGGACACCGCCGGCCCTAGCGACGGCGGGGCATCGATGACCACCAAGTCGAAGTCTGTGGAGACTTCCGCGATGCGGTCGGCGAGGCGATGCAAGGGTCGCTCCTGCCCAGCCAGCGAGGACGCGAGGGCCTGAAGCTGTTTGTAGGCTGGCACCACCGACAGCATGGGAAAGGCCGTCGGGCGAGACACGTCAGCAAAGGACACGCCTGGGTCAGTCAACCAGTGAAAGGCGTTGGGGGTGAGGGTCCGGACGTCGAGGCCCAATGACTTCCCGGCGTGTCCCTGCGTGTCCAGGTCGACCAGCAGAACCCGCTGCGCCCGCTCCTGGGCCGCCCAAGCCGCGAGATGGACGGCGAGCGTCGTCTTCCCAGTACCCCCCTTCTCGTTGACGAAGGCGATGCGCCGCATCAAGGCGTCTTGCGGGCGGCAAGCAGGGCGTCGACCTTCTTCTCCACCGAGGTGAGCAGTCGGTCCAACTCCTCAACCTTGGCGCGCAGAGACTCCACGTCCGCACTGGAGGGCAGATTCATCGCCGCCAAAGCTGAGCGCAAGCTCTTGTCCACCGTGCCCTTGGCGGCGAGTGACTTGGACACCAGCGACTGGACGGCGGCGACGAAGTTCTCGTTGGAGAGCAGCGTGGACGCCAGTTTGCCCACACGTTCTTCACCCGTCTGCACCAGCTTTTTAACCATCGGGTTGTTCTTGAGCATGGCGCCTTCCCGAGCGTCGGGACCTCGCCCTCTTCGCAGTGGCCCAGGGACACTGTCAAGGCAAGCTCGATTGACACCGGGCGAGGGGCTTCCTTACGGTGCCGCGCTCCCGCGCCCGATGACACAGCTCCCACGGACAAGGTTGCTCGTCATCACCGGCAAGGGAGGGGTGGGCAAGAGCACCGTCGCTGTCGCGTTGGCCCTGGCACTGGCGCGGAGTGGCCGCCGGACACTGCTCTGTGAGGTGAACAGCGGCGGGCGGGCCGCGGCCTTACTCGGGCATCCTCCAGCGGGGCCGGAGGTAGCTCATCTCGAGGGCGAGTTGTGGAGCGTGGACGTGCGTCCTGCGGAAGCGATGCGCGAATACGTCTTGCAGAGGGTTCGCATCGAGCGCGTTTACCGCGCGGTCTTCGAAAACCCGCTGGTCCGAGCCTTTCTTCGCTTCATCCCCTCGCTGGCCGAGACCGTGATGCTCGGAAAAATTCTCTGGCACCTGCGGGAAGCGGACGGCGCGCGCCCACGGTGGGACGTGCTGGTGGTAGACGCGCCAGCCACTGGGCACGCGTTGACGTTTCTCGGCGTCCCCCAGGTGTTGTTGGACACACTTCCGCCCGGGACGATGGCTGACGAGGCGAGGTGGATGCGGGACTTTCTCGTCAACGGAGCCGTCACCAAAGCGCTGGTGGTCGCGATGCCGGAGGAGCTCCCCATTCTCGAGTCCCTCGAGCTCGCGTCGGGTTTGAGGGCGCTGCACCTCACGCTGGCTGCCGTGGTGCTCAACCAGGCCACCGAACCACGCTTTCTTCCCGAAGAGTTGAAGGCGCTGGCTTCACTGCCCCGCCTCGAAGCGCTGGCCCGGGCCCACGCGGAGCAGGCCGAGCAGACGAGCGAAGCCACCGCTCGCCTCGCCACGTTAGGGGCGCCGGTATTGCCGCTGCCGCGCCTCTACTCGAGCGCGATGGGGCGTGACGGAGTGGAAACCCTCGGCGCGACGTTGCTCAAGAGCTTCGAGAGGTGGCCGTGAAGCCACTGGCTGACGCCCTGCGGAGACGCGCGGTGGTGGTGTGCGTGGGCCCGGGCGGCGTGGGCAAGACGACACTCGCTGCCGCGCTCGCTCTGCAAGGGGCAGCACTCGGTCGAGGCGCCTTGGTGTGCACCATCGACCCAGCCCGGCGTCTGGCCAATGCGCTCGGCCTGGCCGAATTGGGCAACGTCGCTCGCCCCATCGCGCAGGCCGACTTGGCTGCAGCGGACATCCACCTCGCCGCGCCGGTGGAAGCGATGATGCTGGACATGAAGCAATCCTGGGATGAGCTCATTGCCCGCTCGGCATCCGCCGAGCAGCGGGACCGAATTCTCTCCAACCGCTTCTATCAGTCCCTTTCCAGCGCCCTCGCTGGAAGCCAGGAGTACATCGCCCTGGAAAAGCTGTGGGAGCTCCACGCCGCCGACACCCATAAACTTCTGGTGTTGGACACGCCGCCCACCAGTCAAGCGCTGGATTTCCTCGATGCTCCCCAGCGGGTACTCGACTTTTTCGGCTCGGACGCGACCCGCTGGTTCCTCACGCCAGCGCTCCGTGGGGCGAAACTTGGGCTCCGCCTCTTCGGCCTGGGCGGAAACCTCATCAGCCGGACACTCTCCCGCATTGTTGGCGGCCAGACGCTTTCCGACTTGGCCGCCTTTCTCGTGGCCATGAGTGGAATGAATGAAACCTTCCGAGAACGAGCGCACTCCGTGCGCGCGCTGTTGAAGAGCGAGGAGACGGTAGTGGTGCTGGTTACTGGGCCAGCGACCGAGCGGCGCGAGGAGGCCATCCGCTTTCACGCCTCTTTGCGCGAACAACGGCTCAACGTGGCTGCGGTGGTGGTGAACCAAGTCCATGTAGGCGTCACACCTGAGGACGTGGCGGCGGCGGCAGGCCTGCCCGAGCCACTGCGCGGCAAGCTCCAGCGCACGGCCTGGGAAGCCAACACCCTGGCCGACGCCGACGCCCAGGGCGTCCTCGCACTGTCCCGGGCCGTTGCCCCCACCCCCCTGCTGACCGTGCCTCGGTTCCGAAATGACGTGCATGACTTAGGCGCACTCTGGCGCGCAGGGGCGTACCTCGTCGCTGACAGCATCCCCGCCCCGCGCGCGGTCACGCCCCCCACCCCTCAAGGGGCCTAGCGTCGAGGGCGTGGGGGTTGGCAAACTCCGAACCTGGGCGGCACCTGGCCCGGCACCCGTGGCACCACGCCTGTTCCCAAGCGCCCCCTGGGCTCCGCTGTTTCTCCTGCTCGGCCTGGCCGGGTGTGTAGGTGCGCCCGTGGCGCCCCACCCCACCGAGCCCTTGGCCATGCCTCCTTTGCAAGTGGAGGGAGATGCCGCCCTGGCGCGACTGAACGCCGAGGAGCTCTTCGCCAAGGGCACCTCCGCCTACGCCAGCCGCGAATGGGCGCGTGCCGCCGCGTGCTTCGAGCGGCTGGCGGTTGCTTTCCCCGAGAGCCCGCATGTGGTGCTCGCCCAGTACAACGCCGGGCTCGCACGGGAGCGGTTGGGCGATTGGGAGGAGGCACGACAACACTTCGAAGCCATCGCCAACCCCGACGGGACAGGCGACGCGTTGGACGCAGCCTTTCACCTGGCCGAGGCGCTGTACCACCTCGGGCGCTACCCAGAAGCGTCGGCGCTGCTGGCGCACATGGCCGGCCGTGCAGACTTGAGCGTGGCACGCCGCCTCGAGGCCGAGGTGCAACAAGGCGTGTGCGAGGTGGACGACGGGCGCCTAGACGCAGGAGAAAAGACGCTGCGCCAGGCGCTCGCGCTCTGGAGTGGGGCCGCGGAGCACGACACACTCGAAGACTACTTCCCGGCGCAGGCGCAGTTCTTCCTCGGCGAAATCTACCGCCTTCACTATGTCGGAGTGCAGCTCAACCCCGAGCAGGGTGCGGACGAGTTGGCCAAGGAGCTTGAATTCAAGGCGGAGCTGTTGCTCTCAGCCCAGGGGCACTACTTCCGCACCATCAAAATCGGGAATGCCTACTGGGCCACCGCTGCCGGGACCCAAATCGGCAGCTTGTACCAGGACATGTACCAGCAAATTTCGGACTCTCGGGCGCCGAGAGAACTCAACGAGGAGGAGGCCCGCGTCTACCGTCAGGAGCTGCGGAAGCGGGTCCGGGTGCTGCTCACCAAGGCCATCACCGTCTACGAAAGTACGCTCGCCGCCGCGGAGCGCCTGGGAAGCAGCGGTCCCTTTGTCGACCGCGCCCGGGAGAGCTTGGAAAGAATGAAACAACTGCTCCTGGAAGACGCCGTGGAGGACGCCGAGGCGCCGACACCAGCCCATGCACCGGCACGCCAGGCGCCTGCCGAGCCAATGAAGACGCCCGCGGCACGGGCGGCGTCCGGTGGCTCCGGCTGACCGCCGGAACGCCCTCAAAAGCGCAAAAAAGCGCTGCCGCACCCTTTTGAAGTGCGGGACGCCGGCGCTCCTCCGCCGCTACACTCAGCAACCGGCGATGCGTGCGTTCGGGCTCGACGTGGGAACCAGGACGGTGGGCGTGGCCCTCTCCGATGAGCTGGGCATCACCGCGCAGGCGCTTACCACGCTGCGCCGCTCAGGGCTGCGCTCGGACCTCGCCGCTCTCGGGCGGCTGGCGGAGGCCCACCAGGTGACAAGTGCCGTCATTGGACTGCCACTCAACATGGACGGCTCCGAAGGCCCGTCGGCTGCGCGCTCCCGTGCCTTTGGCCAAGCCCTGACGAAGGCGTTGGGCGTTCCGGTGCACTATTGGGACGAGCGCCTGTCCACCGTGGCTGCGCACCGGGCACTTCGCGAATCGGAGCTCTCCGGCGAGCGACGACGCCAAGTGGTGGACCAGGTGGCAGCGGCGCTCATCCTCCAGGGATGGCTTGACTTCCAGCGCCCCAGAAAACGAGAGGAGCTCGAATGAAGCGCCTTCTCCGCGCGCCCCTGGTGGTGCTCCTCAGCCTCGGGCTCTTAGGGGCCGGGGCTTGGTGGTGGTGGGAGCGACAGCTCGACACATTTGCCGCTACTGCGTTTGGAGGTCCCGAGCCACAAGACGTCACCATTCCGCCGGGAAGCGGCCCGCGGGCGGTGGCCGCCGTCCTGACCCGCGCAGGCGTCGTTTCGGACGCCAGTCTCTTTTACCGCTTCCTCCGTCGCCAGGAGCTGGGGCCGAAGCTGCGCGCTGGGGAGTACGAGTTTCAGGGCCCAGCCACACCCCAACAGGTGGCGGACAAGCTCGTCTCTGGCCAGCAGAAGACGTACCGCGTCACCATTCCGGAGGGGCTCCGCCTGGACGAGGTCCTACCGCTCTTGGCGCACTCCGAGCTTCACCTGGACGAGGCAAAACTCTTGGCCTTGGCCGGCGACCCGGCCTGGGTCCGACGCCAAGGCGTCCCCGCCGACCGGCTGGAGGGCTTTCTCTATCCAGACACGTATGTCTTCACCAAACCCTACACCGCGGAGACGGTGCTGACGCGGTTGGTGGCACGGGGACTCGAGGAGGCGCGCAAGGCGGCGGCGAGCCGGACACACGGCGGGAGCCTGGACTTGCTTCAATTCGTGACCCTGGCCTCCATCGTCGAGAAAGAGACCGGCGCTCCGGCAGAACGAGCGCACATCGCGTGCGTCTACCACAACCGGTTACGACGAGGGATGCCGCTGCAGGCGGACCCAACCGTCCTCTACGCGATGATGCTTCTGCGCGGCCGATTCGTGAAAAACATCACTGCGCAAGACCTGGTGACGCCGCACCCCTACAATACCTATACGCAAAAGGGCCTTCCGCCTGGCCCCATCGCCAACCCGGGCGCTGCCGCCTTGCAAGCCACCGCAACGCCCATGGTGTGCAGCGACCTGTACTTTGTCTCTCGCAACGATGGCACGAGTGAGTTCTGCCCAACCCTCATCTGCCACAATGCAGCCGTAAAGAAGTGGCAACAGGATTATTGGCAAGGGAAGCGGTTGGGCTCGAGCACTTCGGCGGCAGAGAAGGGACGCTAGTGCTCGCGAGGAGCCGACTCAGCGCCGATAGACGTGCCAAGGACGGGCGAAGCCTGGGACCTCGTGGAAGACACGGCCGGCGAAGTAAAGCGTGGGTCCCTCGATGCGCACGTCTGTCTCGCGGTCCAACCCTCCTCCCTCGTGGCGCACCACGGTGTCCGGCTTGGCGGAAACCACCCGGTCGCGAAAAGTGTCCCAGCGCTGGCGCGCGAGCCGCTCTTCTGGCAGTCCGCTGAAGAAGCCAATCGGCAAGTCCCAGTACTGTGGGTCGGCGTCCAAGACAGCCGCGCCGCCGACTGGCAGCACTTCCGTGCGCAAGTAGTGAGCAACCTGCATCACCGCGGGGGGATTGGTGGACACCGGTGTCACCGGCCGCAGCGAGCTCGCCAGCGTGTTGTCCTTGCGAAAGGTGAGTGCGGTCATCACCAGAGGCGTCGCCACGGCGAAGAGCACCGTCGCCAGAGCCCATCCTCGACGGACGATGGGACTGCGCCCAGCCATGGACACCTCGAAGCCGGGAAGCACGAAGGGCAACACCAAGGCCACCTGGCCGACGGTGAAGCGGGCCAGTGGCACGAAGCTGAGGAGCACCGCGGAGCGGAACGTGAAGTAGAGGGTGGGCACCACCGCCACCCACACCAGCCAACGTTGATTTCTTTCGGTGCGGAAGATGTGCACCATCCCGCGCATCCCGAAGTACGCCAGCAGCGGAGAGAGGGTGACCAGCGCGGTGGCTGGCCAGAAGACGAGATTCTGTAGCCGGTAACCCATCGCGCCCCACCGCGCGACACCGTCCTGCACCCACGTCAGGTGGAAAGCGTTGATGTAGCGGATGGGCGCCAGGGCATGCCCGGTTGCGCGCTCGTTTCCCTGCATCCACACCATTGGAAAGGGCAGCGTGACCAGAGCGAAGCTGATGCCTCGCGTCGCGGCCGCGATGCGGTCCTTGTCCCCGAGCAGCAGAAGCACCGCGAGAAGCGGCGCGAGAAGCCAGCAGTCGTAGCGTACCGCACAGGCGAGATTGAGGACGGCGGCAGAGGCGAGCAGCGACCCGAAGCGGTTTTCCTGCACGCCCCGGCAGAAGAGCGCCAGCACCCACAGCACCAGAAAGAGACCCAGCGCCTCACTCCCGGCGGTGGTGGACATCTGGATGTGCATCCCCCACACCGACAACCCGAGCACCGCCACCACGGCCGCTTTCCAGCCGAAAAGGCGCCGGGTGAGGGCGTAAAGCGGGAAAACGGTGAGCACACCGAAGAGCAGACTCACCCATCGGCCGGCATCCTCCTTCACCAAGCCAGAGGCCAACGCCGCGGCGATGGCGTAGAGGTGGAGTGGGCCATACTGGCGCGCCCCGTCCTCCATGCTGGCAATCCAGTGTGGGTGTTCGAGCCAGCGCTCGGCGAGTTCGGTGCGCGCGACCGCGTCCCCGTAGAGGTTTTCGCTGAAGGGGAAGGCGACGGCCCGAGGCAGGAGGACAGCCGCACACAACAGAGCCAAGACTACCGATGCCCGAGGCTCGGTGGTGGCTTGAAGGAAGGTGACCGCCCGGGAGGGAGCACCTCCGGGCGCGGGTTCGACGACGACCTCGGCGGGGACGGGCATGGGGTGGGTAATGCCGGCTGGAACTAGCCCAAAGAAGGCCCTCTTGGAAGCGCGGGCCCCCTCCCCGGGCCCCTGCTTCGCAGGTGTGGTCCTCCCTCGGCTATACTGTGGGCGTTGCCTCTTCACCCCGTGCCCGCCAGTTTGCTCTGCGAGTCGTCGTCGAGCGGTCATGCGTCGCGGTCCGAGCCCGCGGCGGGGTCCCGGAGAGGCGGTTGGTTGAACTCCGGGAACCGCCGGCATGTAGTGGCGACTGAGGATGTGACATGACGACAGCAACGCAGGCTTCTTGGGTCTCTCGCATCGCAACGCTGCAAGACTCGAAGAGCTACGCAGAGCTGACCTGGGAAGGAAGCTTCGAGGACTACCTCAACATCGTCCGCAACAACCCCAAGGTCACTCGCACCGCCTTCCAGAGGATCTACGACATGATCCTCAGCCACGGGAAGTCGGAGTACATCGACAACAAGAAGAAGCTCATCCGCTACCACTTCTTCTCCGACGAGCGTTTCGGCGGACGCGACGCCATCTTCGGCCTCGACGTCCCACTGATGAAGCTGGTCAACGTCTTCAAATCGGCCGCGCAAGGTTACGGCACGGAGAAGCGCGTCATCCTGCTTCACGGCCCAGTCGGCTCCAGCAAGAGCACCATCGCGCGCCTCTTGAAGAAAGGCATCGAGGAGTACAGCCGGACGCCGGAGGGCGCGACCTACACCTTCTCCTGGGTGTTGGACAAAAAGGCCGCCGACGGCTCGACGGTCAAAGAGCGGATGAAGTGCCCAATGAACGAGGAGCCATTGAATCTCGTTCCGCGCGATTGGCGACCGAAGATTTTTCAGGCGCTGGCGGAAGGCCACGACTTCCAAGTCCCCGAGGGCTCCGAGCTTTGCCCTGCATGTCGGTATGTCTTTCGGGACCTGATGACTCAGAGCGGAGGCGACTTCGCCAAAGTGGTGGAGCACGTCCGTGTGCACCGCCTGGTGTTCTCTGAGAAGGACCGAATCGGTATCGGCACGTTCCAGCCCAAGGACGAGAAGAACCAGGACTCCACCGAGCTCACCGGCGACATCAACTACCGGAAAATCGCCGAGTACGGCAGCGACTCGGACCCCCGAGCCTTTAACTTCGACGGCGAGTTCAACATCGCCAACCGCGGCATCATCGAATTCGTCGAAGTGTTGAAACTGGATGTGGCCTTCCTCTACGACCTTTTGGGGGCGAGCCAAGAGCACAAAATCAAGCCCAAGAAGTTCCCTCAGACCGACATCGACGAAGTCATCCTCGGACACACCAACGAGCCGGAATACAAGAAGCTCGAGAACAACGAGTTCATGGAGGCGCTGCGGGACCGGACGGTGAAGATCGACATCCCCTACATCACCAAGCTCGCCGAGGAACAGCGCATCTACCTCAAAGACTTCAACGCCACCTCCATCAAGGGGAAGCACATCGCCCCGCACACGTTGGAGATGGCGGCGATGTGGGCAGTGCTCACCCGGCTCGAGGAGCCGAAGAAGCACAACCTGAGCGTGCTGCAGAAGCTGAAGCTCTACAACGGGAAGACGCTGCCCAACTTTACCGAGGACAACATCAAGGAGCTCCGCAAGGAGTCGAGTCGCGAAGGCTTGGATGGCATCAGCCCCCGCTACATCCAGGACAAGATTTCAAACGCACTGGTGAGTGACAAGGGCGACGGGTGCATCAACCCCTTCATGGTGCTCAATGAGCTGGAAGCCGGGCTCAAGACGCACTCGCTCATCTCCAGCGAGGAAGCGCGGAAGCGCTATCGAGACCTGCTGACCACGGTGAAGCAAGAATATGAGGACATCGTCAAGAACGAGGTCCAGCGGGCCATCAGCGCGGACGAGGATGCCATCTCCAAGCTCTGTGGCAACTACATCGACAACATCAAGGCCTACACCCAGAAGGAGAAGGTCCGGAACAAGTACACCGGTCAGTACGAAGAGCCCGATGAGCGGCTGATGCGGAGCATCGAGGAAAAGATAGACATCCCCGAAAGCCGCAAGGACGACTTCCGTCGGGAAATCATGAATTACATCGGTGCCCTGGCGGTCGACGGAAAAACCTTCAACTACCGGACCAACGAGCGCCTCCACAAGGCACTGGAGCTCAAGCTCTTCGAGGACCAGAAGGACAGCATCAAGCTCAAGAACCTCGTCTCCTCGGTGGTGGATAAGGAGACCCAGGAGAAGATCGATCTGGTCAAGGACCGGATGATGAAGAACTACGCATATTGCGAGATTTGCTCGACCGACGTCCTCAACTTCGTGGCCTCCATCTTCGCGCGCGGAGACGCCAAGGAGTAGGCGTGTCGCTGAAGATCCACCAGGACCACGGACGTTTTAAGCAGATTGTCCGGGGGAAGATTAAGGCCAACCTGCGCCGTTACGTGCAGAAGGGGGAGATGCTCGGGAAGCGGGGCAAAGACACCATTTCCATTCCCATCCCCTTCATCGACATTCCCCACTTCAAGTACGGCCACCGTGAGCAGGGCGGTGTGGGCCAGGGAGAAGGCGACGTCGGCCAGCAGTTGTCTCCAGGGGCGGTTCAGCCCGGGGACGGACAACAAGCCGGCCAGGGCGAGGGCGAGCACGCCCTGGAGGTCGACGTCAGTCTCGAGGAGCTGGCGACCATCCTTGGAGAGGAGCTCCAGCTGCCCAACATCGAGCGCAAGGGCAAAGAGCAGGTCGTCGCTCAGAAAATTAAGTACACCGGGGTCCACACCACCGGGCCCGAGTCCCTCCGCCACTTCAAACGTACCTACAAACAAGCCCTCCGCCGTCAAATAGCGCTCGGCACCTATGACCCGGCCCGGCCCATCATCATCCCTACGCGAGAGGACAGGCGCTACCGCAGCTACCGTCTCCAGCAGCTACCCGAGACGAACGCCGTCATCCTCTACATGATGGACGTCTCTGGTTCGATGGGCGACGAGCAAAAGGAGATTGTCCGCATCGAGAGCTTCTGGCTCGATACCTGGCTCCGGCACCAATACAAGGGCCTGGAATGCCGCTACCTCATCCACGACGCCGTGGCGCGCGAGGTGGACCGAGACACCTTCTTCCACACCCGCGAATCCGGCGGGACGATGATTAGCTCCGCCTACAAGCTATGCAAAGACATCATCCAGGCCGACTACCCGAGCGCCAGTTGGAACATTTACCCCTTCCACTTCAGCGACGGTGACAACTGGAGCGCCGATGACACCCGCCACTGCGTGGACATGCTGAAGACGGACATCCTTCCCCACGTCAACCAGTTCGCCTATGGCCAGGTGGAGAGCCCCTACGGGAGTGGGCAATTCATCAAGGACTTACGCGAGTCGGTGGGCGAGCTGGACAATGTCGCGCTGTCGGAAATTGCCGACAAGGACGCCATCTACCAGTCCATCAAAGACTTCCTCGGGCGGGGGAAGTGACGCCATGCCCCGCGGGCTGACGCCCCAGCTGGCCGAGCTCAAAGAAACCATTGAGGGGTACGCCCGCGGCTATGGGCTCGACTTCTTCGAGACCATCTTCGAGCTCGTCACCTACGACGAGCTGAACATGGTGGCCGCCTATGGCGGCTTCCCCAACCGCTATCCGCACTGGCGTTGGGGGATGGAATACGAGCAGCTTTCCAAGGGCTACGAATACGGGCTCTCGAAAATCTACGAATTGGTCATCAACAATGACCCGACGTACGCCTACCTCATGGAGAGCAACGCCGAGGTGGACCAGAAGCTGGTGATGGCGCACGTCTACGGGCACGCTGACTTCTTCAAAAACAACTTTTATTTTCAACACACCAACCGTCGGATGATCGACGAGATGGCGAACCACGCCACCCGCATCCGTCGCTGGGTGGACAAGGTGGGCATCGAAAAAGTCGAGGACTTCATCGACCGCGGTCTGAGTCTGGAAAACCTCATCGACTACCACTCTCCCTACATCCGCAGGAATCCGGACCCCCGCCGTGCGGAAGAGGAAGACAAGAGCAACGAGCGGGTGGAGGGCTTCCGGGTGAGCCGCGAATACATGCGCGGCTTCGTCAACCCCATCGAATTCCTCGACCAGCAGCGTAAGAAGGTCGCGGACGAGAAACAGCGCAAGAAGCAGTTTCCAGAGCGCCCGCAGCGCGACGTGCTCTTGTTTCTGCTCGAGCACGCGCCGCTCGAACCGTGGGAGTTCGACATCCTGGCCACGCTCCGCGAGGAGGCCTATTACTTCGCGCCACAAGGTCAGACCAAAATCATGAACGAGGGCTGGGCCAGCTACTGGCACTCGAAAATCATGACCCAGAAGGCACTCAAAGACGACGAGGTGGTGGACTACGCTGACCACCACTCCGGCACCATGGGCACGCGACCCGGCGCGCTCAACCCTTACAAGCTCGGCATCGAGCTGTTCCGCGACATCGAGGAGCGTTGGGACAAGGGCCGATTCGGCAAAGAATGGGACGAGTGCGACGACTTGCGCGCCCGCCGCGCTTGGGACCGGAAGCTGGGACTGGGGAAGGATAAAATCTTCGAGGTCCGCAAGCACTACAACGATGTGACTTTCATCGACACCTTCCTCACCGCTGAATTCGCACTCGAGCAGAAGCTTTTCGTCTACGGCTTCAACGACAAACGGAACAGCTGGGAGATTCTCGACCGAGAGTTCCGGAAGGTGAAGAGCAAGCTTCTCACCCAGCTCACCAACTTTGGCAACCCGGTCATCGAGGTGGTGGATGGCAACTTCGACAACCGGGGCGAGCTGCTACTCGCGCACAAGCACGACGGCCAGGACTTGAAGCAGGACTACGCTCGGGAGACGTTGAAGAATTTGGGCACCCTCTGGCGCCGGCCGGTGAACCTCGTCACCCGGGTGGAGGGCAAGGGCCTCGCCCTGCGCTTCGATGGACAGAGCCATTCTGAAAAGAAGGTCGAGCTGTAAGGGGACACCCCCTCAATCCTCAGCCCCCTTCTGGCCCACGAAGTGGTCGGACTTTTCTCGGAAGAGAATATTAAAGCTGGTGAGGCTTCCGTAGCAGCGGGTGATGTATTGCTGCATCTCCACGCGTTCCGCGTCACTCAGCTTGGGGTGCGTGTTCAGCTTCTGCTCGAGCGTTCGAAGACGGTCTCGGACCATCACCACTTTGTGGAACAGCGCGTCGATGGGTAGCTCTTTGCTTTGGAGGTCGGCCTTTCCGGGCATGAGCCGCAGGACACCGCCCTCCCATTTTGCGGCCAAAGGCGGTGGGTCGGCGTCGCCGGTCGCCTCGCGAAACACTTCCACCAATTCCTCTTTCGTCATGTCCAACACCTCGGAGGGAAGTTCGGGACCCAAACGTCGGGGCCGGACGGCAGTGACCTGGCGCACCGCCCCAGGGGCGCGAGATTCCACGGGAGCACGAAGCGGAGTCGCGCCGCCCTTGGGCGAAAAGGCGTCGCAGATGGGCGCGGTGGGCGGAAAGAGGCCGCGCTGCGGCTGCAGCCGGCAGGGGCCCACCCATCCTCGAACCTCGTCGAATTGGTAGGGCGACCAGAGGCGGCACGCTCCGCACACCCTGGCTTCGGGCCCGAATGTGGGGATTGGCGGTGGGGTGTCCGTCATTGCGCGATGCCGCTTCCATCCGGCACTGTGCAGACCGCCCGACGCAGAATCTCCGGTCGCGGAGCGTCCTCGGGGTGACCCAGCCTTTGCTGTAAGAAGACCAATCTCAGCTCGCGCGCCCGACGCCCAGGGGGAGCGCGCGCATTCCAGGACTGGCAGCGCCACTCGAGCCACGCGGCTCGGCTGGCCTCAACGGTCAGCCGCTGCTCGCTCCGCAACGGCCAAGGCGTGATGACGTTCGCGACGTAGTGTCGCCATCGCCGGTTGGCGAAGGTGTTGGCAACATTTTCCGGGCGAGTCGTTCGCACCGGCGTCCCCCTGCCGAGGATGTCCAACTCCGTACCGTCCTCAAGCTGGGCAACCAGCTCCACCCAGCCGTCCGTCATGACAAAGGGAGTGATCGGGTTTGGGGAGAAGAGGGACCAAAATTGCTGAAGGCCCAGCGCGCGAGCGGCCCACACCGCAGTGCGGGGGACTGGGAGACGCGGCGCAACCACCGTGAGGTTGAAGAGCACCACCAAGGTGAGTCCCAGGCCTACCAGCCACGTGGCGACCAGTGGCCGGCCACGCGGGAGGCGCGCCCCCAACTCTGGAGCAAAAGCTCCGCCAAATGCACTCACCCCAAGTTGCTCCTCGAATGCAGACCATATCGCCGGGGGCAGGAGGGTGAGCCAGACGGCGATGGCCATTGCTGGAAAGAGGCCCAACCGGAAGAGGAGCGCCATCCCGACGTGCAGGCAGACGAAGGCGCCGACCACCAGGCCCCGCGCCGGGCGCCACCAACCCGAGAAGAAGAGAAGACAGGGAGCCAACAGCTCGAAGACGACAATGGCGAAAGTGCCATATTGAAGAAGCGCCGGGAACCCGCGCAGCCACTGGCCGAAAGACGTTTCGTAGCGACCAATGGACAGCGCATCGCCAAGCGCCGACCCAGAGGTCCACCACGGGGACTCGAGCTTGGCGATGCCGCTGACCCAGTAGATGATGAGGAGCTGGAGCACCCAACCCACCGTTGCCGGCCCGAGAACGCGGTCGCGCGCCACTCCCGTCAGAGGGTGCCAGACACGGCCCGCGAGGCGGTCCATCGACCAGCGGGCGCCCCAGGGCAAAAGACACGCCCAGACCAGGAAGACGCGGAGAAGGTCGTCCTGCCCGTCGCGCAACAGCGGGTTCCGCCCATGCAAGGAGACGAGAAGAACCGCACTCCCGAGGGTGGCCCAAAACGTTCGGTACCCAAGCAGCATGGCGAAGGCGAAAGCGGCTTGGAGGGCGAGGAGCGCTGCCTCGAACGAAGTCGCGCCGCTGAGCGCATGCAGCGACCAGAGGAAGTCCCAGGCCTCGGGCCGGAAGGCAGAACGCGGAAGGACGCCGACGTCCGTGTAGTGGGCGGCCAGGTCGCTCGCACGTAGGCCGAGGTCGAGCAGGAGCAGGGTGCCAAGCCCGAGTCTCCCCACGGCCAAGCTCCGCGCGTCGAGCGTAAAAGGGCCCGGGCTCTTGGGCGGAGGAAATGCGGGAGGGGGCATCCGAGGCTCGGCGGGTAGCCTAGTCGGCTCGCGGCGTCGACTTGGGCCTTTTCCGGAAGCGCAGCGACGCGCCATCCGGGCACCCTGTACCTTGATTCGCACCGGGCATGCTCACCTGGCTAGGCTGGCGAACAGGGGCCTGGGGACTTCTCGTGGCCTTCGGAGGTCCAGCAATGCGAGTGCTTGAGGGCGAACAAGTGATGGTTCGAATCTTCCTCGGCGAGGATGACCGTTGGCACGGGCAACTGCTCCACGTCGCATTGCTTGAGCGGTTCCGGAAGGAGGGAATCGCCGGAGCCACCGTTTTTCGGGGTGTCAGCGGGTTCGGGGCCCGAAGCGTCGTCCACAGCACCCACCTGCTTCGAATGTCCGAGGACCTGCCCCTACTGGTGGAAGTCGTTGACACGGCAGAACAGATTGAACGAATGCTGCCCATCATCGACAGCATGGTCAGCGAGGGTTTGGTCACCGTCGAGAAAGTACGCGTCATCAAATACGCGCCGGGGCCACGCCCCTCCTCCAGCGTCTAAACTGCTCCTCGGGATGACCCCTCGTCCGTCTGCAGCAAATCGCGTGCGTTGGCTCAACCGGAGCGTCCTTGGCATCGGGGTCGCGAGCCTCTTGTCAGACGTCGGCCACGAGATGGCCACCTCCGTGTTACCGCTCTTGGTGGTGACGCTGGGCGGCGCGTCCGCCGCCCTGGGCCTGATTGAAGGATGTGCCGATGCGGCTTCAAGCTTTGCGAAGCTCATCTCCGGGCTCTACAGCGACCGTCTCCAGCGCCGAAAGCCCCTGGCTGTCGCCGGCTACTTTCTCACCGCCTCCGGCATGGCCAGCTTTGCACTGGCCACCCAGACCTGGCACCTCTTCTTGGGCCGCGTCATCGGCTGGATTGGTCGAGGCGCGCGTACCCCAGTGCGCAACGTGCTTCTCACCGAGGCCACGACACCTGAAACGTACGGCCGGGCATTCGGACTCGAGCGCAGCATGGACAGTGCGGGAGCCGTGGTCGGGCCTCTGCTCGCCCTCGGGCTGGTGGGTGCCATCGGCCTGCGCCCCACACTGGCGCTGACGCTGGTGCCGGGCCTCCTGGCGGCCCTGGCCATCGCCATCCTCGTGCGGGAGAAGCGCCACCCACCTCGGGTACCCCAGAAGCTGTGGGCGAGTCTGCGGACGTTCCCCATCGCTTACCGCCGCTTCCTCTTCGGCGTGGGCATCGCCGGACTTGGGGGTTTCTCCAACACCTTGCTCATTCTCTGGGCTACCCAAGCCTGGACGCCCCGGCTGGGGATGGTCAGCGCCGCCCGGTGGGCGATGCTTTTCTACGTCGGTTACAACGTCGTTTACATGCTGTCCTGCTCTGTGGCGGGCGCACTCGCCGACCGCTTCCCGAAGGTGCGGGTGCTGGCCTCGGGGTACCTGCTGGCAGCGATTCCAGCCCTTGCACTCCTCGTCCCCGGGGACTCGTTCGCCAAGTTCGCCGCTGTCTTCGGAATGTCGGGCGTCTACATGGGCTTCTGGGAGACGGTCGAGGGGTCGGCCGCAGCGGAGCTGCTACCTTCGGAGGTGCGCGGGGTGGGTTTCGGGGTCCTGGCGACGGTGAATGGGATTGGTGACTTGTTCTCAAGCATCCTGGTCGGAATCTTGTGGACGGCCTCTCCGGCGCTCGCAATGTCGGCGGTCATCGTCCTGTGCCTCGTTGGAGCAGCGGTGGTAGGTCGCTCGGGACAACCCCATGCGGCCTGATGTCGGCGCC
Source organism: uncultured delta proteobacterium (assembly GCA_963745475.1). GTDB lineage: Bacteria > Myxococcota > Myxococcia > Myxococcales > Myxococcaceae > JADGRA01. Next base: position 648,801 of record CAVUXN010000005.1, read on the forward strand.
TCACGCGCCCTGAGGCAAGGCCAACCGCCTTGGACTCGCCTCGATGCTTGGCCCGGCGGTCACCTCTAGCAACCATGCACGTCCTCCTCATCGGTGGAACCAGATTCGTCGGGCACTACCTCGCGCTCCGTCTGGTTGCACAGGGCCAGCGCGTCACCGTCCTCAATCGCGGCGTGACCCCGGATGGCTTGGGGCCGAGAGTGGAGCGGCTTCGCGCTGACCGGGGAAACGACACCTTCGACAGCGTCCTCGCCGGGCGGCGCTTCGACGCAGTCGTGGATTTCGCCGCCTACCGACCCGAGGAGGTCGAGCGCGCCGTGCGCGTTCTGCGTGGAAAGACCAAGCACTATGTCTTCATCAGTACCGGGCAGGTCTACCTCGTCAGGGAGCTGTGCCCGCGACCGGCTTGCGAAAGCGACTTCGATGGCCCGGTGGCAAGACGCCCTGAGGAGCCCGACGTTCTCGAAGAGTGGACATACGGCGTCCTCAAACGAGGTTGTGAAGAAGTCCTTGCCCGCGCGTCCGACTTTTGCTCCACCCGCGTGCGCATCCCGATGGTGAATGGAGAACGCGACTACTACCGTCGACTGGAAAGCTACCTTTGGCGGCTTCTGGACGGTGGGCCGCTTTTGCTTCCGGACGGGGGTCCCGAGATTTGCCGTCACGTGTACGGGCTGGATGTTGCGGATTTTCTGGCCTCCGTCCTGGGAGACAGCCGCGTCTTTGGTAGGGCGTTCAACCTTGCGCAGTGGGAAGCCCCTCGTCTCTCTGACTTGCTTGTGTTGCTTTCCGAAGCGCTGGGGACGGCGGACCGGCGCGTGGTTTTGCCGGCGGAGGCGCTGGCCAGGGCGGGACTACAAGTTCGGGAAGTCTCGCCTTTCAGCACCTCGTGGATGTCCTACCTCGACCCATCATTGGCCCGCAGCGAGCTCGGTTTTCGCACCACCAGCCTCAGCGAAATGCTCGACCGAGTGGTGGGCGCATTCCTCACCTCTCCGCGTCCGGACCCGCCGCCCGGGTATGAGCGACGAGCGCTAGAGCGGGCGCTGGGGAGTCGAGGAAGCTGAAGACTCTGTGCGAGCCTCTGGTCGACTCCTGGTAGACTCGACGCGCTCCTCAATGTCTCCTTCTCGCCGCGCCGCGCTCCTGTTGTCCGCCCTCTTTGCTCTCCCCGGCTTCGGCGCGACCCGGGTCGTCAACCGACGCATCGAGCGAAACCAAATTCTCGCCCACGCGCTGCGAGATGCTGGGCTTGAGGGCGGGCAAACAGACACTGTTCTTTCCGCACTGGAGGGTGTTTTCGACGTCCGAAAGTCCCGGGAAGGCGACCAGCTTCGGCTTGTCTTCCGCGATGGCGAGCTCGACTGTTTCGACTACCGCCAGAGTGCAGTGGACGAGTGGCAGGTGCGGCGCGACGGCGACCGGATGGTGGCCAGCAAGCGGTTGGTCGAGGTGGAAAAGCAAGTGGCGCGCGTGGAGCTCGAGGTGGGCAGCTCGCTCTACGAAGCGGCCCTCGCGGTGAGAGAGGACCCGACGCTCGCGTTGGCGCTGGCCGACGTCTTCGCCTGGGACATCGACTTCTACCTAGACGTTCGGAGAGGTGACCGGGTGGCCTGCCTCGTCGAGAAATTCACGTCCAAGGGGCGGCTCCTTCGGTACGGCGAAGTTCTTGCCGCCGACTACAGAGGTCAGGCTGTCGGGCACAGGCGGGTGTTCCGCTACCAGCTCCCCGACGGGGAGGCGAGCTACTTCCAGGAAGACGGAACGTCGACGCGCAAGGCGTTTCTCAAGAGCCCGCTCAAGTTCGCACACGTCACTTCTGGATTTGGCAACCGCCTTCACCCGGTGTTGCAGTATTTGGCGGCCCACCAAGGCGTCGACTACTCGGCCGCGGTTGGAACGCCCGTTTGGGCGGTGGCCGACGGCGTGGTGACCGTCGCTGGTGACACCGGTTCCGGCGGGAACACGGTTTGTCTCCGTCACCACAACAGCCTCGAGACCTGTTACCTCCATCTCTCCTCGTTTGGGGCCGGGGTGCGCGTTGGCGCGCGAGTCTCCCAGAAGCAAGTCATTGCGCTGAGCGGCAATACCGGTCGGACAACCGGGCCTCACCTGCACTACGCGCTCAAGCGCGGAGGCGTCTTCGTCAATCCGCTCAACCAGAAGTTTCCTCGAGCCGAACCTGTGCCTCAGAAGCTGCTCGCGGACTTTCACGAGAAGCTCACCCCCATGTTCTCGCAACTTGATGCCCCCTCAATGGCCGCGCGCTCTGGACCCCCTTCCCTGCCCGTCACGCTAAAGCCGCTGCCCGCGACACTGACGCCCCCCTAGCTCCGTACTGTCTCCCCGCCATCGCGAAGAGACGGCCGTGCCGCTACAGTCGCTCCGGCCATGGCATACGTCACCCCTCTCCAGCCCGCCCTGGGAAGCGCGTCCACCGCCGTTCCTGAAGCACCACGACTCAGGAACGACCCGGTCCATCTGCAGCGAAGCTTTCTCGCCCACGTCAGCTACAGCCGCGCCAAGGGTTGGGGAACCGCAACCGCATTGGACCGCTTCATGGCCATTGCCACCGCCGTGCGCGACCGACTCACAGAGCGGTGGGTTGCTACCCAGCGCACTTACGATCAGCGTGACGTCAAGCGAGTTTGCTACCTCTCGGCCGAGTACCTGCTCGGCCGCGCACTTGGTAACAACCTCATCGCTCTCGGGATGATGGACGCCGCGCGCGATGCGCTGTCCGAACTCGGCGTCTCCTTGGTGGATTTGCTCGAGGTCGAAGCCGACGCGGGCCTGGGGAATGGGGGCCTAGGACGGCTCGCGGCCTGCTTCCTAGATTCGATGGCTACACTCGGCTACCCCGGCGTGGGGTACGGAATCCGCTATGAGTTTGGCATCTTCACGCAAGACATCGTCAGCGGACACCAAGTCGAACGTGCCGACGAGTGGCTCAAGTTCGGAAACCCTTGGGAGTTCGTCCGTCCTGAGCTGAGTATTCCAGTGCGCCTCTATGGGCGCGTCGAGCACGGAACGCGCCCGGACGGTAGTCCCACAGCCCACTGGGTGGATGGGAAAACCGTGCTCGGAGTCCCCTACGACACGCCAGTGGCCGGTTTCGGGACCAACACCGTCAACACGCTGCGTTTGTGGCAGGCACGAGCCTCAGACGAGTTCGACTTCCGGCTCTTCAATGCCGGCGACTACGAGCGCAGCGTCGTCGAGAAGAATGACTCGGAGACCATCTCCAAGGTTCTCTACCCGAACGACAACTTCCAAGCAGGAAAGGAACTCCGGCTCAAGCAGGAGTATTTTTTCGTTGCCTGCGCGCTGGCGGACATCCTTCGGCGCTTTCTGAAAAAGCCACGCGACTTACGTGACCTCCCGCACTTCGTTGCCATCCAGCTCAACGACACGCACCCTGCAGTCGCCGTCCCGGAGCTGTTGCGTCTCCTGGTGGACGAGCACGGCCTGGCGCCAGACGTCGCCTGGGACATCACCGTCAAGGTGATGGGCTACACCAACCACACCCTGCTCGCGGAGGCTCTGGAAGTCTGGCCGGTCAGCCTCTTCGAAAGGCTTCTGCCTCGTCACTTGGAAATCATCTACGAGATTAATCAACGGTTTCTCCGAACCGTTCAAATCAAACACCCCTTCGACGTCGACCGGCAGCGTCGGATGTCCCTCATCGAGGAGGGCGTAGAGAAGAAGGTCCGGATGGCCAACCTGGCCGTGGTGGGGAGCCACAGCGTCAACGGGGTCGCGGCGCTGCACACCGAGCTTCTCAAGCGCCAGGTGATGCCGGATTTCGCGGAGATGTTTCCTGCCAAATTTAACAACAAGACGAACGGCGTCACCCCCAGACGCTGGTTGCTGCTCTGCAACCCCGACTTGGCGCAACTCATCACCAGCAGAATTGGACCGGCGTGGGTTACCGATTTGGACCAGCTTCGCGCGCTGGAGCCTCTGGCCACGGACCCTCAGTTCACGGATGAGTTCCGGCGCGTCAAGATGGCGAACAAGAAGAGGTTGGCGTTGCATGTGCAAGAGGAGGGTGGCCTAGCCCTGGACACGTCAGCCATCTTCGATGTCCAGATTAAGCGCCTGCACGAATACAAGCGACAGCTCCTCAACGCGTTGCACGTGGTCTGGCTCTGGATGCGTGCCAGAGAGAACCCCTCGGCCGTTGTGCACCCGAGGACATTCCTGTTTGGAGCTAAGGCTGCACCTGGGTACCAGCTGGCGAAGTCCATCATTCGGCTGATCAACGGTATCGGCGAGGTGGTGAACGCTGACGCCGGCCAGACTGGTATCCAGGTCGTCTTCCTTCCCAACTACCGTGTGTCGCTTGCCGAGCGCATCATTCCAGCGGCCGATGTTTCGGAACAGATTTCAACCGCCGGCAAAGAAGCGTCTGGAACTGGAAACATGAAGCTCGCTCTCAACGGAGCCTTGACCATCGGTACGCTGGACGGGGCAAACATCGAGATTCGTGACGCGGTCGGAAAGGAGAACTTCTTCCTCTTCGGTCTGACGGCCGACCAGGTGGAAGCGACTCTCGCTCGCGGCTACCGCCCGCGCTCGATTGTCGAACAGGATCCGGAACTGAAAGCGGTCCTAGACCTCGTCGGCTCAGGGTTTTTCTCCCCCGAAGACCGCACCACCTTTCGGCCTCTGGTCGACGAACTGCTCAATGAGGACCGCTTCCTGGTCTTGGCGGACTTCCGCGCCTACGTCGAGGCCCAGCAGCGAGTGGTGGAGGCATACCTCAAGACGAACGACTGGACTCGGATGGCGATTCTGAATGTGGCCCGCGTCGGCCGTTTCTCCTCAGACCGCACCATCCGAGAGTACGCGAAGGACATCTGGGGCATCCAGCCGGTCGAGGTCAAACTCTGAGGTTGGCCTTCTATTTGAGGCTGATGGTGGTGTTGACGGCCGCGGTTGGCGAATCCCCATCGACCCAACGGGAGATGACCGTTTTGGTCTGGGTGTAGAAGAGGATCGCCTGCTTTCCGTAGGGGCCAAGGTCCCCCAGCTTCGAAGCACCGGAGCCGGTGAAGGAGAACAGCGGGATGGGAACGGGAATCGGCACGTTGATGCCGACTTGGCCTACTTTAATTTCCTCTTCGAACTTTCGGGCCGCGGCCCCATTCTGGGTGAAGATGGCCGTGCCGTTGCCGTTGGGGTTCTCATTAACGAGTGTGATGGCGTCGTCGAGCGAACGAGCTGCGCAGAGACAAAGCACCGGCCCAAAAATCTCCTGCCGGTAGATTTCCATGCTCTGCGTCACGCCCGAGAAGATGGTCGGGCCGACAAAGTTCCCCTTGGGGTACGACGCGACGTTGGGACTCCGGCCATCGAGCTCTAGCTTCGCTCCCTCGGTGACGCCTTGCTGGATGAGCCCAAGTACACGGTCTCTGGCCGCTGGGGAAATCAGCGGACCCAAGTCAGCACTCTTCTCGGTTCCCGCGTTCACGTGGAGGCCGCGCGCTTTCTCAACGAGTTCAGGAATCCAACTCTGCGCCTCACCGACCAGCACCGCCACCGAGACGGCCATGCAACGCTGTCCGGCGGCGCCAAAGGCCGCACCGACCAGCTGGTTGAGGGCGTGCTCTTTGCTCGCATCGGGAAGAATAACCGCGTGATTTTTCGCACCCATCATGCATTGCGCACGTTTTCCGGCCCGCGTCGCACGGTCGTAGACCAGGGTGCCGACTCGTGTTGAGCCGACGAATGAGACGGCTTTCACATCCGGGTGCTCACACAGCGCGTTCACGACCTCTTCTCCGCCGTGCACCACGTTCAGAACGCCTGGAGGGAGGCCCGCCTCGAGCGCGAGCTCGACCAGTCGCATCGAAACCATCGGGTCCTGCTCGGACGGCTTCAAGACAAATGTATTGCCGCACGCAATCGCCATCGGGAACATCCACAAGGGAATCATCGCCGGAAAATTGAACGGCGTGATGCCGACGCAGACCCCGAGGGGCTCGAGCAGGGTGTGCGTGTCGACATTATTCGCCACATTGTGGGCCAGCTCGCCAAGTTGCAGCGACCCGATGTTGGCGGCCTGCTCAACGACCTCGAGTCCACGGAATACATCTCCTTCCGCGTCAAGGAGAGTCTTCCCTTGTTCGGCCGTCAGGAGGGCCGCCAATTCCTTCATGCGCTCGCGAATGAGGTGCTGGTATTTGAGGAAAATGCGGGCGCGCGTCCCGATGGGCGTCTTCCGCCAGCCGGGGAAGGCCTCCTTCGCTGCGGCCACAGCGGCGTCGACTTCCTCGCGGGAAGCGAATGGTACCCGCGCGAGCACTGCTTGGGTTGCTGGGTTTACGACGTTGGTGAATCGACTTGACGTCGATTCGACGAAGCGCTGGCCAATCAACAATTTAACGGTTGGAACCTTCGGAAGTGGAGCCGACAAATCGTGCATCACGGTCCTCTCTCAGATTGAAACTGCGAACGTCCCACAAGGGGCTGGGCCGTGCTCGTCCTTGGGAGTCACCATGAAGGACCGCTGCGGTTAGGGAACGTTGCACCGCCTGGTTGGACGAGACCTTGGCGCACTGCCTTCTGCCGTTGGTGAGCCTACCTCTTGAGGACCATATCAAGTCCCGCTCCTCCGGAGAGCCACGAGAACGCCAACGGAAAGCAACCCTCAGCGGGGAAACAATCCCACGGCGGACTTCGTGCGAAGCCTCTACGGCCGCTCTTTCGAGCTCGACCCCTCAACAAACGTGAAGCCGAACCGGCCCTTCACGCACAGGTGACCGGCAGTGACGCTGGAGTCACTAGGAGAGGTGACGCGCACAATCTTGTTGTCTTGTACTCGCAGCGAAAGGGTGCAACCGACGCCGCAATAGGGACAAATGGTGTCGGTGACTGTTTGTTCCGACTCGCGCCATTCCCCGGCATTCCGAAGGTCATGCTCTGCCTTAAAGACCAGAGCGCCCGTTGGACAGACACCAACACAGTTGCCACAGAACACGCAGGCTGAATCGGGCAGGGTGACGTCATGCTCGGTCGCGATACGCGCTTCGAAGCCTCGGCCGGCCAAGGCAATGGCAAAAGTGTTTTGAGCATCGCTGCCGCAGGCCTCGACGCATTTGTAACAGAGCATGCACCGGCCGTAGTCGCGCACGAAAAGCTCGTTGTCCACCTTCACGGGCTGAGCAACCGTCTCGCTTCTTGTTCCAAAGCGCTCGGGTTGCGCCCCGTACCGCGCCTTGAAATCCGTGAATTCGGATGAACGCGACATGTCCACGGAGGAGCCGAGCAGCTCAATCACCAGCTTACGGCTGAGACGCACCCGGGGGCTGTCGGTCAGCGCCTTCATCCCTTGCTCGGCAATGCGTGAACAAGCGGGCACGAGGGCTCGCGAGCCCTCGACCTCGACAACACAAATCCGGCACACATTGACGGGCGTCAGGTTCTCCGCCCAGCACAGGGTCGGTGTGTCCACCCCCAAGGCTTTGCACGCTCCAAGCAGTGTCGTGCCTTCTGGAACCGTTACCGGCTTGCCGTCGACCGTGAGCTCCACGTTGCGCGTCGTCATGAGGTTGGCACTCGGTAGGGCTTCAGCTTGGTCAGGGCAGATTGAATCGCCAGCGTCGCGGTTTGGCCAAGCCCGCAGATGGAGGCATCCTTCATCGCCTGAGCGAGCTCATTGAGCAGTTGGATTTCGGCCTCCAACGTTCCAAGCGGGACACCGGTGGCGAGCCGCGCCAGAAGCTCCTCTTGTCGAACGGTGCCGACGCGGCAGGGCACGCACTGCCCGCAGGACTCGTCTCGAAAGAAAGCTGCCAGGCGTCGGAGCAGAGGAGCCACGGCCACTTCGTCATCGAGCACGAAAACGACGCCCGAACCGAGTGACGCCCCTATCTTCCGTGTGTCTTCAAAGGAGAGCGGAACGCCCAGCTCGTCGGGTGACAGGAACGTCCCGGCCGCACCGCCGAGAAGGACAGTCTGGATTCGCCGACCCTTGGCCACGCCACCTGCGAGCTCGATGAGGCCACTCAGCCGTGTACCGAACGGCACCTCATAGACGCCCGGTCGAGCAACTCGGCCACACACGCAGAAAAGCTTCGTGCCGGGAGAGGCTGCCGTACCAACCGAGGCATAGGAAGCGGCACCGTCGCGGACAATGTCCAACACCGCCGCCAGAGTCTCGACGTTGTTGACCGCGGTGGGCTTGCGAAACAGGCCCGACTGAACGGGGAAGGGCGGCTTGTTTCGAGGCTCGCCGCGGAAGCCCTCGAGGGAATTGAAGAGAGCCGTCTCCTCGCCGCAGATATAAGCGCCCGCTCCGCGTCGAAGCTCGATGTCAAAAGCGAAGCCGCTTCCAAGAATCTCCGCGCCGAGCCAACGCTTGGCCCGAAGGGCTTCGATGGCATGTTCCAGACGCGAGGTGGCCAGGGGATACTCGCCACGGATGTAGAGATAGCCACGTTGGGAACCCGTGGCCAAACCAGCAATGGTCATCGCCTCTAAGACACCGAAGGGGTCACCCTCCATGAGCACGCGGTCCTTGAATGTGCCCGGCTCGGACTCGTCGGCGTTGCACACGACGTAGTGCGGGGTTTCGATGGCACGCGCGACGGCGTCCCACTTCCGGCCGGTTGGGAAGGCGGCACCTCCCCGGCCCACGAGCTTCGCCTCGGTGACCTCGCGAAGTACGCCTGCCGGGCCGAGCTCGAGAGCCCGTCGAAGCGCACTCAATCCACCATGCGCCTCATAGTCGGCCAGGCTTGACGGGTCGACGACGCCCGCCCGCGCTAGCAATTTGCGCGGACCCTCTCCACCCAGCAGCGCGGAGGTATGGCGGGGCGCGGCCCCTCTGAGCGCGCCCTCGATGCTCTCCACACTCGCCTTGCCGAAAGACACTTCCAAAGGCTCCGGACGCGCGAGCGACACCATGGCTGCCGGCGCCTGCTCGCACAGCCCAAGGCACGGGCTGCGTGTCCAGCGGGCGGTGGTGCGTGCACCCGTATGCACATCGGCCCGGTGCTGAGGGGACGCGGGTGGCCCGAGGCTGGACGTCAGCGCCGCGCAGAGCTGTTCCGCCCCGGCCGCCTGACAGACAATGTCATCACAGACGTGCGCGAACCCGCTTGGACGCTCGGCCAGCGAAAACATGGCGTAGAAACTCGCCACGCCATGGGCCTCTGCCGGAGGGATTCCGAGTCGACGGCAGACATAGCCCAGCCCACCCGGGCTCACCCATCCCACCCGCGACTGCAGTGCGTGGAGACACGGCAGAAGGAACGTACGCCGCGTCTTTGCGACCCCGGCTGGCGTCGGGATGTCCGCTGGTGCAGGCCCGAGCACGGCGTCGACCGCTTCTGCTTCGGAATCGGTCGGCGCCGCCACGATGGCGCGCAAGTCCATAGCTGAACAGTTTACCAAAGACTGCGGGAAATCGCGCTTTACCGCGCAGCGACCTGCCCATCGGTCTTGGCAGGCAACGAAAGCTTCTCGACGCGGATAGCCGAGGCTTTGAATTCCGCTGTCCCCGATTTCGGGTCGACAGCGTTAATGGTGAGGACGTTGGTGTCCACGATGTCTGGGAAGTGGATGTTCATGAAGGCCAAACCAGTTCGCAATCCGGCATCCAGGCGCACGGGTGCTTCCACGGAACCCCGCCGGGAAACGACGCGAACTCTTTCACCCTCAACGACACCAAGTCTGCGCGCGTCTTCGTGGCTCAACTCCAATGCTCCACCTCGCGCGTGTGGCCAGCTGTAGCTGTTGCTCTGGACTCCGGTGTTGTAGGACTCAAGACGCCTTCCGGTGGTGAGCCGCAACGGGAACGCAGCGTCTAGCGCATCAACCGGGCCGACCTGCTCTGCGGCAATGAATGGTGCGAGACGCCCGCCCACGGGGTTGCTCCACAGCCGCCCATGGAGGAATGGAGAGCCGGGATGTTCCTCGTCAGGGCACGGCCATTGAAGGCCATGAAGCGCCTCGAGGCGCGCGTAGCTCATGCCGGCGTGCATTGGGCTGAGGGAGCGCAACTCGTCCCAGACCGCCTCCGGACGCGGAGAGCCCAGGTCGTAGCCGAGTCGTTTCGAGACCTCACCGAGGATGGCAATGTCGTCGCGCGCCTGACCGGGGGGAGCCAACGCGGGTCGGCACCGTTGCACTCTGCGCTCGCTGTTCGTGACCGTCCCCTCGGCCTCGCACCAACTCGCTGACGCCGGAAGCACGACGTCCGCCATTTCGGCGGTCCGAGTCATGACAATGTCCTGGACGACCAAATGCTCCAGCCCCTTGATGAGTTTGAGTGCGTGGGCGGAATCGGCCTCTGATTGCGCCGGGTTTTCACCGACCACGTAGAGAGCCGTGAGTTCCTTTCGCTCCATGGCGTCGAACATCTCGCTGAGGTGCCAGCCATTCTTCGCCGGAACCTTGCGGCCCCACCGCGCTTCAAAGCGGGCACGGATGGCAGGGTCCTCCACGTCCTGGAAACCGGGAAACTTGTTTGGCAAGGCGCCCATATCGCCGCCGCCTTGAACATTGTTTTGGCCTCGCAGGGGATTAATCCCCGAACCCCACTTGCCAACATGACCTGTGAGCAACGCGAGGTTGATGAGCGCCAACACGTTGTCGACGGCGTTGTGGTGCTCAGTGATGCCCAGCGTCCAACAGATGACCGCCTTCTCGGCCCGCGCGTAGTCCAGCGCCAAACGTTCGATGAGCTCGGCATCGACCCTGGTCTCCTTCGAGACCCGGGCGAGGTCATACTTCTCGACCACCTTCTTGTAGTCCTCGAAGCCAGTGGTCGAGTGCTCAATGAACGACCGATGCTCCGCACCCGCGTGGAGGATGCACCGACCGATACCGTTCGCGAGTGCGACGTCCGTTCCCACCTCGACTTCCAGCCAGCCGTCGGCCCACTCAGCACTCGTGGTCCGACGAGGGTCAACCACGTAAAGCTTTGCTCCCCGCCGGATGGCCTTCAGGACGTGGTGGAAGAAGATGGGATGTGTCTCTCGGGCGTTGCTTCCCCAGAGGACAATGAGATCCGTCTCCTCGACTTCACGGTAGGAGGTCGTCCCGCCGCCTGCTCCAAAAACCGCCGCCAGACCGGCGACGCTGGGGGCGTGTCAGGTTCTGTTACAGCTGTCGATGTTGTTGCTACCGACCGCAGCCCGGATGAACTTCTGTGCGGCGTAGTTCACCTCATTGGTGGCCTTGGAGCAGCTGAACATCCCGAACGACGTTGGGCCATGCCGCTCAACAGCGCTGCGAATGCCAGCGGCCGCACGGTCTAGAGCCTCCTCCCACGTCGCCGGACGGAGCCTCCCGCTTTCGCGAACCATGGGCTCCATTAGCCGAGGTGACGACATGTCAAAAGTTTAACGCTTGGAGGACCATTTTCAAGGCGTGGGATGAGATGGCTTCACGCGCGATTGAATTCAGTCGCCGCCTGTTGCGTGATGGCTGAGCGCTTTCAGGGCCAGGGTCTGTCGCAAACTCGGTCGAGTTGTGGTCGTTCCGCTTCTGCTTTAGACGAGTGCATGGCTGGCTTTCGAGGCAATCTCCCCATGCCTTAACATCCCCGCCCGGACGGAGGCCTCAGTGGCGTGCATCGGTTTTGACGTCTACGGCACATTGGTCGACCCCCTGGGAATGGAGCGCCCGCTGCGGGCCCACGTCGGCGAGCAAGCGATGCAGTTCGCCACCACCTGGCGTCAGCATCAACTCGACTCGGCCTTTCGTCGAGCCTTGATGCGCCGGTATGCCAACTTCGATGTCGTCACCCAGGATGCCTTGCGGTTTACGGCGCGACTCCTCGGGGTTGTCCTCTCCTCCACTGCCGAAGACGAGCTTCTTTCGGCGTACCTCAAGCTGCCTGCATTCGCTGACGCTCTGCCAGGGCTGGTCGCCCTTGGCGGCGAAGGTCACCAGCTGGTGGCCTTTTCAAACGGAGTCGAGCTTTCGTTGCGGAAGTTACTCGCCCAGGCCCGATTGCTCCCGCCACTCGGGGGAGTCGTCAGCGTCGATGACATCCAGACCTACAAACCGGATCCGGCCGTTTACCTCCACCTCGTCGCACGTGGTGGCGCACCGGTCGACCGGACCTGGCTGGTGTCCTCCAATGCCTGGGACGTGCTCGGCGCGAAGTCGGCGGGATTGCGAACCGCGTGGATTCGTCGCAATGCGAAGACACCATGGGAAGGTTGGGGACTGGCCGAGCCCGACTTGGTGGTCGCGTCGATTGGCGAATTGGCCGGCAGGATGGCCAGTCTCTAGGCAGGGTGCCGCCCATCCAGTCCGAGTGGAATCGCGTGCTACCTCGACCTGCCGACCGGTAGGTCGTTGCATACCTACCGGTCGGTAGGTTAAGCCTCGATGGACCCAGCGCCGCCCTCAGGAACGTTCGAGGGGGCTCCGGCTTCGCTGAGATGACGACGCGGACTCCCGACGACGCGAAGCAGCGACACCGCGAAATCCTCGAGACCGCGGCGCGGCTGATTTGTGCCCGTGGGTATGAGGCGACGTCCATTCAGGACATCGCCGACGCCTGCGGGCTCACCAAGGCCGGGCTGTACCACCACATCGAGAGCAAAGAGCACCTGCTCCTCGAAATCATGAATTACGGAATGGACGTCTTCGAGGAGCAAGTCCTCAGCCAGGTGGAATCCATCGCCGACCCTGTGGAGCGGCTGCGGACGTGTATGGAAAAGAACATCCTCCTTGTCACCCGCGGGTGGAGCAAGGAGGTCACCATCATCCTCCACGAACACGCCACGCTTACGGGGCGCGCCAGAAACCAAATAGACGCTCGCAAGAAGAAGTACGTCCGCTTCTTGGAGAAAACCATTGGCGAGGCCGTGAAGGCCGGCAAGGCCCGTCCGGTGAACACAACGGTTGCTGCCTTCGCCTTTCTCGGCATGGTGCTGTGGATTTACAAGTGGTACCGGAAGGACGGCGCAGTTCCAGACACGGCCATCGCTCGAGGGATGGTGGACCTCTTCCTGCACGGGCTCGTCCCGGTGGAGGCGCGATGAGCGTGGCGCACTGGACGACGCTCCCGGACCTGGCCGCTGGCATTCCTGACGGGGCCCTGGTGGCCCCAGGCGGTTTCATGCTTGGCCGGGCGCCAATGGCGCTCGTCTTCGAGCTCATCCGTCAGGGCCGTCGCGACCTGGGAATCCTCTCGCTGCCCAATCCACTTCCCGCCGAGATGCTCGTCGCCGCCGGCGCAGTGACGCGCGTCGAATTCGCCTTCTCGGCGCTCACCCTGGGCGGACGCGTTCGTCCCATGCCCTGTCTGAAGGCAGCCATCGAAGCCGGTGCCATTCGTTGGGCCGAGATGGACGGCTACCGGGTAGTGCAGCGCCTCAGGGCCTCGGCGATGGGTCTGCCCTTCTTGCCGGCGCCGGATGCAGACCAGTCCGACCTGGCTCGCTCGGACCCGCCGGCTTTCGTCATCGACCCTTTCACCGGGAACTCCGTTCCTGTGGAGCGAGCGGTCATGCCTGACGTTGCCCTGCTTCACGCCCAGGCGGCCGATGCGGCTGGCAACCTTTACTTCGAGGACCCCACCACCGACTTGCTCATCGCCAACGCCGCACGGCGCGTCGTGGCGACGGTGGACCGCCGCGTCGAACGACTTCCACGCGTCAGCCTCCCCGCGTTTCAGGTCGACGCCGTGGCCGAGGTCTGGGGTGGCGCGCTTCCCACCGGCTCTGCGGGCCTCTACCCACACGACGAGGCAGACCTCCTCGACTACCTGGCCTTGGCCGCCGACGGGAAGGCCGCCCAATACCTGGCGCGACGCATCGGCAGCGCCGCCGCCCGAGACGCCGCATGAATTCCACCTGCGCCGAGGCCCTGGTGGCGGCAATGGCCAGTGAAATCCGAGACGGCGACGTCATTGCCACCGGCGTGGCATCACCCTTGGCCATCCTGGCCATCGCCGTCGCGAGAGCAACCCATGCTCCCAACTTGACTTACCTCGCCTGCGTTGGCGCGGTGAATCCCGACGTCCGGCGCCTGCACGCCTCGTCAGAAGACCTCGCCTACCTCGAAGGCCGGCGAGGGGAGATGTCCATCCCAGACCTCTTTGACCATGCCCGCCGAGGCCGAATTGACATCATCTTCTTCGGCGCCGCCGAAGTGGACGCTGCCGGCTGCTCAAACATGAGCGCCACGGGCTCGCTGCGCGAGCCGAAAATCAAGCTCCCTGGGGTGGCTGGCGCCGCCGCGCTTCGGCGGTGGGTGCAGAGGCCAGTCCTGGTCGTGCCCAAGCAGACAAAGCGCAGTCTCGTGCCGAAAGTGCAAGTGGCCTCGACGATGGACGGCCGGCCGACCCCTCTTCTGACCGACTTGGGACGTTTTCAAGTCGGTGGCGAGGGCGCCTGGCTCAACTCCCACCGCCCTTGGACGACGCCCGTGGAGATTGCCGAGCGCACGGGCTTCACCTTTACCGTGGCCAGCAATGTGACGGCGGACACGGCACCCCCGGTGGCGACACTGACCGCCATTCGCGCGCTCGACCCGGACAACTTGAGGGAGCGGCTGGTGGGCTGATGTCAGCGCACCCGAAGGAGAAACGAATGGATGCCGTGGTGCTGAGGGCGTTTGGAGAGTCGGCCAACCTCCGGTTGGAGTCCGTCCCTGAACCCACTGCGGGGGCTGGCGAAGTGCTCCTTCGGGTGCATGCGTGCGGGGTCTGCTACCACGACATCATCAACCGCCGGGGCCACCTTCCTCGCACCAGCGTGCCGGCCATCCTCGGCCACGAGGTGGCCGGAGAAGTGGTCGCCGTGGGGCCGAACGTCACCGGTTGGAAAGTGGGGGACCGGGCGGCGACGCTGCAGCGTCTCTCCTGTGGCGCCTGTGCGACCTGCCGGTCCGGGCGTCCGACGCTCTGTAAGAAGGACGCCCGCTTCTTCGGCGAGGAGATTCCTGGCGGCTATGCCTCGCTCATGGCGGCGCCCATCGCCGGGCTGGGCCACGTGCCCGCAGGCCTCAGCTGGGAAGCGGCGGCGACGGCTTGCTGTACGACTGGAACTGCCGTCCATGTCGTCCGCACCCGGGGCCGTGTGCGTGCCGGCGAGACGGTGCTGGTTACCGGGGCCAGTGGCGGCGTCGGGCTTTCGGCGGTGCAACTCGCACGCCTGGATGGTGCACGTGTCCTGGCCGTGACTTCAAGCGCATCGAAAGTCGAGGCACTGGAGGCCGCCGGCGCGCACGAAGTCATCGTCTCCCCAGCGCTCGATTTCGCTGCGGAGGTGCGACGTCGCACGGCTGGGGAAGGTGTCAACGTCGTCCTGGAGATTGTCGGAAGCGCCACCTTCGCCCAGTCGCTGCGCTGCATCGCACCCGGCGGACGGCTGGTGGTGGTCGGTAATCTCATCACCCAGGATGTCGCCTTGAATCCGGGCTTGGTCATCGTCAAGGAGCTCGAGATTCTCGGCGCCTTCGCCACCGACCAAATTGAGCTCGAAGAAGCGCTCAAACTCACTGCGTCAAAGGCAATTCAACCTTTCATTTCCGACGCCCTTCCCCTGGCCGACGCCGCCGTTGCGCATTCGCGCCTCGAGCAGCGTGGGGTTGCTGGTCGAATCGTGCTCGTTCCGCGAGCCGCTGCATGAGGAGTGCCGAAGCCATGAAGCCGCAAGTCGGTATCGAAGCCATCGCCGTCGCCATTCCCCGTCGCTACATCGCCCTCTCCGACCTGGCACAAGCCCGAGGCGTGGATCCAGCCAAGTACACCCAGGGCCTCGGAGGCCTCGAAATGTCCGTCGCCGAACCCGGCGAAGACAGTGCAGCCCTCGCTGCGTCCGCGGTGGCGAAGCTCATCGCCAACCGAGGTTTGGACCCGTCCCGAATCGGCATGCTGGTGGTGGGAACCGAGACTGGCGTCGACCACTCCAAGGCCGTCGCTTCCTACGTGCAAGGGATGCTGCGGTTCCCGCGAACCATGCGCACGTTTGATTGCCAGCACGCCTGCTACGGCGGGACAGCCGCCCTCAACGCAGTGGCGGAGTGGATTGCGTCTGGCGCGGGGGCTGGCCGGGTGGGCATCGCCGTTTGCTCGGACATCGCACGCTACGGGCTCAACACTGCCGGTGAGCCAACGCAGGGGGCTGGAGCGGTGGCGATGCTCGTCTCGGAGTCGCCGGACTTGCTCGCTCTCGACCTCGGAGTGAGCGGGACCTTCAGCATGGACGTCCATGACTTTTGGCGTCCGCTCGGCCGGCGTGAGGCGGTGGTGGACGGGCACTACTCCATCCAGTGCTACCTCGAGGCAGTCTCCGGGAGTTACCGAGATTGGCGGGCGCGCGCTTTGGGGCGTGACCTCATCCGCTCCGAAGAGCTCCCTTCCGAGCAACTGGCGCGAATTGCCTACCATGTCCCCTTCTGCAAGATGGCGAAGAAGGCGCACGCCCAAGTCCGGCGGTGCGACCTCGAAGACCGCGCCGGCAAAGCACTCGATGCGGCTGGCGAGGCTGAGGAGACGCCGCGCGCAGCCGCGAGCTTCGAGACTCAGGTCGCCCCGTCGCTGGGGCTCTCGGCCCGCGTAGGCAACATCTACACCGGCTCGCTGTACCTCAGTGTGGCCGGCCTCCTGCACAAGGAAGCGACGCTGCTGGCCGGAAGGCGAATTGGGCTCTTCAGCTACGGCAGCGGTTGCGTGAGCGAGTTCTTCTCGGGTGTGGTGGGGCAACGGGCGCCGGCCGCGATTGCCAACGCCGGGTTAGACCGTGTGCTTTCGGACCGGGAACGCATCGGGGTCGAGGAATACACGCGCATTCTCGAGACGCCGCCCGACCGTCCGCTGGGGACTCCTGCAGCGCCAGGGGCCTTCCGCTACGCAGGAACCGTGGATTTTCGTCGCACCTACAGCCGCGGTTGAGTGGGTCGGGCGCTGGCGCTGTGTCCTTTCTGGGCGTAGCGTGCTCGCGCGCGAATGCCAACCCAACCTGAAACCAAACCTCCGCTTCCGGGACTCGAAGGTGCCACCGCCACTGCACCCGAGCGCGTTCCGGTGAGAACGCGTGAGGGACGGATTACCCTCGCCGCGTGGCGAATGAATGTCACCGCGCCGAGTGGTTCCGGAACCATCGTCCTGGTGGAGACAAACGTTGGAGCCGTCTTCCGAGGTGAAGGGCTTTTTCTCGGCTGGGCGCAGGACATGCTGGCTGCCGCCTACCGGACGCTGGTGCCCAAGACGGCCGCGGACACGTCGTTGAATCACCCCCAGCTCGGCTGACTAGACGCCAGCCAGTCCGGGCTCGATGCGCGCGAAGCCTTGCTCTGCCGCCCAGAGGTCCATCCCCACTGAGACCAAGTCGTCCACCTCTGGAATCGCCCGGCCGTCCACGGTGAGGTCGATGGACTTCACGTACCGGTGGCAGGTTTCGCAGGCTTCGATGCGGGCCGCCGGGTAGCGGTCGGCACTGAAGGCGGGAAGCTTTTTCGGGTCTTCCTCGCCGCAGGCGGGGCAGACAATCCGGTTCACCACCCATTCATTGCCACACAACGCACAGCCCAACAGCCGCTGGGCTCCGTGGCTTTCCGGCGGCGAGCGGCGCGCCGCCACCCAGGGTTGACCGCCGCAGTGAGGACACACCCTCCCCTCCTTGGGCCGGTCCACCGACACCTGGTTGCGCACCAACACTTCGACATACGGGCGGAGCGCAGCGCGGGTGAGGTAGTCCTCTCGGTCGTCGCGAGTTCCATTCCAGTAGACGCCCAGTCTGGCCTGGGCCACCTCTGGCCGCTCCGCCAGGCGTTCGCGGGCGACGGCGGCCAACTGCGGAGGGGCCAATTCGGCAGCGTGCCGGTGCACCATCCGCAGCGGCTCGACCAGCCGGGGGGCATCCGTCTCCAGCCGTCCCGACAGCGGGCTCTTGGCGTGCAGCGCCTGGAGGGCGGTGGCCACCTCGGCTTGCGCCCGGTACAGGCCGGCGGCAAAGCGCAGCGGCTCCTCGGCCGCCTCACTGTTGCGCGCGAGCGCTTCGGCGCGGTCCGCGGCCTTCAGCAAGGCGGCGGCGACCGGTGACTTACTTCCGCTGGTCACCCGTCACTTCGCGGTACCAGCGGGGGTGGTGGAGCCTGGCCCAGGGCTTACTCACCGTACCGTCCAGCTGGGATTCAAAGGTGCCCGGCTCGGCGATGGCCAAATAGACGTGGCCGATGATGAGCAAGAGGAAGGCGATGAAGGCCACGTCGTGCAGAATCCAGGAAATCTCGCGGAGCCCTTGGGGAAGCACTGACGGAAACCAGAGGACGAGGCCGGAGAGGAGCAGGGCCAACCCTCCGAGGAGCGCCATCCAGAACAGCGCCTTCTGACCACCGTTGTATTTCCCGGTTTCCGGGTCGGTCGACTGAAAGCGCATATACTTGGCGAAGTAGGAGGGGCTCAGCCATTCGCGGTCCCGAGCCGTCATCTTCATCTGGTCCCACCAGCTGGCGGCCATCCACAGAAGTCCTACCGAGAAGAGGACTCCCAAGAAAGGGTGGAGCCAACGGCAGACCTGGAGCCCGCCGAAGAGTGGAGCCATCCATCCAAAAATGGGGGTCCAAATGGGCATTCCGCTCAAAAGACAAAGGATGAAGCTCGTGCCGACGGTCCAGTGCATGGCCCGCGAGGCGAGGCTGTGCCGCACAATCCGGTCTCCCACCACCACGTCCTCGGTGTGACGAGCGACGGCGATGGCCGGGTCGGCATGTCCAACATTCGACGGGGAGACGACTTGAGCCATGGTCAGCCTCCAGCCGGGGGTGGGTTATCTTCGTGTGGCTTTTTCTGCCCGACGGTCATGAAGTGAGCGAAAAGCCCTACCAAGGTGGCGCCGATGGCGAACAAGCCAAACGGTTTGAGGAAGCGCTTGCTTCCCACCGACACTGGGATGGTGGGGTTCCTGGGAAGTCCATACAACTCAGGCTTGTCACCATGGGCGAGCACGGTGACGACGCACGTCCCTCCCACGCCCTGGGGATCATAGAGGGCAGCGTTGGGGAACCCAGTGGCTTGAAGCTGCTTCACCCGGGATTGCCCCAACTCGACCATGTCCTCCTTGGAACCAAAGTGCAGGCATCCGGTAGGGCAAGCCTTAATGCAGGCCGGTTCGAGTCCAGAGTCCACGCGGTCGACGCACAGGGTGCATTTGGCCATCTTCCCGGTCTTGGCCGAAAACCGCGGAACGTCGAAGGGGCAGCCGGTTTCGCACAAGCCGCAGCCGATGCAGTTCTCGACATTTACGTCGACAATGCCGTTGGCGTACTGGACGATGGCTCCCGGAGCCGGACAGGCAGCCAGGCAGCCCGGATCCGAGCAGTGCATGCACTGGTCTTTGCGCATCAACCAGGCCAGTCCGCCCTCGAACTCGACCTCGTTGAAGCGAATGAGGTTCCAGAAATCGGCCTGCATGGTGGGGAGCGTCTGGTAGCTGCCCTCCTGGTGGGTGGCGACCACCTTCAGGTCATTCCATTCCTGGCAGGCCACCTCACAAGCCTTGCAGCCGATGCACGTCGAGGTGTCGATGTACTTCGACACCTTCGGTAGCTCGCGCAAGCCGGTATTCTGACCTCGAAGAGAGGCCGAGGACTGGAGGACTTCAAGGCCTTGGATTGCCATCGGTCGTCCTCCTTAGGTGTTCCGAAGCGGCGGGGCTTTCTCGAGCCGCACCAGGAAGGTTTTGTATTCCGGCGTCCATGTGTTCGGATCCATCGCCGATGGAGTCATGAAGTTCGCGAGGGGACCGAGGTGGTTGGGGTCTCCGGTGTACCCCCAGTGGATTGGGAAACCGATGTGCCACAGCGGCTTCCCGTCGACCACCATCGGACCCAACCGTTTGGTCACCATGGCCACGCCCTGAATCTCACCGCGCGCGGAGATGACCCGAACTTGCGAGCCGTTGGCGATGCCTTGGTCCTTGGCAAGCGCCTCCGGAATCTCGACGAAGAAGCCCGGCTGCAGTTGGTTCAGCCTGTCCGTGTGCTTTGTCCAATAGTGGTACATCTCAGTCAACCGGTAGGTTGAGCAGACAATGGGAAAATCTGCGGCTGTACCGTACTTGTCGAGGTTGGTGCTGAACCGTTTGGCCACAGGGTTCGATGTCACCTTGGGGTGAAGGGGATTGGGAATCGCCGCTTCGACCGACTCGTAGTGCTCAGCAAACGGGCCATCCGCCAGGACCGCAGCGAAGAGACGTCCTGAGCCCTCGGGCAGCATGATGAAGGCGCCAAACTTTCCCGGTGGCGAATCCGGCGCGATGTCCGGGACGTCCGGACCGATCCACTTCTCGCCATTCCACTGGATGCCAGGCCGCGTCGGGTCCCACGGCTTTCCTGCTGCGTCGGCGGAGGCACGGTTGTACATGACGCGTCGGTTGGCCGGCCAGCTGAAGCTCCATTGGTGGTACATTCCTAAGCCGCTCGGGTCGGCCGTACTGCGCCGCTGCGTATTGTTGCCGGCCTCCGTGTAACAGCCAGTGTAGAGCCAGAGGCCGCAGCTGGTGGAACCATCAGCACGGAGCTGTCCGAAGGAGTCAAGCTGCTGTCCTGCCGCCTTGATGAGCTTCTTCGGCTCCTTGGCGTCTTTGGGGTCTTTAGGGGGCTCGAACAGATCCTCAACAGCCTTCCCGTTTATCTCTTTAAGAACCTCTCCCAGGTCCGGGTTGGTCGGATTGGTGTAATTCCATGCGATGTTGAGCACCGCCTCCGGAAGTGCTCCGCCCTCTTTCCGGTAAAGCTCCCGAACGGCAAGGAAAATTCTGGCGAGAATCTCTTGGTCGGCCTTGGCGTGCCCCGGCGGGTCCACCGCCTTCCATTTCCACTGAACCCAACGCGCGGAGTTCGTGAAGCTGCCATCCTTCTCGGCGAAACCCGTCGCCGGGAGTTGAAAGACCTCGGTCTTGATTTCCGAGGTCGGGGGGCCTTCGTACTGTTTGGGAGCCTTCCAGAAGGTGGCCGTCTCAATCTCGTAGTTCTCAAAGACTACCAGCCACTTCAGTTTGGAGAGCGCTCCAATCATCTTCGCCGAGTTGGGCCCAATGCTGGCGGGGTTCATTCCAGCGGTGATTAGACCCTCGGGGCCAGGCTCGACACCGCCAGCCCGCTTGGAGGAGCCCCGGTACATCTCGTCGAACAAGTACATCCAAGAATAGTTGCCGTCTGTTTTCGGCAACCACGAATAGCCAAAATCGTTGTCCGGGGTGGCGGCTTTACCGTAGAAGGCCTTGAGCAGCGAGACCATGAACTTCGGATAATTCGACCAGTAGTTCATCGACGCCCACGGCTGGTTGTTGAGCGTCTTAGGTGGAACCTTTTCTAGGTAGGTGGCCAGGTCGGTCAGTTCCGCTCGCGGCGTGGCGAGGTAACCGGACAGAATCTCAAACGTCCCACCGAGGTCGGTCGCTCCTTGGATGTTGGAGTGCCCACGCAACGCATTCACGCCGCCCCCCGGTCGACCAACGTTCCCCAGGAGTAACTGTAGCGTCGCCGCCGCACGAATCATCTGGACACCAACCGAGTGCTGGGTCCAGCCAAGCGCATAAGTGACGGTGCCGACTTTTTCTGCATTGCCGGTCGAGGTGACCACCTTGGCCACTTCCAGAAACTTCTCTTTGGGCGTGCCCGTCACCCGCTCCACCATCTCCGGTGTGTACCGTTCAACGTGCTTCTTCAAGAGCTGGAAGACACACCGAGGATGCTGAAGTGTGGAGTCTACGTCGTAAGCGTTGGTCGTGGGGTTTGGCTGGTACGCCCAGCCCGACTTGTCATACGCCTTTGTCTCTTCATCGAACCCGCTAAACAGCCCCTCGTTGAAGCTGTACTTCTCGCTGATGATGTAGGGCGCGTTGGTGAAGAGCTTGACGTATTCCTCGTGGAAGCGCTTCGTCTCAAGGGCATAGCGGATGATGCCGTTGAGGAAAGCGATGTCTGTGCCCGGTCGCAACTGGGCGTAGACATCGGCCACCGCCGCCGTCCGCGTAAACCTTGGGTCGACAACCACCAATTTAGCGTTACGCGTTTTCTTCGCTTCGATGGCCCACTTGAAACCGCAGGGGTGGTTCTCGGCAGGGTTTCCGCCCATGGCTAAGACGACATCTGCGTTCTTGATGTCGACCCAACCATTCGTCATCGCACCGCGACCAAACGTGGCGGCCAAACTGGCCACCGTTGGACCGTGTCATACTCGAGCTTGAGAGTCTCGATAGACGACCCCCAATCCTTCGATGAACTTGTCCTGAAGGAAGTTGAACTCGTTGGTGTCGGTGCAGCCGCCGATGACTGCGATGCCCGGCGTGCGGTTGACGACCTGGCCCTTCGCATTCTTGGCGACGAAGGTCCGGTCCCGGGTGTCTTTGATGTGGCGGGCGATTTTCGAGATGGCCTCGTCCCAGGAAATCTCTTCCCAGTGGTCGGAGCCGGGGCGGCGGATTTTCGGAACGGTCAGCCGCTCCGGATTGTTGATGTCGGCCTTGAGAGTCGAGCCCTTCGGGCAGAGCGTCCCTCGGTTGATGGGGTGGTCGGGGTCACCCTCGACATGCACCACCGTTGGGACGACGTTTTTCGCCTTATCGCCGAGGGTATGGATGATGACGCCGCAGGACACAGCGCAGTAGGGACAGGTGCTGCGCGTCTCCGTCGTACGAGCAATTTTCAACAGCCGCAACTCGGCGTGCGCCTTGGACAGGTCGAAGAGCGCCAGTCCCACACCCACCGCTGCAGTACCCTTGAGAAAGGCGCGGCGTTGCATCTGCATCGCAAACCTCCGGGGTTCCTTGAAACCGCGACTAACAGTGAAACCGCGCGCCATTGCTGTCAAGCGTCAGAAAGAAAAAATTTGTCGTGGTGACGCTGCCTTGCGTCATGCGCCCACGGCCGCAGCAACGGCGCGCGCTGCGGTGACAAAGGCCTGTGCCGCCGCGGACTCCGGCTCGAGCTCCACAATGGGGGTCCCGGCATCTCCTCCTTCGACAATGCGCGGGTACAGCGGAATCTCCCCCAGGAAGGAAATGCCCAGCCTCTCCGCGGTTGCGCGTCCGCCGCCGTGCTTGAAGGGATGGTCGACGTGGCCGCACGCGGGGCATACGTAGGAGGCCATGTTTTCTACCAGGCCGAGCACGCGCACGCCGACTTTCTGAAACATGGCGAGGCCCTTGCGCGCATCCACCAACGCCACGTCCTGGGGCGTGGTGACGATGACTGCGCCGGAAAGGGCCGCCTTCTGCGAGAGCGTCAACTGGACATCCCCCGTACCAGGGGGAAGGTCGGCGATGAGGAAGTCCAAGAGGCCCCACCGCACGCCGGTGAGCAGCTGCTCCACCGCCTTCATCACCATCGGCCCACGCCACACCGCCGGCTGGTCGACGTTCATGAGCGCGCCCAAGGTGGCGATGCGAACGCCGTGCCGGACTTGTGGCTGAAGCAGGTTGTCGTCGGCATCGACGAAGGGCTTCTCTGCAATGCCCATCATCATCTGCTGGGAGGGCCCGTAGATGTCGAGGTCCATCAACCCCACCTTGTAGCCAAGGCGGGCCAGCGCCACCGCGAGGTTAGCGGTGACGGTCGACTTGCCCACCCCACCCTTCCCTGAGGCCACGGCGACCTTGAAGCGAATTTGCGCAAGTCGCGCCTGCGCGGCGGCATCCACCGGCGTCGGCGCCGGCACCGGCATGCGGGCCACCATTCGAGGAACGAGCTCCACCGAAATAGACAGCCGGTGTGGCGTGACGCGCGGGAGCAGCTTCTTCTCGCACTCCGCTTTGATGACGTTCGAGGCGTGCTGCGCGTCGGCGCTCATCTCGAGGCGGAAGCTGACGTCGCCGCCCTCCACCTTGAGGTCCTTGACGAAGCCGATGGCGAGGATGTCCCGGGTGAGGCCTGGGAAGAGGACGGTCTTTAGAACGCCGCGCACTTCATCTTCCGAGAGAGCCATCCGGCCGCTACTCTGCCCGTCTGGACGCCGAGAGCAAGCGGGGCCGAGGCTTGCCCTTCGCATTGGGGACACTCGCCACCGCCTGCCGCCGCTTGCTACAAGCGGCCGTAGGAGAGGTGTGGACAGCCCTTTGGCAGGCGACACAAGCGAGTTACAGGCGGTGTGCGACGCGTGCCGTCGCCTGCACCAGCGGAACCTCTTGGCGGCGGCCGACGGCAACATCTCGCTCCGCCGTCCCGACGGGCGGCTGGCCATGACGCCCTCCGGCGTCAACAAGTCCACGCTCCGCCCCGAGGCCATGGCCTTCCTCAACCTCGACGGCACCATCCTCTCGGGTGTTCCCTCGAGCGAACGGGCCATGCACCTGGCGGTGTACCGGCTGTGTCCGCAGGCGCGGGCTGTCGTCCACGCTCACCCGCCCACGGCCATCGCCTGGACGCTGGCCCGCCCGGAGTTCACCGAGCTGCCAGCAGACGCGCTTCCCGAAGTCATCCTCGCCGCGGGGAGAATTCCCATCGTCCCCTACGCCCGGCCGGGCACGGCAGCCATGGGGAGCGTCCTCGAGCCTTTCCTTCCCAAGCACCGTTTGCTGTTGCTGGCCCGCCACGGGGCCCTGGCCTGGGGCGAGTCCCTGGAAGAGGCGGTGAATGGCATCGAGCGCGTCGAGCACGCGGCCCTCATCCTGAAGACGGCCCTGGAACTCGGTGGGGCGAAGCCCTTGCCCGAGGACGAGCGACGTGCGCTGCAGGCGTTGCGAGCGAAGAGCGGACCCAAGCTTTTGTGAAGCTGCGAGACCTCACCTCGCTGGGACTCAAAGTCGAGGGCGGCAACGTCCGGGTGCTCGACCAAACGCGCCTTCCGGACCGTGAGGTGTGGCTCGACGGCTCGGCTCCTCAGGCCATGGTGGAGCTTATCCGCCGGCTCAGTGTGCGCGGCGCGCCCCTGATTGGGGTCTCTGCCGCGCTCAGCCTTGCGGCGCATGCGGCCCGCGGCGCCTCGCGCCCAGCGCTGGAGGAGGCGTGCTCCGCGCTCCGGGCCGCCCGCCCCACCGCCGTCAACTTGGCCTGGGCCATGGACCAGATGCGGGCCGTCCTCCACGCTGGGGGAGACCTGGTGGCCAAGGCGGAGGCGCTCTTCGACGAGGACGTCCTCTTCTGCGAGCGAATGGCCAGCCACGGCGCGGCGCTCCTCGGCGAAGGCGAGGGCGTCCTCACCCACTGCAACACCGGGGGCCTGGTGACGGTGGGCATCGGGACGGCGCTGGGCGTCATCCGCCGCGCGCACGAGCAGGGCAAGCGTATTCACGTGTGGGTGGACGAGACGCGCCCTTTGCTGCAGGGCGCGCGGCTGACGACTTGGGAGCTCGCTCGGCTCGGCGTCCCGCATACACTCATTACCGATGGGATGGCGGCCACGGTTATGGCCAGCGGGAAAGTGCAGCGGGTGCTGGTGGGCGCAGACCGCATCGCCCGGAACGGCGACTTCGCCAACAAGGTGGGGACGTACGCGCTGGCCATTGTCGCGCGTCACCATGCTGTGCCCTTTCACCCGGTGGCACCCTGGTCCACGGTGGACCTCTCTTGCGCCAGCGGGCCGTCCATCCCCATCGAGGAACGTCCCAGCCAAGAAGTGCGCGGCTACGGCGAGGCGCGATGGGCCCCTCCCGACGTCAGCGTCTTCAACCCGGCGTTCGACGTCACGCCGGTGGCGCTCATCGAATCTCTGGTGCTCGACCGCGGCGTCTTCTCGCGGGCCGCCTTGGCTGGCGGCCTCTCCGCGGTCTCGAGCGGTTAGCCGAGCTCGACGACTTTCTCGCCGAAGAGCCGGTCCACCTGGGAGATGAGCTCGTCGGTGACGTCGACTTTGAGCGGGGCTCCAATGACGGCCTCGGCCTCTCCCGGAAAGACAATCGACAGCCCGATGGGCGTCGCGCCGGCGTGTGACCGGACGAGCCGCGAAAGCTCTTCCATGCGCTCGTCCGTTACCAGGTCAGCCCGAAGACGGAGCTCGAAGCGCTTGAGCCGCTTGTCCCGGACTTCCTTCAAGCTTTGCACCTGCTCCACAATGAGTTCGGCGACCGGGTTCTCCTCGTCGCGGATGTTTACCTGCACCGTGCCGGTGACGAGAATGGGGTCGTCCGCCTTGAGGAGGTGCTCCCAGGCGTCGTAACCCGGCCGGGCCGAGCCCTTGGCCCACTTGCCGTCCTTGCCCAGGACGCTGCGGCCGGCGTCCTTCCCGGGGAAGCACACCAGCTCCACGGAGCCGGACAAGTCTTCCAGCGTCACCCAGGCCATGCGCTTGCCCGTCTTGGTGGGCCGCTCGCGAAGCTGGGCGACAATCCCGGCGACGGTAACCGTTTCATCCCGGCGCGCCCGCTGCACGGAGGCCGCCGGGCGGGCCTAGCGCCGGAGCTCCGCTCGTATTGGTGAAGCGGGTGGCCGGACACGTAGAAGCCGATGGCTTCCTTCTCGGACGCCAGACGCTCCTTCTCGGGCCACTCCTCGGAAGGCACGTACTCGCCCTTCGTCACCGGAGCCGGCGTGGAAGCGTCCTGGGCCCCGAGGAGGCCGAACAGGGAGGACTGGCCCACCGCCCGGTCGCGCTGCGCGGAGGCGCCACGCTCGGTCGCGCGTTCGATGCTCAAGAAGAGCTGGCGCCGCGGGCGCTGCTCGAAGTCGAAGGCCCCGGCCTTCACCAGGGCCTCGAGCCACCTTGCGGTTGACCCGCCGGGCGTCGACCCGCTCGCAAAAGTCGAAGAGGTCGCGGAAAGAGCCCTTGGCCCGTGCCTCGAGGATGGCCTCGATGGCGCTCTCGCCCACGCCCTTGATGGCGCCCAGCCCGAAGCGGATTTTTCCGTCCACCGCCCCGAAGGCCAAGTCGGACTGGTTGACGTCCGGAGGCAGCACTTCCTGACCGGCGGCGCGCGCCTCGGCGATGTGGGCCACCACCTTGTCGGTGTTGTCCTTCTCGCTGGTGAGCAGCGCCGCCATGAACTCGACGGGGTAGTGGGCCTTGAGCCACGCCGTGTGAAGGGTGATGAGGCCATAGGCCGCCGAGTGCGACTTGTTGAAGCCGTACTCGGCGAACTTCTCCATCAGGTCGAAGATCTCGCCGGCGACCTTGGGGTCGACGCCCTTGGCCTGGCAACCCTCGAGGAAGCCAGCCCGTTCGGCCTGCATCACGTCGGCCTTCTTCTTCCCCATCGCCCGGCGGAGCAGGTCGGCGCGGCCGAGCGAGTAGCCGCCCAGTACCTGGGAAATCTGCATCACCTGCTCTTGGTAGACGATGACGCCGTAGGTGTCCTTGAGCACCGCCTCCAGCGCGGGATGGGGGTAGGCCACCTTCTCGCGGCCGTGCTTGCGGTCGATGAAGACGTCGACCATTCCCGCGTCCAGCGGCCCCGGCCGGTAGAGCGCGCCGGCGGCGATGACGTCCTCGAAGCAGGTGGGCTTGAGCTTCATCACCATTTCGGTGAATCCACTCGACTCCATCTGAAAGACGCCGGCGGTGTCACCCCGGGAGATGAGCTCGTAGGTGGCCGCGTCGTCGATGGGGATTTGGTGCGCCTGGAGCTGCTGCTCCCGAGGACGGTTGCGGTTGATGAGATTGAGCGCGTGCTGGATGACGGTGAGGGTGGTGAGCCCCAGGAAGTCGAACTTCACCAGCCCGGCCGCCTCCACCTCGTCCTTGGCGAACTGGGTGATGAGCACCTTCTCGCCGGGCGGCTGGTAGATGGGGACATAATTCCAGAGCGGCTGGTCGGCGATGACCACCCCTGCGGCGTGCATGCCGGCCTGCCGGTGGAGCCCTTCCAGGGCCAAGGCAATCTCCAACAGCTCGCGGGAAGTGACTTGGCGTCCGTCTTCGAGCGTGCCGAGCACGGTGGGTGTGTCAATCATCTCCTTGAGGCGCGGCTCCTTCTCGATGGCCTCCTTGAGCGTGATGTTGAGAATTTCCGGAACGAGCTTGGCGATGCGGTCGCCTTCGGAAAAGGGCAGGCCGAAAACACGCGCCACATCCCGGAGCACGCTCTTCGCCTTTAGAGAGCCAAAGGTGATGATTTGGCCGACGTTGTTTTCTCCGTACTTCCCGGCCACGTAGTCGATGACTTCGTCGCGGCGTTCCTGGCAGAAGTCGATGTCGAAGTCCGGCATCGACACCCGTTCGGGGTTGAGAAAGCGCTCGAAGAGCAGGTTGTAGGGGAGCGGGTCGAGGTCGGTGATGCGCAGCGCGTAGGCGACGAGCGAGCCGGCGCCGGAGCCGCGCCCCGGACCGACCGGGATGCCATTGCGCTTGGCCCAGTTGATGAAGTCCTGGACGATGAGGAAGTAGCCGGAGAACCCCATCGAAGAAATCATCGCCAGCTCGGTCCCCAACCGGTGCAGGTAGAGCTCCCGGTCGACGGGGTAGGAGAGCTCGCGGAAGCGCTCCTCCAGGCCTTTGGTGGCGAGTTCCGCCATGTAGGAGTCCGGGGTGTGCGCCTCTGGGACGCGGAAGGTGGGCAACATGGGCTTGCCCAGCTTGAGCTCCAGGGTGCAGGCCTCGGCGATGCGCATGGTGTTGTGCACCGCCTCCGGCACGTCGCTGAAATAGGCGAGCATCTCCTCAGGGCTGGTGACGTAGAGGCGGTCGGTGGTGTGCTTCATCCGCTTGTTGTCAGCCAGCGTCTTGCCCGAGGCGATGGCCATCAAGAGCTCGTGAGCCCGGGCGTCCTCACGTTTGATGTAGTGGGCGTCGGCGGTGGCCACCAACGGCACGTCCACGTCCTTGGAGAGTTGCTTGAGGTTGCTATTCGCCAACTCCTGCTCCGGGAGGCCGTTGGACTGAATCTCCAGGAAGAAGTGGTCGGGGTCGAAAATCTGCTTGTACTCCTGGGCCGTCCGCCGGGCGTGGTCCATGTCGCCGCGAAAACAAGCCGAGGTGACTTCTCCGCCCAGGCAGGCGGTGAGGCCAAAGAGGCCGGCGCTGTGCTCTTTGAGAAGCTGTTTGTCGATGCGCGGGTGGTAGTAGAAGCCGTCGAGGTAGGCGCGCGAAGCGAGGACGCGGAGGTTGCCGTACCCCTCGTCGTTTTGGGCGAGGAGGATGAGGTGGTGGGCCACCTTTTCGCTGCGGTCGCCCCGTCCCTTTTCGCCGGCGACGTAGGCCTCCATCCCGAGGATGGGCTTGACCCCCGCCTCCTTGGCCTTCTTATAGAAGTCGATGGCACCGAACATGTTGCCGTGGTCGGTCACGGCCACCGCCGACATTCCCTTGGCTTGGACCGTCTTGATGAGGTCCTTCATTCGAATCGCCCCGTCGAGGAGCGAATACAGGGTGTGCAGGTGCAGATGGGTGAAGGACATGAGGCTCGGCTGAGGGAGTAACACGGCCGGGCGACGCGCATGCAGCCCCCCCGGCCGCCCTGGGGGGGCCACCTCTCAGAATGGGCCCGCCCCGGCTCCTCTACGCCCTTCCCGGCCGAGCAGCGCGTCCGCGGACTCGCGCGCCACCATGGCAGCCCCAGCTGGAAGAAGGAGGTGGCCTCGAGTTGAGGGGTAAACATTGGGGAAGCCGTCGGAGCCGAGGACTAGTCTCTACAGGCCCCCGCTCTACCCGGACGTGCCCCTGCCAAAGCGTTTGAATGCCGCACCCCCGCTCTACGACGGGCGGCGGCATGGCGTGTACCTCACACCAGCCGACTTGGTTGAGACGGCGCTCGACCTTTCCCTTCCTCACCTCCAGAGTGGCCCGCTCACCATCGTGGACCCGAGTTGTGGCGACGGCGGGTTTCTCGCCGCGGCGTCGGCTCGACTCCCCGCGGCCCGCCTCTTCGGCCTCGAGCTCTCGGCGCCACTCGCACGGCAAGCGCGGGCCCGGGTCCCACGTGCCCGTGTCCTTGTGGGCGACGGACTCCGCGAGGGTTGGGCCGCGCTGGAAGCCGCCTTGCCGCGGACGGGCGTCGAGCTGTGGCTCGGCAACCCTCCCTACAATGGCACCTCGCCGCTGTTAAAGGACCCCGAGGCGTACAAGACGCTGCTTGGCCGGGTGGGCCTCGACGAGGCGCTTCCACGCGGCACCAGCCTGCGCGACGACTTCGCCTTTTTCCTGCTGCTGGCCTCGGCGCACCTTCGCCACAGGCACGGTGTCCTAGCGTGGGTGACGTCGGCCACCCTCCTCGACGCCTTCCTCTACGCCCCGCTTCGAAAGCGCCTCTTGGACTCGCTTGCCCTAGAGGAGGTGGTGGACCTCGGCGCCGGCCTCTTTTGCAACACGCGGGTCCGCACCTGTCTCAGCGTGTGGCGCGCCTCAGGCCCCCGCCGGCGAGCCCGGTTTCGGGAACGCCTGCCGGGTGAGGGCCTCCGCTTCGGGTCGGAGACGACATTCGTTCCTCAGGGGCCGGAGTGGACGCTCCGGCCGACATCGCCGAAAGCGGCTGCCCTGGACGCGGCATGGCGAGCGCGAGGCGAGCCGCTGGACCGACTGCTTCCCATCCAATGCACGGGCTTAAAGACGCGCTTCGATGAATTGCTCGTCGATGCCGACGCGGAGGCACTCCTCGAGCGGGTGGACGCCTTCCTGAGCACCCCTCAAGGACGGCTG
Organism: uncultured delta proteobacterium; assembly: GCA_963745475.1. Taxonomy (GTDB): domain Bacteria; phylum Myxococcota; class Myxococcia; order Myxococcales; family Myxococcaceae; genus JADGRA01. The sequence continues at coordinate 679,282 of CAVUXN010000005.1, forward strand.
GCACGGTTTGCGCGCGCGCACGGACTCTCCGAAAACCTCGTGCCAAAGCTCGAGGCGCTCCGCCGGACGAAGGGCCTTCCCAAGAGAGCCGCGCGAGCCTCGCTTCGGCCTTTCTTTCGCTACGCCGGCGCAAAACACAGGAACTCCATCCCCACCTCTGCCCGCGCCTTCTGCTACCTGGACCGCCGTCTCATCCCCCGCGGAGACCACCGCCTCTCCGGACATTTCGACCCGCACCTCCACCCGGTGAAGCTCGTGTTCAACCTGCGCGAGCTGCCGCTCTCGGCGGCCTTGCTCGAGGCACCGGGGTGCATTCCCGCGCACCGGCACGCACGCTTTGCCCCTTTGGAAGTGCCGGAGCGGGTGTGGGCGTTGGGTACCGCCGCCGGACGAGGGGTGGCAGGGCTCGGTCCGCTGGTCCCCAACCTGTCCTCTGCCGGCCGCGCCTGGGCAGAGGGGTTGGGCGGCCCGCGCCACGCCTTCGAGCGCATTGTTTGTTTCATCAACAGCCCCGAGGTGCAGGACGTTTGGGCCCCTGCCTTCGGCCGCTCGCGGGCTCTGCCCGTTCCGCTCGACCTTGCCCCCGGCGGCGCCGGGTCAGTGACATTGAGGTCGCGGTGCGCGGGGCAACCGGTTATGGACGTCGACCAAGAAACAGGAGGGACGCGATGACACGAATTGTTCGCGGTGGATTGGTAGCTGTGCTGCTCACCGCGGGACTGGCCTTCGGGCAGAGCCCTCCGGCCGTCCCCTCCCCGGCCGCGCCCTCCCCGGCCGCGGTCCCTCCAAAAAGCGTTGAGCTCAAGGACCAGAAGGGGAAAGCGGTGGGCACGGTGCTGCTCGTCGACACACCCCACGGCTTGCTCCTTCGGGGCGCCCTCATGGGGCTGCCGCCGGGCACGCATGCCATCCACTTCCACGAGACTGGCAAGTGCGAGCCGCCCTTCAAGAGCTCGGGCGGCCATTTCAACCCCAGCAAGAAGAACCACGGGATGCTCGACCCGGCCGGACTCCACGCCGGGGACCTCCCCAACCTCGTCATCCCCAAGAATGGAAAGCTCGAATTCGAGCTCTTCGCCGAGGATTTGACGCTGGCGGACGGGCCCAACACCGTACTCGATGCGGACGGAACGGCACTTGTCATCCATGCCAAAGCCGACGACTACAAGAGCCAGCCAGCGGGCGACGCAGGGGACCGAATCGCCTGCGGAGTCATTGCCAAATAGGCCACCCGGGGGGCCGGCCAAATTCCACCTGTCAGCGATGTCTTCGGTCCGCTTTGTCAGCGATGTCTCCGGTCCATACCCAGTACGGCCCTATACTGAACGGATTGTCAGTCCGGCATGAGAGAGTGCCTCTCATGGAACGGAAGGGCCGCCCCACCCGGATGATGGAACAGCAGAGCCTGCTGGGCGGAGTGGACTTGGTGAAAGTCTCGCCTCGTCGGGAAGCCCGCGCCCTCCACGTCGACTCCCACTGGAAGGTGGGCTTCGCTGCGGCCCTGGCGCTGGTGGTGGAGCACGGCAAGAAGGCCCAGGAGTGCGCTGATCTCCCGTCGCGGACCCGCTGCCCGCGCTGTCAACGCTTGGGGGACACTGTGCGCGACTTCGGAATTCGCGTCGTCCGCGGCCGACGGCTGCCCCAGTCCTGGTGCAGGACGTGCCGGTCCGCGCCCGTGGCGCGAAGGGCGCCCAAACAGTCGGACCTGCTCTCCGGCACAGCCGCCTAGACGCGCTCGCCCACCCGGCTAACGTTGTCCGGTAGTAACTCCGCCGTCCGGTACCGACAGGCCGGGGCAAGCCCGGCTTAGGCCAACGTCGAGCGCCGTCGTCAGTCCCGAATTCCCGGGCGGGACTATCCGCCGCGCCTGCTCAGCCACCGAAAGGCCGTCCGCACACCGTCCCGCGGCAGCCAGGGCCAGCGCATGGATGGTGAGGACTTCTCCATTCCACGGCGCGAGTTGCGCGGCCCGCTCCGCCAGGACGAGGGCCTCGGGCCGCTCGTCGCGGGAGAGCAGGTTGCGGGCGGCGCGTCCCAAGACGAGGGGACTGTCGGGGAGCAGCTCGACGGCTCGCTGGTACGCCCGGTAGCGCTCCGTCGCCGGCCCACCCGTGTCCCAGAGCGCATCCGCCAGGAGCAACCACGCCCACCCGTCCTCGGGGTGGCTGGCGACTGCGCGGCGGGCGTTCGCCAGCCGCGTCTCGGGAGGTACCAACGGGGCCAGCAACTGCAGCGCGCCCACGGAGGCGGGGTCTGCTTCCAGCGTGCGCTCCACCTCCTGCCGGGCCTCGGCCGCCAGCGCTGGGGTGCGCGGCGCGGCCAGCGCGACGTGTGCCCGCACCAGGTGGGTTTCGGCCTCGCTGAGGGGACGGATTCTCACGTCGAAGCCAATGGGGGGGACGGAAACCTCCTCGAGCGCCGGTGTCCCCCGCCTCGAGAACTCCCACACCCGAGCGTCCACGTCTGAGGGGACGAGGTCCGGAAAGCAGTTTCGCCAGGCGGCAGGCGCCACCGCTCCGCCGGCGAGCGCCTCCTGGAAGCAACGCAGGCCCGCGCGGTGGGTGGTGAAGAGCCACTGGTAGAGTTGCCAGCTCGCTCCATACAGGCCCATCGAGTCTCCCTGCGACAGTCCGCTGAGGGGTGTCTGCCAGGACAGGACGTCGTTGGTGTCTTTGCTGCGGATGCGGCGGTACTCGAGCCAAGCGATGGGGTTGATGAGTCCGATGGTGGCGCTGCGCCCATCCGTCGAAAGCCGGAGAGACTCCAGGAATTGCGCCTGCCCCTCCGAGAACCACAACGGAAGGCGGCCATACACGGCCGCGGCGACGTGGTGGGCCAGCTCATGGCGCAGCACCGAGGCCGAGCCCTGTCGCACGAGGTCCACGTGCGCGGCGAGCTCCGCGTCCTGCACCGCCGAGGCCGGAGGGCCGGAGATGGGGGACATGCTAAATCCGCTGTGACGGCCCGACGCAGGAGGTGGGGCGCCTCCGGAAAAGGGTCGAGCGCTGGGAATGCCAGAAGGGCCGCGGTCGGTGACTTTCTCCTCCCAACTGTCCGGAGCCCCCCAGAGGACGATGCGCGGAGGCAGCGCCGAGTGAGAATAAAGCCCGCGGCTCCCGGCCACACCGTAGCGCTCGAAGTCCGAGCGGTCCTTGAGGACGATGACGTCCACCGGCTCGATGCCCACCTCGTGAGGCGGTGGCCACAGCGCGGCTAAAAGCGCCGCCCGCGTCCGTTCAATCTCTTGCGCCGCCTCCAAGGCCGCCTCGGAGTCGAGGTTGGTGCGCAGGGTGAAATGGGCCGACTTGAGCTCCTTCCAACCCTGGTCGGAACCGGTGACTCCAAGGACGAGCAGCGCTGCGAGCGGGAAAAGCACCTAGATGTACCCGAAGCGCCGGCGAAGGACCCACTCCAGGCCGAGCGCCGTCGCCAGGAGGAGCAACCACTCCCATCGGTCCCAGAGCGGTTTGTCCTTACTACGGCCCACCTCCACGACGGGAGGGTCGAGGAGCGGAAAGTCCGGGAGCCCCTCCAAGGGCAGACGGTAGACCCGCCCCCCGGTGTCCCTGGCCAATTCTGCGAGGAGGTCCTGGCGCACCGTCGCGTCGGTGAGCTCCGGCCCCAGGGTGCGCACCGCCACCGCATCCTCGCCCTCGCCTAGCACCCGTTCACCGGAGCGCGCCACCGCGTGAATGCGGTACGCGCCCGGAGGCTGGGCCGAGAAGCTGACGCGCGCCGTGCCATCGGCGCCTGTCTTGGCTCGACCGGTCCCCACCAGATGGTGGTCGCGAGCGCTGGAGAGTTCGACGGTGACCTCGGCGCCCACCGCGGGTTGGTAGTCGACCTCGCGTGCCGTCACCACCGCCCCCACCGGCGTCCCTGGCTCTACCGAGGGCGGGTCGGCAGAAACTTGCAAGGTGGTGAGGTCCGGGTCTCGCACCAGCCAGCGGAGCGCATTGCCCCAGAAGCGGTCATAGAGACGACTCGGGTCGCCGCTCCGGTGGACGGTGAAGGCCCAGGTCCAGCTGTCATCCGTCATCAACGCCATGGCCCGCCCGCGACCGTGCTCCCAGAGGGCCAGCACCGGAGCCGGCTTCCCATCCAGCAGTAGGCCAGGATGGTCGAGCAGCACCGTCGCCCCCGGCTTGGCCCGCACCAGGTTGACGCCGGAGCCGGCCGGCAATTCATCCCAGGCCGCTACCGACGCCGGCGCCGTCGGAAGGATGCTCGTCACCGGGTGACGCTGGCCCTCCGCCGTCAAATGGGCGTGGTAGGGCGCGATGCTCGCCGGTTGGCCGATGGAGTCCACCGGGAGTGCCCGGTCGAGGATGGGGTAGCTGGTGCGGCCGTCCCCGAAAGCACGGTCGCCGCCAATGGCCACCAGCGCCCCTCCGTTGGAGACGTATTGCTCGAGCTTTCGCTCGTACTGCGCGATGGAGAGTTGCGGGTCGGCGTGACCGAAATTCTGGAAGATGACGACATCAAAGGTGCTCAACTTGGCGTCGAAAATCTCCTCCATCGGAAAAGGAATGAGGGACAATTCGCGTTCCGGGTTGCGCGTCTGTGTGTCGTCGCTGCTGGTGCGAAGGATGTAGAAGGAGACCAAATCGACATTGGCGTCCTGGCGGAGCAAGCCGCGCAAGAAGCGCTCGTCCCATGAGGGACGCCCCACCACCAGGAGCACGCGCACCCGGTCCCGAATGACTTTGAGCACGAAGCTGCGGGCATTGTTCTCGGTGACGGCCTCGCCCGGAAAGACCGGGGCACTGAGCGTGTAGACGAATCGTCCCGTCTGGTCGGGGGTAAAGGTGAAGGACACCGGAGTGGTTTCGTCGGACCCGGTCACGTGGACGGTCTTCGTCCCCAGCACCTGTCCCTCCCGCTCGAGAACAACCGGGATGTCGCGGCCCGGAAGGCCTCGCACCCGCAGCTCCACCTCCACCGCAACCGCGTTTCGCACAAACGCGAAGTCATCCACCTTGAGGTTGTCCAGGGCCACGTCCAGCAGGTTCGGGTCCCCCACCGGCACCGTCGAAACCGGAAAGCCCAAAGCCCCCAACTCGGCTTTGGCGCGCGGCGAAACGCCCGCCTGGAGCTCGGTGTTGTCTGCGCCGTCGGAGAAGAGCAAGACGCCGGAAAGCTTCTTGCTCCCTCCGGTATCCGTCGCCCGCAGAGCCCGGAGTGCGCCGAGCAGGTCCGTGTGTTGACCCGGGGCGGGAACCGAGCGAAGCATGGAGGAGCTCACCGGGAGCAGCGCAGGGTCGAAGCCCAGCACCTCGACGTTGAAGCGCTCCTCCAGCGCTTTCAGGCCGGGGCCCATGTGTTCCAGCGCCTCGGCCACCGCAGCGCTGCGGGTGCCTGCTCCCGGCGCCACCGCCAGCCCCATGGATGCGCTCCGGTCCACGAGCACCGCCACCCGGTTTTTCACCCGCGCCACCTGCAGCGTGCGGATGCCAGGCTCGACGAGAAGGAAGAGGGCGGCGGCGCCGGCCACGGTGCGCAGGCCCAAGAGCACCAGTCTGCGGGCGAGGGAGGGCTCCTTCCGCAGGCCCAACGAGGCGAGCACAACGCCCAGCACCAGCGCCACGCCGAGCAGGGCCAAGGCCCAGCTGGGCAGCGGGGACAGGCTCACCAGCTTCCAGGCCGTCGAGTCTCGACCGGTCATCTGCGCTTTTTGAGAATCAACGGGAGATGGACCGCGTCGTCCTTGTAGTCGAGGCAAAGCGCGTACATGCAGATGTTGATGCCCGTCCGCACCGCGAGCTCGCGCTGAGCCTCGCCGCCCGGTACCACCTCGAAGGAATAGTCCCCGCCCTCATCGCGAGCCCACGCCCCGGCCAAGTCGTTCTGCGAGTAGAGGACGGCGGCACGTCCGGAAATCAGCGCCGCCTGTAGCTGGGGATGGGTGAAGAGGCGTCCCGGTGCCGAATCCAAAAGGTAGAAGCTCTTGAAGACGACGTGCGTCGAGGGAACCGGCTGCAGGGGTGAGGCCGGCAGCACCCGGGCCATTTCCCGGCGGAAGGCAGCGTCGAAGCCGCTCCCCGACGAGCCGTCGTTGGCGTCGCCGAGAATGAAGCCCCCGTAGGTGAGGTACCGCCGCAGGGCCTCCACCTCGGAGGCGGGCAATGGAGGGAAGTCCCCTTCGCCGCCGAAATAGAGGAAGGGGTAGTCGAAGAGGCGGGCGTTGAGGGCCAACGGACGGGCCTCGGCGACCACCTCCACCGACGTCCGTCGCTGGAGTTCCCAGGCGATGCGTCGAAGCCCGGAGAGGCGGGCGTTCCAGCGGCCCTCGTGCTGCGCCACCGCTGGAACGAAGCGTGAGCCGTCACCGAAGCCCTCCGCCCGCCGGGCGAAGAACAGGCCTGGCAGGGCGGCGAGCAGGGTGCGTCGAGGGAAGGGGGGACCGGTCATGGGCGTGGAGGAGAGATACCATCGACGGCCGCGCCCATTCCTGCGCTATAGAGCCGGGCGCACGATGGCAAAGACGGACCGAAGCGAGCAACGCAGTGAAACCCTGCAGGCGGCCTGGCGGGCGCTGGATGCGGGCGATGTGGTCGCGGCGCGCCGGTTGGCGAAAGCCGTGGCTCTGGCGCCTCCTTCGCCTACTCTCGAGGCCGAAGCCCGGGACATCCTCCGGCGCACCGACATCGCCTGGCCGGTTCTTCTGTTTGGAGCCTTCGCCGGGGTGCTCCTGCTGGCCCTCATCGTGCTCGCTGTCGCCCGCGCGGCCCACCCGTGAATTTCGCACTGCTCACCGACGCCCTGACTGTATTTCGGACCCCGGACCCCGCGGCGTGGCTGTCCCTTGCAGCCCGACTGCCTTGGGTGCTGGGCCTGCTGGCCGCGCTGCTGGGAGCTGTGCTCCTGGCGGCCGGCGGAGGAAAGGCGTTTCGCATCATCGCCGCGCCGGTGGGTGCGCTTCTCGGCCTTCTGTGGGGGGAGGCGCTGGCCGGGCCACTTGGTCTGGCCGGGAGCGAGACGGCGCTGGCCATCGGCGCGTCGCTCGTCCTCTTCGGCCTGGGTGCCTTGGCGCCCTCGGCGGTGGTGGCGATTGCCTTCGGCGCGCCAGTGGGCTTGGCCTTCGGGGGGCTGGTGGGCAACACCGGCTTCCTCCTCGGCTTCGTCCCAGCGGCCCTTCTGGCGGGAGCGGTAGCGGCGGTCCTGCACCGGCCGCTGCGGGTGTTGGTGGCGGCAACGGTGGGGGGCGCCCTCCTCCTCCTCGGCCTGTTACGGCTCCTCCAAGGCGTCCCCGCGGTAACCGCGCTTGCCCGCACGCACGCCGGCTGGTTGCTCGCCGGCGCCGGCGCGGTGGCCTTCGCCGGGGCGGTGGTACAACTCGCCACTTCGATGAATTCTCATTCCGGGCCGAGAAACGGTGGTTCTTTGCCGTCCGGCGCCTTTAAGCGGGCGGGCGGATGAGCGCCGCAAAGGCCGCACCCAATCCTGCCCTCAAGGCCGCGCCCGGCGAGCGCATGAGTCGGCGCGGTTGGCTCATCCTTCTGGCCGTCGTCGTCGCAGTGAATATTCCCCTGCTCATTCGCCCCTTTCGTCCGCTTCCCGAGGCGGGCGTCGCGCTCCCCTTCGCCGACGACTTCTCCAATCCAGCGACGGTGGCCGCCCACTACCACAGCCTGGGCGGCTTCCCTCGGGTGGTGAATGGCGAGCTCCTCTCGCCAGGAACGAAGAACAACCCGCTCTGGCTCAAAGCGACGCTTCCGGACAACGTGCTCGTGGAATGGGATGCCCATGCCCCGGCCACGGATGGAGAAATCCGAGTCGAGCTGTTTGGCAACGGGATTGACCACCTCTCCGGTTACGAGCTCGTCTACGCCCCCTGGACGGCGGTGGGCGTCCAAGGCCGCCTCCCGGCGACGCTGGTGCGCCTCGACGAGAACGCCCCCACGCTTCAGCGCTGGCAAGAGAAGGCGCGCGCTGCCGGAGGCGCGCTGACGGCCGTCGGCTACGGGCCGAAATCGGGCATCCGCGTGGAGGGTCCTCCGGTCTCCATCGAGCCCGGACGGGTGTACCGGATGCGCGTCGAGCGCCGCGGAGACACCCTCCGCTGGTGGGTGGACGGGCAGCGGATTGTCGAGTTTCGCGACCCTTTTCCGTTGAAGGGCCCCTGGCACGACCGGGTGGGACTCTCCAGCGTGGAAGGAGACGTGTACTACGACAATTTCCGTGTCACCCCGCTCGATGCGACGCCCTTCCTCGCTGAGGCGCCCAGTCCGGCGCCCGTGCCCGGGCCCTACAGCGACGACTTCGAACGGACTGCGCTGGGAAACGACTGGCTGGCCACCGACCCCACGGCAGCCCGAGTCGACAAGGGCACGCTCACCATCGAGCGCGCGCACAACCATCCGGTGTGGCTACGCCACCCCATCCCCGAGGATGCGACCATCGAGTTCGACGCCTGGACCGACAGCCCGGAGGGCGACATCAAAGTCGAGGCCTGGGGGGACGGCCGGAGCGCGCACGCCGGCGCCCCGGAGGCCGCGTATGAGGCCACGGGTTATGTCTTCGTCTTCGGCGGTTGGCACAACACGAAGAGCGTGCTCGCGCGTCAAGAGGAGCACGGGCCCGCCGTCCCGGCACGCTCCTCTCCAGGCGTCGAGCCAGGCCGCCGCTACCATTGGCAAATCCGCCGTAAGGGCGGACAAATCAGCTGGAGCATCGACGGCGTCCCGTTCCTCGAGCTCAACGACCCGGCCCCACTGCGCGGGCCCTCCCAGGCGTATTTCGCCTTTTCCGGTTGGGAGTCTCCGGTGCATTTCGACAACCTCCGCATCCACTAGCCGCACCTCGCCTGAAGAAAGGCCAGAGTTGCGGCGCCAAGGGGAGGGGAGAACGTCGGTCGGTCGTCCCGGACTAGACGTCGGGCTTCGCCACCACGTCAAAGTCCGGGATTTCGCGCCGCAGGTGCTCGTGAATGCGCCCGATGAGCTGGGCTTCGATTTGGCGCGCCCGTTCGCGGGAAACCCCGAAGTGGCTCCCGATGTCCTGCAGCGTCATTGGCTCGTCGGCGATGAGCCGCTTGTCGAAAATAAATTTCTCCTTGCCGTCCAACTCGTGCGCGAAGTCCGTCAGCTTGGCGCGGAAGAGGCGTTTCACCTCGTCATTGGCCAGCTGCTCGTCGGCGCCTGGCACCGCGTCGGCGGGGATGAGCCGCTCGACACGCGTCGTCTTCCCGTCCTCGCCCACCGGCGCGTCGATGGAGACTTCGTCCTGGCCTAGCCTTTGGTCCATCTCCTCCACGTCCTTCTCGGTGACGTGGAGGCGCTCGGCGAGCAACTTTGGGCTGGGCTCGATGCCCTGCGAATTGAGACGCTGTTGCTCCTGCCGCAGCTTGAAGAACAACTTACGTTGCGCCTCGGTGGTGCCGATTTTCACCATCTTCCAGTTGTCCATGATGTAGCGGAGCAAATAGGCCCGAATCCACCACGCGGCGTACGTGGAGAGCTTGACGCCGCGTTCCGGGTCGAACTTCTTCACCGCCTGCATCAGTCCAATGTTGCCTTCCTGGATGAGGTCGAGCAGCGCGATGGGGTTGCGCTGGTATTCGTGGGCCAGCTTGACCACCAGACGAAGGTTGGCTGAGACCAGCTTGGCCGCGGCCATCAGGTCCCCGGTGGAACGGTACTGGCGGGCGAGGCTGGTCTCCTCCTCGCGGCTGAGCAGCGGATGGCGCTGCACCTCGGCCATGTAGACCCGCAGCGGGTCTGCCCGCTCCAGGCCGCGCGAGGCGGCGGGGGCTTCGACGTCCCTGTCCGGGAGGACCTCCTCCCTTTCGACAACCGCCGCGCGCTTCACACGGGACACCGGCTCGGGCGCCCGGGCGGGCTCGGCCGGAGCGCTCTTCTCCAGCGCAGGCGCTCTCTTCTCCGGTGCCGTCGCGCGCCGCTTGGCTGGCGACGTCTTCGCCGTCTGCACTTTCGCCGGCGCGGCGGTGTGCACCGGCTTGCCCTTGGCCACCGGCGCGCGTTTGGCCGCGGGCCTCGGCTTGGCCATGGACTTCACTCGGCGCCCCTTCAATTTTGCCGACCCTGTGGGCTTGCGCGACTTGGCCATATTTTCCGCCGGCGCGGGACATTGCCAGAGACGCCCCCAGGGATTAAGCCCCCTTCCACAGATGACAGACACTTTTCCCGCATCCTCGTCCACGCCGCCCCCGGGCAGCGGGGGCGAAGAGGACGGTGTTCCGCCGACGGACTCTCCCCAGGACTACGTCGCCGACATCGGCTTCGACGACCTGGCCATTTCCCCTGAAATCCGCCGCGCCCTCGCCGAGCGCGGGTACCAGCGTCCGACGCCCGTTCAGGCCAAAGCCTTCGCGCCGGCCCTGGCGGGCCGAGACCTCATCGTTCGGAGCAAGACCGGGACCGGGAAGACGGCGGCTTTTGGCCTGCCCCTTCTGGAGCGCATCGACCCGGCGGACCGAGAAGTCCGCGCCTTGGTGCTCTGTCCCACGCGCGAGCTGGCGCTTCAGGTGGCCGCGGAGGTGGGAGACCTTGGGAAGTACAAGGGCATCAAGGTGACGGCCATTTATGGCGGAGCCTCGATGAAGGCGCAGGAAGACGCGCTGGAGGACGGCGTCCACATCGTGGTGGGCACTCCAGGACGCGTCTATGACCACATCCGCCGGAAGAACTTGAAGCTCTCCGGCTGTCGGCACGTGGTTTTGGATGAGGCCGACGAGATGCTGAACCAGGGCTTCTACGAGGAAGTGACGCGAATCCTCGACCACCTCCCGGAAGGGCGGCAGGTGCTTCTCTTCAGCGCCACCGTCCCGCCGGACATTCAACGGTTGATTGCCAAGTACACCACCGCTCCCGAGGCGCTCCTGCTTTCCGGGGATGTGCTCACCGTCGACCACATCCACCACATCCGCTACGACGTCACCGACGCCTACCCCAAGCCACGGAACCTCATTTACGTCTTGGAGATGGAGGAGCCGGACAACGCCATCATTTTCTGCAACACCCGCGATGACACGGCGCTGGTGACCGCCGTTCTCAATCGCACTGGTTTCGACGCCGAGTTGCTCAACGGCGACTTGCCTCAGTCGGAGCGCGAACGGGTCATGGCCAAGGTGAAGCGCGGTGAGGTCGCTTTCATGGTGGCCACCGACATCGCCGCTCGCGGCATTGACATCTCGGATTTGCAGTACGTCATCAACTATTCCCTACCCGAAGACCCAGCGGTTTACCTCCACCGCGTCGGCCGCACCGGCCGCATTGGAAAGAAGGGCGTGGCCATCAACCTTGTCTCCGGCCGCGAACTGGGCACGCTCTCCACCTTGGAGAAGAAGTACGGCATCGGCTTTGAGAAGCGCCAAATGCCTAGCCCCGAGGAGGCCCTGAAGTTGTGGACCGAGCGCCACGTCCGCGACATCAAGGAAGCAGCCTCCTCCAGCGTCTACGAGGGCTACCTGGCCTTGGCCGGCGCGCTCAAAGGCCGCCCCGACGCCGACGACCTCATCGGCTTCTTGCTCAAGTCCTTTTTCCACCACCTGCGGATGGACAAAGCGCAGGCCCAACTGGCCCAGGAGAAAGCCGCCGGGCTGCCCGCGCGCGAGCCCAAACGGGAGCGGCCAGAGCGCAGCGAGCGGGGCGAGCGCTCCGAGCGCAGCGCCAAGTCCTCCGGAGCGCGCCGCGAGCGACCACCGCGACGGGACCGGCCCGAAGCGGGCACCGCCACCGACAGCCCTGCGCGACGTCCGCGCGCTGACGTCGCTGGCCAAGTCCGGCTGTGGCTCAACCTCGGGAGCGCCGAGGGCATGGACGAAGCGGCGCTGCGCGCAGCACTCGAGGCGTTGGGCGCCCCGTCTGGAAAAGTGGCCCGCGTCGAGCTCCGTCCGACCTACAGCTACGCCTTCGTCGCCGAGGCCGACGCCCCGGCCTTCGAGCAGCTCGACGGAAAGACGCACGCCGGCAAGGCGTTGAAGATTGAGCGGGCCCGGCGCCGCTAGGCGATGTCCCTCGCCGCGACCACTCACTTTTTTCGCGCCGCGGCTCGTCTGATGGACTTAGGCGACCGCATCGAGACGCTGCTCGCCTCGCCCTTGCGCGAGATGAAGGTGCAGCTCAGCATCGAGATGGATGCAGGCGAGGTGCGTACCTTCCCCGCCTGGCGGGTGCAGCACGACAACAGCCGCGGGCCGATGAAGGGCGGACTGCGCTACCACCTTTCGGTCGACGCCGAGGAGATGGTTTCCCTGGCCACGCTGATGACGTGGAAAACGGCGGTGATGAACCTCCCCTTGGGCGGAAGCAAAGGCGGCGTGACGGTGGACCCGGCGCAGCTCAGCGCCAAGGAGCTGGAGCGACTCACCCGGAAGTACGTCGACCAGCTGGCGGATGTGCTGGGCCCAACTCGGGACGTCCTCGGCCCGGACATTGCCACCAACCCGCAGGTGATGGCTTGGACCATGGACCAGTACGGCAAACACCATGGGCATGCGCCGGCCGTCGTCACCGGGAAGCCCTTGGACCTCGGCGGCTCGCGCGGGCGCGAGGCGGCAACGGGCCGGGGCCTGCTCTACGTCGCACGCGAGGTGCTGCGGGACCTGAATCTCCCCTTGCCCGGGGCGCGGGTGGCTGTCCACGGCTTTGGCAACGTCGGCTCACACACCGCCCGAGCGCTGGGCGAAGCCGGCGCCCGAGTGGTGGCCGTCTGCGACGTCTCGGGCGGGGTGCGGGACCCTTCGGGGCTGGACCTCGGCGCGCTCTTCGAGCACATCCGGCGTTTCGGCGTCGTCCGCGGTTTCCCCGGTGGAAACCCCTGCACCCCTGTCGAAGTCCTCACTGCGGACTGCGACATTTTGGTCCCGGCTTCGGTGAGCGGGGTGCTGACGAAGGAGGTCGCGGCGGAGGTACGCGCCCGCGTCGTCCTCGAAGCGGCCAACAGCCCCACCGAGGCTGATGCCGACGCATTGCTCGAGCAACGCGGGGTGGTGGTCGTCCCGGACATTCTCGCCTCCGCAGGGGGCGTGACGGTGAGCTACTTCGAGTGGGTGCAGAACCTTCAGCACCTGGCTTGGGACGAGGAGCGGGTCAACGCCGAGTTGGAGCGGTCCATGCGTGACGCCTACGAGCGCGTCGCCCAAGTCTCGCGCAGTCGCCAGGTGCTGCTTCGCACGGCGGCCACCATTCTGGCGCTGGGCCGTGTCGGAAAGGCCACCGTCCTCCGGGGGATTTGAAGCGCCTCTGGAGAAAGCATCCGCGGAGCGTGTGGTAGCCTCGAAGGCCGGATGCGGAACTTGGCCGACTCCCTCAAGCGTGTTCCCCTCTTTCAGGGCTTGGAGGCGGCCGAGCTGGAGCGCATCGCTGCCATTTCCGAACCTCGCTCCCTCGACGCCCAGGAGGCGCTTTTCCGGGAGGGCGAGCCGGGGGATGCGCTGTGGGTATTGCTGGAGGGCTCGGTCGAAGTCCTCAAGCGGGACGGCGCTGGGCACCATCAGGTGCTGGCGCTGCTGCAGGCCCCCACCGTCCTCGGCGAGGCCAGCTTGCTCCTCGAGGATGGGCCGAGGAGCGCCTCGGCGCTGGCGGTCAGCAACCTCTCCCTGCTGCGGGTGCCGGGCAGTGAATTCCGGCGACTTCTCGAGGCGCAGGACTTGGCGGCGTTGAAGCTCACCCTGGTGCTGGCGCGGGTGCTGGCGCTGCGGTTGATGCAAATGGATGAGCGCCTGGTGGCCGTGCAGCAACTGGGCCCCGGGACGAATGCGCTCGCCGAGTTTCAGAAGACGCTTGGGGCGTGGCACTTCTGACGAGGGCCCGGCCTGCTCCGTTTTTTCCAAGTCGACGTCTTTGCTCCTCGGCCCTTCTCCGGAAACGGCCTGGGCGTCTTTCCAGAGGCGGCGTCGCTCTCGGCGGCGCAAATGCAGTCCCTGACGCAGGAATTGCGTCAATTCGAAAGCGTCTTCCTCACTGGCGACAAAGAGCGCCCAACCCGCGTCCGTATTTTCACCATGGACGAAGAGCTCCCCTTCGCCGGCCATCCCTTGTTGGGCGCAGGCGCGGTGCTCCACCACCTCGCCGGTGCACCGGCCGCCTTCACCACGCTCCTCGAGCTCACCGGCGGCCGCAGGCTCGAGGTGCGCTCCTCCCGGGCCGCAGACGGCTTTCTGGTGGAGATGGACCAGGGACGCGCGACTTTCGGAGTGCCGCTGGACGCGGGCACCGTTCCGGAAGCGCTGGGCCTCCGCGCGACGGACTTGCACGCCGAGCTACCGCTGCAGGTGGTTTCCACGGGGCTGCCCTACCTCCTCGTCCCCCTCCGCCAGGGTTTGGAACGCGCGCGTGTCCTCGACCGGGACTTCGAGGGCTTGCTCTCGTCCCTGGGTGCGAAATTCGTCTACCTCCTGGACGTCGAGGCCAGGGAGGGCCGGACGTGGGACAACCGGGGCGCCGTGGAAGACGTCGCCACCGGCAGTGCCGCCGGACCGGCCGGCGCCTACCTCGTCCACCATGGACGCGCCCGCGGTGGCGAGTGGCTGACGCTCGCCCAAGGGCGTTTCGCCGGCCGTCCGAGCGCCTTGGAAGTGCAGGTGAGCCTCTCCGGGGACGTCAGGGTGCGCGGGAAGGTGTACGTGGTGGGCGAGGGGCAGTGGCTTCGCCTTCCGGCGAATTGAAGCCGGAGCGCTAGCGCTGCGCTATCGCGCGCCGGCCAGGACTTTGGAGCACGCCTCTTGAAGTGCTCGAACTCCCGCTGCCGGGCCACCGGCGTGGGCGAAGACGCAGGTGCCGGCGACCAGTACGTCGGCTCCTGCGGCCAGGGCCAGGGGGCCCGTCGTCTCGTCAATGCCGCCGTCCACTTCGAGCTCGCAGGCCGGCGCACGCTCGCGGAGCAGCGCCCGGGCTCGCGTTAACTTCGAGAGCACAGCCGGGATGAAGCGCTGGCCGCCGAAGCCCGGGTTGACGGTCATCAGCAGTAACAAGTCCAGCTCCTCCATCACGTCTTCGATGGTGCCGAGCGGCGTCCCGGGGTTGAGTCCCACGCCCACCGCCTTCCCCAGCGCCTGGACTTGGTCCACCGCCCGGTGCAGCTGAGGGGTGGCCTCCTGGTGCAGGATGAGCAAGTCGCCGCCAGCTTTGACGAAGGCGTCGGTGTAGCGCTCTGGCCGCTCAATCATGAGGTGGACCTCGAGCGGCAATGAGGTCCCGCGGCGCATGGCTTCGACGATGGGAATCCCCAGCGAGAAGTTTGGGACGAAGCGCCCGTCCATGACGTCGATGTGAAAGCGCTGCGCGCCCCCCCGTTCCGCGTCGGCCACCTGCTCGCCGAGCCGCCAGTAGTCGGCGGCCAGAATGGAAGGGACAATTTTCACGAAGGGCTCATTCGGGCGGCCACCTGAGCCGCGCCGCGCAGGCCCACGCGGCCATCGAGGATGACCCGCACCGGCACCTTTTCCAGGACTCGCCGAAGGCGTCCCTTGTCCAGGAAGGCCTCGAGAAAAAGCTTGGGGTCTTGAAGACGCGCTAGCACTTTGGGGGCGATGCCCCCGCCCAGGTAAACGCCGTCGGTGGCCAACAAAAGCAGCGCCACGTTGCCGGCCACGGCGCCGTACACCGAGGCGAAGAGGTCCAAGGCTTGGGAGCACAGCGCGCTCGAGCGGTCCAACCCGCAAATCGAAATCACTTTGGCTCGGTCCTCTCCGGTGAGGCGCTGGGTGAGCCAGTCTGGCTCCTCCCCCCGGCCGGTGTCCCGAAGAAAGTCGTAGACGTTGGTCAGGCCGGCGCCGGAGAGGACGCGTTCGTTGCTCACCCGACCGAACCGCTTGGAGAGGTGGAGCATCAACTCACACTCCAGGGCGTTGCGCGGTGCGAAGTCGGCGTGGCCTCCTTCGGTGGCAAACGGGCGGTGAACCCCTCCCTCCAGCACCAGGCCCGCCACACCGAGGCCGGTGCCCGCAGCCACCACGACTCGGTTTCCCGTACCCTCAGCTCCAGGGTGAAGCACCACCAGGTCCGAGGGCGCGAGCAAGGCGACGCCGTAGGCCAGCGCTTCCAAGTCGTTGATGAGGGTGACGTGCCCTAGCCCGAGGACGGAGGCCAAGGCCTCGGCGTCGACTTCCCAGGGGAGGTTGGGCGTCCGCACGCGGCCGTCGTGCACTGGACCGGCCAACCCAAAGGCCGCGCCAGTGGTGGCCGGGTGAAACTCTTCGACAAACGCTTGAAGGACGGCTTCCAACCCCGCGAACTTCTGGCTCGCGTAGGTGCGGTCGGCGAGGAGTCGGGGGCTCCCGTGGTGCACCTCGAACAACCCAAGACGCGCGTGGGTGCCACCGATGTCCCCAGCGACAATCACGTCTCGCCGTTTTCCCAGTGACGGCCGTCTCTCTCCAGGAGCGCGTCGGCGTCTGCAGGCCCCCAGCTGCCGGCGGGGTAGTTGGGAAAGTCCCTCGGGGGCAGTGCCTTCCAGACGTCGATGAGCGGCTGCACCATGCGCCAGCCGGCCTCGACCATGTCCGCCCGTTGAAACAGCGTCGCTTCCCCCACCATGGCGTCGTAAAGGAGCGTCTCGTAGCCGGTGCTCGGCTTGGCCCCGAACCAGTCGACGTAACGGAAGTCCATCTTCACCGCGCCCATTTCAAGAATGGGCCCGGGCACTTTGGCTCCGAAGCGGAGGGAGATGCCTTCGTCGGGCTGAATCCTGACGAAGAGCCGGTTGGTGGTGAGGTGGCTCACCGAGGTGCGGGTGAAGAGCATGAAGGGGGCGGCTTTGAACTGGATGACGATTTCCGTCACCCGCTTCGGCATGCGCTTGCCGGTGCGGACGTAGAACGGCACGTGCGCCCAACGCCAGTTGTCGATGTAGAGCCGCAAGCCGACGAAGGTGTCCGTGGTGCTGTCGCGCGAAACCTTTTCCTCCTGCCGGTACCCGGGCACCTTGTGTCCATTCACCTGGCCCGGGCCGTACTGGCCTCGGACCGCGGCATGGAGGACGTCCTCCGGCGAGAGGGGTTGAATGGACTTGAGCAGCTTCACCTGCTCGTCACGCACTGCGTCGGCGTGAAAGGAGATGGGAGGCTCCATCCCCACCAAGCTCACCAACTGCGCAATGTGATTCGGCACCATGTCGCGCAGTGCCCCAGCGGTGTCGTAGTAGCCACCGCGGCCCTCCACGCCGAGTTCCTCCGCGGCGGTGACTTGCACGTGGTCGATGTAGTGGTGGTTCCAAATCGGCTCGAAGATGCTGTTGCCGAAGCGGAAGACGAGCAGGTTTTGGACGGTCTCCTTGCCCAGGTAATGGTCAATCCGGAAAATCTGACGCTCACCGATGACCGAACGTAAATCCTGGTTCAGCTGCACCGCCGATGCGAGGTCGTGGCCGAACGGCTTTTCGATGACCACGCGGCGCCAGTGCCCGCCCGACTCTTCGAGAAGCCCGGCGCTGCCCAGGCCCTTGACGATGGGCGCGAAGAACTCCGGCGCAACCGAGAGGTAAAACATGTAGTTGCCGGGCGTTTTCAGCTGGACGTCGAGCTTGGCGAGAACGTCGCGCAACTGCTTGAAGGTCTCCGGACGCGAGACGTCTCCGGAATGGTAGAAGATGCGCTCGGACAGCGTGCTCCAGGCCTTGCGCGCCTCGTCGCTCCCCAGCACCTTGTCCTCGGGCTTCACCTTGTCCCGAAAGGCGGCGTTGGACATTTCCGAGCGCGCCACGCCCACCACGCCGACGTCGGGAGCGAGAAAGCCTTGCGTCTGGAGATTGAAGAGCGCGGGGACCAGCTTGCGCTGCGTCAGGTCGCCGGAGGCCCCGAAAATGATGACCACACAGGGGTCTCCGACGCGGACCTCGGGACCAGTCTTGGCAGGCGTCACAGTCAAAGGCCCTCCAGCTCACGTCGCGGGTGGCGCACCTTCATGCCGTCCCCCCGTGGGCACGGAGCCGAGCGCCAATCGCCTTGAAGAGCTCGTCGAAGGACTCTGCAAATTTCTGGACGCCGTCGGACACCAGCGTGTCGGTCACCGCCTTCATCGAGATACCGGCCTCCTCGAGCTGGTGCATGGTGGCCTTCGCGCCGGGGAGGTCTTCGGTCAAACTGGGCCGTACGTTCCCGTGGTCGCGAAAGGCATCCAACGTCGCAGGGGGAATGGTGTTGACGGTGTCTGGCCCCACCAGCTCTTCGACGTACAAGACGTCGGAGAATTTGGGATTCTTGGTGCCGGTGCTCGCCCAGAGGACGCGCTGGGTGTGCGCACCCTTCTTGGCCAGCGCCTCCCACCGGGGCCCACTGAAGAGCCCCTGGTACATTCGGTAGGCCAGCTTGGCGTTGGCGATGGCGACTTTGCCCAACAGGCCGTCGAACAGACGGGACCGGCGCTCGTCGACCCCCGCGGCGCGCGCCTGGCCGATGCGCTTTTCCACCTCCGAGTCGATGCGGCTCACAAAGAAGCTGGCCACCGAGGCCAGTCCAGAGACGTCCTGGCCCTCCTGGACGCGGCGCTCGAGTCCCCGCAAGTAAGCCTCCGCCACGCTGCGGTAGGCCTCCTGACTGAAAAGCAGCGTGATGTTGATGTTGATTCCTTCGCTGATGCATTGCTCGATGGCCGGCACACCCTCCGGTGTTCCCGGAATCTTAATCATCACATTCGACACGCCGAGCGCTTTCCACAGACGCCGCGCCTCCTCCACGGAACCTTTGGTGTCTCGGGCCAGCTTGGGTGACACCTCGAGTGAGGAGTACCCATCGCGGTGGGCAGTGGCCTCCCAGACGGGCCGGAAAATGCGGGTGGCGTCCTGGATGTCCCTCAGGGTGAGCGCGTCGTAAACCTCCGTCACCGACTTCCCTTGAGGCGCCATCTTCGCGAACAGCTCGTCGTAGTCCGGGCTCGCCTCCACTGCTTTCTGGAAGATGGTGGGGTTGGAGGTCAGTCCACAGATGCCGTCGGTTTCGATGAGCTTCTGGAGCTCGCCCTTTGTCACCAGGCTCCGCTGCATGAAGTCGAGCCAGATGCTCTGGCCAGCCTGCCCGAGTGCTTTGATGCGATTCATGGGTTCTCCCTGCTTGCTGCGGGAATGGCCTTCCAACTCGAAACGCGTCGACGCTGGCCGGCCACCGGCCGCAGACTCCTGTCCGACGGAGCGCCCTCGGGTACGGCCGGGGACTTCCGCGCAGCGACGTGCATGCGACTACTTTCTGCTCTGAACCAGGGCACGGGCGGCCTCGGCGACGTGTTCCGGGGTGAAACCGAAATGCTTCTGCACGTCTTTGATGGGCGCCGAGGCGCCAAAGCTGCGCATGGCCAGGATGGTGCCTTTGGGGCCAACATAGCGGTCCCATCCCAGCGCCGCCCCGGCTTCCACCGACACCCGCGCGGTGACGGCTTCGGGGAGGACGCTTTCTCGGTAGGCAGCATCCTGCTCTTCGAAGAGCTGCCAGCAGGGCATGCTCACCACTCTGGCGCGGATGCCGCCTTGCGCCAGTTGGTCGCGCGCCGCCATGGCCATGGCCACCTCGCTCCCGGTGGCGAGCAGGAGAACGTCCGGCTTTCCACCCTCGGCCTCCGCCAGGACGTAGGCCCCGCGACCGGCGCCACTCGCGGCTCCGAATTTGCTCCGGTCGTAGGTGGGGAGCGCCTGGCGGCTGAGCACGAGCAACGAGGGACGGTGGGTGTTGCTCAGCACGCTGCGCCAGCATTCGACGACTTCGTTGGCATCGGCCGGGCGGTAGACCAGCAGGTGGGGGACGGCGCGGAGCGCGGCGAGCTGCTCAATGGGCTGGTGCGTTGGCCCGTCCTCGCCAAGTCCAATCGAGTCGTGGGTCATCACCCACAGAGAGGGAATCTCCATCAGGGAGGACAGGCGGATGGGCGTCCGCATGTAATCCGTGAAGGTAAAAAACGTCGCGCCATAACCGCGCAGGCCGCTGAGCACCATGCCATTGACGATGGCTCCCATCGCGTGCTCGCGGACCCCGTAGTAGACGTTTCGAGCCGAGGGGTGGTCCGGCTCCATCGGGCCCTCGCCTTTGAAGGAGGTCCGGGTTGAGCCGCTCAAGTCTGCGGCGCCGCCGACAATCCAAGGAATTTTCTCGCCCAGTGCCTCCAGCACTTTGCCAGAGGACTCCCGGGTGGCCAGACCCTTGGCATCCGCCGGGAAGGGCGTGAGGGCGGCCTCCCAGCCAGGAGGCAGCCCCCGGCGCAGCATCAAGTCCAATTCCTTGGCCAACTCCGGCTGCTCGCGTCGGTACTCCTGAAACATCTTCTGCCAGGCCTCGCGCGCGGCCTTGCCCCGGACGCCGAGCCCTTGCTGAAAGTCCTCACGGACGCCGTCCGGGACGAGGAATTGCGCGTCTTCCGGCCAACCGTAGTTGCGCTTCGCCGCGCGCACCTCCTCCACGCCCAGAGGCTCGCCGTGGGCGGCGCTGGTGTCCTGCTTCTTCGGTGCTCCGTAGCCGATGTGGCTGTCGACGATGAGGAGCGTCGGCCGGTCCTGCGTGTTCTTGAAGAAGGCGAAAGCCTGGGCGAGCTTGCTGAGGTCATTGGCGTCGTCGACGTGGGTGACCGCCCAGCCTTGCGAGCCGAAACGGGCCGCGGCGTCCTCGGAGAAGGACAGCGCCGTCTTGCCGTCGAGGCTGATGTGGTTGTTGTCGTAAATCCAGCAGAGGTTCCCGAGCTTGAGGTGACCGGCCAGGGATGCCGCCTCCGAGGAAATTCCCTCCATCAGGCAGCCGTCGCCGAGGATGGCGTACACGTTGAAGTCGAAGAGGGGCTTGCCGGGCCGGTTGTAGCGGGTGCCGAGCCAGCGCGAGGCGATGGCCATGCCCACGCTGTTGCCTGCGCCTTGCCCCAGAGGGCCGGTGGTGGCCTCGACCCCGGTGGTGAGGCCGTATTCGGGGTGGCCGGGAGTTCGGCTTCCAAGCTGACGGAAGGATTTGATGTCATCCAAGGAGACCGCCGGGCCCGCGGCCACCTTCCCGTCCTTGTCCACGGCCCGCACCCCGGCGAGAAACAGGGTGGAGTACAGCAACATCGACGCATGTCCGTTGGAGAGCACGAAGCGGTCCCGGTTGGGCCACAGCGGCTCGGACGGGTCGTACCGCAGGACGTCGCGCCAGAGGGCGTAGGCCACCGGAGCAAAACCCATCGGCGCTCCGGGGTGACCGGAATTGGCCTTCTGTACGGCGTCGATGCTCAGCGTCCGCAGGGTGTTGATGACGAGTTGCGAGATGCCAGGAGTGGACACTGGGGGAGACTCCGTTTTTTTCGCGAAGGGTTTTTGTGTGAGGGCCGGGCAGGGGTTGTGCGTCAGACGGGCCAGAGTGGGCAAGTCGCTCCCGTGTTACTCTTCTGCGAACCAAGCGCGAAGTTCGCCGGGGAACGCATGCCAAGCGTCGTAGCGGATTCGCTCCGAGCCTTCCACCCCCAAACCCACATCCACGGCAAACATCCGACAACGGACAGCAAACTGCCCTCGTGGTGAAAAGGCCGTACACTCCTTTTCGCCTTTTTGACCAAAAGCGGCACTTGTCCCCAGGCGGGGCCGGTTGCCCTAGAGCGACGGATGTCTGACACGCGCGCAGCCATTCGCGAGCTGCGTACCCTCAGCGAGAAGCGAAGCTTGGGCGCGCTCAGCGAGGCCGAAGTGGCCCGATGGTTGGCGCTCCGGCGTCAGCTGGGCCTGCCCCTCGAGGCGGCGAACGCCCCGGTGCCTTCGGCCCCTGTTTCGGAGGCGTCCCACGCGGCTACCGGCTCCGAAGTGGCTGCAACGGCTGCCTCGCAGGTGGAGGCTGCCCCGGCCGAGACTGCCTGGACTCACCACGAGGCCGAAGGCCCTGCACCCGCCTCTGAGGCTCTTCCCGCGGCGCACGGCACTCCGGCCGAGAGCTGGGCCGGACCCTCGCTTGTGGCGCCGACCGCCGCTTCGGCCGCCTCTTGGGGTGGGCCCTCCCTCGACGCGCCCGCGTGGTCCGACGCCGTCGCCGAGCGCCCGACGGACCCCGGGCTGGATGAGCCGCCCCCCGTCCCCTTCGACGAGGCACCCGCGGCGTCAAGACCGCCGGAAACCACAGAGGTGACTGACTTCGGCGGCTCGCCAGACGAACGCGTTCCGCTGGCCGCGGCCTCGGAATTTGTCTCCTACGCGCGGGTGGGTGAGGCCATTGACTTGCCCGCTGACACTGGCGACTCCAGAGACCTCGAGCCGCAGAGTCTCGCCCAGTTGGCAGCCGCCGAGCCCGCCGCCGCGCCCGCGCAGCCGACGGAAGCAGCCGAAGCGGCGGCGGCCGCCGCGGTGCTGGCCGTGCCAGAAGTCCCGTCGCCGGAAGCCGAGGACGGCCGGGCCTTGGTGGCCGAGTTGCAGGGCGAGGAGGGTTCAGGCGTGTACGAGGGCGTGCTTCCGGAGGCGCCTTTGGAGCCCGCGTCGCCGGAGGCCCTTGGCGTGGACGCCGGGCTACCGCCCCCGGTGGACATGCCCTTGCCCGAGAGCCTGGGCGTCTTCGAGGGTGTGCTTCCGGAGGCGCCTTTGGAGCTCGCGTCGCCGGAGGCCCTTGGCGCGGACGCTGGGCTACGGCCCCCGGTGGACATGCCCTTGCCCGAGGGCCTGGGCGTCTTCGAGGGTGTGCTTGCGGAGGCTGGGCCCCACTCCCCGGCGGCTTCGCCTGAAGCCGCTCTCGACGAGGGCGCACTGCCCGAGGCTCCCTACGGAGTTGGAGCCGTTCCGGAAGAGGCCATGGGCGTCTTCCCGGAGCCGCCGCTCGAACTGCCAGCCACCTTGCCGGAAGGGGACGAGAACGTCCTGGCGCAGGCGCCGCTTCAGCTGCTCGCGGCGCTCGATGAGGTACCCGCAGATTCGGGGTCCTCACCTCCACCAGAGCCCCTGTCCGAGGCACCGCCTCCGCCGTTGTCCACCTGGGCTCCGGGTGCGGCGGAGCCGCCGGTCCTGGCCACGGACGACTTTGCGCGCACCGGTGACCCCCTCGGCGAGCGCGGGCTCGACCCCTGGCCGGAAGCGCTCCCCACCGAAGTGTCGGCCGAGGACGTCGTGGAAACCATCGGCGATGAGGACGTGGTGGAGGAGTTCTCGACGCCGACGCCCCTGCCTGCCTTTCCCTCTGTGACGCCTCCGGGAAGCGGCGGCATTCGTGGCTTTCAATTCCCCAAACCTCCTCCAGGGCCGGTGCCCACTCCACCCACACCGCCGGACTGGCAGAGGACGCAGCCGGGGGAGCCTCCATTCTCCCGTGGCGCCGTCCCCGTCGCAGCCGTCGCGCCTGCGGCTGTCGCGCCCAGGACGCCTCCGCCGGCACCTCCGCGGCCTCCTCCCTCCGTGGTGCTCCCCGTGCCGCCACCGCCTCCAAGCAGAGTGACGCCGCCGCCGCCAGTGGCGCTCCGCACGCCTGCCCCCACGCCGGCCCCGAAGCCCATTGCGGCTTCAGCCGTCGCGCTTGGCACACCGCGGCCGACCCCCGGGCCCGGTGCCCAAGTCCCCCGTCCGGTGACGCCGGTGCCAGGCCGCTACGAGACACTGCTCGCCCCGCCAGCCCCGGCGCCAGCCGGGACTCCCGTCCTCACGCCGACAGCCTGAAGTCGCCGAGGAGAGTGCCCTGCCGTTGCTCGACCTCGTGGACGAAGTCGAGCCGCCGCGCCCGGCGCCTCGTGCGCCCCTTCAGCCCACGCCCAGCCCTGAACAGGCAACCGGTGCCGTCTTTGGCCCTCCCATGATGCTCAACCCGAGCTTCGTCGAGGGCGACCACCGGGTGGTCATCCACACGCTGGAAGGGCAGGTGCACCGAGGCACCGTCCACGACTTGGACCTCCAGGAGGAGGCGTTGGCGGTCCATCAGCCGGACGGACGCTCGGTCGAGATTCCGACGCGGCGACTGAAGGCAGTTTTCTTCGTCCTCTCACCGGGAGAGAAGCCGCTTCCGGGACGAGGGGAGCGGGTGCAAGTCACCTTCCGGGACGGAAGGCAGGTGGTGGGCTACTCGGACGACCACGCCACGGGCGAACCCGGCTTCTTCGTCGTCCCCTCAGACGCGCGGACGAACACCGCCCGGGTGTACGTCTTCCGAGGCGGCGTTCAGTCCATCACCACCGGCTGAGCCTCCCGGGGCGCGACGGGGGGGCCGAAGGTTTGTGCTTTAGGCCTTCGGGTTGAGCTCGGCGTCGATTTGGATGCTGACCTCGTCACCGACGAGTACGCCGCCGGTTTCCAGCGGACGGTTCCACACCAGCCCGAAGTCCTTGCGATTCACTTTCGTTGTCGCCGAGACGCCGCGCATGGGTTTTCCGCCCATTCCTTTCATCTCCGGCGTCACTTCCGCGTCGAGAACCACCGGCTTGCTGACGCCGTGAATGGTGAGGATGCCTTCAATGTGCAGCTTCCCGGCCTGCCCGGCGGTAATTTTGGTGGATTTGAAGGTGATGGTCGGGAACTTCGCGACGTCGAAGAAGTCCGGCGACTTGAGGTGCGTGTCGCGCTTCGGCTCGCGGGTATCCACCGTGTCCACGGGGATGGTTGCTTCGATGGAGCTCTTGGTGACGTCCGTGTCATCCAAGTGGACCGAACCGGTCACCTTGCTGAAAGCTCCGCGAACGGTGGACACCATCATGTGCCTCACCGCGAACTGCGCACTGGTGTGCGCCGAGTCGAACACCCAGTCCGACGCTTGGGCGGACAGGGGAAAGGCAAACAGCGTGAGGGCGGCGATGACGTTGCGCATCTCTCTCCTCGAGTGAAGGTTAAGGGAGGCCATGCATACCCGGGCCGTCGCGCCGATGCACGGCTCTAGTGCAGGAAGCGGTCCGAGCCGCCGGGTGTGTTTCGGTCAGGCGCGACCACCTTGAGGTGCTTGGAACGGCCGCGCAGGCTGCGCTGCAGCCGCCAGGACTGAAAGCGCAGCCACCACATCTCCGGGCCGCCGACCCGCACGTAACCGGCGGCCAAGAGGAGTCCGAGGACCGAGGGCACCACCAGGAGCCAGCCGTAGAAGGCCCCCTCCAAGAAAACGAAGCCCACGCCGATGAGCGCCAGGACGTTGCCAGAGACGGGAAGTCCCCAGAAATTCGTTCCGGCTCGGCCCAGCATCAAGCCAAAGGCGACCCAAATGGCGAGGCCCATGACCCAGCCGCCCCCGAAGCTCAAGCCCGCGAGCGGCGCCACGACGAAGGCCAGGGCGACGGTGAGCAGGCCGGCGACGACGGTGGTCCCGACGGCGAAGCTCACCATTCTGCGCGGCCCCCAGCTTTGTTCGAGCGAGCCACCCACCTGCCACAGCACCAGTGCGGCAAAAATAACGCCCATGGGGCTGGTCTCGACGAAGGCATAGGTCAGCGGCTGCCACAGCCAGGCTCGACCCACCACCTCGGCCGGCGTGAGAAGCAGCGCCGCGCCGTAACTCTGGCGAAAGAGCGCATACACCACTGAGCCGGCGACGACGGCCAAGGCCAGTCGAACCGCCGCGCTACCCATTCCCGGAAGCCTCAGGCCAGAAGTACGTCGTGGGCGCATCAGTATGAAGAGTGACGAGACGGACCAATCGGTGCAAGCCGATTGGGCCGGTTTGTGGGGCTTACGGCCGAGTTCGGTAAAAGAGCGTGATGGTGAGGCAGTGGAACTCCTTGTCGGAGCTCTGGGTCACCACCTTGTCCACGACTTCGGCGGCGGGGTTCTCGCGCAGCCAGCGGGTGATGGACTCACCCATCACCTCGCGGTCCCGTGCGAGTGTGGTGGAAAATACCTTGACGCCCGTAAACGCCAACTCGCCCATCGGGCAGGCCTATATGTCTAAACCGCATTGGCCAGCAAACGCGCCCGGACGCATGACGAGGGAGGAGCCACGCGCACTGGGAGTTAATTCAGCGGTTGGCGCGGCGCGCCATACACGCCGCCTCCTCGCGACAGGCTGGGCCAATGCCATCCGGGTGTGGCCCGAGCGGCGACCGCTCTGACTCCTCGACACCGCACAGGACGCACCGCCGCTTCCTCTGGCGGCGCTCCACCCGCTGCTGCTCCGCGATGGCCTTGGCCCGCTCACGGGCCTCTTTGTCCACACCGTCGGTCATGACCGCCTCAGTAGCACACTGCACAGGGGGCGGAGGAGCCGTCCTCCGTGAATTTGAGCGCTTACCTACACGTCGAGAGGGGCGACCGCGCCCGCCCGGCCGGGGTAATGTCCAGCACGTGCCCCCTATGACTGCAAGACGCTCTACTGCTTTGCCCATCCTACTGTCGCTGCTCGCCGCCTGTTCAGGAAGTACGCCCAACTCCGCTGCGTCGCCTGCCTCCAAGGGAGAAAGTCGCGCCTCGGCCCTGGCGTCGACAGGGGACCTCCGCGGAAGCATCCGCATTCTCACGTCGCGGGCTCCGGAGAATCTCGAGGTGTCCCAGGGCCCGCGTCCCGGCTCGCAGCTGGTGCGGATTCGGGAGGGCTTCTCCGAGGTTGTCCTCGCCAAGACCAACGCCGACGGGACGGTCAGCACGCGCTGCGTGGATTCGCCTGAGGGTGCCGACGCGTTTCTCAACGACCCGTCGCCGTCCGGCCGCATCAGGGCGGCCCAGTGAACGCCCGCAGACCCATTTTCGCGGCCTTGGTTTTGGCCGTGGCGCCCTCCGTCCAGGCGGCGGAGCTCGACATCCAGAACACCCGTGCCGCGGGTTTCAGCGACCCAACCCCGGCGACGCCGCTGGGCGTCAACCCCGGCACCACGCGCGGAGACCAAGCGCTCATCGTCTTCCAGACGGCGGCGGCGATGTGGGGCGCCACGGTGCGCAGCACCGTCCCCATTCTCATCGATAGTGAATTCGTCAGCGTCACCGCGAATCCCGAGTTCGCCTGCACCGCGGACGGGACGGTCCTGGCCTTTACGCAGCCGGCTGGCTATTTGAGCGCGAGCACTTTCCCCAATCCCCAAGCTGGATACCCCATCCCGCTGGCCAACGCGCTCTCCAGCGACAACACCGACCCCTCGGTGCCGCAGTTTCAGGTGAACATCAACGCCGACCTGGGGACGAGCAAGTGCAGCTTCCCGGCGGCCTGGTACTTCGGGCTCGACACCCAGATCCCTTCGGGCGGAATCAGCCTGCTCACCACCCTCCTCCACGAGTTCGGGCATGGACTCGGGTACTCCTCGCTGGTGGACCCCAGCAATGGGCAAGGCTCCCCGCCCCTGAGCATTTTCGACTACCACATCTGGGACGTGGTCGACGGCGTCGCCTGGACGGACCGCTCGGCGGCACAGCGCAAGACGCTGGTGGTGACTCCGGAGAGCCTGGCCTTTCAAGGGCCCGCGGTAAAGGCGGACATCCCGACCTATTTGGCCCCTCCGCCGACACTGTTCACCGTCTTCAACGGCGTCACCACCGACCTCAACTTCGCTCAGGGCGAGTTTTCCGGCCCGCTCACCGGCTCCGGACCGCTGGCGGCCGCCGTGCCGCTCGACGGTTGCTCGCAAATCACCAGCGACCTCCACGGGAAATTCGCTCTCATTGAACGAAGCTTCGCGGATGCCGGAGTGGTGTGTACCTTCATCAGCAAGGCTCAGCGGGCGGCCGACGCGGGCGCCGCTGGCGTCATCATCTTCGACGCCGTGGCCGAGGGCCTCATCGAGATGGCCGGGACGCCGGCGCTCAACATCCCGGCGACCTTCATCAGCCACACCGACGGGACGACGCTGCAGTCCGAGCTCGAGGCCGGGCCGGTCACCGCGGGCTTCGGTATCTCGACGCAAATCTCCAACACCGACCCGTCCGGGACCATGGTGCTGCTCTACACGCCGTCTCCGGTAAAGCCCGGCTCGTCACTCATTCACTGGAACAACAACTCCTACCCACACACCTTGATGCTGGAATTCGCCAACCAGCCTGACATCCGGCTGAACATGGACTTCACCCCGGACGTCATGTCGGACATCGGCTGGTCCGTCGTCTACGGCCTCGGAGTTTCGGTGGTGAAGCTGTTGGACCCGGAGGTGCCGGCTGGCGCCCAATACCCCTACCTCATCGCCGTCATCAACCGACGCCCAACGTCCATCTCCAACGTGCAGGTGGACTTGGCGCTCCCCTCGGGAACGACGCTGGTGTCGAGCGTCTCGAGTCCGGCCGGCTGCACGGGCTTCCCTTGCAACCTGGGGACGCTGCAAGCCGGCGAGGTGGTGCTCATTGTCGCCACCGTCCAGGCCCCCCTCAATGCGCCCGACCCCTTCATCGCGACCGCGACGTTGACGCCGTCCTCCAGCTACGCCGGCGACAACCTGACGGCCGCCTCCAGCCAGGCGGTGGCCAGCGGCGGAGACGTGCAAGTGAAGGTCACCGGCCCGACGACGCTGACCCCCGGGAATACCGCCGTCATCACCACCACGGTCACCAACGCCGGGCCCGGTGATGCTGCCTCGGTGGTGGTGAATGGCACCGTTTCCGGGACCTCCGCCAACCCGCCGGTGCTGGCCTCCATCGGCGGGGGGTGCGTGGCCACAGAGTTTCCCTGTCAATTCGGCACCCTGGCCAAGGGTCAAACGGTGAGCTTCACCAGCACCTTCACCGTCCCCACCACTTTTCAGAGCGGCGCCACTTTCACCGCCGTTGCCACCTCCGCAACGCCTGACTCCAACGGCGACAACAACACCGCCTCCTTCACCTTCGCCGTGGGGAGCAGCAGCAGCAGCAGCGGCGGTGGGTGCAGTGCGAGCGGCGAGCCGGTGACCCTCTTCGGGCTCTTGGGCCTCGGGGTGGCGATGGTCCTTCGAAGACGGCACACCTTTTAGCCCGCGGAGGGTCTTGGAAGGACGAGATGTTCCTGCCCCGAAGCGCCGCCTCGGCCGCACTCCTCGTCCTCTTCGCCCCGGCGGCGCTCGGGGCTGACATCTCCATCTTGGACACCAATGGCCCCGGCGCGGGGCTCAACGACCCGACACCGGCCAGCCCCGTCGGCCTGAATTTCGGCGTCACTCGCGGCCAGCAAGGCATCATCGCACTGCAGTACGCGGCCAGCATCTGGGGAGCGACGCTTACCAGCAGCGTCCCCATCGTCATCGACAGCGCCTTCGTCACCACCGAGGAGGACCCGCGTTTCGTCTGCTCGGGCAGCTCCGGCATTCTCGGCATCACCGGGGTGGCCTCCTTCGTTTCCACCGCCGAGCTCCCCATCCCCGGGGCGAGCTATCCCGTGGCGCTGGCCAACGCCCTCCTCGGGGAGGACCTCACGCCCGGTGAGCCCCACATCATCTCCCGATTCAACGCCAGCGTGGGGACGGCGGCGTGCTTGCAGAACCAAAGCTTCTATTACGGCCTCGTAGGACAGGGGACGGCGGGCCAGGACGACTTGGTGTCCGTCTTCCTCCATGAGTTCGCGCACGGCCTTGGGTTTCTTTCCGCGGTCAATGCTTCCACGGGCAGCTTCGGGGCGTTTTCCCCTTCCGT
The DNA here is from genome assembly GCA_963745475.1 of uncultured delta proteobacterium. Taxonomy (GTDB): domain Bacteria; phylum Myxococcota; class Myxococcia; order Myxococcales; family Myxococcaceae; genus JADGRA01. The sequence continues at coordinate 708,643 of CAVUXN010000005.1, forward strand.
CTTCGACCTCCACGTCTGGGACGTTACCCAGGCCGTCACTTGGCAGTCGGAAACCAACGCCGAGCGCCAGGCGGCCGCTGACCGCAGCGACGGCCTCTCCCTGGAGGGCCCCGCGCTGACGACGGCCATCACCGACGTCCTCACGTTTCTGCCCACCTTCAGCGTCGACGTACCCGGTGTTCAAAATCCGGTCCCCTTTCAAGAGGCGGGCTTCAGTGGGCCCTTTCCGCTGAGCGGCGGGACGGTCGTCGCTGCGGCGCCCCTCGATGCCTGCAGCACCCTCACCAACGCTTCCCTCATCGCCGGCAACATCGCCCTCATCGAGCGCACCGTCCCCGACGGCGGCACCCCTTGCCGTTTCTTGGACAAGGCGCTCCGCGCGCAGGATGCCGGGGCCGCGGGCGTCGTCTTCTTCAACTACCAGCCGGATGCCCCGCTGGTGTCTCCCAGCGGCTCGACTCAATTGGCCATTCCGGTCGGCTTCGTCTCGCTCGAGACGGGGACGGCCATCCTCGAGCAGTTGGCCGTTGCGCCCGTCACCGGGACATTTGGAAAGACGACACTTCGCGGAGGCGTGGACGCCTCCGGGGACCGGGTCTTTCTCTACACGCCAAGCACCGTGGTGAGCGCCTCTTCGGTGTCGCACTTCGGCACCAGCGCCACGCCGGCGCTGCTGATGGAGCCCACCATCGCACCCAGCGTCTTGAGCAAGCTCGACCTCACGCCGGCCGTCCTTTCGGACCTCGGTTGGTCGGTGGTGCAGGGGCTTTCGGTGGTGGTGATGAAGGCCCTCGACCCTCAAATCTATCCCAACCAAACTCCGAGCTACCTGTTGACGCTGGTAAACCGGCGGACAGAGGCGGCGAACGACGTGACGCTCGACTTCTCGCTGCCGGCGGGCGCGACGGTGGTGTCCACGGCTGGAGCCTGCGCCCAAGGCTTTCCTTGCAGCCTGGGCGTAGTCGCACCGGGCGCCGTGGTTCTCTCGGTGGTGACGCTCCATGTCGGAAGCCCGGCGCCCAACCCCTTCGTCGTTTCGGCGACGGCCAGCGTCTCCAACCCCAGCGCCTGGGACGTGCTGCACTCCGCCTCGACCCTGCCGGCCATCAACTCGACGGGCTGCAGCAGCACCGGAGGGCCTCCCGTCTTGTTTGGACTCCTGCTCTGTCTGCTCTTCGTCGCCTCCCGGGTGAAGGGCCGCCGGTAGGGGGCCGACTGGGAAGTGGCGGCAACACCGAGGAAGCATTTGCACCGAAAGGAGCTCGCTCAAATGGCTTTTCAGCCCCTGTACACGGCCGTCGCCACCGCCCACGGAGGGCGAACCGGGCGGGTGCACTCCGATGACGGCCTCATCGACATGTCCCTGGCCATGCCCACGTCCCTCGGCGGGCCGGGCGGTCAAGGCACCAACCCCGAGCAACTGTTTGCCGCCGGTTACTCGGCGTGCTTCGAGAGCGCGCTGAGGTTGGTGGCGCGCCGGCAGAAAGCGCCGTTAGAGGACGCCTCCATCACCGCCCACGTCACCATCGGCAGAACCGACGACGGCGGTTTCGGCCTGTCCGTGGAGCTGCACGGCAAACTCACGGGCGTGGAGATGCCGGCGGCGCAGGCGCTGATGGAAGCTGCGCACCAGGTGTGCCCCTACAGCCGAGCGACACGGGGCAATATTCCGGTGAAGCTTTTGGTGGACTGACGCTTTAGCCGGTTGCAGCGAGGGCCGTCTGCGCGGCGTTCCGCGCCTTGCGCTTCTCAATCAACCAGGCCGCGAGGACGCCCAGCTCGTAGCAGGCAATCATCGGTCCGGCCATGAGCGAGAGATTCACCGCATCGCCGGTAGGGGTGATGATGGCGGCGACAATGAGGCAGACGATGATGGCGTGGCGCTGGTAGCGCATCAAGAAGCGCGCCTTCACCACGCCCAGGGCCGCCAGGAGCGCCATCACCAGCGGCAACTCGAAAATAATTCCCAAGGCCAAGAGCAACAACAGGACGAGGGACAGCTGCTCGCTCATGGTGAGGAGGGGGCGCGTCCAAGCCTCGGCCGCCAGTTGGCGCCGACCCACCGCCACCGCACGCTCCAGCTGCCACACCTGAGAGACCTGGCCCCCTTGGGCACCTGCAGCTCCGGCGAGGAGAGCGGCGGACTCCTCCATGTCCGTGTCCGCCTTGGCGTCCTGTCCGGCTTGCATCGCGTCCAGCGCCGCCAGCCGTTTGTCCATCGCCTTTCTCAGCGCCGGGGCGCTCTGCGGGCCGAGCGCGGTGTGCACCGCGTCGAGGAGACGGCCCAGGGCGTCGAAACGCGTCTGTCGGTCCACCGCGCCGGACGTCGACTGTCCGCTGTCCGCCGCCACCTGTCCGTCGCCGCTGGCGGTGAGCGCACCGACGGCCGAGGTGGCCTGCTGAGCTGCGCGCTCAAAGGCACCCAAACTCACCAGCCGTAGTACCTCCGCCTCGCGGGCCTGCACCATTTCCACGCGTGCCTGGACGGGCGCGGACTCACCCGTCAGCAGGAAGCGAAACATGGTGGGCAGCAGCACGAAGTAGCAAAAGGCGGCACCGGCCAAGAAGGCCAGCGAGCCGACGAGGACGAAGGGTGCGGCGTAGCGTCGCTCGGCCGGGTAGAGGCCGGGGGAGACGAAACCCCACAGCTGCCAGAGGATGACTGGGGTGCTGAGGAAGATGCCGGCGTACAAGCCGACCTTCATCAAGACGTTCAGCTCCTCGATGCCGGAGGTGTAGATGAGGCTCCGCTGGTCTGGCGGCAGCGCGTCCAGCACCGGCCGCATCAGCGCTCCAAAAATGGGGCGGGCGAACACGAGCCCGAGGATGCCCAACACCAGCACCGCCAACGTGCAGCGGAGCAGGCGCGACCGGAGCTCGCCCAGGTGTTCGGCGAGGCTCAGGCGTTGGCCTTCGGGCTCAGGCGTCACGTCCGGGGACAACGTCGGCATGCAGCTCGCTCCGGCCAGCGGCGTCGGGTGAGGCGGGCTCTCCAGCTGTGGCCGGAGGCGGCGCCAGTGCGGAACCCTCGGTGGCTGGAGGGCGCGACGGCACCACGCCCTCGGGCGCAGGGAAGGGAGGGAAGCTCGGCGGCGGCAGAATGCGTGGCTCGTCCCCTTCTGGCTCGCTCGAGGCGAGCCCTAAGCGCGCGGCGGACACCGGAGTCACGGCTGGTGGCTCCTTTTTGGGAGCCTCCTGGAGCACGTCCTGGTCCATTCGGTAGAACTCGCGCTCCACCATGCCGCGGACCTCATCGGTGTGCTTTCGGAACTCGCGGAAAGCGCGCCCCAGTCCACGCGCCAGCTCCGGAAGCTTGTCCGGGCCCAGCAGCAGAAGGGCCACCACGCTGATGAGGAGAATTTCTCCGGGGCCGACGTTGAACATGAGTCCTGAGAGATGCTCTTAAACCTTCTTGAAGGGAGGCGCCATTCCCTCCGACGCACTGGCCATGCCCGAGGTGGGAGGCCAGGCCACGCCCGAACCGCGGCTGACTGCCCGCTCGACAACCCAGAGTAACCCTGGGAGCGCTGCAATGAGGGCCATGGAAAAGGCCGCCAGCCGGGCGACGTTGTGAAGCCGCCGGTCGGCCCCTTCCACAAGGATGGCACTGGACCCAATGGCGCCGGCGGCACTCGCCAGGTGCTGCACCGCGGACTGGAAGGACATGAAGCGCGCTCGCTCGGCCGGCGCCGGCACCTTGGAGGTGAGGGTGGTGTAGGCGACGTTCCGGACGGAGAGCGCGAAGAAAAGGAAGAGAAACAGCATCAACACCGGCACCTGGCCCGGCACCTCGATGCCGAAGCACAGCCACCGGGGCGCGCCCCGCGGCACCTCAATGAAGAGCAACCACACGGCGACAAACATCAACGCCGACCCGGCCGTCCCCACCCGGAAACTGCCGAAGCGGTCCACGAGACGGCCCACCACCCTCAGAGACACGAAACTGAGGATGCCTCCGATGCCGTACAGCCACGGCAACTGCGCCCGCGGCAGGCCGAGGTTCGCCTGGAGGTAAGCGGACAGGTTGGGGAGGACGAGAAACCCCGCACCCATGGTTGCCGCCGTCATGAGGTAGGACAACACCACCGTCCGGCGGAAGAGCGGGCGCCGCGTCACGGCCGCGCCCCCCGCCGCCCGCGGCGCCTGGAGGTGGTCGCGCATGGGGGGAAGAAGCGCGATGGTGCCGATGGTGATGAGAAGGCCGAGGATGGCCACCGCGAAGAACGGCGAGCGCCACCCGGCCCACTCGGACAGCTTGAGACTCGCCGGTACGCCCACCACCGCCGCGACACTGAGCGCTCCCATGACTGCGCCGAGCGCCTTGCCCCTCCTTTCCGCCGGGACAGCATCGGCCACGATGCTCAAGGAGAGGGACGTGGCCGGTCCTCCGAAGAGACCGGCCAGGACTCGGGCGGCCAGCAGCGAGGGCAAGTCTCGGGCAAGTCCACCCGCGAACGTGCCCAGAGCAAGGCCGCCCATGGCCACCGCCAAGGCGGAGCGGCGGTCGAAACGGTCGAGAAACAGCGAACCCACCAGTCCCGCGGCAGCGGCGGCAAGCGTGTAACTCCCTCCGACGAGCCCCAGCCGAGACAAGGGAATGTGCAGCGTCCCGGCAAAGTCCGGTCCGAGCGGCATCACCATGACGAAATCGAGGATGTTGACGAACTGCACGGCCCCGATGAGGAAGACCAGGAGTCGCTCGGAAATGCGGCGCTTCACACCTTGAACCTCAGCACTTCGGTGCGCAGCACTTCCGCCTGACGTTGAAGGTCCTCGATGACCGATTCCAGCTGGCGTGCGCTGCTGACTTGTGCCACCGCCACGGTGCGAATCGCCTCCACCGCCGTCAGGACGCGGTCGGACGAAGCGGCCTGCGCGCCACGTGCCCGGCTGACCGCGCCAGCCATCTCCCGGATGCTGGCCAGGGAACGAACAATTTGACGGCTTCGTTCCAATTGGGCCTCGGTCGCCCTTTCCACCTGCGCGGTGGCGGCCAGCATGCGCCGGGCGCTGTCGGTCATCTGCTCCGAGCCTCGCTCCTGCTCAGCGGTGGCTTGGCTCACCTGCTCGACCGCGTCGGCGATGCGTTGGACGGCCGCGGTGACCGACTTGCTGCTTCGGGACTGCTCCACCGTGGCGCGTGCAATGGCCCTCACCATGAGCGTGCTCTTACTCGCCGAAGCGGAAATTTTCTTGAGCGCCCCTTCCGCCTCACGACCGAGCTCGACGCCCTCTTCTACGGTGCGGAAGCCCTGCTCCACGGCCGCCCGGGCATTTTGGCTTTCCGCCTGGACGGCAGCGATGAGGTCCGCAATCTCCTTGGTGGACGCACCGGTGCGCTCGGCCAGCTCTTTGATTTCCTCGGCCACCACCGCAAACCCTTTCCCGTGCTCGCCGGCCTGAGCGGCGATGATGGCTGCATTCAGGGCGAGGAGGTTGGTTTGCTCGGCAACGTCGTCGATGACGTTGAGGATGGTGCCAATCTCCGAGGTACGCCGCCCCAGGCTCTCGATGACCTGGAGCGCCTCTCGACTGCTGCCGCGGATGCGGTCGATGCCGGCCAGGGTCGTCTTCAGCGACTCGCCGGCGGTGGCCGCGTCCTGAAGCACATTCTCCGAAAGACGCGCGGTCTCGTTGGCGTTGGTTTCCACTTGGCCGATGGAGATGTCCATCTGCTGAATGCTCACCGAAGTCTCCTCCGCTGAGCCATGGAGCTCGCCCACGGCGCGTGCCACCTCGGTGATGCGTCGGGTCATCTCTCCGATGGCGCCCGTTGTCTCCGCGGCCGCCGCACCCAGCTGCTCGACCAGCCCGGCGACGTCGTCGTAGGTGGCCGCCATGGCCGACGCGGTGGCCGTCCCCTCGTCGGCGCCCCGGGCGAGGACGTCCACCTGCTCGGCAAGCCCGCCGAGAGAGGTCTGCAGCTCGCCCATCACCCACCGTGCCTCGTCGACACGCTGGATGACGGTACCCGCCCCGCCACTCACCGTCGTGCCGGAGCGGGACAGCTGGCCCACGGCCAGCCCGATGGCCTCGCCCACCCCTCGCGTGCGTCCGATGGATTCCCGGAGCGACTGCCCGAGCTGGTCCAGCGCCGAAGCGAGCCTGCCGAGCGCATCCGAGCCACCCTCCCCCAGCCCTTGGGTGAGGTCCGCATCCGCCAGGCGATGCGCCATGGCCGTCATCCGTCCGAGTGGTCGCTCGAGGAGGAAGCGGCTCACCAGAGCCATTCCAGCGGCGAACACCACGACGCCCACCACGACGGAGAGCCCGAGGCCGGAACGCAAGCCCGCCTTCACGTCCTCCACGAAGCGCTCGTCCACCACCACCAGGACGGTGCCAGGGGGCGAGGCCACCGGCTCGGACAACAGGACCATGCTCCCCGGCAAAGCGACACGCGACAAGCGTCCGCTCGACTCCCAGTGGGCGATGGTGGAGGCCCAGTCGAGCGTGTCCCGGGTGACGGCTTCCACCTGGCCTTGGGCGTTGACCACTGCCATTCCGGCCAGGGAGGCGCTGGCCAGCGGGACTTGCGAAAGCATCTCTTCCGCGGCTCCGCCGTGGCCGAGCCAGGTGGCGACATGCTCGGCCAGAGCCCTCCCCGAGACTTCGAGCCTGTCATTCACCTGGCTGAGCACCTGCATCCGAATGAGGCCCCAGGCCACAAGGAGAACCAGGAGAAGGGCCACGCCAAAGCTGCCGAAGATGGCGGCGCGCAGACCGAGGTGGCGCAGTCGTCGCAGCACAGGGGAGCCAGGAAGAACCATACGCCAACGGGTTTAGCCACTGGGAAACGACTGCGAGGCTGCTTCGGCTTAGAATGGTGCCCGTCCATGGCCGCCCAAGCACCGACGATGGTCTTCTCTGACCCGCTCTTTCTCGAGCACGACCCGGGCCGAGGCCATCCCGAGTCGCCGGCCCGTCTGCAGCGCGTGCTCTCTCTCCTCGCCGACGTCCCGCTGGCCGGCGTCGAGATGGTGAGGCCTCGGCCAGCTACGGAAGTCGAGGTGGCCCGGGTCCACAGCGCGTCGCTGCGGACGCAACTCGCCGCGACCGCTGGCAAGCGGATGGAGCTCGACGCCGATACCCACGTTTCCCCGCGCAGCTACGAGGCTGCGCTTTTGGCGGCCGGCGCCGCGGTGGGTGCGACTGAAGCCGTTTGGAAGGGCCAAGCTCGAAACGCGTTCGCCCTCGTTCGGCCGCCCGGGCACCACGCCGAGCCGAATTTGATGATGGGCTTCTGCCTCCTCAACAACGCCGCCATCGCTGCGGAAGCGGCGCGCGTGCTCGGGGCGGAGCGGGTGTTGGTGCTGGACTGGGACGTCCACCACGGAAACGGAACCCAGGCCACCTTCTGGCAGCGCTCCGACGTCCTCTACCAGTCGGTGCACCAATTCCCCTTCTACCCGGGAACCGGGGCGCCCACCGAAGTGGGGACGGGGCCCGGCGCGGGCTACACCGTCAACTGCGGGCTCCCTGGTGGCCGCAACGACGCGGACTGGGGCGCCGTCTTCCACGACTTGCTGCTCCCCGTCGCCCTCGCCTTCCGGCCCAGCCTCGTCATCGTCTCAGCGGGCTTCGACCCCCACGAGGACGACCCGCTGGGAGGAATGCTGTGCACCGAGCGGGGCTTCGCCGCCATGTGCACGCTGGTGAAGCAGCTGGCGGACGCGACGGCCCAAGGGCGACTGGTGCTGTTACTGGAGGGGGGGTATTCGTTGGTGGGCCTTCCCCGCAGCGTCCATGCCTGCCTCGAAGTATTGACTGGCCGTACCGAGGAATTCCCTTCGGGCGCCGGACACGAGGCGAGCCATGCCATCCGCGCAAGCCGTGAGGCGCTTCGACCGTACTGGCCAACGCTTTAAGGGCTCCCATGGCGGACTACATCCACGGCGGCACCGACTTGCGCGAAGTCGCTCGGCTCATAAAGCAAGCGCTGGTTTGGGTGGCGCCGCGGATGCTCGGAGCCTTTACAGCGCACCCCGGGATGCGCGTCCTCGACCTGGGAACGGGCGTCGGGGCCATGGCCGGAGCGCTCGCCCGACGCCACCCCGGCATCGAGCTGTGGGGGCTCGACATCCGCGCCGCCCAACTGGCCCAAGCCCAAGTCCTGCACCCAGTCGCCCGCTACGTCCAAGGGGACGCCACCCGGATGCCCTTCCGCGACGCGAGCTTCGACCGCGTCCACGCCAGCTGGGTGCTGGAGCACATTCCAGAGCCAGAGCGCGTCCTGCGGGAAGTCCGCCGCATTCTCGCTCCCGGGGGCCAGTGCTTTTTCTTGGAAGTGGACAACGCAACGCTCCGGCTCGTTCCTCCCTCGGCCGAGATTGAGCGGGCCCTCGGGCTCTTGAATGAGGCGCAGCGCTCAGGAGGTGGCGACCCCTTCATCGGCCGCAAGCTGCAGGGCTACCTGCGGGCCGCCGGCTTCGCCCAGGTGCAGGTGCGGAGCGTGGACGTCGATGGAACCGCACAGGACCCCGAGACGCTGCGCTCGAGCGCCGAGGAATTGGCCGAAATTTTTGAGAGCCTCGACGAGGCCCTCGGTCCCAACGAGACCTCGCTCCTGCTCGCCGCGGCCAGGGCCGCCCGAGAGCTGCCTCACACGCCCGGCGCCGAGTTTCACTTCCACCCGGTGGCTGCGGTCGGGACGCGTTGAAGCAGCCTCCACCGCCAAGGTGCTAGAGGAGCGCCCACCATGGACAACGCCTACCGCAACGTCATCATCACCGGCGCCTCCAGTGGGCTCGGACGCGCTCTTGCGCTGTGGTTCGCGCGGCGGGGTGCGCGCGTGTACGCGGCTGCGCGACGCGAGGAGCAGCTCCAGTCCCTACGGGCCGAGGCCGCGGTGGGACCCGGCGAGGTGGTGCCCGTCCGGCTGGATGTGGCGGACACAGAGGCGGTGGTGGCCAAGCTTTGCGCCTTGGACGACGCGACGCCAGGCGGCATCGACCTCGTCGTTGCAAACGCCGGGGTGGGAGGAAGACTCAACGGGGCGCGCACCGAATGGGCGGACATTTCCCGGATGCTTCAAGTCAACATCCTCGGTGCCACGGCCACCCTCACCGCGCTGGCTCCCAGAATGGCGGAGCGCAAGAAAGGACACCTCGTCGGTGTCGCGTCCCTGGCGGCGTGGATTGTCGTGCCCCGGTTTGGCATCTACGGCGCGAGCAAGCGCTATTTGCAGACGCTGTGTGAGGGGCTCCGGCTGGACATGCCGCCGGGGGTACGCGTCACCAGCATCAACCCGGGCTTCGTCAAGAGCGAGATGACTGCAGAGAACCGCTTTCCCATGCCCTTTCTCCTGGAGACGGAGGACGCCGCCGACCGGATGGGGCGGGCCATCCTTCGCGGGGACGCGCTCTTCGCCTTCCCCTGGCAGACCGCCTGGCTGACGCGGCTCGGGAGCCTGTTGCCGAGTTGGCTCGTGTCCCGCACCATGGGTTTCGCACCACCCAAGAGCGGCTGACGAAGCGGCTGCCCCTCGTCTTGGTGCTTCCCTTAGGAAAGCTCCGACGCGTCGGGCACAGCGTTTCCCACGAGTGCGTTAGGGCGAGAGTCGCTGGTCCGGCGGCACCGCGTTGAAGACGGGCTGACTGCACTGGCACACCTTGCAGCCCCGGCCCTTGTCATAGGAGCACTCGGGGGTGGACATGCAGTGCAGGGACGCTGACTCAGGGCAGAGTCCGCCCTCTCGCGAGGACACCGAGGCGCAGCCGAGGCTGAGGAGGGCCAGGAGTAACAGCCGCCGCATGCGTCAGTTGGGGACCTGCATGAATTGGTTGGGGTCCACCACCTTCTTGTCCTGGGTGACTTCCTCCGGGGCAGTGCCTTTTTTGAACCACATCGCCGCGGCCGTCTTGCTCGCAGAGGAGGCGAGCTTCCCCGTCTTGGTGTCCACCGTCTTCTTCTCCAGCTCCAGCGACTCCGGTGGAGTGAATTCCGGCTCAGGACGCCCTTCGACGGCCTTTTGCATGTAGCTCACCCAGATGGGGAGCGCCGCGCGGCCGCCGGTCTCGTAGCGCGAGAGCGGGTGGGGGTTCAGGTCGTAGCCCACCCAAGCCAGCCCCACCAAGTCGTGCGTAAAGCCGACAAACCAGGCGTCAAAGGAGTCGTTGGTGGTCCCCGTCTTCCCGGCTGCCGGCTTTCCCAGCCGCTGGGCCGGAGCTCCGGTGCCCTCTCTCACCACGCCGCGCAACAGGTCGGTGAGGATGTAGGCCGTTTCCCGCGTCATGACTTGCTCGCCGGGCTCGTACAGGCGGGCGTACCCACCGGCGATGCGGTTGGTGAGGCTGGCCCACGGGTCGTCGTACGCGGTGTGGTCCTCGAGCGTCCGTCCGTAGCGGTCCTCGATGCGGCGGATGAAGTAGGTGGGGCGCTTCTCGCCTAGCCGGGCAAACGTCGCGTACACCTGGGCCAGCTCCCACGGGTAGACGCACGAGCTCCCGAGCGCGGCGGAGAAGTCCCGATTCATCGGCGTGGAGAGGCCCAACTTCTTGGCCCAGGCCGCCATGGGCTCGATGCCAACGGCGACGAACGTCTTCACCGCAGGAATATTCATGGAGTTGATGACCGCGGTGCGCAACAGGACGTCGCCGTGAAAGTCCTCGGTGTAATTCTCCGGCTTCCAGCGCACCTGGTGCTCTGGGTCGTTCTCCACAATCGGGCTGTCGACGATGGTTTGCGCCTCCGTCCAACCCAGCTGCTCAATCGCCGCCGAGTACACCACTGGCTTGAAGCTGCTGCCCGGCTGGCGACAGGCTTGAAAGGCGCGGTTGTACTCGTTGGCGTCGAAGTCATAGCCGCCAACCATCGCCACCAGGTACTGGCGCCAGGGGTCAATGGACACCAGGGCGCCTTGCAGCTCCGGCTCTTGCTCGAGCCGGAAATAGAGTCCGTCCTCCGGCAGCTGGTCGGCCAGCTTCTTGTCGTACTGCTCCTTGTCGTCCCAGAGGTCCTTCTTCTTCACCGTCCGGACCACCACCACGTCGCCCGGCTTCAGCACCTTCTTCGCTGTCCCAATCATCGCCCCCGGGTAGTAGGCCTCCGGGTTGACCTTGCGCGCCCAGCGCATTCCGAGCAGCGGCAGCTGACCCTGGTGGGGGCCGACCTGCACCGTCGCCGAGGTGCCCTCCTGGTTGAGGGCCGTCACCAGGCCGACGTAGTACGTCGCCTCTTGCAGGGGGGCGCCTCCGAGCGCCGCGGTGCCGCGGGCGATGAAGGCCCGCCGCTGTTCTGGGCTGTCCAGCGTATTGAGCGGGCCGCGGAACCCTTGGCGTTTGTCCACCGCCAGGAGTCCGCTCAGCATCGCGTCCTGGGCCGCGCGCTGCCGCTCGGAGTCCATGGTGGTGAAGACCTTCAGGCCCGCGGTGAGCAGGGCTGGGTTGCCGTAGCGCTGCACGACGTCCTTGCGCACCTGCTCGACGAAGTAGGGAGCGAACTCGTGAAAGACGTCTTCCACCGGGAAGACGTGAATCTGCTCTCGACTGGCGGCGTCGTGTTCCTCGCGCGAAATCATCCCCTCCTCGCGCATGCGGCGCAGCACGTAGCCGCGACGCTCGGTGGCCGCTTTGGGGTTGGTGAAGGGCGAGTAGCGGCTCGGCGCCTGGGGAAGGCCGGCGACGAGGGCCATCTCGGCCAACGAGAGGTCCCGGACGTCCTTGCGGAAGTAGTTTTCGGCCGCGGCCTGGACGCCGTAGGCGTGATGGCCCAGGTAAACGTTGTTCAGGTAGAGGTATAGAATCTCTTCCTTGCTGAGGGCCGCCTCCAGGCGCCGGGCGAGAATGGCTTCGCGAATTTTGCGGATGTAGCCCTCTTGCCCCTTTCGTTTCGTGCCCCGCTCGAAGCCCTCGGCGGCGACGAGCAGGGCCTTGGCCGTCTGTTGCGTCAGAGTCGAGCCGCCCTGCACACCTCCGGAGCCGGACGTCTTGTGGAGGATGGTCTTGAAGGCCGCCCGGAGGGTGCCCACGGGGTCGAGGCCGAAGTGGTCGAAAAAGGCAGCGTCCTCCGAGGCGATGAAGGCCTGGACGAGGCGCTTCGGAATCCGCTCGTAAGGGACCACCTTCCGCCGCTGCTCGTAAAATTCACCGGCCAACACTTGGTCGTCGGTGAAGACTTCGGTGAGAACCGGCGGCGCGTAGGCGGACACCTTCGGTATTTCCGGGAGGCCGGTGGAGAACTGGTAGTAGAGGATGAAGGCCGCCGCGACGAGCCCAGTGAGGCCAGTGAGGGCCAGAAAGCCGCCCACCTTGGAGAGGGGGACGAGGTAGCGGCCCCAGCGTCCCCGCGGCGGCGGCGGCGACTCCACCAGGACCAGCCGGGAGGGCGGAGCCGGCTCGGGGGGGACGGTGTCGGGCGGCGAGGAGTCGCGCATCGGCAAGCCTTTTAGGACCTTACCTCAGGGAGCGGCGATGGCGGCCCTGGCGAGGACGTCTCGCAGCTCGGAGGGCAAGGGAGCTTCGAGCTGGACGGTCCGGCCGTCTTCCGGGTGCGGGAAGCGGATGCTGCCGGCGTGCAGAAACAGTCGCTTCAACCCCCAGCGCGCTCGAGCCTCGCGGTTGAAGGCGAAGTCGCCGTACTTCTTGTCTCCGGCCACCGGGTGGCCGATGGCGGCAAGGTGACGGCGAATCTGGTGTGTGCGACCGGTTTCAATGGTGCAGGCCAAGAGCGCCGCCTCCCCACCTTGTGCCACCAGGTGCCAGTGCGTGACGGCCTCCTGCAGCTTCACCCCGCGGCGTGCCTTGGAGGCGGCCGTTTGCTGGTGCTCGGAGAGGGGTAAGTCAATGCGCCCTGCACTCCGGGGCATCCGTCCCTTGGCCAACGTCAAATAGCGCTTGGTGGCGGTGCCTTGGGTAAAGACTTCGGTGAAATGCACCATCGCCGGGCGGCGGACGGCCACCAGGATGACGCCTGAGGTGTCCCGGTCGAGGCGGTGGGCAGGGCTGGCGGAGAAGCCATTCCGCACCCCCTTGGGGCCAAGGTAGGCGCGGACGTAGTCCACCAGCGTCCCCCCCGTAATGCCGCTTCCGGTGTGGACCGCCATGCCCGAGGGCTTGTCGACGGCCATCATCCACTCGTCCTCGAGAAGCACCGTGAGCTGGGAGGGGTCCACCGGAGGGACTTTGGCTGGGGCTGGCTGAGCTCCAAGGAGGCGCTCCTCGGTGCCCCGGATGCTCACCACGTCGTCCAGGGCCATGGGCTGGTCGACTTGCGCCCGCTTCCCGTTGACCCGGACCTTCTTGGTCCGAATCATTTTGAAGAGGTGGCTGACCGGGACCGCCGGAAGCCGCTGGCGCAGGACTTTATCGAGCCGAACCCCGGCATGGTCGCTGTCGATACGAAACTCGATCATTTAGGGCGCGGTGATGGAACCACACCGCTAAACTCCAGGTATATGCCGAAGGCCATGACCATCGAAGACCTCCTCAAGAGCGGGTCCACCGAGTGGAACAAACTGCGTAAGAGCGGCAAGGTAGGCACGGACCACACCGGGGCGACGTTTGAGAACCTTTTCAGCGCCAACGCCGACCTCTCCGGGCTCGTCCTGGTGGGCTCGGAATGGGACCGCTGCGACCTCTCCAAAGTCACTTTCCGCGAGTCGGACCTCTCAGGCGCCTATTTTCACGGGGGCCGCCTCCAGGACTGCGATTTCCGGGGCGCCAACCTCGAAGGCGCCACGTTCGAGCGCCTGAAGCTGTTGCGCTGCGACTTCGCCGGCGCGGTGGGGCTCGAGGCGCTGGAATTCGAAGAGGTGGACATGGACCGGGTGGTGGGCCTGGACGGCGAGGAAGCCCCTCCCCCACCCCCGCCGCCCGCCCAGGGCATTACCTCCTTTACCCGTGAACAGCGGCAGGCCAACGAGCTCAGCCTCTCCGGGGCGGATGAGATGCCGCCCTTCTCGCCCCAGGACCCTCCGGGCACGCTGCTGTTTCGCGGCCTGAAGCGCCTCGGGGGTCCCTTGCCGTGGGTATTGGACACCCCCGGCCTCAGGCCTCCACTCCCCACCCGTCTCGTCCCCGGGACGGGCCTCGAGTCGCTGCTGCGCGAGGCGGTGAAGACGCGCCTGGAGGGGAGTCGGCCCATCACGGACCCAGACGGTGTCACCCGGGCCCAGGCGGCCCTGCGAATGGGCAGCAAGGACGCCGCCTTTGGCGTCATGTACTTGCGCGAGGTGGGCGTGGAGCCTCTCTTCCGCTTCTCTGCCGCCAGCGTGCTGAAAGGCGCGCTGCGCACGGACTTGGAAGTGGATGACCTCACCGGCCCTGTCGACCCTCGGGTGGCGGGCGCACTGTGGGAGCTCCGCCTTCCGAGGGACCTCGATGAGGCCTTTGGAGAGGTGCGCCGGAGGTTGGCCGCCACCCAACTCTTCTCGGCGCTCCTGGAGGCCGGCTTCAACCCGGACAACAACTGGGAGGAGGCGGTGGATGCCTCCGAGGCGGCGCTGGACTTGGTGGCTCTCTCCGTCGGGGACCGCCGGGACCTGCTCACCGAGGCTTTCTCGGCCTTCGCCGGGCTGCCCGAGGAGGCGCGCCTGCGCCGCCTCGCCTACCTCGCGGAGGCGGCCACCCACCTTGAGCAGCTGAGTCGGCTTCCGACGGGCACCGAGCCCGCCTGGCTGCAAGGTGCAGAATTCCGGGAGTGCCACGAGCGGGAGATGCTCACCCTCGAGACCCTTCACGCCGAGGACGTGCCTACGCGCGTCCCGGAGCTGGCCCAGGCAGAGCTCGGCGTGACGCCGGGCACCGTGCCCGAGGACAGCGATGGGGACCTCTTCATCCACCTGCGCTGCGCGGTGTGCGGCAAGGAAAAGCTCATCGTCCAGTCGCCGGACGCCTGAAAGGCGCCAACCCCCGCAGTGCGGCCCAGGGGCCCTTGGGGTTTCAGGGCCGGACGGCAGGGACGGCCGCCGTCGAAGCAGTGGCCGTTCCGGGCCGGTCGACATCCACCGGCGGGGCCAACAGGTGCAGCTCGATGCTCGAGCGGAGGACGGCCGCGGCTTCATTGGGACGCCGCCGCACGGGCCCATAGACGGCTGCGGTGACGCGCTCCTCGGGCAGGCCTACCCGGCGGACGAGGTAGGCCGAGACACAGGCCGCTCGGGCGGCGGCCAGTCGCACCCGCTGGGCGGCAACCTCCAGAGGCCCGCTCAACAAGGACGGGCCCCGGCCGATGACGTCCACCCGCCACTGGCTGTCCACGAGGCTCCCCGTGAGCTGCCGAAGCAGGCGCGCACCGGTGAAGCTGAGGCGCGCCGTCCCGGTGAGGAAGAGGGCCCGCTCGGTGAGATGGACGTCCAACGCGTCAGGCTCCTCCCGGAGGGCCGCCGCGCCCTTCTTTTGGAGGGGCTGCAACAGCGTCGCCAAGGCGTCAAAGGTGGAGCTCCGCTCCGCCGCCGCGGCCTCCCGCGCGCGCTGGCGGCTCCCGAGCTCGTCCAACAGCTGAGTCAGGCCCTGCTCGCGCCGCTCCAACCCCTCCACCTTGGCGCCCAGGGCAAGCGTGGCGTGTTCCAACTCGGCGCTACGGGCCCGAGCCCGCGAGGCCTGGGCCTCGGCCTCCCGCAGCTGAAAGTAGAGAAACACCACCAGCCCGGCTCCGGCGCTCGCCGCGACGAGCAGCAACAGGAAGGTGGCCCAAAAGCCGTTCCGGCGCGGTGCCCTGCGCTGAGCCCTGGGCACAGTCCCCATAAAGAAGAGTCTAGCTAGAAGAGTGACAGTTGCTTCGGCTTGCCCAGGACACGAGCGTCCAGGCCCACGGCCGAGAGGGCTTCGGCCAGCTCGCGGGCGAAACCATGGTGGGTCACCACTTCGGTGGCCCCCGTCGCGCGGGCGTAGTTGACGAGCGCCGCGCTGTCGGCGTGGTCCGAGACTGGAAAGGCGACGTCCGCGCCGTAGCGACGGGCCGCGCCGCCGTCCACGGCCCAGCCCGTCAGCACCGCCGTCTCGCGCGGCCAGGGCCGGTTGAGTCGCTGGAAGCGCCAGGCGTGCGGCGGGAAGACGCCCACCTCTCCAGGGCTCCAGGTGTTGTCGAAGCGGCGCACCGGCCCCACCTCCACGCCAAATTCCCGGTAGAGGTCCGAAATGTCACAGACGCTGGCATGCGCCACCACGGCATGCCCTCGCCGGGTGAGGGAGGTGATGACTTCCTGGGCCTTGCCCAACGCGTAGCCGAGAAGAATGGGCGTCGCGCCGCGCTCCAGTGCCGCGCGCACCCAGGCCTCCACCGCTTGCAGCACCTGGCCCCGGTCCGGGAAGACGTAGCGCGGGTGGCCGAAGGTGGACTCGATGACCAGCGTGTCGCAGAGCGCCACCTGGGCCGGCTCGGCCGTCAGCGCCGGGACGAGGTTGAGGTCCCCGGTGTACACAATTCGGCGTCCGTCCGGCCGGGTGACGCGCAGCTGGGCCGAGCCGAGGATGTGGCCCGCGGGCAAGAGCTCCAAGGTGAGCGGGCCCAAGGCGAAGGGACGGTTGTAGGGCACGCTCAACGGACCGGCCAGCGCGCCGAGCCGGTGCGCCATGAGCCGCAGCGTGGGCGCGGTGGCGATGACGCGGTCATGCCGGGCGATGTGGTCGGCGTGCGCGTGGCTGACAAAGGACAGCTCGCCCTTCCGGTGTGCGTCCAGGGCGAGCACGGTGCCCGTCAGGTGCAGCCCTCCACGTCGAAGCTCGACCGCCATTCCAGAGGTTTCCCCAGGGGGCCGAGTCTATACCGGCCCGGACCGACGCCCTGGTCCGCCCAGCACCCTGGGCCGTCGGGCCCAAACCCCGGCGCCGAGCTCGGAGACGAGAACGCCGGAGACAATGAGTCCGCCTCCCAGGAGCTCTCGGACCCCGAGTTCCTCCCGTCCGAGGGCCACCGAGTAGGCGGCCGCGAAGACGGGCTCGAGCGCGTACACCAGCGCGGCGCGCACGGCGGTGGTGCGCGCCTGGGCCCAAGCCTGGAGCACGAGCGCCAAGGCGCTCCCGCCGACGCCGGTGATGAGGACCGCACTCCACAGCGCGGGCGTCGAGGCGAGCCTCGGGCCCAGCAAGCACAAGGCCACCGTGGCCAGCACGGCCACCGTCCACAGCTGGACCGCCACCAGCGGCGCCGGGGCGTGCTTTCGCGCCAGCCGCTCGATGAGGGTGATGTGCAGCGCAAAGGCCAACGCGCACAACAGCGTCAGCGCCTCCCCCTTTCCGAGGCCGTGCGGCGCGTTGAGCGAGCCTCCGCCAGCGAGCGCCCACAACCCGCCCGCGGCGAACGCCACACCCAACAGGCTCGCCGGGGGTGGGCGGTGCCGGTGGAAGGCGATGGAGAGGAAGGGAACCAACAGCACTGAGAGGCCGGTGAGGAAAGCGCTCCGGGAAGGGGTGGTGAATTGAAGGCCCGACGTCTGTGCGGCAAAGCCAACGAAGAGGAGAACGCCCAGGCCCGTGCCGGCACGCACCAGCGCTGCGCCGCGAATTCCCCGCCAGGCGGCGAGGGTGAGTAGGACGGCCCCGAGCGCGAAGCGCAAGGCCAGGAAGGTGAAGGGGTCGGCGAGCACGACCGCGTCCTTCACCACCACGAAGGTGACGCCCCAGAAGGCGGTGATGGACACCAAAACCGCATCGGCGCGGCGGGCGTCGATGCGGCTGGCTGCGCTCACGGCACGTAGAAAAAGACGATGGCCAGGAGCGCGTAGACGCCGAGGAGCATCGCCCCCTCGAGCCAATTCGTCTCGCCGTCCAGCGCGATGATGGTCGTCGCTCCAACGGAGATGCCCAGGGCGAGCACCTCCAGGTTGGAGAACTCCAAGGTGAGGGGGTGCCCGAGCAGGCCCGAGACGAGCACCAACAGCGGCGCAATGAGCAGGGCGATTTGTTTGCTGGACTCGAGACAGATGGAGAAGGCGACGTCCACCTGGTTGCGCACCGCCATCAAGATGGCCGAGGAGTGCTCGGCAGCGTTGGCCACCACGGCGATGACCACCACCCCGACAAACGTCGGCGTCAGCCCGAGCGCTGCGATGCCTGGCTCGAGCGCGTGCACCAGTACCTCGGCCACGCCCACCGTGCCGGCGGTGGTGACGGCGAGAAGAAGCACCGCCCGCTGAAGGCTCCAGCTCCTGCTTGCCTCACCCCCCTCACCCTCGAAAAGCTGCGCGTGCGTTCCGAGCGAGAAGAGGAGGGAAAGCGCGTAGAGCAAGAGCAGCACGACCGCCACCGCAACGGACAGCGGCCGCATCATCGGCTCGGCGGCTCTCCCCATCGTCAGGTGAAAGAGGTTGGGGATGATGAGGCCGGTCACCGCCAGGTACATGAGCGCCACCCCGGAAAGGACGGCGGTGGCGTTGAAGGTTTGGCGCTGGCGAGTCAGTCCGCCGGCGAAAGCGGCGGCTCCCAGCACCAAGAGGAGGTTGCAGATGACGCTTCCCGTGAGGGAGGCCTTCACCACCGCCGTCTGCCCGGCGCGGAGCGCCACCAGGGCGATGATGAGCTCGGCGGCATTGCCGAAGGTGGCGTTGAGAAAACCCCCCACTCCGGCTCCCAGCCGGTGGGCCAGGGACTCGGTGGCCGCCCCCATCCAGTGGGCCAGCGGGACGATGGCCAGAGCGGCCAGAAAGAAGGTGATGGCCCCAGCATGAAGCCAGGCCGAAGCGAGGGCTGCCGGGACGAGCGCCAAGAGTGAAAGAAACACGCCGTCGACGGAGCGCCAGCGGAACTGCGTCCTCGTCTGTGCGTTGCGCGTCACGAGCCGCCGGGCGTTCTCCCCCGGGAGCCCAGAGGGCTGCAAGGGGAAGCGGCGTCAGCGGGCCTTGGGGGCCTGAAGCCACCGACGCGTGCTCAGCCTCCTAGGCTTCTTGGGATGGTGTCCGACTCGAAGCGGCCAAGGGAGAACGTCCCATGAGCGAAGAGTCGGCAGGTGACTTGATGCAGCTCGCGATGTCGTATGGAAAAGCCTGGAATCGCGCGGACATTCCCGCCATCCTCGCCCTGCATACCGAAGACAGTGTCTTTCAGCTGCATGACGGCAGCCTCCCAGCGAATGGGATGGGCGCAGTCGAGGGCGCGCTTGGTGAATTTTTCGAGCAGTGGTCAGACGCAAATTTCGTACGGCGCAGCGTCTTCTTTGGGAAAGAGAACTGGGCCGTCGAATGGACCGTGACGGCCAGACGACGCGGCGTCGCTGGAAGCGAGTCGGTTGGAAAGTCCGTCTCGCTCGAGGGCGTCGACATTCTCACCGTACGCAACGGACGGGTGTCGGCCAAACATGTCTACTACGACGCGGCCAGCGTCTCGAAGGCGCTGAGTGCCGCCGCCTGACTTAGGCCAAGCCAGAGGTGGCCGGTGAGGCGCGCGCCCAGCGCTCGAGGCCCTCAACGTCCCGCCGTTGCACCCGGCCCTCGTCTTCCATCACCTCGAGGTTGCCCACCACCTCGGAGAGCGTGAGGTACAGGCGCGGCCCGTCGTGGGGGCCAAAAAGCGCCTGGGTGAAGGCGAAGGCTGTGTCGGCACCACCGTCCATGGCTTCCAGCAGCTTGTCCTGCCGGCGTGCGTAGAAGCCAAAGAGCCGTTCCAGAAGCGCTCGCACGTCCTGGAAAGGCTCGCCATGGCCGGGCAGCACCCAGTCCACGTCCAGCGCCATGACGCGGCGGATGGAGGCGAAGTAGTGCACCAGGGCTCGCCCGGTGCGGAAGGGCTTGTCCCCCAGGACTTCGAGAAACGGGTTCGGGGACGTTCTGGCCAGGACGTGGTCATCGGCGAAGAGCAGGCGGTGAGCGCTGTCCCAGAGGCAGACGAGGCCTGGCGTATGTCCGGGAAGGTGCAGCACCTCGGCTTCGAAGTGCCGAAACTTGAAACGCTGCCCGGCGGACAGCGGGCTGACGCGCTCCGGGTCAATGCGGCGGCTGTACTTCCCGCTGAAGCGGCCCATGGCCGAGAGCCGCTCCAGGTGCTCTTCGGGCACCCCGGCGCGCAGGAGGAAGGCGCGGTAGAGGGGGGCGCGTATGTCCCAGCCGTCCGGGCCCACGGCCTTGGGCCCATCCGCAGGGTGGATGAAGACACGCGCGCCGCTCTCCTCGGAGAGCGTCTGGGCGAGCCCGTAGTGGTCGACATGGCCGTGACTGACGAAGAGGCGGGTACAGCGGCGCAAGTCGATGCCGTGCTCCCGGGCCCCGGCGCGAAGCGCCGCCTCGCCCTCTTGGGTTCCGATGCCGCAGTCGAAGAGCGCCCAACCGTCCTCGTCTTCCAGCGCGTAGACGTTGACTGGGCCACCGGCGTCGGCGAATGGCACGGGCAGGGCAATGCGGGTGATGCCGAGAGCTGCAAAACCGGCGTCGCTCAGAAGAGGCCTCTATTTGGCGCTGTGGATGGCCGCCCGGAGCTCGGGGATGACTTTGAAGAGGTCGCCGACAATGCCGTAGTCCGCCACTTGGAAGATGGGCGCCTCGGGGTCCTTGTTGATGGCGACAATGACTTTGCTGCCCTTCATCCCGGCCAGGTGCTGGATGGCGCCGGAGATGCCCGCGGCGATGTACAGCTGCGGCGCCACCACCTTGCCGGTCTGGCCCACCTGCCAGTCGTTGGGCACCCAGCCCGCATCAGCCGCCGCGCGCGAGGCGCCTACCGCCGCTCCCAGCTCGTCCGCCAGCGCCTCGACTTCCTTGAAGTCGCCTTTCGTCCCCCGGCCTCCGGAGACGACAATGCGGGCCTCGGTCAACTCGGGCCGGGCGCTCTTCACCTCCTTGAAGTCCACGAAGCGCGTGGGACTGGCCACGGTGGCAACGGCGGAGACGGCCTTCACCTCGGCGGGCGGCTGTCCCGCCGCGGCCGCCGGGAACTCGGTGGCGCGGATGGTGAAGGCTTGGATGGGAGTCTTCAGCTTGACGTCGGCGACGACGGCTCCCGCCCACATGGGACGGGTGAAGACGATGTCCGCGCCACTGCCGGAGAAGGCCACCACCTCCGAGGCCATGGCCGCGCGCAGACGGCCGGCGACGCGCGGAAGGAGGTCACGCCCCTGAGCGGTGGCCGCTGCACCCACGAAGCCGGCGCCGAGGCTCTTCGCCAGCTCCGCCACGGCGGGGGCATATGTCTCGGCCAGGTAGTGGGCGAAACTCCCCGAGGCCAGGGGGTGGATGACTTTGGCGCCGACGTCGCGCAGCTTGTCGGCCAAGGCGGTTGGGTTCTCAGCCAGGACGGCCAGGTGCAGTTCGGCCCCGGCCTTCTGAGCCAAGTCGGCACCCGCCGCGACGGCGTGAAGCGTGGCCTTGCGTAACTGCCCGTCGGGTTGTGCCTCGGCGATGATGAGGACGACTGACATGGCGCTCGGCGCTCCTAGGGTTAGAGGACTTTGGCTTCGTTTTTCAGCTTCTGAAACAGCTCCTGGACGTCCCCTACCTTGACGCCCGCCTTCCTGGCTGGCGGCGGGGTGAGCCGCAACACCTCCACTTGGAGCCCGACTTCCACCCCGAGCGCTTGCGGGGTGAGCTCCTCCATGGGCTTGCTCTTGGCCTTCATGATGCCGGGCAAGGACGCATACCGCGGTTGGTTCAGCCGCAAGTCGGTGGTGACCACCGCTGGAAGGGTACAGGCCAGCGTTGAAAGCCCACTGTCCACTTCACGCACCACCTGAATGGTTTTCCCATCGGCGGACAACTCGAGTGCCGGCGTCTTCGCCTTCTCGGCTTCGCTCTCGAGGGACTCGAGCTTCGAGGCAAACGTCGCCTGCCCCCACCCAAGCCACTCCGCCAAGTACTGACCGGTCTGCCCTTGGTCGTCGTCGATGGACTGTTTGCCGAGAATGCAGAGGTCCGGCTTCTCCTTCTCGGCCACCTTTTGAAGAAGGGCGGCCGCACCCATGGGGTCGAGCGGGCCTGTGTGGTTGACCCACACCGCGCGGGTCGCCCCCATGGCCAGCGCGTGCCGCAGCTGCTCTTGGACGTCCTTCGGGCCGATGGACACCACGACGACGTCCCCCCCATGCTTGGCGGTGAGCCGCAGCCCCTCCTCGACGGCAATCTCGTCGAAGGGGTTCATCTTGTATTTCAGCCCCTCCTGGACGATGCCCGAGCCGTCCGCTTTGACTTTGATTTTGGATTCGGGGTCTTCGACCCGCTTCGCGGTGACGAGGATTTTCATAGGGGGACGTGCCTCGAGTCTCGTACGGATTGACGCGCTGCGCAGAAGGCGGAGATTGATTTACGCGTCAACCGAGGCCGAATCAACCGTTTCGAAATGCCCCCGGTGGCAAGCCCCGCGGGCGGAATTCCTCAAGGGGCCGCTCCTTCCCTTCAGCGAAGCGCGCCGTTCGTCTCCGCGGACAGCTCCCACACCTCGGCGGCACCGGAATTCTCCTGCGCCGTCCAGCGCGCGAGCTCCACCGCCAGAAGCTTTCCCTCGCCACCCGGCAGCTCGACGGCCAGTCGCACGCCCGTTCCCGTCGCACCCATGCCAGTGACGAGCTCGACGGCCCGCGCCAGCGCCGGCGAGGCCAGCGCCAGCTCTCCCCGGAGGTCCCGGTAGGAGACGCCACGCCCGGCGACAATGGCGGCATGCACGCTGATGCCCGCCGCCCGCGCGGCATAGGCCAGCTCGCGGGCAAACCTCACTGTCCGCAAGGCCGCCGAGCCCAACGGGGCTCCCTCCGCGTCGAAGCACGCCGCCAAGAGGTAGGCGCCCATTTGCACGACGCTGGTTTGCGAGGTGCCAATCCAAGCCCGGGCCTGGACAGCCGCTCGGCCCAGGGCCTCCTGCGCGGCGCCGGTGGCCGCGTCCACGCCGGGGGGCGCCACGGCGAGCCCGAGGTAGGCCACCAGCGGGACGGAGGGCCGCTTTGGTCCGCCCACCAGCTGCTCCAGGACGGAGGGGTTGGGGTCGAGAGCAGTCCAGGCGCGCAACAGCGCCAAGTCGCGGTCCGCTTCCGCGACTTCGCCGCGCAAGAGGCGCTGGGCGCGGACGGCGTACCCCTCGGCACCGCCCGAGGGCGCCGACTCCCGCCGCCGAGCGCGCACGTCCCACCAGGGGAGAAGCCGAGGGCTCGACTCGGCCGGAGCCGCCACCCAACGGCCGGCCTTCTCGAAGAGGACGTCGCTGTTGGCCAAGGCCTCGTAGCCCAGCCCGTCCTGGGGAAGAAAGCGCACCCGCCGGACGGCCACCCCACCCTCCAGTTGGCAGGTGATGGCCAGCGGAACGCGCAGGCACTCCTTGAGTTGGTCCGCCAGCAGGTGCTCGCTCAGCGCCTCCAACTCGGCGACGAAGACGCCGTCCTGCCGCCAGGCCGAGGCCAGGGCGCGCACCTCGTCCGTCAGGACGCGGAAAACGTCAAACAGGGACGCGAGCCGCTCCGACTCCCGGACGACGAGGGCCACCAAGTCTCGAAGGCGGGAGCGAATGTCCGGCAGGCGCTCCGGCCGCACCAAGTACTCCAGCCCGTCGAATTCCATGGCCGAAATGTCTCGGGGCTCGAGGGCTTTGAGGCAGCTGCGGATGCTGACGTACGTCACCCCCTCCACCAGCGCCGCTCGCTCCTGGGCCACCTGGAGCTCTTTGAGGTGCACCGGCAGCGCCTTGCGCAAGAGGGCGCGCTGCGCGGTGAAGCGGCCTCCCGCCGGCGCCGGCTCGCCCTCCTCGGCTCGGTCCGGGTCCACCCCCAGCCGCCCCGAACGAAAGAGGGCCCCGACCACGTGCGACAGTGGCCCGCCGACTGACGTGGTGAAGGCCATGTCACCGGGACTGCCCGGGCCAGGGAGCTCGAGGCTCGTCTCTGCGGGTGCGAGGTAGCGACGGTCTCCGGCAAAAATGTGGTGCGTCTTGTTCACCTGCACCAGTCCCGACGCGCCGAGGGCATGGCCAAACGTCAGCAATCCGCCATAGGGGTTAGACCAGCCGTCGCGAATGCGGTGGGCGGCCTGCTCCCAGCTGAAGCCCAGCGAGAGGATGAAGGCCAGCTCGATGCTGGGGAACGCGTCATGGACGACGGCAAACGAGCACGAGGGCAAAGCGCTGAGCGGGACGTGTGCGTCGTCCGCCGTCGCGGCGAAGGCCTCGCGCACCGCGGTGGCGAAGACGAGCGGGGACTGACGGCTGAGGAAACTCGAGTTGCTCGAGCCCTCCCCCACCCCCAGCGCCTCCACCACCGGCACCCCGCGGAAGCGCGGAAGTCGGGCCCGGGCCACTTGCGCCACCAGCTCCTCGTCCGAGGTAACGAGGGTGGCGGCGGCGCCACAGCAGGGGGCAGCGATGTCCGAGCCGTCGAAGTACGGCGTTCGCCGTGCACTGCGCTTCGGCGTCCGGCCGGAATGCAAGGCCGAGGGGTAGGCCCGGGCGCCGAGAAACTTTCGCTCGGAAATGCGGCCCATGAGCTCTTCCACCTCCGGGCGCGTCCGGCCCTGGGTGCGGCGCATGGCGTCCATGAGGAGGTCCCCCACCACCAGCATGTCCAGCCCGCGGGCCTGGTCCTCTTCTCCGAGGACGGTGCGTATTTGGTACTGCGAGGCGTAGCCGGCGGGGATGATTCGCCCGGCCACCACCAGCACCGTCGCCGGCCTTTCCGAGGTGCGCGCGGCGCGGACGGCCTGAGCGAAAGCCCAGGCGCCGCTGTCGCTCGTCCCCACCACGAATTGGCAGTGGGCGCGCCGCGACAGGCCGAGCTGCGCCTGAAGCGCCTGCGGGACGAGGCCGATGTTCATCCGCTCGTTGGGGTCCAGCCCGGGCATGGAGGTGACCACCAACTCCGTGACGCGCTCGCATGTCCGGCGGTACACCGTCTCGCCGAGAAGCGCGTGGAGCGACGACAGGGCTCGGTGCGCAGAGGAGGCGAGGAGGTCCACCAGTCCAACCGGCGAGGGGAGCCCAAACTCGCGCTCCCAGTCCTCTGCGCGGGCCCGTCCGTCCTCGGCGTGGTTGGGGTAGCGAAAGAAGAGCCGGCTCAGCTCCTCGCCCGGGGGCTCGGGGGACGGCTCGGCGAGCCATTCCGGAGAGCGTCGTTCGGGGGGAAGGAAGCGCGGGTTCGCGCTGTACTCCCCCGCGATGACGTAAACGCGACGGCGCATGGGTGAGGCCAGAAAATCACGGCACTGGGGTGAGGGACCAGCCGACGCTAGAAGCACGGGAAGGCAGTGACATGCGCCTGGCCGCAAGCCGGCCGCACATTCCCTCGAGTTCGCCCATCACTTCGAACATCTCAAACAGCTGGTGCGGCGTCACCTCGGCGACGACCGAGCCCCGGCGCGGCGTCATTTCGATGATGCCAACCGAAGCCAACTGAAAAAGCGCTTCGCGCAGGGGCGTTCGGGACACGTTGAACCGCCCGGCGAGCATCGTTTCATCGAGGCGCATGCCCGGCGGGAAATGGCCGGTGGCGATGGACTCCTCAATCAATTCCCGCACATGGCCAGAGCGCGTATTCGCCGCGCGCTTCAGAGAGGACTGTAACTTGCCTCGGCATCTCGGACCGGACCCTGCCGCAGCCCCGACGAGCGCGGCCTACAGGATGTGGCAGCTTGTATACACTGTTTACCCCGCCCAGTGGCGCCTGAGGGCCTTTCCCGACAGCTGGCTTTGGGCGCCGGGCCGGTTGACCCGGGCCCCACTGGCAACCGACGCGTGCAACCGCTCACCTGCTTACTCGCAGCTGCCACGACCGAGGAAAAATCTCATTTGGGACGCGGTGCGTCGCGCCAAGAAAACGGGATTCATCGCCATTTCGCTCTGAAATCGCAAACTTGCACGAAAAGCAAAAGAATGCGCGTAAAGAGCCGCACTGCGCCTTGCCTACAGAAAATAGCACCTTGTATACACTTTCACCGACCGGCCCTCCCGACGCTCTGCCGGGGGAAAGGACGGCAGCACGCGTGGTTTGAAAGACGACGTCTCGGGAGGGGTTTTATGAACGGAAGAACTCGCTTTCGCGCTTTTCGTTTCAGCCGCGCTCGCCGGGTGCAGTTCCAGTTCCACCCCGACCCCCGACTCCGGAACTCCGGACTCAGGCACGCCAGACGCGGGTTCGCCCGACGCTGGACCGGTCGCCGGCATCATCCAGCAATTGGAGATTGTTTCGACTCTATGACGCTTACGACGGCGGGACGTTCGGTAGCGTCGGCCAGTATGAGGTCATCAGCGGCATCGTTCACGGAAGGCTGAACCCCAGCCATCCCGCCAACGCCGGCATCGTCGACCTCAACCTCGCACCCGTCGACAGCGAAGGCATGGTGGAATACACGACGGACTTCGTCATCCTGCGGCCGAAAGAGGTCGCCAACGCAAAGCGCATCCTCTTCTACGACATCAACAACCGGGGGAACCAACTGGCGCAAGGCTTCATCAACAATGGCCTCCCCGGCGTCGCTCGCTGGAGCGCAGGGGACGCGCTGCTGCTCCGTCTCGGTTACACAATTGTTTGGAGTGGCTGGCAAGGCAACGTCGCGCAGACCGGTCACGGAGATGTGATGGCCATTGGGGCAACCTTCCCGGTGGCCCACAACGCTGATGGTTCCTCCATCACCGGCGTGACATTTGACGAGGAGATTTTCAACGGAGGGACAACGGCCATCGGGGCTGGTGAGGTTGCGCCGATGCCCTCCGTCCCCCTTGAGCAAGCGGAGGTCTCGACGCTGCCGGAGCGACTGAGGCTGCGCTCCTCGGGTCTCGACGCGACCGGGACCGTCACCTTCAAGCTCACCTACCCTGCCGCCAGCACGGACCAAACCGCTGTCACTTTCAATCGGCGCGAGACGTACGTCACGCCGTCAGGCATGACCTTCTCCTCGCCCTCGACGCCCATCCCCACGTCGGCTTGGAGCTACGTCGACAGCCAGCACGTGAGCTTCAACCTCGCGGGCTCTCGGCGACATGGGCGCCATCTACGACTTCACCTATACGGCCAAGCACCCGATCGTCGATGGGCATGGCTTTGCGGCCGTCTCTTGTCCCGCGGAGCGTCCCGCGCACGCGAGGGCGCACTTCCACCGGGAGACGCCTCGCTACATCTGACGGCTCGATGATTCCGTTCGCCAAGACGCCCGAGTCGCGATTCAGCGGGAGACCCACGACGGGCGCTCTCCGAGCGCTACACGAGCCACGCCGACTACGTGAACCAAGTCACCGCGGCGGCCAACGACTTGGTCGCCCAGGGGCTCCTGCTTCAGGAGGACGTGGCCTTCTACGTCAACGCGGCCAACGCGGCGGCCATCCCCTAGGCTGCTGCTCGAGCCTCTGTTTGACCGCGGCGCGCACGAGGAGAATTTCGCGCGCGCCGTCGCTTTTCTAGGGGCAGCGGCCCAACGGACGTGGAAACCCCGGGGCGGAGGGCTTTTGTCGCAGTGCAGCAGCCACATTTGCTTGAACCAGCAGGGCCGCTTCCGTGGTACGGAAGGTGCGCGCTCATACTCCGAAGGGAGGCTCATCCATGAAGCTCTTCCGAGTTCTCAGAAGCGGTGTTTTGGCAGTGCCGCTGCTTCTTCAGACCGTCTACGCCCAGGACGTGGTTCGCATCGGTGCCGTTCTTCCGGTCACCGGGAAGGAATCCAAAATCGGCAGCGCCTACAAACAGGCCACCGAGCTGGCGGTGAAGGAGTTCAACGACGCCGGCGGCGTCACCGTGGCCGGTAAGAAGGTGAAGGTCGACTTGAGCCTGCTCGACGACACGTCGGACGCGGCCAAAAGTGCGCAGCTCGTCGAACAGCTCATCACCCAAACCAAAGTGCATGCCGTCATCGGTGGCTACGGCTCGCAGCTGGTCCAGGCCCAATCCGTGGTGCCGGAGCGCTACGGCATCCCCTACATCAGCGGCGGGGCTGGGGCGACGAGCATCTACGGCCGCAGCAAGTGGGTGTTCGGGACACTGTCCCCGGTGGAGCACCTGGCGGTGACGCAGATGGACTTCCTGGGGAACCTCGTCGCGACGGGAAAGCTGAAGGCGCCGCTGTCCATCGCGCTGGTCACCGAGCAGACCGAGCACGGCAACGACTATGTCAAAGGCATCAAGGAATACATCGGCGGGCACCCCGGCTGGAGCATCCCGTCTGGAGCAGAAATTCGAGCTCTACACCCCGGACTTCCGGCCGCTGTTGGGGCGGGTGCAGGCCGCGAAGACCGACCTCTTCATGGCCGACGCTCACCTCGAGGACTTCATCACCATGCAGCGGACGTATGCCCAGATGGGGCTCCGGAACCAGATGATTACGTACGGCGCTCGCGGTGCGGATGAGTCGGGCCGAAAGAGCTTGGGAGCAGCCGCGGACTATATTTTTGCCAGCGGCTGGTGGTCGGACCTCCTGCCCTACCCCCAGGTGAAAGCCTTCAATGCCCGCTACAAGGCGGCCACCGGGGTCGCTCCACAGTGGTACCACGCCATGGCCTATGAGACGGCGCGCGCTCTCCTGGTCGCCATCCAGAATGCCGGCTCACTCGACCCCGAGAAAATCCGCGCCGCGCTGGCCGCTCTCCGGATCACCGACTCCATCGTCCCTGGCGGCGTGCTGTACTTCAGCAAGACTGGACAGTCGGACCTGCCCTTTGTGGTGACGCAGAATAAGCCGGCTGGAAAGGTGGACCTGGTGTGGCCGCTGGACGCCAAGACCGGAGACCCGGTGGCGCCCATCCCGTGGCCCTGAGCGCCTGAGCTCGTGGAGCGACTCGCCTCCGTCCTTTTGAGCTCCCTGCTCGCGGCGGGTCTCTACGCCATCATGGCGTACGGACTGGCCGTCATTTACGGAGTGATGCGCATCATCAATTTGGCCCACGCCGGGCTGATGATGCTCGCGGCCTACGTCACCCTGACGCTCAACACCCGCTTCGGTCTCGACCCTTTTTTCGAGCCTGCTGGTGGTGGCGCCGCTCTTCTTCGCCCTAGGCGTCGTCCTCGACTTGACGCTCATCCGCCATTTGCCGCGCGGAGGCAACGCGCCGTCCATGCAGTCGTTGCTGTTGCTCTTCGGACTGTGGCTCGTGCTGCAAAACCTGGCCTACGCCGTCTGGGGTGGGGACACCCAGTCCATCCTCACCCCCTACACCATGTCCTCCGTCCCTCTCCTCGGCGAGCGCTACGGCGTGCCGCTGCTGCTGGTCTTCGCGGTGAGCCTTCTGTCCCTGGTGGGGCTCAACGTCGTGCTCCGGCGAAGCTTCCTCGGAAAGGCCATCCGCGCGGTGACCCAGAACCGCGACGCCGCGCTGCTCTCGGGCGTGAATGCCGGCCGCATCTCCGCCGTGGCCTTCGGGCTGGGGACCGCCTTCGCCGCCATCGCTGGGACGATGCTGAGTACGCTTTACGCCTTCACCCCGGACTTCGGCCGGAGCTTTCTGCTCAAGGCCTTCTGCATCATCGTGCTCGGGGGCATGGAGAGCTTCACCGGAGTGGCCATGGGCGCGCTGGTGCTGGCCCTGATTGAAAACTTGGTCGCCGCCTACACCTCCATCCCCACCTCCTTCCAGGACGCCATCAGCTTCTCCCTTTTGGTGGTGGTGCTGGTGGCCGCCCCGAATGGGCTTCCTGCGCTCTTCCGAAGCTTCTCGCGTCGGGCGGTGGCCCGGTGAAGCGCTGGCTCAAGCCGAGCGGCGCCGCAGGGTACGCGGTGCTGGCCGCCGCGCTCTTGCTCGCGCCCGCGGCGGCCGAGCGCGGCACCCTCAACGACTTGTGGAACGTGGCCTTCGCCGTCGTCCTGGCCTCCGCATGGAACCTCCTCGGCGGCTTTGCCGGCCAAATCTCCCTGGGCTACTCGGCCTTCGTCGGCATCGGCGCCTACACCACGGTGCTTCTCGCCAACGCCGGCTGGAACCCCTGGCTCACCCTTCCAGTGGCCGCGGTGCTGGCGCTCCTCTTTAGCGTGCTGGTGGGCCTTCCCACCTTCCGGCTCCGAGGCCCCTATTTCTCCATCGCCACCATTGGCGTGGGGGAGGCGGTGCGCGTCATCGCCTCGGGCGTGGAATTCACCGGCGGCTCGAGTGGGCTGCGGATGCCTTCGGCCACCTTTCACTTCCTCCCCAATTACTACGGCATGGCGGGGCTGGCGCTACTCACCGTGGCGGTGGTGGCTTGGGTGCGCGACAACGCCTTCGGCCTGGCGCTGGAGGCCATTCGCCAGGACATCGACGCAGCGGAGGCGCTGGGCATTCCCTCCACCCGCTTCAAGCTCTGGGCCCACGCGCTCTCCGCGGCACTGGTGGGTGCGGCGGGCGGGCTGTTCGCCATGAATTTCCAGTACATCTCCCCGGGAAGCGTCTTCGACTTCCGGCTTTCCTTGAGCATCGTCCTCATGCCCATTGTGGGCGGCATCGGCACCGTGGTGGGCCCGGTGTTGGGGGCAGTGCTCTTCAGCTATTTGCAAATTAAGCTTTTGGCCAGCCCCGCGCTCCGCGACTCGTACCTCTTCATCTACGGTGGCCTGCTGATGGCGGTGATGCTGTTTGAGCCGCGCGGCATCATCGGACTGTGGGAGCGGACACGGCGCCTCTTGCGTCGAGGACTTCCCAAACCGGCGGAGGCCTCCGGTGGCGGCTGAACCCATCCTCGACGTCCGCGGCGTGGGAAAGCGCTTCGGTGGCTTGGTGGCGTTGGACGGCGTCAGCTTTCGAGTCGAGAAGGGCTCCATCTTCAGTGTCATCGGCCCCAACGGCGCCGGGAAGACGACACTCTTCTCCTGCCTGGTGGGGAGCCAGCGGCCGACGACGGGCAGCATTCGCTTCAAGGGCGAGGAGATTGCCGGGCTGCGGAACGACCAGGTGGTGGCCCGCGGTGTGGTCCGCACCCATCAAATTGTGCGCCCCTTCCGAGAGATGACGGTGGCGGAAAACGTCTCGGTGGGCGCTCTCTTCGGCACCCACCGGCGGCGCGGCGCCGACGCCAGGGCACGGGTGATGGCGGTGCTGGAGCGCGCTGGGCTGGCCGCCCGGGCCACGGTCCTGGCCCGCGCCCTCACCATCGGCGAGCTGAAACGTCTGGAGATTGCCCGAGCGCTGGCCACGGAGCCGGAGGTCCTCTGCCTGGATGAGGTGATGGGCGGGCTCAACCCCTCGGAGATTCAGGGGGCGATGCAGCTGATTCGCGAGATTCGTTCGAGCGGCATCACCGTGCTGATGATTGAGCACCACGTGCACGCGGTGCTCGGCGTCTCGGACCGGGTGCTGGTGCTCAACTTTGGCAAAACCATCGCCGAAGGCGAGCCTCAGACGGCGCTGCGCGACCCGGCGGTGGTCGCCGCTTACCTCGGCGACGACGCAGAGGGCGCGGCGCCGTGAGCTCGCTCAGGGTCCAAAACATCGACGTCTTCTACGGGGACGTCCAGGCGGTGTGGGACGTCTCCTTCCAGGTGGAGGCGGGAGAGATTGTCACCTTGGTGGGAGCCAACGGCGCCGGGAAAACCACCACACTGCGCACCCTGGCCGGCCTGCTCCGTCCGCGCACGGGACACATTCTCTTTGAAGGCGAGGACGTGGCTGGGCTCCCGGCCAACCAACTCGTGGCCCGTGGACTGGTGCTCATCCCCGAGGCGCGCCAGCTCTGGCCCACCATGAACGTCCGCGACAATTTGGAAATGGGGGCCTACACCCGCGGCGCCCGCGCCCACCGACACCAGACGATGGAAGCCGTGCTGCACATGTTTCCCATCCTCCAGAAGCGGCTTCACCAAAACGCAGGGACGCTGAGCGGCGGCGAGCAGCAGATGTGTGCCATTGGGCGAGGGCTCATGGCCCGGCCCAGGCTTCTCATGCTTGACGAGCCGGCCCTCGGACTCGCACCGATGCTGGTGCGCCAGGTGTTTGGCGCGCTGAAGGAAATTAATGCGAGCGGCGTCACCGTGCTCTTGGTGGAGCAAAACGTGCAACACGCGTTGCGCCTGGCCCACCGGGCGTATGTCCTCGAGACCGGCCGCGTCACTCTGGAAGGGACGAGCGCCGCGCTCCTTGACGATGCGCGGGTACGTCAGCGCTTTCTCGGCGAGGCAGCCCTCTAGCCCGGGAGCGGCAGCCACCAGTCCGCCCAGGGCAGGGCCGCAGGGACGCAAAGCCTCAAGGCAAACCGCAACGAGGCAGAGCAGAGACCCACACCGTCACGGACACAAGCGGGCCGGGGGGTTGCGCGAGACGCACAAGCCCTACATTCGGCGCACTTGGGTTTCGCTGGCCTCGGCCGTCCTCCCCGGGCTACAAGCCGTGCACCTCCCATGCGCCGCCCCGCTCCCCGGGTCTCTCGTCGCGCTGCCAAACCGGAGGCAGGCCCGCGCCCGAAGTACTCGCGTCCGGGAGCCGAGGAGTTGGCCTATGCCCGAGGCGTGTTGGACGCCGAAGCAGAGGCCATTGCCGGCGCCAAGCAACGCCTCGGCCCGAGTTTCCTTCGCGTCCTCTCGCTCTTGCTCGACTGCCAGGGCCATGTGGTGGTGACGGGACTCGGAAAGCCGGGCTTCATCGCCCAGAAGCTTTCCGCCACACTGGCGTCCACCGGCATCCCCTCGCTCTACTTGCACCCCACCGAGGCGATGCACGGGGACTTGGGCCGAGTTTCGCGCGGCGACGTCGTGCTCGCGCTCTCCAACAGCGGGGCGACGGAAGAGATTCTTCGGTTGGTGCCGGCCCTGCGCCGCATCGGCGCCAAGGTGGTGGCCATTACCGGGGATGGCACGTCGCCGTTGGCCCGGCTCTCGGATTTGGTGCTGGACGTGGGCAGCATCCCCGAGGCCTGCCCGCTGGGCCTCGTGCCCACTGCCTCCAGTGCTGCGCTCCATGCCGTCTCGGACGCGTTGGCCATGACGGCGCTCAAGTGCCGCCAATTCTCGAGCGAGGAGTACGCCTTTCTGCACCCGGCCGGAAAAATCGGCCGTAGCGTGATGCGCGTCTTCGAAGTGATGCGGGCCGGCGCCTCCAACCCGGTGGTGCAGGCGACGGCGCACCTCTCGGAGGCGGTGGTGGTGATGACCAACACACCGGGCCGCCCCGGCGCCGCCAACGTCGTCGACGCCGCGGGACGGCTGGTGGGCATCTTCACCGACGGAGACTTGCGGCGGCTGGTGGAGCGCGGGGCGTCCAACTTCGAAGTCGAGGTGCGCACGGTGATGGGACCCCACCCGCGCTGTGTCTCCCCGGAGGACTTGGTTCTCACCGCCGCCACGCTGATGCGAGAGGCCCACGTGGACCAGCTTCCGGTGGTGGACGCCGAGGGGCGTCCGGTGGGCCTCATCGACGTCCAAGACGTGTTGGCGGCCCGCTTGGTGTAGCGGGCCCCGGAAGGGAAGGCGCCCGGGCGGCGCTAGTCCAAG
Source organism: uncultured delta proteobacterium (assembly GCA_963745475.1). GTDB lineage: Bacteria > Myxococcota > Myxococcia > Myxococcales > Myxococcaceae > JADGRA01. The sequence continues at coordinate 741,848 of CAVUXN010000005.1, forward strand.
TCCAAGGTTTGGAAGTTGCCTGCGCGGTCCAGCACGGAGCCCCACACTTTGTGTGAGGCCTGGTGCTCGGTGGCTCCAAAAGAAACCGGCGTGCCCAAACCCAAGTCCAGCCCGTGGATGTCCTCCAGCGACTTCACCAAGCGCATCGGTGGAGAGCACTGGGCCGGCTCGCCTCAGCCCCTCGAGGAGAAGGGTCCCGTCGATGTAGCCCTCGAGAGAGACGAAGTCCGGCTTCTCCCCGGGCGCGTAGCGGGCCAGCGCTGCCTGGTAGTGGAGCACCGCCGTCGAGCGGGAGGTGGGCAGCGGCACCACCTGGGTGACCATGATGCCTTCCGCCAGCCGCGGGTTGACTTGCATCAACTCCTCGGCGAGCGCCTGGCTGCCGACGAAAGAGACGTTGGTGAAGAGCATCTGTGGCCGCTGGGCCTTCACCTGCTCGATGAAGCGCGCCGCGGCGCGGTAGGTGGCCACCATCACCACCGCCTTGATGCGGTCCTTCCGCTCCAGCACCCGGGCCACTGCGGCCCCGACATCGGTGGTGTTGCGCTCGTACGTCACCTTCAGCACCGAAGCCCCGTCCCGCTTGAATTGGCGCAGCGTCCGCAAGACGCCCTGGTACCCGGCGTCTCCAAAGCTGTCGTTCTGGGCGAAGACTGCAATCTGCTCTGGCCGGATGCGGCGCACCTCCACCAGGTAGCGGACGATGGCCGACGTCTCCTCGAGGTAACTGGCGCGGTAGTTGAAAACGGTGCGGTCGGGAGGGTCCTTGCGAAGCAGCGACGCCCCGGTGAACGGCGAGAAGAAGAGCATCTGACGGCCGAGGGCGTAGGGGAGCGCGACCGCGGCCGTCGGCGTACCGACATTTCCAACGAAGCCGAAGACGCCGCGCTGCTCGGCCAGCTCCCGCATGACTTGTGACGTGCGCGACGGCTCATAGCCGTCGTCCAGCGCCACCAACCGCACGTGGCGCCCCTGGACACCGCCCTCGGCGTTGGCTGCGGCGAAAGCCACCTCCAGGCCAACCTTCATCTGCCGGCCAAGCTCCTTGGCGCTCCCAGTGAAGGGCGCCGCCATTCCGAAAACCACCTCGGTGTCCGTGACGCCCGGTGTCGCCGGAGGCGGCGGAGCAGGCACGGAAGCCTGCGCCGCGACAGGCGCGCTGGCCGCCACAGGGCGTGCCGGGGCCTCGAGGCCTCGCGGAAACAGCCTCGTCACCAGCACCGCCAGCGCGCCGCCGGCGACGACGGCGCAGGTCGCCACCAGCATCAGCTTGAGAAGGGGGCTCGGACGACGCTCGCGACGGATGCGAGAAAAGGGGGCCGTCGGTGGGACGGGTTTGGGCCCAGAGCTATCCGCCCGGCGCGGCGTCGCCGGGGGGCTGGGCACCCGCGCCGGGCCAGCGCCCGGCGCCTGTGGGAGGGGCCCGGGGGTGGCCCGGGCCTCGGGGACTGCCAGGGGAGTCGGCACGCGCCGCGGTCCCGAGCCCGCTGCCTTCGGGTGAGGGCCGCTTCCCGGCACCGTCCGCACAGGGTGCTGGGAGGAAGGCGCCGCGGGCTCAAAGCCCTTGGGGACGTCCACTGCCGTCGTCCCTTGGGGAGGCGTGCGCCGTGCTGCGGGTGTCCCGGCGGCCGGTGTCCCGCGTGGTGACGGCGCCCGGCTGGCGGCATTCGGTTGGGGGCTGGTGCCGGTGACGCGAATGCCCACTGGAGGCGTCGGCAGGCGGCTCTCGGACGCAGGGGCTGTCGTCCCGCCAGGAGGCGTCGGCGTCCGGGCGCCGCGTCCGAAGGCGGCGGCCAGCGCCGGAGCCGCGGACTTCATGCCACCTGGCATGTCCGCACTCTCCAGCTGGCGAAGCTCGTCCAGCACCAGCACGCTCCACGGCTCGTGAATGGTGCGGCGCTCGCTTCGGGCGCCGAGCTCGACTTGGAAGGCGCCCCGGTTGAGGCGGCGCACCGCGCGCCGGACGGCCTCCGAGCCCTCGCGGCCGTCGAAGACGGCATCCACCAGCACCCCGCCATCGATGAAGAAGGTGCCCGTGGTTTCCACGCCGCGTTCGTCCGCGGCCCGCACCGACACGGCGGCCGTCTGCCCGCTCAGGCAGTAGAACTGGAGCAGATCCGCAAAGAGGATCTCCTTGAAATCACCAGCAAGTGCCACGGTTTCGACATTCCCCCGACGTTGGCGCCTCATGCCCTCGTCGGCCAGCGTCTGGCGCTGACTCTACGGGCCTGAGGGGGTGCGGCAAGTTTCCACCCACAGCGCTGTAGCGTCCTGGACGCTTCTGTCAGCGAGGCGCTTCCTTTCGCAGCGAAAAGCGGGCTTCGGGACACCCGAGGTCCAGCGTCTGGAGGCGCCCGGGCTCCGCCGCGGCGGCCGCCGCTCGCTCGGCCGCCTTGGTGATGACGACGGGTGAGAGCGGCGTGTTGCAGAGCTCGGCGAGGAAGACTTCCGGCCCTTCCACGCCGTCGAGCGCTTGCTCCTTGAGGAGCGACGTCCCTTCAGGTAACCGCGGCGCGCTTCCCGTGGCGGGCGCATAGAGGGTGGCCTGTCCCTCGCTGTTGACGCCGATGAGCACCACCGAGGCTGGACGGCTCAGTCGCACGCCGAAACGGATGCGGGCCCGTGCCGGGACCTCGACGCCCTCCGTCAGCTCCAGCCACTCGCTACCCTCTTGTCGCGAGAGGACGAGCGAGCCCGCGCTGGAGCGCGCCGAAAACAGCACAGGCAGGCGCCACATGGCCCCGTACAGCAGGGCTGCCGCAGCGAGGACGACGAGAAAAGGCCAGCGTCGCCCGCGACCGGGAGGTGGCGTTTGCGCGGCGTCACCGGTTGTGGCCATGCGCCCTTCTGGCGCGCCTGTGCCATTGGGAGCAAGCCTGGAAGAATCGCGCGAGAGCGGAGTCGTTTCGGGAAGTGGCGCCCCGACGTTAGATTGGAAGCAAGTGGACGTCGTCCTCTCCCGCACTTCTCTGTATAGCCGGCTTGGGTTGCACCGCTTCGCCTCGCTGCGGGCTTTCCGGCACCGCAACTTCCGGCGCTTTTGGCTCGGGGCCTTCGTGTCCAACGTGGGCACGTGGATGGAAACCATCGCCGTCGGCGTGTGGGTGACGCAAACCACCGGGCGCGCCGGATGGACGGCGACGGTGGCGGCGCTCGTCTACTTGCCCGCACTTGTGCTCGGCCCACTGGGCGGAGGCATCGCCGACCGCCGCGACCGCCGGCAGCTTTTCGTTTGGCTCACCTGGGTCCAGCTCCTCTTGGCCGCGACGCTGGCGGCGCTGGCCCTCGCCGGGCGCCTCTCGCTTCCGGTGGTGTCCCTGCTGGCCTTTCTCGGCGGCTGCGCCAACGCCTTGCTGGCACCCGTCTCGTCGGCACTCCTCTCGGAGCTCGTGCCGCGCGAGGACCTCCTCTCTGCGGTCAGCCTTTCCTCAGCCCAGTACAACCTGGGGCGAATTGTGGGCCCCGCGCTGGCGGCGGTGGTGATGGCCGCCATGGGACTGGGGGCGGCGTTCGCCCTCAATGCGCTCAGCTTCGTTGCAGTCATGGTGGCCGTGGCGACGGTGCAGCTACCGGCGCCGGAGCCACGGCTGCATGGCCACCTGTTGGCGGAGATTCGCACCGGGATGCGGGTGGCGCATGAGGACGCCGGCATCCGCACGGCGCTCTGGCTCACCTTCGCCGTCGGCGCGCTGGTGGCGCCCTTCATCGGCCTGCTCCCGGTGTTTGCCATCCAGGAGCTGCGACGCGGCGCCTCCGGGACGTCGCTGTTGGCCACGGCCCAGGGCGTCGGTGCCATTACCGCCGCCCTGGTGGCAGGCTCTTTGGCCGAGCGCTGGGGGCGCCAGAGGCTTCTCATGCGCGCGTCGGCGGCGCTGGCGGTGCTGGCGACGCTCTACTGGCTGTCGCCCAGCTTCGGCCTGGCCCTCCTCGGGATTGCCCTCTTGGGCGCCACCTACCTCACCACCCTCAGCACGTTGAGCAGCATCTGCCTCTCCCGTGTCTCCCGCCTCCTCCAGGCGAGGGTGGCGAGCCTCTACAGCCTCGTCCTCAGCACCAGCTACGGCCTCGGCCTCCTCGTCCTCGGCTGGGGCGGCGACCACTTCGGGATTCGCCGGGTGATGGTGGCCGCCGCGCTCCTCTGCCTCGCTGCGGTGGCACTCCTCCGAAGGACGGGGCGCTTCTCCGGGGTGGATGGGCCGGCTCGCTTCCTCGGCACGCCCACGCCTTTGGTGACGCTGCCTCACGTCCCGGGCCCAGACCCTCTGGAGGAAGTCCGGGTCTCGAGGTAGGGAAGACGGCGTCTCGCAGCCCGGAATGGGAAGGCCACCGCCCGCAAGGTTCAGTCTCGCCAAGCCGGCTTGCGCTTTTCGACGAAGGCCCCCACGCCTTCCTGGCCCTCCTCGGACAGCATGTTCTCCACCATGAGGGAAGTGGCGTCGCGGTAGGCCTCCTCCACCGTCTGCTCGAGCTGGCGGTAGAAGAAGCGCTTGCCCGCGGCCAACGCTCGGCGAGGCTTTGCTTTGAGCTCCTGGACGAGCGCGTCCGCGACGCTGCCCAGCGCTGCCGTCGGCGCCACCCGGTTGAGGAGCCCCCACGCCAAAGCCGTCGGTGCGTCGATGAAAGCGCCCGTCATGAGCATCTCGAAGGCCCGCTTCTGGGAAATGTTGCGCGACACCGGCACTCCCGGCGTCGCGCAGAAGAGCCCAAAGTTGATGCCCGAGGTGGCAAAGCGCGCTTCGTCGGAAGCGACGGCGAGGTCGCACGCCGCCACCAGCTGACAGCCCGCGGCGGTGGCGATGCCCTGGACGACAGCCACCACCGGCTGGGGGAGACGACGGATGGAGAGCATCACGTCGCAGCACCGCCGGAAGAGCTCACCGATGAAGTCCCGGCTGGAGTGGGCCAGCATCTCCTTCAAGTCGTGTCCCGGGCAGAAGGCGCGGCCGGCACCGGCCAGGACGACGACGCGGACGCGCGCATCGGTGGCCAGCGCGTCGAGCGCCGCCTGCAACTCCTTCAACATTTCGCCGTTGATGGCGTTGAATTGCGCTGGGCGGTTGAGGGTAAGCGTGGCGACGCCATTGTCATCCACGCGCAAGACGAGCGGCGGGGCGGCAGCTGCAGGAGCATTCATGTGGGGGGCCTCTGACAGGTTGGGAAAGCTGTAACGCCTGGACTGGCGAAGGCAACGGCGGGCCGCCGCCCCTTCGCTAGTGCAGCTTCTTCTGAAGGTTTGCCTTCTCGGCGTAGGCCGGCGACGTCTCGGCCAGCTTGGCCCACAAGGCGCGGGCGTCCTTGGGGTTTCCCTTTTTCGCCAAGGTGTCCCCCAGCGTCTCCACGGCGTGGGGGTCCGCCTGCACGGCGACATTCCACACCCGGTCGGCCATGGGCTGCCGGTTGAGTCCCACCAGCGCCCAGGCCATTCCAGCTTTGGCCCTTCCATTTTCCGGCTCGAAGGGCACCACCCGCCGGTAGGCGTCCAGGGCCGCCTGGTACTGGGCTTTGCTGAGCGCCTCTTCCCCTTGCTCCACGAGCTCGGCCAGTCCCTTCTGCAGCTCCGGCGTCCGCTCCGTGCTGCGGATGGCCTCCACGGTTTCCGGACTGAGCGCCGGCGGGGCCTCGTTGGGGGACGCAGGCGCAAGGGCCACGTCTGAAGGTGGAGCCGTCTTCGGACGGGCGGCCTCGTATTTGCTCAGGCCGCCCGCGCGCAGCAGGGCCTCGGTACGCGAAAGAAGCGCGCGTGCCTGCGGCGACTGCGGAATGTTGGGCCACTGGGCGAGAAACGCCGTCAAGTCCGCTTTCACCAGGCGCAAGGAGGCCACCTCGTCTGGACGCGTGTCGAAGCGCACGCCGGCGCGCCCGTAGAGCGCGAGCGGCTGGAGCGCGTCGACTTCCAGCACCCAGCCATAGGCGGCCAGGGCGCCGGGCGCGTCGTGGCCGAGAAACAGCGCATTGCCGAGGAGGGCACCCGCCTCCAGCGCCGGCTCCAGCCCCTGCAGGGCGCACGCCGCGGCGGCCGCAGGCTCCTGGGCGTCGGCCTTCTCCTTGGCGCGCGCGGCCAGCGCGCCGGGCGTCCCCGACGCCTCCTTCGGACAGCCGACGGCCTCACCCTCGGGAAGCTTCCCCTTCACCCGACGCCGCTCGGCCAGGTAGAGCGCCCGAAGGGGGCCCGCGCCCTCCACGGCCTGGCGGAGGTACACCACGGCGTCCGGGTAGCGGCCTTGGGTGAAGTACAGCTTCCCCAGCGAGGCGGCCACCTCGAAGGGCTTGGGCCGTGTCTTCAAGTCCGGCGTCGCGTCCAGCTGCTGGAGAATGTCGCGGGCGCTGGGCGCGGCCTTGCCGGGGGAAATGTCCGGGTGCCCCGGGGGAAGCCCGGCAGGCGTAGGGCGCGCCACCCCCGCGTCCAAAGCAGGAATGGGTGGGTGGCCCGGCGGAAGCCCTGCGGGCGCCGGGCGCGCCGCCCCTGCGTCCGAAGGAGGAATGGGTGGGTGGCCCGGGGGAAGCCCGTCCGCGCTGGTGAGGAGGAGAAGGAGGAAGGCAGACGTCACAGGTAAACCTCAGGGCCCAGCCTTAGCGCCCGCGGCAGTCAAGGGAAGGACGTCGGCGGGAGGCAGTTGCTCCAGCAGCTCTTGCATGGTGAGGCCAAGCACCGGGTGGCGGGCCTTGGGCGCAAGCTCCACCAAGGGCTCGAGCACGAAGCGTCGGCGGTGCATTTCAGCGTGCGGAATTTGGAAGTCGGGCTCGACGAGGATGCGCTCCCCCCACAGAAGGACGTCCAAGTCCACGGTGCGCGGGCGCTGCAGCCCCTTGCCGGTACGGCCAAGGCTCTGCTCCACGGCTTGAAGGACACTCAACAGGCGCCGGGGCGGAAGCGAGCAAGCGAGCTCCCACACCCCGTTGAGGAAGCGGGGCTGCTCCGGGCCGACGGCCCGCGTGTCGTACAGGCGCGAGCGACGAAGGACGGTGACGCCCTGCACCTGGCGCAGCGCAGCCTCGGCCGCGGCCAGGTGGGCTTCCCGCTCACCGAGATTCGACCCGACGCCGACAAAGACGGTTTCCTCGGCGTGTCCTTGGGGAGGCCTCATAGCCCGAGGACGTCCCGCATGGAGTACAGCCCCGGCTCCTGCGCGGTGGCCCAGGCGGCGGCGCGGACAGCGCCCCGCGCAAACTGCTCCCGGCTGGTGGCCCGGTGGGTGAGTTCGATGCGCTCGCCGTCGGAGAGAAAGAAGACGGTGTGCTCGCCCACCACGTCCCCGCCTCGCAGCGTCTGCACGCCGATTTCACCGCTGGTGCGCGGCCCCACCTCTCCGGCACGCGCCAGGCGGAAGCTGGCTGCGTCGCGCCCTGCCGCGCGGGCCAGCGTCTCGGCCAGCCTCAAGGCGGTGCCACTGGGCGCATCCCGTTTCTGTCGGTGGTGCAGCTCCAGCACTTCCACGTCCCAGCCGTCCCCCAATACCCGCACCAGGTGGGAGGCCACGTCCAAGAGGACGTTGATGCCCACCGACATGTTGGGGGAAAGCACCACCGGCGCCGAGCGCGCGGCACGGTCGAGCGTCTCACGCACTGCGGCCGACAACCCGGTGGTGCCCACCACCAGCGCGGCGCCACTCTTGGCGCAGAGGTCCGCCCATTCTGCGGTGAAGTCGGGGGAGGAAAAGTCGATGACGACTTCGGGGCGGGCCTCGGCGCTGGCCTCCCCAGCGTCTTCAAACACCGGGACGCCGAGCGCCCCCAACCCGGCCACCGTGCCGGCGTCCTGTCCCGCCAACCCCCGCCCGGCCCGCACCGTGCCACCCACCAAGAGGAAGCGGACGTCGGAACGCACCGCGCGCAGGACGGCCGCGCCCATCCGCCCGGTGACTCCGGTAACGAGGACGCGCCGGGGCATCTTCAGCTCCGAGGCTGTCCCGTCCGTCGCAGGACGCCAAGCCGGGTGAGCTCCGCGGCCAGGGCCGTGGCGTGCGGCTCGCCGAGCGGCACCAAAGGCAGCCGGATGTCCGGTCCGAAGTACCCCAGGAGGTGAAGCGCCCACTTCACCGGAATGGGATTGGGCTCGACGAAGAGCAGCCGGTGCAGCGGGTTGAGGGCCACCTGCAGGTCCCGCGCGCGCGTCCGCTCACCGGCCCGCGCCGCGGCGACCAGCTCCGCCATTCTCCGGGGAACGACGTTGGAGGAGACGGAGATGACGCCTTCTCCTCCCACCGAGATGAAAGCGGCCACGGTGAAGTCATCCCCGGAGAGCAGCGTCAGACGGTCCCCGCACTTCTCGAGAATGTCCACTGCGCGCACCATGCTGCCCGTGGCCTCCTTCAGCGCCACCACTTCGGCAAACTCGCAAAGTCGAAGACAGGTGTCCGGCAAAAGGTCACACCCGGTGCGGCCGGGCACGTTGTAGAGCACCAAGGGGAACCCCGGGTGGGCACGCACGCAGGCGCGGTAGTGCTCGAAGAGTCCGGCCTGGTTGGGCTTATTGTAGTAGGGCGTCACCACCAGGGCCGCGTCAGCGCCCGCGTCGCGCACCTGGCCAATGCCTTCCACCGTGGCCTGCGTGGAGTTGCTGCCCGCGCCGCCCAGCACCGGCACCCGACCCCCAGCGGCCTCCACCGCCACCCGCACCGCCCGGGCGCGCTCCTGGGCGGACAGGGTGACCGCCTCCCCGGTGGTGCCCACCGGCACCAGCCCGGTGGTGCCTTCCGCCAGCTGTTCGGCGATGAGGGCTCGGTACGCCTCCTCGTCGAGACGGCCGTCGCGGAAGGGTGTGGCCAGGGCGGTGAGGGAGCCAGCGAGTCGCAGCATGGTGGGGGTTCTCGCCGTGGAACCCTACCGTCCCGTCGACTCGCCGCGCCAGAGGTCTCCTGGCGTCTCCCGCGTCCGCACCACACGGAAGCGCGCTCCGGAGACGAGCACCTCGGCCGGCCGCAGCCGGCCGTTGTAGTTGCTGGCCATGCTCATCCCGTACGCGCCCGCCGTCCGGAGGACGAGCAAGTCGCCCTGGGAGGGGAGCGGCATGCGGCGCCCAGCGGCCAAGGTGTCCGTCGATTCGCACACCGGCCCGACCACGTCGAGCAGCACCGGCGCACCGCGACGGCGACGGACGCTGACCACCTCATGCTCGGCGCCATACAACGCCGGGCGCAGGAGGTCGTTCATCCCCGCGTCCACAATGACGAAGCGGCGCCCGGCGCCAGGCTTTCGGCCCAACACCCGCGTCAGGAGGATGCCGGCATTCCCCACCAGGACTCGGCCTGGCTCCACCACCAAGGTGCAGGAGATGTCCCCGGTGGCCTCGCGTAAGGCGCTCGCCCATTCCTCGGGCTTGGGCGGAGTCTCCTTCCGGTAGCGAATGCCCAGGCCGCCGCCGACGTCGAGGAGGCGGAGCTTGTACCCCTCGGACAAAAGCTGGCGGTAGAGCGCCGCCACGCGGCGCACGGCCTTCCGGAGGGGCTCGGTGTCGGTGAGCTGACTGCCGATGTGGCAGTCCACCCCTGTGGCCAAGAGCCCCTTCATCCCTCGGCTGCGCTGGTAGAGCGCCCTCGCCTCGGCGAGCGGGACTCCGAATTTCGAAGTCTTCAGTCCGGTGGAGATGCTGCGGTGGGTGCGCGCGTCGACATCCGGGTTGACGCGCACCGCGAAGGGGGCACGTACCCCCACCGCCCGGCCCACTTGGTCGAGCAACTCCAGCTCCTCGGCGCTTTCCACATTCACCAAGAGAATGCCGGCCCGGAGGGCCTGCTCCAGCTCCGAGCGCGTCTTGCCGACGCCGGCAAACACCGTCCGGCCCGGGGTGCCCCCGGCGCGCAACACGCGGGCCAGCTCCCCCCCGGAGACGACGTCGAAGCCTGCCCCCCAGCGGGCAAAGCGCGACAGCAAGGCCAGGTTGGAGCTGGCCTTCACCGAGTAGCAAACCAGGGTGGGCCGGCCGGCGAAGGCCCGCGACACCACCTCCCAATGCCTCCGCAGGGTGGCCTCGGAATAGACGTACGTCGGCGTCCCCACGCGCTCGGCAATGCGCTCCAGCGAAACGCCCTCTGCGTGCAGAACGCCCCGGCGGAAGCGGAAATGGTCCATTGCGGTGTTTCGCGCCTCCCTTTCGGAGGGAGCGCTCTCCCCCTCACCCTTTAGTGTCCCGCGTCCACCTTTAGTGTCCCCGCGTCCACGCCAGCGTCTGTGCCCACCGGCGGACGGACGTCCGGGAGTGGAGGACGGGGGTTGCCCCGGACGCCGCAGCCGCCAACGGAGGCGGCGATGAGAAGGGGCACCCAGAGGCTTCGCCGCATGGCGTTTTGGCTCCGGCAGGGACGGGCTTAGAAGCGGATGCCCACCATGGCGCGGATGCTCTGTGCCACGTGGAGGCCGACGATGCCGATGCCGCCGATGGACGTGTTTTGCAGGCCGTCGAAGGGAAACAGAATGCCGTAGTACAGCCAGGCGAAGAGTCCGTCCTCCGTCTGGTAGCGCAGGCCCAGGTCGACTTCCAAGCCCAGCGCGTAGGAGCCCAGGCCCACCTGGGAAGCGGACGGCGTGGAGCTCGCGTAGATGGCTTGGGAGTAAACGACGTTGCCGTCGAGTTGGAGCGAGTCGGTGATGTTCCACTGCACCGACGGCCGCAAGTACCAGCCATCGGTGATGGTGCCGATGATGTAGCGCCACAGAATCTGGTCGATGTGGTAGTCGGCGTTAAAGTCGTAGTTGCGGATGTCGGTGTCGGTGCAGGTCCGGGCCGGATTTCCAGGACAGGGGTACTGCCGGCCGAACTGCTGGCCGTCGATGTCCCCGGGCTGCGCGGCCTTGGTGGTGGCTCCCGGCGCCAGCGACGGCCGGGTGACGCGCACGCCAAAGCCCGGTGCACTGTCGCCGCTGGCGAAGCCACCCTTGAAGCCCAGCACCAGCGCGCCGTTGAGGAGCTTGAAGTCGGCTTCGCCGGCCACGCCGAATTCCACGACGTTGACGTTGGTCGGGACGCCGCCCGGGAGAATGGGGGCGCTGAACTCGCCGAGGTAGGAGACGGCCTCCAACTCAATACGCAGGGTCCGCGTCTGAAGCTTCAGCCAGAGGTCCGGAATGGACAGGTTGCCAAAGCGGGCCACGCGGTTGCCGAGCGTCGCCCCCGGTACGTAGGGGTTCGGCTGAGGGTTGTACACGTTGCCCAGGTTGCTGCCCGGCGTGCCCGACGCCACCTGCTGGTACTCGTACTTGTTGGTCCGGAAGGAGAAGTCGAGCCCGTAGTTGAACACCGTTCCGCCGGCCGCCAGCTTCGCTTTGGCCTGCTGTTCGGTGTCCAGCCGGGCGATGACGATGCGGTAGCTGGTCGAGCCCTGGGAGTTGGTGGCCGGGAGTTGCTCGGCGTTGGTGTAGAGCGGGGCGTTGAGGAGACCTGCAACGTCGACTTCAATCATCGGAATGACGAAGAACCCCGGCAGCGGCTCAGCGATGAACTGGAAGGCGTCGATGTCCGTCTGGAAATCGCAGTCCAGGCAGTTGCCGTCGTTGTAGTTGATGCCCAGACCAAAGTTGCTCGACATCCGGCCGAACTTCAGAAGACCGACCGGCGTCGAAACCTCACCGTAGGCCTGGTTCACCTGGATGCTGTTCACCGCTGCATTGAGGGCAGACTGCGGCGGGACCTGACCGGTGTTGAGGAAGGCGACGCTCGCGCCTTGGTAACCGGTGTAGGCGTAGGCAGGCGTACTTCCCCACACCACGTTGTTGAGCATGTCGATTTGCGACTTGATGCGCAGCTCCTCCGACACGTTGATGGTCGGTTCGAGCCGAAAGCGCATGTTGACGCCGGTGATGCTGTGCCCGCCTGGATTGTTGTTGGCCTCTCCGCCGTCCGGCACGGGAAAGAGGTAGTAGCTGTTGAAGGCCGGCTGGCCGAGGTCCAGGTAGTTGAAAAATTCCGGACGCACGCGGAAGTAGCCGTGGGCGACGAAGAGCTGCAGCTTCGTGCGGCTGCTGATGTTGGCGTCCTCGAAGCCGGCCTGCGTCGCCGCGGCGGTCGCGGACTGGGCCCGCATCTCGTCCTGGAGCTCCTTCTTCGCCTGCGCCACTCTGGCGTCGATTTCACGCTGGATGGCTTCATCCAGTTGCAGCGTCGTCGCGCTGCTGGGCGGTGTCGTCACCTTGCTCGCGGGCGCATCCGTCGGCGGAGCGGGCGGAGTCGTGGGGCTCGCTTTGCCGCCGCCGCCGCGTCAGGTGGCGGGTTGGGCGTCGGGGTGGGAGCCTGTGCGAGGGCGGTGGTGCAGACGAGGAACGCCGCCAGTGCGGGTACCTTCACGTGCGATCTCCAGACGCGGCAGAAAGGGCGCGGCAGTAAAGCCATCGCCTTTTGGTGTGTCAACGCCGCACCTTTAGCGGAGGTACGGTTTCCGAGATACGCTTAACGACATGAATCGTACCTTCCGCTCCCTCGCGGTCGGCCTCCTCGGCGTTGCCGCCGTGGTCCTCGGCCTTGCCTGCAGTAGCGGCAACAACCCGGGCAACTACGGCGACGCGTGTACCATCTACGCAGTCGGCGCCTCGTGCACCGGGGAGCTCTTGTGCAAGTGCATCCTTGAAAGCGAGCAAGGCTGCTTCTGCACGCAAGCCTGCACCTCGGACGCGAGCTGCCCCGGGAAATATGACAAATGCTTGCTGGCGAATGACCCCTCCCACACTGAGGTTGCGCCCGCCGACTACTGCTTCCAGTTCCTGCCGGATGGCGGTCCGCTGCCCTAGCGTTTCGGACCCTGACGCAACTCCGTGAGCACCCCATGTGTTCCCTTGGGGTGTACGAAAGCCACTCGGGCCCCCCCGGCTCCGGGCTTGGGCGTCTGGTCGATGAGCGGGGCGCCGGCCTGGCGCAGCGCGGCCATGGCGGCGTCAATGTCCTCCACCTCAAGGCAAATGTGGTGCAACCCCTCGCCTCGCTTTTCGAGGTAGCGCGCCACCCCGGAGTCCTGGGTGGTGGGGCTGATGAGCTCCACCCGCCCCATACCGTGGCCGAAAATGGCGGTGGTGACGCCTTGCTCTGGCACCTCCTCCACGTGGGTGAGCTCCAGGCCCAGCGTGTCCCGGTACAGCCGGATGGCCGCCTCTAAGTCCCGTACCACAATGGCCACGTGGTCCAACCCCTTGGCCTTCACCTTCATCGCACCCTCCTCCTCGGCTGGCACCGGGGACAGAAATATGTGGTTCGCCCTGCCTGACGGACGCTGCGGATGGTGGACTGGCAACGGGGGCAGGGCTTTCCCGCCCGCCCGTACACCCGGAAGGGATTGGGGGCGCCGGGCTCCTCGACGTACGCAATGTCGTCGCCGCCGCCCTCCTTTCGGAGGGCGAAGCGGATGACGGCCCGAATGGCCGTCGCCAGCCGGCTCCACTCGGCGCGGGTTACCGAGGACGCGGGACGCAGCGGCGACAGCTTCGCCCGCCACAGGGCCTCAGCGGCGTGGATGTTTCCCAGTCCGGCCAGGCGGCGCTGGTCCAGAAGCGCCACCTTCAGGGGCCGGCGCGAGCGGCCGAAAATCTCCCCCAGCCGAGACCCCTCGACCGCCTCCAGGAGGGGGTCCGGCCCGAGCTCCCGGACTTCCCGAAGCAAAAGCAGCCCGTCGGCGGGCCCAGGCTTGATGCGCCCAAAGAGACGCGGGTCGCTGTAGTGAACCACCGAGCCGTCGGCGAGCCGAAGGCGGCCGCGGCTGTAGGGTTCCACCTGACCCGCCGGGCGGCGCACCCATTTCCCCGTCATCCCCAGGTGCGAGAGGAAGCCCTGGTTGCCCTCGAAGCCGAGCAACAACGTCTTGCCTCGACGCAGGGCGAAGACGAGCCTCCCCCTCAAGCGCAGGAAAGCCGGGCGGCTCGCCCCGCGGAAAATCCGCGTCGCCTCCGCTTCGGCACCCGTGACGCGGGTGCCCTGGAGCCAGCGCTCCAGGTTGCGTCGGGCGATCTCCACCTCGGGTAGCTCCGGCATTGGGGGTCGCCAACCAGCGGCGAAATGATTAAGCCTGCGCTACCTGCACGGAGGCAACCCCCATGGCCGACAAGAAGTACACCCCCAAGACGTTTCCAAACCTCAAGGGCCTGAAGGGCATCAGCGACGGCCTACTCGAGACCCACCTCAAGCTGTACGAGGGCTATGTCAACCGGACCAACAAGCTCACCGAGACGCTCCTCGGCATGGCCAAGGAGAAGCAAGCCGCGGGCTCGAACCCGGCCTATGCCGAGATGAGCCGGCGAATGGGCTTCGAGTACAACGGGATGGTTCTGCACGAGTACTACTTCAACAACCTCAAGCCCGGCACCTCGGACGCCGGCCCCAGCGGCAAGCTGAAGGCGGCCCTCGAGGGGAGCTTCACCAGTTACGACATCTGGCTCGCGGACTTTAAGGCCATCGCCACCATGCCCGGCGTCGGCTGGGCCATCACCTACCAAAACCCGGACAACGGCTGGCTCAGCAACCACTGGGTGACGTTGCACGAGGACGGCAACCCGGCCGGCTTCAAGCCCATCCTGGTGATGGATGCCTGGGAGCACGCCTTCGTCCCCGACTACAAGGCCAACGAGCGCGCCAAGTACGTCGACGCCTACTTCAACAACATCGACTGGGCTGCAGCCGAGAGCCGTCTCAAGTAGCCCCTTCGAAATGCCTCCCGTGCCTCCGGCCGTGCCGCTCCGACGCGCGCGCAGCCGGAGGACGCTGACAGAGACCTCGCTGGCGGCGCGCGCCCTCGCCTCGGTGGACTACTTCGACGTCTTCTCCGCCTCCGTCGGCCCGGACGTCACCCTGGAGGAAGTCGCGCGGCGTGTCTTCGCCGGGCGCCCGCTGCGCCTCATGCGCCTGCGGGACGCGTTGGTGCGTCCCTTCGGCCTGAAGACGTCCCCTCGCGGACGCCGGCCACTGCCCCACTTCGTCCCTGGCGAGCGTGTGGGCCTCTTCACCCTCTTCCAGCGCAGCGAGCAGGAGCTCCTGCTGGGCGAGGACGACCGCCACCTCGACTTCCGGCTTTGTCTGCGCGTCGCCGACGGAGAGGCCTCGCTGGCGACGGCGGTACGCTTCCGAAACAATTTCGGACGGGTGTACTTCTTCCTCGTCCGCCCCTTCCACGCGCTCGTCGTCCAAGGAATGCTTCGGCGCGCGATTAAGCCCGCTTAGGGCGGGGCACGCAGCCGGGCGGTGAGGCGTTGGCGCGCTTCCGGCCACTCGCTCGCCAGAAGGGAATAGGTGGCGGTGTCCCGGATGCCTCCGTCGGCAGCGGGAGAGGCAGCGCGCAGCACACCGTCGAGCCTGAAGCCCAGCCGCTCAATGGCCGCGCGCGAGCGCGTGTTGCGCACGTCCGTCCTCAGGTTCACGCGGTGCACCTCCCAGCGCTCGAAGGCGTGGGTGAGCATGAGCAACTTGGCCTCGGTGTTGAGGGCCGTCCGCTGGGCCTCCGGCGCGAGCCAGCTGTAGCCAATTTCTGCCGCGTCGGGCATGCCCTCCGTGCGGCGCAGCGGGTGGCCTACGGGCCATTCCCAAAACTCGAGGGACCAAAAGCGGGTGCTGCCCACCACCACCCCCCGCGCGCGGTCCACCGTCGCGAAGGGGAGCGCGGTGCCCTGGGCCGCTTGAGCCAAGGCCAACTGGAGGTAGTCGGCCATTCCTGCAGCTTCCGCCGGAACGGAGGTCAGCCGGTACGTCTCGCGGTGCCGCGCGGCAATGGCTTGCAGCGGCGCCAAGTGCGCCGGTGCGAGGGGCTCGAGACGGACGTACGTCCCCTCGAGGACGATGGGGCGGATAGGTTCCATAGAAGACTTTCGCCGGGCCTGGAGCTTGCCCCGGCCCGGCCTCGGCCAGAAGCACAACGCGCGCGGCGTTTCGCTGGCACACTCTCCCGCAGCGGGGGGCAGGACACCCGGGCCGGCCCGTCGGCGAGCTCTGGTAAGAGGGGCCGGCCATGACGCAGCGCCCTCGCGCCGAGACGCAACGCCCCAAGGTGAGCCCGCGCCGCGTGGCGACGCTGCCTTCCCCCGAGCGCCTCGTCCGCACCTGCCTCAATTGCGGGGCGGAGCTCGAGGAGCGCAAGTGCAAGCTCTTCTGCCGGTGCGGCTACTACGCCTCTTGCTCGGACTTCTACTGAGGCCCGAGCGCCCCGTCCGGACGGACGAGGGGGGGCGCTGTTAGCTTCGGCGCGCGCTCCTTGGACTCGGGCGCGAGTACCGCGTTGAGGAGCCCGCCGAAGAGGAAGGCGAAGGCGGAGAGGTAAAACCAGGTGAGCACCACCATCACCGAGGCCAGCGAGCCGTAGGCCAAGTCCAGTCGCTGGACGTCGGCGGTGAGTAGGCCGACGCCCCAGGTGACGGCCACCCAAATCAGCGCTCCCGCCACCGAGCCTGGCGTCACCAGGTGAAACGGAGCGTCAATGTCCGGAAGTTTCGCATAGGCGAGCGCCATGGCCCCCATCACCATCACCGTGGTGACCGGCCAGCGCAGCCAGCCCCAAACGAGGAGAAACTCCGTCTTGAGGCCAAACCAGCCGAAGAGCCACACCCCGAAGCGCCCCCCCAGCACCACCGCCACCAATCCCACCAGAATCAGCAGCGTCGCCACCACCGTCACCCCGACGCTGTACAGCTGCGCCTTCCACCACGCCCTCCGCTCGGTGACATGGTAGGCGCGGTTGAGCGTCACCCGCATGGCGTCCACCCCCCGCGAGGCACTCCACACCGCCCCGGCCAAGCCCAGTCCGAGAAGGTGCAGGCGAGGCTCGTGGATGAGCTGGCGCAGGTGGCCCTCCAGCACCTCGGCCACCTCGAGCGGAAGCACGTTGTGGATGCCCCGCATGAGGGCCTTCAGCGCCGGGTCCAGCGGCAGAAACGCGGCCAGCGTCACCAGGAAGAAGAGGAAAGAGAAGACGGAGAAGAGGAGGGAAAAGGCGAGCTGGGCGGCGGCGTCGGCCAGAGACACCTCGAGGTACCGGCTCCAGAGACGGCCGAGAAAACTCCGCAGTGACTCGCGCCTCCAAAAGCCGAAGAGCATGAAACCCCTATGCTAAGGCGGTCGGGCGCCGTCTGGGAGGTTTGCCAGCCGGTCCGGGCTTTGGGTGAGGCGGACGCCGAGAAGCACCAGCGCCCCGCCCACCACCACCTCCCAGGAGAGGGGCTCCTTGAGGAGGGCCCAGGCGGCGAGCGCCGTGGCCACCGGCTGCAGGTTACTGAAGACGGCCACCTTGGAGGCGTCCGTCCGGCCCAGCGCCGCAAACCAAATGGCGTAGGAGAGCACCGAGCTCCCGAGCCCGAGGTACAAGACGGCCCCCTTGGCCAGAAGCGACGCGGCGAAGACGCGCTCTGGCTGGAGCACAAAGGGCATCAGCGGAAGCAGCCAGAACGCCCCGGCAATGTTGGACCAGGCGCTCGTCCGAAGCGCTCCCTCCTGGGCCACCAATTCGCGGCCCTCGGTGGTGTAAAATACCCACGCCAACAGCGAGCCCAAGAGCAGGAGGTCGCCGAGGAAGAGTCCGGAGAGGGCGGTGACGCCGCGGGCGAGCAAGAGCAACAGCACGCCGGCCAGGGCCACGGCGATGCCGAGTGTTGCCGTCCACCGAGGCCGTTCGCGTCCCCGGGCGAGCTCCACCAGGTACACCCCCAAGGGGGTGAGCGAGAAAATGAGCGCCCCGTGCGCGGCGGTGGTGTGCTGCATGGCCACCAGGAAGAGGGCCTGGTTACACGGCCCGGAGAGTAGCCCGAGCAGCGCCACGCGCCCCAGGACGCCGCGCGGTGGAAACCTGTGGCCCGGGAAAAAGACGAGAAGCGCGGCGAAGGTGCCGGCGCTCACCAACAGCCGCCACACGAGAAGCGTCAGCGGCGGGAGCTCCTGCACGCCGCGCTTCGCCGCAAGGTAGGTGAGCGCGCTCAACAGCACGTGCACGGACATGAGCGCCACCACCGTCCCCTCGACGCCCCCAGGGGCGCGCGGTGGCCGCGTCACGCTCGCAGCCGGCTGAGGGCCCAGCACGCCGCTTCGGCCACGTGCGGGCTTGCGTCCGTGCGCAACTGTTCGAGCACCTGGCGGGCACCGGCATCGCGGGCCGCGCCCAGGGCGTAGGCCGCATTCCGGCGAAGGCCGTCGAAGCCGGCACGGGCCAAGGCCGTGCCCGGCACCAGCGCCTCGTACGCCGCGCGCGTCAGCGCCGCCAGGGCCCGGGCGTTGAGCCCGGCCACCGGACGGGGGGCGAAGCGGGCGTCCTGCGTCAGCACCGGGGCCTGGTTGAGCGGACAGACGTCCTGGCACGCGTCGCACCCAAACACTGTCCCCTCGAAGGCCGACCGGAGCTCGGCCGGCGCCGGGCCCGTATTCTCAATGGTTTGGTAGGAGAGGCAACGGCGCGCGTCCACCCGGCCCTCCCCGTCGAGCGCCTCTGTGGGGCAGGCGTCGACGCACAGCCGGCAGCGTCCGCAGCGTTCCTCCGTCGGGCCCGGGCCATAGGCCTCCGCCTCGACGGCCTGGTCGAGCACCATCGCGGCGAGCACCACCCAGGAGCCGAATTCGGGCGTCACCAAGCAGCCATTGCGCGCCACGTAGCCGAGCCCAGCGCGGGCGGCCCACACCTTCTCCATCAGCGGGGAGTGGTCCACCGAGCCAAAGTCGCCGAGGCCGGGAAATTCCGAGCGCAGCTGGCGGCGGAGGGTGCGAAGCCTGTCATGCAGCGTCGCGTGGTAGTCGCGGCCTTGGGCGTACAAAGCCACCGGAGAGGCCTCCGCCCAAGCGGCCTGGTGGAAGTAGTTACAAGCCAAGGCCACCACCGTCTGGGCGCCGGGCAAGAGGCGGCGCGGGTCGAGCCGGTCGGCGACTCGCTCCGCCATCCAATCCATGTCCGCCGCCATTCCCGCTTCCAGCCAGTCCAGCAACGTCCGCGGGGGAAGGGCCTCGGCCCGGGCGAAGCCCACGAGGTGGAAGCCCGCCTCGAGCGCCAAGGTGCGCACCCGCGCCGCGCCGAAGGAGCTCACGGCCGGAAACGGTGCCTCACGTCGTCTTCTCCGGCACCCACTTCACGTCCTCGACGCCCGCGCGATGGTTCACCGCCCGAGCCATCATGAAGAGCAAGTCAGAGAGGCGGTTCAAAAAGCGCATCACCGCGCCATCCACCGTGCCGTCTCGGACGAGGGGCACCACGGTGCGCTCGGCGCGGCGGCACACGGTGCGCGCGAAGTGCAACGCGGCGGAGCCCGGCGTCCCGCCGGGGAGGATGAAGTGCGTCATCTTCGGAAGCTCGGCGTCGAGGGCATCCATGGCCGCCTCCATGTCCTCAATCCACGTTGGCTTCACGTGGGGAATGTGGGCGTCGGCTTTGCTTCCCTGGGGCGTGGCCAGCACCGCGCCCACGGTGAAGAGTTGGTGCTGAAGCGTCTCGCACAGCCCGTCCAGCGCACCCACGCCCGCCGCCCGGGCGACGCCGAGCGTCGCGTTGAGCTCATCCACCTCACCGTAGGCTGTCACCCGTGGGCTGTCCTTGGGGACGCGGCCTCCGCCAAACAATCCAGTCTCACCAGCGTCGCCGGTCTTCGTGTAAATCTTCACGCCGCTCGTCTAGCAGGCCCCGAAGGTGAAAGGCACCATGGTTCCCCCTCCAGCGGCGCCGCGCCGCTCCGGCCCCTGGCTGATTCTGGCCGCGGCCGCGCTCTGGTCCACGGCCGGTGCGGCCATCAAGCTGTGCAGCCTCAACGCCTGGCAGATTTCACTCGGGCGTTCGCTGGTGGCGGCGGTGGTGTTGTGGCTCTTCCTCCCTGGGGCGCGGGCGCGCCCGACGCGAAGCACCTGGGCGGTCGCCGCCGCTTACGCGGTGACGGTGGTGCTCTTCACCGTGGCCAACAAGCTCACCACCTCGGCCAACGCCATTTTTCTACAGGACACGGCCCCCCTCTACGTGCTCCTCCTCAGCCCGCTGCTCCTGCGCGAGCGCCCCACCCGGGGCGAGCTCCTCTCCGTCCCGCTCTTCCTCGTGGGACTGCTGCTGTTTTTCCGCGACCAGTTGACGCCAGGTCAGGTGTCGGGAAATTTGATTGCGCTTCTGAGCGGCGTCGCCTTTGCCCTCTGCATCCTCGGTTTGCGTCGACTCGGCGGAAGCAACGCGCCGGCGGTACTCTTGGGAAACTTGCTGGCCGGCGCCGCCTCCTTGCCGGGCTCCGTCGGCGGGCCGGCGCTCACCCCTCGGGACGTCGCCATCGTCCTCTTCCTCGGGGTTTTCCAACTCGGCCTCTCCTACGCGCTGTTTGCTCGCGGGCTGAGGCACACGCCGGCCACTGAGGCCTCGCTGCTGGCCCTCCTCGAGCCCGTCCTCAACCCGGTGTGGGCCTTCTTCCTCGCCGGTGAAAGGCCCGGCCCTTGGGCCTTGGCCGGGGGCGGGCTGGTGCTGCTGGGAACTCTGTGGCGCACCCTCGCACCGTGGGTGGAAACACGCGCGCGGCTGAGCCCCTCCTAGGCGCCGTGTCGGCCTTAGAAGCCGTGGCGGAGGCCGAAGCAGAAAACAATGTCCGGCGCTGGACCGTTGGCCACCGGGTTCTCGGTGAGTCCCACTGCGAATTCCCAGTTGGCGTCGGTGCGAAACATCCACCCGAAGTCGAGGGAGCCGTCGACAAAGTCCAGCGGCCAGTCCCCGGTGTTGCGGTACAAGGGCGACTGCAGAAAAAAGTTGGCGTAGATGAAATTGCGCTGGCTCAGCCGCGCCTTGAAGCCCACCGAGGCCGAAGCGAAGACGACGTTTTGGTAGGGCTGGAGCAGTCCGCCTCCAGCGCGGGGCGTGGCGCCCAGGCCCACCGTCCCGTCGAAGAGGAGCCACGACCACAGGAAAGGCCGCTGCCAGGTGAGGATGGCCCCAAACTGGACGGTGTGCGCCGCGTACCCGTCCACCCACGCGGTGGGCACCACCACCGTCGCCAAGAGCTGAAGCTGCTCATTCACCATCCACCCCACGCCGAGGTGGGTGTCGAGCAGCGTGAGCCCCACCGGCTTGAAGCTTTGGCGGCTCTGGCCGCTCTGGAAGTAGTAGGCGAATTTATTCGTCGGCCTCAAATCTCGGGCCTCGTAGGTGATGCCCAACAGCGAGTGGTAGGCGTCGAGAAGCCCATCCAGAAAGCCCGCGTACGCGCCCTGGACGCCACCCATCACCAGAAGGAAGAGATTGGGTGAGACCCGGAAGGTGCCAGTGAAGGTGAGGTGCCCAATCTCCGCGTCCAGCAGCACGGAGTTGGGGACGTTGTTGAAGAGGTTGATGGCCGAGGCGTAGTTGAGCTGCAGCGAGAAGGCCCAGCTGCCCTTGGGCATGAGCAACGGCGGGGAGATGAGGGCGCTCCTCGAGTACTCGAGCGGGTCCATGGGCGTGAAGATGGGTGGACCTGGGAAGTCCGACCAGGCGGCCGCTGCAGCGGCTGCCGCGGACGCCGCCGCCGCCGTGTCCAGAGGAGCTGTGGGCTCTGGTGCAGCCGGGACGTTGGCGGCGCCGAGAAGCGTGGCGAGGAGGGGCAAGTGCAGCGGGAGCAATTCGCCTCGAGAGAAGGGGCCGGTTGCGGAAACCGGACTCTAGAGGAGGCGCTCGAACTCCCGAAGTTCCATTCTCCACACCGGGAGGCCACAGAAGCGAGGGCCTTCGGGACAAAATGGCGTCACGCCCGCTTCCCGACGAAGCGTGCAAGGGGGCGCGAGGTGTCGGGCCAGGAGCGGATGGACTTGTTGCACCTGCTGCACCTCCTCGAGCGAGGCGCGCCAGATTTCCTCCTGGGCCGTGTAGCAGAGGCGGTGCACCCACTTGTGGTGGAAGTGGAGAAGCTCACCCGACTCGAGGAAGCGGATGGGAAAGGCGTTGGGCAAGAGGTAAAGCGCCGCCTCGTCGGGCACTCCGGCCGACAGCAGCGCTTCGATGGCGGCCCAAGCCTTGCGGCACGTTGTGAAGAAGAGCTCCAGCGCTTCGGGAACCTCGGCCAGCAAGGCGGGTACCACGACGTCTGGCTCGCCGGGGATGAATTGCGCCGAAAGAATGGGACGACTCCCGGGCGTCATGCGGTGTCGCTGGTCCTGGCTGTCCGCTGTGTGGCTGAGGCGCTTCTGGAAGGTGTAGCTCGCGTGGGACAGCGCGCGCGTCAGCTTGCCGTGGGTGGTGAGGACGAGCGCCTCGGAGAGGTAGGGGTTGTGCCGAGGGGACAGCACCCGCTCGATGGCGTCGGCGTCAGACAGCGCCTTCTTCGGGAGCCCGAGCACGCTGCGCACGCCCTGGGCGACGGCCTGCTCGGCGCGCGCGCTGTAGTCCACGAGGAGGCTCACTTTGTTTCCGAGCGCCTGGTCGAACTCGCTCCGGTGCTGAAGCGCCGCCGCTTGGCCCACGCCTAGGGCGCGGTCATGCAAGGTGAGCGCCTCGTGCGTCTCGTCCAGCGGCAGCGCGTCCTCGACGTCTCGGAAGAAGAGAGGGTCGAGCTTCTCCACCTCGGCCACCATGGCCTCTACGAGAGACCGCGTCTCGCTGGGCACGTCCGAGGCGTTGATGAGGCGGTGGTAGCGGTGCAGCGTGAGGCCGGAGACGGTGTGGTACAGGTGCGCGAACGTCCCCACCGGGAGCACGTACCGAGCCACCTCCTGAGCACGCTTGTGAAGGGTGGACGCCCATTTCTCCGGGGCGTGACGGCGGCCGGGGAAAATGCGGAAAAACTCCTGCTCCGTCCGTGGCAGGAGCAGCTCGCCGAGCCGTCCGTAGGCCTCCATTTGAGCGCGCACCGTGCTGCGGTAGAGCAATTCCTCCGGCTCGCCGAGGGCGGGCACCACCACGCTTTCCGGCTTCACCGCCACGTAGCGTTGGCTGACTTGCTCCGAGTTGTAGAAGGGGTGGCTGTGCAGGAAGCTCCAGATGCACTGCCGACTCACATTCTCCAGCGAGAATTGGAAGGTGGCGTGCTGAAGCGTGGTGTGGTGGCCCGCCTGGTACGTCTCCCGGGCGATGCGGTCCCTCAGCCCGCGGGCTTTCTCGTCCCGCCGGACGTCGGCCGGCGTAATGACGCGGGGGGCATAGCAGGTGCGCGCGGTGGCCACCGCATTGTCAAAAGCCTCGACGAAGCCGTTGGTAAGGCGGACCAGGGGGGGTGGCGAACGGAAAGCCAGCGGCGGCATGGGGGGCACCCTCTCTACACCCCACCGCCCACCCTCGGACGCTCTCCGGGGAGGCCTGGGGGGCAAACCCGGCTGTGGGGTGCTATTTTTTCGCAACCGCTTCTCATTCTCATGATTGACGCTCTAGAAGAGCCTGTTAACGCTGGTTTTCGAAATGCGCATCCACGTCGTCACCCTGCTGTTGCTGCTTCCGGCCGCCGGGGTGCGCGCGGAGTCGGCTGAAGCCCCGTCCGCCACCTGGCAGCGGGCCGTCGGCCTCTTGCAGTACCTGTCCTCGGATTACCCGGCGGCGGTGGCCTCGGGGAATCAGGCCGAGCTCGCCGAGCAACGCGGGTTGGTGCTGGACGCCCAACGCGCGCTCCAGGAGCTCGGTCCCCCGGGCGTGCCCTACCAGGCCCGGCTGGCGGCGGTGGCCGAGCGTGTCGGCCAGGGCATGGACGCCGAGGGCGTGGCCCGCGACTGCCGCGCGCTGGTGGACGAGTTGGCCCAAGCCGGCGGCCTGCGACGGAGCCCCCGCACCACGCCGGACATGGCCCAAGCGGCGCACCTCTTCCAGGAAGGCTGCGCCGTCTGCCACGGGGCCCTGGGGAGCGGCGAGACGCCGACTGCCCTTCAGCTTGAGCCGCGGCCCGCGGACCTCCGCTCGGCTGAGCGAATGGACCCCTACACGCCCTACCGGGCCTTCAACGTCCTCGCCCTCGGCGTGGAGGGGACGGCCATGCCCGCCTACCCCACCCTCTCCGAGGACGAGCGCTGGGCCCTGGCCTTCTACCTCATGACGCTGCGGCAGCCGGCCTGCACGCACACGCCTCCGCGTACCTCACTCGAGGTGTTGGCCAATTCCACGGACTCTGAGCTCGCCCAAACCTTCGGCGCCGCCGAAGTCCCCTGCCTGCGCCGCGTCCCACCCAGGCCCGACGAGGACCAGGCCTTGGCGGCCAGCTTGGCCGGCATCAACCGCGCGCGCCGGCTCGGCGCCTCGGGCGACTTTGCGGGTGCGCGTCAGGAGCTCCTGGACACCTACCTCCAGGCCTTCGAGCCCGTGGAGCCGGTGTTGCGGGCCCGACACCCGGCCCTCGTCCAGCGGTTTGAGGACAGCCTGGTGCGGGCCCGCGTCTACGCCGAGCAGCGCGACCCACGCTTTTTGTCCGAGGTGCAGTCGCTGAGGAGCCTCCTGGAGGACGCGGCGCGCTCGCGCCGCTCCACGCCGGAGACCGCCACCGTCTTCTGGCTCGCGCTCCTCGTCGTCGTCCGAGAGGGCTTCGAAGTCGTCATCGTCATCGCCGCCCTCTTGGCGGTGTTGAAGAAGATGGGACAACTGGACAAGGCGCGACTGGTGCACGCCGGTTGGACGAGCGCGCTCGTGGCCGGGGCGGTGTGCTTCGTCTTCGGCCGACAGCTTTTGGCCGGCGTCAACCGTGAATTGCTGGAGGGAGTGGCCGGGCTGCTCGCCAGCGCGATGCTCGTCTACGCCGCCCTGTGGCTCAACGCCAAGAGCAACCTGCGGCGCTACATGGGAGAGCTCCGAGGGAGGATGGAGGGCGCACTCGGCCGGAGCAGCGGCTTCGGGCTCTTCGCCATCTCCTTCACCGCGCTCTTTCGGGAAAGCTTCGAGACGGCCATTTTTCTCGAGGGGCTGTCCATCGACTCGCCCCGGGGCGTCCTGCTCGGTGCTGGGGTGGGGCTTGGGGTGATGGCCGTCCTGGTGCTGCTCATCCGCAGGGTGGGCTACGTGCTGCCCATGAAACCGCTGTTTACCCTCTCGACCTTCGTCCTCTACGGCACCGCAGTGGCGTTGCTCGGCCAAGGGCTACACTCCTTTCAGGAGATTGGCCTTCTGCCCATGTTGCCGGTGCGCGGGCCACGGCTGGACGTCCTCGGCCTTTACCCGGACGCCCTCACCCTGCTTTCCCAGCTGGCCATGCTGCTCGTGCCGCTGCTCCTCTTTTGGTGGCGACGGCGCGGTGACGCGGCTGCCGCGGCGCTCAAGACGAGCGGACCGCGACGAGCCTAGACTTCCGGACACCCCCAAGGCTGGGGCGCCCTCCCCGCCTCCTCTCTCTATGAATGAGCTCCCGACCCGCGGTGCCGACTTGGTTGCCCGGGCGCATGCGGCCATGCTGGACAAGGGCTTTCTCCCGGACTTTGCGCCGGCCGTCCTGTCCGAAGTGCAAGCGGTGCTCGCCCGGTCCTCGTCACCGCCATCGGCCGTGGAGGACTTGCGGGGGCTGCTTTGGTCGTCCATCGACAACGACGACTCGCAGGACTTGGACCAGATTGAAGTCGCCGAGGAAGCGGACGACGGCACCATCCGCATCCAGGTCGCCATCGCCGACGTCGACGAAACCGTCCGACAGGGCGGAGCCATCGACGCACACGCCGCCCACAACACCACCTCCGTCTACGCCGGGGTGACGGTGTTCACCATGCTGCCGCAGCCGCTGAGCTACGACGCCACCTCCTTGAAGCAGGACGCGGACCGCTTGGCAGTGGTCATCGCCTTCGGCGTCAAGGCGGACGGAACCCTTGGCGAGGAGCGCGTCTTTCGCGCCCTGGTGCGCAACAAGGCCAAGCTTGCCTACCCCGGACTGGCGGACTGGCTCGCCGGCAAGGCCGCGGTGCCGGAGCGCGTCTCGAGCGTGCCCGGGCTCCAGAAGCAGCTCGAGCTCCAGGCCCGCGCCACCGCCGCCCTCCGCGCACTGCGCATGGAGCAGGGAGCTTTGGACTTGGAGACGCTGGAGGCGAATCCAGTCCTGGCCAATGGCCAGGTGGTGGACCTCAAGCTCAACCTGGACAGCCGCTCGCGCCAGCTCATCGAAGACTTGATGGTGGCCGCCAACGGCGTCATGGCGCGCTTTCTGGCCGGACAGAAGCGCTCGTCCATCGCGCGGGTGGTGAAGGTGCCCAAGCGCTGGGAGCGAATTGTGGAGTTGGCGGCCGGCCTGGGGACGACCCTCCCCTCCAACCCAGACGCGCCGGCGCTGGAGAACTTTCTCCTCAAACAACGCCAAGCAGACCCGCTTCACTTTCCGGACCTCTCGCTTTCGGTGGTGAAGCTGCTCGGCCCAGGCGAGTACGACTTGCAGCGCCCGGGAGCGCCCCGGGTCGGACACTTCGGCCTTGCCGTCGAGGACTACACCCACTCCACGGCGCCCAACCGACGCTTTGCAGACGTCGTCACTCAGCGGCTGGTGAAGGCGGTGCTCCGCGGCGCACCCCCGGCCTACGCGGACGCCGAGCTGCAGGAGGTGGCCGGGCGGTGCACCGAGATGGAGGACGGCGCGAGGAAGGTCGAGCGCCTGGTCCGAAAGATGGCCGCCGCCGAGCTCCTCCAGAAGCGGATTGGCCAAGTCTTCGAAGCGGTGGTGACTGGAGTGACGGACAGAGGCACCTTCGCCCGTCTACTCGTCCCGCCCGCCGAGGGCCGGGTGGTGCGCGGAGAGCGCGGCCTGGACGTGGGGGACAGGGTGCGGCTCAAGCTTCTGGCGACGGACCCCATCCGCGGCTTTATTGATTTTGCTCGGGCCTGAAGGCGCGGGCCATCAACCAGTCCGTCTGTACGTCGGCGCCGAGTCGGAAGAGTTGTTCGCCCACCCGGGCAAAGCCGTGCTTCTGGTAGAAATGGATGGCGCGTGCGTTGCGCTCCCAGACGGCCAGCCACACGTCGTCGTGCCCCTCCCTTTGCGCCGTCGCTTCTACGGCACGCATGAGCTCGAGCGCGGCGCCCCTCCCGTGCCAGGGTTGGTCGACGTAGAAGCGGCAAATCTCCAAAGGATGCCTTCCGCGGGCGTTGGCGGGCCCGCGGCGCAGTTTGACGTAGCCCGCAGGGTGGCCGTTCGCCTCCAGGAGGAGGAAGAGGACGCTTGGGTCCTCGAGCTCGGCGCGCTGCAGCCCCCCGCCGAAATGTTCGGCCAGGTAGAGCGCCATGTCCTGGGGCGTGTTGTCCTTGGCGAACGTCTCGCGGAAGGTGCGCACCCCGAGCTCGGCCAGGGCCTCGGCGTCAGCAATGGTCGCGGTGCGAATGGAAAACATAAAAAAGGCCGCGGCCCCTTAAAGGGGGGTGGTGGCGCCCTTCCCCCAACGGCCTCCCTTGGAGTTGGGCGGCAGGGCGCGGCTTTCAGGAAATTCTACCGCCCGTTCTCCACAAAGCGTGCTCGAATTGCGTCCGCGTCCCCACCCCGGGGCTTCACCTGACTGCAGCGGAGGTTTGGACATGTCTCTCCGGAGTTACCTTGCCGCGGCGCCGCTCTGCCTCACCCTCACTTGCCGAGAGGCGTCCGCCACGCAGACGACGCCCGCGAAAGTTGCAGCGCCAGCGGCGCCAGCGGCGCGGGCGGCCGACGTGGCTTCTCCGGAGGCCATCCTGGCCGCGACTTACGACGTCATCTCCGGGCCCAAAGGCAAGGCGCGCGATTGGGACCGCTTCCGCTCGCTGTTCCTGCCCGGCGCACGGCTGATTCCCACCAGTCGCAACGAAGCCGGCGGCGGCTTCTCGGCGCATCCCTCCACCCCGGAGGAGTACGCTGCTCGCGCCACGCCCTTCTTCGCGAAGGAGGGCTTTTTCGAAAAGGAGTCAGCGCGGCGCATGGAGCGCTACGGCAACATCGTGCAAGCCTTCAGCACGTATGAGTCCCGTCACGACGCCGCCGGCGAGCCTTTCGCCCGGGGCATCAACAGCTTTCAGTTGTTTTTCGACGGCACACGGTGGTGGGTGGTCACCATCTTCTGGCAGGCGGAAACCGCGGACACCCCCATCCCCAAGGAGTTTCTCCCCGCAGGGCACTAACGAGGCGCTCCCCGGGTTAGGCCTTGGCCCAGCGTTCTCCGACGCGGCGCGCTTCTGCCTCGCCGGCAAGCTTCAGGAGAATGGCCAGGGTGCTGCGCTCGGCGACAGGCGGCCACGCGGAGGGCGTATCCGCGTAGGCCTCCTGGGCGAGCTCCTCCAAGCTTTGGGGCGCCTCTCGGAGCGCGGCCTTGACGCGGAGCTCCCGCGCCTCCCGGTGGGCGAGGTAGCGCTCCAGCGCCGTGGGCCCGTCGGGAAGCGGCGGGCCGTGGGCCGGGTAAAGCGCGCGCACCGGCCAGTCCTTCAGCCGGCGCAGCTGGCGCAGGTACTCCGCCATGTCCCCTTCGGGCGGGTCGATGAGGATGGTGCCCACGCCCGCCACCATGTCCCCCACCACCGCGGCGCGGCTCGCCTCGTCGACGAGACACAGGTGTCCGCGGGCGTGGCCCGGAGTGTGGAGCACGCGCCAGTGCATGTCCGGCGCTCCCTCCAGCGTGACAACTTCACCGTCGGCGAGGACGCGGGCCACCTTCACTCCGAGGCGGTCCGCGGTGCGCGGGTGGCACCACACCGGAAGGCCGAGACGCGCCACCAGCGGTGCGACGCCGCCCACATGGTCCAGGTGGTGGTGGGTGAGAAAAATGGCGCACGCTCGAAGCCCCGTGCGCTCGAGCGCGTTGAGGCGCTCCACCAGTCGCTCCAGCTCGCCCGCGTCTGAGGCGCCGGGGTCCACCACCAGCACCTCCCCCGTCCCGAGCAGCCAGCAGTTGGTGTGCGTGGCCGGAAGCAACGTCGGCGTGCGGAGCGCCAACAGTCCCACCCCCTTCTGAAATTCGACGGGATGGGCCAGCGGGCCCTCGGTGGAGGGGGCGAGCCGGAGGCCGGCGCGCGCCGCCTCGAGGGTGGGGGCCTCGAGCAGCGTTTGAAGGGTGAAGTGGTTGGGTGGGTGAAGGAGCGCGCGGCCCTCGGCCCAGGCCAGAAGCGCGTCCGCCGGGCGCACCCAGGCTCCCTCGGCGAGCTCTCCGGGCCACACTTCGGCCCTCGTCCCGGGCGGCACCTCGACCAGAAAAAAGCGCGCGTCAAAACGCACCGGCATCCACGCCGGCGTCACCCAGCGTCCCGCCGGGGGGAAGTCCACGGCGTGCAGAGTGAGGCCCAGGCCCGCGAGGATGTCGGCGAAGCGACGGCCCCCTCGCAGCAAGGCCGCGCGCGCCTCACGCAAGGCAGCTCTCTCCGGCGTCGGCCCGCGCGCCAACAGCACCCCCGTCTCCTCGAAAAGCTCCCGGGCCGCGGCGGCGCGAAAGGTGGCTTCCTCACCGGAGGCACCCTCCACGGCAACGGCTGCGTCGGCCGCGTCCACCCGTCCACCGGGGAAGGCGTAGAAGCCCGCGGCGAAGGAAAGCGTCGCCTCGCGGCGGAGCCAGAACACCTCGGGGCCGTCCTCGCCGGGACGAACGAGCACCGCCACTGCGGCGTCCCGCGGGAGCACAGGGGCCGGCGCCTCGGGCATCCCCGGCAGCGCCTCACTCACGGGACGGCCTTGGCCTCAATGGCCAGCGCCGCGCGTGCCGCCTGGAGCTGATCCGGCCGCACGTAGGCCCGGCTCAGCCGCACCGCGCCAGCGTAGCGCTGGTACAGAGGCGTGTAGCGCGCTACCGGCGTCAGTCGACCGCTGGGCTCGTCGAGAATGTAGAGACTCGGGCCTGCGGTGCCGTCGAAATATTTGGAGAGCGCGCTCTCGGACTCCACCTCGAAGTGCTCCAGCCCGGCCCGGTCCAGCGCTTGGGCCAATTCCTTCAAATCATACCCCTCGTCGCGCTCGGTGAATTGGGCGAGGAGCTTGAATCCGGCGCGGGCCACAATCCGCTTCGCCCAGCGGTTGGAGGAGCGGCGCAGGGCGTGCATCAGCGCGACGTCGTCGCAATAGAGGAAGGCCCCCGGGTCCGAGGGAATCTCGAACTCGCCTCTGCTCTCGCGGTAGAAGGCGGCCAGCATCCAGTCGAAGGCCACCGGAGTGTGGTGCAGGTAGACGGACAAAAACATGTGGTAGCGACTGAGAAGGAAGTCCTCGAAGGCAAAGGCCGCGCTGCGCGAGAGGGCGAGCTCCATGGTGTCCCCCACGCGCGCCGCATGGAGGTTTTGAATTAACCAGTCCAAGTCGAAGCGTCCGTAGTTGACGCCGGTGTAGAAGGAGTCGCGGAGCAGGTAGTCCATTCGGTCCGCGTCGAGCTCGCCGGAGACGAGGGAACGCAAAAGTGGCGTCCAGTCCGCGCCGCCGTGGGTGAAGTCGAGTCCCCCGGGGGGCGTCCGACCGCTGACCAGCGCGGCCAGCGCTTCTGGCCCCAGCCCCTGTCCTTTCAGCCGTTCGCGCAGAAGCCCAGCCAGGCTCGAGTCCAGGAGAAGTAAAGCGGTGAAGTCCTCGTGGCTCGCCTGTCCCGAGGGCTCGGCCACCCAGGCCGGAAGCTGCAGCGTGGCCCTCGCCGGGGCGATGCGCTCCGAGGCGTGGCTCAACGGCATGTGTCCGAGGTCGTGGCACAGCGTGGCCAGGCGCACCGCGGTGCGGAAGCGGGCGCGTGGGCCCTCGGGTAGCTCGGCCCTGGCGGCGATGCCGTCGAAGAGCCGCCCCACCACGTGCATGGCCCCGAGCCCATGCGCGTGCCGGGTGTGCGTGGCGCCGGGAAAGGCCAGCTCGCCGAAGCCGAGCTGCCGCACGTGGCGCAGCCGTTGGTAGTAGGCGCTGTCGACGACGGCCGTCTCGTCGGCTGAGACCGGCAACGTGCCGTGAATGGGGTCGCGGATGCGCACTGCCTTAAAGCGCTCCATGCCAAGCAACGAAAGTTGGCAGTCATTTGGGACTCTCGCACGAGCGGGCGTCATTCGGCGACGGGACGGAAGCGGGCTCACCCGAGTCGCCAGAGCCTTCGCGGCTGACGGAAGACCGTGCTAGCGTCTGTTTCGCATCCCCCGCATGCTCATCGCCCTCCTCCACAACGCCGACCACGACGCATTGGAGGACGACCCAGGGCGCGAGGCCCGGGAGGAAGTGGTTCAAGTCGCAGCTGCTCTGGCCAACGCGCTGACGCGGGGCGAGCGCGTGGCCGTCCCGGTACCGGTGGAAAGTGAGCCGCTGGCTGCCTTCCAGTCGCTCCAGCGCCACCCCCCGGACGTGGTGGTCAACCTGTGCGAGTCCGTCTCCGGAGACAGCCGTGGCGAGATGGCGGCCGGGGCGTTCCTCGACGTCCTCGGGTTGCCTTACACCGGCTCGGGCCCGCTGGCGCTCGGACTTGCCCTGCACAAGGACAAGGCCAAGGAGCTGCTCTTTGCCCGAGGCGTCCCCACCCCGGGCTTCGCTGTCATCTCCAAGCTGAGCGAGCTGTCTTCGGTGGAGCTGCCCTTCCCCCTCATCGTCAAGCCCGTCCGCGAGGACGCCTCGGCGGGCGTCACTTTTGACTCGGTGGTGCATGACGGCGCTGCCCTGCGTGAGGCGGTCGAGCTCGTGCTGCGCACTTTCCACCAGCCGGCGTTGGTGGAGCGCTTCGTGGCCGGGCGCGAGGTGTATGTCTCCTTTCTGGGCAACACCCCGCGGGTGGTGCTCCCGTTGAGCGAAATTCACTTTGGAAAGGCCTTCGACGGCCGCCCGCGAATTGTGAGTTACCGGGCCAAGTGGGAGCCGGCCAGCCCGGAGTGCCGCGACAGTCCGTCCGGGCCGTGCCTGCTTGCGCCCGCGGTGGAGGACAAGGTGGTAGGTGCGGCGCTCGCCGCCTTCGAGGCGCTCGGCTGCCGCGACTACGGCCGGGTGGACTTGCGGCTCTCCGCCGAAGGCGAGCCCTACGTCATTGACATCAACCCAAACTGCGATTTGCATCCGCAGGCGGGTTACGCGCGCGCCGCCGCCGCCGCCGGGATGGATTACGCCGCCCTCGGCTCTCGGCTGGTGGATGTCGCGCTCGAAAGGACTCATGGACATCCGTCTCATCGCGCCAGCAGACCGGGCAGCTCTCGCCGCGCTGTTGGACCGAATCGAGAACTTCTCGCCCGAAGAGGTGCGGTGCGCGCTCGAGGTCATCGACCTGGCGTTGCAGCCGAATAACCCGGACTACTTGGTGCTGGCCGGGCTCATGGACGGAACGCTGGTGGGTTACGTGGCCTACGGCCCGACACCCATGACTGAAGGCACCTATGACTTGTATTGGATTGCCTCCGAGCCTGCGCTTCGGGGCAAAGGCATCGGCGCCGGGTTAATTGCTTCCATGGAGGCCGACCTGCGAAGGCGCAAGGCGCGGCTCGTCCGGGTGGAAACGTCGGCCACCGAGGACTACGGCCCGGCCCGCGGCTTCTACCAGTCCATGCGCTACCTGGAAGAGGCGCGCTTCCGAGACTTCTACCGTCCAGGCGATGACCTCATCCTCTTGAAGAAGAAGCTCTGACGTGCGGTGCGGAGCCTGGGCCGGCAAAGCAGCCTACGCGCTCGTCGCCACGGTGCTGCTCCTCAGCACCGCCGCTGCCGGAGCGCCGTCCTCGACACTCAGCGACGCCCTCCAGGTGCACCGTCCGCCGGGCGGGGAATGGTTCGGCGTCTACCTGGTGGACAAGAAGGTGGGCTGGCTCTTTACCGACCTCACGCTCGTCCCAGGAAAGCCAGACCGGGCGCGCTTCATCCAGGAGCTCGTCTTCAAGGCAGTCGCCGGGGAAACCACCGTGGAGCGCCACCACCGCGAGGAGCGCCTCTACGAGGCTCACCCCGGAGGTCGACTGCTCTCCTTCGTCGTGGAGGACCATGGAGACGGCGGGACTCAAGTGCTCAGCGGCAAAGCCACCGCCAAAGGCATCGAGGTGCTGCGGCGCCGTCCCGGCCACGCCGACGAGACGCTGACGCTTCCACCCACGGCGGAGACGGTGGAAGACGCGGACCAGGTCCGGGTCTCGCTCCTCCGCAACGCCGTCGTCTCGGGCATGGTGCTGGACGGCATGGACCTTCAGACGGCCAAGGTGACCACCACCCCGGGCGGCACCGAGCGCCGCACGGTGAGCGGAGTGCCAGTCACCCTGCGCCGCGCCACCACCGTCTCGGAGAAGGACCGAGTCCCCGCGCTGTCCGTCGTGACGGCCAATGGGGAGATTCTCGAGACCTCCTTCGGCGGAAGCTCCTCCTTGCGCGCCGAGCCCAAGTCCGTGGCCCAACGGCTGGACAAGGTGGAGATTTTCAGCCTGGCTCGGCTGGTGCTCCCAAGGCCCCTGCCCTCCAACGCCCGGGAGGTGCCCGGCGAGCTCACGCTGGTGGTGGAGGGGCTGGCGCCGGAATTTCAGCGCGTCACACCCCGGCAGAGTTACCGGAAGCTTGACGGAGACAGGGTGGAAGTCCGCATTCGCGCGGCCCCACCCGCCGCCTCGCAGCTGGCGACTCGGCCACTCCAAGCACCCGCCGGCAGCGAATACCTCAAGTCCACGCTGGCCGTGGAGTCCGACGCCCCGGAGATTGTCGCCAAAGCACGCGAGATTGCGGGCGGCGAGACGGACGCCTACGCGGCCGCCCGGAAAGTCGTCGCTTGGGTGGGTAGCCACATGAAGAAGGAGTACGGCTCCTCCGCGGACCGGGCCACGGACGTGCTGCGGCAACTCAAGGGCGACTGCACCGAGCATTCCCTCCTCTCGGTGGCGCTCCTACGGGCCCTGGGCATTCCTGCGCGTCGGGTGGATGGGGTGGTGTACGTCCAGAATTCGGACGGCGTACCGGCCCTCTACTGGCACGAATGGGTGGAGGCCTATGTCGGCTCCACCTGGACGCAACTCGACCCCACCTTCGGGCAACCGGTGGCCGACGCCACCCACCTCACTTTGGGTGAGGAAAGTCAGGCAGACATCATCCCGCTGTTGGGGAAGTTGAAAGTCGTGGACGTGGTGACGGCCGGCTGAAGGGTAGTGTCACCCGAGCCCGTCAGCGACGGCGGCTCACAGCGTAAAGCACCACCATGGCGCCGGCGATGGAGAGAATCCACCCTCCGGGCTGAATGGTAGCGCCTCGGAAGCCGCCCCACAGCATGGACCCCACCAGGCCGCCCAAGAGCGAGCCCGCCATGCCCAGGACAGCGGTGGCGCCGAGGCTCATGGGCTGCTTACCCGGGAAGAGGGCACGGGCGATGAAGCCGCAAATCAACCCGACGATGATGAACCACACCAGGGACATAACCATGGCCGCGCTCCTCTTTTAGGAAAGGGGGGCCCCCAACTTGGCTGCAGCCTCCCAAACGAGGCCAGGACTCTGCCCACAGAAGCGGGCCGCTGGCACCTGAAATGCGTTGTGGGCAGGGCCCCGGGGGGGAAGCGCTTCGTTAGTCGACGGCCTGGAGCGCCTCCGCGAGCGCCGCGCCGTCCACGAGCGGCGGGCCGCAGGCAAACCGGCGGCAGAGGTAGGCGGTGGGCTTGCCCTGGAGCCGCTCCCGGCCCTCGGCCACCTTCTTCAAGATGGGCGGCACTCGGCCCGGCTCCACCTGCGCCAGGGCCACCGTCGGTGCCCAGGTTTTGTCCACCGCACGGCGGAGCCCCTCCACTTCCGCCTTGCTGCCGACGAGCAGCACCTCGGCCGCACCGTCCAGCGCCGCATCCGCCGCGAGCCACAGGTGGCCGTAGGCGAAGGGGTTGTCCAACATGGCTTTCCGCATGCGCCGCAGGTAGCGCGTGGCTTGCTCCAGAAAGCGGGGCTCGCCGGTGAGGGCGCTCAAGGCCACTTGCGCCTCGGTGAGGGTGCTCGCCCCGGAGGGGAAGGCGTTGTCGTGCAACGCGTAGGGTTGGACGAGGAGGTCCAGTGTTCCCTTGGAGGCGCTCCAATAGGCCCGCTGGCCCTCATCCCAAAAGGCCTCCACCGCGGCGTCGGAAATGGCCGCCGCGGGCTCGAGCCACGCGGCGTCCAGCGTGGCCTGGGCCAGCGCGACGAGGCCCGCGGCCAAGTCGCCGTAGTCCTCGAGGAAGCCCTCCGGGCTCTCCCTTCCGGCCAGGCGCGCCAGCCGGCCGCTTCGCCACTGGGCGCCAAGGACGGCCGAGGCTGCGCGGGCGGCCAGAGCCGCCCAGTCCGGCCTTTGGAAGGCGCGCGCGGCGAGCGCCAACCCTCGCACCATGAGCCCATTCCACCCGGCCAACACCTTCTCGTCGCGCCCGGGCCGCACTCGGCCTTCCCGCGCGGCGAAGAGGCGCGCACGGACTTCGGCCAGCTGCCGTTGCACCTCCTCCAACGGCTCGCCG
The DNA here is from genome assembly GCA_963745475.1 of uncultured delta proteobacterium. Taxonomy (GTDB): domain Bacteria; phylum Myxococcota; class Myxococcia; order Myxococcales; family Myxococcaceae; genus JADGRA01. The sequence continues at coordinate 776,971 of CAVUXN010000005.1, forward strand.
AGCCGCAAAGCGAGCTCGGGCGCGGGGATTTGCACCTCGAGGACGTTCCGGCCGTGCTCGAAGTTCCCATCCACGGTGGCCCCGAAATGCAACGCCGCGACGTCCGCCAGTGGCTGGCCGAGGACGTGCCGCAGCTCCTCCAATGTCCAGGCGAAGAAGCGTCCTTCCTCGCCTTCGCTGTCCGCGTCCTGGGTGGCGTAGAAGGCCCCGGAGGGCGACGTCATCTCCCGCTCGAGCCATTGCACCGTGCCCTCGGCCACCGTGCGCCAGAGAGGTCGCGCGTCGAGAAGCTGTGCCTCGGCATAGAGGTGCAGCAGCTGGGCATTGTCGTACAACATCTTCTCGAAGTGCGGCACCCGCCACAGGCGGTCCACGCTGTAGCGGTGAAAGCCGCCGCCCAGCTGGTCGAAAATGCCGCCCAGCGCCATGCGCTCGAGGGCAAAGAGTGCCCCCTGTTGCAGCGTTGGGCCCGCGCCCCGCCGCGTCGCCCTCAGCAGCAGCGCGACGTCCATGGGGTTGGGGAATTTGGGGGCCAGGCCGAAGCCGCCGTGCTCTGTGTCCAACTGTCCGAAGAGCTCGAGGCCGGCGGTCTTCACGTCCTCGGTGCGCAAGTCCGCCTCTTGGGACTCGAGGCCCCAGGTGGAGAGGTGCCGCAGGCCGGCGACGAATTGCGCCGCCTGGCCGCGCACCTCCTCGGGGCGCGTCTTGTAGGCGTCGGCCAGCGCGACGAGGAGCTTGGGGAAGGCCGGGAGCCCGTGGCGGTCGGTGGGGGGAAAGTAGGTGCCGCCGTAAAAGGGCTCGAGCTGCGGGGTGAGGAAAACGGTGAGCGGCCACCCCCCGCCCCGGCCCATGAGCTGCACCACGCCCTGGTACAGCTGGTCCAAGTCCGGCCGCTCCTCTCGGTCCACCTTCACGTTGACGTAGAGCGCATTCATCAGCCGCGCCGTCTCTTCGTCCTCGAAGGATTCGTGCGCCATGACGTGGCACCAGTGGCACGCCGAGTAGCCCACCGAGAGCAAGAGCGGGCGGTTCTCGCGCTTGGCCCGGGCCAGGGCCTCCTCTCCCCAGGGGTACCAGTCCACCGGGTTGTGCGCGTGTTGGCGCAGGTAGGGAGACGTCTGCTGCGCGAGCCGGTTCTCTGTGGCGGAGGAAGGGTGCACGGCCTTGTCTTGCGGGGAAGTCCCTCACCCACCTACTCGGGGTGGCTAGGGCGGTACAACCCACCCCCCTGGCCCGGGGCCAAGGCACGCTAAACAGTTGCTCCCTTCAGCCATGGCCCTCGAGCTCACCCACTTCGAGCACCTGCAGCGTCTGCTTCGCATGGAGCACGCCGCGGCCGTGGCCCGCGAGGTGGAGGAACATGCGGCACTCAGCCAAGAGGAGCTCGAGGCCCGAGGCCTCTCCGCCTCGGGCCTGGAGGCGGTGGAAGAGTCGGTGGGCCTCGGCGGCCGTTTCGTCATCGCCCTCGAGCGGCCGGACAAGCGAGCCCTTCCGGCCCGCCTCTCCCCGGGAGAGGTGGTGGTGGCGCACCCGAAGGGCGCGGACGCCGTGCGCTCAGAGCGCGCCGTGGTGGTGCGGGCCACTCGGACGCGGGTGGAGCTCGCCTTTGACGGGCCGCCGCCCCCCTTTGTCCGTAGCGGCCGGGTGGTGCTGGACGTGGTGCCGGACGACGTCACCTTCGAGCGCGCCCTGGCCGCGGTGCGGGAGGTGGCGGCACTCGAGCGTGGCCCAGGGCGAAAGCTGCGGGACCTCCTCCTCGGCCTTCGGGCTCCGGAATTCGAAGGCCTCCGGCCCTGGGGCACCGCTGGGACTCCCCTCAACCGCGAGCAAGCCGAGAGCGCCGCGTTGGCACGGGCCGCGCGCGACGTCTTCTGCATCCAAGGCCCTCCGGGGACGGGCAAAAGCACCGTCCTCGCCGCGGTGGCGGCGGAGTGGGTGCGGACGGGGGGTGGCCCGCTCTTGTGTACCGCGGCCAGCAACGCTGCCGTCGACCACCTGCTGTCCCTGTGCCTTCGGGAGGGACTGCGCGCGGTGCGCATCGGCCACCCGGCGCGGGTGGCGGAAGGCGTGCAGCACGCCGTGCTGGACGTGTTGGTGGAGGCGCACCCTGACCGCCAACTCGCCAAGGAGCTCTTCGACGAGGCCTTCGCGCTGTTGGGCCATGCGCGGAAGCAACGGACGCGCGGCCGGAGCCGCGAGCGCTTCGCCATTGCGCGCACCGCCCAGGCCGAGGCGCGTGCGCTCTTCTCTGAGGCGCGTGCGCTGGAGCGCAAAGCGGTGGACGCAGTCTTGAGCCGCGCCCAGGTGCTGTGCGGCACCCTCACCGCCCTGGGTACCTCTCCGCTGGGGCGCATGCACTTTGAGTTGGCCCTGGTGGACGAGGCCACCCAGGCCGTCGAGCCCTTGACGTTGCTGGCTTTCCTCCGGGCGGACCGCGTGGTGCTGGCCGGAGACCAGCGGCAGCTGCCGCCGACGGTGCTTTCCCCGGAGGCGGTGAAGGGAGGGTTACAGAGGAGTCTCTTCGAGCGGCTGGTGGAGATGCAGCCAGACGCCCACCGCATGCTGCGCGAGCAGTACCGGATGAACGACGTCCTCATGTCGCTCGTCTCCGAGGACTTCTACGGGGGGCTTCTGCGCGCCCACCCCTCCGTCGCCGGCCGGACGCTGAAGGACGTGCTTCCCTTGGGCGCCACCGTCGATGCTCCGCCCTTTCTCTTGTTGGACACCGCCGGCACGGGCTTCGAGGAGTCCCAGGAGGCCCGCTCCGAGAGTTACGACAACCAGGGAGAGGCGGCGCTGGTGGAAGCCCGGGCGCGGGCGTTGCTCGAGGCGGGTCTTCCGTCCGAGGCCCTGGCGGTCATTACGCCCTACCGCGGGCAGGTGGCGCTGCTTCAGGCGGCGCTGGAAGGGACGGGCGTGGAGGTGGACACGGTGGACGCCTTTCAAGGCCGCGAAGCGGACGCCGTGCTGGTGAGCTGCGTGCGCAGCAACGCCGAGGGACGGCTCGGCTTCCTCACGGACTTGCGGAGAATGACGGTCGCTCTGAGCCGCGCGCGCCGGCACCTGTTTCTGGTGGGGGACTCGGCCACGCTCGGCCGCCACCCCTTTTACCGACAGCTGGTGGAGCGGGCCCAAGCCACCGGCGGGTACCGGACGGTGTGGGAATGGGCCGAGGGGAAAGCCCTAAGCTAAACAAATCGCAAACTTTGCATAGAAGGCTTTGCAACATGGGCCGTCCGGGCCTTTCCATCTCCGCGAAATTCCTCGCATCCAATGTCAGAGGTTTTCGGCATGTTCAGTGCTTACGGATTTAGGCGGCTCTAGGAGATTTACCCGCATGGCGAGCTCGCCGGCAGACATCCGCCAGGAAGAGGACATCTGGGTGCTGCGTGTGGAGCAGCCGAACGGCCAGGTGCAGGAGTACCGCTGCCTCTCGGAGCTTCAGGCCAAGCAACTCGCGGCCATGCTGCTTACGCCGCGCGAGCAGCCGAGTCCCTGACGTCCTTCTTCTTGTGAGGCAGCACGCCCGTGGCCCGAAGCCACTTCGGCTCCTTGGCCTTGGGAAACACCACGTAGCGCAACAGGAAGAGTTGCCCCACGCCGAAGACGGCCAAGTCGGCCACCAGCTTCGCCAGGACGACGGGGACAGAAAACAAGTCCGCCAGGACGTGCACCAGCGAGGCATGGAGCGCCATGCCGACGCTGACGGTGGCCACGAAGCGGAGCAACTGGGGCCCCAGCTCCGGCTCCCTGTCCCGGAAGGCGAAGGTGCGGTTTCCGAGGAAGGCCACCGTCGAGCCCACCGCCACGCCCACCGCCGCACCGAGGGGGTTGGGGAAGCCAAGGAGACGCACGCAGACCAGAAGCACGCAGACGTCCACAAACGTAGCCACGGCACCCACGGCGAGGCTCCGGCTGGCCCAGCCGTTTAAGCGGCGCATCCAGCGGGCAGCAACTGCAGTTGGCGTCGGCGTCCACATGGCGAACGAAGGGTCCCCAGAGAGTGCGCGCTGCCGACCCCGTCTTAACAAGAGACGCTAGGCAGTGCGACGTCAGGACGGTAGCGGGTCTGTGAAATTCACTACACGCAGAGGCTGACGCCGAGGAGCGCCCGGTACCCCAGTGGGGGAGCGGCGGCGAAGCGGTCTGCGCGGAACACGTCGCGAAGCAGCGTCGGCCCCTCCGGCAGCCGGGCAAGCGTCAGCAGGCCCCGTTGCAGCCGCACCGCATCGGCCGGCGAGAGGGACGCCGCAGCCACCACGGCGTCCTGTGGCCCGCGCCCAGTGACGAGGAGCGCCCGCACCTCCTTGCTCGTCCCCGGGGCCACCTCTTCCACGCCCAGAAGGACGTCCTCCCCCACGGGGGGCGCGTACAGGGCCGCCACGTCCGCCTCGCCTGCGAGGAGTGCGTCGAGGGCGCCGCGGAAGCTTCCGTAGAAAGTCTGCTGAAAGAGGATGCGCTCTGGAGCGTGCCCTGCGGCGCGAAGGGCCGCTGCCGGAAGGAGGTACCCGGCCAACGAGGCCCGGTCCACCCAGGCCGCCCGCGTCCCGGGAAGCTCGCTCAGGCTGCGCGGGCCGTCGGTGCGAGTCAGCAGCACGCTGCGTGTCTCGAGGGCGCCGGTGCGGACTGCGCGGGCCAACACCCGTGCACCCAGCGCTTCGAGTCGGGCACAGGCCAAGGGCGGCGCCCAGACAGCGTCGACCCGGCCGGTGCGTGCGGCCTCGACGAGGCGCTCATCGTCCGGGGCCACCACCAGCTCCACCGCCCGGCCGAGGGCCCCACTGAGGACGCGCCGCAACCTCGCCATCCCACCGGGCGCAGGGGCCACGGGCAAGCTCGGAGGCAGGCCCAACCGGACGTCCGTGCTGCGCGGCACCATCAGCGTGGGACAACCCCCCTCTTCTCAAAAAGACGCTACGACTCGGCGCTTTCCAGGCGCAAGCGCTCCACTTCGTCGTCCGCCAGGCCAAAGGTGGCCTGCAGGAGATTCAACACCCGCCTTTCGGAGGCCGACGGTTTGCCCTTGGACTGCGCCACCTTCATCGCCAGGCGGAAGGCCCGGCGGCGCTGGGCGTGGGTGGTAATGCCTTGGGCCAGCGCCCGGAGCCGCTCCGAGAGCCCGTCGCTGGCCAAGCGTGCTGACCGCCTCGTTGATGAAGGCCTGCGCCCGGTCGGCGCTGACCTCATGGAAGAGCGGGTCACTGGCGAAGCTCTCCACCATGGCCCGGGCCTCTTCCTCATCGAGTTTGCCGTCGGCCGCCGAGACGAGCACCATCACCTCGGCGTAGAGGCGCTCCAGCGGGTCCCCCAGCGCCTCGTCGAGTGAGCCGCCGGCCTCCAGGACGTCAATCATCTGCGCCACTTCGTCCTCGGAGATGCCGAGCGCGGCCTGAAACGTTTTGAGAAGGCCGAGCTCGGCCCGCGTCGCCCGGTGGTCGGCGAGGGCCACCGCCGCGGCCAGTCCGAAGGCGAGCATGCGGTGCTGGTGGGTGGGAAGCCGGGTACGCAGAGAGCCAAGGATGGTTTCCAGGTCATCGGCCGAGGCCAACTTCTTGGCGCTCTTCTGGACCAGCGCCGTCAGCTCGTCGGCTTGGGTGCCGTCGAATTCCGGCCGCTCCAGCACCCGCGCCACCAGCGCCTGCATTCCCACGTCGGTGGGAGGCCCGTCCGCCATGGAGGCGAGCAGCATCACCTCCACCAGCGCTCCGTTTCGCTCGGTGCGGGTTACTGCGGACTGGTCGCGAGCCATGCGCTCTCTCCTGTCCGCGGGGTGGGCGAGGGGCGGGCGGCCTTCGAGTGGAGACTCCGGTCGATGAGGTGGGTGGGCCGCACGTTGCCCATCGCCGAGAGCACGCTGGCCCGAATGTGCGGGTGCTCCTTCTCCAGCTCGTCGAGCATGCGCTTCATCTTCTTACGCTGGAGGTTTTCCTGACTCCCGCACAAGTCGCAAGGGATGATGGGAAAGCCGCGCAGCGCCGCGTAAGCGGCAATCTCCGTCTCCGGCGCGTACGCCAATGGGCGGATGACGGTGTTTCGGCCGTCGTCGCTGTGCAACAGCGGGGGCATGGCTTTGAGAGAGCCAGAGAAGAAGAGGTTGAGGAGGAGCGTCTCCACCAAGTCATCCCGGTGGTGTCCAAGCGCAATCTTGTTGCAGCCCAGCTCGACGGCGGCGTTGTAGAGGATGCCCCGACGCAAGCGCGAGCAAACGGCACATTGCGTCTTCCCGGGCGGCGTCTTCTCCAACACCACCTGGTAGGTGTCCTCCCGCAGAATCCGAAAGTCGTACCCCTTCTCTTGAAAGTAGGCCTCGAGGACATGGGCGGGAAAACCGGGGTGCCCTTGGTCGAGCGTCACGGCCAGGACGCTGAAGCGCACTGGCGCGCGGGCGCGGAGGAGCGCCAACAGGTGCAGGAGGGTGTGGGAGTCCTTGCCCCCGGAAACCCCCACCAGAATGCGGTCGCCCTCTGCAATGAGGCCAAAATCGGCGATGGCCCGGCCCATGTGGCCGAGCAGGGATTTCTCCAGTCTGGCTTCGTCACTCGTCATGGAGGCGGCGCATCCTAGCGGTGCCCGGGGAAAAAACGACTAGGGTGGAGCGCCTGGTGAGCCCGTTTCAGCAGCCCGCCCATGACGTGCACACACCGGCTGACGTGGCCAGCGTCGGGGAGGCCTTGGGCGCCGTCAATCTGCTGGCGGTGGACGTGGAAGCGGACGCGCTCCATGCCTTCCGCCCCCGGCTGTGCTTCGTCCAGTTGGGAACAGACGAGGAGATTTGGCTTTTAGACACGCTGGAAACACCGGGACTGGCCCCGCTGGCGCCGGCCTTTCACGACCCGACGCTGGTGAAGGTGTTTCACGCGGCCGGGGGGGACCTCCAATTTCTCGCCGAGGCTGGCGTCCGGGTACGGGGTCTCTTCGACACCCACCGCGCGGCCACCCTCCTCGGTTGGCCCAAGGTGGGGCTTGCGGACTTGGTGCAGGAGCAACTTGGCGTCACTCTCAAAAAGGAGCACCAGCAGGCGGACTTCGCACAACGGCCGCTCCCTCCGCCGTTGCGCGCCTACATTGCCGATGACGTCCGCTACCTCTCCGAGGTGGGGCGAAGGGTGCGGGCGGCTTGCGAGGCGGCGGACATTCTCGAGGAAGTCTCGCTGGACTGCGAGCGGCTGGCGGACGAGGCGGCGGTGCGTCCAGACATTGCCCGCTTCGAGCCGAAGGTACCGCGCACGCTGCCGGACAACGACCAGGCCTTCTTGGTAGCCGCCGGCGCCGCGCTGCACGCCAAGAGGCTGGCCTGGGCCGAGGCAGACGACGTCCCCATGGGGAAAATGCTTTCCAACGCCGCCATTCAGGAGCTCATCGCCAAGCCTCCCAAGGACGTCCGCAGCCTCGCTCGCACCCAGGGCGTCCGCGGACAGGTGGTGCGCGAGCACGCAGAGGAGGTGCTGGCCCTGTTGGCCAGGCTGCGGGCCCAGGCCGACCGCGGCGAGCTCCCGGTGCCTCCGCCCGCGGTGCGGGACCCAGCGCGCAAGAAACGCGAGGAGGCCCTCAAGGCTTGGCGCAGCGAGGCCGCCGCAGCCCGAAAGGTGACGCCCTCGGTGGTGCTCACCAACCCCTTGGTGGAAACCCTCGCCAAAGAGCCTCCTCCCTCCCGCGAAGCACTCCTGGCGCTGCCCTACCTCGGGGAAAAACGCGTCCGCCTCTACGGCGACGCGCTCCTCCGCTTGCTCCGCTGAAAAAGCCCAAAAGGACGGAAAAGCAGCGGACGCGGGGGAAAGGCCAACGTCCCCTGGGCCTCGCCCCGCGGCCGGGGCGCTCTTGCAGGGCTACAGCGCCAGGCCGCGGAGGGCCCCGTACTTCGTCTTCAAATAGGCCACGAAGTCCACGTCGGTGAGGCCCTGCCCCGTCACCTTCTGCACCAACGCCTCGGCGTCCAGGCGCGCGCCGTCGGCATGGACGTGGGTGCGCAGCCAGCTGCGCAACGGGAGGAAGTCCCCACGGGCAATGGCCTCCCACAGCGCGGGCAGAGCGCGTTCCGCGGCCCGCATGAAGGAGGCCGCGTAGAGGTTTCCCAAGGCGTAGGTGGGGAAGTAGCCGAGCTCTCCCCAGGCCCAGTGGATGTCCTGCAGCACGCCCTTCACGTCGTCCGCGGGCTCGAGCCCGAGCAGCTTGCGGCTCAACGCCTTCCACGCCCCGGGCAGCTCCGAGGCGGGAAGGTTTCCTCGCAGGAGCTCAAGCTCGAGCTCCGTCCTGAGGACAATGTGCAGGTTGTACGTCACCTCGTCCGCCTCGACGCGGATGGGCGAGCGGGAAACGCGGTTGAGTGCGGCGTGGAAGGCTTCCACGGGCACCGCAGAAAGCTGCGCCGGGAAATGGGCTTGGAGCCTCGGGTAGAGGCCCCGCCAGAAGGGAAGGCTTCGGCCGACGAGGTTTTCCCAGAGTCGCGACTGGCTCTCGTGCAGCCCCATGGAGGGAGCCTGAGCCAGCACCGTCCGGTAGTCCTCCGGCCGGAAGCCCTGCTCGTACAGGCCGTGCCCGCACTCGTGGATGGTGCCGAAGACGGCCGCGGAGAGGTTCTCTTCAGAAATGCGCGTGGTGAGCCGCACGTCGGTGGGGTGCGTCCCCCCAGTGAAGGGGTGCACGCTCTTGTCTTGGCGGCCCGCCTCGAGGTCAAACCCCAACTGCCCGAGGAGCTCCACGGTGAAGCGCCACTGGGCGTCGGCGGCAAAGCGAACGCCGGTGAGGACGTCCGGGCCCGGGGGCGAACCGGCGAGGGCTTCCACCAACGGGACGAGCTTGTCGCGCAACGCATGCAGCACCGGCATGAGCCGGACGGTGCGCATTCCGGGCTCGAAGCCCGCCAGGAGCGCGTCGTAGCGCTCCCCGTCGTGGCCAATGGCGTCGGCCTGCTCGCGGCGCAACTCGAGCAGGCGCTGGAGGGCCGGCGCAAACGGCGCGAAGGCCCGCGCCTCCCGGGCCGTGCGCCAAGCGGTGAGCGCAGCGCCTTGGGCCTCCGCCAGGGCCCGTACCAACTGCACTGGCACCCTCACCGCGCGGTCGCGCTCGCGGCCCAACACCCGCACCACCGCCCGCTCGTCATCGGACGCTGGCGCCAAGGCCAGCTGCTCGAGCCAGTCCCCCACTTCCGGTGCGACGAGACGCTCGTGGTAGAGACCCTGCAACGTCGAGAGCTGGCTGGCGCGCGCCGCCTCGGCCTTCACCGGCAGGTACGTCTCCTGGTCCCAGGTGGCGAGGCCGATGATGCCGGAGAGGTCCTTCAGCTCTCGCATCCGACCGAAGAGCGCCTGGCGTGACTCGTCCATGGGAAAGGGCCAAAGGTGACACCGTGAGCTTATATGAGGGCGCCCGAGGAGGGGCTTGCCTCGAGGGCGCACCCGCGCGCAGCCTCCTCTTCCTATGGCGCAGCTGCTGCCCTTGTTTTTGGTTCCGGAGGACGAGCGGGCCTTTCTCCGCTTCCTCGCCCCGCACCGCCTGGAGGTGTACCCACGGCGCGTGCCGCCGGGCTGGAAGCCCTTCCTGGCAAGTGCCGAAAGGCACGACGCGCTCCCACCCGAGGTGTACCTCGCGGCGGCGGAACTCGGGCCGGTGCTGGTGGACAAGGTGAAGCGCGGGCCGGACAAGGGAGCCTGGCGGGTGGATGAGGTGCGCTCGCCCGTTATTTTCTGGGAGCGCTCGGCGCGCAACGAGGAAGGGGAGCTCGTCAGCGGCCAGCTGTGGGCGGAGCTGGACGTCACCCCGGAAACCGGACGCCGCACGGCGGCGCCGGACCGCTTCCGCCGTCTCTTCCAGGAGGTGGAAGGCTGGCTGAAGAAGACGTGCCGACGGAGCGACCCGGTGGGCTTCCTCGTCGGGCCGGCGGCGGCGCGCGCCTTTAAAGAGGGACTCGTGCTGAGGCAAGCGGGGCACCGCGGTGACACCGTCCGGCCGAACCGCTAGGCACGGGAGCTTGCGGCCCTTCGAGGACTCTTGGAAACCCTGGCCCTGCACCTCGCCATCGCCGCCGTCATCCTTCTGCACCTCGTCTTCATCGCCACGGTGGTGCTGGGCGCCCTGCTGTTGTGGCGGTGGCCTCGGCTGGTGTGGGTACAGCTGCCGGTTTTCCTCTGGGGGGCCGTGGTGAACCTCCAGGGCTGGCCCTGCCCCCTTACCACGCTTGAAAACGCGCTGCGGGCGCACGGTGGGCTCGCTCCCTACCCCGAGTCCTTCGTCTCCCACTACCTGTTGCCCAGAGGCGTGGCGCAAGCGGCCGGACGTCACACCGAATTGGCAATTGGCCTCTTTGTGGTGGTGGTAAACCTCGTCGTGTACGCCGCCCTGCTACTCCGCTGGCGGCGCCGCGGCGTGTAGGCCCAAAAACAAGCCGCCACGGAAGTTTTGCCCTGCTGACACCTGGGCGTGCGGTGGCTCGCGCATGCTGGCTTCCCGACCCAGGTTGTCGCGCGCCTTTTCCCTTCCCAACTGGCGCGCAGGGCACATGAGGCCGGATGGCATTCATCGGACTGCTGTTACTCATCGCCGCCGCACTCGGCGTCGCCATGGTGGCGGCGATGGTGCTGTTGACGGTGCTGCACCTCCGTCACGCGGCACCCAGGGCCACCGTGTGGCCCGGCATCTCCGTCCTCAAACCGTTGTGCGGAGCCGACGACGCGCTCGCCGAGAATTTGGCCAGCTTCGTCGCCCTTCCCTACCCCGGCGACTATGAAGTCGTCCTCGGCGTCCGCTCCGCAGCCGACACGGCCTACCCATTGGCCTGCGAGGCCGTCCGACGGTGGCCGGGCCGCGTGCGTCTCGTCCTGCAGGAAGGGGAGGCAGGCTTCAACCCCAAGGTGAACCAGCTGGTGTGCCTGGCCCGGGCCGCCCGGCACGACCTCCTGGTGGTGAGCGACTCCAACATCCGAGTGCCCCAGGGCTACCTCTTGGACATTGCCGGACACCTCGGCCAGCCGGGGGTGGGGTGCGTCACGCACCCGGTGGCCGGTGGTGGGCACCGCTCGCTCGGGGCGCTGCTGGACAACCTTCACCTCGGGGGCACCATCGCCCCGGGCATGGTGTCCGCTCAGCGGGTGTTGAAGAAGGACTTGGTGGTGGGCAAGTCCATGGCCCTCTGGCGCCATGACCTCGAGCTGCTCGGCGGCTTCGCCTCCGTCGCCAATGTCCTGGCCGAGGACCACGTGCTGGGAAACCGGCTGGTGCGGGAGCTCGGCGCGGGCGTCGCCGTCAGTAGCCTTCCGGTGTGGAACATCGCCGTGGAGAAAAGCGTCGGCTCCTTTTTCCAGCGGTACTTGCGCTGGAGTGTCACCCACCGCACGGCGATGACGTTTCCGGCCTACCTGGCAGAGTCGCTGCTCAACCCCATTCCGCTGGCCGTCATTGGTTTCGCCCTCCGCCCAGGCCACGGGGCAGCGGCCACGCTGGCCGCGTGCGCCGTCCTCAAGCCCGCCCTGGACGCGGTGGCCTTCAGCCGGCTGCGGGACGAGCTCTTCTCCTGGCGGGCCTTCGGCGCAGGCTGGGTGAAGGACGCGCTGCTCTTTCTCACCTGGGTCCACGGCCTCTTTGCCCGCACCGTGCTCTGGCGCGGAAACCGGCTGCGGGTGTTGCCGGGCGGCGGGCTGGCCGCCTTTTCAGAGGGCGGCTCGGAGGAAGTCGCCGAGAGTTTTCCCGCGCTTCATGCCCCTGCCGCCGCGGCCTGGTCGAATGTTCAGGCATGAGGGCACAGACGCTGGCCCACCTCTCGGACTTGCACCTCGGGCTGGGCCGGGAGCAGGAGGCCGCCGCCCGTGCACTCTTGGAGGCGCTGCAGGAGGCAGACGTCGACCAGGTGGTGGTGACTGGGGACTTGACGCACCGCGGGCGTGACGAGGAGCTCTCGCTCTTCTTGGACATCTTCGCACCGCTGCAGCGCGCCCAAAGGCTCACCGTCGTCCCGGGAAACCACGACCGGACGTCCGATGACGCCGGGCATTCCCTCATGGCCGGACGCCGCGTGGACGTGGTGGAGAGCGCCGGCCTGTTTCTCGTCCGCATTGACTCCACCGCGGCGCACAACCGCTCCACGCTCTCCTCCCACGGGGAGGTGACGGCGGCCATGGTGGAGGAGGTGGAGGCGGCCCTCCTGCGCGCACCGGCGCACTCACTTCGGGTTCTGCTTCTGCACCACCACCCGTTGGCCCTTCCCGAGGAGACGTGGCTCGAGCGCTGGAGCGAGCGGCTGCGTCTTCCCTATTGCTCGGAGCTCCCGCTGGGCCGGGAGCTCCTGCGCCGCGTCCGCGGCCATGGCGACTTGGTGCTACACGGCCACCGCCACGTCCCGCGCGAAATCCACCTCGGTGCCCCCGGAGAGCGTCCCTTGGCCCTCTACAACGCTGGGAGCTCGACGCAGCTGCGTCGGGTGCGCCTCTTTTCCCATGCCGACGGAGAGCTCCAGGGCGCGGCGCGCTGGTTGTGGGCAGAAGGAGCGCACCTGACGCAGGCGCAACGGCTGAAGGCCATGGTGGCCGCGCCCTCGCATGAGGTGGAGCACGTGGGCCTCGCCCTTTCCAAGGGCGGATTGAAGTCCGCCGTCTAGCCGCGGGCTTCCGTTTGGCTGTCGCACGCCTCGCCCACGGGGTGGCTGGTCTCCCCTGGGCTCGGGGCCGCCGGGCCATCCACGCCGAAGCCGCTGGCTTGTTGAGGCGTCACGGGCGTTGACTTCCCTCTTTCCGAGCGCTCTTTTCCGCGTCCTCAACCGGCGGCACACCATCCACCCCCCCCCCACGGGAGTCTCGTCCATGCACCAGTGTGACTCGGCAGGTTGGCTCAACCGCCGTCGTCTTCTTCAGGGGGCCGCTTCTCTCGGGGCGCTGGGTTTTTGGGGCGGGCGCCTCGGCAGCGTGGCCTACGCCGACGCGTTGACCAAGGAACAGCGCGCGAAGATGACGCCCGAGGACATCATCGCCGCGATGAAGCGCGGCAACGAGCGCTTCCGAAAAGGTGAGCGAAAGAACCGCAACTACCTCCGCGAGCAGCAAGCCTCCGCCAAGGGCCAGTACCCCGCGGCAGTCATCCTGAGCTGCATCGACTCCAGAGCGCCGGCCGAGGTCATCCTCGATTTGGGCATCGGCGATGTCTTCAACGCCCGGGTCGCGGGCAACATCGAGAATGCCGACATCCTCGGGAGCATGGAGTTCGCCTGCAAGCTCGCAGGGGCCAAGGTGGTCCTGGTAATGGGGCATACCGCCTGTGGTGCCATCAAAGGCGCCATCGACAATGCTCAGCTTGGAAACCTCACCGGCTTGCTCGCGAAAATAAAGCCGGCGGTCGACGCCACCGTTTACGCCGGTGAGCGAACCAGCAAGAACGCCGCCTTCGTCGACGCCGTCGCGCGAAAGAACGTCGAGCTCACCATGGCGCGAATTCCGGCAAACAGCCCAGTGCTGAAAGAGCTCCAAACCAGCCACGAGGTGCTCCTCATGGGCGCGATGTACAACCTCGAGACTGCGGCGGTGGACTTCTTCAGCTGAGAAGCACCCCCCCGCCAAGGCGGTGGGGCACTCCAGCGTTTCTACGCGGAGGGCTTCGCCTCGCTCGAGCGAAGCGGCGGCGCCGCGGCGAGAAACTTCAGCTCCGGGTGCTTCTCCACGGTGTGCTGGAGCGACCAGTCGTCACGGAAGAGCACCAGGGGCTGGCCGTCGCGGTCCTGGACCGTCTGGCGGTTGCCACCCCAGTCAAACGTCTTGGGGTCGAAGTCCCCCACCACCCAACGGGCGTGGCCGTAGGGCAGCTTGTCCAGGAGAATGTCCGCGCCGTATTCGTGCTCGATGCGGTACTGCAACACCTCCAGCTGCAGAGGTCCAACCACGCCGACAATGGGGTCACGCATCCCCATTTGCAGCTGCTGAAAAATCTGGAGCGTGCCCTCCTCGCTCAGCTGCTCCAGCCCCTTTTCCATTTGCTTGCGGCGCATGGGGTCCTTGGCGCGCACCACCGCGAAATGCTCGGGCGAAAAGCGCGGGACGCCCTCGAATTCGAAGTTGTCCCCCTCGAGAAGGGTGTCGCCGATGCGGTACTGGCCCGGGTCGAAGAGGCCGATGACGTCTCCCGGCCAGGCCTCCTCGATGGCAGTGCGCTCCGCGGCCATGAATTGGGTGGGGTTGGCCAGGCGCACCGTCTTCTGTAGCCGCACGTGGAAAGCGTCCATGCCCTTTCGGTAGCGGCCAGACACAACCCGGACAAAGGCCACCCGGTCCCGGTGGGAGGGGTCCATGTTTGCTTGGATTTTGAAAACGAAACCGCTGAATTTGGAGTCCGTCGGCTCCTGAAAGCCGTGGCTGGTGCTGCGGGGCGCAGGCGGCGGGGCCAGCTCGAGGAAGGCGTCGAGGAAGGGCCGCACGCCAAAGTTGGTCATCGCGCTGCCGAAAAACAGGGGCGTGATTTGGCCGCGGTCACTCTTGTCGCGGGCGAAGGGGTCGCCGCCGATGTCCAAAAGTTGGATGTCTTCGCGTAGCTGCGCGAGCTCGGAGGCGTTGAGGACGTCTTTGGCCTCGGCCGAGTCGAGCTGCACCACCCGCTCGCCCACCGCCGACTCCCCGTGCCGTCCCTCGGCAGAGAAGACGTGCACTGCGCGGGATGTTCTGTCGTAGACCCCCCGGAATTCAGGCCCCATGCCGATGGGCCAATTCATGGGGTAGGCGCGGATGCCTAGCACCTGCTCCAGCTCGTCCATGAGCTCGAGCGGCGCCCGCCCGTAGCGGTCGAGCTTGTTGACGAAGGTGAAGATGGGGATGGCCCGAAGCCGGCACACCTGGAAGAGCTTCTTCGTCTGCGGCTCGACGCCCTTGGCGGCGTCGATGAGCATCACCGCGCTGTCCGCGGCGGACAGCGTCCGGTAGGTGTCCTCGGAGAAGTCCTGGTGCCCGGGCGTGTCGAGGAGGTTGACGGCATGCCCCTGGTACTCGAATTGGAGCACCGAGGAGGTGACCGAGATGCCGCGCTCCTTCTCCAGCTCCATCCAGTCGCTGGTGGCGTGGCGGCGGGCGCGGCGCGCCTTGACGCTCCCGGCCAGGTGGATGGCTCCTCCATAGAGGAGCAGCTTCTCGGTGAGCGTCGTCTTGCCGGCGTCGGGATGACTAATGATGGCGAAGGTGCGCCGGCGGGCGACTTCGCGCTCGAGCTCCGTGGGCATGGCTAAAGGGGTGCGGGGTGGCCTCCTACCACGAAGCCTCCCGCCACCACCCACAACATAAAGTCCGTGAAGTCACCCAGCACTCGCTGCTAACCGAGTTCGGAGGGTGGTGACAATCGGGTTAGCGCTGATGCCGTGGGCCAACACGCTGAGCAGCACAGTGCAGATCACCACTTCCATCAAGGTGTCGTTGCCGGGGAGCTTTTCATCCAGGATGATAATGCCGAACACGATGCTCGCGAGGCCGCGCGGTCCAAACCAGCCGATGAACAGTCTGCCGAGGGTGCCAACCCCTGTGCCCACCAGGCATAGGTACACGGGAAGCATGCGGATTAGCGTCAAGCTGAGAACGGAATAAAGTAGTACCGGCCAGTTCAGCCGGTTCAGACATGGCGCGATGGCCACCGCGCCAAAGAGGACCCAGGTAATCAACGCCAGGCCCTCGCCCGTGGCTTCGGCACCGCTCAGCAACTCATCTTTTCGTTCCAGTCCGGTCCTGGCCACGAAGCAACCCACCCGTGAAGCAAGCGATGAACCCGCTGCCGCCAAGGGCCTGTGCGGTGGTGAAGCAGCCAACGGCCAAGGCCACGGCGGGTAGCTCGGCCCATTCTGCGGCCATCCACCCATGGCGTGCGGCACGTCGCAGGATCAGCATAGCGGCACCGCTGAGGATGAGCCCGACCAGCAGCCCGATGCCGATCTCCTCGGCCACCACGGTCGCCGCATGGGAAACCGGGCGGACCTCAAGCTGGGTCCCGACCGCGAGACCGAGCAGAATCACGATGATGGGCACACAAATCCCGTCGTTAAGCCCGCTCTCGAGGTTGAGTGCCTCCCGGAAGACGCCAGGCACCGCAGGGTTGGTAACCACCGGCTTGCCGAGCGCCGCATCGGTCGGGGCCAGCATCGTCGCCATAAGCGCCCATTCCAGCGCACCGAGCGTCGGAAAGATCAGAGCCGCTACCAAAGCACCTAGAACAATGGTCAATGGCAGACCGAACAAGAGCAGCCGTTTCGGGAGGAGCAGGCTGCGTCTCAGGACGCTCAGATCCGTCTTGGCGGCGTCGCAAAACAACACCATGGCCAACGTCGCCTCTGCCAGCAAGCGCACCGCGGTGGCGGTAACGCTCAAGTGCAAAAGCCCAAGTACCGCCGGACCCAAAATAAACCCGGCCACGGTGAACACGATGGGACCGCTCAGCCAGGACCGCTCAACTCTCCCGGCGACCGCGCTGTAGACCAGCACGCAAACGGCCAGCACGGCAGCATTTTCATACATGGCTGGGCTCTCCGGCGCAGGTCTGCCTTGCAAACCACAACGTTGGGGCGCGGAAGCCAACGTATCGGTTGAAACTACCTTGAGTCACCTCTCCGCGTGGCAGCATGATGATGGCAAAGTATTCGCGCTCCGCCTGACTTAGGGGCGGCCGTTTCAATCGCTCCGGCCAGCTTGCTCAAAAGAGCGATGACCCTCAAACGTGTGGCGGCGTCTCCGTCCAAATCCGTAGAGCGACACGGGGGTATGCGCCGCGATCCCGACCGGGAGTGCCTGTCTCGCAGAATCTCAGGATGGCTCGTCGGCTGTCCGGCGCGTCGTCTTGCGCACCGGCTGCGCGGGCCACTGTTTTCCCGCACTTCTTGCGCGAAGCACTCCCACCGCTGAAACCAACCTCCCTGCGTCAGGGGGGCCTGAATCGTGCAGAGGTCCTTGGCCGCGACGGACAGAAAAACAGGAAGACGGCAACACGGTCGACGCCTGGTGGCGCAGTGCGCGGAAATGAACACAAACTGTTTTTTTCAAAAAGACCCAGAGGCTGCAAGCTGGCGAAAAAGGAAGGCAAATATGCGGAGAATCGTAACGGCATCGATGCTGGTAGGGGCACTGCTCGTCGCGGGACGGGCCCAAGCAGCTGACACCCTTGCCGATACCCTGAAGAAGGCCTGCAACAAAGAACTGACCACGTTCTGCAAAGGCGTGCCGCCGGGTGAGGGGCGCATCCTCGCCTGTCTCTATGCGTTTGAGGACAAGGTCTCGGACAAGTGCATGTATGCGCTTTACGACGCGTCCCTCCAACTTGAGCAGGCCGTCGCAGCCATTAAATACGCGGCCTCTCAATGCAAGGATGACCTCCAAAAGTTCTGCGCCAATGTCGAGCTCGGCAAGGGACGGGCGCTGGCCTGCCTCGACAAGAACGCCAAAGACGTGAGCCAGACCTGCAAGGACGCACTTAAGCAGACCGGGCTAAAGAAGTAGCCGTCCCGCATCGGCATCGGACGGATCGACTGACGTTTGGTCACCTCCGGTGCCGGGGCATGTCGGTAGTGGGCTGTTTCCGTCACCCAAGGAGAACCCATGCAAACAGCGATTGCAGACCTTTTCTCCCGCTTCTGGTGGATGATTTTGCTGCGAGGCGCAATCGCCGTGCTCTTCGGCATCGTGCTGTTCGCCTGGCCCGGAGTGACGCTAGCGTCGCTGGTCATCCTCTTTGGCATATTCGCATTCGCCGATGGAATCGGGAACGTGGTCATCGCCTTTGGGGGACGTCAGGAGGAGGACCACTGGTGGGTCCTCCTGCTCGCTGGGCTCGCGGGCATCGTCGTCGGCATTCTGACTTTTCTTAACCCCGGCATCACCGCGCTCGTCCTTCTCTTCTACATCGCCATCTGGGCCATCGTGACTGGCGTCCTCCAAATCGTGGCTGCCATCCGGCTCCGGAAGGTCATTCAGGGCGAGTTTTGGATGGTACTGGGCGGCCTCGCCTCGGTGGTTTTCGGGGTTTTCGTCATTGCGCGACCGGGGCCAGGCGCCCTGGCTGTCCTGTGGTTCATTGGGGCGTACGCCATCGTGATTGGCGCCGTCCTGATTCTCTTCGCGTTCAGGGCCCGAGGCTTCGTGAAGCGAGTCAAGAAGGCCGCAGCCTAACGAGACGGGAAAGCGCAGCATCCGGCTTCGAGACCGGGACCCCTAGCTGAAGGCATCACGCTGAGGTCAAAACGGGAAAACCAAGACGCCCGGGCCTTGAGAGCCGGTCCCGTCTCTAAACTTCGCACCACTGACTAAGCGTTAAACTTCGAGGACGAGGTCTCCAATGATATCGCCATTCGGGAAGCACAGGCGCTCCACGGTTTTGGGTATGGCGTTGCTGGCCGGGACTGCCTTTGCGCAGCAGGACGCCGGAGGGACATCCGAGCTTCAGGAGAAAATTGAAATCCTCAAGAAATCCATGGCACAGAGTCAGCAAGCCCTTCGAAACTACGCGTGGACTGAAACGACCCAGGTCATCGTAAAGGGAGAGACGAAATCCACGACACAGGCAGCGTGCCAGTTTGCGGCGGACGGGAAGGTGGTCAAGACCCCGGTCAACGCAGGTCAGCCGCCGCCACAGACACAAAAAGGCGTGAAAGGAAAGGTAGTCAGTAACAAGAAGGAGGAAATGTCCGACTATATGAAGAGCGCCGCGGCACTAATCCAGAATTACGTGCCGCCCGACCCCTCCCGGCTGCAAGCGGCACTGAAGGCTGGCAAGGCCCAAATGCAGAAGTCGCCGGACGGAGTCGTGACGCTGGTGTTTCACGACTATGTCAAACCGGGCGATGCGCTTTCGCTCATGATGAACACTCAGACGAACACAATTCAGAGTGTTTCCGTGAAGTCGTATCTCGATAATGCAAAGGACGCGGTCAACCTCACCGTACGCTTCGCCAGTCTGCCGGACGGTGCCAACTATGCCGCCGAGACGGTCCTCGACGCGACAGCTAAGCAGATGCAGGTTCGGACAACTGACTCTGGCTACCGCAAGCTGTAGAGCCTGTGAAGACGCCTTTCGCGTCATGGGCCAACTCGAAATGAGCGCGGCGTTCTAAACTCACGGCCAACCCAACACCGCTAGGACGTGTCCAGCTCTTGCCTACGCCATTGGCAACGTGGCCATGTTGCGCTCATCCAACCGAGGTTGGCCTGCGGTCTAAAGTTCCTCTAGAGCGTTCCGGGGGTGCGCCCGCTCGAGAACGAAAGGAAAGACCAATGAATGTTAGAGCCAAATCTTTAACCTGGCTACTCCTCTCTCGAGCGATGCTGTGTGCGCTTTTCATGCAATCTGCTCCATCGGCGGCACAGGAGTCACCTGCGGGAACCGGCCAGCACGTCGAATTTTCGAAGAGTAGGTTCTGAACCCCCCGAGGACGGACGGAGGGTTCAGCCCCTTTGCGTGACTCTGACGGCGCCGGGGGCTAGCTCGGGTTGTCGAAGCTGGGCATGGAAGCGACCGGGCTCACGCTCGGGTCGGGAGCGCCGGGGTCCAGGCTGCTGCTCGTCCCGTCCGTCGGCGCCTCCGGCATGTCGTCGCGGAGGTCCACCGCGCAGGCCATAACGTTGCCTTGCTCGCTCTCGACGGTGCAGCTGTGGGGGTCGAGCGAGGTGCAGCTCCACACCTTCCGCCAGCCGAGGTCCTCGCTCACGTCCCAGCACTCGGCGCCATAGATGAAGACGCCGCTCGGCACATCCCCACCGGTGACGAGTGCGTCCGCACGGCCGCCCACACCGGGGTTGAAGCGCGCCCGACCGAGGAGGAGCTCGGCGTGGTCGGGATTCCCGACAAATTCCGGAAGCTCGCCGTAGTACAGGACACGGGCGTCCCGGACGCCAGCCAGGGTCTTGTGCCCAACGAAGGCCGCGGAGATGGGCGGATGGGCCGAGGTGTCGAGGGAGAAGTTCTTCAGCACGTACACCAACGTCTTGGCGTCCCCGGCGACACCGCCAGCGCTGCCGCCGTCCGTAGCCTCGCTGACGTCGTAGTTGCTGTAGGCGCCGTACAGCTTGCCCTGGCCCATGAAGCCCGGACTCACCGTGGCAAACGCATCGAGGTCCACGCCAATCTGGCCGCGCCCACGGTGCACCTGGTCATTGGAGGCGTGGAACAACGTCCCTGCGGCCAGCGTGGTGAGGGCGACATTGGCCGCCGCGCCCGTCGTCTTGCCTTCCAGCTTCCAGGCGTAGCGGTTGGTGGCGAAACGCTTCACGGTGAGGAAGTACGTCACGCCGCCTTGGTCCACCGGTCCGTAGCTCTTCGAGGTCCCGACAACAATGTCCGTGCCTTGCGTGGAGATGAGCTGGCCGATGGGTGCAAAAAACGTCTGCAGCGCCTGGTTCAAGTCGTGGATGCCTTGACGAATGACGGGCAGAAATGTGAGCCCGCTCGCCGCGCCGCCGTCCGGCGTGACGGAAGCTGCGGACGCGGTGTCAGACGACAGGTTGACGTCCTCGGACGCAGCCCCGGTGGCTTCGAGCGAAATGCCTGGGCCGTCGGGCACCGCCGCGGCGAGCGCGTCGGTGGAGTTGGAGTTGGTGCTGCTGCCACAGGCGGCGAGAACCGCTGCCGTGGCGAAGAGAAAAGCCTTCGAAGGACGCATGGTGTACCTCTCCGTTTTAAGGTGAGTCCGCCGGCGCCCCGGGGCAAGCGAGCCCCCGAAGCAGCGCCTTTGGACAGCCACCGCCTTCAACCCAATGGGGAGGGCTTGGTTGCGGGCTAACTGCTGGCCGAGGAGTAGCGCTGAAGCGAGTCCAACCACACCCGGCGGGCGAGCCAGGAAAAGACACCCGCTCCCACCACCGAACCCACCAGAGCGCCCGCGGAGAGTCGGCCGAGCAGCGCCTCTGCGGGGTACGTCGTCATCAGTGCCAGCGGCACCACCAGGGTAAACACCCAGCGCAAAACGCCGCGAAAAATCTGCACTGGCCAGCGGGCGGCGTCGAACACCGAGCCGAAGAGGTTGGTGAGGTTGTCCACCTTCACCACGTAGAAGGCAGCGCTCACCGTGAGAATCCACAGCGAGTAGAGCAGTAGGGTTGCGCTGGCAAGCAGCACCAGCGAGGCCAGAACGCCCAGCGCCGAAGGCCCACGCCCCAGCCGGGTGAAGGCGTACACCCAAATGGCGAGCGCGGTGAAGACGTTGGTGCTGCGCCACGGCTCGAAGCGCGAGGTGGAGACGAGAAACTGCGCATCCGCCGGCTTGAGGAGGACGAAGTCCAGAGTGCCCTTGCGGATGTGCTCCACCACCGCGGTGAGGCTTGGGTTGATGGCGCCCTCGAGGATGGCCTCGAGCAAGGTGAACCAACCCACCACCACCAGCGCCTCGGGGAAGTTCCAGCCGGCAATGACTGGCCGGTCGTGGAAGACGACGAAGAGCGGGACGAGGGCGGTGGCCGTCCAGCACAGAGAGATGGCCCCATCAATGAGAAAATCGGCGCGGTACTGGAGTCCGAGCAGCACCGAGCTGCGCACCTGGACGCGCAAGAGCCGCAGGTAGCGCCGCAGCGAACGCAAACCTCAGCCTCCGTAGGCCGCGAAGCGGCGGAGGCCGCGCCGCCAGATGAAGACGGTGAGAAGGAAAAGTCCCATCACGAAGGCCCACTGCTTGGCCAGCATGACCAAGGCCCCGGAGAGCGTGTAGGCGCCGGTCATGACTTCCACCGGGAAGCCAATCTGGTAACGGAAGGGCAGCCAGGACACCAGCGCGCGCAACGTCCCGGGGAAGAGCTCCACCGGGACCAGGTAGCCGCTGAAGACCATGAAGGCCACCAGCCACACGTCCATCACCTTGGTGCTGCTGCCCGCCCAAAGCGAGATGCACCCGATGATGGCATTGGCGAGAAACGTAATCAGCCAGCCGCCGAGAACGGCCAGAAGCCACACCGCCCACAGGAGCGGGCTGTGCGGCAGGGACTTTGTGCCCAGAAGGACGAGCGCCAAGAGGGCCACCGGCAGCGCCACCACCAGCCGCAATGGCAGCGCGGCCAAATTCTCCACGGCGTAGCTCACCATGGGGTGGAGCGGCCGGAGCAGCCGCATGGAGAGGGTGCCGGTCCGGACTTCGAAGCTCATCTGCCAGGCCACCCACGCCCCGGTCAGTTGTCGGACGATGAAGGTGGCGAGGAAGTACGCGAGAAAGTCTCGTTGGTTAAAGCGGCCTACGGGCGCGTCGGCGGCGACCGCCGACCACAGCCCCAGCATGATGAGGGGCATGGTGGTGGAAAGCACCCACACCAGCATTTCCGCCCGGTAGGCCACGGCCTCGGCGAAGCCCACCCGGATGAGGGTGGGCAACGCCCGCGCCGTCGAGGTCGCGCTCACGCTGCACTCTCGGCGTGGACGCGGCGTTGGTTGAAGAGCTCGTTCATCACCTCTTCCAGCGGCGGGTCCTCCACGGTGAGGTCGCGGACGCTCAAGGTTGCCAGGGCACGGGCCACCGTCAGGCTCACCGCGTCCTGCCGCACCTGCAGCACCACCTGGGCCGGCTCGTGGGACACCAGCTTTCCCAGCCCCTCCAAGGCCAGGGGCGTGGCTGGCTTTTCCAGGCGGAGGACCACCCGCTTCTCTGGACGCATCCGTCGCACCAGCGCGTCCAGCTGGCCGTCATAGGAGAGCGTCCCCTTGTCGATGACAATGACGCGTGGACAGAGCGCCGCCACGTCATCCATGTAGTGGCTGGTGAGCAGCAACGTGGCGCCGGTCTCCTCGTTGTAGCGCCGGATGAAGCCGCGCATGGTGGCCTGCATGGAGACGTCCAGGCCGATGGTGGGCTCGTCGAGGAAGAGGACTTTGGGGCCGTGCACCAACGCCGCGGCGAGCTCGCACTTCATCCGCTCCCCCAAGGACAGAGAGCGGGTCGGCTTATTGACTAAATCCCCGAGCTCCAGCAGCTGGGTGAGCTCGCCCATCCGGCGGCGAAACTCCGCTTCTGGCACCTCATAAATGGCGCGGTTGAGGGCGAAGGTCTCCGAGGGCGGCAAATCCCAGAGCAACTGCTGCTTCTGGCCCATGACGAGCATGATTTTCTTGAGAAACGCGTCCTCGCGCCGCTGAGGGACATGCCCGTCGACGCTCACCTCGCCGCTACTGGGGTAGAGGAGGCCAGAGAGCACCTTGAGGGTGGTGGTCTTCCCTGCGCCGTTGGGGCCGAGAAAACCGACCCGTTCCCCAGGCGCAATCTCGAAGGAGATGCCATCCACCGCCCTCACCGTGGTGGGGACGCGTCGAAAGAGCGAGGTGAAGGCGGCCTTCAACCCGGGCGGTCGTTTGTGGACGGTGTAGTGCTTGTGCAGGGAGCGGACCGAAATCACGGTGCCCACCATCTAACTCTCGCGGCACGCAAGCGCGAGTCCCAAGGGGCCTGCTTCGTCGACGGGCGCCGTTGGGTGGTAGCGTCTTCAGCCACACGTGGCGACTTACGGCCTCATTCTCACTGGCGGCGGCGCGCGCGCGGCGTACCAGGTTGGGGCGCTGCGCGCCCTTGTGGACGTGGTGGGCAACGGCCACAACCCCTTCCCAGTCATCACCGGTGTCTCGGCGGGCGCCATCAACGGCGCGGCGCTGGCCGCGAGCGCCGACGACTTCGCCGGCGGCGTGCAACGGCTGGCCGAGACCTGGCTCTCCTTGACGCCGGAACGCGTTTACCGGACGGACGTGCTCAGCGTGGCGTCCATTGGCTCGCGCTGGATTCGCAACCTCACCTCGGGCGGCATGGTGACGCTCCGGCAGGTGAACCACCTCTTGGACACGACACCGCTCCACGAGCTGCTCAGTGAGCGAATCCCTCTGGACCGCGTCCCAGGCCACATCCAAAGCGGGAAGCTCCATGGCCTCGGAGTAACGGCCACCAGCTACCTCACCGGGACCGCGGTCACCTTTTTCGACGCTGCGCCCACCGTGGAGCCTTGGGCGCGGAGCCGCCGCCTCGGGCGACGGGAGACGCTCACCATCGACCACGTCATGGCCTCGGCTGCCATCCCCGTCTTCTTTCCCGCGGTCCGGCTCGGTGACACCTTCTATGGCGACGGGCAAGTCCGCCTCACCGAGCCGTTGAGCCCGGCCATCCACCTCGGCGCGGACCGTCTTCTGGCGGTGGGGGTGCGGTACGTCCGGACGGCTGCCGAAACCGAAAGCCTCAACAGCGAGGACATCACCCAGCGCATCCTGCCCGTCTCCCAGGTGGCCGGGGTGCTCCTCAACGCCCTCTTCCTCGACCACCTGGACACTGACACCGAGCACCTGGAGCGCATCAACCATTCGCTGGTACGCATCACCCCGCGCACCGCGCTGGCATCGGACGAATTCCGCATCATTCCCGTCCTCACCTTGCGTCCCTCCCGCGAGCTCGGTGCGCTCGCCGACGACCAGATGGAGCATTTCCCTAGAGTCATGCGCTACCTGCTGCGGGGCATGGGGGCCGGACGCCGCGGTGGCTCGGACCTGGTGAGCTACCTGGCCTTCGAGCGCAGCTACGTCGACCGGCTGCAGACACTGGGTTACGAGGACACGCTCGCCCGACGCGGCGAGCTGGAAGACTTCTTCGGAGCCAAGTCGCGCGTCAGCGCTTGAGCACCAGCGTCATCCCGTCGCGCACGGTGAGCAGCACCTTGTCCACGCGGGTGTCCTTGGCCACGGTGTCGTTGAAGGCGACAATGGCCCGGTCGGAGGCACTCTTCGGCGCGAGCACGGCACCGCTCCACAGGGTGTTGTCCGCCACCAGAAGACCGCCCGGCTTGAGCAGCGGGAGCACCGCCTCGTAGTAGGCGAGATAGTTTTCCTTGTCGGCGTCGATGAAGACGAAGTCCAAAGGGCCCTTCAACGTCTTCAGCGTCTCCAAGGCCGGCCCCATGCGAATTTCTATTTTTCGGCCCACCGGGCTCTGCGCGAAGGCGCGGCGGGCGATGGCCTCCGCCTTGGGGTCGACGTCGCAGGTGACGAGGGTGCCGTCCTCGGGCAACCCCGCGGCAATCATCAGCCCGGAGTAGCCGGTAAACATCCCAATCTCTAAGGCACGCTTGGCGCCGGAGAGCTTCACCAACAGGCGGAGGAAGTTTCCCTCGAGCCGCCCCACCTGCATGTTGGGGCTCTTCATCTTGGCGTACGTCTCTTCGCGGAGCGCCTCGAAGAGCGGGGCCACACTCTCCGAGTGCTCTTGGGCGTATTCCTCAATGGCTTCTGGAACGAGTGTCATGGACATGGCCCTCTTCTACCCCTAAGGCTCGCCTCGACGCCTATGGACGCCTATGCCCAGGACCTCGCCCGGTGGATGCCCCGGCTTCTGGCCGTCTGGCGAGCGGCCCGGAAGCTGCCCCCGGGGCCACCGGTGCTTCTGCCCAAGGAGGTGAAGGAGGTGGCGGCTGGGGTGCGGACGCTTTCGCTTGGCCTGACACGCGAGCGGCAGCTGGCCGGCGCGCGCTACATGGACGACCCGCGGCTGTTGGGTGCCTACCTCCTTTTCTACTGGCCCATCTCCTACGCCCAAGGGCGCCAAGTCCTCGGCGAGCTTGAAGCCCGGGCGCGCCATGTCCTGGACTTGGGCAGTGGCCCTGGGGCCTTGGCCTTCGCCGCGCTGGACGCAGGAGCGACGGAAGTCACCTGCGCGGACCGGAGCCGCCCAGCGCTGGCGCTGGCTCGGGAGCTGGCCGCCGAGGCCTCGGAGGCCCTGGCCACGAGGGAATGGGACCCTAACCGAGCGGCCGAGCTTCCGGCCACCGGGCTGGATGCCGTCCTCATGGGCCACCTCCTCAACGAGCTCTTCGGGAAAGGGGAGTCGGCCTTGGGCCGTCGGGCGGCCCTCGTCGAGCGGGCACTTCAGTCGCTCCGCCCCGGCGGCTCGGTGGTGCTCATCGAGCCGGCGCTTCGGGACACCTCTCGGGAGCTCTTGCAGCTGAGGGACGTGCTGGTGCGCCGCGGCTTCGCCGTGCGCGCCCCCTGTCTCTTCCGCGGCGACTGCCCGGCCCTCACCAAGGCCAGCGACTGGTGTCACGCCGAGCGCGCCTTCAACCTGCCGCCGCTCCTCGAGCAACTGGCGCGCACCGCCGGACTACACAAGGAGGCGGTGAAGATGAGCTACCTCATCCTCGCGCCCAAGGGCGAGCCCTGGCGTGACCCTCCGGCCGGCCGCACGTTTCGTATTGTTTCCGAGGCGCTGGAGGGCAAGGGCCGTCAGCGCTTCATGGCCTGTGGCCCGGAGGGCCGTTTCGGTCTCGCGCTCCAGGAGAAGCACCGGACAGCACAAAATGCGGCCTTCTTTGGACTCGCGCGCGGCGACGTGGTGCGCGTCTCGGAGGCAGAGCCTCGGGGGGATGGGCTGGCGCTCTCCGAGGGCTCGGAGGTGCAAGTCCTCGCCGCAGCCGGAAAGCCACTCCCGCCGGAGGGTTGACGCGTCAGCGCCCGCAGGCGGAAGGTGCCGCCCCGGAAAGACGCCCTTGTCGACCTCAAAGGGAGCCCGCATGCGACACCTCCTCCGTCAGACTGTCCTCTCACTCATTCTCTTGTCTTCGGCCCGCGCTCTGGCAGACGACGCTCCGCCAGCATGGGGCTACAAAGGCGCGACCTCCCCCTCCCATTGGGCGGCTCTGAGCACGGACTTCCAGGAGTGCAAAATCGGGAAAGTCCAGTCCCCCATCGACATCCGCGGCGCGAAAATGGCTGACCTCCCGGCCATCGAGTTCAACTACCAAGCGGAACCGCTGCACCTCATCAACAATGGACACACCATTGAAATCAACGTCCCCCCGGGAAGCTTCATCACCGTCGGCGGAAAGCGGTACGAGCTGGTGCAGTTCCACTTCCACCACCCCTCGGAGACGAAGCTGGGCGGCCAGGGTTTCCCCCTGGAGCTTCACCTCGTCCACAAGGATGCGGATGGGAAGCTGGCGGTGGTGGGCGTGCTGATGGCCAATGGCAGCGCCAACCCGGTGTTGGCCAACATTTTCAAATACCTTCCCACGGAGGTGGGCAAAGAGAGCGCGCCGGACGGCGTCGGTGTCGACCCGACGAAGCTGTTGCCGACAAACCGCGCCTACTACACCTTCCCTGGCTCCTTCACCACGCCGCCCTGCAGCGAAGGGGTGACGTGGTTTGTCCTGAGGACGCCGGTGCACGTCTCCAAACACGAGGTGGCAAGCTTCGCGCACCTCTACCCCCTCAATGCCCGCCCGGACCAGCCCCTCAATGGCCGTTTGGTGCAGATGACGAAGTAGCCCGGTGCTGAAACGGCCTCTCTTGGAGAGGCGCTCCTTCAGTCGCGCACGGCGCGCGCCCAGTCAACATAGGTGGCGCTCTTTCCCTCCCAGCGAAGCGTCTTGCGCTTGAGCTCCACCCGGTAGCGCGTCCTCTGGGCGTCCACCGCGTGTCCATTCGGGTCCGTCGGAAGAAGCAGACGAAGGCCCTCGGCGGTGGTGGACGTCTGTAGGGTGGTCTCCACGACGAAGCGCTCTAAGGAGAGCCCCTCCAGGAGCGCCTCCTCCAACACCCGCCCCTGGGCGTCCGGCAAGGGGAGCCCGAGCAGCCGCGCCAGAGTGGGAGCGACGTCCACGTTGCCGGTGGGCAACGTGTCGTGGAAGCCCTTCCGGAAGTGCGGCCCCGAGGCCACCAGCGTGTTGTGCACGTCCCTCGAGCTGAAGCTTCCGTGCATGCCTCGGTTGGCAGGGAGGCTGTTGAATTCCGTGCCTTCGACACCCTGCACTTGCGCATCCGCGTCGAAGGCGAAGGACACCACCACGTCCGGCGCCCTCGCCCCGGAACGCGTCTCGAGGTGGATGGCGTCCAGCGGCAACGTCCCTGGGACGTCTCCATAGCGGCGCGCGAGGAAGAGGGCACCGTACTCCTCGCGTGACTGGAGGAAGCGCAGAAGCGTCCGCACCACCTGGGGGGCGCGGCTGGGGACGTAGAGGTATTCGCTTCCCCCGTTGGCCACCACCACCACGTCCTCGGGCCCGAAGGACGCCGGGACGCGCGGCACCAGTGTGGTGCCGGCCGTCTCGTTGCAGGCCACCTGTGGGTACACCCTGACGCCGGAGGCAAGAATGCCGGAGAGCACCGGCGCTGGGACGCACCCGAGTGCGTCGAAGGCGTGAAGCCCCAAGCCGGCACGGTTGAGGAGGTCCGCCGTCCGCACCTCGCCCGAGACGGAGTAGCCGGCGGGGTCCAGTGCTGTGACGCCGCCGTCGGCCAACCCCCGCAGGGGGAAGAGCTCCTGTGGCCCCGAGACGGAGGAGTGCGCATGGTCCGAAACCACCAAGACGTCCGTGGTGGCGCTGAGCCCGAGCCGCGACAGCGCCGCGAGGAGCTCCCCGAGAAGGCCGTCCTCGGCGCGAAGCGCGTTCCGCTCGGCGGCCGTCCCGGGGCCATAGGGGTGCTCGGTGGAGTCCGGGTTTCTGAGCCACACGACTGCGAGTCGCGGCCGAAACTCGGGAAGCAGCACCTCGGTAAAAGCCTTGAGAAGGTAGGCGTTGTCGGCGTTGGCCGGGGATTCGAGGCCACGCGTGGGGTCCGGCGTGACGCCGTCCGAGAGCCGCACCACCGGCCCCGGCCCGGTGGGGTTTGGGCCTTGTTTGTCCACCGCCTCCCCGTAGGCCAGAGGCGTGAAGAAGGGGACGGGCAGCCCGTGCGCCCGGAGGGACAGAAGGAGCGACCGCGGCCACACCAGGCGCTCCTCGAGCAGGAGGCCGCCGCGGTGTCTGTCCTGGAGGTAGGCCGCGCCCACCTTGCCCACCGCGGCCGTGGAGACGCCCGCGTCCTGTGCCGCCTCGAAGAGCGTCTGGGTGAGGAGCAGCCGCCCGCCATAGAAACTGTCCAGCGCGTCCAGGACGCCGTAGTCCTCGGTGAAGACAGGCCGCTGGAGGTCCACTGGCGCGCCCGTCGCAGTCTGGCCGGCGTCCGGGGGGCCTGCCACCCAGGTGTCGTTTCCGTAAAACCCGTTGGTGTCCGCATACCCGCCAGTGGCGAAGCTGGCGGCATTCATCATGGTGAGCGTCGGGTAGGTGGCGTGGCTGTCCTCAAAGAGGACGCCCTCGTCCCGGAGCCGGACGAGGTTGGGTGTGTCGTCCATGTTGACGGAGTCCGGACGTAGCCCGTCCCAAACGAAGAGGACGACACGAGTCTCCGCGGGCAGAGGCAGCGCGTGCTCGCTTGGTTTGGGCGTGAGACTACATCCCCAACTCAGCAGCAGAAGGCCCACGGCCGGACACGTCGCCGGCCACCGCGCAGGAGGGGTTGGCATGGTTGGGGCGCGGACGGAGGCCGGCAGCGTTGGGTGCAACCGCAGCGTCAACGAGCCTTTTTTCCCAGCGCTTCCGCCAACTCTGCGTAGAGGTGAATGGCGCTCTTCACGCTCTTTTCCCAATCGCCCAGATGGAGGCTCTCATTCTCCGAGTGGGCGTTGGTGTAGGGGTCCTCGACGCCGATGAGCAACGCCGGGACGCCGCCCAACTCCCGGGCGAAGGGCTCGACGAAGGGAATGGAGCCGCCGCAACCGATGGCCACCGCCTCCGTCCCATAGCCCTTCTTCAGCGCGCGAAAGGCGGCCTGAAACGCGGGGTGCGTGGAGTCCGTGTACCAGGCGCCGACGGCCTGGTCGGCGTGCAGGTGCAGCTCGAGCCCCCAGGGGACGCTCTTCTTGAGCGCGTCGACGAGGCGCCGCTGCACGTCGAGCGGCTCGAGGTCGGGGACGATGCGAATGCCCACCCGGGCCCAGGCGGACTCGCAAATAATGTTGCGCGCATCCTTTCGGGAGCTGGCCTGGATGGCGTTGACGGCCAGGGAGGGCGAGCGCCAGTTGGTTTCCCAGGGGTGGCGGCCGCCCAACACCTTCACGCCGTCCAGCAGCCCTGCCTGTTTGCGGAAATGCGCCTCGTCGCCCGGCAGTGCGGCGATGCTCTTTTTTTCAGTGGCCGTGAGCGGCTTCACCTTGTCGAGGATGCCGGGGATGGCGATGGAGCCGTCGGCGTTGGTGAGCGCCGCCAGCATTTTGCAGAGCGCGCTCACCGGGTCCGGCACTGGGCCCCCCCACATCCCGGAGTGGACGCTTTGCTTGAGCGCCCGCACCTCCACGTCCACCGTCACCAGGCCGCGCAGCGCGGTGGTGATGGAGGGAAGGCCGGTGTCGAAGTTGCTGGTGTCGGTGAGAATGATGGCGTCCGCCTTGAGCAACTGGGCGTTCTTCTTGAGGAAGGCCGCGAGGTGGCCGGACCCAATCTCCTCCTCGCCCTCGACAACAATTTTCACGTTCAGGGGCAGGCCACCGGCCTTGAGCCAGGCGTCCGCCGCCGAGCTGTGCACCACGATGCCGGCCTTGTCGTCCGCCGCACCCCGGCCGTACAGCCGCGGCGTGGCATCGGGCGGCCCCTTGCGCTCCACCGGCTCGAAAGGCGGACTGGCCCAGGCGGACTCGTCCCCGGCCGGTTGCACGTCGTGGTGCGCATAGAGCAGCACCGTCGGGCGCCCAGGCTGGTCGAGAATTTCGCCGTAGACGTAGGGGTGCGCGTCCCCCACCTCGAGGAGCTGCACCTTCTTGAAGCCTCGCGCTCGCAACAGCCGGGCACTGGCCTCGGCGCTGGCACGGACGTTGGAGACGTCGAAACCGGGGAAGGAGACGGAAGGCACGCGCACCAGCGTCTTCAAGTCTTCGAGGTACTCGCGCTTGTGCTCGGCGAAGTGGCTCAGGGCTTTTTCGGTGGACATGGGGCTGGCCGCGGGCATAGCGCCAAACACCGGCACGACTCCAGCCTCGTGAGAAGGCCAGC
This sequence comes from uncultured delta proteobacterium, assembly GCA_963745475.1. Taxonomy (GTDB): domain Bacteria; phylum Myxococcota; class Myxococcia; order Myxococcales; family Myxococcaceae; genus JADGRA01. Next base: position 807,708 of record CAVUXN010000005.1, read on the forward strand.
TGAGGCGGTCGCCAGGCCCTTCTCGATGTGAGGAGTTTCTCGAAAAAGCGGGACTTTGCCTTTCCTCAAAGGGGTGCACGCCAGGGCTTCCCTTGGCTATGGTGCTGCGCTCCCCTGCGCCTGGGAACGGTCGGTTCTCGGGGCCCGGGGGGACACCTGCGCCTGCAGCGCCAACTGGAGGCTACGTCCCAATGAATCGTCGAAGCTTTCTCCGCCTCACGTCCGCGGCCGCTGCGGGGCTGGCCCTTCCTCTGCCAAGGCTTGGCCAGGCCCTGGCCGCTTCCCTCGACGCCAACTGGCGCGTCTTCGAGGTGACGACGCACGTGGAGTTGCTTCACCCCAAAGGCGTCTCGCGGGCCTGGGTGCCCTTGCCCCTGGCCGTGGACACGGACTTCCAGAAGTCGCTCGGCAACACCTGGGACGCCAAGGGGGGCCGGACGAGCTTCGAGCACGACCCACGCTACGGCGTCACCTTTGTGTCCGCCGAGTGGGCCGATGGTGTGAAGCCGGTCCTGGAGGTGACCAGCAAAGTCACGCTGCGGAACTGGTCGGTGGACCTCACCGCCCGCCCGGGCCGGCAAACCCTGGACGCGGCCAGCCGTGCGCTGTGGACGGCGCCCACCCGTCTCATTCCGACGGGCGGACTCGTGCTGGCCACGGCGAAAAAGGCGACGGAGGGCGTCTCGGGGGGGGACGTCGAGAGGGCCCGGGCCATTTACAATTGGGTCTGCGACAACAGCTACCGGGACCCGAAGACGCGCGGGTGCGGACTGGGGGACGTCAACTCCATGCTGGCCACCCAGACGCTCGGGGGAAAGTGCGCGGATATCAACGGCCTCTTCATCGGCCTGGCGCCGGGCGGTGGGCATCCCCGCCCGCGACGTCTACGGCATTCGCGTGGCGGACTCACAGCGCGGCTACAAAGCACTCGGGAAGAGCGGGGACATCACCAAAGCCCAACATTGCCGCGCGGAATTCTTCGCGGACGGCTATGGGTGGATTCCGGTGGACCCAGGCGACGTCCGAAAAGTCATCCTCGAAGAGCCTCCGGGGAACCTCGCTCCCACGGACGCCAAAGTGTTGGCCGCCCGCGCCGCCCTCTTCGGTGGCTGGGAGATGAATTGGATGGCCTACAACTACGGCCACGACGTGGCGCTCTCGGGCTCCAGCCAACGGACGGTGGGCTTCCTCATGTACCCCCAAGGCGAGACGGCTGATGGCCTGCTCGACTGCCTGGATGCGCCCAACTTCCAGTACACCATCACCTCGCGTGAGGTGACCAGCAGCTAGCGTCTCGGGCTTTGAGAAGCCGGCCGGTAGCAAACCGGCTTCCGAATGGACGGCAAATGCCTGGCGTTGTGTTTTTCTGCCTCTTCTGCGTTGTCCCGCCGCTCTTCACGTTGGCCATTTGCGTGCTGGGCCTGTGGCTCGGACTGCGCCACCACCGCTCTGTGCCGTAACCCTGCTGGAAGACGTCTTCGTCTTCCTTCAGTCCGAGCCGGGGCGAAAGACGAGCAGCGCTACCGAGAGGCCACCGTTGGAAAGCGAGTGCTCGGTGTCCGCCGTACGCCCAAGAGCGCGCTGGACCCGGCCGGGCTCGTCGGTGAGGAGCGCCGCCCGCCAGCCGCGAAAGCCCGTGCGCAGTGCCTCACCGACAGCCTCGAAGACGCCGTCCATGCCCTGCCGGCTGCCCACGCGCTTCCCGTAGGGAAGGTTGGCCACCAACAACCCCGGTGGCGTGGAGCCGGGACTCAGCGTCCGAATGTCCGCCCGGCCGAAGACGAGGGAGTCAAGGACGCCGGCGCGGCGCGCGTTGCGGCGCGCCGTCCCCAACGCGCCGGCATTCACGTCCGTCCCGTGCAGGGGCGCCGGGGCCGCTGGCCGTGCCTCCGCCTCGGCGCGCGTGCGCCGCGCTCTCCACGCCCCCTCGTCGGTGGCCGGCCACGTCTCGAAGGCGAAATGGCGTCCGAGGCCTGGCGCGAGGCGTCGTGCATGGAGGGCCGCCTCAATAAGGAGCGTCCCCGAGCCACACATGGCGTCCCACAGCGGCTCCTCCGGCTGCCAGCCGGAGAGGGCCAGCATCCCCGCCGCCAGGGTTTCGCGCATGGGTGCTCGGCCCACCTCCTGCCGCCAGCCGCGCCGGTAAAGCAATTCTCCCGAGGCGTCGACACTCAGCGCCCCCCCGTCTGGCAGGAGGCGCAGGACGAGGCGCGTTCCGGGAGCGGCGCGGTCCTCGCCGGCCGCCGGGTGGACGGGGCGACGCCAAGCGCGCGAAAGCCAGGCGCGAAGCGCAGGCGCCGCGGGCGCCCCCGCGTGGCGCACCGTCGACTCGAGCCACACCGGAGCACCCTCGGGGGCCACTGGGGACAGAGGGGCCTGGGCGAGCTCCCGAGCGACGGCTGCCCACCCAGCGGAGGGTAGTGCGACGAGGCGCAGCAGCACGCGGTTGGCGGTGGAAAGCCTCAAGCAGGCCTCCTCGTGGACACCTTTGGGCCCCGTCACCTCGACGCCGCCCGGTACCTCCGTCGAGCGGCCGAGCGCACGCGCCTCTTGGGCCAATACCGGTTCGAGACCCCGGGTCGTCCCGGCGAAGCACACCTGAAGGAAGGGGGTGACCATCTGGAAGGAAGGTCTGTTATCAGGAGTTCCACGAGGAGAGGTGCGTGCCGTGCCCGAGCCCAAGCCCAAAGCCATCAAGCCCAAGCCCTTCGAAGTCGTCGTCACCGAGGTCATCCAAGAGACCCCGGACTCGGTGACGCTGGTTTTCGAGCCAGACCAGCCGGTGGACTACCGGGCCGGCCAATTTCTCACCATCGACCCGCACCAATTCAAAGTCCTCGCCTCCCACACTGCCTACCTGGAGGAGCTCAAGGGGAAGAAGGAGCTGGTGCGCGCCTACTCGGTCTGTTCCGCGCCGGGCGAGCCCTTGGCCATCACCATTAAAGAGGAGCCCTACGTCCGCAAGAGCAGCTTTCACGCGCCGCTCCTGTCCCCGCACCTCACTTACGGCATCCATCCGGGGTTGAAGATGAAGGTGGTGGGCCTCACCGGGCCCTACACCCTGGCGAGCGACATCGAGGAGCGGGCGAAGCACGTTGTGCACGTGGTGGCCGGCTCGGGCGTGGTTCCGAATTTCAGCATTCTCAAGCATGCGCTGAAGAATCATCCGTCCGTCCGCCACACGGTGGTGGACAGCAACAAGACGTGGGAGGACGTGATTTTTCGAGACGCGCTCACCAAGCTTGAGGCTGAGTACCCGGAGCGCCTCAAGGTGGTGCATTTTCTCACCCGGCAGCCCGACATCTCCGGACTTCCGGGGGACGTGCGGACGGGCCGCATTACGCAGGAGGCCTTGAAGGAGCTGGTGCCCAACGTCGAGGAAGCCATCGCCTACGTCTGTGGGCCGGCCATCACCAGCTACGAGCGACGGGCGGCTCTGGAGAAGGGCGTCTCGGCCGAGCCGCGCTTTCTGGAAAACACCATCGGCCACTTGCAGGCCATTGGCTTCCCCAACGAGCGCATCAAGCGCGAGTCCTTCGGCTGAACGGGGGCCTCCGTGGGCCGTTAGAGGCCACGGCCCTCGCGCAGCACCGCGTCCAGAAGCGCGTCCAGGTCTGCGCGACGGGTGCGGTGGTTCACAATCGCCAGGCGAATGACGGTGCGGCCTCGCAGCTGGGTGGTGGAAGGCACCGCCACTCCGGACTCCTGGACGCGCATCACCACTTCGGATTGCAGCGCGTCCAGCCGCTCGGGCGAGAGTCCTCCCTTCCCCAGGTAGCGGAAGGTGACGAGGTTGAGGCCAACGGGCGCGGTGAGCTCGAGCTCGGGTTCCCGCTTCACCCGCTCGGCGACATAGGCGGCCTGGGCGACATTCATCTCAATGGTGTGTGCCAGCCGCGCAAGGCCGTGCTCCTTCCACGCCATCCACACCGAGAGGCCCCGAAAACCGCGGGACAGCTCCGGGCCGAGCTCGTTGGCTGGGTAGTCGGCCTGGGCCACACCCCGGGGAAGCGACGACAGGTACGCGGCCTCCGTCTGGAAGGCCCGGTGGTGGGCCTCGGCGTCCCGCACCAGCACCACGCCCACCCCGTAGGGCGCGGCGCCCCATTTGTGGAGGTCAAAGGCGACCGAGTGCGCGCGCTCCAAACCCTTCACTTTCGGCTTGAGCTTCTCGGAGAGCGCGGCCAGCGCGCCGAAGGCGCCGTCGACGTGGAACCACAGCTTCCGCCTGGCCGCGAGGTCGGCCATGGCGTCCAGAGGGTCAATGGCGCCGGTATTCACCGTGCCGCAGCTGCCGATGATGCAGAAAGGACGAAGCCCCCGGCCGACGTCGTCGTCGATGCGCTCCTCCAGCTCCTCCACCCGCATCCGGAAATCCGGTCCCGTCGGCACCCGGCGGAGCGCCGAGGAGCCGAGACCGAGCACCATCAGCGCCCGACGGACGGCCGAATGCGCCTCGTCCGAGGCGTAGGCCACCAGCCGCTCGCGACTGGCTTGGACGCCCTCCACGTTGACGTCCACGCCCGAAAACTCGTCTCGGGCCACCTGCAGCGCAATGAGATTGGCGATGCTGCAGCCCGAGGTGAAAAGCCCGCTCGCTCCAGCCGGGAAGCCGAGCAACGCCTTGAGCCAGCGCAGTACCTGGGCCTCGACGTGGACCGCCGAGCTCTCCAAACCGGAGAGGTTGTTGTTCATCGCCGCGGCGGCGAAGTCGGCCAAGGCGCCCATGGCCGTGCCGGTGCCCATGACGCGGGCGAAAAAGCGGGGATGGATGTTCCCCAGGCGGTAGGGGAGCACATTCTCGAGGAAGTCGCGGTGGACTGCCTGCGCCCCGACGCCCTCCAGGGGTGCCCCGGCGCGAAACGCTGCCTTCACCGCTTCGGGAATGGGCCTCCACGCGGGCTGGTCACGGACGGTGCGCAGCGCCTCCAGGAGCTCGTCCACCAGCGCATGCCCTACGGCACGCGCCTCCTCCCAGTCCTGGGGGTCGAGTCCTCGCTCGTCGTCGCGGCTGCCGGCGGCCACACCCGCTCCTCTTTCATGGAACTGCCAAGGACTCGCGCAGCACCCGCACCAGCTTCGGTGCGACACCCGTTTCGGCGAGGAGGAGCTCCAGGCGGGCCTTGGCGCCCGCGTCCTCCCGGCGGACTTTCTTGGCGAGGAGCAACTCGTTCTTCAGCGAGTGCTCCCAGCCGGTGAGCTCGGTAACGGTGACGGCATACCCGTGGGCCTCGAGCACCAGCGCCCGGAGGACATTGGTGAGGTGAGAGCCAAACTCTCGGCGGTGCATGGGATGCTCGGCGAGCGCGGCCAAGCTGGCAGAGCGGGGCGGGTGCTCCTTGAGCTGGCGCGCCACCTCCGCCTGGCAGCACGGCACCACCGCCAAGTAGTCGGCATTGTGCGAAAGGCCGGCTAGAAGCGCGTCATCGGTGGCCGTGTCGCAGGCGTGCAGCGCCACGACGAGGTGCGGGCGGGCCGGCCAGGGAGCCCGGTCTAACGAGGCGGTGACGAAGCGCATCCTGTCGTACGAAAGCCGCTGAGCGCGCTCGGCCGCCTGGGCGGTGAGCTCGGGGCGGGATTCAATACTCAACAGCGTCCCCTTCCCTAAAGGCTTGAGGAAGAGCTCGTAGAGGACGAAGCCCAAGTAGGCGTTGCCACTGCCGGCATCCACCAGCACCGGGTCTCCGAAGCGGGAGAAAATGTCGTCCAGAGCGGGCCTCAGCAGCCCCACCAGGTGGTTGACTTGCTTCAGCTTCCTCAGCGCGTCGGCGTTGAGGTGGCCGTCCCGGGTGAGGAGGTGCAGCTCCTTGAGAAGCTCCGGGCTCTGCTCGGCGAGCAGCTCGCGCCGCACGTCGGGCGCTTTCACCTGTCGCCTCAGACGGGCATGACCTCGACCACTTCCGGCACGGATTCCCGGAGGCGGTTCTCGATGCCCATCTTCAAGGTCATGGTCGAGCTCGGACAGCCACTGCATGAGCCGCGCATGTGGAGGTAGACAATTCCCGCTTCGAAGCGGTCGAGGGTGATGTCGCCGCCGTCCTGCATGACCGCCGGGCGAATTTCGAGGTCGAGGATTTCACGGATTTTCTTCTCAATTTCCGAGTCGCTCGAGGTGTGCCCGTTGGCCGTCTCGGCCAGAGCCGCCTCGGTGAGGACTGCCTCGTTCGCGCCGAGGTGGGTGTCGAGCGTGGACATCACCAAGTCATTGAGCGAGTCCCACTCCCCCTCCTCCCCCTTGGTGACGGTGACGAAGTTGCTCCCCAGCATGACGCCGGTGACGCCCTCAATGGACATGAGCTTCGAGGCCAGAGGCGAGCGCGCTTCCACGCCTTCCTTGCTGGTGAAATTCATCGCCCCCTTGGGCATCAGGGTGCGGTCGACGACGTACTTGAGGGTACTCGGGTTGGGAGTCCACTCGAGCTGGATGTTGACGGACATGGAAAGGCGCTCCTTCAGCCCCTCACATAAGCACGGGGCCAGGTAACTTCAAGCCAGCCTCTCCCTTGGGAGCCGCGGCGCCGAGGACCACGCCATAGTCCAGCGCCGCCAGTTCCCCCTCCGAGAAAAGGCCGGTGGAGATGCTCAGCGCTGGGAGCGAGGCCTCGGGGCGAGCCAAGAGGAGGTCCGCCGCGCGCAGGTTCTTGACCAATTGACGGGCCATGCCCTCCACCAGTTGGAAGGCGAAGCGGTTTCCCAGGGAGAAGAGGTTCTCGAAATCCGCGCGTCCGAGCCGTAACAGACGCGTCGGCCCCTCGGTGACGCAGCTGGCGGAACGCGGCCCCCCGTCCATCAGCGCCACCATCCCAAACCACTCATTCGCCTGCAGCTGCGCCAGCGGCTGGGTGCTTCTCTGGACCTGCACCGAGCCCGAGGCGATGAAATAGGCGGCGTCGCCCTCCTCGCCCTCGCTGCAGACGGTGGTGGCGTCGGGGGCCTCGATGCGCCCGAGCTTCTGGGCGAGCGCCAGTTTCACCACCCGGGGCAGCACGCGGAAGACGGGCAAGGCGTCCAGGTGTTCGGGCTCGGTATGCAAACGAGCCAGCGGCAAGGAGGCCTTCCCCCCTGCCGGGCTAGGCGGGATGAGGCGGTCAGAGGTGCCCCGCAGCCGCCAGCACAGCTCGACGCAGATTTTGCGTAGAAGCTGGAAGGCCGCCGGATGGTAGGCGTCCCTCAGGGCGTAGAAATCCCTGGCCGCCATCACCGAAGCCGGCCCGCCCACCTCCACCCGGGCCGTGCCCGAGCGCGGACCGCCGTCCACCAGTGCCATCTCGCCCACCGTGTCGCCTGAGGTCAGGTGGGCCACCATCACCTGACCCGGCTCGTCCCTTCGTGTGACGGAGACTTCAGCCCCTGGACCTAAGACCCACAGCCAGTCGCATCGCTTGCCCTCTTCAAAAAGCGTGTCTCCTGCTTCCAGCATCACCGGATGAAAAAGCTTCTCAAGCGCAGCGGCCTGGGCTGGCTCAACCAGCGAGAGCAGCGGGGCAGAGGTGGCCTGGAAGGACATGAGCGGAACGGAGGAGCAACTCAAGATTCTATACGGCCCAGACGCACGCACGAAGGCGGGCCCGCGTATTCCCCGGGAGCACGTTGGGCGAAAGTGGAGTGGACGGAGCGCTATTTACGTCTTCGGAACACGTACTGCTTGCTCACCGTCGCGCCTGGACGCACGTAGACGGACCAGCCGACAACCACCTTCGAGTCGGAGGCCGTCACCTCATGGTGGCCAGCTTTGACCTTGAAACGCTGAGTCCCCTCGACGGATGTGGCCTCTTTGCCATCGATGGAGATGGTCCCCGCGGGCGTCAAGGTCACCTCGAGAAACCCCTCGTCCCGCGCAGCGACTGACTCCGGGGGCGGAGGCGCGAGGGGCAAGAGCGGGGCTGCCAGCGGCGGCTCGGCAGTGGGCTTTGGGGCAGGCGCCGGGTCAGCCGTTTCCACTCCGAGTTTCAAGGGTTTGAATTCACTCGGTTCGACGTGCGGCTTCACCACAGGTCTTGAGAGCAGGACGGCGAGGACGATGGAGAGGAGCGTCGACAGGAACGCCACTCCCCCCACCACCAGCACGGGCCGCGACGGCCTTGTCTTGATGAGTTTCTCCACCCCATCGGCGACCCGGACTTCCAAGGCCTTCAGGCGGCCTACCAGGTCGAACGCGAGCCCGCGCCCGCCCACTGGGGCTTGGCGCCGAAGCGTCGATTCATCCTCAACGACAGCATCTCCTTGGGCGGGCTGAGTGCGGTGGGAACCCTCTCTGTCGCTTCGCGCGCCTGGGTCGGTGGCGTAGAGCAGTGTCTGGTCATTCGCTGGTGGCTCCGGACCGAGCATGTCCAGAGGCATCGCGCGATGCCCGGAAGAGGATTTCGCCGACGCCGGCGCTGCATGCTGCGCCGTTCCGGCACTCACCTCGCGCGAAGGTCGGCCGACCCCCGACCCGGGTCGGGCAGTCACCGGTGTCTCAGCTCGTTCGGATTCCACCGGAAAGAGGTCCCGGACGAAGGCGCCGACGTCGGTGTCCTCGGGCCCCTTGCTGTGGTGAAGGACATATTGGAGAAGGGCCCGTTCGAGCTCTGCCGCGGTCTGGTAGCGGTCGGACGGCAGTCGCGCGAGGCTCTTGACGATGATCCCGCTGAGTTCCTCGTCTACTTCTGGGTTGAGGTCCGCGGGCGGGAGCACCGGGCGCTCCTGCACTGCCCGCAACACCGCCAAGTCCGTGTCGCCGTCGAAAAGTCGGCCGCCCGTGAGCAGCTCCCAGAGCGTAATGCCTAAGGAAAAGAGGTCCGTGCGAGCGTCGACGGGGTCGCCTCGGGCCTGCTCTGGCGCCATGTAGGCGAACTTCCCTTTCAGCATGCCGACCGTGGTGGCCCGCCCTCCGGCCTTGGCGATGCCGAAGTCGGTCAGCTTCACCGCGCCCTCGTAGGAGAGCAGCACGTTGTGCGGCGTCACGTCTCGGTGCACCAGATTCAAGGGCTTCCCGTGGTCGGTGAGCTTGTGGGCGTAAGCAAGGCCGCGGGCAACCTCGACGCCAAGTTGCGCGACCAGCACCGGTGTAATGGGCATGCTGACTTCGCGAGCCCGCTTGTGCGCTTCCACGAGCGAACGCCCGCGGATGTATTCCATTGCGAGGTAGTAGCTGTCCTCGTGCCGGTCGAAATCGAAAATGTGGACCAGGTTGGGGTGGCTTAAACGACTGGCGAGTCGTGCCTCGGCAATAAACATCTCCACGAAGGACGCATCATTGGTTAGCCCAGAACGGATGCGCTTGATGACGACGGGCTTTTCGAAACCCTCCGCACCCTGGGCGGTGGCAAGAAAAATCTCCGCCATGCCACCTTCGGCCAGCTTCCGCTGGACGACATATTTGCCCACGACCGTGCCCGGCAGAAGTGACACTCCCAGAAACCCCCTGTTCGAGGCGAAACACTACCCTTGCCCCAGGCGCCAAAGGCAAGGCTCAGACAACTCTGCTACCGGGGCGGCCTACGCGGTACCTGAGCGGGACTCGGCGAGAAACCCTCCAGTCTGACGTTCTGACCTGGGACTGGCGAAGAGGCAGGGGTGGTCGCTCAGGGACGTCAAGGACGGCACTCAAAGCTTGTTCGTTGCGTAAACCTGCCGCACTGCGTCGACACAGGCCCTAACCCAACAAGCATGAGGCCGTCGTGACCCGGCCGGCCCACACCGCAGGGAGGCTTGCTGAGCTCGCTTGCCCCAGACGCAACCCTCATGTGAGTCTCGACGTGAGGTGGGGGGCGAGGGGTGGCCCAGAAGTCTCTGGGGTTTGAAATTGGTCGTTGTCCTACGAGCACGACCGACGCCCATCAAAATCGACGTCGCCACGATGGATTGCGTCAATTGACTTGCCCGCTGCGTGAGAGCGTTGCCCTTAGCCCTGCCAGTTCCGGCTACCGTATTTGACAACACGTGAGGTCTTGCAAATGAGCGTTCGTATTCGAATTGCTGGGGTGGCTCTCCTGTCGCTCTGCTTCGCTTGCGGAGGCGGCGGCAGTAGTGGACCGAGCCTTACCATCAGTCCCGCGACGTTAACCGTCACCTCGGGCAGCACCCCGGCAGGCTTTACCGCCACGCTGACTGGCTCAAGTGACGCAATCGCTTGGAGCCTCTCGGGTCCGGGCAGCATCAGCACGACGTCGGGGACGTCGACGTCCTACACGCCACCAGCCAGCCTCGCGGCGTCCACGACAGCCATCCTGACTGCAACTGCTGGAACGCTAACGGCCAGCGCGACCATCACCATCAACCCGCCGGCGATAAACCTCACCGTCAGTCCGCAGACACTAACCGTCGCCGCGGGAACGGCGGCGACCACTTTCACCGCCACTCTAACCGGGTCCTCCAACGCCATTGCTTGGAGTCTTTCCGGGCCGGGAAGCATCAGCACCATGGCGGGCACCACGACGTCCTACACGCCCCCAATCAGCGTCACATCGACGACCACTGCCACGCTGACCGCCAGCGCCGGAGCGAGCCTAACGGCCAGTGCCACCATCACCATCAACGTGCCGGCACCCATTACCGTGTCGGGTACTTTGGTCAATATGAATAACCTTCCGATGGCAGGTGCGTCGGTTAGCATTGGCGCTCAGAACACGCTCAGCGGAAGCAACGGAACGTTCACCATTGCTAACGTGACGCCGCCGTATGATCTCATCGCCATTTCCAATAAAATTGGCGTTATATACCAACAACTTACACTCACAAATCCTACCGTCGTCTTCTTCAGCGTTCCCAGTTTACCCAACTCAGGAACGGTGAAGGGGTCCGTCAGTCCCGCCACTGGTCTAGGAGTTACCGGGATGGTCACCACGGCGGCTTGGGGGTCACCCGAGACAAGCATTTCCGCTAACTATCACTTCAACTTCTCGGCTAACCCATTCAGCATAACTCCCAGCTGGTTTGGGCCGGCCTCAACGACCGGAAACGTTCACGTGATACAGGAAGTAGTGAGTAGCTCGACGAATTTTCCGACCAGTTACCCGGGCTACGGAATGGCACAAGGTGTGGTCCTCACGACGGCAGGCGTCACAACTCCAACCATCAATTTGGTCTCTATCTCGGTCGGTAGCATTTCCGGAACACTAACGCTTCCGACAGCAACGTATACCGTACCGATCTCTCTACTAAATGTTGAATTCTCGGATGGGGCGACGGCGCTGCTGGGTAGTTCAAGTACCGTAGCGGCTGGGAGTTTTACCTTCGCAACGCCCCTGGGCATTGACGCAACGATGGACTTTGAAGCTCTTGCGGAAGAACCCGTGACAAACTCGCTGAGCGCCACCATGATTTCCGGCGTTGCGCCAACGGCGACCGGCGTTCAGCTGTCAATCCTCGCGCCGTCGGACCCCGGATTGCCCAGTGACAGCGCGACGGGCATCACGACCACGACCGAGTTTACATGGACACCGTTCGCTGGAGGCATCAACTTCATTACTTTCGTGCCAACAAGCAGTGCGAACCCAACATATTACGTGGTTACTTCCGCAACATCGATCACGATTCCAAATCTCAGTACGCAGGGTTTGGGCCTGCCCACCGGCGGGCAGGCGTATCGGTGGCAGGTCTATGGGTTCGCTCCGTTCGCCAACGTGAACGCTTTTGCGAGCAAGAACTTCTTTGCTCCTTTGGCTTCAGCAGCTCTCGGCATCATTGTCATACAGCCGCCAAGCAATTTCCCGGTGTACAGCTATTCCCTCGCGGATAATCGAGGCTTTACGACGCAGTGACGGGTGTTAGGCGGGGCGACGCATCCGCCGCGCCCACGCTTGCGTCTCGCTTGGACAAGTTTGGAATTTTGCGACGCCCTGCTCGGGAACGGTAGGAGTCAGGGCCCATACTCTTCTCAGGGTCGCGGACGGAGGGGATTTGGTAGGGTCAGGGCGTGTAGCTGACCTGTCCATGCCCTACCAAGCCCCCATCCGCTGGGAGATCGCCGAGGAGCACCTGGACGAGGCAGCATTTCTTCGGCAGTTGTGGGAGCAGTCGCTTCGTTCACCGGAGTACTCGCTTGCGGAAATTGCTGCGGGCCCGGAAGAACGAATGCTGGCCCATCTCGACGCTCTCGTCCTCGGGGGTGCGAGGGTCGCGAAGAAGCTCCTTCTGCCGGCTCTGACGAGCGATGAGCCGGACACGGTGTTTGCCGCTGCCTTCGCCTTGCTCGCCTCAGAGGACGGCGACTTCTTGCGCGAGGTCGTGCGGGCTCTTGAGACCACGGAAGCGGAGCAAAAAACGGCGGTTCGGCGGGCCCTGGAGTTGGCGCCGGTTGCGGTTGAACGGCTGAAGGTGGCTGCGGCGCAATCGGGACCTATTCAGCACGAACTTGTGCTCGTTCTCGTCTACCGCCGCATCGACAGTGGTCTTCGCTTGGACGGGCCTGCAGCCTCGTCGGACGCCACTCTTCGTTCTCGCGCCCTTCGCCTTGCCCCCCTGTCTGCCGGGTCGCCTGGAGCCTTCTCTCCTTGAGCGAGCTCTCGCCTCTTCTGAGCCTGACATTCGCTCGGCCGCGCTTGAGTCGGGTTGCATCCTCGGCGTGAGGGGAGCGTTTTCGAGTGTCCAGTCGACGGTGAAAGAGCGGCGGTCCCGGTTACGGGGCGGCGGCGCTTCTTCTCGGACTCTCGGGCGAGGAGGGTGCGGTGGCAGCACTTGCTCCGGGAGCGACTGGAGACGAACAGGACAGGTCGACTCCATTTTCGCCCTGGGCTTCACCGGACGTGTCTCGGCGGTCGAGGCTCTCCTTCCCTTGTTGGCGAAAAGAAACTGGCTCCCCTGGCCGCAGAGGCAATCGCCGCCATTACCGGCTTGCCAATCGCCAAGCAGTTCGCGAAGCCTCCCACGCCCTGGAGTCCCGAGAGCAAAGACGAGGAGAAGGACGAGCCTTTCGGTCCTAGAGCGGACTTGCCAAAGCCAGAGCCTCTGGCCATCGAGGAATGGTGGCGGCACGAGCGACAGAAATTCGACCCTCGACTTCGCTACTTTCGCGGCCGACCGTGGAGTCCCGACGTCCTCCTCAAAGAGCTCGAAACAGGGCCGAGCCGGCGCCGTGCCGGGCTCGCGCTCGACGCTGCGGTACGGTCGTCAGGCGCCCAGTGCTTTGTCATCGACGCCCTCACCGTTCGGCAGCGAGAGGAATTGTCCGCCGCCCGTGGAGCACGTTTTCAACCCTCGGCGTATTCGAGCTTTCGGACATCGGCTCGGTAAGCAATCCGACATACCCTTCGCGAAGGGCAGCCGCTGTATCGGGGTCGGCTTCGAATCCAACACGGCCTCGCGATAACCGCTAAGCCGCATACGCGCACCGAGCTTCACTTTTAGGGCGGCGAAAACTCATCTGCAGGCGTTGCTGGTTTTCGGGGCACGAGGGCGAGCGTCGGGCACATCTTTTCCTTCGACCCGTAAATGCGTCTTCTTGGCCATGGTCTTATCCCGCCCGTTCGAGTCGGAGCGCCGTTCGCCGCCGGTCGTCCGACGAGGAGACAATGACTGCGCAGCGACCGGGAGCGTAGGCGCGCGCGAAACTGCGGAGAGCGACCGCGGTCGCGAGCGCCCCACTGGCCGCACCCGTGTCGCCTAGGCTCGTGGCAATTGTCCATTCCGAGGTTGGGAGAAGCCCGGGCATCCCCGCGGTCAGGCGCTGCTGGCAGTACCCCCAATCATTCGCCCGCACCGCTTCGCCGTTCCTGTCAGAGAGAAACCACGTCTCGCCGGGGGGCAGCGCACCGGATTCGGCCGCCAGCCGCCGCAGAGCTAACGCAAGCCCCTCGCCCACGGGAGGGTCGTCCTTTGTCCTCGGGTCCTCCGCTGTCGCGATTCCTGCGACGTGGGCCAAAACGGGTGCTTTCCGCCGGCGAACAGCGTCGGACGACTCGAGGAGGACGAATGCGGCCGCCTCGCCCGGCTGAAGTCCGACGGGGTTGGCGTCGGATTTGAGGCGCTCCTGGGCCGCCAAGGCGTCGACGGCGAGGTCGTCGCAAAGCGTGTCCACACCGCCCGCAATACAGGCTGCAAGGCGGCCCTGCGCCAATAAGTCCAGCGCGGCACCCAATGCGAGCGCAAAGCCAGCATGCCCGGCGGGAAAGGCCTGTCGGGCTTGGGGAGCCACCCGGACGCCTGAGAATTCGACGACGCGGTCGAGAAGCCGCAGCTTCGGTGGACCCGCAGTGCCAGCCACCCGGCCCCGGGCTTCCATGTCGGGCAGGGCGATAAAGAGCGCCACCTCGGCGGTGGAGTCGAGGCCCGTCGAGGAGACGAGCTCGCGCAGCGCCGGAATCGCGAGCGAGAGCAGCCGTGCCTCTCCCTGAAAACCGGCGACTGTGGGCACCGGATGGCCGACCACAGGCACCGCCCCCTCCTCGGCATCAAACGCCATCCGCGGGAGCTCCCTGGGGCGAGCAAGGCGCGCACGGACAGCGGCGCAAGCACTCACCGCCCCGCCCAGCGAAGTGTTGGCGCCGATTCCCGTAATGGCTACGCGCTCTCTGGCCACGGCTTTCTGCTCCCTCAATTCACCTGCACCTTGCCGCCACGAATCTTGTGGACCTGGTCAGCCTGGGTCACGAGGTTGACTCCTCGCAGAACAACCTTCCCGTCACGCCGCAGCGTGAGGCTTGCCTTGCCGCATTGTAGGACGACCTCCTCCTTGCCCTCGATGGCGACGCGTGCACCGTCGATGCGCGCAACTTTCTCGGCAGCCGGTAGTGGCCCGGCAAGGAGTGCATCCAGGAGTGGTGCGGCCGAACGCAAGAGGCCAATGAGCAGCGGGCGGGCTGGGTCCCCCTCCTCGAAGAGCAGCACCCCCTCGGCGTGTTCATGCGCCGCACGCTCCAAGGTGGCATCGTCGAGTGGGGCGAGAATGCGGGCAGGGACCGGCTTGGGTGTTCCAGCGAACGTCACCCGAAGCTCACCGTGCTTGAAGGTTACAACGGTGCCGACGCTGGCTCCGGTCATGCGTGCGGAGGGTTCGGCCGGGCGCTCCACCTTGGGTCGCTTTGAGGCCGGCAGCGTCACTCCATGTCCTCGCCGCAGCAGACGCATTTGGGCTTGTCCGGAGCTTTTCCGAGGGCGATGACCGGCCCTTGGAGCACTGGGAACGGAGGCGTGTTCTTACTGTTGTGCAGCATGAGGTCGAACGACCGGGGGACATTCTTTCCTTCGAACTGGACATCGAAGGAGAAGTTCACGAATTCGGCTTTGCCCTGAATCATCCCGGACGCAACGCCGCCTCCGGCGCTCCCGGCCTCATCGCCCGAAGAGGTGGAAAAGTTCGAGTCCTGCACACAGATGGGATTGCCTTCGGCCTTCACCGTCTTGGTGCCTTGAGCCGTGTCGCTCGACTTGGCGATGTTTGGGTAAGGAATGGGGATGGGGGGCGCGGGGGGCGCCGGTGTCAAACAGACGTCGGGAAAGGCGATGCTCATGCCATTCGAGTCACTGTTCACGATGCTGAGCTTGTTGACACCCACACTGACGGCCATCGTTTCTTCCTCCGCTCTTAAGTCACTCGCGCCGCAGAAGAGGCAGGCGTACCCGTTCCAGACAACACCCTAATTGACCGCACGGCAGTCGGCTCGCGCACCACCAATTCCCCTCGCCACAAGAGAAACAGCTTTCCTGAGTCGGTGTCGAGAACCATGGTGTCTAGGGCGAGCGGGATGGTCGAGTCGGCACGGCCGGTGTGCTCCGCCTGCACGCTGGCAGGCCCGACGCCGGGTAACTTGAACGACACTCCGCCAGTGGGCGACACACCGGCGGCAAGGACGCTCTCATCCCCCCGGAGGAAGCCGGTCAGCACGAGGCCCGGCGCTGCCGAGTTCAGGAAACGCTTGTTGAAGTCTCTGGGGAGAAGCGGCGCCCGCTCGTCTTTCCATTTCTTGTCGTAGGTGCCTGCATGTTTCACCCTCGGCTCCCAATCCGCGCTGGTGAAGCCGACGCCCGCTGGGGGCGGTCGGTCACCCCAGCCTTTGAAGGGACGGGCCGGGTCTTCGAGATTCGGCGCACGGAGCCCGTCCTCATACCTTCCATGGGTGGACCGGAAGCCAACACCAATCGGGTTCCGGGGCTCTCGCTCATGTTTCTTCTCGTCGGGATTCGAACGGTCCCAGCCTCCAAAGGCCCGCTCCCAGCGGAGCGGGATGCGTTCGAAGGGCATGGGTTTTGTCATCCCGACGCTTCCCACGGATTTGAAGAAGGCACGCTCTCCAAGGACGCGCAGTGCTGCGCGAGCTGGACCCACCTGAAAAGCGACCAGCACCTCCGTCGTACTGGGCTTCGTCGCGACCGCACTCCCCAGGAGGACCAAGTCACTGGCGGGCTTGGCGCGGGTCGCTTCAGGCTCGAGGCGCCAACTGGAGGTCTTGGGGTCATCACCCCACGGTTCTCCGGCAAGGCACACCGGTGCTTGCTCCGGCGCCAAATGAAGGCCGCGCGCAGTCACGTCGTAGGAGGCCTTGAGGACAGGGACAAACAGCGGGCGGCCGTCCTCGTCGGTGACAAATACCGGCTCGAAGGCGAAGGGCGTTCCGTTGTCGATTTCAGGGTGACCCATCGCTCCTGAAGTCTATCGCCGAACAGCTTTTGACAAAGCGCGATTTCCGGGGTCAGCGGGCAGCCAAAGCCCTGCGGTTTTGGCGTGCTACAGTCTTGGGCGAGCTCGAGAAACCGACCGATGGCGAAAAAAACGCGCACCTTCTTGGAGTTGCGGGTTGGCGATCTCGAGGAGGGCGACCTTCGCGTATCGCGGGTCCGAGGCCGAGAGGCACTTTCGGAGCCCTTTCAGTTCGAGGTGGACTTCGAACCGAAAGGCGACGAGCCCCTGGACCTCACGAAGCTCGTTGGCACCGATGCACAGCTCCGTTTGAAGCGCGACACCTCGGAAAGGTACGTGCACGGTATCGCCGAGGCGGTTGAATTCACCGGGGTCAGGCGGCAACGGCCACACTATGCGCTGCGCCTAGTGCCGAGGCTCGCGTTGCTCGGTCATACGGAAGACTCGCGAATTTTTCAGGAGCTGAGCGTCCCGGAAATCGTGAAGAAAGTGCTCGATGAATGGAAGGTGACCTACGGCTTCGGGGGCAAGCGGCAGGCCGCTCCCGGCGGGCTCTCGGGCAGCTACGCCAAGCGGGAATATTGCGTGCAATACCGGGAGACGGACCTCGGCTTCATCTCCCGCCTGCTTGAGGAGGAGGGGATTGGCTGGCTCTTCGACCACGCCGATGGGAAGCACACCCTGGTGCTCTTCGATGAGCCGGGCGCCTTCCAGCCCATTTCCGGGGACGAGAAGCTCCCTTTCCGCGTGCCCGACAGCGCGGAAGACGAAACCGAGTACGGCTATGGGACGACACATCACCAACGCCTCCGCAGCGGAAAGGCGACCCTTCGAGACTTCGATTTCACGCGTCCGGGCCTGGTCGTGCAGGGGTCGTCCCAAGTCAAGTCGAGCACCGAGCTCGAGCTCTACAGCTTTCGGCTCGCCTACGCAGAGGATGGTGCGCTGAAGCGTCTCAGCAAAGTGCGCCTCGAGGAAGCTCGGGTGGAGAGCGACGCTATTGAAGGACGTTCCAACTCCCTTCGTTTGTTGCCGGGCAACACCTTCGAAATCACCGACCCACCCGTCGACTCGCTCGGCGGAAAGCTCCAGCTTCTTCGGGTGGAGCATGATGCGGTTTGGAATGCGGGCAGCGAGTCAGCGACCTATGACGCGACCTTCCATGCGCAACGGGCCGATAGCCCCTGGCGCCCGCAAAAACGCACACCCCGTTCCATCCTCGCCGGGTCACAGACGGCGATGGTCGTCGGCGCGGCCGGTGAGGAGATTCAGACGGATAAGCATGGGCGGATTCAGGTCCAATTCCACTGGGACCGCTTAGGGAAAAAAGACGACAAGGCGAGCTGCTTCATTCGCGTCAGCCAGCCATGGGCTGGCCCCGGCTGGGGCGTCCTTCGCTTGCCAAGAATCGGCCAGGAGGTCCTGGTCCGTTTCCTGGATGGCGACCCAGATCGCCCCGTGGTGGTGGGTGCAGTCTACGACGGAACGAACGATCCGCCGGTCAGTCTACCGGGCAACAAAACTCAGAGTGCGCTCCGGAGCGATAGCTCGCCAGGAGGCGGAGGGTACAACGAAGTCCTCTTCGAAGATGCCAAGGGCTCCGAGGACTTCCTTCTCCACGCGCAAAAGGACGAAAACATCGTCGTCGAGAACGACAAGCGGCAAGAGATTCACGCTCGCGAGACCCTGGCGGTGGACAAGGACCGGACTCGCACTGTGGACGGAAATCTGGCCCTGTCGGTGAGCGCACGGGACGACAGCGCGATAGGCGGAGACGAGACTCTGACGGTAACCGGCGCGCGCTCGACGAAGACGGCGCTCAGCCACCAGGAGGAAATCACCGGCAGCCAGTCCGAAACCATCGCTGGCGCGGCAGCGGTGAGGGTGGGACAGCAAAGCGACACCATCATCACCGCGGCGGCGGCACTGAGTGTCGGCGGAGCCTACGCAGTGAGCGTAGGGGGCATCCTCAACATCGCGGTTGCCGGCGCTCGCCTCGAACAGGTCGGGGGAATCCGTGCGTCGGTGGTGGGTATGGCGGCCGAACTCCAGGTCGCAAAGGACGCCGAGGCAACTGTCGGCGGAGCGGACGACATCGCCGTGAGCGGAGCGTTCGAGCAGACGATTGCAAAAGACCTCGTGGAGACCTTCGACGGAAAGGCGAACGTTGAGGTGACGGAGGCGATGGCGGCTTTTTCGAAGAAGCTCCAGTTCGAAGCCGAGGACAAGCTCACCATCAAGGTCGGCGGTGAGGTCATGCTGGAACTCACGAGTTCTGGCCAGGTGACGCTCAGCGGCAAGGCGATCACCATTGACGGAAGTCAAATTACAACCAAGGGCTCCTCGGTGGCGAAGGCCGGCCCTTAGGACTGAAGGACACAAGCGGCGCGGAGAGGGGAACGCACCATGGCCATCGCGGACACTCGCTACGAGCTTTCCACGGACTCGCACGCTGTAGGCGATCTGCGCGTTTCCTTACTCGAAGCCGAGGAGCAGATTTCAAGCCCGTTCTGGATCGACGTCACCGCCTTCGTGCACAAGGATGCCACCGTGGACGAGGCCAAGCTCGTCGGCGAGGGGGCGACCCTCACCATCCGCCCCCCGGAGCAGGACGACCGGTACCTACACGGCATCATCGTCGGCGTGCGCTCGTGGGAGGCGGGGACTGGGGAACATCGCCGCCACGTCCAGCTGCGCGTCGTGCCGTCCCTCTGGAAGCTCGGTCAGACCCGCAACTCACGCATCTTTCAGCGAAAGAATATCCCGAGCATCGTGAAGGAAGTGCTCGACGCCGGAAAGGTGACGCATGCCTGGGGCAACAAGCGCTCCGCGGGTCCAGACGGGCTCTCCGGCTCGTACGCCTCAAAAGACTACGTGGTGCAGTATGGCGAGACGGACCTCGCGTTCGTTTCCCGGCTCCTGGAGAGGGTGGGCATTTTTTATTTCTTCGAGTTCGAGAACGGGAAGCACACCATGGTGCTGGTGGACGCCAATGCCAGCTGCCATGACATTCCTGGGGATGCCAAAGTTCCTTTTCGTCACGACGCCGGCAGTCGCTCTGAGGAACAGTTCCTCGACAACTTTTCTTCAAGGCTCGAGGTCCGTCCGGGAACCTTTACTCTGCGCGACTTTGACTACTTGAAGCCGGGAGTGGACCTGACCGCTCTGGCCAAGGGCCAGGTCGATGCCAATCTCGAGATTTACGAATACCCCGGTGGCTATGACGACGCAGCGGCGGGCAAATCCCTGGCCAAAGTGCGCTTGGAGGAGCGGCGCGCCAGGGTGGAGCTCTTGGCTGGGAAAGGACGGGTGGCGCGTCTCTCCGCGGGCTTTCAATTCCAACTCGAGGACCATCCGGTCCAGGCGCTCAACGCCAAGTACCTGTTACTGGCAATCCGCCACGTCGGTAGTTCTCGAGAGGGAACCAAAGTGACGGCGGACGCGGAGGGAACTGAGTCTTACCGTTGTCATCTCGAGGCCATCCAGGCCAGCGTCCCGTTCCGTCCCTCCCGAAGCACGCCTCAACCCATCATCCCCGGACCACAAACCGCGGTTGTCGTTGGCCCAAAGGGCGAGGAGATTTATACGGACGCACACGGCCGCATCAAGGTTCAGTTCCACTGGGACCGCAACGGGAAGAACGACGACAGCTCGAGCTGCTGGATGCGGGTCTCCCAAGCGTGGGCAGGCCCAGGCTGGGGGGCGCTCTACCTGCCACGCATCGGGCAAGAGGTCGTGGTCGAATTCTTGGAAGGTGATCCAGACCGGCCCATCGTCATCGGTGCCGTCTACAACGGACTCAATGCGCCTCCTTATGACCTGCCTAAGGACAAAACGAAGAGCACGCTCAAATCTGACACGAGTCCGGGAGGCGGCGGGTCGAACGAGCTGCGCTTCGAGGACGCCAAAGGCTCAGAAGAGGTCTATCTCCACGCTCAGAAGGACCTGCACATTGTCGTCGAGAACGACAAGGACCAGAAGGTGCATGGAAACGAAACCCTTGCAGTCGACAAGGACCGAACCATCACCGTCGGCGGCAACCAGAGCCTCAGTGTCGCCAAAAATGACACCAGCAAGGTCGGTGGAGACCAAACGCTGACAGTCAATGGCAACCGCTCCACCACCGTTGCCGGAAACCACACCGAATCGGTCGGCGGCAACCAAACTGTAGACGTCGGAAGTTCGCTCAGTGTGACGGTCGCCGTGACGTCGACCGAGACCGTGGGCGCGGCCAAGACGGTGACCGTCGGAGGCGCCTACGCCGTCACGGTTGGGGCGGCCATGAATGAGCTGGTCGGTGGAATGAAATCCGAGGAAGTGGGTGCTGCGAAAGTCGAAGTGGTTGGAGCACAACGTACCGAAAAGGTGGGTGGTCCACGCTCAGTCGAAGTCGGAGCGGATTTCTCCGAAACCGTTGGCGGAAAGCGCACCCTCAAGGTGGGTAAGGACCTGGCCATTTCCGTGACTGGCAAGATGCAGCAGTCCGCCAAGGAAGAATGGACCCTCAAGGCCAAACAAATCACCCTCGACGCCCAAGACGAGATGGTCCTCAAGGTGGGCTCGGCCACACTGACGCTCAAGAAGAGCGGCGACGTGACCATCAAGGGCGGAAACATCGACGTGAAGGCAAGCGGCGACCTCACGCTGAAGGGCTCGAAGATTAGTCAAAACTGACGTCCCTGGCGCTGCGGTGCGGGTTGCAGGCCACAGGGCCCGCGACTGACCGCAAGCCGGCCCACCCGAGGAGCAGTCGCGGGAGTGCTGGCGTATTTTTGGAGGCGACGGCGGGCGCTCCCAAGTGGCCCGACCCCGGGACGCTGCGACGGAGCGGAATGCACCGCTTTGGGGTAAACAGCCCCGCTTCGCTCAGGCTGTCGGGCACTTGCAGTGCTTGTCACCCCTTGGGCTGTGTGGCACGGTTTCGCTCCTTCGAGCGGACCGCGGAAAGAGGGGGAGCATGGCCTGGGTGAAGAGGTTTCTCGACGGCCGCGAAGTCGGACTGCGGTGGCTTTCCTGCTTCGTCTTGCTGGCACTGGGCTGCGCTCATGCTCCCAGGCCTCCGTGCGACAACCCTCCGCCGCTCTACCTCGTCCTGAAGGGTTCAGACCGCCTCAACCCTGACGAGAAGGGGCGACCGCTGGTGACGCAGGTGCTCATCCTCCAGGTCAAGGGCACGGCGAAGCTCGAGGGGGCAGACTTCAGCGAGCTGACCACCAAGCCCAAGGAGGTCCTCGGGGATGAGCTCCTGAGCATGAACGAGACGACCGTTGAGCCCTCCGGGACCACCACCGTCGGCTACCGGCGGGACCCCAAGGCGACGGCCGTCGTCGTCGTCGCCAACTTCCGCCAGCCGTCCGGCTTCAGCTGGCGCACGGCGGCCAAGCTCCCGGCGGTGGATGTGGATAAGTGTCCGGACCAACCCGTCGCACCGAAGGACGCACCCGGCCCAACGGACACCGTTCTCAGCTTTTCACTCGAGGATGTCCGTGTCGTGAACCAGACGCCGCCATCCAAGGAAGGCGGTAAATGACGCCGTTGCAGCGGGTGGTTTGGAAGGAGGGGATGTTCATGTCCCCTCAGCACCTGCAGGCGCAGGATGCCTTTCATGAGGCCCTTCTTGCGGCACGCATTACGGCGCTTGAGCCCTTCCCCTGGGGCGTCATCCATCTTGAGGTCGACCAGGAAGCGCTGCGCGCCGGCCAGTTCCAGTTCCTCTCCTTCTCCGGAATCCTTCCGGACGGTGTGGCGCTTCAGTTCGAGAAGGGGGACGGGGAAGCCCCGCCTGTTCGCCCGATTGCGGAGCAACTCCGCCCAGGGGTGAAGAGCGTCGAGGTCTACCTAGGCATCCCCAAGGAGCGCGACGGGCTGCAGAGCTATGGCCCCGAGGGCAATCGCGCCAGCGCGGCCCGCTTCCTCGTGACCGAACGTCAAGTGGCGGACCGCATGGCTGTTGGCTCCATCGTCCCGGTCGGTTTCGCCTTGCGAAACACACGGCTCCTCTTTGGAAATGAGCCCCGGGACGACTTCGAGTCGATGCAAATCGCCGAGGTCACGCGCGATGGGTTGGGCGCGCTTGTCCTGGAGGCGTCCTTCGTCCCTCCTTGCTTGCGCATCGATGCCTCCCCTTTCGTCATGGAAGGGCTCCGCAAGACGCTTCAGTTGATGTTGGGCAAGGCACAGCAGCTGTCGGATGCACGCCGTCACCGCGACTCGACAACCCTCGAGTTCACTCCGGCCGACGTCACGCGGTTTCTTCAATTGAGTGCGCTGAACGGTGTGGTGCCCGTCTTGAACCACCTTGCAGAGACTGGTGATATCCATCCGCGGCTTCTCTATTTGCAGCTTCTCGCAGCCGCCGGGCAGCTCTCGACCTTTGCTGTCGACGTCGACCTTTTGGCGCTGGCCAAATTCCAATACACGCGACTCGGCCCCACCTTCGCGGACCTCTTCGCAAAGCTCGAGGGGATGTTGGTCGCAGTCGCGCGGGGCGGCTCGTTCAGCGTCCCCCTCGAAATGCGGCCTGGCGGCCTGTATGTCGGGAAGCTAGACGACGAGCGAATCAGTCACGCGGTCCAGTTCCTCCTGGCGGTGAAGAGCGAAATCGCCGAGCAACAAGTCATCGAACAGCTGCCTCGCCTGTCGAAAATCGCCTCCAGTACGGAAATCGCGCGCATCGTTCAGGCGGCGGCCCCCGGGGTGCCCCTGCAGGTCAACAATCGACCACCTCCCGAGGTCTCGGTGCGAGCCGGCACCGTCTATTTCAACCTCACGACGGACGACCCCTACTGGAAGAATGCTCTGCGCGACAAGGCCGTCGCCATCTATTTGCCGCAGCCATTTGACCCGAGCCGTACCAAAATCGAGTTGCTCGCCATCCCCGGCCGCTGAGGGGCTCTTTGCGAGGAGAGACCCATGGATGCCGTCCACGCCGCAACACAGGATTGCTTCGGAGCAATCCAGCAGCTCCGCCACGCCGACCCGGCGATGCTCCCGGCTCCGGAAGTCTTGCAGCGCCGGCTCCGGAGCTTCGTCGACCGGATGCAAACCCAGCTCGCGGAGGCGGGGCTCGCGCACCAAGACGTCGAGGACATCACCTACGCCATCGTCGCATTGGCCGACGAGGTGGCGCTCAACGCAGGCGAGCCGGTGGCCAGCGGTTGGATGGGTCAGCTCTTACAGCTCCACTACTTCCGCGAAAACACCGCCGGAGACGGCTTTTTCGTGCGGCTCGAAAACATTCGCCGCGATCCTCGCCGCCGCGAGGCATTGCAGGTCTATGCGCTCTGCTTGTGGTTCGGCTTTCAGGGCCGGTACCGCGTCCGCGGAGGCGAGCTGGAGTTGATGACGCTGAGCGAATCCCTGCAACGAGAAGTCGGCCCGCGGCCATCGGAGCTGGAAACGCTTTCACCCAGTGGAGAACGACCCACCGAAACGTTGTCGCGCGCTCGGGCCAACTCAACGCTTCTCATCATCGCCGGCGGAGCGCTGGTGTTTGCGCTGCTGCTCTTCACTGGATTGCGGTTGGCTCTGTCGGGAAGCCTTTCTTCGATGTCGGATGAGATGGCGGCGGTCAAGGCGAAGTAGCGAGGGAACTGGATGATCATCGGCATCATTTTTCTCGTCGTCCTCCTTTCAACGCTCTGGACGGTAGCGCTCGTTTTTCACGTCACCCTCATCTTGGCCATCGTCCCCACGGTTGCCGTGGTGTTGGCGGTGGTGGCCATCCTCGTCATCAAGCGACTTCAAGCGCGGGCTGCGGCCCAGGCCATCGAGAAAACGCTGAAGTCGCAAGGCGATGCTTTCGCTGCGCAGGTGCGTCCGGACCAGCAACCCGAAGTCCAGGCGCTCCAATCCGAGTTCGCGAAAGCCGTGGGAGCGCTCAAATCGAGCAAGCTCTCCCGAGGCGGCAGCGACGCGTTGGGCGTTCTTCCCTGGTACCTCATCATCGGACCGCCGGGCGCGGGGAAAAGCACTGCCCTCAGCAAATCCGGCCTGCAGTTCCCCTACCTCGCGGCCGGTGGTCGAGGCGTGAAGGGCGTCGCCGGCACCCGCAACTGCGAATGGTGGCTCACCAACGAGGCGGTCATTTTGGATACCGCCGGGCGGTACACCACCGAGGACAATGACCGTGACGAGTGGCTCAGTTTTCTGGACATGCTCGCGCGCAACCGCCCCAAGCGCCCACTGAATGGATTGCTGGTGGCCGTCAGCGTCGGCGACTTCATCGACCTCGATGAAGAGGGCTCGGTCGCCTTAGGCCAGCGGATACGCGAGCGCATCGATGAGGTGATGTCGCGACTCAAGCTGGTGCTCCCGGTTTACGTGCTTTTCACCAAGTGCGACCTGCTCGCCGGCTTCGTGGAGAACTTCGGCGAGCTGAACAAGAACGAGCGTGGGGAGATTTGGGGCTTCACGCTGCCCATGCAGCGCGAGGGCAGCCCGGCCGAGATTTTCAACGCCCACTTCGACGAGCTCTCGCTCCAGGTGAGCCTTTGGTCGATGGCCCGTCTAGGCAAGGCTCGGCGCCTTGAGGAACGCGAGCGCATCTTTCAGTTTCCTGCCCAATTCGAGGGGCTGAAGTCGAACATCGCCGAGTTCCTCCAGACAGTGTTCGTCGAAAACGTCTACCAGGACACGCCGGTCATGCGCGGCGTCTATTTCACGAGCGGCACCCAAGAGGGGCGACCCATCGACCGGGTGATGCGTGCCATGGCCTCGGCCTTTGGCATGCACGCGACGCTTTCCGAAGGCGAAGCTCCGGTGCAGGACCCGAAGAGCTATTTTTTGCGCGACGTCTTCTCGCGGGTCATCTTCAAGGACCAAAACCTCGCCATCCGCACCTCCAGCGCCACCCGCCGGGCGCTGCTGCTGCAGCGGGTCTACACCGGCGTGGCGCTGGGCGTGGCGGCGCTGTTGCTCATCTTCCCGACCATTTCCTTCTTCAACAATCTGAGTCTCATCCGCAGTACCCGAGGAATGGTGGCTGCGCTCAAGGGCGAGCTCGACACCGGCTCCATCCGGGTCCTCCGTGCGCTGAACCCGCTTCAGCACAGACTGGACGAACTGGTGGACTGGGAGAAGAACGGCGCTCCCTGGTCGATGCGATTCGGCATGTACCAGGGCGATTCGGTTCTCGAGCGCACGCGAGGCTTCTACGGTGCGACGGTCCGTGACTTGCTCGTGAAGCAGGTCCTTGAGCGGCGGGACCGCTCACTGGCAGCCTTCGTGAAGGAGCAGGCGCGAACTCCCTCCCAACTCAACGCCCGCGATCACCTCCCCTACTGGGAGGCGCTCAAGCAGCACCTGATGCTGACTGCGCCCAAGGGCAAGCTCGAGCCGCCCCTGGATGCGGCGGCCCAAGCGTGGCTCCTCCCAAGGCTCACCGCGCCCTGGTTGGAAAGGTTAGGGGCCAACAGCGACGACGGGAAAGCCGTGACCGCACACACCGCGCTCTTCCTGAGACTGCTCGCTTCAGACCCCTCCCTGGAGCTCCCACGGGACACCGAGCTCGTGATGCGGGCCCGGGACGTGCTGAAGCGGCTCCCGCTGACCGACTTGGCGCTCGAGAGACTCATCGCCGACGTGGCCCGCGATGAGTCCGACCTCACGCTGGGCTCGATTCTCGGTGGCAGCGTCCCGGAGCTGACCGCGAAGCGCCAAGTCCGAGGCGCATTCACCAAGAAGGCCTACGACGAAAAGGCGTCCGAGCTCTTGAAATCCGGCATGCAAACCGGCGACGCCTGGGTGCTGTCGGACACCTCCGACGATGGCGGCAAGGGGGCCAATGACCTGCAGAGCGCATACTTCCGTGCCTACGCCGCCGAGTGGCGGAGCTTCCTCGAGTCCATCAATTACGCGTCGCTCGGTGGAGACCGCTCCGCCGTCGAGGCTCTCCTGGAAAACCTCACCAGCGGAGCGCAGCCCCCACTGGCCCGCCTCTTCTCAACGGTGGCCTACAACACGCGGCTAACTGGCAAGCTCGAGGAAGTGGGCCTTGGACTCCAAGAGAAGTTGGAGAAGAAAATTGAGGACTTCAGCAACAAAGCCAATGTCTCGGTGCCGGGGGGCTCGGAGAACCCAGACAAGGCCTTCTCGGCCACGGACTTACGACAGACTTTTGAGAGTTTCGTCAGCTTTGGCGCCAGCTCGGGACGGAAAGCCTCGGACGGAGCATCCAAAGAGGCCGTTCCACTCGACGGTTACCAAGAACAACTGATTGTCGTACGCGACGCGCTGCGTTCTGAGAGCCAGGACTCGGCGGGGCTCAGTCAGCGCTTTCAGACGGCACGTACGCGCGTCGAGGGCCTCATCAATGGACAGGGCTCGGGATGGTGGCGTCCGCTGCTCACCAACCTGCTCGTGCCACCGGTGGAGCAGGCGTACCAGTCCGTGATGAAGGGCGCGCGCGGGGATGCATTGGTGAAATTCTGTGCCGCCGTCGGCGAGCCCTTCGGGCGTCTCGCCGGCCGGTACCCGTTTGCCCGAGGAGGGCAAGACGCCCCGATGGCCGACGTCGTCGATTTCTTCAAGCCCAAGAGCGGAACGCTGTGGGGTTATTACGAAACGGATATGCGGAGCCAGGTGGTCCAGGCCGGTGACCGTTTCATCTACCCGCCGAGCTCCTCTCGCGTCTACCCGGCCTCGGTATTGGCCTACCTCGCCCGGGCTGACCAGGTCACCCGAGCTCTGTTTCCCCCGGCGAGCAGTGAGCCGGTGCTGGCGTTCTCGGTCCACATCGTCCCCTCGCCAAGGTTCTGGGTGATGCTCACCATCGACGGCCAGACGGTCGATTACCGGAACGGTCCCGAGGATTGGTACCAGTTTAAATGGCCGCAAGCCGGCAAGGCGCCAGGCGCCTCCATCCGAGTGCGCGACCCCCGCGGCAGCGTGGACCAAACCATCCACGCCGAGGGCGAATGGGGACTCTTGCGGCTCTTTGAGCAGGGGACGCCCCGAGCCGTCGGACCCTCGACATTCACCGTTGGCTGGCGCATTCCCACCGTCGATGCCGAAGTGGTCATCGACTTTCGACCCGCTCGCAGCGACACGCCCTTCTTCGGAGCACAGAGAGCTGGGCACCACGCTCAGGCCCTGCAGCCCTTTCGAGCACCGGGGCTGACTCCACCCACATTTCCGGCTTGCCGGTCTGGCGGGTGAGGGTTTTTTGATGCTCGCTCCCGCAACGCAAGCGGCCGGCCTCTATGGGAAGATTCCCGCACAGGGGGACTTCGTCCGCGCCAATCTGGTGGACCCGGCGGCCCTGGAATTCACCCGATGGTTGGAATCGGCGCAGGAGGCGCTCTACCGAACCAACGCTGTGCTCCCAGACGTTCCCGTGTGTTTCCTTTTCACGGCACCCGGCGCGCGAAATGCCGTCGTGGGTGCTCTGATTCCCAGCCGTGACCTGGTCGGCCGCGTCTTTCCGCTGGCCGTTTTTCTGCCCGTGGATGCCGCCGCCCTCTCTCGGCGGTTCGCCCACGTCCCGTTGGCCTTCGTCGGCTTCCTCGGCGAAGTGGTGCGCCTGCTCCGGGAGGCTCCATCGCTTTCCACGGCGGAACTCACCAGTCGTTTGCGCGAGTTGCCCGTCCCCGGCCCTCAACAATGGGAGCTTGCCGAAGGGATGGCGCAGATGCTGCTCGAGGGTCCGGTGGGTGGGTTGCTCGCCAGTGTTTCGGATGGAGGGAGCGCCGCCTATGGGTTCCGGACGTTCCTCGCCGCCTGCGCCACTGACCGAGCTGAACCCCCAGCCCGGACCCGCGTGGTGTTGGAATGCCCGTTGGTGGGCGAAGGCCCAGCGCCGTGGTTGGACTTGGCCTGCAGAGCATTGGCCTGGCGGCAACAGCCGCCGGCATTTCTCTGGACCGAGGCCGTCCCACAACGCTTGCTTCTCTCTCTCGGCGCGCCGCCTCCGGCGTTGCTCAGCCACCTGGCACGTGCCGACTCCCGGCTCTCGGTGGTCTGGCCACTCCGAACCTCCCAACGAGCCGCCCAAGAGGCTGCGGAGCAGGCGCTGGCTCCGACCCAGCGCGAGGCGTTGGCATCACCCAGTTGGTCGATTGCCCACGTCTTCGCAGCATTAACCACGTGAGCTAATTCATGGCCCTTTCTCCTGAGGAGCTCGTGAAGGGAGTTCAGGCCTGGCTCGAGCCGGTGTCGACGGAAGCACCGACGGGGGCCAACGCACGCTACGACGCCGACTACGAGAAGCTGCTGGGCGAAATCGCAAAGCTCGAGGCGCCCAGTGGAGGAACCGTTGACTGGGTCCAAGTGGAGAAGCTCGGTGGCGGGATTCTGCAAAAGAGGTCCAAGGACCTTCTGGTTGCCGCTTACACCGGATACGCCTTCTTCGCCGCCAAGCGCATCCTGGATGGGCTGCTCAATGGCATGGTGCTGCTTGCCGAGCTGCTCGACAAGTACTGGGACGGGCTCTTCCCGGACCGGACGCGCACGAAGGCGCGGGCGAACGCGCTGGGGTGGTTCCTCCAGCGGACCACCATCGCCCTAGGCAGCGTCAAGGTGTCCAGAGCAAACGCCGACACTGTGGAGGCGTTGCTTTCCACGAGCCAGCGGCTCACCGAGCTGGCACGCACGAAATTTGCCGGAGCCGGACCCGCCTTCGGCCCGCTGCTGGAAGCCCTGGAGCGCCTCAAGCTTCAGCTCCCTCCTGAGGCACCACCCGCCCCGGTCCCGGTACCGGCACCCTCGGGAGCTCCTTCGGCAGGAGCGGCCCCGCCGAGTGCGCCAACCAGCGTCCCTTCGAGCGCGACGGCGGCCCCTCCGCCACCACCCGCCTCGGCGGGGGATGTCGAGAATTACCTGCGCGGCGTGGAGACTGGACTCGTGGCAGCCGCTCACAGCCTCCGGCGTGCCGACGCTGCAGACCCTAACGCCTACCGGCTCCTCCGCACTGCGGCGTGGCTTCAGGTATCGCAACTTCCGCCCCTGGACTCCCAAAGTCGCACGTCCATCCCGCCACTTGCGCCCGCCGTGCGGACACAACTGGACACCTTGGCTGCCAACGGGAAATTCTTGGAGCTGGTCGAGGAGGCCGAGTCTGCGTTTGAACAGAGCCCCCTCAGCCTGGACCTCTGTCGCTACAGCGCACGTGGACTGGCCTCCCTCGGTGCGACGCACGACGCGGCGCACAAAGCCCTCCTGGCAGAGGTGGCTGGCTTCTTGCGGCGGGTGCCCGGAGTGAGCGACCTCTTGGCCAATGATGGGACGCCCCTGGCTGACAACCAGACGCGCGCATGGCTGAACTCGGAAGCTGGCGCGTCCATGGCCGCAGTCGGAGGAGGGGGCAGTGGCGGGGTCAATGACGACACAGCCGACGCTTTGCGGGAAGCCAAATCCCTATTTTCAAGTGGGAAGTCCTCGGAAGGATTGGCTCTCTTGCAGAGCAAGGTGCAGAGCGCCGACAGCGGGCATGCCCGGTTTCGCCTGCGCCTCGAGCTCGCCAAATTGTGCGTCGCCGCGAACCAAGCAGGCCTCGCGCGGGCCGTGTACGCGGCGCTGGCCAAGGAATGCACGGTGCATGACTTGGACACTTGGGAGCCGCAACTCTCCGTCGAGTGTCTAGAGGGATTGTTGTCTTTTCGACCGAGCGGCGCCCTGAGTGAGGAAGACAACGGGTATTACCAGCGGCTCTGCCGCATCTCACCCGCAGCTGCAATGCGAATTCAGACGTGATTGAGTAGTCTCCATAGGCCCTTCGGCCAGCGGATTGCGCCCGGGGGGGCTTCACTAGGGGGAGTTAACGCCATGGCCAAGGACAGCACCGTCGCTCCCAAGGAGCGCGTCAACATTCTCTACAAGACCGAAGTGGGAGGGGCTCAAGAGGAGCTCGAACTTCCGCTCAACATCCTGGTGATGGGCGAGTACAACGAGAACGTTCCCGACGACGAAAAGGCCGTCGAGGACCGTAAGACCATCAGCGTCGACAAGGACAACTTCAACGACGTCCTCGCCAAGCAAAAGCTGAAGGTGGCCGTTTCGGTGCCGGACAAGCTCTCCGGCGAGAAGGACGCGCAGCTCAACGTCGAGCTGAACATCAAGAGCCTGAACGACTTCGGCCCGGAGTCCATCGTCAACCAGGTTCCGGAGCTGAAGAAGCTGCTGGAGTTGCGCTCCGCACTCACCGCCCTCAAGGGTCCACTCGGAAATGTGCCAGCATTCCGCAAGAAAATGCAGGCGCTGCTCGGGGACCAAACGACGCGCGCCAAACTGATGGCCGAACTCGGCCTCGGCACCGACGAAAAAAAGTAGGAGCCTCCCACCATGGCAGACCCGAAGACCGAAGCCGCCCCCCCAGACGCGAAGGCGCAGCAGGAAGGCTCGCTCCTCGACGACATCCTCGCCGAGACGAGGCTCAAACCATCGGACGACGCCTACGCCGTCGCCAAGCAGGGCGTCACCGCGTTCATCACCGGCCTCCTCGCGCCAGGCCGCAGCCTCGACCGTGTCGACAAAGCGGTCGTCGACGCGATGATTGCCGAGCTCGACGCGCGGATGAGTGCGCAGGTCAACCAAATCATTCACCAGCCGGCGTTCCAGAAGCTGGAGTCGGCGTGGCGGGGGCTTCGGTTCCTTATCGACCGGACCGATTTCCGCGAGAACATCCGGGTTCAGCTCCTCAACGTTTCCAAGGACGAGTTGATTCAGGACTTCGACAACGAGCCAGACCTTCCTAATTCCGGGCTCTACAACATCGCCTACAAGCGTGAGTATGGCGTCCTCGGCGGCAAGCCCTACGGCGCCATCTGCGCCAACTTCGAATTTGGGCACGGGCCACAAGACATGGCGCTGTTGCAGAAAATGGCCGCCGTCGCGGCCACGGCGCACGCGCCCATCATCACCAACGCCTCAGCAGAGTTTTTCGACCCGGACAAGACGTTCCTCAACCTCCCCAACCTGAAGGACTTGAAGGCCCAATTCGAGGGCCCGCAATACGCGCGCTGGCACAGCTTCCGCGAGAGCGAGGATGCCCGCTACGTGGGCCTCTGCATGCCGCGCTTTCTCCTCCGGCTGCCCTTCGGCGAGAACCAAATCCCGGTGAAGGCTTTCAATTTCACCGAGGAAATGGATGGCCACGACAAGTACCTCTGGGGACCGGCCTCACTGGCTCTCACCACCCGCATCGTCGACAGCTTCGCCAAGTTCCGCTGGGGGCCCAACATCATCGGCCCGCAGTCCGGTGGCACGGTGGAGAACCTTCCCTTGCACCAATACCAAGCGATGGGTGCCGTTCAGACCAAGATTCCGACCGAAGTCAGCCTCACCGAGCGCCGCGAGTACGAGTTGTCCGAGGAGGGCTTCATCGGCCTCACCTACCGGAAGGAATCGGACAACGCCGCATTCTTCTCGGCCAACTCAGCGCAGAAGCCGAAGATGTTCGGGCAAAGTGCCGATGGGAAGGCGGCCGAGACCAACTACCGCCTGGGAACGCAGCTGCCCTACATGTTCATCATGACGCGACTGGCGCACTACATCAAAGTCCTTCAGCGCGAGCAGATTGGGAGTTGGAAGGAGCGCACGGACCTCGAGCGCGAGCTCAACCTCTGGATAAACCAGTATGTCGCGGAGATGGAGAACCCCTCGCCCTCGGTCCGCAGCAGCCGGCCGCTTCGTGAGGCGAAAATTACCGTCAGCGACGTCGAAGGACAGCCAGGCTGGTACCGCTGCAGCATCAACGTCCGACCGCATTTCAAATACATGGGAGCGTCCTTCACGCTCTCGCTCGTAGGCAAGCTAGACAAGGAGTAGCGCCATGGCCGAACCCGTTTGGATGAGCATCAAGGCGGCGAAGCAAGGTGACATCAAATCGGAAGTCACCACCAAGGGAAGAGAAGGCATGTTGGAGTGCCTTGAATTCAATGCCTCGGTGGAAAGTCCATACGACCCTGCGAGCGGCCACTCGACCGGAAAGCGCATGCACAAACCGCTCGAGGTCCGCGTGCGCGTGGGCAAGGCCTCGCCCTTGCTCTCCGGTGCGCTGGTGACGAACGAGACTCTGACGACCGTCAAACTCCAGTTCTATCGACCGGACTCCAAGGGCGCGACCGAGCAATTCTATACAATAGAATTGACGAACGCTGTCCTCGTCGAGCAGGAAATCTACGTGCCGATGACGCTCGACAAGGAGCAATCCCACTTGCCGGCGATGGAACGGCTAGCCTTCATCTTCCAGAAAATCGTCTACACCTACACCAACGGTGGCGTTACGGCCTCCGACGACTGGGAAGCCCCAACCTAGCGAACGATGGCCCGCGGACTGCTCGGACGGCTGGAAGGGGGCGAGTCGTCCGTGGCTCGGGGCGGGGATGCCACGGCTGCCATCGCTGGGCATCTCCGCGCACTCCTCAACACCCGCATCGGCTCGGCGCCGACGGCTCCCGCCTACGGAGTGGTCGACTTTACAGACCTTGTCTATGCCTTCCCCTACTCCATCTCGATGCTGGCCGCATCGATTCGCACCACCATCCTGGCCTTCGAGCCGCGGCTGAAAAACGTCAACGTTCGCCACGTCCCAGACGAGGACCTGATGATGTTGAGGTTCGAGATTTCCGGCCAGCTTGCCGACGGCAGAGACCGTGGAACGCTGCGCTTTCGGACCGAGGTTTCGCCGTCTGGACAAGTGACGCTGCTCTAAATCCATGTTCAGCAAGTACTACGAGGCCGAGCTCGCATACTTAAGAGAGCTGGGTCGCGGCTACGCGCAGCTGCACCCGGCGACTGCCGGACTTCTGGCTGAGCGGAGCGGTGACCCCGACGTCGAGCGGCTGTTGGAGGGTGTCGCCTTCCTCGCGGCGCGGATTCGAGAACGCACCGACGACGCCGTTCCAGAAGTCGTGCACGGGGTAGCGGACTTGCTTCTGCCCCATTACCTCCGCCCGATCCCGGCTTGCACCATCCTCGAATTCGTTCCCCAGACGCGGGCGTTGCGCTCAGCGCTGACCGTCGAGCGCGGTGTCGAGGTGGCCTCGGTGCCGGTCGAGGGTACGTCATGCATTTTTCGGACGACGCAAGAGGTGACCTTGCTTCCGGTCACGCTGGGGGAGACGGTGCTCGAGATGCCGGCGGCGACGTCGGCGCTTTTGCGCGTCCAGGTGAATGCCCCGGGCCAGGGGCGCGAGGAACTGCTCAAGGCCGGTTCGCTTCGCTTCTTTCTGCACGGCGACTACGCGCTCGTCGCGACGCTGTTCTTGTGGATGTTTCGCCACTGCCGCTCCATCTCTTTAGGCGAGCCAGGTTCGGCGGCACCAGGGGTGAAGCTTCCAGAAGGAAGCTTGCGCCCCGTTTCGTTTACCCCGGAGGCAGCGCTCTTCCCCTGGCCCCGGATGGCCTCCGAGGGCTACCGAATCGTGCAGGAGTACTTCACCCTGCCGCAGAAGTTTCTCTTCTTTGATTTGGCCAACCTCGCAGACGCCAGCGGTGCCGTGAAAGAGCACTTCGAGCTGCGCTTCGAATTCGAACGGCCACCCGCGCTCCAGCAACGCGTGCCGCGCGATGTCCTCCGGCTGCACTGCACCCCGGCCATCAATCTCTTTCGCGCGGAGGCCGAACCAGCGCGCGTGGAAGCCTCCGGGCAGGAACAGTTGGTCCGCGCCTCTGGCGTGGACCCGAGAGCGATGGAGGTCTATTCGGTGGACGAGGTCGTCTCGCTTCGGCCGAACAACTCCGAACGCGAGTTGGTGCGTCCCTTCACCGACTTCGGTCACGTGGGAAACTCCGACGTTTTCTATCACCTCCGTCGAAGTCTCTCGCCCATCGACGAAGGGGTCGACACCTACATCTCACTCGAGTCGCCGCGCGACGTGCCCCCGCGACTCGAGGAGAGAACCCTTTCCATGCAGCTCACCTGCACCAACCGCTCACACCCGGGAAAACTTCGCATCGGCGAAGTCAACGTCCCGACGCCGACCTCTCCGATGGTTGCCCGCTTCACCAATTTGCTGCCGGTTAGCCAACCGCTGCACCCGCCCCTTGGGAGTGAGCTCCTGTGGCGCGTCA
The DNA here is from genome assembly GCA_963745475.1 of uncultured delta proteobacterium. Classification (GTDB taxonomy): domain Bacteria; phylum Myxococcota; class Myxococcia; order Myxococcales; family Myxococcaceae; genus JADGRA01. Next base: position 842,275 of record CAVUXN010000005.1, read on the forward strand.
TCGCCCATCTCGCGCTGGTGAAGCGCTCGTTGGCCGAGCCGAAGCTGCTCGCCTCGGTGCTTGGCCTGTACAACTTCCAGGTCCTGGGAGACGAACCGGTTGGCCGCGCCAACACCCGCCGCATCGAAGCGGTGGGCAGCGTGGAGGTCTCGCCGTCCCGACAGCTCTTCCAGGGCGCCATCGTGCGAGGACAACGGACACTGGTCCAACTGGAGGAGACCGGCTTCGTCGGCCCCGGTGACTTGTTTCTTTTCGGCTGGGTTCTGGATGAGCTCTTTGCCGCCAACCTGACGCTCAATGCGTTCCACAGCCTACGGGTCAGACAGAACCCCTCGAAGACGGAGTACGCGTGGACGCCCCGGACCGGCAGCCAGCCGCTGGCCTAGACACCCCATCCCCCGAGCGACTGGCAGGGCTCCATCTGGGGTTTGAGGCGCTGGTTCGGCTCCTCGAGCGGCTCACGTCGGATGCGGTACGCGTCGGCGAGCTTGGACCCCCGACCTCGGAAGGGCTTCGCTTCCACCACGACCCCTCCCTGAGCTTTCACGCCAACGACGTGGTGTCTCTCACCGTCGCCCCGTCGGCACCGGACCCAGAAAACGTCCTGGCCCCCACCCATCCCGTCTACCACGTCACCAGCTCCTTCTTGGGGCTCACCGGTAGCGTTTCGCCTCTTCCGGGCTATTTCGCTGAGGAAATCGTCTTCGAGGACGCGGACAACCCCATCCGCCGCGACTTCCTCGACTTGTTCCACCATCGCCTGCTCTCGCTCTTCTTCCGGTCCGTCGTCCGCTACCGACTTTCGGCCGAGCACACCGCCGAGCTCAAGGATGCCTGGAGTCATCGCGTCCTGGCCCTGCTCGGGCTCGACGTCTACCAACAGCCGCCACCGGGAAGACTCGGAGCAGCGAGGCTGCTTCAGTTTGCGCCTCTCTTGGCGCAAAAGAGCCGGGGCCCACGGGCACTGGAAGTCGGCCTCCAGGTGGCGCTGGAAGAACACCTTGCGGGAGCACGGGTCCGCGTGCAGGAGTACGCCGGCCGCTGGACTGCAGTCGACGAACCGAGCTGGACCCAGCTCGGGCGAAAATGCACCACCCTGGGCCAGGACGTTCTCCTCGGCCGCCGCATCTTCGACCGCGCCGGGTCCTTCGCCGTCCACATCGGACCTGTGACGTGGCGCGTCTACGAGCGCCTACGGCCGGGAGGTGACCTCTCGGCATTGCTCGAGGAGATGGTGGAATGGCTGGTGCGGGACCCTCTGGACTACACGCTGGTGGTCACCCTGTTGCCAAGGGAGGCTCCGGGACTGCAATTGACGGTCCCTGGGACTTCCCAACTTGGGCGGAACACCTGGTTGCTCACCTCGGCGGCGGAGACCGTTTTGGTGGTGGACCCTAGGAGCGCGACAGCTTGAAGTCTTGCGGACATCCAGAGGCCTTCACTAGCCTCCAGCGTAGCGTCAGGAGAGTGAAATGCTCGTTGAGCCGAAAGCACTCGTTCGCCGCCTGACCCCGACGGCTACCCGTCTGCTCGAAGAAGGTGTGTCCCGAGCGGCCAGCTCGCGCTGTTACGAGATTGTCGTCGAACATCTCCTCACCGTGATGCTCGAGCAGGAGCAAGGCGACACAGCCCTCTTGCTTCAAGAGCATGGTGTGGACCGACTCAAGTTCAAGGCGCACGTCGACCGCGTGCTCACCAGTCTGCGGACCGGAAATGCGGCCCGGCCCGTCTTTTCCGAGAGCCTTTTCCAGTGGATGGAAGATGCCTGGGTGGTGGCTTCGGTCGAGGGGGGAGCGGTCCGGCTCCGGTCCGGCTACCTTCTGGCGCAGCTCATCTTCCGACCTGGACGCTACACCTCGGAGAGCTACCCAGAAGTCGAGGGATTGTCCAAGGACGCGGTGAAGGGCTCGCTGGAGGAGACGCTGGCGGGCTCGCCCGAGTCGGTGGACGTGGTTCCGGCGGCTCCGGCCGGCGGGGGAACCGCTGTCGGGCAGCCCCCGGGCGCGGTCGGGACCGAGGCCCTGCGCAAATACGCAACCTGCTTCACGGAGAGGGCTCGGGCGGGAAAAATCGACCCCATCTTCGGCCGGCACCGAGAAATCCGGCAGATGATTGACATCCTCGCCCGGCGACGGAAGAACAATCCCATCCTGGTGGGCGAACCTGGCGTCGGGAAAACCGCCCTGGTGGAGGGGCTGGCCCGAGCCATCGCTTTGGGTGACGTCCCCGAATCGTTGCGGAAGACCGAGCTCTATGGGCTGGATTTGGGCCTGTTACAGGCCGGGGCAGGCGTGCGCGGCGAGTTCGAGAACCGGCTCAAGGCGGTCATCGAGGAAGTGAAGGGCTCGCCGACGCCCATCATCCTCTTCATCGACGAGGCGCACACCCTCATTGGTGCCGGCGGCGCCGCCGGTGGTGGCGACGCGGCGAACCTCCTTAAGCCGGCTCTGGCACGAGGCGAGCTTCGGACGGTCGCTGCCACCACCTGGAGCGAATACAAGAAGTACTTCGAGAAGGATGCCGCTCTGGAGCGCCGCTTCCAGCCGGTGAAGGTGGAGGAGCCCTCCGAAGCGGATGCGGTGACGATGCTCCGGGGTCTCGCCCCGCTGTACGAGAAGGCTCACGGGGTGACCATTCGCGACGAGGCGGTGGTCGCCGCCGTGGCCCTCTCCCACCGCTACCTCTCCGGCCGACAGCTCCCGGACAAGGCGGTAGACCTGCTGGATACTGCGACCGCCCGGGTGAAGATGGAGCTCGCCACGAGGCCAGACGCGTTGGTCGCATTGGAGAGTGAGGTCGCGGGGCTGGAGAGCGCCCGTGCCCGCCTCAGCAGAGACGAGTCCGAGGGGCACGCCACCGAGGTGGGTGCCTTGGCTGAGCTGGCCACCCAGCTCGATGCCGCCAATCAGCGGATGGCAACCCTGAAAGCATCCTGGGAGGCCGAGCAAGCCGCGGTGAAGCGCTTTCAGGAAGCGCAGAAGGCGCTCGCCACGCCAGCCGAGGGTGCCGATGGAAAGGCTCTGGCCAACGCCTTGACGCAGGCTCGCGCTGCCCTGACGGCGGTGCGTGGCGAGCAACCGCTGGTGCATGCCGACGTCGATGCCGACGCGGTGGCGCAGGTCATCTCCAGCTGGACAGGGATTCCAGCCGGAAAGATGCGGAGCGACGTCGCCGAGCGTGTGCTCAAGCTCGAGGCTCAGCTGGCCGAGCGCATTCGCGGGCAACCTGGGGCCATCGCCTCGGTCTCGGAGGTCATCCGCATGGCGCATGCGGGCATCCGGAATCCCGACACGCCAGTGGGTGTGCTGCTCTTCGTCGGTCCGTCCGGGGTGGGAAAGACGGAGACGGCCATTGCCCTAGCCGACGCGCTCTATGGCGGTGAGCGCTTCATGACCACCATCAACATGTCGGAATTCCAGGAGAAGCACACCGTCTCCCGGTTGGTCGGGTCGCCTCCCGGCTACGTTGGGTACGGCGAGGGTGGTGTGCTGACCGAGGCCGTTCGGCAGCGGCCCTACTCGGTCGTCCTCTTGGATGAATGCGAGAAGGCCGACCTCGAGGTGATGAACCTCTTCTACCAGGTGTTCGACAAAGGCATCCTCAACGACGGCGAGGGACGCAGCATCGACTTCCGAAACACCGTCCTCGTCCTCACCAGCAACCTCGCCTCCGACCGGGTGGTGGCGCTCTTCGCCGATGGCGGCCAACCTTCCACCGCCGACGTCGTCTCTGCCATCCGACCGGTCCTGAGCCAGCACTTCAAGCCGGCACTGTTGGCCCGGATGACCATCGTCCCGTATGCGCCCATCGGGCCCGAGGTGATGCAGGAAATCGTCCGCCTCAAGCTCGCAGCACTGGCCCGCCGCTTGGACGCCGCGCATGGGATTGAGGCGAACTTTGCGCCGGAGTTGGTGGCGATGCTGGCCGCGAAGTGTACCGAGAGCGAGACCGGTGCACGCAATGTCGACCAGACGCTGCGCAGCTCTCTCATGCCAGAACTTGCCCGAGAATTGCTGGGCCGAATGGCGACGGGGAGCCTTCCCGGTAAACTCGACATCAAGCTCGGCGACTCGGGCGCCTGGACCTTCGCCTTCTCGTGAGTCCCACTGCTCCGACGCTTCTACCGCTCACGGTTCTCGTCGAGGACCTCGAGTCAGGCGCCACCACCGAGCACGTCTTTAAACGTTCACCCATCCGGGTGGGCCGGAACGCGCTCAACGAGCTCACGCTGCAAGCTCCCTTCGTCTCTCTGTCCCACGCCGTTGTGCGCTTTCAAGGCGACCACGTCGAGGTCATCGACTTGGGCTCGACCAACGGTGTGCAAGTGGATGGGAAGCGGATTGAAACAAATGTGCCGGTGGTGGTGACCGCCCAATCGGACGTGCGCATCGGCAGCCTCCGCTTTCATTTCAGCCATTCCCCAACCGCGGTCGCCCCGGCCGCGCGTGAGCGGACGGAGTTCCGGCGAGCCACTGAGGAGATTCGCCTCACCCCTGGGCCCCACGGCCTTCGACTCCCACCGGAGCTTCGAACGCCCGCGGTGCGCACCGTCATGGCGCCCGTGGCGCCTAGCTTCGCTCTGGAGAGCCCCGAGACGCCGGCCAGCTCGACGGCCAAAACCCCTCCCCCGGCGGCCAGCGTAGCCGGCGCAAAGGTGGAGGTCGTCAACCTCGCCGCTCCTGCGGCGGCGCCCGAGGCGGCGACGGCCCCGGTCTCGGCCCGCTCGCTTGAGACGGTCGTCGACCAAGTCTTCCCGCATTACAGCGAGTACCGGCTCGCGTGGCGCAAAGTCCACGAAGCCATCCTGGCGGCTTCGGCGGGGCTCCCGCAGCCCGAGCAGGCGCAATTTTTCGAGCTCCTGGATGCCCGCATGCCCGGGCTTTACCAAGAGGAGCAGTTTCGGGCGCTCTCCGGCGCGCCGGTGGGGCCGGTCGAATCGGCCCGAGCGGTGCTGGAGTTCCAACTTCCAGCCACCACCAGGCCGCCCTCACCGCAGCAACGGACGCTCTTGCAAGTCTTCGCGCGTACCTACGCGGGAGGCGCAGAGTTGAGCTCCGATGCCGAGCTCGAACGCCTCCTGGAGCGCATCTCTGAAGTCCTGGAATGTTTCGGGACCGCCTTTCTCGAGCTGCGTAAGGGGCAAGCGGAATTTGGTGAGGGAATCGCAGTCCGCACGGTGACGTCCGAGACGCCGCTGCGCCGGGCACGGTCGCCTCAGGAGCTCCTTCGGCACCTTCTCGACCCAGCCGCAGATGGAGCGGCGCGCATCGATGACCTGACTGGTGGCTTCGGCGAAGTGATGATTCATCAGGTTGCGATGCTCGGCGCAACGCGCCAGGGCATCCGAGCCCTGCTCGACCGACTCGACCCGAAGAAGCTTCAAAATCCACTGGTCTGGCCCGTTCGCTTTTGGAAGCGTTGGCGAGCCTTCGAGAGCGTGTGGGCTGCCTTGGCGGAAGAGGAGCATGCCGTCCAGGTCGTCTTTGGGCCGGAATTCGCGCGCAGCTATGCCATGGTGATGGGAGGCCACGCCGGTTTACCGAGCAGCGCCACTGCCCCTCGGGCGGGAAAGCCTTCAGTGAAGACGCCGAAGGCAGGGAGCTCGCCGTGAGGCTTTTATCGACCGCGCTGGTCTTGTCTCTTCTGGCCGGGTGCGCGGGCGCTCCTCGCGCCCCGGAGGGGGTCTGTCGCCAGGACCGGAACCGCAATGCCGGACCGGATGTTTCGTCCGAGGCCTGGCTGTCCCTCCTGTTGCACGGCTACGACGCGAACACCGGGCAGTTGGTCGGCGCCCCTTTGGATTGCACCGGCACACCCATCGCCTGGCAGGACGTGGACGACAAATGCGCGGTGCGCCCGGAGACGCCACTTCCGGTTGGCAAGCTGACGCCGAGCTCGGTGGTGGTGGCCAACCTCGACACCAACACCCGGCTGGTGTGGGTGCAACTGCAACGCTTTGCGGACGGAGACGCGCTCGGACCACTGGCGCGCGTCGAGATTCGAAACGACTCCCTGGTGGTGCTGGCCACGGGATTGGCCCGGGCGGGCCCAGAGCGGACACGGCTCAGAGTCGAGCAGCTCAACAACGTCGACGTGGCCGTCCTGGAAGGAGACCGTTGTGAGGGCACGTCGTGCCAGCGCCTCGCTCGGCTGATTCCCCAGCGGGGACGACGCTTCATCCCTGAACCACTCCGACTGCCGAACGGCAGTTGCATCGGCTCCGCCGCCTTTGGAGTCAAGCGAGTCAAGGAGGTGCCTATGAAGGAAGGCATCCGGCGCATCTTCGAGTTGGAGAGCACCTTGGCCTTCTCCCCCACCCAGCTTGTCGTCCACGAGCAGCTGTTTGTGCGGGACCGCGACACTCGGCTGCCAACGGCGCCTCTTCGATTGTACCGAAGTGCACAAGATGACCGGTTGGTCACCGCCACACCGGACCGCTTGGTGGTCGACAAGGCGTCGCTGTGGGCGCAGTTGGCGGACTTCTCAGACGCGCCCTGAGGCAAGACGACCACTGCCTACGGCTGCAAGTATACTTCTGAAGTCGTCACGACTGCGGCCTGCACAGCGGACCGCCGGAGGAAGCAGGGCACGATGCCGGCCCCCTCGAGCGTCACGGTTGCACTTTCGTCGGAAGAGGTGCTTGCCCTCGGCGAGGCGGCGGACGTCCTCAACGTTCCTCGGGAGACGCTGCTCGCCGCCGCGGCCGCAACCTTTGCCCGACTGTGCGGGTTTCGTAAGACGGGAACGGCTTCCGTCAGGCGCACGCCGAACTGGGGCCCGCAACCCGAGGCCAGTTTGCCGGCGGAGATTCTCGAAGTGCCGCTGGATGCGGACACGGCCGCCCAAGTCGAGGCCGCCGTCGGCTATGTCCGTTGGGATGGTCCGCAGGGCGTTCAAGCAGTGACGCTGCCGGAGTATGTCGTCGGCGCGGCGATGCGCCTAATCCGCGAGACGCGCGTCGACGGCTCGCCGCCCGTCTTTCGTGGCCTCGCGGAACAGCTGTTCAGCCCGGTCACCCCCCGGGTTGAGTCGGACCTTGGCTCGTCCGGCAACGGGCCCATGGACGAGAAGACTTTCGTGCGGATGCCGACGGCTCCGGTTGCGCCACCTGCAGCCACTCGACCTGCGTACACGCTTCCCCGGCCAGCACCTTCGGCGACGGCGGCGCCTCCAGCCGCTCGCCCTGCCTACACGCTTCCCCGTCGGGAGCCAGCCGAGTCCAAGGTTGGCCACTCCAGTCGACCACCGCGCAGTGCCGAGTCACCTTCTGCCAAGCGCGCGAAAAACGCTCCCCCTCAGCCTGAGCGGGGAACGTCCGCCGCCCCCGGCAAGGGTACGGCCACCCGGCCCGCTGGGCCGAAGCGTCAAGGCGCGTCCTCAGCCCCGGCGAGTTCCCTGGGAGCCATCGCCTGGTTGCGTGCGCGGCCTTTGGTGCTCGCGGCCACTGGAATGGGCGTCGTCTTGCTGGTGGCGCTCGTCACCGCATACGCCGCGGCCGTCGCCCCGACGGAGGTGGCGCCCAGTGCGCCTCACGACGCGCGGACTGTTGCTCTCACACCGCAGGAGCCGAAGCCCTCGACACCCGCGGGAGATGCCTTGCGGCTGGACGGGCCCTCTCAGAACGAGGCGGCCGCGGCGGCATTGCAGCGCTGGGAGCTCGACGCGACGACAGGGACGAACGTGCCGGCTTCGTCCACCTCGCCCCAGAAGCCCGGACAGGACGTCGACAAGTTGCTGGCGCAGCGGTACGGCAGGCCCCGCGTACTCGCTGACGCCTCGCTGAAGCCTGAGGCCTATGATGAGGACATCGCGCTGGCGATTGCAGACGTCGCACGCATCTACCCAGTTCCTCCCGCACTGGTGAAAGCCGTCATCCGCCGGGAGTCCAACTTCAACCCCAATGCAGTATCGCAGGTGGGTGCCATCGGCTTGATGCAACTCATGCCCTACACGGCCAAGAAGGTGGGCTTGCGTATTTCGGACCTTTGGGTCCCCAAGAAAAACATCCTCGGTGGCACCCGGCTCCTCTCCGCGCTCTTGCAGTACTACGACGGGGATGTGATTGGCGCCTTGAGCGCCTACAACGCGCGGCCCCGGGAGCCTCTGGCCCCGCTTCCGAAGAACGGCGAGACGCCGGAATACGTCCAGGCCGTTCTCCGCTTCTATGAGGAGTACAACGGAGCGCCACTCCAGCGGTCGGGCACCTCCCTGGACGCCCCTTTGAGGCCCGGGAGGTAGCGGCCGGCGGGGGTGCCGAGGGCGGTCTCGGAGGACCCCAGCGGGGCGACAACGTCCGGCCCAAACCCCAAATTCGTATGCTATAGAAAATGGCCACGGGGGAGCCGACCGTGTCGTTGCCAGCCGGGACCCACATCGGGAAATACGTCGTCCAGCGCAAGCTCGCCGAAGGCGGGATGGCGGAGATTTTCCTCGCGAGTTCCTTCGGTCCCGAAGGGTTCGAGAAGCAGGTCATCATCAAGCGGATTCGGCCTGCTTTCGCGGACGACGCCTCCTTCATCGACATGTTCGTGAGCGAAGCGAGGCTTGTCAGTCGGCTGAATCACGCCAACATCGTCCAAATCTTCGACTTCGACCGGCACGAGAACACCTTCTACATCGCCATGGAGTACATCCGGGGGAAGTCGCTGGCGCAGGCGCACCAGCGTGCGCGAGAGCTCAGTGTTCCCTTGGTGCCAGCGCTGGCGGCACAAATCGTCTCTGAGGTCGCAAGGGGGCTGAATTTCGCCCACCGGCTGACCGAACGCGGTCAGCCGCTCGGCCTTGTCCACCGGGACGTCACCCCGCAGAACATTCTTCTCTCTTACGAGGGGGCGGTGAAGCTCACCGACTTCGGAATCGCGAAGGCTGGTTCTCGGGCCAGCACGGTCGGCATGCTCAAGGGAAAGTTCGCCTACATGTCCCCGGAGCAGTCTCGCGGCGAGCCGGTGGATGCTCGCACGGACATTTTTGCTCTCGGGATTACCTTCTGGGAGTTGCTCACCGGGGGACGCCTCTTCGACGGTGACAGCGACATCGCAGTGCTTCGTGCCGTCCAGGAACGAAACGTCCTCCCTCCCGAGCAACTCAATCCGGCCGTCGACAGCGCTCTCAACTCGCTGGTCATGCAGTGCTTGGAGCGCGATCGAAAGGACCGCTTTCAGAATGCGCAGGAGTTAGAGCGCGCAATCAATCGCTACCTCAACACAGCGACCGCGCAGCCCGAGGACACCGATGTTGGCGCTTGGATGCGTGAGCTGTTTCCCATCGAGGCTGCGCGAACCGAAAACACGGAGTTTCGACCGGTTCCCCTTGTTGCTGCTCGGGTCGGGGGAGACACCCTCGCTTCGACACCCGGGGCGGAGGTCAGACGCCAGTCGGGGAGTAGCGCAATGCCGCCGGACCTCCTCAGCGGGGACGGTCCCGAGATGTCGCCAGCGCTCGGTTCAAGTCGCTCGCGTGCTCTGAGCGGGGCAAGGCGCGAGAACTCCGCCTACACGCCAGTGGCTTCTGCCCATGAGATTGCTTCCGAGTCCGCAACCCGACGCAAAGAGCTCCCCAAATGGGCGACCAAGCCGATGCTTCTGGTTGGGCTGACGGCTGTTGGCTCGACGGTATTGGCCATTGTTCTCGCCGTCATGGTGGGCACCAAGTCCGAGCCGAAACCACGGACTCCGCCGCCGGAAGCGCCGTCGCAAAAGCCAGCAGAACCGGTCAAGCCCCCCGACCTCGTGCTCTCACCCGCTCAGCCGGTACAAGCCCTGCCCGACTCGCCCACGCCGGCGCCACGCGACCCAGCGCCACCGATGGCAGCTCCAGTCGCCTCGCCCGGTCGGGGGGCCGTGCCGGCGCCGGTCCACACGCACAAGTCCGGGAGTTCACCGAAGGGCCCACCAGGAAAGCTTGTCCTGACAGTGAACCCGTGGGGCCAAGTCTTCATCGATGGCAAGCCTCGCGGGGAGCAAGTGGGTCGCTCGGAGTATGAATTGCCTCCCGGGAGCCACCAAGTCGAAGTCAAAGGGCCGTCGAGCTGGGGCCCCAAGCAAATCGAAATCCTGTCCAAGCAGACCGCGTCGCAGGCCGTTTCGCTGAAGTGATTCTGCAGTTTTCATCGTCAGCCTAAGTCGACGGACGGAGGGGGTGTCGCTTGAAGCGAAGAGTCTCGTGGGGTCTGCTGGCAGTGCTCCCGACAGCTGCAATGGGCCAAACCCCAGCGCCGGACGTTGCGGCGGCGGCAGTCGTCTCGGTTGGCAACTGCACCGCCCCCGGCGCGGCCAACCTTCCTCGCGCGCTTCGCAACTCGCTGAAGAGCCTCGGTTCCCCAGTGTTGAGCGAAGCCGAGACGGTGGCGCCGCTCGGCGGAGCCTCGCTGCGCTCCATTCCCGAGCTCAAGAAGAGTTTGGCAGATGCCCGAGACGACTTCATTAACGGGCAGGTGGAGACTGCCCTCAAGTCTCTACAAGCACTTTCGGATGAAGTGTCGCGTTTACCGCCGTCCGCGGAGCGCTGGGAGCTTCAGCGAAGCGTGCTCACCAATCTTGCCCAGGTGCAGGACCGGACTGACAAACCCGCCGCGCAGGCGATTCTCCGTCGAATTCTCACGGTGGAGCCGGACTACGCGCCCGACCCATCCGTTTTTCCGCCGTCCTTCCTGGCTGAGGTGACGAAGGCACGGACGGTCTTGACTCAATCGCCGACGAATGCGCTCGAGGTCAAGACCGACCCTTCGGGAATCGGTGTCGCGGTGGGGGGACGACCGATGGGTCCCTCTCCACTGACCATCCGGATAGCGCCCGGCACGTATCGCGTCGAGGGGTTGTGGGGGTACCGGGGATTGCCGAAGAGCGTCGATGTCGGCGCGCCCCCGGAACGTGCGGCCCACGTCGAACTCAGCAAGTCCGTTGAGGGTTCCATTGTCCCCAATGCCGGACCTTGCGTGTTTCCCGTTCCCAGCCGAGAGGCTGCACTCGCGCGAGTCGCGGGCTTGCTGAAGGTGAAGCAGCTCTATGCGGTCCGCACCGAAGTCTCTGGCGCTGAGCAGACTGTGGTCGTGGAGGAGTTCGACGCAACCACGGGGCGCGATGTGCTGGAGCGACGGGAGCCAATCGTTCCGCCAGGTCCAGTAACCGACGCAGCCTCCCGGCTTGCTCAGAGCCTCACCGCGCCGTCCCGCGTCGCAGAAACGAGTGCCGCCCCCTCCACGGTCAACAGTGGACTTCGGCTTTCGTCCTACATCATCGGCGGCGTGGGCATCGTCGCGACCACCATTGGAGTCATCCTCTTCATCAACGGCAACTCGACCATCAATGGGTTGAATAACCAGTACACGCAAGCGGGGAATACGTTTCCAGCTGGATTCGAGTCCAGTTTTCAGTCTCAGAACAGCAGCGGAAAGTCGAACAAAACCGTCGGCGCAATCGTCGGGCTGACTGGAATCGCCGCACTCGCCACCGGCGTGACTCTCTTCTTCGTCTCTGCGAATGGTGGTGGTTCAAATAGCGTCACAATTGCCCCGTACGTGCAGCCCGGAAGCGGCGGCGCGGTCCTCGTCGGCCGTTTTTGAGAGAGAACATACCGATGCGATCCTCCATTTGGATGGGTTGGTTGACCGCGAGTCTCCTCGCACTGGCCGGCGCTTGCAGCGGATTCTCGCCGCAGTGCACCTCCGACGCGCAATGCGCCGCCACTTCCTACTGCAACCCCACGGCCCAGGCTTGCTTCGGGCGGAGCGGCGGAGCCGCGGTTCCCGTCATCGACACGGTCAGCGTTGGCCCCGGAGCCAACCAAATCACCGTCGCTGGCACCGCCACGGCGACTTGGACGGTGAGCCTCTTTACCAACGCAACTTGTAGCGGGAGTCCTGCGGGGAGCGGGGTCGTCGATTCATCGGGGAATTTCTCAGTTCCAGGGACGGCGCCGGCGACCGGAACCGTCTATGCGACGGCCGAGGGTGATACGGGAGGTTCCATCTGTTCGCAGGGCAAGACGTACCCTTGAGGCGGGGTTTTCCCCTTCTACGAGTCGCGACACCTTAGCCGGCGCGAGCGAATTTCTATTCTGGGGGGGCCCAAGCGCTGAGCCCCGCGCAGAGAGGGGAATTGGGCTTCCGCCCTTTGGAGCATTTCCCGTCGGCCGAGCCTGTGGGTTTGCCTAGCGCTCGGCGCTACAACAAGTCACAGGGAGTCCCGAGCGGCTCTCCGGCATAGACGCCCAGGTCGGAATAAATGAGGCGCACATTGTCCTCGAGCGGGAGCAGCTTGAGAGGCAAGCGCGCCTTGCCCTTGACCCAAACGCTCTCATGCTTGTCCAGCACGAGACGCAATTCGCCCGAACGGGTGACGAAGATGTCACCCTCCGAGTCGCTCACGACATTGGTCATCTTCAGCGGCTTGAGCTGGCCGCGCGGCCCGGACCAGAGCCGAAAGTCTTTCACCTCGTCGTCGCGCATTCGGTCCACGTAGTAGTAGGTCCCTGTTTCGTCGCGAGCGAGGGCGTACGCGCGACGCTTCCAGCGTGGTGGTTTGAATACGGCCGTGGAAAGAATGGTCTGCGCCTGCTGGTCTGCCGCGGGTTTAAAGAGCGTCGTCCGCTCCCCACACTTGAGCGTATAGACCCCGTCCTTGAGCCAAAATTGGGCGCCGGCCATGCGGGGGTCCCAGAACACCTTTTCGAAGGCGACATCTCCGGTGCTGCCTCCGCCAAACACCCGTTGTGCCCAAAAGACCTGGCCGTCTCCCCAATAGAAGTGGCTCCACATGTCCCCGCCAAACGGGACGAGGACGAGGTAGTGGCCCTTCCCATCCTCGAAAACGCGCAGCTGAGCCCTGACGGAGCTGACATCCACCGTGTCTGGAGCAGGGGACGCAGCAGCGGCCGCCGTCCAGAGCGCGAAGACGAGGCCCGCCGACTTTGGGTGGAGCATGATGAGCCCGGAGTATACTTCTCGGTAGCTATGGGGATGCATGAAGGGCTTTCCGCGGGCGGGGTGGTGGCAGACACGTACCGTGTCACCCGGCTCCTGGGGCGGGGGGGAATGGGGGCGGTGTGGGCAGCCGAACACCTCCGACTCCCGGGACGGCAGGTCGCAGTCAAGGTGCTGTTGAGCTCGAGCTTGGCCTCGGGGGAGGCCTTTGCCCGGTTCCGTCGCGAGGCGGAGATTGCCTCGCGCCTCGGCCACCCGCACATTGTCCAAGTTCTCGACTTCCACACCCTGCCCAGCGGTGAGCCCTACATCATCCTCGAACTGCTCCAGGGCGAGACGCTGGCCCAACGGCTGCAACGCGGGCCGCTCGAGATGGAGGAGGCGCTGGCCATCGCCCGCCAGGTTGGCTCGGCGCTCCAGGCCGCGCACCGAGCCGGCGTGGTGCACCGGGACTTGAAGCCGGACAACGTCTTCCTCTGCACGCCCGAGGAGGAGTCGGCCGGCCCCAACGTCAAGGTGCTGGATTTCGGTATTTCCAAAATTCGCGGCTCGCAGACGGTGGCCACGCAGGACGCAGTGCTGATGGGCACGCCCCAGTACATGGCCCCGGAGCAGGCGCTGGGCAAAAATACCTCCATCGACGCACGCACCGACGTCTTCGCGTTGGGAGCCATTGTGTACGAGATGCTGGGCGGAGCCCCTGCCTTCGGCGGGAGCTCGCTGGCCGAAGTCGTCTACAAGGTGGTGCACGCCCAGCCACAGCCCCTGGCGCAGCTGCGCCAAGGGCTTCCCCTCAAGGTCCTCTCCGCCGTGGACCGCGCGCTGCAGAAGGACCCCGCGCACCGTCCCAAAGACGTCAGCGCCTTCGTCGCCGAGCTCACTGGACGGCCGTTGACGGTGCCCGCTGCCTCCCCGCAGGCGGCAGTGCTGGACGCGACGCTGGCCAGCCCGGCCCGCCCCATTCCCCTGTTGCCGGAGACGGACGCCACGTCTACGCCGGCGACGCCCGTGCCCCTTCCGCGCGAGACGTCTCCCATGGCGACGCCGCCCGAGCGGCCCTGGGCGACGCCACCGCCCGTCAGCCCCCCTTCCGCCTGGCCTGCGCCCTTCCATGGCCAGACGGCCCCGCGGGCGGAGCTGGTGACGGCTCCCGAGGCCCGGCCGACGTTGCCCCAACCGCCCAAGCCCCGGCGCCATGTGGTGGGCTGGGTGGTGGCAGTCTTCGTCGTCCTCGCCTTCTTCAGCGTCCTGCGCCGCAATGCCCACAAGGTGGACGTGGCGGCGGCGCTTCGCGCGGCCGAGGCGCTCTCGAAGAAAACCTCCACCGGGCCGGAGCCGCCCGTCCCGCCGGTGCCCCCCGTGGCCGGGGCCCAAGGCGACACGGACAACGCCGCGCAGACGGCGGCGGAATTCAAAAAAGGGCTGGAGCAGGTGAAGAGGAGCCTCCGCGAAGCCCTCAACTCGGAAAGCGACGGCCAGGACGCAGCGAAGGCCGGCTTGGAAGCGGCTCGCCAGGCGAAGCAGATGGCCGAGGAGGCCAAAGCCTCCAGCACCCCGGGGAAGGGTGCGCCACCCCAGGTGCGCGCGCTGCTCTCCGACGCCCAAGACGCGCTGGACAACGAAGACCCGAAGGAGGCACTCCGGCTCGCGGACCAAAGCTTCTTCATCCAGAAAACCAGCGACGGCTGGGCCATCAAGGCCCGGGCCCATTGCCAGCTCAAGGACTTGGGCAACGCCAAGGCCGCCTTCTCCAACGTCACCGGGAAGGCGACGCGGGCACGGGTGGTGTCCGACTGCAAGGAGCAAGGGGTGACTTTGCGCTAGGGTGCGCCCCTTCCCCATGCGTTACCCACCCCGCCTCGGCCACCTCGCCACCCGCGCCGTGGTGGTGGCCAAACTCATCCCTACCTACGCAGCCGCGCATAGCGTCGACGACGAGGAGGCGAGGGCTCGGCTCGAGGCCTCGCTGTCCGGAAGTCTCCTCGAGGAGCTTCTGGCGGCGACTTGGACAGCGCTTTTGGGCGGAAGCAAACGGCTGACGGACGACGGACTCTTGGAGAAGGTGGCCAAGTCATTGAAGGACAGGCCCTTGCGGCCGGGCCGCACCGTCGAGACGACGGCTGGGTGGAGCGCCTTCCTCGTGCTGGCGGACCTGGCAGCGGGAACGGCCAGCGAGGCCGCGCGCCGGTTGATGGAGACGGACGCGGGAAAAGCGCGAGCCGAAGCGGGGCTGGCGGAAGTGGGTGCCTTTGTGGCGCGGGAATTGACGCGTTGAGGCCGTCCCTGGCCCGAGCCGCGGGCTAGCAGCCACCCCCCCGCACCGTTATAGCCTTACGAGGGAAGGGCAGGTTTGGCCCCGCCGTCGATGTCCGGAACGCTCCCCACGCAGATCAAGCTGCTCGAGTCCATTCGAGACGTGCCCCGAGAAGCCTGGGACGCGCTTCTGGACGCCGAGGCCGCACCCTTTCTGGAGTGGAGTTGGCTCGAGGCGCTGGAGTCGAGCGGCAGCGTGCGCCCGGGCACGGGCTGGCGCCCGAGGCACCTCACGCTCTGGCGGGGAAACCACCTGGTGGCCGCCGCGCCGGCGTACCTCAAGGAGGACAGTCACGGCGAATTCGTCTTTGACTGGTCCTGGGCCACGGCCGCCGAGCGGGTGGGGCTGCGCTACTACCCAAAACTCATTCTCGCCGCCCCCCTCACCCCGGCCACTGGGCGACGGGTGATGGTGGCGCGCCAGGAGGACAGAGGCGCCCGGACTCGGGAGCTCATGCGGGCGGCGGTGGAGTACGCCCGCAGCGAGGGCCTGTCCTCGTTGCACGTCCTCTTCCCTACTCCGGAGGAGGCGAAGCTCCTCGAAGAGGAGGGCTTCGGCATTCGCCACGGGGTGCAGTACCACTTCCAAAACGAGGGTTACGGCAGCTTCGAGGACGTGCTCGCCCGCTTCACCAGCAAGCGGCGAAACCAAATCCGCCGGGAGCGGCGGGCGACTGCGGAGCACAGGGTTGAGTTGAGGACATTGCGCGGCGAGGCACTGGCCGACGTGGACCCAGCGGAGGTGTACCGCCTCTACGCCAGCACCGTGGACAAGTTTGCCTGGGGGCGCCGCTACCTGACGGAGGACTTTTTCATTCGGGTGCTGCAGGGCTTCCGGCACCGGGTGGAGTTGGTGCAGGCCCTGAGGGCGGGACGCGTCATTGCCGGGGCCTTCAACGTCTCGGGCGCGGAGGCCCTCTACGGACGCTATTGGGGGTGCTTCGAGGAGGTGCCTTTCCTGCACTTCGACGTCTGCGTCTACCAGGGCATGCAAGAGACGGTGGAGCGGGGGCTGAAGCGCTTCGAGCCCGGGGCCGGGGGTGAGCACAAGCTCGTCCGGGGCTTCCTCCCGGCCCTCACCTACAGCGCGCACTGGATTTTTCACGGTCCGCTCGACCGGGCCGTCCGGGAATTCCTGGGGCACGAGCGCACGGCCATCGCCCAGGGGATGCCCGCCTGGCGGGCCGAGACAGGCTTCAAGCAGCCCAGCGAGGTGCAGGGTGGCTGAGCGCGCGCCAGGGACGCTGGCCGTCCCGGAGGTGAAGACCCAAAGGCGGGTCAAACGGCCGCAGCTCTACCGGGTACTGTTCCACAACGACAACTACACCACCCGAGACTTCGTGGTGGCGGTGCTGCGGGAGGTTTTCCACAAGTCCGAGTCCGACGCGGTGGCCATCATGCTGCATGTGCATCACCAAGGCATCGGGGTGGCTGGCGTATATACCTATGACGTGGCCCGTACGAAAATCGAGATGGTGGAGAAGCTGGCGCGGGAGAATGAGTTCCCCTTGCGCTTGACCATGGAACCGACGGAAACCTCTGAGGAGACCTAAGACGTGGCAACCCCCCTCATCGCCAAGGAATTGCAGGCCAGCTTCCGCCAGGCGATGGCCGACGCCAAGGCGATGCGCCACGAGTACCTCACGCTCGAGCACCTGCTCCTCGCGCTGTGCAAAGAGGCCAAGACGCAGAAAGTGCTCACCGCCTGCGGCGCCAACGTGAAGCGGCTCAGAGAGCGCCTGGAGGCCTTCCTCAAGGAGACGGTGGAGAAGCTGCCGGTGGGCGTGAGCGCCGAGCCCCAGCAAACCATCGGTATCGAACGCGTGCTGCAGCGGGCGGCCATCCACGCGCTCAGTGCGGACCAGAAAGTCATCGAGGGCGGGGACGTCCTGGTGGCCATGTTCCGCGAGGACGAGAGCCACGCCCTGCATTTTTTGCAGCAGGAAGGCATCAGCCGGCTGGACCTCCTCAATTTCCTCTCCCATGGAATCACCAAGGGTGGGGACGCAGAGGAGGACGCCGAAGGACAGCCCAGCGGCCCGGAGGAGGAGGGAGCGCCAGTCCGCGACCCGCTCAAGGCCTTCGCCATCAACCTCATGGTGGAGGCAGCCGAGGGCCGCATCGACCCGCTCATCGGCCGGCAGCGAGAGCTGGAGCGGACGCTTCAAGTCCTCTGCCGCCGTCGGAAAAACAATCCCATCTACGTCGGAGACTCGGGCGTGGGAAAGACGGCCATCGCCGAGGGCCTCGCCCTGCGCATCCACGAGGGCAACGTCCCGGACGTGCTCAAGGGGTCGGTCATCTACTCCTTGGACATGGGCGCGGTGCTGGCTGGCACCAAGTTCCGGGGCCAATTCGAGGAGCGGCTCAAGGGTGTCCTCAAGGCGCTCCAGAAGCAGCCCCACGCCATTCTCTTCATCGACGAGATTCACACCATCGTCGGGGCTGGTGCCACCACCGGCGGGGGCAGCATCGAGGCCAGTAACCTCCTCAAGCCGGTGCTGGCCAGCGGGCGCCTGCGCTGCATCGGCAGCACCACCTACCAGGAGTACAAGGCGAGCTTTCGAGCGGGACCGCGCCCTGGGACGACGGTTTCAGAAAATCGAGGTGGGCGAGCCCTCGCTCGAGGACAGCGTCCTCATCCTGCAGGGGCTCAAGTCCCGCTACGAGGAGCACCACGGCGTGACTTACGACGACGCGGCCATCCGTGGCGCGGTGGAGCTCGCGGCCAAATACATCAACGAGCGCTTTCTTCCGGACAAGGCCATCGACGTCATCGACGAGGCCGGCGCCGCCGACCGCCTCCGTCCACTCGAGCAGAGGACGGGGAAAGTCACCCTCCATGACGTGGAGGCCGTGGTGGCGAAGATGGCCAAAATCCCGGAGAAAAGCGTCTCCGCCTCGGAGCGCGACTCCATCGCCAATCTCGAGCCTGCGCTCCGCTCGGTCATCTTCGGCCAGGACGCCGCCATCCACGAGCTGACGGCGGCCATCAAGCTCGCCCGCTCGGGACTGAGGTCTCCGGAGAAGCCCATTGGCAGCTTCCTCTTCAGCGGCCCCACCGGCGTCGGGAAGACGGAGCTGGCCAAGCAGCTGGCCAAGGTGCTGGGGGTGGAGTTTCTGCGCTTCGACATGAGCGAGTACTCCGAGACAGCACACCGTCAGCAGACTCATTGGCGCGCCGCCCGGGTACGTCGGATTCGACCAAGGCGGGCTTCTCACCGACGCCATCCGCAAGCACCCCTACTCGGTGCTGCTCCTGGATGAGATTGAGAAGGCCCACCCCGAGCTCTTCAACGTCCTGCTCCAAGTCATGGACCACGCCACGCTCACCGACAACAACGGGCGCAAGGCGGACTTCCGAAACGTGGTGCTCATCCTCACCACCAATGCCGGCGCCCGGGAAATGAGCAGCAAGTCGGTGGGCTTTGGCGACACCACCCACGGCCCCGACGCCTCCAAGGCGAAGAAGGCCATCGAGCGCACCTTCACTCCGGAATTCAGAAACCGGCTGGACGGGTGGATTCGCTTCGAGGGCCTGTCGGCGGACACCATCCTCAAGGTGGTGGACAAGGAAGTGGGGCTGCTCCAAGAGCAGCTGGTGGAGAAGAAAGTAACGCTGGAACTCTCAGCGGAGGCACGGGGCTGGCTCGCGGAGAATGGTTATGACCCGCACTTCGGCGCCCGGCCCATGGCCCGGCTGGTGGACCAACAGATGAAGAAGGCCCTGGCCGAGTCGCTTCTCTTTGGGGAGCTGCGCACGGGCGGCGTCGCCCGCTTCGAGCTTAACGAGACGAAGGACGGCCTTCGCTTTCGGGCGTTCCCGGCTGAGGCCTAGCCGGGCTCTTCCGCACCACCAGAGGCTCGTCCGGTCCAGCCTCCCTTGGGCCGAAGGGCTCGTCGGAGTCCGGTGACTGCGTGGGTTGGCTGGGCCACGGGTCCAGTGGAGCGCGGTGGGCAGGAGGCATGCCGGCGGTCTGATCGCTCATGGTTGCCCTCCAAGCCCTGAAGCCCCTCACTCCCCGGGTTGGTACAGGCCTGGTGTATACACAGACCCCCCCTACGGTGTCAACAGGGTCGACAGAATATTGTGTTTCCAACAGAAACACGGAACGGGCGACTCGGGGCGGCTCCGTTGGGGGCAGATGGGGAAACCGGTGGCTTAGAAGTGACCGGCGAGGGCGAACGTCATTCCGCCACCGGGCGTTGGCCCGACGCCCGCGACGACGTCCGCGTAGCGGTTCGGGTCCTTGCCACTCACCCACAGCCACACGGCGACAGAGGTGGCGGCGACGGCCACCACCGCGGTGCCCGCGGTGAGCCAGCTCAACGTCTTGACGTCACTCTGGGCGCTCTGCGCGGCGGCCGAACAGGCCTTCGCCCCCTGCTGAGTGCAGCTGTCCCAGTTGGCGCTGGCGGTGGGGTTACTGGCGATGCTGGGGGGCTTCACTTGAGAGCCCTGCCCCGAAGCGCCCAGGAGCCACTGCTGCCGAGGGTAGAACTCATTGTTGTACTCGTTGTGCGCAGCCACATCGAGCCAGATGGCGGCGGAGATGCTCACCACCGCGACGCCAGTGGCAATCCAGGCGCCGACGCGCGCCCGTCCATTCTTGTCCCGGTAGGCCGCGGCGTAGTCCGGCGAGGGGACGAGGTCCACATCCTCGACGCGCGTCTGGTTGGGCTCGATGCGCACCGAGCGCGTCTGGGCGATGAACCCGTCCTTCCGGACTTGGACGCGGTGCGTTCCGCGCGAGAGGGTGAGGGGCGCCTTGAGCGGCGTACTGCCTGCCAAGGTGTCGTCCACCAGGACTTCGGCGGCCTCCTCCCGCGTCCGGACGAGGAGGTAGCCCTGCTGGTCCTTCAAGAGCGGCGCCACCAGCTCCTGGGCGAGACCGGGCAGTGCCGTGGCAATCTCGGTGACGGTGGTGACCGGTCCGAGCGTCTTCTGGTTGAGCACGCGCTGGGTGGCGACGTCGAGAAGTCGAATTTCCACCTGCAGTTTCCCGCCAGCCCGGGTGACGCTACCCACCACGGCGTTGTTGGCGCCGAGGGCCTTACCCAGCTCGCCGAGCGCGCTCTCGCCCTTGGCTCCGGACAGCTGGCGCGTCCGTTCCAGGGCGAGCAGCTGACGGACGTCATCCGCACTCAGCACCTGGAAAACGTCCAAGTCGCGAAGGCCTCGGACGACGTTGATGGTGGCGGCCTGCGCCTCGGGGACGCCTCCTCCGCGGGCTTCGAGGTCGAGCACCAAGAGGGGCGGACGCGTCTGCAGCGCTTGAGCGGCCGCGTCCGTCGCCAAGGGGCCGCTCGGCACAGGCTTCGCTGTCGATGGGACGGCGGGTGAGCCGTTGGGGGCGGCTGGAGGGGGAGTGGTCTGGCCGATGGCCACGCCTCCCGCGAGAAGCGTCATGGCGAGGGCTACTCGGACCGCATCCAACGCCTTCCCCCTTCCCCTGCAGCGCACTCCGGGGACACTCACCTCGCCCGTGCCTCGAAGCGCGCGGGACTCTACCCTCGCGTCACCGGACGTTTCTAGCGTCGGACGGCCCTCGGAAAGCGGGTCATCTCCGCCCCCGGCGCGTCAGCAACACGTCGGGAGAGGCCGCCGTCTGAGGGCAGCTTTTGGTCGAGGCGCTGAAACCTCCGCTTTCCAAAGGGGGCGCGCTCGCGCCCGACAGGCGTTGTCTATTCAACGCCGACCAGACCCTTGACCGCAGCGAACATCCGCTTGGAGTCGTAGCCGATGCCCTTTCGGAAGACGACCTCGACGTTGCGGATGTCGGAGATTTTCTTTGTCGGGTCGCCGGTGACGACGACTAAATCGGCCTGCTTCCCCTTGGCGATGGTGCCAATCCGCGCGCTTTGCCCCAGAGCCTCGGCTCCATTCGCCGTTGCGATGTGAATCGCCTCGACCGGCGTGAAGCCCGCCTTCACCAGTAACTCGATTTGCCGCTGGTCGGCATAGCCCGCGAGTACTCCTGTGTCACCGGTCGGGTCGGACCCGGCGAGGAGCAGCCCTCCGGCGGCGACGAAGTCGCGCTCGAATTGCATTTCCTTGGGCAAGTAGTGGTGCAGAACACGTTTCGGAAGAACAAGCCGCCTCAAGAGCCGGTAGACGAGTGCGCTCTTGAATGAGAGCGCGCGCATCTCCCGGTCCTCCATGGAAGAGACGGGTTCGGCGTCGTCTGTCAAGTCGGCGAGGACTGCGAGCGTCGAAGTGACCGCCACATGGCGCTCGACGAGATGACGAATGAGCTGCTGCACTTCCGGACTCCCCACCTCCAGGCGCCCGTCGATGTCCCGTGCAAGGGCGCCGTCGTCCGGAGGGCAAACGCCCGGTTGTTTGCTTGGGAAAAATTCTGAATCGACGACGAGACCATGCTCCAGACCGTCAATCCCGAGGTCGATGGCTTCGGTGAATCCGACCGAGCACAAATGCCCCGTCACCTTGAGGCCCTTGCGGTGCGCCTCTTCAATCCCGGCTTTGAGCTCTTCCGGCGTGAGGTGCGTATACGCCTTAAAGGACGTCATGCCCTGGGCAGCTCCATCGTCAACCGCGCGACGCACTTCCTCTGGACTCGCGAGGGCATGCATTTGCGGGACGAGGACCGGACTGGCCTCGAGGTAGGGCGCGGTCAGAAACATGTCCGGGCCAACCCGTTGGCCGGAGTCGATGGCCCGCTTGATGGCCAGGTCCGCTTGAGCGTCGATGCTGCCCGTCGTCCGGAGCGTGGTGACCCCTCCCGCCAGGTACATCAGCGGAAAGGAGACCGGTTGCTCCACGGCCAGCAACTCCTTCGGTGGGTTGACGACCAGGGTGAAGAGATGCTCGTGGAGCATCACCAAGCCGGGAAATACCGTCTTGCCCGAGAGGTCCAGGACGCGAACGCCCGCCGGGACCGTCAGCGTGGAAGAGGGACCGACGTCGACGATGGTTCCGTCTTTGAGGAGCAGCGTCTGGTCGTTCTGCGCCTCTGCCCCTGTCCCGTCAATCAGTCGCGCATGGGTGAGGGCGATGAAGGGCGCACGCTCGACGATGAATGCGGACGGTGGCTGCTGTGCCTGCCGCGAGTAATAGGCGCGCGAGAGGTGAATGCTGCCCCAAGTGGCGATGCTCAGCCCGATGGCCAGCAGGCACCCGCGCAAAGCCCACTTCCCAAGGGAACGAACGACACCCATTTGCAGCCGCCCTCGTCCTTTCTAGGAGTCCCCAAAGGCGGACACCTTCGCCCGGGCAGTATTGGCTCGCCATTCGGCGAAGGGGAGAGTTTCCTCTCCCGGCCTCCTTGTCCCTACTCGGCGTTGGGGTCGACCGGGGGTGCACCGAGCGCGTGGTAGCCGCCGTCGACGTGCACCATTTCTCCGGTGGTGGAAGGCATCCAGTCCGACAGAAGGGCCACCGCCGTCTTGGCGACGGCCGAATGGTCATCCTTCGAGGACCAGCCCAAAGGCGCCTGGGCGCCCCAGTTGCGCTCGAGCTGCTTGAAGCCGGGAATCCCCTTGGCGGCGATGGTGGCCAGCGGTCCCGCGGCCAGAGAATTCACGCGGATTTTCTTCGGCCCCAAGTCACGAGCGAGGTAACGAACACACGCCTCGAGGCCCGCCTTGCACACGCCCATCCAGTCGTAGATGGGCCAGGCCACGCGGTTGTCGAAGTCCAGGGTGACGATGCTACCGCCCTCCGTCATGAGCGGAGCCACCGCCACCGCCAGCTCCTTCAAGGAGAAGGTGGAGATGCGAAAGGCCGTCGAGACGCTCTCCCACGGCGTGTTGAGGAAATTCCCGCCCAAGGCGTCGGTCGGGGCGTAGGCCACGGCGTGCAGCGCCCCGTGCACCACGCCCCATTTCTTTTTGAGCGCCTCGCTGACCGCGGCGAAGTGGACGGGGTTGGTGACGTCGAGCTCGAGGACCTCGGGCGTCGGCGAGAGCCGGCGAGCACTGCGTTCGGTGAGTGACATGGCTCGACCGAAACTCGTCAGCACCAGCTCGGCGCCCTCGGACTGGGCGAGCTCGGCGATGCCAAACGCCAGAGACTGAGGCGTGAGGACGCCGGTCACCAGGATGCGCTTGCCTTGGAGGAGCATGGGGACTGGGCCTTTACCACTGCCCGGGCTCGGCTTGGCGGGTGTCGAGAGGGGCTGCTTCACCCGTGTAGCGGCTCCGGTCACAAAACGGTCAGGCTCTGGCGCAGCGCGGCTAGGAGTGGTGAATTTGGGGCTGCAGGGAGCCCCTGTGGGGCACGTGAAGGCGCGGCATGGATGCCATGCGCTGGAAGATTGGCCCTGCCCCCGACGTTCGGCGTTAAGACTTAAGACACGAAACCCTATGCCTACTCAGGACAGCTTCCTCACCGGAGCAAACATCGACTTTCTCGACGGCCTGTACGCCCGTTGGCTCGAGGACCCAAACAGCGTCGATGCCAGCTTCGGTGAACTGTTCGCCCGCTCGGGCGGAGCTCGGCCCAGCGGCCAGGACGGCAACAAAGGCAGTAACGGCCACCCGGTGGCGACGAATGGCGCCCCGGTCCGCGCGCTGGCGGTCGAGACCCCCACGGTCTCGGCCTCGGGCATGGCCCTCCAGGCCCGCGTCGACCAGACGTTGTACGCCTTCCGGTTGCGCGGCCACCTGCTCGCCCAGCTTGACCCGTTGGGCCGCCCCCGGCCTCCCCTCGAGCACGCGGCGGACCTGGCGATGGTCACCGACCAGGCCTTCACCCCGGCCGAGCTGGACCAGGTGGTGGACGGGAGCGGGGTCTTCGCCGGCGAGCGACGGGTCCGTCTCCGGGAGCTCTTGGACCGGCTGCGGCGCACCTACTGCGGCCACATCGGCGTGGAGTTCATGACGCTGCTCGACAGCGACCGGCGGCGCTGGCTCATCCCCAGGATGGAGCATACGGAGAACCGGGCCACGCTCTCCGAGGCCGAGCAACGCCACATCCTCGAGAAGCTCACCGTGGCCGAGACCTTCGAGTCCTTCATCCACACCAAGTACCAGGGAGCCAAGCGCTTCAGCATCGACGGCGGCGAGAGCCTCATCCCCATGGTGGACACGCTGCTCGACGTGGGTGGAGAGCTGGGAGTGACGGAAGTCGTCATCGGCATGGCCCACCGCGGCCGGCTCAACGTGCTGGCCAACATCCTCGGCAAGAGCCCGGACCAGATTTTCAGCGAGTTCAACGGCCCGACGGACCCCAAGAGCTACGTCGCCCGCGGCGACGTGAAGTACCACATGGGTTTCTCCTCGGATTTCACCACCAGTCGGGACAAGCGCATCCACCTCAGCCTGGCCTTCAACCCAAGCCACCTCGAATTCGTCCACCCCGTCGTCGAAGGCCGGGTGCGGGCCAAGCAGACGCGTCTGGGGACACAGGACCGAAGAAGCAAGGCGCTCCCCCTCGTCCTCCACGGAGACGCCTCCATGGCCGGCCAGGGCGTGGTGGCCGAGACGCTCAACCTCTCACGTCTACGCGGCTACGACACCGGCGGCACGGTGCACCTCGTGGTCAACAACCAGCTCGGCTACACCACGCTGCCCGAGGAGGGCCGGAGCAGCATCTACTGCACCGCAGTGGCCCAGATGCTCGACATCCCCATCTTCCACGTCAACGGCGACGACCCGGAGGCCTGCGTGCACGTCATGCGGTTGGCCACCGAGTACCGCCAACAGTTTCAGAGCGACGTGGTGGTGGACTTGGTGTGCTTCCGCCGCTACGGCCACAACGAGGGCGACGAGCCTGGCTACACCCAGCCCCTCATGTACCAGGAGATTCGTCAGCATCCCGCGGTGGCAACGCTCTACGCTCAGGAGCTGGAGAAGAAGGGACGCCTCACCGCGCAGGACGCCGAAAGCATCCGCGACGCGGCCAAGGAGCATTTCCAGAGCGCCTACCTCCGGGCGAAGGAGAAGCCGCTCATCGCCGACCCTTCGGCCAACGAGGGGGTGTGGACGCCGTTTCGCGGCGGTCCGGAGAAGGGCGTCCCCGAGGTGTCCACCGCCATCTCGAAAGAGCGCGCCTCCTCGCTCCTGGAGCACCTCTCCAAGGTGCCACCGGGCTTCACTCCGCTTCGGCAGATGAACAAAATCCTCGACCGGCGCCTGCAGATGGCCAAGGGCGAGCTGGCGCTCGACTGGGGGAGCGCGGAGAGCCTGGCCTACGCCTCGCTGCTCACCGAGAAGGTACACGTCCGTCTCACTGGACAGGACACCGAGCGCGGCACCTTCGGCCATCGGAATGCCGTTCTGCACGACATCCTGACCGGTGCCACCTACACCCCGCTCGCGGCCATCAGCCCAACCCAGGCCCTCTTCGAGGTCTTCAACAGCCCGCTTTCCGAGACGGGGTGCATGGGCTTCGAGTTCGGCTACTCCCTCGACTACCCGGACGCGCTGGTGCTGTGGGAGGCCCAATTCGGGGACTTCGCCAACGGCGCCCAAGTCATCATCGACCAATTCGTCGTCGCGGCGGAGCAGAAGTGGCGGCGTCTGTCGGGACTGGTGCTGCTCCTTCCACATGGTTACGAGGGCGCGGGGCCCGAGCACTCCAGCGCCCGGCTGGAGCGCTTCCTCGACATGTCCGCCGAGGACAACATTCAGGTGTGCTACCCCACCTCGGCCGGTCAGTTCTTCCACTTGCTGCGGCGGCAGGCGCTCCGCTCCTGGCGCAAGCCGCTGGTGGTGATGACGCCCAAAAGCCTCCTTCGACGCGAGGAGGCGGCCAGCCCGCTGTCGGCCTTCACCGAGGGCGGCTGGCAGCGCGTCATCGGTGACGCGCCGGAGGTGGACCCAAGTCGCGTGACTCGCCTGCTCCTCTGCAGCGGGAAGGTGGCCTTCGACTTGATGGCCCATCGGACCGCGACCAAGGACGACAGCGTCGCGGTGGCACGGGTGGAGCAGCTCTACCCCGTGCCTCGCACCGAGCTCGAAGCCCTGGTGAAGCGCTACCCGTCTGTCCGGGAGCTGTTTTGGGTCCAGGAGGAGCCGCGGAACATGGGCGCCTGGCGCTTCATGCGCAGCCACTTGGCGGACCTGGCAGCGATCGCCGCTCAGCCAGTCAAAGTGCAGTACGTCGGCCGAGTGGAGAGCCCCAGTCCGGCGACGGGCTTTTTGAAGACGCACGAGCTGGAGCAGCATGTGCTTGTCGAAGAAGCGTTTGCACGGGGGACTGCCTAAATGCCCATCGAGCTCACCGTCCCAGCCCTGGGCGAATCCATCACCGAGGCAGTGGTGGGGAAATGGCACAAGAAGGTGGGCGACCCGGTGAAGGTGGACGAGCCGGTGGTGGTGTTGGAGACGGACAAAGTCACCATCGACGTCGCTGCTCCGGCGGCCGGCGCCCTCGCCTCCATCAGCCACCAGGAGGGCGACCGGGTAAAAATTGGGGACGTCCTGGGCACCATCGCCAGCGGCGCAGGAGCCGAGGTTGTCCGTCCGGCACCCCCCTCGCCTCCGCCGGCGCTGCCCTCCCCGGCCCGCGCCCCAGCGCCCGAGTCCGGAGCGGCCCTCGTCAGTGGCGGAGGAAATGGGCGCCAGCCGCCGCTCTCGCCCGTGGCGCGGAAAATGGCGGAGGATGCGGGCCTCGACCCGGGCTCGCTCCGGGGCAGCGGCGCCTCTGGACGGGTGACGAAGGACGACGTGCTCACCGTCCTCGAGGGCGGAAAGTCGAGCGCTCCGGCCCCGGCCCCCCGTCCGCCTTCGGCACTCGCCGCCGCGGCGCCGGCTCCGGTTGCGCCGCGCCAGAGTGGCGCGCGCGAGGAGCGGGTGAAGATGACGCCCTTGCGCAAACGCGTGGCCGAGCGGCTGCTCGCTGCCCAGTCCAGTGCCGCCATCCTCACCACCTTCAATGAGGTGGACATGGCCGAGGTGATGGCGCTCCGAAAAACCTACGGAGAGCGTTTCTTGGCCCGCCACGGCACGAAGCTTGGCTTCATGGGTTTCTTCGTCCGCGCGGTGGTGGACGCCCTGAAGGCCTTCCCGCTGGTGAATTCGGAGATTGACGGGGAGGAGATTGTCCTCAAGCGTTACTACGACATTGGAGTCGCCGTCTCCGGCACGCGCGGGCTCGTGGTCCCGGTGCTGCGGGACGCAGACACGCTCAGCATGGGCGACATTGAAAAGCGCATCGCCGAGCTCGGCACCCGGGCCCGCACCGACAAGCTCACGCTGGCCGACTTACAGGGCGGTACCTTCACCATCAGCAACGGGGGGATTTTTGGCTCGATGCTGAGCACCCCCATCCTCAACCCGCCGCAGACGGCCATCCTCGGGATGCACAACATCGTCGAGCGTCCGGTGGTGCGCGACGGACAAATCGTCATCCGTCCGGTCATGTACCTGGCCCTCTCGTATGACCATCGCCTCATCGACGGCCGGGAGGCGGTGCAATTCCTCGTCCGCATCAAGGAATGCATCGAGGACCCGGAGCGGCTGCTGCTCGAGGTGTGAGGGCAAAGCCCCACTGCAGAAGGGGACGTTGCACAAAGGCGCCCCAGCGCTGAGAGCGGCTTCAGAGGAATTTCGTCAAAGCCTCCATCGCCTCCTTGGGCTGTTCTTCCATGACCCAGTGCCCGCAGTTTTTCAGCACGACGATGGTGGAGTCGTCCGCGACGAGCTTCGTTTGCTCCCCCAACGCGCGACCGTTGGCTTTTTCGCCGCCGAGGGCCAGCACCGGCATCGGGAGTTTGTGTTGGGCGAGTTGAGCAAAATCCTTCGCCGCTTGCTGAAATGAGACGAAGTAGGCCCAGCCGGCGCGCATCCGTCCAGGACGCGCGTAGGCTGCGGTGAAGGCCACCCGGTCTGCTTCCGGCACCGAATGGGCCTTGTCCGCAGCAAAGTCGTTCCAGAAATGGTCGAAGTACGTCCGCTCGCGTCCCCGCACCAGCGCTTCTGGCGTCGGGCCGTTGAAGCGAAAATGCCAAATCCCAGGATTGTTGTAGATGTCCTCCCAGCCGGCCACGCCTGGGAGAAACGCATCGACGAGCACCAGCTTCTCGGTTTCCGTCGGGAATTGTGCGGCATACGCATAGGCGACCATCAAGCCGATGTCGTGCCCCACCACCCGGGCCTTGTCGATGCCCAGCGCTTTCACCAGGGCGTGGATGCGGATGGCCGAGTTCTTCATGTCCAGGCCAGTGGCTGGGACGGAGGAGTCGCCGATGCCGGGCAAGTCAGGCGCAATCACGGTGAATTTCTCAGCGAGCTGCGGAATGAAGGGCCGCCACATGCGTGACGTCTGCGTGTAGCCGTGCAGGAGAACGACGGCCGGGCCCTTGCCGGCGGTGAGGTAGTGCAGCTCGACGCCGTCGACCTTCAAACTACGCGAGAGGATGGTCTCGGCCGGAACGGATGCATCGGCCGACGTCGCGGCAAAGAAGAAAAGCAGCGCAGCGAATTTACAAACCAATTTCATGAGCCCCTCTTCATCGACGTCGTGGTGGTCCACGTCCTTGAGCCAGTCGGAGTCAGAGCGCAGCGACATACACCCGCTGCTCCTTGGAAAGGCGAAACCCGTTCTGCTCATAGAAGCGCGCCGCGGCTTGGCGCTCGTTTCGCGTTCGGACACGGAGCCGCGTCATGCGTCGGCCTCTGGCCCAAGCCCGAGCGGCCTCGACAAGGGCAGAGCCGACGCCCCGGCCGCGCATTTGCTCCTCCACCGCGAGCGCGCTTACTTCCGCCCAGCTCCCGGCGGCCAGGCTGGCCCGCTGCTCCACCTCGACGAAGCCCACAACCCCCCCTTGGCAAACGGCGACGAGGACCGCCCGCCGGGCGTCGCTTGAGGACGCCAGGCGCTCCGTCACTTCCCGCGGGCTTGGGGCATGCCCCAGCACATGGCACAGGGTGATGAGTTTGGCCGCGTCCTCGGGTGCGGCGGTGCGAATGGCGAGGTCCAACTCCAGCAAGAAGCCCCCTCGAGCTTAGGTGGAGGGCTCGGCACCCCGTTGTCACGACGCACTGCGGTGTGAGTGCGGTCCCGCCACGGCCGAGCGCACAGGCGCAAGGACGGACGTCGAGAGAGCTTTACTTCAACCTTCCGCCTCCATAAAAAAGCGCGGTCCTCCGACCTGGAGACCACCCGGCACTATGAGCCGCGGTGTTGAGAAGGAATACGAGACACGAGATGGCAACCGGTACCGTCAAGTGGTTCAACGATGCGAAGGGCTTCGGTTTCATCACGCAGGATGGGGGCGGGGAAGACGTCTTCTGCCATCACACTGCCATCCAGTCAGAGGGCTTCCGCACCCTGGCGGAGGGGCAGAAGGTGGAGTTTGACGTCGCTCGCGGCCCGAAGGGGCTTCAGGCGCAGAACGTCAAGCCCATTTAACTCCTTCAGGACAGCCAAAACGCCGTAGGGGCGGTCCACCGAGGCCGGGCCCGCACCTCACGGAAGGGCGGCGCCCGGCGGGGAGCGGGCATCCTTCGTCCCGTCGGGACCGTCCTCGGCCCGAGTCCGGCGGCGTTGAGGGCCCCCGCGCCCTAGGGGTGGGAGACTTCCCTTTAAACTAGCCCGCGGGCTGCGCCTTGCCCGGTTGCGGGGAGGGGGCAGCGACAGGACTCGCCGGCTGCACCAGGTGGGCCTTGAGGAAATCGACTTCCAGTCGGTGCAAGCGCTCAAGCACCACGGGGTCCGCCACCATGTGGGTGAAGCCGGAAAGGGGCAGGAATTCGAATTCCTGCCGCCCTGCCCGGAACAACGCATTCACCAGCTTGAGCGAGTGGAAGAAGTAGACGTTGTCGTCCGACGTCCCGTGCAGCACCAGCAACGGACGCTGGAGGTTGGGCGCCTCGCCAAGAAGCCCGTTGCGGGCATAGACGCTGTCCGCCCCGGGCGGAATGCCGAGGTAACGCTCGGTGTAGAAGGTGTCGTAGTCGAGCCAATCCACCACCGGGGCGCCGGCGACGGCGGCATGGAAGACGTCCGGGCGCTTGAGGACGGCCAGCGCCGAGAGGTAGCCGCCGAAGGACCAGCCGGAAATTCCAACCCGGGTGAGGTCCATCTCCGGAACGGCCTGGGCCAGAGCCTGGAGCGCGGCCACCTGGTCGTCGAGGATGACGCCGGAGAAGTCATCTTTAATGGCGCGCTCCCAATCCCGACCGCGGCGGGGGGTGCCCCGCCCGTCAAACCCCACCACCAGGAAGCCCTGGTCCGCTTGCCACTGCGCGAAGAGGTACTGCCTGGGGTTGGCCTGGACGACGTTGCCATGAGGCCCGCCGTAGCAATTCACCAGCACCGGTAGCTTCTGTCCCGGCACTGCCCGACGGGGCCGTACCAGCGTCGTCCAGAAGCCCCGAGCGCCCACCTGCCGGTACTCCACCTGGGGCACGAAGGGCGGCGGGGCGGCCACCGAGGGAAGGACGCCCAGCGTCTTCCCGGCACGGTCCCTCACCTCGCTGCGCAGCGTGCCCGCGGGGCCGGGCGTGGTGAGGACCCGCACGCTGCCGTCGTCGGAGAGCTGCAACCCCTCGGACGTCCGCTCACCGGCCTTGGGAAAGACGCGTTCCGGACGTGCCCCGGCCCGTGCCCGCATCACCACCGTGTCCGGGGCCTGGGGCGCGGCGAGGAAGTACAGCGCCCTCTCCGCCCCGTCATAGCCCAACAGCGACACCAGCTTGTCCTCGGCGCTCACCCACGTCGCCTGCAAGGCCCCGTCCGGTGCGTGCAATTCGACGCTCCAGCCCCCGGTGCGCTCGGTGAGCCAGAAGAAGCCGGAACCGTCCGGCAGCCAAAACGGCACCTGCTTGGCCGGCGGGAGGTTGAGCCACGCCGAGTCCTTCTCGCGGAGAAGCACCTGCGTCGCACCGCTCTGGGGCTCGACGCGCAACAGGAGCTCCTCCGTCTGGGCGCGGTTTTCCACGAGCACGGTGAGCGGCCCCTTCTTCGGCCACACCACCCGGGTGAGGTAGGGGTAGTGCGCTTCGTCCCATTGCACCCAGGTGGTGGGGCCACCGGCGGTGGGGACAATGCCCAGCCGCACCCGGGCGTTGGCTTTTCCAGGGCGGGGGTAAGGGAAGGTATTGGCCGGCTGTTCCGGCCGGGCCGGGTCCTGGATGGTGAAAGTCTCCACGCCACGGGTGTCCGACTCCTCGTAGGCCATGTGCTTTCCGTCGGGAGACCACCAGAAGCCGTCGAAGCGCTGCATTTCCTCTTGGGCGACGAATTCCGCCAGCCCATGGCTGAGCCGCTCCGAGCCGCCGGAGGTCAGTTGACGCACCTGGCCTGTGCCAACGTCGAGCACGTGCACGTCCCAATCCTTCACATAGCCGAGCTGCTTTCCGTCCGCGGACAGCTTGGGGGACAGCACCTCCTCGACGCTGAGCGGCCGCGTGGAGGTGGCCACGGGCTGGCCCGCGGTGAGGGCCGCAACGTCCAAGAGGTAAATGCGGCCGGACAACACCGTCACCAGCGTCTTCCCGTCGTCTGAGACTTCAAAGCCGGTAAAGCCACGCGCGCTGATGCGTTTGCGCTCGAGCTGAGCTCGCTCCGCGACGCTCAGCGTCTGGGCGCCACCCTGGAGCAGCGCCTCGGCCGTCAGCACTTGCTGCGTCTTGCCGGTGGTGACGTCAAAGGCGAAAAGCGACTGCACCCGGGCGTTGGCCTCAGAACGGAGGAAGAGGACCCAACGGCCATCGGCGGTGGGCCACACCTGTGTCGGTAGCCCGTTGGAGAAGCCGCGGGTGTCCGAATACTGACGGAGGAAGGTGTCGGGGGGGACAGCGGGGGCTGCGGCGAGGAGGCTCATAAGCAGGGCGTGCAACATGGAGCCCCTCCCTTAGCGCGCAACCGGCGGCACGGTGAAGGGCCGAAGCGTGAGAGAGTCACTTGGGTGCGGAACACGACGGCCGCCCTCGTCCTTCTCGTCGCCGCGGGGCTCGGCGTCGGTGTGGGCGTGGTGCTCGTCCGACGGGAGCACCTGGAGAGCGCTGGGCAGGCACGCGAGCGGGCCGCGGCGGCTCGCCTGGAGACGGTGGCCCACTGCCTGACGCTGCTTCACTGGACGCTCGAGCCCGCGCCCCAGGGCGGTGCGCTGGTGCGGGCCGAGGTGCTTCCGGGCCGAGACGGGCGGGTGGCGCTGGACGCGCACGGCGGCCGGGGTGGCGAGGACATTCTCGTCCCGGAGCTGCAAACCGAGCGCCTGGTGCCGACGGTGGTGCACTCCGACGTCCCGGTTTTCCTCGAGCGCCGGCTCCGCCGAGTCCAGGTGGGCGAGGCCGAGGAGATGGCCCTCCGCTTCAGCTGCCGTCCCCCCGGCCCGCAGGGTGTCTTCGGCGTCATCGAGTACAACACCACCGTCCCCGCGGAAACGCCGGACGGCTTCGGGGGTTTGCTTCGGCCGCTACCGCCTCCCGGGCGCTAAAGGCGGTTTGCTCGACTCGCGGGGGCTGACTAGGGGATGGCCAGGGCGCGCAGCCCAGGAGCTCCGCCAGGCGTCAGGATGCGCACCAGGAGGGTGCGCCCCGAGCGACCGGACTTGAGTGCTAGCGCCGCGTCGCGGGCGGTGCGCACCGTCGTCCCGCCGAGCTCGGTCACCACTTCTCCGGGGACGAAGCCGGCGGCGTCGGCCACCGAGCCAGCCGCCACGCCCACCACCACCGCCCCGGGCCCGCGGACTTGAAGCTGAGCCGCCACCTCCCTCGTCAAGTCCGCCAGCTCGAGCCCGAGACCGGGCTCCGAGGCCAAGGTGCGCTCCTCCGGCACCGGCCGCGACAGCGGGCCCGTGCCTTCGAGGTCGGTCCGCACGCCGAGCGTCACCTGCACCTCCTGGGACTGCCCGGCCCGCACCAGCGTCACCCTCACCCGGGAGGCCGGCGGGCGCAGCGCCACGGCGCGGATGAGCTCGTTTTTCGAAGCCATCGGGAGCCCATCCACCGCCACCACCACGTCGTCCCGTTGGACGCCCGCGCGCTGCGCGGCCGAGTCCTGGGTGAAGCCACTGACGAGCGCTCCTCGGCCGGAGCTCACCCCGAGGGCGCGTCCCAGGGCGGGCGTCATGTCCTGAAACAGCGCGCCCAGGGCGCCGCGGGTGACGCCGCCCTCCTTCTCCAGCTGCGGAAGCAGCTCGAGGACGACGGAGGAGGGCACCGCGAAGCCGACGCCGGCCGCGACGGGAACCGCGGTGGCAATCCCCACCACTTCGCCGTGGAGGTCGAAGAGCGGCCCGCCGGAGCTGCCGGGGTTGATGGCTGCGTCCGTCTGGAGAAACTCGTCATACGGCCCGCCCAGCCTCCGGGCGAGGGCACTCACAATTCCCAAGGAAACGCTGGAGGCGAGCCCGAAAGGGTTTCCCACCGCCAGCACCCAGTCTCCAGTGTGCAGCTTGCGCGAGTCTCCGAGTCGGGCCACCGGCAAGCTGGCTGGTGCATTGCGCAGCCTCAGGAGCGCGAGGTCCGTCGGCGCGTCCCGCCCCACGACTTGGGCCTCATACGTCCGGCCGTCCGCGAGGTGCACCACCAGGCCCGGCGCGTCGCGGACGAAGTGGAAGCTGGTGAGGACGAGTCCACGCCCGGACAAAAGGACGCCGGCCCCGGCGCGCTCGTGGGAGATGGCAGGCAGGGGTGGGTGCCCCTCGGGAAGCCCTGGTGCCGCCTCACTGTCACCGTCAGTCCGGGGGCCTTCCCCCTCGTCCTCGGCTGCGGAGGAGGCCTGTGTGGACTCCACCTCCACACTCACCACCGTCGGGAGGATGCGGTCCACGAGCGGCGCCAGCGAAGGCACCTCCACCGCCACCGGGGCGCTGGGCACCGCCACCCCAGTCTCGACGGGCGCCGGCTCCACCAAGGCCTCGGTGCGCAGGGGAGTCGCCGGCGCTTCGGGCTTCTGGCAGGCCACAAGCCCCAAGAGAAGGACGGCCCCGGCCAGACTCAGGGTTTGCCGCACAGGTGGCATACGCAGAAAGCACATAGCGAATTGCCGGCCCGGCGCACGGGAAAGCGGCGGCTGCCGGGGCGTGTGGGCCTTCTTTCTCAAACCAAAACCCTGCAGAGGACGGAAGGTTGGCCCATGCAGGGGGTTCCCGGCCAGAGACACACCCCCCCACCGGTGTTGCAATGTGTCCAGTCCGCTTGACAGTCCGCCAGCCATTCCTGACAGTCCGCCGGCACGGTGCCTACCCCCTTGAGAAACGCCGTCCGCGCTGTCCGCGAGCGGCAGGGCCTCTCAGCGTCCGCCCTCGCGGCTCGGGTGGGGGTGAGCCGGCAGGCGCTGCATGCGCTGGAGACGGGACGCTCCGTGCCCTCCATGGGGTTGTGTCTTGCGCTGGCAGCGGCCCTCGCGACCTCGCTCGAGTCCCTCTTCTGGCTGGAAACACACCCCCGGCGGGTTTGGGCCCGACTGGCCCAAGCCGCCAACGCCCAGTCGGGTGAGTGCCGCCGGGTGTTGCTCGCCGAGGTGGACCGCCAGCGGACGGCATACCCCCTGGAGGGCGCCGAGCCGCTACTGGCCGACGGCATGGGCACCGTCACCGCCCAAGGGGACGTCGAGGTGGAACTCTTCCCGCACGCCGGGGACTGGGGGGGGCGGCTCCTCTTGGCCGGGTGCGACCCGGCCTTGGGGCTTCTGGCCCGGGCGGCGTCGGGGCCGGTGCACTGGGTGGACGTGCCGAGCAGCGACGCCTTGGGCATGCTGCAGCGACGCGAGGCGCACCTCGCCGGGTTGCACTTGAGCGAGCCCCGGCACCTCGACGCCAACGCCCGGGCGGTGCGCAAGGCGCTCCGGGGCCGGCGGGTGGTGCTCGTCCACTTGGCGGCCTGGGAGCTCGGCTTCGCGGTGGCCCGCGGCAACCCGCGCGCCATTCGCGACGTCCACGCCCTCGGGCGTCCGGATGTCCGTCTCATCAACCGCACGGCGGGCGCCGCGGCGCGCCACCTCCTGGACCAGCTGCTGCGCGAAGCCCAGCTTCCGGCCTCCCGGGTGCAAGGCTACGAGCGCTGTGCCCCCGGCCACGAGACGGCCGCCCTCACCGTCGCCCTGGGCGCTGCGGACGTGGCCGTCAGCACCCGCGCTGCGGCCGAGGGCCATGGCCTCCTCTTTCTCCCCTTGGCGCAGCAGCACTTCGACCTCGCGTTGCCCGCGGCGGCCGCTGCACGCGCTCCTTTGGGAAGGCTGCTCGACGTGCTGCGCGGAGCCGGCTTCCGGCGGGAGCTCGGTACCTTCCCCGGCTATGAGACGGGACGTACCGGGCAGGTGGTGGCCGAGCTGTGAATGCGCGCGGGTGGCTCCGGAGCGCATCGGCCGCCGTGCCGGTGCTGGGCGCGGGCCTCCTGCTCGCCTTTCTTCTCGTCCCGGTGGTAGCGCTGGCGCTGTCGTCGGGTTGGGGCGAGGTGCTGTCCGGCCTGAAAAATCCCCTCGCCCTCTCCGCCTTGGCCTTGAGTCTCTTCACCACCACCTGCTCGCTGGTGGTGGTGCTGCTGCTCGGGACGTCCCTGGCCTGGCTTTTCGCGCGGCGCGCGGGTCGGGGCTGGCGGGCGCTGGCCACCTTGGTGCAGCTGCCCATTGTCATCCCCCCGGCCGTCTCCGGCCTGGCGCTGCTTCTGGCCTTCGGCCGGCGCGGACTCTTCGGCCCCTGGCTCGAGCGAGCCGGCATTGGCCTTCCCTTCACCACCGCGGCGGTGGTGCTGGCCGAAGTCTTCGTCTCGGCGCCGTTTTACGTCCAAGCGGCGAGCGCCTCCTTCCGGCGGCTCGACCCGTCCCTGCTCCTCGTCGCCCGCTCGCTGGGGGCGAGTCCGGCGCGTACGTTTTTCCGGGTGGCGCTGCCCTTGTGCCTCCCGGGCCTCGCCACCGGGGCGGCGTTGAGCTGGTCGCGGGCGCTGGGCGAGTTTGGCGCCACCCTCATGTTTGCCGGAAACCTCACTGGGCGGACACAGACGCTGCCGCTGGCCATCTACACCGCCATGGAGACGGATTTGAGCGCCGCCAAGGCCATGTCCCTCGTCCTGGTGGTGGTGGCCTTTGGCCTCCTGCTTCTCGTCGGCCGGCGGGCCCACAGCTTTCTCGGAGGAGACGGTGCTCGACGCGCGCCTTGAGCTCCGCCGGGGTGGATTCCGGCTCTCGGCGGCCTTCTCGGCTGGGCCCGGGCCGCTCCTCATCACCGGCCCCAATGGCTCTGGAAAGACGACTCTCCTCCTCGCCGTGCTGGGCGCCCTCCGCCCCACCCAAGGCCGCCTGGTGCTCTCGGGAACCGTCTTCTTTGACAGCGCACAACACCTGTCCCTCCCGGTGGAGGACCGCAACATTGCCTACGTGCCCCAGGACTCGGGTCTCTTCCCCCACCTCACGGTGCGGGACAACGTGGGCTTCGGGCTCTCCCACCTCACGCCCGCGGCACGCGCGCAGCGGGTGGAGCAAGCCCTCACCCAGCTCGGCGCGGCGCAGGTGGCAGACGCCATGCCGACGCATCTCTCGGGTGGCGAGCGGCAGCGCGTCGCCTTGGCGCGGGCGCTGGCCATGAAGCCCCGGGCGGTGCTTCTCGACGAGCCGCTGGCTTCTCTGGACGCCCCCACCCGGGTGCGCTTTCGAGACTTCCTGGCCGAGCACCTCCGCCGTTTGGACGTCCCGGCACTCGTCGTCACCCACGAGGCCGAGGACGCCCGGGTGCTGGGCGGGGACATGCTCGTCCTCGAGGGCGGGCACGTCGCCGAGCACGGGCACGTGGAGGCGCTTCGCGAGTCTCCGGCCTCCACCTTCAGTCGGGCCTTCTGGGCACAAAGCTAAGGGGCAACACCCCGGGGGACTCTCGCGGGAGGAAAGGCGCATGGACAGCCACACCGAGAAGCGGTTTTGGGGCCGAGGAGCCCTCGTCGGGCTTCTCCTCGCCGTCCCCCACCCGGCTTGGGCGGCGGACGCTGGCGCACCGGACGCGTCGGGAGACATGCTCGTTTTCGCCGCCGCGTCCCTGCGCGAGGCTTGCACGGAGCTGGAGCGGCCTTTCGAGCAGGCGCATCCGGGCGCGCGCCTTCGCTTCAACTTCGCCGGGAGCCAGGAGCTCCGCACCCAGCTCGAGCAAGGGGCGGCCGCGGACGTCTTCATCTCCGCAGACGTCCGGCAAATGGAGGCCGCCGAGCGCGCCGGTTTGGTGGGCCCGACGCGTCTCTTGGTGAGTAACTCGCCAGTCCTCATCGTCCCGCGCTCCAACCCCGCGGGGCTCACGCGCTTTGTGGACTTGCCCACTGTGAAGCGACTCGTCATCGGCACGCCGGAAGTCCCCATCGGCCACTACACCCTCGAGGTACTGGACAAGGCGAACGCCGCCCTGGGCGGCAACTTCCGGGCGCGCGTCGAGGCCAAGGTGGTGTCCCGGGAGCTCAACGTGAAGCAGGTGCTGGCCAAAGTCGTCCTCGGCGAGGCCGACGCCGGCCTCGTCTACGCCAGCGACGCGGCCAGCGCGGGGGCGCAAGTCCAGGTGGTGCCCATCCCCGTGGAATACAACGTGGTGGCCCACTACCCTATGGCTGCGGTGAAGCGCGCGCCTCGCCCCCAGCTGGCGGCCGAGTACCTGCAATTCCTCGCCTCGCCCGCGGCCCAAGCCGTCTTCGCCAAGTACGGCTTTGGGCCACCCTGAGGGCTCCGAGATGCATTGCTCGCGTCCGTGGTTTGGGTTAGCGCTCCCCGCGTCTTGAAGCGCCATCCGCTCCTCCCCATTTTTCTCATCGTCGTGGTGGACGTGCTGGGGCTCACCATCATCCTGCCCCTTCTGCCCTTCTACGCGCAGACGCTGGGCGCCTCCGCCACCCAGGTGGGGTTGCTCATTTCGGTGTACTCCCTTTGCTCGCTCTTCAGCGGGCCTCTGTTGGGGAGACTGAGCGACCGCGTCGGCCGCAAACCGCTGCTCCTTCTCAGCCAGCTGGGCACTCTGGCCGGCTTTCTCGTCCTGGCCAGCGCGCAGGTGCTGTGGGTGGCGTTTCTGGGCCGCATCATCGACGGCCTCACCGCCGGCAACCTGTCCCTGGCTCAGGCCTACATCGCCGACGTCACCGAGCCGAAAAACCGCTCGCGCTCCTTTGCCATTATTGGCATCGCCTTCGGCTTTGGCTTCCTGGTGGGCCCTGCCCTCTCGGGCTTTCTGTCCAAGTACGGCTACCACGTCCCCATTCTCATGGCCGCTGGCCTCTCCCTCACCAGCATCCTGGCCACGGCCTTCTTCCTGCCGGCGGGAAGCCCGTCCAAGCACGCTGCCGCCGCGCCTGGGCCGGGGGGACGGCGGCTGTCGCTTCTAGCCTGGGGGGAGTACGTCCAGTACTTCCGACGGCCGGGCCTGGCACCGCTGTTGTGGCAATTCTTCTGCTTCACCTTCGCCTTCGCCGGCTTCACCGGCGGCCTGGCCCTCTTCTGTGAGCGACGCCTTCTGTGGCACGGAAAGCCTTTCGGGCCGGAACAGGTGGGCTACGTCTTCGCCTATGCCGGGCTCCTCGGCGTCATCCTCCAGGGCGGCTTCATCGGCCGGCTCGTCCGGCGCTTCGGCGAGACGGCGCTCGTCACCTCCGGTTTCCTGACGGCCACCCTGGGGTACGCCCTGCTGGCTGCGACGTTTGGCATTCCCATGCTGCTGTTGGCCGGCACCGTCTCCTCGTTTGGGAATGGCGTCCTGCGGCCGACGCTGACGAGCCTCATTACCCAGCAAGTGGACCGCACGGAGCAGGGCGTCGTCCTCGGCCTCAACCAGTCTCTTCTGTCCGTGGCACAAATTCTCGGGCCGGCCCTCGCCGGCTGGCTCATTGACCACGGGCAGCTCAGCCTCTGGGCGCTGGTGTCCGGCGTGGCCGCGGCCTTGGGGCTGGCCATCAACCGAGCCGTCCCTCAACCGCGGAATGCCACCGCGCCCGGAGTGGAGCCCAAGGCCACGCCCTAAAGGCGCCGCGGCTGGGCGTTAGGTGGAGCGCGTGAAGAGCTGGCGCTGGGTGGCGGCGTAGGCTTGGGTGCGGATGAACTCCCGCGTCCCCTTGGGGTCCTTCACCCCCACCAACTGAAGGCGGGGGGTGTTGCGGTCCGAAGAGACGACGCTGATGCGGCCAATGCCCAGGAGGCGCTCCAGGGGCCCCTGGCGGAAGACGAGGTCTTCCACCGAGCGCAAGTCCACCTCGGCCAGTGTCCGGGAGACGACTCCGGACTCCACCACCAAGCGCTGGTTGGTGAGGCGGTAGCGGGTGGTGCGCAGGCGGGCGGCGCGGAGCGCGATGCGAATGCCGCGCAGAAGGAGGTACGCCACAAGCACGACGGTGAGGACGAGCTGGGCCTTGCCCGGGTCAAGCCAGGAGTTGCGCGCCACGTCGCGAAAGGCCGGGAGGAGGAGCGCCGCCAGGAGCACCACCACCAGCACCACCACGAGAACGCCCACCACCTCTCCGAGCAGCAGCAATAGCGAGGGGCTCGACTCCCAGAGAGTTTGCTCTGCGGCAGAAGGCGCGCCGGCGGCTGCTGTCAACCGGGCCCCGCCCGGGGCTCCCCCGCCGCCTGCCAGCGCCACCCCGCAGTGCGGGCAGCTCGCCGCCAGGGAGGAGACTTGCTTGCCGCACTCCGGGCAGTTGATGAGGGCCATGCGCTCCTCTCTACAGCGCCCAGTCCGCCGTCCCGTCGGAGGCGACGGAGAGGACGGAGGTCGGGCCGAAATGGACTGTCTGCGGCGGGACGCCCTTGCGGACCAGCTGAAAGCGCACCGCGGTGAGGCCTTTGACGGAGGCCGTGGAAGGAATGAGGGTGAGCGTCGTCCCGCCGCCGGTGGCGGTGCGCCTGGCGCCTTCGGAGCGCACCGTCCAGCCGTAGACTTCGAGCTCCTTCACAAAGCGCTCCATTTCGCGCTCGCTGAGGGCCAGCGTCGCGCCAACCACGTCCTTCACCAGGCGGTTCTTCTGCTGAAAGCGGGCAGCCAGCTGCGCCCGACTGGTGCCGTCCTTCCCCGGCTCCACCGTCCGCAGGAAGTCCTTTTGGTACTCCATCACCCAGCGGCTGGTGTTGGAGGGCGGGTCGGAGCGGTAGAAGGCGCGCAGCTGGTAAAACCACGGAACTTGGGCGCCGCTCGGGCCCTGCACCGTGCGCAGCACGACGGTGGCCTCGGCTCCGGCATCCGCCAGGGGCACCACCAGGCGAGACACGTCCCCCACGTGCTCGACGCCGAGCGCCACGCCGGAGCTGCCGGGTTCGCCCTGCGCCGGCCCTGCCTCGTACATTTCCACGTACGTCCGCTCGCCGTACACGTAGGTGCCCGTCCAATGCTTGCCGTCGTTGGAGACGTTGGCCTTCTGGGACACCGAGGCGAAGCTGTCTTTGAGGAAGGCATTGGCCGCAACGTCACGGGCCGTGGCTGAGTCGAGCACCACAGAGAGGTGATTGAGCACGACGTCCGGGCGTCCCCCCGAAGCAGCACGAGCCGGTGCCGACGTCAGCGAGAGCAAAGCGGCCGCTACCACGACCGGTCGAATGGGCATGCGCACCCACTAGCGTCTTGTAGAGCCCCGATGAAAGCAAGCCGCCTCGGGCATCTCGCGCGGCTCACCCCACGGTGCCCCCGAAGGCAGGGCGGCGGGCTCAACCCAATGGGGAGTCGCCAAATGACGCATCTCGGCGTCCGCACATTTGGAAGGCTCGCCCCCGTTTCTACTTTCCTCGGCAAAGCGCGCCTCAGTACCGTCCTCGGTGCAACTGGACTCTTCACCGGAGAGGGAATGACGCGACTTGGGGACTACCGAGGGCTTGTGTTGGCTGGCGCCCTCTTGGCCGCACCTGCGCTGGCGACGCCGCCGGACGGTGTCGTCATCCGCGGAGATTTTGGCTTCAAGATGGTGAACCTCGTGCTCCCCTCCGGGATGCGCATCGTCGTCGAGGAAGACCGCAGCCAGCCGTTGGTGGCCGTGGTGGCCATCGTCGACGTGGGCTCTGCGCAGGACCCCATCGGCAAAGAGGGGTTGGCCCACCTCGTCGAGCATCTAACCTTTCGGGCCAAGCCGGACGGAAAACTTCAGCGGTCCAACCTGCTCAGCTTCGCTGGCGCGGGCCTCTGGAACGCCAACACCTCACATGACTTGACGCGCTACATCGCCGTGGGCCCGACTGAAGCGCTTCCGCAGTTGCTCACCATCGAGAGCGGCCGTCTTCTGTCTCCCCTGGCTGGCGTTGACGCCCGAGCGTTCGAGGTCGAGCGCGGCGTGGTGAAGAATGAGATCCTCGAGCGCGATGAGCACGGCCGCTCCACCGCGGTCTACACGCACCTTTACGGAGCGCTCTATCCCCCAGGCCATCCCTACCATCGTCCTGTCGCTGGCACCGAGGCCAGTGTCGCGTCTTTGACGCTGGCCGACGCCGAAGCCTTCGTGAAGCAATATTATGTGCCGCGCAACGTCACGCTCTATGTGAGCGGAGACGTCGACTTAGCGACCATCCAGAAGCTGTTTGACGCGACGTTGCCGGTCTCGTTTCTCGACGCGCCACCGGGCGGACCCGTCGCGGGGGCGTCACGCTTGAGCCAAGAGCCGCCCGCCGTCCCCGCACCTCCGGAGAAAACCCAGCTGGAGACGATTCGGGGACCGGCCGAGAGACCCACGCTCTACATCGGGTGGTCACTACCCGGTGGCGCGTCCCATCAACTCTACCTCGAGCGGTTCGCAAGGACTGTGTTCGAGCGGGTTTCCGCGCAAGCCGCCACGCTTGGCTCCGACATCGAAGACTTGTCCGCGAGCCTTGACGAAGGGCGGACTGCCAACACCCTCATCTGCGCGGTGTATTTGAAGACTGGGAAAGACCCCGAAAGAAGCCTAGAGCGCGTGCTCGATAAAATCGTTCAAATGTGGGTGCCCAGTGAGACGGGCACGGACAGCGTCCTCAATTCAGCCGTCGACTTTCACTGGATGCAGAACAGTTCGGTCATCGACGTTGCCTTGGCGACGGAATCCATTGTGTCGCGCACGATGAGCAAGGCGACCCGCATTCACGAGACCGGCGACCCAGCTGCCTGGGGCAAGGACCTCAAGGCCGTCTATGAGCTCCGCGCAGCGCAAATGCATTCCTTCGCCTACGAGTGGCTCAGCCGCTCTCGTGCACGGGCCGTCTTTGTCCAGCCCAGCGAAGGG
The DNA here is from genome assembly GCA_963745475.1 of uncultured delta proteobacterium. Classification (GTDB taxonomy): domain Bacteria; phylum Myxococcota; class Myxococcia; order Myxococcales; family Myxococcaceae; genus JADGRA01. The sequence goes on from CAVUXN010000005.1 coordinate 884,552, forward strand.
CCTTCCCCCCGAGACACAACCGGGCCGCCGGCGGCCTTCGCATCCAGCGACGACGTGCGAGCGAAAATCGCTCCCGAGGCGCTCCGGACGTACGTCCACGGGCCAGTTCGCGACATCCGGGTTTTTAGCCTGAAAAACGGGCTCGAGGTTTCGCTGGTGCGCCGCGGCGCAGCTCCCACCGTCGCCGTCTCATTGGGCTTCCGTGGCGGAGACGCCACCAGCGAGCCGCTGGGTGCTGCCGAGCTCACCTCTGCACTCGCCCGGCCGCAGCAGACCCGCAATGGACCACCGACCAGATTTGGAGCGCGCGTCTACCTATCCACCACCGCCGACGCGACGTACTACACGGCCCGCGGAGCCTCCGGAAACCTCGAGAACATGCTGGCGCTGCTCTCCGACAGCGCCCAGTCGCTCCACGTCGATGGCAGCGTGAAGCGCCTTTGGGACGAGTTGGTCAGTAGCCAGCGACGCGCAGACGCGCTGCCGACGGCTCAGGTCTCTCGAGCCTTCTATGAGCACACCTTTCCGAACTCTCCTTTGGGTCGAACGGCGCAGGCCAACGACTATGACAAGCTCGGAACGGGAGACCTTCAGACGTGGATTGACCGGACCTTTCGGCCCGAGGGCGCGGTGCTTGCGGTGGTGGGGGACATCGACGTCGTCGAAGCCGAAAAGCTGGTCCGGGACTGGTTCGAGGGATGGCATGGCGCGGTCGATTCGCGTGCCGAGGCCCAGCCGCGGCGGGCCGGTGAAACGACCGCTCCCGTCCAGGTGTTGCGGGTCGACCGAGCCGGCGCCCAACAAACGGAAATTCGGCTCGGCTGCTCCCTGCCCGACCCAAGTCAGAACGACGCCTTGGCCTTGCGCCTGCTCGGCGCGCACTTGAGAGGTCGGCTGGGCAACCTGGCACGCAGTAACCTCGGCGGCAGCTACGGCTTCCACGGCGGTGCCTACACGCATCGACAGGCCGCCAACTTGGACGTTTCAGGCTTCGTTGACTCCGGCGCGCTGACGCGAGTCCTCGCCGTGGCACGCAAGGAGTTGGATGACCTTGGAACGGTCAAGTTGACCAAAGACGACCTTGACGTCCTCAAATGGCACCAGGGGATTGCCTCCAACCTTCGCTACACCACCAACAGCGACCTGGCGCAGGCGCTGGTGGCGATGCGGTTAGCCCAGCTCCCAGTCGACTCCATCGAGAAATACCCGGAGCTCCTTTCCGCGGTGACGCCGGAGGACCTGGCACGCGTCGGCGCGGTGTGCCGCAAGACGGCGGTCCTTTTGGTAAGCGGAGACCCGCAAGTGGTGACGCGCGGGCTTCAGGCAACCGCCCGCTAAGCTCTCCTCAGCGGCGTCAGGCGGCCAGACCCACACGCCGCATGAGCTTGCTCATGAGCCACGCCGGCCCAACCATCAAGTAGGACAAGTCGGTGAGGAAGGAGGGCCGCTTCCCCTCGTAAATGTGGCCAACAAATTGGCCCACCCAGGCCGCGACGAAAACAATGGCTGCGAGCGCCAAGAGCGTCCGGGGGCCGAGCGCCCCGTACAGGAAGTCTGTGAGGACGAAGAGCAGCGCGAAGAGCGCCAGCATGACGAAGCCAAGCGAGCGCGACATTCGGAAATAGAAGACGAGGGCAAACGTCATCGCCAGCCAGCTCCAGACGCCGGGCGGGGACAGCGCACCGGGGACGGGGAGGGTCCATAGCGCGGCGACGACGGCCCAGAGAATGGCCGGGACGCAGACCCAGTGGATGGCCCGGTTGACGGGGTGCTGGTGGTCTCCGCCGTAACTGCTGAACCACTCCTCGGCAGTGCGCATGGGTGGCCTCGTGCGACGCACGTTGCCATGTCCGCAGGCGCCGTGGCCAGGCGACGGCACCTTCAGCCGACGGAGCGCAGCTCCCCGGCCTTGGGCGTGCCCAGGCGCTCCCCCCGCGCCACGGCGCCGACAATGCGGGACAGCTGCTCGGCGCCCACGGTGAGCGCGGCCGGCCCGGGCTGGAGGATGAGGGGACTCTTCACCTCGTACAGCTGGTCATCCAGGACCGCACGCACCGTGGCCCAGCCCGGGCGGGAGCGAATTTTTTCGGGTTTCGCCTTCCGCCCGCACCAGCTTGCCACCACGCCCTCTGGGTCGCGCCGCGCCACCTCCTCCGGAGAGAAAATACGACCCTGCGCGCCCTGACTGGCGCGGGACTCGACGCACACGTCCTCTGCACCGACGAGTTCCAGGAGCTCGGAGCACCAGCGGATGCCACTGATGAGCGGCTCGTGCCACTCCTCGAAAAACATGCGTGGCCGGCGGGGAAGCGCGGTGGCCTTGTCGGCCAGACGCTCGAGGCCGAGCGAGAGCTCATTGGAGAGACGGTCGGCGGCGTCGGCCAAGCCCACCAGCGCGCCGATGAGTCGGATGGCTTGGAGTATTTCCGAGATGCTGCGCTGGTTGAAGAGGTAGACGGGAACGCCGCGTTTGCACAGCTCCCGGCCGAGGTCGGCCTGCAAGTCCGAGAAGCCAAGGACGAGGTCCGGCCTCAACCCGAGGATTTTCTCGAAGTCCGCATCGAGAAATGAGCTCACCCGGGGCTTCCGGCGGGCCTCCGGCGGCCTGACGGTGAAGCCGGACACGCCCACCACCTTCTCGCCGGCCCCCAGACGGTACAGCGTCTCTGTGGTTTCCTCCGTCAGGCAAACCACGCGCGCGGGCCACGGCGGGGCCGAGTGCAGAAGGTCGTGCGTCGACGTCGGGCGCGAGTCGGACATGGGGGGCGTCCCAGAGAACTCTACGGCAGCCCGGGCTCGCTCTAGGAGGTGTAGGCCGCCTCGCCGTGCTGGGTGGCGTCCAGGCCCTCGCGCTCCTCGTCTTCCGACACCCTGAGTCCCATGGTGCGGTTGACGACCCAGAGAATGGCCAGCGTCACGAGCACCGTCCAGGCGCCCGCGGCCAAGAGGCCCACCGCCTGCTTCAGCAGGAGCGAGGGGTCTCCAGCGAGAAGCCCGTCCGCCCCGCCGCTCGGGTTGAGGACCTTGCGGGAGAAGACGCCCACCAGCAGCGCCCCCAACATGCCGCCCACGCCGTGCACGCCGAAGGCGTCGAGCGAGTCGTCGTAGTGGAAGCGGCGCTCCTTGAGGAGGACGGCCCCGTAGCACACCAGGCCCGCGGCCGCCCCGATGATGAGGCTCGCCGCCGGGGAAACGAAGCCCGCGGCCGGAGTAATGGCCACCAGTCCTGCCACCAGCCCTGAGGCGAAGCCGAGCATGGTGGGCTTGCCACGGCCCCACCACTCTCCGAAAACCCACGCCAGGGCGCCGGTGGCCGCGGCGATGGTGGTGGTGACGAACGCCAGGGCGGCGGTGTTCCCCGCCGAGAGGGCGCTGCCGGCGTTGAAGCCAAACCACCCGAACCAGAGGAGGCCCGCTCCGGTGATGGTCATCGGCAAGTCATGCGGGATGAAGCGCTCCTTGCCGAAGCCGAGGCGCTTTCCGATGAAGAGTGCACAGACCAACGCGCTCAATCCCGCCGTCCAATGCACGACGGTGCCGCCGGCGAAGTCGAGGACGCCGTAGGCGCCAATCCAGCCGCCATCGCCCCAGACCCAATGGGCCACCGGGTCATAGACGAGCGTGCTCCACAGAAGGGTGAAGACCATGTAGGCGCTGAATTTCATCCGCTCGACGAAGGCGCCGGAGATGAGGGCCGGGGTGATGATGGCGAACTTGAGCTGGAACACCATGAAGGCCAGCTCCGGGACGCTGCCCTTCAGCCGTCCCACCACGTTGTTGAGCAGCAGGTTGTCGAAGCCGCCGATGAGGCCGAAATGGTCCTTCCCGAAGGTAATGGAGTAGCCAAACACCACCCACTGCACCGTCACCAGCGCCAGGGCGAAGTGCGAGTACATGAGCGTGGCGAGCACGTTCTTGCGCCGAACCATGCCTCCGTAAAAAAGCGCCAGCCCCGGCGTCATGAGCAGCACCAGGGCGGCTGAGATGAGAAGCCACGCCGTGTCTCCGGTGTCGGCGTGGACCTCTGTGGCTTGTGCCCAAGCCGAGGCGGGAAGGACTGCCACAACGACAGCGGCCCACAAGAGACGCCCCACACGGTTCATGGAGCCCGACTGTTGCATTGACGCGGTGCGTTTCGCCACTGCTTCGTAACTGGCGCCCGGGGCGACCCAAACTTTTCAGGCTGGCCACGTGTTCTTCTCCATAAGTCGATGGCGCGCCCCCTCCTTACCCTGACGCTCGCGAGTCTGGCTTGCGCCGGCGCCCCCACTCCGTCCGTCGCCGCCGCGCAAGCATCCGCCTCCCCCAACTTTCCGGCCTCGGGCTGGCCCGCGGACAAGCAGGCGGTGCACGTCCTCAACCGACTCGCCTACGGGCCCTCCCCCGCGTCCTTGGCGGAACTCGAAAAAATGGGCCTCGAGGCCTGGGTGCAGGGCCAGCTTCACCCCAATTCCATCGACGACAGTGCCGTGGAGGCGAAGCTCGCCAATTTTCGCTCGCTGAAGATGACGACCGCCGACCGGCTCGCCGCCTACCAGCCCGAACAGAAGCTGGCCAAGGAACAGGGGCTCGACCCGGCGGACCCCGAGACACGAGCCAAGCTCCTCGAGGCGCTGCCCTTGGGCTCGCTCCCGCGCCAGATGGGGCTGGAGCTCGTCGCCGCCAAGCTCATCCGCGCCACCGAGAGCCGCCGGCAACTGCAGGAAGTCCTCCTCGACTTCTGGTTCAACCATTTCAACGTCGCCGCGCAGAAGGGGGCGGTGCGCTGGATGCTCGCCTCCTACGAGCAGGAGGCCCTACGGCCACACCTCTTTGGAAGCTTCCGCGAGTTGCTCGGCGCTGTGGCCCACCACCCGGCGATGCTCTTCTACCTGGACAACTGGACCTCCACCCGGGAGGGCTTCGACATGGCCGCGCTCCGGCGCTCCGGTGCGCCCATCCCCAAGAAGCTGGCCGAAGTGGGAAAGCTGGGCCTCAACGAAAACTACGCCCGCGAGCTACTCGAGTTGCACACCCTGGGCGTCGATGGCGGCTACACCCAAGCCGACGTGCGCGAGGTCGCGCGCTGCTTCACCGGCTGGGGCATCGAGAAGCCACGCCAAGTGGGCACCTTTGCCTTCCATCCCCTGGCGCATGACTCGGGGGAGAAGCGCGTGCTCGGACAAACTTTTCCCGCCGGCGGCGGGATGGACGACGGTGAGCGCGTCCTCGACCTCCTCGCGTCCCACCCGGCCACCGCGCACTTCCTGGCGCGGAAGCTGGCTCAAAAGTTTGTGGCCGACGACCCGCCCAAGGCTTTGGTGGAGCGGCTGGCGCAGACGTACCTCGACACCCACGGAGACTTGACGGCGCTCTACAGGGCGCTCTTTGCCAGCCCGGAGTTTTGGAGCGAGCAGGCCTTCAACGGGAAGACGAAGACGCCGCTCGAATTCGCCATTTCCGCGGTGCGCTCCCTGGGGGGCTCCACTTATGGCGACGCGGGCCTCATCAAAGCACTCGATGGAATGGGCGAGCCGCTCTACCGCGCCCAGCCTCCCACCGGCTGGCCGGAAGTGGCGACGCCGTGGGTGAATGCCGGCGCCTTGGTGACGCGCATCAACTTCGCCCTGGCGCTGACCGCCGGCCGCGTCCCGGGCACCGAGGTGGTGCTTCCGCTCGAGCCCAAGGGACAAAGCGCCAACGCCCTGCTGGACGAGTTGGCCCGGGCCATCCTGCACCAGTCCCTCAGCGAGACGACGCGGGCCACGCTGCTCCGAGCACTCGGGCACGGGGAAAACGACGTCATGCCTGACGGCGAGACCCGGCCCGTGGACGAGGCCAAGGTGGCGGGGCTTCTCTTGGGCAGCCCGGAGTTCCAAAAGCAATGAGCGCCACCTTCGACCGCCGCCTCTTCCTCAAGAGCTCGGGCTTGGCCTTCCTCGGACTCGGGCTCGCGCCGGGGTTTCTGGCCCGTGCGGCGGCCCAGCCGACGCGCGGCCGAAGGACGCTGGTGCTGGTGTTTCTGCGCGGCGGAGCCGACGGCCTGTCCCTCGTCCCGCCGGTGGGAGACGCGGCCTACTATGTCGCCCGCCCCACGCTGGCCCTGCCACGGCCGGGCGCGGACGGCGGGGCGCTCAAACTCGACGCCACCTTCGGGCTTCACCCGGCCCTCTCCGCGTTACTCCCGCTGTGGCAGTCCGGCTCACTCGCGGTGGTGCACGCCGCAGGGCTGCAGGGCGCCACGCGCTCCCACTTCGACGCCCAGGACTTCTGCGAGACGGGCACACCTGGCCTCAAAACCACCCAGGACGGCTTCCTCAACCGCTCGCTCCAGCAGCTTCCCGAGCCGGGGGCCGGCGCCTTTCGAGCGGTGGCGCTTCAAGGGACGCTCCCGCGCTCGCTTCAGGGCGCGGCCCAGGCCGTCGCGGTGGAGGGCCTGAGCAGCTTCCATCTCGCGGGGAAGGGCGGGCTGGACAGTTTCGAGGCCCTCTACGCCGGGGCGGTGGACCAGGCGCTGCGCTCCACGGGCCAGGAGGCCTTCGAGGCGCTGCGCGCCGCGGCGTCGGCCGAGCTCTCCAAGAGTCCTCCGCAAAACGGCGCCGTGTATTCCAAGACGCCGCTGGCCCGCCGGCTCCAGGACACGGCGCGCCTGGTGCGGGCCGGCGTCGGGCTGGAAGTGGTGGCCACGGAAATGGGCGGCTGGGACACCCACGTCGGGGAGGGTGGCGCGACGGGGCAACTCGCCAACCGGCTCCGTGAGCTGGGAGAGGCGCTGGCCGCCTTCGCCCAGGACCTCGGGCCGAGGCTAGACAGTGTGACGGTGGTGGTGATGACGGAGTTCGGCCGCACGGTGCGAGAGAACGGAAACCGCGGCACGGACCATGGGACGGCCTCGGCAATGCTTGCCCTCGGAGGCGGCGTGCGCGGCGGACGTGTCTATGGCAATTGGCGAGGACTTGACGGTCCGGGACTCTTTGAGAATCGCGACTTGGCCATCACCATCGACGTGCGCTCCGTGCTGAGCGAAGCCTTGCGGGCGACGCTTGCGCCGCCCGACCTGACCACCGTCTTCCCGGGCTTTTCTGGGCAGCGCGTCGGCGTCTTCGGCTAACCCCCCCTTTACGTTCCTGGTGCTGCGGGCGACCCACTGAACGGCCGTTCGAAACGTCAGCCTCACGCAGGAAACTCAAAAACTGACAACTTCAGCGAGGTGACCCCGGTGTCCACAGTGGAGATTGCTTGCGCGGAGTCCCCGCTGGGTCCTCTTTTGCTCGCCGCCGAGGACGGCGCGTTGGTGGCGCTCTCCTTTGCCGAGTCTGCAGGAGAGGTCCGTGGCTGGTGCGAACGGCACCTCGGCCCAAGCACGTTCATCTCCTCGGCTGACCCGGCGGGGGCAGTGCGAGCTCTGGACCGTTATTGGGCCGGCCGGTTGGATGCACTCTCCGAAGTCCCGGTGCGCCTTCGCGGGACGGGCTTCCAAGTGCGGGTGTGGGAAACGCTGCGCCGCATCCCGAGCGGCACCGCTTGGAGTTACGCCACGCTGGCGCGCGCCGTCGGCGCGCCGACGGCATTACGCGCAGTGGGGGCTGCCAACGGACAAAACCCGGTGGCGATTATTGTCCCTTGCCACCGCGTCATCGGCTCGGACGGAAACCTCACCGGTTACGGCGGCGGGCTGCCACGCAAGGCCTGGCTCCTCGCGCACGAAGGCGTCCTCGCGCCTGAGCTCCCGCTCGAGTCCGAGCTCCGCTCGACAGCCTCGTAGCGGCTCGGCGCAGCCGCCAGGCCACCCGCTTTTAACGACGCCGCACGGGTGCGTCCGAGCCGCGCCCCAGCCGGCTCGACGGCTCGAGCTCGAGCCAGCTCCTGCGGCAGGCGAGGCACACCACTTTCCGGCCGTCGGGAAACGTCCGCTCCGTCGTCACCTCGTTGGCCCGTCCCTCCGGTGGCGGACAGTCCGGGCAGACCGAGCCCGGCGGACGCACTGAATAGGCGCCTTGGTACGGCGGAAGGCGCAGCAGCTTGAACCACTCCACCACCGTCTCCTCGGAGAGGGCGAGGTGAAGGGCGTGTTCCTCGTCCTGGACGAGCCCGTGCTTGAGCGCGAGCCAATACACGCGCAGCGGCGTGACATGCGTGCGCATTCCGCGCCGGCGAAACTCACCCCCCAGCCGGTGCACCATCTGGAGGAGCGCCTCACGGTCCATAAACCCTCGGACTGTACATATGTTCAGCTTGGGCTCCAGGGCAAGCAGCTCCTGCGCACGCCTCAATTCTGCAGGCGCCGTTGACGGGCAAAAGCCGCCAAGACGAGCAGTCCCAGCGTCGCCCCAAGGAAGGCCCCAGGGGCCCCGTGTGCAGGCGAGAGGAAGTCGAAGAGGGGAAGCTTGTTGAGAAGCCCCACGTACCAAACCAAGAGGTAACTCACCTCAAAGAGGCGGGGGCCCCCGCTGAGCGCCCCCGTGGCCAGGGCCAGCGCCGGAATGAAGCATGCCCCCGCGGCCCAGGCACCGAGCTCTGGCCAGGACCGCGCAGCGAAAAAGCGAAGTGCTGCGCCCGAGCCGACGCCCGCGGTCAAGAGCAGGCCCGCGAGGTACGCAGAGGGAAGGTGTCGGAGAAGCGGCCGAGGAGAGACGAAGACCAGAGCCTCGGTGCGGTGGCGCGCCTCCTGGCCTCCCATCTCTGCCCAGGACGCCAAGGGCCAGAGCCACGCCGCCGGCAAGAGAAAGCGGCGCACCACCTCGAGCGGCGAGAGCAGGCATGCCAGCCACAGCCCGGCGCAAACCCATCCCCACCCCGTGCGCCGGCCACGCACGAGGAGCGCGAGCTCCGCCCATACCAAGGTGAGGGTGCGTGAGCGCCCAGCCAGCCGCTCGAAGAGAGGCGTCCAGCGCCGCCCGAGGCTGCGCGCGGCCCGACTCGAGACGCGCCTTCCCGCTGCCGTCCGGCGCGGCATGCGTTCCGGGTCAAACCGGTGAAAGGGCAATGCCGCCAGCGCGGCGAGCGCCGCAGCGAGGAGGACGAAGAGGAGGCGCCACGGGGTGACAGGCCCCCAGTCCAGCCCCTCCCAGACGAAGGTGCGTAAAGGCACGGGCGAAACGGTGACGCCGACGTTGATGCCGCCGTCGTAGTCCGAGAAGTGCGCCCGCACGTCCTGCTGGATGCCCGCCATGGGGGCCGACCACCCGAAGGGGTCGAGCCAGGGTTTGGGGTGTCCGGAGTGGGCCTGGGCCACTGGAAGGGTGAGGACGCCAATCCAAAGAAAGAAATAAAGGACGCCCCCCTTCACGCCGCGCAGCGGACGAAACGTCTCGAAGAGCACGGCCAGGGCGGATACCAGCGCCAGCCCCGGCAGCACCATGACCACAAAGGGCAAGAGGAGTTCCACCACGTCCAGGCGGCGCACCTCGCCGCGGAGCTCCTGCATGAGCGCCGCCATCACCACCGTCGCCGCTACCGCACAGCCGAGCACCAGCACGTTGCTCAGGAACTTCCCAAGCGTGTACTGGAGCCGCGTCATGGGGGTGGTGGCGAGAATTTGGCCAACCCCCGTCCGCTCGTCCCGCTCCACCGCGTCCCGGACGACAAAGAAGCCAAAGAGGGACAACACCACCATGTCCAAGCTGGCCACCAGCGTCCCAATCCACGCTGAGTTGTAGACGCCACCGATGCGCCCGTAGCTAAACGTCACATAGCCCGCTGAACGGGCGGGCACGAAGCCGTAGGCGGCGGCCACCGTTGCCGCCAGGAGGATGAGAAAGCTGCTGCGCCGCACGCGCTCGCGGAAGTCGGCACGGGCAATGGCCAACAGGGCGCCCATGCTTTAGCGGGCGCCCGCCGCTGTGGGGCCACCGGCGGCCAACTGCAGGTAGGCGTCCTCGAGACTGGGTGCCACCGGCTTTGCGCCGGGAACGGGGGGCCCCTCGCTGACAGCTCGGACTTGGACGCCGTCTGGCCGCCGCAGGGTGCTCGTCACCAGGAATGTTTCCCGCGCCGCAGCCGCTTCCGCGGCTGGCGCGAGCCACTCCCACACCCTGCCCTGTACGGCCCGCAACAGCGCATCCGGAGCCCCGGAAGCCACCAGCCGGCCGCGGTGGAGGATGGCGATGCGCTCCGCGGTGGCTTCCACGTCGGAAACGATGTGGGTGGAGAGCAAGACAATCCGCTGTCCGGCGAGCTCCGCCACGAGATTCCGGAAGCGGACGCGTTCCTCTGGGTCCAGGCCGACGGTGGGCTCGTCGATGATGAGCAATTGCGGGTCATTGAGCAGCGCCTGGGCGATGCCCACGCGCTGGCGCATGCCACCGGAGAATTCCCCCAACGGCACCGAGCGCGCGTCCCAGAGGTTGAGCGCATTGAGAAGCTCGTCGATGCGGCGCTGCGACGCGCCCGGGGCCATTCCCTTCAACGCCGCGAGGTAGGCCAGAAACTCCACCGCCGACAAGTGTGGGTAGACGCCGAAATCCTGGGGCAAGTAGCCCAGCACCGAGCGCAGCGCGTCCGGTGCCGTGGCCACGTCCACCCCATTCCATAAGACGGCGCCAGCCGAGGGACGGGTGAGCGTCGCTAGAATACGCAGCAGTGTGGACTTCCCGGCACCATTCGGCCCGAGGAGCCCCAGCACGCCGGGCCCGACCTCGAGGCTGAAGGCGTCGAGCGCGAGGCCGCGGCCGCGGTAGGACTTCGAAACCCCTCTAATGGAGAGTTCCAGGACGTCCCTTTCGAAAACCCGAGCGCTGGCCGCTGCCAGGCGGCTTACGCTCAGCGTCCCGGCGCCATTGCCGCAAGAGCGTAGTCCGCTTCGCGCTTCGAGTGCCCCGGGGCGGGCACCCCGAGGCGTTTCAAGCGGCGGAAGCGGCCTGGGTGCGACGCGCCTTGGCCCGCCGGATCCGCACCGCATCCCCCACGCGCACCAGGAGCAGCGCGGCGAGGACCAGCGCGTAGACGAGGGGCTGTCGGATGTCGAGCTTCACCCGCCACAGAAAGTGCACCGCGGCCAGAACCGCTGCCAGGTACACCAGACGGTGGAGCGCCTTCCAACGCGGGTAGCCGAGGCGCCGCACCGAGGCGTCTGTCGACGTCAAGGCCAACGGCAGGAGGAGCAAAAAAGCGGCGAAGCCCACCACCATGAACTTTCTCTGGGTGACGTCGGCCCAGAGTACTGGCCAGTCAAAGCGCTGGTCGATGGCCAGGTAGGTGGCGAAGTGCAGCGACGCGTAGAAAAACGCAAAGAGCCCCAGCATGCGCCGAAGGCGGATGGGCCACGTCCAGCCGAAGAGCAGCTTGGCCGGAGTGGCCGCCAGCGAGGCCAGCAGAAAAATGAGGGCCAACAGTCCGAGTCGGTTGAGAGCCAGGGCCACCGGGTCGGCGCCGAGCGTGCCGCGGACGGCTTGCACGAGTAGACCCAGCAGGGGCAACAGGGCGCCGACGAAGACGCCCGGCTTCAGCCAGGGCAGAGGGTCGCTTCGGGGCGGCGGCAAATCCATCGTCCGGCGCCCTCAATACAGCTTCTTGGGGTCCATCCCGGCGTAGAGCGATGCCACCTGGTCGGCGTACCCGTTGAAGGGCAACGTCTTTCGCCGGGCAAACTCGCCGATGCGGCGCTCGGTGGCTTGGCTCCAGCGGGGATGGTCCACCGCTGGATTGACGTTGGCATAGAAGCCGTACTCGCTCGGCCCCGCCAGGGCCCACGTGGTTTGGGGTTGCGTCTCCACGAAGCGGATTTTGACGATGCTCTTGATGCCCTTGAAGCCGTATTTCCATGGCACCACCAGCCGCAGCGGAGCGCCGTTTTGGTTGGGGAGCGACTTGCCGTAAAGGCCGACGGCCATCAGAGCTAGTGGTTGGAGCGCCTCATCCATCCGCAGGCCCTCGAGGTATGGCCAGTCGAGGAGGTGGGAGCGCTCGCCGGGCATCTGCGCTGGGTCGAGCAGCGTCTGGAAGACGACATACTTCGCGCTCCCCAGCGGCTCGCACCGCTTCACCAGCTCGGCCAGGGGGAAGCCATTCCAAGGAATGACCATCGACCATGCCTCGACGCAGCGCATGCGGTAGATGCGCTCCTCGAGCGGGAACCAGCTGAGCAACTGGTCGATGTCGACACTGAAGGGTTTCTTGACGAGCCCCTCCACCGCGACCGACCAGGGCCTCGGTTTGAGCGTCCCGGCATTGAGCGCTGGGTCCTGCTTGTCCGTGCCGAACTCGTAGAAGTTGTTGTAGTGGGTGATGTCCTCGTACTTGGTGGGCGTCTCGTCGGTGCTGTACCGGCCGAGCACCTTGAGCGGCGGCGGCTCAGGCGCTGGCGCCGGCCCAGCCTTGGGCTCCGGCGCGCCGCCCGTGAGCGCAAAAAGCCCACCGCCGGTCGTGGCGGCGGTGAGGGTGAAGAGGGCGGAGTTCTTCAAAAACTCACGCCGCCGGTGAAAGAGCGGCTCGGGCGTAATCTCGGACGACGGGGGCTGACTTGGCATGACGTTCAACTGAGGGAAACGAACCGGGACGCACTCTCGTTACCGCCACCCAGCGACAGAAAGCCAGTCCCAGGACGCAGGGGGGCACCGGCGCGCCGATTCTGAGCCTGTCCAGCACCAAACGCTCGCTTGGGGGAAGACAGAGGGCCACCCGACGTCCCAGCGCATTTGCGGGTGGTGTCAGGAAAGGGAGCCCTACAGCTTGCGCCTTGACGGGGAGGCGACACTTCAGGCCTCCTTTGAGGTGTCCTTGCCCCCCGAAGGGGCATTTTCGGAGGAGCGCAGGACACGTGACGAAACACTTGCCGGTGCGACGTTGCGCGGCGTCTCTGTTGCTGCTCCTCGCAGCCGTGGGGTGCCCGTCGGGCACCGTCACCCCGACCGGCCCAGGCGAGCTCATCGTCAACGCACCCATCCCCGGAAGCGGCACCACCCACCTGGACTGCAGCTGGACCCAGTTCGGCCAGAATGCCGCGCACACCGGGACGGCCTGCGCACCGGCGCAAGGGTTCACCACCGTCTTGGCCACCGTCACCTTCGACCCCTTCATTGAGCAGGAGGTGCTGGACGCCAAGGCCCAAAGCGGTCAGGCCGCGCTCAGCGTCCACTACCAAGCGCCGCTCGTCACCGGTGACGACGTCTACTTGGAGACCAAGGGCGGCAGCTACACCGGCTGCACCAACTTCCCCACCAACAGCCAAGGCTTCACCACCCCGGAGTCGAGCGACGGCGGCCCGTGCGGACAGAATGCCTGGGACAGCCAGGTGTGGAGCGAGTCCTATTACCGCTGGGAGGCGGGTGCGCTGGTGAAGGTGGCCAGCTTCGAGAGCGACTGGAAGCCTGAGCCCGGAGACCTGGTCATCTGGGAGCCCGTCTTCCACGCCGCCCTGGACGGGAATGTGCTGTGGGTGCCCGGCGCGGGCGGGACGGTTTACCAAGTCGACCGCACCACCATGCTGAAGCTCGCCCAGGTGAACCCTTTCGGGGCCGTCCTCGACGCGCACACCTTCGTGGCCGGCCCCATCACCGTCGCCCCGGACGGCGCCGTGCTCTACAACGTCGTCCACGTTGCCGTGGACTTGTCCGACGTGAGCGGCACGCTGGTCCGCATCGAAGCCGACGGCGTTACGGTGCATACCGCGTCCTACTCGGCGCTCATGGAAAACCCGCCGGCGCCTGACGGCGGCTGCCTCGGTGCCTACTACCAGGACGGCACCCCTCCGCCCTGGCCGCCGGCGGATGAGCACCGGGTGAGCACCGTCTGCGGCTCGCTCCGACCCGGCGTCAACATTGCCCCGGCTGTCGGCGCCGACGGAACCATTTTCACCATCGCTTTCCCAAACAACGCCCCCAATGCTGGGGCGCTCCTGGCCGTCAACCCCAACCTCACGCCGAAGTGGACAGCGACGCTTCAGGAGATTTTCGACGACGGCTGCGGCGTCCTCATCCCGGCCGACGCCGACGTCAACGGCAAGCTCCCCGACGGTGGCACGGACTACAACCACTGCCTGGTCGGCGCCACGCGCGGCGTGGACCCGGACACGGGCCAAATGCCGTCCAACCAAGTCTCTGACCAGTCGACGTCCTCGCCGGTGGTGTTACCGGACGGAGCGGTGCTCTACGGCGGCTTCGCCTACTACAACAACTACCGCGGTCATCTGGTGAAGTTCGACACGACGGGCAAGCTGGTCGCCTCCTACGACGACGGCTGGGACCAGACGCCGGCCGTCTGGGGCAACGGCTCGAGCTACAGCGTCCTCGTCAAAGACAACCACTACGCCAATTGGTCCAATGACCTGGTGGGCCCCTACGCAATGACACAAGTCGATGCAAACCTCGTGAAGCAGTGGAGCTACACAGCAACCAACACCGACTCCTGTCAGCGCACGACGTCTGGCACGCTGTCCTGCACTTCCGACCATCCCCAGAGCTTCGAATGGTGCGTCAACGCCGCCGCCATCGACGAGAATGGAACGGTCTACGCCAACAGCGAGGACGGGCGGGTCTACGCCATTCTCCAGGGCGGCACCGTCGCCCAGAGCCGTTTCCTCGTCCAGTCGCTGGGGGCGGCCTACACCCCCGTTACCGTGGACGGGCAGGGACGCACGTACACCCTGAATGGCGGCGTCCTGACGGTGGTGGGAAAGTAAGCTTGCCGGAGAGCCAGAGCTGAATAACGGCTCACTTCCACCGTCTTTTGACGACGCCGCCACTGGGGGTTTAACCCCTCCGGAGGTCGCGGTTGCTTCCCCGCCTGGGCCTTTGAGGGACACACACTTGATGAAGCAACTTCGTGGCGCTGGCCTGCTGCTTGTTCTCGGAAGCCTCAGCTGCTCGAGCTCCAACCCCGGCAAGAACTTCAACACGCCGACCGAGCTCATCGTCAACGCGCCCATCCCGGGCAGCGGCACCACCCACCCCGACTGTAGCTGGACGCAGCTCGGCCAAAATGCAGCGCACACCGGAATGGCCTGCGCGCCGGCGCAAGGCTTCACCACCGTCCTGGCCACCCTCACCTTCGACCCCTTCGTCCCCCAGGAGCTGGCCGACGCGAAGCAAGAGAACGGCGACGCCGAGCTGCTCGCCCACTACCAAACGACGCTGATCACCGGGGACGACGTCTACGTCGAGACGAAGAGCGGCACGTATTCCGGAATGTTGGACTGGAGCACCCAGGTGTGGGGAGAGACGTACTACCAGTGGCAGGCGGGCGCGCTGGTGAGAGTGGCCAGCTTCGAGAGCGACTGGAAGCCCGAGCCCATCCAGCTGGCCAACTGGGAGCCGCTCTTCCACGCAGCCGTGGACGGCAACGTCCTCTGGGTCCCGGGCGCTGGCGGCACGGTGTACCGGGTCGACCGACACTCCATGCTGCAGCTAGCGCAAGTCAAGCCCTTCTCCACCGTCGACGCGAATACCTATGTCTCCGGTCCCATCACCGTCGCCGCAGATGGCTCTGTGCTCTATAACGTTCTTCAGCTCTCTTACGGCCTGCCTCAACAGTCTTTCCCCATCGACGCGGTGGGCACACTCGTCCGCATCGAGCCGGACGGCGTCACGGTGCACACCGCGGCCTATTCGGCGTTGATGGTCGGCGCGCCGGCACCCTCCGACATCTGCCTCGGCACCTATTACGACGATGGCACTCCACTGCCCTGGCCTCCCGCCGACGACCACCGGGTGAACGTTCCCTGCGGCTCCTTGGGCCCGAGCATTAACGTGGCGCCGGCGGTGGGCGCGGACGGCACCATCTTCACCGTGGCCGCCCCGTACTACGCCCCCAACGCCGGCGTCCTGTTGGCCGTCAATCCCGACCTCACGCCTAAATGGAGTGCCTCGCTCCAGGAAATTTTGGACGACGGCTGCGGCGTCCTCGTCCCGGCGGACGCGAAAGCCAACGGAAGCCTTCCCGACGGCGGGACGGACCTCAACCACTGCCTGGTGGGCGCCCCGCATGGCGTCGACCCCCTCACCGGGCAGAAGCCCTCAGCCATGCTGAGTGACCAATCCACCTCCTCGCCGGTGGCGCTGCCCGACGGCTCGGTCCTCTATGGCGGCCTCAACTACTACAACACCTACCGCGGTCACCTGGTGAAGTTCGACGCGACGGGGAAATTCGTCGCCTCCTACGACGACGGGTGGGACCAAACGCCCGCGGTGTGGCCGAACGGCGCGAGCTACAGCATCATCGTCAAGGACAACCACTACCTCAGCTGGTACAGCGACGTCGTCGGCCCGTACGAGATTACGCAAGTCGACGCAAACCTGGTGAAGCAGTGGAGCTACACCAGTGCCAACACCTATTCCTGCCAGCGCACCGACGCCGGGACGCTGGACTGCACCTCCGACCATCCCGACGGCTTCGAGTGGTGCGTCAACGCCGCCGCCGTCGACGAGAATGGCACCGTTTACGTCAACAGCGAGGACGGCCGGGCGTACGCCATTCTCCAAGGCGGCACGGCGGCCCAGAGCCGCTTCCTCGAGCTGTCCCTCGGCGCCGCCTACACGCCCGTCACCGTGGATGGAGAGGGCCGCACCTACACCATGAATGGCGGCGTCCTGACGGTGGTCGGGAAGTAGCCCGCGCGGCGTGGGGGGTTAGCATTCAGCGCCAGCGTGGGCGCTGGACACCTCTTGAAGCCTTCTGGCTGGGGCGCGTGGCTCCTCCTCGCGGCGTTGAGCCTGGGCTGTAAACGCGAGGAGACAGAGCCCGTGGGCAAGGCGGTGGCTCCTTACGTCCAGTGGTGTGAGGCCCAAGGGGCGGCGCGCGGCAACTGCCTCGTCTCGGCGGCCCGCGTGAGTGGGGATGCCTCGGCTTGCGGGAAGCTGAAGGCCGGGGCCCCGGAGCACACCGCCTGTCTCTTGGCTGCGGCGAAGACGTCGGGTCGAGTGGAGGCGTGCCGTCCGCTCTCGGACCGGGACCTCGTGTTCTGCGCCTTCGGCGTCGTCGCCGAAAATGGGCGGACCTCGGCGTGCGAGGTGCTGGAAAACGTCCACTGGCAAGGCGGCGCCACCCGCGCCCTGTGCGCCGCGGTGGCGCAGGGGGACGCTGAGGCCTGCACCGCCCAGAAGGCGGCCAGCGAGCTGTCCGCGCTGTGCCTTCGCTTCGCGGCGCTTCGGCGGAAGGACGCGAGCCTCTGCACCGCGTTGGGCAAGGACACGGCCGGTGTCCAGCGCTGCGCGGCCGCGGTGGCTGTGGCCAAAGGGACGCCGGAGGCATGCGCCGCCGTCTACTCGGGGACGGACGGCGTGGCACAGCACCGCTGCGAAGTCCAAGCGGCCGTCACCAAAGGCACTTTGCCGCCGTGCTTCGGTGACGTCGCCGCGTGCGAACGGACGTTGTGGGTGGCCCGCCCCTGCGAAGGCACCAGCGGCAGCTGGGGCGATGACTGCCTCATCCACCAGGCCGTCTTCGGCACCGGCGCCTTCGGCTGCGGTGCGGTACAGGACAAAAAGCGCCGTGCCTTGTGTGGACAGTTGCGCGACGCCCAGGAAGGCTACCTCCGGGCGCGCGGAGAGGACGGGGGCGTCCCGGCCCCCGTCCGCTAGGCAGAAGGCTCCTTTGGGCATGTTGCGGCGTCAGGCGGGCGGGCCCGACAGCCTCGCCTCCAGCGCGCGCCGGGCAGCGCGACTCACCAGCACCACCACCAGCGCTGTCGCCAAAAGGCCCGCGACGAAGAGCGCTCTTCCCGCCCAACCCGCGTCGGGCTGCTTTCCGGACAAGAGCTCGGTGGCGTTCGTCAACAGCGAGCCGAGGTAGACGTACAGCACCGTGCCGGGAAACATTCCCAAAAGCGACGCCCAGAGGTAGGGCCCGAGGCCCACCCGCGTCACGCCCAGGCCGTAGTTGAGTAGGTTGAAGGGGAAAAGCGGCGAGAGGCGTAGGAGCAACACCACCCGGAAGGCGTCCTGGGCCAACGCCTCGTCCACGGCGGCAAACCGCGGGTGGCGCCGAAGCAGGCGCTCCGTCGGCCTGCGCAGCACCGTCCGCCCGAGGAGAAAGGCCAGTGCCGCGCCGAGGACACTGCCCGGCACCACCACCCCGAGGCCGCCCCAGAGGCCGTAGAGGAAGCCCGCCCCCAAGGTGAGGACGGAGCCCGGAAGAAACAACAGCGTGCCGACGACGTAGGCCACCCCGTAGAGGAGCGCGCCCAGGAGTCCGGCCCCTTTGGCCCACTCGAGAAGGTTGAGCACCGAATCCGCAAGCGCCGAGCCCATGGCCCTCCGCCCCTCTCAGGAGACAACTCCCAGGACTAGGGAAATTCCGCGGTGAGCTGCTCAGCGGTGCTGAAGTGGGGGGCAATGTCCACCGGAAGGTGGGCCAGCTTTTCCAGCATTCGCTGGACTTCAGGGCGGATGACGCCCATCCGCGCCAGCAAGGCCCGAGCGCGGGGCCCGTCGCCGGTGGCTTGAATGCTGAGGATTTCTTGAGTGAGGGAGCGCACCGCCCCCTGAATTTTGGTGGGCACCACCGAGAAGCGCCCGTCCTCTCCCGCCTGGTAACCGCCTTGGTCGAGGAGCCAGTTGAGCTGGAGCGCGACGCCTTTGCCGTGGGCGTCGGCCAGCCCGAAGCGCAAGGAGCGAAATTGCGAGGCCAGGTAGGTGACGTACATGGATTGCGCCATGGACTTCTCCACGACGCCCTTGTCGATGAGCTGCTGCAGCGCCCAAAGCCCGGAGATGTCCGCCTTGGCTTCCTCGAGCGCGCTGTAGCTGTCCTCGAGCTCCTGACGGACGGTGGTGGCCCGGGTGCCAACTTGGATGTTGTGCGGACCAAGGCCGTGCATGAGCTCGTGCATGAGGATGTGGGTGAAGAATGCGTCGAAGGACACCTTGGGCTGCTCCGCCGCGGTCAACACCAGCTTGGCAATGGGAAGCAGCGTCTTTTGGTACTTGGCCTCCTGAACATTCTTCAGCATGACGCGCTTGCTGCCCTTCTGCTTCACCACCCGCTCGTCGTTGGGGAGGTTGAAAGCGGCTGTTTGCACGCCGTGGTTCCCATCGCCGGAGCAGAAAAGGTTGTTCACCACGCGAATGGGCGCGAGCGCACCGAGCTTTGGATTCTTGTACTGGTTCTCGAGGGGCAGTGCGTCCTCCAACCCCTGGAGCTCGGAGGAGAAACGCGCCAGCTTGGCCGAGGCGGCCTCGTCGCGGACGGTGATGAAGGCCTCGAAGGCAGCCTTGGCGTTAAACCAGCCGTCCTCGTAGACCTCGTAGGGGCCGATGGTGGGCTCGACACTCGCATCGAGCTCCATCCAGGCGACGTCCGAGGGGTAGTAGTCGTTAGTCAAGAAGGCGTCGGCGCGCTTCTCGAGGTAGGCCTTCAACGTCGGCTGGGCAGTCAGTCGGGCCGCATCCCGGAGGAACGCCGCCGCCAGCGCGAGCTCTCCCTGGTAGGCCTCGCTGTAGGGCAGGATGCTGAAGCTGCCGTCGGGCGACGCGCGAACGGTGGTGAAAAAGCCAGTGGCACGCGCGCGTTGTTCTGGCGGAAGAGAGGCTTCCCAGCGCGCCACTTGTTCCTTGGTCGCGCCGGGCGGGTAGAAGTTGCCGCCTTCCGGCTTCTCTGGAACACCGAGGAGAAAGGGCCGATTGCGGTCGAGCATGTCCCACGGCCCCCGGTTGATGAGGAAGTAGCGCAGCTGCGCACGGCCCAGCGGCGTCGCGGACGAGGAGAGGGAGACGAGAAGGGAGCCATTCCCGGCCCACGTCTGTTGCAGAAAAATCGCATCCATGAGCCGCGCCGCTTGGACGAGACGGGCCAGCGCCCTGCGCTCGCTCTCCGGTAGCTGGGACACGTCCACCTTTAAGTCCACCGGGGCGTACTGCGCCTCGAGTCGAGCGAACTCGCCAAGGCCGGGGATGGGCGCAGGCTGTGCGGCAAGCAGAAGCGAGGCGGCAGCGAGAAGGGCGTGCATGGGGCGAGTGCGACCTACACCACCCTGGCGCGGGACGTCGAGCCAACAGGAAGGGCCCTCGTGTAAAGGGGATGGCGGTGCCTCGGTTTGCCCAAACCGGGCCGCTCGCGGTCCTTAGGACCGTCGACCTCCCCGACTCTCGCTGGAGCGTACCTTGTGAGCATGCGCCCTTCCCCCTTTCCCCGTCCGCTGCTCCCACTCGTCGCGTTGGCCATTCTCGGCGCCTGTTCGAGCAGCAGCCAAAACCCCCTCCTCAACCCCCCACCCGTCGCGCACCAGGTGACGCTCACCAGCTTCAGCGACTGCGCTTCCCTGGACCAAGCCATTGTCGACACGGTGGTGATGCAGATGAAGAGCCAGCTGGAGATGATTGAAGCCGGCTACTTCTACCCAGTCCCGCTGGCCAACGGCGGCCCCGTCCCAGCAAACGCCGGAAATGCCAACGGGCCCGCTGCTTACACCACCACCACCGCCCAGGTGGCAGGCGTGGATGAGGCGGACTTCGTCCAGAACGACGGGACCCGCATTTTTGTGCTCTCCGGCGACTCGCTTTACGCCGCGTCCAGTTGGCCGCCGCAATCCTTGGCGCTCCAGGGCCAGCTCACCATCGAGGGCTGGCCGCGGGAGATGTTCCTCTCCGGGAACCAGGTGGTCGTCTTTTCCTCGCTTTATGTCCCCCGCCCCTTCGACGTGACCAACGGCAGCACCAACGGCGCCCCCAGCGGCGGCCCCGCCGTCATCGCCTGCCCCGTGGCCATCGGCGCGGAATGGGAATGCGGCTACAACCTGGACGACGCCACCAAAATCACCACCATCGACGTCAGTACGCTGTCCAACCCCACCGTCACCTCCGAGTTTTACCTCCCTGGTAGCTACCTCAGCTCGCGCCTCATCGGCAGCCAAGTCCGGGTCATCCTCAATGACCCGCTGCCCTTCCCACAGGGCGTTCTGTTTTGGCCGGACCTCCCCCCCAACGCCACCTCCGAGCAACGCAGCCAGGCCTTCGCCAAGCTCGAGCAGGCGAACGAAGCCCTCATCCGCAGCATTCCGCTCGATGACTGGCTGCGGCGACCGTCCTACAAGCGGCCCGATGGAACGGTGGTGCAACTCGGCTACAGCTGCACGGACTTTTCCCGCAGCAACGCGCCCACCAAGATGGGAATCGTCACCATCGCCACCTTGGCGCTGAACAGCGACAGCCTGACCTCTCGCACCAGCGTCCTCGAGCAAGCGGACCTCGTCTACGCTTCACTCAGTACGCTGTACATCGCCGCTCAGCACTGGTGGTGGTGGCCCGCGCCTGGACAGGATGACGCCACCTACGTCCATGCCTTCGACATCACCCAACCCAATTCGGTGAGTTACCTCGGCTCTGGCGTCGTCAACGGCACGCCACAGAACCAGTACAGCTTCGATGAGTGGAATGGAAACCTCCGGGTGGCCACGCAGCTGGCGAACCGCGTGGCGGACCCGGCGAATGGACCCTGGGGCCAGGTGGTGAATGCAAGCCAAGTCAGCGTCCTCACGCTCCAAGGGGGGACGCTCGTCAACACCGGGACCAGCGTCCCGGTCGCTCAGGGGGACACGCTGTTTGCCTCGCGCTTCATGGGCTCTCGGGGCTTTCTGGTCGCCTCCCGACAGGTGGACCCCCTCATCACCTTCGACCTCACCGACCCGACGAACCCCACCAAGGTGGCCGAGCTCCAAGTCTCCGGCTTCAGTAGCTTCCTCTACCCCATCGACGTCACGCACCTGCTCGCCGTTGGTGAGTTCACCACGGGGGATGACGCGAGCTCGCAGCTTCAGCTCACGCTGTTTGACGTGACCAACCTCTCTGCACCGGCGGTGGTGAGCCAGGTGCTCGTGGGGCAAGGCTGGGCCTCCTCGCAGGCGCTGTGGGACCCCAAGGCCCTGACGTGGTTCCCCGAAAAGAAGTTGCTCGCGCTTCCCTTCGTCGACTGGCAGCCCTCCGCTGACTGGTCAGGCTTCATCAGTGACTTGCGGCTGTTTACCGTCGACACCACCGCGGGCATTACCCCCGCCGGCAGTCTGTCCATGGCGGACGTCTACGAGAGCACCGGAAACCAGAGTTGGAGCTATTACTGGTCACCCCTGGTGACGCGCAGCATCCTCGCCGACAACGCGGTGTATGCCATCTCCAGCGCGGGCATCCGTTCCGCCTTGGTGCCAGACTTGCCCAGTTGGCTGGCCACGGTGCGGTTTACCCCTCTGCTCCCGCCCAGCCCCTAAAGCGACTGGAAGGGAATGCGCAAAAGGCACGGTCCATGGTGGTTGCTCGGTGTGTCCCTCCTCGGGACGTCAGGGTGCGACTCCCAGGTGGCACCGGACTACCCAGGAGAGCCGTTGGTGTCCCTCACAGGACAGGTGACGAGCACCAACCCGCTACCGCTGCCCCAGCTGGAGGTAGGGCTGTTGTGGCAGCGTGGACCGCCCCCCAGCACCAACGACGAGCAACTTGCCACTCAGGCCAACGTGCAAGGCGAGTTTCCGGCCAAATTCATCCTCCGCCTCTACCACCCGGCGCCGGAGGCAGCGCGGCAGCCGCTGCGTACCGGCGAGGTGCGTTTTGCCCGTGCCAACGCCGCCGTGCTGCCGGTGGGGGTGGCCCCCGTCAACGCCAGCTTCTCCGACGTCTCGAGCATCGCCTACGCCTTGGACACCCTGCACTGGTTCCTCTACCTCGAGCAGGACGTGCCGGAGAATTCGCTCACCGCCTGGTGGCTCGGGGGCGCGCTCCCGGCGGGCTACCACCTGCTCAACGTCCTGGCCACAAGCCCCCGGTGCCTCCAGCCGGCCCAGGTGGCCAGCTGCACCGCGGCCCTCGTCCAGCTGGGCGTTCCGGACGTCCCGCCCGGCGCGGGCGAGGCCACCGGCTTCTGTCTCGCGACTTACCGGCTCCAGCCGGCTTCCTTCGACGAGGGGATTACGCTGCAAATTGGGGGCATCGCGGCGCCCACCGCCTTTCCATGCCAATGAGGGTGGACGCCTCGGCGGTGGAGCAGCTGTACCGCTCGCACGGACACGTGGTGCTGCGCCGAGCTCGACACCTGCTCGGCAGTGAGGCGGACGCGCGCGAGGCCCTGCAGGACGTCTTCGCCGAGCTGCTCCGCACGCCGCTGGTGCTTCGCGCCGAGGGCACGCTGGTGGCGTGGCTGTACCAAGCCACGACGCACTTGTGCCTCAACCAGCTGCGGAACCGACGCACGGGCCTGCGGCTCTTGGCGAGACACGTTGCTCCCGGGCAACCGAGCACGGAGGGGCCGCGAGGTGAGGCCCTGGCCGCTGTCCGTCAGTTGCTGACGCGGCTTCCGCAGCAACTGGCGCTGGTGCTCGTCTACCACCACTTGGATGGGATGACCCACGACGAGATTTCGACGGTGCTCGGTTGCTCGCGCCGCCAAGTGGGCTACTTGCTGGAGCGGGCGCACGCCTCGCTGCAGTCGGAGGAACGCAGCGCATGATTGCCTCGCTTGAAGATGCCCGCTGGCCGGGCTGCCTGTCCGCGTTTCGACTGGACCGCTTCCGCCTGGGAGAGCTCCCGCCGGGGGAGGCCGCTCAGGTGCAGGCCCACCTCGAGGGATGCGCGCTCTGTCGAGAAGCCTCGGACGTCCTGTCCAAGGCCGAAACGGAATTCCGCGCCTCGGCCATTCCTCTGCGGACTTCCCGCGGAAACGGGCGGCGCACGCTTCTCTGGGGGGCCGGGACGGTGGCGGCGGCCGCAGTGTGCATCCTCGCTTTTCAGCCGACGGCGGCCGTCCGAAGCAAGGGGCCACCGGCGTCGGTGGGCATGTATGTCCAGCACGGGCAGGACGTCCGCCGCGCATTGCCAGGCGAGGCCGTCGCGCCGGGAGACTCCGTGCGCTTCGTCTACTCGAGCCGCGAGCCAAGCTACCTGGCCATTCTCAGCCTCGACGGCGCCGGCGTGGCCACCGTCTACTTCCCCCAAGGACCGGAGATGGCCGCCATCCCGCCTGGCGTGGACGCGCTCTTGCCCCTGGCCACCCGACTCGACGGCACCCTCGGGCAGGAGACGGTGCTCGCGCTCTTCTGCCCAAGCCCGCGGGCGCTACAACCGTTGCGTGAGGCGCTCCAGGCCTCTCGCGAAGCGTTTCCGGACGTACCGGGCTGCAGGCTGGCCACCTTTCGTTTCACCAAGCTGGCTCCGTGAGCGGACGGCTCGCCGCCGTCTTACTCCTACTCGCCACACCGGCCTGGGCGGAGGTCGAGCGCTTCGCGGTGGTGGTGGGCAACAACCTG
Organism: uncultured delta proteobacterium; assembly: GCA_963745475.1. Taxonomy (GTDB): domain Bacteria; phylum Myxococcota; class Myxococcia; order Myxococcales; family Myxococcaceae; genus JADGRA01. The sequence continues at coordinate 908,688 of CAVUXN010000005.1, forward strand.
GGCGCCGGGGAGGACGTCCCTCTGCGTTATGCGGAGGCCGACGCCTCCCGGGTGGCGACGGTGCTGAGGGAGGTGGGGGACGTGCGCCCTCAAAACCTCCTTCTCCTCCGAGGCGAGGACGCGGATACCGTCCGCCGCACCCTCATCGCCGTCAACGAGCGCGTCAGGACATCGGGCGGCCAGACGGTGCTCCTCGTCTTCTACTCTGGCCACGCGGACGCCGAGGCGCTTCATCTGGGGAGCACGCGCCTTGAGCTCGCGGAGCTCGAGCAGCTGGTGCGGGGTTCGGCCGCGCGCTTTCGGCTGCTCATTCTGGACGCCTGCCGCTCCGGTGCACTCACCCGGGTCAAGGGCGGCACTCCCGTCCCGCCCTTTGACGTCCAGGTGAGCGAGCGCGTGCCCGGCGAGGGTGCCGTCTTCCTCACCTCCAGCTCGGCCTCGGAGGACAGCCAAGAGTCGGACGAGCTCAAGGGCAGCTTCTTCACCGCGGCGCTCGTCTCCGGCCTCCTTGGCGCAGCGGATGCGGACGGCGACGGGAAGGTGACGCTGCGCGAGGCGTACGCCTACGCCTATACCGCGACGCTGCGCGCCTCCAGCAAGAGCTTCGCCGGCACCCAGCACCCCACCTTCCAGTACGAGTTTCGCGGCCAAGGGGACTTGGTGCTCACCACGCTGCAGGACCCGCGGGGCATGCGGGGCTGGGTGGTGTTTCCGCCGGGACGCAACTACCTCCTCTTTCAAGGCTCCGCCGACGGGCCGGTGGTGGGCGAGGTGGGTGCCGCGGACACCGCGCGAAAGCTCAGCGTCCGCCCGGGCCGCTACTTCGTCCGTGGCCGCGCTCCGGACGTCCTCTTGGAGGGCCTGGTGGACGTCCCGGCCGGAGGCACCGTCACCGTCGACGAGTCGGCGTTGACGCGCACCGCCTACGCGCGGCTGGTGCGCAAGGGCGAGGGCGTCCGCGAGTCGGTGCAGGGTCTGCAGGCCGCCTTCATCGCCAGTACCGCGCTGTCCGACGCCAGTGGTGCGTGCTTGGGCGTCGTGGCGGGCTATGCCCTGGAATTCAAAGCCATCACCATCATTCCCAGGCTGGCCTATTGCCACGCCGGCTTCAGCAACCAGGACTTGAGCGCAAGCACCAACCAGGTGGACGCCGAGGTGCGGGGGGCCTACGTGTGGGACTTGTCCTGGGCGTCACTGGAGGTGGGGCTCACCGTGGGCGGCACCTGGCTCGAGCAAACCTTCACCACCAACGGCCTTGCCCCGCCGCGCTCCACTCTGGCGCTTCAGCTGAGCCCGGACGTCGCCATCAGCCACGAGCTCGGAGAGCGTGCCTACCTCTTCTTGGAACTCGCGGCCGCGACGTACCTCTACGAGATGGAGGACACCGCCACCGGCCACACGCACTTTGGGCCCTCCTTCAGCGGACGGCTGACCCTCGGCGTCGGGTGGCGGTGGTGAGGCTGCCTCAGGGCTTCTCGATGGGTGCCCCGATGAGGTTTCCGTACTCCGTCCAGCTCCCGTCGTAGTTGCGCACCTTGGGGAAGCCGAGGAGGTAGGTGAGGACAAACCAGGTGTGGCTCGAGCGCTCGCCGATTCGGCAGTAGGCGATGGTGGGCTTCTTGGGGTCGAGTTTCTTCTGCTCGACGTAAATGCTCCGCAGCTCGTCCGGACTCTTGAAGAAACCGGTCTCGGTATTGACCGCCGTGCCCCAGGGGATGCTGGCCGCTCCCGGGATGTGGCCACCGCGCTGGGCGGTCTCACTCATTCCCGGCGGGGCGATGACTTTGCCAGTGAATTCATCCGGGCTTCGAACATCCACCAGCGCCTCGCTCTTGTTCTTGCTCGCCGTCAAGACATCCGGCGCGTAGGCCCGCAGCGAGAGGTCGACCTTGGGCACTCTGTAGTCACTGGGTGTCACCTTGGCCACATCCGGCGTGAGGGGCGCTCCCGCGGTGTTGAGCCAGGCGGCGCGTCCGCCATTGAGGAGGCGGACGTTTTCATGCCCGTAGATTTTGAAGAGCCAGAAGCCGTAGGCGGCAAACCAGTTGCTCGCATCCCCGTAGATGACCACGGTGTCCGAGTTTTTGATGCCAGCCTTGCGCAAGAGAGCTTCGAAGGCCTCCTTGGAGATGATGTCGCGCGTCACCTGGTCCTGGAGCTGCGTCGTCCAGTCGAAGCCGACGGCGCCAGGAATGTGGCCGACGACGTACAGCTTCGGGTCGACGTCGACTTCCACAATCCGAACACCCGGCTTGTCGAGGTTCTGCTTCAGCCAGTCGATAGAGACCAGCACTTCGGGATGAGCATATTCAGCCATGGGACGAGACTTCCTTTCGTGAGAGGGGGGAACACAAGCGTCCCGGGGGATTTCCGACGGGACATCCACTGAAGGCGGAGCTGGACTTCGGGGAGGGGAAAGCGTCGGTCATTGTCATTCGTCCACCGTCAGCTCGGGAAGGTGCTTCACCATGTTCGAGGCGTACTTGAAGACGTTGTCGCAGAAGATGAGGACGCCGCATCCCACCTTCTCGCGCTCGGCCACCCGCCGCGCCCCCTCGAAGATGAGGCCCGAGCTCGGTCCGGCCAACAGACCCTCGGCACGGGCCAAATCGCGCGCTCGGCTGTAGGCCAGCTCGAAGTCGATTTCCAAAATCTCGTCGATGAGCTTGGGGTCGAAGAGCTTGCTCACGTCGAGCTCGGAGACGTTGCGAAGCCCGGGCACGTCGTGTCCCGGGGAGGGCTGGACCGCCACCACCTTCACCCCCGGGCGCTTCGCCTTGAGGAATGTGGCCAGGCCAGTCACCGTCCCGCAGGTGCCGAGGCTGGTGAAAACGTGCGTCACCCGGCCGGACGTCTGCCGCCAGATTTCCGGACCCGTGGTGCGAATGTGCGCCTCGACGTTGTGAGGGTTCTCGTACTGGTTGGGCATCACATATTTGTGCGCCTGGGCCTTGGCGTACGTCTTGGCGAGGCCAATCGTGCCGTCCTCGCTACCGGGGAGCGGACACAGGGCGTCCTTCACCACGTCCACGTCCGCGCCCAACACCTTGAGCAGCACCTTCTTCTCCTCGGGCACTTTGGAGGGCACCACCGCCCGCATGGGGTAGCCGCGCACGGCCGCCAGCGCGGCCAAGCTGATGCCAGTATTTCCCGAGGTCGGTTCGACCAGTCCGCGGCCGGGGTGGGTGGGCCCAAGCTCACCCTTCTCCTCGAGGTCCTTCACCATGGCCCAAGCGGCACGGTCCTTCACCGAGCCGAAGGGGTTGAGCCACTCGAGCTTGGCCCACAACTCAGAGCCGTTGTCCGGTACCAACCGGCGCAGACGCACCATGGGAGAGGGGTTCTCCTCGTTGGGGAGCATCTCGATGATGTCGTCGTAGACGCGAGCGGAATGGTCCATGGGGCCCTTCTTCCAAGCGGTTAGCCTTTGGGGGAGGCGCCTCCACACGAAAAGGAAGCCGTCGGTCCCAGAGGGGAGAATTTCAACTGCGCGGCGCTGGCGAACTGATGCCGTGGGAGGGTGAACGGTTCAGCGCCGACAGCGCGAGGCCAGACAGCGACAACACCGGCTCAACACGGACAGCCGGGCAGTCACCGGAAGTCGAGGCGCCTTGTGGTCGGGGCAACTCACGCGAACAGCGAGTCTAACGCCATCCAGCGCCTGCCGCACCAGGCCCCTTTCTCCGGAAGGACGGCAAGGGACGGCCAGGCGCAGGAAGGCTTGTGCCCGAGCCCAAAAGCCAGCAAGTGTCGCCTGTTCGCCACACGCTTTCCCCTCTTGGTAGAGGAGTGCCCCCCGCGTGAGAGCCCTCGTCCTCGTTGCAGTGCTTGCCGCCGGCTCGGCCGGGGCAGACGTCCTCTCCGACTGGACGGACATCGCCCTCAATGCCGCCAGTGTGGCCAAGCAGGCTCCCCCCCTACAGAGCCGGACCCTAGCCATGGTGCATGTGGCGATGTTCGACACCATTGACGCGGTGGACGCGCGCTACGCGCCTTACAAGGTGAAGGCCATCCCTTCGGTGGGGACCTCGGCGGAAGCTGCAGCCGCGGTCGCAGCCCACGACGTGTTGGTGGCCCTCTTTCCCGCGCAGACCGCCAGCCTCGACGCCTCGCAGGACATCTCGCTCGTGCGGGTGACGAATCCGGACGTCCTCGCAAGCAGCCTTGCCCTCGGGCAACGGGTGGCTGCCGCCATCCTCGCCCTCCGGGCCTCGGACGGTTGGGATGCGCCCAATACTTGGCGTCCGACGTCACCTCCAGGCGTGTACGTCCCCACCACGCAGCCCAGCGGCTCGAGCTGGGGGAAAGTGACGCCGTGGCTGGTGGACAAAGCCGACCAATTCCACCCGTCCCCGCCGCTTTCTTTGGGAAGCGCTGCGTGGAATCGGGACTTGAATGAGGTGAAGTCCCTGGGTGCCAAGGACAGTGTCCTCCGGACGCCGGCGCAGAAGGAGGCGGCGCTCTTCTGGAATGCCTCGACGCCGGTTTTGCTCAACAGCTTGGTTCGCAACCTCATGGACGTCCCCGGCCGCTCCCTGGTGCAAAATGCGCGGCTTCTGGCGCTGACGTCCATGGTGCAGGCCGATGCCTTCATCGCCGTCTTTGAGGCGAAGTACGCCTACGCGTTTTGGCGCCCCGTCACCGCCGTCCGGGCGGGCGAGCCGCCGAAGAACGAGGCCACGGCAGCGGAGCTGGCCTGGGAGCCGCTCGTGGAGACGCCGCTCAACCCCGAGTACCCGAGTGCGCTCGGCACTGGAGCCGCCGCGGTCGCCGCGGTGCTGGAGAAGGAATTCGGCGCCGCGGGCATCCGCTCAATTCGCCTCTCCAGCCCTGCCGTGAAGGCAGTCCATACCTGGGCACGCCTCCAGGACATGCTGGAGGAGCTGGTGAACGCCCAAGTGTGGGCAGGCATCCACTTCCGAAACTCTGCGCAGACGGGCGTGGCCCTGGGGCGCAAGCTGGGGGAGGGAGCCTCCGACAAAGTCCTCCGCCCTCTGAAATGAATCCTTCGAAAATTGAGACTCGAGGAACCTCTGCTCCCTCCTGCCGGATGTGGGCGCAGGTCGCACCTGGCTGCGACTGGCGCGCGGGGCCTTCGCGTTCGCGGTGAGTCGGCAAGTCGGTTCACCGCTGAACACCCGGCTGGGCCGGACATGCGGGCTGAGCGGTACAGGCCCACCCCGCGGCACGCAATGAGGCAAAGCGCTCGCGTCTCACGTTAAGTGCGACGGGCCCGGTGCCCTCCCCCATCGTCGACGCGCATACCCATCTCTTTCCGGAGCGGCTCGCCGCCGCCATCCGGGGCTTTTTCGTCCAGTACCTCTCTGCCGACGCCTTCCACTACTCCTCCGTGTGGAAGGACGCCTGCGCCGTGCTTCAGGCGGCCGGGGTGAGCCGCTGCTGGACGCTGCCCTACGTCCGACAGCCCAACGGCGCGCGGAGTCTCAACCGGTGGATGGCGGAGACGTTTTCAGGCGACGCCTTTGTCGAGGCGGGGGCCACCGTCCACCCCGGGGATGACGTGCATGCCGTCATCGACGAGGCACTGGACGTGCTCGGCTTGCGCCTCTTCAAGCTGCATTGCTCGGTCGGGGCCTTTTCGCTGACTGACGACAGGCTCGACCCGCTCTGGCGGCGTGTCTCTGGAGACGGGACACCGGTGGTGGTGCACCTCGGGCACTCTCCCGCGGGAAATACCGAGGCCAGCGAGCTCAACGACTTGGAAACTGTGGCGCGGCGATGGCCTCAGGCCCGCATCATCCTCGCGCACTGCGCGGCGCCGGCCGTGGAGGAGGCCCTGGCCCTCTTGCGCAGCTGCCCCAACCTGCACGCGGACTTGACGCCTGTCGTCTTCCACCTCGCCCCGGTACAGCCAGGGAGCCTCGCTGGCCTGGAGGACCGCATCCTCTTCGGCTCGGACATCCCCAACGTGGTGGTCAGAGTGGAAACGGCGTTGGCAGCGGTTCGCGAACTCGGGCTTCTGCCCGAGCACGAAGCGCTCGTCCTCGGCGGAAATGCCAACCGCCTCGTGCCTCCCCGCCGAATGGTGTGAGCAGCACAGCGACTAGCAGCGAAAAGCTGAGGGCGTAGGCTTTTTCGACTGTTCTCCCCATTCGGAAGAAGCGGCGAGGAAGCGACTTAGACGTTGAGTTATTTCGCCCGTTTTGTAGAACGCGCAGCGCGGTGCCCGCTGGCTCAGGGGCGACCTCCCCCTTTCAGCGGCAGGCGCGAACGATGGCCCTCTTCCCTCGTTGGACAAACACCGTGTCTCGGCTGAGCATCGTCGTCATGCTCGCCTTGCCCGCGGGGGCCATCGGCGGGTTGCTCATCCTGGTTCGCTCTCCCTACGGCACCAAACAGCACCGAGAAATCGTCCAGCCCATTCAGTTCGACCATCGCCACCACGTCGGCGACGAGGGAATCGACTGCCGCTACTGCCACTACACCGTGGAGAAGTCCCCCAGGGCCGGCATCCCCTCCACCCAGGTGTGCATGAGCTGCCACGCCCAGGTGTGGAACAAGAGTCCTCTCTTGGGCCTGGTGCGTGAGTACTACTTCACGGACCGGCCGATTCCTTGGAACAGCGTCCACAACCTTCCCGACTTCGTCTACTTCAACCACTCCATCCACGTGAACAAGGGCGTGGGGTGTGCCAGCTGCCACGGCCGCGTCGACCAGATGCCGGCGGTGGACCAGGTCGCGCCGCTCACCATGTCCTGGTGCCTGGAATGCCACCGTTCTCCGGAGAAGAACCTTCGGCCGGTGGAGTACATGACGAGCATGACCTGGAAACCGGACCCCGGCGTCGACGGTGAAAAGCTCGGGACGGACTTGGCCAAGCTCTACAACGTCCACACCCGGACCTCCTGCGACACATGCCACCGATGACTCCCACGCGATTCCCCTTGCCCGTCATCGCGGACGGGAAGAGCGTTCCGCGCTCTGCGCCGGCCCTCGCCGAGGCTCCGCCCGACGAAGCCCAGTTCGCCCCGCACAAGACGCCGGGAGAGCACGGCTATGGACGCACCTATTGGCGCACCTTGGAGGAGCAGGCGCTCGGCCCGGAGGCCATCCATAACCGAGACCGCGAATTCGCCCCCGGCCAACTCGACGTCCCCACCGGCTTCCAGCGGCGCGACTTCCTGCAACTCATGGGGGCCTCCCTCGCGTTGGCCGGCCTCACCGCCTGCACCGAGAAGCCCGTGGAGCGCGTGCTGGCCTACACCAAGACGCCCGACGGGCTTACCCCGGGAAACCCGCTCCATTACGCCACCGCCTACGCGCGGGATGGCATCGGCACCGGGCTATTGGTGACGAGCTGGGAGGGCCGGCCCACCAAGGTCGAAGGCAACCCCTCGCACCCCGGAAGCCGGGGCACCACCGGCCCCGCGGAGCAGGCACTCCTTCTTCAGCTGTATGACCCTTCCCGAGCGCGGGTGTTGAAGGAGCGCGGCGCCGGCAGGGCGTGGCACAGCTTCCGCGAGGCCATGGCGCAGAGGGCCTCCGTCTGGGGTCCCACCGGCGGTGCCAACCTGCACTTCCTGGTAGAGCCCTCGAGCTCCCCCACCGTACTCGCGCTTCGTCAGGAGATTCTTGGCCGCTTTCCCAAGGCGCGCATCCACGCCTACGCAAGCGCCCCGCGCGACAACATTTATGAGGGCGCCCGGTGGGCCTTCGGCACTGCGCTCGAGCCGCACCTGGACCTCGAGCGAGCCGACGTCGTCCTCTCCCTCGACGCGGACTTCCTGGAGGCCCGAAGCGAAAACCTCGCCGCCACCCGGGGATTCGCCGCGAGGCGCGACCTCAAGTCCCCAGCGGGGATGAATCGTCTGTACATGGTCGAGCCCCGCCTCAGCATCACCGGCGGAATGGCCGACCATCGTCTGCGCGCCCGGAGCTCGGACATCGAGGGCATCGCCCTGGCTGTCCTGGCCCAGCTGGGCAAGACGGTGCCCGCCCTGTCGCGCTTCGCCTCTGTCGCCGGCCCCAACCTCTCCGCGGAAACGGCTCGCTGGGTGAAGGTCGTGGCCAAAGACTTGTCCGGTAAGGCTGGACACTCCCTGGTGGTGGCCGGTGAGCGACAGACGCCCCTCACCCACGCCGTCGCCCACGCCATCAACGCCTCGTTGGGCAACATCGGGACGACGGTGCGCTTCACCGAGCCCGTCGTGGACACCAGCGCCGGCCCGGCGGCACTCCAGCCGCTGCTCGAGGAGCTGAAGGCGGGCCGCGTGGACACGCTGGTCATCACCGCCAACAACCCCGTCTTCAGCGCTCCGGGCGACGCCGCGTTGGGGACGGCGCTCAAGCGCACGCCCAACGTCGTCTACCTGGGCCAATACGACGACGAGACGGGCCAGGCCGCCAACTGGTTCATCCCCGCCGCGCACCCCTTCGAGACCTGGGGCGACGTCCGGGCCCTGGACGGGACGGTGAGCATCGTCCAGCCGCTCATTTCGCCGCTCTACAACGGCCTCACGGAGATTCAGCTGCTGCAGGCCTTCCTCGACCGCGGCGAGCTCAGGCCCTACGACGCCGTCCGCGCCACCTGGAAAGCCAAGGCACCGAGCGCGGACTTCGAGGCGACCTGGGAGACGTGGCTCTCCGCGGGGGTGGTGCCCCAGACTCAGTCGCTTTACGCCTCGCCGGTGCTGCGCGCGGACGCCGTGGCGCAGCTGGCAGCCGCGGCGAAGCCGGTGCCCGCGGGCCTCGAGGTGAACTTCGTCACCGACTACAAAGTCTTCGATGGCCGCTACGGACAGAACGCTTGGCTCCAGGAGCTCCCCGACCCGGTGACCAAGGTGGTGTGGGACAACGTCGCGATGCTCAGCGAGGCCACCGCGGCCAAGCTGGGAGTCAAGGCCTATGACCCCATCAGCCGGAAGTACGACGTGGTGACGCTCACCGTGGATGGGCGCTCGGTGGAGGCTCCGGCGCTGGTCCAGCCCGGCTGCGCCGACGACACGGTGACGGTGCAGCTCGGCTATGGCAAGCAAGTGGTGGAGCTGTACTTCGAGTCGGACGTGCCGCGGGTGGTGGGCTTCAACGCGAGCCGCATCCGCACCGCGGCCGCCCCGTGGTTCCGGACCGGGCTGCAGCTGGCCACCACCGGCAAGACGTTCACCGTGGTCACCACCCAGACGCAGCCCACCACCGCCGGCCGGCCGGTGGCGCTCATGCAGACGGTGGAAGAATTTCAGAAGGACCCAGAGGCGGTCGACCATCGGCGCCCGATGGGCAAGCTCAAGGGCAACGCCCTCCCCACCGTGCTGAAGCCGGTCGACTACTCCGGACAGCAGTACAAGTGGGGCATGAGCGTCGACATGAGCCGCTGCACCGGCTGCAGCGCCTGTGTCGTCGCCTGCCAAGCGGAGAACAACATCCCCGTGGTGGGGAAGGTGCAGGCCGGAAACGGACGGGTCATGCAGTGGATGCGGATGGACCGCTACTACAGCGGCACCACCGCCGACCCCGAAGTCGTCAACCAGCCGATGCTCTGCCAGCACTGCGAAGCAGCACCGTGCGAGTACGTGTGCCCGGTGAATGCCACCGTGCACTCGGACGAAGGCCTCAACGACATGATTTACAACCGGTGCATCGGCACCCGGTACTGCTCCAACAACTGCCCGTACAAAGTCCGCCACTTCAACTACCTGCACTGGACCGCGGACCGCAGCGAGGTGGAGCGGATGATTTACAACCCGGACGTCACCGTCCGCGCGCGCGGCGTCATGGAGAAGTGCACCTACTGCGTCCAGCGCATCGAGCGGTCGCGGATTGTGTCCCGGCTCGAGAACCGGACCATCCGGGAGTCGGAGCTGCAGACCGCCTGCCAGCAAGCCTGTCCGGCGGAAGCCATCGTCTTCGGGAGCCTCAATGACCCGAATTCGCGGGTCACCCAGCTGCACGGCGACCCGCGGCGCTTCGACGTGCTGCACGAGCTCAACACCCGGCCGCGCACCGCCTACTTGACCAAAATCAAGAACCCGAATCCGGAGCTCGCCTAATGGCCGCCGAACTCGCCGCCGCGCCGGCGCTCGACGGAGCGCCTCTCCTCCTCGGCAAAAACGACAACACCAGCCTCACCAAGAGCCTGCTGGCCCATGTCTGGGCCAAGCCAGACCGCGGCTGGTTGTTGTCGTTCATGATTGCCCTGTCCGGAACCGGCGCGATGACCATGGCCATCGTCGTCACCCTGGCCCGGGGCATCGGGACTTGGGGAAACAACATCCCCATCGCCTGGGGCTTCGGCATCATCAACTTCGTCTGGTGGATTGGTATCGGCCACGCCGGGACCCTCATCTCCGCCATCCTCTTTCTTTTCCAGCAGCAGTGGCGGACGGCCATCAACCGCTTCGCCGAGGCGATGACCATTTTTGCGGTGCTCTGCGCCGGCCTCTTCCCGGCCTTGCACACCGGACGGCCGTGGTTCGCCTACTTCATGTTTCCCTACCCGAGCGACCTTCAGATGTGGCCGCAGTTCAAGAGCCCTCTGGTGTGGGACGTTTTTGCCGTCTCGACGTACCTCACCGTCTCCATTCTGTTTTGGTTTGTGGGCCTCATCCCGGATTTGGCGACGCTCCGCGACGCGTCCACCAGCCCCGTCCAGCGCAAGGTGTACGGACTGTTTGCCCTCGGCTGGCGCGGCTCAGGCCGTCACTGGGCCAACTACAAAGTCGCCTACCTCTTGCTCGCCGGGCTCTCCACCCCTCTGGTGGTGAGCGTGCACACCATCGTCTCCTTCGACTTCGCCGTGTCCCTGCTCCCCGGCTGGCACACCACCATCTTCCCGCCCTACTTCGTCGCCGGCGCCATCTTCTCCGGGTTCGCCATGGTGATGACGTGGCTCGTGCCGGCCCGCCATTTCCTCGGTCTCAAGCACGTGGTCACCATGCGGCACCTGGAGGCGATGAACAAACTCATCCTGGTGACGGGGATGGTCGTCTCCTACGGCTACCTCATGGAGCACTTCATCGCCTGGTACTCGGGAAACCCAGACGAGTGGTTCGTTTTCTACAACCGGGCCACCGGGCCCTACCGCACCATCTACTGGCTGATGATTGCCTGTAACGTGGTCACTCCGCACATCTACTGGTTCAAGTTCATGCGAACCAACATCGCCGTCATGTGGGTGGCCTCCATCCTGGTGAACGTCGGGATGTGGTGCGAGCGCTTCGTCATCATCGTCACCTCGCTGCACCGGGACTTTCTGCCGGCCAGCTGGGGCATGTTCCATCCGACGTGGGTGGACTTCACGCTGTTTGCCGGCACCATCGGCTTCTTCAGCACCTGCTTTCTGCTCTTCCTCAAATACCTGCCCGCGGTCGCGCTGAGCGAGGTGAAGGAGCTCAACCACGAGCTCCACCACCCGGTGGCTCCGGTGCAGGTGGTGGCCACGCCATGAGCACGGACGCCGCCCCCAAGGGACGTACCTACGTCCTCGGGCTCTTTCCGACCGGGGAGGCGCTGGTGAAGGCCTGCCGGCAGGTGCGCGAGAAGGGCTTTACGGACTTGGACACCCACTCTCCGTACGCGCTTGAGGGCGGAGACGAGGCGCTCGGGCTCAAGCGCTCGGCGGTTCCCAAGGTGGCCCTGGCTGGGGCGCTGACCGGGATGTTGGGCGGGATGGGGATGATGGTGTGGATGAACGGGCTCAACTGGCCCCTCAACGTCGGCGGCCGGCCGCCGGTAAGCCCGCTGGCCTACATCCCCATCACCTTCGAGACGACGGTGCTCCTCACCGCGTTCTCCATTTTCTTCGGGATGCTCATCATGATGCGGCTGCCGCAGCCCTACCACGCCGTTTTCGAGCTGGAGGCCTTCCGGAGCGCGGTCATCGACGGCTTCTGGCTGAGCGTGGCCCAGCCGCTGGGCAGCGACGGCAAGGACGCCGTCCGTCAGTTGGAGGCTGTAGGAGCCACACAGGTGAGCGTGGTGAGGGAGTCCGTAGAATGAAAGCCTTCCTGCCCCTCCTGGCGACACTCTTCACCATCAGCGGCTGCACGTGTGTGGGCCTCAACTCGAGCCAAATTCTCCAGCGGATGGAAGTCCAGGAGAAGTACCAGGCTTACGCCGCGAATGACTTGTTTGCCGACGGCCGTTCCATGCGAACCCCGCCCGAGGGGACCGTTCCTCGCGAGCGAATGGTGGGGCACCCCTTCATCACCACTGGCGAAATCGCCGACGGCGGACCGGTGGTGGAAGTTCCGGTGCCCATCACCGCCGAGCTGCTCAAGCGCGGTCGTCACCGCTACGAAATTGTCTGCTCCAATTGCCATGGGCTGGTGGGCAATGGGGACAGCATGGTGGCGGACAACATGGCCACTCGGCTTCCGCCGTCGCTGGTGGTGCTGACCGACAAGCCGGCGGGCTTCTTCTACAAGGCCATTTCCCAAGGCTACGGGTTGATGCCGAGCTTCGCCGGAGAGATTGCCATGGACGAGCGCTGGGCCGTGGTGGCGTACCTGAAGGCGCTGCAGCTCAGCCAAAACACGCCCATCCAAGCGCTGCCCCAGGACGTCCAGCGCCGGCTCCGGGAGGGCCAGACATGGACGCAGTAGAGGGCCACGAGCTGACCAGCATCACCCAGAACCGCGTGCGAGGCGGTGGGAGTGTCTTCACCTGGAGCCTCGGGCTCGGCGTGGTGGGACTTCTGGCCACGGTCATCTTCTATTTTGCCGGAGGTCCTTCCGAGCACGCGACGGTTCTCGCCGGCTACCTGGTGGCTTTCACCTATTGGATTGGCATTGTGGTCACGGCCACCATCTGGAACGCCATTTTCCACGCCTCAGCGGCGAAATGGATGGTGGTGCTACGGCGCGTGTTGGAAGGCATGGGCGCGGCCCTTCCCATCTTCGTCCTGCTCTTCATCCCCATCGCGCTGGGGATGTCCGTCGTCTTTCCTTGGGTCAATCCCTCGCACGCCATGAATGCCGAGCAGCTCGAGCTGCTCAGCCACAAGGCGCCCTACCTCAACGTGCCGGGCTTCCTCCTCCGCGCCGTTCTGTACTTCGCGGTGTGGCTGGCGGTCAGCACCCGGCTGCGCCAGTGGTCTTTGAAGCAGGACGAGGTCGGGGGAACCGAGCCCACCCGGCACATGCGCTGGCTCGGTACCGGCTCCCTTCCCTTCCTGGGGTTGGCCATCACCTTCGCCGCCTTCGACTGGCTGATGTCGGTGGACCCCTTCTGGATTTCAACCATCTTCGGCGTCTACTACTTCGCCGGAAGCTTCCTTTCGGCGATGTGCGTGGTGGCGTTGGTCATCGCCTTCAACCAGAAGAACACCACTGGGCTCGGTGGCGCAGTGAGCAAGTACCACCTCTACAACGTGGGCAAGCTGATGCTGGCTTTCACCGCGTTTTGGACCTACTGCGCCTTTAGCCAGTTCATGCTCATCTGGATTGCCAACATTCCGGAAGAGTCGGCCTGGTACGTGGTGCGGATGAAGGGCGGCTGGACCAGCGTCGGCATTTTCCTCATCGTCTGCAACTTCTTCATCCCATTCTTCACCCTGCTCTCTCGCTCGCTGAAGCTGCGTCCGAGGGGGCTCGCGGTGATGGCGGTGTGGCTGATGGTGGTCCATTACGTCGACATCTACTGGCTGGTGATGCCGGGGTTGTTCCCGGACGGACCGCACCCGCACTTCGCGCACCTTGCGGCCCTGGTGGGCGTGGGCGGCATCACCGTCGCCACGGCCCTGTGGCGGGCCAAGGGGCACTACGCCATTCCGGTGAAGGACCCGAATTTGTCTTACTCGCTGAGGTACACCCAAGCATGAGCGCTCCCGTGCACAGGGCCGTGACGCAGCCGCCCGGCGACCTCGAGGACAAGAACCTCCCCTACCGAAAAATTGTCGGTGTGGGCCTGGCCTCCATTGTCATTTTCGGCCTGTCCATTCTCTGGTCGACCAGCCTCTTGCGCTCCGCCGAAAGGGAGATGCAGCCGGCAGGCCCGCCGCCGCTTCCGAAGGGCGTCAACCAGTACGAAGTGGGCATCGTCAACCAGCGGCTGTTCAGCCTCGACCAGCGGGCGGCACAAAAACGCCTTCAGCAGATGAACCGCCTCAACACCTACGGCTGGCTCGACAAACAGGCCGGCATCGTCCACATCCCGGTGGATGTGGCCATGGACATGCTCGTCCAGGAGCAGAAGAAGTGAAGCGTCTGGCCACGCTCGCGCTCGTCCTGGCGACGGCGGCGTGGGCGCAGTACCCCGGCGACCGTCAGGCCCATGGTGCGGCCCGCAGCCAGGCTCCGGCGGCGGTCAAGGGCGTCGATGTCCTGGAGCGTCTCGGGGACAAGGTGCCGGAGGCCGGCCGCTTCGTCGACTCGGAGGGACGCCCCTTTCGGCTGGCCGACGTCCTTCACCAGGGCAAGCCCGTCATTCTCACCCTCGTCTATTACCGCTGCCCGGCGCTGTGCAGCCTGGTGCTGTCCGGCCTCACCCGCTCTCTGCGCGGTCTCGACTTGAAGCTCGGCGAGGACTACCGGGTGGTGAGTCTGAGCATCGACCCCACCGAGACGCCGCGCATGGCCGCCGAGAGCAAACGCGGGCACATGCAGGCCATGGGCATCGACCCGCTCACTCCGGCGTGGACATTCGGCACCGGGAGCGAGGAAGAGATTCACCCGCTGGCCCAAGCCGTGGGCTTTCAGTACACCTACGACGAGCCGAGCAAGCAGTATGCCCACGCCGCGGCCATCTTCGTGCTCTCCCCGGACGGAAAAATCTCGCGCTACCTCTACGGCATCGATTTTCCGTCGCGGGACATGCGCCTGGCGCTGGTCGAGGCGGGCCAGGGCAAAGTGGGCACGGCGCTGGATAGGGTGCTGCTCACCTGCTTCAAGTATGACCCGACCACCCGCCGCTTCGAGCCCTACGTCCTAGGCTTCATCCGCATCGGGGCCTTGCTGGTCTTTGTCGCCCTGGCAACGCTTCTCACCGTGCTCTGGAGACAGGAATTGAAGATGAAGAAGCAGCGAGGGGCTCAGGCATGAACGACCTCCTGAACAACGACCTGCTGCGGCGGATGCTCTGGCTGCCGGAGCAGGCGTCGACTTTCGCAGTCAGCGTCGACCGGCTGCACTACTTCGTCATCGTCACCACCATGTTGATGAGCGCCCTGGTGGGCGCGACGGCTCTCTATTTCTTCTTCCGCTACCGACGCTTGAGCGACGACTCAGACCACGCCTGAAGTCCACCCCACGGTGGGCTTCGAGGTGGCGGTGGTGAGCGTTCCCCTGGCCGTCTTCCTGGTGTGGTTCGTCATCGGCTTCGGTGACTACGCCAAGCTGGCCAACCCGCCGCCGGAGGCGATGGACGTCTACGTGATGGGCAAGCAGTGGATGTGGAAGTTTGCCTATCCGGACGGACCGAACTCGGTGGGTGTGCTCCACGTCCCGGCCAACCGGCCGGTGAGGCTGCTCCTGACCTCCCGGGACGTCATCCACTCCTTCTTCATCCCGGCCTTCCGGCTCAAGCAGGACGTGCTTCCCAATCGCTACACCGAGACCTGGTTTCAGGCCACCAAGCCTGGCCGGTACCAGGTGCTGTGCGCCGAGTATTGCGGTACCCAGCACAGCAAGATGTGGGCGACGGTGGTTGTGCTCGCCCCGGAAGCTTTCGACGCTTGGCTCAAGGAGCAGCAGCGCGGACTTGTGGCTCGCGCTGACATTCTCGCTGACCCGGACATGGTGAGCATCCAGGGCAACCTGGTGGAGCAGGGGAAGCGGGTGGCGATGGACCAGGGCTGCTTGCGCTGTCACTCCATCAACAAGGCGGTGAATGACACCGAACGCCACATCGGTCCGACGTGGATTGACCTCTACCAGCGCCCCACCAGGCTCACCTCGGGGGCGACGATCATCGCCGACGAGGCCTACCTCACCGAGTCGATGATGGAGCCCAACGCGAAAATTGTCTTGGGCTACCAGCCCGTCATGCCGAGCTACCAGGGGAAGCTGTCCGGCCCCGACGCCGCGGCCGTCGTCGAGTACATCAAGAGCCTGCGGTCCGATGCCTCGGAGCTCCAGCCTGTAAAGGGACCCGTCTATGAGCAGCTCCGCCAGTAGCGCCACGGCCGGTCGGCCGGAGGTGTTCCCCGAGCACCATTACCTGAACAACGGGACCACCGTCCGCTCCTGGCTGCTCACGCTCGACCACAAGCGGATTGCCTTGCTCTACCTGTCGGTGGTGCTGGTGTCGTTCCTGTTTGGCGGCATCTTCGCCATGGTCATCCGGCTCGAGCTCCTCACGCCCGGGCCGACCATCATCGAGGCCCTCACCTACAACCGGATGTTCACGCTGCACGGCGTGGTGATGATTTTCCTCTTCATGATTCCGGCCATCCCGGCGGTGTTCGGCAACTTCTTCTTGCCCATCATGATGGGGGCCAAGGACGTCGCCTTCCCGCGTTGGAACCTGGTCTCCTTCTACCTCTACCTCTTCGGCGCCATCCTCGCCGTCTGGGGAATGCTCAACGGTGGAACCGACACCGGTTGGACGTTTTACACGCCCTACTCCACCACCACCGCTAAGGGCGTGCTGCCAGTGTTGCTCGGCGTGTTCGTCATCGGCTTCAGCTCCATCCTCACCGGGCTAAACTTCATCGTCACCATTCACACCCTGCGGGCGCCGGGAATCACCTGGTTCAAACTCCCGCTCTTCATCTGGGCCATCTACGGCACGGCCATCATCCAGGTGCTGGCCACGCCCGTCATCGGCTTGGTGGCATTGCTCTTGTGTGCCGAGAGCGCCTTTGGCTTCGGCTTCTTCGACCCTGCGCGCGGAGGGGACCCCGTCCTCTTCCAACATTTGTTTTGGTTCTACAGCCACCCGGCCGTGTACATCATGGTGCTCCCGGCGATGGGGGTCATCTCTGAGGTCATCAGCGCCTACAGCCGAAAGAATATTTTTGGCTATTCGATGATTGCCGCCAGCTCGCTGGGCATCGCCTTCGTGGGCTTCTTCGCTTGGGGCCACCACCTCTTCACCTCCGGCCAGAGCGCCTTCGACGCCGGGGCCTTCGCCGTCATCTCCATGCTGGTGGGAGTCTTCACCGCCATCAAGGTCTTCAACTGGGTGGGCACGCTCTACAAGGGCGCCATCGCCTTCAACGCGCCCTTCGCCTACATCTGCGGCTTCCTCTTCTTCCTCGTCTTCGGCGGGATGACCGGCGTGGCGCTGGCGACGGTGTCACTCGACATCCACTGGCAGGACACCTATTTCGTCGTCGCCCATTTTCACTTCATCATGGTGGGCGCGGTCATCATGGGCTTTCTGGCCGGCCTCCACTACTGGTTCCCGAAGATGTTCGGGCGCACCTACCACGAGGGGTGGGCGCTGGTGTCCTCGGCGCTCATTGTCCTCGGCTTCAACGCCACCTTCATCCCCCAGTTCCTCCTCGGAAACGCCGGGATGCCGCGCCGCTACTACGAGTACCCGGAGCGCTTCCAGGCGCTCAACGTCGCCTCCACCGCCGGGGCCTCACTGCTCGCCTTTGGCTTCATCATCATCGCCATCTACCTTGGCTACGCCTTGCTCTACGGCAAAGTCGCCGGCCCCAACCCCTGGGGGAGCCGAGGCTACGAGTGGATGACGCCCTCTCCGCCACCCACCGAGAACTTCGACGTGACGCCCACCTACGCCCATCCGCCGCACGACTACACGGACGACGCCGTGGACTCGCCGGACTTCGCCCATGCGAGGACGACGTAAATGGAAGCCACTTCCGCCCGGGTCATGACCGCCGAGGGGTACCTCTCCCCTCCGCCGACGCCGCACCACTACGAGGGAAACCCCGGGGCCCACCGGCATGCGGTGCGCTTCGGCATGTGGCTCTTCCTGGCCACGGAAATTCTTCTCTTCGCCGGCCTCTTCTGCGGCTACTTCGTCTTCCGTGCCGACTTTCCCGAGGCTTTTGACCAGGCGGCACGGCACCTGAGCATTGTCCTCGGCACCACCAACACCCTCCTGTTGCTCACCAGCTCCCTCACCGTGGCGCTGGCCCACCACAACGCAGAGCAGGGGAAGAATCGCAACGCCTTCTGGCTGCTCCTGGTGTCCATCGCCATGGGCGGCGGCTTTCTCTGCATCAAAGCCGTCGAGTACGCGGAGAAGTTCCGCGAAGGCGCCCTGCCCGGTCGCTTCTTCAGCTTCGCGGAAATTACGGCTCCCGGCGGGCCGATGTTTTACGTGGTGTACTTCTTCACCACCGGCCTGCACGCCTTGCACGTCATTGTGGGTATGAGCCTGCTCACCTGGGTGGCCATCCGGTGCTGGCGGAAGGAATTCTCGCCTACGCACTATGGACCGGTGGAGAACGCCGGCCTGTACTGGCACCTCGTCGACCTGGTCTGGATTTTCCTCTACCCCCTGCTCTACCTGGTGTGACCATGTCCGCCCCCTCCACGAGCGCTGCTCCGGCGCACGCTGAACATTCCCACCCCTCCATCTGGCGCTACTTCATCGTCTGGGGTGGCCTCTTGGCGCTGACGCTCACCACCTTCGGCGTGTCGCGGCTGCCGATGAGCGGCCAGGCCCACCTCGGGGCCGCCATCTTCATCGCCTGCGTCAAGGTCTTCCTGGTGGCTTGTTTCTTCATGCACCTGTGGGGCTCCGAGGGCACCAACAAGCTCGTCTTCGGCGTCTCCTTCTTCTTTGTCGCCACCATGCTTTTCTTCGTCCTGGCGGACGTCGCCACCCGTTTCACCCTCTCCAACTCATACATTCGCCCGCTCCCGCAGGTGGACCAGAGCATCCTCAAGCTGCAGCGGCCGACGGCGCCCGAAGCACCGGCCAAGTAGTCCCTGGCCCAAAGGGTGGGGGGCGCGCACCACCCACCCTTTGGATGGTTGACCCGGAGCCTGAAAGCGGCTGACGCTTCAAAAGCACAATGCGAAGACTTTCCGGCTCCCTCCTCCTCGCGGCCCTCGTGGGCTGCGCCACCTCTCCCAAACCGGTCTCCCAGTCCCCTGGGCCTCAATTCATCGAGAACGACTACTCGGCGGCGTTGGCTGAGGCGCGCTCGGGAAACAAGCTCCTCTTCGTCGACTTCTGGGCGCCCTGGTGCCACAGCTGCATCAGCATGCGGGCCTACGTCTTCTCCGACCCGGCGTTGGCCAAAGTGCAAAATGGCTTCGTCTGGCTGTCCGTGGACACCGAGAACCCGGTGAACAGCGCCGTCCTCGCCCGCTTCCCGGTGGACGTCTGGCCGACGCTTCTGGTGGTGGAGCCCTCGACCCAAACGCCCGTCCGCCGCTGGCTCGGGAGCGCCACCACCAGCGAACTCGTGGCTCGACTGGACGCCGTGGAGAAGAGTCGGCAACCCGGAAGTGCTGACGTCGCGCAGCGCGAGCTGGCCGCGGGTGCCGCGCTGGTGGCGGCTGGGAAGCGCGCCGAGGCCGCGGTGGCCTACCGTTCGGCGGCGACAGCCTCTGCGGCCGGGACGGCCGAGCACGCCCAAGCGGTGGAGCTCCTCGTCCTTCAACTGTCCCTCACCCGGCAGGAGGCAGACTGCGCGCGCACCGCGCGCAACGAGCTGCCCAACCTCCCGCCCGGGACCTCGCTGGCCGACGTGGCCGGAACGGGACTGGAGTGCGCGCTCCAGCTGCCGGAGACGGACGCGGACCGGCTCTCGGCCGCCCCGGTGCTGGAAGCCCGGGTGGTGCAGCTCTGTCGCGACACTTCGGTGCCCATGCTGGCCGACGACAGGAGCGGCCTCTTCCAGACGCTGGTGGAAGCCCGGCGCGAGCGCGGCGACGCGGCCGGAGCCCTGGCGGCAGCGGCGGACTGGGCGAAATACCTCGAAGGCGAAGCCGCCCGGGCAAAGACGGCGGATGCGCGCGCCGTCTTCGACTCACACCGCCTGGCGGCCTACCTTGCGTTGGGACAGCCGGAGCGAGCCGTCCCCATGCTGGAGCAGTCCCGGAAGGACTTCCCCAGGGACTACAACCCCTCGGCCCGGCTCGCGGTGGCCTACCTCGCCATGCACCAGCCGGCGCAGGCCCTCAATTCTGCCGAGCAGGCAGAAGCGCTCGTCTATGGCCCGAGGACGCTGCGCGTCCTCCTCACCAAGGCCGAGGCCCAGGCCGCCCTGGGGGACCGCACCGGCGCCAAGGCGACGCTGGCCCGCGCGGACGAGCTCGTCGCGAGTCTCCCTGACGCGCAGCGTGGGCCGTGGATGGTTTCCGCCATTGACTCAAAGCGCAAGGCGCTTTTGCAGTAGGCGCTTTTCAGCCGCGAAAGCCAAAGAGGCCATGGAGCCGCCACCTGACGACGTCCGGCTGGTGCTCGCCTCAGAGGCGCAAAAGCAGGCACGCGACGTCCTCACCGCCGAGGCCTGGGGCACCGGCCTGAGCCCAGAGGCTTACCTGCGCCGAGAGCAACGGCTGAGGGCCCTCGCCGTGCCGCGGCTCGGGATGCGGACGTGGCTTCTCCTGGAGGGGACGGGACGCATCCTGTCCTCCTGCGAGACATTTACTTTCCCCAGCGTTTTTCGCCCTGACGGAGGCGAGTTTTGGGGAGAAAGCTTTGGCGTGGCCTCGGTGTTTACCGAAGTCCCACTGCGTGGGCGCGGCTACGCGACGCGCATGCTGGACTTCCTCTGCGAGGCGCTCGGCCAGGGGGCCCGGGCCCACGCGGTGGTGCTGTACTCGGACGTCAGCGCCTCGCAGTATGCCCGGAGTGGCTTCGTCGCCCGACCGGCCTATGACTGGCGCTTTCCCGCCGCGCCGGACGGGGCGGAGAGTGACGCCGCCTATTTCCAAGACGATGGGCTGACTTGGCGGTGGGCCGCGCGCAGCGTGGCCCCGGGCCGCTTCGTGCTGCACCCCACCGTCGACACCTTCCAGTGGTTCTTGGAGCGCGAGAAAATTTATTGCGAGGAGCTCGGCCGTCAGAGGCCGAGGGCCTGCGGCGCGGCGGTGGGCAGCTCCCTCGCCCTCTGGTACGCGCAGCCCAAGGACAGCCGACTGTGGGTGCATTGGCTCGAGGCTGAGGATGCCAAGAGTGCCCGGGCCCTCGTCCATGCGGCGCGCGTGGTGGCGCGCGACGCCGGCCTCAGCGAAGTCCGACTCTGGGAGGAGCCGGATGGCCCTCCCAGCCCGGAGGGCCTGGAAGGCGGCTTCCGCGAGAGGCGCTCCGGCGGGCTGCCCATGCTTCGCCCGTTGGAGGCCCGCCTTCAGCCGTCGGACTGGCGCCGCATTCCACGGGCGCTGTGGGTGTAAAAGGGACGGGAAGCCTCCCGCCCCCACGCTCGCCCGGCTTCGAGCCATGAGCACCAGTCGTCCACAGTCAGCCGTGGCAGATGACGCAGTGTCGACGCTCGAAGCCTACCTGCGCCATGCGCTGAGCCTGGATGAGCTCATCGCCTGGGCGGAAAAGCTCGAAGGCAGGCCCGTGGAAGACGCTTGGCTGAAACGGGTGGGTAGGGACCTCGCCAACCCCCTCCTCTGTCGAGAACAGGCGACGGCGCTCGTCCATGAGCACCTCCGCGCACGGGCGGAGAAACAAGGGACGAGAACGCGGAAGCCTTAGGATGCTCGACCCCGTGCGCAACCGCGTGCTCGGATTGGTGCGGGACTACGGGTGGAATGCGACGTCGTTTCAAGTCCTCGAGCCAGGCTTTCAGTACTGGTTTGCGGATGACGACAGCTGCGTGGCCTACGTGGATACGGGCCGGGCCTGGGTGGCCGCCGGTGCTCCGTTGTGCGCTCGAAACCGCCTGGCGGAGCTGGCCGCAGGTTTCGCCGCGGAGGCCGCGCGCCATGGACGGCGAACGGCTTTCTTCGCCGTGGAACCGTCCTTCCTGCGGGACGTCCACTGGCCAAACTTGCTGGTGGGCCAGCAGCCGGAGTGGGAGACGAGGCGCTGGTCCGAGACACTGCGGTCGAGCAGAAGTCTGCGTGAGCAGCTCCGCCGGGCCCGCGCGAAGGGCGTCAGAGTCCGGACGGCCGCGCCTGCGGAATTCGCGGCTGCTAATTCACCGCTCCGCCGGGCGCTCGAGGGATTGGTTTCAACCTGGCTCGACCGGCGGGAGATGGCCCCTCTGGGTTTTCTAGTTCAGGTGGACCCGTTGACGCTCCTCGAGGACCACCTGGTCCACGTCGCCGAGGCGAACGGGCAGCTGGTGGGATTTCTCTCCGTGGCGCCCATTTTTTCCCGGCCGGGCTGGCTCTTCCAGAACCTGGTGCGCGCACCCGGGGCTCCCAACGGGACGGGGGAGCTGCTCGTCGACCACGCGATGCGGGCTGCCCATGAGGCCGCGGACGGAGACGTGTCCTCCATGGTAACGCTAGGTCTTGCCCCGTTGGCCGGCGACGTGGTGCTCGCACTCCGGTGGGCCCGCTCCGCGGGGGCGGTGTTCTTCGACTTCGAGGGGCTCCGGGCCTTCAAGGCCCGCCTACGCCCGAGCCGTTGGACACCCATCTACCTCGCCTTCCCGAGTGGGCAAGGTGGCGTCAGGACGGTGCTGGACGTGCTTTCGGCGTTTGCCCGCGGTCGGGTGCTCCGCTTCGGCCTCCAAACCCTGCTTCGTGGTCCCTCGGTCGTGGTCCGCCTTTTGGCGCTCCTGCTCGTCCCCTGGACGGCACTCCTCGCGCTCGCGGACCCGCGGCTCTTCCCGGCGCGTTGGGTCCAGTGGGTGTGGGTGGTCTTCGACGTGGTGCTCGCCGCGGCTCTGTTTCGGCTTGCCACCCGCTGGAGCAACCGGCTCTCCAAGGTGCTGACGGCGGTTGTCGGTTTGGACACCGTCGCCACGCTGGCTCAAGTCCTGCTCTGGAACGCGGGGCGAGGACGCGGTCTCACAGACGCGCTCGCCGTCACCGTGGCCGTGCTGGCGCCGGCCTTGGCCTTCACCATTCTCTTCCAGGCGCGAATTCGTCGGCGGGCGCCGTCGCCGTAGCGGCGGCGTTTCCCTGGCCAACCCTTAGGCGTCACGCTCCGTACCCAATAACTCCTCCAGCGAGGGACGCGCCCGGCGCAGGTGGAAGCCCAAGGAGGAGGGAACGAAGCCCACCTCGGTGAGAAAGAGCGCCAAGCTGTGCTGGGTGGCCGTTTGGCCATTCACTTCCTCCAGGACGAGGCCACCGTGTCGCTCCTGCGCCGCGTGCCCCAGGACGGCGAATTGCTGCGCCACGGCCCGCGCCACCCTTGTCCTGTCCGGCTCAGCGTCCGGAAGCCACACCCAGGCTTGGCGTCCGCCGCGCCCAATCCACGCCGCCAGGGCGCCGTCTAGGAGAACGACGTGCGCGCCCACGGCCCGGGCAGCACGGGCCGTCTCCGCACTACGGGGCTCACTCCAGGGGAGAAGCGCCCCGTAGGGGTTGGCCGGGTCGGTAGCAGCCAACAACACCACCTCGGGTGGCTCGGACGGAGTCCGGAGCGAGCGGAGGAGGTCCACCACCGGCGGAAGCACAAACTGCGTCGCGCCCACCCCGGAGACAAAGTAGCCCCGTCGAATCCGGCCACTCGCCTCGAGGGCTTTGAAGACGTCATAGACGGCGCCAAACCCGCCTACCAGGCCCTCGGACGTCGCCACGGCGCGCGTCACCAGGCCATAGCGCGCCAGCAGCTGTTGGGCCACCGAGGTGCTCCACTCAGTCGGAGTGGGCGCCTCCTTCACTCGTGTCTCGAGCACTGACCAGCGGCCCTCGGCCGAGGCTGGACTCGCCCGACGACTGCGGTACCCCGGGACGGCGCGCGGCCGGCGTTGGCCCTTTCGCTCGCCGGGTGGCGAGAGGAAGGCCCGGAGCGCGCGGAAGGTGTCATTGGCGACGAGGCCCTTCCAGACGAGGCTCCACAGCGCCTCCACCGTGGGACGGGGAAACCCGCCTGCGACGCCTCGGTGAATGTCCCCGAAAAAGGAAGCCCCTGCGCGGCGGAGGTAGTCGAGCACCGTCCGCTCCCGCTCGGTCAAAGCGTCGCCCTTGGCCGCCGCGAAGTCCGGGCGGAGGAGCCCGGGTAGTGCGTCTGGGAGGTAGAGCGCGAGCCGCCCATCCTGCGTGCCCAGGGGCTCCACGCCCACCCACACCACCTCCCCGGCAGCAGCCAAGGTGTCCAAGTCGCCCGGTTGGTATTGCGCCACGCGCGCCGGAAGCACGTCGGACTCCAGCACCGAGGCCGGTAGCGGGCAGCCCTGCAAACGCTCCACGGCGTCGAGAATGGCGTCCAACCCGGGACGTGGACGCACCACCCCATGCCACGTGGTGAGCAGCCGCCCCAGCACGCGGGGCTCCACCGGCTCGACGGCGCGGCGCAGCTTGGCCAGGGAGCGCTGGCGGATGGACGCCAGCACCGAGGCCTCACACCATTCCCGGTGGGTGCCGCCGGGCCGAAAGGCCCCCTCCAGCAGCGAGCCCATGGCCACCTGGGACGCCAGCGCCGCGGCGGCGGGGTCTCGGCCGAGCCCGAAACGGGACACCAACTCCTCCAGCGTGAAGGGCCCGTGCGTGCGCGCGTAGCGGGCCACCAACTCCAGGAGTGGCTCCCGGACGGGGACGAGGAGCGCCTCGGGGAGTCCGCGCGGAAGCGGGAGGTGAAGCGCATCGCGAAAGCGCACGGCGTCCTCGACGGCGACGTAGCGTGTCTCGCCGAGGAGAGAAAGCGGGACGGCCCGTCGGGCCACCACCAGCGCGTCAATGGAGGCGGCCACCTCCTCCGAGACGCAGCGCTGGGAGAGCTCCGCTCGGGTGAGGTCGCCCACGCGTAGCAACAAGTCGTGGACGGCATCCGGACTCCGCGCGCGGGCGCGCACGTCAGTCCTCTGAAGCTCCGCCTCCACCTGCGTCAGGACTTCGGCATCGAGCAGCTCGCGCAGCTCGGCCTCGCCCAAAAGTTCCCGGAGTTGCGCCTGGTCGACGGTCAGGGCCTGAGCGCGGCGCTCGGCCAGGGGCGCGTCACCCTCGTAGATGAAGTTGGCGACGAAACCAAAGAGCAGCGAGGCGGCGAATGGGGACGGGGTGAGCGAGTCCACCGTGCGGACAGAGAGGCGCTGCTCCTCCACCGCCCGCAGCGTGGCCACCAGGGCCGGCATGTCGAAAACGTCCCGCAGGCATTCTCGGTACGTCTCGAGCAGCATGGGGAAACCGCCGAAGCGCGAAGCCACGGCCAGGAGGTCCGAGGCGCGCTTGCGCTGTACCCACAGCGGCGTCCGGGCGCCGCCGCGGCGACGGGGAAGCAGCAAGGAGCGCCCGGCCACCTCCCGGAAGCGCGCCGCGAAAAGCGAGGTACTGCCCAGCTCGCCCAGCACCAACGCCTCCACCTCGTCGGCTCGGGGCAAAAATTGCGAGGCGTCGGGGGGCGCCTCGGACTCCGGAAAGCCAAGGACAATCCCGTCATTGGTCCAGGTGGTCTCGACCTCGAGGCCCGTCCGTTGGCGCACCTTGGCAGCAATGGCCATGGCCCAGGGCGCGTGGATGCGGCCTCCCAGGGGAGACAGAAGGCAGATGCGCCAGTCCCCCACCTCGTCTCGCGCCCGCTCGAGAAGCAGCGTCCTGTCGTCCGGGACGACCTCGGTGGCCGCCCGCTGGTCCTCCAGGTACTGCAGTAGGTTGTTTGCGGCGAGCGCGTCCAAGTCATGGTCACGCTCCAAGCGGAGGACCGCCGCGGGGCGCGACACGCTCAACAGCTCGCGCACCAAGGCACCGATGGCCCGCCCCGTCTCCGGGGGCCGCGCCGCGGCCTCCCCACGCCAGAAGGGCATTTTTCCGGGTTGCCCTGGCGCCGGAGAGACCAGCACCCGGTCGTGGGTGATTTCCTCGATGCGCCAGCTGGAAGCGCCGAGGAGAAAAACCTCCCCAGGCTTGCTCTCGAACACCATCTCCTCGTCAAGCTCCCCGACCCGGGTGTGGCCCTTGGCCGCACCCGCGAGGAAGACTCCGTACAGCCCGCGGTCAGGAATGGTGCCGCCATTGGCGATGGCCATGCGCTGACTTCCCTCGCGCGCGCTCAGCGTGTTGGCCACCCTGTCCCAGGTGAGGCGAGGGCGGAGGTCGGCGAAGGCCTCGGAGGCATACCGGCCGGCCAGCATGTCCAGGACAGCGTCAAACATGGCCCGGGACAGCTCGGCGAAGGGGGCCGCGCCGCGCACCCGCGCGTAGAGGGCGTCCACCGGCCATGCCTCGAGGGCCACCATCGCCACCAGGTGCTGGGCCAGGACGTCGAGCGGGTTGCGCGGGTAGCGGATGGGCTCGACGGCACCGGCATGCATCGCCTGGCTGAGGGCGGCGCAGGCCACGAGGTCCCCGCGGTACTTGGGAAAGAGGATGCCCGAGCTCGGGGCGCCCAGCTGGTGGCCCGCCCGGCCGATGCGCTGCAAGCCGGCGGCGACGCTGGGGGGCGCCTCAATCTGCACCACGAGGTCAATGGCTCCCATGTCGATGCCCAGCTCCAGCGTGCTCGTCGCCACCAGTCCGCGCACCTGGCCAGCCTTCAGGGCCTCCTCAATCTCCAAGCGCTGCGCCCGGGCGATGGAGCCGTGGTGGGCCAGCACCAGCGTCTCCCCGGCGAGCTCATTGAGCGCCGACGCCAGCCGCTCCGCCGTCCTTCGGTTGTTGACGAAGAGAAGGGTGGAGGTGTGCTGACGCACGAGCTCGAGGAGACGGGGGTGAATGGCGCTCCAGATGGACGACTTGCTGCCGGAGACGGGCCCACGGCCTTCGGGGGCGTCCCTTGGACGCAGCTTGGCCATGTCCTCCACCGGGACTTCGATGCGCAAGCTGAGCGCCTTCTTGGCGCCGGCGTCGAGAATGGTGACTGGCCGCCATGCGGGCGGCGCCGCCCCGTCGGCGGCAAACTCGCTTCCAAGCTGGGCCGCCTTGACGGAAGCCTCCTGCAGAGGCTCGAGCACAGGGGGAGAGCCACTGGGGGCGACTGGCGCGGCGCCGCCGAGGAAGCGCGCCACTTCCTCGAGTGGACGCTGGGTGGCGGACAGGCCGATGCGCTGCAGCGGCCGCCCGGTGAGCGCCTCCAGGCGCTCGACACTCAGCATGAGGTGGGCGCCGCGCTTGGTGGGAGTCAGGGCATGAATCTCATCGATGATGAGGGTGTCCACGCTTCTCAGCGCCTCGCGGGCCCCCGAGGTGAGCAAGAGGTAGAGCGACTCGGGCGTCGTAATGAGGATGTCCGCGGGCTCGCGGCGGAAGCGCGCACGCGCCGCTGCCGGTGTGTCCCCGGTGCGCACGGCCAGCGAGGGCAAGAGGTAGGCGTCCCCCCGGCCTGCCGCGACGTTTGCGATTCCGGCCAGTGGACCGCGCAGGTTCCGCTCCACGTCCACCGCCAGCGCCTTCAACGGGGAGACGTAGACAATGCGGCAGCGCTCGGACCGCGGCGGCAATGGCGCAAACATCAGCCGGTCAATGCAGCTGAGGAAGGCGGCCAGTGTCTTCCCGCTTCCCGTGGGAGCGAGCAAGAGCGCCGACTCGCGCCGCGCGAGGACGGGCCAGCCCAGTAGCTGTGCAGCACTCGGGGCGGCAAAGGTGGCCCGAAACCAGTCGCGGACAGCGGGATGAAAATGGGAGAGCGCGTCGTGGGAGGCGGACATGGGAGCCAGGGCCTTCGGAAGACTAATGCCGAGGGTAGAGGCCGCGCTTCATGCCAATGGGGCGGGCAAGAGGCAGTCCGGCCCCTCGTGGGCCGCGGTGTTGACGTAAGGGGAAACCGGACGGGCGAGGAATGGAGGCGCGAGGCCAGAGAATGCCTCTTGCCAGTGGACGAGCGGCACGGCCTTGGCAGCCAGCCACGTCTCATAGAGGCGTTTGGGCAGCACCACCGGCATGCGATTGTGGACGGACGCCACCGTGCCCGCCGCGGGTTGCGTCAACAGCACGCAGGAGTAGACGGTGTCCCCCGTCGTTTTGTCCCGCCAGCGGTCCCACAGCCCGGCGAAAGCGAAGGGCGTGCCGTTGGGAAGCTCGAAAAAGAAGGGCTGCTTTCGGGCGCCGTCGCGCTGCCACTCGTAGAAACCGTCGGCGAGGACGAGGCAGCGGTGGCGCTCGCCGCTGGCGAAGGCCCGACGTTCGCCCAGCGTCTCGATGCGCGCGTTGATGAGGCGGTCTCCGGCGCGCAAGTCCTTTGCCCACCAGGGCACCAGGCCCCAGCGAAAGGCCTGGAGGGTACGCGGCGCCTGGTTGGTCACCACCGGCACGGGCTGTCGGGGGGCAATGTTGAAGCGCGGCGGAAGCGCCTCCCGCTGGGCTGCATCCATTCCCGCAAGCCCGAAGGCTTCGATGAGCTCCGCCGGAGTCAGGCGGGTGGTGAAACGACCGCACATAGCCGGAGCGTTGCTAACACGCGCCGAGGACAGAATTCCGCGGTTTCCCTCTCGCTCCTTCTCCCCTCAAGAAGCACCGGCACGACGGCCGCTCACAGGCCCGAGCCCTGCGGCACCGCACCACCACCAGCCTACGCTTGGGGAAGACGGCGGAGGTCCAGTGGACTGCCGTCGCGCTCCACCATGGACTCCATGCGACGGAGCCCGGCCAGCGCGCGCGCGACGACGTCGAAGGTGTTGCCCGCCTCCTCGAGCTCGGCGGCCCGGGAGGCTTGGGACTCGAGCTCCGCGCACTGGACGCTGAGCGCCTCGACGAGCCCGCGGATGGCTCGGAAAGCGTCCTTGAGGAAGGCCACGCGGTTGTCCGAGCTGCCCGTGGGGAAGGCCGAACGGCTTGGCTCCGCGACATGGAGCGGAAATGGAAGGCGGGAGAGGACGCGGTCGAATTGGTTCCAACGCTCGACAAGCTGGCGGGCAAGCTCCCGGGCTTCAATGCCGTCCACAGGGCGCTTCAGCACCACCACCTGGTCGCGATGGCCGAGGGCCGCCGCTCTGGCCTCCCAGTCCTCGTGGCCTGCGGGGACAACGAGCACCACCTGCAGACGGGGGTCCTCGGACAAAAGGCGGTCGGCGTGGTGAAGGACGGTGTCCTCCACGCCCGCGACGTTGAAGAAGGCCACCGCCGGCGCCTCGCCGGCGGCTCGCATCCGGCGCACCTCGTTCAAACCGTCCAGGTCGCTCCCCACGAACCACACCTCGAAATTCCCCGTGGGAGGCGGCGGCAATTGGCCCGGAGCAATGTCGTCCAGCGACAGCAAAGGGTCGCCGGCTGCCCCTGGCACCAGCATCTCCAGAAGCTGGAGGAAGAAGTCCTGTTCAGCACCGATGAGGACGACGCGATTGTTCACACCCTGTCTTGTGTGCAAGGGCCGGTCCGCGGCCAAGTCCCCGCAAGAAGGGCGTTTCTTCGGTTCGCTGGGGGGTAGAGGTCCCGCTCCCAGTCAGTGGGGACACCGCCCCGGAGGGGGCGCCAAGGCGGGTGGGTGTCCCACCCGCCCGGCCAGCGCCAGGAGAAGCGGCCGGAACGGCGGACGCCGGTGGCAAAGCGGAGCGCGACGTCTACCGCGTGCAATTCACCAAGGGGCGAGACGCTTGCCGGCACGTACGTCCGCTGGGCCAGACGGGCCCAAGCACCTCTCGCTTGTAGGCCCCGGGCCACCCGGGTGCGCGCTCCTCAGCGACGGCGCTCGACTTCGTCGCGCCGGGCGGAGTTACAGTCCACCGAGCAACCCCGAGGAGGAACCGATGGCCGAGCGCATCGCAGTCGTCACTGGAGGGACTGGCGGTTTGGGAGCGTCCATCAGCACCAAGCTGCACGACAAGGGCTACGTCGTGGTCCTCACCCACTCGCCGAGCAACACACAAATTAACGAAAAGCTTTCTGACTTCAAGTCGAGGGGCTACCACTTCCGCTCTTATGCGGTCGACGTCTCGGACTTCGACTCCTGCCAAGCTTGCGTGGAGAGAATCCACAACGAGGTCGGGCCGGTCGACATTCTCATCAACAATGCCGGCATTACCCGCGACATGACGTTCCGAAAAATGGGCAAGGTGGACTGGGACGAGGTGATGAACACCAACCTCAGCAGCGTCTTCAACATGACCAAACCCGTCTGCAACGGGATGGTGGACCGTGGCTGGGGCCGCATCATCAACGTCAGCTCGGTGAACGGCTCGAAGGGCGCGTTTGGCCAGACAAATTACGCCGCGGCCAAAGCGGGCATGCATGGGTTTACCAAGGCGCTCGCGCTGGAGGTCGCGCGCAAGGGCGTGACGGTGAACACCATCAGCCCGGGCTACATCGGTACGAAGATGGTGACCGCCATTCCCAAAGAGGTGCTGGACACGAAAATAATCCCCCAAATACCGGTGGGACGGCTGGGGAGGCCGGAAGAGGTCGCAGGCCTCATCATCTACCTCTGCTCGGAGGAAGCCGCCTTCGTCACCGGCGCCAACATTGCCATCAACGGCGGACAGCACATGCAGTGACGGTCCCGTGCCTTCTGGTGCACGCCAGCGGCGCACAAACCGGGACGCCTGGTGGCGCGGCAGACGGCGTGCGCGGCTTCGAAGGGCAATGGCCCCGAGAAGCGCTGGGGTGTGCCATAAGCCCCGGGGAGGTTCCCCGGCCGAAGTGGGGGACCCGACTTCAGCGCGCAACAGGAGTCCTCCAATGAAGAGCGAAGACGACACCGGGGTCCTCGAGAGGCTACGGGCCATCCGAGACTCCGCCATGAAGGAAATGGCGCAGGTGACGCTCGCCTGGACCAGCTCGGATGCTTACCAGGCGATGAATGCCGCGGTCTCTAAGCCTGCCCTGCTCACCGCGGGAGTCTTCCGAAAGGCGTCCGATGCAGCGATGACGGACTTGCTCGCCGCACTCAACATCCCTTCCCGCGCCGAGGTGCTCGCACTTTCCCAGCGGCTCACCCGAATTGAGATGGCGTTGGATGACTTGGGCGCTGGGTTGGACGAGGTGCGCCGCGCGTTGGCGACTAGGCCGCCCCAGGATGGGCAACCACCCCGTGGCAACCGACCGGGGCGCGCAGCCGCGCGTCAGCGCTGAAAAAGGGAGGGCGCATGTCTGCCAACGAGACTTCCGGCACGTCGGACTTCCTGGCTCGTCTGACGACAATGGCCAGCAACCTGGTCAAGGTGACGACAACCAAAGCGCCCATCGGCCAGACCCCGCGTCAGGCCATTTGGACGCTCAACAAGGCCACGCTGTTCCGCTACACGCCGGTCGTCCCGCAGGAGAAGCGCCACCGCATCCCGCTGCTGCTGGTGTTTGCGTTGATGAACAAGTCGGCCATTCTCGACTTGCGACCGGGAAACAGCTTCGTCGAGTTCCTTTTGCACAAGGGCTACGACGTCTACCTCCTCGACTGGGGCACCCCGGGTCCCGAAGACGCGCAGACCGGGCTCGGCGACTACGTGCTCGAGTACATCCCGCGCGCGGTCCGGAAACTTAAGTCCTTTTCCGGCTCGGAGGAGTTCAACCTTCTCGGGTGGTGCATCGGAGCGATGCTGGTCACTCTGTATTCGGCCCTGCGCCCGGCCGAGGGGCCAAAGAGTCTCGTCCTGCTGACGGCGCCCTTGGATTTCACGGAGCACGACAAGATTTTGCTCGCGAAAATGACGGAGGAGCGCTTCTTCGACGTCGACCGAGTGCTGCAGGTCTTCGGCAACATGCCCGCGGGATTCATCGACTACGGCGCCAAGATGCTCAAGCCGGTCGAAAATTTCGTGGGTGGCTACATGCGCCTCTTCGACAACCTCGACAACGACAAGGTTGTCGATTCCTGGCACGCCATGAATACCTGGGTCAGTGACAACATCCCATTCGCTGGCGCGGCCTACCGGCAATTCGTCATCGACCTCTACCGAGAAAACCGACTGATACAGGGCACGCTCACCATCCGCGGGGAACGGGTGGACTTGAAGCAGCTCCACGCGAGCCTCCTCAACGTCATTGGAGAGGACGACCACATCACTCCGCCCTGCCAGTCTGAAGCCGTGCTGGACTTGGTGGGAAGCACCGACAAAGAGCTGCTTCGCTTACCCGGCGGCCACATCGGCCTGATGGTTGGAAGCAGCGCTTACAAAGTGACATGGCCAAGAATCGACGCCTGGCTCTCCAAACGGTCAGCCTAATTCCCCCAACGCAAGAGCCCATGGGCACACCCTGGCGAGGGAGCGCTCTCAAGCCATAAACGCCAGTCCCGCCGTCTACTCCGCGGTCTCGGCCACCACCGGATTGCGCAAGGTGCCGACGCCAGTCACCTCCACCTCGAAGACGTCGCCCGGCTTCATCCACACCGGAGGCTTCCGTTTGCTTCCCACGCCTCCGGGAGTGCCGGTGGAGATGACGTCTCCCGGAACGAGCTCGGTAAAGGTGGTGATGTATGCAATGAGCTCGGGGACGTCGAAGATGAGCAAGTCCGTTGCTGAGCGCTGCATCTCCTGGCCGTTGAGCCTGCCGATGACGGTGAGCTTCGAGGGGTCCGGGACCTCGTCGTTGGTGACCAGCCATGGGCCGAAGCCTCCGGTGGCGACGAAATTTTTCCCCGGAGTGAATTGGCTCGTGTGGCGCTGCCAGTCGCGCAGCGTCGCGTCCTGGTAGCAGCTGTACCCCGCGACGAGGGACAGGGCCTCTTCCTTCCGCACGTGACGGCCTCGCCGTCCAATGACGACGGCCAATTCCGCCTCGTAGTCAAATTCCGTCGACGCTCGGGGACGCACCAGCGCTTGGCCGTGTCCCACTTGGGTATTGGCAAACCGGGTGAAGAGCGTCGGGTAGGCCGTCTCGCTTCGCCCCGTCTCGTCCCGGTGAGCGACGTAGTTGACGCCGACGCATAGAATTTTGTCCGGCTCGGGAATGGGCGGCAACAGCTGCACCGCCTCGAGCGCCGCCTCGGGCGGCGCATGCTCGACCGCCCGAGCCAACTCACTCAGTGCGCCAGCGGCCAGCACCGCCTTCAGACTCGAGAAGCGGCCCCCAAGCGCCTTGGCCGCGTCCACGACGCCGCCGGCGACGACAACACCGAAGCTTTGAGTTGCACCCTTCCGGTAGGTGACGAGCCGCATTTGAGGCCTCCACTCCGAGTGGTGCGGAGCGCGGTTCTGACTTAGAAAACCCGCCCGATGCAATCCTTTCCGCCCGGCGACGTGGAGGCGTTCCGACAGTTGGCCCGGACGTGGGCGGCCACCGTCACCGTCGTCACCGCCCGTCGACGGGATGGGGCCGGACTGCCAGACGCGCCGCGTACGGACGGTTTCACTGCCACCGCCTTCCTCACCCTGAGCCTCCACCCTCCGCTCATTGCGGTTGCCGTGGAGTGCGGAGCGGGCGCCGATGCCCTCATCGCCGACGCCGACCACTTCGCGGTCAACCTGCTCTCGGAAGCGCAGGCTGAGCACAGCCTGGCCTTCGCCCGGCATTGGGAGCACCGCACGGACACCTGGGAGCGCTTTCCGGCCGAACCAGACGCTGCCGGCGTCCCTCTCCTCCACGGGACGGCGGGGGCTTTCTCC
Source organism: uncultured delta proteobacterium (assembly GCA_963745475.1). GTDB lineage: Bacteria > Myxococcota > Myxococcia > Myxococcales > Myxococcaceae > JADGRA01. Next base: position 942,049 of record CAVUXN010000005.1, read on the forward strand.
GCCCGCGTTCAGGAGCGAATCGCCGCCGGCGACCATCTGCTGGTGATTGGTGCGGTGACTGCCGTTCACCACGGTGACACCCACCGGACACTCGTTTACCAGCACCGCGGCTATGCCCGAGTCGGCCCTTTGGATTAGGGAGTCCGGTCGCCTGAGCCGAGGTCCGGCCCACCGTCCGAGACGCCCATGGAGCCACTCTCCCTAGCCCCGCCGACAGCCGACCAGGGGTTGTGGAGCGCCCTTGGGGAGGCCATCCGGGGCTCTCGCCGCGACTTCACCATCGGCTCCATCCCGCGCAGCATTTTTTTGCTCGCCGTGCCCATGGTGCTCGAGTTGGTGATGGAGTCCGTGTTCGCGGTGGTGGATGTCTTCGTCGTGTCCCGGCTCGGTCCGGACGCCGTGGCCACCGTCGGGTTGACAGAGTCACTCCTCATCCTGGTGTACGCGGTTTCCATCGGCGTGAGCATCGGCGCCATGGCCCTCATCGCCCGCCGCACCGGAGAGAAGGACTCCGAGCGGGCAGCCGAGACGGCGGTCCAAGCCATTGCCTTGGCCGTCCTCCTCGCAACTCCCATCGTGGCCCTGGGCATCACCTTCGCTCCTCGTCTCCTCGCCCTCATGGGTGGAAGCCCGTGGGTGCTGCACAACGGCGTTCGGTACATGCAAGTGATGATGGGCAGCACGCTCAGCATCACCTTGCTCTTCCTCATCAACGCCATCTTCCGCGGCGCGGGCGACGCCGCTGTCGCGATGCGCGTCCTCTGGCTCGCCAACGGCATCAACTGCATCCTCGCTCCTTGTCTCGTGCTCGGGCTCGGGCCCTTCCCGAGGCTGGGCGTGGTGGGAGCCGCCATCGCCACCTCCATCGGCAGGACGAGTGGCGTCGCCTACCAGCTGTGGCGGCTCTCCCGGCCGGATGGGCGCATCACCATCCGCCGCCGGCATCTGCACGTGGACTGGGCCACCATCCTCCAGGTGGTCCGACTCTCTGGGTCCGCCACCCTCCAGATGCTGGTGGGGATGGCGAGTTGGGTGGGGATGGTCCGCATCATCGCTGGCTTCGGCAGCAACGCCCTGGCCGGTTACACCATCGCCTTTCGAATCATCATCTTCGCGCTCTTGCCCTCCGCCGGGCTGGCCAACGCTGCGGCCACGCTGGTGGGCCAAAACCTCGGGGCGCGCCAGCCAGAACGTGCCGAGCGCAGCGTCTGGATTGCCGCGGGCTTCAACGCGGGCTTCCTCTTCCTCGTCGGCGCGTTCCTGCTTCTCTTTGCACCCCAACTCATTCACGTCTTCACCACGCAAGAAGCGGTGGCTGGGTTTGGCGTGAGTTGCCTGCGCATCGTCTCGCTCGGGTTCAGCTTCTACGGCGTGGGGATGGTGGTGACTCAGTCGCTCAACGGCGCGGGCGACACCCGCGCGCCGACGCTCATCAACTTTGGTTGCTTCTGGGTCCTGGAGCTCCCATTGGCCTGGGGGCTGTCCCATTCGGCGGGGTTGGGACCGCGCGGCGCCTTCCTGGCGCTGCTGACAGCCTTCTGCACCCTGGCTGTCGCCGGAGCGCTCGTCTTTCGGACGGGACGGTGGAAGCTTCGGCAGGTGTGAAAAGCCCCCCGACGGGTGGCCTGAGGCGGAGCGACTCGAGCGGAGGCAAAAAAACACCCGCCTGCCCAATGGCCAGAAACTGCGCCTCCAGCCATCAGGCGGCGGGTGCACAGCCTTTGCGCCGCCTCCGAACTCGCGGAACCGCTGGTTACGCCGCGCCCGGAGAGGTGGCGCCTTGATTGTCGATGTTCAAGGCATCACCTCCTTTCGCCCCGTAGGGCGGGGAGAATCCTGACAGCCGACTCGGCCGCCCGCAAAGAAAAACGCTGAAGGCCACCCGCGGCAGTCGCCGGCTGGGACTGATGGCCCGTTCAGGCCAAAACCCCAAGGAAAGCGGGCCTCAAGGCGCGCGCGCCGGCTCCTTAGGGCTGTTCGGCGGCCAGCGCCCGCATGGCGTCAGTGATGTCGCCCAGCTGCGGGACGGAAGCCAGCTCCAGGGCATCGGCCAAGCCGATGCCGGGGATGAATTTACCTGCCAGCAAGCGGGGGGGCGCCTGCAGTCGGTAGAAGAGCTCCTCCACCGTGCGCCGAAGGAGATGCTCGCCGAAGTTTGTAACTTCCGTATCCTCGTTGACGAAGAGTACCTTCCCCGTCTTCTCGACAGAACGACGAATGGCCTCCCAGTCGTAAGGCCAGAGCGACCGCAGGTCGATGACTTCAGCGTGGACACCGGCCTCGGCGAGCGCCGCTGCTGCCCGGACGCACAAGGGAAGCGTACGGCCGTAGCTGACGACGGTTAACCCGTCCCCTTCGCGGACCACCTTCGCCTGGCCGATGGGGACGCTGTACGCCTGAAGCGACGGCCATTCCGGCTTCCACTTGGAACGGTCGCCGAGCGGCGCGTCAATCATCTTGGACAGCGTCCGCTCGTCGGCAGGCTCGCCCGGGATGGGCTCCTCCCCCTTGACGCGAAGCAGCGCCTTGGGCTCGAGGAAGAGGACGGGATTCAAGTCCTGGCAGGCGGAGAGCATCAAGCCGTAGGCGTCGAGTGGCGTGCTGGGCATGACAATTTTCCAGCCCGGGATGTGGGTCGCCGTCGCGTCGAAGCTGTGCGAATGGTAGACGCTGCCGCGGATACCGCTTCCCACGGGCGTCTTCACCACCATCGGGAGATTCCAGTCGCCGTCCGTCGTCCAGCAGGTGTTGCCGGCAATCTTCAACAGGTCGATGGTGTTGTAGGCGTAGTCGCAGAACTGGATTTCAGCGACCGGCCGCTGCCCGGCCATGGCCAACCCCATGGCGACGCCGATGATGCCGCGCTCATCGAGCGGACTGTTCCACGTCGTCTTCAGCCCTTGGGTGACGGTGAAGACGCCGCCGAGAGGTGGGCCGACGTCCTCGCCGAAGATGTCGGTGACGCCGAGGTTTTCCTCAGCGTAGTGAAGCGCCATCCGGATGGCCTGGGCCATGTTGGCCATGCTCAGGTCCTCTCCTTGTAAATGTGCCGCCAGATGCTTTCCGGCGCGGGCTGAGGCTCGTCGCGTACCTGGCGCGCCAACTCGCCCATCTCCTTTGTCCAGCGCTCACGGACTTCGTCCATCGCTGCGCGGGTGAGAACGCCCTCCTTCTCCAAGACGGCCTCGAAGCTGGCGATGCAGTCCACTTCTCCAGGAACGAAGTTGGCTCCCGAGGCGCTGGAGTGGCCGTACAGTCGGCTGACCATCGCCTCCAGAAGGACTGGTTTGCGTTCCGTGCGGATGTAGGAAAAGGCGTCCTTCAGCGCGAGGTAGCTGGCCACCGGGTCATTGCCGTCGACGGTTGCCGTCCGCATCCCGAAGGCCTCCCCGCGGTCGGCGATGCTCTTTGGGCCCTGCTGGGTCGAAGCGGCGGTGGAAATGCCCCACTGGTTGTGGGTGACGATGATGAGGATGGGGAGCTCGTTGCCCGGGCGGCTGCTCCAGACCAAGCAGCTGGCGAAGTCCCCCTCCGCCGTGCCCGCGTCGCCGCCGGTGACGATGGTGACGCCGTCGCCGCCGAAGCGCTTCTGGGCCAGCGCCGTCCCGGGGGCAATGACGTATTGGACCTCGATGGGCGAGGTGATGGGAGCAATGTTCCACGCCCGCTTGCTGAAGTGGCCAGCGAAGTTCCGCCCCCCGGAGTAGGGGTCGGTGGCCGTGTTCTTCATCTGCCGCAGGGCGCCGATGGGCTCCTCGCCCAGTGCCAGAAGCGTGGCCGCCTGGCGGTAGTGCCCGTGGAGGTAGTCGAAGGCCAGCCCCTCGCCTCGCTTCATGAGCAAACCCAAGGGGACGTTGAAGGCCTCCTCTCCCGGGCCGCCAATCCAAAAATAGCCGTGGCCGGCCTTGTACATCTGGATGAGGCGCTCCTCGAGGGCACGCGCCTTCACCATGAGCCCATGCATCCGCACCAAGAGCTCGCGGTCGAGGCTGAGTACCCCAGCGTCGGCGCGAACGAGTTGGGGACGGGGTCGACTGGGGCCTCGCTCACTCATGCGAGAGACGTCTACCAGAGTTCCAGGGAATTTCACTCGACGCGGCGCACCGCAGTCCCCACCCCTCGCGCTACAGTCCCCTTCACCCATGGTTCCACCCCTCCTCGACGCGGTCCGGGCGAGAATTCGGGACGTTCCGGACTTTCCCAGGCCCGGCATCATGTTTAAGGATTTGACGCCCGTCCTGGCTGACGCCACCCTGTTTCATGGCGTCATCACCGCACTGGCAGCCCGGGTGGCCACCTTGGACGTCCAGCGGGTGGTGGGCATCGAGGCGCGCGGCTTCATCTTCGGCGGTGCGCTGGCCTACACCCTAAGGCGCGGCTTCATCCCCGTCCGCAAGCCCTCCAAGCTGCCCCGGGCAACGCACCGGGAGGCCTATGGCCTGGAGTACGGGAAGGACGCGCTCGAGCTCCACATTGACGCCGTGGCCCAGGGCGAGCGGGTGCTGGTGGTGGATGACGTCCTGGCCACTGGAGGGACAGCCCTCGCCACCCGAAACCTCATCGAGCGCGCCGGGGGCACCGTGGCGGCCTTCGCCTTTCTCGTGGAGCTCGGCTCCCTCAAGGGGGCGGAGCGGTTGAATCCCACCCCGGTGTGCGCCTTCCTTCGTTACGACTGAGGGGACAACTCCTATGGCCGACACGTTTCGCGCCTGTTTCGCAGAGCAAGTGGATGGAAAACCCCGCGTGGCGCTGACGTCCCTCGGGGAGGAAGCCTTGCCTGAAGGAGACGTGACGCTCGACGTCGCCTACAGCTCTCTCAACTACAAGGATGGGCTGGCCGTCACCGGGAAGGGCAAAATTCTCCGGAAACTGCCCCTCGTCCCCGGCATTGACGTCGCCGGTACGGTGCGGGCCTCCACTTCTCCGGCCTTCAAGCCTGGCGAGGCGGTGTTTGCCACGGGCTGGAACCTTGGGGAGTCTCTGTGGGGGGGCTTTACCCAAAGGACGCGCCTCAAGGCGGCACTCCTGCAGCGCCTCCCGCCGGGGCTGGACTTGAAGCGGGCCATGGCGTTTGGCACGGCGGGCTTCACCGCCATGTTGTGCGTCGAGGCCCTGGAGCAGGCCGGCGCTCTTACGAGTGGACGCGAGGTGGTGGTGACGGGGGCGGGCGGGGGCGTCGGCTCGGTGGCCGTCGGCCTCTTGGCGGCCTTGGGGCAGAAGGTGGTTGCCTCCACCGGGCGGGCCGAGCTCCGTGACTGGCTTCTGTCCTTGGGGGCGACGAGTCTCGTGGACAGAAACGAGCTCGCCCAGAAGGGCCCGCCTCTGGCCACGGAGCGCTGGGGAGGGGGGGTGGACACGGTGGGCGGTCAGACGCTGGCCACCCTCCTCAGCCAAACGGCCTACCACGGGGCGGTGGCCGCGTGCGGCCTGGCCGGCGGCGCGGACCTCCCGGCCACCGTCTTTCCCTTCATCCTCAGGGCGGTGCGCCTCCTCGGCGTGGAGTCCGTCTTCGTCCCCATGGAGGAGCGCGAGCGCGCCTGGAAGCGTCTGGTGGAGCTCTTCTCTAAAGAGAAGCTCGACGCCATCACCACGGTGGTGCCCATGTCCCAGCTGTTGGACGCCGGTCAGGACATTGTGGCCGGAAAGACGCGCGGACGCGTGGTGGTGGACGTCAACGCCTGAGGCACGGGCCAAGGGCCAGGAGGTCACGTCCCCAGTGAAGGCGCCCGCTGCCGTCTTCCTCACCCGTCGACTCACGGACGCGGTGGAGGCGCGCGTGGCCAGTCGCTACCGCGGCCTCTTCAACAAAGAGGACAAGCCCCTTTCCGACGACGCGGTGGTGGAGGGGAGTGCCGACGCCGAAGCCATTCTCTGCTGCGTCACGGACCGCTTTCCCCGCGAGCTCCTGTTTCGCCTCGGCCGGAAGCTGCGGGTGGTGGCCTCGGTTTCGGTGGGGACGGACCACATCGACTTGCCCGCAGCCCGCGAGCGCGGCCTGCGCGTCACCAACACCCCGGACGTCGTCACCGAGGCCACCGCAGACATTGCACTGTTGCTTCTTTTGGGCGCCGCTCGACGGGCCAGCGAGGGCGAGGCACTCGTCCGCAGCGGAGAGTGGACGGGCTGGGCGCCCACCCAGCTTCTCGGCCGAGGCTTCGCCGGAAAGCGCCTGGGCATTGTCGGCATGGGACGCATTGGCCGTGCCTTCGCGCACCGCGCCCGCCCCTTGGGCCTGGAGATTCACTACTCCAACCGCGGCCGGCTTCCGGCGCGCCTCGAGCAAGGGGCGCACTTCCACGAGACGCTGGAAAGCCTCCTCGGCGTAAGCGACTTCCTCTCCCTGCACGCCCCGGCCAGCGCCGAAACGCGGCGGATGATGAATTCCCGCACGCTGGGGCTTCTTCCCCGGGGCGCCGTCCTCGTCAATTCCGCACGCGGCGACCTCATCGACGACGAGGCGCTCCTGTCCGCCCTCAAAAGTGGCCACCTCTTTTCCGCTGGCTTGGACGTCTACACCGGCGAGCCCGCGCTACACCCGGGCTACCGCATGCTTCCCAACGTCTTCCTCCTGCCTCATTTGGGGACGGCCACCCTCGAGACGCGGACGGCCATGGGCTTCCGGGCGCTGGACAACGTGGACGCTGTCCTCGGTGGGCACGAGCCGCCGGACGCGGTGGTGTAGGGAGTTACTGGCCCCGCGTGGCCTGGACGGGCGCCGGGGAAAGCGTCCACACGCCGGACTCGTCCAGCAGCGGCGCGCCAAAGTCCAAGGTGGAGAGGCTCCGGACGAGGGAGACGCCCTGACGGGAGGCGTCGAGGACGGGTCTGCCCGGTTTGGCCAGAAGCGCGGGCACCAATTCCACGCGGGTGGCGACGCCATTGGGAGCGAGGCTTACCTTGAGAATGCCGCTGATGCCGAGGGGGCCGGTGAGGTTGAAGGTGTCCCAGGTGGAGAAGTTTCCCAGGGAGTAGGCGATGAGTCTCCCCTTGTAGAGCTCGAGAGCGCGAAGCAGGTGGGGGCTACTGCCCAGCACCAAATCCGCGCCCGCGTCGACGACGGTGTGGGCGAAGGCGCGGACGTCGCCCCTGTTTTCTCCGAGAAACGTCTCCACGCCCTGCGGGACGCGCGCGGCGCCGACGCCTTCGGCCCCGCCATGGAAGGAGACGAAAACCAAGTCGTGCCGCTTCTTCAAGTCCGCCACCAGCTTGCGCGCCGCCACCAAGTCCTGAATCCGGTAGACGTCGGAGCCGAAGGAGAATCCCACCAAGGCCACCCGGCGACCGCCGACGTCCCAGGACGCAATGTCGCCCAGAGGTCCGCTGTGCCGAATGGACGCTGCGTCCAAGGCGGCCATGGTGGACTTCCGTCCCTCGGGCCCAAAGTCTCCGGCGTGGTTGTTGGCGATGCTCATGACGTCAAAGCCGGCGAGGCGCAGGGCTTCGGCGAAGGAGGTGGGGACGCGGAAGGCGTAGCACTTGGTGGACTTTTTCCCGCACTTCTTGCTGTCCCCCGCGTCGGCGAGAACGGTTTCCAGGTTTCCGAAGTGGACGTCGGCGTCCGCCAGGGCGCCTTTGACGCCGTCAAACATGTCCTTCGCGTCGTCCGGCGGCAGCACCACGTGGCCGGGCGGCCAGGCCATCCCCAGTTGCACGTCGCCCACCGCTGCCACCCTCAACGGCGGCCCGGCCGCCGGCGCCTCGTCGCGGGGGGAGCGGGCCAGGGTCCGGAAGCGCGTCGAGAATGCGCAGCTGCCGGACGCGTTCCACCAATTCCGGAAGGCGCTCGGCGAGCTCGGGGTAGCCCGGATTCACCGCGTTGAGCTTCGTCCAGGCTTCGAGCGCCGCCTCCTGTCTTCCACGGAGCTGCTCGGAGAGGCCCATCTCCCACAGCGCCGACGCGCAGGTGGGGTCGGCGTCCAGCGCCTGGCGGTAGAGGTCCACGGCTTCGGCCGCACCGCCCTCCCCCTTCTCGCGCTGTAGCGTGCGCCCTTGCTCCACCAGAGCCAGCGCCTTTGCCGCGTCCGTCGGAGGGCTGGCAGCAGGCGCTGGCGGAGCCACCACGGGAGATGGGCGCGCCTCGGCAACGGGCGGAGGTTCCGGCGCCGAGGGCTTGAGCGTTGCACAGGCGGCCAAAAGCGAGGCCGAAACGGTGACGAGGAGCCGTCGAGTCATGGCGCTACGCCACAATGCGGAGGCTCAACGGTGGAAGCTTGCCCACCTCCAGGGAAACCACCTGGCCGACGCGGAGCGGTTCAGCCACGGTGGCGGCTCCAGCGAGGACGATGCTGTCCGGGGGGAGCGAGCGCCCGCGGCCGTCGAGGAGCTCGCACAGCTGCACCACCGAGAGCACCGGGTCGCCGGAAATGGCGCTTCCTTTCGCCTGCTGCCGGACGTCGCCGTCCACCCGCATGATGAGCTCCACCTCGGAAAGCGAGATTCCCTTGGCGTCGGTCCAGCCCTCCGCGAGGACGAAGTGGGAAGAGGAGGCGTTGTCCGCCACGACGTCCGGGAGGCTGAAGTATTTGAAGTCCCGGTAGCGTGAGTCGAGAATTTCGAGCGCCGCGCAGACGCCGGTGCAGGCACCGAGGACGTCGCCGCGGCCCGGGCGACCGCGCAGCCCACGGGCAAAGTGGAAGGCAATCTCCGGTTCGATTTTGGGGTGCAGGGACCCGGCCATCCGGAAAATACCTCGGACGCGCATGGCGTCGGTGAGGACGGCGTAAATGGGTGCCCCCAGTCCCATCTGCTGGCGTTTGGCCTCGGAGGTGAGGCCCATCTTCAACCCCACCCCCCGCTCGCCCCGGCCCTCCCGGAGGGCGATGCCGGCGTCCATGATGAGGTACGCCTGCCCGAGGGTGAGGTCTGGAACCTCGAGGGTGAGCCGCTCGACCTCGCGGCCTTCCAGTCTCGCGTCATCCAGCCGCTTCGCATACGCCTTAACGTCCAAGCCCATGGTCTCCTTTGTCGTTTCTCTTCTGGGTGGGCTCCAAAGCCCCCAACTCGAAGGACGCCCCACGTACAATCCCACCGACAGTGGCCTGGCGTCGATGCTTCCTGGGGGAAGTCCACCGCGCCGCCGCCATGGTAGGACACGTAAGGAGCGAGCAAGCGGTGAACGTCCAGAACCACATTGACGGCCGCCAGGTGCCGGCGCGCTCTGGCGCGACTCTGGAGAATTGGGAGCCGGCCACCGGCTCGCCCGCAGGCACGCTGCCCGACTCCGATGAGAAGGACGTGGCCGAGGCGGTGCAGGCCGCCCAGCGCGCCTTCCCAGGTTGGTCCAGCACCCCGGCTCCGGAGCGTGCGCGGATGCTGCACCGGCTGGCCGACGCGCTGCGCGCGCGCGCCGCAGAGCTGGCCCACGCCGAGTCGCTGGACACCGGAAAGCCCCTGGCGCTGGCCGCGGCCATGGACATTCCAAGGGCGGTGGCCAATTTTGATTTCTTCGCCGACGCCGCCAGCCAGTTTTCCAGCGAGGCGCACCCCATGGAGGGGCGCGCCCTCAATTACACGTTGCGAAACCCGCTGGGCGTCGTGGCCTGCATTTCCCCGTGGAACCTGCCGCTCTACCTCCTCTCGTGGAAGGTGGCGCCGGCGCTGGCCGCGGGAAACTGCGTGGTGGCCAAGCCCTCCGAGGTGACGCCGGCCACCGCCGACTGGCTCGGGCGACTCTCCGCCGAGTCCGGGCTTCCCAAGGGCGTCCTGAATTTGGTGCACGGGCTCGGGCCGAAGGTAGGCGCAGCGTTGACGGCACACCCGGACGTGCGCGCCATCTCCTTTACCGGCAGTACGCGCACCGGGGCCGAGATTGCGCGCACCGCCGGGCCCGTCTTCAAGAAGCTGTCCCTGGAGATGGGTGGGAAGAACCCGACGCTCGTCTTCGCAGACTGCGACTTCGAAGCTGCGCTGGCGACGACAGTCCGTTCAGCCTTCACCAACCAGGGGCAGATTTGTCTCTGTGGCTCGCGCATTCTCGTCGAGAAGTCGCTTTACCCCCGCTTCAAAGACGCGCTGGTGGAGCGGACCCGGGCGCTGCGTCTGGGCGACCCCATTCAACCCGCCACCGACCAAGGCGCCCTGGTGAGCCGCCAGCACTTGGACAAGGTGCTCTCCTGTCTGGAAGTCGCCCGCCAGGAGGGGGGCCAGGTGCTGTGCGGCGGACGCCGGGCGGAGGTTTCCGGCCGTTGCCGGGAAGGCTGGTTCGTCGAGCCCACTCTCCTCGAGGGCCTCGGCCCCAACACCCGCACCAACCAAGAGGAAATTTTTGGCCCGGTGGCGACGTTGCAGCCTTTCGACTCCGACGAGGAGGCCCTCCTTCTGGCCAATGCCACCGCCTACGGCCTGGCCGCTTCCGTGTTGACGTCCAACCTCACCCGGGCACACCGTGTGGCCTCACGGCTCCAGTCCGGAATTGTCTGGGTGAATTGTTGGATGCTGCGGGATTTGCGCACGCCCTTCGGCGGGATGAAGGATTCGGGCGTGGGGCGCGAGGGAGGCTTGGAGTCTCTGCGTTTCTTCACCGAGCCCCAGAATGTCTGCGTCCAGCTCTAGAGGGGAGGCGCTGCGAATGTCCTCTTCCGTCAACTCCCCCCGCGCCGCCGAGCCCGTGGGCAGCTTTCCCCATGCCCGGCGGGTGGGAAACCTTCTCTTCCTCTCTGGCATCGGGCCCCGGGTGCGGGGAAGCAAGGAGATTCCGGGCGTCACCTTCGACGCCGAGGGCAACGTGGTGGCCAAGGACATTGTCGCCCAGTGCGAAAGCGTCTTCGCCAACGTCCGCGCCATTCTCGAGGACGCTGGGACGACGTGGGAGCGTCTGGTGGACATCACCGTCTTCCTCACGGACATGAAGACGGACTTCGAAGCCTACAACCGCCTCTGGGCGGAGTATTTCCGGGAAGCGCAGCCGTGCCGCACCACGGTGGAGGTGAATTGCCTGCCCACCCCCATCGCCATTGAGCTCAAGTGCATCGCCACGATGCCGGAGGACAAGAGATGAGCCGGCTTCAGTCGTTGAATTTCAAGCGTTGGATTGATGAGCACCGCCACCTGCTCAAACCCCCGGTGGGTAACCAGCTGATTTGGGAAGACCGCGAGTTCATGGTGACGGTGGTCGGCGGGCCGAACGCGCGCGCCGACTTCCACATCAACCAGGGGGAGGAATTCTTCTACCAGGTGGAGGGCGACATCACCCTGCGCTGCATCGAAGACGGAAAGCCGGTGGACGTCCCCATCCGCGAAGGCGAGATTTTCCTGTTGCCGCCCGGCGTTCCCCACTCCCCCCAGCGCCCAGCGGGCACGGTGGGCCTGGTGGTGGAGCGCCGGCGCCTGTGGCACGAGAAAGACGGCTTCGTCTGGTTCTGCCAGAAGTGCGGAGAAAAGCTGTACGAGGAGTTTTTTCACGTCCAGAACCTCGTCACCCAGCTGCCGCCGGCCTTCGACCGCTTCTACGGAAGCGCCGAGGCGTCCACCTGCCGCAAATGCGGGACACGGGCCGTCCGGGGCTGATGGCCACCGTCGACGTCCACACCCACCTTTTGCCGCCGGAGCTCCCTCGCTGGCGGGAGAAATTTGGCTACGGGGGCTTCATCCAGCTCGAGCCCTGCGGCCCGGGCCGGGCGCGCATGGTGCGGGACGACGGGACGCCCTTCCGCGAGGTGGAGCGCAACCTCTTTGAGGCCGAGGTGCGGCTGGCCGAATGTGACAAGGACGGCGTCGACGTCCAGGTGCTGTCCACCGTCCCGGTGATGTTTTCCTACTGGGCCAAGCCCAAAGACGGCTTGGAGCTGGCCAGGCACCTCAACGACCACCTGGCCTCTGTGGTGCGCGCGCACCCCGAGCGCTTTCTGGGCCTCGGCACGCTTCCGCTGCAAGACCCCGCCCTCGCCGTAGCCGAGCTCGAGCGCTGCGTGCGCGAGCTCGGCCTCGCCGGTGTCCAAATTGGAAGCCACGTCAACGAGTGGAACCTCAGTGACCCGGTGCTCTTCGACGTCTTCGCCGCAGCAGCGGACTTGGGCGCTGCCGTCTTCGTCCACCCCTGGGACATGATGGGGGAGGCGCGGATGCGGAAGTACTGGCTCCCCTGGCTGGTGGGGATGCCGGCTGAAGTCTCGCTGGCCATTTGCAGCATCCTCTTCGGCGGGGTGCTGGAGCGGCTGCCCAGCTTGCGCATTGCCTTTGCACATGGCGGCGGGGCTTTTCCGGGGACGTTTGGCCGCATTGCCCACGGCTTCGAGGCGCGGCCGGACTTGGTGGCCGTGGACAACGCCATCCACCCGCGCCACTACCTGGGGCGCTTCTGGGTCGACAGCCTGGTGCACGACGCGGACGCCCTGCGTGGCATTCTCCGCCTCTTCGGCGACTCCAAAGTCATGCTCGGGAGCGACTACCCCTTCCCCTTGGGCGAGTCACCGCCGGGGGCCCTCTTGCGCTCCCTCAGCGACGTCTCGGCGAAGACGCGCCAGGGACTTTTGGGCGACAACGCCTGGGCCTGGCTCGGGCGGAAGCCATGACCTACGAGGACTCGGAGACCTTTGCCCGGGCCCTGGACGCGGCGGACCTCCTGGCGCGCTTCCGCAACGCTTTCCACCTGCCCCCCGGGCCGGACGGTGCCCCGTGCGTCTACCTGGCCGGAAACTCGCTCGGACTCCAGCCGAGAAAAGCCCGCGGGTACGTGGCCGAGGCCCTCGACGCCTGGGAAAAGCTGGGCGTGGAGGGCCACCTCCAAGGCAGGGCCCCCTGGCTCCCGTACCACGAGCTCCTCACCACCTCGACGGCGCACCTGGTGGGCGCCGAGCCCGAGGAGGTGGTGGTGATGAATACCCTCACCGTCAACCTCCACCTGTTGATGGTGAGCTTCTACCGTCCGACGGCCAGTCGCTTTCGCATTCTCATGGAGGCCGGCGCCTTCCCGTCGGACCGCTACGCCGTGGCCTCCCAGGTGCGGTTTCACGGCTTTTCGCCCGAGGCGGCGGTGGTGGAAGTCCAACCGCGGCCGGGCGAGGACACGCTTCGGCCGGAGGACCTACTCCGCGCCGTCGAGCAGGAGGGGGAGAGGCTCGCGCTGGTGCTGCTGGGGAACGTGAATTACCGCACCGGACAGGCCTTCGACATCCGCGCCGTGACGCGTGCGGCCCATGGTGCCGGAGCGCGCGTCGGCTTTGACTTGGCGCACGGCGCCGGCAACCTGCGCCTTCACCTGCATGACGACGGGCCGGACTTCGCCGTGTGGTGCTCCTACAAGTACCTCAACGGCGGCCCGGGCTCGCTCGGCGGCGTCTTCGTCCACGCCCGGCACCGGGACGGCCATGCCCTGCCGCGCTTCGAGGGCTGGTGGGGCCACGACAAGGCCTCGCGCTTCGAAATGCCGCAGGACTACGTCCCCCTCCCGGGCGCCGAGGGCTGGCAGCTCTCCAACCCTCCCATTCTGCAGCTGGCGGCCCTAAGGGCCTCTATGGAGCTCTTCGCCGAGGCGGGCATGGGGGCCCTGGTGGAGAAGCGGGAACGGCTCACCGGGTATTTGGCCTTTCTCTTGGCGGGCCTCCCGAGCGGCCTGGCTCACCTCATGACGCCGGCCGACGAAAAGCAGCGGGGCGCGCAGCTCTCAGTGCGACTGGGGACGGACGCCAAGGCGCTGGTGCAGCGGCTCGGCCGGGAGGGCGTGGTGGTGGACTTTCGCGCGCCGGACATTCTCCGGGCCGCACCGGTGCCGCTGTACAACTCCTTCACGGACGTCTGGCGCTTCGCGCGGGCACTGAAGAGCCATGTCGGCGCCTGAGCGCTTCACGCTGGTGGGCTCAGGGCTGGTGGGCTCGCTTTTGGCCCTCTTCCTGGCCCGCCGGGGCGCCGCGGTGCGGGTGCTCGAGCGGCGCCCGGACTTGCGCAAGGAGCGCATTCGCGCCGGGCGCAGCATCAACCTCGCCATCAGCGTCCGCGGCTTGCACGCCCTGTCTCGGGTGGGACTCGAACAGCGAGCGCTCGCACATGCCATCCCCATGCGGGGGCGCGTCATCCACCCCGTGGGTGGCCCCTTAGCCTTTCAGGCGTACGGCAAGGACGACAGCCAGTGCATCCACTCCATCTCCCGGGGCTGGCTCAACGGGATGCTGATGTCCGAAGCCGAAGCCACCGGCCAGGTGCAGCTGAGTTTCCACCACCGCGTCACCGCCGTGGACGTCGGCACCGGGGTGCTGACGGTGGTGAATGAGAGCACGCAAAAAGGAGAGCGCCTCTCGGGCGCGGCGCTGGTGGGGACGGACGGTGCGGGCTCCGTGGTGCGCGGCGCCATCGTCGAAGCCGCCGGCGGCACAAACGCCGAGGAGCGTCTCGAGCACGGCTACAAGGAGTTGACGTTGCCCGCCGGCGAGGGCGGCCGCTTCGCCCTGGAGAAGCACGCCCTGCACATTTGGCCGAGGCGTGACTTCATGCTCATCGCGCTGCCCAACCTGGACGGAAGCTTCACCTGCACCCTCTTTCTACGTTTCGTAGGAAGCCCCTCCTTCGAGACGTTGACGACGCCCGAGGCGGTGCGGGGGTTTTTCACCACCCATTTCCCGGACGTGGCGCCGCTCCTGCCCGAGCTCGAGAGCCAATTTGTCGACAACCCCACCGGCAGCATGGTGACGGTGAAGTGCTGGCCTTGGACGGCGGAGGCCCGCGCTCTCGTGCTGGGAGACGCGGCTCACGCCATTGTCCCCTTCTTTGGGCAGGGGATGAATTGCGGTTTCGAGGACTGCGTGGTGTTGGACGAGGTACTCGGGCGGACGCGCAACCTGGGGGCGGCCTTCGGCGAATTCGCGCAGCTGCGCAAGCCCAACGCCGACGCCATCGCCGATATGGCGGTCGAAAACTTCGTGGAAATGCGGGACAGCGTCGCCGACGCCCGCTTCCTCTTGGAGAAGGCCATCGAGCGGCGGCTCCTCAATGCGCTGCCCGGCGAATTCCTCAGCCGCTATGCCCTCGTCACCTTCAGCCGGGCGCCGTACCGCCTCGCGTACGAGGTGGGCCGCGAGGCGAGTGCCATCGTTTCGGAGCTGGCCCGTGGCGTCGCCTCGGCCGAAGCTGTGGACTTGGGCGCTGCGCGGAAGCTCGTCCAGGCGCGACTCGCACCCCTCGTGCGCCAACTCGACGGGCACCTGGCCGGAGGGCCGGGCCGAGAAGAGGGCCCCCCCGGTTAGCTGACTTTTCCCGTCTAGTGAAATGACTCGAGCACGTCCCGGACTTGCGGCCAATGCGCGGACGTGGGCTCGATGACGTCGAAGTGGCCACCGCCCTCGAGCGTCGCCAGGCGCACCTCGTCTCCCGCGGCCCGTGCCCGCTTTAGGTAGGCCGCACTCATGCCGTACGGGACGTCGGCGTCCGCCGTCCCATGCACCAGGGCGGTGGGGACGCCCAGCGGCAGCAGCGCTGCCGGGGAGACGTCCTGGTACCGGCCCGGGACTTGCTGGGGCGTGCCTTGGAGAAACTCGTGCACGACGCCATTGCTGAGGTTGAGGCGCGAGGCCTCCAGGAGGTCACTCACCGCGGCCAGGCCAACCACCCCCACCCAGGGAAGCGTCTCGAGAGGGCGCGCGCGCGCTGCCGCCCAGAGCGCGAGATGCCCGCCCGCTGAGTGACCAACCAAGAGAGCACCCGAGACGTCCAGCGCATGGGCCCTCACCCCGGCGGCAAGAGAGGCGCACGCCAGCTGGACGTCGTCCAAGGTGCCCGGCCAGCCGCCCCCGGGCTCTCCCAGCCTTCGGTATTCGAGCGAAGCCACAGGAAAGCCACGGGCAGCGAGCGCGTCGCAGAAGGGGCGCAGATGGTCGAGCCCATAGGCGGCGCGCCAGAACCCGCCGTGAATGGCGACGACGAGCGTGGGTCGCCGAGGGTGCGCAAGGCCCGTCCACTCGATGGTTTGCGAGGGTTCCGGTCCGTATGGCATTTGGACTGCGGACAGGGGTTTCTCCCAAAGAGAGTGTCTCTCAGTCTTAAAAAGGTTAGCAGGTAGCAGACAACCAGCGGCGTTCCTCGGGTCCCAAGTCCTGTGGTGGAGGATGCTCCTGCGGCGCCGGCGAAAGCGCGGAAGAAGGGGGAACCATGAAACAGCTGAACCTGACGGAGCGCCAGGAGCAGACGGACGAGCAGGGGGGGCACGGAGGCAGCGTGGAGAAGTATTTCGAGGGCCAGTTTCAAGACTACGGCGTCACCTATGTCTCGGTGGTGGTCGTTGGCCAGCGCTACCGCGGCACTCGGGTAGAGATTGTCTACGCCATCACCGTCGACTCGAAGCTCGCCATCCCCCACGCGTTGCAGGGCAAAAGCCGCACCGGGCCGACGGGAGACCGCTTCAGCTACTCCCAGCTCGCAAACTCGGTTTACACGAGCAGCTTCTCGACGGCGCTGACCGCGACTTACGCCGGGAGCGACCCGCCGACGGAGCCTCCCCGCTAGCGGCCAGAGGGCGCCGGGACTTCACGAGAATGGCTCGCCGCTCGGACTGGAGCGCATACTCAGCCTCCTGTCGTGAACTTCGTTTGGTCATTGCTCCTGCTCGCTGTGGCGAGCGCTGCCCTCCGGCACGACGGTTGGACTCCATCTGCAGCCGGTTGCCCGATGCTGGCTGACGACGGCCCCCGAGACACCTGGCTAAAAAGCGCTGCCAGTTGTGCCGCAGCGAGCCGTCGGCGGGGCTCGAGGGAGGCGGCGCTGAGTGCGGCGCACTTCTACATGAGGGGCGAAAGGCCAGAGCAAGGACGGGAAGTCCTCGTGCCCTTCGAGTCCAGCAACGACGTCCGGGTCCTCTACTACTCCGCCTGGTTTGACTCCCGGCTGGGCAAAAGAGAACTGGCCCTAGAGGAATACCGACGCGCCTACCAGGTCTCCGAGCACCTGGCGGACGGCGACCTTCGGGCCACGACGGCAACCCTCTTCGGCTACGAGCTCTACCGAGACTCACAGAATGAGGAGGCCGTCCGAGTCCTGAACAAAGTCCTGCAGCGCTACGCCGGAAGCTTAGCAACCCAGTCGGAGCGGGAGGCTCGGCTGAATCTCGCACGTTCGCTTCAGGAGCTCGGAGACGCGCCGGCAGCCGAAGCCGAGTTTCAGCGCTTGCGAGGGTTGATTGGGAGCGCACCTTTGTCCTCGCTGGAGCTCCTGCTCGACGCCCGCCTCCATGCCGAGAGCGGTCAGCCGCAGTCCGCCGTCGAGATTTTGGTGCAAGCGCAGGCGGCCGCACGGCGCGAGTCGAACCGCCTCAGGGAAGCCTTTGTGGTCATGCGCGAGCTCGAGATTGCGGTGACACAAACCGACTGGGAGCGGGTGCGCACGCTTTTGGCAGAAGTCCGAATGTTCGCGGATGTCCTTCGAATTGACGACCAACGTCAGCTGACGTTCGACGAGGCGGTGGCGGCCCGAGTGGAAGGCCGACTCGAGGCGTCCCGAACCCTGCTCGAGCAGACACAACAGATGTCTCCTCCTCCCAATGAGCGCTGGCAGATTGCGTTTGAGTTGGGCCGCACACTGCGCGCCATGGGACAGCGCGATGCAGCGCGAGACGCGTTTCGGGGGTCGATTTCGGAGATCGAGCTCCAGCGGCAGCAGTTGGTCGAGCCCACCTTTCTGGAAGCCCAGCGGGGCAGCCGCGAGAAACCTTACGACGCGCTCTTCGAGATGTACGCCGAGGCGAATGATGGAGAAAGCGCGCTGTCGACGCTGAGGAAGGCTCTGGCCAGTCGACTTGATGACCAAGTGGCCATCGCCGCGAGCGGAGCCGCGCCAGAGCCGGAGGACGCTCTTGAACGCGCAAGCGCCAGTCGAAGGCTGGCCCAACTCACGCGAGCGCTTCCCGCGCGCGCTGCAAGCACCGGGGACGCGGCGGCCCGTTTCATCGCCTTCGTCAGGACCGAGTCCAACGTCTGGGCCCTGGTGCATGCCGCAGGACGCTCACGCGCCTTCAAAGTGGAGTTCGCGCCGGAGAAGCTTTGCGCGTCGATGCAGAAGTTTGGCGAGGATTTCGACGACGAGGTCGCGCGTCGCCTAGGACGTGCGCTCTTTCCTCCGGAAACCCTGGCGAGGCTGGGACCGCGTTTCGCCGTCATCCTCCCACGGTGTGCGCACGCCTTCCCCGTGGCCGCACTTCGCGTCGGTACGGGACGGCTCGTCGACCGGGCCGTCGTCAGCATCGCGCCCGACGTCTCGACCGTCAGCCAACCCGAAGAAGGGCTCGGCGCGCGCGCCCACGAGCGAGCCTTGGTGATGGCCGACCCTCTCCTGGACCTTCCCTTTGCTCGGGTGGAGGCGCGATGGACCGGCCAGGTCACGGGGGCAGAGGTCCGACTCGGCGCGTCCGCCACGGCGGGGGCGCTTGAGCCCTCGGGCGGAAGGCTCTTGCATTTCGCCACGCACAGCGTCGTCGATGTGAGTGGACCCGCTCTAGAGCTCGCGGAGAGCAAGCTGTCGGTCGCAGAGATTCTCGGGCGCCGGCTTCATGCCCACTTGGTCGTCCTCGCCAGCTGCCATTCCGGCTCGAGGCTCGGGGCCACCGCCTCGGAGACGCTCTCGACTGCATTTCTTCGCGCGGGGAGCGGGGCCGTGCTGGCCACGCTGCGCTCGGTGGAGGACCAGTTCGCCTCCCAAGTCGTGCGCGCCTTCTATGAGGCGGGAGGGCTGGATGACCCTGCAGGCGCGTTGACGCGCGTTCAGAGGCAGCTGGCCCGCAGCGAAGCGCCTTCGCGGTGGTCTGCCTTTTTCGTGGCCGGAAGCCCCGCAGCGTTGCCGCGGCGCCCGTCGGCGCTGCACCGGGCGCAGGCGTCCGGCGGCTAAGCACGCACTCCGCATTCAAACCGGGCTAGCCGACCGTCGCCCAGCCCTGGCGCGACGGTCGGCTTCTCCCCCAAGAGCCACGGGATGGACTGACGCTGCCCGCGAGCTCCGCCCGACCGGAAGGCCTCGTCGCTTGGAGGTCGATGGGGCGTTCCGGACTTGTGAGAAGAGGCGCCAGAGGGCCTCCGGCCACCACCACCCGCAGCCTCAAAAACACGCGCCGGCCGTCCGTCTGGCGACGAGGGCTTCGTGGTGTGCCGTTCGGCTGGGGCGCCTACTTCGGCGAGAGGATGGAAACCTGGGAGTTGCTTGACCGAGAAAGGCCTCGACCGTACCGTGTGGTTGGATACGTCCACCCACACCCGCGAAGGCCTTCCAGATGGACGACATCGCGGATTCCGAGACAGCGGCGCGCGACGCCCTGTCCCGGGGCGACCGCAAGCAGGCGCTGGCGCTCTTGATGGGGTGGTATGGAAAAACGCTCTACAGCTACTGCCGTCACATGCTCGGGGACGCCGCGCTCGCTGAGGATGTCCTGCAAACGACGTTCGTCCAGGCCTACTCGGACTTCGGCCGGTACCGGGGCCAGTCCTCTCTTCGCAATTGGCTGCAGGGCATTGCCCGGCACCGCTGCTTGGACATGCTGAAGATGGTGCGACGCGAGAATAAACACCTGGAACGTCCCGAGACGCCGGTGGACGTCGAGGCGGAGGGCCCCAGCGTGGAGGAGCAGCTTCACGTCGGAGCCATTGGCAAACACCTCGCCCCCTGTCTCGACCGGCTCAATGCCGAGGTCCGTGAGGCCATCCTGCTGCGCTTCATGGAGCAGATGAGTTACGAGGAGATGGCGAAGCTCACCGGGCAACGCGCTGCGACGCTTCAGATGCGTGTCAGCCGCGCCATGTCCGGACTCAAGCAGTGTCTGGAAGCAGCTGGGGTGAGTCCATGACTTCCTGCAACCACTTCGAAAGCGAGGGCCTGTCCCGCTTCGTCGCCGGCGAGCCGCTGGACGCGCATGCACAGAGCTGCCCCGACTGTCAGGCCGCCCTGGCCAGCTACCAAAAGGTGGCTGAGGCGCTTCGCCAAGCGAGGGACGCCTACGCACCCTCGGGCGATTGGGAAGCCAAAGTGTGGGCGAGAATTGCCAACCAGCGGGCTGCGCGTCCCCGAGCCCGCTGGGCGCTCCTCGGTCTTGGAGCAGCCTTCGCCGCGCTCACCCTCTTCTTCGTGAGCTCGGTGGGTGGGCCAGACGCGCTCGCGCTCACCTCGCAGGTGGAGCGCAACACGGGCCCGCGCGTCCGGGGCGAGGCGGGCCGTCCGGGAGAGGTGGTCTCCGCAGCGCCGGGAGACGTCCTGCACTTGGTGGCCAAGGTGCCCCGCGGGAAGCTCGGCGACCTGCGGGTGTACCGCGGGACGAACGAGCTCGTTTTCGACTGCGCGAAGAGTCCAGCCTGCGTCCGCACCAGGGACGGACTGGAGGCCCGAGTGACGCTGGACCGAGCCGGCGCCTACCGCACGCTCCTGATTGCCGCCGACGGGGAACTTCCCACCGCCAGCGGAGACCTCGACGCCGACTACGCCGCAGCGATGCGCGCCGGAAAAGCGACGGAGTCGCTGCCCGTGGAAGTGCTCTAGCGCACGCTTGGACTGGGGCCGCCGCTTTGGGGCTTCTAAGGACTGCTCCTTTGGGCGCGCGGGTAACTGCCCAGCACCTTGCATGTCTCCGCCCGGCCGGCGAGGGTGGCCAGTGCCCGAGCGACGTTGGCGTCCTCGGTGTGGCCTTCCAGGTCCACGAAGAAGGCCGACTCCCAGGGCCGGCGGCGACTCGGACGGCTTTCAATCTTCGTCAGGTTGACGCCCTCGTCTGAGAAGGGCTGGAGAAGCCGTAACAGCGCTCCCGGGCCGTCCTTCACCAGGACGAGGACGGATGTCCTGTCCTTTCCGGTGGCGTGCGCCTGCTCGCGGCCGATGACGAGGAAGCGGGTGGCGTTGTCCGCCAAGTCCTGAATGCCTTCGGCGACGACAACCAAGTCATGCAGCCGCCCCGCCAACTCGGACGCAATGGCCGCGCCGCTCGCGTCCTCTCGGGCCACGCGCGCCGCTTCGGCGGTGCTGGGCGTCTCCACCAGGGCCGCATGGGGGAGGTTGGCGGCGAGCCATTTCCGGCATTGGCCCAGCGCCTGGGGGTGGCTGTACACGCGCTGGACAGCGGGCAGCTCCAGGCCGGGCCGCACCAACAGGCACTGTGTAATGTCGAGAATAATTTCCGCGGAAATGCTGAGAGAGGACTCGAGAAACGTGTCCAGGGTGTGCAGCACCGCGCCCTCGGTGCTGTTTTCCACGGGGACGACGCCGAAGTCCGCCCGTCCCTGCTCCACCTCGGCGAAGACGCCGGCGATGGTGCCCACCGGCTCGGCCCGGGCGGAGAGGCCAAACTGGTGCGTCACCGCCATGTGCGTGAAGGTCGCCTCCGGCCCGAGGTAGGCCACCCGGAGCCCCTTCTCCAGGGAGAGGCAGGCCGAAAAGACTTCCTGGAAGACGGGGCGAATGGCGCTCGAGGGAAAGGGCCCGGAGTTGGCCGACATGAGCCGCTCGATGATGGCCCGCTCCCGCCGTGGCACGTAGAAGGGCAGCTGGCGGGCCTCCTTGAAGCTCGCCACCTCCTCCACCAGCTGGGCACGGCGGTTGAGGAGCCGAAGGAGCTCGTCGTCCACAGCGTCAATGGCCGTCCTCAAGGCGTCGAGGTCCATGGCTTAGGCGCAAGCCCCCGTTGTCCGCTGCCAACGGCTAAGGCACCGCTTCCGCTGCTCGGACAGGGGCAAGGCGAGACCTCCAGAAAGGGACTCCGGCACTGGCCGGGCCCGTGTTTCTGCCCTTGGGGACTCTAGCCTCCGCTCCCATGCCCCATGAAGCGGTGCGTCGAAGAGAGGCCGTACGTTGGCAAACGTCCGCTGGCTCGCATAAGCCTCTTCTCTGGTGCTGCTGCCTAAGACAGAGGGTTCCGCAGAGCCCCTGCGTGACGCGCTGGGTCGACCCTTGCGCAACCTGCGCTTGAGCGTCACGGACAGGTGCAACCTGCGCTGCAGTTACTGCATGCCGGAGCCGGACTACGTCTGGCTCCCGCGCTCGGAGCTCCTCAGCTTCGAGGAGCTGACTCGGCTGGTTCGGGTGTTTGTCTCGCTGGGGGTGGACCGCGTCCGCCTCACCGGCGGGGAGCCCCTGCTGCGGCATGAGCTGCCAGAGCTCGTCCGTCGCTTGTCCGGGCAGCCGGGCCTCGAGGACATTGCCCTCACCACCAATGGGGTGCTGCTTCAGGACTTGGCCGCTCCGCTACGCGCGGCAGGGCTTGGCCGGGTGACGGTCAGCTTGGACACGCTCTCCCGGGAGAGGTTTCGCGAACTCACCCGGCGCGATGAGCACCTGCGCGTCCTCGCCGGCATCGCTGCAGTACACGCCGCAGGCTGGAAGGGCTTGAAGCTGGACTGCGTCGTCATGCGAGGCCGCAACGACGACGAGCTGCTGTCCCTTCTGGCCTACGCCAAGGAGCAGGGCGCGGAGCTCCGCTTCATCGAGTACATGGACGTCGGCGGCGCCACCCGCTGGAAGCGCGAGGACGTCGTCTCGCGCGCAGAAATGCTGCAGCACATTACGTCGGCACGCGGCCCGGTGGAGGCGCTCGTCGAGGACGGTTTGCCCGAGCCCCTCCGCCTGCGTGGGCGCGCCCCGGCGGAGCGCTTTCGGCTTGGGGACGGCACCACCTTCGGCATCATCGCCTCCACTACTGCGCCCTTCTGTAAGAGCTGCGACCGCAGTCGGGTGACGGCCGACGGCACGTGGTTTTTGTGCCTCTATGCCCGAAGTGGCCTCAACCTGAGGGAGGCGCTGCGGGGCGGCGCCTCGGATGAGGCGCTGCGAGAGCTCATCCGTCTCACGTGGCTGAGGCGGACGGACCGCGGTGCCGAGCAGCGCCTCGCGATGCAGCACCGAGCGCCCCTGGCCGAGGTGGCCGAGCTTCGCGACGACCCGCGCCTGGAAATGCACACCCGCGGCGGCTGAGGCGCCCCTTTCGCGGCCCGCGGTAGCCCCAAACGTCCTCCACCACAGGCGGTCAGCCAGGCGCTTGGCAGCGTCCGGGCTCACGCCAGTGGCCCCTGGCCCGCGGCTGGTTAGTGTTTGGGGAGGCCCATGTCCAACCAGATTAAAACCATCGTCCTCCTGGGGGCACTCTCCGCGCTCCTCATCGCCATCGGCGGCGCCATGGGGCCGGACTTCCTCACCTACGCCGTGGTGGGCGCGGCGGTGATGAATCTCGGTGCCTACTTTTTCTCGGACCGGATTGTCCTGGCCACCCAGCACGCGCAGGAAGTCACCGTCGCGCAAGCCCCGGAGCTCCACGCCATGGTGGAGGAGCTCGCGCAGAAGGCCGCCATTCCCAAGCCGCGCGTCTATATAATTCCCCAAGCGCAGCCCAACGCCTTTGCCACCGGCCGCAGCCCGAAGGTGGGCGTGGTGGCGGTGACGGAAGGCATTCTTCAGCTGCTCGACGCCCGAGAACTGCGAGGCGTGCTGGCGCACGAGCTGTCCCACGTGAAGAACAGGGACGTCCTCATCTCCAGCATCGCCGCCACCGTCGCTGCGGCGGTGAGCTACATCGCCCACGTGGCAGGCTTCTTCGGCGGCTCCCGCCGCGACGGACAGGGCCCCAATGCCCTCCAGTCGTTGCTCCTCTTGTTGGTGGCTCCCATTGCCGCGTCGCTCATCCAGTTCGGCATCTCGCGCAGCCGGGAATTCGAAGCGGACAAGAGCGGCGCGGCGCTCTCCGGGGACCCGGAAGCCTTGGCCCAGGCCCTCTTGAAGCTGGACGCCGGAGCGCGGGCCATTCCGGCGCAGGTGGAGCCGGCCATGGCCAGCCTCTTCATCGTCAACCCCTTCGGCGCCGTGCGCAGCGTGACCCGTCTCTTTTCCACTCACCCCTCGACGGAGGAGCGCGTCCGGAGACTGAGGGCGATGGAAGCCCAAGGCTTCCAAGGCGCCCCCCGCTGGACGAGCAGCGCGCCCCCCATCGCCTGACAACCGTCAACCCATGAACCAGAAACGCTTCCACGTCCTCTACGCCCTGCTGGCCCTGGTGGGCGTCATGTTTGTCCACGACTTGTGGGTGGGCTACCGGCAGGTGGCGGTGCTCCCCTACAGCCAGTTTCAGGCGCTCGTCCGCGAGAAGAAGGTGGCCGAAGTCCAGGTGGGGGAAGACAGGCTCCAGGGCACGCTCAAGGAGCCGCTGGACGGAAAGACGCGCTTCGTCACCAACCGGGTGGGGCCAGAGCTGGCCAAGGAGCTCGACGACGCGCAGGTGAAGTACTCGGGGACGGTGGAAAACCGGCTGGTGGAGATGCTGTTGAGCTGGCTCCTTCCGGTGCTGCTCTTCTTCGGGGTGTGGCTCTTTTTGGCCAGAAGAATGGCCGGACGACTTGGCCCGGGCGGCGGGTTAATGGCCATCGGGAAAAGCAAAGCGAAAGTCTTCGTGGAGACGGATGTCCAGGTGCGCTTCGGCGACGTCGCCGGCGTGGACGAGGCCAAGGGCGAGCTGCAAGAGGTGGTGGAATACCTCAAGGACCCGGGCTCCTACGGCCGCCTCGGCGGACGGCTTCCCAAGGGCATTCTCCTCGTCGGTCCTCCGGGCACGGGGAAGACGTTGCTGGCCAAGGCGGTGGCCGGCGAGGCGCACGTCCCCTTCTTCTCCATCAGCGGGAGCGAATTCGTCGAGATGTTTGTGGGCGTGGGAGCGGCTCGCGTCCGAGACCTCTTTGAGCAGGCTCGGGCCAAGGCCCCGGCCATCATCTTCATCGACGAGTTGGACGCCCTGGGCCGCGCGCGCGGCGCAAACCTCGGTCTCGGCGGACACGACGAGAAGGAGCAGACCCTCAACCAGCTGCTGGTGGAGATGGACGGCTTTGACACGCGGAGCGGGCTGGTACTGCTCGCCGCCACCAACCGTCCGGACGTCCTGGACCCGGCGCTCTTGCGCGCCGGCCGGTTTGACCGCCAGGTGTTGGTGGACCGGCCGGACCGCGCCGGTCGCACCGCCATCCTCCAAGTGCACGTCGCCAAGGTGAAGCTCGCCCCCGGGGTGAAGCTGGAGGACGTGGCGGCACTGACGGCCGGCTTCAGCGGCGCGGACTTGGCCAACCTCGTCAACGAGGCGGCGCTGGCCGCCACCCGCCGGAAAGCGGAGGCGGTGGAGCGGGTGGACTTCGACGTCGCCGTGGAGCGGATTGTCGCCGGCCTGGAAAAGAAGACGCGGCTCCTCAACGGCCGGGAGCGAGAGTTTGTGGCCTTCCATGAGATGGGGCACGCGCTGGTGGCGGCGGCCAGCGCCGGGGCCGACCCGGTGCACAAGGTGAGCATCATTCCCCGGGGCTTGGGTGCCCTCGGCTACACGCTGCAGCGGCCCACCGAGGACCGCTTTCTCATGACGCGTGCCGAGTTGGAGGGACGCCTCTCGGTGCTGCTCGGCGGCCGCGCCGCGGAAGCGCTCGTCTTCCAGCACACCTCCACTGGAGCGGCGGATGACCTCTCGCGGGCCACGGACATTGCCCGGGACATGGCCACCCGGTTTGCCATGGTGCCCGCGCTCGGTCCGGTGAGCTACGAGACGGAGCCCGCGGGCTTTCTCGGTCCGCAGCCCGCGCAGCGGCGAGACTACAGCGAGCAGACGGCGCGAGAAATAGACGTCGCCGTGCGGGACATTGTGAGCGAGGCCTTCGCCCGCGCAGAGGCCGTCCTCAAGGTGCGGCGGCAGACGCTGGAACGGGCGGCCCGGCTCCTCCTGGAGCGGGAAACCCTGGTGGACGCCGACTTGAAAGAGCTCTTCGAACAGGCACAAGCCGAGGCCGCACGCACGCCTCGGGCGGCGTAGGCTACGGCCACAGTCCTTTGACGAGGTGACCCATGGAGCCGTTGGCCGTCCCGGAAGTGGTGGTGCGTGGCGGGCCAAGCGGGCTCCGCCAGGAAGTCGAAGCCGGTAGCCACCATTGGGTGGCGGACGAGCCCACGTCCGTGGGCGGCACGGGCGAGGGGCCGACCCCCTACGACTTGCTCCTCGGAGCACTCGGGTCGTGCACCTCCATGACGTTGCGCCTGTACGCCGACCGCCGGAAGTGGCCGTTGGAGGGCGTGGTGGTGAGGCTCCACCACCAGCGCATCCACCGCGACGACTGCGTCAATTGCGAGAAACAGGACGTCTCCATCGAGCATGTGGAGCGGACGCTCGAGCTCAAAGGGCCGCTCACCGACGAGCAGCGGAACCGTCTCTTGGAAATCGCCGAGCGCTGCCCGGTGCACCAGACGCTGCAGCACAAGATGGACGTGCGGACGACGCTCGTCGCCGCACGCTAGGGTGTCCCGCTTTGCCCTCGAGGGAGGGCCTCGGGCCCTTCTCTTCTAGCGCGTCCAGTAGCTCGCCAGCGCGACGTTGAATTCGAGGGGCGTCAAGTCCACCTTCGGGTTCACCAGCGTCACCACGTCAAAGACGATGGCCGGCCCGAACGGGCCAAACGTCGGCGCACCCGCCGCCAGCGCGAGGCCTGGGTGCACCGTCATCTCCCACTCCGTCACCAGCTCCGGTTTACCGTGCATGACGTGGTCCGGCGGCGGGGGGTACTGCGTCGTCTGGTGGAGGGCCTGTCCCACCTCCTTGTCCAGCGTCGGGTTGCCGGAGGTGGCGACAATGTCAAAGTCCCGGAGAAGCCCGTCCGCGTCCAGCACCAAGCGGACGCGCGTGGTGGCCTTGTCGCCAAAGCGGGGCTCGAGCTGCTCTCCCACCCAGGCCTTGAGGAGTGCCTTGCGCAAAAGGGTGAAGTAGCCGTCCCAGAAGCCGGCCCGCTGGGCGGCCATGGCGCCCGTCCCCTGGGCCAGCGTCTCGGTGAGCCGGTCCTGCGCCGAGCCCCCCGGGGCATGCTGCGGGCCGCGCTGCGTCACCACCGCTTGGGCCGAGGCCTCGGACATGGCTCGAAGCGAGAGGCCGGGTGGCGCTTCTTTCGCCCGAGGCGTGTCCGGGACGGCCAACAGGCTGGGCGGTCCCTGGGGGAGGGCGGTGGGGGGCGACGGGGGCACGGTGGCTCGAGGGCCCCTGGGCCCTGGAGCGGGCGAGCCAGCCGGCCTTGAGGCTTCTTTGGGTGGCGGACGGGCTGGCCGCTCGAGGAGGGTGAAGGTGAGGGGCTTCGGACTGGGGCGTGGCGGTGTCGGCGGCAGCGCCCGCACCAGGAGAAGCACCCCCAGGTGAAACAGGACGCTTCCCAACAGGGCGTAGCGGAGCGTCCGGCGTTCGGCTCGCACACGGTTTGCTCGCCGCCCGACTCCCGACACTCGACTCCCCTCGCTCGCCCCTCAACACCGGAGTTCCCGCAGGAATGCCCCCCAAGGGGGCCCAGCGCGGCCCCCCGGGGCACCTTGAAGGAGCTCCCCCTGCCTTCGGGCGGCGTGCTAAGCGGCCCTCGCCGAGCAGCTCCAAAAGGAGCCTACCCTTATGGACGCCACCCTCCTTCAGCACCTCAGCGCCGAGACGGCCAAACTCGTGGAAAGCGGCCTCTTCAAGAAGGAGCGCGTCATCACCTCGCCGCAGAGTGCCCTCATCCAAGTCGAGGGTGGCCGTGAGGTGCTCAACTTCTGCGCCAACAACTACCTCGGGCTGGCGGACAACCCGGACGTCATCGCCGCGGCGCAACGAGCCCTCGAGCGCTACGGCTTCGGCATGGCCAGTGTCCGCTTCATCTGCGGCACGCAGGACTTGCACAAGACGCTGGAGGCCCGGCTCTCGGCGTTTTTGGGCACCGAGGACACCATCCTCTATTCCTCCTGCTTCGACGCCAACGGCGGCCTCTTCGAGACCGTCCTCAGCGAGGACGACGCCGTCATCACCGACGCCCTCAACCACGCCTCCATCATCGACGGCATCCGCCTCTGCAAGGCCAAGCGCTTCCGCTACGCCAACAATGACATGGCGGACCTCGAGGCCCGGCTGAAGGAGGCCCAGGACGCGCGCTTTCGACTGGTGGCCACCGACGGCGTCTTCTCCATGGATGGCACCATCGCCAACCTCAAGGCCATCCGCGCGCTGGCGGACAAGTACCAGGCCTTGGTGATGGTGGATGACTGTCACGCCACCGGCTTTCTCGGCGCCAAAGGCAAAGGGACGCCCGAGTACTGCGGCGTGTTGGGCCAGGTGGACATCCTCACCGGCACTCTGGGCAAGGCGCTCGGCGGCGCTTCGGGTGGTTACGTCAGCGGACGCAAGGAGGTGGTGGCCTGGCTCCGGCAACGCAGCCGCCCCTACCTCTTCTCCAACGCGCTCATGCCCGCCATCTGCGCCGCGTCCCTCACGGTGCTGGACCTCCTCGAGAAGAGCGACAGCTTGCGTACGCGGCTCCGGGCCAACGCGGTCCATTTTCGCGCTGGCATGAGCAAGCTCGGCTTCCGGCTCGTCCCCGGCGAGCACCCCATCATCCCGGTCATGCTCGGGGACGCGAAGCTGGCCAGCGCCTTTGCCGACCGCATGCTGGCCGAGGGCGTCTACGTGGTGGGCTTCAGCTTCCCGGTGGTGCCTCAGGGACAGGCCCGCATCCGCACCCAAATGTCAGCGGCGCACACCACCGAGCAGCTGGACACTGCAATGGCGGCGTTTGCTACCGTGGGCCGTTCGCTGGGAGTCATCCACTGACATGAAGGCACTGGTTAAGGCGAAGCGGGAGCCCGGCATCTGGATGCAGGACGTCCCGGTGCCGGAGGTGGGCCCCAACGACGTCCTCATCCGCGTGCGCCAGGCGAGCATCTGCGGCACGGACATCCACATCCTCAGCTGGGACGCCTGGAGCCAGCGCACCGTCCCCGTGCCGCTCACCATCGGCCATGAATTCATGGGCGAGGTGGCCGCGGTGGGAAGCGCCGTCACCGGCTTTCAGGTGGGGGAGCGCGTCTCCGCCGAGGGCCACATTACTTGTGGCCATTGCCGCAACTGCCGCGCGGGCAAGCGCCATTTGTGCCGAAACACGGTGGGCGTGGGCGTCCAGCGTCCGGGCGGCTTCGCCGAGCTGGTGGTGGTGCCCGCCTTCAACGTCTTCCGCGTGCCGAACGACATTCCCGACGAGGTCGCGGCCTTCTTCGACCCGTTGGGGAACGCCGTCCACACCGCGCTGGCCTTTGACTTGGTGGGCGAGGACGTCTTGATTACAGGCGCCGGCCCCATCGGCGTCATGGCGGCGGCCATCTCGAAGCACGTGGGCGCGCGCTACGTGGTGGTGACTGACGTCAACCCTTACCGGCTGGAGCTGGCCAAGAAGATGGGTGCCACCCGGGCGGTGGACGTGCGCACCACGACGCTGCCCCAAGTCATGCGCGAGCTGGGGATGACGGAAGGCTTCGACGTGGGGATGGAGATGTCCGGCAATGGGGAGGCGCTGAGAGACATGTTCAACGCCATGAATCACGGCGGGCGCGTCGCCATCCTCGGCATTCCTTCCAAGGAAGTGTCCGTGGACTTCAACCAGCTCATTTTCAAGGGCCTGGAAGTGAAGGGCATCTACGGCCGGGAGATGTTTGAGACTTGGTACAAGATGGTGGCCATGCTGCAGAGCGGCCTGGACATCCGCCCCGTCCTCACCCACCACTTCAAGGCCGAGGACTACGAGAAGGCCTTCGAGGTGATGCGCGGCGGCCAGAGCGGGAAAGTCGTCCTCGACTGGACGGCCTCCAAGGGCCCCTGACTCAATTCACCATCAGAGCGGTGAGGGTGGTGACGCCCATTGCCGCCGCGAAAAGCACGCTGTAACAGAGCGCGACTCCAGACAGCTTGGCCAGCGTCTTCCCCCACCCCTGGCGGTAGACGCGTTTGAAGGCCAGCCCCAGGTAGACGCAGCCCCAGATGCCCACCACCGCAGTGACTGGCACCCAGTGGAGGAAGCGCACCATCCCCGAGAGGAAGGCAAAGCTGTGCAGGTGGAGCGTGAAGATGAGGTGCTCGACGAAGTAGCGCCGCCACCAGAAGAGCTTGAAGAGCACCGCCGAAAGCGGGAGGAGGACGAAAACCATTTTCGGCATGGACGAGGCCATGCGGTGCGCCAGGGCGCTCCGGGCGGCGACGTTTGTCGGGTCATCCAGACCGGCGGTGTTGCGTTGAAACCGCTCGTCCAGCCAGCGGATGGGAAGGTGGAGCGTCTCTGGCGGGGCTCCGTCCGCCGCTGGCTTGTCGCGTTTGACGTCCACCTGCACCCACTTGTCCGGGGAAACGGTGAGGGCGAGCAGCGCAAAAAACGTGACGCTGATGGTGAGGTAAAGCTTCAGCGGCCGGACGTAGCGGGTGCGCCGTCCGGCCAGGTACTCCTCGGTGAGGACGCCCGGCCGAAGCAGCAGCGGGACGAGGCTTCGCCACAGTTTGGTGTCAATGAGCGGGTGTTGGAGGAACTCCCGCGCCAAGTCACCGACGCCGCGCTTGAGTGGCTCGTCCTTCTGCCCGCAGACGGTGCAAAACTTGCCAGTGAGAGGCGCTCCACAGTCGAGGCAGACGCGGGGAGGCGGGACGGCGCTCGCTGGGCCGGGAGCCCGAATGGCCACGGGCCCGGCCTGAGCGCCCGTCCCTGGGGTGGCCGGCCTCACCGTTTCTCCGGAAAGGCAACCTGGTGCGCGTCCCCGGGCGCGTCCACCGCGTCCAAGGCGTCGAGCCCGCTCGCGGCCAACCGCCGGGCCACGGCCAGGCCGCGCCGGTTGTCGCGCGTCTCGAGGAGCCACTGGGCATGCTCCACCAAAAGAGACAGGGCGTAGGCCCGGCCCAGGGTGAGGGCGAAGGCGCGCGCACCGGCCTCGAGGAGGGAAGTGTCCTCGGACGCCCGGGCCTTAAGCCAGCTCGCCGCCCGGCGCGCCGCGTCCACGGCCCGGACGCGCGGGGCTTGAAGCGCGGGGTGGGTGCCCCTGGCCGCACGCGCCTCGAGGTCTCGAAGCAGCGCGTCCAGTGCCTCTCCGCCGCCAATGGCGCGCAGGGTGTCCAGCGCCAGCACGTTGGTGGTGCCCTCCCAAATGGGCAGCACTTGCGCGTCGCGCAAGAGGGCCGGAAGGCCCGTGTCCTCCACGTACCCGGCCCCGCCGAAGGCCTCCAGCACCTCGCTGGCGTGGGCCACCGCGGCGCGGGCGGTGTACAGCTTCACCACCGGCTGGAGGACGCGCGCCAGGAGGCGCTCGTCGTCCGTGGCGCCGTCCGTCTCCTCGCGCCCCAGGAGCTCCACCGCGCGAAAGAGGAGGAGAAAGTTGGCCTCGAGCTCGGCTTGGAGTCCGGCCAGCGTTTCCACGTGCAGCGGCTTTTCCGACAGCGGAGCGCCGAAGGCCTCCCGCCTGTGCGCGTAGTCCCTGGCCAGCGCCATGCCGCGGCGCATGGAGGAGACGGCGCACACCGCGTTCCAGAGACGGGTAATTTGAAGCATGGGCGTAATGGCCTTCACACCCTCGTCCGTCCCGGCCACCAACTCGGCCCGCGTCCCCTCGAGGTCCAACTCGGCGGTGGCCAGCATTCGCGTGCCCAGCTTGTCCTTCAGCCGGTGGATGCGAATGCCATTGAGGCCCCCGTCCGGGGAGTGCGTCTCGAGGTAGAAGAGCGCCAGGCCGCGGCCTCCGGGAGGGTTCCCCTCTGGCCTGGCCAGCGTCAAAGCCATCTCCGAGGTGGCGGCGGAGGTAAACCACTTCGTCCCGTACAGACGCCAGCCGCTGGGCTCGGCGCGGGCTTCCGTCTGCGTCCGTCCCACGTCCGAGCCGCCAGTGCGCTCCGTCATCCACTGCCCTGACGTCCAGGCCAGGTGAGGGTCCCGGCTGGTGAGCCTTGAGACGGCCCGCTCGACAAGGCGGGTGGCGCGGTGGTGGTGCAACGTCTTTGCCGCGCCGTCACTCATGGCCAATGGGCAGGTGTAGACGCTCGAGGAGGGGGCGAAGAGGTAGAGGAGGGCAAACTGGTGCATGCGAGACCAGGGGCCCTGGGAGCGCTCGTAGGGAATGGCCACCAGCCCGTGCTCGGCCGCCACCCGCGCGTACTCCTTCCATGCGGCCGGGACGAGAATTGTATCCACCCGCCGCCCCCAGGCGTCGTGGGAGACGAGGTGCGGCTCCTCCCCACGCGCCTGCTGGGACAGCTCGAAGAGGCGCCCTGCGGCAAGGCTTCCCATTTCCACGAGGGAGGGCTCAATGGTGCGCCGCACGTCCTCCGGAAGCCGACGGGCGAGGAGCTCTCGCAACAGGACGTCGTCGTCGTACTGGTTCCCCAGGGTGGGGGCGCTCTGAAAAAACGTCATCGCCGCGGTGCAGCGTACCAGCGCTCGCGTGTGCGCGGGACGCTGGCCCGTCCATCCGGGCCCGGGCGGACGAGGAGCAGCTGGAAGACTGAAACCTCACCGAGCCGGAAGGCGACGCTGGAGCTGGCCAGGTACAGACGCCAGGCCCGCGCGCGCTCCTCGCCGACGAGCCGCACCGCCTCTGGAAAGCCCTGCTCCAGCCGGTGCAGCCAATGGGCCAGCGTCTCGGCGTAATGCTCGCGGAGGGACTCGAGGTCTCGCACCTCGAAGCCCGCCCTCTCGGCCGCCTCGGTGACGCGCGCCACCGGGATGAGCTCACTGTCCGGGAAAATATAGCGGCGAATGAAGCCACCGCCCTCCCGGCTCAGCCAGGGAATGGTTTGCCGGGGCGTCGGCAACCCAGCGATGGCGTGGTTGAGAAAGAGTCCACCGGGCTTGGTGGCGCGGAACATGGCCTCGAAATAAGCGTCGAGGCGCTCGGAGCCGACGTGTTCCATCATCCCCACACTGGCCACCTTGTCGAAGACGAGGTCGCCAAGCTGCCGGTAGTCCGCGGCGCGGACTTCCATGTGGTGTGTGGGAAGCGCCGCCAGCCGCGCGCGAGCCGCGGTCAGCTGGTGCTCGCTCAGGGTAATACCCAGGCCTCCCACGCCGTAACGCTGCACGGCATGGGTGACGAGCCCGCCCCACCCACAGCCGACGTCGAGGAGCCGCTCGCCAGGCGTTAAGTCCAGCTTCCGGCAGACGAGCTCGAGCTTTGCCTCCTGGGCCTCCTCCAGCGTCGCCTCCGGCCGGGCAAAGAAGGCGCAGGAGTACACCATCGAAGGACCGAGGAAGAGTCGGTAAAACTCGTCCGAGACGTCGTAGTGGTACTGGACAGCGTCCCGGTCTCGTGCCGGCGAGTGGCGGCGGCCGTGCAGCTTCGGGGAGAGGGCCTTGTGCGCACGCTGCAACCAGCCCGTAGCGGCGGCGTGCACCGCTTTGGCCGTCAGTGGAGGTCCCTTCCAGCGGGCGGCGGCCTCGAGGACGCCGAGGGTATCCCCCTCAATGTCCAGAATGCCTGCCGTAAAGGCCTCGGCGGCGCGAATTTCACTCGCCGGAGGGACGAGCACGTCCGCCGCGGCCGGGCTCCGAAAAACAAGGCGGCCCTTCGGCGCCGCTCCTGCCGCGGGCAGCACCGAGCCATCCCAAAGCGCCACTTCGAATCCGCGCGACGGAGGGCCCAAGAGAGACTTGAACGCCGAAGCCGTGTCGCTCATGCCAGGACTGAGAATGTGCACCGGGCGTCCGCCCGTCAACACCCCCCGGGGGGGTCAGGGCCGCCGCGCCACCCCCCGGATGGAGGGCCGCACCACCCCGGCCACCTTCCGGATGGACTCTCGCTGGACGTCCTCGAGGTGGAAGCCCATTTCGGCGATGGCACCCGCGGTGTTGCGGGTGAGGTGGCAGTTGCCAGCCATACAGCGCCAGGCTGGCTCGAGCAGGCGCTGCCAGCGGAGCCGGCCCGGCCGCCCCTCGGCGGCGACGTGCTCCAAAAAGAGGAGCCGGCCACCTGGTTTGAGGACGCGCCACACCTCAGCCAGGGAGCGGCCGGGGGAGTCCACCGAGCACAGCACGAGGGTACTGACGACGACGTCGAAGGCCCTGTCCGGAAGGGGAAGGGACTCGGCCGTGGCGTCGATGACGGTGACGTCGGAGTGCGCCCCCAACTTGCGCTTGAGGCGCGCCCGCATGCCGGCGTCCGGCTCGGCGAGGACGAGTCGGCGGACGGCTGGGGGGTAGTGGGCGAGGTTGACGCCGGTGCCAGCGCCAATCTCCAGGACGTCCCCCTGGGCGCCGGACAACAGCGTCCGCCGCCAGTCGCTGAGACAGGCCGTCTCTGCGCCGGACAGGCTCCGGTCGTACACCCAGGCGCCGAGAGGTCCCCACATGGTGAGAGCGGAACCTAACCCTTTCCACGGCGCCTCGCCCCCAAGGACGCACGCAAAGGCACGACGCGGGCCCAGCTCTCGTTGTAGGAACGGAGTTGGGAATGGCGAAGCCGATTTTAATTTGGCCGGACAAGGCGCTGCAGCGCCCCACGGCGAAGGTGACCGACTTCGGGCCGGCCCTGGAGAAACTCCTCGCAGAAATGACGGACTCGCTGCACGAGGCGGAAGGCATCGGCATCGCAGCGAACCAGATTGGCGTCGGACTGCGGCTGGCCTGGGTGGGACGGCCCGACGGAACGTTTTTCGAAATTATTAACCCCGAGCTCCTCGAGAAGTCCGAGCCGGTGACGTACGAGGAGGGCTGTCTCAGCGTCCCGGGGGAATTCGAGGAGACGCCGCGCTTTCGAAAGGTGAAGGTGCGGTTTCAAACGCGTACCGGCACCTGGCAGACACTCGAGGCGGAAGACAGGCTGGCGCACGTGCTGCAGCACGAAATCGACCACCTGGAGGGCACCGTCTTCGTGAACCACCTCTCCTCGCTCAAGCGGGACCTCATCCGAAAGAAGATGGTCAAGCTTCAAAAGACGCTCAAAGAGGAGCACGCGCATCCCCACCGCGGGCATGACCACGACCACGCCGGCCACGGCCACACGCACCACCATGAAGACCACGGCCGCGAGGACGACTGACACCGCGACTCGTGAGGGGCTTTCCTAGGTGATGTCTCCGGAGGGCCTCCCCCCGGCGAAGGCCGGAAACCGTATTTACGGCCGGCGTCGTAAACGCGTTTCCCATGGTGTGCGCGCCGCGTCTGTCGCCAGACTGAGCACGCAGTCCGGGAGGCACCATGCGGCACGAGGAAACCTGCAGCGAAGGCACCGTCCCCCCACACCCCGGGTGTGCAGCGGGTTGCACACCTGTTGTGAAGCAATCAACTCAGGGCGCCTTGGAAGCGGCGGGTACCTCTCTGACGGCGAACGGCATTGACTTTGCAGTCGGGCCCGGCCAAAGGGGCGGGTTCAACCTTGCGCGGGAGGCGGGGTCGGGGGAAAACGGCCGGCCCTTTTTTGCGGCCGGAGCTTTGTCCGCCCGTCCCGCTCAAGGTGCAGCAAACGAACGCACGGCTTCCCGAAGGAAATGGGGCCGTCCCACTGGAGAGAGACTGCATGCTTCGAAAAGTCAGTGTCGTCCTCATTTCCGCCGGCGCATTCGCGCTCGGCGCTTGCAACACCCAGACCCAAACTAACCTCTGCCAAGGCGTCGCCGTCCCCTGCACCTTCTTCGTCGCCGGAACCACCGAGTCGGTCATCTCTGGGGCCATCAATACCGCCAAGGCGAACACCACCTTCGTCTTCGACAAAGCCACCTTCGCGTTCACCAACACCCTCACCCCGCCCAACGTCGCCGGCCTCGTCTTCACCGGCCAGGGCATCGGCAACACCGTCCTCGACTTCTCGGGGCAGGCGGCCGGGACCACCGGCATTAGCGTCACCGGAAACAGCAACGTGAGGTTTAGCGGATTCACCATCCAGAACACGCTGGGCGATGCCATTAAGGTGGAGGGCGGGAACGGCGTCCTCTTCGACACGGTGAAAGTCCAGTGGACCAACCCCAGTGGCCTGACTCACGGCGCGTACGGTTTGTACCCGGTGCAGAGCCAAAGCATCATCGTCCAGAACTGCCAGGTGAGCGGCGCGCGCGACACCGGCATTTACGTCGGCCAGTCGTTCAACGTCATCGTCCGCAACAACATGGTGAACAACAACGTGGCCGGCATCGAGATTGAGTCCAGCGTCAACGCCGACGTCTACGGCAACACGGCCACCGCCAACTCGGGCGGCATCCTCGTCTTCGCGCTCCCGACGCTGTCGCCGCCACCGGGGACGCCGGCCGGAACCACCGACGGCACGACCAACGTGCGCGTCTTCAACAACACCATCACCAACAACAACACCACCAACTTCGGTGACCCCTCGGGAACGGTGGCCCAGGTGCCGGCTGGAACGGGCTCCTTCGTGCTCGCCGGCGAGAATGTCGAAGTCTTCGGGAACACCATCAGCGGCAATGAGTCGGTCGGCTTCGCCGTCGTCGCCTACTACATCATCGACCCGACCTTCGACGCGACGGACCCAGGCCAAAACCCGACCGGCCTCAACCCGTTCTCCAACAACATCTACGTCCACGACAACAACTTCTCAAGCAATGGGACTGCGCCGCACTCAGACAACGAAGCGCCGGATGGCGGCATCTACCAGAATCAGCTGGGTGCTCTGCTCGCCGGCTTGGTGGCATTAGGCGCCTTCCCCGGCTCAGGAGCGGTGCCCGACCTGGTGTGGGACGGCATCGGTGACGAGGCACCGCCGGTCAACTACGTTCCGCCGGCTGCTCCGGCCGCTACCATCGCCGGCACGCCGCCGAACCCAATCAACTACTTCATCGAGTCGAATGGCACGGGCAACTGGGCCAACCTCAACTTCCCGAATCTCGTCCCGGGCGGAAACCCACAGAACCTCGACCCGACTGCAATTTCGTTCCTCGCGACTCCTTTCACGGTGACTTCGACGCCAGCGGGCTTCCCGCTTCCGGCGGTCGACGCAGGGTTCCCGTGAGACTAGGGGTGTTCAGGTTTTCAGTTTCAGTCGTTCTGGCGCTGTTGGCCGGGGCCTGCGGCAGCAGCACGCCGCAGTGCACC
Source organism: uncultured delta proteobacterium (assembly GCA_963745475.1). Classification (GTDB taxonomy): domain Bacteria; phylum Myxococcota; class Myxococcia; order Myxococcales; family Myxococcaceae; genus JADGRA01. Next base: position 978,792 of record CAVUXN010000005.1, read on the forward strand.
CCGGTGACGGGCGGGGCCACGGCTTTCCCCACGCTCGACCAGTGGTGCCAGGTGTCGCTGGTGAACGGCGATGTCACGCCGAACGCCGGCGTCACGCCCTACAACCTGAACACCCCACTGTTTTCTGATTACGCGGTGAAGCGCCGGACGGTGTGGATGCCGCCCGGCAGCTCCGCCACCTACGACGCCACCAACGTCCTCAGCTTTCCGGAGGGCACCGTCCTCACCAAGTCCTTCGGCTTTGCCGACGACATGCGCAAAGCCAGCCCCGTCATCACCTGGGTGGAAACGCGCGTCGTCTGGAAAAACGCCGGTGTCTGGCAGGGCATGAGCTACACCTGGGATGCGGCTCAAAAGGTAGCGACCGCCAATCCCGGAGGGGAAGTGGTGTCGCTCTCGTGGATTGACGCCACCGGCACCACGGTGACAACGGACGGCTACCTCGTCCCCAGCGTCAACCAGTGCCTGGAGTGCCACCAAGTCAGCAACGTCTTTGAGCCCATCGGCCCCAAGGCGCGGAACCTCAACAGAGACTTTACCTACCCCGACGGCAGCACCCAAAACCAACTCAGCTACTGGACGTCCAGGGGCCTTCTCACCGCCGCCCCACAGGACCCCACCACAGCGCCGAAGCTGGCGGTGTGGAATGACGCCAGCACCGGGACGGTGGATGACCGCGCCCGCGCCTACCTCGAGGCCAACTGCGCCCACTGTCACAGCCCCGCTGGGTACGCCTTCAACACCGGCCTTTTCCTGTCCAGTCTAGAAACCAACCCCACCAACCTTGGCATCTGCAAGAAGCCCGTGGCCGCAGGCCAGGGTGGCGGCGGGTTGACGTACGACATCGTCCCCGGCGACCCCAACGACTCCATCCTCCACCACCGTTTGGCTTCGACGGAGATTGGCGTGCTGATGCCGGAGGTTGGCCGGAGCCTGGTGGACACCGCCGGACTCCAGCTCATCACCGACTGGATTACTGCGCTTCCCGGAAGTTGCCCGTAAGGCCATTCTCTCCGGTGTGAGCGGTGTGGGCCGCTGGCGGCTTTTCTCTCCGGGCCGGGGGCACTCCCAAGCTACAGTCGGGCGCCCCGCGCATGAGTCACCGTCCCGACGACAGAAATTTTCGCCTCGCCCGCGACGTCCTTCCCCGGCGTCACGAAGCCCACCTGGCGGTGGATTTTGCCGAGAAGTCCTTCCGCGGCTCGCAGCGAGTGACGCTGTCCGTCGTCCGGCCCGTCCGGGACTTCACCCTTCACGCCCTGGGGCTCGACTTGACGCGCGTCGAGCTCCGCACCGGCAACTCCGTCCTCGTGGCGCGCGTCAGTGTGCTTCCAGTGAGCGAGACGGTGCTTCTGTCCTTCGACGCCGAGGTCCCGGCCGGAGAGGCGACGTTGCATGTCGACTGGACGGGACGCTTCTCGGACGGGCTTCGCGGCCTCTACCTTGCGGGGGAGGTCGCAGCCACGCAGTTTGAGGCCGCCGACGCCCGGCGCGTCTTCCCCTGCTTCGACGAGCCCTCCTTCAAAGCCCGCTGGGCGCTCAGTGTGGAGGTGCCGGTGGGACTGGCCGTCCTCTCCAACGGTGCCGTGGCGGACAGCTCCCCCAGCGGGGGCGGACAGCAGCGTATCCGCTTCGTGGAGACAGAGCTTTTGCCCAGCTACCTGGTGGCGCTGGTGGCAGGCCCGCTCGTCAGTAGCCCGGAGGACATGGCCGGGGACATTCCCGTCCGCACCTGGGCGCTTCCCGAGAAGGCGCACCTCACCCAATTCGGCCAGCAGGCCGCCTTGGCTGCGTTGCCGCGGCTTCAGGCCTACTTCGGGCTCCCCTATGCCTTCGGGAAGCTCGACCAGGTGGCCATCCCGGACTTCGAGGCGGGGGCCATGGAGAACGCGGGCCTCATTACGTACCGCGAGCTGGCCCTTCTCTTGGACCCGGTGAGCGCACCGCTTTCGGTGCAGAAGCGCATCGCCGAAGTCGTCACCCACGAGCTCGCCCACCAGTGGTTTGGCAACTGGGTCACCATGGTGTGGTGGGACGACCTCTGGCTCAACGAGGCCTTCGCCACTTGGATGGCCTACAAAATGGTGCACGCCTGGAAGCCCGGGTGGCGCGTGTGGCTGGACTTCGACTCTGGAAAGTCCGTCGCCCTGCACCTCGACGCCCTTCGCTCCACCCACCCCATCCGCGGCACGGTGCACAACGCTGGGGAGGCGGGCGAGGCCTTCGACGCCATTACGTATGAGAAGGGCGGCGCCGTCCTGAGGATGATTGAGGGCTTCCTCGGCGAGGACGCCTTCCGCAAGGGCATCCAGGCCTACATGCGCAAGCACGCCCGGGCCAACGCCGTGGCCGATGACTTGTGGGGGGCTCTGGCCGAGGCCAGTAGCCAGCCCGTCCTGGAGGTGGCCAACGCCTGGATTCGGCAACCTGGCTACCCGGTGGTGAGCGTCTCGCTCTCGGGAAAAACCCTCTCCCTCTCCCAGGAGCGCTTCTTCTCGGACCCCTCGGCCAAGGGTGACGAGCACTGGCCGGTGCCACTCGTCCTCCGCTTTGCCGACGAGGCAGGCGAGCACGAAATGCGGGCGCTGCTGCGCGAGAAGACACTCCACACCGAGCTCCCGGTGACGGGCTCGGTGAAGTGGCTGTGCGCCAATGCCGGCTCCACGGGCTTCTACCGGGTGGCGTACGACGCCCCCGGGCTTTTGGCCCTTCGGCAACACCTCCCGGCGCTCGCTCCGGCCGAGCGCATTGGCATTTTGGCCGACCAGTGGGCCCTGGTGCGGGCCGGTCGGGCGCGCATTTCCGACTTTCTCGACCTCGCTTTGGGCTTCGCCGACGAGCAGGACGACGCGGTGTTGGACGAGTTGGTGGGGAAGCTCGGCTACGTGGACGCTCGGCTGGTGGACGGCGAGGCCACGGCGCGCTTCCGCAAGGTGGTGGAGGGCCTGTTTTCCCCGGCCTTCCAGGCCATGGGCTGGGAGCCGCGCGCCGGGGAGAGTGACCTCGACCGGCTGCGACGCGCCTCGCTCCTGCGTGGCTTGGGGGGCCTGGCTCGCAGCCCAGCCGTCCTGGCCGAGGCCGGCCAGCGCGTGGGCCGCATGTTGGGGGATGGCCCAGACGCCCTCGACGCCAACCTCCTGGACGGGGCGGTGGGGATTGCTGCCCGCGCGGGCGATGCCCACCTCTTCGAGCGACTGAAGGCGGCCTTTCCGACGGAGCCGGACCCAGCCACCAAGCGGCGCTACCTCATGGCCCTCACCGCCTTCGAAAACCCAGCCCTCGCGGCCCAAGCCCGCACACTCCTCCTCGAGGGAGGCGTTCCCATGCAGGACGTCTCCGGGTACGTGCATGGGCTCCTCGCCAACCGTGAGGCCCGAGACGAGGGTTGGAGGCTTCTCCAAGAGCGCTGGGGCGACGTCCTGGCGCGCACCGGTGGGGCGCCGATGCTGCTTCGCCGCGTGGTGGAGGCGTTGGGAAACCTCCACACCGAGGTGCACCTCGAGCAAGTGCGGCGCTTTCTGGCCAGCCACCCCGTCCCCGAAGCCCAGCAGGCCGTGGCCCAGACGCTGGAACGGCTGGGACAGGACGTCGCCCTACGCCAGCGCCTGCAGCCCGAAGTGGCGGCCTGGCTGAAGGCCCGCGGACAGTAAAGAGGGGCTGTCGCTAGGGAAGTGCGGCACGCGCCGTGCGCGCCCCTTGGAGGAGCGCGTCCAGAAAGCCGGCCCCGAGCAGCTGGCGACTCGCCTCCCCTTCGTCCTTGGCGAGGTGCTCCGGCGTCTCCACGTAGCCGAGGTAGCCATTGACGAGGGCCACCACCCGGGTGGCCCCCGAGGCCTCCTCCAGGAGACGGCCGGCAGCCGCCGAAGGCTCTCCGGGGACGCCCAGGAGGACGAGCGGCCCCAGCCGAAGCAGCTCCACCGAGGCCACCGCCGGGGCGGCGGCACAGAGGACGTTGCTCCCCAATGGAGCAAGCAGCTTCGGGACGAGGTGCCGCGCGTCCGGCCCAGGCAGCGCCACCTGGACACTGGCCACGCCCAAAAACCCCGGGGCCGGACGCAACGTCAGCCCGTCCGAGGCCGAGGCGAGCTCGGAGACGAAGTGCGAGAGCCGCTCGCCATTCTCCTCACGCAGTGCCGGTGAGGCGTTGCCCACTGCGCCCTGCAGGACAAGCGTTACTCCGTGGCCCCGCGCAGCCTCGGCCTCCGCCAGACGGCCGGGCCAGTCCGGGTCCAGCCCGGCTGGCGGGCGCGGCACCAGCGTGGGGTGGCAGGCGAAGACGAGAAGCTGGGCGACGGGGCCCTCCTTCCCGTCCAACACGAGGCGGGACAGCCGCGCGTCCACGTCCGGGGGCGGTTCCCGCGCGCCCACCAACTCAGGCACGCTGCCTTCTCCATAGCGCAGGGCGACAGGCCGGCGTGCCCGGTAGGCGTCGGCCAAGGCCGAGGCAGCGGCCTGTACCACCGCGTCGCGGGTGGCGCCGGAGAGAAGGCCCGTCCCGCCTACCTGGGCCACGGGGTTACTGGCGTAGCCGCCGGGCCCCGAGTGGGTGTGCGTCACCGCCACCCAAATGTCCGTCAGCCCGAGCCCACGGGTGGCGCTGCGCACCGCGGACTGCAGCGCGGCGTCTCCGACGAGGAGGTCCAAGGAGACGAGGCCCACCCGCACGCCGCCCGTCTCCACCACCAGCGCCCGCGCCTGGAGGGGAAAGGCCACCCGCCGGGCCGTGGCGCGGGGGACGCCGTACCCAGCCACCACGGCCGGAAGGGGGACAGCCAGCGCACGGGTGGCGGCCCCCGCCAGAAGGGGCCCGTCCGCCTCGGCCCTCAGCTGCACCACCGGGGCCCCTGGCCGCCGGCCGCCACAAAAGTCATGCGCCCCTGCCGCCAGCAGCATGAGGAGAAGGAGGCCGCCCACCAAGAGGGCGACACGCCGCGGACGACTCACGCCGCGGCGGTCCTCGGGGCGAGCAGCTTTTCGCTCGCCTCCCAGAGTCTCCGCGCGGACTCCGGGTTGCGCGACGCGGGGCTGGACTGCACGGCCTTGGAATTCTCGAAGTACTTGCCGGTGACGCCCTCCACCTCTGGGGAGGTGGCCAAATACACCAGCGTCTCCGCGCCCTTCTCCGGCGTACGCATGAAGGGGTGTGCCAGCCGCACCAGCGCGCCAAAGAGGCCCGGCGTGTTTTGCCCAAACCCGGTGGCCACCACGCCCGGGTGCAGGGCGTTGACGGTGACGCCGGTGCCCTCCAGCCGCCGCGCGAGCTCGTTGGTGAAGAGGACATTCATCAGCTTGGACTGGCCGTACACCCGGAGGCCCGAGTAGCGCCTTGTGTTTTCCAAGTCCTCGAAGTCGAGCCGCATGCCGCGGTGGGCGTCGGAGGCGACATTCACCACGCGCGCCGGGGCACTGGCCTTGAGGAGGTCGAGGAGCTCAAGCGTGAGGAAGAAGTAGCCGAGGTGGTTGAGCGCAAACGTCCTCTCCCGGCCCTCCGCCGTCTCTTCCCGCCGGGTAAAAATGGCCCCCGCGTTGTTGATGAGGATGTCCAGTCGGCGGTACCGCTCGCGCAAAAGCTTCCCGAGCCGGCGCACCTCGCTCTGGAGCGAGAGGTCCGCCACCAGGCCCTCCACCGTGCCCGCAGCCTGGCCGGCGGCCGAGCGGACGCTTTGGACGGTGTCTTCCACTCGCGGGGCGTCGCGCCCCACCAGCAAAAGCGTCAGTCCCGTCCGGGCGAGCGCGTCCGCCGCGGCTCGACCGATGCCGCGGGTGGCGCCGGTGAGGAGGCACACTTTTCCGCGAAGGTTGGTCGTCATTTCCGACGCACCCTATACCACTCCATGTCCGGGTCCGGGCCCTCCCTTGGACGCCCAAGCCGCCGTGCACGAGACAGCCGGGGGGTGTATGTCCGATGGGCCATGTGCGGAATTTTCGGAATCTTCGGCAACTCAGAAGCCGCGAACCTCACCTACCTCGGACTGCACGCGCTGCAGCACCGGGGACAGGAGTCTGCGGGCATCGTCAGCGCCGACGGCCGTACCTTCCACGTGCGCCGAGAAATGGGGCTGGTGCAGGACGTCTTCGGCGCACGCCACCTGGAGGCGCTGGCCGGACGAGCGGCCATTGGGCACGTCCGCTACTCCACCTCGGGCGTCAGCCAGCACAAAAATGCACAGCCGCTCACCGTGGAGTACTCGCTCGGGAAGCTGGCGGTCGCCCACAACGGAAACCTCACCAACGCCCCCCAGCTACGGGCGGAGCTGGAGCAGCAGGGCGCCATTTTCGGCGGGGACTCGGACACCGAAGTCATCATTCACCTCATGGCCCGAAGCCGGGCGCCCACCTTGGCCAAGCAAATGGTGGAGGCTCTGGGCAAGGTGCAGGGGAGCTACTCGCTTCTCTTCCTCACCCCCACCGCCGTCATCGCGGTGCGGGACCCCCGCGGCTTCCGGCCGCTGGTGGTGGGAAAGCTTCGGGACGCCACCGTCTTCGCCTCGGAAACCACCGCTCTGGACTTGGTGGGAGCGACGTTTCTGCGCGAAGTCGAGCCGGGGGAGATGGTGGTGGTGGATGACATGGGCCTGCGCTCCTCGCGGCCCTTCCCGGCTGAGCGCCCCACCCGTTGCGTCTTCGAGCACGTCTACTTCGCCAAGCCGGATTCGGACCTCTTTGGCGCCTCGGTGTACATGACGCGGCAAAAGCTGGGCATGCAACTCGCTCTGGAGCAGCCGGCGGTGGCGGACCTCGTCATCGGCGTGCCGGACTCGGGCATCCCGGCGGCCATCGGCTACTCCAAGGCCTCGGGAATTCCCTACGACGTGGGACTCATTCGCAGCCACTACGTGGGCCGCACCTTCATCGAGCCGCAGCAGTCCATCCGCCACTTCGGCGTGAAGCTGAAGCTGGCCGCCGTGCGCGAGGTGCTGAAGGGGAAGCGGGTGGTGGTGGTGGACGACTCGCTCATCCGCGGCACCACCTCGCGCAAAATTGTCACGATGATTAAGGCCGCCGGTGCCTCCGAGGTCCACCTGCGCATCTCGAGCCCACCGACGCGGTGGCCCTGCTACTACGGCATCGACACCCCACGTCGCGCGGAGCTCATCGCCGCCACCCAACCCGTGGAGGACATCGCCCGCTTCGTCACCGCGGACTCTCTGGGGTACTTGAGCGTGGAGGGCCTCGGGGCGGCGGTGGGAGACCCGGACGCGAAGACGTTTTGCATGGCGTGCTTCACTGGGAAGTACCCCACGCCCATCCGCAACGCCGAGGAAGAGGCGCCTCCGCGCTCCGCGGCGCGGGGCTAGGCTTGGGGGGCTCCTTGGGCGTGGAGTCCGCTCCTCAGCGACTCGGAGCCCACGCCGTGGCCGACCGCCGGCTCGCCCGGCGCGTCCTCCTCGGCTTGGGACTCCTCGCCACACTGGCGCTGGTGGTGCCTCTTTGGGCTACCGCACTGACGTTGCCGAGTCCAAACGCCTCCTCCACGCCAGGGTGAGTCGCGAAGCCGCGGTGTATGCGGACGCGCTGGACACCCACGTCCGCGCGCTGGTGGCGGAACTGGAGCGGCTGGCGTCCCGGCCCCAAGTCAACCTTCGTGATGAGACGACGGCACCCGAGCAGGCGCTGCTCGACTTCGCGCACCACAACTCGGCCTTTTTCGCCGGAGTTGCCGTCCTCGACGACCGGGGCTTCGCCGTATGGACTGAGCCCAAGGGCGCGCTCCCCTCCACCTCGCTTTCGTCCCGACGGTGGTTTCAACGCATGCTGCTTCGGCAGGCGCCAGTCATCGACGCGCTCGAGCCCGGGGCCCGCACCTTCGTGGTGGCCGTGCCGGTGCTGCGCGGGAAGGAAGTCACCGGAGCGGTGGTGGGACTGGTGGACGCCGAGCGCCACGTGCTTCCCGGCGGCCGCACCGTCAACGAGGGCCTGGAGCTGGTGGTGGCGGACCACACCGGGGACGTCCTGGCCCCGGCCGCGCCCCCGGCTTGGGTGAATGCGCAATTCTTCCCGGAACGGCTGGAGGAGTTGTTGGCCCAAGGCCAGGGCGAGACGCTGTCGCTGTCCGGCCGCCCCGAGTTCGCGGTGGCCACCCACGTGGGGAGGACAGGGCTCAGGCTTCTCCTCGTCGCCGACGAGGCGGCGATGCTGGCGCCCGTCCGCCAGCGCTTCTTGGAGCAGCTGCTCTTCGCCCTGGTGCTGCAGGGACTCACCGTGCTGCTCTTCACCCTTTTCTTGAGGCAGAGCTACCGCACCTGGCGGGAAATGGAGACGCGCGCCACCCAGCAAGAGAAGATGGCCGCTCTGGGGACAGCCTCCTCCCTCATCGCCCACGAGGTGAAAAACTCGCTCAACGGGTTGAAGGCGGCCACCTCGCTCTTGGGGGATGGGGCCAACAACGGCCTGGCCACCCGCAGCATCCGTGGACAGATTGACCGCTTGGCACACCTCGCCACCTCGCTTCTCTCCTTCGGCCGGCCTGCCGAGCCGCAGCTCACCGATGCGGCCTTGGGGGAGCTGGTGCAGGATGCCTTGGACAACGTGCGGGCCCTCCCGGAAGCCGACGAGGTGACAGTGGAGGCGGACCTGGACACGCCCCTCATGGTGCGCTGCGACCCGCTCTTGCTCTCCACCGCGCTGGACAACTTGCTGCGGAACGCCATCGAGGCGACGGTGGCGGCCAAGGACTTGGGACGGCAGCCGTCGCCGCGTGTCCGCGTCGCCGCGCACGCCGCCGGCGACTCGGCGGTGGTGGTGGTGGAAGACAATGCCGGGGGGCCACCTTCCGGCTTCGAGGGGCAGCTCTTTCAGCCCTTCGTGACCAGCAAACCCAAAGGCATTGGCCTCGGGCTCTCCATGGCCCGTCAGGCCGTGGAGCGACAGGGCGGCCGGCTCGGCTTCGAGCGCACGGAGTTGGGAAGTCGCTTCACCGTCGAGCTCTTGCGTGGAAAGGCAGTGGCATGAAGCGCTCGGTGCTTCTCGTCGACGACGACCGGGCCTTTTCCTCCCTGGCGCAAGCGGCGCTGGCGCGGGAGGGGTGGCCGGTGCGCCTCGCCCGCAGTCTGCACGAGGCGCGGCGCGCCTTGGAGGGTGACGCACCGGACGTGGTGGTGCTCGACCGACGGCTCCCGGACGGCGATGGACTCGACTTTCTCAGCGCGCTGCGCGCACAGCTTCCGGACGCGCCGGTGCTGATGGTGACTGCCCACGGAGACATCCAGAGCGCCGTGGAGGCCATCCGCGCCGGGGCGGCGGACTACATGGCCAAGCCGGTGGAGCTCCCGGACTTGGTGCTCAGGGTGCGCCGTGCCTTTGGCGAGCAGAACCTGCGCGAGCGACTCACCCGGGCCGAAGCCGAGCTGTCGCGACGCAGAAGGCTTGTCGCACCAAACTCACCGGCCATGCGGCAACTCCTCGTCGCCCTGGAGCGCATCGCCACCACCCCACGGAGCCCGGTGCTGCTCCTGGGGCCAACCGGCTCCGGGAAGGAGATTCTCGCGCGGCACCTGCACAGCTTGAGTCATCCCGGCCAGGCGCCCTTCGTCCACGTTAACTGCGCGGCCCTGCCCGAGAGCGTGGTGGAGAGCGAGCTCTTCGGCCACGAGAAGGGGGCCTTCACCGATGCGCGCTCCGCCCGTCGCGGCCTGGTGGAGGCGGCCAACGGTGGGACGCTTTTCCTGGACGAGGTGGGAGAGCTCCCCGTCGGGCTCCAGGCCAAGCTGCTCACCTACCTGGACTCGGGCAACTACCGCCGAGTGGGTAGCAGCTCCGAGGAGACGAGCCTCGCCCGGGTGGTGGCTGCCACCAACCGGGACCTCCAGGCAGAAATTGCGGCCGGCCGCTTTCGGGAGGACCTCTGGTTTCGGCTCAGCGTCTTCGCCCTCCAAGTGCCGCCGTTGAAGGACCGCCGCGAGGACATTCTCCCACTGGGGGAGGCGTTGCTGGCCGAGCTCGGCGCGGAGCTCGGCCGGAAAGGCGCTGCGCTCGGGCCCCTCGCCCGGGAGCGACTGTTGCGCTACAGCTTCCCAGGCAACGTGCGGGAGCTCCGCAATGTGCTGGAGCGCGCCATGGTGCTTGAGCCCGGCCCGGAGTTGGAGCTCCCGGTGCTGGACGGGTTGCCGGAGCCGCTGTCCGCAGCTTCCCCGGGCGGTCCTTTCCTCGTCGCCGGTGGCCCCATCCCCATGGACGAGCTCGAGCGCCGCTACACCCGCCACGTCCTGGAACAGCTTGGGGGCCGGCGCGTCGAGGCCGCCAAGGCCCTCGGACTCTCCTACCCCACCTTCCTGAAGCGCATTGAGGATTAGGCCTCAGGCCTGCCCCAGGGCGTCCACACCTTTCAGGGCTGGGCCAAGACCTCCCGCCCACAATTTGTCCACAAGTTCCGGGCCCCTCCACACCGTACTCCACAGCCCTCTCCACAGGAGTTTGGTCGGGAGGCTTCAACGCCGTTTGGCGCCAGCGAGTTGGACCAACTGCTCCAGTGTTTCGTACGGCTGGGCGCCGACCACGGCGCGGCCACCGGCGATGAAAGTCGGGACGCCGGTGACACCCAGGGCGCGCGCGCGGGCCCAATCCCCATCGACCGCAGAGCGCAATGTGCGCTCGCTCAAGACGCGCCGTGCCTCGTCGGCAGGCAGCCCCACCCGCTCGGCAATCTCCACCAAGGCGTCGACGCTGCCAATGTCCGTGCGGTCGACGAAATAGGCGCGGTAGAGGGCGTCGTGTATGGCCGGCCGGCCGGCGAGCTCGCCCCACTTGCCCAGCTCCTGTGCGAGGCGAGAATTGTAAGTGCGCTCCCGCCGCGCGTACGGCAACCCCTCGGCATCCATGAGCGACTTCATGCGCGAGTACATGGCATTCAGGTCGAATCCGCGCCCGGCGAACAGTTCCGAGAGCGCGATGCCGCCCAGAGGCGTGTCCGGATGCAGCGGAAACTGCACCTGCTCCTGGCGGACGTCGTACGCCTGCACCAAGCGTTCAGTACGGACCGTACTGAGGTAGCACCACGGTCAAACGTAGTCCGCGAAGACTTCCAGACGCACTGTGCCCATACGGCAAATATAAGCGTGCTGGTCTCGCGGGGTAAGGCAGCACCGACGCCCCGGCCGGGCTTTAGCGATGGGTAGCAGGCGGCGGCAATTTCGCGAGGTCGACTAGGCGGACAAGTGCTGCCACCGAGTCCACTTTGAGTTTGGACATGACTTGCTGCCGGTGGGCCTTCACCGTCGGCTCGCTCAACCCGAGCTCGGCGGCCACCTGTTTGTTGAGCAGCCCCCGCGCCACGAGGTGGCACACTTGTGTCTCCCGTGGGGTGAGACGCGCCAGGCGCTGCCGGGCGTCGGTGAGCGCCCGGCGCTCTTCGCGCTGGCGCTCGTCGGCGCGCCAGGCCCGCTCGATGGCCTCCAGCAGCTGACGCTCGTCCACGGGCTTGGTGAGAAAGTCGATGGCGCCGGCGCGCATCGCCTTCACCGAGTCCGAGATTTCGCCGGCACCGCTGATGAACACCACCGGGACTTTTCGGGCGGAGCGGTCCAGGGCGTCCTGGAGCTCGAGCCCGTCCACCTCCGGCATCTTCAAATCCACCAGGGCGCAGGCTGGCCCCGCGGCGTTGGCACCCGAGAGAAACTCCTGCGCGGAACTGTAGGCCTCCGCCGAAATCCCCGCGGCGCGCAACAGGCGCACCAGCGAGGCGCTGAAGATGGGGTCGTCGTCGACGAGGAAGACTTTCGCGCCTTCTGGAATCACGCTGCTGCCTCCCGGCTGGCCGGACTGGCCGGCAGTGTAAGACGGAAGAGGGCGCCTCCGTCCGGTGAGTTTTCGGCGGCGATGCGTCCGGAGTGCGCTTCGGCGATGGACCGGCAAATGGCGAGCCCCATGCCCAGGCCCTTCTCCTTGGTGGTGAAGAAGGGCTCAAAGGCGGCCTCCATGTCGCTCGAGGGCAGCCCGGGCCCCGAGTCACTCACCGAAAGCTCGACCGCCCCGCCCGTGGCGCCGGCGCGCACCGTCACCGACCGGTGCCACAGCGGCTGCTGGGACACGGCATCCAACGCATTGAGCAGGAGGTTGAGGAGGACTTGCAACAAGAGCACCGCGTCACCCTGCACCCTCGGCAGCCCGGGCGCCAGCACCATGTCCAGCCTCGTCTTGCGCCGGGCGGCCTCGCTCGAGACGAGCTTGACTGCGTCGGTGACAATCCCGCGCACGTCGACGGGCGAGGCTTGGAATTCCTCCTTGCGCAAGACGGCGCGCAACCGAGCAAGGACTTGGCTGGCGCGCTCTGCCGAGCCTTCGATGTCCTGAAGGCTGGCCCGCACCTCTTTCAAGTCTGGTGCCTCCTGGAGGAGAAACCTCCGCGCCGCTCGGGCGTTGTTGGCGATGGCCCCCAGCGGCCCGCTCAGCTCGTGGGCGAAGGAGCCCGAGAGCTCGGCCACGGTGCCCACGCGGTTGATGTGGGCGATGCGCTCCTGGCTCGTCCGAGCCTCGGCTTCCGCCACTTGGCGACGGCGGCGCTCCAGCAGGAGAAACGCGATGAGTCCGGACTCGAGCAGCAGCGCCGCAAGCACTCCGAGAATGGGCCAGAAGTAGCGCCGCCACAGCGGCACCTCCCGAAAGGCCACCACCGTGGAGGGCGGAAGGCGGCTTTCGGGAATGTGCCAACGGGCCAGCTCGCGGGCGTCCACTTCCGGCCGGGCGGGCCCCACGCTGGCGGCCGGCAAAGGCGTCCCGGGAGGCGCCTTGAGCACCTCTGAGAGCTGGTGGCCCACCGCCCGCCCCACTTCCTGGTAGTCGGTCACCCACCCTCCCACCGGCCCGAGGCCCACCATCTGGGCGTGCGTCGTGAAAATGGGGGAGTCCGACCACTGCGACAGCAGGCGCATGGCGTCCGTCCCGCGCAGGCTGCGTCCAGTCCCGTCCCGGAAGAGGGAGATGCCGAAGACAATGCTGTGCGGCGGGAGCCCGGCCAGACGCTCGCCCATTTCCGTCATGGAAAGCCCGGTCAAATCAATCTGGTCCAGGTGGCCGGTGACACGGGTGATGTCGGGCCGGGCGCTCACCTCGTAGGCGCGGTCGAGGTCCGTCGTCCCGCCGATGAAGGCGACGTGCTCGGTGTCCGGAAGCAGGGCCATCGCCAGGCTCAGCGTCTGGTCCACGGCCGGGTGGCGGGCGACGCCGCTGACTCCGGGCGGAAGGTGCATCTGGGCGAGCGTGTCGTCGTCGACTCCGGCGTAGAGAATGGGAACGTCGGGCCAGAACTCCTGGCGCGCCGCGATGGCAAATTCGAGTGGGCCGGTCCCGATGGCCAAGACAACCGCCGGCCGGTAGACGCCGTAGCGCGCCTGAAACCAGGCGCGCTGTTTGGGCGCGAGGAGCGGGTCGCCGAGCGCCTCGAGGTCCAGCACTTCCGTGTGGATGGTGAGATTGGTCGGGCCTTCGGCTGCCAGCGTGGCCCGGAGGGACGCATCGAAGCTGACGACGCCTGGTGCGAAGGGGTCGAAGCCGTAGAGCGCCAAGACGCTGCGCGTATTCCTCGGGTCGCTTGCACTCGCAGCCGACGAGAGGACCGCCGCGAGGAGGACGGCAGCAAGCTTCGACGTCTTCCAGCGGCGCACCACGGCGTCACAGACCTTGCCGACTCCGGCCGCGGAGGTCAAACCTCAGGGCTCCGGTTTCCTGTGACTTGCGCAAGGCGCCTCCGAGGGCGGTTTCCAAGAGGCCTGCGCAACCGGCCCGCACCACCGCCCCAAGGGGCTCACCATTGCGAGGAAATCACTCCCTGTCCGCCGCGTAGTGACTCAGGAGGGGACGTCCGAGCGCTGGTGACGCCGAGTCAGGCGGGTGAGAAGCTGCTGCCACGCCGAGCAGGCTCGGACGGACACCCCTGGGGTATTTTACTTCTCCCTGCGTCCGAGGAGTTGGGGCGCACACCGGACGTCTGGAGGCGAGAGCATTTCCATGGGCTCCGAGGAGCGCACCACAGCGGCAACACGGAGCGACTTGGTGGCCAGCTTCGCGGAGCGCTTTCGCCACGGTTCCTCGCTGTTGCTTCTGGCCTTTCGGGCCCTGCACCAGGACGCCATCGCCTGGAAGCGCTACCTGCGCACCTGCACCCTCCAGGCGGTGGTAACGGTGGCGGTGGCGACTCTCTTCGTCTCCTCGGCGCGCACCTCCTCCGAGGGCTTGCGCGAGGTGCGGGTGCGCAAAGCCATGGAGCAGGTCTCCTCTGTCGCGCCGCACCCCGCGCCCTCCGGTGCGCATCCGCAGGCGCCGCCCACCGCCAAGCACCTCGGCGCGCCAGCGGCCGCAGCTGCCAAGGGTACGGCGGTGACGAAGCCGACAGCCCCGTCCACGTCCGCCGAGGACACTGAGGACGGGGACGACGCCGAAGGCGACTCGGCAGACGCGGAAGAAGCGAGTGCGGAGAAAGCCCAAGCGGACTTCGAGAAACGCCTGGCGAGGCTACAGGCTGCCGTCCTCAAGCTGTCGAAGAAGGCCGGCCCCACGGCCGTCCGAAGAGACCAGGACTTTCAAGAGGCTCGCGTCGCGCTGGACGAGCAGCTGGCGGACCTCGAGAGCGCGGCAGAAAAAGTGAAGCCCAGCGACGAGGACAAGGCGGCCCTCATTCGGCTCGGCGGAGAGCTCGACGTCCTGGAGCAGAAAACCAAGCCCGGTTGGTGGGACTCGGCGCTGGCCCTGGTGCTGTCCATCTACGGTGCACTCAGCGTTGTCCAGGCGGCCGTCATCGCACTCTCGCGCGACTACCACGCTGCCATCGCCCGGGACGCGAGCCTCTTGCTGGGGGTGGCACCGGAAGACCCGCCGCTCGAGCCGCGGGTGCGCCTCAACGTGGCGTGGATTCGACGCAAGCTCAAGCAACGCACGCGCAGTCTTCTCGTCTTTCTGCCCGGGGTGGCGCTCATCACCCTCGCCGCCTTCGCTTTTCCCGGACGGACGCTGGTGACGAGCGTCCTCACCTCGCTTTGGGCGGCGTACTGGTGGGTGGTGTGGACGGCCAGCAAGAGTGCCCGCGCTTGGGAGCGAGAGGGCGTCGCCCGGCCTCCCTGGTTTTTGCGCCTGTGGCACCAATACTTGGCTCCCTTGCCTTTTTTGGGGTGGATGACCAAGGGCTGGGAAAGGCTGTGGGCGCGCCTCACGCGGTCCGCCTTCTCGCCCGCCGAGGCCGTGGAAGGACAGCCGGCGGAATTCGCCGGCCTCGCGGCCGCCCGTGCCCTGCAGCTCGTCCCTCTGGTGAAGCTCTTCGTGCGGCCTCTCGTCCCGGTGGCCGCGGCGCGCCTCTTGGCCGAACGACAGCCTCGTGCCGAGCGCCTTCTCCAGACGCCCCAGGAGCGGGCCACCGTCACCGCCCAGCGCGCGGCGATGCCCGTCAGTCAAGGCGCCCTCGCGGCGCGTGACGAGATGTAGCGCGGCTTTAGGCGGAAGCGAGGACGCGCGTCGGGACGCGTATCTCGAAGGTGGTGCCGTGGCCGACGCGGCTCTGGACGGCAATTCGGCCACCCAGCTTCTGGACGACGGCCACACAGACGCTGAGGCCGATGCCCGTGCCGACGCCCACCGGCTTGGTGGTGAAGAAGGGCTCGAAAATCCGCGTCTGCTGGTCCTCGGGGATGCCCACCCCGGTGTCCGAGACGCTGAGAATGGACTCGCGCCCGTCGATGCTGGTGTGGACGCGGATTTCGTGTTGCTTGGGGTCCCTGTCGTCCAACGCCTGAAGCGCATTCACCAGGAGATTCATCACCACCTGGTGCAGCTTCCCCTTGGGGGCGAGGTCAATGGGGGCGGGACGCAAGTCCTTCACCACCCGGGCTCGGCTCTGGAGCTCGCGCTCGGTGAGGAGGAGCGTCGAGGCAGCAATGTCCGCGAGGTCCACCGGTTCGAGCACTTGGTTTTCGTCAGCCCGGCTAAACGTCTTCAGCTCCTGGACAATCGTCCGGACACGCTGTCCGCCCTCGGTGGTTTCGCTGATGAGCGCGTCGATGTCATCCAGGGTCTCGCGAAAGCCAATCTGCAGCTCCATGGCCTGGCCCTTGGCCGGGGCCTCTCGGTAGGCAGAGATGACCTTCTTCACGTCATCCACATAAGTCCGCAACGAGGTGAGGTTGGAGAGGATGAAGGCCAGCGGGTTGTTAATCTCGTGCGCCACGCCAGCGGCGATTTGCCCGATGGCCGCCAGCTTCTCGCTCTGTGCCAGCTGCGCCACCAGCCGTCGGTCGCGCTCCGCGTCCGCGAGGCGGATGAGGTTCCGCACCCGGGCCACCAGCGCCCGCCGCTGAATGGGCTTGTGCAGGTACTCGTCGGCGCCGGCTTCGAGGCCCTTGAGCTCGCTGTCCGCATCGTTGAATTCGGCGGTGAGAAAAATAACCGGCATCCGGGTATGCGCCTTGTCCTCGCGCAGGCGCCGGCAGACCTCGAAGCCGTCCATGTGCGGCATGCGGATGTCCAGGAGCACCAAGTCGATGCCGCCTTGCTCCACCCGCTCCAGCGCTTCGACGCCTCCATTGGCGCCCAGCACCCGGAAGCCCTCCGCCTTGAGGTATGCCTGGACAAGCCGGACGTTGGCCGGCTCGTCGTCCACCACGAGGACCTGGGGCGGCTCGCGGCGTCGCACCTCCAGCCCTTCGTCGTACCGGCCCTTCAGCATCCTTGGACTGCTCCTCGCCACCACGTCGGTGTTGGGAGGATGACGGACCACGGCCGCCGTCGCAACTTCGGCTTCCTTCTCCTGGCCCATCCTCCCCACAGCCGAGCACCGCACGTGCCACCCGCGCGCGCTTCAGGCCAAGTGCGCGAGTTGACGGCCTTCCCGCTCCCACGCAGGTGGGTCAATCTCCGACGAAGCGTCCCCGCTGACCCGGGGCAGAAAGCCTGCCAAGTCCTCGGGGAGGGGCGCGGTGAAGGCCACACTCGCACCCGACTGGGGGTGGGGAAAGGCAAGCCGTGCCGCGTGCAAGGCGTGGCGCGGAAGCCGGAGGCGCTCCCAGGCCTCGGGCTCGAGGCAGTGCCGACTGAAGCGGTCGAAGTAGCCGGGGTCCGGGCCATACATTTTGTCGCCCACCAACGGAAACCCCGCCCACTGGAGGTGAACGCGGATTTGGTGCTGGCGCCCAGTCTCTGGGAGACACCGAATGAGCGCGAAGCGCTCGGCGTCCCTCTCGAAGCGTTTCACCATCTCGAAGTGCGTCCGGGCCGGCCGGCCGCTCGGGTCCACGCGCACGGCGATGCGGATGGTGGGCGTGCCCTCCACCAGCGGTGCGTCCACCGTGAAGGCTTCCTGCTTCGGCCAACCCTCGACAATGGCCAGGTACTGCTTCTGCACACCGCCTTCCTGAAAGGCCCGCATCAACGCACGGGAAGCCTCCGCCGTTCGCCCGCAGACGAGGAGCCCGGACGTCTCGCGGTCGAGCCGGTGCGCCGGCGCAGCCTGAAACGCCGGCCCGTGCTGACGAAGCAAGAGGCCAACCACCGTCCCGTGGTGGTAGCGCGCGGTGGGATGGATGGGGAGGCCGGCCGGCTTGTCCAACACCAACAGCGCCTCGTCGCGGTACACCTCGGCCAGGTTTTCCGGAGTCTTGGGCTCAACGAGCGACCTTCGCCGAAGGCGAAACGTGAGGCCCGGCCACACTCGGGTACTGGCCTTGAGTGGAATTTCGGACACCAGCGCCGTCCGGAGAATGCGCTGCACACGCACTCGGGAGAGGCGCCGGATTTTTTCACACAGGTAGCGGTCGAGCCGCCAGCCGGCGTAGTTGGGCTCGACGGTGAAGGAGACCTCCACGACGCCCTCGGCGACTTCGTCTATTCTCGCTCCCATGCGCAGGTCGGTCCTAGCGGCGCTGGCGCTCTTTGTCACCTCCGCGACCGCAGCGCCTGCCACAAGCCTGGCCATCATCGAGGTGAGCGCCCCGCCCAACATGCAGGGGCTCGCGTCACAAATGACGCATCAGGTTCTCGACGCCGCCAAGGCCCAGGGCCTGACGGTGGTCCCGCCGGAGGACATCGAGACCTTCCTTGGCACGAAGGACACGTTGGCCCTGAAGCAGTGTGGGCCCATTCCGGGCTGTATTTCCGCGCTCCTGGCCGCGGTCCCAGTCAACCGCGCGGTGGTGGGGACGCTCTCCCGCGACCAGACGCACTACCTCGTCCACCTCTGGCTCGTCTCTTTGACGCCACCGGGCACGGTGGCCGAGTTGGACCGCGCCATTCTCATTGCTTCCAGACGGCTCCAAGCGGACGTCGCTGTGGCGCTGCCGGCACTGCTGCGGGGAGAACAGGAAGCGACGGGGACGCTCGTTCTGGAGAGCTCGGTTCCCCAAGCGGATGTGACACTGGACGGCGAGCCTGCGGGGAAGACGCCCCTCTCCCGGGCGTTGAAGCCAGGGAAGCACGAGATTCGCGTCTCCCACGCAGGCTTCTACAGCGTGGAGCGTCTGGTGACGGTGGACCCTGGACAGACGACGCATGACACCATCCGCTTGGTGGCCATCCCCGGCGTCGAGCCCCTGGCTCTAACGCCTCAACAGCCCTCCAGCGGAGGCGCGGCCGGCGGCGGCTTCCGAGTGCCAGTCGCCGGGTGGGTGGCACTGGGCGTAGGCGTCGCCGCAGCCGGCGCTGGCACCTGGCTCGCGGTGGCCTCGCACAACAATGAGAACGAGCTTCTCTCGGGCTACAACCCGGCGCGCAACAGCTACCAGGGCTTCCGCTCGCAGGCGGTCACCGGCCAAAACCAGGCCACCTGGGCCAACGTCTGCTTCGCCGTCGCCGGCGCGGGCGCCGTGACGTGGGCCGTACTCACTTGGATTGCCAGCACCGCGCCTCCCTCCGAGGCCCACGCCTCGCTGGGTGTTGGGGCCGGCCCCAAGGGCGGCTACCTGTCCCTCTCCGGGAGCTTTTGACGTGCGCCTCTCCGCTCGAACGCTGGCCATCGTCGGCGCCGCAGCTTTGGCGCTCGCGCTTGCGCGGTGCAGCTTCGGCATCGACCCGGACCAAGGCCATTTTTCCTGCATGACGCTGGCCGACTGTGCCAGCGGCCAGGAGTGCATCCCGCAGGCCGACGGCGGCAACGGGCTCTGCTACCCCACCGGCGTCTGCGTCCCGGAGACGTGCAACGGCAAAGACGACGACTGCGACGGGGTGGTGGACGACCATGAGCCTTGCGGCTCTGGCGCGGCTTGCGTGGACGCGGGCTGCGTCGACTGCACCGCTTGCGCCGAGCCGGCGTGTGCCTTGGCCTCCTGTGTCACAGACGGAGGCCCGCAACTCTGCGTCCCCAAATTCATGCTCCCGGATGGTGGCCTGGGCGACGCGGGAACCGGCCCAGCCACTTACGTCTGCGACTTCCCCTGACGGCGCTGTTCGGCGGCGGTTTGGTAGACGTCCGGGCGCCGAATCTCCATGGCGCGCGACGGGTTGGCGAGAGACTCAAAGCCGTGCCGGCGGTAAAGCGCATGCGCGTCCCGGGTCGCGAGGCTCCATCGCCGCAGGCCCTGCAATTCGGGGTGGGCTTTAATGGCAACCATCAACGCGTCGGCGATGCCGCGGCGGCGGTAGCCCTCGACGACGAAGACGTCGCATACCCACGCAAACGTCGCCCGGTCCGTCACCACGCGGGCGAAGCCCACTTGCCGAGCGCCGTCATAGGCACCGAAGGACAGCGAATTCGCGAGAGCCCGCTCAAACACGTGCCGCGGTAGCCCCGGCGACCAATACGCCGCCTTCAGCCAACCGTGGACGGCTTCCACATCCAGCCGCGTGGGGTCGGTGCTGATGGAAATTTTCTCGCCATTTCGCTGAGCCATAGGGTCCCACCCTGGCACAGGGACGCTGCACCGAGCAGCACAGTGGGTGCCCGGTAACAGCGCGCTGCGGGCGGGATGACGCTCCGGAGGCGCTCCGCAGCGCGGGTGTCGAATCGGCTGCAGTCCAGATGCCAACCTACGAGGACGCTTCAAAACCGGCCCCTGAAGTCGTAGCCACTGCGCGAGTGCGGCGGTACGCTCGCGCGCTTGGTGCCAGAAGCGCCTCGCCTCCTGAGGGCGCTGTTCGAGCAACCCGTGCTTATGCCCATCGTCCCGTTGAAAAAGGTGATGTGCGCCAACCGGGGCGAGATTGCCATTCGGGTTTTTCGGGCCTGCAACGAGCTCGGCATTCGCACCGTCGCCATTTACAGCGACGAGGACCGGGTCAACGAGCACCGGCACAAGGCCGACGAGGCGTACCGCGTGGGCCACGGAAAGCGCCCGGTGGAGGCCTACCTCGGCATCGAGGAAATTCTGGACGTCGCCCAGTCCGCGGGCGTGGACGGCATCCACCCGGGCTACGGCTTTCTCTCAGAGAACGCAGCCTTCGCCGAAGCCTGTCAACGCCGGGGCGTGCGCTTTATAGGCCCCCGCCCGGAGGTCGTCCGGCTGATGGGCGACAAGGTGGCGGCAAAACACCTGGCCGAACGGGCTGGCGTTGCCGTTGTCCCCGGCATTGAGTTGGCGGGCACGGAAGCCGAGGCCCTGGCCGCCTCGCGGCGCTTTTTCGAGAGCCACGGAACCACCTTGGTGAAAGCCGCCCACGGCGGTGGCGGACGAGGCATGCGCGTGGTGCGCAAGCTGGAGGAGCTCGAGGAGTCCCTAGCCGCCGCCCGCTCCGAGTCCCAGCTCGCCTTCGGAAGCCCGGTGGTTTTTCTGGAAGCCTTTCTGGAGCGGGTGCGACACCTCGAAGTCCAGATTTTGGGAGACCTCCAAGGAAATGTCGTGCACCTGCACGAGCGCGACTGCTCGGTGCAGCGTCGCTACCAGAAAGTCATCGAGATTGCGCCAGCGCCCAACCTCGCCGAGCCCGTCCGCCAAAAGCTCTTCGACTTCGCCCTGAAGCTGATGAAGGAGGCCAACTACTCCAGCGCCGGGACAGTGGAATTCCTCGTCGCGGGGGACAAAGTCTATTTCATCGAGGTGAATGCGCGCCTCCAGGTGGAGCACACCGTGACCGAGCAGGTGACAGGGGTGGACCTGGTCCAGGCGCAGCTGCGTGTGGCCGAAGGCTACTCGCTCTCCTCGGAACAAATCGGCATCGAGAGCCAGTCCGCCATTCATCCCCGCGGCTTTGCGGTCCAGTTGCGTGTCACCACCGAAGACCCGGCCAACAACTTTCTTCCCGACGCGGGCACCATCCAGGCCTGGCGGCCAGCCACCGGTTTCGGCATCCGCCTCGACGGCGGGAATGGGTACCCGGGCGCCGTCATTTCCTCCTCCTACGACTCGCTGCTGGTGAAAGTCATCGCTTACGCGCCCACCTTTCGGGGCGCGGTCCGCAAAGGGCAGCGGGCGCTCCGGGAGTTCCGCATTCGAGGGGTGAAGACCAACCTTCACTTCCTCGAAAACGTTCTGCAGTCCGAGGTTTTCCTCAACGGCGAGACGTACACCCGCTTCGTGGACGAGACGCCGTCGCTGTTCCAGTTCGCCCCACGGCGGGACCGGGCGACGAAGCTTTTGCACTACCTGGCAGAAGTCATCGTCAATGGCCACCCCACCGTCCCCCGCCAGGCGCGCCGGCGGTCCGTGGAGTTCGTCCCCCCGCGCCTCCCGGACATTCCGGCCGGGCCTCCGCCACCGGGGACGCGCCAAATCCTCGAGGAGCGGGGGCCGTCGGGACTGGCCGCCTGGGTGAAGGCGGAGAAGCGCGCGCTGCTCACGGACACCACCATGCGCGACGCGCACCAGAGTCTTCTGGCCACCCGCGTGCGCACCACAGACTTGCTGAGAATTGCCCCGGCCACGGTGCGACTGGCGCCTTCCCTCTTCTCGCTCGAGTGCTGGGGCGGCGCCACCTTTGACACTGCCTACCGCTTTCTCAACGAAGACCCGTGGCAACGGCTGCGTGCGCTCCGGGCCGAAGTGCCCAACCTCCTCCTGCAGATGCTGCTGCGGGGAGCGAATGCGGTCGGTTACACCAGCTACCCGGACAATGTGGTGGAGGCCTTTGTCGACGAGGCGGCGGAGGCGGGCATCGACGTCTTCCGCGTCTTCGACTCACTCAATGACCTCGACTCCATGGCGGTGAGCGTCCAGCGCATCCTCAAGACGGGGAAAGTGGCCGAAGTGGCCATGTGCTACACGGGCGACGTCTCCAACGAGAAGCGTCCCAAGTACGACTTGGCCTACTACGCGGACCTCGCCCGACGCATCGAGGACATGGGGGCGCACTTTCTCTGCATCAAAGACATGGCCGGACTGCTCCGGCCCCGTGCGGCCGGGCTCCTCATCGACCGGCTGAAGGAAGCCACCAGGCTCCCGATTCACCTCCACACCCACGACACTTCCGGAAACGGCGGCGCCGCTTACTTGGTGGCCATTGACCATGGGGTGGACATTGTGGACGTGGCGCTCGCGCCCATGGCCGGGCTGACCAGCCAGCCGTCGATGAATGCGCTGGTTTCGGCCCTGCGCGGCTACCCGCGGGACACTGGAATTACCAACAAGCTGCTCCAGCCCTTGGCCAACTATTGGGAGGACGTCCGGGAGCCCTACAGCCCCTTCGAGTGTGGCCTCAAGAGCTCGACCTCGGAAGTTTACTACCACGAGATTCCGGGCGGTCAGTACTCCAACTTGCGGCCGCAAGTGGCGGAGATGGGGCTGCTGCCGCGGTGGAACGACGTGAAGGACGCCTTCGCGGTGGTGAACATCCTCGTCGGCGACATCCCCAAGGTGACGCCGTCCTCGAAAATGGTAGGGGACTTCGCAATTTTCCTGTTGAAGAACGACCTTTTGGTGAAGGGGCCCACCTTCGACGCCACCGTGGCTGCCACACGCGCCCGAGTCCTCGCGGAGGCAGCCCGGCTGGACTTCCCCTCCAGCGTGGTGGGCTACTTTCAGGGGCACCTCGGCAATCCACCGGGCGGCTTCCCGGAGGACTTGCGACGGGCGGTGCTGAAGGGGCTGCCGGTGGTGCACGGGCGCGCCGGCGCGGACCTCGCGCCTCTGGACTTGGAGACGCTCGGCGCCAAGCTTGCGGACCGGCTGGGGCGCCCGGCACGCCGCGACGAAGTCCTCTCCGCGGCGCTCTACCCCCGCGTCATGGACGAGTACTTGGACGCCCACGCCCGCTTCGAAGACGTCTCCATCCTTGACACACCCCTCTATTTCTACGGCCTGGAAGTGGGGCAGGAAGTGTGGGTGGACATCGAGCCCGGGAAAACCCTGGTCATCGCGCTCAGCGCCATCGGCGAGCCGGACGAGAACGGCATGCGCACCGTTTACTTCGGCCTCAACGGCCACAGCCGGCAAGTCTCGGTCCGCGACCGAGCACGGGCCTCCGCCACGCGCGAGGCGCGAAAAGCGGAGAAAGGCAACGCGGACCAAGTCGGCGCGTCCATGCCGGGCACCGTCGTCGGCCTCCACGTCAAAGCGGGCGAGAAGGTGACGGCCGGGGCGCCACTCATCACGCTCGAGGCGATGAAGATGGAGACCGTGGTGCGCGCGCCGCGAGCGGCGACGGTGAAGGAGCTCTTGCCCGCGCTCAAGAGCCGCGTCCAGGCGGGTGACTTGCTGGCCGTGCTTGGCCCTTAGCGCTTCGGTACCGCGGTGGGTGGCGGAAGAGCCGCCTTCATGTCGGTGAGAAACTCCGCAACAATTTCCGTCAGGCCCTGGTTCCAGGCGTTGGCCACGGCCGTGGCCGACTTCTCTGCGAGCGGCAGGCGACGGATGTAGGCCTTCCGCGAGAGCGTCGCCACGGGTTCCGGGGGAGCGGGGACATTCAGCACCACGAGTTCCAGGCCGACCACCGCCACCGGCTTGTCGTTGACGGTGAAGTCTCCTTCTAAGTCGCTGACGTACGCTTCCACCAAGACGTCGGCGGCCACCGGCCCCCCTAATTCCACGACGTCCCGGACGAAGTCCGTGTTGTTCAGCGAAGTGCGCAAAAGTGCCAGCACCAACTCGCGCGGGGAGGCGGCCAGCACCGCGTAGGGGTCGCGCTCGAAGCTGTGGGGGCCGGTGCGGTAGGTGAGCGAGCGGCTGTCAAACTCGGGCGCCACTTCCACTCGGTCCACGGAGACCACCGGCGCACCGGGCGCCACCGTCTTCGTTGTTACCGGCGGCGGGTCGATGGAAAAAATCTGCGAGCCCAAATTCGGTTTGGAGACGCAAGCGTTTGCCCCGAAGACGAGCGCCAGAGAGACGAGACGGCGTAGGGACGAAGTCTTCACTTCTTCTCCTTGGACAGCGCGGCCGCAGGCGGTGGTGGCTCTCCAAAGAGGAAGCCTGCTGGGTAGCGTTTGAGCTCGTCGAGGGCATCGTTGAGGTTCCGGACTGCGTCCCGTGTCCCGGCCAGGGTGTCGTTGAGGTTCCGGAAGTCCAGGTTGGACAGCCGACCGGCAGTCCTCTCCAATTTGCCGTTGGTGTCCTGAAGCCCGAGCAAGAGTCCATTGGTATTCTTCCCAATCTCGGCCAGCCTCAGGCTGTCCACTTCGCCGCGGATGTCGTTAATCGCCTTCCTCGCCTCGGAGAGCGTCCGCTGCAGGTCGTCGGAGATGGCCTTGGTGTTGATGTCATCGAGCTTGGTTTGCACCGAGGTGCCGATGGCCTCGAAATTGACCTTGTCCAGGCTGCTCATGACCCGAGTGACGGCGGTAATAATCTGACTGAATTCGCTCGGGGCCGAAGGGATGTAGAGACTCTTCGGCGTCCAAGAGAATTCGAGGGGTGGGTACTCCTTGGGGTCGACGTATTTGAGCGCGAGGATGCTGGTCCCGGTGATGCCTTGGCCCTGCACCACTGCCCGGAGGCCGCTGGCCACAGCCTCCTGAAGCTTTCCGCCGACGTCGCCACCGACTGCAATGGGACTCTGGGCCCTGGCGATGGTGAAGCGAATGACGACACAGCGCGGGTTTCCGGGCGGGTAGTCAACCCACGAAAAGCGGATGGACGTGACTTGGCCCACCTCGACGCCGCGCAGCTTCACCGACGAGCCAACGCTGAGGCCATCCACGTCGCCGTCGACGTAGGTCTCGAACTTGTAAACCGGCTCGACATCGCGGCTGAAGGCGAAGGCCACCAATCCAGCCATGATGAGGAGCAGGCCAACCAAGACGAAGGCTCCAATCTTGAATTCGTGAGCTCTCTCGCTCATCCCGTCTTCCTCCCCTCCTCCGCATCCGCCTCGCGGCGGAAAAACTGACGGACCACCGGGTCCTTCGAGTGGTCTCGAAGCTCCGCCGGCTTACCCTCGGCGATGATGGTTTTGCGTTGCGCGTCCACCATGATGCAGCGGTCAGCGATGGCAAAGATGCTCTGTAGCTCGTGGGTGACGACGACGAAGGTGATGCCGAAGTCGCGCGAGAGGCTGCGGATGGTGCGGTCCAGCCCGGCCGAGGTGATGGGGTCCAGTCCGGCCGAGGGCTCGTCGAGGAAAAGAATGGAAGGGTCCAAAGCCATGGCCCGGGCGATTCCCGCGCGCTTCTGCATTCCGCCCGAGAGCTCGGCCGGCATCCGGCGCGCAGCCTCGAGCAGCCCGACTTGGTTCAGCTTGGTGAGCGCCACCAGCTCCCGCTCGTCCAACGTGAGCCGCGTGAATTCATCGAGCGGCAGCCGGGCATTCTCCACCAGCGTCATCGAGCCGAAGAGCGCGCCGCTCTGGTACATCACCCCGAATTTCTTCAACAGATTGAGCCGGTCCTCACCTTGGGCGGTGACGATGTCCACCCCGTCGAAAAGAATCTCCCCTTTGACCGGCGGCAGTAGGCCAATCATGCATTTGAGCAGCGAGCTTTTCCCCGAGCCCGAGCCGCCGAGGATGACGAAGACCTCACCGCGATTCACTTGGAAGTTGAGGTCTTCCTGGATGATGCGTTCGTCGTAGCCCATGGTCAGGTGTTTGACCTCGATGATGGGGGGCGGAGCGGCGGGGCTCATATGTCGAGGGAATAGGCGAAGACGGAGAAGACCGCGTCGATGATGATGATGAGAAGAATCCCTGAAACCACGGCTCGCGTCGCCGAATCACCCACGGCACTCGGTCCCTGACGGGTGTGCACGCCGTGGTAGCAGCCGAGCCCCGCAACCACGGTCCCAAAGACGACGGCCTTGGTCAGGCCGAAGAGAATGTCCGAGAGGCCGAGAGCCGACGTCAGCTGCTTCCAAATAAGCGCCAGCGGAAACCCCATCAGCTTGGTGACAATGACGCCGCCCAATATCCCCATGGCCATGGAGTAAGCCGTGAGCAGCGGCATGGCCAGCGTCCCAGCGATGACCCGCTGGATGACGAGGAAGCGCGTGGGGTCGAGCCCCATGGTCTTCAGCGCGTCGAGCTCTTCGTTCACTTTCATCGTCCCCAGCTCGGCGGCGAAAGCCGAACCGGTTCGACCGGCGAAGACGATGGCGGTCATGATGGGGCCGAGCTCACGCACCATCACCAGGCCAATCATGTTGGCGATGTAGATTTGCGCACCGAACGTCTTCAGCGGCTGCGCAGCCTCGAAGGCAATAATCAACCCGGTGAGCAGGCTGATGAGCGAGACGATAAACAGGGCGTTGGCCCCGGCCTTCTCAAAGACGCGCGCCAACTCGCTGACTCTCAGCCATCTCGGCTTTCGGACCACCGCGCCCAAAGCGATGCTCAGCCGCCCGAGGAAGGCCACCACCTCGAGAAAGTCGCGACCCAAGCCAAGCGTGGCCGCTCCCACCTCCAGCGCGATGGGCTTTCGGGGCGCGCGCCGTTCGGCAGCCTGCACATCCTTGGGTGGAGGGAACGCGGCCAGGAGCTTCTCGAGCTCTGGACGGAGGCCTCGCAGTGTCGGCTGGACACCGGGCGTGAAGCGGCCGTGGGACAGCTCGTAGAGGATGACCATCCCTGAGGCGTCGCCGTGCTCGATGCCTGTGGCGTCGACTTCCACCGCTTGAAACGTCTTTCCCTCGAGGCGGGCGGCTATTTCCCGGCGCGTCGCCGCCGCCGTCCGGACGTCCAGTGGCCCGGAAAGCACCACCACCGCACTCCCAGGGGGGTTTTCCGTCAGCTCGATGCCAACCTGTGGGCCATCCGGCACGGGCGCACAATAGAGGACTGCAGGCCCAGGTGTACGCGGGTTTGCGCAGACATTTTCGGGTCCCGGGGAACCCTCCCGACACCGGCGGGGCTTGTTTCGAGGAGGGAGGGGACCTAGCCGGCGCCGGTGCTAGCCTCGCTGCCCAGCCATGGGGCTCGAGCGGCAGGTGAAGGTGCGCGCCCTAGCGGTCATCCCCGCGCGCTGGGCCTCCAGCCGCTTCCCCGGAAAGCCGCTCGCGCTCCTGGGGGGCCTGCCCCTCGTGCAGCATGTGGTGGAGGCGGCCCTCCAGTCGCGCGCCTTCGAGCGGGTGCTGGTGGCCACGGATGATGAGCGCATCGCCCAGGCCGTGGCGCGCCTCGGCGGAGCCGTCGAGCGGACGTCGTCCGGGCACCGCTCTGGTACGGACCGCGTGGCCGAAGTGGTGGCTCGGCTTCCCGCGGGCGACCCGGACGTCGTGGTCAACCTCCAGGGCGATGAGCCACTCCTCCAGGCCGAGGACCTCTTGGCCCTGGTGAGTGCCTTTGAGGACGAGGAGGTGCGCATGGCCACCTTGGTGCGGCCGCTTCTGAACGACGAGGAGCGCCGGAGCCCCCATGTCGTGAAGGTGGTGATGGATGCGCGCCAGGATGCTCTGTACTTCAGCCGAGCCGACATCCCCTTCGCCCGGGATGGCAGACAGGGGCCCGGCTTTGCGCATGTCGGCCTCTATGGGTACCGTCGGGCAACGCTCCTTCACCTGGCCCAACTGCCGCCGGGGAGCCTGGAGCAAGCCGAGTCTCTGGAACAGCTCCGAGCCGTGGAGCACGGGATTCGTATCCGCTGCGTCCGGACGGAGCGGTCCACCATTGGTGTAGACACCCCCGAGGACTTGGTCCGGGCCGAGGCGGCGCTGGCGGCACGCACCCGTCCCTAAAGGGAGCGCGGCGTCCGTTCGCACCGTGCAAGTCCGCTGTCGCCAAAGACGGCGTCGCCGACTCCGTTTTCGCCTGGAGCCTCATTGACCCCGAATGGGCTTCTCGGGCATTGAGGATTTCCCATGCGCTCTAAGAAGACCAAGTTCATCTTCGTGACGGGCGGCGTGGTGAGTTCTCTGGGCAAAGGCCTGGCGTCCGCCTCCATCGCCGCCTTGCTCGAGAACCGCGGGCTCGACATTACCCTCTGCAAGCTCGACCCCTACATCAACGTCGACCCGGGGACGATGAGTCCCTTCCAGCATGGCGAGGTCTACGTCACCGACGACGGTGCCGAGACGGACCTCGACCTCGGCCATTACGAGCGCTTCACCTCGGCGCACATGAGCCGACTCAACAACTTCACCACCGGGCGCGTGTACAACTCGGTCATCCAAAAGGAGCGGCGAGGCGAGTACTTGGGGAAGACGGTGCAGGTCATCCCCCACATCACCGACGAGATTAAGGCCAACATCCTCGCCGCCGCCGAGGGCCACGACGCCATCATCGTCGAGGTCGGCGGGACGGTGGGCGACATCGAGTCTTTGCCCTTCCTCGAGGCGGTCCGGCAGATGCGCTACGACGTCGGAGCGCAGAACGCGGTCTACGTCCACCTCACGCTCTTGCCCTACATCGCCGCCGCCGGTGAGGTGAAGACCAAGCCCACCCAGCACTCGGTCATGAAGCTGCGAGAAATTGGAATCCAGCCCGACGTCCTGGTGTGCCGTACCGACCGGGAAGTCCCGGCGGAGATGCGGGCGAAAATCGCCATGTTTTGCAACGTCGACCCGGCTGGCGTCTTCACCAGTCCCGACGTGAAGAGCATCTACGAGCTGCCGCTCGAGCTGCACCGACAGGGCATCGACGAGCGACTCTCGGAAATCCTCAACATCTGGTCTCGCGCGCCACGACTCGAGCGCTGGGAGCGCATCCTGGAGAAGGTGTACCGGCCTTCCCGGGGCGAGGTGCGCATCGCCGTGGTGGGCAAGTACACGGATTTGAAGGAAAGCTACAAGAGCCTCAACGAGGCGCTCCAGCACGGCGGAATCGCCAACGACTGCAAGGTGGAGCTCGTCTACCTCGACAGCCAGGAGGTGGAGACGCAAGGCGCCGCCACACTGTTGGCCGGCACCCATGCCCTCCTCGTCCCGGGCGGCTTTGGGGTGCGGGGCACCGAAGGAAAAATCAACGCCATCCGTTGGGCGCGCGAGAAGAAGGTGCCCTTCTTCGGCATTTGCTTGGGCCTACAAATGGCGGTGGTGGAGTTCGCCCGAAGCGTCCTCGGGCTCACCGGGGCCAACTCCATCGAGTTCGACGAGCGGACACCCCACCCCGTCATCTCGTTGATGGAGAGCCAAGTCACGGTCCAGGACAAGGGTGGCACCATGCGGCTGGGGGCTTACCGCTGCGTGCTGAAGAGCAACTCGCTGGCCTTCAAGCTGTACGGGAAGGACGAGGTGAGCGAGCGCCACCGCCACCGCTACGAGGTGAACAACGCCTACCGTTCACGCTTGGCCGAGGCAGGCCTGGTGGTGAGCGGCCACAACCCGGAGCTCAACTTGGTGGAGATGATTGAGCTCTCGGACCACCCCTACTTCGTCGGCTGCCAGTTTCACCCCGAATTCAAGAGCAAGCCCTTCGCCCCGCACCCGCTCTTCTCCGGCTTCATCCGGGCCGCGCTCGAGCATCGGGACGGGGCACGGCGATGATTCGCCTCGCCGGCCACCCGGTCGGCGCCGGGGAGCCGCTCCTCATCATCGCTGGCCCGGACGTCATCGAGTCCGCCGAGCACGCACTCCGTCACGCCCGGCTCCTTCTGGACATTACCCGCGCCCACGGGCTGCCCTTCATCTTCAAATGCAGCTTCGACAAGGCCAACCGGACGAGCGGCAAGGCCTTTCGTGGCCCGGGCCTGGTGGACGGCCTGCGGGTACTGGCCCAGGTGAAGCGCGAGGTGGGCGTGCCCATCCTCACCGACGTCCACGAGACGGCCCAGGTGGCTGCTGTGGCAGAGGTGGTGGACGTGCTTCAAGTCCCGGCCTTCCTCTGCCGCCAAACCGACTTGGTGGTGGCGGTGGCCCGCTCCGGCCGGGGGGTCAACCTCAAGAAGGGCCAATTCGTCGCGCCCCTGGACATGCTGCAGGCGGCCCGGAAGGCCACCGAGGCCGGAAACCCCAATGTGCTCATTACTGAGCGCGGCGCGAGCTTCGGCTACCACAACCTGGTGGTGGACATGCGGGGGTTGCACCAGATGCGTACCGCCGGCCTGGCGGTGTGCTTCGACGCCACCCATTCCGTCCAGCTACCCTCCGCCCAGGGCACCGCTTCTGGCGGCGAGCGAGCGCTGGTTCCGGTGCTTGCTCGGGCGGCAGTCGCCGCCGGGGTGGATGCGCTCTTCTCCGAGGTGCACGAGAGCCCGGACACGGCACCTTGCGACGGGCCCTGCTCGCTCACCCCGGCCCTGTTTGACGCAATGTTGCGTGAAGTGGTGGCCATCCGCCGGGCCCTTGGGGAAGCAGCGGCGATGTAAGGCATTCGACGGAGGGCGCTTTTCGCGTTGCCGGCCCGAGTCCCGGGATTGTCGGAAAATCGCCTTCCCTGGGCTGGTTCTTCAGGACAAAGATGTTTATTTCGCAGCATGCGCTGGACGGTCACCGCATGACGGACATCCTCTACACCACCCACGACATTAGCCGGCTGCTCCAGGTCGACCCGTCGACGGTGAGCAAATGGATTGACCGGGGCATTCTCATCGCCTTCCGGACACCGGGAGGCCACCGGCGCGTCCGAGCCGGAGATTTGCGCTCATTCCTCATCGCCCACGAGATGCCCGTCCCCGAGGAATTGGGCAGCTCCGCGGTGCGCCTTCTCGTGGCCGACGACGAGAAGCCCGTGCTGGATGCGCTGAAGCGCGCTTTCAAGCCTCACGCCAACCAGGTGGAGCTCACCACCACCACCTCTGGGGTGGAGGCCCTGCTTCTCGTTAGCGAGCTCAAGCCGCACG
Organism: uncultured delta proteobacterium; assembly: GCA_963745475.1. GTDB lineage: Bacteria > Myxococcota > Myxococcia > Myxococcales > Myxococcaceae > JADGRA01. The sequence goes on from CAVUXN010000005.1 coordinate 1,009,774, forward strand.
GGCTCCTCATTGACTTGAATATGCCCGAGGTGGATGGATTCGAAATCTGCCGGCGCATCAAGGCGCGGAAGAATTTGGAAGGCGTCCGCCTCATCACCATGACTGGCCGTCACACGCCGGAGATGGTGGAGCAGTCCCTCAAAGCTGGCGCGGTGGCCTGCATCGCCAAGCCAGTGGAAGTGGGCCAGGTGCTCGAGCTCTTCCGTGTCCCGCTGTCGATGAGCAAGAAGGCCAGCTGAGCAAAGCGGCCCGGCGCGCGGCCTCTACTTCTTCCCGCCGTCGGTGTTGTCGACGATGCGGCAATTCCGTGCCGCACCGGAGATTTTCCCGGCGATGAGCTGGCCCAGCTCTTCGCCGTCGATGGAGAAGTTGAGCGAGACGTTCTTCCCTTCCTCGCTCTTCACTCGAATGCCATCGCCCATGACCACGCGGCTGCCCTCCACCCTCGCGTCCGGCGCGACCGTCACCTTTCCGCCGAAAGAGATGACACTCCCCGTTACCTTGGCGCCGGACTCGACGGTGACCGAGCCGTTGACGGCCACCGCGCTCTTGGCGTGAGCGCCCTTGCGGATGATGACGTTTCCGTCCACCGCCACCGCGTCATTGACATGCTTGCCCGCCTCCACCACCACGTCCTTGCCCTTGGCCACGACGTCCCCGGGCTGCACGTCGATGACGCAGTCGCCAACGGCATCCCAGGCATGCGCCAGTGTTGGTGAGAGTGCGACGGCGGCGAAGACAAGCGCGAAGCGGCCCATGGAAAACCTCCTGTCAGGGTACGCCCTACTCGCTTGTCCATTGCCCGGCGGACGCCGGCTTGGGTGGGGTCAGTCCTCCCCCAGGGTGTGGTGTGTGCACCCGCGCTCCGGACCTCGCTGCGCCCGTTTGGGCATCCGGGGGTGGACGGCCCGGTTTGTGCTGGACAGTCGGCGTCCATGCCTCCTGCGGCTCTCCTGCTTCTGGCGCTGTCCCTCCTCTCACAGGTGGATGCCGGACCGCCGCTGGCGGTGGACGTGGCGGCGAACCGTCATGCCATCAGCCCCGACATTTATGGGATGAACAGTTACAGCGTCACCAGCGCGGATGGCGCCTTCCACACCGAGGTGCGCGTCCCAGTGACTCGCATGGGGGGAGACGGCGCCACCCGCTACAACTGGAAAGTGGACTCCAGCAATTCTGGCTTTGACTGGTACTTCATGGCCGGCAGTGGGACCGCCGCGCCCACGCCCAACGGCTCCGCCAACACCGTCATCGCCCTAGCCAACGCCTCGTTGGGGCGGACGCTGCTCACCATCCCCATCGTTCCGTACATCGACAGCGTCAGTACCTGGGACTGCAGCTACCCGCAGAGCCAGTTTCCGAACCAACAGTCCTTCAACCCCTACGTCTCGCTGAGCAACGGGGACAAATGCGGAAACGGAGTCCTCACGGACGGTGGAAGCCCCATCCCGCTGAGCCAAGAGCAAATTCTCCGCATCCACACGCCCAACTCCCCGGCGCTCGCCACCGAGTGGGTGCAGTACCTGGTGGCGCACTATGGGACTGCGGCCGATGGGGGCGTGCGCTTTTACGACTTGGACAACGAGCCGAGCGGCTGGTCAAACACGCACCGCGACATCCTCCCGGTCACCGTCCCCTATGCCGGCGACGGTGGCATTACGGAGCGCGGCATCCAATTCGCGGTAGCGGTGAAGGCCGTCGACCCGACGGCTCTCATTCTGGGGCCGGTCGACTTTGGCTACCCCGTGTACAGCTACGCCGGAGGCTACTTGGACGCCATGGCGCAGGCGGAGGCGACGTCCGGGACACGACTGCTCGACTACCTCGACGAGCACTACTACCCGAGCTCGAGCTTGGGTTCTCTGGCCAACACCACGGACCCCGGGGATGCGGCTCTGCAGGCTCAGCGCCTCCGCTCGACGCGCTCGCTGTGGGACCCCACCTACTCGGACGAGAGCTGGATTGGCCAGTACAACCCGCCCATCCAGCTCATCCCGTATTTCAAGCAACTCATTTCAGCCCACTACCCCGGCACCAAACTCGCCCTCACCGAGTACAACTGGGGCGGGACGCAGAGCATCAACGGCGCCCTGGCGGAGGCGGACGTCCTCGGCATTTTTGGTCGGGAGGGGCTCGACCTCGCCACCCTGTGGGGCCCGCCGGCCAGCACCGACGCTGTGGCCTACGCCTTCCGCATTTACCGAAATTACGACGGACAGGGCAGCGCGTACGGTGAGACGTGGGTGAGCTCCACCAGCGGCGACTCCACCAATTCCGGCCAGAGCCAGCTTGCCATTTATGGGGCTCAACGCGCTTCGGACGGTGCGCTGACGTTGGTGGTGGTGAACAAGACGGGTGGGGACTTGTCCAGCTCCGTTGCCCTTTCAGGCTTCACCCCCACCGGGACGGCGCAAGTCTGGCGCTACAGTGCTGCCAACCTGTCCGCCGTGGTGCATGAGCCGGACGTCGCACTCAGCGGAACCAGCCTCAGCACCACCTTCCCGGCGAGCAGCATTACGCTGCTTGTGGTGTCCTCGGCGACGCTGGTGGTGCAACCGGACGGGGGTGTCGACGCGGGCACGGACGCCGGGACGCCCGGCGGGCCAGTGGGGACGCTGGCCGACAGCTCCAACGTCCAGGGCTCCTGCAGCACCGCCCCGGGCCCCGTGGGCAGCCTCGCCTTGGCGGGCTTCGTCCTCTTTGCCCTCAGTCGCCGTCGCCACGGTTAGGACAGGCGGCGCCCGTTTTCCTGGACGACTGACGCGCCAGCCGTCCCTCCTCCCCGGCGCGCGAAAGTCCGCGCCGGGGCGGTGCTCGAAAAAGGTGCTCTAAAAGCGAGGTTCCGGCAGCGGCGAGGTGTGCTCCTTCCGCACGGCGCGGAGTGCCTCGGGGTCAATCCCCAGAGCCCTCAGGATGGTGGGAGCAATCTGGTACGTCTCGACCGGCGACTTGATGGTTTTTTCGGTGAGCCGCGGGTTGGAGACGATGAGCCCGACGTTGGTGTCTGCAAAGCTAAAGCCACCGTGCTCAGCCACCTTCTTCTTCGAGCCGGTGTAGATGGTGCCGTATTCAGGAATGACGATGATGTCCGGCGTGCGGCTCTCGGACAGAGGGTCGTTAAAGCGGAGCTTGAGCGACTCCCCGGAGAGGACGTTCTGGATGAAGAGCTCCTTGGCGTGCTTGTTCAGGTAGTCGGTGGCCGCCGAGGCCATGCTCTGGTCAGCAAGCCAAATGAGCGCAACGTCGTCCTCAGACAAGCCCGGGGCGTTGACGATGGCTTGCGCAACAGCGCTCGTCCCGTCGGGCAAGGTGGGAATGAGGTTTTCCAAACCACCCGGCTTGTTGAGCTTCACCAGGTCGAACGGGGCCTGCCCGTGCTTCGCGGTGACAATGAAGAGCGTCGAGTGAAGGAGATGCTCTTGCTCGAGCGCGTCGAGCATCGACTCGAGCGCTGCGTCCGTCTTATCCAGGGCATAGGCGAGGACCTCGGTGGGGGTGCCCTGCCCATCGACATAGCCTCCGGGCTTCCCGAAGAGCGCGGCACCCTCCACTGGGTCGCAGAACTTCGGGTCCGCAGAGTCATGCGCAACTTTTTCGCCGACGCTGACGGCCTGGAAGTCCATTCCCATGATGGCTGGGACTTCTCCAACGTCCTTTCCGGCGGAGTTCTTGCGGTGAATTTGATTCACGATGGCTTGCACTTTGAGCGCGTCATTGCCCACGGTGCAGACCACACTCACGGTGTTGTCGAACCCGACGGGGTTGGTGACTTCTGGGGTGTACAGGTCATCCACGCCCTTGCCGGACGGCCCATTGACGAGGTCATAGGCCGGGTGCTTGTCACACCACGCAGTGCGTCGGCCGGTTTGCTCCTTGATGACTTCGAAAATCGTGTTCGACTTGATGAAGTTGTGCGGAAAAATCGGAACACACTTCCCGTCGATGAAACCGTTGGGGAGCTTGCTCGGGTCGATGACGTTGAGGTCATTCCCGTTCGCGTCAATCAAATCAATGGTCTCGTCGAAGGTGGGGATTGTCCCAGGCTTTCCCGAGCAGCTCTTGTTGCCGATGTCGAACAGGCTGCGGTCGTAGCTCACGTCGTAAAACACCTCGTTGGAGATGGGCGAACCGCCGGTCACCATCGACAGGATGCCGGGGAAGGAGTCCGACGGGCTCGAAGTTGACGCATTCGAGTAGGTGATGCCGTGTTTGCTCAGACGCGCTAAGGCAGATTTGGGGTGGCTTTTAATGTAGTTGGCGACATCCAAGGCATGGATGCCGTCGATGCTAATGAGCAGGACATGGTCGATGTCGATTCGTCCCCCGTCGTCCCAGGCGAAAGCCGGTGTTGAGGTGAATAAAGCTGCGGACGCTAGAAGGCACAGCACTGACGGTCGCAACGTCATGTGAACGCTCCTCGGATTGAAGTGAGCTGCGGCGAGAGCGACCCCCGAGCCGCTGCGCTCGCAAGCGCTCTTTCTGACGCCGGCCCTGCTAGCAGCCGGGCGTGGCGGCCCGATGACTTCGAAGCAACGAGTGCATCCGCCAGAAAAGTGAGCGTCGAGGAGAACTGGGCTGGCAGTTGCCCGCGTCAGAGTCGGTGTGCCGGCGCGTCAAAGGACGGCGCAAGACGCAGGGGACACAAGCTTCGCTACGCGCTTCGGTGTTTGCGCCGCGACGGCCTGGCTGCCCTCAGTCGTCCTCTCGGTTGAGGCTCACATCGACGGCGTCCCCGTCACGGCTGACGCGCACTGTCCACGGGCGACAGCACACCGGGCAGTCCTCGACGTAGGACTCCTCCGCCGAGCCAATGGCATCGGCCTGCACCGTCACCCGCTCGCCACAGTAAGGACACCGAGGCCGGTGCACATGCGCGGGCGCCGTTGCGGGCGGGTTGAGCGCCCGAAGGCGAGGCGCGTCGGGGGGAGCCTCGCCTCGAGCCACAGCCTCCTCAAAGCCTTCGAGCTCGAGCTCCAGCTCGGACACCTCGAGGCCGAGGAGAATGCTGGGAATGACCTCCAGGTGCCCGCGGGCCCGGGCGAAGAGCGTCGCCGCGCCTTCGGGCTTGCCGCGGCTCCATTGGTGGAACCCCGCCGCCAACTGCACGAGAGCCTGAAGTAAGTGCCGTTCGGCACCCTTTGCCTTTGTCCAGCCGTCCTCCCACGCTTCGTGGGCGGCGTGGAAGTTGCCGCGCTGGAAGCGCTCCAGCCCAGCCCGGACGTTGTCCTCGAGTGTGTGCATGGCGGCTCCCGAGTTTCCTCCCAAACACGCCTCCCAAGTCACGCTGTCCAGACGGAAGCAGCGGTGACTGCCGACGTGGACAGAGGAGGTGTTTATGCGGAGGCCATAAATTCCGGCGCACTAGGAGCAGGTGTTGCCAGGGGTCAACCGCGAGTTGGCCGCGGACGCCGGGACACTGAATTCCCCTCAGCACCGCCGAGCGCGTGGCCCGGACGGCGCGAGCGGTGCTGGCGGCGACTGAGGCAACTGCCTCAGCGGGACGGTTCGGAGGACAGGACCAGGTCTCCGCGGCCGAGGTACTCGCCCTCGCTGAAGGCGCCGTAAAACTCCTCCAGCATGGCGTCGAAGTCCGGGTAGCGCGCTTCGCGCCGGTCGTGCGTCATCTTGTCGAAGATGAGGTCGAGCTTGCTCGGGGCGTCGGTGCGGACTTCCGAAGGAAGGGGCGAGCGCCGGCCTGGGATGGCGCCGGTGAGCATCTCGTACAGCAGAATGCCCACGCCGTAGACGTCCGCCGCGCCGCCCGCGTCTTTCGCCTTCACGATGAGTTCCGGAGCGAGGTAACTGAGCGAGCCCGTCCCCACGTACACCTGGGGCATGCCTTTGCCAGAGTCGATTTCGATGACTCGGCTCAAGCCGAAGTCGCCGATTTTCGCATTCCCGTAGGCGTCGAAGAGGACGTTTTCCGGCTTGATGTTCTGGTGGGTGAGGCCTTGCGCATGCGCGGCGCGGAGTGCGTAGGCGAGCTGCAGGAAGATGCGCACCGCTTGCGGGACGGGCAGGCCTTTGCCGTTGGTGGCGTCCATGCGCTCGCGGAGGTTTCCCTTGAGAAGCTCCATGACGACATAGGGCCGGCCGACGTCGGTGTTCTGGTCGAGAATGGACACCACGCCCGGATGGCGCACTTGCGCTTGTGCGCACAGCTCGGCCTTGAGCCGCTTCACCACGTCCGAGCGCTGGAGGAAGGAGAAGTAGCCAAAAATGTCCTTCAGCTCCTTCACCGAGACCTCGGTGCCGAGGCTGTTTTGGCGGCCCTTGTAGACGGTGCCCAGCGGCCCCGAACCAATGGCGTCAAACTTGGTGTACCGAAGGTCGGTGTCGCCCGCCTTGCTCGAGGACGGCGGAGGGCGAGTGTCCACCGCGGCGACTCCGTCGACGGCGGTGGCGGTGCGGCGCGGGATGGCGCGAGGCAGGGGCGTATTCGACGGCGGGGCGGCAGGGGGCTGGGGCACTGCGGTCTCCACGGTGACGTGTTCCAAGGCGGGGACGGAGGATTCCATCTCCACCGGGTAGCTCGGGCCCAGCGGCTCGTCCGCTGGTGCAAGTTGCTCAGAGAAGAATTCCCCCACCTCGCCGCTGAAGCGGTCCAGCTCGTTGCCTTCCACCACGCGCTCGCCGGTGTCCGTCAGCCTGAGCTGCGCCTCGCGGTCCATGGCGATGTAGTGAAATTTACGAAGGAAGAAGAAGTAAGCGTCGAATTCGAGCGACACCGCGGGCTCGAGCGCCGTCTTCACGTCGGCGAGCTTGTTCGAGCGCCCGAGCCGTCCATTTTCCCGAAGGTTCTTCAGGATGAACAGCGCCTCGCCGCTCACGGTATCTCGCGTGATGGCCGCCTTCTGAGTGTTCATGGCGTTCAAATGGCCCCCAATGCTAGCTGATCCGCAGTAGCCGCTTCACCGTTTCCAGAACTTGGGTGAACCGGACAGGCTTCCCCAGGTAGACATCGACACCAAGGTCGGTGGCGCGCTCCTGCGCCTCCGTCCCACCCCCGCTAATCGCTACCACGGGTACGGCGCGCAGGCGCGGGTCGGTCTTCATTCGTTGCACCAATTGAAAGCCGTCCAACACAGGCATGTAGAGGTCGGTGACTACCAAATCGAAGGCCCGGAGCCCGAGTTGGACCAGCGCGCCATGTCCGTCCTGGGCAAAGTGCACCTCCATGGGCACCCTTCCCCCCAGCTCCTCGGCGGCGAGCTTCTTCAGGACGTAGCTATACATCTCCACGACGTGGGGGTTGTCCTCCACCAGCAGCACTCGGTAGCCCGAGGCCGCGGGCGCCGTCCGGGGCGCGGCCCCGGCCTCCAACATGCCTTCCAGCCGCTTTCGCGCGGTGGGGTCCGCCACCCGAATGCCCAGGCCTCCCACTGCGTCCGGGCGCGGAAGGCGCACCCAAACCACCTCACCGGCGAGGGGGACTGGCTGGAGCAGGCCGGGAAAGGAAACGGCCAGGAAGACGGGCTCGCCTGGGGCCAGCTTCTCGCTGGTCTGCACGAAAAGGCCCCCCCGCGAGAGGTTCTCGGTCGCGTTTAGAGCCGCTGCTCGGTCCTGGAAGTGGACCCGGAGGACGAATGGGACGCGAACGTCTCCGCGCTTGTCTTCCTCGTCCATCAGCTAGATGCCATCCGTTGACAGGGACCCTCGAAAGCCCCTACGAAGCCGCCCCGATGGGGTCGCCCTTCTTCTCGGCCGAGGAGCAGCGCGTCTTCGACGCGAAGCTGTCGGAGATTGTCGCCCACTACCCGGCGGACCGCAAAAGCGCGGCGATGCTGCCCGCCCTCCGTTTGCTGCAAGAGCTGAAGGGATGGCTGTCTCCGGACGGAATGCGACTGGTGGCGAAAGCCCTGGACGTACCCCCAGAGCGGGCTTACGAGGTGGCCACCTTCTACGTCATGTTTCATACGGAGAAGCCGGGGAAACATGTGGTTGATGTGTGCACCAACCTTTCCTGCTCCCTGTGGGGGGCGGAGGACCTGCTTGCCTACCTCGAGGCGAAGCTGGGCCTCAAGGCCGGCACCTCCAACGAGAAGTGGACACTTCGCGAAACGGAGTGTCTGGCCTCCTGTGGCACCGCGCCCTGCCTACAGGTGGACGAGGTCCACCACGAGAACCTTACCCGCGGGCGGGTAGACGCCCTCTTCGAGAAGCTGTCTTAAGGGAAAAGAGGGGGACACCCACTCGATGCTGCCAGCCGCCGAGAAGGTCATCACCCGGAACTGGGGGAAGCCCGACTCCTGGACGCTCGAGGTTTACCGCGCAAACGGCGGCTACAAATCCCTGGAAAAGGCCCTGGGCATGTCTCCCCAGGCGGTCACCGACGAGGTGAAGAAGAGCAACCTGCGGGGGCGGGGTGGCGCGGGATTTCCCACCGGAATGAAGTGGAGTTTCGTCCCCAAGGACAGCCCCAAGCCCAAGTACCTGGCGGTGAATGCCGACGAGTCCGAGCCGGGCACCTTCAAGGACCGCTACTGCCTCGAGAATGACCCCCACATGTTGCTGGAGGGCATCGGCATCGCCGCCTTCGCCTTGGACGTGCACACGGCCTACGTCTACGCGCGCGGCGAGTTCAAGTTTCAAGCGGAGCGGCTTCAGGGCGGCCATCGACGAGGCGTATGCCGCGGGCCTGCTCGGCAAGTCGCTCCTGGGTAAGGGTTTCGCGCTGGACGTCTACGTCGTCCGGGGCGCCGGGGCCTACATCTGCGGCGAGGAGACGGGGATGCTCGAGTCCCTGGAGGGCAAGAAGGGTTGGCCCCGCCTCAAGCCCCCCTTCCCGGCGGTGGTGGGCCTCTTCGGCTGCCCCACCGTCGTCAACAACGTCGAGACCCTGTCCTCTGTCCCGGCCATCCTCGAGCACGGCGCGGAGTGGTACGCCAAGCTCGGCACCGAGAAGTCCGGCGGGACGAAGCTCATCTGCCTGTCGGGCAGCGTGAAGCGGCCGGGCGTCTTTGAAATCTCCATGCGCACCACCGTCCGGCAGCTCATCGAGGACGAGCGCTACGGCCAAGGCATGCCCGCGGGCCGGAAGGTGAAGGCGGTCATCCCCGGGGGCTCGAGTGCCCCGGTGTTGGCCGCGAACGAGCTCGACGTGGAGCTCGAATTCGAGGCGTTGAAGAAAGTGGACAACATGGCCGGCTCGGGCGGCGTCATCGTCATGGACGACGCCACCTGCATGGTGCGCAGCCTGTGGCGCGTCATCCGCTTCTATGCCGAGGAGTCCTGCGGCCAGTGCACGCCCTGCCGCGAGGGGGCGCCTTGGGCGGCGCGGATTCTGCGCAAGCTCGAGGAAGGCCGCGGCGAGCCGGAGGATTTGGACATCCTGCTCCACGTGGCGCACAGCATCGCGCCCTTCCCACCGATTGGGCTCGGCAACACCATCTGCGCGCTGGGAGACTCGGTGGCGCTTCCCATCCACAGCTTCGTGGCGCGCTTCCGGGACGAATTCGCGGCCCACATCACCCAGCACCGCTGCCCGTTTGGCGAGCACCCCTGGGGACACTACGGAGGGTTCCGCGCATGAACACCCTCAACGTCCAGCAGGTGGTGTTTCTGCTCTTGGCCTTCTCCACGCTGTTCTCCGCCGTCCTGGTCATCGCCGCGCGTAACCCCATCAACTCGGCGATGTCCCTGGTGGCGACGTTTCTCTTTTTGGCAGCCATCTATGCGCAGCTGCTCGCGCACACCATCGCCATCCTTCAAGTCCTGGTTTACGCCGGCGCCATCATGGTGCTCTTCCTCTTCGTCATCATGCTCCTTTCGCTCACGCACCTGGGCGACGTCGCTCCGCGCTTCGCCCTTCACCGGTGGGTGGGAGGGCTGGCGGCAGTGGGCGTGCTCGCCGGGCTGTGGCTCTCGCTCGGCCGCTGGCATGAGGCGGGAGGCGTTCGGGCACGCGAAAGCCTCGCTCGCTTCGGCACGCTGGAGCAGCTGGGGGGACTCCTTTACACCCGGTGGCTGCTCCCGTTTGAAGCTGTGTCGCTGTTGCTTCTGGTGGCCATGGTCGGCGCCGTGGTGGTGGCCAAACCTCGCATTTAGCCCCTTCCCCGAAGCGGGCTCCCGCGCCGTGGGGGCCCGTTTCTAGGAGCGCTTCACAAAAAGCCAATGCAACCCATGCCGGTCGACACTCAGTTTTACCTGCTCCTTGCGGCGGCGCTCTTTTGCATCGGAATGTTCGGGGTGCTCGTCCGACGCAACGCGCTGGTGGTGTTCATGAGCATCGAGCTCATGCTCAACGCCGCCAACCTCACCTTTCTGGCCGCAGCCCGGGAGCGAGTGGACACCTCGGGCCATCTGGCCGCGCTCTTCGTCATCGCTGTCGCTGCGGCGGAGGCGGCCATCGGCCTGGCCATCGTCATCGCTGTCTTTCGTAACCGCGGCACGGTGAACGTAGAAGACATCCGCACCATGAAGTACTAGGCCAGCACACGACCTATGGATTGGCTCAACAAAGCGTGGGCGAACCCTCAGGCGATTTCCGCCTCTCTGTGGCTCATCATCGCGCTGCCCGCCTTCGGGGCCGTCCTCTGCGGTGTCTTCGGCAAAGCCCTGGGCCGCACCTACGTCAACCTCGTGGCCTGCGCCACGGTGCTGGGCAGTTTCGCGCTCTCCGTTTTCGCCTTCCAAGCGGTGGCCGCGGACCGGACGGTGACGGTCACTCCGGCGGCCAACGGCGTGCCCATGTCCTACGCCCTGCGCGCGGACTTCGGCACCTGGTTCAGCGCCGGTACCTTCAGCGCGCACTACGGGCTGTGGGTGGACCACCTCACGGCCACCATGCTCCTGGTGGTGACTGGGGTGGGCTTCCTCATCCACCTCTACAGCACCGAGTACATGGAGCACGACGAGGGGTACGGGCGCTTCTTCGCCTACCTCAATCTCTTCATGGCGATGATGTTGACGCTGGTGCTGGCCGACAACCTCGTCCTGCTCTTCGTCGGCTGGGAGGGCGTCGGCCTGTGCAGCTACCTGTTGATTGGGTTTTGGTACACCGACGCGGCCAACGCCTGGGCCGGACGTAAAGCCTTCATCGCCAACCGGGTGGGGGACTGCGCCTTCATCCTGGCGATGATGTTGCTGGTCCTCACCGTGACCGCCTATTCCAAGGCCCCGGGGAACGACCAACCGGCCGTCTTTTTCGCTCAGCGGCGAGTGGCTTGGACGAGGGCCCTCACCGACCCCGGGCCCCTCAACTTCCAGGTGCTGGAGGAATTTGCCCGCTACCTGCCGGCCGATGTCGTCACCGGCAGCAAGGGCGTCCTCAACGTGCCCATCCCCAGTGGGCCGTTGGCCGGCCACACCTACGGGAACACGCTCACCGTCATCTTCCTGCTCCTCTTGCTCGGTGCCGCGGGAAAGAGCGCCCAGCTGCCGCTCTACGTCTGGCTCCCGGACGCCATGGCCGGCCCCACCCCCGTCTCGGCTCTCATCCACGCCGCCACCATGGTGACGGCGGGCGTGTACCTGTTGTGCCGGATGAGTCCCCTGTTGGTCATGTCCCCGACGGCCATGGCCGCGGTGGCCGTGGTGGGCGCGCTCACCGCCGTCTACGCGGCGCTCATCGCCTTTGCCCAGAACGACTTGAAGAAGGTGCTGGCCTACTCGACCATCAGCCAGCTGGGGTACATGTTCCTCGGCGTCGGAGTGGGGCTGTTTTGGGGCGCCATCCTCCACCTCGTCACCCACGCCTTCTTCAAGGGGTGTCTCTTCCTCAGTGCCGGAAGCGTCATGCACGGCAATGACGGTGAGCTGAATATTAAGAAGCTCGGGGGGCTGCGAAAGGAGATGCCGTGGACGACGGCCTGCTTCTTCATCGCCACCCTAGCCATCACCGGCATCGTCCCCTTGAGCGGCTTCTTCAGTAAGGACGACATCCTCCACGGCGCCCTCCACGCGCGCGTGACGGGCTACCCCTGGCTCGGCCCCGTGGTGTACGCGCTCGGCTCGTTCGGTGCGCTGTGCACGGCCTTCTACATGGCCCGGGCCTACCTGTTGACCTTCACTGGGGAGCGCTCCAAGGACGCGAGGGTGCCGCACGCCCACGAGAGCGGCTGGGTGATGGTGGCGCCGCTGGTCATCCTCGCCGGTGGCTCGGTGGTGTTGCTCGTCTGGGGCCTCCCCAACGTCATGAAGCTCATTGGGGGGCCGGCGCAAACCATCATGGAGGCCTTCCTCCACCCGGTCTTCTTCGTGTCCCTGGACATGGGGAACAAGGCCCACACGCTATTGCCCGAGTTGGAGAGCAGCCCCTGGCTCGGTTTCGGCATTGCGCTCCTTCTGGCTTGGGCCGGCGGAGGAGCGGCCTACTACTTCTACAAGCGCTTCTTCCCGGCACGCGTCGGGAAGCCCGTGCCGCCCTTCTTTGCCTGGGTGCACAGCTTCACCGAGCACAAATTCTACGTGGACGAGGTGTACGACGTCTTTTACGGCTTCATCAAATACCTGAGCATCGGCCTCTTCCGCATTGTCGACGAAGGCATCATCGACGGGCTGTTGGTCGGCGGGACGGCGTGGGTGACGGCGCGCATTGGCTCGGCGCTGCGCTACATCCAGACCGGTGACGTGCAGACGTACGCCGCGATGATGGCCGTCGGCCTTCTGGCCGGCGTCGGGTACGCGCTCTTCGAGGTGCTGGTCAAATGAGCGCCCAGCTCCAGCCATACCTCTTGACGTTCGTCATCTTCGCGCCGCTGGCCGGCGCGGTGCTCATTGCCTTTCTCCCCCGCGGAGAGTCCGGGCAACTCCGGGTCTTCACCCTTCTGGCCATGGTCGTCGACCTGGGCCTGGCGGCGGTGGCCTATGGGCTCTTCGAGCCCAAAGGCGCTGAGTTCCAGCTCGAAGTGCGCCGGGCGTGGATTCCGGACTTGGGCATCACCTACCACCTGGGCGTGGACGGCCTGAGCATCTCGCTGGTTCTGCTCACCGGGTTTCTCGGGCCGGTGGTGGTGCTCTCCAGTTGGAAATTCATCCACGAGCGGGTGAAGGAGTTCCACATCGCGCTGCTGCTCATTCAGGCGGCGATGATGGGGACGCTCGTCTCCCTGGACTTGGTGCTCTTCTACGTCTTCTTCGAGGCGATGCTCATTCCGATGTACGTCCTCATTGGAGTGTGGGGTTCGGAGCGCCGGCGGGAAGCGGCGATGAAGTTTTTCCTCTACACCCTCTTCGGTTCGCTGGTGATGCTGGTGGCCATCCTGGCCGTCTACTTCATCGGTCAGCCGGCCGGTGCGCGGAGCTTCGACTACGGCACCATCTACAACTCGTTGCTCGACGCCAACCGGCAGCTCTCGCTCTGCGTCAAAGGCAGCGACTGCGCCGGGCTTTCGCCGCTGGCGCTGACGCTGCAGGCGTGGGGGCCGGCCATGTTTCTGGCCTTCGCCCTCGCCTTCGCCATCAAAGTGCCAATGTTTCCCCTGCACACCTGGTTGCCGGAGGCACACGTCGAGGCGCCGGTGGCGGGCTCCATCATCCTGGCCGGCGTCATGCTGAAGATGGGCACCTACGGCTTCTGGCGTTTCGCCATCCCCCTCTTCCCGGTGGCCGCCTACCAGTTCCGGCCGCTCTTCGTCGCCCTGGCGGTGGTGGGAATTGTCTACGGCGCGCTCATGTGCCTGGCGCAGCAGGACGTGAAGAAGCTCATCGCCTACAGCTCGGTTTCGCACCTCGGCATCTGCATGCTCGGCATTTTCGCCTTCACTGCGGAAGCGGCCAGCGGCAGCGCCTACCAGATGCTCAACCACGGCGTCTCCAGCGGCGCCCTCTTCTGCCTCTTCGGCTTCATCTACGAGCGCCGACACACCCGGAGAATTTCGGACTACGGCGGCGTGGCCAAAGTCATGCCTTTCTTCGCCGCCTCTTTCCTGGTGGTGACGTTTAGTAGCATCGCCGTTCCCGGCACCAACGGCTTCGTCGGAGAATTCTTGGTGCTGCTGGGCGCCTTCAAGGCGTCCTCGCTGTGGCTCGGCTACCCGGTGTTGGCGGCCTCCACCGTCATCCTCGGTGCCTCCTACATGCTGTGGATGGTGCAGCGCGTCTTCTTCGGCCCCATCGACCGGCCGGAAAATGGCGGCCTCAAGGACTTGGACTTGCGCGAAGGCCTCACCGCGTGGGCCTTCATGCTGATTGTGCTCTACATGGGGCTTCAGCCGCAGCCGCTCTTGGACCGCATCGCCCCGGCCACGGACCGCTTCGTCGCCCGGGCGGCGCTGGGGACGCCAGCGTCGGCGAAGGTGAAGGACGCGGACGTGCGCGTCACGGTGCCGCCGGTGGAAGGCGCGCCGGTCCCCCTCCCGCCAGCTCCTGTGGCCATGGCAGTCCCCCGCTGACGCCATGCCCCCCATTCCCAACCTCACCGCCACCGACTTCCTGCCGCTCTGGCCGGCCCTGGTGCTGTCCGTGGCCGGCATTCTGCTGCTGTTGAGTGAGGTGTTTCTCTCCGCCACCAAGTCCGAGGGCGAGGGCGTGCGCACCTACCAGGCGCTGCTCACCGTGGCGGCCAGCGGCGCCGCGGGGGCCATTGCCCTGGGCCTCACCTTCGAGCCCGCGCGGCCAGTGTTTTTGGGCTTTGCCGTGCTCGACCCCTTCAGCAGCTTCCTCACGGTGGTGGTGTGCCTGGGGCTGGGGCTGGTGGCTCTGCTTTCGGACGGTTTTCTGCGCACCCGGCAGGCCGAGCGCGGGGAGTTTTATGCGCTCCTTCTCTTCGCCGCGGCGGGGATGAGCCTGCTCGCCATGTCCAGCGAGCTGGTGATGCTTTTCGTCAGCTTGGAAGTCATGAGCATCTCCACCTACGCCCTGGCCGCGTATTTGCGCCGGGGACCGCGGCCGACGGAGGCCGGCTTCAAGTACTTCATCCTCGGCGCTTTTTCCTCGGCCCTCTTTCTCTACGGGGTGTCGCTCCTGTACGCCGCCACCGGCACCACCTTCCTCTCCGGAATGGGCGCGGAGGTGGGCCGCATTTTCAACGACGCGACGTCGGACCGCCGCATGGTGGTGTATTGCGGCCTGGCGCTGGTGGCCGCCGGGCTGGCCTTCAAGGTGGCCGCGGTGCCCTTCCACATGTGGGCGCCGGACGTGTACGAGGGCGCGCCCACGCCGGTGACGGCCCTGATGAGTGTCGCCGTGAAGGCGGCCGCCTTCGCCGCTCTGGTGCGCGTCTTCCTCTCGGTGGCGCACGTGGACGCGGCGGCTCCGGTGCTGCTCTTCAGCAGCCTGGCCATCCTCACCATGGTGGTGGGAAACCTGCTCGCGCTGCCCCAGCGCAACGTGAAGCGGATGCTGGCCTACTCCTCCATCTCACACGCCGGCTACCTGTTGGTGGCGGTGACGGCCCTCTTTGTCCCCCAGGCAAGGCCCGGGCTTCCCGGGGTTTCGGTGCTGGCAGCCGGCGCGCGCGCGGACCAGGCGGACGCGCTCCGGGCCATTCTCTTTTACCTCCTCACCTACACGGTGACGACGGTGGGCGCCTTCGGCGTGGTGGGGGCCCTCGAGCGCCGCGAGGATGAGACGCGGGGCTTCGCTTGGGACGTGGACCGCTTTAGCGGGCTGGCCCAGCGCCGCCCGGGCTGGGCGGCGGCCATGGCCGTCTTCATGCTCTCCTTGGGCGGCATTCCCCCGCTGGCCGGCTTTATGGGGAAGCTGCTCGTCTTCCGCGCCGCGGTGGACTCGGGCCTCGTCACCCTGGTGGTGGTGGGCGTCCTCACCAGCGCAGTGGGCGCGTACTATTACCTGCGGGTGGTGGTGTACATGTACATGCGCCCGCCACCGGAGCAGGCCACGCCCCCTCCCTCCCAGTGGGGGACGGAGCTCGCCCTGGCCCTCACCGCTGCGGCGGTGGTGCTGCTGGGCGTCGCCCCGGCCCTCGTCAACAAGTGGCTCGGGCCCGCTGGGCACCTCTTCGGCCAGTAGCGCCCCCAAAGCGGCTGGCTTCCTGTTTGGAAACCCCTGGGGCCGCCCTCAGTCGACGCGTGGAGGGGCGCTTGACACGTCTACACGAGTAGTATTACACGTGTCGAAGTTACCTCAACGGAGCCCCCATGCCGGACACCACCCAACTGACAGACCTCCAACTCGCCCTGCTCCGCGTCCTGTGGACGCGGGGCGAGGCCACGGTGCAGGACATGGTGGAGGCGCTGCGCCCGGAGCGGGACCTCGCTCCCACCACCGTCGCCACCCTTTTGAGTCGCCTGGAGAAGCGCCGGGTGGTTTCCCACACCACCCGTGCGCGGCAATACGTCTACCGCGCGCGCGTCTCCGAGGGGGCGGTGCGCGCTTCCATGGTGAACGGCCTGACGGACACCCTTTTTGGCGGAGACGTGGCCGCCCTCATGAGCCACCTCTTGGACGCCCGGGCGGTGAGCCCGGGTGACCTGGACCGCGTGCGCGACCTCATTGCCCGTGCCGAAGCTTCCCTGGAGAAGTCGAAATGACAACCGCCAACCTCTTGCGCTTGACCGAGACGCTGGGCGCCCTGGGAGCCGCCTGGCTCCTCACCTACGCCGTCCACTCCACCGTCCTCATTGCTGCCGCCTGGGTGCTGCAGCGCCTGGGGGCGGTGCGCTCGCTGCGGCTTCGGGATTTGGCCTGGAAGGGCGCCCTGGTGGGTGGCCTCTTGACCGCCAGCCTCCAAATGGCCATGGGCCTTGCCCCGTGGGGCCTCACCTTGGAAGTCCCCCAGCCCGAAGTCTTTGCCGCCGCCCTCCTCAAGACGGCGAGCGCCCAGCCGCACCCTGCCGCGGAGGCGGACGCCCCACGAGGCAGCGCGGAGGTGGTGACGCGCACCGAGGAGGGCCCGGACGTCACCCCCACCCCCACCAACACGCCTTCCGGCGCGTCGGAGGCAGACGTCACCCCCGCCGCCAGCGCTTTCCCCGAGTCGCCCGCAGCGGTGGCCGTGCCCACGGTGCGCGTGGGCTCCTTCTTCTTCATGGCCTGGGTGGCGGCCTCCTCGGTGCTGCTGCTCCGTCTGGCCGTGGCCCGGGCCCGCGTCCTGGACGGCTTGGGCTACAGGGGTCCCGTCCTGGACGCCTCTTTGCGCTCTCAGCTGGACAAGTTGTGCGCTGCGGCCGGGCGCACAAGCCCCGTCCGCCTCACCACCGCCGAAGGGTTGAAGAGCCCGGTGGCCCTGGGCTGGTCTGAAATCTGCCTCCCCGCCGCCGCGCTGGAGGAGCTCGACGTCGCGCAGCAGCGCAGCGTGCTGGCCCACGAGCTCGCCCACCTCGAGCGCAAGGACCCGCTCTGGCTCCTCCTCGGGACGACGCTCGAGCAGCTCCTCTTCTTCCAGCCCCTCAACCGCCTTGCGCGCCGCAACCTGCAGGAGGTGGCCGAGTACCTCTGCGACGACTGGGCCGCGGTGGCGGACGGCTCCGGGCTTCCCATTGCCCGCGGCCTGGCCGAGGTGGCCCGCTGGCTCGACGGCGAGGAGCGCGCTGTCCCCCTGGCCGGCATGGCGGAACGCCCAAGCCTCCTGGTGGCGCGCGTGCAGCGCCTCCTCGGGGCCACCGTCATCTCCCTAGAGCCGCGGCGCTCCTGGCACCTTCTGGCCCTGGGCCTGGTGCTTCTGTTGACGGTGGTTTTCGTCCCCGGCGTCCGCGCCGCCCCGGCCGTGGGCTGGTTTGAGGGCGAGGGGCACGAGAGTGCCCGGGCAGAGGCCCGAGCCGAGGCCAAAGCCGAAGCCTCCGAGGCCGCTTCGGCGGAGGCCGTCGCCGTCGCCACGCAGAGTCCCGAGCAGGCCGTCGACGTGGCCCAAAGGCGGACGGACGTCGCCCGGGCGAGAGTCGCGCCGCTGTTACTGGCCCAGGCGGACCCGGCGCCCTACGCCGTGGCGGCGGTGCCCCCGGTGCCCCCCGTCGCGCCCGTCCCTCCTCTCCCACCGCTACCGGCCAACCTGGCGTGGGACATGAAGCAGGTCAAACTCAACATGCAGGCCCACAAAATGGCCATGGCGCAGGTGAAAAGGCAGCTCGCCCACGCCCACCTCAACGTCACCCTCCACAACCGGCACGGACGCAGCGGCAAGGGCGCCCCCACCACCACCGCCGACGCCGCCACCGTGGACGCGCTGGTGAAGGCCCTCAAGGACGCGGACGCCGGCGTCCGCGAGGCGGCGGCCGAGTCCCTGGGAAGGCTGGGGGACACGCGTGCCGTGGACGGCCTCATGGCCGCCGCCAGCGACTCCGAGGTGCGGGTGCGCGCTGCCGCAGTGGAGGCCCTGGCCGCCCTGGAGGACGTGCGTGCCATCCCCATTCTGGCCAAGGCCCTCAAGGACGCCAACGTCTCGGTACGACGCGCCGCCGCCGAGGCGCTGGCCTCCATGGACGAGGCGCCTCAAACGGTGGAGCCCCTGGTGTCCGCGCTCTCGGACAGTGACGTGCACGTCCGGCTGGCCGCGGTGCAGGGACTGGCCGCGCGCAAGGACAAGCGCGCGCTCAGCGCCTTGGGGGGCCTGGCCAAGGACTCCTCTCCCGAGGTGCGCGCCGCCGCCGTCTCCGCGCTGGGCGAGTTGCAAGACCCGGCCGCCATTCCCGGCCTCACCGCCGCCCTCAAGGACGACAACGAGCAAGTGCGGGAAATGGCGGTGCGGGGGCTCGGTAACCTGGACTCGGACAAGGCGACGCCGGCCCTTATTGAAGCCACCAAGGACAGGAGCGCCAGCGTCCGCGCCGCTGCGGCCAATGCCCTGGCCGAGCACCACGACGCCTCCACGTCCGCCGCCGTGGTGGGCGCCCTCAAGGCCCTCCTCGAGGACTCCTCCCCGGACGTGCGCGAGGAGGCCATTTCTGCCCTCTCTGAAATTCGCGACGCTGGCGCCGTCCAGGCCCTCATCGCCGCCATGCAGAGCAAGGACCCGGTGGTGCGCAAGGCCGCCGCCGCCGCGCTCGGCCAGAGGGACTAAATGCGCAGCGCCCTTCTCGCGGGCGTCCTCGCTTTGGGCCTCCTCGGCCGAGGGGCCGAGGCGAGCGGACGCCACGGACACTTCGGCTCCAACACGGAGGGCCGCCCCGGGCCCACGGCCGCCGAGCTCGTCCCAGTGCTGGAGGCCTTCGGCCGGGCGGAGCCCGTGGTGTGCGGGCTGGCGGTGGACGCCGTTCTCTCGGGCAACTTCTACAACCGCGTCCCGGGCGCAGAGCCTTCCGCCAGGCGGTGGGCAACCGTCCTCGCGGGCCCCGTCACCGCCCAGGACGCTGTCTCCCTGGTGGCCTCCCACCTGAAGGACGCCCAAGGGTGCGTCCGGCGCCTGTCGGCGGAGCTGCTTGGCCGCTCGGACAGCCCAGAGGCCTTGGCGCGCCTCGAGGCGGGCCTCGTCTCGAACAGCGCCACCGAGCGCCAGGCGGCGGCGTTGGGCCTCGGCGTACGCAGCGAGGCCACCACCCGCCCGGGGCTGGAGAAGGCACTCCTGGACGCAGACGCCTCGGTGGCGGCCACCGCAGCCTGGGCCCTGGGGGAGTTGGAGGACGCGCGCAGCCTCCCGGCCCTCCTGCTGGCGGCCCGACACGGCGACGCCCGCGTCCGCGAGGCGGCCGTCGAGGCGTTGGGAAACTTTAACGACGACCGCGCGCTGCCGACGCTGGTGTCCGCATTGCGCGACGCAGACAAGGACGTCCGCCGGGCGGCGGCGGTGGCGCTGGCGGACAGCGGAAACTCACCAGCGGTGGAGCAGGCCCTCCGCGCGGCCCTCGCCGACGCCAGCCCAGACGTCCGCCGCGAAGCCGCCCAGGCCCTCGGGCGCTAAGCCCCGGGGGGCCCTCCGCCAAAGGGTTTGCGGCGCCGTCCCCTTCCCTGGCAGCGTCCGTGGGGGTAGCCCCATGCGCACACCCGAGGACGTGGAGGTGGAAGTCGCTTTGGCGTTTTTTCGGCCGCGCCTCGCCGAGGCGCGCCGCGTCCTGGACGTCGGCTGCGGAAACGGCCTTCTCGCACGCCGCCTGGCCGAGGCAGGGCTGGACGTCACCGCGCTGGACGCCTCCCTCAAGCGGACGGAGCGCGCCCCGGGGGTGCGTTACGTGGAGACGGACTTCCTCGCCTTCGAGGATGCGCCGTACGACGCCCTCCTCTTCGGCGCCTCCTTGCACCACCTCTTCCCGCTGGCCGCTGCCCTGGAGGCAAGCCTTCGGCTGTTGCACCCGGGAGGGGCGTTTTTGGCCAGTGACTTTGACGTGGAGGCGCCGGACTTGACGACGGCGCGCTGGTACTACGACGTGGAAGGGCTTCTCTTGGAAGCCGGCCTCTTCCGCCCGGAGAAGGTGGAGAAGGCCGAGACGGAGGACGCCCTTCTGCGCTGGCACCAGGAGCACCTGCACACCCCGCCCTTCCACACTGGTGCGGCCATGCGCCAAGGCCTCGAGGCGCGCTTCACGGACGTCGGCGCTGCCACCGGCCCCTACCTCTTCCGCTACGTTGCCGGCTGCCTCAAGCCCGGCCCCAACACGACGGCGGTGGCCGCCTGGGCCCTGGCCACCGAGGAGCGGCACCTGGCCCAGGGCTTTCTCAAGGCCGTGGGCTTGCGGCTCTGGGGGAGAAAGCCCGCGGACTCCGCACTTTGAGGGAAACCGCGAAAGCGAAAGGCCAGCACGCGCGCCGTCCGCCGCTCGGAGCCCTCTTCTGGAAACTGGCGACGTGGCCGGTGGGACTCTTCTTGCGCCTATACACGGGCTTTGTGGACGTCTCGTCCCGCGTCTCGGTGCAGGGCGAGGGCGCGCGCTACCGAGGGCCGGCGCTGTATGTGAATTGGCACCGCTACCTCCCCTACTTGGGAGTCCACCATGGCAAGCCCCGCCGCTGGCTCATGGTGTCCAAGGACGCCTACATGGCGCCCATTGTCCTCTGGAACCAGCTCCACGGCGTCCGCATTCTTCGCGGCGGAAGCGGAGACGGTGGCCGAGAGGCGGCCGCTCTCATGGTGGAGCGCCTCCAAGCTGGGGAGTCGGCTTTCCTCGCCGTGGACGGGCCGCGCGGGCCTGCGTTTCACGTCAAACGCGGCTGCGTGGACGTGGCGCGCGCGGCGCGGGTGCCGCTTATTCCGGTGGGCTACCGCTGCCGGCGCGGACGCTTCCACCCGCGCCGCTGGGACCACTGGCTCATGCCGCGACCCTTCGACGCCATTGAAGTCCTCTACGGACGACCCCTCTTCCTCGCGGCGGACGAGTCCCTCGCCACCGCCCTCGCGCGCGTGGCGCAGGGGCTCCAGGACGTCTCCGACAGCAAGGAGCAGCCTGCGCAAGCGCCGCCGGCAAGCGTGCCGCGGAGCCAAGGGCGGTAAAAAACACCCGTTGCGCTGAGGCTCCGCTGGCGGGGGCGTGCCGGATGCAGTCCCCCCGCTGCTCAGGGAGCTGTCGTGAAAGTCCGTCCCTGCGACACGGCCGTGTAGCCGTCGAGGAGGTACAACAGATTGATGAAGCCGCCCGGCACGGCCAAGGAATCCACGCTGGTGGTGGGGCCGAACCCGTAGACTTCCCAAGTGAAGGGGGCCGACGCCGGGAGGGGGAACCCTTCCGAGCTGAGGTCGGGGATGGTGACTGTCGTCGCCGCTGAGAAGACGGCGTAGCTTGGGCCGGCACCGGTTGAGAAAATCACCAAGTAGACGCCGGTGAAGCTTGTCCAGCTAAAGGGCGTCGTCACGGTGACGCCGGTGGCTGCATTGACGGGGAGGCTCAACATCGGCGCAGGTGGAATGGTGAGCGCCACTCCGGATTCATTCGCGGCGAGCCCTGGCTTTTTGACCAGGGCGGAGTCTCCAGACGTCCCTTGCGCCGTGACGACGAGGGTGAACGTCGCGTCGGAGATGCTCGGGGTGGTGTAGCTGAAGCTCGTACTCGTCGAGCTGTCCTCGACGATGCCGAACACTGCGTTTGCCGCCGGCTGGAAAAACATCGCCTTGCCGGTGACGGCGTAACCCGCGGGTGTGGTGACTGTCCCCGACACCGTACCCGTCGTCACGGAGCTCAGTGCGACATCCTGCCCGCTCAATGTCCCCATGTTCTCCAGCAGCACGCCGCTCCGTGTCCCGTAACCGGGGTAATCCACTGGCAGTCCTCCGACGGCATGCAGTTCGAGGGCGTAGAGGGTCCCTGTCGTTGTCGTCGGTCCAGCCCAGATGACTGTGCCGGAAAAGTTGCCGGACGCGGGGACCGCGATGCTGCTGTTGGCCAGGCCGGTCTGCGGAGAGACAAACTCCACAGTGGCGCGGTCACCGGTCGGCACAGGAATGGCTGCGCCATCCAGCTGGCCGGCGACGGTCGCGCTGTACGGAGGGGAAACCACAATCGGGTCGAAGAGGCTCGGGTCTGCCCGGGTGAGACCTTGGTACTGGACGGCGTACTTGCCCGCGCTGTCCAACACGGTGGCGGTGTAGGGCGTTGGCACGCCCGCCACACTGAAGGCACCGTTGGCGTCGCTCACTGCGCTTCCGCTGAAGGCGCCACTGGTGATGGAGACCGTCTGTCCGGGCGCCGGTGAGCCGTATTCGTCGGTCACCGTCCCGCTGACGGTGATGGGCGCAGCGACAGTGACGACTGCCGTCTGGGTGCTGGTGCCAGTGGAGTCCGTGGCGGTCAGAGTGAAGGTCGTCGTCGCCGTCACTAGGACGGACGTACTCCCGGCAGTTAGCGGCGTCACTGCTCCGACACCATGGTCAATGGACAGACTGCTCGCTCCCGTCACCGCCCAAGACAGGGTGACGGGTCCGCCGGCCGTCGGAAGACTGTTCGGTGTGGCCGTAAACGCGGTGATGGCGGGACCGCTTCCCGCGTCACTCCCTCCGCCGCCTGGGCATGCGGCGAGTGCTGCAACTGCAAACAGCGCCAACACTCGACTTGTCGCCTGTGCCATTTCGCTCCCCCCGGGGTGAGACGTCTTTGAGAAGACAGCAAACACGGACTTCTGACGAGCCTAGGAAGGCCTGCCGCCCAGGAGACTACTCGCCGGCCGACGGGGAAACGGCGAAAGCCGAGCGGGCGGTGCCACAAAAAAAGCGGCCCGGCATCCCACGAGGGAACACCGGACCGCTAGGGACTTCAGACAGCGCGAGAATCCCCGGCTGGGCCGGTGGGGGGGAACCTGCCCATCTCGGCGAACCTCACGCCCGACACTTTCTATAACCACTCCCGCGGCACGCGTCCATTCCTGCTTTCGGCCCTCCCCCGCCCGGCACACAGAGTCGGAGCGGCACACACAGTCCGTTTTGCGTATTTTTTTCTGTGCATTTTTATGCACGCCCGGCCGTGGCCCGAGCACCTGGGGACTGCGCCGCAGTTAAAGGACACTCCGGTACTTTGCTTAGGGGTGGCCGGCGCGCGCCACGCGGCGCTCCCCCACTCTGAGTGTCACCTTTTCTCGGTCGAAGTACTCGGAGAGGGGGATGACAAATTTTCGGCTCTGCCCCACCAGTTGCTTGAAGGCCTGGGTGGAAATTTCTCGGTGCTCGGCGAGGTGGGCCAACAGCTGCGCCTTGAGGGCGGACAGCGCCGCGGCGTGGAAGTAGAGCTCCTCCGTCACTTTCACCACCGTCCCCTCCCGCAGCGGGCCTTCGAGGAGTGCCGCCACGCGGGCCGGAGGAAGCCCCAGCATCTGCCCGAGCTCGGCCAGCGTGGGCGGGGCGAGGCCTGTGCCGGCCAGGGCGGCCACTCCTTTGGAGCGAGCCGCCTCCTCGTCCAAGGTGAGGCTGCGCCCGCGTCCGCGCAGGCGGATGCCGTCCGGCGGGACGAGCTCCACTTGCTGGCGCTCGACAAGCTGCTGGACGAGACGGGTGAGGAGTCGTGGCTCGAGCGCGCTGGAGAGCCGTTGCCGGAGCTCCTCCCGGCCGAGCGCGTCCTTCAACGGCTCGCGCTCGTGGAAGGCCTGTAACACCGAGAGGGAGCGGCCGAGGAGGCCCTGGAAGACTTCCGCGGAAAGGTAAAGCCGCCTTTCTTTGTCCACCAAGAGGACTTCACCGCGGCTGCTCAACACCTCCAGCGTCCGGGCCAGCACCTTCTGGGAGAGGCTCGCGCGGACGAAGAGCTCGTGCGCGGTGAGGCCACGGTAGCCCGCGTGGCGGACGAGCCACCGCACCCGCGCCTCGCCGTCCCCGGCCCGCATGGCCTCCAGCTCCGCGCCGGCCCCCTTCCGCCTCCGAGGTGGGGACAGCGTCAGGACTCGCCCGCCGGCCACCGTCGCCCCACGGCCAGGCAACGCCCGGGGCCCGCGGAGGATGAAGCGCTGCCCTGGAAGTGCCGCCAAGGGCGTGGACAGGCGCAGCTGGGCCAGCGCCGTTTCCCCGGGCTGCAGCGCGTCCACGTCCAAAAGCCGCACCCGCGCCTCCACCTGCGCCGTCCCCAAGTGCAACAGCAGCGTGCGCCGCCTGGGGAGTGCGGCCTCGGCGGCCGGAAGCAACGTCAGCTCCACGTCCAGCGTCCGCGTCTCGGGGAGCTCCTCGAAGCGGGTGAGCACCATGCCCCGGCGGATGTCCTGGGCGGCGACAGCGGGCAGGTTGACGGCGGTACGCTGGCCGGCGACGGCGCGCGCCACCTGCGCCCCGTGCGTTTGCACGGTGCGCGTCCGGAAAGGGCCGGCGAGTCCAGGCAGCAGGGACACGGGCTCCTCGGCCGAAAGCGTGCCGGACAGGAGCGTGCCGGTGACGACGGTGCCGAAGCCTTTGAGGCTGAAGGCGCGGTCCACCGGGAGGAAGAGAGGGCCCTCCGCGCTGCGCACGGGAAGCGCCGTGGCGGCGCGCGAAAGCGCAGCCACCAACGCCTCCAGGCCCTGGCCAGTGCGGGAGGACACCTCCACCACCTCCGCCTTCTCCAGCGCGGTGCCGGCCAAAAGCGTGCTCAAGTCCGCCTCCAGGAGGGAGCTCCAGTCACTCCCCAGCCCCGGGAGGAGGTCCGCCTTGGTGAGGGCCACCACGCCCGCCCGCACGCCAAGCAGCTGGCAAATGTCCAGGTGCTCGCGCGTCTGAGGCATGACGCCCTCGTCCGCAGCGACGACAAGCAGCACCAAGTCCACGCCGCCAGCCCCCGCGGCCATGGCCTTCACGAAGCGCTCGTGCCCGGGCACGTCCACCACGCCGGCCACCGTGCCGTCCTTCAGTCGGAGGTGGGCAAAGCCGAGCTCGAGGGTAATGCCGCGGCGCTTTTCCTCGGGGAGGCGGTCGGTGTCGATGCCGGTGAGGGCCTTCACCAGCGACGTCTTCCCGTGGTCGACGTGCCCCGCGGTGCCGACAATCACCGCCGCCCTCTGGCCGGCGCGGCCGGGCCGAAGCGCGTGTCCTCGGTGACGTCCGCATAGTCCCAAGGGAAGACGAAGAGGCCGTCGCTGTGGAGGGCGGTGAAGTCCGCGGCATAGCCCTCCGTCCGGGACACCAGCGTCGCCGTGCGCAGCGCCCGAGCACCCGCTTTGAGGGCCAGCTTCTTCGCCAGCTTCAACGTCTCCCCGCTGGCGGAAACGTCGTCCACCACCAGGACGTCCTTCCCTTTGAGTTCGCGGGGCATGGTGCCATAGAGGCGCGGGCGGCTCACCCGCGCACTCCGGACACGGCTCCGCCGGCTGATGCGCACGGGGAAGAAGTCCGCTCCCAGCGCCGAGGCCAGTGCGCCGCCGACAAAGACGCCGCCGTGGGCCACGCCCACCACGGCCTGCGGGCTAAAGCGCAGGGCAATCCGTCGAGCCAGCGCCTGGACGTGAGCGTCAAACGCCGCCCAGGAGAGCTCCACCAGGCCGGCCTCGGGCTGCGAGCGGTCCGACCCCAAACCGCCGCCCGGCACCTCGGACTGCAGAGAGAGCGGCTCCTCGAGGGTGAGGGGGCGGGCGCGCGGACCGCGGCGGCGTCGTTGGAAGGGGCGGAGGAGTCGCGGAGGCATGGCGGAGGCAGCGTTACAACGGTGGAGTCTCTCCACTTCCCTCGTGAAGAGGAAGCGGACGTCCACCTTAGGGCCATAGCCTAGGCTTCCGCCGCAGCGCGCGTGCGCGCAAGCCACGCTGCCAGCGCGTCCGCGTCCGCCACCTTGCCCTGGCCGCGGAGAATGGACTCCTCCTCCTCCAGAAGCCGCAGTGCGCCGGCCCGCAGCCGTGGCTCGGTTAACACCTCCAGGGCGGTGCGGGCGTCCAGAGACAGAAGCATGCTGCGCGGCACGCCGAAGAGCTCGAGCGTGGCGCGGTGAATTTCCTCCAGCGCCTGCTCCTCCTCGCCGCGGACGCGGTAGCCCATGGCGCGAGCCAGCGCCGCCGCCAGCTGGGTGAGGAGGCGTTCCAGCCAGTCGGAGCGGATGGGACTCACGGGAGGGAGAAGCTTCCCCCGCACCGAGAAGGCGGGGGAAGCCCGAAAACCGCTACCGCCACAAAGAGCGAGCAGCCCCTAGAAGGGAATGTCGTCCTCGGCGCCCGCGCCGTTGCTGGCGTGCGCCATTTCCTCTGGAGCCGGGGGGCTGGCGTACTCGTCGCCGTTGCGGGCCCGGGGTCGGCCGCTGCCGGCACCGGCCTCACCGCGCGGGCCGCCCAGGAAGACGACGTTTGAGGCCACCACCTCGGTGGTGTAATTCTTCTTGTTTTCCTTGTCCGTCCACTCACGCGTCTGCAGCCGGCCTTCCACGAAGCACTGCCGGCCCTTGGCCAAGTACTCGCCGCAGAGCTCGCCGAGCTTGCCCCACACCACAATGCGGTGCCATTCGGTGCGCTCCTGCTTCTGCCCTGCCTTGTCCGTCCAGTTTTCACTGGTGGCGATGCGGAAATTCGCCACCGCCTGGCCACTGGGAGTGAAGCGGACTTCGGGGTCCGCACCGAGGTTACCCACCAGAATGACTTTGTTGACGCCTCCAGCCATGTTGCCCTTCCTTTCGAGCACCGGCCCGTTGCGGCCCGGTGACAGGAAGAGCTCGTAGCAGAGGGAGCTGACAGGAACGCAAGCCCCTTCTTTCTCTTGAGAAAGAGAAGGGGGGCCCCCAGGGGCAGTGGCCTACCCGCCCGGTTTCTCCGGAGCCGTCACCGGCGCGGCCTTCGGGCCGGACTCCGGGGGCTTGGCCTGGGGCAGCGAGGAGGCCTTGTCCTCGGCAATTCTCTGGCTCAACCCGGACTCGAGCTCCTTGGCGAAGGCGGCCCGGGCCGGCTCGGTGGCCCCCATGAGTTGGCGCACCGCGGGCCAGAAGGGATGGTCCGGGTCCGCCTCGCGCTCGAGCCCCGTGGCCAACAGCGCGAGCGCGACTTGCCTGTCCAAGGGCGCGGCCCCCTGCAGCGCGTGGACGAGCTCCTCGGGCGCGGTACGTGCCACCTCCGAGAAGGCCACCGCCAAGTCGCTCTTGGCGTGCTCGTCCGAGGAGGCCGCTCGGCCCAGCTCGATGAGGCGCGCCAGGGCCTCTGGGTTTCCCTCTGCGCCAAGTGTCACCAGGGAAGAGACGCACGGCGTCTCGACGCCCAAGGCGCGGGAGAGAAGCCTGAGGCGGAGGTAGACGTCGTCCGAGGCGGAGAAGCTGTCCAACAGGGCGCGCGTCCCAATGTAGTCCTGGGGGTTGGACTGGTAGATGGAGTCCGCCACCGCCGCCCGCAGCGCAGGGTCCTTCTCATTGCGCCAGGCGGTGCGTAAGAAGGCCACGTTGCGCCGGTCCGCTTGGCTTCCCAACGCGAGGTACGTCTTCAGCCGGGCGCGGGCCTCGTCGGCGGGCGAGGTGACGGGCGCTGGAGGGGCGAGCGCGGCCACCGCCGCCGAAGGGCTGGAAGCGGTGCCACTGGCCACCAGCGCCGTCCCCACCGCGTCGATGGTTTGCACCACCGGTGCGGTGCGTCCGGTAAAGTCATTGACGAGGATGCTGAAGGCCAGCGTCTCGCCCCCGGCCGTCTGGACGAGGCCGGAGAGGGCGCAGACGTTTTCCAGCGTCCCGGTTTTGGCCCGCAGCCGCCCGGCGATGTCGTTGCCCTCGAAGCGCCACTTCAGCGTCCCGTCCTTGCCGCCAATGGGGACGCTGGAGAGGTATTCCGCGGCCACCCCGAAGCGCTCGGCCATGGTTTTCAGCAGTCGCGCCAGCTGGGCCGGGGTGAAGCGGTTGGTGTCATTAATGCCGGAGCCATTCTTGAGGACGTAGCTGCCGCGTTGAAGCCCGACGTCGTGCTCCAAAAACTCCTCGGTGGCCAGGACGCCCTTGGCGGTGGTGCCCGGCACTCCCTTGGCCTCCGCGCCCAGCACCTTCATCAGCGTCTCGGCGATGAAGTTGTTGGACGTCTTGTTCATCCGCTTCAGCACCAAGTCAAAGGTGTCGCTCTGGGCCACGTACAAAAGCTTGGTGCGTTCCGGCACGCTGCCGAGCCGCACCTTCCCCCGCACGTGCACGCCCCGCTGCTCGAGCAGCATTCTCAAGGTTTGCCCGTAGTAGAGGGGCGGCGCGTCGATGCGCCGGTACACCACCGACTCGCCGGAGGGCGGCACCGTGCCCCGCACCACAATTCTCTGCCGCTCACCCTCCAGCTCCGAGCTCACCGAGACGCGGCGAGCGCGACTCAGCGTCCCCACCGCGCCATTCACCACGGTGAAGTAGTCGCTCGCCGGGTCCACCTCCACCGCCGGACGCTGCCCGGCGCCGGCCGAGCGCAAAAAGACGGCGACGGTGTTGGCGTTGAGACTCAAGGCCCCGGTGGGCGCGGTGTAGGGGCGGTCCGTGGTTTCCTGCTCAAAGCCCGGGGCCAGCCGCTCGGCGTCGAAGTAGCTCTCGTCGAGGACAATGTCCGCCACCTCGTGGAGGCCCAAGTGCTTGAGCTCCCCCGCCACCTGGTAGAGCCGCTCCGTCGTCATGGTGGGGTCGCCCTTGCCCCGCACGTACAGGCGCGGCCGCTCGCCCAACGCCCCGTCCAAGAGAAACTCCGTCTCGAAGCGGAAGTCCGCCCCCAGCCTGGAGAGGGCCGCGGCGGCGGTGACCAGCTTCACATTGGAGGCCGGGTTGAGGAGCTCGTCCGCGTTGCGGGCGTACACCACCGAGCCGTCCAAAAGGCTTACCACCTGAATGCCGACGCGGGCTGTGGCCAACGGCCCTTGCGTGGACAGGGAGGAAAGCACTTGCCGGAGTGCTTCCCGGTCTGCGTCGCGCTTACCGCTGGACGCCGGCGCGGCGTGGGCCCACTGGCCTAAGGAGAGAAGGACGAGGAGGCTAAGGGCACGGCGCTGCACGGACGGAAGCAATGTTCGCGCGGTGAGCGCGCGCTCCGCAAGGCCCACACCCCAAAGCGGCGGGGGTGCCGCCAGGGGGGCTTAGGACCGCGACGGCAGAAAGCGCAAGAGGAGGACGCCCACCGTGCCCGAGAGGGCCGAGCCCACGAGAATTCCAAGCCGCGCCTCGTCCAAGAGGAGCGGCACCGAGGCGAAGGCCAAATTGGCGATGAAGAGGGCGACGGTGAAGCCAATGCCGGCCACCGCACCGACGCCCAGCACCTGCCCCCAGGGCGCCTCGGAGGGGACACGGGCCAGCCCGGTTTTCACCGCAGCAAAGGTGAAGCTGAAAATGCCGAGGGTTTTCCCGAGGAAGAGCCCCACCACAATGCCCAGGAAGACGGGAGAGAGGAAGTCCTTGGCCTCGAGCTGCGAGACATTCACCCCGGAGTTGGCCAGTGCGAAGAGGGGCATGATGGCGTAGGCGACATACGGGTGCACGGCGTACTCGAAGCGGTCGAGCGGCGACACGGCGCCCTGAAGCGTATGGCCGGCCCAGGCCAACTCGTCCGCAGTGACCGCCTCCCGTTGCGCCGCGAGCCTCTCCTCGAGGCGGCGCCGCAAGTCCCCCACGACGTCCCCCGGGGGATGGAGGCTTTCCGCGGGAATGAGGAGGCCCAGCACCACCCCCGCCAAGGTGGGGTGCAGGCCGGCGGCGTGAAAGGCGGCCCACAGCGCAACCCCCACCACCACGTAGGGGAAGGCCCCTTGTACCTTGAGGCGGTTGAGGCCGAAGCCGAGGGCGGTGGCCAACACCGTCACGAGGAGGCCCAGAGGCTGGATGCCCGTCCCGTAGAAGAGGGCGATGACGAGGATGCCGCCAATGTCGTCAAAAATGGCCAGCGCGGTGAGAAACACCTTGAGGCCATGCCGGACGCGCTCTCCGAGAAGGGCGAGACAACCGATGGAAAAGGCAATGTCCGTGGCCATGGGGACGGCCCAGCCCCGAAGGCCCGGGCCACCGCGCTGGAAGGCGACAAAGAAGAGGGCTGGAACCAGCATGCCGCCCACCGCAGCCACCGCCGGAAGCAGCGCTTGCCGAGGTGTCCGCAGCTCCCCGCGGACGAGCTCCCGCTTAATTTCCAGTCCCACCACGAAGAAGAAGACGGCCATGAGCACGTCGTCCACGACGAAGTGCAACGAGCCCTCCAGCGACGCGCGGCCCAGACGGAGGCTGAGGGGCAGCGTCCACAGCGCCTCCCATTGGGCGTGCCAGGGCGAGTTGGCCAGCCCGAAGGCCACCAGTGCGGCGAGGAGGAGGAGGATGCCGCCCTTGGCCTCCGTGCGCAGGAAGGCCTGCAGGGGGGCCACCAGGACTTGAAACACGCGCGGTGGCGGGCGGGTGGCAGCCATGGGCCAGTGCGGGCCTCGGGGTGTACGTCCGCCCCCCAACCACCGTCCAGCAACTTCCTTTAGCGGCTACTGACGGGCTGGGCCTCGTCACGGCGGTTTTTCGCGTGCGCCGCCGCGTCATGGCCGGGGTCCGCCGGATGCTCTTCGCCGTAACTCACCGTGTCCAGGCGGTGGGCGAGATGCCCAGCGTCACGAGGTAGGTGCGAGCCACCTGGGCCCTTCGCTGGCCAAGGGCGAGGTTGTACTCCTCCGTCCCCACCTCGTCGGTGTTGCCGGCAATGACAATGTGCGCCGTGGGGTGGGCCTTCAACTCCTGGGCGAGGACTTGCAGCTTCTGCATGTCCTCGGCCGTCAAGTCCGCCTTGTCAAACTCGAAGTAGGCCACCGGGCCGGTGAGGAGGCGCCGCATGGCGGCCGCGTCGTCCTTCTCGGCGTTGGACGCCTCGGGCGGCGCGGGCTCGGCCTTGGCCACCACCGGCGGAGGCGCCGGCGCGGGCGCCTGGACGACGGGCGCCTCGTGGGCACAGCCCACAAGTCCGAAGAGGCCAAGGGCAGGGGCGAGAAGCAGCGGACGGACAAGACGCATGGGGAGTCTCCTTTTCAAATGGGCCTTAAACAGGGTAGTCATCGCTTCCCCGTCTGACAAACCACTCGCGAGGCATTTCTCTTCCCAAAACCAGGGGCACTGAAAACGACTTCCAGGCGGGGTAAGCACCACCCGCATGCGGGCGCTCTTGCAGCGGGTGACGGAGGCTTCGGTGCGGGTGGGGGACGCCCTGGTGGGGGCCATGGGCCCAGGGCTCCTCGTCTTCCTCGGCGTCGGCCAGAAGGACACCGACGCCGACGCGCGGAAGCTTGCGGACAGGGTGGCGGGGCTCCGGGTGTTTCCGGACGCGGACGGGAAAATGAATAAGTCCCTCCTACAGACGCACCGCACCGCGCTGGTGGTGAGCCAATTCACCCTTTACGCGGACACGCAAAAGGGCCGCCGTCCCAGCTTCACCCTGGCCGCGCCGCCCGAGGAGGCCAACCGCCTCTACTTGCGCTTCTGCGCCGAGCTGGCCACAACAGGTGTGGCCGTGGAGCGCGGCGTCTTCGCCGCGGACATGCGCGTGTCCCTCGTCAACGACGGCCCGGTGACACTGCTTCTCGAGACGTGAGGGGGCCGTGCCCCTTCTTTTCGCCCCTGCGCTCGCCCGCCTGGCCCTCGAGCCTTCAGTCGAGCGCGGACAGCGTCCCGCTCTCGCGGGTGACGAGGGAGGTGAGGGCGAAGTCCTGGGCCGCGGCCTCCCGGACTTGCTGGGCGAGCTGCCCCACCTCGCGCACCCACGCTTGGGCGTCCGCCCCGAGTCCGCTGAAGGCCACCGTCAGCGTCGGTGGGGCGGGCAGTGTCCCGAGCCAGTAGGCCAGGAGCTCCTGCACCTCGGGAATCTCCACCTTCCCAAGCCGCTTGCGCTCGCGCTCCATCAGCCGGTGCGCCTGCTCCGTCAGTTTTCGCCCCCAGGCCTTCACCGCGTAACTGCTTCGGAAGCTCCAGTCGGCCACCGCGGCATTGTCGCTGGGCCGGTACAAGGAGCGACCCAGCGTCACCAGCACCTGGTCCGGCGGGAAAGCCGGAAAGGGGTCCCAAATCCCCGCCACCAGCGCCACCAACCCGCTGCGGATGACGCGCCCCAGCCAGTCGGACTGGAAGGCCTCGGCCCCCCGGGGGTCCCAGTAGGGGTAGGCGGGCTCTTGCAGCATGAGGGCCGCGTGCAGCGCGTGCTCGTACTTGCCGGCGTAGCCCGCGTGCTCGGCCACCACCGTCCAGCCCTCGCCCGCGTCGCGCCACTCGGCGAAGAGGACGCGGTGCAGGGCCTCGAGCCAGTCGTCGTCATCCAGTCCGAAGAAGCTTCCCCCCACCGTCCTGTCCAGGACGTGCTCCACGAGCCACACCGTGCGCGCGTCCGCCATGCCCTGGAGCAGCCGGGCCAGGCCCGCCCCGGCGTCCACCACGCCCAAGGAGAATGCGGGGAAGGCCACCTCCTCGAGGAAGCGGTCGTTGACGGGGCGGAGGATGACGTTCACAGGCGGGACGTCAGCAAAGCGGCGAGGGCCTCATGCCCGGTTGTCCTCGTCGGAAATGAGGCGGTAGATGTCGTCGCCCCCGGTGGCCTTGAGGATGGCGTCCCGGAGCTCTGGATTTCGAAAGAGCCGGCTCACCCGGGCCAGGGCCTTCAAGTGCACGCCGGCTGAATTCTCCGGCGCCACCAGGGCGAAGAAGAGGTAGGTGGGCTGCTTGTCGATGCTTTGGAAGTCCACTCCCGCTTTCGAGACGCCGAAGGCGGCATAAAGCTTGTCCAGGCCCGGCATTTTCCCGTGGGGAATGGCCACGCCCTCGCCAATGCCGGTGGAGGCCAGCTTCTCGCGCTCGGCCAGCACCTCCAGGACGCGGTCCGCCCGGAGGCTGCCCGGGTAGGCCGCGGCCAGATGCTCGGACAGCTCGCGCAGGACTTCCGCCTTGGTGGTGCCGCGGAGCTCGGCCACCACGGCATTTGCGCTGAGGAACTCGGTGACCTTCATGCCAAAAGACGCCTCGTCCTTCGCGGGAAGCGTAGCCTCGGGGGCATTACCCCGCGCGCCCCGGAGGGCGCAAGGCACGTTGAGGCAAGAGAGTTTCTCCCCGCGCCCCCGTTGGGGAAGGGAGCCTACCCTGCGGATTCGAAGGCGCCCAGTTGGTGGTGCACCCAGTCCCGCGCGTGGTGGTGCTTGTGCCTGTCCTTCTCGCGCCGGAATTGCTCCTCGAGCCGGTCACAGGCCAAGTCCAGCGACACCACCATGTCCGGCGTGGCGTGGCCCGCCCTCAACAACAGGGAGCCGGCCTGCACGGTGACGGCGGCACAGTGCAGGTGGCGCTCCAGGTAAAAGACGACGTGGGCCATGCCCGCCACGTCGAGGTGTCGCATCACCCGTTCCACCCGTTCCTTCGCGTGCTCCTTGAGGAATTCCGACGCCTCTAGGTTGCGGAACGTGATGGTGAGCTGCATAGGCCCCTCCTTTGTAGGGGTGCTCGGGGTGGGAGTCACTTCGCCATACCCCGCATCAAGAACCGGTCCCCGCCCCCATGCAACCCGGGGGTCGACGCCGCCCCAACAGCCAGGCGGATGGGGCGTAGAAGTCCCCTGCGCACGGGTTCAGCCCTGAAAGGAAGGCCTCCTTGAGGAAAGGGGCGAGCCCCTCTCCCGCCGGCCAGAGGGCGTCCGGGCCAGCAGCATTTCCTGGGCCGTTTCCGGGCCCCACCCGGGGCCGCGCTAAGGCCAAGAAGCCCGGGCGTCCGGCGGGCCAACCCTCAAGAGGCAGACGTCCCGCCCCTCAGTGCTTGAGAAAGGACTCCAGCGGGTGTGACGGGCTCGAGTTGAGCTGCTTCGTCCAGTCCACCACGGGGGTCTGCCACACCATGCCCGTCTCACCGGGCAGCGGGTCCTGCTTCTCGAAGTCAAACCCGTCCCCGCCGAAGTAGAGGTACTCCACCGAGGCCACGGAGTAGATGCCGGAGGGGGAAATGTCCCGCCCTTGGGCGTCCTTCCAGCCGCCGTCCGCGCCCTTCGTCACGCCGGAAAAAATAGCCCGCGGGTTGAGGAGCGCCCGGAGGAGCGCGTCGCCCTTGAGCTTGAAGGTGAGGAGCGAGTTGTCGAAGGGCAGCACGGCGTACACCGAGCCGCGCGTCACCGGGCCAGCGGGAAGGCCCGCCCGGAAGCCGCCCTTGTTTACCAGGGCCACGTCCGTCTTGAGAATTTCGCGGATGGCCCGCGTCACCCAGAGGTGAAGCAACTCCGAGCCCGCGTCGAGGCCGGAGCGCGTAAACCCAATGCGCTCGCCGAAGGCCGCCTCGTGCTTCTGAATCCAAGGCTTGAGCTGCTCGACGAGCAGCGCGTCCGGAGGAGGAGCCGACGGGCCGCCCACCTGCACCACCTTGGCGTCCACCGCCGACAGGCGCTGGCCCACGGGCTTGCTGTCGTCGAAGCTGAGCCGCGCCCGGGCGAAGCTCTCGAAGCGCCGGCCGGGGTTAATGAGGGGCGTCGTCCCCACCGCGGACTGCATGGACTTTTGGCAGTGGCCGCCCACCACCAGCGTCAGGCTCCACTCCGGGTGCTTCTTCAGCGCCGGTTCGAGCGCCGTCGGGCAGTCGTCTGCCAGCACCACCACCGCGTCCACGCCGGCCTTGCGGAGCTCCTTCACCGCCTGGCCCAGCGTCAACTCGTAGGGCAGGACCTCGAGGCCGTAGAAGCGGTCCGCCATGGCCGTGGAAACGGCGGCGGCGTAGGAGAGGCCCACCACGCCCACGCGCGCGCTGCCGCGGGTGAAAATTCTCCAAGGCGGTAGCTCCAGCTCCTTGGCCGTGGGCTTGGTGACTTTGAGGTTGGCCGCCAGGAAGGGAAAGCCGCCCGTCTCGCGGAGCGAGAGGAATTGGTCCTTCCCGAAGTCCAGCTCGTGGTTGCCAAAGCCGCTCGCCGCATAGCCCATGCGGGCCATGGCCTGGGCCACCGGCTCGCCTTGAAAGAAGGTGGAGAGCGAGCCGCCATTCCAGTGGTCGCCCGTGGAGAGGGCCAGGGTGAGGTCCCCGGGACAGGCCGAGGCGCCGTCCTGCTTGGCGCGGCCGGGGCAGTGCTTGTCTTCGGCCACCCATTGGCCAAGCATCTGCGCGGCACCGCCCTTGGAGACGTCGCCCGAGGTGCTGGGAAGCAGCGCGCCATTCTCGTCGGAGGTGACGAGGACGGTGACGACTTGGGTGTCAGCCAGCGCCGGCGGGACGAGGAGCAGGGCGGCCAGGAGGACAGGGGCGAGGGGGTATGGGCGCACGGCTCGGCCCATACCACACCGACAGGAGGGGGTGGGCCCTCGTGAAGGGCGGCCCGCTGCCTGGCCCTTCCCCTGGCCTTCCGTTCAGGGCCGCAAGTACGTGAGCGTGTGGTGGGAGACGCGCTTCAGCGAGTCGTCGAAGCAGCTCGCCTCGCCGTACACCACCCGCCGCCCGGCTTGCAGCACCTTGGCTTCGCAGCGCAGGGTGCCCTTGGCCCCTTTGAGGAAGTTGGTCTTCATCTCCAGCGTCACCGCCATGGGCTCCTCGCCAATGGACGTCATGGCGGCGAGCCAGAAGGCGGCGTCACTCAAGGCCATGACGCACGCGCCCTGGAGGAGCCCGCCCGGGCGTTCGAATTCCCGGCGGTAGGGGAGCCGCAGCACCGCCGTCCCGGGGCCCACCGCGTCCACCACCAGGCCCCACCAGGGGCCGAAGCCCGTCCCGTCCAGGACGCGCTGGGCGTCCTTCTGCGTGATGCGCGACGTCGAGGAGTCGGCCAAGGGGGCTGCCCTCCGCTGCTGGGGTAAGGGAGGTACTCGCGTCAGTAGTAGCGCTTGCGCTTACTTGAGGGGAGCACGCCCAACACTTCGCGGTACTTGGCCACGGTGCGCCGGGCGATGTCGATGCCCTGGGCCCTGAGCAGCTCGACTATTTTCTGGTCGGAGTAGGGGTTCTTGCTGTCCTCCTCCCCGACGATGAGTTTGATGTGGTTTTTGACAGCTTCCGAAGCAATGTCCTCGCCGGCCACCCGGGCGATGGAGGAGTTGAAGAAGTACTTCAGCTCGTAAATCCCCTGCGGGGTGTGGACGTACTTGCTCGTCGTTACCCGGCTCACCGTCGACTCGTGCATGCCGATGTCCTCGGCCACGTCGCGCAAAATGAGGGGCTTCAGGTAGGCAATGCCCTTGTCCAGGAAGTCCCGCTGGAACTTCACGATGGACTCGGTGACTTTGTAGATGGTGCGCTGGCGCTGGTGAATGGAGCGGATGAGCCACATCGCGCTCCGCAGCTTGTCCTGGATGAATTCCTTCGCCTTGCCCGGCTCCATCACGCCCTTGCGAAGGGCCTGGCGGTAGGCGCCGGAAATTCGCAGCTTGCTCAACCCATCGTCGTTGAGCACCACCGTGTAACCCTCGCCCATCTTGTAGATGAAGACGTCGGGCGTGATGTAGTGGGCGTCCTCGGAGGTGAAGTTGCGGCCCGGCTTGGGGTCGAGCTTGGCGAGAAGCTTCGAGGCCTCGATGACTTCCTCCAGGGAGAGCTTCAGCTCCCTGGCAATTTGCGGAAGGTTTTTGCTCTCCAGCGCCTTGAGGTGGCGCTTCACCATGGTGCCGAGGAGCGCCGCCCGGGAGTCATTCAGCGCGGAGACTTGAATGAGCAGGCACTCCTGCAGGTCGCGGGCCCCGCACCCCTTGGGGTCCAGGTGCTGGATTTTCCGCAGCGTCCGCTCGGCGACGCACACGTCCACATCCGCCTCGGAGGCCAGCCGAATCAGCGGGTCTCCCTCCACGTCCGGCATGCGCAGGTAGCCGTCGTCGTCGAGGTTGAAGAGGATGGAGTGGGCAATCCGCCGCTCGGCCTCATTCAGCTTCAACAAGCTGAGCTGGTTGGCCAGGTGCGCCGGCAAGTCCTCCTTGTGGACGAGGTTGGCCTCGAAGGAGGGGAGGTCATCCGTCGAGACGTTGCCTTTGTTGCTGGCCGTCGTGGGCTCGTTGAATTGGTAACTGTTGAGGTAGGCCTCCCAGTCAATCTCGTTGGGCCCCTCCTCTCCCTTCACCTCCTCGGCGCGCTCGGGCGTCTTGGCCGCGAGCTCCTCGGGCGACACCTCGGCGTTGGCGGCCTCCAGGGAGGCCTCGCCCGGGGCTTTCTCGGAGAGGTCCCCCTCCACCGTCTCGTCCGGTTGCTCGAGCAGGGGGTTCTGCTCCATCTCCTGCTGCACCTGGGCGACGAGCTCCATGTGCGACAGCTGGAGCAGCTTGATGGCTTGCTGCAGCTGGGGCGTCATCACCAGCTGCTGCGACAGCTTCAAGCTCTGCTTGAGTTCCATCGCCATTGAGGGCTGTCGAGCGTCCCCGGGGAACCCAAAAGCATTCCCCATCAAGGACCGTGCCAAGCTAACAGGAGCCTTCCGGGGCGTCTAGGGAAGCTGCGCCAAAAACCTCCCTACACGGTGGGGAAAGCTGAGTGACAACCATGAGTTACGCGACGTGTGGGACTTGCCCCAGCCGCTTGGAAGGGGTGCTGTCCAAGGGGCAGAAGACGGAGGCCATCCGGGGGCCCTCCCCAAGCCGCGACGCCCCGGTTTGGCCTTCAGGCGGGGCACCGAGGCCCTCTCAGGTGTGCTCGTCGAGGACGAAGCGCTCCCCCAGGTAGACGGCGCGGGCGTCGGCGGAGCCGGCAATTTCCCGGGGCGTCCCGTGGAGCAACACCCGTCCGTGGGTGAGGAGGTAGGCCCGGTCGCAAATGCGCAGCGTGTCGCGGACGTTGTGGTCGGTAATGAGGACGCCCAAGCCCCGGCTTCGCAGGGCGGCAATTTGGCGCTGGATGTCGATGACATTAATCGGGTCCACCCCGGCGAAAGGCTCGTCGAAGAGCATGAAGCGGGGCTTGCGGATGAGGGAGCGCGCAATTTCTGCCCGCCGGCGCTCGCCCCCCGAGAGCTGCTCGCCCAAGGACTCCGCCACCTCGGTGAGGTGAAACTCCTCCAGCAGCGCCTGGGCAGCGGCCTCGCGCTGGGGCTTGGTATTGGACTTGTCCAACTCCAGGACGGCGAGGAAATTCTGCCGCAGGGTGAGGCGGCGGAAAATAGACGCCTCCTGAGGCAAGTACCCGAGGCCGGCCCGCGCCCGGCGGTGGATGGGGAGCGGCGTCAAGTCGAGTCCGGCCAAGGAGACGGTGCCCGCCTCGGCTGGGACGAGGCCCACCACCATGTTGAAGGTGGTGGTTTTCCCGGCGCCGTTGGGACCGAGGAGCCCCACCACCTCGCCCAGCCCCACCTCGACGTGGACGTCGTCCACCACCCGGCGGCCCCGGTAACTCTTCACCAGGCCTCTGGCGATGAGTTGCTCGCTCACTTGGGCTGCGCCTTCTTCATGTTGGCCTTCCGGCGCTCGTCCTGGGCCTTGCTCTGCAACACCCCCACCACGTTGTCGACGTCCATCAAGTCACTGTCGACGTAAAACGTAATTTTGCTTCCCGTCATCTCGTTGGTGCCCTGGCGTCCCACCGGGTGTCCCGTCATCACCAGGACTTCCTTGGCGGTGTCGAAGTCCGCGAAGTCACTTTTCGCCCAGCGGTCTCCGTCGGTGGCCTCGACGTTGCCCACGCACTCCATGCGTTTGACTTCGTTGACGTCCTTGTTGACGTAGTGGGCCAGAAGCCTCTCGCACGTCATGTCCGTGTTGTGCCGCTTCATGTGCACGTGCCCGGTGCACACCAGTAGCTCCTTGGAGCCCACCATCCGCCCCTTGTCGCATTGGACGTCCACCGGGTTGAGGAAGCCGCCTTCCGGGGAGCCGGCGTCCGGGGCGGCGACCGCCACCGGCGTGGGGGCCTTCTTCTTCGCCCCCTTCTTCTTGTCCTGGCCCTGGCTTTCGAGGACGGCAATAACGGCGTCGACTTCCATCTCGTCCGAGTCGACGTGGAAAATAATTTTCGCGCCGGTGAGGCGGCTCGTGCCCTGGCGCCCACGGGGGTGCCCAGTCATCACCAGCACTTCCTTCTCATTGTCGTAGTCCGCGAAGTCCGAGGCCGCCCAGCGGTCCCCGTCCACGGCCTCCACGTTGCCCAGGCACTCGAAGTGCTTCATGTCATTCACGTCTTTGTTGGCGTAGTAGGCGATGAGTTTCTCGCAGGTGATGTCCGCCGTGCGTCGCTTCACCCGCACGTGCCCGGTGCAGACGAGCTGCTGCTTGCTGCCCTGCATGGTCCCGAAGTCACAGGCAATGTCCACCGGCGTCTTCGGGCCGCCGTCTGGGCTCGTGCGCGTGAAGGAGCCGCCGTCGGAGGCGGCCAACACCAGGGCCAAAAGAAGCGTCACGGGCCGCGCGTCCGCGTTTTGGGGTGGACGAAGGCGTAGGTGTCCGTGTGCAGGTGCAAGTCAAAGCCGTCCGCGCGCAGCCAAAAGCCGTCTGGCCCATCCACCGTCACCGGGTTACTGCCCGTGGCCTGCATGGCTTGTGAGTCGAAGAAGGCCTGGGAGGTGCGGCCGTAGAGGCCCGTGGGCAGCCGCGCCGTCACACCGCCGGTGGCGTCGATGTCCCGGGTGAGGAGGTTTCCCAGGGTGTCCTCCGCGGTGAGGTGCGTGGCCGGCGGCCGCACGCCGGGCGGCGGGGGCGGCTCGAGTTGGAAGACGTCCAAGGTGACGTGGGTGCTGTGCACGTCCGCGGTGGCCCGTTGGTACGTCATGTCCGTGGCCGAGCCCACCGCGCTCAAGGTGGAATTGTGAAAGTTTCGCAGCTTCACCCCGTGCAGCGTTACCTCCGGGGCCATTTTGTCTCCCGGGGGCGGCACGGCGCAGAAGGTGAGGCCCAGCGCACAACAGGCGGCGAGGCGACGCATACCGGGGTGCACTAACACACTGTCTTCCACCGCTGGTGCATCCACACCCACTGCTCGGGGAAGCGGCGGATGGCCGCCTCAATGGCAGCCGAGTAGGCCGTGGTGAGCGCGAGGACGTCCGCCTCACCGTCTCCGGAGCGCGGGACGTCCACCTCCTGGCCACTCATGTGGTAGCGCCCGTCCGGCCCCCGCTGGAGAAACACGGCCACCGTCGCCGCTCCGCTGCGCAGCGTGAGGTCCGCCGCCGCCCGCGGGGTGCTGGCCCGCGTCCCGAAAAAGGGGACGCAGACGGACTGGACACGCGTGTCCTGGTCGATGAGGAGGCCCAGCGCCTCCCCGCGGCGGAGGGCCCGCAGCATGCCCACCGCGGCGCCGGGCGCCCCGCGCAGGACGGTGTGGACGTTGCCCTTCGCTCGGAAGTCCACCGCCAGCTCGGTGAGCCGACTGTCCACGTTTTGTTGGGCAATGACGTGCAGCGGAATGCCCTGCCGGGCGAAGGCCCAGCCGAGGAGCTCCCAGTGGCCGACGTGTCCCGTCAGGGCGACAATGCCCTTGCCCCGGCCATGCACGCTGAGGAGGAGGCGCCGCACCTCCAGGGGCACCTCCACCAGGGCGTCAAACTGGGCGTCCGAGAGACGCTCGGCCACCGCCGCCTCGAAGGCCGCGCGGCCCAGGTGCTGGAAGCAGGCCCGGGCCAAGGCCAGGCGCTCGGCGTCACTCTTTTCTGGAAAGGCCCGGGCCAGCGACTGGAGCGCCTTGTGGCGCTCCTTTTTCGCAAGGCGAAAGACGAGGCCCCCAAACGCGTCGCCCGTGCGCTGGGCCACGGCCAGCGGAAGGCGGCGGACGAAAAACAGCACCGCCTCAAGCAGGAGGAAGCGCGCCGTGCGCTTGAAGCGCTTTGCCAAGGGCGGCGCCACGTGGGAAACCCCTCTACAGCCCCTTTTTGCGTCCAAGTCTATGGCAGAGCGCGAATACAACTTCGACGGCCTGGTGGGCCCGACGCACAACTACGCCGGGCTCTCCGTGGGAAACCTCGCCTCCGCCGCACACGAGGGGCAGGTGTCCAGCCCGAGAAGGGCGGCGCTGCAGGGCCTCGAGAAAATGCGCTTCGTGGCCTCCTTGGGCGTGGGCCAGGCGGTGCTTCCGCCGCAGCCCCGGCCCTCCCTCAAGACGCTTCGGGCCCTGGGCTTTGCGGGGCCGGACGAGGCGGTGGTGCGGCGCTCGGCCCGCGAGGCCGAAACCCTGCTTCGCCTCGTCTCCAGCGCGGCGGCCATGTGGACGGCCAACGCCGCCACCGCGGCCCCCTCCGTGGACACGGCCGACAAGAAGCTGCACCTCACGCCCGCCAACCTCGCGGCCATGTTTCACCGGAGCCTCGAGGCGGACACCACGAAGGCCGTCCTGAGCCGCATTTTCGAGGACGCA
Organism: uncultured delta proteobacterium; assembly: GCA_963745475.1. GTDB lineage: Bacteria > Myxococcota > Myxococcia > Myxococcales > Myxococcaceae > JADGRA01. The sequence goes on from CAVUXN010000005.1 coordinate 1,051,110, forward strand.
CGGTATTTTACTGTCCACGCCCCCCTTCCGGGCGGCACCCACCTCGCCGACGAGGGCGCGGCCAACCACACCCGCCTCTTCGTCGAGGGCAAGCCGGCCGTCCACCTCTTCGCCTGGGGACGCAGCAGCTTCCAGCCGAGCTCGCTGCCCGCCCGCTTCCCCGCCCGGCAGACAAAGGAAGCCAGTGAAGCGGTGGCGCGGCTGCATGCGCTTTCAAGCGAGGCCTGCCTCTTCCCGCAGCAAGCGCCCGCGGGCATTGACGCGGGCGCCTTCCACACGGACGTCCTCGCCGTGGGCAACGGAGGCTTCCTCCTCTTGCACGCCCTGGCCTTTTTGGAGACGGAGGGCCTGCTGGCGAAGCTGCAGCAGAGGCTTGGCCCGGGTTTTCAGTACGCGCTGGCAACGGAGAAGGAGCTTCCCGTGGCCGACGCCGTCCAGGCCTACCCCTTCAACAGCCAAGTCCTCACCTTGCCCGACGGCAGCATGTGCATTCTCGCCCCCAAGGAGGCCGAGGAACGGGCGGCCGCCCGCGCTTTCCTCGCGCGGGTGGTGGCCGAGGACAACCCGGTGCGGGCCGTGCACTACCTGGACGTGCGCGAGTCGATGAATAACGGCGGAGGCCCGGCCTGCTTACGCCTGCGCATCCGCCTCACGGACGCCGAGCGCGCGGCAGTGAAGGCCCGCGTCTTCTACGACGAGGCACTCCACCAGGACTTGGAGGCCTGGGTGCGCCGCCACTACCGCGAGCGCCTCTCCCCGGATGACTTGCGAGACCCGGCGCTGGCGCAGGAGAGCCTGGCGGCGTTGGACGCGCTGACGGGCCTTCTCCGCCTGGGCAGTGTCTACGACTTCCAGAAGCCTTGACGGACGTCGTTGCGGCGCGGAGGCCCCCCCGGCGGAGGGCCCGTGTTCCCGGCGCAGCAGCCCTGGTAGCGTCCGGCGAATGCGACGAAAGGTATTGCTCGCCCTCGGCGGAGGCGTCGTTTTGGCGCTCGTCGGCGCGGTGGTGGCCATCGGCCCGAGAAACGTCATCGGCATGCTGCGGTATGACATTCGTCAGCAGGGCAAACTCGTCGTGGGGGACCGCGCGGTGGACGTCGAGCTCAGCACTCTGGACGGGGCACGCGTCCACCTGCTGGACAAGCTGACGTCGAAACCGACGGTCCTCATCCTCGGAAGCTTTACTTGACCGCCGTTCCGGCGCTCGGTCGAGCGCCTGAAGAGCCTCCACGCACAGTACGCGTCGCGCGTAGAGTTTCTAACCCTCTACATTAAAGAGGCCCACCCCACGGACGAGTGGCAAATGCCGGCCAACCAAACGGAGGACGTCTGCTACCTGCAGCCCCGCACCACCGAGCAGCGGGTCGCCATCGCCAATGACTTCGTGAAGCGCTTCCAGTACCCCATCCCGCTTTTGGTGGACCCGCTCGAGAATCAGGCCAACGCCATTTACGCGGGCTGGCCCGAGCGCCTCTACATCCTCGAGGACGGCATCATTCGGTACAAAGGGGGGACCGGGCCATTCGACTACCACCCGGAGGAAGTCGAAGGCTGGTTGGCAAAACGCTTCCCCGAGGGCCACTTGTAAAGCTCAGCGGACGCTCGGCGCATTCCCGCTACGGCGCTTCCGCGTGAGCAGGATGACGGCCAGGACAAAGAAAAGTCCCAAAAAGGCCGAGTGGTCCCCTTCCCCCGAGGAGCACCCTGAATGGCCAGTACCGCTACCTGGAGAGGGAGCGCCTGCGTCACTGGGTCCTGCGTCGGGCGTTGGTCCGGCGTCGGCGCCACCGTCCGTAATGCCGAGCACTCCCTGAATCCGAGCCCAGTGGGCCGCACAGGCCTGCTGAACCTGGGGGCAGGTGAGCGGGCCGAGAAGCTCGGGGAAGCTCATCAGCTTCTGGAACGTCTGGGCCCCATCATCGCTGTAGCCGATGCTGAACCCGTCGAGCATGTAGTTTCCGCACGCGTAGATTCGGCTCGTCCCCGGCCTCTGGCCGAGGCAACGGAAATGCGGGCCGGTGCTCGCCTGGAACTGCTGCGCACCGGGCGGCAGGACGTAGAGCGCACCGTTGATGGTGCCCGCGTATAGCGTTCCGTCACTGGCGCGCAGGAACGCCCTGAAATTGTCGTTAATGGTCAAGATGGACTGGAACGTCATGCCACCGTCGTGCGTCACGACAATCGAGTCCGTCAGTCCGGTGGTGACCCGCATGTAAACCGTGTTCTCGTCCGCGGGGTCGATGGCGACAATCGTTGGCTGCGCGTATTGGGCAAGGGCGATGTCGAACGGAGTCCATGTCTGCCCGGTGTCCTCGCTCCGGAGCAGGCTGGCGACGTCTCCGCTCGCGGAAATCGCGGTGGCGTAGGCGACTGAGGGTTGAGACTGCGCACCCTCCACGCCGGTCAAGATCGAGCTTGTTGTGTATACGCCTTCATCGAAGGTCTCGCCGCCATCGAGCGAGAGGACAATCGACGAGCTGCTCAACCCGGCGACGATGCCGAAGACGAGGGCCGCGTCCCCCTGACTGGCGAAGATGTCGCTCAAGTAGTTCGGGGGAACGTTTGGAACGGTGGCCATCGGCCACGTGCAACCCATGTCCGCCGAGCGCGTCAGGTTGATTGAGTCAGCGAGGATGGCCCCGTCTAACGTGACTTGGTAGTAGCCAACGTTGTACGAGGAAAGCGCCGCTGATGAACCGGTCGTGACGTAGGGCTCGCACGAGTATCGCCACGTCGCCCCGTCGTCGTCGGAGACGAGCAGACCGAAATTTGCGCCAAGAAGAATGGTGTGAGGAGACCCAGGCGGGAAGTGAATGCTGAACTCGTCGGGGAACGCGCCGTTGGCGAAGACGGTCGAGCTGCCGGCGAACAGCAAGCCGAAAAGGACAAGGTGCCCCAGAGAAGGTCTGCGGCACCTCGCTTTTGGGCTCATCTCCCTAGGACTTTCGGGCTGCTCCGAGCGGCCGCCAGCTCGAGCAGCTCAGCCCGTCGGCTCGGTCCGTCGACGCCGGATGAAGTACAACAGAACAGAGAGGCTGGCCAAGACGGGCCACGCCCCCGCGGGAGCAGCGGCGCAGCCGCTGCTGCTGCTGGCAGGCGCAGTGACGGTGACAACGGCGGTGCCGCTCGCCGTGCCATCAATCGTGCTGGTGGCAATGACATGGTACGTCCCAGCCGTCGTCGTGGAAAAGACACCTCCGTCGGTGACCGTTCCACTCGGCGTTACCGACCAGTTTACGCCCTCATACGTGCCAATGCCTGTGACGGCGGCGGTGAAGGGCGCAGTCCCTCCCGTCTGCATCGACGCGGTCGACGGCGTCACGGTCACGCCCGTGTACAGGTGGATGACTTGGAATCCGTTGTCCTGAGTCGTAGTCCACAAGTCCCCTGAAGTATCCCCACGGTCTTTCGGGAAGCTCGGTTTGGACGATGCCCAGTCCACCGGCCTGCTGTATGTGGCGGGTTGGCCATTCGCGTACTGCGACCCCGGGAGCACCTTCGTGCCCTGTGCCGGCGGCTTGTAGTACCCGACTTCCCGTGGGTTCGTCGGGTCGCTGATGTCAAAAAGTCGAAGTCCGGCCGTGAAGCAATTGCACGCAGCAATCTTCGCATCATCCACGTTGTCGACATTGCAGTAGTGACAGGAAGCTCCGAAACTCGGAGCTCCCGATGCGGTCCCTTGAGTCGTAATTGTCGTAGCGCAGTTCGTGAAGTCGGAGACTTCCATGTCGAACTTTGAGACGACGGTGGGGTTAGCAGGGTCGGAAATGTCGATCAGCCTAGGTACGCCATAGGCATAGAGGTAGGGACCGGTTGGGCAGGTAGCAGCGAAGCCGGTTTGGCCGAGCTCGTCGGTGAAGAGGATGTAGCGTTTGCCGGCGATGGTGACGGGTAACGCGTTCTGCGACACGATGCTTCCGTCGTCCCAGGTCACGCTCCCGATGACCCTAATTTGAGGATTCGCCACCCGGTTCTGGACGTCGCTGACGTCGAGGACGATTAGCCCGTTGGTATTTGCCGCATTGGCGCCAAAGCCACCGATGGTCGCCTCGTAGAGGGTGTTGCCATCCGGGCTCATCTCGAGATCGTGGAACACCGGGCTGAGGGGCGCAGGTGGAGTGTACAAGGCGATGCCGACCGGGTTGGTGGGGTCGGTGGTATCGACTGCGACGAGACTCGCTGTGGTCTGCGCGACGGTGGTGATGTAGTAGGTTTTGCCATCAGGCGCCCACTGGCCGGTGTGACCCAGCGAGCCAGTAATATTCACCGTCGAGTCATGTACTGGGTGAGCGCAATCCGCAGAGATGTCGTAGATGCTGAACCCTGGGCCAGGGGAGCCGTAGGTTCCCTGATCACCACCCAGAAGCTGTCGGGCGGGGTTGACCTTCAGGGACTCCCACGGGTCAATCATCGCCACGTCGGACAGGAAGGCAGTGGCCGTCGGGCGGGTGGGGTCCGAGACATCTAATACGACGGTGCCGGGATTGGTCTCGGCCGCGTTCTTCGCCTGGTCGAAATAGGCACAGGTCTTCCATGCGGTGAGTTGCCAGCTCGCGCCCTCGCCCTGGTATTGACCGACAAGGTCTGTGTTGCAGTTGTATGGCCTTCGGACCGGCATCCATCTCCTCGAGCGTCGTCTGCCCGTCCAGACCACTTTCTATCTTGTCCGTGGTTCGACAGGCGGGCTTCGGGAGTGCAGCCTGAGCTGCGAACGCCGAGAGGACGGCGAGGACGGCAAGACCTTGGGACACGCCTAAATGCCGAAAATTCATTGTTTTCCCCTCCGCAGACGTCTTGAGCGCGGCCCCTCCCGCGTCCCTGGTTTCGAAATAGTGGACAAAACGACGCAGACTGTGTGTCGCAGGTCGGTATTCGTCTATCGGATTCTTGCCTCTGCGGTTGTCGGATCCTTGTTGACGCAGAGCGGTGCGGTCGGTGCGCTGAGCGTGGTGCGGGACCGAGCGCCTAAACGCGGGGCTGTCCTAACGAATCGCCCTGCCGGTCAGACGGAAACGTCTCGCGCGGTAGGCCCGTCCGTTCCTCCATGAGGCCGAATTCCCGGTGTAACGCGCAAACCGAGACTTGCTTCTGCGGTTCTCGAATGTCTCAACTTAAGACGTCAGCGTCCGCTCGCGGTGCCATCGAAATACGCTTGGCACTTTGGCCAGCTGTACATGGCGATTCTGCGCCCGAGGATGAGCCCTTCCTCGTTGTCCACGCGGACGTGGTAGCCGCCCCAGAGGCGGGACATGGCCGCCATCTCGGCCGTCGCAGTAAAGGTGGGCATGAAAAGCTGGACCTCCTTGGAGGCCGGGACGTCGGTGGCCGGCTTCCCGTCCCGGGCCTGCATTTGCGACGTCGGGAAAGAAGCTTCCGCGGTGATGGCGCCGGCCTGTTGAAACGTCGTTGCGCCAAAGCGGTCACTGCCGGTGAAGAGCTCCAACATCCGCGAGGCGGCACCGCTCGCAGTGGCATGGCCCGACACGTAGCCAGGAAAGGGCGGCGTGACGAACGTCGCCGGCGAATAGGGGCGCCACGCCTCGGCGGGGATTTTCTGAGTGCCCTTGCCGGGGCCGGCCCAGGCCTCAATCTGTTTTCCCTTGTAATAGAGCTGCGCCCACCAATAGGGGCGACTGGCGTCGTAGGCGCGCTTGGCCTCCCAGCAGGCGATGAAGGCATCCATCACCACGTTGCCGACGGAGAAGAAGAGTTTGACGTCTCGGTCGAGCGTGTTGTGGTCGCGCCGCGAGACGTCCTCGGCGAATTGCAGCCAATGGCCGGACTGGCCGGTGGAGCGCGGCCCTTCGCGCATGAACTCCACCGTCGCCTTCTGTTCCAGGGTGAGGTTGGCATTCACCCGGACGGCCTCCTCGATGTCCGCATTCAATGCTGGCGAGCCCCAGGCCGGCGGCGGGGGTGGACGAAACTGGTCGGCGCGCTCCAGCGCAAAAGGCGTCACCCTTCCCCACTGGGCGCTCAGGTAGCCCGGCGTGACGGTTCCACCTTTGCCATCCGAGAAGGGAATGGGCTGCCAGCGAAGGGGGTCCTTTGGAGTCGGCCGGTAACCGGTGTAGTCGGAATAAGGCGTTCCGTCGCCGCCAGGCTCATCCCCCAGTTGGTTTGCGCCGTCGTGGCGGCGGTACTCAATGACGGCTTGCGCGGCGGCGTTGCCGATTCCCGCTGGCTTCGTCACGTCGGTGGAGGTGTCGTCTGCGTCAAATCCCATGGCGTGGAACTGCTCGCGAATCCAACTGCCGTCCTCGGGGTAGACGAAAAGCAAGGCGCGGTAGGCAGCAAAGCCAATGGCTTTCTCCTTGTTGGCCAGGGTGCGCTCATCCTTCGGCCGCCGCAGCTTTCCCCGAGCCGCGTACCGACAGCGGTTTCGTCGTAGGCCGCCCAAGCGTCGTACATGGCCGTCAGGACGAGGGCGTCGGTGCGCGACAGGACAGTGGGGCGCGGGCTGTGACGGACGGCGTCCCGCCCGGACGCCTCCAGCAGCACCTCCAACCATTGGTAGGCGGCCGTTGGCTTGAAGTCGGCCGCTGGCGACCGGTGCATGAGGACACCCGGGGGCGGCGGCTTCATGACTTGGCCCGTGTCCTTGGACACCACAGCAGCGGACGGCTCGCCGAGCGTGGGGGACGCCGGTGCGAAGACAAGGGCCGCCGCAAGCAGCGGGAGTCTCAACGCAGTCCGCAAAGTCAATTCGTCCTCCGGTCCGCTAGCCCCTGGCGGCAGGCCACGTCGGCACCGCGTGCAGGAGTGGTGTTTGAGGTGACCCGGAGGCTGACCGTCGTAGCATTTGCGGTCAGGCGGACTATGGCGAGCAGAGCGTCTTCACCGGCGCGGGAAATTTGTCTGCTTGCACATTGAGGGCTGTCGTCGTCGCGCAGAAGACAATGCCATTCGTATCGCGGTCGACATAGGTGTGCGTCCCCGCGTCCGGCGTCCATTCCAGGGTGTTTCCGAGGTCGAATGTCGGCATGACGTCACGGAGGCCGGCGTCCAGGTCGCCCGTCGCAATCAAGTCGTCGAGTACGTCGAGCCCAATGGGCATGAGGTGCACGCTGAGGGTGACGCGGTCCGGGGTTGGGATGGGGACACCGGTTGGTGGGAAGTAGCGCTGCTTGTGCCCGAGGTAGAAGTCCGGACTCGAAATGTCGGTGGTGACAATGGCCGGAAGCGCATTGCCTTCGTACGAAGCGGCCTGCCAAAACATGTCCACCTGACCCCCGTCGGTGTCAAACATGCAGTCTCGGAGGAGCCACAAGTCTGGGTCCGGGATGGAGACGGCCGGAGTGCCGGCCGGCACGAGGCCCGAGGAATAGACGACATTCCCTCCGGCGTAGGCGGTGACTTCAAACCAAGCGCGTCGGTCTTGCGCCGAGCCGCTCGGGAAGGAGTGACCGGCGGCTGCATTGTCCACAATGAGGCTGAGCTTCGCCCCTCCAGCGAAGGGCTCAATGCAGATGGCGCTTTGAAGCGTCGGCAACAGGGAGCTCTGTACCATGGCCAGCTGCTCTGGCTTGTTGGGGAAGTCCGTCAAGGCGACATCAACGGCTGGACTCGAATGGTCGTGCGCTCTGCGCAGCGGCGCATTGGGAACGTTGGCCACCGCGACCAGGGAGGTGCTCTGGGGCATGTGGCACTCGGCGCAAGTTTCGCCGAGTATTTCCGTCGGAAAGGCGCTGGCTTGCCATTCTGCAAAGGTGCGCTCGATGTGTCCGCCGGGAGGCGCTTGAATGTCATGGCAGGAGCCGCACATCCCGGCCGAGTCCAGCGTCTCTCGGTCCACCAGGCTCGAGTACTGGGCCTCGTGCGTCCGCCCGGCCACCAGCGGGTCCGAAAAGGGCCCGCGTAGAATATTGTCCGTGGCCAGCGTCAGTGGATTGTTGTGCGTCCCGTCCACACTGGCGACCGAATGGCAGAAGAAGCACGTCACCCCGAGGAGCGGCTCCGCCACCGTGTCCAAGTTTAACCCGTCGGTGGTGGCCCCTTCATGGAGGGCCATCGGTGCGTGGCACTTCACGCAGAAGGAACCCAGCTGTCCGCCCGTCTCCCGCTGCCCGCGTTGGTTCATCGCACGGAAGACCAGGTCCTTGGAGGCGTAAGCGTGCATGCTGCCCGACCATTGTGAGAATGCGTCGGGATGGCAGCCTTGACACGTCAGCGGGTCGAGCAGCTGGTCCCGCGTCAGCATGGTGGTGTTAGTCGGGGAGGAGCTCGAGCAGGCCGCAAGCGAAAGCATTGCCAGGAAGACTTGGCTTGCTTTGAGCGCTGCCGAACCCATTGGGCGCTATCCCTCCACGCAGAAGAAGAAGACTGCCGAGTCGCTGGGGCCTGAGGCCGGAACCGTCGTAAAGGTGATGCTCCACACGCCAGCCATGAACAAATAGAGCGGCTGCACGGCGTAGGTGCCGTCGCCATTGGACGACATGGAAGGGACAATAGAAGTCCCGTGTCCCATGTCCGGCATGAAGGGGACGACGTTGGCCACAACGTTGGACTGACCCGTCCCGCTGGCGTCGGTAACTTTCATCGACCAGACATTCGTCTCGGCCGCCGGAGGCGCCGGGTTCGAGTTGAGGAGAATGAAATTCAGTGCACCGCTGGCCGACTTCACCGAGAGGTTGGGCGCATATTGAGAGACGCGCGGGTCATGGGTGCAGTCGATGAAACCAGCGTCGGTAGGTGTCACTACCGCCGGGGGAGGGGTTGAGCTACCGCAGGCGGCCAGGGAGACTGCACAGAAGCAAGACAGCATCAATTTCGTACTCATAAGCGTGTTCCTTAATTCTGAGGCGCCCCGCAGACAAGCCACTGAAGCACGAGGAGACGTTCGGTTTCCGTGGGCTGCGGTTGGCCTGACAGCGGCATCCGGCAGGAATAAATCTGGTCGAGGACGGGACTTCGCAAGCTGTAAATCTGCTCGTAGTTTTCCAAAGGGAAGTTGGACTCCTGGCCTCCGGGAGAATGGCAGGTGACGCAGTAGGCGCTGAAAATTTGGGACACCTGCGTCTGGTAACTCGGCATGGGCGTGACGCAGCTCGAGGGTAAGTCATTCGGGCAGTTCTCCACCGGGGCATTGGTGCAGACAGAGCCCGAAACCGTCGGTTCGCAAACCGAACATCCGACCGCCGAGAGCGCGAGTGCCATCACGATGGAGCGCAAAAACGTCCTTTCACTTCAGGGGACTGAAATAAAGAAGGCTGCGTGGCCATGGGGCGAGTCAGGCGTTTGGTCCTGGCACTCCTCATGAAGGTGGAAGCGCACCGTCCACTGGCCCGGGGCGTCGAAGACGACAGGACCGATTTGGTAGACGCCGCCCGCTTGCTCCGTCGTTGTTGTTCCGGAGTTCGGTGCCGGATGGGTGTCATTGAGGAACGTCTCGGTCAGCATGTTGGTACCCGTCGCGGGCTGTCCGTCGATGAGCGTCGTCGCTGTCACGGTGAAGGTGACATTCGTATTTTCGCGCACCGGCGTCGCGGTGAAAGCCACGTGGTATTTGCAGTCGTCGTCGTTGGCCTCCGAGTTGTAGTTGGTGGGCCCATAGTCCGTCGGCCCCGCATCCGGGACGGCCAGGTGGCACGTCGAGAGGTGCGTGACTTGCGCTTGAATGCCGCCGTCCGGAAGGTCGCAGTGCGTGTCCTGAGCGCCAGCAACCGGACCGCCAACCGGCCCCGACATGTCAGAGCTCGAGCATCCGAAGAGCGCGAGAGCGGTTGCGAATGCGCCCAGAGCTAGAATTCGCATCTCGCTTCTCATGGCTCAAAACCCTTCGGCTCTCTCGAGGGCGAGAGACAAGCCTCAAAGCTAGAATTAGTCCGCACGACGCGGCGTTGCACCCCCGCCGAAGGTACGAACGAGGCGCCCTCCTGGGATTGCGAACTCCTTAAGTTTTCTGCGGTTAAGTGCGAAATGCCCGGTCTTTCGCCATGCGCCGCGTCAAGCTGCGTCGCGCGGAAATGTCGCACCGCGCCATATCTCTCCAGGCGACGCTGGAACACCGTCTTGGCCGTCATTGGTTGTTCCTCGGCCGTCTCCGGAAGCTGCCCAACACCACCAGGGCGAGCATAGCGAGCAGCCAGGCTGGGGCCGCTGGAGCTGCGGTACACCCCGAGCTCTTGGAGACGGGCGGCGGCGGTCCTGAGCCGGCATCCGAGCCCGCATCCAAGCCCGCGTCCAAGCCGCCCGGGCCAGCATCGGGGCCGGCATCTGGACCCGGGCCGACACCGGCGTCGCTAATACCGAGGACTTGCTGGATGCGTGCCCAGTGGGCGACGCAGTTGGTGGCGACGGGCGAGCACGTCAGCGGCCCCAGAAGGTCGGTGAAGCTCATCATGCGGTTGAAAGTCCCGCCGTCATCGTCGCTGTACCCGAGGCTAAACCCATCCCGCATGAAGTCACCGCAGGCGAAAATGCGAGCCGTCCCGGCGCGCTGACCGAGGCACCGAAAGTGAGGCCCGGAGTGATTCGTAAAGGCCGTCGCGCCCGGCGGGAGGACGTAGAGGTCCCCGTTGAGCGTCCCCGCGTACAGCGTTCCGTCCGTCGCCCGGAGAAATGACGAGAACTGACCCGTAATGGTGACCAGCGTCTTAAAGGTCTGTCCACCGTCCCTGGTGACGACAATCGAATCGGTCAATGCGCCGACGATGCGGAGGTAGACGGTGTTCGAGTCCTCCGGGTCAATGGCCAAGATGAGCGGCTGGGTTTGTGAATCCGTCGGGATGACGGTGCTCGTCCAGTTCGCGCCCGTGTCGACGCTTTTCAGCAAAGCGGACCCCGAGCCGCTGAGGGCAATGGTGGTGGCGTAGATGACGCCGGGCGTTGACCGAGCAATCTCGACGGCCGTGAGGAGGTCACCGGTTGTGTAGAGAGCGGGGCCGACAAACGTTTGGCCTCCATCGTGCGATGCGATGAGGTAACTGCCCGAAGCGACGGCGACGATGGCCACGACGAAGGTTGCGTCGTTCGGGTCGGGGAAGAGGTCAGTCACCACTTGCCCGACAATGGCCCCGCCCGACGTCGGCCAAGTACAAGCGTCGTCCGCGGAGCGTGTCACCTCGACTGCCTGGGCGATGGTCGCCCCGTCCAGCGTCACTTGGTAGAAGGAGACATTCGTACCGGACAGGGCGGCGTTGGACATCGCCGTCACCCACGGCTCGCAGGAATAGCGCCAGGTGGCCCCGTCGTCCTCAGAGACGAGAAGGCCAAAATTCGCACCGATGTAAATTCGGTGCGGAGCCGTCGCCGGAAAGTGCACGCTGAACTCGTCGGGAAAGGCCCCGTTGGCCTGAGCCGCCGGAGTCCAGGCGAGAAAAACGAGGACGGCGGCCAATGCCGCCGTCCGTCTGCCCGAAAGAAGCTGTCTTCGCGTCATGCTGGGACTTCGACTCGCTCGTCCCCGGCCTTGGGGGCAACCGAGCCGCGGCCGCTACTCCGACGACTTACGTCGCCGGCGGGACAGGCTCCAGAGGAGCAGGCCCAACGGGATGGCCACCACACTCACGCCGGCGGGAGCCGAGCTGCAGCCGCTGCTGCCGGTGCCGGTGATGGGTACGACGGCGCCGGTGATGGTCACGCTCGCAGTGTCCGATTTGGTCGAGTCGAGGAGGGCCGTGGCAATCACCTGGTACGTCCCGGGAGTGGACCCTGTGAAGACTCCATCCGAGGTGATGGACCCGGCGACTCCTTTCGAAAGGGACCACTTCACGCCTGCCGTGGCCGCTGCGCCGTCGACCGTCGCTGTGAACGTCGTCGAGTTTCCTGCCGTCACCTCGGCTGTCTTGGGCGAAACGGTCACCGTGGAATTCAGAGAGATAACCATGAAGCCGTTGTCCTGGGACGTGGTCCAGACGTCGCCACTCCCAGCGTCTCGGTCGTTGGGGAAGCTGACTTTGGAGGTCGCCCAGTCGTATTGCCTCACGTACGTGGCCGGCGAGTTGGAGTTCGCATATTGCGAGGAGGGGAGGACCTTTGCCCCCTGAGCAGGGGGCTTGAAATAGGCCATCTCTTTGATGTTGGTGACGTCGTGGATGTCGAAGAAGCGGAGTCCGGATGCAAAGCAGTTGCAAGCGGCAATCTTTGCGTCGTCGACGTTGTCGACGTTGCAGTAGTGGCAGGAGTGCCCGAAGAAGGACGGCCCGGCGGTCTCTCCGCCGTCAGGCAACTGACTGCCAACGACCGGGGCCATCGTCATGTGGGCGCAATTGGCCGGGTCGGCAACGTCGAGCATAATTTTAGACACGACCACGGGATTTGTTGGGTCGGTAATGTCAATGAGCCTCGGAAATCCGTTGGCTGAAATGCCTTGCGTACACGCCGATGCGCCGAAGAAGCCGTCGCCGGCCTCGTCGGTCATCAAAATGTAGGGGGTGCCGGCGATGGTGATGGGCAGGGCGTTCTGCGCCCCGACGCTCCCATCGTCCCAGACCACCTTACTAATCACCCGGTACTTCGGATTCGGTTTCCTCTGCTGGAAGTCGCTGACGTCGAGGACGGCCATGCCATTGGTCCCACCACCAAAGCCAAACATGGTGATGTAGGCGGTGTTCCCGTCCTTCGAGAATTCGAGGTCATGTAGCGTGGAATTCGGGAGCTCGTCCGGAACTATAAACGTGTAGAGGCCGCCCGGGATTTCCGCTGGGTTGGTCGGGTCGGTGACGTCAACCGCGATGATGCTCGGGCTCGACCGAAGCGGCGTGATGTAATACGTCAGTCCGTCCGGCGCCCACTGCCCCGTATGGCCGAAGCTGCCAGGGAGCACCACGGAAGCCGTATTCACCGGGTGGGCGCAATCGCCTGAAATGTCGTAGACGTCAAACCCGTCACCCGGCCCGTTGGTTGGTCGCTGACCGCCAGCGAGTAGCTGCCGAGCTGGGTTGACCTTCACGGACTCCCAGGGATCGATCATCGCTGGTGTGTTCAACCAAGCCGTCGGCGCCGGATTTGTAGGGTCGCTCACATCGACGACGACAACACCCGGGTGCGTTTCCATCGGGCTGCTGCCTCCGGCCGCAGGATTTCGCTGGTCGAAGTAGGCGCATTTCTGCCAAGCGGTGAGCTGCCAACTCGCTCCCTCGCCTTGGTATTGGCCCACCAAGTCCGCGTTGCACTTGAAGCCCAACGCCGGAGCGCCGGCATCAATTTCGGCGAGCGTCGTCTCGCCTGACAACCCCGTTTCCGGACGATCGCTGGGGCTCGCACACACCGCGTGCGGCACGCCGGCCAGGGCTTGAGCGGCAAAAAGGAGGCTTGCGGCGGCGAGCCCCGTCATCAGCGACGGCTTCACCAGCGCGGTCAACTGCTGCGTCCAGCCATAGGAATGACGAATGCTCATCGCTTGTCCCCTCAAGAGCGTACGAGAGCTCGGTGTAACGGCGGACTGAAACGGAGTTGCGGGGGGCGGGTCTATCAATTTCTTGCGTCAATCAACAGTTTGCTGAATGCCGCACCGCGACAAGGCCCATCCGCTGACAGCGGACCGAGTGGCTACGTCTCGTCCCTAAACCTCCGCGGGGTCAGGCCAGTGAGCGTTCGAAACACGGCCGAGAAGTGGCTTTGGCTTGAGAAGCCGCAGCTGAGCGCCACCTCCAAGATGGTCTTGTCCGACTGACGCAGCATCTCCCGTGCCCGCTCGATGCGCCGACGGAGCAGGAATTGGTGCGGCGGCTGACCCTTGGATTCCTTGAAGCGACGGACCAGCTGAAAGCTGCTGACACCGGCAATTTCGGCAAGGTCCTGGAGCCGAATGGTGTCCGCGAGGTGCGCCTCGATGTAGTCCGTCACTCTGCGGAGAGCGGGGCCGGCCAGTCCGCCGCGCGAAAGCGGGGCCGGTACCGCAGTGTGCTTTCGTAGCAGCTGGGCCGCGAGCGCGGCACCCAACGTCTCGGCGTAGAGCGGACCGCCCGGGTTGTCGACGAGCACCTCATCGGTGAGGGCGCGCAGGAGCTCGGAGAGCAAGGCATCGCGCACGCAGAATCTCGGTTCGACATTGGTCCATCCGGCACCCGGCTCATCCGCCGCTGTTTGCTCGAGCAATTGTGCGTTGAGGACAGTGGCCACAATGCGTCCTGGGGCGTCACGACGGACGGCGTACGGTGTCCGGGCCGGCACGACGCAAACGTCGCCCGGCAGCGCGTCCCGGGTGTGCTGCTCTCCGGCGAACCAAATGTCTGTCCTGGCCGGACCGTCGACGTGCGCGACGAGCACATGGTCGGAAAACGTCCTTTCCGGGACCTCGCTTGGCCCCGTCAGGTCAATCAAGTCGACGCGGAGTGCCTTCCACCGGTCGGCACTCGTCAGGAGAATTCTCCGGCCGGGAACCGTCCGCGGGCGCCTTGAGCCGAGGCGATGCCATTCGACTGCCGGAGAAATTTGCAGGGTCGACCTCGCGAAAACGAGCGTCAGCTGTGACTCGCCGTCTTTCGCAAGCACGTCACTGGTGGTTCAAGTCCCAACGCGTCACAACCCGTGCGCCAGCAACGGCTTTGAATTCCACCCGCACCGAGCTGCCTTCGAGCTAAATCGCTGGCCGGCGAGAGACGCCGCTGAAGGAAGCTGCCTGCTTGTTTGGACGCCGTGCAGGCTTACTCTTTGTGCGCATAGGAAGGGAATTCATGGGCGTGGAGCAGACGGTTGTCCCAGGGTCGATGGGTCCCCGACAGCATCGCTTCGACTTCAGAATCCCACTGACACTGTGCATCCTCGCGGTGCTGTGCGGCTTCTTCTGGATTGGGTCCCGTTACCCCTCACTCCAAGGCAAAGCCAGCGCGGACCCGAACGAAGCCCTCTCCACTCCGCTCGGCTTCGAGCGCTTTTTTCCGGAGCCTCCGGCGGACAACCGACTGAAGCACATTGGCTGGACGGCGGTGGAGTGGGGCCTCACCAACCGTCAGGGCATGACGTATGGATTGCTCCTCGCCGCCGGGATGCTGACGCTCCTGCCACTGCTGCGGCGGTCGCGGGGTGGAAGGCTCGCCGGCGCGGTCCGGGGAATGCTGGTGGGGACACCCCTCGGCGTTTGCGTCAACTGCGCTGCGCCTATTGCCCAGGGAATGCTCAAGGGAGGAGCGCGCGTCGAAACCGCACTGGCGACACTCTTCAGCTCCCCAATTTTTAACGTCATTGTCTTGGGAATCGTCCTCACCATTTTTCCTTGGTACCTGGCGGCGCTGAAAATCCTCTCCGGACTCTTCATCGTGCTCGTCATCGCGCCCTGGCTGGCCCACCTGGCGGAACGACCGGGTTGGACGCGAGCCGTACAGGCGCCACCTCAACTCCCAGGCTTGAGCTTTTTTCAAAAGCTCGAGGCCCTCCTCGGGACTCCGGCGCTGGTCGAAGACCGAAGGGACGTCCGGCCGGAGGGGTTGTTGCGGTCCATCGCCTGGGTGGTGTTGCACTACCTGAGAAACCTGGGCCGCGTCCTCGTCACCGCCCTCCCCCTCATGCTGTTGGCTGGAGTCGCCGGCGCGGTCCTCGTCGAATTTCTACCGTGGACGCTCCTCAACCAAGTCTCGCGCGTCCAAGGTGTTTTCCCCAACGCCACCATGCTGGTGCTGGCCGCGGGTTTCGGCGTCCTGCTGCCCGTCCCCATGGCGTTCGACGTCATCGTCTGCTCGGTGCTTCTCAACGCCGGCATGCCGGTCCACATCGTGGCCGCGCTGCTGGTGACGTTGGGGAGCTACAGCGTCTATGCCTGGAGCCTTTTGGGCACCACCCTCTCCTGGCGTGTTGCCGGCGTCGCCGCCGCAGCTATTTTTGCCACCGGCGTCATGGCAGGAGCGGCCGCTGGGTTGTTTGAGCACTGGAATGACCTCTACCAGGCCGAGGAAACCGCCCGGTTTATGCGCCTCGATGTACCAAAGCAGTCGATGCCGCCGCTATTGCCCCTGGGCCGGTCGGGCAGCCAACTGCGAAAAATGGTTGCCCCGCTCCCGGCGCCGGCCCAACTGCCCACCGAGGCAGGGCTCGAGCTTTGGTATGCGCCATTTGAAAGCGCACCCAGCGGCAAAGCGGACCTTCCATTCAAGCGCATCGACGGCTCGACGCTGGGCTTCAAGCGGATGCCGCCGCCGCGGCCGTACCAGACGATGCAGCCGGGCCCCATGCACCTGAGCTCGCTGGCCGCTGGCGACATCAACGACGACGGTTGGCCCGACGTTGCCGTGGGAACGCCCTACGGCGCCTTCGTCTACATCAACGTCGGCGGCCGCTTTGAGCTTCAACAGATTAATTTCCCGGAGATGCGCGTCTGGCAAGTGTGCGACGTGGCGCTGGTGGACCTCGACGGCGACGGAGCGCTCGACCTGTACGTGTCGACGTGGATGCACGGCAGTCATATTTTTTTCAACCGAGGAGGCGAGTTTTCGGGCGACGCGCATGTCGAGCTCCCGCGAGCGACCGAAATCTGCGCCGCTTCCACGGCCTTCGCCGACGTCGACCGGGATGGACTCATCGACATCGTCACCGGCGGTGCGACCTTCGAGTCTTGGTATTTCTATCCCGAGCCAGCGGTGAACCGCCTCTGGCACAACCGCGGGGGAGGCAAATTCGAGCCCGAGGTGCTTCCCGGCCCGGAGGGCGACACGCTGACGCTGCTCTTTGCTGACATCAACGGCGATGGCTGGCCGGACCTCCTCGTCGGCAACGACTTCGACGAGCCGGACCGTATTTACCTGAATGACTCGGGCAAACTGCGGCCGGTGAAAGCGAAGGACGCGCCGCTTCCCTACTCGGGGATGACGACCATGTCCTTCGACACCGGTGACCTCGACAACGACGGCAAGCCAGAGCTGTACCTTGGACAGATTGCCATGGGACGGATGAACGAGTTGCCCAAGCGACTCGCGCCCCCGGTGCAAAGCTGCGGCATCTACACCGTGATGGCGGACATCGCCCGGTGTACGGCACTCGCCCGCTTTCAGGCGGCCGTTGCCCGCGGCCGGGACACCTGGACGGTTGGACTCTGCAAGGAGCTCCCGGACTACACGGACGAGCGCGACTGCGCGGTGGTGGCCTACTACTGGACCCGCATTTTGTTGCGACTCCCCGCCTCCGGGGCGGACAAAGCAGCGGTGCTCGCCGACTGCGCGAAGATTCCGGCGGACTTCACCGAGATGCACGACGTCTGCGACGAAATGGCCAACAGTCCCATGGACTATAACCAGAGCCATAAGGTGTTCACCGAGGAGCTTCCCTCGATGGCGCACTCCAACATCCTCTTCGCCTCGGACGGAAAGTCCTGGGTGGACGTCACCAAGAAATGGGGCGCCGGCTACGGCGGCTGGAGTTGGAACTCGAAGTTCGCCGACCTAGACAATGACACCTGGCAGGACCTCTTCATCGTCCAAGGGACGCGCTTGCGCCTCTACAATCCCTCCAACGTCTTCTACCGCAACAAAGGGGGCACCTCGTTGGAGGATGCCACCCACGCGGTTGGGCTAGAGGACCACCTTCCGACGGCATCGTTCCTCTTCGTTGACTACAACCTCGACGGCGCGCTGGACCTCATCACCTTTCCCCTGCAACTGACGCCCGTTGTCTGGCGGAACCAGAGCCCGCGTGGGGCGGGCTTCGAGGTGAGGCTCGACGACCGGCGGACGGCCAACCGCTACGCCATCGGCGCGCGCGTGGAAATCCGCGCGCCGGACGGTCGCCTCCAAATGCGCGACATCAAAGCCAGCGGAGGCCAGCAGTCGCATGACTTACTGGTGGCGCGCTTCGGCCTGGGCGACTGGCCGGAAGTGGCCTCCATCAAGGTGACTTGGCCCGACGGGGGCTCCAGCGAGCACAAAGGAGCTCTCAAAGCGGGCCGTTACCGTTTGGTGCGGCTGGCGCAGTAGGGCGCCCACGCCAGCGGGGCATGTCCGGAGCGCGCGCGAAGTCGGGAAAGCGTGGAGGGAGAGCGGTTTCGCCCTCGCCGGGCAACGCTGCGCACCGGACGCAGGTGGGCGCCTTCATCAGGCGCCACTGGCTGCTTCTTTGCGCACTCTTCGCCACCGCGGCCGCCGTCGCCTTCGCGCTCCCGTTCTTGACGAGGCCGGCAGTCAATTTCCTCGCCCAGCACCAAGTCACCCTCGCTCGGAAAAGTCTGGCCGGGGGCCAACGGGAGGAAGCCGCAGCGGCGCTCCGAAAGGCGCTTCACTGGAACCCGGCGCTGGCCGAAGCGCGAGGCCTGCTTGGCGGCGTCGAACTGGAGCAAGGGAGACTGGAGCACGCCTTCCTCGAATTTCAGTCGCTCACCGAGCTTCAGCCGCGCAACGCCGAGGGTTGGCTCGGGCTGGTGCACGTCCGGGAAAAGGCCGGGCAGCCCGAAGAGGCCGCTGCAGCGATGGACCAGGTGCTCGAGCTCGCTCCGGAAACCCACGGGTCTCGGACGCTCCGCTCCGAGCTCCGCTACCGGGTGGGGCGTTACCACGGGGCCTACCTCGACGCGCAACGTGCCGTGCAAGCAGACGCGAAGGACGCTCGAGCCTGGCTCGCCTTAGTACGCGCCGCGGCTCAGGTGAAAGGTGCTCCGGTTGCCATCGGCGAGGCCGAACGAGGCCTGGCTTCGACGGGGGGCGACGCCGCCCTGGATCAGGAGCTCTCCGCCTTGCGCGCCGGCACCACCCTGGCGCCCGTAAGTGGGCCGCGGTTGAAGGAGGACTCCTCGGACCGCGCCGAGAAATGGCCCGGCGCTTTGGGGAGCCTGATGCGGGACGTGGTGAGCAAAATGCAGCGAAGGGACTGGCCTGCCGTCGAGCAACTCGCGGCTTTTGCACGCAGCACCTACCCCGGAACCCTGATGGGACCCTGGTTGGAGGGAGTCATTGCCCTCACTCGGGAGCAATTCGAAGCGGCCGAAAAGAGCCTGCTCCGTGCGCTGGAGGTGGCTCCCCGTTCGCACCGGGCCGTCACCAACCTCGCCGCCGTGTGGTGGAAGCAGAATGGCCCCCGTTACGCCGGAGACCGGCTGGTGGCGCTGACGAAACAGGACCCGGGATTCGAGTACCCGCTGCCCATCGCCGCCCACGCCTACCTCGAGGCGGACCAACCACCGTTGGCCGAAAGCACCGCCCGACTTGGCTTCGGCGCGGGCGCTGACTCGGCCATCCCCTACCGCGACGTGGCCGACTTGTACCTCGAGCTCGACCGTGCGGACGAGGCGATGAGCGCCTGCGAGGAGGGCCTGGCCCGCTTCCCCGAGGACGTCGCGCTGCAGCTCCTGAAGGCGCGCGCCAGCCTGCTCCTCGGTGACCGGGAGGGCGCAATCCGGATGTATGAGCAGGTGCTGTCGCAGCACAGCGACAACCAAGCAGCGGCTGGCGCGCTGGCCACGCTTCTCGTCGAAACACGAAGCGATGCGCCCTCGCAACAGCGCGCTCTGGAACTCGTGCGCGGCCTAGAGCTCGACGGGCCGCTCGAACCGGAGGTGCTCGGAGCCATGGGCCGCGTCTACCTCAAAGTCTCCAAGGACAGAGCACGGGCCACAAGCTATTTGGAGGCCGCCGTCAGCGGGGCGCCCAACAACGCGCGTTTGCGCTTCTACTTCGCGCTCGCCCTCGCGCCCGGACAATCCGGCATTGGCCATCCGGCAGCTGCGGACAGCCCTGGGCTCTGGCGCCACTTTCCCAGAGGAAGTCGAGGCGCGCCGCCTCTTGGACCAGCTGGCGGCTGCGGGGAAGTGACGTCCCTCCCCTCTTCGGGGCCGCGGGCTAGAACGACGCGAGGAAGGCTAGTAGCGCGGCGCGTTCTGGCGCAGTGAGCGCGGCAAAGCGGTCGCGCGCCGCGGCTGCTTGCCCATCATGCGCTGCAATCGCGTCGGCCACCGTCTCCACTCGCCCGTCGTGAAGCAGGCGCGTCTGGTAGGAAAGGCCCCACAGGGGCTGGGTCCGCATTTCGCTTCCCTTGGCGTCTCCTTGGTCAATCCCGTCGCCCAGGCTCCCCATGTCATGGAGGAGGAAGTCCGAGTAGGGGTGGTAGGCCACCTCGTCGAATGCCGGAGTCGAATTTGGACCTGTCACCAGCGTGGGCACATGGCATACCGCGCAGCCAATGGCCTCGAAGAGGCGACTGCCCTCCACGCCGCCGTCCACCGGCTGCGGCCCGGGTGGCGGGCCTAGAAACTCGAGGAAGTCCGTCACCAACGCCACGTTTCCGCTGTCCGGGTCGTTAATGCCGGGGTCCGGATTAAAGGCCAACGCGGCACAGTCGCCCTGCGGACAGACTTCATGGGGAAATAGCGGGCTGGTAATCCCCATTTCATTGAGCGCGGCGTCGCCTGAGAAGATGAAGAGTGTGGCGTCGGCCGCTTTCCAGCCGAACTTGCCAACCGCTGGCTGGCCGGTGCTGAGGTCGATGACGGTGGCCGTGCGACCGGCTTGCGCAGGAGCCGTCGCGGCCTCGGCTTGCGCCAAGGCGACAAACACCGCGTCCGGCGTCGCGTCGACAAGGCCGAGGCCGAAGAGGGGCTGCGTCCTTCTGGAGGTGACGACATTGGCCTCAGCCGGGACCACTTCGCCAGTGAAGGTGTACCCGCCGTCTACCAAGCCAATCCCATTGTCGTGCAAGAGGGGGCCGCCGAGGGCCGTCAGCGGGTCGAAGCCTCCATCCGGCTGGCGGTAGCCGAAGCGGGTCTCGAAGTGCTGGTTGGTTCCCCCAATCGCCGGGGGCGAGTCATGACAGTCGGAGCAAAACGGCTCATTGAAGACCGGGCCGAGCCCAGTGCCGATGGTCTCCAGGCTGGTGAAGGCCTTCCGTCCGGCCGTGAAGCGCGTGAGCTCGTCGCTGCTGACGTTGGGAAGGGGTGCGCCGTACTTCCCATACGTCAGGTCGAGCTTCGTTGGGCTGCCGGCGTCTCGCGTCTCCGGCGTCTCCGGCGTCTCCGGCGTCGCCCGCGTCTGGCAACGTCGGGCCCGTGGCCTGGCCACAACCCGCGCTCGTGCTGACGGCCAACGCCGCGAGGACAACCAGGGTGAATGCAAACGGGTGGGCTCGGGGGACCAGCGAAGCGTTCTCCTCAAAGAGCACGACACGGCATCCCGCGCCCTCAACCCGTAACTTTCGCGCGACGCTTTGGAGCATGCAATGGCGCTCCCCGGGTACGCGCAGCCGACGCGGCTCAACGGCTAATTAACGGGACGGTGCGTCAGACTTTCCAACAGCGTCCGTCCGAGCATCTGTAGCATTGACAGTTGCGTCAACGGCCGCGCTAGTCTCCGTCGCTCTTCGTGCTCGAAAGGTTTGCAGAAATTCATGGAAACAATGGCCATCAAGCCGATGCCGGCCGCGCGGAAATTCGACACGCGCATCCTCATCACCATTGCCGCCATCGCGACCATCTGCGGCATCTTCTGGCTGGGGTCACGCTACCCGTCGCTGCAGAGCAAGGCGGGGGCCGACCCAGACGAAGCGCTCTCCACGCCGCTGGGGTTCGAGAACCATTTCCCGGAGCCTCGGGCCGACGAGAAGTTTAAGCGCGTGCTGTGGGTAGCGGCCGAGTGGGGCATCACCAACAAGCAGGGAATGGTGTTCGGCGTGCTCCTCGCCGCGGCGTTGCTGACGCTGGTGCCGCTCTTGCCCCGTCCGCGGCGCGGGAAATTCGCCGGCTCCGTCCAAGGAATGTTGATTGGTGCGCCCCTGGGGGTGTGCGTGAACTGCGCCGCGCCCATTGGGCAGGCGATGCTCAAAGGCGGAAGCAGCGTCGAGACGGCGCTGGCGGCCATGTTCTCCTCCCCCAGCTTCAACGTCATTGTACTGGGGATGGTGCTGACGCTTTTCCCCTGGTACTTGGCCGCGCTGAAAGTGGCCATGAGTCTGTTGATGGTGCTGGTGGTGGTGCCGCAGCTGTCGCGACTGGCGGACCGACCGGGCTGGCGCAAGCCGGCGGAAACCCGCCCCGTGGTGCCGGGCTTGCGCCTCTTTCAATGGTTCGAAGGGGCCTTCACCAATGTCTCGAAGAGTCTGTTGACGCCGGCGGGCGACGCGCCGAAGGGCTTCTTCCACGCCCTCAGTTGGGTGCTGCTGCGCTACGCGAAAAACCTTTGGACGGTCATAAAGCTCTCGCTGCCGCTGATGGTGGTCGCCGGCCTACTGGGCGCGGTGCTGGTGGAGCTCCTGCCTTGGACGCGGGTTGCGCAAATTGCCCAAGTGGAGGGCTTTCTGCCGAATGTGGCCGTCCTCGTCCTGGTGGCGGCCTTCGGCACCCTGTTGCCGGTCCCCATCGCCTTCGACGTCGTCATTTGCGCCGTGCTGTGGAACGCCGGGGTGCCGATGTATGTGGTGGCGACGCTGCTGGTGACGCTGGCCATGTACAGCGTCTACCCCTGGAGTCTCATCGGGACGACACTGTCCTGGCGCATCGCCGCGGTGACGGGCGTCGCTGTCTTTTCTCTCGGCATTCTCGCCGGAGGTACGGCCGCCCTGGCGGACCGCTGGCATGACATCCACACCATTCACCGCGCAGCGGCGCTGCTCAACTCCTTGCCCGTGCCAAAGCCGCAGCCGGTGCTTTTGCCGACGGGACGGACGAGTGCCGAGCTGCGTGGCCTCGCTCCAGCGCTCCCGGCGGCGGTGCGCATCGCCTCGGACAAGGACGTCGAGCTCACCGGTGCCCCCTTTCTCCCCGCCAAGGCCGCCAGTCACGTTGGACGCTTCAGTCGGGTGCCGGGTGCCTCCGTCGGCTTCGACCGTTTGCCCCTGCCGCGGCCCTACCAGTTAATGCAGCCGGGGCCGATGCAGCTCGGCGGGATGGCCACCGGAGACGTCAACGGGGACGGTTGGACGGACGTGGCGGTGGGGACCAACAACGGGGTGCTCCTCTATGTGAATATTGGCGGAAGCTTCGCGCTCCAACAGGTGGACTTCCCGGCCATGCGGGATTGGATTGTCTCGGTGGTGGCGCTGGTGGACTTGGACGGTGACGGCGCGGCGGACCTCTTCTTCTGCACCTGGATGCACGGCTGCCACATTCTCTACAACCGCGGGGGCTCCTTCTCCGGCGCGGCGCACGTCGAGCTTCCGCGCACCGATGAGACGGCAGTCACCGCCGTCGCTTTCTCCGACGTAGACCGGGATGGGCGCTTGGACATCGTGACTGGCGCCGGTACCTCGCAGCCCCGCTTCTTCTACCCGGCGCCGGCAGTGAACCGCCTGTGGCACAACCGGGGCGGAGGCAAATTCGAACCGGAGGCCCTCGCTGGCCCGGAGGGTGACACCCTCACCCTGCTCTTCACCGACCTCAACGGCGACGGCTGGCCGGACCTCTTTGTGGGGAATGACTTCGATGAGCCCGACCGTGTGTTTCTCAACGACCACGGCAAGCTGCGGCCGGTGAAGGGCGACACCAGTCCCATCCCCGTGTCGACGACGACCACCATGTCCGCCGACGCCGCGGACCTCGACAACGACGGACGCAACGAGATTTACATCGCTCAAATCGCCATGGGCACCGTCAGCCAAATGGCGAAGCAAATGGCAGCGCCGGTGGGCAGCTGCGAGATTTACCCCGACGTCGCCGAACGCTCGCGCTGCGATGCGTCCGCGCGTTTCCAGAATGCCTCCATCCAGGCGAGAAACATGTACACCGTCGAGCCTTGTTTGGCGCTGAGCGACCCGATGCAGCAGCGGGACTGCGTGGTGACGGCCCACCATTGGTTCCGCGTGCTGGCACGGCTGCCTGCACTGGGAGCCAACAAGGAGGCGGTGCTGGCCGAGTGCGCCAAAATTCCAGCGGACTTCACCACCATGCACGACGTCTGCGGCACTATTGCCTTAAGCCCGATGGACAATGAGGAGTCAGACGTCACCTACTCGGATGAGATTCCTTCGGTGAAGCACACCAACCTTCTCTACGCGCCCGGAGGGAAGACGTACCAAGACATCACGTCTACCTGGCACGCGGGCTTCGGCGGCTGGACCTGGAGCGCGCGCTTCGCGGACTTGGACAACGACACCTACCAGGACTTGTACGTCACGCAGGGCTCGCGGATTCGGCCGGGCAGCGTCTCGGCGACTTTTTACCACAACCAAAAAGGCGCAACCTTCAAGGACGACACCAAGGCCTTCGGGCTCGAGGACCACGTCCCGAGCGGCCCGGCCATCTACCTCGACGTGGACAACGACGGGGACTTGGACATCATCACCCGGCCCTGGCAGCTGACGCCCGTGCTGTGGCGGAACGAGGCCACGCGGGGCCCGGGCCTACAAGTTGCGCTCGATGACCAAACCGCGGCCAACCGTCAGGCCATTGGCGCCCGCGTCCAAATCCGCTCACCGGACGGACGGCAGCAAATTCGCGACCTCAAGGGCAGCGGCGGCTACGCCTCCTTCGACGCGCCGGTGGCCTTCTTCGGGCTGGGAGACTGGCCATCCGTGGCCTCGCTGAGCGTGACCTGGCCAGACGGAACCTTCACCGAATTGAAGAACCTCAACCTGGCCTCAGGGCGCTACACCTTGACGCGGCGGCCGCCGGAGAAGGACGTCACTTCGCCGCCCGAGCAGAAGCCTTCGCCCCCCAGGTAACGCTTCTCGCCCCCGGCTGGTCCTCGCGAATCTCATACGTCTGGTCCGCGGCCAGTCCCTTGAAGGTTTGCACCGTTCCGCTACCTGGCCATTTGACTTCCAGAAGCTCGATGTCCGTGGAGGCGCCGAGTCCGAGGTGCGGACGGAGGCTCGAGGCGCCGAAGCTGCCGCCGCTGCCGACGGTGCTGAAGACTTCTCGGCGCGTTCCGTCCGCGGCCTTCAGCACCAGGCGAAGCCTCGCGCCCACGCCAAAGCGGTTGGCCTTCACCCCCACCAAATTCAACTTCACCCAGTGGTTTCCGTGCCCGGGGTTTTTGTAGAAGGCCGTCCAGAATTTGTCGCTCTGGTAGACGCCGCCCATCACCTCGACAACGTCCTGGTTGCCGCTGTTGTCGACGTCGCCAAAGGCGACGCCGTGGCCCTTCTGGAGGTGGCCGAAGCCGCCCGAGGTGGTGACGTCCTGGAAGGCCTTCCCCTGGTCATTGCGGAACATCCGGTTGGGGATGAGGTAGGCGAGGTTCGGCTGTCCGGTGCCGACGTAGAAGTCGAGGAAACCGTCGTTGTCCAAATCCCCGAAATTCGCTCCCATGGTGAGGAGCAGCTTGTCCAGGCCTACCTCGCGGGAGACGTCGGTGAAGGTGCCGTCCTTGTTGTTGCGGTACAGCCGCGGCTTCTCGCCCTTCGCCTGCTCCTTCTGGCCGATGTATTCGCGGACCAGGTTGGGGAGCGAGGCGGCATAACCGGTGACGAAGATGTCCGGCCACCCGTCGTTGTTGTAGTCCCAGAACCAGGTGGTGAAGCTCTCCAGGGGCTCGGCCACCCCTGCTTGCGCTGTGACGTCGGCGAAGGTGGGCTTCCCGCCCTGGGACGTCCCCAAATTCCGGAAGAGGTGGTTCGGCCCGCCGAGAATGGACACGTACAAGTCCGGCCAGCCGTCGTTGTCGTAGTCCCCCCAGGTGCTGCCTTTCACCATGCCCGCGAGCTGGATGCCTGAGTTGCCCCCCACCTCGGTGAAGGTGCCGTTCCCGTTGTTGAGGTAGAGCTGGAAGTTTTTCGTCCCTGGGGGCCAGGCGACGCGCTTGTTGATTTCAAACCCGACGAAGAGGTCCAGGTAGCCATCGTTGTTGATGTCCGCCCAGGCGGCCGTCTGCGTCGGCAAATAGCTGAGCAACCCGGCCTGGGCCGTGACGTCGGTGAAGGTGCCGTCGCAATTGTTTCGCAAGAGCGAAGGCGGGAACTTTCCGCTCTCGTGCAGCCAGGCGCCACGCAGCAGCAGGACGTCGATGCACCCGTCGTTGTTGTAGTCGGCGGACACCAGGTTGAGCCCGCCGACAATGCCCTTCAGTCCGGCCTGCTCGGTCATCCGGGTGAAGGTCCCGTCCCCGTTGTTGTGGAAGTACTCCAGCTGGTCCCCGATGCCGAAATGCGAAATCATCACGTCGAGGTGTCCGTCGTTGTCGAAGTCCTCGAGAACAATGCCGCCGGCCGCGCCGAACTCCGCGAGGCCCCGGCTCGCGGCCTCCTCGGGAAAGCGGCCGACGTCGTAGTCGGACTTGAAGGCCTCCGGGGGAATCAGCCATTGCTGGGGTACCTGGTCCGGGTAGAGGCCCAGCGTTTGGTAGCCGAGGTTTAAGAGCCAGCGGTAGGAGAGCGCATTCTCGGGGTCGGTTTTGGGGTCGGCCAGCAATTCGCGGTACAGCCGCACGGCCTCGGTCGAGCCACGCTGAAGCTTGTGGACGCCCTCGCCCTGTATGGGAAACAGGCAGGAGGCGGAGGTGTGGTGTTCCGCGCAGTTTTCCGTCTCGCCGCGGCGCAAGTGCGCGAAGGCGAGGTCCGCTTTGACGGCCTCGCCAAGCCCAGGAGGCATGACACCTGAATATTCCCGCTGGACCTCCTCCAGCGTCTGAATGGCGGCGTCGGCGTCTCCGTCGAAGAGCGCGTGGGTGGCAATCAACCGTTTCAATGCAAAGCGCCGGGAGGGGTCCTTCTCGGTGGCGAGCCCAGCCCGGAGCTCGGCCAGCTTTTCCTTCGCCTTGTCCCATTGGTTATCCCAGACGCCCTCATGCGCGACATAGCCGGCCAGCGTCGCCACCATGTCAAACCGGGGACGGCGGGCGTCAACCAACGCCCAGGTCACGAAGGCGGCCACCAGGCCAGCAGCGATGAGCGGGCGCACCTGCCTCTTCGGCCGAGGGGGCTGGGTGGGCTTGGCTTTCTGCTTCGTGGCTTTCGGTTTCAATGCGGTCCGGACGTTATACCGAGCTCCCCCTTGGGAAACGGGGGGCCGTCATTCTGGCGGAGTAGCCGCACAGCGTCGATGCGTTCCGGGAAGGGGCGCGGGGAGTCCAGCGCCGCTTGCAACTCCTCCCGCGCCCGAGCCATGTCCCGGTCCTGCACGTAAACCATCGCCAAGTGGTAGTGGAAGCTGGGTTCCTCGGGTGCGCCCTGCACCGCGGCCTCGAGCAAGGAGCGCGCTCGAGTCATCTCCTTCGCTTTGAAGCTGAGCCAGCCCAAGGCATCGAGCAGCGAGGGGTCGGACGGCAGGTCCCCCTTCAGCTTTTCGAGAACGGCCAGGAAGCGGGTGTGCGCCTCGTCCCCAGGTTCGGCTGCCAGCAGCGTGGCCAGTTTGTACTGTGCGAAGTCAATGTCTGGCTTGTTCGCGAGAAGCGTCTCATAGCTTGCAATGGCAGCGCGGGGCTGGCCCGTGCCCTCTTCAATTTGCGCGACCATCATCCGAAGGCCAATGTCCTGCGGAAAGCGCTCCAGTGCTTCCCGCGCCACCTCGAGCGCCTCGGCGGCGCGGTCGAGTCCGAAGTAGTAGTCGGTCAGCTGTTGGTAGGGAACGGGGGACGAAGGCTGCAGCTTGAGCCCCAGACGGAGCGCGCCCTCCGCGCGTTGCGGGTCTCGGGCTTCAATGTAGGCACGGGCAGCCATGTACCGCGCCAGGGGGAAGTCCGGGTCCTCGGTGCCCATGCGCAGCAGCTGTTCAGCGGTGAAGGAAGGCCCTCGCTTCATGGCGTACACCCTTCCCAACGCGGCGACGGTGGCCGGCAGGCGCGGCGCCAGGGCTCTCGCCTCGGACAGGCTTCGCTCGGCCATGTCTAAGTCGCCTCGTGCCAACGCCAGCATTCCGGCGAGGAAGGGCGCAAACGGAGCTCCGGGGTAGGCACCGGCGGCGGCGTCCACCACCTTTTGTGCCTGCACCCAGTCGCGCTTTTCCAGCGCCTCCTCGAAGGACTGGCGACTCTCGGCCATTCGACCGGGCCAGTGCTCGCGCGTCCAGGCTCCCAAATTGCCGCGGGCGGTTTGCGCATCCGGGCGAAGACGCCGGGGCGGCGCGGGGGGCGGCCCGAGGTCTGCCGTGGCCCCGGGCTGAAGCCCCGCCTTGAGCGACGCCAGTCCCGGCGCTGCGCCCACCTGGGCCACAGCCTTCTCGGCCACTTCGAGTCCCGCCTTGGTGCCTTGCGAGCGTGCAACGGAGCGAACGAGCAACCCCCAGCCCTCCACGGCTTCGGGGGAGGTGGCCACGGCCGCCCGAGCATCCTGCTCCGCTCCGTAGTAGCGCCCGAGTCGAAAGCGGATGTCGGCGCGCAGAAGACGAGCGTCTGGGCGGTGAGCATCCAGCTCGATGGCCTTGTCCAAAAGCGCCTCGGGCGCCTCGAGCTGGCCGCTCTTCACCATGAGCTCGGCCAGCTTGACCCAGGCGCCCGCGTCCTCGGAGTGCATCTCGGTGAGTGACTCGAAGTCCAAGAAGGCAAGCTCGGTGTTGCCGAGTCCGAGCTCCATGTCGGCCAGCTCCCGCAGGGCAACGGCGTTTCCCGGTTCCAGCCGAAGTGCCGCGCGAAACTCGGTACGCGCTTGCTCGTATTGGTGCGCGCCGAGGTGGGCCTGGGCACGCTTGAGGGCGAGACCCGACCGCCAATGCGTCACCACCGGCGTCCGAAGGAGGGGGGGCACGGCCACCGCGGCCGCCGCCAGCAAGACGAGGAGGGCAAGGCCGCCCTGAACTCTCCTGTCCTTCCACAGCCGGAGCATCTGGCGCACGGGCCGAGGAGATTTGCCCGCTTGCCGGAGAAAAGCCAAGGGCTGTGGGGGCGCTACTCGTGCCCCAGCTTTTGCGGCCGCTGCTGCGCGCGTCAGCCCTCAGGGCGGCGCGGAGTCCCTGGACGTGCGGCCGCGCCTTCGAAGCTGCAGGAGGAAGAGAAGCGCCAGGGCGACAATCAGCAACCCGAGCCCTCCGGAGGAAGGACCCTGGCCAGTCACATTGAAGCAGCCGTAGGTAATTCCGGGGATGTTGCCGGAGCTCGGGTTGTTGGGGTCGACGCCGTCCTGGAGGTAGGTGATGTAGACGCTCATGCTCCCCTGCAGCCCCTGAAGCGCGCTGTCGACGGAGAGCAAGTTGTTGCCGCCCTGCAGGCCGTATTCCACCATGGTGCTTCCAAACGCAGTGGAGGCGCCGGTTCCGGCGTCGACGTCGGTGCCGTGGCAAATGGAACAAGCCGGCGTGTAGGAGAGTTTAAGAAACGCTCGAATTTCGGCCGGGTAGCCCGTCGAGGCCAGGGTACGCGCTGGGAGGAAGGCCAGCGCGGCCCCCAGCGCGACAACGGACAGGCGAATGCGGGGCCCGGTCATAGGAAGGTGTGCAGCTGAATGAGGAAGGAGAAGACGTTGGTGGCTGGCCCCGAGGCGGCAGGCTCGTACCGGTAGACTCCGTCCAGACGGATGTCGGTGTGCGGCAGGCAGAACCAGTCAATGGTGAGCCAGGTGCCGATGCCCGTCCCACCGACGCCGTAGCTGTTGAGCGTCTCCACCGCGGGCGCGAAGTGAATACCCTGAATGGGCTCCCAGTCCATCTGCAGCCAGGTGGCACCGTTGGTCTGCACCACACCGCTGCCGAGGTTGTTGTTGAAGAAGAGGTCGCCTTCCAACATGAAGACAATGGGCTCAATGGGCGCCCATCGGCCGAAGACGGCATAGTCCTGCCGCAGCCCGGGCAAGCCAGGCTGTCCGGGCTGCCCGTCGGGACGTGGCGGCGGCGGAATTAAGGAGAGCTCGGCACGGGTAATAAGCGCCGAAAAACCCACCGTGGCCCGCGTCGCCACCGGGACCTCGACGAGTCCGCTGAAGCCGCGCTGCCGGTAGGCGTCCGGACTGATGTTGAAGTTTCCGACAATGGCCATGACTTCGGTGCGCACGTGTCCATTGTCAAAGGCCAGCGAGAGGCCAGTCTGCTGGCTGTAGTTGATGTCCGTCAGCGTGTTGTTTCTCACCCAGGCCGTGTGCTCCACGTTGCGAAGCCCGTAGGGCAGGTTGAGGCGACCCACCCGAAGCAAGAGGTTTTCGTCGAATTGGAGCCCCACCCAGTAGTCGCGGCTGAGAAGCTCGCTGGTGGCTTCGGGGTTGGAGACGATGGCGGCCGGCAGCGTGAAGGGCGTCGTTCCCCAGCCGATGGAGCCATAAGCCCGGAAGATGCCGAACTTAATTTCCGCCCGGGCGTCGAGCAGCATCATGATGAACATCTGCTGGGTGGCGGTGACGCTGGGCTGACCGCCCTCCCCCGGAGTGGTGGCGCTCAGCCAGAATTCCGCGCCGCGAAACGTCACCTGGGCCAAGAGCCAGTCCGGCATGGGGAAGACGCCGAAGGCAAAGCCGGCGTACTTCGGGACCTCGGCGCCTCCTGACGGGGGCGTGGGAAACATTTGCATCAGCAGCACGTTTTGGGCCCGGCCGTAGTCGGTCAGCAATCCCGCACCGGACGGGTCGACGTGGCAAACGGCGCAGCCCGTATAGTCGTGCCGAATCATCCACGGGTAGGCACGGGCCGTCGCCGGGGAGAGACACACCAGAAGGCCAAAGGCCATCCAGCCCGCGCGCGCCGCGACATGCGTTCTCCGTCGTCTTCGGCCTGTCGTCTCCACCTTTTGTGGGCCTCAGCTCTCGAGCAACCGGAAGGAGACTGCCACGTCCACGCCCGGTTTGACGGTAATGCCAAGGTAGCTCGGCGTGACGATGCCGTAGTCGTTCATGTTGATGTGGAAATCCGCCTTCACCTCGTAGGCGTTTCCCTTGCGGACTGCCTTGTAGTGGACGGTGACGGCCTGAGACTTCCCGTGCAGCGTCAGCGTCCCGGGCGCCGACGCCTCCACCGTCTCGCCGTCCGCAGGAAACTTCACGCCGGGCCGCGGCACCGACAGCTCGGCCGTCGGGTACTGGCCCGTCTCGAGGTACTTCTCGCGCATGTGGGTGTCGCGAAGGTCGATGCCGGTGGTGACTGCACCCAGCGGCACCGTCACCAACAGGACGTCGCCTTTGTCCTGGAGTTGAAGCTCGCTCCCCGTCCCTGAGACGTGAAGGCCCCCAGGGCCGATGCAGGTGAAGCCGACCTTGGCTTCGCTGGCCTGAAGGGCGGCGAAGGCGAGTCCCGGTACGAGGCACAGGAGCCCCAGAAGACACACCCACCTCCAGCGTCTTCCCATCCCGGACCCCTTCCTCCTGCTGCGGCGGTGCACGGGGCGCCTTCTTGTCCCGCTTCGCCCCGGCGCGCGAGCGTAACTCGCTAAGCGTCTCATTCGGGGAGACAAGACACCGCTCACAAGAAGCGGTGCGGAAATAGGCCTGCTCGCTCGGTCGCTGGCGCTCTGAAACACCAGGCCGGCCCAGCGTCGCGAGAACACCAAAAGCGGCCGTCGCGCTTTACCGGGCCCCAGGCGGCGACGACTCGACACAGTGCCCAAGCCCCAACGGGACTTTGCGCGGAAGGGCCGGAGCGTAGGGCGCCGCAACGCGCGCTAAAGAGGAGCCGGGCGACGTCGAGGGACGGCCTAACGGGCCTGAAGCTTGCGCCCGCTGACGGGCGGACAGGCCGTCAGCCCCGCGTCGACGACTGTAAGGCAGGCCAGCGCGTCGTCGCCGCCGTCCCCGTTGTCTTCGCCGCCGTCGCGTCGCCCACCGTCGCGCGTCCCACCGTCGACGTCCGCGGTGTCCAAGCCAACGAGTTGGTCCACGCCGCAGCCAAAGCCCAGCCCCAATGCCAAAACGCACCAGGCGAGCGGCGCGGAGGCACGGCTTCTCACTTGCGTCCCCGGAGGGCCTGGTCGATGCCCGGCTGTTGGATGCTGTGCGGGTGCTCCTTCTTAAAGCGCGCCGCGCGCCGGACAGCCTCGGAGGTATGGCCCTCGCGGACGAGGAGGCGGATGACGAGCGCCTCGCGCTCCTCCGTCAGTCGGCCGCTTGGAAAGAGCTCTGCGTGCCGCTCGAGAAGCGCCTGCGCCTCGCGGAGCCGGCCCTGGGAGATGGCTTTGCGTCCCTCGTCCAAGAGGGCGCGTTCCTCCCCAAGCGTTTCCTTCGGGCCAGCGGGAGTCTCCTCCACGGGGACTGGGGGCGCGCTGACGATGGGCGCCTCCACCGCGTGAGGGACAGTGGCCGCGCGCTCCTTGGCGAGGGCGAGGGCTTGCGCGGCTTCTTGTCTCCGCGCGCGCACTTCCACGTAGGCCGCGGTGCCGCCGGTGACGGCGGTGGCTGCAACCACCGTCAGCACCACGGCCTTCTTCAAGAGGAAGGCCTTGGCGAGGCCTCCCACAAGGCCCTCCGTCGGGAAGGAGCTCGCGCTGCCGGCAGCGGCGGAGGTGGCCACGGCGCCCGCGGCGCCCAAGCCAGCCGCGAGTCCCAGCGTCGTCGCCAGGTGCAAGCGCACGCGCTCCTTGGCGCCGTCGGGCGGGCCGAGGGCCAGCGCATCCTCCCGGCTCAGGGCCTCCCAGCCCTCGGGGAGGGCGTCTTCGGTGGAGCCGCTCATGACTCTCCTCGCAACAAGGCCGCCACCTTGGCCCGGCCGAGCCTCAGGCGGGAGTAGACGGTATTCAGCGGGACGCCGAGCTCCTCGGCAATTTGCGGCACCGCGATTCCGTGGAGGTCGTGCATCACCACCACCGCGCGCTGGGAGAGGTCAATCTGACTGAGGGCCACGTGGAGCTGGCTGCGCACCTCTTGGGACTCATAGGCAGAGTCCGGGCCTTCTTTGGTGTCTGGGAGGTCTCGGCCGGGCTCGTCCACCCCCACTTCGCGCCGCCGCTGTCGTCGCCACTGCGCCGCCACGCGAAACGCAATTCCCAAGAGCCAGGGGCGCAAAGGGCGTGAGCTGTCGTAGGTTGCATAGCGTCGGTGCGCCACCACGAAGACGTCGTGTACCGCATCCTCCACGTCCGCATGGGGGACACCCAAGCGTCTCAAATACAGCCACACGCCCTCGAATTCGGCGTCATAGGCCGCCGCAAAGGCTGGAGCGGTGGGCAAGTCGGCCTTCTCGGCCAGCGCAAGGGCGGCGGACACCTCATCTTCGCCTTGTCGGTTAGAAGGCAATTCCGTCACCTAGAAGACAAGGAAGAGTCCGGCGCCAACGTCGAGGGCCAGCGTCGGCGCCTGCCAGGCCACGTCCGGCCCCACCAACACACGTGTCCGCACCACGTTGACGAGGCCGTCCACGTGCACCCGGAGGCCAACGGGGTGCGCAAATACCCAGTCCCACTGCCCCCGCACGCCCAGCGCCACCGTCCACGTGGTGGTTTTGAAGGACTCTGAGTACCCGCGCCCCTGGGAGGTGAGGGGGCCCGCCTCGAAGAGTCCACAGGCGCCGAAGGCGCCAACGCTTTGGAAGGTGGCGCAACCGACGAGGGCCCCGGTGCGCAGCGTGGTGGAAATGGTGCCCACGCCGAAGGCGGTGGACGTCGAGGGAAGCCAGCGCGCCTCGAGCTCCGCCGAGGCAAAACTCCACGCCACGCCGCCGTGGAGGACGGCGGCGAAGGCGGTGCTGGGGACGAGTCCCACCGTGACGTCCGCGCCTGCGCCCACGAGGCCGTGAAAGCCTCCCGAAGGAGGTGTCTCTTGGGAAGCCGTCACCACGCGCGCGGGCGTCTCCACCGGCGGCACCACCACCGGCGGCACTACCACCGGGCGCCACCTCCACGGGCGCCCCGGCGTCGACGGCCGCGGGGAGTGCGGGCACCACCAGGGCCTTGCCGCCGTCAGCCTCACCGCCTGCGTCAGCGGGGGTTAAGGCAGCCGCGGCCTCGGGGGCTCCGGCGTCCACGGCTTCCACAGGAAGCAGCGGAGGCTCCGACGGCGGAGGTGCAGGCGCAGGCTGCGCCTGCTGGCGGGAGTTGGCCACGGCCGTGGAGGCCGCGAGCGCGGGCGCGGCTTTCGGCCGTGCGGCCGGAGTTGGCCCGGACGCGACGGCCACGGGCGGCAAGGCGGCCGCGGGCTTCTGAGGCGGCTGGGCCAACGGGTCAATGGCCAGGGCAATGGCCAGGGCCATGGCTTGGGAGAGTGCCTCGCAGGTGGGTCCCGCGGCGGAGAGCTCCCGGTTGCCGAGGGTTTTGTGCGTGCGCGCGTCCACCAACTGAATGCGGGCGTGAAATGTCCCATCCGCAGCCCACAGGACGGCGGTGACGTGCCGGCGGGCGCCCTTGTGGAAGGGGGCGTAACCGAGAATGGTGGTGACGTTGGCCCGGAGCTCCTTCTCCGCAGGGCAGCTGTGCGCGCTGGTTTTTTTGGAGACGGAGAGGGAGGCCTGCGCCGGGCGAGGAGCCGGAGCGGCTTCCCCAGCGGCGGGGAGGAGGAGCCGCACGAGCGCCAGGACTAGCCCCGCACGGTGCGTCATGGGCGACGCATCCTGCCGAAAGCAGTGGCTTAGCGCGAGCGAGAAGGCTTTTGAGAAGGAGACGCAAATTCAACGCGGGCGTGAGGCGTCGAAGCGATGCGTCCTCGTGGAAGCCCAGGCAGGGGTGCAGTCCTCGCGCGCAAGGACGAGGCGCATCGAATCCGTCGAGGTCGAGCGGCCGTCCGCCGACGCGTTGTCACCTTATTGTCGCTGTCCCCGAGCCGGCAACGCCCGCCGCGGCGCGGTACTCCCGCGGGCTCAATCCGAGAATTCGACGAAACACCTCGCCGAAATGGCTCTGCTGCGAAAAGCCGCAACGCACGGCGACGTCCGCCACACTCAAATCAGGATTGCGGAGGAGCTTTTGCGCGAGCTCAATGCGGCGACGGGTGACGAATTGGTAGGGCGCGACGCCGGTGCTCTGTCGAAAACACCGCGCGAAGTGAAAGACGCTCATCTCGATTTGGCTCGCCAAGTCACTTAGGGAAATTGGCGATTCCAGGTGCGCATCGATGAATTCCTTCACCAGCCGAAGCTTGTCCGGCCCCAAGGGCACGGGCTGCTTTAGGACGTGAAGCTGAGAGGTTGCATGCGCTTGCGCGAGGTGCGCCGCAAGTGTGACGCCCAAGGACTCGGCGAGGAGCCTGGTTCCGGATTCGTCCCGCGCGGCGAGGTCCACGAGGGCCGCAGCGAGCGGGGGGATGAAGTGGTCGTCTTGGGCCAAGCCCGGCCGAAGCATCGTTCGGCGATTCATCTCCATGCTCCGTGTGGTCTCGTCGAAGAGCTCGGGTGCAAGTTCAACGAAGATGGAACGGCAGTCGGAGTCCCAGGAAGCCTGGTACGGTTGCATTGCAGGAAAGATGCAGACCGTATCTGCCGGGCTCTGCCGCAAGCCTTCGATGGTGGGGCCGTCGTGCCAGCGGGCGGTCAGCCGTCGACAGGCACCGACGGTGACCACGTGCCTCGGAAGGTAGCTTTCCGCCAATTCCCCGGGCCCAGTCCCAAGCATGGTTTGAACTCGGACGCCGGACCACTTGTCGCCGCTCGCGATGCCGACATGGAGGGCGGTGAAGTCCCCCGCGTCCCCGGTCTCACAAGAAATTATTTGAATGCGCGACAGGTCCATCCTCGTGACCTGACCAGAGTCAAACACCCGCGAAAGCTAGGACGCGCTCGGGCACTCGAACAGCTGCGTTTTGTTTCGGTGCCAGGTGTTTTTAAGGTGCCGCAGCTCCCCCAGTTGGGTCAAACGTAAACTTGAAATGACACGGTGCGACAGAGCACTCTCGAGACGCGGCGCGACATTCGCAATTTTGGGGAGGGGACCATCTCCCCAAGAGGCGGTGGCTCACTCACAGGCTTGCGCCACCCTCGGGGGCCGTCGCCCCCCCAAGCCGCATTGAAACTCAGCGGCGAAGCGCCCTCGGGCGAAGCGTGACAAGCAACACCAAGACGACAAGTGCGAAACCGCCCGCGCCGTCCGCCGGCCCCTGCCCTGTCACGTTGAAGCAGCCATAGGCAATGGGCGGCACCGCCCCTGCCCCGGGGTCATTCGGATTGAGCCCCTCTTTCAAGTCACTAATGTACGGGCTCATTTCCCCCTCCAGTGCCATGAGGGCCGTGTCGAGCGAGGTAATGTTGCAGCACACAAGGCCGCGGGCGCGCATCGCCAACCCAAAGTCCGTCGTCACCGTGCCGTAGCCGGTGACGCCGTTGGCGTGGCAAATGGCGCACTGGGGGGTGTACGAGAGCTGCAGCTGCCTTTGGATTTCGGCCGGGTAGCTGGACGAAGCCTCGGCCACGCCCGCGCCCACGAGGCAAAGCCCCAGGGCCAGCAAGAGAGAGCGCGCGCAGGAGGGCTTTTGTCTCATAGGTAGGTGTGCAGCTGGATGAGGAAGGTAAAAACATTGCTGGCCGGGCTCGCAGCCGAGGGTTGGTAGCGGTACACGCCATCCAGGCGGATGTCGGTGTGGGGCAGGCAAAACCAGTCGATGGTCATCCACGTCCCGACCCCCGTCCCATTCACGCCGTAGCTGTTGAGGGTTTCCACGGCGGGGGCGAAATGCAGCCCCTGGATGGGCTCCCAGTCGACTTGGAGCCAGGTGGCGGCGTTGGTTTGCAGCACCCCGCTCCCCAGCGTGTTGTTGATGAAGACGTCCCCCTCCACCAGCAGCACCAAAGGCTCGATGGGCGCCCAGCGGGAGAAGACGGCGTACACCTGCCGCAGCGACGGACTCGGGGCGGAGGTACTCAGCTCGGCGCGTGTCACCAGCGCGCTGAAGCCGATGGCGGCCCGCTCGGCCACCGGGACTTCCACGAGGCCGCTGAAGCCTCGCTGGCGGTAGGCGTCGGGGGTGACGTTGAGGTTTCCGAGAATGGCCAGCACCTCGCTTCTCACGTGCCCATTGTCAAAGGCCACCGAGAAGCCGGACTGCTGCGAGTAGTTGATGTCGGTGAGGGTGTTGTTGCGCACCCAAGCCGTGTGCTCGACGTTGCGCAGGCCGAAAGGCAGGTTGATGCGTCCGAGCCGCAACAAGAGACTGTCGTCGAGCTGAAGGCCCACCCAATAGTCGCGCGCCAAGAGCTCGTTCGTCCCCGCTTGGTTGCTGACAATGGCCGCCGGAAGCGTGAAGGGCGTCGTCCCCCACCCCAGCGAGCCACCGGCTCGAAATATTCCCAGCTTCAGCTCCGCCCGAGCGTCGAGGAGCATCATGATGAACATCTGCTGGCTGATGGTGGTGCT
Source organism: uncultured delta proteobacterium (assembly GCA_963745475.1). Taxonomy (GTDB): domain Bacteria; phylum Myxococcota; class Myxococcia; order Myxococcales; family Myxococcaceae; genus JADGRA01. The sequence goes on from CAVUXN010000005.1 coordinate 1,088,009, forward strand.
GGGGCTCCCGGCCGTGCCGGGCGTGGTGTCGCTCAGCCAGAATTCGGCGCCGCGGAATGTGACTTGCGCCAGAAGCCAGTCGGGCAACGGCACCAGGCCGAAGGCAAATTTTGAATAGGACGGGGCCTCGTCGCCGGTGAAGGGCGAGCCGTAATTCATCTGCATGAGGAGGACGGACTGTGCGCGCCCGTAGTCGGTGAGCAGGCCCGCCCCTGAGGGGTCGACATGGCACACCGCGCACCCGGTGTAGTCATGCCGAATCATCCACGGGTAGGCCTCGGCGGCTGCGGGGAGGAGGGACGCAAAGAGCACGGCGACCACAAGCCTTCTGGCTCGAGTCCTCGGCTGGTGTGGGGGACGCCCTCGCTCGGTATCCACCGGGAGGAAGGCTTAGCTCTCCACCAGCCGAAAGCTAACGCTGATGTCCACCGGCGGCTTCACGGTGATGCCGAGGTAGGTGGGCGTCTCGATGCCGTAGTCATTCATGTTGACGTGCACGTCACCTTGGACGTCGTACGCCTTGCCCTTGCGCAACGCCTTGTAGTGGAAGGTGACCGGCCGGGTTTTCCCGTGAATGGTCATGGTGCCCGGGGCGGTGGCGTCCACGCTGGCGCCGTCGGCAGGAAACTTGAGGCCCGGGCGCGGCACCACCAATTCCGCGGTGGGGTACTTGGGCGTCTCCAGGTACTTCTCGTGCATGTGCGTGTCGCGGATGCCAATGCCGGTGGTGACTTTCGCCATGGGCACCACCACCACCAGCGCATCCGGCTTGTCTTGGGTGGACAGCTCCGTGCCCGTCCCCTCGATGCGCAAGCCGCCTGGTCCGCTGCAGGAAAACGTCACCTTGGCCTGGCTCGCCTGCAAGGAGGCGAGGACGAGCGCCGGCACGGCAACTCCAAGCACCACCACACTCCACGAAAACCGTCGAAAACGCATGACTTAAGCCTCCGAAGAAAACGCCCAACCGCTTTCAGCCTTTGACTTCCTTGTCGGCCTTTCTCTCGAAACGTCCTTTGGCCAAAAGAGGCCTCTTTAAGAATTTGAGGTCCTCCTCCGTTAGGGCAAGGCGACCCGCCCAGGGGCGTTGTTGGCCCCAGTCTCGGTGTGGCAGCTGTTGCAGTCCCCGGAAGGCACAGGCGTGGTCATGGCGCGCGACTTGCCCCCGAAATTCACCACCGCGGTGATGGGGAAGACGAGCGAGGCATTTCCGGAGAAGTTGCCCACGCTGTTGGCCGTGAATGAGGCCGTCGTGCCTTGGGCGTCCGTCACCACCACCACCGCGCCTTTGGCCGAGGGGCTGTCGCAGTCGTTGTACTCGTGCCCGCTCGGGTAGGCCGTCCCGGCCACGGAGAAGCGTGGGCCCTCGTTGCTGGAATGGCAGGCGATGCAAGCCTCGCCTGGGCGCATGTCGTTGCCGTCGCCCCCCGTCCAGTACTGGCCGCTGGTGCACGTTGGCGCCGCGGCGAAGACGGGGTCCACCGTCACCGTGCCCGCGTCCACGACGGTGGAGCAGCTCCCGGCGGGCATGCCTGAGTTCACCCAGCCAGCGAAGGCCGTCTGCTGCGCCGCCGGCACGCCTGGGTTGGGACTGGGCGGCATGGGCGCGGCGGTGTTGGCCATGCGCACCACGGCCCGCGCTCCGTTGGTGACGCCCGGGTAACCCGGGGAGGTGGCCTGCAGTGCGGCCAGGGAGTTGAGCGCCTGCGGCGCTCCGTTGACGGGCGGGTTGCTGTGGCAGGCCACGCAGTAAGCGGACAACACGTCTGCCGCCTCGCAGGGCATGTCCGAGGAAACGGTGGCGCCCCCGTCCACGGTGACGGCGGCGGTGGTGTCTCCTGGGAGCGCGGTGGACTCGCCCAGGGTGCACGCCACGCCCAGCGCGCCGGGGAGAAGGACAAGCAGCTTCCAGGGAGATGTTGCGCACGGGAGGAGAGGCCGGAGGCAGCATGGGCGGGCTAGCGCTCCCGGCCGCGAAAACTGTAGCCCACAGCGCCTGGTGGGCCGAGGTGCGCGAGGTGCGGACGGCGGCGAAGAGCTGCGACGTTTCATACGGTGCCATTGTCCACAGGGCCCGGTTTCCGTCATGGCGCGCGCCTGGAAGAGGCAAGACTTGCGTGGCGTGCGCACAAAGCCTGGCCGACTGCCTCGCCAGCAAGAGGCGAGAGGTGCACTCACGGCGGCAGCGTCACCCTTCCGGGGGCACCGTTGGCGCCGGTTTGGGTGTGGCAGCTGTTGCAGTCTCCGGAGGCGACCGCCGTCGTCATGGCGCGCGTCTTTCCGTTGAAGCTCACCACCGCCGTAATGGGAAACGTCAGCGAGGCGTTTCCGGAGAAATTCCCGACGCTGTTGGCGGTGAAGGACGCCGTCGCGCCGGTGCTGTCCGTCACCGTCACCACCGCACCCGACGCGGCCGGGGCGTTACAGGTGTCCGGCTCGTGCCCGGTGGGAAACACCGTCCCGGCTACGGTGAAGTGCGGCCCGTCGTGGCTCTGGTGACAGGAGATGCACGCCAGCCCGGGCTGCATGGTGGAGTCCTCTCCGCTGCGAGTAGTACTGCCCGCTGGTGCACGTGGGCGCCGCGTTGAGTGGGTCCGGCGGCCCGGCGTCGGGAATGCCTGCGTCCGTCTCGCAGCTGCCGGCCGGCATGCCGGCGTCCACCCAAGCCGCGAAGGCGGCCTGTTCCGCTGCGGACGGAGCGGGGTTTCCCGCCGGTGGCATGGGAGCCCCCGTGTCCGCCATGCGCACCACCGCGCGCTCGCCGTTGCTTTGGTTGGAGTAGCCCGGAGACGGCGCCTGAAGCTGCGCCAACGTCACCAGAGACTGCGGGGCGCCGTTGGTGGGCGTCGGTCCGTGGCACACCCAGCAGTACGTCGACAGTAGGGCGTAAACGTCGCACGGGACGTCGACGAGGACGCCGCCGTCGGAACCGCCACCGCCACCTCCGGCGTCAGGACTTCCGCCGCCGCCCGCGTCCGGACTGCCGCCACCGCCGCCGCCCCCACCGCTGCCGACGGGGACGCCCCCACCGGTGCCGCCGTCCGGGCCCGCTCCCAAAAAGGAGAGGCCGGTGACGCCTTGGCAGCCAGCGGCAGAGGCTAACGCCAACAGCGCAAGCAGTCGGAGGCCGAAGCCACGCGACGTTTCAAGCGGCGACTTCGTCATGCGCGGCTCCGGAGGGGGTGACGCTTCTCTGTAAGAGCACAGCGCACCCACCGGAGCCCATTGCGCGCTGGGAGGGGAAGCCGTCACGGCCCAGGCGTTTTCTGAGGACGCTTTTCAGCGGCAGCGGCGGACTTCGGAGTCACCGTCCACCGTGTGGCGACCTCGCCCCCCACGAGTTGCCGGGCGCCTCAATAGGTGTACTTGAGCCCCAGCGTCATCCCGACCAGCTGGTCACTCACCCCGGTGACGGGCGCGGGGCCGGGGCCGCTGAAGCTGAGCGCGTACAGCGTGAAGACGAAGCCGACGCGCACTTCCAACGGGGGGGCCACTCGAAAGGCCAGCCCCAGGGTACTGTCGAAGCTGGGCGAGGCCGACGCTTGGGTAAAGTAGGGCGCGCTGGTGAGGGCCCCGGCCGAGTACGGGTAGAGGTAGGCCAGCTCGACAAACAGGGTGCACCACGCGCTGAAGTCCAAGTCCAGCTTCAGCCCGGCCTTGAAAGCGCGCCAGTGCACCGGGGGTTGTCCGTTGAGCACGGTCCCGTTCGCGGCTTTCTGCACCTCGAAATTCATCATCTGCCAGCCCAACAGCGGGGCCAGGCGCAGCGTCTTTCCCAAGCGCAGCCACAAGAGGAGCTGCGCGGAAGCGGAGACGGACGAGGCCGGAAAAATGGTGCCGGAGGTGTCGCTGTCGCGCTGGAGGTTGACGGCCACCGTGGTGGCCGCCGCCACCTCGACGCCGAAGGCGGCGAAAAGGCCGCTTGGCGCACGGAGTGGGAAAAGGCCCACCAACAACCCCGGCTCGGCCATCAGCGGCACCGTCGAGTTACGCAGGATGGGGTTACTCGAGGCATTTTGCGAATAGCTGTATTCGCGGTTGAGGAAGGCCAGCGTCGCCTGTACCTCGAGCAACGGCGGCTCGCGCTCGACGGCTCCGGCCGGGGGCACCTCCACCTCGGCGGAGGCAGCCTTCGGACCGGGCTCCGCGGCTGGGCTCGCCGCGGCCGGTGCGCTTGAAGGCGTCGTTGCTGCAGCGGTGACAGCGGGCGCAGCCGGTGCAACTGACACCGGTGCAGGTGCCGCGGGCACGGCGACGGCCTCCGTCGCCGCTGCGGCCTCCGCGGCTTTCGGTGCGCCGGCGACGGGCTCGCGCTCAGGGCCATGCGCCCGGTGCAGGACACCCACCAGTTCCGTCGTCAGCGAGTGGAGCGCTGCTTGGGACAGCGCCAGGTTTTGAAGCGTGGCCTTCTTCCGCACCAGCACCACGTGGCCCGGGGCCTGAATTTGAATGTCCAGGAAGCGCTTCTTGCCACTTGAGTCCCGCTCGATTTTGCCAATGACGACGCCGGTGAGCTGCGCCTCCGCCACGCGCTCCCAGTCCAGGTGACCGTGGCGCAGAAAATGCGACGAGTTGACGCAGCTCACCTCCTTGCACAGCGCCTGGGTAAGCTGCCGTTCCACCGGGTACTTGCCGAAGGGGATGAGGGTGATGGTGGGTTTGGCCCACGCTGGAAAGCCTAAGAAAAGGCCGGTGGCGAGGCACAACAGAGGCGGAGCCCACCGCCTTGCGCGCGCGGCAACGTGTCCCGTCCCGTCCCTCTGAAGCCGCGTCGCCGTATGCACAAGTGAGCGCGGCGCAAACCCCGGGAGCCCGGGCAGCCTCGCACCGTCGGGGTCTGTTGTCGCGACGGGCGACAGTCCGTCACTCTGCCCCAATTAGCCGGGCCGGGCAACGGGGGGCACCGCTGGGGGGACTCTAGGCGCGACACCCCTGTCCAATGCTGCTCCTCGGGCGCGGTTTTGCGCAGAACCGGCTAGCGTTAAGCCGACCGCAGCGACGGCAGCGCACGTCTCTGCATTGTCGTGAAGAATGAGCTCGGGCCGAGGCGCACTCCGCACCGCCACCGCGAGCAGATGACCCGCGTCGGGCGCTAGCTGAGAGAAAGACCACGCGGTCGCGTCTTCAGCGACGGGGCTCGAGAAGGTGACTTGCGGCGGTTTGGCCTCTTCGAGCCGGAAAGCACACGCACCGAGTGAGAGGCTAAGGCCGGTCCCGAGGGCCTTGAGTGTCGCCTCCTTGAGTGTCCACAACTCGAAGAAGAGACGGCGGCGCTCTTCGAGGGTGGCCGCTTCCAAGAGCGAGCGCTCGGACGGCGCGAAGGCTCGAGCAATGCCGAGGAAGTTTGCCTCGCGCGTGACGTCCTCCACGTCCACCCCACACGCAATCCCCGCGGTCACCACCAACGCCACCCAGGACGGACTCCGGGAGACGTTGAAGTCCAGCGTCGCCGTCCCGTTGCGCAGCGCCGGGCGACCATGGGCCAGTTCTACGAATTCAAGCTCACCTGGCGGCCGGCCGAGGAAACCGGCGAGCACCCCCCGGACGAGCACACGGGTGGCCCGGTAACGCGCACCACCGCCGGGCACACGGTAGCGCTCGGCCCGTGCTCGCTCGGCCGCGGAGAGCCAGTCCGCATGGTGCGGCGCGGCCGCGAGCAGCGCTTCGGGGTGCGCGAGAAACAGGTGCGTGACACCGGGCCGTAAGGCGAAGGGCGACAGGCTCATCCTTTCTCTGCGCCGCTGGCCGTCCTTAGGGCGGGACCAGGACGCAACCAATGACGCGGTCGGGGCCCAGCAATTCCTGCGTCCGGCGCACAGAGTCAACCGTCGTCTTCCCAAGCGTGACTGTCAGCAGGACTGCATCCGCAGCGAGCACAACCGGAATGCCCGCCAACTGCTCGATGACGCTGCTGAGAAGCACAATGGCCCGCTGCTCACCTCCCGTCCGGCGCTCACCGGGGCCGGAAACCAAGGAGCTCATGTTGACAATGAAGGACGCGCTCGAGGCCATGGTGAGAGAACGCGCGTCGAGGAGGCGGATGGGCCCGCCGGAGATGAGGGCGCCAACGTCGTACAGCGCGTTCGCCACGTGGAGCGCCGACTCGCCCGGGCCCGCCGGAAGGACGGCGAGGGACAACCAGGGCCGCTTCTGTACGGCAAACCACAGCGCAGTGGCCGCGGACGAGGCCGGCAATTGTGGCAGGACGGCCAGCGGCTGGGTGTCCTCCGTGGAGAGTGTCGACGGCGCGCGACTCATGAGCTTCATTAGTCTACCCGCGCTGCTGTGCTCGCCACCAAGTCCCGGACATACGGGGCCGCCCCTGGCATTACAAGTGCCCGCTCGCGGGCAGGCACTGCCCCACTTCTCGCTTTCCCGACGGGGCAGCCGCTCGGATAACCGTCTGGCGTACTCGAACTGCGCCGCGGGCCACCCGGCCGGACGTGCTGCTGGCCTTCGTTGGCGCCCCGAATGCCAACGACGTCTTCTTTCACCCCATTCGGGACGTTGTCAGGCCGGCGGCAGGAGTGAATCTCATGGCGAGTCTGCACTTCTCTCCCGCGTCTGCCCTGCTCCCCGCGCGGTGGATGCAGCGCTCGGGGCCCGGAGTGGCCCTTTCGCCTCCGGGCGGGGAGCCGATGTCTTGCCTCGCGGCGGCTGGCCCATGTCGAGCGGGCGATGCCCTGAGGCCGGCAGCTCCGGGCCCGGCCCGGTTCCTCCATTGGGGAAAAGCCAGTGAAAGCGCCAGGCTTGAACGCCCTGCCAAGGCGGCCCCTTCAGACTGAAGGGGCCCCGGAAGGTGTGCCGGATGCGTGAGAGGCCAAACTAAGGACGGAAACGATGCCCATTTTTCACGTCCAGTCACTCGAGAGCACTCGCTCAGAGGCGCTCTGCACCGAGCCCGCCGCCCTCCGAGCGTGATGCCCAAAACTCCCGCCGTGGAAGGGGAACCGCACTTCCCGCGCAGCACGTCCAATGTCTTCAGGATTGTTCAACTTTTGCCACCTTGGCTGGGTCAACGGTGCCCCATTTTCCGAGCTAGGGGCGTGTGCTACGCGGTAGGACGTGCTGACGGGGGAGACCATGGAGGCGTGCGTAGAACGCTTGGTGCTTGAGTACGCGCAAAGCGTTCCACCCAGCCGTCCGCTGGCAGCTCAGCTGTCGCTCCGAGACGACCTCGCCATTGAGTCGCTGTCCCTGGTCTCTTTGGCGTTGCGGCTCGGAGGCGAGTTCGATGTCGACATTGTGGAGTTGGGTCTTGAGCTGCGAGACCTACGGACGTTTGGGGACCTCGTCCATGTGGCGCGGACCCTGGAACAACAAGGGGCAAGCAACAGCAACAGTGAACAACGGAGCTAAACTGCCATGAATAGCAACGAGGACACGCTGAAAGACGTTGAGGAAGCCCGCGACCCCGCCGAAGAGTCCAACAAGGACCCGGTCGAGGAAGCCGAGTTCAAGGTGACGGTGCGCAAGCTCGAGGTGCCGGCGCGGCCAAGGGGCGTTCTCGCCGAGTAGTCTTCCGGCGCGTTCTGCCCAAAGTGAGGTTCTCGGCGTTTGCTGCGCTCGCGGCCAAGCAGGCCTTGGTGCCGCACGAATACGAGCCGCGGGCGCTGCAGCCTCACGACGTCGAAATCGAGATTTCGCACTGTGGCATCTGCCACAGTGACCTCCACCTCATCGACAATGACTGGGGCACGAGCCTCTACCCGCTCGTGCCCGGGCACGAGATTGTCGGGACGGTCGCCGCCGCTGGGGCGGACAGCGCGCTGCGCGTCGGGCAGCGCGTGGGGGTGGGCTGGCAGCGCTCCGCCTGCCTGGAATGCGAGCACTGCCGCGCCGGGAATGAAAACCTGTGCGCGCACCAGCAGGCCACCTGTGTCGGACACATGGGGGGGTTCGCTCGTCGCATTCGCATCGACGCACGTTTTACTTTCCCGCTTCCCGCGGCGCTCGACGCCGCTTCCGCCGCGCCGCTGCTCTGCGCGGGAGTCACCGTCTTCGCGCCGCTGCGGCGCTGGAGGGTGAGCCCGGGAGCTCGGGTAGGCGTCATCGGGATTGGCGGGCTCGGGCACCTCGCCTTGCGCTTTCTCAAGGCGATGGGCTGCGAGGCGACGGCCTTCACCTCCTCCCCTGACAAGCACCAGGCGGCGCTGGACCTCGGCGCCACGAATGTCGCCTCCTCCACCAACCCGCGGGAGTTGCGTGGGTTCGCCAATCGCTTGGATTTTCTCCTCTGTACAGTGCCGGCCCGGCTGGACTGGGTGAGTTACTTGAATACGCTCAAACCGAACGGCGTGCTGTGCCTTGTCGGGGCGCCGCCCGGGCTTCTACAAATCCCCGCCGGCCAGCTTGTGACGAGCCAGCGCGTCGTCTGCGGAAGCGACATCGGAAGCCGGGCTGCCATCCGCGAGACGTTGGCATTCGCGGCCGAGCATGGCATCGGCGCACTGGTGGAGACAGCCCCGCTGTCCGAAGTCAACGCCGCTCTGCAGCAGGTGCGCGAAAACCGGGTGCGCTACCGGATGGTGCTGACGAATTAGGCCGGCTCACCCGCCGGCAACGCGTCCACCACCGTCTGGCCGCGGTGTTCGGCCCAGAGGGCGAACCAGGGCTGCATTTTGCGCCGCTGAATTTTACCGGTGTGGGTGCGGGGGATGGGTTGCGTGCCATGCAGCACCACCTTCGGCCGCTCTGCGACGGGCATGGCCTCAAGGGCGGCTCCGAGGCGTTGCCGGAGCGAATTGTCGCAGGCGTCGATTTCCAGGTAAGCGCCAACCTCCTCACCGTGCTCGCGGTGCGGGAAGCCGAGCACCACCAGGTGGCCGGACAGCTCGGGCAGCGCCTCCAGGAGGCGTTGCTCCAGCCGCAGCGGACTGTACTTCTCGGCGTCGCGGATGATGATTTCCTTGAGCCGACCGGTGACGAAGTGGATGGGTGTGTCGTCCTGCAGGCGAAAAAAGCCCTCGTCACCGGTGTGCAGCCAACCGTCGGCGTCGATGGTCCGCGCCGTGTTCTCCGCGTCCTGGAAGTAGCCCCCCATCATCGAGTGCCCGCGGATGAGGAGCTCGCCACGCGTCCCCTCGGCCGCGGGTCTGCCATGGGCGTCGATGACTCGCACTTCGGTGCCCTCCAGCGCCGGGCCAATGGACGGCACCTCCCAGGAAAACATGAGCCGCTCATGCTCTTCCGGGGAAATGAAGGGCGAAACGCAGCAAGCGAAGTTGGTGTACTCGGAAAGACCCCAGCCTTGAATGAGCGGAATCTCGGTGTGCACCTCGAAGTCGCGGGCAATGGCCGCACTCAATGGCGCCGACGAGACCATGAGGTGTCGCAGGGAGGGCACCTGTTCTCTGGTGACGCCGGCGGCACGTAAGGCGGGCAGAAGCGAGGGCACCACACTTGAGACCTCGACTGTTTCCGCGCGCACCACCCGAGCCCAGGTGAAGGGCTCGAGGCGTTCCGAGAAAACCAAATGGCCGCCGGTGGAGAGGGCGGTCATCAACCCGAACCCGAAGGCATGGGCGTGGTAGAGCGGCAACACGGCGTACTGCACCGTCCCCGCAAGACGGAAGTTCCGCGCCATGCTCCAGGCATTGGCGATGAGGTTCCGCTGGCGAAGGGCCACACCCTTCGGGTTTCCCGTCGTCCCGGAAGTATAGAGGATGACCGCCAGCTGCTCAGCGAGGCCACTGGGCGGCTGGGGGGGCTGGCCGGCGAGGGCGAAGGCCTCCTCCAGGGCCAGGGTGAAGGCCACCTCGGCCGCGCGGGGTACCCCCGAGAGGAGCTCGCGTGTGCCGCACAACCCGCGTGCGCCCGAATGCTTGAGGATGTACTCCCAGTCCTCGGGCGAGGCGGCGGGGTTGAGCGGAACCACCACTGCGCCCAAGCGCAACAACGCCAGCACCAGCACCGGCACCTCGAGCCGGTTCGGCGCGAGGAGCGCGACACGGTCCCCCGGCCGCACACCCAACCTCTCGGACAGCCCACCCGCCAGCGCCTCGACTCTTTCGAGCAGCTCTCGGTAGGAGAGGCGCCCCTCCAGCGCCTTGCCTCGGTAGAAGCTGAGGGCCGCGCGCTCGGCGTGTTCGGCCAGTCCCGAGAGGAGACCTGGAAAGTCGACGGCCGCGGGTGCGCTCATGGCTCCCCTAGTACCCGACCTCGAAGCCGTACTGGTAGGACGCCTGCAGGCGCTCGGACAGGACGTTCAACTCGCCCTCGTGAAAGCGCCAGTCAAGGTCCGGCGCCGCTTCCTCCAGCGTGGTGACACCGAAGTACAGCGGTTGAAACTTCATGTCGACATAGGCCTTGGCCAAGCTGGAGGCCACCGCCACTTCGTCCGGGAAAATGCACTCCCGGTGCCCGAGGCCCTTGAAGCTCGACTTGGAGATGGCACCGACGCGGCCATTGGCGCCCCAATAGAGCGCCACGCAGTGCCCCACCTCCTCGCCGGAGGCTGGGTCCCGTCGGTGGATGGCCAACAGCCGGCGCTTGACGGGGCCGCACAACAGCTCGAGCAAACCGTAGGAAAGGATGGCCGCATCGATGCAGGTGATGCGCGAGCTGTGCAGTGACGAGCGCACCGACTGAATTTTGTAATTGGCCCGCCAGTCGTCCAGGTATTGGTAATTGTCGATGACGCGCCGGACGTCCTCGGGCGCCGCCAAGGCACCTCCACCGGACATGGCCACAAGCCGGGCCAAATCGGCCTCGGTGTAGCCGAGCCTCTCGACCGCGGGGCTGAACAAGGGCGTTGCCGCCTTATTCGGAGAGCACGTCACACGGCAAACGGGGCACCGTCGCGAAGTTCGCGTAAAAGGTGTCGATGCCGTCCATGAAGAGAAGGAGGTGCTCGGCCATGTTCTTAGCCACGTTGAGCGCGTCGTTTACCTCTCGCCGGGTGAGCGGTGGCACGCTCTGACACATCAGCAGGAAAGCATTGGCATGGCCCAGATTCTGGTCCGCCTTGGTATGGGCGATGAACGAGGCAATCACCCTGTCGGTGTATGGGTAGTGCTTCTGCATCGCCGCGTAGAACTCGCTGACGGCCCCACCCGCTCCCCCGTCCTCGTTCTCCGTCATCTGCAAAAGCTCGTTGCCCGAGTAGTACGAAAATGACCCGCTCTGCGCGGACTCAGCCAGGTAGTTCACCAATGCGCGGGTGGAGGGCAGCGGCTGTGAGCGCAAGACGACTTCGTCGGGAAAGAGACTGCGCAATCCCTTTCGGTAGATGTCGCCGTGCGTGTACTCCTCGATGAAGTGACGCGCCAAGTGGGGCATCATCTCCGGGGTGGCGTTGGCTGCGGCAATGCCCATGTGCTCGAACGCGGCCTCGATGTAGTGGTACTTCTCGAAGGCGAAGCCGAGTACCTGCGCTCGCGTGGCTTGGCCGGTGACAATCTTCTCCCACAGCGGATGCTGGTAGACGTCCTGCAGCCAGTAGTTGCACAGCTCGCGGTGCAGCTGATGGAACTCCACACCGCTCATCAGCACCCCGTCATCGACAGGCGAGAGGAAGGCCACCACCCCAGCCTTCTCCAGCCGCTCGAGCAGCGCCCGCAAACGTGCCGGGGTTTCGCCGACCTTGGCGCCCACTGCTTCGAGGGGAGTCTTTCCGTCGAGGAGCGGCCCGAGCTTGGTAAAGAGCTGCGCCGCCGCACCTTCCAGCGTCACTTCGTCTCGGAGGTGACGGATGGCCACCTGCCCATCGCGTCGCGTGACGGACGCGCCATGCCTCAACAGTGGCAGGTCCTTCAGTGAGGATGACGTCCCACCCACGGCTGCATTTGCTGTCTGCAAGTTCATCCCCCCTTAGTCCACCCGAACATCAAACGGTCGACGTGGAACCGGATTCGACTCGACTTGGTAGTACTTCTCGATGTTGTCCGTCCACAGCCAGATGTGCTCGACCAATTGGTGGCCGTAGTCCAGGACCTTCGAGGCCCGCTCGGCCGACATCACCGGGACGTGTTCCAGGATGTCTTTGAATAAGTCCGAGTGTTGGTACTTCACGTCCAAGTCGAGGTGCGCGTAGATGGGGGTGATGGCACCCTTCGGCAACCCGTAGAGCTCGGCCGCTCGGTCGTAATAGGGGTTGTAGGTCGTTCGGTCGGTGGTCGTGCCCTCGAGGACTGCGGAGCAAATCGAGTAGGCAAGGACGTCCTCGCGGGCCGCCTGCCGCATGAAGTTGGAGAGAGCGAGCGTCATCGGCAGAGGCACCGACCCGGCGATGTTCGGCTCGGTAAAGCCGAGCTCCTTTAGCGACTTCATGAAGTAGTGGTAGTGGTTCCATTCCTCCGCGTAGTGCTTGGCGCGAAGCTGCTTGATGGGCTTCTCGTGTGCGTGAGCGCAAGAGAGCGGCATGTGCCGGTTGGCGTTCTTGGTGTAGTGGTAGAGCTCGATGAGCCAGCCGGTGAAGAGCCGCGCCGAGCCTTTTCCGCTCATCATCCGCTCCCAGAAGGGGTGTGCGAATGCCTCGGAAAGCCAACTCTTGAGCACCGCATCGAAGCGGGCGTGAAACTCGAGCCCACTCATCGACTTCGGCGCATCTTCCACTTTGTACAGAAGGCCTGACTTCTCGAGCGCCTCGATGAACTTGGGCACCTTCGCCTCGTCCATCCCAATCTCTCGCGACAAGTCGGCCACGCCGCGCACGCTCGGCAGCCACTGCGCCACCCCTTGGTACCAGCCGAACTCTTTTTCGCCGAGCTCGACGACGCGGTCACTCAAACGGAGCTCGCGGCCCTCGGGCTTGGACTTAATTTCGAAGACACGCTTGGACCGGTAATTGGACTGAATCGATGTCGTCACGTTTGAGCTTTCCCCCGAACGCTGTTGCTCGAGCGCCGCGCACAGTAGGTGGTGTGCGCGCGCGTGGTCAACGGGGGTTGGTGCCCTGGGTCAGCCGCGCACCAGTGCAGTGTCATTCAACAAGCAGCCATGACAAATTCCGAACATGGGTATCTATTTACCCGAGGCTTTTCGGGTCGAAAATCGCCAGACGCTGCTGGCACACGCGACGGCCCATCCCTTCGCCACCGTCATCACCGACGGCCCGGGCGGCCTCTTGGTGAGCCATTTGCCGCTCTTGGTGGACGCGCACCGGGAAGTCTTACGGGGCCACCTGGCGCGGGCCAATCCCCAGGCTGCTGCCTTCGCAGCGGGCTGTGAAGCGCTGGCAATTTTTCACGGCCCGCACGCCTACGTTTCACCTTCCGTCTACGAGGAGCAACCCAGCGTCCCGACTTGGAATTATGTCGTCGTTCACATGCGGGGTCCGGCGCGCCTCGTGGACGAGGCGACGCTGCGCAAGACACTCGATGACTTGGTGCTGCACTTCGACCCCACCGGTTGGCGGATGGAGGCGCCCGAGGAGTACCTCCGCTCGGCGCTGGACGTCATTGCCGGCTTTGAAATCCCCATCCAGCAGCTGGAGGGAAAGTGGAAGCTGAGTCAGAACCGCTCCCTCACCGACCAGCAGCGCGTCGCTGCCTGGCTTGAGAGCGGTGACCCGGAGAGCCGTGCTGTCGCAGCGTTGATGCGCGCCCGCCTCTCCCAGTAACCTCGTGCGGCGCCAAGGCTTGTGCGGCACTCGAGCGAGGAAATGGCCGAAAGAGAGCTGCGGCGCGGCGACTTGGTGGAGGTAAAGAGCCCGGCCGAGATTCTGCTCACCTTGGACGAGCAGGGCGATTTGGACGGCCTGCCCTTCATGCCGGAAATGGCCGCCTACTGCGGCCAACGGCTGAGGGTGGCCGCCCGCGCCGACAAGGTGTGTGACTCGGTACAATTCAGCGGGAGCCGCCGGCTGCCCCGTGCAGTCCTCCTTGCCGACTTACGCTGCGATGGCGGGGGGCACGACGGCTGCCAGGCCGAGTGCCGGCTCTTTTGGAAGGAGGAATGGCTCACCAGCGTCACACCGGAGACGCCCACCCCTTCGCCCGCTTCGCGCCAGGAGTTGGCGGCGCTCATCGAGCGGGCGGGACGCTCCATCCGTTCAACCACCCGGGCCGACGGCAAAGAGACGGTGCGCTACCGGTGTCAGGCGACCGAGCTTCCGCATTACACCCAGCACCTGAGGACCTTCGACCCGCGCCCCTACGTGCGCGAACTCACCTCCGGCAACGTCCCACTGGGTCGCTTTCTCCGCGTCATGGCGCGTGCCGCCGTCGAAGAACCGCAGCGGAAGCTGGGAATTCTACCCCAGGTGTTTCTCTCCGGACCGGCAAAGGCGAACCAGGCCTTCGAGACGCTCAACCTTGAGGTGGGCGAGCGGGTGCGCGTCAAGTCGAAGGAAGAAATCGCCAAGACGCTGGACGCCCGGGGGATGAATCGGGGGCTCAGGTTCGACCGAGAAATGCTGCCCTTCTGCGGCCAAGTCTTCAAAGTCCGCCAGCGCGTTACACGCTTTATCGACGAGCCGAAGAGCGTGATGGTGGTGATGAAGACCGACGCCATCCTGCTGGAAGGCGCATTTTGCGCGGGCGACCTCAACCCCACGCGGTGGCTTTGTCCTCGCGGCATTTACGCCTTCTGGCGGGAATGCTGGCTCGAGCGCGTGCCGGCGAAGTCCTAGCTTCCACCGAGCCGAAGTCACCCTGGCGGGTCCGCTCGGACTCGGACGGACCCGAGCTGGACGCTGACGTCCTCACGCGTGCTCCCCAAGCTTCGAAACTGGACAACCTTGACCCCGACAGAGCGCAAAATTTAGTGTGGCTCATGACCGAAGAGACCATCGCGCGCAGACTGCGCGAGCTTCTGGCGTACCACTCGGGTGCCGCTGAGGCGACGCTGCGAGGCGATTCCACTCCGCAAAACACCGAGGGCTGGGACTCTTTGGCCAACCTCAATTTCATGGCTGCCATTGAGGACGAGTACGGTTTCACCATCGCGACACGCGACGTCATCAAGCTGCGCTCGCTCGGAGATATTGCTGCCTACGTGCAAGCGAATGCAGTGGGTCGCACCGGATGATGCTGCCGCGGAAGCTCGAAGGACTGGCGCGGGAGCTCAAAGAGGACAGCCCCGCTTCCGAGAAGCTCTTCCGCGTGGCGCAGAAGGGCCTCCGCTCGCTCGGCCTCCACCCGGCCTTCTCCATCGAACGCTGCGTGATTGTGGAGCTCCGGCAACCGCCGAAGCTGACGCGTGGCCTCTCTGACCTGCTCATCCGGCGCGCCACGGAGCGCGACATTCCCGCGCTGGTCAAGCTCGACAACCGCGACGCCGGGCTATTGAAGACGCGACTCGACCGCGGCGACCTTGTTTACCTCGGACAGTTGGGCGAGGACGTCGTGTGCTGCACCTGTTTCTACCGAGGGCCCGCGCCGTTTGATGATGAGCGCTCCAGCATCGCGCGCTGGGCGCTGGGCGATGCTTCCACCTTCTGGTCCTACGACGCCATGGCACCCCTGGAAATGCGCTCGGCCGGCGTGGTGGCCAAGCTGTTCCAGGTCGCCCTTCGCGAGCTTTTCGAGGCCCATGGCTGCCGTCTGGTCCGGGGCTTCATCCACGACTGGAACCAGCCGTCCCTCGCCTTGCACCAGCGCCTCGGCTTCACCACCACCGGGCGGGCCACCGCCGTCGCTGTCCCGGGTTTAAAGTGGCTACGCTGGGAGAGTTCCGGCCGAGGTCGCCAATGGTTGCTTCCTCGCAACAGCGACTTTGCGTTGCCGCCTGCCGAGACGTGAGGGCCGCCAACTTGGAACGATTGAGATAGGCACCGCTTCCGGGCGCAAACAGGCCATCTACTTCGGGGCAGAGGGACGGCCCCTCTTCGGCTTCTACCATCCCCCCAAGGACGGACCTTGGCGCGGAGTGGGCGTCGTCCTGTGTCCCCCCATCGGGACCGACCGCACGCGCTCGGACCGCACCTACCGCCACCTCGCCGAGCGACTCGCGGACGCCGGCTTCGCCTGCTTGCGTTTTGACCTCTTCGGCACCGGGGATTCTGGGGGCGACGAGTCTGCGCCCGGGCTTTTGCGCGCGTGGCTCGACGACGTGGGACTGGCGGTCCAGGAGCTCCGCCAGCGCTCGGGGGCCACTGCGGTGTCGCTGGTGGGGCTGCGCCTGGGGGCCACCCTGGCCATGGTCTACGCCGCCGAGCGCGGCGAGGTGGACTCGCTTGTCCTCTGGAGCCCTTACATCTCCGGGGCGGCCGCTGTCAGCGAGGTGACGAAGCTTCACAAGCTCTACTTGCGCCTCGACCCCGAGCTCGCGGATGCCACACCGACGCAAAGCGACGGTGAAGAGGCGCTGGGCATGCTCCTTCCCCGAGCTCTCATTGGCGAGCTGTCGAAGGTTGATTTGTTGAAGACGACGCGCTCCCCGGCCCGGCGCACCCTCTTCATCGATGGTGGGAACGTGCAAGGGCGAGACGCGCTCATGGCCCACCTCGCCGAGTTGGGCGCGGCGGCCGAGCTGCGCTCGCACCCCGGGCACAAATTCCTCATCACGGTGTCGCACCGCGCGGCTCTCCCCGACGAGATTCTGGACTCCGTGCTCGGGTGGCTCAAGGACGTCTACCCGGCGAGCGTCCCACCGCGCCCGACGGCGCCACGGCCTCCGGCCCGCTCGCCCGCGGGGGAGCGGCCCCTCCGCCTAGGCGAGCGGCACCCTCTCTTCGGCATCCTCACCCCCGCCCATCCGGAGCGAGCTCGGCCGGACCGCCCGCCCATCCTCGTCCTCAACGCCGGGTGCGTGAATCGCTCCGGGCTGCACCGCATGCACGTGGGAATGGCCCGCCGCTGGGCCCAGCTCGGCTTCGACGTGCTCCGCCTCGACCTCTCGGGCATTGGCGACAGCCCGGTCTCACCCGGAGCGAAGGAAAACCTCACCTACCCCCTCAGCGGGTTTGAGGACATCGCCGACGCCATCCGCGCGCTGGGCTCCCGGCGTGTCATCGTGGTCGGGCATTGCTCGGGCGGCGACTACGCATTCCAGCTCGGTGCCCGCGACCCGAACGTGGCAGCGGTGTGCATGCTCAACCCCCGCACCTTCTGCGTGCTCGACCTCACCGCGGTCGAGGGGGGAGAGGGGGCGCCGGCCACCGAGTCGGTGGCTGACGTCCCGCGCACCCTGCGCCAAATGTCAGAGCGCGGGGTCGAGACGCTTCTCTTGGTGAGTCGGAACGACCCGGGCGTCGCCTACGTCGACACGCACGCCGGCGACGCCATGCGCGCTCTCGGTGAGGTGCCCCGCTTCCGGCGCATCAACATCACCGGCGCAGACCACGCCTTTACACCAGTCGAAGCGCAGCGCAGGGTGAGTGACGCCCTCACCGAGCACCTACTCGCCCGTTACGGCGCGGCCTAGCTCGCGCGACCGAAGAGCGACGGAGCGCGGGCCTTCACTTGAAGCGTCGACCGAGGACGCTTCTCACCCGGCCCATCGCTTCGGTGCGTGCCAATGAGTACAACCCCAAGGCAACGCGCGAAGAGAGCTGTGGCTTGACCCACACCGCTCGGTGGTAGGGCGGTGTCTCTGGATTCCAGCGCGACTTGGACTCGTCGATTCCCATGGAGAGGTGCAGCCGGGGGATTCCAAGTTGGATGGCGTATTTGATGGCCTCCGCGACGATGGTGGTTGCCACGGCGTACTTTCGCCAAGCCACGTCATACCCCGAGTAGTAGAGGTAGAGGCACTCAGGAAGTTGGAACGCCACCCGGCTAGCGACCGGGACGCCTCCGATGCGAAGCGTGAATACGCGGGTGATGTTGCGAGCCGCAAGCCGGGAGCACGCCAGGGCGAGGAAGCGTCGCGCAATTGGGTCGGCGAACCGGTCGGGTCGAGCGACATCCTGGGTTGCTTGCGCCAGGCTGGAATGGAGTCGGAAGAATATCTCCAGGGCCGGTGCGATTTGCTCCGGCGTGACAGCGACCTCGAGCTGCGCGCTCTTCCCCTCGCGTTTGAGCGAGTTGTAGCAGTGGCGGACGGACTTCTTCATGTGCTCTTTGAAGCCACGCGCGAATTCGTCCCAGCTGGGGGCAGGTGCAGAATGTTTCCCGACTGCTGGTCCTGCCACTGCAGCGCCATCGCCTGCCCCAGCGCCTTGGCGAAGGGGCTCTCTGGATTCAGCCCCTCCCAAGCAAGCCAGTTCCAGGCGCCATCGCTTCTGAGGTCGGAGGCGAGGGCGCCTGCCACCTCAGTCTCGTAGGCGCCGTCCACAATGGGAGCTCTCTGCTCGGTGACGTATTTGTCGGCGCCGAGGAAGCCGAGCGTCCGCACGCGGGCCGGGCCCACCGCCGGGCGTTCAGTCAGCATCAGCGGGACGACGGCGACCAGCTGCCCGGACTCACTCCGCACGGCCTTCACCTGCAAAGTGTCGCGGATGAGCGACCGGTCCTGCCGAAAGAGCTCCCACCAGCTGATGAGCCACTCCGGCCTCAGGAAGGGGAGGTCCGCCCGCGTCCTGCCGAGCAAGCCAATCCACTCCTCCTGCAGGGCCTGGAGCTGCTCGACTGTGGTGAGCGTAGAGACGCTGAGGGCCATGGAGGCGAGAAGCGCCGCAGACGCGCGGCACCGGCCCGCTAGCAGTCCCCGTGGAGTTGGTCAAATGGGCTCTGGACTTCTCTGCAAGCCAGTCCGCGGGGTGATGAAATTGACCCACCCTCTTCTCCGGCCGGGTCCGCGAGTTGCCTCCCTTCAACGAGGAGGGGTGAGGGGAGCGTAGGCGGGACAAAGTCGGCACCGGGCTGGAGCGCGAGGAAAGGGTTGCTTCGTTTTTCCGGAACTTCCAGCTCGCCGGGCGAGCGCGGGGCCACGCACCGCGGAGGACACAAATTTTGCCCACCAGTGCGTAGCCCGCGGCGAGGGTAAATAGCGGGCCCCAGGTTCCAAAACCGAGGTCGCCGTACCCCTGCACCACGTAGCAAACCTGTGAGGCGGCGGCGCCGAGCGCAGTCATGCGTTCGAGGGGCGTGGCGGCCCAGTGGTAGGCACGGACGGTGAAGAACAGTCCCACCGGGAACACCATCCACAGAAGCGAGAAGCCGACCAGTCCGCCAAAGGCCCAAAGGCCGAGCACGCTGTTGTGAGGAATGTACGGCTCGAGCTCGTACACGGCCGTGACGTCAGGCAGTTTGATTTGCTCCTTCATCGGATGGCCGAAACCCGTTCCGAAGAGGGGGCTCCGATGAAACATGTAGATGAGGTTGTAGTTCTCCCAATCCCGCCATTCCGTGGAAGCGTTGTGCTGTGAACCCGTCAGAGAGCGGACGGTCTGGATGGGGCGAAACACACGGGCATTCGAGTTCCACCCCACCGCGACATAGACAACAAACGGGAACATCGAGAACACGGCCAGGCGTACCAACTTCAGTTTGAGGTTCCCCCAAGGCGTGATGAGCCAGAAGACGAGGGCAATCAGGGCCAGCTCGGACCAAACGAGTCGCCGGTTATTGGCCACCATCGCCCACAGAAATACCGGCGAAAGAAAGAGGAAAACCCGGAGCGACCGCCGACTGGAGAACTCCAACACACCCGCGGCCAGTATCGCCACGCAGGTGGCAAACAGCACTGAGTCATGGTGCACGGTGGCGTGTGGGAAAGAGGGAAAATTCAGCCGGACCACGATGGCTTCGACGGCTTTGAATAGGCCGGCGCCGAGAACCACACTCCCCACCGTCACCGCATCCTGCGGCCCGCGCAATCCCTGGCGCATCAACGCATAGATGATGGGAAGGTAGACCCACCGGGTGGATTGCCAGAGGACGAAGCGAAAGCTCCCGCCCTGCACCAGCCCAAACGCGCACAGCCACAGCATGGCCAGCACCGAGAGCCAGGCGGAGGTTCCGATGGGCGACGGCGCGCTCACCCATCCGGCGCGGTCGATGCGCAAGCGCTTGGTGTGGCGGTACACCACCGCGACGAAGAGCAGCAATGCAATAAGGTCGAATCCGCTGAACACCAGCGCTCGGACCGGGAAGACCAGACTGAGCTTCGTCCAGAGCAGCTTCCCCACCGTCTCCCAGGGCAGCGGAACAGCGAAGCCTGAACCCGGACCATCAAATATCCACGCTGCGGCAAGGAGTCCCACCATCGAGGCGCGCAGCGGCAGAAACCAGAGGGCCCACAACACCGTTGGGACGCAGGCGATGGCGAAGTCTCCATTGCCCACCAGAATCGCCGCGGTCGTCGCCAGGCCAACCAACGCCACCATCGGGTAAGGCGGCGCGAACCACGGTGTGGAGGCGGCAGCCCGGGCCGAAGCATCGTCCGCGCTGGGCAGTGCCTCCTCCGTCACGACCAGATGAACCGGGGATAGATGTAGTAAAGGAAAAGCGCGTAACCGACCTCAGTGGCCACGACGTAGGTGAGCAGCGCGAGGAACGCACGCCGCGGGTCCCTCGCGCGCGCCGTCACCACCGGGACGAGGAAGGTTGCAAACAGGACGGACAGCAGGAGGAGCCGCAGCACCGGTCGATGATAGCGTGTCGTCTAGAGGGAGTGACGGATGGAACGCAGTCTGGGGGCGTCTGGGCAGCCGGCTACCGGCAGAACCGGTGAGGTTCCGCTGGTCGCCCCGACCTCTTCTGTGTCCGAGGAGGACTACGACTGGGCTTTCGTCGGTCTCGCTTTCCTCTTTGTCGTGCACTCCATCCGGCGTCACCCAGTCGCCCTCCTCGTCATCTGGTTCGGCGTCGTCGGGCTGACCGTGGCGCTGGTGGCCGTCCTCCCCAAGGTCTACGAGGTGCAGACGACGCTGCAAGCGCAGCCGACACCGATGATTTCGGCGCTGGGCGGCGGAACCCCCTCTGCCGCCGACTTGGACGCTCCGGCGAAACAGGCTGCGCTGACGGTGCTTAGCCGTGACAACCTGGTGGCCCTCGTCCGACAGACGGACCTCATCCACAACTGGCCTAAAAATCGCGCTCCGCTGATGCGCTTGAAGGACGCGGTCTGGGCCCGCTGGTTTCCTCCCCCGAGCGAGCAGGCACAAGTCGAGAACTTTGTCGGACTCTTGGAGCAACGGCTCTGGGTGACGCCGGGCGCGGGAACGGTAACCATCGGCATCCACTTCCCCGACCCTCAACTCGCCTACCACTTGGTGGAAGCGGCGGTGCTCGACTTTCTCGAGGCTCGCCATGCGGCGGAAATCTCGAGCATCGCCGACGTCATCTTTGTCCTGCAGAGCCGCGCAGCTCAGGCCCGGCAAACCGTCGAGGACGCGCAACGCGAATTGCAGCAGCTCAGGGCGGCGCGCGCCGAGAGCCTCGGGAGGCAACGGTACGCCCGATTGCCGAGGCGTGCCCCGGCACCGCCCGACGCGGAGACGTCGCAACTCCTGGTGAAGATTGCCGGCAAGCGACGGGCGCTTGACGACCTGGAGAGCATTCGCCGACGGTCCATCAGCGAGATGGAGGCGCGGGCGGCGGAGCTGCGAGCGCTGTACTCCCCGACGCACCCTCTGGTGGTCGACGCCGAACAGAGCCTCAAGGCCTTGCACCAGGAATCCCCGCAGATGGCGGAGCTGGGCATGGAGATAGCCAGCCTGCAGGAAGAGCTGAACCGCCGGGGCATCGACCCCGCCGCCCCGGTCGTGCCGGACCGGTTTTTGGAGACGGCACTTCAGGACCCGCTGGACCCGCGCGAAGACCAGGACCCGGACATCGACCATGCCAAGACGGAGCTGCGTCAAGTGGTGGACCGCTACAACGCCATCCTCGACCGAGTCCAAAGCGCGCAGCTTCAGCAGGACACGGCACAGGCAGCCTTCAAATACCGCTACGTCGTCATCTGGCCCGCCCAGCGGCCACGTGGGCCCATTCAGCCCAAACCGGAGTTGGTTTTCCCCGCCAGCCTGGTGGCTGGGCTGCTGTTGGCCATCATCGCCGTCACGCTCCGCGACCTGTCGTCGCGGCGCGTCCTCGAATCCTGGCAGGTGGAACGCGCGGTGGGCGTGCCGCTCCTCGCGGAGATTCGCCTTCCTTGATGCCCAGCGGCCCCGGAGCGACGAGCGACCTCGGCGTTCTCTGGTACCTGCTTGTGCGTCGCGAGTGGACGACGCTGGCGGTGGTGTCCCCCGACAGCAATGCGGCCGCCTCGAGGCTCGCGCGCGCGCTGGTGGAGTTGGCGGGCGCCCGGCATGGCGTGCTCGAGGCCCGTGACGCCTCCGAGTTCCGGCAGAGAGTCGCCGCTGCCAAAAAGCTCGCAGGCGAGCGAGAGCGCCCACCCTGTCGCCGGAGGCGCCCTGGCGCTTCATCCTCCCCATTGATTCGGTCCTCGAAAACCCCCACGCCGGCGAGCTGGTTGCCGCCTGCGACGTTGTCATCCTCCTCCTCGAAAAGGGGAGGAGCCGGCTCAAGGACGCGGTGAGCTCTGTTGACCTCGTCGGCCCGGAACGCCTCCTCGGCGCCGTACTCGGCTCACCTTGAGGCCGATAGCTGTGCTACGCGACGCCGCCCCCTGGCCGGCTCCCGAGACATGACTTCCCAACGCCTGCGCATTCTGTGCGTCTCGCACCTGCCGCCCAGCCCACCGCGCTTCGGAGCACAGGCACGCATCCACGGGTTGATGGCGCAGTTGGGGAAGCGCCATGAATTGACCGCCGTCTGTCTGGTGGACGAGGAATTCGACGTCGAGGAATGCCGACAGGCCATGCGCGAGTACTGCCGCGAGGTGGTGCTCGTCCCCCGCTCGACCGGACGGACTGGCTTACAGAAGCGCTTGCTCCAGTTGCGCTCCCTCGCCTCGCCACACAGTTTCGAGTACCACTACTACACCGTTCCCGCGCTCCAGCCGGCGCTCGACCGACTGCAGCAGCAGTCCCACTTCGACGTCGTCAACCTGGAGTTTCCCTACCTCGCGCACTTTCGCCTGAGGGGTTCCCCGCCGGGCACGCCCCCGCCGCGGCTGGTCATCGACACGCATGAGATTGCCTATGACCTGGTTCGACAATTCGCACGCACCAGCCGAGCCTGAGCCGCAAGGTGTATGGCGCCCTCAACTGGCGGAAACTCCGCTCGGAGGAGCTCTCGGCGTTTCGTTCCGCCGACGGCATCTGTGCTTGCAGCAGTGACGATGAGAAGCGAATCCTGGCCGAAGTGGGCGCTCAGCCCGGACGGTCGTCATCCCCAATGCG
Organism: uncultured delta proteobacterium; assembly: GCA_963745475.1. Lineage (GTDB taxonomy): Bacteria > Myxococcota > Myxococcia > Myxococcales > Myxococcaceae > JADGRA01. The sequence continues at coordinate 1,111,080 of CAVUXN010000005.1, forward strand.
GCCGACGTCGACTTCTTCCAGCCGCGGCCTTCGGACCCAAGTGGAGACGGCCACACCATCGTCTTCTTCGGCCTCCTTTCGACACTTCCCAACATCGACGGGCTCCTGTGGTTTCTCAAAGAGATTTGGCCCCGGATTCGCGCCGCGAAGCCTCTGGCCCGCCTCAAAGTCCTGGGCAAGCACGCGCCCGAGTCGGTCCGCTCCCAGGCCAGCGCTCACGTGGAAGTGGTGGGCTTCGTCGAGGATTTGCGTCCCCATTTGGCGTCCGCGGCGGCGCTCGTCGTCCCCCTGCGCCTCGGCGGCGGGACACGCTTGAAAATTGTCGAGGGGATGGCGATGGGGAAAGCCATTGTCTCCACCACCCTGGGGGCGGAAGGCATCGCCGCCGTCCCGGGGCGTCACCTGCTCATCGCCGACGACGCCGCTGGCTTCAGCGCCAGCGTGGTGCGACTGCTCGATGAGCCGGCCCTGGCCGCGCAGCTCGGAGTCGCCGCGCGCGCGCTCGCCGTCGAGCGCTATGCGTGGTCTGTGGCCGCAACCACTCTAGAAGACTTCTACCGCCAGGTTTTGGCCAGTCCGCGCACCACCGTGGCTCCCGGGTGAAGACGAAAAGCGGAGCGCTTCGAAGAGGAGCCCGCGCGCTCGCCCTTACAAACGGATGCCGTGCCGCTGGCACCAGCGCACCAGGACGTAGAGCGTCCAAACCCGCGACCAGTACAGTCCCGGGCGTTCCGTCCAAAAAGGCCTGCCACAGACGCGCGACGGCAGAGGGCTCGAGGCCCGTTGCGCGGACTGCGTCCTCGTCACGCAACATGGCGTTGATGTCGTTGCTGAGGCCCTGACGAATCCAACGGGTAAAGGGAAGCACGAAGCCACGCTTGACGCGTTGGAAGAGAGCGGGGTCCAGTCCGCGCAGGCCGATGCGCCGGAGCATCGCCTTCGCCGCGACCGGGTGGTAGCGCGGGCCGTCGGGAACTCGGAAGACCTGCTCGAGCAGCACCGAGTCCACCAAGGGAAGTCGCTGCTCAATCGACGCGGCCATGCTGGCAACGTCGTTGTCGCGCAGCAAACGCTCGCCGAGGAAGAGACGCTGCTCCAGGACGCTGATGGCCGCCAGGGGCGAGCGACCGAGAATTTCCCGTTGGAGGTGAGCCCGCACCGTCTGAGGGAGCCCGTCCTCGAGGAGCGCCGAGCCCGCGTGGCCGAGCAACTCGCCTTGGAAGTTGGGGAGGAAGAGGGCGTAGGCCAGCTGGTAGAGCGACACCAAGCTGTCGCCGTGCCGGACCATCTCCGGGAGCTTGGCCCAGCGCGTCTGCCGGGGCATTTCCCCCCGCTGCGGTTGGAGCGCTGCCAGTCCCAGTTGGGCCGTTCCCACCAACGCCGCCCGGGGCATCCAGTCCAGACGCTGAGACCAGCGGTAGAGCACCGGGAGGTCTCGAAAGCTGGTGTAGCCGCCGAAGAGCTCGTCTCCCCCCGTTCCGACGAGCGCGACAGTGAAGCCCGCCTGTCGCACGGCGTGGGACATGTAATAGGAATTGAGGCCGTCGAATGTCGGCTGGTCCAAGCTGTCGAGCGCCCGGTCCAGCTCGCCGACGAATTTCTCTTCGGTGAGCAGCACCTCTTGGTGTTCGGTACCGATGGCCTGGGCGATGTTCCGAGCCATCGGCCCTTCGTTGAATTCCTCCTCCTCGAAGGCCAGGGTGAAGGTGTGCACCGGCCCGCGGTTCGCCTTTTGGGCGAGGTTCGCCACCGCCGAGGAGTCGATGCCTCCGGACAAAAAGACGCCCAACGGCCGGTCGCTGATGAGGTGGAGGCGGACGCTTTCCTCGAGCGCCGCGGCCAGGGCCTCCTCGTCGGGGCCGACGGCTCCCGCCGGCCCGGGCAGCTGCCAGAAGGCCTCCGTCCGCCGCACGTCCCCGCGCTCGCCATACAGCTGCAGTTGCCCAGGCGAAAGGACCTCCACTCCGCGAAGGATGGTGCCTGGGCCCACGACGAAGCCGTTCCACACCACCGAGGCCACCGCCGACGGGTCGAGTCGTGGTGTGCCCAGAAGCCCAGAGGCCAACAGTGCGCGGAGCTCCGAGGCGAAGGCGACGCTCCAGCCACCCGACGCATCCGCCGAGCGCGCCACGTAGAGGGGCTTCACCCCCAGCGGGTCACGGGCCAAGAGCAGCGTGCGGGCGGCGGGGTCCCACAAGGCCAGAGCAAACATCCCGCGGAAGGAAGGAAGCGCAGCCGGGCCCTCGGTGGCGAGCGCCCGGAGCACCACCGCCGCATCTCCGGTGGAGCGAAAGGTGTGCCCAGCCGATGCGAGTCGCTGCCTTAGCGCCTGGAAGTTGTAGACCTCGCCGTTGAAAAGCAGCACGTGCCCGGTGAGTGGGTCCACCATCGGCTGTGCGCCAGAGGGCGAGAGGTCAAGGATGGCCAACCGTCGAAATGCGAGCAGCGCGCCCAGCCCGTCCGCTCCAACCGCCGACTCCCACGTCCCTGCGTCGTCGGGGCCGCGGTGCACCATGGCTTCGCTCATGCGCTTGAGAGCTGCTCGGTTCACCTCGTTGAGGCGCCCCAGAATGCCGGCGATTCCGCACATGGTTTGAGCGCGCACCAAACTACGAAACACCGGATTCAGTCACGGGCCGTCTTGGGGTGTCGCCACCGGCCCACCCGTCGGTTGCGTCCTGCCAAACACCTTCCCTCACCTCGGGGCGGCCGAAGAAGCCATCCAACGGGCGAAGTAGAGGTTGTAAAGCGCCGCGGATTGCCAATCGACGGACAGCTCGTTGGTGGACCAACTGTCATTGTCCGTGTACCGCCCCTCGAAGGGCGTACTCGTGTCGCGGGGAAAGGCGGGGTCGCCAAAATAGCCCCAGACGGGAATGGGCCGGGCCCAGGGTTTGGAGCCGTCGTCGGGTTCCGGCTGGGCGTTGGGCCCGCCAGCCACCAGGCCTGGGAAGTCGTGGGGCTCCGCATGCAGCGTCGCCAGCCATTGGTGAAAGGCCCACCGTCGCCCGTGGGCGACACCGGGCAGCCCACTGACGTAGCAGAAGTGCAAGTAGTTCCTCCCGAAGAGGTAGTGGACGACGGCGAGCGCCTGCTCGCAGTCCGCGGCCGCGCCCGCTCTGTCCAAAAGGCAGCGCTTGACGTTGTACGAGCCGACTCGGGTGAAGGCGGCGCCAATGGAACCCCAGTGCGTGCGCGGGGCCCAGGCGAAGGGCTGCGCCGCGCCATCGGCCCGCGCGCGTTCGGCGAGTGACTCCCAGCCGCTCGAGAATGGCGTGCTGGCGCGCCCTGTCTCCGGCAGCGGCCCGGAGGTAGAGCTGCGCGGCGAAGCCGTTGAAGTGGAGATAACTCGGGTCGTAGTCCAACTCGACGTAGTTCCGCTCGAAGTCGCCGCGGAAGCGCGCCTCGCCGGTGGCGAGCAGCATGCCCGCCGCGGCATACATCCGGACGTGGCGGCCGATGAGCGCGTCTCCATCGACGCGGTGCACCGGGCACGTCGGGCCGTCGCTGTTCTCCCGGGGGCGAGCGCGGAGGTAGGCCTCGCCGCGCCGCGCCGCCTCGAGGCACTGTCCGGCAAATTGCGCGTCATACTTCCGGTAGAGGGTGGAGGCGTAGGCGAGCGTCCCGACGGCGCGCGCAGTGGCGAGCGTCCCCACCTCACCGTCGTGGTACGGCGCAGCCGTCTGGGGCGAGTTGCTCCCATAGGGGCCGTAGCTCTCCTCGCAGGTTGTGTTCCGAAAGCCGCCCGAGTCCTCCTGGACCGAAAGAAGCCACTCCAGGCCCCAGCGCGCTTCGTCGAGTAAGTCCGGAATTCCATTGCCGGATTCCGGGATGCCCGTGTCGTCGTCGGTGGGGGCAAAGTCGCTCATCGCTTCCAACATCCAAAAGAGCGCCGTGTTGGCCGTGTCGCTGTAGAGAGAGAAGTCCCCAGCGTCGTGCCAGCCCTTGCGGACACCGGGCGGAGCCTTCGCCGCGTCGCTGGGGTGGACCCACGGCCCGTGGGCATGGGCGGCATCAATCTCGGTGAAGGCTCGCTGAAAGTAAAAGACGCGCTGCAGAGCCCGCAGTGGCCCGTCAAAGACGCCGGGCCCCACCTCGAAGGGGTGGCTACTCAGCCCACCCTGGGCGACGAGGCGGTAGCGACCGGCGCGCGTGAGCCCGGTGAAGTCGCCAATCGAGACCTCGGTAATTGGCCCCAACCCCTCGACACGCAGTGTCCGTACCGGCCCACGTCCGGCCAAGGCAACGGCGCCAGTCCGCTCGTCGAGAACCTGGAAGGAGTCAAAATGTCGGGGAGCGCTGAACTGCTTCACCATCCCCGGCGCGTAACCCACCTGAGACGCCGCGAGCAGGCCGAAGGGCGCCTCGTCCTGGCGTAAGGCGAGGCGCTGCTCGGTCGCTGCTGACCCCAGCATGCGCTTGGCGAACGCGTTTAGACCCAGCCGCTTACCGAGAATGAGACCACCCGCGGCCAGGAGGAGCAACGCGGCCAGGGCACCTAGGCTGGTCTTCATCGACTGTCCGCGGAGGACCCTCCCCTCGCGGGACTCTACACCTGCCGCAAGGGTCGAACGGCAACCGTCTCGTGTTACAGAAGGGTCCCCAGGGAGTGGCCCTGGGGAGCGCCTTTTTGATGACTGGACGCAGCTACTGCCTCATCACTCCCTGCCGTGACGAGGCGAAGTACGCGCGCCGGACGCTCGAGTCGGTGCTGCGCCAGTCCACGCTGCCAACACTGTGGGTCATCGTCGATGATGGCTCGAAGGACAGTACCCCGAAAATTTTGGCGGACTACGCGGCGCGCTGCCCCTTCATTCGAGTTCTCGTCCGCGCCGACCGCGGCGATCGCAAGCTGGGCGGCGGCGTGGTTGACGCGTTTTATACCGGCTACGACTCCATCGACCCACGGCAGTTTGACTACATCTGCAAGCTCGACCTGGACCTCGACCTCCCACCGCGCTACTTCGAGAGTCTGATGGAGCGGATGGAGGCCGAACCCCGCCTGGGAACGGCTTCCGGGAAGCCCTATTTCCCGAGCGCCAGAAGCGAAAGGCCGGTCCAGCTGCCGCTCTCCAACACCGCCGGATTCGTCTCTGAGATGATTGGCGATGAGAACTCGGTGGGGATGGTGAAGTTCTACCGCACCGCGTGCTTTCGGCAGATTGGGGGATTCACCCGAGAGCTGATGTGGGACGGCATCGACGGGCACCGCTGTCGGCAGCTGGGGTGGATTGCTGCTTCCTGGGACGAGCCGGACTTGCGCTTTATCCACCTTCGGCCGATGGGCACCAGTCACAAGAATTGGTGGACGGGTCGCCAGCGGCATGGCTTCGGCCAGTACTTCATGGGCACCTCGGTGGTGTACATGCTCGCGAGCGCCCTCTACCGAGCGACCCGGCCACCGCGCATCCTCGGCGGGGTGGCGATGCTCTACGGCTACCTGAAGAGTATGGCCCGCAGGAATCCCCGCTACGGCGACGTGGAGTTTCGACGCTTCCTCCGCCGTTACCAGTGGGCGTGCCTCTTGCGTGGGAAGGCCCGCGCCACTGCCTTGCTCAATGAGCGCCAGAAAACACAGTGGAACCCCTCGCGCTCCCCGAGTGCAGGCTGACCCATTGAGGGACGGCGCAACTTCGGCCATCTTGCGCGCCGTTTTTCGCGCGCCTTCTTGAAGGGGCCTCGCAACGAATGGGAATTCGAATCGGCATCGTCGGTGCCGGGAAGATGGGCCTCTCACATTTCTCCATCGCCAACGCCTTACCCGGCGCGGCGGTGGTGGCGGTGTGCGACACCTCGCACTACGTGCTCTCGGTGCTGAAGAAGTATGTCGGCGTTCAGACATTCAGCGGCTACCAACAGATGGTGGACGAGGTCCGTCCGGATGCGGTCATCGTCGCCACCCCCACCTCCACCCATTACGCCTGCGCTCAGTACGCCCTGGAGCGAGGAGCCCACCTCTTCGTCGAGAAGCCGCTCACCCTCTCCGCGGAGCAGAGCCTCGCCCTGTCTCGGCTCGCTGTGGAGCACCGTCGCATCAACCAAGTCGGCTTTCACAACCGTTTTATCGGAACCTTCCAGGAGGCACGGCGGCTGGTGCGCGCCGGCGCTCTGGGGAAGGTGTCCAACATCCACGGCAGCGCTTTCGGACAAGTGGTGGTCAAGGAGAGGAACCGCACCTGGCGGGCGAGCAAGTCCGAGGGCGGGGGTTGCTTGCACGACTACGCGAGCCACGTCATCGACCTGATGAACTTTCTCGTTGGGCCACCGACGCGCGTGCAGGGCGCGAGCCTGCAAACCATTTTCTCTCAAGGGGTGGAGGATGCCGTCTCGGCAGTTTTCAGCTACGGAGAGGACGCCAGCGGCCTTCTCGAAACCAACTGGAGCGACGAGACCTACCGGAAAATGACGACCAGCGTCACCTTGCACGGGACTGGTGGGAAATTCGTCGTGGACCGCCAAGAGCTCAAGGTTTACCTGCGCCAAGAGGCCGGATTCGAGGACTACGCCCAGGGGTGGAACACCCGCTACATCACCAGCCTGCAGAAGCCGGTGGGGTTCTACCTGCGGGGCGAGGAATATTCCGCGCAGCTCGAGGCCTTCACCGAGGCCATTCGCAGCGGGAACATGGCGCACGAGAACTCATTCGCTAGCGCCTACGAGACGGACCGCGTCGTGGACCTCATCCTCAAGGCGCACCAGGCGAAGGGCTGAGGCTTCCACATTGGCGACCATCGACCGCATTCTCTTTGGCGACAACCAATTCTTTGGCGTGAACCATATGTCGGAGGAGAAGGCCCGAGCGCAGCTGGTCAGGTTCAAGGACACGTCCGCCATCATCGAGGTGCTGGACGAGGCCTACCAAATGGGCATTCGCACCTTCATGTGCACCACCTACGACAGGGTGGGCGACATCGCTGACCACATGCGGCGGAACCCCGAGCGCTACAAGGACTTCATTTACTTCCCGTGCATGCCCTACGCGCACAAGTACGCCAATTCGGTGAGCCAAGTGGGGGCCATCGAAACCATCCAGCGTTTCGCCACGGGCGGGGTAGTGAGCACCCTCATCCGGGGCGCGGTCGGAACGCTCACCCGCGACATTTATGCGCTGATGAGGTTGCTCGTCGACGCGGAGATGCGGCGGTTTAAGGGCCTCAATACCCCGGTCATCTTTGTCCAGAATGTGGTCACCGACCTTCTCCTCGGACTCAAGCTCTACCCGGTGTTCGCCGAGTTCGACCGCTACGTCCGGGACCAGTACGGTGCCGAGGCCGGATTCATCACCATGAACTTGCCACTGCTTCTGGATGCGCTCGGCGAGGCCGGCGTGGACAACCCCATTGTCTGCGCCAACATAAATAAGATTGGCTTCCGAATGAGTGGCGGCGTCGATGCCTACCGCGAGGTGCTCCGGACCCGAAAGTGCAGGGCCATCGCCATGTCGGTGCTCGCCTCCGGCGCCATCCCACCTCAGGAAGCCATTGAGTGGGCGTGCGGCTTGGAAGGGCTTAGCTCCATCGTCTTCGGCGCTTCCTCGCGCGGCAACATCCGACAAACCCAGGAGCTGATTCAACGCTCCTGGGGAAAGTCGCCGGCATGCAGCCCTCGCCGAGAAAGGTGCGGTTGCTCAACGTCGACATCGACGACATCACACTCGAGGAGTTGGTGGACTCGTTTCAGGAAGGGATGCTCCTCACCCTCCACGTTGACATGATTATGAAGCTGCAGAAGGACCGAGCATTTTACGAGGTCCTCTCCACCTTCAGCCCCATTACCTGCGACAGCCAAATTCTCGTCGCCGCCGCCAAGCTTCTGGGCACGCCTTTGCGGGGGCGAGTGTCGGGCTCGGATTTCTTCCCGCGCTATTACCGGAAGCACAAAGACAACCCTGCTGTGACCATCTTCCTTTGCGGGGGCGGTCCGGGCGTTGCCGAGACTGCAGGTAAGAACATCAACCAAACGGTGGGGCGAGAGATGGTGGTGGGCACGGACTCGCCGCCCTTCGACTACGACCGGCGGCCAGGCGAGATTGACCGAATGGTGGAGCGCATCCACCAGTCTCGGGCGAGCGTGTTGGTGCTGGGGCTGGACGCAGGGCGGCAGGAGAAACTCATGGTCCAACTCCGCCACCGGCTTCCTCTGGTCAAAGCCTTCCTCCCTCTCGGAGGCACCCTCGACTACGAGGCGCGCACCCTGAAGCGGCCACCCAGTTGGGTGACGGACGCAGGCCTGGAGTGGTTCTACCGCTTGGTGCGCGAGCCCAGCCACCGCTGGCGCCGCTACCTCGTGCATCAGCCGCCTGTCCTTTATTACCTCACGCTTCAACGCCTGGGCCTCTACCGAAATCCCTTCGCCTCTGGCCTAGGCCAAAGCTGACGCCGGCGGCCCTCCCTACCCCCCCCACGCCATTGGATGCGCTCCACCCATCGCCCGTACCTCCAACCGAAGCGCACGGAGCGCAGGGTGAGCGACTCGCTCCACCGCCCGCGGCACTGCCTCACGCTTCCCTTCATTTCCCGTCGCTCGACGGACTCCGGGCGGTGGCCTTCCTCTTCGTCTTTTTCGCCCACGCCGGATTGCAACATCAAATTCCGGGCGGCTTCGGCGTCACCACCTTCTTCTTCCTCTCCGGATTCCTCATCACCTCGCTGATGCGACTCGAGGCCCGTAGCGGCAGCGTCAGCCTGAGACACTTCTATTTGCGGCGCATCTTCCGCATCTTGCCGCCCTTCTACATTGTGCTCGTCCTGGCCACCGTGCTGGCCCTCCTCGGTGTCGTCCCGGCGGACGGCGGTTCCCTCGAGGCCCGCCCCCTCCTGGCGCTCGCCCTGCACTACGGCAACTACTGGTTTGTTTTCCACGGCTCGGACGGCGTCCCCGCCGGCACGCCCGTCTACTGGTCCTTGGCGGTGGAGGAGCATTTTTACCTGCTCTTCCCGCTGCTTTTCTTACTCACCCGCCGCCTGGGGTTTCAGGACCGACGCCAGGCGTGGCTTTTCTGGGCCCTCTGCGCCGCCATCCTCGCCTGGCGCTCTTACCTCGTCCTCGTCGTCGGAGTCCCAACGGACCGGACTTACCTGGCCAGTGACACGCGGTTTGACTCCATCCTCTTCGGGTGTGCGCTGGCGGTGGGACTCAACCCCGTCGTGGACGGACCTCAGGGCAGCGACGCCCTCTGGAAGCGGTGGCTCCTCCCAGCCGGAGTGGCGCTGCTTCTGTTTACCTTCGTCTACCGTGCCGAGTGGTTCCGCGAGTCCATCCGCTACACGCTTCAAGGCATTGGGCTGACTCCCGTCTTCGTGACGGCCATGCGTTTTCCTGGCTGGGGGCCTTTTCGCCTACTGAATAACAAGCACGTCGCCTTCTTCGGCGGACTCACGTACTCGCTGTACCTGGTGCACCACATCATCCTCTACACGCTTCAGTTCCACTTCCCTGGCTGGCACCCGGTGACTGTCGGGCTGGTGGCGTTCGCACTCGCCACAGGCTGCGCCTTGGCCATGTACCATTTTGTGGAGAGGCCTTTCGCTCGGCTGCGCAAGCGCTTCAGCCCGGCCGAATCTGCGCCCCGAGCCCTTCCTGAGGCTGCCGCCGCTTAGCGGCCACTCAAGAAGCGTTGCTCAGCGGTACATGTTGGCGAGCGCCCAGTCCACCCAGGCCTTCTGCCAGATGACGGCACCAGCCCGGTTTGGGTGCAAGCCGTCGGCGAGCCAGGAGGGCTGGTCCGTAAAGAGGGAATAGAAGTCCGGCCCAGCCTGCACCCGACGTTCGCCGACTTCCGTGGCAAACGTCTCACGCAGGCTCGGGACGTACTGCCAGCGTGCGGAGCCTCCGTCCGACAAGGATGACCACACTCCGCTCGGACCATCCCGGCTCGTCCCTGCTTGCACGCAGCGGTACACTTTCCCGTCGCGCCACACCTGCTCCAGCAGTTGGTAGCTTTTCGGAGACCAGTCGGGCACCGCCCGCGGGTGCAGTCCAATGCGGCCGAGCAACCGCTTCAGGCCTTGTTGACGGTTTAAGTCGGGGGACCAGGTGGGCGTGGCAATGGCCACCTTCATCCCTTTGGCCAGCGCGGCACGGATGATGTCCCGGTAAGCCTCGAAGAAGGCCTGCTCGTTGGTGGCTGCTCCCGAAGCCGCGTCGTTGACTCCGTAGGTGAGCCCCAAGAAGGCCACTGGGGAATAGACGTCCAGGAGCGGGCCGCCCATGCCCGTCGAGAAGGGCCCGCTCCCCTTTACAATGAGGTCCCGTCCATCCATGGACGTGAGGTAGGCAATGCCGCCCCCGACGATGGGCGGGAAGCGCCCCGGCGCCTGTGCCTCCACGGCGCTCGAAAACCAGGATTGCGGAGGCGCCGCAAAAAATAGGTTGGCGATGGAGTCGCCGTAGATGACGAGGCCCTCGCCAACCCCCTCAGCGGCGCTGTACACATTCATTTTCAGCCGGGTGGCGTCCGGCGAGACGTAGCGAACCCAGGTGTAACCTTGGAAGTCCACCACATGGACACGCGAGGCCTGCGCCAGCGAAGGCACCGTGACGAGTGTGGTCCACGGGCCGGAGGAGGAATGGCCGCCCTCGATGCGGTAGCCACCCGTGGGGACGCCCCGAAGGTCCATGTCCCGTAGGGCGTGCACGTTGAGCTGGGACTGCGCATTCCCTCCGAAGTAGAGCGCCAAGTAAATGCGGCTTCGCAGCCCCTCGGGCACGCCGGAGAGGTCATAAGCGAGCCAGCAGTCACCGCGGCAGCTCCACATGTGGTCGGGCGCGAACGAGGCCACCACCGCGTCCTGAGCCCAACGCGCATTTCCGGAGGACGAAGAAGCAGGCACCACTCGGCTCAACAGCGGCATGCTGCCCGGCGGCGCGGAAAACGTTGGCGCCTTTGCCGCCCCGGCCGAATCCGCACTCGTCCGCTCGCTGCAGGCGAGCAGCGAGGCAAGCGCGAGGATGAGGTGCACGCCATTGCCAAAAGAGGCCGTCACCGACCGACGGACTCCGTGGAGGCCGGCGCTCGGTCCGGAGTCACGGCAGGAAGCACTTCGACGTTTCCGCTCGCGCCCGAGAGCCTCGGGAGCCCCGACGTCCAACCGGCCGTAGGTGCGGTCCAAACAAACCTCGTAGGAGAAGGGCGGAACCCAGCCGAGCTCGCGGCGAACCTTGGCATTCGAAAACCGAAGGGGTTTGAAGCGCGCCTCGAAACGACGAGGGACGAGCACGCTGGGAAGCTTCCCCTTGCCATTGAAAATCCACTTGCTCGTGGCTGAGGCGACTTGGGCCGTCGCATAGGCCAGTGCGTAGGGAACAGGAATCCGCCACCCGGCCTCGCCACTGCGGCGTAGGTAGTCGGAAAGGTATTGCCAAATCCGGACTTCATCGCTGTCCACGACGTTAAACGTCTGGGCCGCGGCGGCGGGCGCATCAATGCAGAGTGCGAAGAGGTCCGCGCAGTTGTCCACATGGGTGAGCGGCAAACGGGTCGCCGGGCCGACGACGAGGTGGACGGAGCCAAAGCGCTGGCCGAGACCGGCCAGGTAGCCGAACCCTTGTCCCCAAATCCATCCTGGCCTGAGCACGACGAGCTCCCAGGTTTTTTGCTTGGCTGAGGCGCGGACAATTCGCTCCTGCCAGGACTTGGCCACTGCATAACCGTCGCGCTCATAGAGGCCCGGCGCCACCGCGAGCGCCGAGTCCTCGTCGAGGGTGCCGTGGATGCGACTCCAGTCGTAGACGGAGAAGGAGCTGGCCAGCACCAGACGGCGGACAGGGAAGCCTTCCATCGCCGCCAAAAGCCGCTCCGTGCCAACCACGGTGGCGGCAAACTGGGCGTCCTCTCCCCCCGTCACCGCCGCAGCGAGGTGGACGACGGCTTCCACTCCGGAGAACAGCGACGCCAGAGCTCCTCCGCGCAAGTCTGCACGGACGACTTCGACTGCCGAGGGCCACCCCAGCGGCCCGACGGAGACTGCCGGACGAACGAGTGCTCGAACCGAGTGCCCGCGACTCAGCAACGCCGCAACGACGTGGCGTCCAAGGAAGCCATTCGCCCCGGTCACCAGGACTCTCACTGCGCAACCCCCTTCGGCTTCAGCGCCGCTACCAGCTCCCCCACCTCCTCCACCTGTTGCAAGCCAACCGGCAGCTCCTGTTGCAAAGAGAGGGCAGCGTACGTCCCGCGGAGCAGCTCCCACAGTCCGTCGTACGAGCCCGGACCACCGCTCAGCTTTCGCCACAGGCTTCCCCAGGAGGCCCGCCGGACGTCTCTGCCCTCCCGGAGTCCATTGCGGAGAGGCCGCAGTGGTTTGGGGCCAGACAGGACGCGGTCAAACGTGAGCCGCGTCTCGAAGAGGTTGGTGGTGGCCTGCAGGCGCTCGCAATAGACGCGGAGCCAGAACGCATCCGGCTGCGCGCTGGCACTGAAGCCCAAGCTGGCCGTTCCCCGCTCGGCCTCAACCAGGGCGCGAAACTCGTCGAAGGGCAGAGCCGACTCCGCCCGCCTCGACCAGACAGTGTGGGCGCTCCGGTGTCGTCCAACGAAGCGCCAGGCGAGGGAAGCCAAGTGCGGAAGGAAGTCGGCGATGGCACCTCCAGCCATCCGCAGTGCTGGGTGGGCAAGGTTGGGGTCGGCGAATCCGCTCGGGCCAAGGATGTCCAGGCAAATGAGCGCCTCCATGTGAAGCACCCTGCCCGCAGTCCCAGCGTCGATTTCCGCTAGAATTTTCTGAGTTGCCCGGTTGAAGAGGTAGTTGTGGTTCTCCACCAGCGCCCGGCCAGCGGCTCGCGCAGTTTGGTGGATGGCCCGGGCCTCCTCCACGTTTTCCGTGGCGGGCTTCTCTACAAAAACATGCGCGCCGGCCTCCAGCGCGGCGGTGGCCAACCGAAAGTGTGACGAGGGAGGCGTCGTCACATGGACGACGTCTGGCCGCTCCACGGCGAGCATCTCCCGGAAGTCGGTGTACCACTTCGGAATCCGGAAACGCTCGGCCGCACATTCGGCCGCGGCGGCCGAGAGGTCGCAGACAGCCCGCACTTCCACATCGGGAAGCTCCTGCAGACAGGCGAGGTGCTGCCGGGCAATCTGTCCTGCGCCAACGAGCGCAGCCCTCATTCGCTCCATCCTTTCCCGAGCGCCGACTGGCGCCTTTGGGCACCATTGGGGCGTGCCGGATGCTACTTCACTCTTTCGCGCGCAGTGCCTTCTCGGTGAGACGCTGTCCTTGTGCCCATGCCCGGTCCGGCGCAACCCACCGGGGCGTTTACGGCACGGCGGGGGGAAGGTCGGCCACAACCGCGCGCCGACGCAGGAGTGCCCGCACCACCAGCAAGTCCCCTCGCCGCAGCAGGCCGAGGCCGGTGGAGAGGGCGGTGAACACCAGGATGCACAAAGGAATGCTCACCCAAGGCGGAAGCGGCGGCAGCCACTGGAAGAGCAAGAAGGTCAGTAGCGCACAGACCACTGCACGGCCGAAGTCGAGGAATACCGTTCCGCCAAGACTTCCGCGCGGCATGAGGAGTGTACCACCGACGAGGAGGATGAGCTCGCTGAGTGCAATGGACAACGTCACGCCGACTCCGCCGTTTCCCATCCTTTGCTGGAAATAAGGGATGAAGAGCAGCTCCAACCCCACGCCCACCACCACGGAGACGGCCTTCAACGCCGCGAAGGTGGAGGCACGGCCCACTGCGGTGAGTGCCATGCCGACGAGCATGTCCACAGAAATGAGGAAGAGGCCGATGCCGTACACCTTCAGGATGGTTCCGGCCGGACCAAATTGACGGTGCCCGTAGACAACGGCAATTGCGACATCGGCGAAAAGCCAGGTCCCAACGCCGGCCAGGGCCCCTAGCCAGAGCGCGGGACGTAGCGCCGTGGCGAATTCCGTCCGCAGAAGTGGGATGTCTTTGGCAGCGCGGGAGAGCCGTGGAAAGGAGGCCGTGACGAGAATGAGGGCCGGAGCGAGCAGCATCCCCATGATGGTCTTGGCCGCGCCGTAGTAGCCCATCGCGTCTGGAGGGACGAGCTTAGAGAGGAGGACAGCATCAATGTACGGCTGGACGTACACGGCCAGGTTCAGCGCAGCGAGGGCCGTCCCGCCGCGGAGGAGTTCCCGAGAGGTGGCCAGCGAGAAGCGCAACGGACCGCTAGCGAGCCGGCGGTACAACCGGAAGGCAAGAGCCAATGCCATCACCCCGGCCATGCCCTGCGCCACCACCACCCCGCCCAACCCGAGCCCCAGGGCGAGGGCTGGTATGGCCAGCAAGAGGCCGACCGCCCGGTTGGTCACCGAGACGGACGCGTCGAGGCCCATGCGGTCCCGGCCCCGGAACACCAAGCCGAAATTCAGCGCGAGGAAATTTGGCAGGCTGAGCGCGATGAAGGCCACAGCGAACCACCTGGTCCTCGGCTCGTAGCCCAGTGCCCACGCCGCAAGTCCAGCCGGCACGCACACCAGCAATGTTCCTCCCGTGCGCAGCACGAGCCCCGTACCGAGGAACTCACCGACGCGCTCGGGCGCCTTGGCCACTTCCCGGACGGTGAACCATTGCTGACCCCAGTCCACCACCACGAACGCGAAGGTGGCAAAGGAGTTGATGAGGAAGTAGAGGCCGAAGTCCCCCACGCCCAGCTTCCGCCCCAGCAGCCCGCTGAAGAGGATGCCCAGCACCATGGTGATGAGCTGGCCGGCCACGAGCGCCAGCGCATTCCGGGCGATGTGGACGCTCCCGGGCGTTTCCTCCGCCGGAGCGGCCATCGTCTGCGCCACCTCACTCATTCGCGCGCGAGGAAACGCCTCAGACGCCGGGCGCGTGACGGCCGTGAGAGGTGCCTGCGTCCCGCCACGAAACCCCTCATGACTCTGGCAGGACTCCCAGAACGGGCAGGCCGAGCTGGCGTTCAAGTTGCCACTCCTCGACCACCTTCCGCGAGCGGATGTCGACCAACACGGAGACGGCGGCAGCCGCCAGGAGCGCACCGAGGCTTCCGAGAGCCAGCACCAACGGGATTTTGGGTTTGTCCGCGTGCTTGGGCAGCTCAGCGGGGCGGATGGTGATGTAACGGTACTTGAACGCGGCGCGGGTGGTGTCCAGCTCGATGCGGGCCGCATCGAGCCGTTCCATTAGGCTGTCATACTTGTTCATCGCAAAGCGAAGCCGGGCCTTCGCAAATTCCGCCGCAGGCGCTTCGCTCGACGCGTCCAGAAACCGTCGTGCTTCGGAGAGTCGTTGGGGTGCCGGCCGCACCTCGCTGTCGCGGCCCGCCTCGTCGCCAGCGAGCTGGGCGTACTCCGCGGCCAACTCGGCCTCTTCACGGCGCAGTTGCGCCAACTGGGGGGATTCCTCACTGACCGCGGCCACGCTTTGACGCAACCGAATTACAGTGGGGTGCGCCTCGGCGTAGACCTGCTTCTGTTGACCGAGCTCGGCCTGCAGCTCGGCGATGCGGCGGGTGCCATACTCCTCCAGCTCCCGGATGGCGCGCCGTTTCCCGTCGAGCATCGCTTTTAGCTCGGAGGCCTCACGTGTCTTCGGGTCTCTCTTGGGTGTCCTGGGGAGGGCCAACGGAACGAGGTCGGATGCCCGCAGCGGGTGCTCGAGGTTGAGGCGTTTGATGTCATCCAGCGCCGTATCGACGGACGTTTGTTCTTCCGCTGCGTGTCGCTCGAGAATGGAAATGGCTTCGGCGATGGTGCCCACCTCCGCGGCGTGTCGTGCTTCGAGGAAATTCTGCAACGCCGTCTCCACCAGCTGGTGGGCGAGATGCTTGTCGGGCCAGTCAATGCTGATGGTGATGGTCTTTTCGCTGGTGGAGACGGAGAGCTGCTTCTCGAGCAACTCCACCAAGTCATCGAGCCGCTCATCCTCGGTGGGGGGTCCTGTGAACTTGCGGACCACTGAGTCCCACACACGGAGCGCTGGGGCCCGGGTTTGGTCCCAGCGGGCGAGGAGCCCGGTCTCTTTAATCAGGGAGACGAGGTTGTCTCGACGACGAACGGTTTCGGCCGCAGCAAGGGTCGGGGAGTCCGCCTCGTTGGGGACAGCACGGTTGGGGTTGCCCAGCGCCGGCATCATGAGGTTGCGCTGCGCCAAGAGCTCGGTGTCGACGTGGTAGACGCGCGGAAAACTCACCAGGCCGAGGACCGTGAGGCCGAGGACGACCGCCGCGGTACCAGTTGCGATCCAGGGGTGACGGTGCATCGCCCCAAGGACGAAGCCGGCGTAGTCGCGAACCTTCTGGCGGTCGATAATTTCCAGCTCGCGATGGCTTGCGGGCGGGTGTGTGTCCGGGAGGCTCACTGCACGGCCTCCGCTCCGCCGGGACTGACCAGCAGTGCATCCACCGCCGCGTGGAAGGCCTTCTGTTTGAAGGGCTTCACCAGGTAGGTGCTGGCGCCAACCTGTTCGGCATAGGCACGGTCCTGTGGGAGAGCCCGGGCACTCATGATGAGGATGGGAACCGTGCGGAGCCGCGCATCGCCGCGCATGTACTCACACACGTGGTACCCCGACAACTCGGGCAGCATCAGGTCCAGGCACACCAAGTCCGGGCGTTGATGGACCGCCAGGTGGAGAATGGCAGAGCGTCCTTCAGCGACCTCGGCGACTTCGAGTCCAATCGCCCGCAGCATTTTCCCGACCAGCGCGCGCACATCGGGGTCATCCTCGACAACGAGTGCAGTGCGCTTACGGCTGGGGTCTGGGTCTTGCACTTGAGCGGCCACCGTCCTGCCCTTCATCGGAAGTCGTTTAGTAAACCATGCTCGGCGTCAGAAGAGCCCCCGGGTGGCGCCGGTGACGCTGAGGAAAACCGTCCAGTTGAATCCATTGAGCGTCGACGGCGTGGAGTAGTCCACCCAGGCTAAGCGCGCTCCCACAGCAACGGCGACTGAGGTGACAGGACTCCACACCGCCCGCACTTCCCCACGGACGTCCGTCTCCTGGGGAGTGAAGGAGTCCGCCACGCCTCCCGTGACGCCGACACGGACGAGGCGGTTCAGCGTCCAGTCCGCCGAGACGGTACCTTCCACCCGCTCGTACACCGTGCCGGAGAATTGGTTCACCAGGGGTGCGAGCCCCGCGGAGAGCGTGAGTTCGAGGGGCTGCGCCTCGCTGAGGAAGACGGCGACGAGACGGGCGCGGACGATGGGGTCGACGGAGGTGTCCGCGGGGACGTGAAGACTCTGGCCAAACCAAACCAGGCCGCTGAGCACATCCTGCGAGGCGCTTTGGTTGAAAACTCCCACCCCCGCCGCCAGCTCCGTGCGTAATAGCCTGGTTTCCTGGTGCCCCCACCGCAACGTGAGCTCGGTGCTGACAATGTCCAGACCCTCCTCGAAGTGCGGAACGGTGACGGTGCTTCCGCTCTCCGTGGTGGCTCCCGCTGCCCAGAAAATGGGGCCATAGAGGAGAAGCCCCACGCGAAGTGCGGGCGTCAGCGTGTCTCGCTCATTTAACAGGACGTCGGCTCGGGCAAGGACGAAGGGCCCCTGCTGAAGCGGGAGCTGGAGCCGGGACGCGGCGTTGGCACCTTCGGTGTAAATGTAACCCCCGGTAAATGCGAATTGCGCTGTGGGACTACTGCTGAAAGAAAACGTCAGCTGGGTGAAGGAGGAGATGATTCTGAGCAACTGCACCTGGGGCAGCTGCCCAGGCGGAAGTGTGGCCCCGGGGGGCAATCCCGCGCCGGCACCGGGCGGCGTTCCGAAGTTGACGACGGGGGAGTAATTCTGCTCGCCGAACCACAGGGAACCGTTGAGCGAAAGGTTGGCCGTGCTGTTGAGCTGGGTGGTCGCCTCGTAGCTCACCCGGTTGAGTACCAGGACGTTTGACGGGTAGCCCTGCCCGCTCGGCACAAAGAGGTAAAGCAATGGTGCATAGCGGAGCGAGAAGTTCCCGGTTTGCCAGCGGTCCACCAAGTCCGCGCCGGGCGTCAAGCTGAAGAGCGCGGAGACGGAATTCACCGGAGCCCCAACAGAGATGTTCGTTCCCACGAGGCTTTCCAATTTCGCTTCCAAATCGAGGTTCCACGTCTCCGGAGGTGGCGGCGGCTCTCCGGCCACCGCCCCCAGGATGACGAGCCAAAAGCCGGCGAGCGACATGCACTTTACTCAACAACCACGGCGTCACCCTGGCGGAGCTGGAACTGAAGTGACGTCCGGTCTCCGTCCCTGAGGTCGTGGTAGTCGAAGCGAATGCGCACGACAGTCGGAACCTGGCGAATGACATAAATTTTACTCCAGCTGGCGAACGGCGTGAGACCGCCCGCTGAGGCCAGTGCTGTCAGGATGCCCGCCCCGGGGTCGAGCTGGAAGACGCCGGGCCTCGTCACCTCGCCTGTCACGGGGATGGTGTTCGGTCGCGGGTCATCCAGCGAGACGGTGACGACAGGGGCATTCATGAACTGTTTAAGGCGCACTTGCAGCGACTGCGCGAATGCTGCCGGGGTTTGTCCGGCCGCATCCACATCATTCAAGAGGGGCATGCTCACCTTGCCGTCGTTCCGAACGCGCGTCTTCGTCGACATGTCGGGCTGCTGGTAGACGCGAATGCTGATGACGTCGCCGGCAATGAGAACGGTGCTCTTGTCCATGGGCAAGGGCTGCTCGGGGTAGTCCTTCACCCAAACGTACGAACCGCCTCCCGCGCAGCCGAAGGAAAACCAAGCGCAAAGCAGGACGCTGGGTACGAGGCAGCGGGGTTGGAAACGCGGCCGTGGACGCACGCTTAAACAGCTCCTCCTGGGATGGACCGCGGCATCGCTAACACACCGCGCGGCGACGCGGCAAAGTGGGAAGACGCCGACCCACGCGCGTCTCACCAATTCTCTCAATCGGGAAAAGCCTCTGGGATGTCGGGCCGGACCTAGGCATTCTCCCTAGCGCTAGCGGCTGAGAGGTATCCCACGGCGCGGATGCCATTGGGCGGTCCCGGGAATGAGTGTCCCGCCCAAGGCTGCCCTCCCCCGCCCCCTTCGCCACGAGCGAGGACAGGGGCTTTCGATGAAAGCAGCAGCGCGGTGAGCATTGACCCAGTTGCCCGCAGGCTGTCCGCCTCGGCGAGAAATACCGGACTTCTCCCCCAGGGGCGCTTCGCGTCCCCCTCCTCGAGACGCGCATTGCACCTGGCCCCCTGGCTGAGGACGTGCTCCGACGCCGGCCAAAGAAGCCGGTGCGTGGGCAACTGCTCCTCTCCGAGCGCCGAAGCGAGATTGTCGAGAATGACCTACCGGCAGTGCGAGCGAGCTAAGGCTCGACGTTGTCTTCTAAACGAATGGCACCGCGTCACTCTCGGACGCTCACCGACGCGCGCGTGTTGAGCGTGGCGGGGTGCTCAGCACGAACGAGCCTCTGTTTTTGGGGGTGTGGGTGTCGAAACTACCCCTCTTGTGCGCTGAACGAATGGTCGGCGACGATGCGCGCTCTTAACGGTGCCCGACGACGCAGCTGGCGCGCGTGTTGGGGGGACTCGAATGGGGTGTGAGGGACGGTTCGCATGAGGCTCGTTCGGAGATTTGCTCCGGAAGTTTCGGCGCAGGTGTGCCTCGCCACGGACGTGGCGGTGGTGAGTGCGTTGCTCGTGACGGCGACGAGTAAGCCGTCGTTTGTCACCGCTGGCGCAGTGCTCTTTTGTCATTTGTGTGTGGTTCGTGACGAGCTCCTCCGTCCGCCACTACGCGCCCAGCGACGAGCGCACGAACCTCGACGACACCATCTTCGGCGCTCTCCTCGTTTTCGCCGTGGCCTCGGTGCTCATGCCGATGAGCTGGGTCCGGCCGCTACAGGAGGGCGTCCCAGAACCCATTCGCTTCCTCACCTTTGCGCTCCCCGGGATGTTTCTCCTCCGCATCGCACTCTTCGCTCCCCTGCGCGCCCGAACCCGCGAGCCCGAGCGCGTTCTTGTCGTCGGCACAGGTCCCCTCGGCCGACTCACCGGGGAGGACATCGCCCGGCGCAAGCGGCCGCACCAGCGCGTCCACGGTTACCTCAGCTTCGACGGAGACCCGGTGCCCGAGCGGCTCAAGTCGTTGCACCTGGGAAACATCTCGGACCTCGAGCTCTGCCTGCGCATGCTCAGCGTGAATGAGGTGTACATCGCGGGCAACGCCCTCCTCCAGGGCGAGGCGATGCAGTCTGCGACCCGGGTGTGTGAGACGTTCGGCGTCCCCTTCGCCCTGCCCGCCTACTCGGTTCGGCTAGAGCGAGCGCACCCGGTGGACAGTCGGCACGTGTCAGACGGCTACCTGCACTTCACCAACGTGAAGTGGAAGCAGAACGCCCGCGTCACGAAGCGGATGCTCGACGTGTTTGGCTCGGCGGCAGCGCTGTGGATTCTCTCGCCGCTGCTCACCGTGGTGACGCTGCTGGTGAAGCTGACTTCCCCCGGGCCGGCCTTTTTCCGCCAGCTGCGCGTCGGCCAGCACGGGCGTCTCTTCCACATCCTCAAGTTCCGCACCATGCGCGCAAATGCTGAGTTGCTGCAGCAGGCGCTCGAGGACCAGAACGAGCAAAGCGGACCCGTCTTCAAAATGCGGAAAGACCCGCGCATCACCCCGCTGGGAAGGATTCTCCGGAAGTACAGCATCGACGAGCTCCCCCAGCTCATCAACGTGCTGCGCGGCGACATGACGCTGGTCGGCCCCCGGCCGCCAGTACCCAAAGAAGTAGAGCAGTACGAGCCGTGGCAGAGACGCCGGCTGTCGGTGGTGCCAGGCTTGACGTGCATCTGGCAGGTGAGTGGCCGGAACGAAATCGAGTTCAAGGACTGGATGTATTTGGACTTGCGCTACATCGACACCTGGACGTTGGGACAAGACTTGAGCCTCCTGCTCAAGACAGTGCCCACGGTTGTGGCCGGGCGCGGGCTCTAAGCTCACCGGCCCCTGGGGCCCTCGCCCTGCTTGGGTGGACGTTGGGGGTGGCAATCCGCGCCGCCAGCCGCGCGAAGGCCCGGACCGCATCGAGCGTTCCGTCCTCGGGGACAACCCATCGGCTCCGGTAGACGGCGAATTCGAGCGCGGAGCCTCTAATCGTTAGGACGCGCCGAGGCCCGGTGGTCCTCGTGCCGAAGGAGCGACGCAGCGCTTCCTTCAACAACGCCGACCCGCCTCGTGGCGCTCTCGTTGACTCTCGTCAGCCGCGCAAGGACGAAAGCCCCAACCGCCAGGAGGACGTCGGACACCGCCAGCTCGTAGGCGAGCGGGCCGCTCGCGGTTTGGAGCGCGAGCAGTAGGAACCAGGCGGTGAGGAAGTACGCAGCCACTTCCGTGAAGGCGGTGAAGATGAGGATTCCGGCAATCAGCTCGACGACGCCCGCAGCGCGCAACCAAGGCCCCCCGGTATTGAATTTCTCGAGTCCGGAGACAATGGGCAGCACGCCGCAGGCGACGCGCAACCACCAGAAGCAATGGCTGAGGCGTGCGTCGAGCAAGCGCGGCCCTTACACGGGGACGCGGACGGCCTGGTGGGTGCCGGCCTCGGCGCGATGGTTTACATCCGCTCGTACTTCCGTGAGGCGCGCGAGGACAAAGGCCCCGACTGCCATCACCGTGTCGCGAACGGCAATGTCAAAGTAGTGCCCGGTGGTGAGCAGGTTGAGGGCGATGAGCAGGAGCCATGCCGCGACGATGTAGGCCGCGTACCGGGTGTAGCGGGTGAGAACGAGAATACCGGCGGCGATTTCCACGACCCCTGCGACGTGCATCAACGTGGAGGGCGCGACGGGCAGAATGCGAGTGGCCAGGGGACTCAGGTAGTCCGTCCAGCGCGTGAGGAGGTTTGTAAATTTGTCGAGTCCTGCCACGATGGGCACGAGGCCGTAGGCCAGTCGCAGCGCCCACCAGGACGAGTTCAGTCGTTCATCCAGCATGTTGAGGCCTCCGAAATGGGTTTCGCTGTCAAGAGTGACAAACCCCCCAAAGGTGACAGACACCGGGCAAAGCCTTCGTCGTCACCTTTTCGCCTCCACCGCGTCTAAAAGGGTGTCGGTCCAAGGAGCTCCAGCAGTGTCCCTCGCTGCCAACGTTGCGACGTGGTCTCGGACGCAGGTGCCAGCGGACGAGGAAGTGGTGCGTCGCGTCGTCGCGGGCGAAGGGGTGCTCTTCGAGGTGCTGATGCGCCGCAACAATCAGCGCCTGTACCGAGCAGTCCGCTCTGTGGTTCAGACAGAAGCTGACGTCGAAGACATCATGCAGCAGACGTACGTCCAGGCCTACGGCGCCCTGTCGGGCTTCAGCCACTCGGCAAAATTTTCGACCTGGCTCATCCGCATCGGCATCAACGCCGCGCTCGCCTCCGGGCGGAAGGCGTCGCGTTTTGTCCCTTTGGAAGCCTCCGGCGAGGAAGAGCCTGTGTCCCTGACGAGTTCCCAGCCCACTCCGGAAGACAGCACCAGCGCCCACGAGCTACGCCAGCTGCTCGAGCAAGTCGTCGACGCCCTCCCGCAGATGTACCGGACAGTGCTCATGCTGCGGGAAGTGGAAGGACTCTCCACAGCAGAAACGGCCCTGGCCCTAGACATCACCGACGACGTCGTGAAGACCCGCCTCCACCGGGCGAAGGCTCTGGCGCGGGACGCTCTTGAGAGCTGGACAACCCAGCACGCGGGCACCGCATTTGAATTCCACGCTCCCCGCTGTGACCGCGTCGTGGCGGGCGTACTCCGGCACCTCTTCGACGCTCCTCCGCCGAGCTGAAGCCAAGCGCAGCTGACTAGCGAATCTTGCTCGACACGCCGCACCGGAGCGTCGTCAACGCTCGCAAAACACCGGTCTGGGACCCCAACCGACCGTGCGGGCGAAGTTGGTCGAGGGCTATCCCGGTGAGCCCGGGGGGCCTCTACGGCGACATGGGCAGCGCCGAACGCTTCAAAGCGGCTGGCTTTCGCGACGTCATTCCATCTACCCGGGAGTGCCGCGTTTCCCGACTGGGTTAAACAGTGCCGGGCTTACGCGAGGAGAAGGGCATGTCCGACACCTACCCCGGGGTCATTCCGATGGTTGCGTACG
Source organism: uncultured delta proteobacterium (assembly GCA_963745475.1). Classification (GTDB taxonomy): domain Bacteria; phylum Myxococcota; class Myxococcia; order Myxococcales; family Myxococcaceae; genus JADGRA01. The sequence goes on from CAVUXN010000005.1 coordinate 1,134,082, forward strand.
AGAACGGCGTGTCCGCTCTCGACTGGCTCGTCCGCGCCTTTGGCTTCACCGAGCGCCACCGAACGCTGGGTCCAGACGGACGCCTCGCGCATGGCGAGGTGGACACGGGCGACGGCGTCATCATGCTCGCCACCCCGACGCCGGATTACGAGGGTCCTCGGCACCACCGCGAGCACTGCGAGCGAGCGCGGAAATGGTCGACCGTGCCGTGGATTGTCGACGGCGTCCTGGTCTACGTCACCGACGTCCAAAAGCACCATGACCGCGCGCGGGCCGCGGGTGCGACCATCATCACGGCGCCCGAACCCGGGCCTCCAGGCCGACGTTACCGGGCTGAGGACTTGGAGGGACACCGCTGGATGTTTATGGAACGCTCGCCCAGCTAGCTTCCGAGCGCGGCGATACTCCCCGGAATGAGTGTGACTTCTTCAGCCCTCTGGAGAAGGCCCGACAGAGCGATTTCCTCAGCAGCCTTTGGTGTCTAACTCAACACTGCACAGCACGCGCCGTCCGCCCGCTTGGCGCCCATGCAAGGCGTAGGAATATGTCTGCCCGAGCCATCAACCGCCCACGGCTTCGGTCCCTTCCGAGCGGTGCCCTGTTTCTGTTTGCCCTCGGCCTCTCAGCCCAGGCCCAAGCGGCCCCAAACTCTGGGGACTCCAAGCGAGGCGCTTCCGTCTTCAAGCAGCAGTGCGCGCTGTGCCATACGTCAGCGGGTGATGCGGGCGGTCGAGGGCCGCCCTTGGCTGGTGTCGTTGGCCGACGCGCGGGGACGGCGGACTTTGGCTATTCCCAGGCCATGCGACACGCCGACTTTGTTTGGGATGCGACTTCACTCAACCACTTTTTAAGGGCACCGAGCAGCTTCGTCCCCGGCACGTCCATGTCACTTCACGTCGGCTCGCCCCGGGACCGACGGGACTTGGTTGCCTACTTGGCCACCCTTCGCGCGGGCCCAGCGAAGCCGGAGCCCAGCGTTGCGGCCGCTCCCAGTGTCCCCCCCGCCGCCACCATCGCGAGCGACGGGGCGTCGCCTTCGGACTGGCGCTCGGATGGGCCTGGCGTCCGGCACCACATTGACGTCGCCACCCTTCCGGCGCCCTTTGCGACGCCCTCCGCTGGAAACCATCCCAGCGTGGTCGACCGGCCTCCGGATGCCAAGCTGTCGGCGCCTGCCGGATTTGCCGTGACCCTCTTTGCTTCGGGTTTGCAGAACCCACGTCTGCTCCGCGTCGCACCCAGCGGGGACGTCTTCGTGGCGGAGTCGGCGGCCGGCCGCATTCGTGTGCTTCGTGCGCCCGACGGAGCGACCCAAGCAGCGCAAAACGAAGTCTTTGTCTCTGGCCTCGAGGGGCCCTTCGGCATTGCCTTCTACCCGTCCGGGCCGAACCCCGAATGGGTGTACATCGCCGAAACCAACCGCGTGGTGCGCTTTCCCTACCGCAGCGGCGACCTTCACGCTCGTGGCGCACCGGAAACGGTGGTCCCGAGGCTCGCACCTACGACTGGAGGCCATGACACTCGGGACATTGTCTTCTCTCTGGACGGGAAGCGCATGTTCGTCTCGGTGGGCTCGAGCTCCAACGTGGCCGACGGCATGGGGAAGAAGAGCGCCGAGGCCGTCCGGGCCTGGGAGGGCACCCACGGTCTCGGCGCCGCCTGGGGAGACGAGGAGAACCGCGCCGACGTTCTCGTCTTCACCCCGGACGGCAAGGAGGGCCGCACGTTCGCAACAGGGCTGCGCAACTGCGTCGGCATGACGGTACAGCCTTCCACCGGCGCGCTGTGGTGCTCCACCAATGAGCGCGACGGGCTCGGCGACGACTTGGTACCGGACTACGTCACCCGCGTCCGCGAGGGCGCCTATTACGGCTGGCCCTGGTACTACCTCGGGAACCACGAAGAGCCACGTCTGCGCGGCCAGCGGCCGGACTTGGCAGCAAAGGCGACGGTGCCAGACGTGCTGCTTCAGGCACACTCGGCCTCGCTGGAAATGACGTTTTACGACGCTTCGGCCTTCCCGCCAGCGTTTCGCGGCGCGTTTGCCGCCGAGCACGGCTCATGGAACCGCTCCAAGCGTACCGGTTACAAAGTCATCCGCATCCCATTGGACAAAGACGGCGCGCCCACCGGCGACTACGAAGACTTCCTGACGGGCTTCGTCGTGAGCGACTCCGCCGTCTGGGGACGCCCAGTGGGCGTCGCCGTGGCGCATGACGGCGCGCTTCTCGTCAGCGAGGACGCCAATGGCACCCTGTGGCGCGTCGCCTACTCCGGGGTGGCAGCGTCTCGCTAGCGAGACTTAAGCCACCTGGTCAAACATGGGGGGCAACTCGCCGAGATAGTCCCGCTTCCCGATGTCGACGCCGCCAGCCCGGAGCAGTGCGTAGGCCACCGTGAGGTGGAAAAAAAAGTTCGGGACTGAACGGCTGAAGAGGGCGTCCTCGGCGTAGGTGGCCTTTCCCGGCGGGTTGGGCAGCTTGACGACGGTCTTCGCCGTGACCTTGTCGAAGTCCTCGGCCTTGAGCGTTCCTAAATAGGCAAGACATTTCTGAATGCGCTGACGAAGCTCCGCCATCGTCTGCTCCGTGTCCTCGTGCGCCGGGGCCTCTCTGCCAATGAGGGCCGCCGCGGAGCGCTTGGCGCTGTCGCAGGCAATTTGTACCTGCCGGGTAAAGGGCAACATGTCTGGAGCCAAACGGGCAGTGCAGAAGTTGTCGGGGTCGAATTTCTTTGCTTCGGCGTGAAGGACGGCCTTGCCGAGAATGGCGTCCAGTGCGCGCAGACTTCGTTGGTATTGCTGGATGACAGCGAAGTACATGGCGTGTCGCTCCTGTGGTCAGTTTTCGAGGCGCTCACTCCCCGGGGCACATGCGGGCGCTTGTCGTCCCTCGTCCGTCCGCGCTCAATACCCGCGCCGGCCGCGTGCCGCTGCCCTTTCTTTCGCCCGAGGCCGAACGTCGCCCGTTTGCCCATGACCCGTCGACTCGCACGACGGGGCCGTGATGGACTCCGTCCGACCAGCTTCCATGAAGACAACTTCCACAAACTTTTTGGCTCGGCTTTACCGTTGGAGCCGTCGCCCGCTCCCCGAGAAGGCAGCGACGGTGACCCGCCGGGTCCATTCGCTAACCTATGCCGAGCCACGACTCGGCCAGGCGCTCCGCGCCTTCAAGGCACGCGACCCCCTCGGGTTTCGACGGCTGGTCTTCAGCTCGCTTGCGCCTGAACAGGAATTCACCGTGGCAGCGGATGGCGAGGAGCGTTTCCTCGTCATGACGTCGGACCAGGTCATCTCCCGGCTCCTCTACACCCAAGGCAACATCTTCCTCCCCAGGCTCTACCGAGTGCTCGAGCTCCTCGGCCCCTCGTTCAAGCTTGAAACGCTCATCGACGTCGGAGCGAACATTGGAATTGTTTCCATTCCCGCCGTGAAGCGCGGCCTGGCGCGAAGGGCCATTGCCGTCGAGCCCGAGCCTCGGAATTTTCGGTTGCTTCTGGCCAACATTCAGCTCAATGGCGTGGCCGACCGCTTCACCGCCCACAATCTGGCGCTGGGCGCCGAGCACGACGCCACCCTCCGTCTGGAACTTGGGAGCGATAACTCCGGCGACCACCGTGTCCGGGTGAGCAGCACGGAGGGCCTCTTCTCGGAGAACGCCCGCGAGACGCTTGATGTTTCAGCGACTCGCTTCGACGATTTATTCCCGGAAGTCGACCCCCGCACGTCGCTCGTCTGGATGGAGACGCAAGGGTACGAAGGACACGTCCTCAGAGGGGCCACACGTGCCCTGAAGACGGGGGTCCCGGTGCTGGCCGAATTCTGCCCGTACATGATGGAGCGGACGCGCGGGTTCGAAGCCTTTCGTGACGCCGTCGGCACCTACCAACGGCTCTACGACGTCTCCCGGCCCGAATTCGGTGCACTGCCAGCCACTGCCTCGACAGTGGACGCCCTGCGCGAGCGCCTCGGCGAAACGGGGGGCTACACCGACGTGCTCCTGAGGTGACCGCTACCGGCGGTGGGTGCGAATACGCGTCGCAACGCGCTCGATGTCTCCGGCCGAAAGTCGACTGTACGTGGGAAGGGTGAGGCCGTTCTCGGCGAGACGGTCGGACACCGGCAGCACCTCTTCACGTGCGCGCGAGCTCGCAGAGAAGGGCGGCTCGCGGTGCAGCGGCGGGAAGAGAGGACGTGTCTCGATGCCGTCCTCGTCAAGCAGAGCAGCGAGCTCACTGGCGGTCCATCCGTATGCCTTGGGGTCAAGCTGGACGTTGAACATCCACGGAGCGGGCTCGGCCCACGGGGCCGCGGGCTGAAAGGAGAGACCAGGGACCGACTCCAGCTGCTCACGGTACTGGCGGAAAATGGCCCGCCGCTGCGCGAGGAGGGCATCGGCCCGGTCCAGCTGGGCACACAACACTGCGCAGGAAAGGTTGGTGATGCGGTAGTTATAGCCGGTCACGGGGAAGTGGTAGCGGCGCGCCGGGTCCATCCCATGGTTCCGCAGTAAGCGAACGTGGCGCTCAAGGGCAGGGTCGCTCAACGTCAGCGCCCCCCCCTCGCCGCAGGTGACAATCTTGTTTCCGTAAAACGAGAAGGTTCCTACGTCGCCCAAGGCGCCGGTGGGCCGGTCTCGGTACCGTGCGCCGAAGGCCTCGGCCGCGTCCTCGACGATCCACAGCGCGTGCTCGTCCGCCACGGCCCGCACAGCGTCCATGTCTGCCGGATGGCCGTAGAGATGGACGACGATGATGCCGCGCGTACGCGCGGTCAGCGCTCGAGTCATGCGGGCAGGATCGATGCACCAGGTGTCTGGATCGACGTCGACGAAGACGGGTTCCGCACCGACGTAGCGGCAGGCATTGGCCACGGCGACGTAGGCAAACGAAGGAACGAGGACCTCGCTTCCCGGCTGAACGCCGAGCCCGAGAAGCGCGAGATGCAGGGCAACGGTCCCGTTGGTGACCGCAACCACGCTGGGCGCTCCGGTCCGCTCGGCGAGCACCCGCTCCGCCCGCTCGATGTAGGGCCCAGTAGAGGAAATCCACGAAGTCCGGAGGGCGTCGAGGACGTTGCGCTCCTCATCCGGTCCCACGTCTACGGAAGCGACTGGAATCCGGTGCTGCATAGGCCAACGCCTCCCCTCTTGGATGCATGCCCGCCGCCTGCAGGCGGAGAGTGTATGTTGGGCGATGAGGCGAATTCTTGCGTGTCTTGCACGTCGTTCCAACCCTCTTCGACGAGAAGGAGGGAATCCTCGGTGGCGCCGAGCGCTATGTGTGGGAGCTCGCCCGGCATATGTCCGGTCGGGTGGACACCAGCTTATTGAGCTTCGGTCTTCGGAACCGAGAGGAGCGCATCGGCTTACTGCGAGTGCGTGTCCTCGCGAACGCCTGGCGGGTCCGCGGAAGTCAGTTCAACCCCTTCAGTCTGCGCATTCTACCCGAGCTTCTCCACGCTGACGTCGTCCACTGCCACCAGCAGCACGTACTGACGTCGAGCATGTCGGCCCTGGTGTGCCGACTCACCGGGCGAAAAGTCTTCGCCACCGAACTCGGGGGAGGCGGCTGGGACGTCTCCAGCTACATGAGCACCGACCGCTGGTTTCACGGGCATTTGCACATCAGCGAGTTCAGCAAACGAGTCTTCGGTCACGCTGACGTCGGACGGGCGCGAGTCATTTTCTCCGGGGTGGACACCGACAAATTCTCGCCGGCGCCCGCTATTGCCCGAACCGGCGGAATTCTCTTCGTCGGAAGGCTGCTCCCTCACAAGGGGATTGACCGCGTGCTGGAGGCCCTTCCGCCTGACCTTCCGATGGACGTTGTGGGACGGCCCTACGCGCCGGAGTACCTGGAGGTGCTCCGCCAGCTGGCCGGCGGGAAACAGGTGACCTTCCATCACGACTTCGACGACGTTCGGCTTCTCGAGATGTACCGCCGCGCGCGCTGCATTGTGCTACCCAGCCTCTACAAGGATAGGTACGGCAATGAGACGACAATTCCAGAGTTGATGGGCCAAAGCCTGCTCGAGGGAATGTCCTGCGGCGTCCCTGCCCTCTGCACCGACGTCGCCGCGATGCCTGAGTCGGTGGTGAATGGTGTCACGGGCCTCGTTGTTCCGCCCGAAAACAGAGAAGAGATGCGGCGCGCGCTGATTGAATTGTACACGAATGATGCCCGAGCGACGGCCATGGGAATGGCGGCGCGCCGACGGATGGTCGAGCATTTCGGCTGGCCCGCGGTGGTGCAGCGGTGCCTTGAGGCCTACCAAGAGCAGTCGACAACGGCGGCTCCAGTCCACGCCAACTGATGTGGTCGACGGTTCGGGCTTCGGCGCGTGGACGAGGCTGTCCTACGACTTGAGACGGGGGGCGGGACGGACTGTGGCCGAAGGGGGCTGCGCCGGTGTAGGCGCGAACCAGCGCGCTCGGGCCACCGACGGTGACAGTGAGGAGGATGCCGCTCGGTACAATCAGCCCCGAAACGAAGGAGCGCTACGGCTGAAAGCGAAAAGCGTGTTGGAAGCGGTGGGGATGTTGCTTCGACGAACCCTTAGCAACGACCGGGCCACCCTCTTCTGGCTTGGAGCAACAAGGTGGCCCTTGCGACCCGCGTACTCGGTGCCACTGCCTCTTTGCGCTTCTAGAGCTGCGCCCGCAGGCCTTTGCTAAGCGCCACGGCCGTGTCCCGATGACTCTCCAGTGTCGGCAACAGAGCTTTTAAGAAAGCAGCCACCGCGACGTTGGCAATTCGCTTCTGGGCACTCTGAACCATCTCAATGGCCTTGATGTGGTCGTCCAACATCATCTGGATGAAGGCGCGGTCGAAAGCCTCGCCGCTCAGGCCAGAGACGTAGCCGAGATTTGGGTCGCTCGCTGGCGCGGCGGGCATCGGGACATTGCGCTGCGCGGCCAGTGTCAGAACTTGCTCATCAGCGGCACTGTGGTCCTTTACGAGTTCCGCGCCAAACTGCTGAATGGCCGGCGAGCTGCCTTTGGCGACTGCTAGTTTTCCGGCCGCTATTTCCATCGTATTTGCGCCGTGAAGTGTGACGAGGACCTGACCCTCGAACGTCAGGTCATCCGCCCCCGCGCTGGGTGCCGCCAGAACGCAAAGAGGAGCGCCTAAGAGGACGAGCGAGAAAAGTCGGAGACGTGATTTGTTGTACATGCTGTGCCTCCACGAACGTCAACGTCTGAACACAAAAAGTTAAGGACGCTTCGCTCTGCGCGCAACCCTACACGCGGTGGATAAATCGGGAGGGCGGCTCCGGGTATGTGTCCGTTTTAGAGCTGAGGCGCTCTCGTAGTGCTTCGCCGACTTCAACTCGCGAGCCTGGGAGAAGGAGCGAGCTGAAGTTGTTCTGCCAGTGGCGTTCGCCCTACTCGACTCAGCCTCTAAACGCAGTTTCAGCGCTGGAGCCTTCGCACTGCGACGGGACGTCGGGTACTACATACCGTCGGAGCGGGCCTTTGCCGGCAGCTGCTGAACCATCGGGCTGAGGTCCGGGCCGGTCCCATGGCCAGGTGGTGCCGGCGGGCCACCACGCTGGCTGTTCTTTGAGGTAGAGGGAATCCGGCAGTGTCTGCTGCACGTTGTTATTCCACTCGGTCGCCTGGTGGTAATAGTCGTAGTTCCCCGTCCGAAAGAGCGTTTGAACGACGGTACTGCTCTGCCCAGTTCCACCGGTGCCTTCGCCGAGCTCGTAGATGGAAGGCGGCTGGCTGGCGGTGTACTGGTCATAGACCTGCGTGACGCCCGCTGTACCCAAGACGTTTCCCACCACATTCATGCCCACATCAATTCCGTCCAGCTCGAAAGCTGTAATGTTGTTTCCACGGGGCTCACTGGAGTCCGCCACAGACGGCGAGGCAAAAACGGTCGAGCCGTAGTTGCGGAAAAAAGTCAGGTAGCCAGCATTACCATGAGTGGCTGTCGCCCCCATGTGGGGCGCGTAATTGCCTTCAATGAGCTCCATGTGGGGGAACGAACAGTGGCAGTCGATATTGTTTTCTTGCCAGTCGTTGTTTGCCCAGGAGTTGTCTGCGTAGTTATACCCAATGACGTTTCCACCTCCGCTGACGCTCATCAAGATGGGTTTGTTCATGTAGCGAGCGATATTGTTTTCAATGAGATTGTCCGCGGAAAAGCAGCCGAGAACGATTCCGTAGCAATCCAGGGCGAAACCGTAGTTGGCGGAGTTGTGGAAGTAGCTGTCGCGAACGACACTTCGGTAGACGGCGCCGAGCCGTACGTGCATGCCGCCGATGGTCTGGTCGGTCTGCACGTCTTTCACCCAGCAGAAAGCGGCGTTGGCAATGTCGATACCTCCGGCTGATTGCCCGTCGTAGGAACCCGCCGTCCCCCCTTGAATTCGGAGGCTCTCAATTCCCGCCCAACTGACTGTCGGGCTGCTGTTGATTCGGTACGCCTGCGCGAACGTGGGACTTCCGGCTGTGTAGCTCCAATGCAGCGCCGCTCCCAAACTCAGTGTTCCGGCGGAGGCGTTGACTGCGGTGACTTGGTCCACTTGGGCAATTGACCGGTAGGAACTGCCACTGTGGCGCTTAAAGTACAGGCAGTCGCCAATCACCACCGGCGGCGCGTCAACCTGGTCGATGACAATGAGGTCTCCGACGTGAAAGGTTGAGGCTGCGCTTCCGACAGTAATGCTGGTGGTGTCCTTGGGCGCATCAGCGGTCAGTGCGACACCCTGTCCGTTGCCGCTGTAGCAAATTTGGTCTCGTTCAGTGCCAATGGCGAGCACCGTCCCACCGCCGGTCTTGACGATTGTCGTGCCACCCGTACCTGACCCGGCCCCCCTCAACACCACGTTGCTCTTGAGCTGAATGGTTGAGGAAATAGTAAATGTCCCGGCAGACAGCTGGACCACCTGGTTGGCGGGGCAGCTGTCAATTGCAGCCTGAATATTGCCTCCCGGGTTAACCGTCGCGCAGAGCGTCGTCCGCTGTGGGAGTCCATCGGCGCCGAGAGCCAAGCCCAGAGGCGAATCGGCAAGAATGCCCGGGTTCCATTTCGTCACCCGATCGGCAGCAATGACAGGAGTCCCCGCGTCGCAGAGACCCGACTGACACCCACCGTCTGACGGACCTGGACCCGCATCAGGACCCGGTGCTGGACCCCCATCAGGACCTGGTGCTGGACCGCCATCAGGACCCGGTGGCTGACCTCCCGCATCCTCAACGAAGGTGTCAGCGGTTGGTCCCGTCACGGTCCCCGTACAACCGGAGATGAGAGCGGCGAGGGCCGCGGCAACTGCAATGCGCTGAATCATCCGAGTCCACACCTGGGTACGCTGTCACCCGCAGATAGGTGGGTCAATGCAAACGGTCAAGGGCCCGACATGTCGGGAATCTGACGGCTGTGTCAGCACGAGATTTTTCCTCCCTAGTCCGCGAGACACTTTCGCCGCGAGTAAAGGAAAGGCAGACCTGCTTACCAAGCAAACGACTGCCCGTTTTCAACCGAAGTAGGCGCAGACTCGCTAGTTGAGTTTGTCTCCATGAGACAACAACCCCCTCGAGACGGTAGCGCGAGACGGCGTGCCGCTGGGACCGCATCTCAGCGCGACTGACGGCCGCTACGCGTCCCAGCGTCCGCATGCGCGGCGTCTTCCTCCTCCAGCAGTTGCTGGAGTTCGGGCGGTGTCTCAAGCGCCTTGAGCTTTTGTGCGGAGGCGCCCTTGTCGAGCCTGTCAAGCCAAGCCTGCGCCCGCGCTGCGCCCGACGGGCCTTCGGCGCGTTCTCCGGCACGCACGGCCTCCTCCGCCGCGTCGTAGCGGCCGAGTTGCTCGTAAAGCTGGGCCGCTTGGTATTGGAGCCCGGCATTCTCTGGGGAGAGCCGGCGTGCCGTGTCCAGAGACTCGAGCGCGCGACCGAGGCGCCCCTCCGCCCGGTACGTCTCGGCCTCGGCGGCGAGGAAGCGGACGCGCGCAGGCGCCCCGGACAGAAAGGGCTGCAGTCGCTCGAGCGCCTGACGTGCCAGTGCCGGCCGTCCGGCCGCGAGCCACTGTTGAGCCAAGGCGAAACCCAGCTCAGCGTCCTGGGGCCTGCGGACGATGGCAGCTTCCAGCGTCTGGACGGCTTCGCGCCGCCGACCCAGGGCAGACAGCGCCTGAGCGCGGAGGAGCGCGACGTCATCTCCACGTCGCTCCGCCTCCTCGAGAAGTGGAAGGGCCTCTGCGGGCTGGCCAGCCGCGAGGCGCAGGGACGCGGCACTTGTCCAGAGCCCGGCGAAGCCAGGAGTTCCCTCGGCCTGCCCGCGCGCCCAGGCCAGGAGCGCTTCCGCGTCAGCCCGGCGCCCCGTGGCCCACAGCAGAGACACCACCGTCGGCGTGTCCGTCAGCGTCGGACCTACGAGGTCCGCCAGGAGTTCGGGCGTCCGCGCGTACGAGAGAGCCTCCGTCAGGACAAACCCGGGCTCAGGGTTTGTCTCACGGGCCAGACGCCACTCCCCCATGGCCTGCTCTCTGGCGCCGAGGCGCCACAGCACATTGGCTGTCACCTGGTGCGTGTCCGAGTCCAGAGGCCTGAGCCACAGGGCGCGCGTCAGAAAGGCCAGTGCGTCGTGGGGGCGGCTGCGAGCCTCAGCAACGCCCACTGTCCGGTAAAGAGAAGCCTCTGCGGGGTGGGCGTCAATGGCTGCAATGGCCTGGCCTCGAAGCGCGTCGGCGTCGAGCCCGCTCGCAGCGCTCTTGGCCAGAGCCAAAGCCGCGTCTTCAGCGGTCTCCCGACCGCGCCAAAGGCCGAGGAGGACGAGAAGGGTCGTGCCAGCTGTCAAACCCCAGGTAGACCGTCGTCCGAGACGAAGTCCGCGCCCCTGGGCAAGCACTCGGCTGGAAAAGACACCAGCGGCCACCGCGGCTGCCGTGGCACAGGCTTGAAACTCGAGGGCAAAGTCAAAAACGTCATGCAACACGAGCGCGACGAGTCCGCAGGCCGCCGCCCTTTCGAGGGCCGAGGCGTCCCGACATACCGTCCGAAGCGCTGCCCAGACGGCGAGGGCCACAAGGAGAAGAGCGACAGGGAGCCCGAAGTCCGTCGCCCATTGGAGCGGCCAGTTTTCGGGGTGCGTGAAGGTGAAGTACGCGCCTTGTGTTTGCCAACGCGAAAAGCCCACCGAGAATGCACCCCGGCCGAGCCCGAGAGGCCAGACGTGGAGCGCCGCACTTGTAAACATGGGCCAGAGCGCCACTTTCGACTGGCGCAGTTTGTCGAGTGTGTCGAGCGTGGAGAGCCGGTCCGAGACTCTGTCAAACGCGAGGTAACCGGCGAGTGCCACCACGCCGAGGACGCCCGTGACGAGGAGCAGAAGGCGGTCCTGGCCGTTCACACGGGGCCCAGGGCGGTAGCTGTACCGACTCCCCAGAGGAACGCGACCCAGAACCAAAGTGGCGACGAAGGCGAGCTGGCAGGCAACGAAGAAAAACATGCCGCCGCGCGAGAGGGAGAGAAACACAGCCGCCCCACTCAGGACGGCGCACCCTACCCAGAAGGCAGACCGCTCGCGTGATGGAGCTTCGGCCGCCAGCCCGAGCAGCAGCACTGTGGACAGGGTGAGAAACCCGGCCAAGTGGTTTGGGTTGCCGAAGGGCGTGAGAAATGGCAGCTGCGTGTTTTGAAAGACGTGGAGTCCAAACAGCGAATGCGCGTTGGCCAGGGCATGTCCGTACCCGATGAAGGCGGTCCCGAGGCCCGTAAGGCCAATGCCGCCCGCGAGCAAACGGCGGGTCCTGCGCGAGCGCGCAAGCTCGGATGCCGCAGCGAGAGTCGCAAAGACTCCCAGCGCTTGGGCCGCCTCGACCCACGTGGCGGAAGCGTCGACGGTAATCGGCCGAGCTCGACTGAGCCCCAACGGGACGAGCGCAAACTCTCGGATGTCGCTCGATGCTGGACCAACCACGCGCAGCAGGGCCCCAGGGAGTGGGACGAGCTGAAGGAGGCAGACGCCCGCTGCTGCCACCGGAAGCAGGGCAAGCGGAGGAAGCGACAGGGTGCCGTCGCGGTCCAGTGCTACCAGCGTCAGCGAAAGGCACCCGAGCAAAGACGCGGCGACGACGGCGCCCGGAAGCGCCCCACCGAAGAGGGCGACCGAGAGGACAACGGCCGCGAGGAGACAGCCGGCCGCCGCGTAGTGTAGCGGCGACCTCGGGGGACTCGGGGTCCGAGTGCGGGTGGGCGGAACCAGGGCCCTTGGGATTGTAGCCTGCCAGTCTGCCGAGCAAGGCTCTCCTTGAGTCCTTTGCGAAGTGAGAGGGGGTGTGGCAGGTTCGCCGGCCTTTCAAATGCGCCGACTCTTCCTCGCCCCCCTCCTCGCATTCGTGCTCCTGAGCGGATGCAAGGACAACTGCCGGCAGCTTGCCGAGCAACTGTGCCAGTGTGCTGCCAACACCAACGAGCGGAACACCTGCCTCAACGGCGTGGCTCAGCGCGCCGCCAACACCAACGTCACCTCCGCTGACGACTCACTCTGTGGCTCGCTCATCAACGGCTGCGACTGCCACACGGTGGGCACCGTCCAAGGCAAGTACGCATGCGGACTTGCCCGGACACCAATCCCGTAGGGCAGTCAGCTTCTCAACTCGGCTGCCCGAAGAGCACCCAGGTAACCGTCGCTAGGTACAGCGCGAGGTTAATGAGCGTCGGCCGGTCCTGAAGCAAGACGCGCTCTGGCGCTCCGCCCGCACCGCGTCGGTGCAGGAGGTACAGGTAGCGGAGGATGCCGTAAACGACGAAGGGGACGGTGAATTTCATCCGGTCGCTGCCCACCTTCTCGACCGTGTCCGGGGCCACTGTGTACAGCGCGTACGCGACGATGCAGGTTCCGGCCACAAGCGTCAGCATTTGGTCCAACAACGGGACGGAATAGTCCGCCAACGTCAGGCGGTGGCCGTGGGCTTGCGAGGCCTCCAATGACACGAGCTCGGCACGGCGCTTCCCGAGAGCGAGAAAGAGCGCAAGTAGCAGCGCGCACAGAAAGAGCCAATTGGAGACCGGGACGTTGATGGCCGCGGCGCCGCCAACCACACGCAGCACGAAGCCCGTCGCGATAACCAGAACGTCGACGACGACGTAGCGCTTGAGCCAGAAGCTGTAGGCCAACTCGACGACGACATAAGCCAGCGCAGGTTGCCAAACCTCCGGGCCGGCGAGGACTGCAAGCACTCCTCCCACAAGCCAGCAAACCACCACCAGCACTGCCGCGCCGACCCCACCCACTTCTCCGGCGGCAATGGGACGGAGCTTCTTGTCTGGGTGCAGCCGGTCTTGGCCGCGGTCCACCCAGTCGTTGACGACGTACAAGCCGCTGGCGAGGGCGCAAAAGGCCAGAAAGGCGAGCGATGCGTGCCATACGGCGCCCGGCACCGTGACGGCACGAGCGAAGAGCAGCGGCGCGAAGACAGCGAGATTCTTGGTCCATTGCCTCGGACGCAGCTCGCGCAGCGCTGGTGGGAGGGGACGGCTCAAGGGCGACCGATGCCGTAGTAGGCGAAGCCCCGCTCGCGCATTTTGATTGGGTCGAAAATATTTCGGCCGTCGAAGACGACGCTCTGCTTGAGGAGTGACTTCATCCGCTCGAAGTCGGGGTGCCGGAAGTCATTCCACTCGGTGAGGACGAAGAGCCCGTCTGCCCCCTCCAGCGCGTCATAGGGGTTACTGGCATAACGGACGCGCAGCCCAAAATGTCGCCGGGCGACGTCCATCGCCACCGGGTCATGAACCGCAAGCTTGGCGCCCTTTCCAAGAAGCCCTTCAACCATGACTAGGGCTGGCGCCTCGCGCATGTCATCCGTACGGGGCTTAAATGCCAAACCCCAGATGGCGAACGTCCGGCCCGACAGCTCTCCAAAGTGCTTCTGGGCCTTCAGGAGAAGCGCCCGCTTCTGCCGCTCATTCGTGCGCTCGACGGCCCTCAGCAAATCGAACTCGAGCGCCTGTTCGCGGGCCGTCGCCACCAGCGCCTTGACGTCTTTTGGAAAGCAACTCCCGCCATAACCCACGCCCGGGAAGAGAAATGGGTAGCCAATGCGCTGGTCTGCCCCCATCCCTCTGCGGACAGCGTCGACGTCGGCGCCCACCTTCTCGCAGAGGCTCGCGACGTCGTTCATGAAGGAGATGCGTGTGGCGAGCATGGCGTTGGCGGCATACTTGGTCAGCTCGGCCGACCGCGTGTCCATGAAGAGGATGGGGTTCTGGGTGCGGACAAACGGTGCGTAAAGCTCCCCCATCACCTGGCGCGCCTTCTCGGTCGCAGCACCAATGACGACGCGGTCTGGCTTGAGGAAGTCATCGATGGCCGCTCCCTCTTTAAGGAATTCCGGGTTGCTGACGACGTCGAAGGGCTGGCTCGTCACTCGTGCGATGGCGTCTTTGACTCTGTCGGCCGTACCCACGGGGACAGTGCTCTTGTCGACGACAACCGTGTACCGTTTCAAGGCACGGCCAATGTTCTCAGCAGCTGCGAGGACATACTGCAGGTCCGCATCACCGGTCTCGCCCTCGGGAGTCCCGACCGCGATGAACACGACTTCCGACTGTCCGACAGACCCTGCGAGGTCCGTGCTGAAGCTCAATCGCTTTTCGCGGACGTTCTTTTCGATGAGCTCCTCGAGACCAGGCTCATAGATGGGAACCTCACCGGCGCGGAGGCTCGCAATCTTCTTCTCGTCGATGTCGACGCAGATGACGTCATTCCCTGAGTCGGCGAAACAGGTTCCGGCAACCAGACCGACGTAGCCAGAACCAACAATGGTGAGTTTCATGTGTGGTGTCGGATTTCGCTCAAAGGGGGCCTAGAGGCAACTTCGAAAGCTACTCTCAAGAAGTCCGCCCGCCAGTGAGAACCCTCCTTAGACGGTCCGCCCCACGGATTTCTCGCTTCCTGCCGAGGTGACCGAGGGGGTGGACCAGGACACCGTCTAAGACTCGTCGTAGGACGCCTGGAAGCTGGGGCGTAAGCGTGCGAGTAACGACCGCGGCTTCCGGAAAGAGCTCGGTCGCAATGCTGCACGAGGCGTAAAGGGCCCGTTCGAGTTTGAGGGCATGCGCTCGGCGGCCAACAGCAGCTGTGTCGAGCGGCTTCGAATAGGGGCCCCCGACCGCAGGCGCTCCGAGCAAGAGCTCACGTAAGTCGACAAATGAGACGTACGGAACGTCATACCCACTTTGAGCGTGCTCGAGGCAAAGCGCGAGCAGCGCGTCCTCGGCGGCCAAGCGGAAGAAGGAAGGTCCATAGACGCGCATCGGAATCCCTCGGTCGAACAGAGCGCGGTCCTCAGCTTCGAAGCCGGAACCGAAGACACCTGCGAAGAGATGAATGGGCGTCCGTCCATCGGTGAGAGACCGGGCCGCGCCCGGAGGCCGAGCAGAGTCCGGAGCCGGCTTGAACTGACCCTGAGTGAGAAAGCCTGCGAACGCGTCTATGTCCGCAGGAGGCAAGAGAAGAGAGATGTCGATGATGGGCCGAAACGCAATGTGCGGGTAGAGGACCTCGGCAAACGAAGCCCCACCGAGGACGAGGACCTTTCGCCCTTCGAGCTTGTCGACGATGCGCTTGAAGTTCACCAGCTTCATGACGTTGTCGTTGGCCGTCCCCTGATAGACCGAAAGGAGCTGGTCACGCGCCCACTCCGGCGCGTCACCTCCGGCGAGGCGATACTCGAGGTTGTAGGCCGACAGAGCCGCGAGACCATTTGCTATCGCCCAGTCCACATAAGCATCCCAGGGCGCATCTGCGAGCGACTGGCGCGTCGGCGAAAATGCCGAGAGGACTCGGAACGTGTCGAGCAGCGTTGGAGCCATGGCGCGCTGACGTCTCGTACCAGAAACACGACCGGCTAGCGCACCATGCTGGACGTGGCGCGGCCGAGGCTGGCAACCTGTGTACCGATGGCGAATCAGCTTTTCTCGACGGTGCTCAATCTCGGGTCGGGCAAGAAGCCACGACCTGGCGCGCTAAACGTAGACGTCACCGGGCGCACGAGCCCCGACCTAATCCACAACCTAGACGAGACGCCCTGGCCTCTTCCAGATAGCCATTTCACCGAAGTGCACGCCTATGACGTCGTCGAGCATCTCCGCGACGTGCCCCAGACGATGGAAGAGATTCACCGGGTCTGCGCTCCCGGTGCTCGCGTGTTCATCACTGTTCCGCATTTCTCGTCCGCAAACTCCTTTACGGACCCGACGCACCGACACCATTTCAGTGCGCGAAGCATGCTCTACTTCACCGACGAGCATGAACTCGGGTTCTATTCGACGGCGCGCTTCCGACAGCGACAGGCGCAAATTGTTTTCCAGCCATCACTGCTGAATAAGCTAGTTCGACGCCTCGCGAACCGATTTGTCGTTCCGTACGAGGAGCGCTGGGCGTGGATCTGTCCAGCGTGGTTCCTGTACTTCGAGCTTGAGGCGTTGAAAACCCCGGGCTCGTGACGGCCCTACTTCCGGATGGGAACAACGTTCTCGCTCTCCGGAATTGGTGGGAAGGTGAGCCGAGCGACCATTACGGCTACCGAATCCGCAATGAGTTCGAGTCCAAGCTCGTCGTCCCGGTCAATCTCTGCACGGCCGTCGCGCCATGTCATGGCTAGGTAGCCCATGCCTCGTTCACCGTGAGCAAGCTCAACGCGCGCCTCGACCGGGAAACTAGTGCCTGCGGACCGCTCGGTCTCGAATAGAACGCCTTCACGGCGTGGGCCCGCTGCTTCGTGGATACGGAGTTCAAGCCGGGCCGCGCCAAGTTCTTCAGCCAGAGGTCGAATCGAGTTCCAGAGGTCCGAGAGGTTCGCCGAGGCCTGAACGTTTCGAACGACCTCGCGCAAGAGGTTGCGGAGCTGCTGGTTGCGGTGACGAATGACCGACGCGCCGCGACCCTCGCGCAGGTCGAGGTACCCGAGCTTCCGCATGAGGACGAAAACCACTACTGAGACGGCGACAAGGAGCATCGCGCTCTGGACGCCGTTAGCAAAGGCCAAACCGAGCGCGGTGAGGGCGAAAAGGCAACACATGCCGTAGAGGACGAAAACTGCACTCCGTTGACTCAACCGCAGGCGCGACATGAGCCGGTGATGGATGTGGTCCTTGTCCGCGTCGAACAACGAGCGCCCTAGGACCGCGCGCCGAATCATCGCCAGAAGCGTGTCCATAATCGGCAGGCCGAGCGCGATGATCGGAACGAGCATGGCCACGGTGGTGCCCGACTTGGTCGATGACTTCACGGCGATTGCTGCGAGCACAAAGCCGAGGAACATGCTTCCGGTGTCCCCCATAAAAATGGAGGCTGGGTTGAAGTTGAAAATAAGGAAGCCGAGCACTGCTCCACCAAGTGCAGCCATCGCTAAGCTGACGAGGACGTCGTGACGGGAGAAGGCAAGGATGAAGTTCGTCACGACGACAAAGAGCGCGACTCCGCCAGCCAACCCGTCTAGGCCGTCGACGAGATTCATGGCGTTGATGACGCCGACAATCCAGAGGATGGTGAAAGGTAGGGCGAGTAGACCGAGCGCGAGCGGTGGGCCGAACGGCCACGACAGGACCTCTATGCGGAAGCCGATGGCGTAGAGAAGAAGAGCGACTCCCGTTTGGACGGAGAACTTGAGTTTGGCATTAGCGCCATAGAGGTCGTCGTAGAATCCAAGGGCCGCGATGGCGAATCCACCAACATAGAGACCAAGAATGAGGTCGCGCTGCTCGCGAAAAATGAGCGCAACCCCTGAATCGACAAAGAGGAGTGCAGTGATGGGCGCGTTGAAGGCGAGGACAATCGCCACCCCGCCAAGGCGTGGAATCGGCTTCGCGTGTACTTTTCGACTGGACTTCGCCTGGTCGTACCAGCCCAGCTTCACGGCCCGGTTGCGCACGACGATGGTCAGGACAGCTCCGACCATCAGTGCCAGCAGAAATGCGACGAAGTCAGTTATCACGTTTGTGGAAGCCAGTTTGCCACGGCGCGCGACGCGAGGGGTAAACCAACCCCCCCTTGTGCTTGTTCGCTCGGTACAGCATCCGTCATGGCAGCCTGTAGCGGCGGAAATCCAAAAGACGAGGGGCTGGCGGATTTTACAACCGGATCGTAGGGCAGCATTTCGAACGCGACGTCTCTACCCTGAGGCAGGGCCCTGATGCCCAATGTGACAAACTGGCATCTCGTCACTGGCGAATACCCGCCACGGCCGGGCGGAGTTTCGGATTACACACAACAGTTGGCGTATTCGCTCGCTGCCGCCGGTGAAAACGTTGACGTCTGGACACCGAGCACTTCGAGAGTCCGGCAGGACGGACGCGTCAGAGTCCACGGGATTCGGAACTTTGAAGTGGGTGGGTTGCGCCAGCTGTCCGCCGAACTCAGCAGCACGCCTGGCCAGAAGCGATTGTTTATTCAATACGTCGCTCCCAGTTTCGGGCTACGGGGTCTCAACGTCCCATTCTGCTTTTGGCTTGCCGAGCGTCACCGTGAGGAGGTCTGGGTCCAATTCCACGAAGTCGCCTATGATTTCGCTTGGGGGAACGCACCGCGGCACAATGCCCTGGCCGGCGTTCAGTGGTGGATGGCCCAGCTCGTCGCAAATCGAGCTCAGCGAGTGTTTGTCTCGGTGCCTGGTTGGCGGCGACAGCTCGGGCGCCATGCCAACCGTTCGGAGGTTCTCCCCATACCGAGCAATATGCCCGACGATGTTGCCCGAGCGGACGTTGCGTCCGTTCGGGCAAGGCTGGGTTCCGCGCCAATCGTAGGCCATTTTGGAACGTATGGTCGTTTCGTGACAAATCTCCTCGACCCTGCGATGGTTTCCGTCCTTCGCAAGTTGCCTGACGCCCGCTTCCTGTTACTCGGGCGTGGTGGCGCTGAGTTCGCGGCCGGTTTGACGTTTAGCTCGCCAGATGTTGCAGGGCGGGTCATGGCGCCTGGCGCGCTAGACGCGGCCAGCATCTCGACGCATTTGGCCGCCTGCGACGTGCTGATGCAGCCATATCCCGACGGCATCAGCGGTCGACGAACAAGTGCGATGGCTGGGCTGGCTCTTGGGCGACCACTCGTTACGACGTCCGGCCATCTTACAGAGCGCGAGTGGAGCTCGTCCGACGCAGTAGTAATGTCACCGGTCGGTAGGGCGGACGACCTCGCAGGAGCCACCATTCGACTTCTTTCAACGCGGTCCGAACGCGAAGCCCTCGGTAACCGAGGGCGCGCTTGGTACCGAGCCCATTTTTCGATGACGAGAACGGTAGAGCGTTTGCTGAAGTTACCAACGCCTTAGGTAGATCCGCCCATGTCCCTATGCGCGATGCTAAGCTGCGGTCCCGTTTCGAAGGGTGGCGTAACTGGATGGAGCGTTCCTGGGCATGACGAAGCGCGCACTCATCACGGGATCACCGGTCAGGATGGAAGCTATCTTGCGGAACTCCTTCTGTCGAAGGGCTACGAAGTCCACGGAATGGTGCGTCGGTCGTCTTCCGAGAACTTCGAACGCATCAGCCATTTCCAAGATCGCTAAAGCTTCACCAGGGTGACCTGCTCGACCAATACTCACTCTCGTCGATGCTCGAACAGGCGCAGCCTGACGAAGTCTACAACCTCGCCGCGCAATCCTTCGTTCCGACAAGTTGGTCGCAGCCCGTTCTGACGGGGGAATTCACAGGACTCGGCGTGACAAAAATGCTGGAGGCTATCCGGCACACGCGCTAAGACGCGCTTTTACCAAGCGTCCTCCTCGGAGATGTTTGGCAAGGTTCGCGAGGTTCCGCAAACTGAATCGACACCGTTTTACCCACGTTCGCCGTATGGCGTGGCGAAAGCATACGGTCACCACATCACCGTGAACTACCGGGAGTCATTTGGTCTTTTCGCCGTCAGCGGCATCCTCTTCAATCATGAATCACCGCGCCGAGGTCTGGAGTTCGTCAGCCGCAAGATCAGCGATGGGGTGGCGCGCATCAAGACCGGAAAAGCGAAAAAGCTTGCACTCGGGACGCTCGAGGCGAAACGGGACTGGGGTTACGCAGGCGACTATGTCGAGGCAATGTGGCTCATGCTTCAGGAACCGGATCCTGGTGACTACGTCATTGCTACCAATGAGACACACACGGTACGCGATCTCTGTCAGAATCGCGTTTGCCCACGTCGACCTCGATTGGGAGGAGCACGTTATCCAGGATCCCGCCTTCGTTCGGCCCGCAGAGGTCGACCTCCTCATTGGGAATCCCGAAGGCGAGGGCCAAGAACTTGGGTGGAAGCCGAAGGTGAGCTTCCGAGAGTTGGTGGAAATGATGGTCGACGCGGACATCGATCGCCATCGGAGCAAGAAGTAGCCGTGCGAGTCTTAGTCACGGGCGCGAGTGGCTTCGTTGGCCAGCACCTGACTCAGTACTTAGCCTCCGTTGGCGACGACGTCGTTGTCGTGTCCCGGACCGGATGGGCCGGGAGCGTTGGATGTCACGGATGGTACGGCGGTGACCCAACGAGTCTCGTCGGCGCAACCCGACGGGATCGTCCACCTCGCCGGCGTCAGTTCGGTCGCCTGGAGTCATGCCAACCCAGCGCGGACCTTCCTTGTGAATGGCCTTGGGACGGTCAACGTCCTTCAAGCCGTGCGTGAGGGGGCGCCGCAGGCGCGCGTGCTTCTCATCGGTTCCGGTGAGATGTATGGCCGGATCCGAGAGGGACACCGCGCTCGCGAGGACGACCCCGTACAGCCACTAAGCCCCTACTCGGCGTCGAAATGTGCAAGCGAAGACTTCGCGAGACAGTACGCCGCAAGCTACGGAGTGCAGGCCATCTGTGCTCGGCCCTTCAATCATATCGGTGCGGGACAGGCCCCGCAGTTCGTAGTGCCGTCTTTCGCGCGCCAAATCGCCGAGATCAAGGCCGGGCGCCGTGAGCCCGTGATTGAGGTCGGCAACCTGAATCCAGTGCGTGACTTCCTTCACGTCGCGGACGTCGTGCGTGGCCTACCGACTCCTGCTCGAACGGGCGGACGGAGTGACGCCCTACAATGTCTGCAGTGGAGAGGCCATCTCGATCCGAAACCTCTTGGATCAGTTGCTCGAGTTCGCTGACCTGCAGGTCGAGGTTCGAATCGATCCAGAACGGCTACGACCAGCCGAGATTCCCTGGCTTGTCGGCGACGCCCGGAAGCTAGAAACGCTCGGTTGGCGGCAGGAACACACCGTCCAAGCCGCGTTGGCGGATGCGCTCGGTGAGGTGATGGCCGGATGAGACCGGCAGATCGGCCTCTTCGCTTGGGTGTCGTGATGGATTCGCCCCTCGAAGGCTGGACCAGCATGGATTACGTCGGTGAAATGCTCTTGAAAACATTGAGATGCGGAGCACTCCGAGACGATAGCCGCAGCAGAGCTGCGACCATTTGCGCCGAGGACGTTCGGCGGCCTTCCAGGACCTGGGCGACGGGTTCGGAAAAACGATCGATCGGTTCGTCGCGCGCTGTATCGTTTACCCAGCGACGGCTGCCCTTCACCGTGGGGGATTTGATATATTTCACATCGTCGATCACAGTTATGCCCACACCTCACATGCGCTACCCGCACGGCGAACTGGAATTTACTGCCACGATCTCGATGCCATTCGTCCGCTCCTTTCTCGATCGGCATTTCACCATAAACTACTAGCGTGGAGCATCCTGCGCGCGCTGCAACGCTGCGCGATCGTCTTTCACAGCACTAACCAGGTTAAGAAGGAAATTATCGCTCAAGGACTGTTGGACGAGCGAAAGCTCATTCACGCGCCTTACGGCGTCGCGCCTGAGTTTACGGCTGAGAGCCTCAAATGACCTGGGATCAGATCGGGGGCGGGTCCCTGGGCAATTCCTCTTGCACGTCGGAAGCGACATCCCCAGAAAACGACTGGAACTGCTCGTCCGTAGCTTTGCTTTAGTTTGCTCATGCGAGCCCAACGCGTATCTCGTACTCGCGGGGGGCGAATTGTCCAAGATCCATGACGCGTTGCTGCGCGAACTGAATGTCGGAGATCGGGTCGTAAAGCTGCCTAAAGTCACACGATCACAACTGGCTGCCTTCTATCGCCAAGCCAGTCTTGTTGTTCTTCCGAGCGAACGCGAGGGGTTCGGCCTCCCAGTGGTCGAAGCACTCGCCTGTGGAGCGCGAGTTCTGGCGAGCGACATACCGGTGCACCGCGAGGTCGGCGGAGACGCCGCTACTTATGTCGCCTCTGCGAACTCCGCCGACTGGGCCGACGCAATCCTTCGTCTCCTTCGTAATGAGCGGACCGGCCCCTCCCGCCAGGCTCGCCTCTCCCAGGTGGCTCGCTACACGTGGTCACGCCACACCGCCACGATTCTTGCAGCATATCGAGCGCTTGCATGACTTTGGCGGTTTCTTTGGATCGACCAATTCGTCGCGTGCTCGTGATCGATCCAGTAGCTGAACTCGGTGGCGCCGAAAGGGTTTTGCTCGATTTAATTGGCTCCGCGAAGGCCATTCAACCCGAGATTGCATTTCATGTCGTTCTCTTCATGGGTGGGCCATTAGCCTCTTCGGTGGTACGTCTTGGCGCTACGGCCTCCGTCGTCCCCTTACCTAAAAGGCTTCAAATGATAGGGGACAGCGCGCTCGTTACTGATCCGAGCTGGCGTCGCCGAGGCCGAACGCTCTGGGCGCTCGTCCGCGGTGCTCCTGAGCTTATCGGATTTATCTTTGCGCTTCGTGCTGAAATCGAGCGATGGTCGCCCGACCTTGTTCACACAAATGGGATGAAGGCACACCTACTTTCGTGGTTTGTGACTCCCCGACATGTGCCTGTCGTTTGGCACATGCATGATTTTATTAGTACGCGCCCTTTTGCTCGACGCTTCTTGAGGCATTCCGCCCGGCGTGTAAGTGCGGTAGTCGCCGTGTCTGAGGCAGTCGCGCGAGATGTGCGCTCGAGCTTTCCCTCAGTCAGGGTAGTCACAATCGCGAATGCTGTCGACATCTCCGAGTTCGCTCCAGGCGATGGTGACGGCCCATGGCTGGACCAGCTTTCTGGCTTGGAGAGTGCGCCAGCCGAGGCGCACCGAATTGGACTCATCGCGACCTACGCGCGATGGAAGGGACAGGATGTGTTTCTTCACGCAGCTGCCCGGTTGAAACTTCTTTTTCCTCGTGAGGCGATTCGCTTCTATCTCGTAGGGGGGCCGATTTACGCGACCGATGCGGGTCAGTTCACACTCGATGAACTGAAAGTGTTGATCGGCGACCTCGGTCTCGCCGGAAACGTTGGGCTTATCGCTTTTCAACGCGACCTCGTGCCCATCCTTAGGAGCCTTGACATTGTCGTCCACGCAAGCATCCGGCCCGAACCGTTTGGGAAAAGCATTCTTGAGGCCATGGCGTGCGGTCGTGCGATCGTCATAGCCGCTGGAGGAGGAGCTGACGAACTCGTCGAGAGCGGACAAACGGCGCTCACACACGCAGCCGGTGACTCGACGGACCTCGCCGACACGCTAGCGACTCTGATCCACGATCGTGACCTTCGCAAGGAACTCGGAAGGCGGGCTCGCAAGAACGCAGTGCTCAGCCATTCGCGCGAAAGACTGGGGCCACTCCTCCTTGCGCTGTATGGGAGTATCGAAGGTAGGCAGAAGCGCGGCGTCTAGCCTACGGCTCCCAACGTTTATTGGCAAAGACACCGCGAAGTGCCGCGAGATGAGCTTCCGCCGAAAACCGAGCGGATTGCTGCCACGCACCTAGTCGCAGCCGTTGGTGATGCGTTGCCGACCCGAGCGCTCGCACGATCGAGGCGGATAGACGAGCGCTGCTCGGGGGCCCCTCGCTCAATTCTCCTGACTCACCGGAAACCAGCCACTCCGGTGTGCCGCCCGACGCGAACGCCACGGCCGGCAGGCCAACG